>QQUY01000001.1:1155000-2770491 GCA_003385635.1 Acidobacteriota bacterium | reverse complement strand
TGGTTCATTCGGCCGAGAATATCCGCCAAATGCCCCAGTTGAAATCGAAAAATCAATTCGTCGCTGTAAGTGGCACAAGAACAACAGCTTACAGCTGTAAAAACATTTTTAACCGGACACTAGTGATAGATGTTCATATACTCGATTCCTGTCCGGCCTTTACAAGAGACCCCTTTCCTTGACCTTCAGGTAGGTCTCAAGCAGCCTCGGCGCGAGCGTCTGGGTCGTTACATCGAGCGCAAGGCCGCCGTGCGTTTCTACCTGCCTGAGTGCAGAGTCTCTCTGGAAAATGATCTCTTCAGCCGCAGACTGAACGAAAACCTCTTTGATATTCCCGGGAACTTCGCTAACGGTCGAGTTAAGATCGCGGTCGCCAATCGTCACCACCAAAGGGAGATGAGTCGGCCTCAGGAGCTTGAGAGAATTGATAAGCTCAGCAGAACTCTCTTTGTCGATCAGATCGGTGAGGATGATCACGAATGATCGTTTCTTCGAGTTGGAAGCTATGTACTGAAATGCCCTTGAGTACGAAGGCTCGATCATCTCGGGCTGCAGGTCGTAAAGCGATTCGAGGATAGCGTCGATGTGTCCCGTACTCTTTTTCGCAGGCAAAAACTTCTTTACCTTCCTGCCGAAGACCGCGATCCCGCAGTTGTCTCCTCCGCGGGCGGCTGCAGAGATCAGTGCAAGGCTTGCGTGAACCGCCGTGTCGAATTTGGTCTCATCGCCAATCCTGCCTGTCATAAGTCTTCCCGCATCGAGAGCAATAATGATCGTCTGGTCCCTTTCGATCTGATATTGCCGTGTGGTCAGCTTTGCCCGCCTTGCAGTGGTCGTCCACGAAATGTGCCTTAGCTCGTCGCCCCTGACGTAATCTCGCATTGACTCGAATTCCCGTCCTTCTCCCCTTCGAACGGCTCTTCTCTGGATCGCGAGAAAACTGTTAGCGCCGACCGCTTTGAGCTCAAGCTCTCGGGCTTTTCGAAGGTTCGGATATACCTTCACTTCTTCGGGCTCCGCGAGTTTCGCCTGGCACCACACTAGGCCGAAACGCGATTCAAATCTGACTGCGGCGTTTCCGAACTCGTAAGCGCCCCGCTTCGGCGGCGTAATGCTGTATGTGAAGGTCGCCTCGGTGCCGGACTCGATTCTGAACTGTGTTTCCCGATCATCCCCGATCCGCATCTCGGGCGGGTATTCATCCTTTAACCAGAGGGCGAGTGTTCGGCCGGTGTCATTCTTGATCGTCAATCTGACGTCGTTCGGGTCGCCAATGGCAAACCTTTTCTCGAATGTCCGCTTTACGTGTAGTCCCTCGGGATTCCGGCTGATCAGAAAATCGAGCAAAGCCCCTAGAAGCAGAAGGACATCGAAGGCGAGGACAAAGTACCTGATCACCGGCATCTGCCACGAGATCGAAAGCGGCACCAGCCCGAGCGCGAACAGGATAAAGAATCTCCGAGTGAAGACGAATCGCATTTGCCGGAAGATTATACAGAATGAAGACTTATCCGGTAACTGCTTAGATCCGCTGAGTTATAATGAGGGTCTTTGAAAATGCCGCGAGTCGATAAAAACGAATGGACAGTTGGGGAATTGGTCAAGGATTCTGCCGACCACAATGAGCAGGGACGCTCGTCCGAGGCGTTTCTTAGCGCCTGCGAGGCCTTGAGGGCGACGGTCAGAAAGATCTCCGGCAACGGGGACCCCCGTTTGCCGGAACTGAAGGTAGTTGTCGACGAGAACTGGGAGTTGATCAGATTCTTGAGTTTTCCGAAGGTTGATTCGCTGTATGTCGACCTGCCGATCGTGATCCGCGACATTTCACTGAATCCCCGTCGCAAGTACACGCCAAAAGAAATCGTAATTCATCTCGTTTCGCAGACACTTCGGCTGGGTCGGATGCCGGACGGATTCGGCTTCACACGAAACGCGGGTTTTGAAAAGAACGGCGGAACGCTGCTTGTGCCCGTAAACCTGATCAGCGGCATTCTCGCGTTTTCGGTGGTCCATCCCGTCAACGGTTCCGAGTCCGTGCCGGACAAGTACTGGATCTCGATCTCCGACTTCAAGATGTTCATTTCCGAATTGTGGGGAAGAATCGACCTCGCGGAGCGGATACGAAAGATCGACATCGAACGATAGTCCTGATCACCTGAACGACGCGAAACTGAGCGAGGAAGCCCTCGGGCGAAAGAACGCAAGGGTCCAGATCACACAGGCAGCGGCAAAGACGGCTCCTCCGATCACGATCTGGTTGGTCCCGTCAGGAGCCGCGAGTAGCACGAAAGCCGCGAATGTAGTTGAGACGCGAGAGACCTCTGAGATCCAGAGCCAGTTCTTTGCTTCCATGATCCCCGCCCAGTTTACGATCTGCCACCAGAGCAGGAATGCACCGAACCATTTGACCGCGTGGCTCCAGTTGAAAAGATCAGAGATGATCCCGACCATAAGAACGATCCCGGCAATGACCTGAACAGCGAGGTAAGGTTTTGACATTGCGAACATCGTCGGTCTGAATTTGATCTGGTTGGTGGTAGTGATCTCAAGTTTGGGCGGAGCCTCGAGTCCCCGCGGCCTCCAGCCAGTAGGCATAAACCAAATTCTTGCCTTGTCCCACCAGTTGGGCGCTGCGACCGCAAGCTTCAGGAGCACCAGGTAGTAATGGAAATTGATGGAGATCGGGTTCCACGACTTCGGATGGTCGTAGATACCGTACACGACCTTTTCTTCTTCCTCCTCGAACGTGCCGAAAAGACGGTCCCAGACGATCAGGAACTCGCCAAAGTTCTTGTCGAGGTACCTGAAATTGACTCCGTGATGGACGCGGTGATGAGACGGGGTAGTGAAGACGAACTCTATCGGCTTCCAAAGCTTTGGAATGAACTCCGTGTGGTGCAGGAACGCGATGAACAGGTGTATTCCTGCCATCATGTAAATGTGTGCCGGGTGAAAGCCGATCAGCGTAAGAGGCCAGAAGAAGAGAAACGAAGTAAGTCTCTGTGTGACACTTGCCCTCAATGCGACGAAGAAGTTCATTTCCTCCGCAGAATGATGAGGCGAGTGCGCGGCCCACATGATGTTTACCGCATGGCCCCATCTGTGTACCCAGTAGAAAATGAAATCTACTCCTAAAAGTAGAAAGATGAACGTGAGGGCATTCAACTCGATGGAGTAGAGCCTGAAGTTTTCCCAAAGGTAGCCGTAGATCACGTAAACACCGGCAGCGACAAGTACATTCATCGTCTGATTCCCCAGTGCCGTTCCGAAATTGGCGACAGCTTCCTGAAAGCTGATATACCCTTTCCGGTAGTACCAGCTGAAGAACATCTCAAGCACAATAAACCCCAGCGCAAGAGGAGTCAGATACACGTAAATGTTGGTTTCACCCATCGGGGATTGTATACGGGAGCCGGCAAGGCCCCGCAGCGCGATGTCGGGCTATGAAAACTGAACTTCCGATATATTATTCCAGGACCCGGAAGAATCAAACTTATGGACCTTACGAAACTTGCCGAAGAAAGGATCCAGGAAGCAATCGAGAGAGGAGAGTTCGATAATCTCGAAGGCGCAGGAAAGAAGATCGACCTAACCGAGTATTTCAACACGCCGTCCGAGTACAGAGCTGGATACTCCTTGCTTAAAGCGAACAGGTTTGTCCCCGGTGAGGTGGAATTGATGCGGGAAATAGCGATGGTCCGGGAATCTTTGGACAGCGCACAAGGGCGTGAAAGGGAAGTTCTCTTGAGATCCCTTGCAGAGAAAGAGATCTCGCTCGCGATCATTTTCGAGCGGAACCACAGGGGAGCTAGAAGGAAATAAAGACTCCCGGACATGTCCCCTTTGTCCGGGAGAAGTCTAAGAGAAACATCGATCACATCTGTTTCTGACGGTCCGTCAATTCGATCCCCATCGCGACAAGTGTTTCCTTGTTGAGTGTCCCGGTCGTTTTGATGTCATTTGTGGACTGCCATTGCTTGATAGCCGCACGGGTTTCCGGATTCAGCTTGCCCGTGGCTTCTCCCGAATAAAGTCCTTTCCTTGAAAGCATCTGCTGAACTTCCGTGATCTGGCCCTTGAGAGCGCGAAACACCGGTCCGCGCGATCCCCGTGGTTTCGAGGCTTCAAGATCTTTCGGGTCGACAGGAATGGCGCTTTGAGCCTCGGTAAGCTCGATCCCCATCTTTTCGAGAGTCGCGCGATTCAGGGAACCTGTACGCCGGATTCCCGCCTCTGATTGGTACTCCCTTATCGCTGCCCTAAGTTCCTTGCTGTACCTGCCGCTTGCTTCGCCCGAGAATTTGCCCGAGCCACTTAGGATGGACTGCGCCTCCGCGATCTGGGTTTTGTTTACCCGGAAAACCCGGCGCCCCGATTTTGCCGGCTTTATGCCTTTCTGGCTGTCCGTCAGATCGATCGACATCTTTTCGAGTGTTTCCTGATCCAGCTTTCCGTTTGCTTCGAGTCCGTTCTCTGATTGAAAAGCCTTCAATGCGGCACGAAAGTCATCGTTATACCTGCCATCAACGGGTCCTGAGTATCGCCCGCCTTCCTTAAGCTGCTGCTGTGCGGCGGTGACCTGTGATTTTGCTGGTCTGAATGCTTTGGACTCCCCGTTTGACTGGGCGCAGATCGTTGCAGTTAGAAGTAGTAGCGTGAGGGTGAGGGTTGTGAGAGTTTTGAACATTATTGTCCTCCATTGTGATTGAATTTCGTCATAAGGGCTGTAAGGTGTCCCTGGACGAACGGATGCAACCGCGAAACAGATGCGTTCCGCGATCGATTCTGTTTGGTTTTGGTTCTGCTTTTGTGAGGCAGAAGGACGAAGACTTAGATCGTGAGAAAGTCTTGCAGACCGCATTATCGGCACTTAACCCTTTAATGTCAAGAATTTCCGCAGGGTTTTCGAGAAATTGCCTGAAGAACTGATCGAGGGAGAATGCCTGCTTGGCAATTATGAATTTGGTTAATAAGAAATAATACACCGGGCCGGCCAGGACGGCTGACCCGAGGAGGATTAGATGTCAATCGAAAGAGTCTTACCGCACAACTCCGACCGTATGTTCGTAACAGACGGCGGATTGGAAACGACGCTCGTTTTCCACGAGGAACTTGAACTGCCGGAATTCGCTGCGTTTGTACTGTTAGAACAGAAAGAGGGACTTGAAACGCTCGACAAGTATTTCCACGAGTATATGAAGATCGCCAGATCGGTAAATGCGCCTTTGATACTCGAATCTGTCACCTGGCGTGCAAATCCCGATTGGGCCACGAAGTTAGGGTATTCAGCCGGGCAGCTGGATCGTTTGCATAGATTCTCGGTCGAAATGCTAAAACAGCTGCGACCGGAGTTTGAAGAAAGCGGAAATCCGTTGATCGTCAGCGGATGCATCGGACCTCGCGGCGACGGTTATGTTGCCGGAGAAATGATGGATCCCGAGGAAGCGAAGCTATATCACCAGGCACAGATCAATAGCTTCCGGACCGCGGGTGCCGACCTTGTTACAGCGATCACGATGACCTACGAGAACGAGGCGATCGGGATAGCGGATGCGGCCGCAGAAGCCGGCCTGCCCTGTGTGATCTCGTTCACAGTAGAAACTGACGGCAGGCTTCCAAGCGGTTCGAAGCTCGCCGATGCTATTGCGAGAGTGGATGCCGAAGCTGAAGCCAGGCCGGCCTACTACATGATCAACTGCGCGCATCCGACACATTTTGCCGAAGCGCTTTCGGAAGGCTCGGACTGGCAGGAGCGGGTCCAGGGAACCAGGGTCAACGCCTCAAAGATGAGCCACGAGGAACTGGACGAATCTGAGGTTCTTGATGAAGGCGATCCGTCGGAACTCGCGTGCGACCACGACGGTTTGCTCGCGGCTTTGCCAAATCTGAATGTTCTCGGCGGCTGCTGCGGAACGGATGAAAGACACGTGGAGGCGATTGTCAGGCGTGTGTTCGAGAAAGCCCAAGCACGCGGTGCATAGTATTCTCTGGAAATGAAAGCAGTCATTTACGACGAATTCCGGTCCGTGCCCGAGGTGCGGACCGTTTCTGATCCGGAGGCGCCGGAGGGCTCGGTCGTTTTGGAGGTCCTCGCTTGCGGGATTTGCCGGAGCGACTGGCACGGATGGATGGGAGACGATCCCGACATCTCGCTGCCGCACGTGCCCGGGCACGAGATCGCCGGCCGCATAGCAGAGCTGGGAAAGGGCATCGAGGGCTGGAAAGTAGGTGATCTGGTGACCGTGCCTTTTGTCTGCGGATGCGGGCAATGTCGCCAGTGCGAATCTGGCAATCAGCAGGTTTGCGACAAACAGTTCCAGCCCGGTTTCACTCATTGGGGAGCCTTCGCCGAGTTTGTCGAGATCAGATACGCGGAAGAGAATCTCGTCGCACTTCCTGAGGGCCTCGACCCGGTTACGGCGGCGAGCCTCGGATGCCGGTTTATGACAGCGTTCAGGGCGATAGTTCATCAAGGAATGACAAAGCCGGGCGACTGGGTCTCGGTCTTCGGCTGTGGAGGCGTCGGGCTTTCCGCGATCCTCATCGGGAAAGCGATAGGCGCGCGGGTAGTCGCGGTAGATATCGCCGGAGATAAACTCGAACTCGCTGAACAATTAGGGGCGGACGCCTGTGTGAACAGCGCACGGGAGTCGGTAGTCAAAGCACTAAAAGATCTAACCGACGGAGGGCCGGAGGTATCGATCGACGCGATCGGACACCCTGAGGTGGCGAAAAACTCGATCCTCGGCCTTCGAAAGCGAGGGAAGCACATCCAGGTCGGATTGCTCGGATCTGAACACTCTGACACAGAGATCCCCTTAAATCACTTTGTCGCAAACGAGATCGAGCTGTTGGGGAGTCACGGGATGCAGGCGCACAAATATGGCGAGATGTTTGAGTTGATAGCCGGGAGAAAACTGGATCCGAAGAAACTTGTAGGAAGGAAAGTTCGGCTCGGAGAAGCACCTGTGGTCCTTACCGAGATGGACAGATTTGAAGGCCGCGGAATCGCGGTCATTGACGAATTTCGATAGGCCGCTTACGCTCAGCGGCGATTGAGGTCGCGGCGTAAAGAGTTCTCTTGCTGACGCGCACAATTCCTTGGGTCCACCTTCTGGCTGCAGTCGGACCCAGTACCGAGGACGAAATTCTTTAAGAACTCCGCGCCTTTGTAGGTAACAAATCCCATTGAGAACGCGAGCGTTATCACAACCAACGCCAGCGTGATCTTCTTGTAGTTCATTCAGCCTCCCGTATCTCCTTCAGACATAAAGGCATGTCGATCGGTTACAGTATGAGTTCCGAACTGAGGAGTAATCGGAAACACGGGCCGGCAAAGATCTGTTTCTATCGCCCGTAATCTATCAGAAGATTCCGTCGCGACCAAGAAAAATCTTCGGATCGCTTAGGAAGAGCACTCCTGTCTTGCTGAATGAATGTTCATTCAGTATCATTGGCTTTCTGTTTTAACCATATTCATAAGGGATCAAACGAGCATGTTGAGAATCGGAAAAGCGGCGGTACTTGGGGCGGGCACGATGGGAGCTGCTATAGCAGCCCATCTGACAAATGCGGGAATTCCCACGCTTCTTCTGGACATTGCGCCGGACGAAGCCACTGATGGTGAAAAGGCGAAGGGACTTACTTCAGAATCGGAAGAGGTAAGGAACCGAATCGTCCGGGAAATGTTTGAAGCGGCGAAGAAGCTCAAACCTGCTCCGTTTATGGCGGCGAAGAATACGGGCCTGATCGAGCTTGGGAACTTCCAGGACGATATGCACAGGATCGGCGAGTGCGACCTCGTGATCGAGGCGGTCGTCGAACGGCTGGATATCAAGCACAAGGTTTTTGCCGAGGTTGAAAAGCACCGCAAGCCGGGTTCCATTATCGCCTCGAACACGAGCGGAATTCCAATCTGTGCGATCGCCGAACCATTCTCTGACGAATTTAAGTCTCACTTTCTCGGGACTCACTTCTTTAACCCCCCGCGATACATGAAGCTGGTGGAGGTCATTCCGACCGAATGGACCAAACCTGAGATCTCTTGCCAGATTTTCGGATTTCTCGATCAGAGGCTCGGAAAGGGAGTCGTCGCTGCTAAGGACGAACCCAACTTCATCGCAAACCGGGTCGGAACTTTCGGAATGATGGTCACCATCCACGAGATGCTCAGGATGGGATTCACACCGACGGAGGTCGATCAGATCACGGGTAAAGCGATAGGGCACGCCAAGAGCGCCACGTTCAGGACCTCAGACCTGGTAGGCCTAGATGTGCTTGCACACGTGAACAACAACCTGTATCCGACCATCCCGAACGATGAAGACCGCGAGGCTTTCGTGCTGCCCGATGTCGTAAACACAATGCTCGAGAAGAAGATCCTCGGCGACAAGACTGGCGGGGGATTCTATAAGAAGTCACGAGACGAGGAGGGTAACCGCATAATTCTTGAGCTCGACCTCGAGACATTTGAGTATAAACCGCAGGAGAAATCGAAGTTTCCGTCGCTCGAGGCCGCAAAGCAGATAGAAGACAGGGACAAACGCATTAAGAAACTGGTCTGGGGCGATGACCGTGTGGGCGAGTTTCTCTGGAGAACAACTTCAAGGACGCTCCGCTACGCCGCAAACAGAATCCCCGAGATAGCAGACAGCGTCCGAGATGTCGATAACGCGATGAAGTGGGGATTCGGATGGGAGATCGGCGTCTTCGAGACGTGGGATGCGATCGGCGTCGAAGAATCCGTAGAGCGGATGAAGGAAGAAGAACAGCCTGTCCCGGACAACATCCAGAAGATGCTCGAGAATGGCGCGAAGACCTTTTATAAGTCCGATAACGGTAACTCGTTCCAGTACGACCTTGTGACTCAGGAATACAAGAGGATCGAGCCTCGCGACGGCGTTATCGATCTGCAGGTGATCAAGGATTCGAAGGGCGTGATCAAAAAGAACTCGGGTGCTTCGTTGATCGACCTCGGCGATGGCGTCGCCTGCCTTGAGTTCCATACCAAAATGAACTCGATCGGCGCCGACACGGTGCAGATGATCAACGCCGCGATAGAAGAGGTCGAAGAGAATTTTGCAGGCCTGGTCATCGGAAACCAGGGCGGAAATTTCTCGGCGGGGGCAAACATCATGCTCCTTCTGCTTGCTGCCCAGGAAGAAGAGTGGGACGACATTAACCTGATGATCGCTCAGTTCCAGAAGGCGGTGATGAGGATCAGGTATTCTTCCAAGCCGGTCGTTACGGCCCCGTTCGGACTCGCGCTCGGAGGTGGTTGCGAGGTGACGATGCACGGAGATGCGGTCCGTGCGGCTGCCGAGACTTACATCGGGCTTGTTGAAGTCGGAGTAGGTCTCATTCCGGCGGGGGCCGGGACAAAAGAACTCACGATGAGAACGATGGATTCGGCAGCGGACGTTCCAGACGCTGATCCGCTGGCGTTCCTGAAGAATACCTTCGAGCTGATCGGTATGGGCAAGGTCGCGACTTCTGCTCAGGAGGCAAAAGCGTGGGGAATTCTGAAACCTTCGGACACGATCTCGATGAACGGCGACAGGTTGATCGCAGACGCTAAACAGCAGGTGCTGAACCTTGCTGCCTCGGGATATGTGAAACCGGTAGAACGAAAAGACATCCTTGTCCTTGGTGAGTCTGCGCAGGCAGCGATGAAGCTGGCTCTGCATATGATGAAGCGCGGCGGCTTCATATCGGATCACGATGAGGTGATCGGCAAGAAGCTCGCAAAGGTGATGGCCGGAGGTGATCTGAACCACGAGACCCGTGTGTCGGAGAGCTATTTGATCGACCTTGAGAGAGAAGCATTTCTCAGTCTGTGCGGAGAACCAAAAACACAGCAGCGCATCGCGCATATGCTGAAAACGGGCAAGCCCCTGCGCAATTAGATTCGGCCGGGGAGATTCGGCGAGAGAGCTTTTGGGGTTGATAGATCCGAGTTTTTTCAGGCTGTGAAGTCTTCGGCGATTGGGCTTTACCGCGAAGTACGCAATGGATTTCGCTAAGAGCGCGATGGCTAAGACACTCTCTTGCGCCCTTAGCGAAAACCTTGGCGATCTTCGCGGTAAATAATTGATAGATAATTTTGGCAATTGTCTACCTCTCGGACGGCAGTAGCCAATGTAATTGTCGTAGTTCTCAGATCGTTTGTTGGTAGTGTGGGAGTTCTTTGAATAAAGGTCATTTCAGTTCTGCAGACTGGAGAACCAGAATGCAGTAACCATTAACTTCTGATCTCACCTTAGGAGGAATTTGAAATGGACGAGAATTCAATCTCTCGAATTGTCATCGGTGCGGCGATCAGTGTTCATTCTGAACTTGGTCCAGGTCTATTAGAATCGTCGTACCAGGAAAGCCTTTGTTACGAGTTGACTGAACGGGGACTCTATGTCGAGAAAGAGAAACCGATGCCGTTGGTTTTCAAGAGCATACATCTTGAATGTGGCTACCGAGTAGACCTGCTTGTTGTGAATAAGCTCGTTATTGAGGTTAAGGCAGTAGAAAAAACGAGCGAGGTTCATTTAGCCCAAGTACTAACTTACTTAAGACTGTCTGATTGCCGTTTAGGGCTCTTGCTGAATTTTCATGTTGCTCGAATGAAAGAAGGCATCAGGCGTGTCGTCAATGGTTTGAAGGATACTCCATTTTGAGACTATGACCGAGACAAGCCAGAAACTGATCGAGCGAGCGTGCGAGGTGACAAACGACGTCAGGGAGGCGTTCGGTCACTTGTCGGGCGAACAGCTTAACTGGAAGCCTGACCCAGATTCGTGGAGCATCGCACAGTGCATCGATCACCTTGTGACCACCAACGGCGAATACTTCACGAAGATCGAAGAAGCGGTCGGAGACGATCTGCGGCCAAATCTGTGGAGCCGGATCCCGTTTTGGTCGGGTTTGGTCGGTTACATGATCAAGCGTGCCGTGAACCCGGAAAGTACGCGAAAGGTCAAGACATTCGGTGTTTTTCAGCCCGCCAAGAGCGACGTTCCAGACACAATCGTTGAGGATTTTGCAGAGTCGCAGGAGAAGCTGCTGTCGCTTATCAGGCAGACGGACCACCTGAACAGAAAGAAGATAACGCTGTTCTCGCCGGTTAGCGACAAGGCGCCCTTAAAGCTGAGTACAGCATTTGAAGTGCTCGTAATTCACGAAAGAAGACATTTCAACCAGGCGGTAAGGGTGGCGGAGGCTCCCAAATTTCCCGGGAGTACGGATTTCCAGATTTGATCCACAAGGATCAGGAGGAGCTCACTATGAGAATCTTGTTCGCTGCTTCGCTTCTTGCACTTTGTATGTTGGCCATCGGCTGCGACGTTTCTGGTGAGCCCGTCGATTACGACAAAGTCTGTTCCCTTGGGAACGACAAAAAGAGTATTGAAACGAAGGGCTTCCTCGATGACGCCGGCGGCGTTTTCTGCTCAAACACAAGCGGCCGGATGGAATGCGGATTCAAGCTGAAAAAGGAGCTCGGAGCAGAGAAAGGTTTCACCGCAGATGTTGCGATCGGCAGCGGCGCGAACACGATGGACGAGCTTGAAAGAGGTTATGAGCGGACGGACATCGTTATCCGAAACAACGCAGGGGAAGTCGTCGATCTGGGAAAAGAGGTCACCGTCACCGGCACGCTGAGCGCATACCAGAGCAGCGAGGCTGAAGGTGGTGTGGGATGCTTCGTAAAGGTTTTCAAGATCGAACAGTAGTGAGTCAATCAAAGGGAAAACTAAGGAATATCGGACCTGTCTCGCTCAAGTGGCTTGTAGAAATCGGCGTCGAATCGGTTTCGGACCTCGAGCAGATTGGTTCGGTCGAGGCCTTTTGCAAGGTCAGGGCGATGGGTCACAACCCGAGCCTTAATTTTCTCTACGCGCTTGAAGGCGCGTTGCTGGATATCGATTGGCGCGAACTGTCGCTTGAAGAATGCGCGTCGCTAAGGAAATCGGTCGCGGGGATCAAATGAGATGTGAATGGGCGACAAATGATCTTGCGGTCAGATATCACGACGAAGAGTGGGGCGTGCCGCTCCATGATGAGAACAGGCTGTTCGAATTTCTGATACTCGAAGGTGCGCAGGCCGGACTCAGCTGGGACACGATCCTTAGAAAGCGGGACAGCTACCGGAAGGCGTTCGACCGTTTTGACCCTGCGAAGGTCTCGAAGTACGGCGAGAAGAAGGTTGCTGAATTGCTTAATAACGAGGGCATAGTTCGAAATCGGCTGAAGGTGAATTCGGCTGTCCGTAACGCGAACGCGTTTCTTAAGGTGCAGGATGAGTTCGGTGGCTTTGATCCGTACATCTGGTCGTTCGTTGAAGGTAGCCCGAAGGTGAACAAGTGGAAGTCGCTTTCCGATGTCCCCGCTTCGACCGAAACCTCTGACGCAATGAGCAAAGACCTGAAGAAGCGCGGTTTCAATTTCGTGGGATCGACGATCTGCTACGCATTCATGCAGGCGACGGGAATGGTTAACGACCACGTCGTCTCGTGTTTCAGGCACGGGGAAGTGAGCGGTGAGCGGTGAGCGGTAAGAGGTAAGCAGGTTGTGAATCGGAAATCGAGAATCGTCAATTGTGTCAGAAGCCTGACCGTGAGGGAGGGCGAGAATAGGGACGTCTTCAGCAAGCTTTCTTGTTCTTGAAACCTGGAACGGAGGAGCGGGCAGGGATGCCCGCGGTCCAATCTATGAAAGTGCCCGTAACTCAGGCGGTCAGGTTCCTTCGGGCTAATAAGATCGAATTCGTACCGCATCTCTTTGAGTACGTCGAGAAAGGAGGCGCGTCGCATTCTGCAGAAGTACTTGGGCTAGACGAGCACTCGGTCATTAAGACACTGATATTTGAGACCACCGAAGGAGATCCGGTCGCGGTCCTTATGCACGGTGGCAAAGAGGTGTCTGAGAAGAATCTCGCCCGGCATCTGGGTGTAAAGAGCGTTTCGCCGGCTTCTCAGCAAAACGCTCAAAAGTGGACCGGATACATTTTTGGCGGCACCTCGCCATTTGGAATGAAGCGAGAAATGCCGGTCTTTGCGGAAAGCACCATATTCGGGCTTGAGAAGATCTGGATAAACGGCGGAAAGCGCGGGTTCCTGGTCGAGATCGAACCAAGCGATCTGAAACGCTCTTTGGAAGTGATAGAGGTAGAACTGGCGATCTGAGGTAAGAGGAGTCAGGAGTCAGAAGACAGAAGACAGAAGACAGAAGTCAGAAGTCAGAAGTCAGAAGTCAGAAGTCAGAAGTCAGAAGACAGAAGACAGAAGACAGAGGACAGAAGACAGAAGACAGAAGACAGAAGACAGAAGACAGAAGACAGAAGACAGAAGTCAGAAGTCAGAAGACAGAAGACAGAAGACAGAAGTCAGAAGTCAGAAGTCAGAAGACAGAAGACAGAAGACAGAAGTCAGAAGACAGAAGACAACTGCTCTGAGATCTGGAATTTGAAATTTGAAACTCGGCCGCAGGCCGACGTGAAATCTGAAATTCGGCCAGAGGCCGACAGAAATTCGGCCGCAGGCCGACGTGACATATGAAAGAAGCAGTAATCGTATCGGCCGTGCGGACGGCTGTGGGAAAAGCGCCGAAGGGCACGCTTAGGAACACTCGCCCCGATGATATGGCGGCGACTGCGATCAAGGGCGCCGTGGAACGGGTCGAGGGACTCGAGCCGTCGCAGATCGAGGACGTGATAATGGGCTGTGCATTCCCGGAAGCGGAACAGGGAATGAACGTCGCGCGGACAGCGGCAATCGAGGCCGGTATTCCGGTCGAGGTGCCGGCAATGACAGTGAACCGTTACTGCTCGTCGGGCCTTCAGACGATCGCTCTCGCGGCCGACCGGATAAAGACCGGTGCTTCGGACATTATCGTCGCCGGCGGGCTTGAGACGATGTCGATGATCCCCATGGGCGGGAATGTCGTCAGGCCCAATCCGAAATTGGTCGACAATTATCCGGACTATTACCTGAACATGGGCCTGACCGCCGAAGCGCTGGCGAACAAGTACGAGATCTCGCGCGAAGAGCAGGATGAGTTCTCGCTGCGTTCTCACGAAAAGGCGGCGGCGGCGATCGACAATGGTCATTTCAAGGACGAGATCGTACCGATGACGGTGTTCGTCGATGAGCTCGATGAAAAGGGCCGGGCACGTAGAAAGGAGGTCGTTTTCGAGGAGGACGAGGGCGTCCGGCGTGACACGTCGCTTGAGGGCCTCGCAAAACTGCGGCCCGTGTTTCACGCGAAGGGTTCGGTTACTGCCGGAACTTCTTCGCAGATGTCAGACGGCGCCGCTGCGGCGGTTGTTATGTCGGCCGAGAAGGCAGAGGAAATGGGCCTGAAGCCTCTCGCCCGGTTTGTGTCGTACGCGACCGCAGGATGCCTGCCCGAAGAAATGGGTGTCGGACCGGTTTACGCGATACCGAAGGCTCTGAAACTGGCGGGCCTCGAGCTCGACGATATCGAAGTGATCGAGCTGAACGAAGCGTTCGCCGCACAGGCCCTTTCGGTGATCAAACTACTCGAACTCAACCCCGACAAGATCAACGTCAATGGAGGCGCGATCGCTCTTGGGCATCCGCTCGGATGTACCGGAGCGAAACTGACCGCGACGATCCTTCGCGAGATGGAGCGCCGCGACGCCAGATACGGAATGGTGACGATGTGCGTCGGCGGCGGAATGGGCGCGGCAGGAATCTTGGAGAGAATTTAGTTTACAGGTAAGAGGGGGATGAAAGGGATAGCAGAGTTAATGAGGTAGAAAGGAATTGATTCCGGGTCGTCGATACTCCGGAACAACCCATCCTTTTTATCCTGTGTATCCCTGTTATTTTTCAAAAATGGAAGCACAAATGGAAAAGGAATACATCAAGGGCGGAGCGTTCCTGATCGAGGAACAGACGCAGGGCGAGATCTTCACGCCGGAGGATTTCACGGAAGAGCACAGAATGATCGGTGAGACGACCCGGGATTTCGTTGACAACGAGGTCACACCTCAGATCGACGCGATGGAAAATCACGCCTGGGAAGTGGCAAGACAATTGGTTGCGCAGGCAGGAGAACTTGGCCTTCTAGGTGCGACAATACCGGAAGAGTATGGCGGGATGGGACTGGACCAGACGACCGGCGCCGTGATCGCCGAATACATAGGCCGCGGCGGAGGATTCGGAACCACCTTTGGCGCTCAAACCTCGATCGGCCTGCTTCCTATCCTTTATTTTGGCACCGAGGAGCTCCGCAAAGAATGGATCCCGAAGATCGTTTCAGGTGAGATAGTGACTGCCTACTGTCTTTCTGAAGCCGGATCGGGTTCGGACGCGCTTGGTGCGAAATGTTCGGCGAAGCTCACTGACGACGGTGAGCATTACATCTTAAACGGCGAGAAGATGTGGATCTCGAACGGTGGGTTCGCGGACGTCTACATCGTCTTTGCAAAGGTAGATGGCGAAAAAGACAAGTTCTCGGCGTTTGTCGTACCAAGAAGCGAGAACTGCCATCCGGGTGCCGAGGAACACAAGATGGGGATAAAATCGTCATCAACCACTCCTCTCATTCTTTCTGACGCAAAGATCCCGGCCGGAAACCTGCTGGGCGAGGTCGGCGACGGAGCGAAGATCGCTCTGAACATTCTTAATGTAGGCCGGTTCAAGCTCGGAGCCTCGGTCACGGGCGGCGCAAAGCTCGCGTTGGATCATTCGGTCAAGTACGCGAACGAACGGGAACAGTTCGGCAAGTCCATCTCTAGTTTTGGCGCGATAAAGCAGAAGCTAGCCGAAATGGCTGTCAGGACCTGGGTCGCGGAAAGCATCACGTATCGGACGGTCGGAATGATCGACGCTTTGATCGGAGACGGCACCGACGATGCGAAGAAGCTGAAGTCGATCGAAGAGTACGCGGTCGAGTCTTCGATCAACAAGGTCGCTTGCTCCGAGGCGCTCGATTTCGTTGTCGACGAGATGGTCCAGATCTACGGCGGGTATGGCTATTCGGCGGAATATCCGGCGGAAAAGGCATACCGCGATTCGCGCATAAACCGCATATTCGAGGGCACGAACGAGATCAACCGTATGCTGATTCCGGGAATGCTTCTGAAGCGTGCGATGAAGGGCGAGATCGCTCTTCTTCAGGCTGCAAAGGCGCTTCAGGATGAAATCCTCAACCCGCAGCTTTCACTGGAGGTCGAAGAGGGACTCCTGGTCAACGAACTAAAGCTCGCAAGGAATGCGAAAAAGATCGCGCTGATGGTCCTCGGAAGTGCCGCTCAGAAATATATGCAGGACATTCAGGACCAGCAGGAGATTCTGATCGGCTGTGCGGACATCATTATGGACGCGTACTCGATGGAGACAGCCTGCCTTCGTGCGATGAAGATCGCAGAGCTGAATGGTGAAGATGCGGCTTCGAAGTATGTCGACGCGGCGGCGGTGTTCTGCAACGATGCGATCCAGAGGGTCGAGGCGACTGCGAAGAACACGATCGCCGGTTTCGCTGAGGGCGACGATCTTCGAATGATGCTCGCGGCGCTTAAGCGTTTCACGAAGAACCAGTCGCCTGTGAACACGATCGCGGCCCGTAGAAGGATCGCGGACGGGTTGATCGAGGCGAATGGGTATAACTTTTAGTGAGTCGTGAATCGTGAATCGTGAATCGTGAATAGTAGGGAAAAGTGTCAGTAGCCCGTTCGTGAGCAAGGGCGAGAATGATGAGTCGATCGTCAATCGTAAATCGTGAATAGAACTGAATTGTGTCAGTAGCCCGCGCGTGAGCAAGGGCGAAAACGATCAATGCCGTGAGGGAATTCGTTTCCTTCGCGGTGTTTTTTTGGAGGTCTTAACCACGAAGGTGCACGAAGACA
Source organism: Acidobacteriota bacterium (assembly GCA_003385635.1). Classification (GTDB taxonomy): domain Bacteria; phylum Acidobacteriota; class Blastocatellia; order Pyrinomonadales; family Pyrinomonadaceae; genus Aridibacter. Next base: position 2,753,630 of record QQUY01000001.1, on the reverse strand, counting down.
CACGAAGCGGACAGGATCTTCCTTTGAGGTCTTTGCGAATACCTCCGCGGGCTTTGTGGTAAGTCCCTTCCTCTATTTTCAGCACACAAGCAGAGAATACTTACGTTGACACTCGCCGAATCCTAAACATCCTGTCCATCCTGTTCCTTCCAAACTTGCCAAAGCGACCCGTCGTGAACAATCATTCCCGTCTATGATCAGAGGAAAAGAAACTCTCGAACCGACCGAAGGAGTCGCGCCAGGCATCGGCTACTACCTCGCTGGAATGGAAGAGGTGCGCGCCCAGCTTCGCGACGCGGTAAAAGATCTACCTGACGATGTCGCGCACGCCCGGCTTATGCCCGAAACACATACGATCGCCGGACTGATCCTTCACTGCGGCGAGGCGGAGTGGTGGTGGATCCAGTGCGTCGTCAATGGCAGGCCGATCGACGACGAGCTGAAGGCGACGACGTTCTGGGATGTGCTGGATGACGGGAATGAGCCGGAAGGTATGTCGGCAACCGAATGCATCGCCGAGATAGACGGAATAACCGCAAAGACCCGTGATCTTCTCTCAGCCTTCACTGACAGCGACCTCGACAGGTACTTCCTTAAAGAGCGCTCGAACGGCGTGAAGATCGAGAAGAGCCTCCGCTGGATACTCCATCACCTGATCGACCACGAGGCACAGCACAAGGGCCAAATACTAATGTTGAAACGACTCCTATCTTCTTCTGGATGAACCTCTCAGCAATAGGATTCATTGCCTATCTTCTCGCCCTCGTTTTGATCGGCGTGCTATCGGCACGTTCATCGTCAGAGGGCGTTTCCAGCTATTTTCTCGCCGGAAGGTCCTTGAACCGCTGGGTCGTCGCGCTTTCTGCGGTTGCCTCCGGGAGAAGTGCGTGGCTTCTTTTGGGGTTTGTGGGAGTCGCCTACACGAACGGGATAACCGCGATGTGGGCAGCGGTCGGGTACATCACGGTCGAATGCCTGATGTTCTTTTTTTACGCACCGCGCCTTCGCGAATATACGGAGGAGAACGACTGCATAACGATCCCGGATTTCTTCGCCGCAAAGCTCGGCGACCCGCACGGGCACCTGCGCGGGCTGCTCGTTCTGATCATCGCGGTTTTCATGGTCGCTTATGTTTCAGCGCAGTTCGTCGCAGGCGGCAAGGCGTTCTTCAGCAGTTTCGGAATCGATCAGACGACCGGCGTATTTCTCACTGCTGCGATCATTCTCACATACACGATCCTCGGTGGTTTTGTCGCTGTCAGCAAGACAGATGTCATACAGGCATTCTGTATGCTTATCGCGCTGGTCGTGCTCCCGATCGTCGCCATTGTAAATTTCGGGGGCTGGAATACGGTTGCACAGGCGGCAGTTGCGTGGGCACCGGGTGGCTCATTTTTTGATCCATGGGCCGCGGGAGCAGGGGCGATCATCGGCTGGCTCGGGATCGGCCTAGGTTCTCCTGGAAATCCTCACATCGTCGTCCGCTTTATGTCGATCAGAAAGCGCGAGGACCTATGGTTCGCGGCTTTCATAGGCACTTTCTGGAACATCGTTCTCGCGGCGGGAGCGCTTTTGATAGGGATTTCGGCAAAGGCGTATTTTCCGTTTTCAGATTCACTTCCTGGCGGTGATCCCGAACAAGCGTTTCCGTACCTTGCTTCGGAAATGCTGCCCCCGCTTCTCTTCGGCCTGATCATCGCAGCGATCTTCTCGGCGATAATGTCGTCCGCCGATTCTCAGCTTCTTGTAGCGGCCTCCGGGATAGTAAGAGATTTCTATCAGAAGCTATGGCTGAGCGATGAGGAGATCCCGGAGAAGAAACTTGTACTTTTGAGCCGGACCGTCGTAGCAGTTCTTGTAATACTTGCTTTGATCTTCGGCTTCTTTGCTGAGGATGTCGTGTTCTGGCTTGTGCTGTTCGCCTGGGCAGGGCTCGGAGCGACGATCGGGCCAACGTCGCTTTTGGCAATGTTCTGGAGGAGAACTACACGCGCCGGCGTGATGGCGGGAATGATCACCGGAGGAATACTGGTTGTGTGCTGGAAGATCGTGCCCTATTTCCGCGCCGAGGTCTGGGATATGTACGAGCTTGTCCCGGCTTTCATCGGGAGCGCGGCAGCTACCGTGATCGTGAGTTTGGCGACGAACAAGGATTGAGAATTGAAAATTGAGAATGGGGACTGGATTCGGAGAGTTGATAATTGAAAATGGAGAATTGAGATACGGGTCATGGTGGCGGACACCCGAAAGCTCAGTCTTTCGTGAGAAAACATCGACATTACAAAGTACCTGCTCGAGCGATACGAAAAGCGGACACTTTTATACTCTCCAAACTAAACTTTCAATTTCCATTCTCAATTCTCAATTGCTACGCCGAATTTCTACCTGCATTGATCAACCCGAATGAACAGCGGATGATCAATTTCTCGTAAGCGTCCGTTCGATCGGTGCCGTCGCGGAGCCTGTTCAGCGCGTATTGCTGAATAGTCGCTAGCGGCCTGACGATCTTTTCCCGAAGGATCACGGATCTTCTCGCCACAGGTGACCGGTCCATAAAGGTCTCGCGTCCGGTTATTTCCTTCAGATATCCAACAAGCAGGTCGTGCTCTTCCTTTATGTTCTTCCACAGAGTCCCGTAATCCCGGTCGCTGGCGAGGTGCGCCGTGAGTGGGAAGAAGGTCTTCTGGAGAGCCATCTCGCAGTTGTCGAGCAATGCTTTGAAAAAGGAGTTCCTTTCGTATAGCCTGCGGACCTCCCCAAGACGGCCCGCTTCGTCCATCGATCGAAATGCAGAGCCGACACCGTAGTATCCGGGCACATTTTGTTTGATCTGGCTCCATGCTCCGACGAACGGTATCGCACGGAGCGAATCAAGTGAAAGCACCGCCGATGCACCGCCTCGCTTTGCCGGCCTGCTTCCAATATTCGTCCTCGCGTAAAAGGAAAGTGGAGTGACGTCTTGAAGATAGCCGAGAAAAGCGGGATCGTTCTTAAGTTCTGAGTAGGCTGCAAAGCTGGCATCAGCAAGTTCGCGGAGCAGTTCCTCCTCACTTCCCTGAAAGGTCGTCCGGTCGTCGCCGGAAACCGCACGGAATACTCCGGCGTGAATCATCTGCTCTAAGTTGTATTGCGCGGCATCAACAGAGCCGAAATTCGAAGTTACCGTCTGCCCCTGGATCGTGAGCTGGATCTCTTTGTTCGCGATCTCCGATCCCATAGACGAATAGAATCGATGCGTCTTTCCTCCTCCTCGGGCTGGCGGGCCGCCTCTTCCGTCAAAGAAGACGGCCTCAACTCCGAATTCTCGCGACACCTCGGTCAGTTCGCGCTTGGCCCTGTAGATCCCGTAGTTAGCCATCAAATAGCCGCCGTCCTTGGTGCCATCGCTGAAGCCGAGCATTATCGTCTGTGTATCGCCCCGGCGTGCCAAATGTGAACGGTACTCGGGCAACGAATAGAGTTTGCGCATTACCGACGCGGCGTTCTGAAGATCCTCAACAGTCTCAAACAGCGGCACGATATCGATCGAGAGTTCTTCAGGTTCCCATCCGCTTAGGCGGAAGAGCCCGTAGACCTCGATCACGTGAAGCGCTGTCCGCGTGTGCGAAATGATGTATCGGTTGCACGCTTGTTCCCCATTCGCCTCCTGGATCTCGCGAACCGCAAGCACGTTGGAAAGCGTGTCATCAAGCAGGTCGCTCCCCAACGATAGGTCGTCTTCCGCCTTTCCGATCGCGAGCAGAGCCGAGATCTTTGAGTCCTCATCGAGAACGAAGAAGCTTTCGTCGAGCAGTTCCGATCTCTCCGAGACCGCCCGAAAAAGCTCTTCGTGGACCGATGAGTCCTGTCTGATGTCGAGGGTCGCGAAATGCGTTTTGAATACCGCGACCTTGTCGATCATTTCTTCCACCATTTCGACAAACAGACAGTCGTGCTCTTTTTTTAATACTGTTGCTAGGTTTGAAAGAACGTCGACGATCTCGTCGGTCGTCACCGGATCCTGCGGGTCTTCGGAAAACGCGTTGTGATAGATACGCGCTTCGACCGATCCGATCAGTTCTTCAAGACCTTCGAATGTCAGTCGCCTCTTTAGCTTTCTGATCTCTCCGTGGTAGCACCTGAAGATGGCCTTCCGAAGCGCAGCGGCAACACTTCTCGTAGTTTCGACGGTAACGAACGGATTCCCGTCGCGGTCGCCTCCGCTCCAGAAACCCATGCGGACAAGTGCGCCGTCGTGTCTTTTGTCGGAAGCAACTCTGAAATCCGAGACCGCGTTTCCGACTGCGGCATAGAAGACGTTTTCCAAATACCAGATCAGGCTTTCCGCTTCGTCGAAAGGCGTGGGTTTTTCCTTCTTGAAGAATGGAGTGCGCCCCAGTTGTCTTAAAAGGATACGAACCTGCGAGACGTCGTTCTCTTCGATCGCGTCGGCAAGGTCGTTAATTATTCCAAGTACGGAACCCGGATAAAACTGGGTAGGGTGCGCTGTCAGGACGAGGCGTACACAGAAGTCATAAAAGTTCGAACCAGAACTCGGAAGGCCTCTTCGCGCTATCTCAGTTTCAAGGTGATTGAGCGTTCCCGGTCCATTAAGGTCGTGAAGTTTTCGGAAGGAAGCGTCTTCAAGGGCGTCGAATAGGACCACCTGCCGTTCGACATACTGTACAAGCCTGAACATCAGGTCGATTCGTTCTTCTTCTGTAACGGCCGTCGTGTTTTCCGAAAAGAACGTATCGACGATCTCGATCGCAGTCTGCCCGCGCGAGAATCCGGCCTCGCACGCTTGTGAGAACAGTGCGAGGAGAGCTCCTGTCTTTTCGATCCCGTGAAACGGAAGTGAAAGGAACAGACTGTTGTAAAGCTGAAATTTTAGATCGACCTCGGATTCGAACCGGTCGGCGGCGTCCTGCTGAAGCTGGTTCATTAAGTGATAGTAATATAGTCAGGAAACACGGGAAAATTTCTATGATCTCCGCGTACAGAATCGAGAAGTGGGAAGCGAAGCAGTCGCCTGACGCAGCGGTGCTCAAAAAGATCCTCGAAAAGGACGGCTTTATGACATTCCAGTGGAGCGATCAACCGGGAGCGGTCTACCCGCCGCATTCGCACGGAGAAGATCAATCACACTGCATAGTTTCCGGGAAGTTGGAGCTCGATGTCGAAGGGTATGGAAGGTTTGTTCTCGAGGCGGGTGACCGCGACTTTATGCCGGCGGGAACGGTACACGCCGCGAGGGTGTTGGGAGATGAACCGGTGGTTTACTTGATAGGAAGAAAAGCACAAAACTCTCACTGACATTGGGAACGCAGGTTCCGGAGGGATCTGGAATATGGAATTTGGAATCGTTTTCGCAAGAAATTCCAGATTCCAAATTCCAAATTCCAAACAGTTCAGAACTTCGGTAATGGCTGCGGCTTGTAGCGAGGAAGAGATTCCAGATTCCAAATTCCAAACAAGTCCGAGTTACGTTAGCGGTAGCAGGTTGCGATTCGTGAACAAGAATTGATTTCTTCGCACATTGAAAGCCGTTCACGTCTTCCATCTGGACAGAGAAGTGAAGTTCGTACTTAGGTGACCGTCTTCCAGTTTCTTGACCTACGTTTCGGAAAATTGGTAGCATCCTCAGCACTCATCGGGCTTCCCATCGGAACCTCACGATCTTCTGCTGGGCACCCATAACCTCACAACCTTACCAAGGAGCACCTCACGATGAAATACACGCGGTTCGAAGACCTGCCGGTCTGGCAGGATTCTATTCAATTCTCTACACGAGTTTACGAATTCACAACACAGTCTAACGGGCTTTTCGCCAATCTCGGGGATCTAAAGAGTCAAATCGAACGGGCAGCTCTCTCTATTTCGAACAATATCGCTGAAGGTTTCGAACGAGGGAGCAACAAAGAGCTGATTCAATTTCTCTATATCGCCCGCGGATCCTGCGGTGAGTGCAGGTCAATCACCTACCTGCTTGGTAGCGTTCCCAGCTTTAGGGGCAAGAAACATCAGATAAAAGTGCTTCGAAAATCTGCAGAGAATATCTCGAAACAGCTATTCGGTTGGATAGAATCGCTCAAGTCATCAAATCACAGAGGTGAGAAATTTTGTTAAGTTTTCTTGTCCTTTCGGCACGGACATTCGCCCACCTTGTCCTAATCTCTCAACTTTACCGCATCCGCCTGATAGAATAGTCCGAAATAAATAAGTAGCAATGACAAAAGCAACAAGTCTCGGTGAACTTAAAGAATCCGGGTATCGTCCGCGCACGGTTAAAGACGAGATCCGGGCGAACCTCATAGGTAAGCTGAAATCCGGCGAACGCCTCTTTCCGGGCATCGTGGGATATGACGAATCCGTCATCCCCCAAATTGTTAACGCCCTTCTCGCAAAGCACAACATTATTCTCTTGGGCCTTCGCGGCCAGGCTAAGAGCCGAATCATTCGCCAGCTTGCAGAACTGCTGGATGAGGCGATTCCGATCATTGCAGGATCAGAGATAAACGACGACCCGTTCGCTCCCCTCAGTGCTTACGGCAAGGCGCAGGTTGAACTGAACGGCGATGACACAAAGATCGACTGGGTCACAAGGGACAACAGATTTGTGGAGAAGCTTGCAACGCCTGACGTGACGATCGCGGACATAATCGGCGATGTAGATCCGATAAAGGCGGCTAAGGGCGGGCATCTGCTCAGCGACGAGCTAACGATCCATTTCGGAATGTTGCCGAGGGCCAACCGGGGGATCTTTGCGATGAACGAACTGCCGGACCTGGCAGGGAAAATTCAGGTCGGGCTGTTCAACATAATGCAGGAGGGGGATGTACAGATAAAGGGGTATCCGGTGCGCCTGCCTCTTGATGTAATGCTTGTGTTTTCTGCCAATCCTGAGGACTACACGGCACGCGGAAAGATCATCACGCCGCTTAAGGACCGGATCGGAGCAGAGGTCCATACTCATTATCCGAAAGAGCTGCAGACCGGGATCGAGATCACTGCGCAGGAGGCTTGGAAGGAACGGGAAGGGATGGAAGGATTCAGGCTTGAGATCCCCGAGTTCATCGCCGAAGTGATCGAACAGATCGCCTTCGAAGCCCGTGACGATCAAAGGATCGACAAGATGTCAGGTGTCTCGCAACGGTTCCCGATCGCGGTGCTGGAGCTAGCTATATCAAACGCCGAACGCCGGGCCATTCAAACTGGTGAGAAGAAACTCGTTCCGCGAATTTCCGACATTTATGCCGCAGTCCCGGCTATGACAGGCAAGATGGAACTGGAATATGAAGGCGAGCAGGTCGGAGCCGAGCGTATCGCAAGAGATCTTATCAAGCGGGCATGCGGCGTGATCTACGAGGGATTTCTGCTTGGAATTGACTTCAAACCCGCTGTTGAATGGTTCGACCAGGGGAACAAACTTCTACTTTCGGACACGGCATCGGCCGAAGAGTGCATGTTGCTGGTCGATTCAGTTCCGGAACTGATCGATTCCGCTTCTACTCCTCTTGCCCTCGATATAGATGACAAGGCCTCCCTCGTTTCGGCCTGCGAGTTCGTGCTGGAAGGCCTGTATGCGCAGAATCTTATTTCGCGAAGCGAGGACGGCGGTTTTGAAGCTGTGACAAAGGCAAAGCGCGACCGCCGCGGAATGATCTACGAAGACCTTACGGACCTGGACAGCTTTAATTAGTTAAGTGAGTTAGCTGAGTTGAGTGAGTTTGCCGAGTTTCGTGAGTATTTCGGATAGTGTCGAATCCACTGAAAGGGCATCGGAGATTAGCCCGGGGCAAGCCGTAGGCGCAGCCCCGGATAAGAGTCCACAACATTCCCCTTAGCCGCGTAGCGGCGAAACAAATAGCCCCGGTGGATTTCTCCATCCGGGGCATTTGTTTGAAAATCAGGCTATCGTTACTGATTTACACGCCGATAGTTCCTTCTTTTCTTGCGGCGTTTATCTTTGTCGTCGTCCTTCGGATTGATCCCGTACGTGTACGCGGCACCGGCACCGGCTCCGACACCCGCTCCGATGAGGGCGCCTTTCTTTCCTCCGAGCAGTGCACCAATTATCGCGCCCGCTCCGGACCCGATCGCGATATTAAACACGTTTCGGTGCTTATCGTAAATGTTCTTGTCTTCTTTATGCCGGCGACTATAGCGATCCTGATGGCGGGAGTGGCGGTCGCTGTCGCGATGGTATCTGTTCGAGTGGGTTTGTGCGTTGGCTGCCAGGGGAAGGGCGAAGGCCAATACCGCGGCGATCGCAAAGGTTGAGAGAATCTTTTTCATCGTTTTTCTCCTTCTGGATGGAATTGCTGATATGAGGAGAGGAACAGCAGCCGATCTGTCGACTGTGGGTGTTTCGATGGAAGACCTTACTTTCACGTTGTTTGTAGAAATCTGATAAACCCCGCATATCCAGTGCTTTACAATTCTTTACGTTCACGGCGGTCAGACAAAAATAGGCCCGGACACATTCGTCCGGACCTGTACGGTTTGAGAATATGTCCAGGGTCTATCGATCGTCGCGGTAATATCTGGGACGCCTCTTGTCTTTCGGGTTGATGCCGTATGTGTAAACAGCACCTGCCCCGGCTCCGACACCTGCACCGATCAAGGCTCCTTTCTTTCCGCCCAGGATTCCGCCTACAACGGCCCCTGCTCCAGCGCCGATCCCTATGTTGATCACGTTTCGGTGGCGGTCATAGACTGATCCACGATTCCGATAGTAATCGTCATCATCATAGTAGTAGTCATCGTCGTCATAATCGTCATTGTAGTAACGGTCGTCCCGATCTCTGTAATACGGATCGTTTCTTACTCTGTCGCGCCTGATCCGGTTGGACCTTCGGATCCGGTCACGCTCGATGTCACGCCTGATCCGGGCGTCGTTTCTCGCGATTCGGCGGTTCACCCTCAATCGTTTCTTCACCGCCTTTCGCCTGATCTTGGCTCTTTTTGAATATGAAGATCTGCCGTTTCCGATGCCCCTTCCGGGCTGTGCTTCGGCGATCGAAGGTAGCACGGTGATTGAGAACAAAAGTGCGCCGATCGATAGTAGTATCGTTTTCTTCATTTTTTAGTTCCTCGGAATCAGAATTCATTCTGGGGAGTCTCGACGGGGTGAGTTCAAATCACATTGAGAACGAAAAGAGAGGGCGGACCTTCTGGCCGCCCTCCTTTTCATCTTTCCACTATATGCCTCTGCGGTACCGATCCTTCGGATTGATGCCGTAGGTATAGATCGCCCCGGCCCCGGCTCCGACGCCTGCTCCGATCAGAGCACCGCGCTTTCCATCGAATATTGCACCAATGGCTGCGCCCGCTCCTGTAGCGATACCTATGTTCACAAGATTCCTATGTCTCCTGTAAAAGGAGCGTTGGTCTCTTCGGTCATCATAGAACACCGCCTCGCTATAATTCGGAGAAGGATAGTAGGACCGTTCGTCGTAATCGACGTAGTCGTAGTCGGCGTAATCCGAGTACGTTTCCGCCGGATAGCAGAAGTCACCGTAAGGATCGATCGCGTAAGGATCACCCGCATAGAACGGGTCGTAGGCGTACCCGGTTTCCGCATAGGCCGGAGTCGATTCATAACGACTGTAAGCCGGTGCGGAATAGCTCACCTCTTCATACTGTGTGTATGTTACAGGTGCACCAGCGATGTTTACGTTGAAAGTGCTAGAGCGTCTGTAAGAGGGTGCCGCTTCGTACGACGGTTCGTAATACACCTCGCGATAAGGAGCGCGAGCGGTACGGTAAGCATACGGCTCGTACACCGGAGATGGGTACGCTGCGTATGAATATCGGTCATAATTGCCGATACTGAAAACCACGTTACCGTTCCGGCTTCCGATCGAGAACGAGACGCCCCTTGAGGGCCTTCGATAGTAGCCTTGATCGGCGTAGATAACCGGAACTCGATCGCGGCTGTAGGGCGCGTACGCGTATTGTCTGTCAAGAACGTACGCATACTCTCTGTCCAGGAGGTACTGGTTGTACGCGTAGTCGCGTGCTCGTTGCCTTTCGATCCTTCTCGCCCTTCTGTAACGACGCTCAGCGATCTCCTGTTCTATCCAGAAGTTCCGGAGGCGCAATTCTCGCGCTCTTTCTCTTCTTATCCTTCGATTTCGTCTATTTCGTTCCTCGAATTGACGGCGAACCAACAGGTCTCTGAGTGCGAGGTTGCGGTTCACTTCTCTTCGGTAGGCCCGGTTTCGATCACGCTGTCGAGAAATCCTTCTATCCTGAGCACGGCGGCGGTCCCACCAGTCATCGCGAAACGCTTCCGACCTGCGAATCTCGTTTCGGAGTTGTCGGTTTCGTTTGCGCTGGATCTGAATTCTCAGATCTCTTTCACGTTCGCGACTTCTTCGGATCTCTCGCCGGTCTTCGCGAACTCGCCAGTTTTGACGCTGTATCCTTTCGTTTCTCGCACGTATATTCCTGTTCCGTTCTGCGCGTGCTCTCTGATTTCGTGCGCGTTGTGCACGATTCCGTTGAACCTGCCTTCTTTGAGCGCGAGCTCTTTCATTCTGCCGCCACTGCGCTGCCGCTCGTTGAGCCTGGCGGGCGTTATTCCGATTGCGGTTCCGCTGAGAAGCGCGGATGCGTTCTCGGTCGTTGCCGCGGCGATTTCGTGCTTTTTTGTTTTTCCCTCTGCGCTGGCGATTTCGCTGCATTGCGGAAGAAGTCTCCGCCGCGGACGAAATACTCGCTGCATTAGCGATAGCCGCGTCAGCTGAGCTTGGCAACACTGCCATGGCCAATAGCGCAGTTAGTGAGTAGATCAATAACTTTCTCATAATATTTTCCTTCCTTGGAAACGGGTTCGTTCCCTGACGGAGAGAGCATCATGCCATTGGTTGGAGAGAGGTTTTGATCCGGGGAGATCAGGAGAGAATGGCATCAGCGTAAATTATGTAATACTTAAACGCAAATACCTTGCCGCGCGGATTTCGGGCAACCCTAGCCCGGCTCCCTAAACGATTACGGGTTGATAGTGCACTATGAAGTTCATCCGCTATTCGAAATTCAAGGGCTTCGACGTTTTCGGTGTCGATCTCGGAGACATAATGAAATCCCTTACTGACTCGATGCTCGATTCGGGTTTCCACGAGGACTACTGGTACAACCGTGAGCCCAGACAGGCAGATGACACTCTCGACGGGCTTCGTCACGCGATTCTCGAGGCACTCCTGAACCAAGGGATAATAGATCCGATCGATGTCGAGAAGATGCTTGCCGAGAACGAGGGCAGGTTCAAGGGCTCGCTACTGGAGGAGTTGATAAACAAACTTATCGAAAGATTGGTTGAAGAGGGTTTCCTTGATCTGTCTGCAGGGGAACCGAACCGTTCTGACCAGATGGGCGACGGCCCCGGGGCTGGAAAAGCGCAGCCTCGCGATGTCCGATTCAAACTAACTGAGAAAGGACTTGATTTCCTCGGTTACAGGACGCTTCGGGACCTGCTAGGCTCGATCGGGCGCTCTGATACCGGTCGTCACGTGACGAACGATCTCGAAACTGGGGTAGAGGCAGCTCTGGAGGCGAAAGCATACGAATTCGGCGACACGATAAATCTCGATGTAAATCGTACGCTGTTGTCAGCGATCAAGCGCGAAGGGCTTGGAGTCCCGCTGAATTTGGAGTACAGCGATCTGTACGTACATCAGCAGGACTATCAGTCCGCTTGTGCGACCGTGGTGATGCTCGACTGTTCTCATTCGATGATCCTCTACGGGGAAGACAGGTTCACGCCCGCTAAGAAGGTCACGCTTGCGCTTGCGCATCTGATCCGGACCCAATACCCGGGCGACACGCTCGACATAGTCTTGTTCCACGACGACGCTGAACATCTGCCGCTTGCAAAGCTTGCGACAACACAGGTAGGGCCGTATCACACGAACACTGCCGAAGGCTTGAAGTTAGCCCGACGGATCCTCGGCTCAAGAGGAAAAGATATGCGGCAGATCGTCATGGTTACGGACGGTAAGCCGACCGCTGCTTTTATCGAAAGAAATGATCCCGCGCTACTCAACTTCATGGCACGTTCAGAACCGTCGCCGGACGGCAGGATGCTTTACAAGAACTCGATGGGGAATGATCCGTTCGTAATGGCCGAGACATTCAAAGAGATACAGGCTTGTCGAAAAGCGGGGGTGATGATCAACACGTTCATGCTTGCGAGCGACCACTATCTTGTAGAGTTCGTGAAGCAAATGACAGCGATGACCCGCGGAAAGGCATATTTCGCGAACCCCGAGAACTTGTCTCAATTCGTGCTCATGGATTTTATGAAGCGCCGGACGCGGAGAGTGAAATAAGCCGTTTCCAGGATCTTCGGCCCTGAAATATTAGTTAGGCAGGTGATTTAGTGCCAGTCGTTTTTATAAGTCTCAGTAATAATATCTGTGTTATACTGAGCGCAAGAAACACCCCTGTTAAGAGCACCAAACTTAAAGAGACACAATAAGTTACGGGCCCCAAAACAGTCGTATGGAGGAGGTAACGGAAATGTTAAGGATCACGACCATATGCGTTTTGATACTGAGCGTCGCTGTACTTGCATATGGGCAGGACAACACTGCCAAGACGGCAGGGACTCAGATCACCGCGAAGAGTAAGAAAGCAATAGATGTCGAGAACTCGCAGGTCGGCGATGATCTTAATTTCGAGGTTACGACATCTGTTGACGCCGAAGGCGTGAAGGTGGATCCGGGTGCTGAACTGATGGCGAGGATCGTTAATGTTGAGAAGATCAGCGATACGAACAAGAGTTCACGGATCAGCATTCTGTTCGATTTCATCCACAGCGGAGAGGAATTCCTTCCTTGCAAGGCACTGATAGTCGGAATTGAGAATGCCGGTCAGGACGTCAAGGTCGAATCGTCAGAGAATTTTGAAGGCGGAACCAGACTCACACTGGCTGGGCAGAACATCAAGATTCCGGAAGGCGTTATATTCAAGATCAGATTGATCAAGGAAGGCGATCAGTAGCAGGTCGGCTCTCGTTTAATGATTCATCAGATGGGTCTCTCGATCGGATCAGGCCCTATTCCTCCGAAACGTGAAACAGGATTCCGGAAAAGGCCCGAAGCCGATTGGCTTCGGGCCTTTTGTCTAGAAGCAAGAGAAGCGATACAGCCGCTTTGCGATAACGTGCGTCATAATCCAGTACACCTGTATATTGTAGTGGCGAGTGAAGATCGGACCTTAACGAGGTACATCTGACTAAATCCTTTACAACTGCACCCCGTTGTTGAAGAATGAAGATGTCTTCATCAGGATGTGTCCCGGGTTAATACGCAAGTACGACGGAGTTTGAATTGGAAGCGGATACCAAAGCGGAATTAAGATCATTGGCAGCGAATTGTTCGGCTTGCGGGGCTGAGGCATTGAGGCCGACTGCCGCGTATTGCCTGGTATGCGGCAAGAAGCTCGGTGAGGATTATCAGCCGCTGGACAGTTTGCGGTCTTCTTATCGCCTTCAGGGGAGGTCATTTCTTATCGAAAACACAAGAACTGAAACGAGCCCTGATCTATTCACGGTAAACCGAAATCCGGTATCGGAGGTTTCGTGGGCGTGCCTTGTCTATTCGCTTGTTCCTTACATCGGTGTCCTTTTCGTTCCCTTTACGATCCTGATCGGAGGGGTAGGTTTTGGAGTTTTTCTCAGTAAGCCCGCCCGCGGCGGCGGCAGGCTTGCCCTGGTGAGCATTGGGCTCAGCTTCGTCGTTCTTGGCGTGCAGGTTTTTCTGTGGTGGCTTCTTTATATAGTTCCGGAACTGGCTCGGCGTCCAATTTGACGCACGCCTCCCCGGACTCTAACCGGAGCAGGCTTGGTGCTCAACGCAACGTCGACAAAAAACAAGGTAGAAATGAAACGTCTATACTTTTTCACGATCCTTACCGTTCTTCTTACATCGTTCGCAGTGTTTCCTCAGATTCGGCCTGTCACAACCGCAGATACTTCCGCCTCGGAATCGCCGGTTCCCGAGAATCTCCCTGAGACGGTCGAAGTTGAATATCAGGGCGGTATCTTCGGATTCAGCGAGAAAGAGAAAGGAACTCTGAGGTTCGATGTGATCAATGAACGCCTGGTATTTACAAGCCCGGAAGGGAAGGAGAGGTTCTCGATCCCTTACGAAGCTATACGGGTCGTGTATCCGAGCCAGAGAAAGGTGAGATCGGGTACCGGCAGGGCCGTAGGAGCGATACCGCTTCCGGGCGCCTCGATCGCCGGACTCTTCATGAAGAAGAAAAAGAACTACCTCGTACTTCATTACGAGGATCGGCTGGTTGAAGTCGAAGGGGTGGCGAATTTCCTTGTCGATACCAGCGAGCTTCTTACCGGGGCGATCCACGCCATCGGACAGAACGCTGAGATGACCCGTCGCGGTGATTCTTACATACGCCAGCGTTCGCCTTGATGCGGCTTTTCTTTGGTTCTGATTCGCGTGGTCTTCTCAGGACGGGTGCGGTCAACTGAGGTCACCGAATCGATGCTGCAAAAGAGAAGCGACTGCAATTGACGCGGTCTCAGCACGAAGCACACGGCTTCCAATCGTCACGATCTGGCAGCCGTTTTCCTTTGCCATTGAGATTTCGGTGTCTTCCCACCCGCCTTCCGGGCCTATAAAAGCTACAACTTCATTCGAGGTCTGAATCTCTTCCAATGCGCCGCCATCTTTTTCTCCAAAAAGGACTCTCTGACCTTCTAATTTCTCGACTGCCTCGTTGAAATCGGATGGTTCCGTGATCTCCATCAACGTCGCTCTGCCGCATTGTTTTGATGATTCGATCACGATCCTTCTCCAGCGCAAGATTCTATCCGCCGCGTTCTTGAGTACTTTCTCAGTGCGGTAGGTAATGAGAGGAACAAGACGGGTCACGCCCAGTTCGGTCGCTTTCTGGATCACCAGTTCGAACTTGTCGTTCTTTAGCAGCGCTGCGGCAAGTGTGAGCTTCAGGGACGACTCAGATGCAGGGGGATCTGTTTCCCGGACGATCTTCAGGCGGGTTTCTTTCTTGTTGAGAACCGCAATCTCGCACTCAAATTCGGACCCCTTTCCGTCAAAGGCTGACACGAGGTCTCCCTCGCGCAAGCGCAGGGCCAGCTTAACGTGTGCCGACTGTGTGCGGTCCAGCGGAAACGAGTCCGCTGCGCGGTCGATATGTTCTGCGTAGAACCGCCGGAGCATCGTAAGACCTGTCTATTGACTTTGAAGTGCGGAAAGGATCCGCCGGAGGGTCTTTCTTGTCTTTGCTTTCACAGGAACAAGCGGCAAACGGAGGTTCTCTTCCAAGAGCCCCATTTCCTTCATCACGAACTTGCACGGAGCTGGCGATGCTTCGATGAAATTCGCTTCCATCAACTCCAATATCTTGTAATGAATCCTTCTGGCCTTTGAAAAGCCTCCGTCCAGTGCGGCGTTAACCATCTGGGAAGTCTCTTTCGGGATCTCATTTGCACAAACTGAAACGAGTCCGTCGGCCCCTGCCGCGATCATCGAAAGCGTCGTCATGTCATCGCCCGAAAACAACTTGAAATTTTTCGGACGAGTCCGGATGATCTCCATAATCTGCGAAAAGTCACCGGATGCTTCCTTCGTCGCCACGATGTTTGGACACGCTTCGGCTAGCCTGAAAGTTGTCTCCGCGGAAATGTTGGACGACGTCCTTCCCGGAACGTTGTAGAGCATTATCGGAAGATCTTTGACCGAGTTCGCGATCTCGGAAAAATGCGCGAACATACCGTCTTGCGTCGGCTTGTTGTAATACGGAGCCACCACCAGCGCCATATCGGCGCCTAGTTGCCGCACCTTGCGTGTGAAGTCGATCGTGGCAGCCGTGTTGTTGCTTCCCGTTCCGGCGATGACCTTGGCTTTCTTTGCCTTTGCGACTTCGATGGTGAGACGAATTACCCTCAGTCGCTCGTCTTCGCTCATCGTGACGCTTTCGCCGGTAGTCCCGCAGGGGACGAGTATGTTCACACCGTTAGCGATCTGCCGTTCGGCGAGGCTTTTGAAACACTCCTCGTCTATCGAACCGTCTTTCCGAAAGGGTGTCACAAGCGCCGTTGCGCAGCCCTTTAGCCAAGTGAGATTCATTGTCATTGCTCTCTATCGCTTAGCATGTGTCATGGATCAAGGATCATGTATCCAGATGTTGTCGATCTCGGTTAATCTTAGATACTCAAGCGGATTAATTTCTTCCCGGAAATCCAAAGGCTACCGGACACTTGATCATTGAAACCTGATCCCTGTCAGCTGCCGCATATCTCATCGATCGCTTCCGAGTACTTCTCGTCTATAACGCTTCGCTTGATCTTGAGAGTAGGCGTCATCTCGCCTTTGTCGATCGAGAATTCGTAGGGAAGCAAATAGACGCGCTTGACCCTTTCGAAGTCGTTGGACTCTCGTGTGAATCTGATGGCGTCATTCTGGACCCTTTTTACAACGTGCTTGTTTTCGCAGAGCTCCTGCTTGGAGCCATCCGCATCGATCCCTTCGTCCTTGATCGCCTGCCTGAGGCTTTCCCAGTCAGGTACGATCAGCGCCCCAACCTGCTTCCGGTTGGCTCCCACGACGACCGCCTGCGATACCAGCGGCGATTGTTTCAAAAGGCTTTCGACCTGTTGAGGCGCAACGTACTTTCCGTTCGAGAGTTTGAAAAGATCCTTGATGCGGTCTGTGATGTAGAAGTGACCGTCGTCATCTTTGTAGCCTACGTCTCCGGTGTGATACCAGCCCTCGGTATCGAGCGCCTTGGTGGTCTCATCAGGTTTATTGAAGTAGCCGCTCATCACGCTCTCGCCGCGGATCAGGATCTCGCCGTCCTTCTCCGCAATAGCCATCTCGATTCCTTCGAAAGGTGTCCCGATCGATCCAACCTTGTTGTCATCTGGCCGGTTTGCGCAAACGACACACGCTTCGGTCATCCCGTAGCCCTGCAGTATAGGAATGCCGGCCGCCCAGAACGCGTATGAAAGCTTCTTTGAAAGCGGCGCACCGCCGGACACAAAGAACCTGAGCTCGCCTCCGACGCCGTCACGCCATTTTGAGAAGACCAGTCGGCTTGCCAGGGCGTGTTTAGCGCGAAGGGCCGGAGAGATAAACCTATGGTTGTCGACCGCGTCCCAGTAGTCCTGGCCGACCTTAAGAGACCAGTTGAAAAGTTTTGTCTTGATTCCGCCTGCCGCACGGCCTTTCTTAACGATCTTGTGATAGACCTGCTCAAAAAGCCTCGGCACGGCGGTCATTATCGTCGGACGCACTTCGTGAAGATATGTCGCAAGCTTGTCGAAAGCTGAGCAGTAATGCACTGCGACACCGTTGCAGCCCAGGACGTAAAAGACGGTCCTTTCGAAGATATGCGACAGGGGAAGCACGGAAAGAGAACGGTCCGTCTCAAGGATCGGCAAGCCGTTCGAGATCGAGAGAATGTTCGACGTAAAGTTCCTGTGCGAAAGCATCACACCCTTCGGCTCACCCGTAGTGCCGGACGTATAGATTATGGTTGCAAGCTTGTCCGGATCCAGTTCTGCCAACTTACGTTCAAATCGGTTTTCGTCTATCTCGTGTTGTTCGCGGCCTTTGGCCTCAAGGGCCGCGAGAGAGATTGCGCGCCGATCGTGTTCCGGCACTGCATCCTCGTCGAAGAACACAAGCCGTTCGATCTGCTCGACAGACTGAACGGCTTTCTCGACGTGCTCCCAGAGCTTTTTGCCTGAAATAATAAAGACCTTTGCATCCGAGTCCTCGAGAATGTACCTCACCTGCTCGATCGCCTGCGTAGTGTAGACAGGAACGATGACTCCGCCGACCGAAAGGACTGCCAGGTCGCTGAGCGACCATTCCGGCCGATTCTCCGAAATGATCGCAACCTTGTCTTCTGCTCCGATTCCGATCTCGGAGAAGCCAAGAGCGAGGTCGCGCACGCGGTCGATCGCCTCCCGGCCCGGAATATGCTGCCAGCTACCGTTGTCTTTGTAGTTCAGCGCATCAGGTTTATCGTGCCGTCTGAAGGCTTCCAGGCAAAAGTGCGGCAGTGTCTGGGGAAGGCTTTCAAAACCTTTGAGGGTTGCAGCGGTCATTTAAGTCAGGTCCTGGGCAGATACTTCGCGAAAATCGAATGTCAGGCTGTTAGCCGCCTGCGGAGCAATCCTCAGGCGGCTCGAAAATCACGAAATTATATACTTTTGGCAGGAGTTTATCATAACGACGTGTCCGTCGTTTTCGGGCCCATGTGAGGCTCTGAGCTGCAAAACAGGCCCCACGATGGTCATCTGCGTCTATTCACCGTCCGATTTTCGTACCACCAGCACGGAGCAAGGCGAATACTTGACGACCGCGTCGGAAACGGAACCGATTAGCATCCGCTTTACGAATCCGTAGCCGTGGGAACCTACCACGATAAGATCCGCGCCCCATTCGGTAGCATCATCAATGATCGCTCCCTTCGTTGTACGTGAGAACGCTACTTCCGTTTCGATCGTAGCGCCGCTTCCTTCGAGGAGATTCTCAAGCCGTTCTTTCGCCGATTTCACGACATCTTCAGCGTTCTTCTCAGCTTCCTGTTCCGCTTCGGCATAGTACGTAGTGGACACACCGAACGGCTCAACGCCGACAGGCGCGAGAGGTTCGACGATCGAGATCACGCGAATCGTCGTAGGTTCGCCGATCTTGATCAGTTTTGCACACCTGTCCACTGCCGCCTTGCTATAGTCGGATCCATCTGTTGCAACCAGGATCTTCATTTCTTTTTCTCCTTAATCTTCTCCGACGCTGATACCTTACGCGCCGGCGGTCCAGTAGGCCCCATAGCCCTTCTTCAGAGGCATAGGCTCGATCAGCCGGACCAGGGTTTTGGTACCGTCCGACTCTTCGATCTCAAGAATTCCTCCTCCGTCTCCTTCGTTCGGGAGAAACTGAACAGATTCCGTATTGAATATGTTGTGGGTCTGGTGATCGTCAGTGCTCTTTCCGAGCAACACCTCGACGACTTCTTTCCCGCCTCTCACCTCGAACGTAACACCTTTCAGCGGCAAGCCATCGCTAAGGATCTGATCGCCGATCTCACTGCTGAATACCTCAAGATGTGTCTTCCATTCAAAACGACGCCTGGTCAGGTCGTCAAAGAAGTTGCCCCATTCTTCCTTTGGAATTTGCAAAGTCATTTGCCACCCCCATTTGGTTCGCTGGTTCAGCAAACCTTGATTTACAGTTCATTGTCTCATCGCGGTTCTCGCCGAAATAGGACAGCCGTCACATTCTTCCATGAGGCAGCGGATGCATACTGGGAATCGGAATTAGACCTGAAGCGGCAACTTTCGGATATAATTGCGCCGATCTTGCAACAGACCCGGACTCAAGTTCGCTCATTTTGGAGTTTTCGATGAACATCTTATTACCAACCGACGGTTCTGATTTCAGTATCGCCGCAGCAAGGAAGTGCTCTGACATCGCGGCCAAAGAAGAAAGTGCGATCGTAAGGGTGGTCTCGATTGTCGAGACGCTGACGCCCGACGAACCTTTTGACACTGAAAGCGATTATTACCAAGCCGTTGTGCAGGCATCGAAGGCCGCGGCCGAAGAGCGTGTGCAGATCGCTCGCACCCTGATCCTAAAGGATGAGCGGAATTCCGGACTGACCGTAGAAACGAAGACGATGAGCGGGAAGCCGGACAAACTGATCATCAAGGAATGCGAGGATTGGCCAGCAGATCTCGTCGTTCTGGGGTCGCACGGTTACGGATTCTGGTCGAGGACGCTCTTGGGGTCGGTATCCGATTCGGTCGTCCACCACGCACCTTGCTCTGTCCTGATAGTTAGAAAACCGAGGGACTGAGCTGCCTGACTTCGGTGCCTTCTTTCTCAATGAAAGCTCTTGTTTTAAGTAAACAGGCCGATGCAGCTGAACGGCCTTTGTCGTTTTCGGAAGTTCCGGTCCCGGAACCCGGACCCGGCGAAGTCCTCCTCAAAGTTGAAACCTGCGGCGTATGCCGAACGGACCTACACGTTGTCGAAGGCGATCTACAGCTTAGAAAGCGTCCGGTGATCCCGGGACACCAGATAATCGGCGTTGTTGAAGGAGTCGGCACCGGAGTTAATAAGGTCACGCGAGGAACCCGCTTGGGCGGTGCATGGCTCAACAGTACGTGCGGCATTTGCCGATTCTGTATTCGCGGCCGAGAAAATCTATGTGATTCCCCCGAGTTCACGGGCTGGACGCGCGACGGAGGTTATGCCCAGTACGCGGTCGTTCCGTTTGGGTTCGCATACCCTATCCCGGACGGGATTGAACCTGTAAACGCCGCTCCTCTTATGTGCGCGGGAATCATCGGATACAGGGCGTTGAAGATTTCAGGAATCGAAGACTGGCGAGAAGCCCGCCTCGGGATCTACGGATTCGGGGCGGCAGGCCACGTTGCGATCCAGCTTGCACGTCACCGTGGAGCAGAGGTTTATGTCGCAACGCGCGACAAGCGGAAGCACCAGGCGCTTGCGGAAGAGCTTGGCGCAGAGTGGGTCGGGGACACATACGAGACACCTCCGGAAAAACTCGACGCTGCGATAGTGTTTGCTCCGGCAGGGGAGATCGTACCTGCAGCCCTTAAAGCCCTCGAAAAAGGCGGGACACTTGTACTCGGCGGGATCCATATGAGCCCGATTCCCGAGTTCAAATATCGGCTGATCTACGGCGAGCGAATCATCAAGAGCGTAATGAACAACACGCGGGCCGATGGCGAAGAGTTCTTAAGGGAAGCGGTCGAGGCAAGGATCGAGACGTCCGTCCGGGTCTATTCCTTCGAGGAGGCAAACCAAGCGTTGATCGATCTGAAAACCGATGCTGTCAGAGGTGCTGCAGTATTGGAGGTTAGTTCATAAATCGGGAAAGACGCGCTTTAATCGCTTCCTTGGATTGGACGCCGACGATACGGTCTACCTCTTTTCCTTTTACGAAGATGAGAAGAGACGGAATGCTTCGAACGCCGAATTTTCCTGCAGTGGCAGGATTACTGTCTACATCCAGCTTTCCTACAAACGCTTTCCCGGAAAGTTCGGCGGCAAGTTCTTCAAGTACCGGGGCGATGATCCTGCACGGTGCGCACCAATCCGCCCAAAAATCGACAAGAACCGGGATTTCCGGTTCGTTCACCACATCGTTGAAGTTACGGTCCGTCACTACAACCGGACCCGAAGGAAACAGGAGCCGAGACCTGCATTTTCCGCAGACTGCCGTTGCTGACTTCGAGAATTTCACGCGATTTCTGGCGCCGCATTCTTCGCACTGAATGATCACTGATCTAATGTGCCCCTCACCCAAGTACACTCGGCCGTCGTCACGCTTCTGCGGCGGCTTCGTTCATATCTGCTTCGCATCTGCCGCATACAAGCGGGTTGTCCTCAAGCCCCTGTTCCCGTGCGCTCTCTAGCCGCGCTTTCAGGGCATGATCCACAAACATCTTCCCGCCGCACATTCCGCATACCGCTTCAAATTTGTTCGTCGACGTTTCGAATTCGGTAGGTGAATCACCGCTTCGGTCGTGCTCAAATTCAGCTCTTCTTCGTTGCATGATCAATCTCCATTTACCGCGGCGTTCGGCCGCAGTTTCGAGAGAAGTTCGCATACTTTTTCGTCCGTCGTTTGTTCAAAGTCTTCATACCACCAGCCGACACCGTAAAGCGGCTCCGGAAGCACAAGGCACACACATTCGACATCGGGTTCCTTATTGAGGGTCTTACAAATTCCAGGAGACGCCACCGGTGCTGCCACCACGATCGATCTAGGCGACCGTCTTCTAACAGACTCGACTGCCGCACGCATCGTCGCGCCCGTTGCCAAGCCGTCATCCGCAAGAATTACCCTCTTGCCCGAGAGATCCGGTTTTGGGATCCCTTTTCTGTACGCGGTTTCTCTGCGAGTGAGTTCATCCGATTCCTTCCTGCGTACGCTTTCTATCGATTCGCTGTCAAGATTCAACTGATCCAGGACCTTTTCGTTGAATACGGCAACACCGCCCGTGGAGATCGCTCCGAACGCAAGCTCCCGCTGTCCCGGAACGCCTAATTTTCTAACTACCTGAATGTCCAAAGGAATGCTGAGAATGCGGGCTATTTCGTATGCTACCGGTACGCCGCCCCTCGGAAGAGCGAGCACGATCGTGTCCGGTCTCTGATCAAAAGATCTTAGCTTGGAGGCGAGCTGTTTGCCCGCCTCCCGTCTGTTTGCAAACCTGTGGTGCATATGAACACCTCCGGTCTTCTAAGCAGTCGCTTTCAATGCGCTAGCCGAAACCTCTTTCACAAGGTGAGCAGTCTCCGCCTCCGGAGCCGAGAGCGCGACATCAGCCTGCGCGAGAATTCCGCAAAGGTCACCGTTATCGTCGACGACCAATAGCCGCCTGATGTGGTTCTTTTCCATCGTCGTGCAGGCATCTTCAATCGTCGTATCCGCTGTCGCCGTTATGGGCGCATCAGTCATTACCTCTCCAACGATCATCGTCAGAGGGTTTTTGTTGTGAGCGACGGTCCGGAGGACGATGTCGCGGTCGGTTATTGTCCCGATTGGCTGACTGCTGTCATCGGTCTCGACGACCGGTATGCATCCGCAGTCATTATCGGCCATCATTTGCGCGACATCGTGCAGGCTGGTTTCTACCGTACACTTCGCCGGGTTCTTCGTCATTATCTCTTCGATATTCATCTCTGTACTCCTTAGAATCTGAGAATGTGTGCTGATTCGATCGACGTAGATACCAGCAATGCCTAGTTTTCGGCTACTCCGGTCAGCCTGTCGATCCTGATCCTGAAAACGACGAGATCTTCGGCCGCAGTGTCATCCGCGGCACCCTCGACCGGGGTAAGGGTCGAGAAGTGACGGAGAAGCTGTTTGACGATCCGGGCTCTTTTCGCCGGTTCTTCGATCTCTTCAAACTCGCCAAAGGCGATCGCGCTTTTCCATTTGAAAGGACTCCGGATGTCTTCGACCTGAACACAGGCGCTCCGGTTGTTCCTGAGCGCATCCAATTTTTTCCCCTCAAGACTGTGAATATAGATCGAGCCGTCTTCGAAAAAGTAGTTTACGGGGACGACATACGGAGTTCCGTCATCCAGCACACATCCAAGATGGGCAAAATGCTTGGCTGCCAGTATCTCCCTCGCCTCGTCGCTGGTAAGCTTATTCCACACGTTGAAGCACCTTTCAGCAAACTGTCCGGACCGTTCGTAGAGCGTCCAGGACAGAAATTTTCTCTGAGCTTTAAACGTATCACACGAAACGAAACCCAAGTGTGAGGCGCGTCACCTCGATATTTTAAGCTTTGCGGAACTCGGCGTCTTGGCGACTTTGCGAGAGTCCCCTTCCCCAAAGCTATGAGTTTCCGGCGGAAGAACTCACTCGTTCGACGGGGAGCGTTCCCGCCAAGCCGCAAAAGCGCCAAGACCCGCAAAGAAGAAGCTTGAAACTATCCAGGCGTCGAACTCGTGATTCTCCGCCTTTGCGGAACTTCGCGCCTTGGCGCCTTTGCGGGAGTCTTCGATATTGCAGAGTTCGAAATCCAACCAAGGTTGAAGCTTTTCAAACTTGGTATACTCACGCAAAGCCGCAAAAGCGCCAAGATCCGCAAAGAAGAAGCTTGAAACTATCCAGGCGTCGAACTCGTGATTCTCCGCCTTTGCGGAACTTCGCACCTTGGCGCCTTTGCGAGAGGCTCCAATTCTCCAAGATTCGAAGTCTAAAAGAGATTAATACTCTTGAAATTCGGTATGCTCCCGCAAAGCCACAAAAGTGCCAAGTGCCTCGAAGAAGAAACACGTGGATCAAACCCAGTAATTCTTGTCGAGCGAACGGTAGTTGATTGCTTCGCTGATGTGTTCGGGTGCGATTCGCTGAGCGCCCTCAAGATCTGCGATCGTCCTTGCCACTTTGAGGATCCGGTCGTGCGCTCGTGCTGATAGCCCTTGCTTCATCATCGCGCTCTCGAGCATTGACTCGCTTTCTTTATCGAGCACGCAGAATCTTCTTATCTGCGCGGGCCGCATCGCCGAGTTTGAAAAGATCCCTTCTCCGCTGAGCCTCTCAAGCTGGATCTTCCTGGCAACGACCACCCGCTTTCTGATCACGTCGGACGGGTCGCCTTCAGGTACGCCCCTTCCCCGCAGTTCTTCAAACTTGACCGCTGGCACATCGACATGGATGTCGATCCGGTCCATAAGCGGACCCGATATGCGTCCGACATATCTTTGGATCTGAAAGGGATTGCAAAAACATTCGCGGCCGGATCCGTGATAGCCGCACGGGCACGGGTTCATCGATGCGACGAGCGTGAAACTTGCCGGAAAGGTCAGGCTGATCGCCGCGCGCGAGATCGTGACCTCTTTGTCCTCCAGCGGTTGTCTGAGGACCTCAAGCGCCGTCCTTTCAAATTCCGGAAGTTCGTCCAGGAATAGAACACCGTTGTGAGCGAGCGAGACCTCGCCGGGCCTGGGGATCGAACCTCCGCCGATCAGGCCCGCCTGAGAAATTGTGTGGTGCGGATTTCTGAACTGTCTTTCCGTTACAAGGCCGTTGCCGCCGGTGAGGCCCGCGACGGAATGGATCTTCGTTATTTCGAGGCTTTCCTCAAATTCAAGAGGCGGAAGGATAGTGGGGAAACGCTTCGCGAGCATCGTCTTTCCAGACCCCGGCGGACCGATAAGCAAGATGTTGTGACCGCCCGCACTTGCGACCTCAAGTGCACGTTTTGCAGTTTGCTGGCCGCGGACCTCACAGAAATCAACTACCGGCTTCTCCTTTTTGGAAGCCGCCTTCACAGGTTCCGGTGCTGCGGGCGGAATCTCGGTCGGGCGTCCGGCGATCAGGTCCTTGCAAATGTTCGCGGCATCTCTGAGCGTCGTCACCGGATACACGGTAACTTCCTTGACGACAGCAGCTTCGGGAGCATTCTCTTCCGGAATGATCAGATACTTGATGTCGCAGTCTCTCGCCTGAAGCGCGATCGAAAGAGCTCCACGGACCGGCCTGACCCTTCCGTCGAGCGAAAGCTCGCCGATGCTCAGAACATCTTCCAGGCTTTCCGATTTACCGAGATCGCCGTTCGCTCCGAGAATGCTGAGCGCGATCGGCAGGTCAAAGCACGCGCCTTCCTTCCGAACATCGGCTGGAGCGAGATTGACGGTAGCCTTGTCGAGCGGAAAGAACAGGCCGCTGTTATGGATCGCGGCGCGAATGCGCTCCTTTGATTCTCGGACAGCGGTGTCCGGGAGACCGACGACGATGATCGGCGGCAGTTTTTCTTCGTTCTTGTGGGGTTGAAGGTTTGCTTCGATATCGACGATGAGGGCATCGATGCCGAAGACGGCAGCGGACTGTGTGAGGAACAGCATGATATTCAGTTTTCCGAGATATGTGAGTTATCCGGGCTGAGTGAGTTGTGAGAGCTCGTTCTAGCCCGGGTGAGAAACTGCGGGATTTATAGCAGATTGCGCTGAGAATTGGAAGATTTGATGTAACAGGGATGAAGGGAAATTGATAATTGAGAATGGTGAATGGTGAATGGTGAATCGTGATTCGTGATTCGTTCGGAGTGTCAGTAGGCCGTGTGTGAGCAGTGTCAGTAGCCCGCGCGTTAGCAAGGGCGAATATATCCCCGTGAGCTCTCGGTCCCTTCTTGGTTGAAGATCTGTCAACCAGGATGGACAGGATAGATCGGATTAGGTTGATCGTCGATCTCCGAATACTCAAGAAGAAGATTTACCGCAAAGGACACGAAGGTTTACGCAAAGGCCGCGAAGAGAATATTGCGAGTTGGGAATGGATAGTTGTTTTTTGTAAGAAGTGTAGGTTTCAATAGACCTGACAACGAAGACAATTATCAACCATCAATTCTCAATTGGCTCGCCACCTCACCGCGATCGACAGTCTTTTGCTCGCCCGATACCATGTCCTTTACAGAAACGGTGCCTTCCGCGAGTTCAGACTCCCCGAGAATGCACACCTTTGCGACGCCTATCTGGTCCGCGTACTTGAACTGTTTTCCGAGCTTGTCCGCTTGTGGGTAAAGAACCACCTTGAGCCCAGCTTTCCGCATTTCCGAGGCGAGTATCAATGATTCATCCAGCGTTTCGGCGTCCCAGACAGTGACCATCACGTCCGCCGGCGACGTAGGAATATCTTCGGGGAACATCCCGCGCTCTTCCATCACTACGAGTATTCGTTCAAGCCCTATGCTGAAGCCGCACGCCGGAATATCTTCCTTCCCGAACATCCCGATCAGGTCGTCGTAACGTCCTCCGCCGGCGAGACTCCCGGCGAGGTCGGGCACGCGAACCTCGAAAATCGCACCAGTGTAATACGAAAGTCCGCGTGCGAGCGTCGGATCGATCTTTAGTTCCACTCCGTTCGCTGTCGACAATCGAAGGATCTCGCAAAGGTCTTCAATACCATTACCTCCGACCTCGCTTACCGCCAGCATTCCTTCGAGCTTTTTAATAGTCTCCTCAGCGCTCAGATCTTTACCTGCAAATTCTAGAAGGGATTTGATCTTGCCCACGGGAATGTCCCGGTTCTCAAGTTCTTCTATAACCCCCTCGATGCCGATCTTGTCGAGTTTGTCGATCGCCACAAGAGCGGAAGAGTGATCGGCATTGTCGACGCCAGAAACCTCAAGAACCCCGGACAGCACTTTCCTGTGGTTGATGCAGATCCTGAAATCGTCAAATCCCAGCCGCTTCAGGATCTCACTCCCCGCGGCGAGTTGTTCGGCCTCGTAGGTCAGGCTGTTCGATCCGATCGCGTCGACATCGCATTGATAGAACTCGCGGTATCGACCTTTTGCAGGCCGGTCAGCACGCCAGACCGGCTGTATCTGATATCGCTTGAAGAACCTAGGAAGATCGTTCCGGTAGTTGGCTACGACCCTTGCCAGTGGGACGGTCAGGTCGTAACGAAGCGCGAGATCGGAAAGGTGGTCCTCATCTTTGACCGTTCCTTCAGCGAGCTCCTGCAGAAGCTTTTCTCCCCGTTTCAGGATCTTGTACATCAGCTGATTCCCCTCATCGCCGTACTTGTTGGTCAGCGTGGCGAGATTCTCGATTGAAGGCGTCTCAAGCGGTTCATACCCGTACTTTTCATACACCTCCTTTATCACGCCAATGACGTAATCTCGCCGGCGCACGTCGGTGGGAAGAAAATCTCGCATTCCGCGAGCGGGGTTGGTGTTTGTCATCGGGAATAAAGGTAAAAGGTAAAAAGGAAAAAGTAAAAAGTGAGCGGTAAGCAGTGAGCGGTGAGCGGTGAGCAGTAAGCGGCAAGCAGTGAGCAGTGAGCAGTGAGCAGAAGATAGTTTAGCGGCGGGCTTGCCCGCAACATCAGTTCAGGATTCAAGTTTCAAAGTTCAAAGAAGAAGGTTCAGAGCGATAGTCAGCGGCTGGATCGCCTTATGCTTTCCCACTAACTGTTACATGCATACCGCTCTTTGCTTACCGCTCACTGCTCACTGCTCACTGCTCACTCTCCCGCGCCGAATCCCCGAACAAGCGGTTCGCTGTCCCACGCGTGGTCCTGCTCGCGGGCCTTGTCTTCCATATCCTTTTCCAAAAGCTCTTCCTGTAGCTCTATCCTCGCGCGCGCCTCCGAAATGTAAGCCTTCTCATCGTGCCTGTGTCCGGCGAGTTCCCACATTGCTTCCTCATCGCGCTTGAGGAACTGTTGTCCTGCCCGGGTGGACGTATACGCCGTTCCGCCCAACTTTCTTAGCACGTCCACCCCGAGCCGGATGGAAGTGTCCAGACTCTCACGGTAAATGTTCTTCACGCCCATATCGACAAACTCGTACGCGTCATACCGATTGTTGGCACGCATCATTATCTGGATGTGCGGGAAGAATTTCTGAAGTGATTCAACAATGCCGTAGTTCCTTTCGGGATCATCTATCGCTGAGATAAAGATCTCGGCATCCTGAGCGCCCGCCGCGAGAAGAAAATCGGCTCTGGTCGCGTCGCCGAAATAGACCTTGAATCCGAGCTTTCTCAACAGGTTGACGCGATCCGGGTCGTTGTCGATGAATGTAGCTTCTACTCCATTTGCCCTCAGAAACCTGCCTACCGTGCTGCCAAAGTGCCCGAATCCGGCGATTATCACCTTGTTCCTTTCCTCAACCTCGTCAGGCTCCTGTTCTTCTTCCGGAATGCCATCGCACAACCTTGGCTGGATCATTCTTTCATTGACGATAAAAAGAAGCGGAGTGACGGTCATCGAAAGCGCCACGACCGAAATGCCCAAGCCTAGGACCTGATCTGAAGCGATTCCAAGCTGGGCCGCAAATGAAAAGATAACGAACGCAAACTCTCCAGCCTGAGCTAGTGCGAAGGCGAAAAGGAAATTCTGGCCTATCAGAAGGTTAAAGAACCGGCCGATCGAGAAGAGGATAAGGAACTTCACCGCCATCAGCGAAGCGGTCAGGATCGTGACCAGAACAAGGTTCTCCGCGATCAACGCAAAGTCGATCGTGGCGCCGACAGCAATGAAGAACAACCCGAGAAGAAGTCCCTTGATAGGATCTAGATCGCTTTCAAGTTCGTGTCTGTACTCGCTGTTGGCCAGGATCACGCCGCCAAGGAATGTTCCAAGAGCGGGACTGAGACCGACCGATTGCATCAAAAGGGCGATCGAGACCACTATCAGAAGCGCGGCGGCGGTGAACAGTTCGCGGATCCTTGCTCTGGCGATCACACGCAGACCGGGTACGATCAGGTATCTTCCGGCAAGGACGATCAACGCGACGGCGCCCAGAACCGCCACCGTTTGAAGCCCAAGCGGCAGCCCTTCAAGTACGGTGTTTGATCCTTCTTCACTGGATACAGACCGAAACGCGAGTAGAGGAAGAATTGCGAGGATCGGGATGACGGCAATGTCCTGAAACAGTAGGACCGAGAACGAATTGCGCCCGCCTTCGGTATCCATCAGGTTCTTTTCGGACAGAGTCTGGAGGACGATCGCAGTTGAAGAGAGGGAAAGCGCAAGTGCGACCGTAAGCGCGGTCTGCCAAACTAGACCCAACGCGAGCGTAACTCCAAAAATGACCGCCGCCGTGATCAGCACCTGCGACATTCCCACACCGAGAATTTTCTTCCGCAACCGCCAAAGCTTTTCGGGTTCGAGCTCGAGGCCGATGATGAAAAGCATTATCACGACGCCGAACTCGGCGAAGTGCATAAGGTCCTCGCCTTCCTCGCCGAGAAAGCCGAAAACGAACGGACCGATAAGCATTCCCGCGATCAGGTATCCAAGGACAGACCCAAGCCCGATTCGTTTGGCGATCGGGACGCAGATCACCGCCGCTGCGAGATAGACCGTCGATTGAACAAGGAAATCAGCTGCTGCCATTTGATAGATTCAAGTACCTAATTTTCGACCAATCTGGAACGAACGTGACGATCCCAATCCATCGTTCCAGGCGCCGTCACCGCGCAAGGAGTTGGTTTAAGAAGCTCAGATCCGCCACATCCTTTAGCTCGAATCCGTTGGTGCCGACCATCTCGAGAACTCTCTCGTACTCTTCGGCCGCGTGATCCATCTGAGCTGAGTTCATCTTGTGCGTTCCCATCACGGCAAAAGGCGGAAGATATTCCATGTGACACAACCTCGCAGTCTGTTCGAAGGGCTTAATAAAATCGGGGATCGAGTAGCAGTTGTATCCTTCGGGGCAATAAGCGTCCAGGTTGCCGCCCGTTGTTATCGCATTGAATATCATCTTGCCCTTCAGCATCTCGCCGCCCGTCCCATATGCCCATCCGTACTCTAGAACCATGTCGATCCATTGTTTCAAGAGCGGAGGACAGCTGTACCAATAGAACGGGTGGTGCCAAACGACGATCTCGTGATCGATCAGCAGGGATTTCTCGCGCTCTATATCGATGTTGAAGTCGGGGTAGTTCTCGTAAAGGTCGTGAAACGTGAAGTTGGCAGCCTGAGGAATCCGGTCGATGAGTCTCCGGTTCACTCTGGAATTCTCAAGCCTTGGATGGGCGAAAAGGATCAGTACTCTTCGCATAGGAACTTCCCTCAGTCCTCTGAATATATCGAAGCCAGCTCGACATAACCTTCGCAGATCCGCCGCTGTTCCGCGATCTCTTCACTGGTTACTTCGCGCTTCACGCGCGCCGGCCTTCCCAGCGCGAACGATCCTTCCGGGATCTCGGTACCGGGTGTGATCAGGCTTCCGGCGGCGATCAAAGAATCCTTACCGATGCGTGCGCCGTCGAGGATCACGGAACCGATCCCGATCAAAGATCCTGTCTCGACATAACAACCGTGAAGCGTAACGCAATGCCCGACAACAACATCGTGCTCGACGACTGTCGGAAAATCCCGGCTCGAAACGTGGATCATCGTAAGGTCCTGCAGATTCGTCCGGTCGCCTATCCTGATGTAATTTACGTCTCCGCGAAGCACGCAATTGTACCAAACGCTCGCCTGCTCTCCGATCTCGACGTCGCCAATGACGACCGCATTTTCAGCTATGAATGCCGACTTCGGGATCGTCGGAGATGTGTTCTGGAAATTCTTGATCATTAAACTGTTTCTTCGCCACAGATAAAGGGGATGCACACAGATATTTTGAAACTCGGATAATCCATTCAACCGAATACCTTGTTACGCAATCGGTGTGGTCCCGCCTCTAGCATCCGTGTTTATCCTCTTCATCTGTGGCTAAACTCCGAGCAAAGTCACAAGGTTTCAATTACGGCGTTGGCCCGGGCCGTTTGATCACAGCGCCGTTCTTCACCACGAGGTTTACCCTTTCCATATTCCGGATATCGGCGATCGGATTCCCGCTTACCGCAACGATGTCCGCGACCTTTCCTTTCTCAAGCGAGCCGATCGTCTTGTCGAGCCCGAGTAGGACAGCCGCGTTCAAGGTGCCTGCGTTTATAGCTTTGAGAGGATCCATTCCGCCCCATTCGACCATCAGGATGAACTCGCGCGCGTTTGTACCGTGAGGTATCACTCCAGCGTCAGTGCCAAGCGCGATCTTCACATTGTTCCGGATCGCGATCTTGATCATGTTCCTCATTCCAGCAGCTGCCGCGAGTGCTTTTTCGCCCCTGTATCCGGTCAGAATTCCCGCTTTTGTAAGATTCTCGACCGCTTCTCCGGCCATCAGCGTCGGCACTAAGAAGGTGCCTTTTTCTACCATCAGCCGGGCCCCTTCATCATCGAGAAACGAGCCGTGTTCGATTGAAGCGACGCCCGCGCGTGTGGCGATCTTGATGCCCTCGGTACCATGGGCGTGAGCAGCCACTTTCCGCTCTAGCTTTTCAGCTTCCTCGACCATCGCCCGCAATTCCTCAAATGTGTATTGAGGAACGCCGACAGCATCTCCTTCGGAAAGAACACCGCCCGTCGCACAGGTCTTGATCACATCGGCACCGTACTTCACCTGGTAACGGACCGCTGCGCGGACCTCATCGACACCGTCGGCAATTCCGGTCGTTACGTCGCCATCTGCCACTCCCGGTTTGTAACCGTTCTCGTCGCAATGACCACCGGTTATGCCAAGCGAATGCGCAGCAGTTATCATTCTGGGACCTCGGATCCACCCCTCGTTTATCGCTTTCTTCAAAGCCAGATCGTCGAATCCGCCGGCGCCAACATTGCGGACCGTTGTAAATCCAGCGTTTACGGTTCGCTCAGCGTTGCGAACCGCCAGAATGGCACCAAACGAATCGAAATCACGGAATCTGGCGTTGGGGCCCTCAGGATCTCCAAGCACACGGCCTATCAAATGAGTATGTGCGTCTATGAAGCCGGGCATCAATGTTGAATCACCAAGTTCAATAACTCTGGCACCTTCCGGAACAGCGATATCCGAAGCTTTGCCCACGGCCTCGATGACGTTGTTCCTTACCAACACCGCTCCCTTTTCGATCGCTGGACGACCCGTGCCATCGATCAACCGATCCGCCCTGTACACAACGACCCCATCGCCCGTCAAAATTCCGGGTGCACCAAGTTTCTGGGCCGACACGCTGAGGATCTGGGAAGCTAGAAGAAAAACAACGGCTAGGAAGGACACGACTCTTGACATAGACTCACCTCGTTCAGGGGATTCAATTTCGGTAATGACACGAGATTATAAGGTCCGTTGGATTACCGAACAAAACAAGGTACAAGGCGAAGGTAAATAATTTCCAATAACCGGGCCTGAGCAGCGACTATCATCTTAGCTATGAAACGAATCACTCTTTTATTTTCTCTGCTTTTTCTGCCGGTGACCATCGGCGCGCAGCCTGAGGTCAACACCGGCGAATACCTTATTGCCTACAATGTTCTCGTCGACAATGAAAAGGACGACTACGACGTTTGGGTAATGAACATCGACGGATCAGGCAAAAAGAACATTACGAATCACCCTGACGTGGCGTGGACTTACTTCGCACACGATGACGAACTCTTCTTTATCAGCGACCGCGGCAAACCGAAAAGGAACTATTACCTTTTCAAGACGGACGCGACCGGCAATTCGCCAATCCAGGTTTCCGAGCAGCGTTTGGAGGACAGCTGGATGTCGGCGAGAAACGGCGCAAGCGAGATGGTCGTTGCGGGACGGATCGGCGACGAGGTAAGGATGCAGTTGTTTCTCATCGATCTTGAGACGGGAAAGTCCAGGCAGCTGACCAACGAGAAAGGTGCACTTCACAGGGACCCGCTCTTCTCGCCCGACGGAAAGCAGATAGTCTATGCATACAAGCCTGACCGCATGAACCGGGAGGTTTATGAAGACCTCTGGATTATGGATGCGGACGGCACGAATCGCCGTCGATTGACCACTTATCCTATGGATGACAAGACCTCGCAGTGGCATTCGTACCACGCTGGTGCCCCTCGCTGGGCTCCAGGAAGAAACTTCATCACGTACCAATCATTCCAGAAAGGAAAGAGCAGCCTTTTTGCGGTGACGCCTGACGGGAAAAAGCAATGGAAGCTGACCGAAAACGAGCTCAATGAAGGCTGGCACGCTTGGAGTCCGGACGGTAAATGGCTGGCGATCGAGATGTACGATGACGAGAATACGGAGTTCGGGATCTACTTGATGAACTTCGATACTAAAGAGGTCAAGAAACTAACCGATCCAAAGGATTTCAGGTTTCAGCAGGCTCCTGTGTTTGTGAAAAGGGCCCGGTGACAAGAGTCGTCAACAGCATTCGTTCGAATACTACGATCGATCGTTCAGCCGACCCGTTTGTTCAGCCGATCCGTTTGTTTAGCCGACCCGTTTGTTCAGCCGGCTCGTTTGTTCAGCCGACCCGTTTGTTTAGCCGACCCGTTCACGGGTCGGATTTTGGATACCAACACCCCCGTTTAGAGCAGCGCTTGCGCTGCCCTGAGCGGGTCTCACCCGCTTTATCCGATTGATAGTTTCAGCTGGTTTGGGTCAACTTTGAACTCGTTCTGGCTCCGATCTTCCGGCGATAGAATCGACTCCCAGATTGCCGGACTTGCCGCCCA
Source organism: Acidobacteriota bacterium (assembly GCA_003385635.1). Lineage (GTDB taxonomy): Bacteria > Acidobacteriota > Blastocatellia > Pyrinomonadales > Pyrinomonadaceae > Aridibacter. Next base: position 2,720,126 of record QQUY01000001.1, on the reverse strand, counting down.
ATAGCCCGACCATTTCTAGGAATTCGGGAACTTGCAACGAGCTATCACAACAGAGTTGCTGGGGAATTATCCAGACTTCCCGATCCAGCAGTTGCCTTTTTTCAGTAAATACCTTGAGTGACGCCTTCTGACCTTAGTCTTGAAGTCGAACTTGGTTGGATCGGTGTTAAAGAATATTCGATCCGTCTGCAGCATGATGAATCACGAAGCGGGCACGACCCGCTTTGGGCAGCGCAAGCGCTGCTCTAAACCTGTTGCGAATGATGCTGGACTAGGACGTATTGTCTTTAATGATTCCAACTGCCTATCAATCAGCGCGGTGTGTGTGTGCACTTTTGAGATCTGAAATCTGATATCTGAGATTCAGTCATAGGCTGACCCCCCCTTTTCCTATACTTCCGCAGTTGGTTTATCATCTTCAAAAGGTTGAATTTTCACCGATGAACTGCAATGGACCAGAGCGGAAAAAGTGAATTCCTGCCGGGTTTCTGGTACGCGGCGTTGCCTTCCGAAGAGCTTCGCAGGAAGGGAATGCGTCGCCAGAGACTTTTCGGCCTGCCTCTTCTGTTCGTACGCGATGGATCAGGAGCCGTTCACGCCCTCGACGACCATTGCCCGCACCGCGGCATTCCCCTTTCGGACGGCAGTTTTGACGGCTGGGAGATCGAATGCTGTTACCACGGGTGGCGATTCTCTTGTTCCGGCCAATGTACGGCGATTCCTTCGCTTACCCCCGATTCGTCTGTGAATCCCGGGCGCATCAAGGTGCGCACTTATGAGTCGGCGGAATCGGACGGATTGATCTGGATCTACAAACGGAAGAGCAAAGAACCGCTGCCGCCTGTTCCCTTTTTAGAAAAACCCTCGGAAAACTACACTCTTCAGGTCCTTTCCCGAACGATGCGCTGCGAAATGGATCACGGCATCATCGGCCTGATGGACCCGGCGCACGGCCCTTTCGTCCATCAGGCGTGGTGGTGGCGAACCGGGAAAAGCATTCACGAGAAAGAGAAGCGGTTTGAGCCGATCGATTACGGATTCCGTATGTCCGCACACAATCCATCGTCGAACAGCGCTGCTTATAAGTTGCTGAAGATCTACGGCGAACCGATCACGACGACAATCGATTTCGTGCTTCCGAACCGAAGGATCGAGAAGATACGCTCGGGAAAGTTCTGGTACTCAAGTCTCGCGGTTGTGACTCCTGTTGATGAGCTTGAGACAAGACTAGATTTTGTTGCGGCGTGGAACGTGTTTCGCGGCGTTCCGTTCCTTAAGAGCATTCAAAGATATTTCGGAAGCAAGTTCATCGATCAGGACAAAAGAATAATGGAGAAACAGGCGGCGGGACTTCGCGATCGCCCGAACCTCATGCTGATCGATGGTGCAGACACTCCTGCCAAATGGTATTTTCAGCTAAAGAACGCGTATCAGAAATCGGTTGAAGAAGGTACCGAATTCGAAAATCCGATCCATGAACCGGTCACGCTCCGGTGGAGAAGTTAGATCCGAAGATGATCGATCTCAGAAGCGACACAGTTACAAAACCCACATCTGCGATGCGGAAGGCTATGGCCGAAGCAGAAGTGGGCGATGATGTTTACAGTGAAGACCCGACCGTAAACAGACTTCAGGAGCGGGCTGCGGATCTATTCGGGCGTGAATCTGCCCTGTTCGTGCCGACCGGCTCGATGGGAAACCAGGTAGCCGTAAAGATCCACACAAAACCTGGAGACGAGATCGTGATAGAAGAGCGGGGTCACATCTTCAACTATGAGATGGGCACGCCATCTGTCGTCTCGGGAGTAGTCGTGCGTCCTGTTGCGAGTGCCGACAATTCCGGGATTTTAGTCTGGAAAGATATCCAACCGGCTCTTCACATCGATCAGCCCTACTATGCCTGTCCGACCGGCCTGATCTGCATTGAGAATTCCCACAACCTTGCTGGCGGGAGTGTAATGACGGCGGACAACTGCAGGGATATTTGCGACAATGCGCACTCACTGCAGATTCCTGTGCATCTTGACGGCGCAAGGATCTTCAACGCATCGGCCGCTCTCGGTGCCACGGTCAAAGACCTTGCCGCGGATTGCGATTCGATCCAGTTCTGCCTTTCAAAAGGACTCGGAGCGCCGGTCGGTTCGGTTCTGGTCGGAAGCCGGGATTTTATCGGCGAAGCCAGGGTTTGGCGAAAGCGTCTTGGTGGAGGAATGAGGCAAGCCGGCGTTCTGGCTGCAGCCGGTCTTGTCGCGTTGGACGAATCGCCTCCGAAACTGGCCGAAGATCACGCCAACGCGAAACGCCTCGCGGAAGGCATCTCGGAGCTGCCAGGTGTCTCGATCGATCCGGACGGGGTCGTTACCAATATTGTGATCGCGGATGTCTCCGGCGCGGGAATTTCGTCTTCCGAAATTATTGATCAACTGCGCGAGCGTTCGGTCCTGGCGATCGGATTCGGTACAAAGATAAGAATGGTCACGCACTACGATGTGGACGTGGACGGAATCGAGACTGCGATCTCGGCTTTTCAAGAGATCCTTGCCTGAACGAAATTTCAACCCGGACATGATAATTGCAATAGACGGGCCCTCGGGGGCCGGCAAATCGACCCTCGGAAAGAGGCTTGCAAAAGAGCTCGGCCTGCTTTACTTGGACACAGGCGCTATGTACCGCGCTGTTGCGCTTTATGCGGTTCGCCAGGGCACAGATACAGCGAACAAAGACGAGATGACGCGAGCCGCAGATGAAGTAGAGATCAGCCTCAAAGGCGACCCTGAAAACTTAGCTGTTCTCTTGAACGGAGAAGACGTTTCCGAAGCGATCCGAACACCGGAGGTCGGACAAACTGCATCTGTAATATCGACCCACACGGGTGTCCGCCGCGCCCTCGTCGAAAGACAAAGACAGCTTGGAGACAATGCCGAGGACGGTGCGGTGCTTGACGGCCGGGACATAGGAACGGTCGTTTTTCCGAACGCTGATCACAAGTTCTTTTTGACCGCGAAACCCGAGGCCCGCGCGAAAAGGCGATTTGAAGAGGACGCCGCGAAAGGCCGTGCCGTGAGTCTGGAACGCACGATCGACGAGATCGCGAAACGTGACCAACGCGATGCGACCCGCGAAGATTCCCCTCTGACGATCGCAGAAGACGCTGTCGTGATCGACACCAGCGAGATGGGGATCGAGGAAGTTTTCGAGAGGATGATCGCGATAGTGAGAAGTGAGCGGTGAGCCGTTTAGCCGACCCGTTCACGGGTCGGATCGAGTTTCGTTTGTTCCCACCCGTAACCGGTTGGGCTAAACGAACGGGTGGGCTGAACATTCGAGATAGACTCGACACTCTCGCTTTGCAACACGGAACCCGGAACTTGATACGTGGAACTTACCTCTCTCGCGCCTTGCGTGCTAAAATCATGCCTTCGCTCCCGTAGCTCAGTTGGATAGAGCATCGGTCTTCTAAACCGAGGGTCGCACGTTCGAGCCGTGCCGGGAGCACCATTCTTTCTCTTTCCAAACTTCCGAACTTCCCGCGGCCTCATGACTCTTCCAGACCTGAAGTATCTTGAGCCATTTGAATCTTCCGAGCATGCCTAGGATTTACACCAGAGTTGGCGATATTTTTGAGGCCGAGTACAGCGATGAAGAGGTCAAGTATCTTCAGTACATTGCCAATGATATGTCGCAACTGAACAGCGATGTGATCAGAGTGTTCTCGCGAAGATATAAGAAAGGAAAGACTCCGGGATTGGACGAGATCGTCGAAGGGGAAGTGGAGTTCTACGCCCACTGTGTAGTTAAGTGGGGGATCGAATTAGGTTTCTGGGAAAAGATCGGAAATCATCCGGAGGTGGGAGATCTCGATATTCTTTTTAGAACAACGAAGGGTGACCGGCGTGCGAAGATTTCCAGGAATTGGAAGGTATGGAGGATAAATAGAAAACCTTGGTCAGAGGAAATCCTCTCTGAGGAAAGTCGTATAGCCGACGAGGGTAGCGTGAATCCCCCAAAAAGTATTCTCCATAAGATCCAGACCGGTGAATATGATTTCGTTTATCCAGGTTTCGAGTAGTGAGTTTTCGGTGAAGACGAACATATTGCTCTTGCATACTTATCGATTCCCGCTGAACTGAGGCTGCTTCAGCTGGTCGAAGGTCCAGCACATCTTTCACGATCCGCGAAACGCTCAAAAAGAATCGTTGACTGCCGACCGGCAAAGTACTACTCTCAAAGTTGGAAATTGAGTCTCGATCCGAACAGTCACCGTATGGTGGTCGTGCTGAAAAGCTAGGATCGGGACTCTATTTTTTTATTCGGGCCAGATCTCTACAGAAACCTCCTTTGACCTCAGTACCGATCGATACTCTAGCGCGTCCGACTTCTTTGAATAGCTTCGGGCGATTGCTCCGCAAACCATGTCAGCTAACTGCAGAAGGTTGTTTTTCTTGGAATCTTCAAACTTGAGTTTCTTGATGTGACTCGTTCCGATCGACGATCTCAAGTTCCTCCGCAACTGACTTGCAAGACTGCGGCGGAAGTCTCTGGAGCCTGCTCCGTCAATCACAACCGTCGCGTTCTTTAGGGCTTTCCTCGCACTCTTACACACACGACTACACGCCAATTCATAAACTTGATGTCTTGTAGCAGATCCCGAACTAATCAGCTTGGCCTTGTTCAGGACGAGCCCAAAAATCTCAAACTCAAGGTTCTTAGCCATACCAAGAAACCTGAGTCGGTTCATCTTCGACGCTTTGTTGAACTTGAACTCCCAGTTTCCCGACACACCTAGATTCTGTTTTAAATCTTGAATCCTCTGGTCCGCAGATCGAGCCGCATCCAGATCTTTGAACAAGACGATTACAACAGTCAGAAAAGGGGTTGAACCGCCGTCCAGTTTCAGACCGGCGTCGCCAGACTCATCAATAAAAACCAACATGGATCGTGAGGGATGGACGCGTCAGCTACACCTGAGCATGCAGTTGTGAGGACGCCCATTCGTGATCCCGTAAGATGGGGATCTCGTGCCTGTGTCTACTGAGTATTGTAGAACATAGTGCAAATAGTCAGGGCAGGCACGGCTTCAGGTCTTCTTATCGAGGGAGGGCAAAGACGGGCTAAGTATGGTCGCACGTTCGAGCCGTGCCGGGAGCACCAGACTTCAGGTTTGTGATTTGTGACCAAACCCTTATAATGCTTTTTGGCCCGGAGCCCCGGGCCTTCAACGTTTGTGGCGGCTATAGTTCAGTGGTTAGAGCGCTTGATTGTGGTTCAAGATGTCGAGGGTTCGAATCCCTCTAGCCGCCCCATTCATTTTCAGTTATCAATTATCAAGTATCAGGGGACAGGCAGCGCCTCGGTCGTCAGTTGACCGCAGGTGTCTTTTTCATTCGGGAGGGCGCACTGTGCGTATAGCCGGAAAATATTTGAAGCCGATGTTTTATCGGCCTTGGGCAAAGCACCGGCGTCAAAGTCCCAGCGCGAGCAAACCATAAGGCGGTAAGCACCGTCTTTGCTTGTATCAATTCTTGCACTGGCTGCTCCAAAAGTTTTATATTTGAAAGTCTTGGAGTCTTTCGTGCACAGCACCGTAACAAGGCTCAAACAGGAAGGGTTTAATGAGAAAAGTCTTTACGAAATTCCTTGCTTTCAGCGTGTTTGCCGCTTGCTTGCTATTACCCGCATCCGCGGGCTATTCCCAGGTAAAACTGAGGGACGCTGTAGACCTCGACGGGAACGACAGAGCAGACTATATGGTTTTCCGACCGGAGAATAACGTCTGGTACGTACTCAACGATCAGGGTTTTACTTTCCAGCAGTTCGGCATCGCTAACCTGGACTATGTTACGCCAGGTGATTTTGACGGCGACGGAAAAGGCGATATCGCTGTCTGGCGCGATGAAAACGGAGTTTGGTATTGGCTGAAGAGCTCTGACGGCACGCTTTCTACAGCCCAATTCGGGGTTACAGGCGATGAGCCTGTCGCACGCGATTATGACGGCGACGGAAAAACGGACCTTGGAGTGGTAAGGCGTTCGGGCGGGAGCATGACGTGGTATGTCTTGCGGAGTTCCGATCAGGGTTTTTCGGCGGTTCAGTTCGGAGTCGCCGGTGATTACACGGCCCCGGGCGATTACGACGGCGATGGCAAGTTCGATTTTGCGGTCCAGAGACCCGGACCCACAGACGGGAGCCAGGCCACCTTTTTCATACTCCGCTCCACCGACGGAGGGCTGACGGCTGTTCCGTGGGGAATCAGCACTGATATGGTCGTCCCCGGAGATTATGACGGCGACGGAAAGACAGACATTGCGATCGTCAGGGAAGGAGCGACCGCGCAGGACAACCTTGTCTGGTACATACTACAAAGCAGCGACTTTTCGTTCAGGGCGGTAAGCTTTGGGATTACAGGCATGGATCTCAATGTCCAGAACGATTACGACGGCGACGGAATGACCGACCTTGCGATCTGGAGAAACGACGAAGGGACGTTCTATGTACTTAAGAGTACCGATGGAGGACTCAACGGCGTCCAGTGGGGTTCTCCCGGCGATTTCCCGGTCGCGAGTTACGACACTCATTAATTGATCGAAAATAGAACAGGGGTTGGAGGTCCGAAAGGGGCTCCAACCTTTTTCTTTGTAGGCTGTTCCTGTAACATCTCGCTGTAAATCGATGGATGCGCTCTCCGACAAACTGAAAAACGGATTCGAGGGAAAGCGAGTGGTCGTCGTCGGCGATCCAGTTGCTGATCAGTTCGTTATGGGATCGATCGACCGGGTTTCCAGGGAAGCCCCAGTGTTTATCCTGCGTCACGATGAAACGGTCACCGTTCCTGGAGGCGCCGCCAACGCGGCAGCGAACATAGCTTCTCTCGGAGCGGAAGCTGTTCTGATCGGCGTCCTCGGCGAGGATGCGAATGGGGAGGCGCTGCGAAGATCCCTCGAACAGAGGGGCGTCGAAACGGCCGGGCTTGTAGCAGACAAAGAAGGAGCGACCACTACAAAAGTAAGGGTCCTTGCCGGTCAGCACTACGCGCAAAGACAGCAGGTGATTCGAATCGATTACGGCGGAGAGAAGCGTTACCACGAGGACCTCTACTCGGAAATGAAGGAAAAGATCGCTTTGGCAGCGCAGACGGCCGACGCGATTATCCTGTCGGACTATTCCTATGGCTCTGCAATCCCTGAAATCGGCAACTGGTGTACGGGAATATCGGCAGAGTTTGATATCGGGTATTTGATAGATTCCAGACACCGGCTTGAAAGTTTCTGGGGCGGATCCGCGACTCCCAATCAGGAGGAGGTCGAAGAAATTCTTGGTAAGAATTTTACAAGCACGGATTGCGAGGAATTGCGTGCACGTTTGAGGCTGGATTCGCTTCTAGTTACGCGCGGCAATAAGGGCATGATGCTTTTTGAAGGCGACAAGCCGCCGGTCGATATCCCCATCGTCGGATCGGACGAACCGGTCGATGTAACCGGCGCTGGAGATACCGTGATCGCAGCGTATGCGCTTGGACTGGCTTCCGGGCTTACCTTTCTCGAAGCTGCTTCGATAGCAAACCACGCCGGCGGACTAGTGGTTATGAAACGCGGAACTGCTACCGTGACCTTTGACGAGTTATCAAACTCGTTAAGGTATTCCGAAGACTCAGGTTCCGCCGTCGGAACATCCTGAACCTCCGAAATGACAGATTCATTCAATGATTACTCAGCTCCGATCCTCGAACGGAACCGGCTGGTCGCGAAGGTCGCTGTCGAAAGAAGAGGGCGCAAGCGTATCGTGCTTGCCAACGGCTGCTTCGATATTCTGCACGTCGGTCACATAAGATACCTGACCGCAGCAAGGGCGGCAGGCGATTTTCTGGTTGTCGGGATCAATTCAGACGAGCAGGTCCGAGGTCTGAAAGGCGAGGGCAGGCCGTTCATTCCGGAAAACGAACGCGCAGAGATCATTGCGGCCTTGAGTCCGGTCGATGCCGTGACGGTGTTCGACGAACCGACCGTCGAGGAGCTCATTCGAGCGATTCGGCCCGATCTTCACGCGAAGGGAACGGATTACACCGAACAAAGCGTTCCCGAACGCGAAATCGTCCGCGAATGCGGGGGAAGAGTAATCATCGTCGGAGACCCCAAGGACCATTCGTCAAGCGAACTGCTTGCTTCAAAAGGAAAAGAAATCTGATCCGATTCTTCGATGGCCGAGCACGAGTGGAATTCGAAGACCAGGACCGACCTCGTCATTGAGGTTTGGGAGAAGCTGGACTGCGAAAGCGTCGGCGCGGACGAGGTTTCGGCTATCGAAACCGTCGTTGCTGAGGTGTTCGGAGAGAATGCCTGCGATTCGCCGATCGTAATAGCGCGACTGCTCGCCGACGAAGGAGCTGTTCTCCGGCACTCCGAGATCCTGGAAATGGATGTCAGGCGGAGACTCGAGTCCCCGTACGACGCGATGTTCAGAAATCTGCTCAACTACTCGAGCTTTGCGCTGGCTGAAAGATCGTTGCGGAATATGGAGAACCTTCGCAGGAAATTCGCTTCTGAAGTCGACAAGCAGGGTCTGCTCTTGCTTCGCGAACTAGTGCTTAGATCGAAAGACGAGGTCCTCGAACTTGAACGAGAAGATCCGGAGAACCGCAATTATTACAGGGAGATTAACGAGTGGTTCTCGATCTGGCTGCAGTCCTCCGAAATATTCGAAAGCTGGGTTAGAGTTAGAAGGTCATCCGCGGCCTTCCGAGAAGCATTTCCAGATAAGGGAACCGAAAATGACGCTTGAAGAAAGGATAGAAGCGCTGAGCGAGAGGAAGGAATTTGAGCCGGGCGACCGCGAGTTGTTCGAGGAATTCAAGAATTCGCTCCGAAAGGGAGAAGTCCGGTCGGCTGAAAAGGATGACGAAGGCAGGTGGCGCACAAACAAATGGGTGAAGAAAGGAATCCTGATCGGATTCCGAATGGGCGAAATGGTCGATATGTCCTCGCCTTCAGAGAGCTTCCGTTTCTTTGACAAAGAGACTTACCCCCTCCGGCCGATGGCGATCAGCGACAAGGTCCGGATCGTGCCGGGAGGATCAACGATCCGCGACGGCAGCTACGTTGCAGAAGGCGTGGTGTGTATGCCGCCGATGTATGTGAATGTCGGAGCTTACGTAGATGAAGGGACTATGATCGATTCTCACGCGCTGGTCGGCAGCTGCGCACAGATCGGAAAACGCGTTCACCTTTCGGCTGCTGCGCAGATCGGCGGTGTGCTTGAGCCGATCGGCGCAATGCCGGTGATCATCGAAGACGACGTTCTGGTCGGCGGTAACACGGGAGTATACGAGGGAACCATAGTCCGAGAACGTGCGGTTCTTGCCTCGGGTGTGATTTTGACAAGGTCGACACCCGTGTTCGATCTCGTAAACGAAACGGTCATAAAAGCGTCCAGCGACGGTCAGCTTGAGATTCCTGCCAATGCGGTCGTCGTGCAGGGTTCCCGGAGTATTTCTTCCGGTTTCGGCCGTGAGAACGGCCTCTCGCTGTACGCTCCCGTTATCGTCAAGTACCGCGACGAGAAGACGGACGCTTCCACCCAGCTCGAGGATTATCTTCGATAGGGACCGGAGTCCAGCTTGTTTTGCGCGGTTCGGAAAGCGGCGGTATCATCGAACCATATGATCCCAAAGAAAGGTGAAAGCGGTTTCAGGGTCCCAAAACGCCTGAAAGGTGTTCAGCCGACTCTGATCAGGCAGATATTCGAGCGCGCACTGCCGGACAGCATTAATTTTGGCCTTGGCGAGCCTGATCTTCCGACTCCTGATTTCATTAAAGCGGAAGCCTCGAGGGTCACCATCGAAGAGCAGAACGGATACACGTCACACGCCGGTCTTCCGGCTCTGCGGCAACTGGTCGCCGAACAATATCCGCATCTCGATATAGGAATTCCGGAAGTCTGCGTCACGGTAGGGTCGCAGGAAGCGATGACCGCTGCGTTTCTCGCGATCCTTGAAGAAGGCGATGAGGTGCTGATCCCGGATCCAAGCTTTCCTGCTTACGAAAACTGCATAAGGATCTCCGACGGAACGCCGGTGACTTACAGGATGCCGGCCGAGACCGGGTTCGGTTTCGACATAGACGAGTTCAAGAATAAGATCACACCGAAGACTAAAGCGGCGGTCGTGATCTCGCCTTCAAATCCGACAGGAAGGGTCCTTACCGAAAACGACCTCAAAGATATCGCGTCGGTTCTCGAGGGGACGGGAATTTTCCTGATCTCGGATGAGATCTATTCAGACCTCTACTTCACCTCTGAAAAGCCTCGGTCAGCTTCCGAGTTCTATGAGGAGACACTCATAGTTAGCGGTCTTTCGAAGTCGCTCAGCATGACCGGTTGGAGGCTCGGCTGGCTGGCAGGCAAGCAAACCGAGGTCATAAAGGCAGCACTGACGATCCACGGTTTCCTGACCGTTTGCACCTCCACAATTACCCAAAAGGCCTCGCTCCTGGCCTGGACGGAAGAGGCCGATATCGCAAAGCGAGAGGCACGCGAGATCTACAGGCGTAGAGGAGCGTTCATGCAGGGTCTGCTGAAGTCTGAACTCGGCCTCGACGCGACGGATCCCGAAGGCGCATTCTACACAATGCTTGATGTGAGAGAGATCGGCGATGACATGGAAGCCGCCGAGAAGTGCCTTCAGAACCGCGTAATCACGGTTCCCGGACGAGCGTTCGGACCTGAGGCTGAAGGCTTCTTGCGAATATCTTTCTGTAACGACGAAGACAGGATCGCCGAGGGCGTTTCAAGGATGAAGGAAGCGCTGGGCAGGTAACCGGCATCCAGAAGACCCAAGATGAGCAAATACCGCGTTGGAATTTTAGGGGCGACCGGGACAGTGGGACAGAGATTCTGCCAGCTTCTCGAGAACCATCCGCAATTCGAGATCACGGCGCTCGCCGCGTCGGACAGGTCTGTCGGCAAAGCCTTTTCTGAAGCTTGCCCATGGAAGCTGAAAACGCCGATGCCGGCCTCCGTGAGCGAGATGGAGGTCGCTCCGATCACGCCTTCGCTCGACTGCGACATTATCTTCTCGAGTCTTCCGTCGGGAGTTGCGCGAGAGACGGAAGAGACCTTCGCACGCGCGGGCTATCCCGTCATCAGCAATTCTTCCTGCTACCGTATGGAAGAGGACGTTCCCCTTTTGATTCCCGAGATCAATCCGGAACACCTGGCTTTGATCGATGTTCAACGGCGGAAACGCGGATTCGACCGCGGATTCATTATCACAAATCCGAACTGTGCCGTGATGTCGTTCGCGCCGCCACTTGCCGCGCTCGACCGGAAGTTTGGAGTGAAAGAGGCGATAATAACGACCTTTCAGGCGGTTTCCGGAGCGGGTTACCCGGGCGTGGCAAGTCTGGACATACTCGACAACGTATTGCCGTACATTCCCGGAGAGGAGCCGAAAGCGGAGACAGAAGCGCAAAAGATCATAGGGAAGTTCAGCGACGGGTCCATCGAAAAAGCCGACTTTACCGTCTCGGCACATTGCTTCCGTGTCAATGTGGTTGACGGCCATACAGCTTCGGTGCGTGTGAATCTGAACGAGACATCGACGCTGGAGGACGTTATCGATGCGATGAGGAGCTTTCCCTCTGCCGGACTTCATTCTTCGCCCGAGAACTTCATAGAGGTACGTGAGGAGCCTTCGAGACCGCAGCCGCGTCTCGACAGGAATAACGGCAACGGAATGTCGATCACTGTCGGAAGGCTCTTTCCCGACAACATTTTCGATTACAGCTTTGTCGCCCTTAGTCACAACACGATCAGGGGAGCTGCCGGTGCAGCAATCCTTAACGCCGAGCTACTGGTTGAGAAAGGAATTGTCTGAGGCAGGAGACAGGAGACAGGAGACGTGCTTTGTGTCCTTTGCGAATACCTTCGCGACCTTCGCGGTTAGTTTCTCCCGATCGATCGAACTGAAACGGGGACTTGCTCTCGCAAAGGCGCCAAGCCGCAAAGGACCGCAAAGAAGAACAGGAGACGGGAGACTGATTACTGAATTCAAATGATAGATCGTTACACCCTGCCTGAAATGGGTGCCGTATGGACCCTTGAGAACAAGTTCCGAAAGTGGCTTGATGTCGAGATCGCCGTTTGCGAAGTTCACGCCGAAGACGGCACCATCCCTGTTGACGCCGTTGAAGAGATCAAGCAGAAAGCGGATTTCACTGTTGAGCGGATCGACGAGATCGAGAAGGTCACCGACCACGACGTGATCGCGTTTACCACCAACCTGGCGGAGAACATAGGCGAGGCATCAAGATTCGTACATTACGGGCTCACGTCTTCAGATGTTGTCGATACGGCGAACGCTCTGCTCCTGAAAGAGTCCTGCGAGATCCTACTCCCTAAAGTGGATCGGCTTCTTGAGGTACTGAAAAGAAGGGCGTTCGAATTCAAGGACACTCCCCAGATAGGAAGAACACACGGCATCCACGCCGAGCCTACCGCTTTCGGAATGACGTTCGCACTCTGGTACTCGGAGATGGAGCGAAATCGCGACCGTCTGCTTCGAGCAAAGGATGCGGTGGCGGTCGGGAAGATCTCAGGAGCGGTAGGAGCTTTTGCCCATCTTGATCCGTCTGTTGAGGAGAGGGTTTGCGAACGGCTCGGGCTAAAGCCGGCAGATATTTCGACCCAGGTGATCCAGAGGGACCGCTACGCCGAGTATCTTTCTACACTGGCTATAATCGCTTCAAGCCTTGAAAAAATGGCGCTCCAAGTGAGGCACTGGCAGAGAACGGAACTTCGGGAGGCTCAGGAGAAGTTCAAAACAGGCCAAAAGGGCTCGTCCGCGATGCCTCACAAGCGAAACCCGATCCTCTCGGAAAAGATATGCGGCCTTTCGAGGATCGTGCGTGCCAACTCGATCGTCGGGCTCGAGAACGTCGCCCTCTGGCACGAAAGGGATATATCGCATTCTTCAGCTGAAAGGATGGTACTGCCCGATTCATCGGTAACGGTCGACTACCTTCTTGAGAAAACCGCAGGACTACTGGACGGACTGGTCGTGTATCCGGAGAACATGCTGAAGAACCTTGGTCTGACGCGTGGCCTTGTATTCAGCGGCCAGCTGATGCTGGCCTTGACCCAGAAGGGAGTCACCCGCGAAGACGCTTATGCCTGGACGCAAAGGAACGCGATGAAGGTGTGGGACGAAGGCGGAAACTACTATCAACTCATAAAACAAGACACGGACATTTCTTCCAGGCTTTCACCTGAAGAAATTGACCGTGTCTTTGATCTGAATCATTACCTGCGGAACGTCGATAAGGTGTTCGCGCGGGTGTTCGGCTAAGAGCTTTCTAGCTGGACCACTTTTCGGCAAGATTCCCTATGACCGGGAACTTGAACATCGCTCCTCCATACGACTTGACCGCCGCATAGATCAGCCCGACCAGCCATCCCAGCCAAAGCACAAGCGGAATGAACCAGAACAGAATGCTGACGAGCGCAAGAACGTCCGAAATCGCCGCGAGCACTGCCGAAACGACACCGATCAGAATAAAGGACGCGATGTAGATCACGATAAACCCGACTGCATACAGCACCGTCTGGAATGCGTGAAACCTTACGAACCTGTTCTCTTTCTCGATGAAGATCAGGATAAGGCCCACCAGAGGGATTATGTAGCCCAGTAAAGCCGTGATATTGCCGTCCAGCCCGAGAGCTGATTTTTCGTTTTCCATAATAAAAGCCGGGCCGGGCCCGGCTGATCTGGGTTGCTAGACTCCCGCGTACTTCTCAGCCATATTTCCAACGACCGGGAGCTTGTAGATCTCACCGTTGACCGCTTTGATCGCCGCAAGGATAACTCCCACAAGCACGAGCAGGCCGATGAGTGCCAGCAAGAGGTACAGCAGTGTAGTAATAAGCGTGAAGATCGGGAACCCGATGACCGCGTCGATCATTATTCCAACGAAGGAAAGGATCGTGAGCACGACCGTCAACACGACAGGAACCACCAAAAGGAGAATCGACTGCCAAGCGTGAAATCGAGCGAGTTTGTTTGTCTTGTCCTGGATTATGACGATGATGCTGAGGACCAGTCCCAAATAACAAACAAAGTTCAGGACGTAGCACAGAAGCGCTACGACATTCGCGTCCATATCGAAAACAGATTTACCGTGGTCTGCCATTATCAGTTAGCTTCTCCTTATAATTTGTTGAATTTCAAATTGGTTGGTAGGTCGTAGGACACGAAGAATCTAACACAACAACATTGCATATCACAAGAATTTCCGTAAAATTCTAGTTTTTCGGAGCAGACCATGAAGGCAAAAGTATACGTCAAGTTGAAACCGAGCGTGCTCGATCCGCAGGGCAAGGCGATCCACCATTCAGTCGAGCTTTTGGGATTTGAGAAAGTCGGCGATGTTCGCCAGGGCAAGTACTTTGAGATCGCACTTGATCCAGGTCTTTCCTCCGAGGAAGCGCAGGCGACCGCCGAGAAGATCGCTCGCGATGTCCTCGCCAACCCTGTTATAGAAGATTATTCCGTGGTTATAGACTGAAACCCTCACTACAAACCCGCCTGCATCCCTATGAAATTCGGTGTTCTAGTTTTTCCCGGTTCCAACTGTGACCACGACGCTTACCACGTGGTTTCAAAGCACGTCGGTCAACCCGTCGATTTCGTGTGGCACCGTCAGACCGACCTGTCGGGCTATGACGCGATCATCGTTCCGGGGGGCTTTTCCTACGGCGATTACCTTAGAGCTGGCGCGTTGGCACGCTTCTCACCCGTGATGAACTCGGTAAAGGAATTCGCCGCAAAAGGAAAGTTTGTGTTCGGTATCTGCAACGGTTTCCAGATACTCTGTGAGGCCGGTTTGCTGCCCGGCGCGCTTATGCGCAACAGCGGCCTCCATTTCGTGTGCCGTCACGTCAATTTAAGGGTGGAGAACGGCTTTACTCCGTATACGGAAGGCATTCAGGAATCCAGAGTGCTGTCGATACCGGTCGCCCACGCCGAAGGCAATTATGTTTGCGACGACAGGACGTTTGATTCCCTGGAAGAGAACGGCCAGATAGTTTTTCGGTATTGTGATGAGCGCGGTGAGGTAACGCCTGAATCGAACCCGAACGGCTCGCGTTCTAACATAGCCGGGATATGCAATCTTGACCGGAATGTGCTTGGAATGATGCCGCATCCGGAAAGGGCCTGCGAAGATCTTCTGGGTTCAAATGACGGACGCGACATTTTCAGGTCCCTCGCGAATTCGATAGACGCCCTTGCTGTCTAATTCTCTGAACCTTTGTACCAAAAGATCTCGATCGAGTAGGGCCTCGCACCTCCGTCGTCATCGAAGAGCCTAATGATCGCGGTAAAATCGTTTGCCGCGTTCGGTTGCTGGATCACAGTAACTTGTCCGCGTCCATCCGTCTTCGTCACCCCGACGATCAGCCCTGATTCCCTTGGCAGCGCAGCGGTGAAGCTGAACGAGCCGTCCTCAAGCCTCCTGCCGCGCAAGGTCTCCGACGTTATCGAAGTGCCGTTGACAGAAAGATGAACCTCGTGATCAACCTCTCCATTCCAGAAAAAGCGGCCCAGGATGCGGTTCTCATCGAAATCGTCATCCGGATCTCCATTTGGGGGCGGTACGACCGGTCCCGTTGGCCCTCCGCCTGCTGCTAGTTCGAACACCAGTGAGTCGATCGATTCTCTCAAGCGTGACCAGAACTCCCCGGCCGGAAACCGTTCGGACATCACTTTCAACACGTTTGCCGCAAGACGCAGATCGCCAATGTCGTATTTGTCGCCGACGATCTTGTCCATCAGCTTTGCCGCGGCATACGCCTCTTCGGCGAGGAAAGCGTGTTCGATTGCATCAGAGGAATTTTGGCGGCCTTTTTGGAACTGATCTCCCGCGTCGTCTGCAACCCGTTCGGCAGCGTCCTTGACCGCATCAGCGGCGCGCTCGAGCTTTTGATAATCCTGCGCAAGAGCAACGTTGGAGAGCAAAAAGATGAAAAGAAGGGCGTAAGATATTTTCACGGCGGTCATCCTCCCAAAGCGATCGTAAAAAGGGTCCGTTAACTGCGCAGATTATTTTGGAAGGGGGTTTTAAGTCAATGGTCAGCGGTCAGGCACTGATGTTCCAAGTTCCAGGTTCCGGGTTTCGAGTTCCGAGATAAATGCTACGCCTGTGAGGCTGCGGAAACGCGATCGTCGTTGAGTTCCAGATTCCGAGTTCCAGGTTCAAAGTTCAACGACGAAGATTCGAATAAACTCGCAGAACAACAACCTTTGTTTCTATCGTGGAATTCCGATTTGGAACCAGGAATTAGGAACTTGAAACTTAGCGCAGCTTCGGCTATGCCACAGGCACGCTCCCTGACGGTCGCGTTTCTGTCAACGCTGTGTATCGCTACTCGCCGCTCGGAATTTGGAACCCGTAGCATAGCATCGCTCCGGGTGCTGACTTCATTGGTCAATGGTCAATGGTCGATGAATGGTCAATGGCCAATGGTCGATGAATGCCGTTCCTCGGGTTCTTTGTCCTCGATGTCCGCGCTCGTGCCGCCCGTAAGGTGAAGCTTCTCCTCGATGCCGTGTAACTTCTCTTCGATACGGTAGATCGTAAGGGGGTCGGCTTCTTCGATCGTATCGGAGAGCACGAATCGTTCGATCATATAGAAGATGATGATGCCAGCAAGCACTATGAAAAATACTGCGATCCCGATCTGCTGGAAATCACCGATGATCGTCGTGACCGCGCCGCTGAAGAAGTAGCCGATGCCTGCGAGAATAAGCACCCAGACCGAACAACTTATGAAGTCGAGGAACAGGAACTTGTGGAGAGGCATCCGGCCGATGCCATTGAAGAGGCACATCGCGGCACGGATCCCGTAAATGTATTTTGAGACGATAACGGCCATCCCGCCGAACTTCTCTGTAAGCCGTTCGATCCTCGGCTGGGCCATCTTGTAAAAGGCGTGATTCTTGACCGTTTTCTGGAAAAGGCGTCCGACGAAATAGCCGAACGTGTCACCAACCATTCCTCCCAGGGTTCCGAAGATATAGACCTTTAAAAAACTGAAAGGGCCAAAATAGCCCTGGTGAGCCAACACTCCGGCGAGTAGAAGAGTAATGTCGCCTTCCACCGTGCAAAGGGCGAAAACGGCGTATATGCCATACTGTTCAAATAGTTGATAGAACGTTTCCTGCATAATGTGAGAACCGCACCGGTTCTACGCCGTCACAAGTTTTCAAAGATATCGTTCAGGTAGTGGTGAGTCAAACCTTTTTCAGGGCACGGATGTCGTTTGACACACTTGTCGGGCGCGCTTATCATCACCGTGATTTCATTCCGTATCTTCAAGCAGTAAAAGGACTAGACGCCGATGGAGGATAATCCTGGAGTGGCCGAAACATTGGTCGGAATTGAGGTTGGCAAGACCCGGATCACCACTGTCGCGCTCGATTCGGACGGCGAGCTTCTTGAGGACTATTCAGAAGCAGTTGATCCGGCGGATGAGCCGACCTCGCAGATCGGCAAGGCCGTCGCGAAAGCTCACGAACGATTCGGCGAAGAATTCGTCCTAGGTGTTGCACTTCCCGGACTTCTGAAGAGCGGTACCGGCCAGATCGTACATTCCGCACTGATCCCGGAGCACGAAGAAGTAGACCTTGTATCTGAGCTTCGCCACTATACCGACCTAGGCATCTGTTTTGAAAACGATGCCAACGCTGCCGCATACGGAGAGCTTGTGAAAGGTGCCGGCCGAGGCAGCAAGGACATCTTCTACATAACGTTGGGAGCCGGTGTCGGCGGCGCGTTGATCCTAAACGGGAAGCTTTGGCGTGGTGCCGCGGGATACGCAGGAGAATTCGGGTACATCGCGGTCAACTCCGAAGGCATGAGGCTTGAGGACGTGGCTTCAACAGCAAACATCATCCGCCGCACAAAGAATTGGTTCCATCAGGATCCTACCTCTTCACTCAATGCGGTTGGCGAGGACAACATCACGATCGCCGATGTGGTCCGGGCGGCAGAAGATGAAGACGACTTTGCCCAGCTGATGCTTCAGCGCACGGGGATGTACGTAGGCGGGGCTTTGGCGGGCGTGATCAACCTTCTGAATCTTGAAAAGGTGATCGTCGGCGGCGAGATCATGCAGGCGAGAGGCCTTGTATTGGACGGGATCAGGCGAAGGGCGAGAGAGCTTAGCTTTCGACCGAGCTTTGAGTCGGTCACGATCGCCGAAGGCGAACTCGGCCTAAGAGCCGGAGCGATCGGAGCCGCTTTGATCGCCGGCGAATCTGCAGCTGGCGGATAGGTAAAAACAGTCCTCCTAATAAGCGATCAGTGCCATTAAGAACGAACAATAATAATGGTTATCAGCCCCGCTTATTTTGTGAAAACTTGCACAAAGCCCGGACTCGGTTTATTTTCGATTCGGAATTTGCGGAAATTTCGAGATTGAGTAGAATCTTAGATTAAGCTTTAGCAGTAGGTCTTAATCAACACTCAAAAGAAGGTTATTCGCAACCGGATCCTGTCCGATAGGGCAGGGTTTCGGGCGTACTCTAATCTCTTTGTTCCAAGAGTTTTACGGGAAAAATTAGATGGCTCAACTATTTCACCGCGGAGCGAACAACATCGCTAAGGCGAGCATGGTCCTTGTGATAATCCTCGGGGGCCTCGTCTTCTTCGCATACACACAGATCTCGCGGTCTTCTTACCTGACCAATAGGTATCTGGAGAAGCAGCAGCCGGTTCAGTTCTCTCACAAGCACCACGTCGGCGACGACGGGATCGATTGCCGCTATTGCCACACCTCTGTGGAAACCGCTGCCTCTGCCGGGATTCCGCCGACGCAGACCTGCATGAACTGCCACAACCAGCTATGGGCCGACACGCCCTACCTGGAGCCCGTTCGTGCGAGCTACCGCGACAATGAGCCTATTCTCTGGGAAAGGGTTCACGACCTTCCGGGATACGCATATTTCAATCACAGCATTCACGTCGCAAAGGGCGTAGGATGCTCAACCTGTCACGGTCAGATCGACGAGATGCCCGCTGTCTACCAGGAAAACACCCTTCAGATGGAATGGTGTCTGGCCTGCCATAAGAACCCGGAGGCCTTCATCCGGCCTAAGTCCGAGATCTACAACATGGATTGGAGAGACAGTGATCTGACCGCAGATGAGCGCAAGTCGCTCGGCGAAGAATACAGACTTCGCAGCAGAGAATTGCTCACGAGTTGTTCGACTTGTCATCGCTGAGCCGCGGTGAGAGCAAGCGGTACGAAGTCCGTGTAAAGCGGACTGCGCCTGAAGGACAGGCGCGCCAGCCGGGAGAACGCCGGCTCAACCTAGAATCGAGGGAACCAGAAACGAAATGCCAAGCAAAGACAGTAGCACTAACTTTGCATCATTAAAGGAAAAGATCCTCGCAAAGAGCGGAAAGGAGTACTGGCGAAGCGTCGAGGAGTATGTCGACGCACCCGAATTCGAAGATTTCGTAAAGCAGGAATACCCTGCCCACGCGGAGGAGTGGGACAGTTCCCTCAGCCGCCGGAACTTCGTGAAGGTGATGGGCGCCTCGCTCGCGCTGGCAGGCCTTAGTGGTTGCGTGATCCAGCCCGCAGAGAAGATCGTTCCTTACGTTAATCAGCCCGAGGGGCTCGTTCCCGGGAAGCCGCTGTTCTACGCGACGGCGATGACTTTGGGCGGTGTCGCGACCGGTCTTCTGGCGAGATCGCACGAAGGACGCCCGACGAAGGTGGAAGGAAATCCGGATCATCCGGGCAGCCTCGGGGCGACCGACACCTTTGCTCAGTCTTCAATTCTGAATCTCTACGATCCAGACCGTTCGAAGGAGATCCTCTACCGCGGAGTTCCAAAGACCTGGCAATCCTTCTACACCGAACTAAGGGGAAAGATCGAAGAGACACGAGGGAACGGCGGCGAAGGCGTTTGCTTTCTCACAGAAACCGTTACATCGCCCTCCCAGGCGGATCAGTTCAAGCGCCTTTTGGGAGAGTTGCCGAATGCCAAGTGGTACCAGTACGAGCCGGTCAACGACGACAATCAGATCGAGGGTTCAAAACTTGCTTTTGGTTCACCGGCACAGCCCGTTTACAAACTTGAGAACGCAGAAAGGGTGCTTTCGATAGATTGCGACCTCTTCTCCGGGTTCAATGTCCGGTACATAAAGGATTTTGCCAAGGCGCGTGCGGTCAATGAAGAGAAGAAGGAGATCAACCGCCTCTATTCGATGGAAACGACCCTTTCGCTTACGGGCGCCAAGGCTGACCACAGGATCGCTCTGAAACCTAGTCAGGTCATTGAGGCCGCGAAAGCCGCGGCGGGCGAAATGGGAGTCGGCGGTGCATCGGGCTCCGGTCTTTCGGAAGAGGTGGCTGTCTGGGTCCGCGAGATGGCCAAGGACCTTATGGCGCACAAGGGAAAGTCCGTCGTCGTAGTTGGACGCAATCAGCCCGCGGCGGTGCACGCGCTCGCCTTCGCAATGAACGATGCCCTGGGAGCGGTCGGGCAGACAGTTGACTACATCGAGCCCCTGACGCCGAATGCGGAAACGCTTCAGCGAGATCAATTGGCCCAACTTATCAAAGACATTGACGAGAAGAAGGTGAAGGTGCTCGTGATCCTCGGCGGCAATCCCGCTTACAACACCCCATCTGACCTAAAGTTCACAAAGGAAAGGCTCGACAACGTGCCGTTCAGGGTTCACGTCGGCGAGCATTTTGACGAGACGGCCGCGGTCTGTCACTGGCACGTATCTTCGGCGCACTATCTTGAAGCGTGGGGAGACACGCGTGCCTATGATGGAACGGTGACGATCGCCCAGCCGCTTATCGATCCTCTTTATGGTGGAAGGAGCCACTCCGAAATAGTTCAACTTTGTTTCCAGGAGAACTACGAGAAGTCGTCGATGCAGATCGTGCAAGAATTCTGGCAGACGCAGGGTATGGAAGGCCCTCCGCCGGTGCCTGCGATAACGAGCGCCGCGGCTGAGAGCGCAAATGGGCAACCTGCTCAGGCGGCCGCTGCCGCACCTGCGGCAACCCCGGTTGCGCTGGCGACGCCGGCTCCTTCATCTCAGACACCTCCGGAAACCCAGTCAACTCCTGAAAGTCAGCCAACTCCGTCAGCTCGGGAAACTCAGGCAGCTCCCGAATCTCCAGGACCCGCCGCTCCGAGAACATTTGAAGAAAAGTGGAGAAAAGCGGTTCACGACGGATATATTCCCGGAACTCAGGCTGAAACGAAGACCGTCACTGCGAACACCGGCTTTGTAGCGAACATTGCTCCGCTAGCGGTCGGCGATGGGTCGCTTGAGATGACCGTACTTCCGGATCCTTGCGTTTACGACGGTAGGTACACGAACAACGGCTGGCTTCAGGAACTCCCGAACCCGCTCAACAAGATCACGTGGGAGAACGTCGCGCTGATCAGTCCGAATACCGCGCAGAAGCTCGGAATCAACCAGGACAAGCGCTATAAAGATTATGCCGGCGGCGAGCTCGGAAGGGCATTCATCACGACCAAGGGCGGGAACATGTCCTCCGACATCCTCGAGGTCACTTTCGAAGGTGCGAAGATCGAAGGCGCGGTGCCGGCGTGGATCGCGCCGGGTCAACCGGACGATGTGATCACGCTCTTCCTCGGGTACGGAAGAACTCGCTCGGGGAAGGTTGGAAATGATCTCGGCTACAACGCTTA
Organism: Acidobacteriota bacterium; assembly: GCA_003385635.1. GTDB lineage: Bacteria > Acidobacteriota > Blastocatellia > Pyrinomonadales > Pyrinomonadaceae > Aridibacter. Next base: position 2,698,393 of record QQUY01000001.1, on the reverse strand, counting down.
CGATGTGGTCAAGTCGTCGAACTTATGGTTCGGAAAGGGCGATGTCACCCGAACCGGATCGCAGACCCAGATCGCGTCCACGCAGATTCATTTCAACATCGACGACCTCGCTACTGTCAAAGGCCGCGACATTCTCCGCAGCTGGACGATGGAGGAGTACGAAGAACACCTCAACGGCGAGGCCCCCCACATGGAGGAGAAATACGACCTCTCGATGTACGGCAACGAGCACGCGGAGATCTACGAAAAGCACAATAAGTGGGCGATGACGATCGACCTCAACTCGTGCGTCGGATGTAACGCCTGCGTCGTGGCCTGCCAGTCGGAGAACAACATTCCGATCGTCGGCAAGGAACAGGTCGAGCGCAGCCGCGAAATGCACTGGATGCGCGTCGACGCCTACTACAAGGGCACGGACATCAATGAGCCGGAAGGCCCTTACTTCCAGCCCGTCCTTTGTATGCAGTGTGAGCAGGCTCCGTGCGAGGTAGTCTGTCCGGTACACGCCACGGTGCACAGCGCGGAAGGCCTAAACGACATGGTCTATAACCGTTGCGTTGGAACCCGCTACTGCTCCAACAACTGCCCTTACAAGGTCCGCCGTTTCAACTTTTTCCTTTACCAGGATTGGGATTCTCCTTCCTTGAAGCTGATGCGAAACCCCGAGGTCACGATCCGCAGCCGCGGTGTGATGGAGAAATGCACCTACTGCACCCAGCGCATCTCGCACGCCAGGATCGAGGCCGAGAGAGAAGGGCGCGAGATCAGGGACGGCGAGGTCGTCACGGCTTGTCAGGCGGTTTGCCCTGCGGACGCGATCGTTTTCGGCAACGAGCACGACAAGGAAAGCCAGATAGCAAAGACCAAGAAGGACCACAGGAATTACGGACTTCTTAATTACGAACTGAACACCCAGCCTAGAACTACCTATTTGGCGGGCCTCAGGAACCAGAACAAGGCCATGCCGGATTACGTGGCGCCCAAGAAAAAGGAGGGCGAAGGCGAATCACATTAGTTTCGGCTGACCGGAACGCGATGCGGCCACGAAAGCTATGCAGGACGTAAACGACATTGTCAGAAAGATCGACCCGCCGATGGTGGAAGGCGATCACGATTACGGGACGGTCACCGACAAGATCAGTGACATAACGCTGAAGAAGCGCACCCCGTTTGGCTGGTTCATAGGGTTCGCGATCGCGTTTCTGACCGCGCAGCTCCTCTTGCTCACGACGCTGTACCTTGTAACTACCGGCGTCGGTGTTTTTGCCAACAACCAGCCTGTAGCCTGGGCATTTCCGATCATCAACTTCGTTTGGTGGATCGGTATTGGACACGCGGGCACACTCATTTCCGCGATCCTCCTGCTTCTGAACCAGAAGTGGAGGACGTCGATCAACCGCTTCGCGGAGGCGATGACGCTTTTTGCCGTTGCCTGTGCGGGATTGTTCCCGATCCTGCATACCGGCCGACCCTGGCTCGCCTACTGGCTGCTGCCTTACCCGAACACGATGGGTATGTGGCCGCAGTTCAGAAGCCCTCTTATGTGGGACGTTTTCGCGGTTTCGACATACGCGACGGTTTCGCTTCTGTTCTGGTACGTCGGGCTTATCCCGGATATCGCCACGCTTAGGGACAGGGCCAAGAACAAGTTCTTCAGATACATTTACGGACTGCTTTCGTGGGGCTGGAGGGGATCCGCCAGGCACTGGCACAGGTATGAGATCGCGTATCTTCTGCTGGCAGGTCTTTCGACGCCGCTGGTGCTATCGGTCCACTCGATCGTATCCCTCGACTTCTCGGTGGCCCAGTTGCCCGGATGGCACGCAACGATCTTTCCGCCCTACTTTGTGGCGGGCGCCATCTTCGCCGGTTTTGCGATGGTGCTGATCCTGACGATACCGCTCAGGGTCTGGTACAACATGAAGGATTTGATCACCGACAGGCACCTTATCTATATGGGCAAGGTGATGCTGGCGACGGGTCTGATCGTCTGCTACGGATATGCGATGGAGGCCTTCTTCGCGTGGTACAGCGCCGCGGAGTACGAGGTCTACATGATGTACAACCGCATGTTCGAGGGACCGTATTGGTGGTCTTACTGGCTGCTGATCCTGTGTAACGGCATCTCGATCCAGTTCCTGTGGTTCAAGCGGTTCCGCGAGAGCCCGTTCTGGCTGTTCGTCATCTCTGTCGTTGTCAGCGTAGGTATGTGGCTGGAGAGGTTCGTGATCATCGTCACAAGCCTTCAGCGCGACTTCCTGCCATCATCATGGGGAATGTACGCCCCGACGATCTTCGACTGGACGATGTACATAGGTACGATCGGCTTTTTCTTCGCGCTTATCTTCCTGTTCGTGAGGTTCCTGCCTGTTATCTCGATCTTTGAGGTCCGGACACTGCTTCCGCAGGCGAAGGTTGAGCATCACGGAGACGACGATCACGGACATTCTCACGGCGGCGGAGGAGTGGTTCAAAGCTAGTTGTAGACGGCCTTAAGGCCGGACGGGTCAAGGACTTATGGAAAACAACATCTACGGCTTGATGGCGGAATTCGATACGACCACCGAGATCGTGGCGGCGGCGGAAAAGGTTCGCGATGCCGGTTATACGAAGACCGATGCGTACTCGCCTTTCCCGATCCACGAGATGGACGAGGCGCTTGGCATTAAGCGTTCGATACTTTCCTATCTCGTGTTTGGCGGGGGGATCACCGGATTGCTGCTCGGTCTCGCGCTTCAGTACTACACGCACGTGATTGATTACCCGATCATCGTCGGCGGCCGGCCGCACTTCAGCCTACCGGCTTTTGTTCCGCCGGCTTACGAACTGACGATTCTGCTCGCTTCCTTTACCGCTGTTTTCGGAATGCTCTTGCTGAACGGCCTTCCGAAGCCCTATCACCCTGTCTTCAACGTGCCAAGGTTCAACCTTGCGAGCAGAGAGAAGTTTTTCCTTGTGATCGAGAGCGCCGACCCGAAGTTCGATTTCCCCGAGACGAAAGATTTTATGGAAAGCCTCGGCGCTCAGGAGGTGTTCATTGTCGATGAATAACTCCAAGCAAGTCCAAAGTATGAGAAAGGTAACAGTTTTTGCCCTTTTGCTTTTTACCTTTGCCCTGAGTACTGCGTGCCGTTACGACATGCAGGACCAGCCGCGGCTTAAGCCGTACAAGGAAAGCGATTTCTTTGCCGACGGCAAGGCGATGAGAGATCTTCCAGAAGGAACCGTCGCCCGCGGCCAGCTGAAAGAGGACAAGGCCTTTTACACCGGAAAGAAAGAGAATGCCGACCCGAACATACAGGTCGAGACCACGACTGACGCCTCGGGTAACACGCTCGTTTCCAGCTTTCCGAACGATATCGAAGAGATCCCGATGCCGGTTACGGAGGAGGTTCTCGACCGGGGAGAAGAAAGATACAAGATCTTCTGCATGGTCTGCCACGGCCCGGTAGGGAGCGGCGACGGGATGGTCGTCCGCAGAGGTTATCCTCAGCCGCCGACCTATCACGACGACCGTCTTCGCAATGCTCCGGCAGGGCACTTCTTTGACGTGATGACGAACGGCTGGGGCAAGATGAACAGCTATGCATCGATGATCCCGGTTGCAGACCGCTGGGCGATCGTTGCGTACATTCGTGCGCTCCAGGCCAGCCAGAATCCGCAGGGTTTCGGCAACGAAGGTGGACGGCCCGCGACAAATTCGAACACGGCTAACGAAGAATCGAACACCAACGGAACGGCCGGGAACACGGCCGGCAACGGAGGTGGAGACCAATAATGAGCGACACCTATCAAGCACCTGAATCCCTAAACCGCATGCAGACTGCGGCGCTCGGCGTCGGCGGAATAGGCGTGCTCGTTTCGCTTGCGGGGATGTTCCTGCAGCCGGAACCGGCATTGCGCGGATGGCTTTTGGGTTTCATTTTCTGGGCGGGGATCGGATTCGGCGGGCTCGGCATCCTGCTTCTCCAGTATGTGACCGGAGGGGCGTGGGGCGTCGTGATCCGAAGGGTCGCAGAGGCGTGTTCCCGAACGATTCCGCTGCTGGCCGTTCTTTTCCTCCCGATCGTGTTCGGCCTGTATACGCTTTATGACTGGGCGAATCTCGCTGCTGCCGGTACTGATTATGCGATCGAATGGCGCGGCTGGTACATGGAGCCGACCTGGTGGATTGTCCGTGCGGCGGTCTACTTTGTGCTCCTGTTCCTGATGTCGATGTTCCTTAACCGCTGGTCACTTCAACAGGACAAGGCAGAGACGCCCGAGAAGGCGGCAGAGTATCTTGGAATGGCGACAAAGGTGTCCGGTCCGGGAATCGTCCTTTACGTTATGGTAGTCACCTTCCTTTCGGTCGACTGGACGATGACGCTTGAGCCGCACTGGTTCTCGACGATCTGGGGATTCCTGTTCGTGGCCGGATGGGCGCTCAGCTGTTTCTGTTTCTCGGTGGCGATTCTCGCACATCTTTCGACCAGATCGCCGATGGACGAGGTGCTGGGAAAACGCCATTTCCACGATATCGGAAAACTGATGCTTGCGCTGGTGATGGTGTGGGCTTACTTCAATTTCTCGCAATACCTGATCATCTGGTCCGGCAACCTGACCGAGGAAACGCCTTTTTATCTCGTCCGTTCGAAAGGCGTATGGGGCGGTATCGGTCTCACGCTGATCTTCTTCCATTTCGCGTTCCCCTTCCTGATCCTCCTTATGCAGGATTTCAAACGGAAGGCGAAATGGCTTGCCGCCCTGGCGATCTTCATATTGTTCATGAGGGTGCTCGATATGTTCTACATCATCGGCCCTGCGCCGATGGTCGGTGAGGTATCGCAGCATCTTCTCGAAGTACCTTTCAGGCTCTCGATCTGGGATGTTGTGGCGCCGATCGGTATCGGCGGTGTTTGGTTCTGGTGGTTTGTTCGCGAGCTGAAACAGAGGCCGATCGTGCCTTTCAACGATCCGATGTTCAAGAACGCCATCAAGCACGGGAAGGGCCATTAGACGGAGGTCCGCGGAACTGACGCGGAGCGAATAGATATGTCTGATCATAACGATGTGATACCTGACGTAGAAAGGGGATACGAAGAGAATACGATCGACCTCAAGTTGATCCTCTACTTCACGGGCGGCCTGACGCTGCTGATCGTCATTACGTTCGGGTTGATGTGGATACTCCAGTACTGGGTTCTTGAGGACCGATGGAATTCTGCGGATGAAGAGAACCGGCTACCGATGGCGCTTTCGGCTGAAGAAAGACTTCCGCCGGAGCCCAGGCTCCAGTCCGCCCCCGGTTTTGGCGTCGACTCGCCCGACGGCCGTATCGATCTGCAGCTGAGAGAGCCCCAGGCCGAATACCGTGAACTTCTGAAAATTTGGGAAGAAGAATGGGAGAACGGCCAAAAGGACGAGAGGACCGGAACCGTGATAACGCTTTCCATTGACGAAGCGAAAAAGCAGGTCCTTGCGAACGGGTTGATCAAGGCGCGTGGAGAGGAGGAAAGCAAGGCGGCTATGCAAGAGGCCGGTACCTTCTATTCTTCTTCAAGCTCCGGCAGACTGGCTTCGGAAGTGCGCAGGTAGTTGGTGACAGGTTTGAATTCTATTGGTGATCAAATGAGAAGAGATTCGGCAGTTCTAAGAAGTGTATCGCTGAAGCTCGTTCTGTTTTCTTTGATTTTGGCTTCGTTTGGCGGAGCCGTGCTGGCGCAAAAATCCGAGCATTACAGTTCGCCGCTTTATTCGCCGCGTAAATATGAGCCGGGGCAGACCAGTTCGAATGGTATGCCCGCCCAGCTGAAGACCGTCGGAATCGATCAAAAGCTTGGTGCACAGCTTCCGCTCGAGGCAAGGTTCAAGGACGAGAACGGCAATGAGGTTGAGCTTGGGAAGTATTTCAACAACGAGAAACCGGTGATCATCGCGCTCGTTTACTACGAATGCCCGATGCTTTGCAACGAGGTGCTGAACGGCCTGACTGGCTCACTGAAGGGAGTGAACTTCAACGCAGGCAATGAGTTCGACGTGGTGGCTATCAGCTTTGACGCGAGAGAAAACCGGAAGGCGGATCTCGCGAAGAACAAGAAAAAAAGCTATCTCGAAAGATACAACCGCGAAGGAACAGCGGACGGATGGCATTTCCTGACCGGCGAGCAGGCCGAGATCGACAAGGTCACCGAAGCCGTCGGATTCAACTATACGTTCGACGAGCGTACTAATCAGTTCGCCCACGCGGGCGGGATCATGGTCGCGACCCCCGAGGGTAAGCTTTCCAGGTATCTGTACGGCATCGACTATTCTCCGAACGACCTGAAGTTCTCGATCATGGAATCGTCGGAGAACCGGATAGGTAACCCCGCGGAACAGCTCTATCTGTATTGCTTTCACTACGACCCCTCAACGGGCAAGTACGGCTTTGCAATCCTCAGCATCCTGAGGCTCTTTGCCGTGGCCACGCTTCTGGGGCTCGGAACGATGTTCTTCGTTTTCTGGAGAAGGGGAAAGGCGAAAAAGGCCGAGAGTTGATTTTAGAACGGGCCCAGAGCCCGCAAACTAAAGCTGGGCCAGCGATTCGAAGACCCGGCTCATAGAGATTATGCAAGATTTAACGTGGGTTCCACTGTTTCCGGAAGAGGCCTCGTCATTCGCGTGGCAGGTGGACGCGCTTTATTTCTACCTGATCGCGGTCAGCCTTTTCTTTGGTGTGATCGTGGTCGCGGGAGTAATAGGGTTTGCTATCAAGTACCGGGAGAAAGAAAAGTTCGCCACGCCGCCTGAGATCCACGGTTCCATACCGCTAGAGCTGTTCTGGTCGTTCGTTCCGTTCGTGGTGTCGATGACGATCTTCCTTGGCGGTGCGGTCGTTTATTACAACCAGTACAAGATCCCCGAAGACACGATGGAGATCTATGTCGTCGGTAAGCAGTGGATGTGGAAGGTCCAGCACGGAACCGGACAGCGTGAGATCAATGAGCTTCACGTCCCGGTTGGCCGGAAGGTCAAGCTGACGATGACCACTGAAGACGTGCTTCACGATTTCTTCATCCCGGCATTCCGTACCAAAGCTGATGTGGTTCCGGGCCGCTATACGACTATGTGGTTCGAAGCCACGAAACCCGGCAAGTACCGTTTGTTCTGCGCAGAATATTGCGGCCTCAACCACTCCGGAATGGGCGGCTGGGTCTATGTAATGGAGCAGAAGGACTTTGACAATTGGCTTGCCGGAAACCTCTCTGATCAGACTCCGGTCCAGCAGGGCGAGGACCTGTTCACGAACAAGCTGGGATGTGCTTCCTGCCACGCAGGCGGCCAGAATCAGCGAGGAGCGGTCCTTGAAGGGATCTTTGGAAAGGAAGTGAAGCTGGTTGGCGGCCAGACCGTCATCGCAGACGAGGAATACATTAGGAATTCGATCCTAAATCCGGCCGGACAGGTCGTCGAAGGTTATCAGCCGATAATGCCGACCTTTAAGGGCCAGGTGACGGAAGAGCAGCTAGTTGCTCTCGTCGCTTATATCAAGTCGCTAAGCGGCGACGCAAGCGCCACGACGGCCGCGCCTTCGGCGCCCGCCGCAACCATGACTCCGCAGGCTGAGCCCGCGGATGCGAGCAATTAGTTATGGAAAACGTAGACTCGATCAACACAGGGGAAGGACAAGGCGAAGAAAAGGTCAACTATCTGACCAATGGATTCAGCATAAAATCCTGGCTGCTTACGAAGGACCACAAGCGGATCGCGATCATGTATCTGATCAGCGTTTCGGTATTCTTCTTCATCGGCGGCATCTATGCCTCGTTAATAAGACTTGAGCTCCTTACACCTGCCAGCGACCTGCTAGAATCGGGGACCTACAACAAGGTCTTCACCGGGCACGGCGTGATAATGGTGTTCTTCTTCCTGATACCCGCCATCCCGGCAATACTCGGTAACTTCCTGCTTCCGATAATGATCGGGGCAAAGGACCTTGCCTTCCCGCGCATTAACCTGCTCAGCCTTTACATTTACTGGGTTGGAGGCGCGTTTACGATGTATGCGCTTCTGCAGGGCGGCGTAGACACGGGCTGGACCTTCTATACGCCTTACAGCACGACGTTTTCCAACAGTTATGTGATGGCGGTCGGGTTGGGGGTCTTTATAAACGGGTTCTCGTCGATCCTCACGGGACTGAACTTTATCGTCACGACACACACGATGAGGGCGCCGGGAATGACCTGGTTCAGGCTGCCTCTGTTCGTATGGGCGCACTACGCTACCAGTCTCGTGATGATCCTGGGAACCCCTGTGGTCGCTATCACGATCCTTCTTCTGGCGGTCGAGAGATTTACGCAGACGGGCATCTTCGACCCGGCGCTAGGCGGAGACCCGATCCTCTTCCAGCACCTTTTCTGGTTTTATTCGCACCCGGCGGTCTACATCATGATCCTGCCTTCTATGGGTGTGATCAGCGAGCTGATGTCGAGCTTTTCCCGGAAGAAGATCTTCGGTTACGAATTCATCGCCTTTTCTAGTATTGCGATCGCGGTGTTCGGGTTCCTTGTCTGGGGACACCACATGTTCGTCAGCGGGCAGTCGATCTACGCGGGACTTGTGTTCTCGTTCCTGACGATGGTGGTCGCAGTTCCTTCGGCGATCAAAATGTTCAACTGGACCGCCACGATGTACAAGGGTTCTGTTTCCTATGACACTCCGATGCTCTATGCGATCGGATTCCTCGGACTCTTCCTCGTCGGCGGTCTTACGGGACTCTTTCTCGGTTCTATCGGATTGACGGTTCACCTGACCGACACTTACTTTATCGTCGCCCATTTCCACTATGTAATGGTGGGCGGCACGGTTCTCGGATATCTCGGCGGAATCCACTACTGGTGGCCGAAAATGACGGGCCGCATGTACTCCGAGTTCTGGGGCAAGATCTCCGCAATGCTCGTATTCATCGGCTTTAACCTGACGTTCTTCCCGCAGTTCATACTTGGTTATCAGGGAATGCCGCGAAGGTATGCTGCGTATCCTGAGGAGTTCCAGGTACTCAACATCTTCTCGACCGCGGGAGCTTCCGTGCTCGGGATCGGGATGGTGCTGCCTGTGATCTACCTGGTCGCTTCGCTGATCAACGGCAAGAAGGCCGGAGACAACCCTTGGCTGCTCCCGGGTCTGGAATGGAGAACATCCTCTCCGCCGCCGACCTTCAATTTCGAAGAAACTCCGGTGATCACTTGGGAAGCCTACAGTTTCGGGGAAGAAAGCGGGCTTGATATCGATAAGGCGAGAAGGGAATCGAGAGTTTCGCCAACAGCTTAACAGGTTTCAAGGATCAGGTTTCAGGTATCAAGGATCAGGGACCAACGATCATAGATCAAGGACCAGAGATCGATTGGAACGTTATTCATTGAACCCGGAATTTGGGACCTGGAATTTGGAACGTGAAACTCGGAACCCGGAACGCGAAACTTGGAACGTTTGAGAATGCAATGCTAATCGATCATTGATCCATGACACTTGATCAATGATCCCTGACTGACATGGCACAACACGACAATCACGACGACCATTCGCATCCTCCGGGGCTGCAGCACCAGTTCGACGACATGGGGCAGCAGATGGACTCCGTGACCATTGGGATGTGGACCTTCCTCGCGCAGGAAATAATGTTCTTCGGCGGGCTGTTCACGGCGTATCTCGTGTTCAGGTCCAGGTACCCGATGGCGTTTGCGGCGGGAAGTAACATCCTCGATGCATTCTGGGGCTGGCTGAACACGCTTGTTCTGATCGTAAGCAGCCTGACGATGGCGCTGTCCGTCTATTACGCGCAGAAGGGCAACCGGAATCTGCAGGTCATAATGATCGTCCTGACGATGGTATTCGGCTCGGTGTTCCTTGGAGTCAAGGCGATCGAGTATACGGACAAATACACTCACGGCCACATCCCCGTCGATGGCTGGAATATGGTAGTCCCTGAAGGTGAGCACGGGGAAGATCATTCCGAGTCGGCGACGTTGACCCTGCCATTTGAGACGCGGGTCGAGGCAGCAGAAGCGGGTAAGGATCCTCATCCCAACCCAAGGGGAGAGTTCCAGATCTCTGATAAGGAGGTCGAGCTGGTGACACTTGCCCAGGAAGAAGGCTTCCTTACGGAAACGGAAAAGGTCGGGTACTTCAATAACCGCGGAGAGTTCGATCGGGACAAGTTTACAGACAAGGTGCAGATCTTCTTCTGGATCTATTTTGTAATGACCGGTCTTCACGCTCTGCACATGATCGTAGGTCTCGGAATAATGCTGTGGCTGCTGTACAAGGCCTGGAAGTTCACTTTTTCGGCCGAGTATTACTCCCCGGTCGAGATATCCGGTCTCTACTGGCACTTCGTCGACATCGTATGGATCTTCCTGTTCCCGCTCTTGTACTTGCTGGGCAGGCACTTCCTGGCGGGAGGACATTAACATATGAGTGAAGAACAACACATAGGCATTCCCGGCTATCTCGCCGTTTTTGCGTTCCTTTTCATCGCGACGATCGTCACGTATGTCGTAGCGCTGCAGGACCTTGACGGGATGTTCTTTCCGGGGACAAATACGCTGGTGGCGCTTGCCATTGCATTCGTGAAGATGACAGCGGTAGTCCTGTTCTTTATGCACGTCAGGTGGCAGTCGCGGCTTATCTGGCTTGCGGTCGTGTCAGGATTTTTCTGGATGGCGATAATGTTCGCTTACACGATGCAGGATTATTTGACGCGTTCAGTAATAGGCTTTTGAGTGACTTCAATCAGATGGCGCGGCGCGATGCGGCATCGGCCGGTCGTGCCGCGTTTTTCCGTATATATCGGATGGAAGCACGGTTAGCCTGCTGCTTCGGGTTCGTGGTAAGATTTGCGTTTTGATTTATAGCCATTGCGGCACATTGGTAAGTGATAGTGATAGGAATTTCAGTACAACAAGCGGAAAGGGAACAACATCACACGCGGCTGATGTTCATCAACAGTTTCCGCAAGGGACACTTCGCACTGCTTCTGGCCGCGGCGGCGGTATTTCTCGCCGGTTGTATCAGTCCCAAAGACAAGATCGAACAAGCGACGCTTCTTGAGTCGGCAGACGCGACCGAGGCAGAGCTTGTCTCGCAGATCGACAACATCTCAAAGGTCGATTCGATGCATGCCAAGGTCTACCTGAAGTTCGAGGACAATTCGTTTGCCGAGCTCGGAATCGCAGAGAAGTACAAAACCGCAGGAGGCGAGATCACAGTCCAGAGGCCTTCGAACATACGGCTGAAGGTGGAAGTGCCGATCGTCGGTACGGACGTCGCGCAGATGGCTTCGGACGGTAAATCGTTCCAGGTCGCGGTGCTTCAGGACGGCGGAAGCGGCAAGTACAAGAAATTCGTGATCGGATCCAATTCGGCGGATTATTCGGCACTACAGGAGCAGGTCGACGACCTTAGCAACGGTAGTTCCGAAATGAAGAAGAACGTAAATGCGTTCTCGAACCTCCGTCCTCAGCATTTCACGGAGGCAATGCTTGTACGACCTGTCGACACCTCGAGTTACTTCTACACGCTCAGTACCATTCTTCAGGAAGAGTTCGACATCAACGCCAAGAAAAAGTCGCCTTTGAGATGGGTGCTGAGAGGCTATTATCTTTACGACGAGTACCAGAGAGGCGACGACAATTCGCTAAGCATCAAGCGCAGGTTCTGGTTCGACAGGGTCGGCGGCGTCCGGCTGGCAAGGCTTCAGATCTTTGACGGTTCCGGAGAGATCGAGTCGGACATCATTTACGGTGCCGAAGGCGCGCTGACCGAATCGGGCACTTTCGTGCTTCCCCTGCAGGTCGAGCTTACGAGGCCGAAAGAGAAATACAAGATGCGGTTGACGTATCAGACGCCCAAGAAAGTGATCATCGGGAACGAGTTTCCAACGAAAGCATTCACTCTTGAGAACGTTTGGGGCCTTGAGGTGTTGGACCTCGATAAAGAATTACGAGAAGCAAACACTGCGGGAACGGGCGGAACGGGGGCTGAGAGAACGGGACGACAGTGATCATGTTTCAGTTATCAGGGATCGTGTAACAGGTCTCTGCGGCAAAGTGCACTTGATACTTGATCCCTGATACATGACAGTTGTATGAATCCTATCCTCGAAACAGAAGATCTCGTAAAGATCTACAAGACCGGTAAAGTGGAAACGCACGCCCTTCGGGGCGTTTCGCTTGCGGTCGACAAGGGCGAGTTTGTCGCGATCATGGGCCAGTCCGGCTGCGGCAAGTCTACCTTGCTGCATCTGTTGGGAGGACTCCTATCTCCGACCAGCGGGCGGATACTCATCGACGGCGAGGACATCTCGAACATCTCTGACGCAAAACGGACCGATATAAGGCGGCGCAAGATCGGATTTGTCTTTCAAAGGTTTAACCTGTTCCCGACGCTTACAGCTGAGGGCAATCTGAAGCTCGCTGAGCGGATCCACCAGGGAAATGGCAAGGGCAGTGCTGAAAAGAGGCGCGAGATCCTTAGGCTTCTAAAGCTTGAAAACAAGATGAACAATAAGCCGCTCGAGCTTTCCGGCGGCGAACAGCAAAGAGTGGCGCTCGCCCGCGCTGTCGTAAACAGCCCGGCCATAATACTCGCCGACGAACCTACGGGAAATCTCGATTCAGAGAATTCCGACATCGTTCTCGATATGTTTGCCGAGTTGAATCAGCGGTACGGGCAGACCATCATAATGATCACTCATAATCCCGAAGCGGCCAGGCATTGCGGCCGCACGATCTATATGCGGGACGGCCATATCGTGCCGCCGGAAGAGGAATCGACTTCGGTTATTATTGAGAATGAAGTCTCTTCAGTCGATTAAGTCTGTTGAATCTGTTGCGTCGCGAAATAACAACGCAGTACTCATCTCTCATTTCTCAGTACTTTCTCTTATGAAACGAATAATCTTTTGGGATCACCAGCGAGGCACCTGGCAGTACGACCTGTTCTGCCTTTTGATCGTCGCATTCATATTCCTTTCTCCGAAAGCCTGGTTCGACAATGGAGAACTGAGGGCAACCGATTCTCCGAGCCAGGCCGTCCAAGCGCCCGTTACAAGAGACTGACGTCTCACTCTTCCGTTGAAAAACAGATCGTTTGAGCATCATCCGGGCGTTGACTAGCCGATTTCCGGATGATAAATCTATCTGTTCGTCTGAACGGCGAATGTTAAGTGTATCCGGAGCTATTATTATGAGGAAGACTTTTAGAGCGCTTTTATTTTCAGTCGTGATCGCTCTCGCATTTGGCGGTTTCTCGGCAGTGCAGGTGCAGGCTCAGGGCCAGCTGAACACGATCCTCAACAAGATGGAGGAGCATAAGAACTGGCTGCAGACCCTGACCGGCAAGATCAAAGAGGCGCGCGTCAATTCCCAGCTTAATCTCAAGACGACGCGCGCAGGCGAGATCTTCTATGCAAACAAGGGCGGACGTGACATCGCCGTCCGGATCAACTGGGATGACTCGAACGAAGTCTTGTCCGTGATTAATGGCGAGTACACGCTCTACACACCGGGTCTGAAGCAGGCGATCAGAGGCAAGACCGAGGGTTCGAAGAATCCACAGGCGAGCAACGCGCTCGCATTTATGAGCATGTCCAAGAAAGACTTGAAGGCGAACTACGAGGTTCAGTATCTTGGCGTGGTTAAGCTCGACGGAACCGGTGTCTGGCATCTGAAGATGACCCCGAAGAAGAAACAGTCTTACAAGTTTGCCGAGGTCTGGATCGACCAAGAGGGAATGCCTCTTCAGGCGGAGATCACGGAAACGAACGGCGATCTAATGACGATCCGGCTTTCAAGTCTCAAGAAGAACGAGATCAGACTGCACGCGGACCGGTTCAAGGTGGATCTCCCTAAGGGCGTGAAGATCATCAAGGGTTAGTTCGCTCACACGTGAAGTATTTGAGCCCCGGACGCGGATCCGGGGCTTTTTCAATGGTTTGAAAACGTATTTTCGAACCCCTATAATCAAGGGTTTGAAACTTGATCGGAAGCAGGGCTACGAACAGTAAATGCCGAAAGCAAGCGGCTTCAGCCGGTTCACAAGAGGAGTAAAGCACACGGTCCGCGCATTCGCGTCGACCAGGCATCCTGTGCTTGTTCACATCGTCCCTATGCGGCGATGTAACCTCTCGTGTACCTATTGCAACGAGTATGACAAGACCAGCGATCCTGTGCCGATCGGCACAATGCTCGAAAGGATCGACAGGCTCGCTGAATTCGGAACTTCGGTAGTGACGATCTCCGGCGGCGAGCCGATGATGCACCCCGAGATCTACGAGATCATCGACCGGATCCGGCATCACGGTATGATCGCCGGTCTTATATCCAACGGATATTACTTTCAGCCGAAGAAGATCGAAAGGCTCAACGAGTCCGGACTCGATTATCTCCAGATCTCGATCGACAACGTCATCCCTGACGAGGTCTCGAAGAAAAGCCTGAAGGTACTCGATGCCAAGCTTGTCAACCTTAAGAATCACGCAAAGTTTAAGGTCAACATCAACTCGGTGCTTGGGAGCGGTGTTGAAAATCCAGAAGACGCTCTCACGATCGCAAAGCGTGCGCAGGAGCTCGGATTCTCTTCGACCGTCGGCGTGATCCACGACGGCGACGGTTTGTTGAAGCCCCTTGGAGATAAAGAGAAAGCGATCTACAAGGAAGTGAAGAGCCTCGGAACGCGTTCATACGCCCGCTGGAACTGGTTTCAGGACAAGCTCGCCGACGGCGAAACTTACGAGTGGCGATGCCGCTCGGGTGCGCGCTATCTTTACATTTGCGAAGACGGGCTGGTCCACTGGTGCTCCCAACAAAGAGGTACGCCCGGAACGCCTCTGCTCGAATATACCCGCGAAGATATGCACCGCGAGTATCACACCGAGAAATGGTGCGCCCCCAACTGCACCATCCAATGCGTACACCAGGTAGGCCATCTCGATGCCTGGCGTGATCCGCAACTCTCTCTTGCCGACTACAACAAGAAACACGGTTTCCCCAAGAAGGACACGATCTCGCAGGTCCTCGCGGATTAAGGACTGAGTACTGAGTACTGAGAGATGAGTTCTAAGTGCAGCGGGCTATTGAAGGTGATTGGTAACGCGCCCACGAACCGGCGACAGAAACTGAAGACCGAAAACCGAAAACCGAAAACCATTCGGTTCGTCGCCGGAGACTCTGAAGTCTGGCTGCTCGGGCCGGGTCCCGTAGGGACGGATATATATTAGCCCCGCACAAGCCGTAGGCGCAGTGCGGGGTACGAGGGCCCACCACTTTTCTTAGCCGCGAAGCGGCGACAGAAGACAGAAGACAGGAGACAGGAGACAGGAGATAGGAGACAAGAGACAGGAGACAGGAGACAGGAGATAGGAGACAAGAGACAGGAGACAGGAGACAGGAGACAGGAGACAGGAGACAGGAGACTGTACACAGTTGACACTGTTGACCATCCGTAGTCTCATCCCTCCTGATACCTGATACCTGATACCTGATACCTGATACCTGATACCTGATACCTGATACCGATGAAGACTTCCGTATTCGTAGGCGCAAGCGCTGACGGGTTCATTGCCCGGCCGGACGGATCCTTTGATTTTCTCTCAGCCGCAGGCGACGAGCCGCACGGTTTCGAAGAGTTTTTCGCGACCGTGGATGCTCTTCTGATGGGACGCAAGACTTTCGAGGTAGTGCTTCCCATGGAGCAGTGGTTTTACGGTGACAAGCCGGTGTTTGTATACACTTCGTCGGAACTTGCGGGCAAACCCGAGGGTTCTGTTGTAGCCCCTGTTTCAGGCACCCCTTCAGAGGTCTTTAGATCGCTGGAGAAAAGAGGATTTGAGCACGTTTATGTGGACGGCGCGATGACCGTCCAGAGCTTTCTGAATGAAGGACTCATAGATCACATCACAGTTTCGCTGATCCCGGTCCTGATCGGGGAAGGAATCTCACTATTTGGTAAAGTCCCCAATGACATACGCCTTGAGCTGGCTCATTTTAAGGAATATCCAAGCGGGATGGTGCAGATCACGTACGACGTAACGCGGTAAGCAAGAGGCCGAATGAAAGGAATCACGCCGCCGCGCAATGATCACTTCGCTTTATCCGTGGGTCAGCCTGAAGGCTGCAGTAATCTGGAAAGAATTCGCTTCGTTCATTGCACGCGGGACGCGTGCGCTCTGATCGCACTTGAAACCTGAAACTTGGAACCCGGAACCAACATCCCGCCGTTCGTCACTCACTCATTCGTAAATCATCTTCGGGAATATATACTTACGCATTCGATATATAAGGGCGCATCGTTATGAGTGACTCTCCCGCCGCTGAAGCGGCAAATCTGTCCGGCGAGATCCCGGTTGCCGAAGAAAAACCCGCGAAGAAGCGATTTGACCGTTCGATCGTCGAGGGGCCTCTGGGGCGGGCTGTGTGGAAACTCGCCTGGCCGACAATGCTGACGAACATCTTCGGCGGCATTCAGGGAATGGTCGATCATGCGATGGTCGGAAACGTCGTCGGGTACCTCGGAAACGCCGCGATCGGCGTCAGTTGGCAGATCTTTCTCGTAGTCGTCGTTTTCGTCTCTTCCATCTTCACAGGAATGAGCATTCTGGTCGCCCGCTTCGCCGGCGCAGGAGAAGAGGAAAAGGTCGACCGGACCGTCTATCAGGCATTCCTTACCGCCATATTCATCGCACTTGGTGTGATCGCACCGGTCGGGTACTTCGCTTCCCCTTATCTTCTGGATCTGGTAAATGCCGCTCCTGGTGTTCAGCAGGAAGCCCTTCCTTACCTTCGCATCATGTTCCTGTTTAGCACGGGAATGATGATCTTCTTTATGCTTAGCGGCGCGCTTCGCTCGGCGGGCGACGCAAAGACGCCGATGATTCTCGGAATCGCCATGACGGTGATGAACCTTTTGTTCAACATCGTCCTGATCGGCGGACTCGGGCCGATTCCATCGTTCGGAACGATGGGTGCCGCGATGGGGACCTGCCTTGCTTCTGGAATAATCGGGATCTATGCGCTTTACAGCTTGTGGTCAGGCAACTGGGTCGTTTCCATCAAACAGAAAGGGAGTTATGCACCTGACTGGAGGGTGATCCGGAAGTTGTTCAAGTTCGGGCTCCCTGCCGGAATACAAGGCATCGCGATGAACATCGGCGGTGTCCTTCTTCTCGCTTTCGTAGGGTCCCTTGCGCAGAGTGCGGCCGCCCAGGCAGCGTTTGCGGTTTCTTATACTCAGCTGTTCTCGTTGATCACGTGGACTTCGGTCGGGCTGATGGGGGCCGCGGCGGCCGTCGCGGGTCAGAACCTCGGCGCACAAAATCCGGACCGGGCGAGCGCCGCAGTAAGGACGGCTTCTAAATTCGGTCTGTTGGTCGCAGCATTTGTCGGATTGTTCTTCATGTTCATTCCGGAGCAGATGCTGGCCATCTTCGGTATGACCGAGCCTGTCGTTGTCGGGATAGGAGTCCAGCTTCTCAGAGTGCTAAGCATTTCGGGTCTGCTTGTAACTGTCGCATTGACCTACACAGGCGGCTTGCAGGGCACCGGAGACACGAAAAGCCCTTTATATATTTCGATAATTTCGCAGGTCATCATTCCGCTCGGCATTTGTTTAGTCCTTCAGCAGACGATCGGGCTTGAGCCGATCCACATCTGGATCGCGATACTAGCCGGTCACGCAGCACGAGCAGGCCTCAGCGTTTACAAGTTCAACCAGGGCAAATGGCGCCACATCAAGGTCGATATCGACACGACGGTGGGATAAGAAGTACAGAGATGAAAGGACTGAGGACGAGAAGAAGGACTGAGAGAAAAGTACTGAGGACTGAGAGAAAAGTTTGACTTCGAGTCAAAGTCCAGCGATCGTCCTCAGTACTCAGTACTCAGTACTCAGTACTCAGTACTCAGTACTCAGTACTCAGTACTCAGTACTCAGTACTCAGTACTCAGTCCTCAGTACTCAGTCCTCAGTCCTCAGTACTCAGTCCTCAGTCCTCAGTACTCAGTCCTCAGTCCTCAGTCCTCAGTACTCAGAGATTCCCTAGCCCTTTCCACCGCGCCTGTGGCATCATTGGGCTCACTTAGACCTTACAGACTGGTTTTGGCATCGCGGTTCACTAAGACCCTGCCAAGTTCACCGATTTGAAGGAGGGGCTGATGAAGAAGTACGTCGCTGAGTTGGTGGGAACGTTCTGGCTGGTCCTGGGCGGATGCGGTAGCGCTGTACTGGCGGCTGCCTTTCCTGAAGTCGGAATCGGGCTCCTGGGAGTGTCCCTCGCATTTGGATTGACGGTCCTGACGATGGCTTACGCGATCGGACATATCTCAGGGTGTCATCTGAATCCTGCTGTCTCAGTCGGGTTGTGGGCGGGAGGAAGGTTTGATGCAAAAGAACTTGCTCCCTACATCGTTGCCCAGGTACTCGGCGGCTTGATCGCCGGAGGGGTGTTGTTCCTTATCGCCAGCGGCAAAGCCGGATTTGATGTTGCAGCATCGGGATTCGCCTCGAACGGATTTGGTGAGCATTCGCCCGGAGGATATAGCCTGACAGCGGCCTTGATCACAGAGATCGTGATGACTGCGATATTTCTCGTCGTTATCCTCGGTTCGACCGACAAACGGTCTCATCCCGTGGGAGCTCCGGTCGCGATCGGGTTGTGTCTTACGCTTATCCATCTGATCAGCATTCCGGTCACGAACACCTCCGTGAACCCAGCCAGAAGCACCGGAGTAGCGATCTTTCAGGGTGGCTGGGCTATCGAGCAGCTGTGGCTTTTCTGGATCGCGCCAATTGTCGGCGCGGCGATAGGAGCTCTGATATATAACTTCATAGGACCGCCCGACGAGGACCAGCAGGTGGCTGAAGGTCAGGAAGCGGATTGACGCTCAAGTCGAAACCCTTCGAGAAAGGCGATTTACTAAGAACTCTTTTTGAACCACAGAGACACACGGAGGAAGCACGGAGATCAGATTCGGCTCGGAGCGGTCGTTGTGTTTCTATCCACTCTATTCGCGATCGGTTCGGCGTGTTTGCAGGACGGTGACTCGCGTGAGATCAGAATTGCGGCGGCGGCGAACTTCAAACAGCCGGCGGCCGAGCTTGTAAGGATCTTTCAGGAAGAAACCGGCCGGAATGTCACGCTGACGACGGGTTCGACAGGTAGTCTCTACGCCCAGATCGAGAACGGAGCTCCCTTTGCAGTGTTCCTTTCAGCTGATTCCGAAAGGGCTGAGAAACTAGAGTCGGCAATGCCGGCGGCCTCGGGTACGAGATTTACATACGCCGTCGGAAAACTCGTGCTATGGAGCCCGAAGAAGGGAATGGTCGATGATCTCGGTACGGTTCTGAACGGCGAATTCAACAAGCTGGCGATCGCAAATCCGAAACTTGCGCCATATGGCAAGGCCGCCGAAGAGGTTCTTCGGAAAATGGAAATTTGGGACAAAGTGAAAGGAAGAATTGTAAGGGGCGAAAATGTCGGACAGACTTTTCAGTTCGTCTCTACAGGCAATGCCGACATCGGCTTTGTCTCGCTATCACAGGTCAAAGGGAAGGGCGGTTCGTTTTGGCTAGTGCCTCAGGAACTCTATACTCCTATCGAGCAACAGGCCGTGTTCTTGTCGGAAGATGAGGGCGCGATCGAATTCCGGGATTTCCTTCGAAGCGAACGTGCGAAGGAAGTTATAAGGAGCTACGGCTACGATACAAGATGATCTTCGACGAAGCAGCCATCAGCGCATTCCTGATCACGTTCAAACTTGCCGCGGTTACAACCGCGGTTCTTTTGGTTCTAGGAACGCCGCTGGCGTGGTGGTTGGCAAGAACGGGATGGCGGTTCAAGTTCATTCCGGAAGCCGTCGTGGCAATGCCCCTCGTACTGCCGCCGACCGTACTCGGCTTCTACCTCTTGATAGCCCTGGGGCCGAATGGTCCGATCGGATTCTTGTTCGAATCGGCAGGCCTTGCATCTCCTGCATTCACGTTCACAGGTCTTGTGATCGGCTCGGTCATCTACTCGCTTCCGTTTGTCGTTCAGCCGCTACAGGGAGCATTTGAAGCGATCGGGTCTCGGCCATTGGAGGTGGCTGCTACGCTGGGAGCATCTCCGGCTGACAGGTTCTTCTCCGTCGCGGTTCCTATCGCCTGGCCGGGTTTTCTGACTGCGGCGGTGCTGGGTTTTGCGCACACGATCGGCGAGTTCGGTGTCGTGCTGATGATCGGAGGCAATATCCCGGGTAGTACAAGAGTCGTTTCGATCGCCATCTATGATCACGTTGAATCCCTTGAGTACGCGCAGGCACATTGGCTCGCAGGGTCGCTGATGGTGATCTCCTTCATAATCCTGACAGTTGTTTATGGATTGAACCGTCGGTTCAGGCCCATCCGCCTCAAATGATCGAAGCCAGCTTCAACATTGCGAAGGGCGATTTTGTCCTCGAGACGGATGTCAGGATCCCTTCGAAGGGCGTGACGGCGCTGTTTGGTCCGTCAGGTTCCGGCAAGACCACCTTCCTGCGGACAGTGGCAGGACTTGAAAGGCACGACGGCTGCTTTCTGAAGTTCTGGGACGAGGAGTGGCAGGACGACGGTGTGTTCGTTCCGCCGCACAAGCGCCGCATCGGATATGTGTTTCAGGAACCGAGCCTGTTTCCGCATCTAACTGTCGAGAAGAACATCGCGTACGGGATCAAGCGAAGGGGCTTGAGGCTTGTCGATCAGACGGTGCGGAAGTCCGCAAAGAGTCTCGGGATAGATCATCTTCTGGACAGGTCGCCATCGGAACTCTCGGGAGGTGAAATGCAAAGGGTCGCGATTGCGCGGGCCGTTGGTGCGAACCCCCGTGTCCTCCTGATGGATGAGCCGCTTTCTTCGCTAGACGAAGGTCGGAAACGGGAGATTCTGCCCTATCTCGACAACCTTCATCGGGATCTGGAGATTCCCGTTATCTATGTCAGTCACTCCACCGACGAAGTCGCTCGGCTCGCGGATCGCCTGATAGTGCTGGCTGAAGGAAGGGTCGAATGCGAGGGGCCGATTTCAGAAGTGCTTACTGATCTTGCCCATCCGCTGGCACATAGGGAGGATGCGGAGGCGATAATCGAGACCGCGGTCGAGAGCTATGACGAAGATTATGGCCTGAACTTACTAAAATTCTCGGGAGGAGAGTTTATCGTCCCCGGGGCACCGATTGAAGTCGGAAGGCGGGTCAGACTGCGCCTCGCGGCAAGAGATGTTAGCCTGACCCTTGAGAAGCAGAAGGATACGAGTATTCTGAACATATTTTCGGCGGTTGTCACTGAAATCGCTCCGTCAGGAACTTCGCAGGTCACGGTCCGGCTCGACGCCGGGGGGACGCCCGTTCTGTCGCGGGTGACAAACCGATCCGCTGAAGTGCTTGGGCTGAAACCCGGGAAAGAGGTCTATGCGCAGGCAAAGAGCGTAGCCGTGATTCGTTGAGCAGGTTCGTGGCGATTGAATTGATTCGGGCACTTATTCACCACTGAGAACACAGAGTTCACAGAGAATTTCAGGCCGGTTGGTCAGATTGCTAAATCATCTCTGTGACCTCAGTGGCCTCCGTGGTTCTAATTCGATTCGACGAGAGGGAACAAAATGAAGAAGTCCTGGCCGGAGCTGCCGGCGCTCGAAGATTGGCAAGACACACTCACGACGGTGCATATGTGGTCGCAGATAGTCGGGAAGATCAAACTCGCTTACGCGCCGCCGATAAACCAATGGTGGGGTATCGCGCTTTACGTGACCACGAATGGGCTGACAACCGGTGCGATGCCCCTCGACGGAAGGACTTTCTCGATCGACTTTAACTTCAGGGAGCACCGGATAGAAATGAGGGACTCAGAGGGTGCGGAAAGCGGGTTCAGTCTCGAGCCGATGACGGTCGCGGATTTCTATGCGCGAATGAGAGGTGTTCTGCGCGATATGAACATAAAGGCCGAGATACTCGCCCGGCCGGTCGAGGTTGAGGAAGCCATCCCGTTTCCGGAGGACGAAGTCCACAAGAGCTATGACCGAGAACCTGTCGAGCGATTCTGGCAGGCTCTTGTGCAAGTCGATCAGGTCTTTAACGAGTTTCGTTCGCGATTCACAGGTAAGGTAAGCCCTTCGCATTTTTTTTGGGGCGCATTCGATCTCGCCGTCACAAGGTTCTCAGGCCGTACGGCGCCGAAGCATCCGGGCGGTGTCCCTAATTGCGCCGATTGGGTAATGGAAGAGGCGTATTCGCACGAGGTTTCAAGCGCTGGTTTTTGGGCGGGACCCGGATTAGGCGAAGCCGCATTCTATTCGTATGCCTATCCCGAACCTGAGGGCTTTCGAGAAGCGTCGGTCGGTCCGGATGAAGCGTACTTTGCTGAGGAACTGGGCGAGTTCGTACTTCCGTACTCAGCGGTACAGAGGTCTGAAGACCCATCGGCCGCGCTTATAGAGTTTCTTCAGAGTACTTACGAAGCCGCGGCAAATCTCGGGAACTGGGACAGGGAAGCGCTTGAGAAGTGAGCGGCGAGCAGTATGCGGATTGGCGGCGGGCTTGCCCGCCTTGGGGTTCAAAGTTCAAGGTTCAAAGCAGTGAGCAGTGAGCAGTGAGCAGTGAGCGGTGAGCAGTAAGCGGTGAGCAGTTTGTGGTGGAAGGTTCTCATTAACCAATGCCCTTGGGCATTGACCATTGACTGATTGAAGTCTATCTTTCTCTGACTTCTGACTTCTGACTTCTGACTTCTGACTTCTGACTTCTGACTTCTGACTTCTGACTTATTTCCCATGAAGATCTCCGCCAAGATCATCGTTTTCAACGAAGAGAGCAACATAGCGGAAGCGTGCAGATCAGTCGACTGGGCAGACGAACTGGTCATAGTAGACTCGTTCTCAACTGACAGGACCGTAGAGATCGCGCGGGAATTTACAGACAAGGTCTTCTTTAACCGATTCGAGAACTTCAGACAACAGCACATTTTCGCTGATTCGAAAACTTCGCACGACTGGGTGTTCTGGCTCGATGCGGACGAGAGGCTCTCGCCCGAACTGCGGCAGTCGATCCTTAAATTGCAGGAATTGGGCGAGGACGTTTTGCCCAGCGCTTATCGATTTTCCCGCCGCGCACAGTATTTCGGTCGATGGATCAAACACTCGGGCTGGTATCCCAACCGGGTATTGCGTTTGTACAGGAAATCAGCGAGTAACTGGAGGGACAATCCCGTCCACGAAGGCGTGACCATAGAAGGCGACATCGGCACGCTTGAAGGAGACCTTCTCCACTACACTTACAACAGCCTGAGAGACCAGCACGAAGTAGTAGCCAAGTACGCCGCGCTGGCTGCTGATTTCAGGTTCGAACAGGGCGAACGGGCAGGTTGGTGGAGCGTTCTGGTGCGGCCGCCGATAGCTTTCATTGAGTCGTATTTTCTGAAGCTCGGGTTTCTGGATGGTCTTCACGGATTGTTCATTGCATACTTCCGGGCGTACGGTGTTTTCTTGAGAAGTGCTTTGATATGGGAACATCGGCATCGGGAGGACGATTTTCCGGAACCCTCCGAAGAAGGCCCGGACGCGCAGCGACAAGTAGAGACAAAGGAAATCATCTCTGAATGAATGTAATCTGGCTTGGAGTATTGGGAAGTCTTATCGCCGGGGCGCTCACAGCGATTGGTGCGGTCGGCGTGTTCTTTATCCGCCGCCTCTCGCAGAGGCTCGAGGACGGGCTGCTGAGTTTTGCTGCCGGCATTATGCTTGCTGCTTCGTTCTTCTCCCTGATTCTCCCCGGTATCGAGTACGGCGAGAAATTCTTCGACAACACGTATATCGCGGTAGGACTTGTGATCGCCGGTGTGATAACCGGGGCAGTCGGCCTTTCACTCATGAACGAGGTCCTGCCCCACGAACACTTCCGGCTCGGTACACAAGGACCTGACACTGAGACTTTGAGCCGGATATGGCTGTTTATCATCGCGATCACGATCCATAATTTTCCGGAGGGAATGGCTGTCGGGGTCGGGTTTGCAGGCGGAGACATAGCGAACGGTACAACGCTCGCGACCGGCATCGGGATTCAGAACATCCCAGAAGGCCTGGCGGTGTCGGTTTCGATGTTCGCCGTTGGCTATTCGAGAGTTAAGTCTTTTCTTGTCGGATCGTTGACCGGATTGGCCGAGCCGATCGGAGGGTTGATCGGAAGCGTCGCCGTTTCGTTCTCGGGTCCTGTCCTGCCGTTCTCTCTTGCGTTTGCCGCAGGTGCGATGCTTTACATCATCAGCCACGAGATCATCCCGGAAACGCACCGTTCGAGATTCGCGAATGTCGCCACCTTCAGCCTACTCATCGGATTCGTGTTTATGATGTTCCTGGACGCGACGCTCGGATAGAAGGTCAAAGTTCAAAGAATAAGTACTCGGAGCGGTAGCGACGGGCCCAATCGGTACCGGGAACAGTAGTGACCGGCCCTCTTCCGAGTTCAGGGTTCCGCGTTCAAGGTTTCCGGTTCAGGGATCAAAGAGAAGCCATTTGATTCGGGTGTTCGATCTTTTTGTATTCTGCGGCTCTGCAGCCTTGATGTGCGGAAAGGCTTGCCTTTCCTTTGCGCTTCCCACGAGTCACCGCGGAGGCTGAGCCTCCGCGGAACTGTTTGAAGCCTTCATGCCGGTAAGCCGGAGGCTTACCGCACATCCAAGCGGCGGAGCCGCGATAACGTCCTTTGTGACTCCTGACTCCTGTTATGCCCGTCGCTGGCGCTCCGGGTTCCGATGCCGCCGCTACACAGCTCGTGGTTTGTGGGAGGCCTTTACCCGGGTCTGCGCCTGCGGCTTGCCCCGGGCTAACATCCGATACCCCTTCGGGGTAGCTCGAGTCTGCCGAGAGCCGAACACGATCTTATGACTCCTGACTCCTGACTCCTTTCGCGTTATAATCCCCTCGAAATCCCGAATCACCTACAAGGAGACCTTTATGCGAATCAGTCGAGAGGCTTTCGGCACCATTCTCTTTCTCTTAAGTTTCATAGTTCTTGTCCTTAACGGTCCGTTCCCGGAAACTGCCGTCGCAGGTCAGCAAACCTACGACATCGTCCTCAAGGGCGGACGCGTGATCGATCCCGAGACCGGTCTCGACGCGATCCGGAACGTGGGCATACTCGGCGACCGGATAGTGGAAATATCGGAAGGGAATATTCTCGCAAAACAGGAGGTCGACGTATCGGGATTAGTGGTCTCTCCCGGTTTTGTTGACCTGCACGTACACGGGATGTCGAATCAGGCTCACGAATACCAGGCGCGCGACGGAGTTACGACAGCGCTCGAACTGGAGGGCGGGTATGCCTTCGTACGCGAGTGGATCGAATCGAAACGGGGTAAGTCGCTGATCAATTTCGGCGCTTCTGCTGCGCACGGCGAAGCCCGCTGGCTGGCGATGAAGAAATACGCCACCCAGGCAGCCGATCTGCGAAAGGCCGTTGTGAAGGATGGCTGGGGAAGCGAAAGCCTGGGCATACTTGCGGCCGTAGGCAGGGGTTTGAACTACGAATCGCTCGCCGCGGACGAGATACCGGGAATGTGCCGGGGACTCCGGACCGAACTTGAGGGAGGAGCGCTCGGGATCGGGCTGCCGATCGGGTATTACCCCGGTGCAACACGGGCAGAATCATTCGAGCTCTACAAATGCGCGGCCGAGATGGACACCGTGATCTTTACGCACGTCCGGGATATCAACATAGCCGCGATCCAGGAAGCGATTGCGAATGCGGCCGTCAACGGCACATCGCTCCACATCGTTCACCTCAACTCGATGTCCCTTGGCGAGATCGACGTGTCACTTGCACTTGTAAAGGCGGCGCAGGAAAGAGGTATGGACATCACCACCGAGCTTTACCCCTACACGGCTGCTTCGACCAGCCTTGAATCTTCGCTTTTTGATGAAGGCTGGCAGCAACGAATGGGGATAAGCTATGGCGATCTCCAGTGGCAGGACACGGGCGAGCGACTTACGGAAGCGACCTTCAAGTCATACCGAGAAAAAGGCGGCGTCGTGATCATCCATATGATGAAACCCGACTGGATCGAACGCGGGATCCGGGCACCGTTCACGATCATCGCTTCTGACGGAATGCCGTACGCTCCCGGCGCCCATCCACGGACTGCCGGTACGTTTTCGCGGGTACTCGGAAGATACGTTCGTGAACAGAAGGTGCTTTCCTTAAAGGAAGCGATCAAGAAGATTACGCTGATGCCGGCGCAGAGGCTTGAGAAGGTCGCGCCCGCGGCGAAATTGAAGGGCCGAATACAGGTGGGCGCCGATGCGGACATAACGGTATTCGATCCGGAAACGATAATCGACACGGCGACATTTGAAGAAGACCTGTCGTTCTCGAAAGGTGTTGAGCACGTGCTTGTTAACGGCACTTTTGTCGTAAAGGGCGGAAAGACAGTGGAAGGCGTAAATCCCGGAAGGCCTCTGATGGGCAAGTACCGCCGATGATAGTCCCCAAGCTTCACGACAGGCTACTTCTCGGCGGGACGCTCGCCGGCGCCTTGGGTGTCGTTCTGATGCGAGGCACGGAAGGGAGTCTTTCAAGAGCGGGGACGTACATCGTGATCGGCGGAATGGTGTCGGTCCTGGCGGGTGTTGTGCTGAAATTGACTAGAGGAAGATGAAGGACCGGAGTAGATCTTGATTCAGAACATCCTTACTGACAGACGCTTCTCAGTGCTTCTTTTCGGCGTGCTTGCCGCGGCCATATTCAGCGTCGCAATAGTTACATCCGGATGGATCGCGGGTGTTGATTCGCCGAACCTGCTTGCGGCCGCGATCGCTTTCGATCTTCTGATCACGGTCCCTTTGGCCTTCTACTTTCTCGTTATCCGCCGGAATTCGATGTCGCTTCTTGCGTTAGGGCCGATCGTCGGAGCGGGTTGGCTTGCAGCATATTTCATCCTTCCTGTGGAACACCGAGCACCGCTTTATGTTGCAGAGATAGGCGCTATCGCCTTCGAGGCGTTCATAATCTTCACGATCAGCAGAAACGCCGTTAAAGCCGTTCGCGATCCTAAGAACAATTCAGGAGATCCCCTCCCGAGTCTTAGAAACATCGCCGCCGATACAATCGGTAACCGTAGGCTTGGGATAGCCGCAGGGACCGAGATCGCTGCGCTCTACTACGCGATCATTTCCTGGTTTACGAAGGGACGGACACCGGAAAGCGCAAAGGCTTTCTCGTATCACAGGCGATCAGGGCTGGTGGGGATCGCTTTGATACTATTGTTCGCGCTCGTTGTCGAGACGGTGGTGCTGCACGTCGTAGTGTCGATGTGGAGCCCCACGGCGGCGTGGATCATAACCGCGCTTTCGATCTACGGCGGCATCTGGCTTCTCGGCCACTTTCGGGCGAGCGTACTTCGGCACGTGCTTGTGGATGATCAATCGATCGCCTTTAAATCGGGTCTCCTCTACGATTTCAGTATCCCGTTGGCGATAGTCAAATGCATCGCGCATTCAAAACCTGAAGACGGCAAAGCTGTGTCCGCTGCGATCTTTGGGGAAGCTTCGCACTGGATCGTTCTGAACGAAGAGATCGAAGCCGAGGGCGCGTTCGGATTTACGACGAAGCTCGACGCGGTAGGCTTCACACCGGATGAACCGACAGAGTTTGAAGCCGTGGTCGGCTCGCGTATTGACCTTCAAAAAGTACAGTGATGAAGACGTTTCGTACATCGGTATTGAGGTTGCTTGCCGTCCTGTTCGCTTTCTCTGCGGTTGCGGCAATGACAAGTTCGGGCCCGTCGGTCTCACGGTCCGAGCCGACTCTTTTTGACCACCACGTACATTTGCTCAGTCCCGATCTGGTCAAGGACTGGAAATCGCTCGGTGTTCCGTTTTCAAGGCCGGACGAGTTCTATTCGGCGGTACCTAAGGATGTTGCCGAAGGTCGGGTCAAGAAGGCTTTTGTGCTTTCGATGGCTTACCTGTACGGCTCCGATTGGTTTGCCGAGCTCAAGTTTGGTCCCAAGAAAGAACTGGAATCGGTCAGACGGGAGAACGACTTTATCGCAAACGTCGTGGCTTCGAATTCTGAAAAGCTGATCGGATTCTGTTCCGTAAACCCTCAGAAAGAGTACGCATTTGAGGAGCTAGAACGCTGCTCGCGGAAGAAGGGAATGAAGGGAGTAAAACTGCACCTCCTAAACTCCGGCGTCGAGCTTGGGGACAACGGGCACATTTCGGGACTTCGGAAGATCTTTGGGTGGGCCGAGCGCGATAGGGTCCCTCTAATGATCCATCTCAACGCCTACGATCCGATGGGGCCTTCGGAAATGGCGGAGGCGTTCGCAAACCTACTTGCGGCGTTTCCGGATCTTGAGGTCTACATCGCGCACCTCGGTGGTTCGGGAGGCTATTCCGAAAGGGGCCGAAAAATACTTCGAGCTTTCGTCGATCGAATTGCTAAAGACAAGTCGTTCTCCACGATGAATATCAATTTCGAGATCAGTGCCGTTGTCCTGCTCTTGGAATCTGACGGAGTGGAACCCCCTTCGGAAGAACAGCTAGCGTTACTGACAAACGACTTGAGAGATCTTGGACTTGAGCGGATCGTTTTCGGAACAGATCATCCTTCGTTCGCGGCTGGGCATTACCTTGAGACCCTGCGCGACAAGCTTGGACTCAATACAGCAGAGATCGAGACGATAATTTCAAACAAAGGCGCCTTGATGAAGTGACGCCCAGCACAGACTTTATGGAACCAGCTGAAGTAAAACCGAACATAGAATTTGGCGATCTGGAAAAGATCGACGTGCGCGTGGGCACGATCCTCAAGATCGAGGATGTTGAGGGATCAAAGAGCCTTATGCGGCTGACGGTCGATTTCGGGTCCTTTCAGAGGAATATACTCTCGGGGATGAAAGGCGAGCGTGAGGATCCGACCGAGATCGAGGGCAAGCAGGCGCTGTTCGTTGTTAACCTCGAACCTAAGAAGATGATGGGCGAGATGTCTGAAGGAATGCTGTTCGACATAGGCTATGCCGACGGAATCCTGCCCGCGCTTGCGATGCCGGAGAGGGAGGTGCCGAACGGGTCTCGGGCGGGATGAGTCGGTTGAGTCTTTTCAGTCGATTGAGTCCGTTGCGTCAATCAGCTAACTATCTATCCGATAGTAGCCCGCTGCTTCATCTGCGGGTTTAGGGCGCAGCGTGGGTAATGCCGTCTCACGAACCCCAGCTGCATTAGCGGCAGAGGTTTCGGTAGCGCCATCGGCGCCTAATGTTACTAGCTTGCGTGGGGGCCAAACGTTTTTAGCTCCATAGGAGCGGAAGGTCTGTAAAATCTATCGTTCGTGCCGGTTGCGGTTAATGTCTTTCTGTTGATCGAACGCCTGCAGGGAGTTGCTCTCGCAAAGGCGCCAGGCCGCAAAGGGCCGCAAAGAAGACAGGATGCAAGGGACAGAAGTCAGGAGACACTCTATCCATGGTGTCCTTTGCGAATTCCTCTGCGTCCTTGGCGGTTGATCTCTCGCGGTCGATCGAGCGCCTGCAAGGAGTTGCTCTCGCAAAGGCGCCAAGTCGCAAAGGGCCGCAAAGAAGACAGAAGTCGGGCTGTTCACACGAGCTATCGCAGATTCGTTCGTAAGAAACAAGCGGGCAGGGATGCCCGCGGTCCGATGAACAGGGGACAAGACAATGAACATTGAAACTCTTACGACATTCCTGGGCTGGTGCACGCTGATCAATTTCTCGCTTCTGATCGTTGCCACGATCTCGCTCGTAGTATTCAAGGAGCTGGTGACGAACGTCCACGCCAAGCTGTTCGGAATAAGCGATGAGAACCTGCACCGCGAGTATTTTCAGTACCTGGCCAACTTCAAGATCCTTGTGCTGGTGTTCAATTTCGTCCCATGGGTGGTGCTGAGGTACTTGATGTGAATCGTAAATAGTGAATCGTCAATCGTGAATGGTAAATCGTGAATGGTGAATCGTGAATCGTGAACCGAAAGAGGTGTTTACCGCAGAGGCACAGAGGCGCGAAGATTATTGAGGCACCGGTTTGAACGATCCAGTTATTTCTTTGCGGCTTAGCGCCTCCGCGGTTCATTCTTCCCACCAAAACACCATTAACTATTCACGATTTACGATTAACGACTCACGATTCACGATTCACCATTCACGATTTACTGTTTACGATTTACGACATATGAACCCTGAAACACGAAACTTGAACGCCCATCCGATCGACATATGGCACAGGCTGATAGAAACCGGCGACGCAGCCGGGCTCGATGCGCTGCTTGCCGAGGAGGTCGTGTTTCATTCGCCGGTTGTTCACGCTCCCCAGGTCGGGAAAGAGATCACCAAGAAGTATCTTTCAGCCGCATTTCTCGTATTTAAGCAGCCGAGCTTTCAGTATATTCGCGAGATCCGGAGCGATCACGACGCGATGCTCGAGTTCCAAGTCGAAATAAACCACATCCTCGTAAACGGTGTGGACTTGATCAAATGGGACGCTGCGGGAAAGATCACCGACTTCAAGGTAATGATCAGGCCGCTGAAGGCTGTAAATCTCATTCATCAATTGATGTCAAAAGCATTAGGCCTCTGACAGATCACCATCCGTCTTGAGAATGTTCCCGTCCTGACTTTGTCCTTTTCTGGTTCGTATATAATCAAGACATACAAGATCGAATTGAGGGCGCCGGAAACCGTCCGGCAGGGAATAAAGTTATGGACAGAATTGAAAAAGACCTAAAAGAAAAGATATTCGCGCCCGGTTGTACGCCGTGTCTTTCGTTGTACCAGCCGACACACCGCAAGCACCCGGAAAGTGAACAGGACCAGATAAGATTCAAGAACCTGGTCAGACAACTTGAGGAATCGCTAAAAGACGGTACCGGTGAAGACGAAGCCGAAGCTTTGCTAAAACCCTTCAGGGAGCTTGAAGCGGACAGGGAGTTCTGGACGCACAATCTCGACGGATTGGCGGTACTGGGCTGCGACGGTTTCTTCCAGACATACAGGCTTCAAAGACCTGTTCCGGAGATCGCAGTTGCCGCATCCAGCTTTCATACCAAGCCTCTGCTACGAATCGTACAGTCCTCTGACCGGTTCAATGTTCTCGGGCTCGATCGAAAAAAGATCCGTCTGTTCGAAGGCAATCGCGATTCGATCGACGAAATAGAGCTTCATGACGAAATGCCCCGGACGATCGAAGAAGCGTTGGGAGAAGACCTGACAGAGCCGCATACCACGGTCGCGGCATATGGCGGTACGGATTCCCCCGGCGCGATGCACCACGGTCACGGCGGTAAATCAGCCGAGGTCGATAAAGACACCGAACGGTTCTTCAGGGCCGTGGACAAAGCTGTGTGGGAACACTATACCGAGCCGAACAGCCTTCCCTTGATCCTGGCATCATTGCCCGAACATCAGGGCGAGTTTAGAAAGATCAGTTCCAACAAACACCTTCTGGAGCAAGGGATAACCAAGCATCCGGATTCTCTGGACGCCGCAGAACTGAAAGAGCTTGCGTGGGAGGCTTTCAAGCCGGTCTACACCGCGCGATTGGAAAAGATAGTCGAAGAGTTCGGCGCGGCGAATGCGAACGAACACGGCAGCTCGGACCCGGCGGAGATCGGGAGGGCGATTGCAGAAGGCCGGGTCCGCTTGCTGCTTATCGATGCGGACAAGAAGATCGCCGGAACATTTGATGAGGAATTCGGAAAGGTGTCGAAAGCCGACGCAGACAATGGGCTTCACGATGATCTGTTGGACGATCTTGGGGAAGCAGCATTGAAGAGAGGCGCCGAGATCGTTGTCGTCCCGGAATATGATATGCCGGTCGATACAGGTATCGCAGCGATCTACAGATATTAGATCGTTCGGGCGTCCCGAGTTGCGGGGCCCTTCGGAATCTCAAATTACCGATTTCAGATTTCAGAGATCTGCACCATCTCCGATTGGTCGTTCCAGATTTCAAATTGTGCCATCTAGGAGATAGAATTCTTAGATCAGAGTGTCGCTATATGAATCTGGAGTTTGAAATCCTAAATTTGAGATCTTAAATTTTTTGGCGCATATGCAATTTCAATTTAATACCGATAACAGCATCGAAGCGGATCAGCAGATGGCCGATTCCGCGGAATCCGTCGTTACAAACGACCTTTCACATTTTGGAGATCGTGTAACACGCATAGAAGTTCACGTGACCGACGAGAACAGCGGATCCAAAGCCGGCGCTAACGACAAAAAGTGCGTTATCGAGGCCAGGCTTGCGGGCCTCGAACCGCGCTCGGCAAGCCACAACGCCTCGACTGTTCAGGAAGCGGTGGCAGGAGCTTCGGGCAAGATCAGGCGCCAGCTTGAAAGCGTGGTCGGAAAACTAAAGAACAAGCATCACGACAAACTAACTGCGACCGAAGAAAGCTGATTCTCGGACCCCAGTACAACTAGTTAGCGAATGAACTCACCGTAGCGGTATTCGAACACCCGGATTGAATTCGAAGTTTTGGATACCCGCTTGAAGTAGGGGCCGGAATCCGGCCCGGAGGTGCAAAATGTTCAGAAGAGAGTTCATCGCGCTCGGTTTGGCTCTTCCATTAGCCGCAAGGTCGATTTCGGCTTCTACTCCCGCCACCACCTGGTTTCCAAAGGAATTCGACTGTCCGGTTTGCGAAACCAAGAACACCTACATGGTAGTGGGAAGCTACGGAAGTTACATCTACTCGTGGCCTTCGAAGTATCAGCTGATCTACTGGCCGGTCACGGTCGGTAATACCTTCTACCTCTGTAAGAAATGCCACCTTTCGGTCTTTATGTGGGACCACGACGACCTGCCCAAATACAAGATTCCCGCAATGAAGAAGACCCTTTCCGGTGTAACTGTTGAGAAGAAATTTGAGGAGTACACCGAAGTACCTGTTTTCAAGCGCCTTGAGATCGTGGAGAAGGTCTACGGTCATCTCGATAAAGACGATGCGTTCTGGAACTTCTTTTACAGGATCAAGGGCTATCATTTTCAGGACGTTGAAGATATGGAGAGCGCCTCGGCAGCGAGGAAGAAAGCGCTTGAGATCGTGACGAAGATGATAGCTGCCAAGGACGATTCGGTAGCTGCAAAGGAGCTTTGGGCTATATCGGGGGCGATGAAGCATTTCACCATGCAGGACAAGGCCGCACTCGAAGATCTCAATAAGGCGATGACGGTCAAGTACGACGGCCCGGATCTTACCGAAGAAGAGAAATCGATCGGCGAAACGAACATAAACAGTTTCCTGGTGGACTACATAAACCGTATCAACGGTGCCAATCCGCCCAGGGATAGTGATCAGTAGAGTGCCTGGGAACGGAGGTGCTAATGCATAGTCGAACCGGATTGCTAGTTCTATCCTTGTTTCTCACGATCGCCTTCGCGCCGTTCTCGTTTGGTCAGGATTGGGGACCTTACACGTGGGAGAACAAGGAGCACGAAAACTGGTGGTACGACCCGGCGGTTTATGGCGAGCATTCAGTGGCCGAGGCAAAAGCCCGCTGGGACCGTATAGGAAGTGGTGCCAAAGCCGGGGACGGGTTCAGGGGGCAGTTTGGAAACGGCGGTGACACGCACGGTTCCATTCTGCGCCTCTCAGCGCAAGAGTTTGTAATGGCAAGAGTTAGTTTTTGTAGCCTTCAGTTGCTCGGACTGACGTATGGATCAGTGGTCAGGACTGAAGGAAGGATCACCTTACTAGTAGATTACAATCGCTCTTACCACGGAAACGCGGGAAACAGGGACCACTATTCGCAGAACCCGGTTGCTTCGTTTCATCTGGTCTCCTGGGACAATCTCAGGTATTTGGTAAATGAAGGCGATATGGGAGAGTTTGGTGATTACGTCGGGGGCTTCGGCGATTACAGCTCCGATTCGTTTTGGCTTGGGTCCTCGTTCTTTTCACGCAGAGTGGACGATCTTGAAACTGATTACAACACGGTACCAAAGGTGCCCATGGGATATGAGAAGTACCTAAAAACGCCGATCGACGGGACCATCATTCAGGTTTTCCCCACCGTTTTGATCACAGAAATTAATGAAGATGGAGATACTTCAAGATCAAGCAGGACGAAGGTCTCGCTCGATATAGGCGAAGATGATGGTGTTAAATTGGGGAGGCACTTTCGGATACTTGGATCCGAACATGGTGAAACGGTCGAGATAATTGAGGTTGGCAAAGAAGGTTCGATAGGAGTGATCGACCGCTGGGTCGATGACGAAGGAAATGAATCTGAGATTCATGAGACGATCTCGGTGGGATGGTCAGTATCGACCAGCATCCATAAGTAACGATCTAAGAGCTTGGGGCGTTGAGGGTCAATCGAACGACTTGGGTAAGACCTGATAGCGCAGAGCGTTGCTCTAAACCTAGTTCTTGCAGGTCGTTAATACGCAAACTGTGAAAGCTAATCTCAATAGTTTCTCTATCCATCTTGAACGAACGCCCGGCGTTCTTCGCGAGATGCTCTCCGGTCTCCCTGAAGACCTCGTGCGCGCAAACGAAGGCGGGGATACGTGGAGCCCGTTCGATGTTCTCGGACACCTGATCCACGGCGAGAAGACCGACTGGATACCGCGCGCGAAGATCATCCTCTCCGATTCGCCAGACCGCCGGTTTGTATCGTTCGACCGGTTCGCTCAGTTCGAAGAGAGCAAAGGAAAGAGCGCAGATGAACTTTTGAGTGAGTTCTCGGAACTCAGAGCTCAAAATCTGGACGAACTCCGGTCGCTGGCGATCGCCAAAGATGATCTGAAACGAACTGCGCTTCACCCGGAATTAGGAACCGTAAACCTTGAGCAGCTGTTGAACACCTGGGTCGTTCACGACCTCGATCACATCGTTCAGATCTCCCGTACCATCGCGAAGCAGCATTCCGAAGCGGTAGGGCCCTGGAAGGAATTCATAAGGGTTCTCAAGCAAAATTGAAAACGACTCTTCAGGTCTTTCCAAGCCGAGCTCTTCGGTGCTAAAGTCTCCCAAATGGAAAACGAAAAACATAACACCTATGTGGGCTGGGCCTTCATAGGGAACTTCATATTTCAAATGCTCTTCAATCTTTTTACGTTGGGCATGATCGCATTCTTCTTCAGTTTTAACCTGCCGCCCGGACAGCCGGAATTTCCAGTTGGAATAATGGTGTTCTTGTTTGTCTTCATGTTCGTGTTCCAGTTGCTTTTCACGCTGCCTTCGTTGATAGCCGGATATGCGGTGCTCAAGAAGAAGCCCTGGGCGAGGGTGGCAGCATTTGTGGGCGCGGCTTTATCGGTAATGAATGTACCGGTCGGCACGGCCGTGGGAGTCTATGCGCTTTGGTACTTTGTCGGCGAGGAATGGAAGCAGGTCTACGAGCCCCAGAACTACCGACCGAGGTTAGGCGATCTTCCTCCACACATTGACTCGTACACCGCACAGCCGAGGCAAGGTACCGAACGGGAACCCCAACCTGTTCCGGGACAATGGCGAGAATAGCAACATCCGGAAAACAGGACCGGTACTTTCCCGTTTTGAGAAGATCTTCCTTCAACATAAGCCTGATTCTTTTGGCGCTATTGATCGTCGCCGGACTTTCCGGGTGCGAAGAGCAGGCTGATGTACGCAACTCTGTCGAGTACAAAAAGGACGGAATCGCTTTTCGGCATCCGGGGAACTGGACCGTGACGGAGGATATCGAGGACGAGGTTTACAGGTATCTGGCCTTGGAAACTCCCGGAGCGTCCTGGTTTGTCATACACGTTTACGATAAAGACGAGGCCCTCGAGCTTGATGATTTTGTCGATCACATATCCGATTCGATGCAGGCTGAGTTAGAGTTCGGAGAGGTTGAAGAACGAGACAGAAGCGCCATCGATAGGATGATAGCCGGAACGACCTGGAATGGGGTCTACGAAATGTTCTCCTACAGAACATTTGGCCTTTCCCAAAGGGATATTCACGAGTACTACCGGGTCGAGACAGAAACCGAAGTTTACTTTTTGATTTCTGGAGCGCCGGAGGAGGATCTTTGGCACGTTACTCCGGGATTTAACCAGATCTACGCTTCGATCGAATTCAAGAGCCCGGCAGTTGTAGCGGAAACCCCTCGACCGGAAGCAACTCCTGAACCGGAAGGGCCAAAACCCCGACTTCGGCATGAAAAGATGAAAAAACCGAATGCACAGGCGATGATACCCGAGGAATAATATGCAGGTCCCGGTCCTGATCGAGATCCCGAAAGGCAGCCGCAACAAGTACGAATATGACAAAGAACTCGGCGTGATAAGGTTCGACCGGATGCTGTTCTCGTCGGTCCATTATCCCGCCGATTACGGGTACATTCCCGATACACTCGCCGCGGACGGCGATCCACTCGACGTGCTCGTACTTGTATGGGAAGCGACCTTTCCAGGCTGTCTTATCGAAACGAAGCCGATCGGGGTTTTGAAGATGCGGGACGACAAGGGCGAGGATGAGAAGATCCTGGCTGTGCCGGTTTCCGATCCTCTGTGGAATCACCTCAACGAGCTTGAAGATGCTCCGCCTCACCTCGTCCACGAGATCGAACACTTTTTTGCGGTTTACAAGGATCTTGAGAACAAGAAGGTCGAGATCTACGGCTGGGAAGGCCGCGAAGAGGCTGAGCGCGTGATAGAAGAGTGTTACGAACGCTATGAGAGTGAACAGTGAGCCGCAAGCAGTGAGCAGTAAGCAGTAAGCGGTGAGCGGTAAGCGGTAAGCGGTAAGCAGTGAGCAGTGAGCCGCAAGCAGTGAGCGGTAAGCGGTGAGCGGTGAGAAGTGGGCGGTGAGCAGTGAGCAGTGAGCGGTGAGTAGTGAGCAGTTTAGCCGACCCGTTCACGGGTCGGACCCACAGGTTCCTTGAACCTTGAACTCGGAGATTGGAACACGAAACTCGAAGCCCGAAACTCGAAGCCCGGAAGAGGGCCTGTCGCTGCCGCTCCGGGTACTGACTATCTGCGCTGGACATAGTGCAGCGATGAGAATGGCCAAAAACCATTGCCTGTAGCCCTCCCATTAATGTGCAGGATCGGAAAAGATCATTGAATAACAGGAGGAGAAATGAACAAGAAGACCCTGATGCTTTTTTCAGTTTCAATACTCATCTCAGCTTGTATCGGGGCTTTTGCGCAAGAATCAGAAGCTCCGGAAGCCCCTAAAGACTCGGAAAACCCATCGGTCGAAGAAAAGAACAAGCAGCTTGCCCGCGAATTCTACGAAAAGGTGTGGTTCTCAAAGAACACGGAAGCAGCGCTTGAGCTGTTCGCGCCTGAATACGTGGTGCACGACATCGGTGACAGAAAAGGCGTGACGGAACAGGCGGTTGAGCAAAAGAACATTGCGGACTTCTTCTGGAGCAATGGCGACATGTCCGAAAGTTCCATCGATTTCCAGATCGCTGAGAGAGATCTGGTCGCGACGAGGTGGCAGTTTAGGCATAAACCTCAAAGCATCCATTTCTGGCTTCTAGGAAGCACGGAGGAACCGAACCCGATCATTAACGTTTTTCGATTCAAGGACGGAAAGATCGTTGAGGTCTGGAATCACAGGCACGATATCGACAACGTGAACGGCTCGTTCAAGACGATCTATGGATTTGCGCTCGGGTTCATTCCCGCAGCGATCGTCGCAATCGTTTTCCTTTTCCTTTGGAGACGGAGTAGTCGAAAACTGAGGCGACTTAAAGAATCGTCTCCCGCCTGAGTGCGTCCGGGAGTCTTCGTGCAGGGTTAGCCTACTGGTCACGGGTCGGACCCACCCATCAATGGGCGGGCTAAACACGCATGGGTGGGCTAAACAAGCACGTGTGGGCCAAACAAGTGTCTAGAGGAGCGCTCTGCGCTGAGTTCATCGCGCAGAGATGAGATTGTCCCGTTTCAATGACCCTTACCGTCTTTCTCCCTGCAGGGAGGAAGATATGACATCCAAACGAACTAGCGAGACCCTGGAACGGCAGGATCCTCTGATCGAGCGGTACAAGATCGAGCCGGAGGCGGCGAAGATCGTGGACAGAGCGATCACGTGCGGGGGAACCGTCGAAAAACCGTTTCACGGCACAGTTTTCATCGGTCAGGAATATATCGGTGCCGAAGTCGAGTTCGGCATACATAAGGCGGTCGGCGGCTTCAGCGACAAGCTGAATCCGGGCGATATGCTGTGTGCCGCACTCGCCGCGTGCCTGGATTCGACGATCAGGATCATTGCTTCCAGGTTTGGCGTGAAGCTTAAGTCTCTTGAGGTCGAGGTGCGAGGCGAAGTAGATGTTCGCGGTACGCTACGAGTGGACAAGACTATTCCGATCGGTTTTCAGAAGATCATCTGCGATGTCCGAATTAAACCGTCCGCAATGACTCCGGGATTTGTCATTAAAAAGCTTGTCGCGGGTGCCGAAAAAAGCTGTGTGAATCTTCAAACGGTACTAGGCGGTATCGAGGTCCACACAAATCTCGACGTTCGAAGGTTCTAGACCCTTTCATTTTTCAGAAAGACAAATCAGCCGGCTGCGGATATAGTTCTTGCAATGACTGCGGCCACGATCAAAGACTTCGAGCCTATTCGCACGGATTACGAGTTCTTCGAACTCCATTCAACCGAAGCGGAAAAGGACTCGGAGGCCTTCGCCTCACATCTGCAACCGTTCGCGGCAAGCGGCAGGAAGATAAGGCTTCTGGATCTCGGCTGTGGGGACGGAAGATTCACGAAGAAGCTACTCCAGAAGGCCGCAATTTCTCCCGATC
Source organism: Acidobacteriota bacterium (assembly GCA_003385635.1). Lineage (GTDB taxonomy): Bacteria > Acidobacteriota > Blastocatellia > Pyrinomonadales > Pyrinomonadaceae > Aridibacter. Next base: position 2,659,636 of record QQUY01000001.1, on the reverse strand, counting down.
ATCTCGGACTTTCTTTAGTTGAGCCGGTCGACGAATACCGAAAACAGATCCCTTCAAGGCTCACAGGATTTACTTTGGAAGCCCCCGAACTTGTACACGATATCTCGTACCTGAAAAAGCCGCACTTTGATGTGATTGTCGCGAACCACTCGCTTTACTACGTTCCGCGCCTCTCTCATACCGTGAACAAGCTTACAAAGATGCTCGCTCCGAAAGGAGTTCTGCTGATCTCGATGGCAGGATCGGAGAACTTCCTTGTCAAGATCTGGGAGAGATGCTTTGCAGAACTCGGAATCGCCGTACCGTATTTCAAGGGCGACGACCTAAGGAAATTTCTTGATGAAACGAACGCGTTCTACCGTTCAGAGCAGATTAAGTACGAATTGAGATTTCCCGATGATCAGGCGAACAAGTTGAAGATCTGCCGTTTCTTGATGGGTGAATACTTCCAGCGGGTCCCGATCGAGGTGATGCTCAAGTGCTTCCGGGGATACGAGGACGGCGATAAGATTCGGGTCGCGATCGAGCACGGGCACTTCATCATCCGGACATAAAAAGCCTAAGTGACCTTCGCGAGAACCTATGCGAACTTGGCGGTAAAAACTTCTCTTTCGGCGACTCAGTGTAAACGGAAAGTTTCAACCGCGAAGTACGCGAAGATCTTCGCAAAGGGCGCAACAGAGCGAAAATCCTAGTAGTTTGCGACGATGGATCTCTACGACAGAATCGGCCACGGATATGCGAAGCGTCGTGTTTCTGATCCGACGATCGCCGCAGAGATAAGAAAGCGCCTCGGTGACGCGAGATCGGTGCTGAATGTCGGTGCGGGGACGGGTTCCTATGAGCCGAACGACGTTGAGGTCGTCGCCGTCGAGCCATCCCGCGAGATGATCGGCCAGCGAACTGACAATTCGAATGTCGTCAGAGCCTACGCGGAAGCTCTACCATTCGATGACGATGCGTTTGACGCGGTGATGGCAGTGTTGACCATCCACCACTGGAAGGATCAGCGGCTTGGTTTGCAAGAATGCCAAAGAGTCGCGCGAAAGCGGATAGTGTTGGTTACGTGGGACCCGGCATCTGACGGTTTCTGGCTGACAAGGGACTACTTCCCCGAGATAATTGAGCGTGACATCGAGATATTCTGTTCGATGGAACTTCTGGGAGAGGTCTTGGGAGAGATCGATATAACAAAGCTCCGGATTCCTGCCGATTGCCGAGACGGGTTTCTTGCTTCATATTGGAAAAGGCCTGAACGCTATCTTGATAGTGAGGTCAGGGCAGGCATTTCCGCTTTTTCACTGATTTCCGACGTTGATTCTCGGATCGATTCGCTCAGGGAGAATATCGAATCGGAAGAATGGGAGCGATCAAACAGAGACATCACGGCGTTGGTTTCGATTGACGCAGGATACAGAATAGTTACGGCCGAGACCCCTTGATCCTGTCTACTGCCAGGATTCAAAGGAGTATTGGCAAACTTACTTTCTTCGCTATGACATGCTCGCTTTGTGGCAATTCTGAATTTGAGATCGTCTCGGAACGGGACGCGAAGAGCGGAGGCGATCTCTTGGTAGGAATGTGCGTACGGTGCGGACTTGTCCAACAGACCAATATCCCGACCGAACTCGATCTTTCATTTTATTACTCCCATTCTTACCGAGAAGACTACAAAGGCACTTTGGTTCCGAAGCCGAAGCACATCTTTCGTTCCGCCAATGCGGCAGTTGATCGTCTAGATTTTCTTGCAGGCGCTGGTGTCGAAGCAGGCCGGCTTCTGGACATCGGTTCCGGTAGCGGCGAGTTTGTCTATCTTGCAAACAGAAGCGGGTTTGAGGCGAAGGGGATCGAACCCAACCGTGGGTATGTTGAATATTCATCCAGCGAATACGAATGCGAATACTCTTGCGGATTTCTCGATGCAGCGCGTGGCGAATACGACGTAGTCACGGCGTTTCACGTTCTGGAACATTTGCCGGATCCGGTCCGCGCATTTGAAAAGCTCCACGATCTTCTGTCGCGTAAAGGTGTACTGATCGTCGAGGTTCCGTGGCTGGAAGCAAAAGACGCCTCGCCCCATAACATTTTCTTCGGTGCCCACGTGTATTATTTCACGGCGGATACGCTGAAGGCCTGCGCGAGTCAGTTCTTCTCGATTGCAAACATCGACACAACAGTGAATCTCCGGGCCGTGTTCAAGCCGAGGCCGGAATCGGTGGAATTCCAGATTCCGGCTGCCGAGAGCGTGGAACAGGTAAAGCGGCGATTGAGAGAAAAGGGCTGGTTGGAATATGTAACGGCCGGCGGCGGAGCGATAAGGCCCCTTCAAAAACTACAAAGGGCAGTTCGTGAGTCAGCGGTTCGTGGGATGAGTGGAAAAGAAATTACTGACATGGTGTACGAGACCCGGTCCTCGGATTCTGAAGCGCGAGGCTTCGTACATTGATTCCTGAAAGTGGGGCCGTAAAATCGGGAGATCAAGGGAATACTTACGTTGATCGGGACTGCGATTCCGAGAGATTGTAAGGCGGGAGATGGATTGAGAAAGGAACCTTTTGAGACAACTGCCTACGTCAGCTGGGGCGATGTCGACCTGAACGGGCATATGTTCAACGCTGCATATCTCGTAAAGGCGGTCGATTGCCGAATGCAGTTCTTTACCCTCAATGGGTTTCCAGCGGAGAAACTCCTGGAGATCGCGGTCGGTCCGGTTGTGATGACAGACGAACTCCGTTATTTCCGCGAGTTCAAGATGATGGATCCAGTTGTCGTGACTTTGGAAGTCGCCGGAATGGCGAGCGACGGGAGCCGCTTCCGTGTCAGAAACGAAATGTACAAGGAGGACGGTACGCACGCCGCACGCGTGACGAGCGTCGTCGGCTGGCTTGATCTGAACCGCCGCAAGCTTACAGCCCCTCCTCCGGGTCTGCTCAAAGCCCTGCTATCGCTCCCAAAGACCGACGATTTTGAGGAGCTTCCGTCGAGCCTTGGTCGGTGATCGATTACCTATCCGTCAAGAATGGGACTCGCAAAATATGGACTCACTGAACATACGTCGTTTCAAAATGGAGGACTGGCCGAAGGTCTGGCACATCCTTGAACCTGTATTCAAGGCCGGCGATACTTACACCTATCCGAGTGAGATGAACTCTTCGGATGCATTTGAAAGATGGATCACGGAGCCGCTTCGGACATTCGTAGCCGAAGACGAAAACGGAAAAATCCTCGGCACCTATTTTCTGAAGGCGAATCAGGAAGGAGGCGGATCGCACGTATGTAATTGCGGATATGTGACTTCGGTAGCGGCAAGAGGTAAAGGCGTCGCTTCAGAGATGTGCGTCCATTCGCAGGTAACCGCGATCGAAGAAGGCTTCAAGGCGATGCAGTATAACTTTGTGGTCTCGACCAACGAAGGCGCGGTCCGCCTATGGGAGAAACACGGATTCGAAGTTGTCGGAACTATTCCCAAGGCTTTCGATCACCCGGAGAAGGGATATGTCGACGCTCACGTGATGTACAAGTGGCTGGGGAAGAATAGCTCGCCGAGTTGACGGAGTCCGCTGAGTTGACTGAGTTTCCGGTCCTCGTAGCGGATATGTCTTTAGCCGTGAGTCTGCCCGGAGTGCGCGAGTTCAAATTAAAGGTCAGGAGTCAGTCGAAGGATAGATCACTTCTCGTAAGTTTGAAATTTTAGAATCTGGAATTTGAAATTCGTGCGAAGCGCGAATTCCGTTTTTGCCCGTCGCTGGCGCTCCGGGTTCCGAATGAGCCCGTCGCGGGCGATCCGGGTTCCCAATACAAGCCTCCTTAGTGTTCTTTGCGAAGACCTTTGTTACCTTTGTGGTTGAAGCTCCTTTCGATAAGCGAATCGGCCGCGCTGCCTGCTGTGAGTTGTGTCGCCGCAAGCGCGGCCCCCTCGAAACTCGAACGGCCTTTCCGTTCCGCTGCTGTGCACGAGGAGCTGAAGTAGATTGCCTGTTTCGTAGATTGAAGAATTCTGTTATGCCCGTCGCTGGCGCTCCGGGTTCCGAATGAGCCGGTCGCTGGCGCTCCGGGTTCCGAATGAGCCCGTCGCTGGCGCTCCGGGTTCCGAATGAGCCGGTCGCTGGCGCTTCGGGTTCCGAACGAGACTGTCGCTGGCGATGCGTGAACATCCGCCGCTCCGTATCCGTATTTGTGTTGTATTTTCAGTTCAAGTCCGAGCAATAAGGAGTGCACGATGCTGATCGACGAGTTCCTGCCTACCTACGACGTCTCAAACAAGTACGCTGTCACTATCAACGATGTCCGTTCAAAGGTCTATCCGTTCGTTAGAAAAATGGACATTTCTGCGGCGAGCGTCTCGATGTTTCTTTTTCAGCTTCGAGGTATCAAGTCCGCTTGCGGAAGTGAAGACCACTTCGATCTTGACGCGCTTTTGAAGATGGGATTCGTGATACTCGGAGAAAAGAAGAACAAGGAACTGCTGCTGGGGCTGATCGGGAAGCCGTGGACGCCGGACGGCTGCCTTGTCGATTTCTCGGCAGATGAATTCAAAGATTTCGACAAACCCGGTTTTGCCAAGATCGCCTGGAACTTTGCGCTCAAGAGCACGGGCACAGGCGAATGTCAGCTCGCTACTGAAACGCGTGTTGCCTGCACGGACGAGGAAAGCAGCCGGAACTTTGGCATCTACTGGTTCTTTGTCTCGTCACTCAGCGGTCTTACACGCAAAGAGATCCTTCACGTGATCAAGTCTCAGGCCGAGAAGGTGGTCATCGAAGTAGAAGAGAGTTAACCGAGTTCGGCGCGTTAACTGAGTTTGGCGAGTCGGCTAAATTTCGGTAGTTTACTGAGATTGTCGGCTTGACTGAGTTGTGATGACTATCAAATGACAATCTGGATGATCGGTCATCTCCCGGCTGCTGATAAATAAACGTATATGGGAGGAAGATATGGCAAGTGCAAGTGACGGATATCATGAACCGGTAGAAGAGCTTTCGGATGAAACGAGAGAGATGCACCGGGCAGTCGTGTCGCTGATGGAAGAACTTGAGGCGGTCGACTGGTACCAGCAGCGCGTCGACGCTTGTAAGGACGATGATCTGCGAAAGATTCTCGAGCACAACCGCGATGAGGAAATTGAGCATGCGGCAATGACGCTCGAATGGATACGGCGACACAACAAGAAGTTCGATGAACAGCTGAGGGAATACCTGTTCACCGACGAAGAGATCGCGCATTGATGATGAGTTGACCGTGTTCGCTGAGTTTCCTGGGTCGGCGAGGTCGGATAATTCGAATGAGTTTTGTTTGTAAGCTGAGTTTCGGGATCTCGAGCAGGTGGTCTAGATAGGTCGAGATACCGATTCTTCGGTCCTACCGATTATGTTTCAACGAGTTATATTCGTTGTCTTTTCTCTCGTCTTCGCTGTTTCGCTTCTCGGTGCGCAAAATGCAAAAGAAGACCCGGTTTGGGAAGAGTTCTGCCTGAAAGGCGAGTTCGATCTCGGTTGGCGGTACCAGGGGCTGAAGCCCGAGGCCGGAGAGTTCTATCCGGCCGAATGGTGCGTGATCAGCTCGAAGGATTCCCCGAACGTGAGGTATTCGGGCAAAGCTTATTCAAACCCCGATTCTGAATCTCATTTCACGGTCCTTTATCTTCCGCCAAACACGGTGCAGATCGTGAATGAGGGCCCACAGCCGGACCTACTGTTCGAGGGCGCCATCATCGGCGCCGAATCCCAAATGATCAAGCGGCTGGACCCCAGGAGACTTGCTGAGGATGTACAAGCGAATCCCGGCTGGGTCGTATCCAGGTCCGGTAATGGCATGATCGATGTTCGTTTTCCGGGGAGCCTGTTCGTGTCGACCGTAAGCATTGTCGATTCCCGTGCGTCTTCATTCTATACAGACGTAGATCTTCCGCTCCGAGGACGTGTCAGGGCGGTTTGGGAATGGAAATCAGAGGGTGAAGACCACGGTGAGAAGGCGGTATTGACCGTCGATGGAACTGTTATATTTAGGGCGAGTAGTACCCGCCGCGTGCTTTCTGCTGAAGAGGTCACGAAGGTGTTTGAACCCGCCGAGGATGAACCTGAACCGATCTCGATCCCCGGAAAGGCCTGGCCGTCCCGTATCGCGATGCGCGTGGATACGGTCGAAACAGGCGTGCATATCATTCGAAATGTACGCACGGGATTTCATCATCTGGTTGTGGAAACCGCGAAGGGGCTCGTGGTTGCGGACGCTCCGGCCGGATGGGTCGAGATGAATCAGCTTCCAGCTTCGGACCTTGTACCGGGAATGGGTATCAGCGGGCTGTCAGAGGCTTTTATCGATTTTCTTGGCGGACATTTTCCCGGAACCAGTGTTCGCTCAGTCGTCCTTACGCACGCACACGACGATCACGCCGGAGGCGCTAGGGCGTTTGCAGCCTCGGGGGCTGAGATTTATGCGCCAAAGGGGTCATCGAACTTTCTTCAAATATCACTTAACAGAAAGGAAATGCCGGTTGACCGCCTCTCGATGGCAGGCAGGAAAGCCACAATAACTCCGGTAGACGGGCGCTTCACGATTTCGGATCAGTACAGGCCGGTCGAAGCGCTGACTTTAGGTCCGAACCCCCACGTGAATGCGATGCTCGGAGTCTTTCTCCCGAAACAGAAGATCCTTTTTGTTTCGGATATTCATGTTCCGGGCTCTGATTCGCCATCACCGCCCGAGGACCGATCAAAGTCAGAGTGCTGGTTTGCCAACTGGGCGGTCAAGAATCTTCCGCAAGAGACGCGAATCTTCAACTCGCACAGTCAGGTGGTCACGACGGTCGAACTGATGGATAAGTGGACTGCGAGCGCGGTCTGCCGACGGTAGTGAATCGTAAATCGTAAATCGTAAATCGTGAATCGTGAATCGTGAATCGTGAGAAGAAGACAGTTTAGCGGCGGGCTTGCCCGCTAGTCAGCTCAAGGTTAAACGTTCAATGTTCAACGCAGAAGAAAACGAAGGAGTTTAGCGGCGGGCTTGCCCGCTAGTCAGTTCAAAGTTCAAAGTTCAATGTTCAACGCAGAAGAAAACGAAGGAGTTTAGCGGCGGGCTTGCCCGCTAGTCAGCTCAGAGTTCAAGGTTCAAAGTTCAAAGCGGAAGAAAACGAGGAAGCTTAGCGCCGGCAGAATGAACTTCGTGAGTTGACCTGGTTAGTTTCGCGCCGCCGGCGCCTGATGTTAATAGTCCAGAGATTCTGAAGATTTATGCGGCTCCGTAGGAGCCGGCGAAGTTCAAAGTTCCAAGTTAAAAGTTCAAATACCCTTGATGGGTCGCCTAATCATAAAGCGATAAAGCAAATCGAATGTAATACCAGATGAAGATCAGACCTGAGACCGAAAATGACATAGCCGCCATTCACGCTGTAAACATCGCGGCATTTGAAGCTGATGCCGAGGCGAATCTTGTTGATCTCTTGAGAGAGCAGGCCGATCCGTTCATATCACTTGTCGCCGAACGCGAAGGCGAGATCGTTGGTCACATCGCTTTCAGCCCCGTGAACCATTCCGACCAAGCGGAGTTAAGTTTGCTAGGTCTCGGCCCAATGGCAGTATTGCCGGGTCTTCAGAATCAAGGCATCGGATCGAAGCTCGTCTTAGAGGGCCTGGAGAGATGCCGGAAAATCGAAGCGGGAGCGATCGTCGTCCTCGGCCATCCGGAGTATTATCCAAGATTCGGATTCGTTCCCGCGTCGCAGTTTGGCATAAGAAGCGAGTACGACGTGCCCGACGAGGTATTCATGGCTATGGAACTGGACAAAGGATACCTTGCCGATGCTGTGGGGCTAGTGAAGTACCATCCAGCATTTAGTGAATCGTGAATCGTGAATCGTGAATGGTGAATGGTGAATGGTGAATCGTAAATCGTGAATTGTAAATGGTGAATCGTGAATGGTGAATCGTGAATGGTCAATCGTAAATGGTGAATAGGCGAGAGGAGTAATGATTGACCGCTAAGGCGCTGAGTCGCAAAGGAAACTTCGGGTGCTTTGGTTGAAGCCCACAATATACCTTCGCGCCATTGTGCCTCTGCGGTTCGTTTCTTCTTCCATTTACAATTCACCATTCACGATTGACCATTCACCATTCACGATTTACTAGCATCGCAGTCCCGTTATACACTTCCCGCACTATGAAAACGGTCCTGAAACTGATCGGGCTCGTAATCGTCCTCAACCTGGTCCGCTACTTCGTCGGAGGCCCCATCGAGGGCTTTACGATCATGGAACCGATGCATCGGGTGATGCCGATGTATCCAAATACCTTCGACAACGACTTCACAAGCGCTGATTTCGCTATCTCCCTTGTTTACAACTACTTGATGTGGTTCTGGGCGGCTGTCGTGTTTCACCTGATACATCCGCAGCTAAAAGGGCCGTTCTGGTGGAAGAGCCTTCAGGGCTACTGGCTGATGGGCCTGTTCTTCTGCTCGCTCGCGGCTGTGTACATGAATCATTACGTCGACGCGATAAAGCCTTTCTTTATCTGGTCTATGGTTGATGCTGCGATCGTGTTCACGGTAGTCGGGTTTGCAAATGCTCTCTTCTATCCCTTGTTCTTCAGGAAGAAGAAGTGAAAGGGATGAAGGGAAAAAGAGGGGTTCAAGATATGGGAAAGTATGTTGACGGATTCGTGATACCTATAAAAAAAGACGGTATTGAGCGGTATCGAGCTCTGGCTCAGACGGCAAGCAGGAAGCACATTGAATGCGGTGCGCTTGAATATGTAGAGTGCGTCGGCGACGATCTGGATTCCGAACATACGGCGACTTTTCCGGATATCGCCGGCATAGGTGAAAGCGAGACGGTTGTCTTTACTTTTGTCGTTTACGAGTCAAAGGAGGCCCGGGATGCAGCTAACGCCACCTTGATGGGAGACGAAGAGGTCACGGCGATGATGGAAACGGCTTCGAACGTGTTCGATCCGAAGCGTATGGCGTTTGGAGGATTTCGGACGATCGTAGAGTCCTACGGTAAACAAGCTAGGAGCGGATCGGCCGGAAAATATGTAGACGGATTCGTGCTGCCACTGAAAAAGGGAAATGTAGACAGCTATCAGAAGATGTCCGAGAAGGCTTCGACGGTCTGGATGGAACACGGTGCGCTCGAATACGTGGAATGTGCCGGAGACGACCTCAATTCCGAGCACACCACGAGTTTTCCCGAGATGGCTGGAGCAGGCGAAGAGGAGACGGTGATATTCGCCTACATAGTCTATGCCTCGAAAGAAGATCGCGACCGGGCTAACGCGGCGATAATGGAAGATGAGCGCATCAAGGAAATGATGAAGGACGAGGACCATCCATTCGATCCGAGCCGGATGGCTTACGGCGGATTTCGGACGATCGTCGAGGCATTTAAAAATTAGACAGGGATTAAGGGGGTGAAAGGGATGGCGTTCTCGAGGAAAGCCGGAGTACTTTCTGTGGTCGCACTTTTGGCAGTCGTCTATCTCGGTAGCTATCTGGTTTTCAGGTCGACGAACGCCGAAGTGTGGGACAAGGACGGTCAGACCTACGTGATATTTCCCGAAGACTCCCCCTTTCTTTACTATGCGTATCGCCCGCTTACCTATGTTGACGGAGCTCTGACCGGTATGCGTTTCCACATCGGACCCCATCGCTAGAAATGTGGACCGCGGGCATCCTTGCCTGCAGCTGCTGTTGCTTTGCGGCTCCCGAGTCTTCTTCTGATCTTGATTCTACAGACCTGCCGCTCCTATCGAGCTTTTCGAAAGATCAAGCTCAAGCTTAAGAATTGGGATTTCAAGTTAACCAATCAAACTCAGCGAACTCACAAGACTCGGCCAACTCGCCAGACTCAGTCAACCCGCCCATCGCAACCGTTTCCCGCACTTCGAGAATCTCACTCTCCGTCCCAACCAATTCACCACTGCTTAGGAGTTTAGACAATGAAAAAACTGTTCCCTCTAGTTATCCTTGTATTCACCTTTTCCGTTCCAGCCCAGGACATCGAGTATTTGCCTACGATCACTACTACCGGCACGGCAGAGATCTTCGTGGATCCGGACCAGGTGTCCATCTCGCTCAATGTCGAGAAACTCTCAAAAGACCTTCAAAAGGCGAAGTCCGATAACGATGTTGCAGTCGAAAAGATAATTGCCGAAACGAGGAAGTTCGATATAGAACCGAAAGACGTAAAGACGCGCCGTATATCCGTTGAAATGCAGTACGAATATATTCAAGGGAAGGACGAAAAGATCCTTGATGAGTATGGCGACGAGGTCGGAAGAAAGGTGTTCAAGGGATATGAGGTTTCCAAGCATATTGAAGTCCTCCTGCGCGACGTGTCGAAGTTCGAGGCCTTCTATTCAGCGCTTCTCGAAACCGGTCTCTCGGCGATCGGAAGTGTTACGTTCAGCACCTCTAAACTGCGCGAGTACAAGGATCAGGCAAGAACGGAGGCGATGATAGCTGCGAAAGAAAAGGCGGCTGCAATGGCAGGGGCGATCGGCCAGAAGATCGGTAGGGCCATAAGGATAACGGAGGGCACGGTTGGGAGCAGGTATATCGCCGGCGGCGTGGCCAGCAACTTTTCCGTCAACGCCACTTCCCAGTCCGGATCGGTATCTGAGACGGTCGCCGAATTCGGTCCCGGCTCGATCACGGTAAGCGCCGATGTGACGGTGAATTTTCGATTGGACTGAAACTGCTCTATTCGTTAGCAGGTGTGATGAGTAAGTTATCACGTTTCAGATATCAAGGGTCAGGCGTCACGGATCATATGTCAGGAGCCAGGTATCAGGGATCAAATAGCCCAAACCCTGTTTTCGAAGCTTGATACCTGATCCCTGATACATTATCCCTGCTATACTGTCGCCACACTTTTCAAGCTTGGCGACATGGAAAACGTTTCCAACTGGATAACGAATGTCTTCGGTCTGAACCCTGAGGCTCAGGTCCGTATCGTTGCGTCTCTCGTCGCTATTCTCGCCGTGATCCTCGTCCGGCGGATCCTGCTCTTCATCGTTCGGAAGAACTCGAAGAGCATTTCCACCCGTTACAGGTGGAGAAAGGGAACCGCTTACTTTGCCTTCATTCTCGCGGTTTTCGTCGTCGGCAGCATATGGTTCCGAGGGTTTCAGTCGCTGTCGACCTACCTGGGCCTGCTCTCGGCAGGGCTCGCGATCGCGCTTCAAGTGCCGCTCGTCAATCTTGCGGGCTGGATATTCATTCTTTGGAGACGGCCGTTCGCGGTGGGCGACAGGATCGAGATCGGGGATGTAAAAGGCGATGTCATCGACCAGAGGATCTTTATGTTCACGATCATGGAGATCGGAAAGTGGGTCGACGCCGAACAGAGTACGGGCCGGGTCATACACATTCCCAACGGCAAAGTCTTTCAGGAGCCCCTCGCAAACTACACCGAAGGATTCCAGTACATATGGAACGAGATCCCGATCCTTGTGACCTTCGAATCGAACTGGGAAGCTGCAAAACAGATACTTGGCGAAATTGCTTACAAGCACGGCGACGAACCGACAGGGGCCGCCGCTGAAGAGATAAAGCGCGCCGCAAGTACGAAGTTGATAATCATTAACAAGCTGACCCCGATCGTTTATACGACCGTGAAGGACAGCGGCGTTATGCTGACAGTAAGATATCTATGCAATCCAAGGCGCAGGCGCGGAAGCGAGCAGAACATCTGGGAAGATGTGCTGCGGTCGTTCGCAAAACGTGATGACATCGATTTTGCATATCCGACCCAGCGTTTCTATCAGAACCAGATCGAGGGCAAGCCAGGTGCGAAGGCGGACGGGTAGTTCGCTGAGTTCACTGGGTTGAGTGAGTTAGGTGAGTTGACTGAGTTCGGTGAGTTGGCTGGGTTTGGTGAGTCGTTCATGCATTAGGGATCAAGGATCAAGTATTCGGCATCAGGTGTTATGGAACGGGGTTGTCGATCTAATACAGAACCAGCCTGATCATTGATAGTTGAAACCTGACAGATGATCATTGAGGCAAGAGCGCCGTGACACTTTTCGCCGCGTAACGGCGACAGATGTGTCACTGATCACTTAACAATGATCAGGTTTCAGAGATCATGTATCAATGATCAACGATCATCTATCAATGATCAGGTATCAAAGATCAGGTCCGAAAGATAATTGATCTAGTGCTACATAAATTCGATGTTCGATCCCCGATCCATGACACGTGAACCGGGATTCATAAACACCTGTACTTTCAGACCATAATCAAAAGAAGATGAGCAGATCGATTCACGTTTACGATTACGTAAATCATTCCTATGAAACCGTAAAAGCCGCTCTTGAGCCCGATGCCGCCGCTGTGTTCAGCGACGCGACCAAAGTGGCTGCGAGACGTGCGAATTCCATCGCATCGGAGCTTCACGCGAATGTCGCGGGAATCGACTTCGGCACCGACATCGATATCGAGGTGAAGGAAGTCGACCTTTCACCGAAGTCATTTGCAGGCCCGGAGCGTACGACGATCCAGATAGAATGGAAGGCTTCGAAAATGCCACGTCTGTTTCCGGTGATGAAAGCCGTACTGTCGATCTATCCTCTGACCTCTACTGAGACACAACTTGATCTTGAAGGTGAATATGACGTTCCGCTCGGGCCTTTAGGCGACGCGATCGACGCGGTTGCAGGACACAGGATCGCGGAGGCGTCAGTTCATAGGTTTATCTCCGACGTCGCGGCTTATTTGCGGCAGGAACTCGGGTGACCGCGAGGACTGAGAACAATGGGCTGAGGACTGAGAGCGAATCACCCCCAACCGTTTAAAGCAGCGCTTACGCTGCCAAAGCTGTGCGGCTCCGCCGCGTCGCTGTGCGGAAAGGCTGCGCCTTTCCGAAGACGCCCTTTTGAGTAACTCCCCGGGGCTCAGCCCCGGGGCAGGAAACGATTTGAGACAGTTTTACGGTAAGCCGGAGGCTTACCGCACATCGAAGCGGCGGAGCCGCGTCAGTATTCACTTCGCTGTCTTGCAGCGCAAGCGCTGCTCTAAACGGTTTGTTTCCACCTGCTTAGAAAAATGAAAAGAAAACTCTTGCTCGTCTCGCTAATTCTTCTTCACACAAGTCTCGCCCTCCCTCAAGGCAAACTTCTCGATCCAAAGCTACGGGATTTGCTGCACGAATCCCTTTCGGGTGAGCTCGCGAAAGAGCACGTCATACAGATCACGCGCCACAGCCGCGTCCAGGGTTCGAAGCAGTTTCGCGACTCAGCGAATTATGTCCTCAATCAGCTGCGAGGGTTCGGATTCGATGATAAAAACGCGTTCATTGAGTCGTATCCTTCCGACGGCAAGATCGAGTACCAGACCTGGGTATCGCCTTCCGGCTTCGATATGGATTGGGCGGAACTGCGGATGATCGAGCCCTACGAAGAAAGGATCGTCGGTTATCCGGAGATCCCGATGAGCCTGATCACCTATTCCAACCCCGGTTCGGCGACCGCAGAACTTGTTTTCGTCGGTGCGGGCACTTCGGACAGCGACTACGAAGGTAAGAACGTAAAAGACAAGATCGTACTTGCTACGGGTTACGGCGGAAGCGTTCACCGGCTCGCTGTTCTGAAATACGGCGCGAAGGCCGTCGTTTGTTTCCTCGACGACTACCGCGCGAAAGAGTATCCGGACATGCTTGCGTACACGGGAATGTGGCCGCGTTCAGACGAGCTAGACCGCGTGACGTTTGGTTTCAATCTCACAAACAGGCAGGGAACCAAGCTGCGCGACCTTCTCGCCTCGGGCAAGAGAGTGGTGGTGAAGGCGGAAGCGAAGGGCATCGGGCTCGAACCATATTTCATGGATGTTGTCGTAGCAACTATTCAGGGCTCGGAGCACGGCAGCGAGGAGATCGTATTCAGCGCGCATCTCGATCACCCGAAGGAATCGGCGAACGACAATGCGAGCGGTTCGGCTGCGCTTATGGACATCGCGCGTTCGATGACGGAATTGATCAAGCAGGGCCGTATGCCGAGGCCGAAACGCACGATTAGATTCCTTTGGGTCCCGGAGTGGTACGGGACGATGGCGTACATCGACAAGCATCCCGATCTTAGGGGCGTAGAACTTGAGGGCGAGGTCCTCGCGAACCTGAATATGGACATGGTCGGCGAGAACCTTGAGCTTCTTCATTCAAAGCTAATCATCACCCGGACTCCCGATTCGATTCCTTCTGTTCTCAATGACGTCGTCGCGGATATGGCTGAAATGGTCGATGGAATGGATATCAGGACTCCTCGGGGCAGCCTTTCGCAGATGAACTACCGCATCACTCCGTATTCAGGCGGAAGCGACCATATGATGTTCATCGACCGGAAGATCCCCGGCGTGATGTTCTCGCACGATCCCGATTACACGCACCACACCTCGGAAGACACGCCGGACAAAGTCGATCCGGTCGAGCTTGAGCGTACCGAGATCATCGCCGCGGCGACCGCACTCTATCTCGCAAATCTAACGGAAGAACAGGCGAAAGACCTTGCATTTCTTGCCTTTGCAAACAGCTCGAAACGGCTTGCTGAAGGGATGAACCATGCGAGGGAATTGATGAGGTCGCAATCAGGGCGATCAACCGCGGATTACTCCGAAGCGCTTTCGGTCCTTTGGCACAAATGGAAGGTCGAAGATGAGGCGCTCTACACGATCATTCATTACAACGGCAGAGATTCTTCCCAGGCGATCGTCGCGGAAATGCGGTCGTCTCTGAAGGCACAGTTCGACAGGCATTCGAAGACTCTGGAAGCGGTCGCTCCAACGATGGGGTATGCAACGAGGACTGCGGGAATTCTTGAACTCCCTGGAGGGAAGGTTCCGATTCGAAGAACCCGCGGACCTCTCGATTTCGGTCTCCCTGAGAGCAAGCTTTCGGAAGCCGATCTCGAATGGTACCGTCGGCCGGGAAACAGGTTATCTGGCGACGCCAAGTTCGAGCTAGTGAATTTTATCGATGGTAAGCGGGGTTCAGCGATGATCCGCAATGCGTTATCAGCCGAGTTTGGTCCGATCCGGCAAGAGGTCGTCGACCGTTATCTCGAAGACCTGGTTAAGATTCGCGTCCTCGATTGGTATTCCCCTATGCCAATGCGACCAGGTGTCGCTGACCAGTGACCTGATCCCTGATACAGGATCGGCGTTCTCAAACGGAAAGATCAGTGATACCTGATCATTGATACCTGACACATGCCAAGCGGCATAGCCGCAGCATATTAGCGATCATCGTCATATCGCGTTGCGCTACTGATCCCTGATATCTGATCCCAGATACGTGATATAGTGAGCCGCAATCCGACTCGTAACACAACGTCGCATTCCCATCTTCATTGAACCAGGGAGTTTATGAACACCAGCACCAACAGGCAGGCGTCAACCCGCCGTCTTAATGATCATCTATTTTCGTCTGCTCTGACCGTTACGTTTTTCTCATTGTTTCTCGTTCTTGGATCTGCGATCGAAGCGCGGGCACAGGGGTCGCAGATCACTATCAAGAACGAAAGGAATCAGAGAGTGAAGGTCTGCGTTTACAAAAACACAAATGCGTTAACTTGGTTAAGGCCGGTGAGATGCTGGACATTGAGCAACGGAGAGACAGTCGTCTGGAACCAGGGGGGCAGCGGTTACCGCTATAATGTGCGCGTTTTCAAACCCGCCATCCTTGACGAAAAGATTTGCGAAAAGAGAGCTGTCTGGAATTCCGACGACATAACTATTCAAGGCAAGTCGCCGTGCATACTTGCCAAGAACCGCCATCCGGCCAGGAGTGAGGTTTCCCCGAAGCAGTGGAGCGATGGAGATCGTGTCCTCGTCAACGCTCCCGGAGACGCCTACTGGTATCCGGGCGTGATCGAGCGCAAGCGCAGCAATCGTGAGTATTTCATAATGCTTGAGAACGGCAAGCGTCTGGTCATTGATCCGAAGTACATTTCTGGAGACTACATCCGGGAGGGGACCAGGGTTTATGGCAACTGGAAACGATCTGGCCGGTACTATGCTGGCAGGATCGCGAGCAGAAATGGAAACGCGGTCAGCATCGACTACGACGATGGCGACAAAGAAACGACATCGCTTCGATATACCCGCTTTGGCTTCAACGATCTCCCATCGGAAGTGAAACAGTACACCGTCAAGATCTGCAACAATCAGAACGAGAAGGTCTGGTTCACGCTTAGTTACGGATACGGGCGCGGTAATTACTTCACGGAGGGCTGGTGGTACGTCAATCCAAAGGGATGTTACACGATCGACCTTTCGGACCGATGGCGAAGGGCCGGGCATCGTGAGGGAGTCACACCGAGGACGTTTATCTACGGCGAGACCGAAGGCCTATTCGGCGGCGCTATAAAAAAGGCATGGCAGGGTGCTGACCGGAACTTCACTTTTTGCATTAATGAAGACAGGAGCAAGTCGTTCAGGAACACGGAAGCGACACTGAGCAATAACGTTCCAGTCCGAAACCCGTGTGACTCACCCGGACAGGAAAGGGTCCGGGTGAATGCCCTGAACTACCCAAGGCGGGGAACCCAGCTCACCTGGACATTTCGTTGAGATCAGGGCGTCAATGATCCGGCAATTTCGGAAAATAATCAGCCGGTCCGCAAAATTTCTGCATTGGGTGGGTCAAGCAATTGTTGTTTTTCCCTCCAGGCCGGCCGATGCCGGCCATTTTTTTGTGTAACCTAGTATTCTCGACGACCGCTAAGAGGGGTTTGCTTTTTGATAGTTTAGAGCAGGTCTTTGCCCTACAATCAGCGCGAATGTGTCAAAACCCTAAGGGTCAGCGCGGGATCTTGTCAATTGTATGGTGTCATCGATCAGGTTTCGAATCGAAGCAGGCCTCAGTACTCAATCGTAGCCCTCCCTGACAGTCGGGCTTAAGACACGTCTCACAAGAATCGAAGAGCCAAAGAATATGATAGAACACTCACCAGTTAACATACCCGTTCTCCTTGGCACGCCAAGAAAAGGCAGACAGTCTGATCACGTCGCCAGATGGGTCCTTAAGAAAGCAGAAGAACGTAAGGACATAGAGCCGCAGCTTTTTGATGTCCGCGATTTTGATCTTCCGGCCGATCACTACGGAATGGAGATCAAGGACCGGTTTCCGGAATGGCGGGACGCGATCATAGACGCCGACGGTTTGATCGTCGTTACTCCCGAATACAATCACGGTTATCCGGGGACGATAAAAGCAGTGCTGGATCTGCTTTTGAAAGAGTACATTCACAAGGCGGTCGGGTTGGTTGGGGTCTCGGCAGGGCCGTGGGGCGGAACGCGTGTGATCGAGTCACTGGTTCCCGCAGTCCGGGAACTTGGCCTGGCGGTCACCTTTACCGATCTCAATTTTCCGAAAGTGGGCGATAAGTTCGACGACGAAGGAAATCTGCTGGACGATTCGTTCGAGAAGCGTGCGGACAGCTTCTTTGACGAGCTGGTCTGGATGGCGCGCACATTGAGATGGGGCAGAGAGAATCTTGACTCGGAGCATCATTAGTGAGCGGTGAGCAGTGAGCGGTTAGCAGAGAGCATGTATCAGGGATCAGGTATCAATGATCAAAGTTCATAGGACAATCTGCAATCCGGAGTTTGAAATTTGAAATCGCGCAGCGAGCGCTTTTGAGAATAGCGCGGTGGGCCTACGGCTTACTGGCGAGACGCTTTGAAGATGTTTCTCCCCGGGACTCAGCCCCGGGGAAGTCTTGTTTTAGCCCGACCCGAAAAGGCAAAGCCTTTCCGCGCATCAAGGCGGGATAGCCGCGAAGAGCGAGCTGAACTAATGACGCTTCTTGACACTTCCTGTGCAGATAATGCGCGTATCACCTCATAACAGAGCTGATTTTTGTCCTTATAGATAACGGAGAGCAGATGCAAAATCAAAATGACCAACCGCTTACCCCAGGCAACATTCTCAGAACAGGACTCGCGTTCTGGAACTCAAAGACACTTTTAACGGCCGTCGAGTTTGAGGTGTTCACAGTTCTTGGCGATGAAAAAATGACAGGAGAAGAGCTCGGCGCCGCGCTCGGGATTCATCCGCGGGGCATTTCGGACTTCTTTGACGGGCTTGTTGCCATGGGGTTTCTTGAAAGGGACGGAAACGGCGATCAGGCTCTCTATTACAACACAGAAGAAACCGGCACATTCCTAGATAAGAACAAGGAAACGTATCTTGGCGGCTTCCTCGAAATGGCGAACGCAAGGCTCTACCGTTTCTGGGGAGACCTGGGCGAGGCACTCAAGACCGGTAAGCCTCAGAACGAGATCAAGAAGACCGGCAAGCCGATGTTCGAGGTCCTGTATGAGGATGTTCCTAGACTGGAGCAATTCATGGGCGCGATGCGCGGAATTTCGATGGGTAATTTCGTAGCGTTCGCGGAGAAGTTCGACTTCTCGAATTACAGCTCGCTATGCGACATAGGCGGCGCAACGGGGCTTCTCGCGTCACAGGTCGCAAAACGTCACGAGAATGTAGCCTGCAAGACCTTCGATCTCCCGGTCGTCGAACCAATTGCCCGAAAATGGGTTGCGAAGGAGGGTCTAGAAGACCGGGTCGAGGTCGTTTCCGGGGATTTCTTCAAGGACGGATTGCCTAAGGCCGATGTCATTACCATGGGGATGATCCTCCACGATTGGAACCTGGAGGACAAGAAACACCTCATTAGACTGGCCTATGAATCTCTGCCAGAAGGCGGTGCATTTTGCGTCATTGAGAACCTGATCGACGACGATCGCCGCGAGAACGTGTTCGGCCTTATGATGTCTCTAAATATGCTCATCGAATTCGGAGATGCGTTCGATTTCTCGGCAGCAGACTTCGAGAGTTGGTGTAGAGAAGCCGGTTTTACACGCTTCGAAGTGATACCGCTGGCGGGGCCATGCAGCGCGGCGATCGCCTATAAGTGAGCGGTGAGCCGAGAGCATGTATCAGGTATCAATGATCAGGGATCAGGAACCGATTGTTATGGGTCATGGGACGATCTGCGATCTGGAATTTGAAATTTGAAATCGCGCAGCGCACACCGTTTAGATCAGCGCTTGCGCTGCCCAAGGCACGCGAAGCGTGGCTAACCAGGTTGTCGACAAATGGATGCGAAACAACTGAACAATTGAAGCTCGTTTGCGTGAATGGCGTATGAAGTCGAATTCATTCGATCTTCTGTAGACGGAGCTTCAATTGCCTTTCCTGACTTACATTTGTTTGTTTCTCGCGTTTTTCACCGCGCACCAGATAGGCCGCCAGAGAGGTTTCAGTCGGCTTATGATCTCGATCTCGACTATTCTCGTTTGCGGTATCTTCTTTCCTTTGGGACTGCTTGTCGACTCGTTTGTGGATATCAGGTTTCCTGAATGCGAGGAAGCAACAGTTAGAGCCACAAAAAACCTCGCCCGGTTCATTCTTTACCTGGTTCCCTTTCCTTACATTGTTGGCGTGTTCTTTTCCGGGATGGGCTACTTTATCGGTTCACAGTTCCCGGCCAAATAAGTGCGCTTGTTGTGCCGATCGGGCAGTGTAATCGCTGCACTAGACGTGATCGAATGAGGTGTTCCGGGTCACCTCTTGCCTGCTGTAGTATCATCCGAGTGTCGGACGCGGGCGAACAAGATGTTAAAGAGAATTGCAGACGGAAGGACGGATCTCGTTTACGACCTAATAGAGTACGGCTATCCTGTTGATTCAAAAGACGATCACGGCGTGTCCGTAATCAAGTGGTGTGCGTACTACGGTGACGTGAGCGCGATCAGATACTTACTAAAGAAGGGCGAGGAGCTTTCGTCTATCGGAAAGAACTTTGACCTGAACGGCGCGGCTTTTCACGGCCATTGGCAGCTCTGTCAATTCCTGATAGAAAACGGCGCTGATCCTAACCATCCTTTGTCGGAGAACGGGGAAACGCCTCTTCACTCGGCATCCAGCAAGGCACATCTCCCCGCTCAGAATTTGGTTATGGAGGTCCTGCTTGCGAACGGAGCCGAACCAAACGCGAAGACCAAGAAGAATGAGGAATCAGGATCGTTCATGCGGGATGTGCGAACACGCGCTGAGACACCGCTCCATAGGGCGGCCGCGTTTGGCGGACCCGGAGCAATACGAATGCTGATCGATGCGGGGGCTGAACTTGAGGCACGTGATATGAACGGCGACTCGCCCCTCGGTTGGGCGAGCTGGCACAAAAGACCCGCGTACATCCTGAAGATGCTCCTGTTCGGAGACCAGTCCATCCACCCGCTTGCAGTAGAAAAGTCGGTTGAGCAGGAAGCACTTGGCTGGGAAGCGATGGACGTCAATCTTCTCGGAAAGCCGCATGTGTGAAGAAAGGAGTCAGGAGTCAGAAGTCAGGAGTCAGGAATCGGAACCCCGAGCGCTAGCGACGGGCATAAGAAGTAAGCAGGAGTCAGCAAGCAAGATATCGCGGCTCCGCCGCCGTGATGTGCGGTAAGCCTCCGGCTTGCCGGCAAAGAAATTCAAAATAATGCCGCGGAGGCTCAGCCTCCGCCACCGTCCATCTAGAGAGCAGCAACGGAAAGGCAAGCCTTTCCGCACATCAAAGCGGCAGAGCCGCAGCCGAATACAGTGAGAAACGGCCGAACCAGGTAAATACGAAAGGATCTATTGATATTGGACCCTGAAACCAGGAAATTCACTCCGTGAACTTTCAAATTCATTCAAAACTGATCAGGTACGGGCTTATCCTGACCGCAGCGGGATCGGCTGCGGTTCTTGGCCTTATCCTGACCGACCACCTTCTGCCCGAGATCCTCGCCTCTGAACTTCCAAAAGCCGACAAGGTAGTTGTTAAGAAATCCGAGCGAAAACTATTACTTTTGAAGGACGGCGAGGTCTTAGGCGAGTACGGCATCTCGCTCGGCGACGCACCAGTAGGCCACAAACGGCAGGAAGGAGACGAACGTACTCCCGAAGGCGAATACGTCCTCGACTGGAGGAACGAGAAGAGTTCCTTTTACAAATCTATCCACGTCTCGTATCCAAACGAGGAGGACAAGGCCGCTGCCGCGGCACGAGGGGTTTCTCCGGGTGGCCTGATAATGATCCACGGCCAAAAGAACTATTTCGGATGGCTTTGGCCGCTTACGCAAGGTACTGACTGGACAGACGGGTGCATTGCCGTGACGAATCGGGAAATGGAAGAGATCTGGAGATCGGTGGAGAACGGAACATCGATCACGATCGAGCCGTAAATTACAGGAGACAGGAGACAGGAGACAGGAGACAGGAGACAGGAGACAGGAGACAGAAGACAGAAGACAGAAGACAGAAGTCAGGCTCTGTCGGTCGGCTCGGCTATAAGTACCGGGTGCGGTATCGACCGTTCTTATTGATGCAAGGAACGGCATCGAGGGGCACAACCGGACTTCATAATTCTATTCGTCAGAATTTGTCATTAGCCCGCACGTCAGCAAGGGCGGAAAACCCGAACGCACAAGTTGCGATCTTTCGCGAAGAAGATGAGGAGTTCTATCGCGGTGAAATTTGTGGAACCCCGCCGGGCTGGCTACCGCATCGGTCCAAGTGCTCATGAAGCCAACTGAAATAGTTAACACGTGGATAGAGCGGTTCAATGCCGGTGACATTGACGGGCTGATGGAGCTATACGCCGAAGATGCGGTTAATCACCAGGTCGTCGCGGCTCCGCTCAGGGGAAGAGAGGCCATAAGGAAACTTTTCGAGGTCGAGTTCGAACGCGCCGAAATGACCTGTATTCCTGAGAAGATCCACGATGCGGGGGATTGGGCAATACTCGAATGGAAGGACCCGAGTGGACTTCGCGGTTGCGGATTCTTTCACATAACTGACAGCCTGATCCGGTTTCAAAGAGGCTATTTTGACCAACTTTCCTTCTTTCGGCTCCAGGGCATTCCAGTGCCCGAAGAATATCTGTCAAAAGGCAAATGACTTGATCTGAATCACCTATGTCTGAGACGAAGAGCCCTATCCACCATCTTCTCGATTGGGAATACGGACCTGAAGGCGACAAGAAGCTGAGAATGCTGATCGCTGAAGGGGAAGACGTGAACGGGTACGGACCTCTCGGCGAAATGCCCATTCACGCCGCCGCTCGGCGTAGAAGGCTGGATTCGATCAGGATCCTTCTCGAGCTTGGAGCCGACATGAACTCGCGAACGAAGGGTGGTAAGACCGCCTATGCGCACTGTGCCAGACGGGGATTCACAGAGATCTGCGAATTCCTTGAATCCAAAGGCGCTGATACCGCTTTGAACGCTGCGGACGAGTTCGCGGTGGCGGTTGTTGAGGATCGGCTCGACGACGCGGCGGAGATCCTCGCAGAAAATCCAGGTGTTCAGAATACGGGTATTCCTGAAGAAGACAGGTTGTTCGCGGATGTCGCGGGAAGAGCAATGCCTCATCTCGTTGAGTTTTTGATCGAGGCGGGGGCTGATCTCACTGCTCGCGGTCTTGATGACGGGACGCCACTTCATCAGGCCGCCTGGTTTGGTGAGCCGGACAACGCGGAACTCCTGATCGAGGCGGGCGCGCCCTTGGACATTTTCGACAAATGCCACGAGAGTTCGCCGCTCCATTGGGCCGTTCACGGTTCGCGGTATTCGGGAGATGCCGAGATCAGGCAGAGCCGGTATATGAGGCTGGTCGAGATGCTGCTCGATGCTGGTTCTTCGCTAAACTATCCGGGTGATGATTCTGAAGCGTACGTTCGAAGACTCTATGACGACGCCACGGAAGCGGTAAGGGAAGTCTTGAGGACCAAAGGAGTTCAAGAACCCGGCTGAGATGTCTCTTGCAGGGCCGCAAATAATCTGTTCCGGCCTTTTAGTGTTCTTTGTGAAATCCCTTGTGCTCTTCGTGGTTAGTTATTCGCCCAACGTCACAGCTGACGAAGTTCATTTGAACCACCGAGGACACGAAGTAGACACAAAGAACTCACAAAGGCGTTCTCAACTAATCCGAAAGCTCCTTCGCTCGCTTTGCGAAAACCCTCGCGACCTCTGCGGTTGAGCACTTTCGTTTGGAGACCGGAATTGATGGGATTAGTTCTTACCGCGAAGGGCGCAAGGGTATTCGCGAAGGGAGGCAAAGAACTATTCCCGGCCTCTCAGTGTTCTTTGTGAAATCCTTTGTGCTCTCTGCGGTCAACCTCCTGCCCGACACCTCAGCACTCGTCGATGATTTAAACCACGAAGGACACGAAGGTTACACAAAGAATGACAAAGGCACTCGTGCCGACCAACATCATCACGCTTCGTGATCTTTGTGAAACCCCTTGTGCACTCTGTGGTTAAATCTCTCCGATCAGCTCAGCCGACAACATCACTTTTTACCACAAAGAACACGAAGCTTTCACAAAGGATCACCAAGCACGCTCCTCATAGCCGTCGTGCCGATGTTTCCCCCGCACAAGACAACGGCTATGTTCTTACCTCTAAAGCTCTCGGCTGTCTTCAGCATTGAAGCGATCGCGACCGCCGCCGAGCCCTCGATCAACTGATGCTCTGCATCGATGAACTCGATCAGGCTCTCTCGGATCTCGGCTTCGCTGACCGTCACCCACTCGTCAACGAGGTCCGAACACAATCCGAACGTTATTGAATCCGGATCGACGCCTCCTGCCGTTCCGTCAGAAAGCGTCGGCAGCGATTCTAGCTCAAGGACCTTTCCGGCTTTGACAGACTCCAGCATCACCTTAGAATTTGCCGGCGAACAGCCGACCATCATTACGTCAGGCTTAAAGGCTTTCAGGTAGCCTGCAATACCGGAAATCAGCCCGCCGCCGCCGACCGATACGAACACCGCATCAACATCCGGGAGTTGTTCTGAAATCTCGAGCCCGACCGTGCCCTGGCCGGCGACCACAAAAGGATCGTTATAGGGCGAAACGTAAACAGCTCCCGATTCACCGGCGACCTGCCGGGCTTTCATTTCTGAATCGTTCGAATCGTCGCCGAACATCTCGATCTCAGCCCCGAGTCGCCTGATGTTGGCGATCTTCGATTCACTCGCCTCTTTCGGAACGTAGACCGAGCCTGAAGCTCCCGCGATCGCAAGCGCGTAAGCCACGGCGGCGCCGTGATTACCGGTCGAAGCAGTGACTACTCCGCGCGCCAGCTCTTCTTCAGACAACGACAGGATCTTGTTTAGAGCACCTCGGAGCTTGAACGAGCCAGTATGCTGCAGATGTTCGCACTTGAAATAGACGTCCGCACCGGTCTTAGACGAGTAATGGAGAGAGTGCTGAAGGTATGTGCGACGTAGATGCCGCTCGATCCGCGAGTATGCGTCTTTGATCTCTTCGAGAAACGGCATTTTGATTCGTTTCGAGGCTAGAAAGAGGTTAGCCACAGATGAAGGAGATGAACACAGATTTGAAAGGGAAAAGCGCTTCTTCTTCAGGATCCGGAGTGTATTCCGCAAGATCGGTCTGGAAGCACCAACCAAACTTGATCTGTGTTAATCCCTTTTTTCTGTGGCTAAGCCGTTCTTGAAGCTCCTGACTCCTAGCGTCGGGGGACGTTTTCGCCGATCGTCCACACGACGACGGAACTGGAAAGCCCGAGGCCTGAGAGCCGCCCGGCCATCATCACGATCGTCTCGCCAGCTTCGACCGCTTCGTTATTTAACAAAGTAGACTCACCTTTCTTCAGCATATCTTCGGTAGATTTCGTCAACTCCTGATAGTAAGCGCGAACTCCCCAGATCAAAGCCAGCTGATTCCGCGCTCGCCAGGAAGTAGTGAGCGCATACGTCTGCAGACCGGATCTGAATGAAGAAAGCCGGCGTGCCATCAGTCCCGATTCAGTGAATACTGCAACTTTTGTAGTCTTGATCTCCTGTGCGCAATAGCCTGCCGCCTTGCAAAGTGCCTGGGAGGTCCGGCCGCTGGGTTCCTGCGAGAACTTGATCGATTTCCGGCGGTAAGCATCGCGGATGGATTCCGACGACTCGATGATCTTCGCCATAGTCCTGACGGTTTCTACCGGATACGATCCCGCCGCCGTTTCAGCAGATAACATGACCGCATCTGTTCCGTCCCACACCGCATTCGCCACATCCGATGCCTCTGCCCGTGTCGGGCGCGGATTGTCGATCATTGTCTGCAGCATCTGTGTCGCGGTGATGACGAACTTGTCGCGGGCGATCGACTTGCGGATTATCTCTTTCTGATAGACGGGGACCTTCTCAACGCTTGTTTCGACTCCCAGATCTCCACGAGCGACCATTAGTCCGTCGGTGGCCTCGATGATCTCGTCGAGGTTCTCTATTGCCTCTGCCTTTTCGATCTTCGCGACGAGAAGTGCCCGTCCAAAATTCCGCTTGTTCTTCTCGTTGATGATGACCTTGACCTCGGTGCAGTCCGAGGCTCTCCGTACAAACGAAAGCGCGATATAGTCGACATCCATATCAAGCGCCCAATTCAGGTCGTCACGGTCCTTTTCGGTAAGGCTCGGAATAGGCAGGTGAGTACCGGGAAGATTGATCCCTTTGCTCTCATAAAGGAGCCCGCCGGACACGACTTCGCAGATGACATCAGTATCGTTCGTGTCCAGCACCTTCAGCTCGAGCGAGCCGTCATCAAGCAGGATCTGAGAACCCTTTTCGGCAACGTGAGGCAATTCTGAGAAGTTTGTCCCTACTTCGTGACCATTCCCTACTATGTCCTTCGTAGTAAGCACGAACTTCTCCCCTTTCTGAAGAAGTACCGGGCTTTTGTCCTTTAGAGACCTTGTCCGGATCTTGGGTCCGGCGAGATCGATGAGTACTGAAAGAGGAGCGTCCTGTTCAAGTGCTGCACGGCGGGCATTGTTCAGCATCGCTTCGTGATCATCGCGCGACCCGTGCGACATCGAGATCCGGACGGCGTTGGCTCCGGCCCTTATAAGGTCGGAGATCTGTTCTTGGGTTTGGGAAGTGGGACCTAAAGTCGCAAGGATCTTGGCTCTGCGCATATTCTGTTGAGTTGTAGTATCCGCGTTTGAAAACGATGTTACAAGCCGCCCGAAAGATCGATCGTGTCGATCTCTTCAAAGGGCAGCTGGCCGCTCTTGGGAAGTGCGTTGTCGGCGTAGACCTTCCATTTTATCGGCATATCGCCATCGGCAAGCTCCGCGTAATCAGGCTTCAGAGGGATCTTCCAGCTCATCGACATGTTTCTCAAAAGGGGGAAGTTCGCGCGAAACGTCTCGTCACCGTATTCCTGGTTCAGGTTCGTCAGCCGGTGACGGTAAAATCGTCCGCCGTCCTTGATACTACGCTTGTCGTCGATGTTCACGAGCGCCTTTACAGGCACGTCGACGATGCACGCAACATATCTCGCGTACGCAGATCCGAAGTTCCTCGCCTGAACGATCAGTGAAACTCTCACTTCTCCCTCTTCGGTAAGCTTCTTTTCCAGAAAGAAACGCACCCCGACATCGGGCATCTGTTCGCGGAACATCACGTCCCGTATCTCATAGTCCTCCATCGGCACCGATTGGAAATTAAACCGTTTGTAGTACCGGTGATTGCTCGCCTGATGTGCGGTGTGGCTTTGGGGGATCTCGACTACGTAGACGACATCGTTCTCTCCGGATTCGAGCTGTACCGAATTGATAACGATGCCCTCGATCCTCGGCCGGATGCTGTTTATCACCTGCTCGAGCCATTCCCTTGGGAATTCGCTGCGGTTAACGGGAGTGATCCTTTCCGGCAGGTGTTTCCGTTCGGAGTCGGAGCTCTCGCGTATGCCGTAGACGATCATTCCGCCTGCAGCATTGGCCATCGCCGAAACGTCCTTGGTGATCTCTTTCTTTTGATAATCGGAGCTGCCAAGCGCCTCTGCGCTTTTGTATTCAAGTGAAAGAGACTCTTCGATCCCGCTCTTGATGAAATTGAGGACTCTTGCTTCGGTCCAGTTCTTGGCCATCAGGTGCTCTCCAGTTCTTCAAGCTTGGCAAGATAGGACTCGACCGCTGCGACGAATGTGGAATGAGACCACGTGAGAGGGGAAACCGAAGCGGGTGCGCCTGTGATGGGGTCCAACTGTTCGGCAAGCACGCCTGATGGCAAAGCGTTCTTCGAAGTCCATTCAAGAAGCTCAAGCGTCCCCTTGAGATCTTCCGGCTTCTTCGCGATCGCCGTTCGGTACTCGGCCAGCCAAAGTGTGCATATGAACCAGGGGTTGCCGTAACTGTCATCGGAGACCTTCATGTACTGGTCGTTCTCGAATCGAGACACGCCGCCAATCTTTCCGGGGACCCACAATCTGTCCTCAACCGCACGCATGGTGTTTTGAACCATATCGTCCGCCGGGTCGAATGCGCCAAAGAAGAATAGTCCGAATAATGAGGCATCCACCGTGGGATCCGGTTCAAGATCTCCGTTGTTTGACTGTAGCGACCGAAGAAAACGGCCGTGCTCATTGCTGTAGAGATGATCCCGCATCGCTTCAACCATCGAGTCGGCTGCCTGTTCATACTGCTCCGCAATTCTCGCTTCCCCGAATAATCTTGCAAAGTTCGCGGCTGCCCTCAGCCCGCCGACAACTGTCGAACAGGTAAACGTATGCACTCCCCGCCTGTCTTCCCACAAGTTCCAGCTAGGCTTCGGAAGGCCCGTTCCTGCATCGATAAAATCGAGCAGGAAGTCCGCACATTTCGTCACGAGCGGCCGGTAGATGCGGTGAGAGAATTCGAGCTCGCGATATCGGTTGTAGTGCTCCCAAAGCGACCAAAGCACAAGCGAAGTCTCATCTTCCTGGATCGGAACGATCTTTTCTTTAGCGTCTATGTCCCAGGCCGCGTGCCATCCTGAGGCGACAGTGCCGTCCGCGTTGTACTTCTGAAGGAAATAACCGTCGTCGTGGATTATCCGCGCGCAGAACTCGAAGAACTTTCGGGTAAGATAAGGAAACCCTGCCAGGTCCAAAGCGTGCGCGACAAACGCTCCGTCCCGCGTCCACAGATAGCTGTAATGATCGGTGGCTCGCTCGGTTACGTCTGAATCGTTAGCCGCGAGGATCGATCCCGCGTTGTCTATCTGCGTCCTCGCGATCAGCAGCGATCGCTTGTACAGGTCCTTTACCTCTTCGGGAAGCCCGTCAAACTCGCGTTCATTCTTGTTGACCCACACCCTCCAGTAATTCTCGGTGTATTCGAGCGCATACTCCGGCGTAGCAGCAAGAACCAGGTTGTTTAGGCGCAACACATCTTCGTGCGACTTTCCGGCAGTTATCCAATAGTAGAATTCTCCCGAACCCTGGCCGGTTAGCGCGAGCTCGATACAGATAGTCGAATCGACCGAGCCTTCAGTCTTCGCCCCCGATCCGAGTTCGCCGTCTTCAGCATCCCTCCAGGTGCCTTCCTGATCGCGGAACGCTTTTCGACCGGTCACAAACTTCGAGAAATGAGGATGGGTATTGATCAGAAAATAGCGGTGCTTTTTGTAATGGATCAGGGAACGGCTCTCGGGATCGTAATAAGCCGTGTCGCCGACCTTGTTCTCATAGATTCGGAAATCGTGATGAAGAAAGATACGGACCTCGCGTGTCTTGTCTGATAAATTGCTTACCAACACGCGCCTGAGGTAAATGTCCTCGTGGCTCGCGACCGTGTCATTGCAGACTATCTCAAGCTCAAGATCGTCATTGCGAAGGGTTACATCTGTAACGAGCGACTCCTTCACGTACTCGAGCGACCGATCCCACCCTTCGTCGAAAACCCAACTAAACTCTCCATCCGCCCATACGCCAAAGCGGAATGGGAATCCTTCGGTGTGATTCTCCTGCCCGACGTGCGGATAATAAATGTCGCGGATCTGGTATTTCTCGTCGAAATTTACGAGCAGGGAGCCGTTTCCAACGGGGATGTCGCGCATAAGAATTCAGGAGTCAGAAGTCAGGAGTCAGAAGTCAGGAGTCAGAAGTCAGGAGTCAGAAGTCAGGAGTCAGAATAAGAACCCGGAGCGCAATCGACGAGCATAACTAGAAGCCAGGAGTCAGGAGTAAGAAGTCAGCGAAAACACTGCGTCCTCAATGATCGTATTGGTGATCCTTTTGCGCTTCGTGCGGTAATCTATTAGTGTCGCTAACCGCTTAATCCGCATCGCAAACGCTGCTCTAAACATCTCCCAACTCACCAGCTCTCCTTATCTGGTCAATGGTCAATGTTCACTGATTAACCGCTTTCTCCACCGCTTCGTCCAGCCTTCGCTTGACCTCTTCATCATACGAAACAAGCTTCACCACCAATTCGCCTTTCCGGTCGAAAACAAGGGTCTGCGGGATGCGTGAATCATCTCCAAGCAACTGATAGATCAGAGCGTCTTCAGGAGTGGCCAAAGGGTAATCGATGCTTAGGCGTTCTTTGAATGCGGGTACCTTGGGACGGTCCTCATCTCCGCCAACGTGAAGCCCTATCACCTGAAAACCTCGGTCGCCGTATTTTCCCTGTAGCTCCCTCAGGTGCGGGATCTCCTCGATACAGGGGGGACAGTATGTCGCCCAAAAATCGAGGACAAGCACCTTGCCTTCAAAGTCGCCGATCGTCTCCATTTCGCCGTCAAAGATCTTCCAGCTCAGTTCCGCTGTCGGCTTTGGGGGCCCGGCAGGGATCGACGTCCTCGGCATGCGGTATGGCTCGACCGGGCGATCGGATATCGATACCGGCGCTGCAGCCGGTCGACATCCCGAAGCTACAACGAGAATGCTTGCGGCAAGGATGATCAATATGTCAGATCTTCTTGTCTTTTTGGGGAATTGCATACACCTGGTGATCTACTTGCCTGGGCTTCGAATTGCCGGGAACGATTCAGGTTCGACACTGCGAACACCCGTTTCGCAACATTCTACACGAATTCATTTTTCGTTTCATTCGTGCTATCAGTGAGCAGTGAGCCGTTATTACCCCGAAAAAATCGATGGACTGCTGAGATCTTCAGATCACGCTGGTTCTCCGGATTCGTTCGATTGTGCGGGCACTGCGGCCAGTCTAGATTGCGGAGTGCGTGTAAGGATCTTTGTTTCGATTGCCGGAGAAGACCGTCTTGAATCCTTGAGATTCGTTTCGAACGGATGCGGATACGCGGTCGCGGCCGCCGAGGCTCTTTGCCGTTGGGCCGACGGTTCGAAGCTTCAGGATCTTCACGGTCTGGCCCTTCTGGAAGAAACGGTTACACGAACGCTCGGGGAAATTCCGTCCTCAAGGAGAAATTGCACCGCGCTCGCGATCGAAGCATTTCAAAAGGCACTTGCGGAGCTCAGGGATAGACGTGTAGCGAAATGGAATGGAGATACAGCCCTGATCTGCTCGTGTTTCGGCGTTTCCGAGGAGACGATCGAGGAAATTGTAAGAAGCGGCAGTGCATTGACCGTTGAAGCGGTCGGCGACGCCTGCAACGCGGGCACCGGCTGCGGAAGCTGCCAGATGCTCATCGGGGAGATCGTGGAGAGTACTGAGAGATGAGAGCTGAGAGATGAGAGATAAGAGATAAGAGATAAGAGATAAGAGATAAGAGATAAGAGATGAGAGATAAGAGATGAGAGATGAAAGATAAGAGATAAGAGATGAGAGATGAGAGATGAGAGATGAGAAATGAGAGATAAGAGATAAGAGATGAGGACTGAGAGCCGAGAGCTGGCACTCATCTCTCAGTACCCAGTACTCATCTCTCAGTACCCAGTACTCATCTTTTCCGCTCATGCTATAATCCCGCATTGTCGGCAAGCGCGTTCTCGAACCAATAGTTTCCGCACTTCCGTGCCTTAAAGGCTGCCGGCATTTAATACGATGGACGACCCTGCGAGTTTATCCTTCTTCCTTTTGGCCGAAGCTGCTGCCGATGGGGCTACCTTCAGTGCAGTCTCGGTACTACTAAACATCCTGCTTGTACTCGTGCTTGTGCTCTGCAACGGATTCTTCGTTGCCACGGAGTTCGCCTTTGTAGCTGTACGCAAGTCGCGAATCGAGTCTCTCGCCGCCGAAGGCAGCCGAGCGGCAAAGCGCCTGCTTGAGTGCATTAACAACCTCAATGCGTACATTTCCGCAACGCAGCTTGGGATCACGCTTTTTTCCCTTGGTCTAGGCTGGATCGGCGAACCCGCCGTTGCAATGTTCATTGAGCCGCTTCTTGTCTGGATTGGACAGATCACCGGCGCGACGTTCCTTGCATCGGGTGCGGTCCTTCACACCATCTCGTTTGTCATAGCGTTCTCGATCATAACTTTTCTGCATATCGTGCTCGGCGAGCTGGCGCCAAAGACGATGGCGCTCGAGCTTTCGGAGAGAGTTGCGCTCGCGGTCGCACTTCCGATGCAGATTTTTTACAAGACCTTCTATTATCCGATCAGGATGCTGGACTGGACGGGTGCAAAGACCGTCAGGCTCTTTGGCCTGCACCCGACAGGCGAAGAAGGGTCTGTCTATTCAGAAGAAGAGATCCGGCACCTGATCGACGTTTCAAAGAAAAGCGGACACCTCAACGAGGAAGAACAGAAGCTCATCCACCAGGTCTTCGAGTTCTCGGAAACGACGGTTCGCGAGGCGATGGTCCCGAGGACCGAGATCTTCGCCATTCCGGTGACGTACGACCTGAACGAGATCGCCGAGGCATTTAAAGAGAGCGGGTTCTCGAGGTTTCCTGTGTACAGGGAATCGCTCGACGATATGGCGGGCGTAATCCACAGCAAGGACGTGATGAGCTACCTGCTCAATCCGGACTCGTTTCGAATAGAGAAGATATTGAGGAGGCCGAAATATGTCGTCGATACGGCAAGGCTCGAGGACGTCCTCCGCAAGATGCAGGCAGAAAAGTTTCATTTCGGCTTCGTGGTCGATGAGCACGGCGGAATAGAGGGAATAATTACTCTTGAAGACCTCTTGGAGGAGATTGTCGGCGAGATCGCGGATGAATACGACGAAGAGGTTGCGGAGCAGATCCACGAACAAAAGGACGGCAGCTACATTCTCGACGGCGGCTTGGCGGTTAGGGACCTCAACAGGCAACTCGGCCTTAACGTTCCAATGTCTGAAGGCTATACGACGATCGCGGGATTTTTGATGGCGGAGGCGGGCCAGCTTCTTGCGGAGGGCGAGAGGGTGAGGTTTAACGGGCACGAGTTCGTAGTGGAAGAGGTTGAGAAACGAAGGATTCTGCGGGTGAAGATGGAAAAGGTGGCGGTATGAAGTATCGGGTGATCGCAATCTTGGTAGTCGTTTTCGGGTTATGTTCGTTTGTAGCCGGTCAGGAGAGGAAGTTCGATGTGATCCTGACTCTCGATCAAATCTCTTCCAGGGTCGACCGCGCAGAGGCTGCAGCGGTCGCCCGTATAGTAAACAGATCCACAGAAAGTCTCAGGACCTCGACTCTCCCGACTTTGAACGTCTACTTTTCAGCTTGCCAACCTTCTTATCCAACCTGCCTGGAGTCGAGCACGTACTTCGCTAGTGTGGAGATCCCGTCGAAGGTCCTTGCTGAAAATGAGTCCCACGAGTTTCGCGTAAATCTTTCACGCTTAAACTGGGTGGATTTCAAGTATTCGAGGAAAGAGAGCGGAATAATCACGACAAACCTGAAGGGTGTGCCGAGGGACAACATCTTCCTGTATGCCGATGTACGTATCCCCGACGGCTACGAGAAAGGGAAGGACGGAAGGCGTATTCCGAAGTACAGGAAACACCTGTCGAATGTGATCGTAGTAACGTTAAACTGACTGTTTGAACATGAGGTGAGTAGATCCGGTTCCTGGGCCGGGTCTTTTCGTTTTAAACCTCCGATTGTTTTTGAAACGGCAAGGCGTTAGATTTAGCTGAAAGAGAAGCAATGATGTGGCTGTCCATGGGTTGTGCCGATCGTAACGGGCTGAAGAGGTTTGGTTCGTTCCAACAAGAATATGCGGGCAAGCCCGCCGCTAAACAGTTCTCAATTCACGATCCACAAGTTGATACCTGATCATTGAAACCTGAAAATTGAAAAAATGAGCATAATTGAAGACATATGGGCACGGGAAATACTGGATTCCCGGGGAAATCCGACGATCGAGGCCGAGGTCATTCTTGCATCCGGAGTGACGGGCAGGGCGGCAGTTCCGAGCGGCGCTTCGACCGGCGAGAACGAGGCGGTCGAGCTCCGCGACGGCGACAAGTTCCGGTATCTCGGAAAGGGCGTCACCCAGGCAGTTGCAAATGTAAACGACAAGATCGCATACGAGCTTGAAGGGCTCGATGCACTTGATCAAACGGTGATCGATCAGGCTTTGATCGAGATCGATGGAACCGAGAACAAGTCGGAGCTTGGTGCGAACGCGATTCTCGCCGTATCGCTTGCCACCGCACGCGCGGCCGCGATGCATCTCGAAATGCCGCTTTACCGTTACATCGGCGGAACTAATGGAAGGACCCTTCCGACACCGATGATGAATATCATCAATGGCGGCGCCCACGCGGACAACAATGTGGATTTTCAGGAATTCATGGTAATGCCCGTCGGGTCCGAAAGCTTCAGCGAGGCTTTGAGAACGGGTGCCGAGATATTTCACAGCCTGAAAAAGGTCCTCCACGACAGGGGCTATTCGACAGCTGTTGGAGACGAGGGCGGGTTTGCACCAAACCTTAAATCGAACGAAGAAGCCCTGGAAACGATCCTCGAGGCGATTGACAAAGCGGGATACAAGGCCGGCGTGAACGTGATGATCGCACTTGATCCAGCTTCGAGCGAGTTTTACAAGGACGGAAAGTACGTCTTTAAGAAATCCGACGGCCGCGAGCTATCGAGCAGCGAAATGGCTGAATACTGGGCCGACTGGGTAGAACGCTACCCGATAATCTCGATCGAGGACGGGATGGCGGAAGACGACTGGGAAGGCTGGGTGAACCTGACCACCATGATCGGGGACAAGGTCCAGCTGGTGGGCGACGACCTGTTCGTAACAAATGTGAAGTTCCTGCAGAAGGGCATCGATCAAGGCGCCGCAAACTCGATTCTTATCAAAGTGAATCAGATCGGGACCCTTTCGGAGACACTTGATGCTATCGAACTTGCGAAGACGAACAATATGACCGCGGTCATTTCGCACCGGTCCGGAGAGACCGAGGATTCTTTCATCGCTGATCTCGCGGTCGCGACCAACGCAGGGCAGATCAAGACAGGTTCTCTTTCCCGCTCCGATCGCATTGCCAAGTACAATCAGCTTCTAAGGATCGAGGAAGACCTGGACGGAGCTGCAAGATATCTCGGGATGGGAAGCTTCTACCAGCTAAGGTCGTAGAAAGAAGTACGACCACGGAGAACACAGAGAGCACGGAGATTTTTCGGATTTCCAATTCCTGACTTGGAACTTCAAGCTTGAGATAGAGCAAATCGACGAGGGGTCCATGTCACGGGTGAAGTGCTCGGAAAAGACAGAAGAAGATGGTTCTGTGAATAAACGCATTCCGAAAAGGTCTCTGCGCGCCCTGTGCTCTCTGTGGTGAAAATCGTGTCAATGGAATGGGAGAAAAACGGCTACTCGATCTCGACCGACCGTGAACAGCTTCAGATCGAGGTAATCCACGAATACCTGTCGGAAGAATCGTACTGGGCGAGGGAACGTTTAAGGGCCGAAACCGAGACTGCCATCGAGAATTCACTTTGTTTTGGTGTCTACGAAGGTGGATCGCAGGTCGGTTTTGCGAGGGTCGTGACCGATTTTGCCACTTTCGCCTACCTTGGGGATGTCTTCATTCTTCCCGGTCACCAAGGAAAGGAATTGGGAAAATGGCTGATGGAGGTGATCATCGGCCATCCCGACCTCCAGGGATTCCGCCGTTGGGTCCTTGCCACCCGCGATGCCCATAAACTCTACGAGAAATACGGATTTACAGGGTTGAAACACCCCGAGAGATGGATGGAAAAAGCGGCGCCGAACGCCTATTGATCCGAATCCGCCACCTTCAGGGAAACGAATCCGCAACCACAAACGTAAACCTGTAGACGCCGTTCTGTGTGCTGAGGTCGTGGGATCTTTTGCTTTTCGAGCCGAATCCCATTTGGTATCATTCTCAATAGGCAGTTGATCGCCCAGTCCTCGCATCACATCGGTTGACCAACATTAAGAGAGACATTTTATGGCAGATATCGAAGCTTACAAGGACAAGTTCAGCGACAGTGGCAGGAGGATCCTGCAATCTGCGCTGGATGAGTCTCAAAGGCGCGATCAGAATTACGTGTCTGTCGGGCATATTCTGCAATCGCTTGCCGATGAAGAAGAAGACCTGTTCAACTCTACAATGCGTGACCTTTCGGTCGACCCGCGATCGGTAAAGCTCCTGATCGAAAAACGAGTTGAGGGAGGACGCCAGCATACGGGCAAGGGCTTCCGGATCGCTCCGGAAACGACGGAACTATTCAAACGCGCGATGGATCGCGCCCGCTCCCAGGGTCGAAGGGTCATTGAATCCAGTGACATCTTTTACGTCTTGTCGAACGACGAGCGAAGTGTGCTCAACGACATACTCCAGAATTTGGGCATCGGTCACGAGGACCTTTCCCAGACGGCGACAAGCCGCATAAGAAATCAAGAGAAAGAAGCCGAAAGGATTAAGAAGAAATACGAACTGCCTTCATACCTAAAGCATTTCGGCGTCTCGCTCAACAAGATGGCCCGCGAGGACAAGCTGCCACCCGTCATCGGACGTGAAAAAGAGATCCGCCAGATGGTGGAGATCCTTTCGCACAAAGAGCGTTCAAACTCGCCGATGCTTGTCGGCGAACCGGGCGTCGGCAAGACCGCGGTCGCTGAAGGCCTTGCGCGGATGATCGAGCTGGAGCCGGACAATGTTCCCGCACGACTTAAGAATGCGCATATCGTTCAGCTGCAGATGGGCGGAATGGTTGCCGGCACGATGCTCCGCGGAATGTTCGAAGAGAGGATCAAGGGCGTTATCGACGAAGTGAAAGAGAAAGAGAACATCATTCTCTTTATTGACGAGGCGCACACGATCATAGGGGCGGGTGCAGCTCTCGGGACTTCTTCTGACGCGGCTAACATGTTCAAGTCCGCTCTTGCGAGAGGCGAGCTCAGGATCATAGGCGCAACGACTCTTACCGAGTACAAGGAGTACATCGCTGAGGACGAGGCTCTGGCGAGGCGTTTCCGGCTTGTGAAGGTCCTGGAGCCTTCCTTGGATGAAACTCGCCAGATACTTCTCGGCGTAAGACCGAGGCTTGAAAAGAACTACTCTGTGAAGATCTCTGACGAGGCCATCAACATGGCTCTTGAGATGTCTCCCAAGTACATCCGAAACTTGCATCTTCCGGACAAGGCCATCGGATGGCTTGATACCGCCTCTGTGAAGGTCGAGATCAACGAGCCTAAAAAGGCCGTTGTGAAGCCCGAACATATTGTGGACGTCATATCTCAGGAATCCAGAATTCCCAAGGATATGATCTATCGCGACACCTCCGACAGGTTCTCGACGATGGAAAAGGAGCTTGCGAAGCGCGTCGTCGGGCAAAAGGATGCGGTCAGGGCAGTAGCAGAACGATTGAGGCTTAACAAGGGGCCTCTGAAGGAAAGCCATTACACGCCGGACGGCGTACTGCTTTTCCTTGGACCGACCGGGGTCGGCAAGACCGAGCTAGCAAAGGCTGTAGCCGAGTTCATGTTCGGCGACGAGGAGAAGATGGTCCGCATCGATATGTCCGAATACGGTGACGGAACAGTCGGAATCGAGAAGCTGATCGGAATGCCGCGAGGCATCGTAGGCAGCGAACGCGGAGGCATCCTTACAGAGCAGCTTCGAGAAAATCCGTACACTGTCCTGCTGCTGGATGAGGTCGAGAAGGCATCGCCATATCTAATGAACCTGTTTCTGCAGGCGTTTGACGAGGGATGGCTGACCGACGGACGCGGCAAGAGAGTTTATCTTTCGGACGCGATCGTGATAATGACCTCAAACCTAGGTTCGGACAATTTCAAGAAGTACGAAAAGCCTCTCGGATTTGGAATGAAGTCACTGGGCGATATTCCGGCGATCAAGAATGATGTGCTGAAGGCTGCTGAACAGAGGTTCTCGCCCGAGTTCAGAAATCGTATAGACGAGATCATCGTATTCTCGCCGCTCACTATGGACGAGGTGAAGGAGATCGCCAAACTCTATCTCGAAAAGGTCCGACGGCATATGGAGAAACAGGGCAAGGAGATCGAAGTAACCGACGAGGCGATCGACCTGCTGACGCTCAAGGGGTTCAGCCCTGCTTACGGAGCCAGGTTCCTGAAGCGCCACATCGATCAAAAGGTGAAGCTTCCGATCACGGGTCTCTGGAAAAAGGCCGAAGCATTTGTCGTCGATGTCGACGAAAACGAAGAGATCGTCGTGAATCCTAAAGAATCGTTCAGTCTGAATTAAGTTGAAGCGCTCCCATTTCTCAGGCAAAAGGCTCCGGTGATAACATTCTCCGGAGCCTTTTATCGATTTGATTGCATCAGTAAACTTATGAAGTTCGGAAGAAGAAGTTTTCAAATGGCGTTGCTGCCGGCGGTACTCTTGCTTTACTCCCTTGTCGGGGCCCAGACGCCGGTCAAACCCGATCCGCAGATCGACAAAGCAGAAGAAGTCATGGCGCGGGCCGTAGCAAAGCTCGGCGGACAGGCGTACCTGAACGCGATGAATTCGGTAGGCGAGGGAAAATTTAGCCTGCTGCAGAAAGGCGGGATCGGGGCGTATATGTCGTTCATCGACATCATCGTCTTTCCGGACCGGGAAAGGACAGATTTCGAAGAGCGAGGGTCGAAAACGGTTCAGGTCAACACCGGCGACACTGGTTGGATCTATGAGGAGCATCTGGAATCTTTCGGGGATCAGACCGAACAGCAGATCGACGGCTTTAAGACCGCTCTCCGCACGCATTATGACCACCTGTTGCGTGGTGTATGGAAGGACGATGCAGAGCTAAGTTATGTCGGCAGAAGGCCTTCAACGCTTGGCAAGCGCAACGATGTGGTGCGCCTTGAATTCGAGGACGGCTTCTGGGTCGAGTACGAGTTCGAGGACGACGGACTACCTATGAAGACGGTCTTTGCGACTATGAACTCCGTCGACGAGGAATTGTCGGAGGAGATACGGTACGCCCGATTTCTAACGAGCGGCGGCATTCTCTATCCATCCGTGGTTGATCGATATACTAATGATGTGCACGTCTACCGAGCGACGTACGAGTCGATGGACTTCAACCGGAGAGTTCCTTCCGACATCTTTGTCAAACCATCCGATCCGAAGAAGCTGAGGAAGAAACTGAAGCTGTGAATTGAATGAGTTTGGCGAGTTGGCTGAGTCTCGTGAGTTGACTGATTTTTGTCGAATTTACTTCTTTTTATGCCGGAGGCATAAGCCGCACACCTTCGGCGTGCAAAAACAGTTTGTGACGTCACCCGGGGCTGCGCCTTCCGCTTGCTCCGGGCTAATATCCGATACGCCTCCGGCGTAAAAGAGGATCAAATCTTCCTTACTTCTTAGGTTTAAAAGAAAGGCGGGGACAAGCCCCGCCACTACACTAAATTAACTCGTCAACCCCGCGAGCTACACAAACGCGAACGCGAATTTCTCCTGGTGCAGGCTCTTGTCCGCGGTAAGGTCCACCGGTCCCAGGTATGCTTCGATCTCGTCAAGAATCGTCCTCTCTTCTTTGCGCAGGGCGCTTGCAACTTCCGGATGAACCCTCAAAGTTGTCTCCCTCACATCGCTGAGGCCCTTGGAGATCCTTCTTGCTTCTTCAAGCACTTCATAACAGATCGTCTGCGCCGACTTGATCCATCCGGCCCCCTCGCAGTAGTCGCACGGTGAACAGAGCGTCCTTTCAAGCGACTGCTTGACGCGCTTTCGGGTCATTATGATCAGGCCGAAGTCGTTGAACGAGAGTACCTTTGTTGGCGATTTGTCAGCCTGAAGCGCTTCCTGCAGGGCCTGGAGCACCTTCTTCCGGTTCCCACGGTCCTCCATATCGATCAGATCTAGCACGATGATCCCGCCAAGATCACGCAGACGGATCTGCCTGGCTATTTCGTTGACCGCTTCCAGATTGGTCTTCGTGATAGTGTCCTCGAGCCTCGCATTACCCTTGCCGACGAACTTGCCGGTATTGACATCGATAGCGATAAGCGCTTCGGTCTGATTAATCACCAGGTATCCGCCCGACTTCAGCCAAACCCTATGTTTAAGGGCCTTGTCTATTTCTTCGGAAACGCCGTACGAGTCCAGGATCGGCTCGTCGAGAGTGTGGAACTTGACACGCTTGACCAACGCCGGCTGAATCCGGTTGATGAATTCGATGATCCGCAGGTACTCCTCCTCCGAATCAACACGAATAGCGTTAAAGTCATCGGACAGGTGGTCTCGCAGCAGACGCAGGATAATGTCCAGATCCTGGTGGATGACAGCCGGCGATTTCGCAGTCTCGGCGTCCGACCGGATGTCGTACCAGGTGTTCAGGAGATAACGGGCATCGTCGCGAAGTTCCGACTCGCTTTTGCCGACTCCTGCCGTTCTGACGATGAATCCGCCGGAAGGAACATCTTCATTCGACACGATCTTTGAGATTATCGACCGCAGCCTTCCTCTTTCCTTAGACGAATCGATCTTTCTGGATACGCCTAGGTGCTCGATCGTGGGCATATAAACCAGGAATCTTCCCGGCAATGCGATATGAGAGGTGATCCGAGCGCCTTTCTTGGCGATCGGTTCCTTCGCGATCTGAACAAGGATCTCCTGGCCCTGACTGAGAAGGTCCGTGATCTTCGGATGACCTTTTCCGCTTCTACGGGACCGTCCGCGGCCTCCGCCGCTGTTTCCGCCTCGGCGTCCTCGTGGTTTCTTGAACTCGGCCTGTGCGATCGCGTCGTCGGCGACGATGGGCTGTTCAGCGTCAGTGGTCTTGTAGCCTTTGTCGGTGTGCGTTTTCGATTTCACTGGAGCCTTGCCCGCACCGGACTCGCTCTTTCTCCGGCCGCCGCGACTGCCGCGCCTTGCGGCCATTTCCGAAACGTCCTCAGAATCAGAAACGCTTGCCTCGCCGTCCGGGATCGGATCGGTTTTCTTCGTACGTGTAGATCGCTTCGAAGTAGTCGACTTCCTGGAACGCGAGGAACGCGAACGGGTCGAACTCTTTCTTGAGGGCTTGTCGTCATCCGACGTTTCTTTTGCATCCGCTTCAGCATCGTCCGCCTTCTTCGAGCGCGAAGTCATTGACTTTCGTTTGCGGGGCGCCTTTTTCGGCTTTTCTTCCTCGGCCTTTTCTTCCGCTTCGTCGTGCTCTGCCTTTTTTCGTGATCTGGAAGTGGTCTTCCTCGTCGATTTAGAGGTGCTTCGACGCCGGGATGACTTCTGGGGCCTCTGGCCTTGCTCTTCCTCTTCTTCGTCCGCAACCCGCTCAAAGCCGTTGCCAAAGTCGGAAACCGAATCGAGAAGCGAACCTACTTCTGCAAACTCGCTCGATTCCTCCATGTCGAACTCGATCGAGCGGACGTTGTCGATGATCGCCTCCTGCATCATCGCGTCCTTGAGCATTTCGCCGGTATCAGCATCTTCAT
This sequence comes from Acidobacteriota bacterium, assembly GCA_003385635.1. GTDB lineage: Bacteria > Acidobacteriota > Blastocatellia > Pyrinomonadales > Pyrinomonadaceae > Aridibacter. The sequence goes on along the minus strand of QQUY01000001.1, from coordinate 2,619,101 downwards.
CGACGATCCTCTCAAAGTCGGAATCTCCGAAATCGATGTCAGCAACCTCAAGCACGTTCTCGTGCTTTGGTTCGTCCTTCTCTTCTTCTTTCCTTTTCGAACTGGAACCGCGGCGACCGCGTTTTGGCTTCTCTTCTTTTTCTTCCGGAACCGTTTCTTCCTGCGTTTCGGACTTCTTACGCGATCTGCTCCCACGACCACGAGTCTGCTTCTTCTCGTCTTCTTTGTCGCCTCCTTCAGTAGTGCGTTCGTCGATTTCCGCACGTTCCTGAGCGTCTTCCATCTCTTTCTCGCGCTTTAAACGCTGACGCTCGATATGGTCGGTCGCCTCTTTATCAGCTTCCTCCGGTGATTTCTCTTCCTTCGACTTGGCGAGAACGATCCGTTCGATCTCCTCCTCTTCGTCGAAGAAGTCCGAGACATAAAGGAAAGCGTCGCGCTCGAGCCCGATGTCCACGAATGCGGACTGCATTCCGGGCAGAACCCTCTGGACCTTGCCCTTGTATATGTTGCCAACAATACCGGCGTTCTCTTCGTCTCTTTCGATGTAAAACTCTGTCACCTGGCCGTTGTCCAGGATGGCGATCTTCTTCTCGCGTCCGTTGACGCTGATGATCATTTCTTTTGACATATTTGAAAATTTCCTTGGGAAAGGATGTTGGCAGGAATGCTGAGCGCGCGAACGGAGGGAATTCCGGGCGAAATCTGATTCGCCGGACGAGAAGATACACCTAAGGCTTTTATAGACCTACTCCCTAAGACCTTGTATGGATACAGTTCTTCAATTGTCGGGAATGACTAATTGTGCAAAAGCTGGTTAAAGCAGATGCGGGAATCGTTTGTATAAAAGCAGTCTTCTCTTGCTTTTGTTTGCGGGGAGCGACTGGTCTAATCTCTTGTAGCGCTTCGACCCGCGGAAAATCCGTTCTCTCAACTTAACTGCTTCAAAAATCCTTTCGTTTCGTCCTTTTCAATTGGATTCACAAGGACGAATCGAATTCAGTATAGCCCTTTTGGCGCATTCACAAAAGCTGGCACGCGGCTTCAAGCCGACTTCTTCATTTGAAGGTTTGGCGTTATCATTCGGACAAAGCCGACAGTTCCCGCCAGCTCCGCATACGGATCTCGAGCCCCCGAATCCCGTTGCCGGGATTGTGTAGACACGATGGAAGTTTATTTTCAGTTGATCGAAGATGCCGAGAAACTGCGCGAAGCCTGTGCAGATCTCTCGGGAGAGAAGTACCTCGGATTTGATACCGAAACAAGCGAGCTTGATCCGTTCGACGGGATCTTGAGGCTCGTCCAGCTTAGCAATGGAAGGAACACGATAGTCGTGGACCTTTTGAAGTTTCACAGGTTCGGAAATCTATCGGCGTGTCGCGAACTTGAACCGCTTCGCAAACTTCTCGCGGCGGAAAGGCCTGTGAAGATCGCACACAATGCGAAGTTTGACGCGAAGTGGGTTGGCCATCATCTGGGTGTCGACGTGGGCGGAACATTCGACACGATGATCGCAAGTCAGCTGATCGCCGCGGGCGATCAGGACCGGAGGCACTCGCTTGCGGACGTGGCTTCGTTCTTTCTTGGAACTGAGGTGGACAAGAGCGAGCAGATAAGCGACTGGACCGCCGAGACACTTTCCGACTCGCAGATCGAGTACGCCGCGAAAGATGCCGCGATAATGGTCCCGCTCCGCGAGAAGCTTGCCGAAAGGCTGCAGTCGGACGGCCTTGAAGGTGCGGCGAAGATCGAGTTCGACTGCGTAACTCCCGTCGCGCGTATGGAGCTAAACGGCTTCTTTATCGACCAGCAATGCTGGCGGGAGCAGCTCTCAATAGTGAAAAAGGAGCAGGAAAGTATCGCCTTCGAGCTTCAGGAGATGCTGTCGGCAGGCGTGGCTCAGGCTTCGCTTTTTGGCTCCGCCCAGATAAACCTTGATTCACAGTCGCAGGTCGCCGATGCGCTTCGAAATCTCGGCGTTCCGATCCCTGAGACAACCCGTGGGTGGCAGATGCAGCCGCTCGTTAAGGATTATCCTGTCGTCGGGAAACTGCTCGAATACCGGGGAGTTGCGAAGTCTTTGACGAGTTTTGGCGAGAACATCCTTGAGTTCGTGGATGAGCGGACCGGGCGCATCCACGCAGATTTCCGGCAGATCGGAGCACCTACAGGCCGTTTTTCTTGCTCGAAACCGAATCTTCAGCAGATACCACACGGAACCGAGTACAGGAAGTGTTTCCGGGCGGAGGACGGCAACACTCTTGTAATCGCCGATTATTCGCAGATCGAGCTTCGTATCCTTGCGGAATTCTCGCGTGACGAGAGGTTTATCGAAGCGTTCCGTTCCGGCGCGGATTTCCACGCGTCAGCGGCTGCGCAGGTCTTCGGGGTGAAACCGTCCGAGGTAACTCCCGAACAGAGGACCTTTGCCAAACGCCTCAATTTCGGGGTCGTGTACGGGATCGGGGCCCAGAGGCTTGCATTGATCACGGGTTTCTCGGAACGTGAGGCCGAAAACGTGCTCAGAAAGTACTTTGCGACCTACCGCGGACTCGACGAATGGCTGCGGGACGCGGGATCAAGAGCTGTGGAAACAAGATCCGCGAGGACGGCTTCCGGCAGAATGGCGCGGTTCCGCTTCGACGAGGAACAGAAGGCGCAGGTTTCTTCCACAAGGCGGAACGGCAAAAACATGCCTATCCAGGGAACGAGCGCTGACATTTTAAAGCGTGCGTTGGCGATCCTCCACAAATCGATAAGCGGGACGTCGGCGATGCTGGTAAACATCGTTCACGACGAGATCGTGGTCGAATGCGCTGAAGCGGAAGCGGAATCTACTGCTCAAAAGCTGAAAGCTTCAATGATCGCCGCGGCAGAGGAGTTCGTAAAGCACGTGCCCGTTGACGTTGATGTGAACATCTCGAACGATTGGAGACATTGAGTTCATTAAGTTTGGTGAGTTCACGGAGTTGGCTGAGTTGGCTGAGTTTAAAGAGTTGTTTGAGTTTAGTGAGTTCAGCACGTTGACCTAACAGAAGACACCACGAATACACACAAAAAAACTCGAAGGCGCCGGTATGGCTCTTCGTGTTTTTTGTGTTCTTTGGTGTAAGAAATTATCTGGGGAAAATCCAATAACTCCCCTAACTCAGTCCTCAGTACTTTTTTCTCAGTACGTCGGGTGCGGCCGGGACGCTTGCCTTCCGCTTACGAAACCGCCGAGGCTTCCTTTGACTCATCTTCGGCGACGTAAAGGATCCTCGTGCAGCTCTCGCAGGTGATGATCTCGTTCGTCGTCTTAAGCTCAACGACGACCTGTTTTCTCAGTGACATGAAGCAAGCACTGCAGGAGCCATTTATCACCTCTGCGACGGCGATCCCATCGCGGCTGCGGCTGACAAGCCGGTCGTAGACCGCAGCAAGCCGGTCGGGAAGTTCCTGAAATACCGACTGCCGTTTTGCGGTCAGTTCTTCCAATTCGGAAGCGTCTTCACTTAGCGTTGTGTTGAACTCGCTGAGCTGTTCTTCCCAATCGCTTTCCAGGTTTTCGACCTCGTCCGCCCTTTCTTCCAAAACAGCACTGGTCTCGTCGATGGTCTCCATCTGCTCGAGTACCTCGGTCTCAAAGTTCGAGACCTGCCTGTTGAGCGAATCTATCTCACGCATCGCCGCTTCGTACTGTTTTGTGTCTTGAGCTGTTTTCAGGTTTCTCGCAGCCCGCTCAAGTCCGGTCTTAGCTTCGCTTATACCTGTTTCAAGCTTGACCTTAGCCTCTTTCGCATCGGAAAGCCTGGTTTGTATCTCACGAATAGAAGAGGCGTGCTTTTCAAACTCATCTTCAAGTTCAGCACGCCTCGTTTCTGCGGTCTCTAGATTGTTTTTAAGCTGTCTCAGCCGGTTGTCGGCTTTCTGCAGCTCGATCAGTTTCGAAAGTTCGGACTTCACTACCTGTCTTTCCCCCAAGTTGATTGTTAAACGATAATTCTACAACAGGCGGCAGAAAATGATAAGCGGTGCCCGGATGCCATTTCCGCAATTTCGACTGCGGCTAGCCAAGGAAAGTCTCGAAGTGCGGCTTGAAACTGCGGACATTGAACGTGGACAGCTCACGTTCGCCGGTTCTTGAAAACCATTGGGGGACGCCGTCGATCTTGAGCAGTAGAAGTTCTTCCGCCTGTTTTGAGAAGCCGAAGTGCGAAATTCGGGCACAAACGAGCGCACCTCCGACCATGATCCCGTCGCCTGTCGATTTGGTCCAACCCGCCTCCAACGTAAGTTTCCTTACCCCCTTACGCAGGCTGATCGCCGAACCTGACAGCCTTGAGTTTCCGAATTTGAATCTGTGGTCGGACTGTTTGTCGATCTCGATCCTCGCGCCGTGAGAATTGAATGCTTCGACGATCTCACCAAGCGTGTCGAAGAGCCACACGACCCCCTTTTCGCGGACCGCATCGTTCGTCGCCCTGAGTTCGAAATACTCGGCGAGGTCAAACCGTCCCTCGGCACGCGCATTTTCCACCGCGCGATCGATGTCCCGTACGTATTCTTCGTCAAGCCCAGCCATTGTATTGAGAGGATAAGACCGCACGTTGCCTAATGCAATTTCGTGATATCATCGACGGATACGCACCCGCCCGGACGGCATCAAGTTATGAGATCTCTGGCAGTTCTATTCTCGATACTCGTACTCTCCGCCGCCATATTTGCCCAGGAACCGACACCGACGGCGAGCCCCGCGGATCCGTCATCAGATCCGGATGCGGACAAGTCCGCATTTCAGTCTGCGGTGGCAAAAACCGATGCCGAATCCCGTGAGATAGCACTTCTGTCGTTTACGGAGAAATATCCGGAATCCGAGTTGATCGCTCCGGCAAAAGAGTATGTCACGGCGGCTCGGGCGGAGCGTGCGGCAAAAGCGATCGAGAACGGCAACAACGAAGAGGGCGTCAGACTTTTCAAGCTTGCTGTTGAAGAATCGCCGCAGCCCGTCTCCGAGAAGCTCTTTACAGGCGTACTACTCCAGATCCCTAATAGCCTCTTTTTCAGCGACCTTCGCCAGCCGGCACTTGATCTCGCATCGCTTATCGAATCGAAAGTAGCTGACGACCCAAAGAAACTGCTTGGCGTGGCGACTTTTCACCTTGCGGTCGAGAACTCTTTCGATGCGAAGAGACTTGCCGAGATGGCGATCGCGCTCGATCCTGAGCTTCCCGCTGCATACCAGACCCTCGGGCTTGCCAACAGACTCGGGTTTGAACTCATAGCGTCTGAAAAAGCCTATGCAAAGGCCCTAGAGCTGGATCCGGATTCCAATGTTTCAAGGCGCAGTTTGGCAGAGATCAAACGCGCGCTGGGTAAGCCTGCGGAGGCGGTCGAATTGTATGACCAGATCATCGCTTCAGATCCTTCGGACGCGAATGCCGGGACCGGCCGCACTTTAGCGCTGTTTGATTCAGGAAGGCTGGAACAGGCCGAGTCAAGTATGGAGCTTCTTCTTTCGATCAACCCCAAGAACATGGTCCTTCTTGCCGGTGCAGCATATTGGTATGCGGCGAATGAAGAGCCGGAGAAAGCGGTTGTGTACGCGAACAGGGCCCTGGCTGTCGAACCGCGATATACGTGGTCCCACATTGCGCTCGGCCACGGATTGCTATTGATCAACAAGCCGCTTGACGCAGAAAAAGTGCTGCTGGCCGGTAGAAGATTCGGAAATTTTCCGACACTTAATTACCAGATCGCCACGGCGCGGCTTAATGCGGGTTTTTACAGGGAAGCGGTTGAAGCGTTGGCATCGAGCTTCTCGTTCGTTGACGGGAAAGTGAAAACACGCCTTGGGGGCCGCATAGAAAAAAGCAGCGACAGTTTTACAGAACTTCTAGCGCCCGAAAGAAAGGCGTCGATATTTCAGCCCGCAACAGCCGAGAATGCGGCCGATGCGGAGCGTCTGAAGCGACTCATCAGGTTCTCGACACTACTGGAATCAGGCAACGCGGAAGAAGCTGTCTCCGAAGCGGCCGAGGCGTTTGTAGAAGGTTCCGACCCGATGCGCACTCATCGTTTGATATACGTCGCCACGAGACTGCTTGAGAAGGACATTGCCCCTGCCAAAGCAGCGGAGCTTGCACAGAGAGCTGTAGGCAGCGTCGATCAGTCGCTTGACGTATCGGCGCCGGCGGCCGCGGTACTCGCCGATGAGCTATATCTTCGGCGCCGGTCCGCTTTCGCTCAAGGTTCTACAATAGTTGTTCCGGAAATAGACCGACAGACACTTTCGAAGATCCTTCGCGGAAGGATAGAGGAGATCGATGGTTGGGCGTCATTCAGGCAGGGAGATGCGGAAGACGCGCTTGTCCATCTCAAACGTGCGGTGAGCATCCTGCCTGCGGGCTCTGCCTGGTTGCGCGCTGTCCATTGGAAGATGGGCACGGTGTTCGAATCGCTGGAGAAGGACAGCGATGCGCTTGAGAACTACCTCACGAGCTATCGCGGTGGAGAACCGAACGAGGACCGGATGGCGGTCATCGAGCGCGTCTACGCAAAGATCTACGGAAACACGCAAGGTCTGGAAGCAAGGCTTTCGGGTGAAGAAGTCAGGACTGAAGCGGCCTCTTTGTTCCTGAAGGACCCGCCGAAATCCGAAGTAGTACCAGAATCAACCGTTGAGGACAGTCCAGCTGAAGAAACTGATTCGATCGGTTCTGAAACGAGGGACGAAACCGACGGAAAACGGACCCCTGCCAGTACTGAGGAGTCGCGGCCCGCTCCTGAGGCCACGACCGACGATGAGGACCTTTCGCGACGAACGGACAGGCCCGCTGACACTAAAGTGGCCGATGGCGAGCGCTCGAGCAGTGATTCGGACGCTTCTCCAAAGCTCGAAGATATCGAAAAGGCAGAAACACCAACGACCAACGAGACGGTCGACGGTTCTCTGCCGGCCAAAGCTGCGGAAGTTGATGCCTCTAAAGTCGAAGAACCCAATGCGAAAGAAGATTCGAACAGACCTTCCGACGACAGAACCACAAGCGGGGCGCCGCCCGAGGCATCAAACCCGAAAGCGCCAGATGAAGAGGTCAGGGTTACGACACGTCCGCGAATAGTACCGGGAGGTAATGAAAAGCCTGTCGACGGGGAAGGCGAAACGAATGCATCATGCACAGTTGCACTGAGCCAGGACTCGGTTTCGATCGAGGCGGGAGGGTCGACAGGAGTGCTCGCCGGGCTTGTCGGGGTGACCGGCGCATTTACACTTCGGGCTATTTCAAGCAGTCCGGAAGATGTCAGGGTCGTTGTAGACCGAAGTCTGGAAGACCTGGTCGGACGGGCGATGTTCCTTATCTCCTCCACAAGCAGCAATGCCGGCACGTACTCAGTTACCTTCGAAGCCTCGTGCGGAAGCAAAGAACTACAGGTCACGGTCCGCTGATCTGAAGAAGATCCCCCGTTTATGTCGAATTCCCATTTCCGATCCGGTTACGTCGCTCTGGTAGGAAGACCGAACGCCGGAAAATCCACACTTTTAAATCACCTGGTGGGTGAAAAGATCGCCGCCGTGTCAAACAAGCCCCAGACGACTCGCCACAAGATACGCGGGATCGTCACGAGCGAAGTGTCCCAGATCGTCTTCGTTGACACCCCTGGAGTGCATAAACCCGGGTACTTGCTCAATCGCAGAATGATGGCGTCCGTTCACGACGCGATCCTCGCAGTCGATCTCGTTGTGCTGATGCGAGACGCTTCGGTCTCGACAGGGAACGGTGATCGGTTCGTACTCAATCTTGTAAAGGAGAGCGGAAAGCCTTCGATTCTTGTTCTGAACAAGGTCGACAAGATCAGGAAGCGCGAGGAACTGCTGCCCCTGATGGAGTTCTATTCCGGCGAGCACGAGTTCAGGTCGATCGTTCCCGTTTCTGCGCTCAAAGGTGAGGCCGTCAACACTTTGCTTGATGAGATAGGAAAGAATCTCCCGGATGGAGATCGAATCTTTTCGGATGACGAAATGACCGACCAGCCGATGCGGGTACTCGCGGCGGAAATGGTGCGTGAAAAGATTCTTGAATCGACCGGCGAAGAGATCCCGTACGTCACCGCTGTAATTACCGAAAGGTGGGACAATTCAGACCCGGAGATGCCGAAGATCTACTGCGCCATCTATGTCGAGCGTGATTCACAAAAGAAGATCATCATTGGAAAACAAGGCAGCCGCATCAAGGATATAGGCATTCGTGCACGGCAGGACATCGAGAACCTTCTTGGGTCACAGGTCTATCTCGAACTCTTCGTGAAAGTGGTCAAGGACTGGCGCAACCGGGAACGTGACCTCGACGAAATGGGCATCGAGGGATAGATTCAGATCTCTTTTCATTTTCTTTGAGTTCTTTGCGGAACTTTGCGGTATCGCGACTTTGCGAAAGCACCTACCTCATAAAAAATGATTCTGGCCAAGGCCGTCGCCTCCCGCAAAGGCGCTGAGACGCAAAGTGCAGCAAAGATCAAAAGCGATCAATGAAGAAAAGAAGCTGGCCATCGATCGAGATCACCGTTGCGCACGAAGCTGCCGACGCCGTCGAAACAGTGTTCAACGAGATGGGTTCGACCGGCACCGCATACAGCCTTCTTGGCAATGTCGGATACGACACGGTCGTGGTAACCGGCTATTTCGAGGAAGCACCGGAACTCCGTTCGGTACTGGAGACAGCGGAGCGGGTATTTGACGAATACGGAGTCGACCTGAGTTCGATCAAAGAGGTCCATTCCGCGTCAGTTGAAGAACAGGACTGGCTCGCAGAATGGAAGAACTACTGGCGGCCAACAGTTACGGACAGGTTCATCGTAGCCGCACCCTGGATGGATGTGTCCGATAGCCGCCGCGAGCCTATTCTGATCGAGCCAGGGATGGCATTCGGCACAGGCACGCACGAAACGACCAGGCTCTGTCTGCGAGCGATCGAGAGGAATTTTCAGACGGGAATGTCATTTTTCGATGTCGGCACAGGAACCGGCGTTCTGGCGATCGCCGCGGCAAAGATCTCAGGTGACTCAGGAGCCTCGGTAGGAGCCTGCGACATCGACCCGGAGGCGGTCGGGATCGCCAGCGAGAACGCGAGTATAAACGGCTGCGGCTGGATAAAGATAGAACAGGGCGCCATTTCTGAATCAACCTCTCCGCACGACATCGTCTGCGCGAACATTACCCTTGACGTTATCCTGCCAGCTTTGCCGGTATTGCTCGGCAAAACGAAGAGAGTATTGATCTTGTCGGGAATCCTTGAGGAAAAGAGAAGCGAGCTGACTGAAGCACTAACGGAATACGGATATCCGGACCCGATCATCTCACACGACGGTGAATGGATCTCGGCTGTTGTCGCAACGGACCGGGACTAGTTATCCTCGGGCGTCGGGGATGCGACGGGGATGTCGCCATCGTCCGTGATCGTCAGCAAAGGACGGCGTTTTTGGGGCTTGTTCTTGTTTGATCGCGAACGAAGGATCGGAGGTAACTTGGGCGCAGAGACCTCGACTCCGGACAAAGGCCGGTTCCGTTTGAGAATCGTTCCGCCGCGGCCCGCGACCCACAGGTCGGTTCCGCCGAAATAGACTATCGACTGTAACGAATTGCTCGTGATGTTTGGCTGCTTTTGCCAGGTACGGCCTCCGTCGGTCGTGCGGATCACGACGCCGAACTCTCCGGCCGCGACCGATTCATCCGGTCCCCTTGTATAGACGGCATACAAGTTTGAGGTCACTGAAGACTCAACGTCTTCCCAGGATGAACCTCCGTCCACCGTCTTGAGAATTATCCCGTTAGCCCCCACGGCATAGCCTGTCTTATCGTCGTAGAAACTAACGGCGTAAAGATTTTCGCGGAGATTCGTTTCGATCTTCTTCCACGAAGTTCCTCCGTTCTCGGTTGTGAGGATCGTACCCCTTCCGCCGACGACAACACCCCGGTCCAGATCAAAGAAAGCTACATCCTCAAGCCACGCGGAAGTTCCGCTCAACTGCTGTTTCCAGTAGGCGCCGTTCAGATCGGTCCTCAGGATGGTTCCACGTGCGCCTACTGCAAATCCGGTCTTCTCGTTTACAAAGAAAACGCCCAGCAGGTCCTCTTCAACACCAGAGATACCGGGTCCCCAGCCGGCTCCGCCGTTGTTTGTCCTAAGGACGGTCCCTTTGTCGCCGACCACGAAAGCAACAGAGGAATCGATGGCATCAACGTCGTGAAGCACTTCTTTTACGCCCGTGTAGACGGGAAACCAAAGCCGGCCTCCGTCGTTCGTCAGCCAGATGCGCCCTGACTCACCGACCGCCCAACCGATCTCATCGTCAAGGAAAGCAATATCGTTTACGTCGTCACGGCTTCCACGGCTAAGCCTGCGCCAGCTGTAGCCGCCGTCGTCGGTACGGATTATGAGGCCGTCCTCACCTACGGCCCAACCTGTGAATTCGTCCGCAAAACAAAGACTCAGGAGCTTTGGGTCGGTCCTTATATTGAACGGCAGCCAGGTTCTTCCACCATCGCCTGTGATCCACACCTTTCCGGCGCTGTCGCTCATAAAGCCCTTCTTTTCATCCACAAAACGCAACGCAAGGATATCTGAGCGGCTGTGGATCTCGACTCGTTCCCACGTCGATCCCCCATTTTCGCTCCGTGCAACACAACCTCCGTAGCCTGTCGCTACGATCGTTTTCTCTCCCGTGTATGCCGCCCCGCTAATAAGGCTTTCACCGCACGGATATGCAGTGTCCCAGATCTCACCGCCGTCCGAGGTCACGAGCAGCACACCCCTTTCACCCGTGATCACCGCCCTTTTCTCGTCAAACGCCGATATCTTCAGTAGATGCGATTCGGTACCGCTCTTCTGAGCGGTCCAGACCGACCCGTTATCGGTCGTCTTGAGGATCGTTCCGTATGTTCCCACGATCCATCCCGTTGAAAGCGAAGAGCCTGCGAAGGCCACGTTGTAAAAATGGTCCTTGGAGCCGGTCTCGACGGATTTCCAGTCATTTCCTCCATTCTCCGTGCTGAACACCGTTCCACGGACGCCGACTGCGACCGCGGACCTGTCATCCTTGAGGAAAACGTCGGAAATAGCTGCGGCAGTGGGGACTTGCTGCCTTTGCCAACGAAACCCTCCATTCTCGGTACGCAGGATGGTGCCGTCAGAACCTACTGCGAAGCCGGTCTTCTTGTTCTTGGCGAAGTGGATCGAAAAAAGTGGATTGCCCTGAGGTTCGGGATTCTGCCAGTACCAGCCGTTTTGCGGGAACGCGCCGGACGCCAGAAACAGGAGCGCGAGGACAGCACATGTCGTGCGGCCAACTTGGGTTCGTCTCGGGAATTTCCGGTCTATGTTCTCTTCGGTTCTCAATTTCTATTCTTCAACCAACTCTTCTTTTGAAACTTGGCGCCTTCGCGTCTTTGCGAGAGGTCTTTTCATTTTCTCAACTGTGAACATCTCAAAGTAGAAGCCTCACGCCAAGGCGCAACGCCGCAAAGTGCCGCAAAGGATCCAACTAGAGTCTGCGAGCATCGGTTGACCATACTCTGGCGACTACCGGCCCGATCGAGAAAAGTCTCTTCTTTGCGAACCTTGGCGCCTCCGCGTCTTTGCGAGAGGACTTTTCATTTTCTCAATTGTGGACATCCCAAACTAGGAGCCTCACGCAAAGGCGCAACGCCGCAAAGTGCCGCAAAGGATCCAACTAGAGTTTGCGTAAATCCGTTGACCATACTCTGGCGACTACCGGCCCGATCGAGAAAAGTCTCTTCTTTGCGAACCTTGGCGCCTTCGCGTCTTTGCGAGAGGTCTTCCCGGTTCCAGCATCTGGAAACTCTCATGATATTTTGCCGCCCGCGAGACAATCCCGTTTTACTTCTTACCTTTTACTTTTAACTCTCTACTTCAACCGTCCCGAGATCTGCCACCATTTCGTCGATCAGTGCCTCGTCCACATATCCAAGCTCCGCCGTCTTTCTCGCGAGGTCGTCGGCGACCTCCTGTATCTCGTGCCCGGCGTGTCCTTTTGTCCACTCCCAGGTTATGTCGTGCGGCGCTGCAGCCTTGTCCAGCCTCGACCACCATTCGTGATTCGTCTTCTTCTTAAAGTTTCCGAGCATTGTCTGAACGACGTAGCGCGAATCACTCAAAAGATGGACCTCGCAGGGTTCCTTGAGGTTCTTGAGCCCGATCTCAGCGGCGGCGATCTCTGACTGCTGGTTCGTGGCGCTGCCCAGGTATTTGCAGACGCCCTTCCAATAGCCTTTGAATCCCAAGAGCGCACACGCAGCAGCCCTCTGGACCTTCTTGCCGTTTCCAAGCGACGAACCGTCGCAGACGATGGTGACCTTCTTCATATGTCGGGTTTCAGGTATCAGGTATCAGCGATCAGCGATCAATGGTCAGAGAAGAAATTCCAGATTCCAAATTACAAATCTGAACCGAAACACTCACAACTCGCAGTCAAATCCTCTATGTCGATCTCTACTTCCAAATGAAACTGGAAAGGAGACCAAGAACGAATGACAGGCCAACCGCAAAAAAGACGTTACCAACCAGACCTGGCAAGTAGTAATAACCGCCGAAATCGGTACCTATGTAATATGCGAATGGCCAACCGTAGTTCACGTGACCGACGAATTGTCCCGGGGACGCAACCTCCAAAACGGCAACTGTGACTACGAGGAATGAGAGAAAAGCGATAAGAAACGAACAGACAAAAACTCCGCTGCTAAATTTCTTAGAAGCTTCCATCCCTTTCATCCCCTTAATCCCTGTAAAAACTTTTTTGGCTCGGCGAATGGGGTTAACGAACTGAGATTCGCAACACTCCTTTCATCCTATCTATCCTGTCCATCTTGTTCTAAATCTTTTCTTGCCCGTCGCTACCGCTCCGGGTACTGATTTTTGAATCCCTTTCTATTCCCCTCTCCTACGGTTCGACAGTTATTACATTATCCACAAACGCTTCGAACGTGTCGTCGTGAGAAATGACAAAAAGCTGATCGAACGAACGGCTTTCAGTGATATGGCTTATTTGCTCAGCTAATCGTTCGCGCCGTTCAAGGTCCAGGTTCGTCGTCGGTTCATCAAAAAAGGCCAGGCTTATGTCGGACAACTGTCTCAACAGCGCCAGCCTGATAGCCAGCGCCGCTGCCATCTGCTCTCCGCCCGAAAGGTTCTGGAAAGGACGGTCGAAGCCGCCTTCCTCAAGTGAGACGCCGTAATCGTCATCCCATTTCAAGGTCTGGTCGGCATTTCCAGTGATCTCGCGGAAAAGCTGGTTTGCCTCTACCGTAACGTGATAGACGTAGTTTTGCGCGACCCTCGGTGCTGCTTCTTTCAACGTCTTGCGAATGAAAGCTGTTGTTGACGCCAGCCTGTCGAGCCGCTTCTTCTCGTTCTCGAGTTCCTTGAGATTTGTCCTGCACTCTTCCAGCTCGACCAAATGCGCCTGAAGCTTTTCCCGCTCCGCCGAGGTTCCTTCGATCCGCGCATCCAAAGCCGCTACCTTCTTGACGAGCTCCTGCAGCTCGGCCTTATCCCGTGCGAACTTCTCGCGATCAAACCCCTTCTCCAGCGCTGCGCTCTTCTTTTCCACCCTTTCAAGTTCGACCGCGAGCTCGGTTGCGGATCTCTCTACTGCGGCGAGAGCTTTTTTGCGTTTTTCAAGCAGGCCAGCCTGTTCCTCATTCGCGATAAAGGTCCGATGCGCCTCGATAGTCTCATCCCTTGAGGCGGTGTATTTCTTCCAGTTGAAATCGAGGTCCTTATAATTCTCTAACTGTTCCGTTTTCAGGCGTTTGTCACTTTCGAGCCGCTCCAGGTTGCTCTCTATCTTTGTAACCATCTCCCGAACCGCGATCTCCTTTCCGAGTTCTGCGCTCAGCAGTTTCACGGTTCCTTCAGGATTGTCGAGCTTTTCAAGCCGGCTGTCGGTCCCCAAGAGTTCCTTTTTCAGCGAGTCACTTTGGCTAGAAAGCTTTTCCAGATCGTCTTTCTTCTTTGCCAGATCCTTGCCGGAACGGCTGATCTCATCAAGGCGTTTCTGCAGTGTTCCTAGTCCCGCAGCGGCCGATTCGGCCTTCCGCGCTTTAACGATCTCGGCGGTGACGGTCTTTCGACGGTTCTCAGCTTCAGAGATCTTCTGTCCGATCTTCTCAAACTGACCGCTAAGGAAACCTTCGAGCGACTCTCCTTCTTTGAGGTTAAGACACTTCTCCGATAGAACCGGACATAGGCCGTTCTCGATCTCCTTCCGGAACCTCCTGTCATTCTCGAGCTTTCCATTCAGGTCGGCTATCTTTGCCCTCAGTTCGTCATCTTCTTTCAGGAGTGCGGGAAGGGCATCTGCACCCGCCCTCGCTTCTTCAGCTGACCTGGTCTCGTCCGAGACCTTTCTGTACCGGGTCCTAAGCTCGTCGATCTCTTTCCGGGTCTCAATCAAGCTCTGAGCCGCAGATTCGGCTTTTGCGATCTTGTTGCGAAGCTCCTCCCTCTGTTTTTCGAGTTTTTTCTGTTCTTCGATCCTTGGCTCAAGCTCGCCGATCTTCTTTCTGGACTTTGCGATCCGTTCCAGTTCAACAGCGTTCTTCTCGCGCTCAGATCTGACCTTGTTGACAGCGCGGTCGATGTCCGAGATTTCACTGGTCAATTTCTCCCGCTCGACACGTTCGCGCTCGAGTTCCTTGATCATTCCCAGCGCTTTCAAATGCTTCGAATGGTCCTTTGTCGCACCCTGCAGCTTTTCCAAGGCAGACTCGGATGCTCTCACTTCCGCGGTTTTGGCGCCGATCTCCACCTTCCTTTCCGCGAGCGAAGAGTTCAGTTCTCCGGACCGGGTTTTCAGTTGCAGTATTTCCTTTTCTTTCTCCTCATACTGCTCAACCTCTTTCTGGAGTTTGGAGGATCGTTCACGGCTGGTTTTGAGCTCGGACATGATCTCCTCCTCGTTCTTCTTTGCTTCGGCGAAGGACATCTTCGTCTTGTCGTAACCCTCGAGCTTGCCGCGCGCGAAAGACATCGAATTGTCATTCTCTGAGACCAGGCCCTTGATGTAATTGACGGTATCGATCAGGCGGTCCGAGCTTGTTCGGTATTCATCGACCTTGAGCAGCCGGTCGAAAACGCGTTTTCGTCCGGTCGGGGTCTCGAGAAAGACCGAGGTGAAAGTTCCCTGAGGCACGCCGATCGCCGAACGAAACAGCGTTTCGAGATCGGTCCCGGGGTCCACTTTCATATGCTTGCGGAGGAACCTCTGGACTTCTTCCTTCTTATCTGCGACGCGGGTGTTAATCGCCGGATCGTGAACGTAATAGCCCGTCGCTGTGTCGCGATGGACGACATAGGTCCTTTCATCCTCGGCACTCTCAAAGGTAACCCGCACGAATCCGCGCATTGCGCCCCTCCGTAGAAAGGCGTCCTTCGTGTAATCGAGCAGATCGAACATCGCCCAGGCGATAGCTTCGATCAATGTCGTTTTTCCGGCGCCGTTATCACCGATAATCGCGGTCGTGCCTTTCCTGAATTCAAATTTCGAGGAAGTGTGGGACTTGATGTTTTCGAGTTCGATCGAGGTGATATACATCGCAAGCGGCAGCCGAAGTATGAGGAATGACGACTGTAACCCGAGATTCTAATCGATGGCGCGAGCAATCTAAAGAAGAGCAGCGATCAACGCCGCGCAGCTCGCCGTATGCGGTCCATAACGGCGACGCCTATGCCCTTTTCCTCAACGGATTCGCAGATGACCGTTGCGATTCCCACTCGGTCGCACTGCCGAAAGAACTCGAACAGCTCGCGTGCATATTCTTCAAGCGTACCAACGATCTTCTCGAGTGCGAATTCTTCCGTTGGCGAGTGAATTCCTATGAAAGCGCATTCTGAAGGGTCGTCGCTGAAAGCTTGAGCTTGCAGTAGTGAAACCTTTCCCGCTTCGTCGATCTCGCCCAATGCCACGTTTGCGCGCGGCGAGTAGTGCTTATGCTTCATCCCCGGACTTCTTGCTTCGCCGGATTCATCTCCCGAGTAAGGAGCTGTCTCAGTGATGATCTCGCGAAGCTGTTCAAGGGTGATAGCTCCGGGGCGAAGCACGATTGGAGTATCCGAAGTGCAATCGACTACGGTCGATTCGAGTCCGTGCTGTGAAGGCTCTCCTTTCAGGACGCAGTCAATGCGTCCGTCTAAATCCTCCAGAACCGCCTGCCAGGTAGTGGGCGACGGTTTGCCGGATATGTTCGCTGACGGCGCAACTACAGGTGAGCTGCAAGCGCTTAAAAATTCTCGAGTGAGCGGATCACCGGGCATCCGGACGCCGATAGTTTCCAAGCCCGCTGTCGCGATCGGCGGAACTTCATCCGCTTTCGGCAACACAAGAGTAAGGGGCCCTGGAAAAAATCGTTCGATGAGCTTAAGCGCAGCCAACGGCACCTCGCCCGCAAGCCGTTCGATCTGGGAGACTCTCGCCACGTGTGCGATAAGCGGATTGTCAGCCGGTCTTTCTTTTGCTGCAAAGACTTTCGCGATTGAGAATTCATTAAAGACGTCCGCTCCGAGCCCGTATACGGTCTCGGTAGGGAACGCGACGATCCCGCCGTCGCGGATAAAACGCGACGCTTCTGCGGGTGATTCTGTGACGACCGTCTTCATAAAGTGAGGGGAGATTTTACATTCTTTACCAATTCTTTTCACCGGCTTAACCAATCGCCGGGTCCTAGGAGCTAGGATGTCATCATCATTCCCCAGCAGGTGATTGGGATCCGGCCACGCAATTTATTCTTTTTACCATTGGCAGTGGCCGCAATTCCATAAAAGGCAGAAACAGGACTGGCAGGATCATTAGGATGGAGTTTGCCAAGACTTACATCGGACTGAATTCCGATATGTTGGCATTCCGGTTCTGCAGTCCTTTTCATCCTGACCATCCTGTTACGCTTCTGACACCCGACTCCTGTCTCCTTGTAATGCCCGTCGCTAAAGAACTATGACGATGAGTCTTTCGACTTCCTAGTGAGCGGGTTTCGGCGTTTGCCTCAGGCACGCTCCCTGACGGTCGCGTTTCCGCCCGATCCTGACCTGACTTCTGACTCCTGACTCCTTTCTCCTTGTCATGCCCGTCGCTAGCGATCTATGTCGGTGAGTCTTTCGACTTCCTAGTGAGCGGGTTTCGGCTTTTGCCTCAGGCACGCTCCCTGACGGTCGCGTTTCCGCCCGATCCTGCCTCCTGGCTTCTGACTCCTGACTTCTGACTTCTGAATTCTGACTTCTGACTCCTGACTTCAGTCTCCTTGTCAACTTCTTCGCCCGTGCTCCGGCTTGTAGTTTTCTGATTCCTGGCGGCAAGGGTTAAAATTTCCCTGTGACGCTGAAGAAGAAACTCAGGAATCTTCCGACCGATCCGGGCGTTTATCTTCACAAGAACAACGAAGGGAAGATCATCTATATCGGCAAGGCGAAGAGCCTGCGCAGCCGTGTGCGGTCGTATTTCCAGTCTTCAAGGAACATGGATCCGAAAACACGTCGGCTTGTCGCGAACATAGCCGATTTCGAGTTCATCGTCGTCGACACGGAAGCCGAGGCGCTGATCCTCGAGTCTAACCTCGTAAAGAAGCACAAGCCCCGCTACAACGTCTTCCTGAAAGACGACAAGTCCTATCCGCACCTGAAGATCACAGACGAAGCGTTCCCGAAGGCGGTCGTTACGCGCCGGATCCTGAAAGACGGAGCGCGATACTACGGCCCATTTCTTCCCGCTTCTCTCGCTCACAAAACTCTCGATCTGATCAACCGCACGTTTCAGCTCAGGACCTGCACGATAGACATAGACGGGAGCCTTGACCGTCCGTGTCTCGAATATCACCTCAAGAGATGCCTCGGTCCATGCGTAAAAGGACTATGCGAACCGGACGAATACCAGCAGGCCGTCGACGATGTGCTTCTTTTGCTTGACGGAAAGAACAAGGAGCTTGCGGACCAGCTTGAGAAACGGATGTGGCACTTTGCCGAGAATCACAGGTATGAGCTGGCGGCCAAGTTTCGAGACTTGAGAAAGACCGTTCTCGCGCTGGATGAGACGCAGAAGATGGTCGCTTTCGCCGCTCTCGATATTGATATCTTCGGTTTCTACAGGGAGCGGCAGCGTCTCGCTTTGCAACTGTTCACGATGCGTGAGGGACGAGTCGTCGGGCGGCGCGAGTTCTTTTGGGAAGATCTTTCGGAAGGTGAGTTCGACGTGTCGGAATTTCTGGGAGACGTTCTGACCCAGTACTACTCGACCGACTACGTACCTCTCGAGATCCACGTACCTGCGGACTTCGAGGACCGCGAAACTCTCGAAGAGATCCTTACCGAAAGGCGGGGCCGGCGCGTCTACATAAAAACCCCTAAGCGCGGTATGAAAGCGGAGATGATCTCGCTGGTTGAGACTAATGCGAAGATCGCGTTCGAGCAGAGGTTCCGGGTGCTTAAACCCGATATGGAGATCGTCCTGGCCGAACTGCAGGAACTGCTCGAACTACCGTATTTCCCGGAAAGGATCGAGAGTTTCGACATATCGAACATCTCCGGCTCGGAGAACGTCGCGGGCATCGTCTCATATGAGAACGGCAAGCCTGACCGAAAGAACTTTCGCAGATACAAGATCAAGACCGTCGAAGGCTCCGATGATTACGCATCGATGCAGGAGGCGGTGTTTCGACGATACCGGAGGATCCTGGAAGAGGGCGGCGAGATCCCTCAGCTCGTCTTCATCGACGGCGGAAAAGGGCAATTGTCGGCGGCCGCAAAAGCGATGAGCGAACTGGACCTGGATGCGGTTCCGCTCGTCGGCCTTGTAAAGCCTCCCCGGAAGCACAATCAGATCAGGCATCTTCTTGTTAAGGGAAGAGAAGACAGGCCGATCAAGTTCGAGAACGGCCCGCCCGTCTTCAGGCTCGTGCAGGAGATCCGGGACGAGACCCACAAAACAGCGGTCAGATACCACAGAAAGCGTCGTGAGATGCGCGATTTCACGTCAGAATTGACGGCAATCGCCGGGATAGGCGAGGTGCGGAAAAAGATGCTACTCAGGACGTTCGGGTCGATCGAGCGGATCGCTAAGCTCTCGGTCGACGAACTTCGCCCGATCCTCGGCAAGAGCGCAGCGAACAACGTGTTCGACCACTTTGAAAAGCAAAGGCTGCTCGCTAACAAGGAGTGAAGAAGACGGACCGCGGGCATCCCTGCCTGCTTCGTGCTTCCTGTGGCATGGGCGAATAAGACCCGATGTCCAGCTTATTTCCGGGATGCGGGCAAGGATGCCCGCGGTCCGCTGTTATATCTCTAAACGTTGACTTCATTGACTGACTGCTAAATAATCCCCGTATTCATTCCACAATCCTCACGATCCAGGCGTAGGGCGGCTTTATAACCAATCTGAAAAGCTGGAGGAAAGTATGATCGTAAGATTCATAGTTTCATCACTCGCCGGCGGTATCGTTTTATTTCTTCTCGGGTTCCTTATCTACGGGCTCTTTCTTGAGGCGTGGATGCGGACTCAGATCGCGGACCTTCCCGGGATGATGAAGGAAGAGCCGGATATGATCGCACTTGCGGTGTTCAATCTGGTCCTCGCGGGAATGATCGCCTTTGTTGCCGAGAACTGGGCAAAAGCGAGGAACTTCGTTGACGGACTTAAGGTCGGCGGCGTCCTGATCTTCTTCTATTCGATGTCTGTAAACTTAAGTTTTACAGCATTTATGAATGTCATTACGAGTATTTCCGCGCCGATAGTGGATGTTTTTGCAATGACCTTCATGGGGACGATCGCTGGCGGAGTGATCGGCATTGTGCTTGGAAAGATGAGGGGCTCGGAAAGCTGATATTCAAGGTCTAGCGAAGCAGTGTTTTCGCTGCTTCCTCGATCTTTTCCGATTCTCCCAGAAGTACCAGTCCGTCATTCTCCCGGACGGTGAATTCCGCTCCGGGATTGACCGTGGTGTGGTTATCCCGGATTACCGCGATGATCGTTACTCCCGTTTCCCGCCGCAAGTGGAGTTCGCCCAGGCTTTTGCCGATCGCCGACGATCCCTCCCGAAGCACGACTGTCTCGGTGGCGGCTGAATGAAGCGCGGCGTTGAGGTTCGCCATTTTGATCTGGCCGACTGCCGAAGGCGAGCGCAGCATTTCGTAGCCCTGCTTCCGGATCGTTTCTATCTGCTGTTCGATAACCTGCCTTGCCACACCATATCTTTGCAGAACGCGTGAGAAGATCTCGATGCTCGTCTCGAATTCCTCTGGGATCACCTCGTTAGCACCCAGTTCCAGGAGCTCCGTGATCTCTGATACGTATCGCGTTCGAACCACGATATACAGATCCGGTTTCATTTGGCGGGCGATCCTTACAGTGCGCCTCGCACTTATCGGGTCCGACATCGCAAGGACCAGTGCGTTGGCTTCATCGATGTGAGCGTGGTTCAGGAGTTCGCGCCTCGTCGCGTCCCCATAGTTGATCTTTTCACCTTTTTCCTTCGCCTTCTGAACGACCCGTGGATTCAGCTCAAGGACGGTGTAAGGAACGGTCACTGCACGGAGCACTCTTGCCAGGTTTCTCCCGTTAAGGCCGTAGCCGACGATTATGACGTGATTAGTGAGGCCTCCACTGGAGGTAAGGTGCAGTTCTTCTTGTTCGTCCACGCCGTCCGGTTCTCTGTCGCGAAGGATGTTCTGAAGCAGGTTTGTAACTCGAGGAGCGCCGGCGATAACGAACGGAGTCGCCGCCATCGTGATGATCGCAGCGGCGAGAAACGTCTGGTAATCCGAATCAGGCAGAAGCTGTGCGGACTTTCCGGCCTTCGCGAGCACGAAGGAGAACTCGCCGATCTGAGCGAGACCGAGCGCGGTCATGATCGCTACCCTTTGCGGGAAGCCCAGAACCTTGATCACAAGCCATATGATCAGTGCTTTGACCGCGAACAAAGAAAGTACAAGTATCGCGACGGTAGAGATGTTTGCGATCAGCGCCGGAATTGAAAGAAGCAGGCCGATCGACACGAAAAACAAGCTGTTAAAAACGTCACGGAAGGGAAGTATGTCGGCGGTGATCTGGTGCCGGAACTCCGATTCCGAGATAACGAGTCCAGCTATGAACGCACCAAGTGCGAGAGAAAGGCCGAATTGGGAAGTGATCCAGGCGGTTCCAAGACTGAGAAGGATCACCGAAAGCACGAACACCTCCGGACTCCGCAGATTGACGACAAATTTCAGGAAGCGTGGGATAAGCAGCCAGCCGGCGGCGACGATCGCGATCAGGGCCAGGAATGATCCTCCAAGCGACCAGAGGACATCGCTCGCCGACATCGACTCGGTCCCGCCGAGAACTGGCACCAGTAGCATCATAACGACAATGCTGATGTCCTGAAACAATAGAATTCCGATGCCGCTCTTTCCGTGGGGCGCATTCATCTCGCGCCTTTCGACATACGTCTTTAGCACGATCGCCGTACTCGACAGCGCGATGAGGAACCCGAAGAACACCGCTTGTCGAAGCTCGCGGCCGAACATCACTGCAGCTCCGGCAGTGACCGCGATCGTGAGGAGCACCTGAAGTCCGCCTCCAAGGATCACGAGTCGCCGCAGCTCCTTTAGTTTTGAGATCGAGAATTCCACACCGATCGTGAACAGCAGAAGCGCCACGCCGATCTCGGCGAGTATCTCGATCTCTTCCAATCCGTGGATAAGGCCGAGGCCATACGGACCAATAAGAATGCCCGTCAGCATAAGGCCGACGAGCAGTGGGAGTTTGAGTCTCAGGCACAGGAATGCGACCGGCACCGAGACCAGGAAGATCAGTAGTAGATCAGCGAACAGTTCAGGTGTGTGCATTTAGTGCGAAAGCCGGGGCTTGCGGCTTCTCTTTACGGTTCGTCGCATTCGACGTTGTCGACCTTCTCGAACAACTTCTTGAACTCTTCTTCGGGAGTGCCGTCGGACTCGACGTAAGGTATCGATTTGTTGACGCAATTCCACCAGCCAAATCCAAGTACATCGACCAACGCCCATTTATCCCTTGCAGAAGAGTTGAACCGTCCTCTGTATCTTGCCTCGACGCCTTCCGGAGAAGCGTTTCTTGTCTTTTGTTCGTCGGTAAGTTTTCGCCAGGCGTCAAGCAACGACTGTCCCCCCTCGATAACGGGCTGGCCCCATTTGACGAAACATGCCCGTTCGTATTGTGCGAACTCAAGGACCTTTGGCTCGAAATGTGCGACCAGGGTTACTCTTTTCAGCCTGTAAGAAGCATCGAGTGTATCAAGGTGCCTTTTCTTCAGGGACCGAAAATACTCGTTCTCGACAGAGTTTAGACCTTCCAGCCTCTTTTTCACTGCAAAGTACTCAGCGTCCAGCTCATTTACGTCGAGACTACTTATTTTCGCAACATCAAAGACTGTCTGATCAGTTTGAAGCGGCAGTCCGAAGCCGAAATCGATCAATGCGCGAGTGTCTTGAAGTGTCTTTTCATCATACTTCTCAGAATCGTAAGTTCCTTTGAACTGGCAGCTTACGTCCTGCCACTCGAACACATTTTCCTGAGCGGCCAGTGCCGCCGCGAAAATGAAGATCGATATGGAAGTCTGAATGGTTCTGATTGATTTCATAGTATTCTCCCCGATCCCGGCTATGGGTAGTGAATGGTGACCGGAATCGGGTGGTGAACGGAGACATTGTAACAGTTTGCTTTTTTCAGTGATTGGGAATGATGGCGCGCGAATGACCAAAAATTGATTTTCAGATCGAATGCGGTGAGAATAGGGCGACTTAACCACCAATCCCAGGAGATATCTAAATGAAACTTATCGTTCCTCTCGGCATACTGATGTTTGTTCTGTCTTTCTGCGGCATCACTGATCAGATCCAACAGCAGATCAAGGACGCCACCGATTCTTCCTCAGGCGATTCAACCAGCGATACTACCGAAACAACGTCCGATTCGGGCGCGGAAACTCCGGACCTCACATCCGCTCAGAAAGAGATCCAGGACAATTCGACCGAGGTCGAATGGGAGGATCAGGGGATCCGCTGGAAGCTTCCTGACGGCTGGAACAAGATGGACGTCAAGAAGGAATCCTTCAACTACGGATCACCTGCGACCGGCTTCCTTATAGGCACTATCTCTGTGATGCCTGCGAATTTTCCGTCCGAGACCAGCCTCGAAGCGACCTACAACAGCGCGCTCGAACAACTTAAGAATGGCAAGTATGAAAGCGCCAGGTATCTGGAGATCGACGGTGTAAAGGGTGTCGAGTGGATCGAGGCGATGCCGGAAGAGAGCGACAGCCCGCGCCGCCATCAGTGGATCGCATTCCGCAACTACCAGGGCCAGAACCAGCAGCTGAACATAATGGTCTCGACGAACGGCGACAAGTTCGGCGACCGGAAGGACACCTTCGCCGCGATAATGTACTCGATGGAGATAAATAAATAAGAAGTCAGGAGTCAGAAGTCAGAAGTCAGAAGTCAGAAGTCAGCGGAGGAGGAACAGGATAAAGAGGATAAGTATCATGGCGCGATTTTTTCGGGCCAATTCTGAGGCCGGAACGAAAGCGGCCAACTGCGATCGGAAAAAAGCGGCATCCTTTATATTCTGCCTTTCTTGTTTCTCTCACTTCCTCACCACCTGACTCCTGACTTCAGACTCCTGAATTCTATTGTTCAATGACTGCATCAGCCGGCAAATCTGATTGCCTCATCGCCGGCGGCGGGCCTGCCGGAATGATGCTCGGTGTCCTGCTGGCACGGCAGGGCGTCAAAGTTACCGTTCTCGAAAAGCACGCCGACTTTCTGCGCGACTTCCGCGGAGACACTGTCCATCCCTCCACTCTCGAAATTCTCGACCAGATCGGCATCCTCCCCGAATTTAAGAAGCTACCGCAAAACAAGGTTCAGCAGCTTGGAGTTCACATCGGCGACCGCGTTCAGCAGGTCGTCGATTTCAGGGGCCTTTCTCCATTCGACTATCTATCCTTTGTCCCTCAATGGGATTTTCTCGACCTGCTTGCCGATCACGGCAGGCAGTTCGGGAACTTCGACCTGCGGATGAGACATAAAGCCACTGGATTGATAATTGAGAATGGAGAATGTGCTGGTGTGCGGGTGGAGAGCCCGGAGGGCCGGGCAGAGCTGAGGGCGCGCGTGACCGTCGCATGTGACGGCAGACATTCGATCTTGAGAGAACAAGCTGGTCTCAAAGTGATGGAGTTCGGAGCTCCGATGGACGTCCTCTGGTTCCGTGTACCCAGGACGGTAGAACATCCGAACGAGACATTCGGCATCCTTGGAGCGGGAAAGATGATGGTACTTCTAAATCGGGGCGATTACTGGCAGGTCGCTTACCTTGTTCCGAAAGGGAAGGACAGTGATCTTCGGGAAACCCCGATCGAAGAGTTCCGAAGAACGATCGAAGAAACGACGTATTTTCTCGAAGACGAGACCGGGATTCCTGCAAGCTGGGACGATGTAAAGACCCTCGAGGTAAAGGTGGACAGACTGGAAAAGTGGTTCAGCCCGGGCCTGCTCGTTATCGGAGACGCGGCTCACGCGATGTCGCCAGTCGGGGGCGTGGGAATCAATCTCGCGATCCAGGATGCCGTGGCGGCGTCGAACGCACTTGGGCCGAAGCTGTTGTCCCGCGGAAGAGTCCCGACCGCAGTTTTTCAATCGATTCAGGATAGGCGTCTGTTTCCAACCAAGCTGGTCCAGTTGTTCCAGATTCAGGCTCAAAAGCGAGTGATCACTGCGGCCCTTGCAAGCAAAGACCGTCCGCCTGATCTACCCGCGATCCTCCGCTTTCTTCTGAAATTCCGCTTCTTTAGAAATATTCCGGCGAGATTTATCGGTTACGGGATCGGCAGGGAACGTGTTCGGGGAGTAAGCGGGTAGCGGTAAGCAGTGAGCAGTGAGCAGTGAGCGGTAAGAGAATAGTCGATTGGCGGCGGGCTTGCCCGCCTCCAATCACTTGCGCTGAAATGACAAATAGTACCTGGTAGATTGAAAATTCATAGTTGGAAATTGAGGGTTAAAGATTCAAGGTTCAAATATATCGTCTTGAGACTGCCAGAAAGCCAAGCTTTTCTACAGTGAACTCTAAACCTTGTACCCTTCGCTCCCAACTACCAAGTTTCAATTCTCAATCGTTCCGATCATGTAAATCCTGTGGACCACTTCTCACGATAAATTCGCTTCCTGCTCTCCGTGATACGGTCTAATTCACGCTGACCGAACTAGGCAAGGGCACGTCGCCATTCACCCCGAACGGAACTGCTTCGAACCCGCTCGACGAACCGAAGATGTACCACGTGCTATCCGAGGGCCTCCAGACACCGGGATCCACCTTACCGTCTCCGTCGTAGTCCCCGGGCGCCGGAATGTCGCCATCTGCTCCCCAGGGAAACGCGAAGAATGAATCGTCCTCAGACCTGATCACGTACCATTCAGAACTCGATGGCCTGAAGAAAGCAACATCCGCCTTACCATCTCCCGTCCAGTCTCCGATCGCCGTCCTGTCGCCCGGAGCGCCAAACTGAAACGCCTTTACGCCGAGCGTGCTTCTCAGGAGCCAGAACTGGTTGTCTGGTGCGCGAAATACTCCTACATCGTCCGTTCCGTCACCGTCGTAATCTGCGACTATCGGCTGGTCTGTCGCAACGCCAAACGGAATCACCGATATCTGCGAATCCAGGCTGCGGAAAACGAACCAGGTGCCTGCCGATGGCCGGAACACTGCAGGATCCGCTATTCCGTCTCCGTCAAAGTCTCCCGGGGCGGGGATATCGCCGTTGGCGCCGAACGGAAACGCGAAGAACGAATCATCCTCACTTCGAAGAATGAACCACTCGCCCGTTGGAGGACGCCAGAATGCGATGTCCGTCTTCCCGTCACCCGTAAAGTCGGCCGCCACCGGAACGTCATTGGCAGTACCGAATTGAAGTCCCCGTGTGCCTTGATCCGATGACCGCAGAAACCACCACTGCGAGCCAGGCTGGCTGTTCGGACGGAATATCGATACATCGGTCGCACCATCGCCGTCAAAGTCAAAACGATTTGCCGGGTAGATATCGGTAAGGAGCCGCTCGAAAGCACCGATATCTGGGAGCGCCCCCGCGGTTCCATCGCCGTCTACAGGCCTGGCTACTCCGCGCTGATCAGTCGCTTCGAAGTTGACGGGGTCACCTGCATCAATGGCGGGAGACCCGGGTCGAAGCGCGAGCGTTTTCGTGGCTGCCCCCCGGAAGCGCGGGACCGGATCAAGCCGCGGGTTGACGCCGATCTGGTTTCCCGTCGTATCGCCGGTTATGACCGTCTGGGGAGATACGACTCCGAAGAGGTTGTGTCCCGCAGAAATGAAATCGCCGGCGGTGACGTTAACATCAGAAGGGCCGACTCCGTTTCTGTTGCTGGCCACGATCGAATTACGGATGGTGATGCCGCCTGCGCTGAAGTTCTGATCGTCTATGCCCCCGGATGTGTTGAAGTCTGCGCTGGAGTTGTGGGCGATGGTGACATTCTCGAATACGTACGTTCCTCTGGCAAGCTGCAATGTTGCTCCATTTGAATTGGAACGGTTTCCGGCAAAGGTCACGTTTGTGAACGAGATCGAAGCAAGTGCGTTCTCCCGGAATGCGCTGCCGTTCTGGTTTGCGTAGTTGTTGATAAAGGCGACATTCTCAAAATTGATCGGCGTTCCGTTGGGAGTGTTGTTACCACAGCATAGAAATACTCCGCCACCGTTGCCGGCCGCGTTACCTTCAAAAGTTGTGTTCGATATTTCTGCGGACGTGCAATAGCCTGATCCGCTCCCGCAACCGATCCCGCTTCCGGCGTTGGACTTGTTGTTGAGGAAAACCGAATTGGTGATGTTCAACGCGCCATTGCGGATCACCTGAAGCGCCCCGCCGCTTCCGCCTCCCACTACTTCATTCTCGGTGAGAATGACTGACTCAAGGTTCAGGGTAACGTGGAACGGAACTCCATTGCTATCGTTGACTGCGATCCCGCCTCCCGCGAAACTGCTGGCATCTATCCAGCCATCCCGAACGGTTACGCCGCTGATCGTTACGGTCAGTGAAGAGAACTCGCCACTAATGCTGAAGACACGGGACGAACCGTTTCCGGAAATGCTCAGAAGGCCAGATCCCGGTCCGTTCACGGTCAAGTTGTCCGATACGACCAGTTCTCCGGAGGTCAACACGATCGTCCGCTGAGTGTTGAAAAAACTGTTGTCAAACTCAATGACGTCATCTCCGCCGGAAGCATTCGCGTCGACGATTGCCTGTCTCAGGCTGCCGGCTCCCGAGTCCGCGTCGTTGGAAACCGTGAACGTTCCCGCGAGTGCGTTCGCCGTTATGAACAGAACCATTGCGGCCATCTGAAAAAGTGCGAAAAACTGTGCTTTCGGGATTTCCATTTCAATCTCCTGTTGTGTTCAAATGTTTCGATCCTTTCCCGCATATGTGCAAATCGTTCCGGAGACGCGCCAGATCGGACAAATCATTTGTTAGGCGGCAATAATGTAAGCTAAAGTCCGACCGAGGTTGTGGAATACAGGTTCAAGCAAAGGGACCGATTTATCTTCGGCAACCTGATCTATCGCTTCTGTTCGAAAATGGCCAATTCAGAAATCTCTGAGATCACGCAGATACTTCAGGACTGGAACGACGGCGATGAGGACGCTAAAGAGCGCCTTATGCCCTACGTTTACGAAGAGCTCAAGCGGCAGGCGCGAATGCTTATGTCCCGTGAGCGAAAAGGACATACTTTGCAGCCGACCGCCCTTGTGCATGAGGCCTTCATCAGGATCAGCAAGCAATCCGGAATCGGATGGAAGAACCGGAGCCATTTCTACGGTATTGCCTCCCACCTTATGAGGCAGATCCTTGTCCAGCACGCCCGTACCCGGTCCGCTGCCAAGCGCGGTAATAACCCGGTCCACTTTTCAGTTGATGATGTCCAACTGCCGGTTGAACAGAGGGCCGAATCGATACTTGCGCTTGACGAGGTCCTAGGCCGATTGGCGGAGATTAGCGAAGAACAATCCAGGATCGTCGAGATGCGTTTCTTTGGGGGCCTTACGAACGAAGAGGTTGCCGAAGCGCTCGGAATCAGCTCAAGGTCGGTTGTCAGAAAATGGCGGGCGGCCAAGCTCTGGCTTTACAGGGAGTTGAATCAATAGCCGGGTTCTTCGATAATCTGGCGCGATCCAAGCTTTAGTCGCACATATTTCGGCAGTGGGCACAAAGCAGTCAATTCCGAATATGCCTGAGATCGATCGCAACAAAGTGAATGAGATACTTGAGCGGGTTCTGGAAATGGAACCTGCAATGAGACAGGAATTTCTCTCGGGACCCGGTATATCAAAGGAAATCGCTGACGAGGTAGAGAATCTGCTCAGCTTTGAAGATGAGGCTGAATCCTCGTTCAATCTGGCCGCGATAGAGTATTCCCGGGATTTTCTGGAGTCCGGGAACGGCGTTCCAGTCGGACAGGTGGTCGACGTCTACAGGATCACGGGCGAGCTTGGTTCCGGCGGAATGGGTTCGGTTTTTCTTGCCGAACGCATTGACGGTAGATTCGAGCAGAAAGTGGCCCTGAAGCTTCTGAAACGTGAACTCAACACGTCCGCGCTGAGAGCCAGGTTCCAGCAAGAAAGAGAGATCCTCGCTTCTCTTGAGCATCCCGGTATCGCACGCCTCTTGAACGCCGGAACCTCGGAGGACGGGATCCCGTTCCTCGCGATGGAATATGTCGATGGGCTCCCGATCGACGAATATTGTGACCTGAACTCGCTTGATCTCGATAAGCGTCTCGACATGTTCACGATGGTCTGCGATGCAGTCGGGTTCGCACATCGAAACCTCATCGTTCACAGGGACCTGAAACCCTCGAACATTCTCGTCGACAAAGAAGGAGTTCCCAAGCTTTTGGACTTCGGGATCTCGAAGATACTCGGCGACCGTCTTGGCGGCGCAGATATGGCCACGGTGACGCGAATGGGCGTGATGACACCGTCCTACGCCTCGCCCGAACAACTCCAGAAACAAAGCGTGACGACCGCAGCGGACATCTACTCGCTTGGCGTCATCCTCTACGAGCTTTTATGCGGGGTTCGTCCGTTTCAGCAAAAGGAAGACGACATGCGCGCGATCCTCGAGGCGGTTGTCCACGAATTGCCGACACTTCCATCAGAAACGGCGAGACTGCGCGAATCGGGTATGCCCCAGCCGGATGGAGTAGAGGCCGGGGGAGGACGCTCGTCCACTCGGATAGCTGGAGACAGAACGGCTCCGAGTTCGACGACGAGAACTAATCCCGAAATACTAAAGATTCGCTGGCAGCAACTAAAGGGCGACCTCGACAACATCGTTCTTAAAGCTCTGAAAAAAGAGCCCGAACTGCGGTACTCCACAGCGGAGAGACTTGCCGAAGACATTTCAAGGTTTTTGAAAGGCCTTCCTGTAAGTGCAAGGCCGGATACGCTTAGCTACAGGGCAGGCAAGTTCATAAGGCGAAACTCGGTCGCCGTAGTCGCAGGCTTTCTCGTCGTCGTTGCTGTACTGGTGGGCGTCGCGGCGACGCTTTGGCAGGCAAGGCAAACACAGATCGAGGCTGAGAAAGCCAGGGCGGAGACCGTCAAGACCAAGAAAGCACTCGACTTCCTGGGAAGCATACTCAACTTCGCAAACCCCTTCTGGAACTCACCCAACCCGGACAGAAAGCGTCAAGCCACGATCGCGGAAGCTATGGAGATCGCAGTCCGCAACGTTGAAAAAGACCTGGCCGATGAACCGGAGGTGCAGGCCGAGGTCTTTTTCATTTTGGGAAAGGCGTACCTTGGCAAGGGTGACTACCAGATCTCTGCTGATCTCTTGCGCCGTTCGATAGAAAAGTACGACCGCATTCGTGGTCCGGAGAATCTCAGGTCGATGAAAATCCGCGGAAATCTCGGGGACCATCTCTACCTGCAGGGCAAATACGATGAAGCCGCCAGCAGCTACCGCCAATCCATAGACTTCTTGAGGCCGAGACTTGAAGAGGATGAGGAAACGAAGTTATTTCTCGCAGGAGCTTTGAACGGACTCGGAAATGTGTACGACATTTGGGGACGATACGACGAATCCGTTGAAGTAAAAAAGGAAGCGATATCGATCGCTGAAAGATTCGAGGGCGAGGACAGGAAGATGATCCCCGTTCTGCTCAGTAACCTGGGATTTTCATACCTTTCGCTAGGACTACTCGAAGAAGCTGCCGAAAATTTTGAGAAAGCTCTGGTAGAAGTTCGCTCGCGGGGCTCGGTCGGTACGATAGACGAGGCGGGAATTCTCCGGGACCTTGGAAAAGTCTCGCTGGCAAAAGGAGAGCTTTCGGAGGCAGAAGCCTCGATTCGAAAAGGATATGAGACCTATGCCAAGGCACTGGGTGAGGGAAGTTTTTACACGCTTGACACTGCCAACTGGCTGGCAAGGGTCTATCTTGAGAGAGCCGAGACGGAAAAAGCCGAAAGGTTGTTGACGAGGACCCTGGAAGCGGAGAGGGAGTCCTACCCCGATGGAAACATCCTTACGTCGTTCACAATGTCACTCCTGGGCGAGATAGATACCCGAAGGGGGAACCTCAAAGCAGGCGAGAGCAAACACAGAGAAGCGCTTGAGTTCATGACTGTCACTTTCAAGGAGCCGAACCCGCATATAGCGTCGATAAGGACGAGGCTCGCCTCGAACCTTATAGCGCAGGAAAGACCGGAAGAGGTCCGCGGCGAACTGGAAAAGGCATTCAAGGCCTTGACGAAAACCAAAGGCCCGAATCACCCTGAGACGACTGATGTGGAAAAGGAGCTGGAGAGGCTTTCGGTTTACAAATAGCGGTGAGCGGTGAGCAAATAATCGTTTAGCGGCGGGCTTGCCCGCCTCCAATCACTTGCGCTGAAATGACGAAAAGTACTAGGGAGAGTGAAAATTGACAATTGGAAGTTGAGAGTTCAAGATCCAAAGTTCAATGTTCAAGATTCAAATTTAGATCGTCTTGGAATGGCCGGAAAGCCAAGCTGTTCTACAACGAATCTTGAAGCTCGTCAGTGGAGAGGCTATGACTTGTAAATTCTGAACAGTCTCGAGCCTTGCTACTGACTTCTCCAACTATCAATTCTCA
The DNA here is from genome assembly GCA_003385635.1 of Acidobacteriota bacterium. Taxonomy (GTDB): domain Bacteria; phylum Acidobacteriota; class Blastocatellia; order Pyrinomonadales; family Pyrinomonadaceae; genus Aridibacter. Next base: position 2,587,929 of record QQUY01000001.1, on the reverse strand, counting down.
ATTACTAACTCCTAATCCTTCCGACCCTGTCCATCCTGTTCCCAACTCTCTCGCAACTCTGCAATGTAAAGGCCTCCAAGATATTGCAATATTGAACTCTTTCAATTCTGGGGTTCAGTGAAGTTTTGCGTCCCTAACCCGGCCCTGAAGCTTATCAAACCTCGGATCGTCCTTGAGGTCGTCAAGGAGAGGGTCGTCAAGGTACATCATGAACAAGGCTCGTTCTTCAAACATCCTTTCGATCCATTCAAACGAGGCATCCAGATCGCCAAGCGAGGAATAGACAAGCACGAAGCAGAGACTCCTGACATACTCATTCCTGGACCTAATCTTGAGCTCGTCCAGGATCTCGAAAGCCGATGTGCGGTCTCCTTTTTTGGCTAGCGCACGCGCGAGAACTGCCTTGACGTACGCGCTGTCCTCCAGCTTCAGTGATCTCTGGAGGCTTTCGATCGCTTTGTCGAGATCACCTTTGCCGAGGTAGCCCTCGCCCAATGCTGACCAGGCATACGGGAAGTTCGGGTCCATTTCGAGCGCCGCATTAATAACCTCTATCCCTTCATCAAATCGTCTTGCGGAGATACGGTTGTACCCGGAGTCAGTCTTTATCACGAGTGACAGGGGATCTAGCTCTGCCGCTCGGTCACCGGCCGCGATCGACTCATCAAATCGTCCCGTCGCTTGAAGAGGCCCCTGGCCGAGCCAGTGATAAGCCGTTTCGTAATCCGGATCGAGCTCCAGAGCGCGCCGCAGAGATTCTTCGGACCTATCGGTATTCCAGGCATAGCTCGAGTAGTACAATCCAAGCGCGGCATGAGCTTCGGCTAGTGAATTGTCGATCTCAAGCGCTCTGTCGGCTGCGGCTTTCGCCCTTGGCATGCTCTCTTTCGGCTTCGCCACCCCGTAGTTAGGAAACAGTACGTAGCTTTGCGCCAAACCTGAGTAGGCAAGAGCGTAGGCTGGGTCCAGCTCTATCGCTTTATTAAAGTACTCAACGGATTTTGCAAGATCCTCGCGTGTCCGCTTGTTCCAGTAATAGCGGCCCTGCAGATAGTTCCTGTATGCCTCGGGACTATTCGTATAGGTCTTTGTGACTTCCTGCTCCGAAGGTGCGGAAAGGCGGGATTTCAGGTTTGCCGAAACGTCCTTTGCGATCTCAGACTGCAGGCTCACTAGCTCGGACGCGCTGCGCGAATAGCTGTTTCCCCAAAGCACAGAATCAGTTCTTGGGTCGATTAGCTCAAGGCTTAGTAAGATCTGATCGCCACGCTTTGCCACCCTCCCGTTGAGTATCGATTGGACATTCAGTTGCCCAGCGATTTCCGCGGCATTGAAGGTCTTTCCCTTGTAAGCAAACACGGAACTTCTGGACTTCACACTCAGATCCGGAATCTTCGAAAGGCTGTTGATCAGTGTCTCCGTCATTCCGTCGGAAAGATACTCGAGTTCGGCATCGCCGCTCTCGTTTACGAACGGCATGACTGCGATAGAGTCGATCCGCTGGTCCCCGCCAAATGCATAGCGCCAGACAAAATAACCCGCAACGCCCGCGATCAACAGCGCCAGTACAGCTGCGGCGATCTTGCCCGCCACCGACTTGCGGATGATTATGCTGTCACCGTCGCCCGTCCGGGCACCAGTGGTCTTTCCCGCAGCGTCTGCGGTCGTCGCCGGAAACATCTTCGTTTCCTTGTGCTCCTCTTCCGGAAGAATCGTTTTCTCGATCTCTTCGATCTGAAGGTGCCGTTTAAGCCGAGTCAGCTCATCCAAAAGTTCCTTTGAGGATTCAAACCGTTCTTTCTTGTCCTTTTGCAGGCACTTCTCAACTATTTCCTGAAGGCGATTCGGGATCTCCGGATTGAGTTCCGTGATCGGCACAGGATCTTTCATCAGGACTGCGGCAATTGCATCGCTGGTGTTGTCGCCGTCAAATGCCCGCTTTCTGGTAAGGACCTCGTAAAGAAGCGCACCGACACTGAAGATATCCGTCCGCTGGTCGACGTCCCGCCCTCTCGCCTGTTCAGGAGACATGTAGTTGACAGTACCCATCACCATTCCGGGAGTCGTACTTGGGCCTTTTCCGGCATCGGCGATCATCGTCTCGCTGTCTGGCCCTGTCTTGACCGCTTTCTCGCCTCCGGAACGCTTCTCCAGCAACTTTGCAAGACCGAAGTCGAGGATCTTGATGATCCCGTCTTCGCGGATCATCACGTTATCCGGCTTGATGTCCCTGTGAACTATTCCGGAATCGTGTGCGGCCTTGAGCGCGGTGACGATCTGGATCGCGATATCCAACGCCTTTTCAAGCGAGATCTTTCGCTCTCGCGCGAAGGTTCCGACGTCGATCCCTCCGATGTACTCGGACGCTATATAAGTCGATCCTTCGGCCTCACCGATCTCGTAAATGGTCAGTATCCCGGGATGGTTCAAGGCCGACGCGGCTTTAGCTTCCTGAACGAACCGCTGCAATTTCTCTTTGTCCTGACTCGAATCGGAAGGAAGGAACTTGATCGCGACTTTCCGGTCGAGCTTCGTGTCCTGGGCGAGGTACACGATCCCCATACCGCCCTTTCCGATCTCGGACAGGATCTTGTAGTGGGAGATCAAGGTGTTGGGTTCAAGGGACATAATAGAAGTGCTGGGAGATGAGTACTGAGAAACTGAAAATCGATAATTGAGAATTGAAGATTGAAAAGTGAAGATTTGGCGTCAAGTGCAACCTGCGTCAGACGAGCACTCAGCCCGACACCTGAGCAGTCAGTTCATTCAAACATTCAATTTTCAACTTTCAATATCCTGAAAGCCATTTCTCAGCACTCATCTCTCATTTCTCATTATTTGCGGCGTCCTCTGTCCCCCGAGAATCGCGGCTTTGCCGCCGTGATGTGCGGTAAACCTCCGGCTTACCGGCTCCGGTCCCGCAATATTCTGACCGGGTATGCGAGAGCTTTAGCGTCTCGCAGGTCGATTCCTGGCATATCAACCTTTTGCACCGCGCAAGCTGAAGCTCGCGCAGCAGTACGTTGCGTTTATGCCCGTCGCCGGCGCTCCGGGTTCCGATTGTACGGGGCACGTCTGCGTTTCGTCATTCCAAGTTACGGAAGCCGATCCTCTCCAAGATCGCCTCGTATTCCGGATCTCCTTTCAGAAACTCGAAGGTGGGCGCGCTCCGTATGTTCAAGATCCGCCACCCTCTTTCGTCTACAACCATCCGCATGTACTCAAGCGTTTTCTCCCGGTTCTCAAGATTCCCGTAATTGCTTGCAATTATGAATTCGTAGCCGCCACCCTCCTGCTTCTGCCTCTCCAGAAAGAATCTGATCCTTTGTTTCCAAACGCCTTCCCAACCGTCCTTTTCGTAATGTGTCTCAAGCTCTTTCAGCCACGAAGTATCACCGCCCGCAAGCTCAAAGGCCTTTATGTAGTTCTCGTTGGTCTCCTTGAACATTCTCTTGCTCTCGTAGGCAAGGGCACAGATCTGATAGGGAGGAATGAAATCGGGGGCCAGTTCCTTTGTCGTTTTGAGGTGGGCGATCGAGGCATCCGGGTTGCCGGTTATCCAGTAAATGAGGCCCACTCCGGTGTGGATTATCAGCGAAAGGGGTTCCAGCTCAAGCGCTTTTTTCGCAGCTCTCACCGCTTCCTCATTTCTTCCCATCGCCGCAAGATACTCGGAATACCACTGGTACGCCGTGGCATATTTCGGATCTAATTGAATCGCTCGCTCATATTCGCTTTCGGCTTCGACGAAATTGCCTTCAAAAATTGAAACGACGTACCCCATTGTCGCGTGCGGTTCCGCGAGACTGTCGTCCAGTTCGATGGCTTTCTGCGCCGCAGATTTCGCGAGCGGCATATAGACCTTCGAAGGCTTTCTCGCGTACTGGGGCATCAAGACGTAAACGTCTGCCAAACCCGAGTATGCCAGCGCGTAGGTCGGATCTTTGTCTATCGCTTCCTTGAACAGATCGATCGCCTTCTGAAAGTCCTCGACGGAGCGCTTGTTCCAATGGTATCGGCCTTTAAGGTACAGTTGGTTTGCCTCGGAGTTCCTGGTATAGGTTCGCGCGAGATCTTCTTTTGCATCAGTGGAGAGGTGCTGTCTGAGCTGGCTTGAAACCTGTTCTGCAACTTCCTTTTGTACATCGACGAGATCACTCATCGGACTGTCAAAAGTCTCGCCCCACAAAGCATTCTGGGTCGCCGTATCGACCAATTCCAGGCTGAGTTTTAAGCGCTCGTTCCGGACAGAGACCTTTCCGAGCAATACGGCGCCGACGCCAAGATCCTGACCTAGCTGCCTGGGTGTCGCGCTCTTTCCCTTGTAATAAAAAACGGAACTGCTTGCCTTGACCGAAAGATTCGGAATTCGCGTCAAACGGCTGATCAGGGTTTCCGTCATTCCATCAGACAGATATTCGACATCGTCGTCGCCGCTCTCATTGACGAACGGCATCACGGCGATCGAGTCAATTTCTCCGGAACTTCCTGAAAAATACCAAAAAGCTCCGGCTGTGAGTGCAAGGATCACCAAGAGGATCGGGACCCACATGTATCCAAACAGGCCGCTGCGCTTCGCCGTCTGTCTACTATCCGCTGCTTTCGTGTCAGCCAGTTCGGCCTGTTCCTCAGTACCCCTGTCAAGAATTTCGGTCTTTGCCTCCTGTACCGATTCATCAGAAACCGAACGGATCGCCACCGGCTCGGATTCCCCCGTTATCGCCCTGACGTCGCGGACAAGTTCGTTGACATCCTGATAACGGGCATCCGGATCTTTCTCCATCGCTTTTGCGATCACCGCGCAAAGCTCTTCGGGAAGGTCGGGCGCGTGGGTCGAAAGCGGGACGGGGTCCTTATAAAGTATCGCTCCAAGCATCTCGACCCCGGTCTCGCCTTCGAACGGAAGCCTGCCCGTCAGCATTTCGTAAACAAGGACGCCAAAGCTGAAGATATCGGATCGGTGATCCACTTCTTTCGCGGCAGCCTGTTCGGGCGACATGTAGTTCGCCGTGCCGATGATCATTCCGGGCGAGGTATCGATCTTGATCCTCGTCTCCGCTTCGGGGTCAGTATTCTTCGAGGATTCGAGCCTCAGCAGCTTTGCTACACCAAAATCGAGCACCTTCACAAGGCCATCGGGCCTGATCATCACGTTGTCCGGCTTGATGTCGCGATGAACGATCCCCGCGGCGTGCGCCGCCGAGAGTGCGGACGCCACCTGGCCCGCGATCTGCAGGGTCTCCGGCACGGAAAGAGGCCCGGAGGAAAGAACGTCTCCAAGCGTCTTTCCGTCGATGAGTTCGGAAGCGATGAAATGTGTTTCGCCATCGGTCCCGAATTCGAAGATCGTAATTATGTTGGGATGGTTCAGGGCGGAGGACGCCTTTGCCTCGCGTACGAATCTCTGTAGCTTCTCAGACTCTCGGCAGCATTCCTCGCTTATGATCTTCAGCGCTACATCCCGTTCCAGCACGTCGTCAGAGGCGCGATACACCTCACCCATCCCGCCCTCGCCGATCTTCTCGGCGATCCGGTAATGGGAGATCAAAGTGTTGGGATCAAGCGCCATAAAAGTAGTGCTGAGAGATGAGTACTGAGTACTGAGTACTGAGAAACTGAAAACTGATTGTTGAGAACTGAAAATTGAAGATATGACGTCAAGCGCAACCTGCATTAGGCGAGCACTCTGCGCGACACCTGAGCAGTCAATTCATTCGAATTTTAACTATCAACTTGCGCTTTCCTGAAAGCCAATTCTCAGCACGCATCTCTCATTTCTCAGTACCTGAGGCGACGTCAGTCCTCGATATTGCCCGTCGCTTACGCTCAGGGTTCCGATTGCAAGCGGGACGCGTGTGCTCCGTTTATGCCCGTCGCTGTCGCTTTCGGACAAACCTGCTAGGCGGCGGTGAATCCGCCGTCTATCATAAGGATCCCGCCGGTACAGTATGACGACTCGTCGCTCGCCAGGAAAACTGCGAGGTTGGCGACCTCTTCATTGGTGCCGTATCGTTTCATCGGTACAAGCGACACAATATAGTCATGACCCGCTGAGTGGTCTTCGGGGCTGCACTGCGATTCCAATGAGCGGATCATGCGGTTGTCGATCGGCCCCGGGCCTATTGCATTAACACGAATGCCGGATTCGGCAAGTTCCAGCGCTGCGGTTTTAACGAGGCCAAAAACTGCGTGTTTGCTTGCGATATAGGGAGCCATGGTCGCGGCTCCGATCATTCCGGCAATCGATGACAAGGCGATCATCGAACCCTTCCCGGCAGTTTTCATCGGGCCGACCGCGTACTTTAGCGAAAGCCAGACTCCGATCACATTTGTTCGAAGCACCCGTTCGAACTCTTCTACTGAAAGATCTTCGATCGGAGCGAAATTTCCCTCCATCCCGGCATTTGCCACAACGATATCAAGGCCTCCGAACGATTCTACCGTGGCTTCGACTGATTCTCTGGTTGCTGCCTCATCGGTCGCATCAGCGACAAAATCAGCGAGCTTGTCGAATTCCGAAAGACGTTTGCGTGTTTCCTCCAGTTTATCCCTCGAACGGCCGACCAACATCACGCTCGCTCCTTCTTCAAGAAATCGTCTGGCCGTCGCTTCTCCGATCCCGCCTGTTGCGCCGGTCACGATCGCGACTTTTCCCTCCAGTCTCATTCCACTTCCATTGTTATCGGTCATCAAATCACCTTAATCGCTCCCCGAGAGGACCTTCTGCCCTTTCTTGGCAACCGAAAATCTCCGCAAAGCCTTTTAAGCACGGCTACATTGCGAATGAGGGTGGACATCGTCCGCCTGATATCTGTAGCTACCTCTATTCTGCCACTGACGCGGCTTTGCCGCTCTGATGTGCGGTAAGCCTATGGCTTACCGGCGTCGGGCTCCACGCTATTCCGACCGGGCTTTGCCCGGTCGCCGCAGCGCGAAGCGCTGCTCTAGACGAAGCAACGAGTAGTCGTATATTCAGCCGTGCTTCGCACGACTCTTGCAGCGCTAAGCGCTGCTCTAAACGGCGGTTTTTGCGCGCCGCATCTATTCGCTTCGCTCAATGCACGCGGGACGCGTGCGTTTCGTTTATGCCCGTCGCTCGCGCTCCGGGTTCCGATTGCACGCGGGACGTGTGCGCCACGTTGTTGTCCGTCGCTTGCGCTCCGGTCTCTACCTTCAAGATCGCGTTTCCAAGACCCGTAACATACAGAGTCTTGTGGTCCTGCGACCAGAACATTCCTGTGAGTCCGCCGGGAAGCGGCTTCCACAGCTCGGGATTGAAGATCGCCAGCAGGGGCTTACCGAGGTTACTGTGTTCGATCCACCTGTCGTGTGCTTCAGCATTGCTTTCAGATGGAGCCGAGAAAACTGTATGAAGGCTTCCGCATTTACTGTCTATCGCATAGATCCTGTTGCTGACCGGCGAAGCGACCCATAGATTTCCCGCCTTGTCGAACGCGAGATTATCTGGCGTGATTACGTGGTGATAGGTCTCACGACCTTTCAAAGTCTGCTTCGAAACGTCTATATCAAACCGAAGAACGCGTCCCATCATGGTTTCAGCGACATAGAGGATCTTCTCATCCCGATCGAGCGCGATACCGTTCGCAAAATAAATATTTGAGGCCGCCTCGACCGCCTTGGACTCAACATCGTATCCGGATCCCTTCAAATAGAAGACGGCGCCGGAGACAAAGGGCCGATCTACGGCAGCGAACAGGTCCTGAAATCCTCTTTCCTTCGGGTTCTTCGCGGACTGCGTAAACCAGATCGTCCCCTTGCTGTCGCGTATTAGGCTGTTTATGCCGAACGGATGGGAGTAGATCATTCTCACTTCCTCTGTTCTGGTGTCGATCCGATAGATCTTTCCTAAATAGACATCGGCCAGGAGAAGATGACGGCCGTCCTTCTCCAGAAAGATTCCGTTCGGTCCTGCAGTCACCTGCGGCGGATCGTGGATCCAGCCCGCTTCTTTGAATTTACCGAATCCGCGGCTGCTACCGTCCTTCTCGATGATCCGGAGCCCGAATTCCTCATCGCCGACGACGATCCGGCCGTCAGGAAGAGCCCTTCCATCTTCCGGATGTCTAAGGCCGCCGTCCTTGGGGAATACCTGTGACTCGGCATACGAAAGAGCGGGAAACCCGTCAGGGCGGCAGACGGAGTCCGACTCCTGATGCGTTCTTAAGGGATCGGACGGAATAGACGGGTAGACGAAGAACGGAAAACAGAACAAATAAAGTGTCGTGACAAGGACGATAGGTTTTATTCGCATAGGTTTTTGGTAGCTGATGAAACGCTGAGACGCAAGTTAGGGTTCTTGCGGCAAAGTGACTCTAACTCGTCTGCCGACAGGCCGAAGTTTACAGGACATTGCAAACTCGAGATCCAGTCTGCACATAAAAAGGGACTGCCGATGTGGAGAAGGTTTTTGCCCGTCGCTTTCAAACCTGCGCCTATTATTCCGGATACCCGATGCGTTCGAGCAGAGCCTGGTATCGAGGTTCGTTTTTCAGTTTGTTCAAGATCGGATCGGCCGTGGCAAACAAAAGGTGGATGGATTTCTTCTCGAAGGCAGTGTCCAAAAGGTCGAGAGCCCGCGAATTCTCTCCGATTGCCGCATACAGCATCGCAAGCCGCGCCTCATTGATCCGGTCACCGCTCAAAACTGCTTCCGCCGATCGACGCGCCTGCGCTTCGCTTCCCGCGAGGCCGTGAACCATTCCAAGGTACACTTCAATCTGTTTGTCGCCATCCGCCTTCGCTTTCTCCATCACGTCAATGGCCTCCGAAAACTTCTCCTGCATTGCGAGCGAAAGACCGAGGACAAAAGCGGCCTCAGAAAATCCCGCATCCATCTCGGCGGTTTTGCGGGCCTGCTCTTCAGCTTCCTTGTATCTGCCTGCGAAATAAAGCGTGTTCGCGTAATTGCGGTTTATCACGAGCGAGAGAGGCTCCAGCTCGTGAGCTAGCTTCATCTCCTGCACAGCCTCATCATTTCGGCCCGCAAATGAAAGATAGAGCGCATACCAATGATGGGCAGTGGCATACCTGGGTTCCAGTTCGATCGCTTTCCTATATTCGGTCTCGGCCTCCGAAAACTGTCTGTCGACCATCAGGATCAATGCGAGCGACGCGCGTGCATCCGCTAGACTGCTGTCGAGTTCGATCGCTTTCGCGGCCAAAGTCCTGGCCTTGTCCAGTGTCTCGGTCTGATCGGTGTCCGCGTACTGCGGAAGCACAAGATGAGAATTGGCGAGGCCGCTCCAGGCTTTCGCATAATTCGGATCTAGGTCGACCGCCTTCTGGAAATGGTCAATAGATTTCTGGATAGCCTCCGGCGAGCGCTTCTCGAACTGATACTTTCCTTTCAAGTATTCCTGATACGCCTCGGGATTCGAAGTGTACTCCTTGGCCAGGCTTACCTCATCTTCTCCAGTTAACCGCAGGCTCAGGTTTTCAGATATCTCCCTCGAGATCTCTTTCTGGATCGTCAGCACGTCAGTTAGTTTTCTCTCGTATCGCTGCCCCCAGATAACCTTGTTTTGGGCAGTGTCGACAAGCTCCGTGCTGATCTGAATGTCCTCCCCTCGCTGGGTTACCCGGCTTATCAGGACGGCACGGACGCCTAGATCCTCAGCGACTGAATCTGCCGAGAACTCTTTGCCCCTGTAACTGAATACCGTGCTGGCCGGGAGCACCTTCAACTGCGGTATCCTCGACAGGTTAAAGATGATGCTTTCTGTGAGCCCGTCAGATAGATATTGGGTTTCTGACCCTTCCTCGATCCCGGAAAATGGCATCACGGCGATCGAATCGATCGTTTCGATGTCCGGGCCCCGGTAAACCGCGAAGTAGGCAGCCGCGCCGATCGCACCGGCAACAAGCACGAGTATCAGGGCCGTCACGAACTTATGGCTCTTGGCTTGCATGACGGCGTACTCGAGGCTCGAGGTTGATGTGAGGTTCTGCGTGGAATGCACGCCCGAACCGGTGGAAGTTTCGATCCCGGAACCTCGCGGATTCGCGAATGTCTCACCGCCCTCACTCACACTTTCGGTGTTCGGTATGACGGATCTTTCGAGCTCACCCTGCAGATCGAGTTCGCGCCTGAGATTCTTGAGATCTATCAGGAAGTCCTTGGCGGTCTGGTACCGCATCTCGGGATCCTTGGTCAGCGCCTTCCGAACTATCCGTTGCAGGGCATTCGGTACGTTCTCGAGATCCTTGGGCTCGGATTCCAGAATGGAGACAATGGAGTGGTTCGTGGTTTTCCCCTCGAACGGGGCCTTGCCAGACAGCATTTCGTACAGGACCACCCCGAGACTCCATATGTCGGTCCTTTGGTCGGTTTCCTTGCCCTGCGCCTGCTCCGGGGACATGTAAGTGACCGTCCCCATCACGACGCCCGGGTTCGTCTTTACAAGCGCTTTGGTCTCGCCCTCGAGCGAGATATCCGGTTCTTTGTTTCGCCTCTCGACAAGCTTCGCTAGGCCGAAGTCGAGCACCTTCACATACCCGTCCTCGCGGATCATTATGTTCTCGGGTTTGATGTCCCGGTGGACGATCCCCGCCTTGTGGGCGGCCGAAAGCGCCTCTGCGACCTGAATCGCCGTTTTCAATACCCGATTCAGCGGAACCGATTCCTTGTTCTTGAGAACGGAGCGGAGCGTCATTCCCTCGATGTACTCGGTGGCAATGTAGCGGGTATCTTCCCACGTCCCTATCTCGTACACGGTGAGGATGTTCGGGTGATTAAGGGCGGACGCCGCCTTCGCCTCCTGTACGAACCGGTTGATCTTCTCCTCGTCCTTGCTGAACTCCTCAGAAAGGAATTTGATCGCCGCCTTCCGGTCGAGCTCGGTGTCCTCGGCAAGATACACCTCTCCCATCCCGCCCTTCCCGATCTCGGAAAGAATCTTGTAGTGGGAGATCAAGGTGTTGGGTTCAAGCGCCATAGCTATCTAGGACTGAGACAAAAGGACTGAGGACTGAGAAAATTGACGATTGAAAATGGAGAATTGAGAGTCGGAGATCTGGCCCTTGGAACAAATCGCCACGAGCCAAAAGGTCGAGTCCTACCAGCGAAATCAGATCATCCAACTATTAACTATCAATTTCCAACTTCCTCAACTCCTATCGTTTAGAGCAGCGTTCTGCGCTGCCGAGGGCGGACATCGTCCGCCTGATATCTGTAACTGCCTCTATTCTGCCTCTGACGCGGCTTTGCCGCTCTGATGCGCGGTAAGCCTATGGCTTACCGGCGCCGCGCTCCACACTATACCGACCGGGCTTAGCCCGGTCGCCGCAGCGCGAAGCGCTGCTCTAAACAGCGGGTATCGAGTCCTGCTCCATTTCGCTTCGCTCGATGCACGCGGGACGCGTGCGTTCCGATTATCACCTTCGCTGGTGCTGGAATCCGATTGCGCGCGGGATGCGTACGCTCAGACAGACCTCATTTCGGAAACCCCATTCTTTCCAATAAGTCCCGGTATCTCGGATCATCGCGCAACGGCTCGATCAATGGAGTAGCCTTAACCTGATGGAGAAACCAGGAGCGATCTGCAAAGGCTTTCTCGAGGTCTGCGAAGGCCTCGTCCTTGTCCCCAAGGCCGACATTGATTACGGCCATATGAAAAGCGTCTGCATACTCCGTGCGCCTCAGTTCCCTGAATTTGGTCAGTATCTCCTTGGCCTTGTCGCGACGACCCAATTTAGCGTGGGCATACGCCACGAACGAAAGCATATGCTGGTTGTTCCGAAGGTCGGTGCTCGATCCTCCGCAGGTCGAGATTACTTCTTCGTACATCTCCTTCCCAAGGTACGCCTCGCAAAGTACGATCTTGCCCAATACAAAGTTTGGTTCGACCTTTGTGACTCTCTTTGCCTGTTCCAGTGCGTGGTCATTCTCGCCGGCAAAAAAGTACCCCTCCACAAGAACTGCCGCAAACGCCAGGTCGAGCGGCTCTAGCTCGAGCCCCCGTTTCATTTCGGCGATCGCCTCATCGTACCGCCCGAGTGGGCTTAGATAGACCTGCCCGAATCGAAAATGGGCCGAAGCATTGTTTGGGTCCAGCTCGATCGCCCTTTTGAATTCGAGTTCCGCCTCTTTCCATTTCCACTCATAGACCGCGAAAGTATTGGCTAAAGCCACGTGTGCCTCCGAAAGCGACGGATCGATCTCCAACGCTCGATTGGCAGCGGCCTTTGCCTTGGGGAATGCATCTTTGGGCGGCAAATACGGATACGCGGGAAGTTGGTTGTAGGCCTCGGCGATCCTGGCGTAAGCAAGGGCAAAATCGGCATCGAGTTCAATAGCGTTCTGAAAATACTCGATGCTCTTCAGCATGTCGTTTTTGGTTCGTTTCGCGAAGTAATATCGGCCCCGCATATACAGCTGATACGCTTCATTGCTGTCAGTGTACTTCTTAGTAATTCCTTTCGCTTCGTTGCCGACAAGCTCCAGCCGTAGTTTCTGAGCGATAGTTGTTGCTATCTCTCTTTGCGTGGCCATCAGGTCAGACATCTTGCGGTCATACTGCTCCGCCCAGATCAATCTTTCGTTACGCGAGTCGATCAGCTGTACGCTGATGGACAGGTCTTCACCGCGTTGTACGAGGCGCCCCGACATCACCGCATCCACATTGAGTTCTTTCGCGATCCTGCTGACATTTGTCTCCCCGCCTCTATATCGCATTACCGAACTTGTCGGACTGACTTGCAGATTCGGCAATTGCGAAAGCCTGTAGATCAAAGAGTCAGCGAGGCCGTCCGAAAGGTACTCGGTATCGGCATCTCCTCCTCTGTTTTCGAACGGCAACACGGCAATTGAGTCGATTCGCTCATCGGCTGCGCCATAAATGTACCAATAGCCCGTTCCGATCGCAGAGAGGACAAGCACTGCCGCCATACCGGCGATTATCTTCCCCAGACTCGAACGCTTGATAGAAATGCTGTCATTCTGTATTTGTGACGTTGTGTTACGTTTTTCTTCTGAAACCGTCGTTGCCTCGAATACCTGGGTCGCGGATTCCGATCTTTCAGGCTGGACCGTCTTTTCGAGTTGGTCCTGAAAGTCCATCTGACGCTTGAGATCCTTCAGATCGGCGGCAAGGCCTTTCATCGTTTGATACCGCTCGTCCGGGTCCTTTCGCAGGCTCTTTGAGACGATCCTCTCCAGTTCGCCGGGAACATCCGTGTTTTCGATCGGCTTTGGTTCCTTATTGAGTATCGAACCGATGGTCTCGAGCGGAGTGTCGCCGGAAAATGGAAGATGACCCGCGATCATTTCATACAAGACAACCCCGAAGCTGAAGATGTCGGTCCGTGAATCGATCTCTTTCCCTTTGGCCTGCTCGGGGGACATGTAGTTCGCGGTCCCGATGATCATCCCCGGCGACGTGTTTACCTGAACGGCGGTCTTTTCCTCGGAATCGACTTCGGGTTCGGGCTTCTCCGTAAGTTTCGCGATGCCGAAGTCCAAGATTTTCACCACTCCGTCCGGGCGGATCATCACATTGTCAGGCTTTATATCCCTGTGTACGATCCCCGCCGAATGAGCGGCGTCGAGAGCGGAAGCGATCTGCGTCGCGATGTCGAGCGCCTTTTCAAAACTCAGTTTCTTCTTAAGAAACATCGAAAGCGTCTCGCCTTCGATGTACTCAAGAGCAATGTATCGTGAGTCATCCCACTCCCCGATCTCGTGGATCGTGACTATGTTGGGGTGGTTTAGCGCAGACGCAGCCTGGGCTTCCTGTATGAATCGGTTCAGCTTGTCCGAATCGCGGCTGAACTCGTCCGACAGGAACTTGATCGCGACCTTCCGGTTCAGCTTGGTGTCCTGCGCAAGATACACCTCTCCCATCCCGCCTCTGCCGATCTTGGAGAGGATCTTGTAATGGGAGATCAAGGTGTTGGGTTCAAGCGCCATAAAAAGAAGTGCTGAGAGATGAGTACTGAGTACTGAGTACTGAGTACTGAGAAATTGAAAATTGATAGTTGAGAATTGAAAGTTTTACGCATACTGTTGAAAACACTCGACTTCCCGCCTACGAAGACCAGGACACCCCTACAAATCGCCTAATTATCAACTATCAAGTATCAATTTCCTTGAATATCTTCCTTCAGTCTTCAGTCTTCAGTCTTCAGTCCTCAGTCCTCAGTCCTCAGTCCTGAGCAAGCGGAACGCGCGCGTTTCCTCAGTCCACCGGGAATCGCGGCTTTGCCGCCGTGATGTGCGGTAAGCCTCCGGCTTACCAGCACCGGTCCCGAAAAATTTCGACCGGGCTGTGCCCGGTCGTCGCAGCGCTAGGCGCGGCTCTAAACGGCGGGTTTTGCGGGCCGCATAAATTCGCTTCGCTCAATGCACGCGGGACGCGTGCGCTCCGTTTATGCCCGTCGCTGGCGCTCCGGGTTCCGATTGCACGCGGGACGCGTGCGCTCCGATAATCCAAATCGCTTATCAACGGCGGCTTTGCCGCATTGATGTGCGGAAAGGCTCGGCCTTTCCGTCGGCTATACCAAGTATTCTCAGCAGGGCTGCGCCCTTCTTCACAGCGCAGAGCGCTGCTCTAAACAAAGGTGTGGTAAGGTCTTGTCGATTCGCGAAATCCGAGACGCCCAATAATAACCGATTCTGTGTAGGTCCAAAGAACTGAAATGAAAATATTTGCCGCTTTATTGCTAATGCTCCTGATCGCACCTGTTTTCCCGCAAACCTCGAGGCTGAGCTACACAGCTTCCGAAGGGACCTGGATCAGTGTCGATGTATCGCCTGACGGCGAGACCCTGGTCTTCGATCTTCTGGGGCATCTCTACCAAATGCCTTATGAAGGCGGTGCCGCGAAGAGGCTCACGAGCGGCAGGTCGTGGAACATGTTCCCGCGCTTTTCACCGGACGGAGGGAAGATCCTTTACACCTCTGACGATGAGGTAAGCAACGATCTCTGGACCATGAATGCTGCGGGCGGCGGAAACGTGAACGTTTCAAAAATGAAGCGCCCCGTTTTTCAGGGCACGTGGTCGCCCGATGGCAGGCACATCTACGGAACTAGCCTGAACATGCAGGTCAGGTTTCCCGCGTACCAGTTCAATTTCTTTGGAACCAGGAAGGAAATGCTGCCGGCAGGCGGAAGAACACCTGTGAACCATTTCAACGAACATCCTTCGAACGGGCTCATTTATTACGTCCATCACGACGAAAGCCTTCCTTCAAGCGGACCAAGGGTCAAGACATACGACCGGAACACCGGTGAGGTGAAGGTCTATATTGAGAGGCCGGGCGGAGCCGGAAGCATTCGCTTGTCGCCGGACGGAAAGCATCTTGCTTACGTTCATCGGGACGACACAAAAACGGTTCTCGTTCTACACGAACTGGCTACGAAGAAAGAGAAGGTGCTTACCGAGGCCCTCGATTATGGAAGATTCGAATCGAGGGGCTTTTACGGAGTCTATCCGAACATCGCCTGGCACCCGTCCGGAAACGAGGTAGTTTTGAGCTACGGCGGCAAGATCCACGCCATCGATGTAAGAACAAAAGCCGACAGAGATATTCCGTTCACCGCGCCTGTGGAAAGGGAAATCGACAAGACGATCAGATTCAAGGTCTCGATACCCGAAGGCGAGACGATGACACGCAGCCACAGATGGGGACAGCGCGTTGGGAACTCGGTCTTGTACGAAGCGCTTGGCGATATTTATCTGCGTACCGGGAATGAGACTACGAACCTGACAAGATCGGGTTCCCACGAAACCAACCCGGTCTATCATGCCGGGACAGGGAAGATCTACTTCGCAAATTGGGACGACCGGTCGAGAGGATCGATCGCGCGGATGGACGCTGACGGCGGTAATGTCGCGACACTCGTGTCTTCACCAACCCAATACGGATCGATAGCGGTATCGGAAGACGGAAGACAGATGGCCTTTCTGCGCGGCGCCGGATCGATGATGCGCGGCGAGAAGCTTGAGGACCAGACCGATTTCGAACTGATACTCCTCGCTCAGGATGGAAGTACAAGGAAGCTTGCCGATGTCGCCTGGAGCGGAAACCGATACGCGAAGCGGCCGCCTTCGGTGAAGTTCAGTCCTGGCGGCAGCCACGTCTTCTACTCCGTATATGAGGACGACAAGCTGGAGATCCGTCGAGTGAACACCGAAGGCCTGGACGGGAAGACGCTGTTTGTCTTTCCGAATGCGACACGAGCCGTGATCTCCCCCGATCACAGATGGATCGCATTCCGTGAATATCACCGCACGTATGTTTCGCCCTACGAGTATCTTGGCAAGCCGGCGGAGATCAGCGCGGCGGACGGAAAGGGCTTCACAAAGCGCGTTGATAAGGATCAGGACGGCGATTTTACCGAATGGTCTGCAGACGGCTCGACGCTCGAATGGACGCGTGGCGCATTCTTTTTTGAGAAGAAGTTAAGTGATGTGCTGGCAGGCAACGCGCAATTGGCAAAAACATCGCTGAGCATGCCTTTCGAAGTCGCAACTCCTGCGACGACCATCGCGCTCAAGAACGTCCGCGTTATAACTATGAATGCCGGAAGGGAGGTCCTCGAAAGCGCCACGATCCTGGTCGAGAACGACAAGATCAAGGCCGTCGGAAGGAATATACAGATCCCTTCGAATGCAAAGGTCTTCGATCTGAAGGGCCGGACCGTGATGCCGGGAATGTTTGATGCCCACGGCCATTACGGCAGCCCTATCTCGGCATTGAACGTCATCGAGCAGAATCTTTACGGCCTGAAGGCGAATCTCGCCTACGGCGTCACGACGATGTATGACGTCTACGGAACGACGCAGAAGGACTTCTGGGTTTCCGATATGCTGCGTGCCGGGAAGATCGAAGGGCCGAGGATCTTCTCCGTTGGCGATCCGATGTTCGTTACGAAGTACAGGACGAAGATGCATCGCCAGATCGATTCGCTTGAGGACGCGCTCGAACACGTCAAGTTCAACAAGGACCACGGCGCGACCGTGGTCAAGGATTATTCCAATCACGAAAGGGATTCGCGAAAATATCTGGCCCAGGCGGCAAGACAGCTGGGCGTGAACATAATCACAGAGTCGTTCGGAAACCCACAGATGAACCAGACGCAGATCATCGACGGCTTTACGGGGATCGAACACTCGATGGGGCTCGAGCCATTTTACGAAGACGTTGTGAGGCTGTTCAAGGCTTCCGAGATCGGGATGACGCCGACGCTGGTCGTCGTCTACAACGGGCCTTCGGGACAAGGGTATTTCGATTTCACGGAAAGGTACTGGGAAGACGAAAAGCTTCTTAACTTTTTCAGAAAGGATTACCTGCTCAGGTTCCGCAGGTCCGAAAAGCTCTGGGAAGACGATTACTACTGGGCAAGAATGGCGAAGGCTATGAAGAAGCTCTATGACGAGGGCGTGCTCCTGCAGATGGGCGCGCACGGCCAGATGATGGGCCTTGGCGCGCACTGGGAGATGGAGCTGTTCACGATGGGCGGCTTTACACCGCTTGAGGCGATAGAGATCGCGACGATCAATGGATTCAAACATCACGGCCTCGATCACATTCTGGGTTCAGTCGAACCCGGAAAATATGCGGATCTTGTGGTCATGACCAAGAATCCGGCGGAGAACATACGGAATTCAAGGTCGATCGAATACGTATTGAAGAACGGTGTGGTCTACAGCGGCGGCGACGCGTCGAGGGTCTATCCCGAACCTAAAAAAGCGGAGAAGATCTACTTCATCGAGGACCGGGAAGTGGCCCAGTGAGTTATTAGAAAGAGCAAAGGGGTCGATTTTCGGTCCGCGGAGTTCTGTTATGAAAAAGTCATTAGAGAAAGTCTTGTCAGTAAGTCTTGCTTCTTTGTTTCTTTTGGCCGGGACCGGATTCGCCCAGCTCGATCTGAATGTTCCGCCCGACATTTGCCTGGAGGACGACGAACGGGTCGCCGTGCTTCTGGTCGGCAGTTACCACATGTCGAATCCGGGATTGGACAGGTTCAATCTGAAAGCCGATGACGTCCTCGCTGAGAAACGACAGAAAGAGATCTCAGATCTTGTCGAACGTCTGGCGGATTTCAAAGCCACAAAAGTTGCGGTGGAGGCTCCCTGGGGACACGAACCCACTTTAGAGCGTTGGCAAAAGTACATAGCGGGTGAAATCGAACTCCGGAAAAGCGAGAGTGAACAAGTAGGTTTTCGGCTTGCGAAGAAAATGGGCCACCAGAAGATCTATCCGGTCGACGTGCGGATGATGCTGGATGACAAGGAGCTTGGGCCCGTGATCGCTGCGAATCCTGAATTCCAGAAGAAAATGGGCGAGATGGACAAGTTCGGCGGCCAGGCGATGGAACAGATGGGCAAGTGGCTTTCAGAGGGCACCATCTCATATATGCTCTACCAGATGAACCGACCCGAGATGCTGAAGCTGGCTCACACCCCATACGTAGGCTACTTCCTACCGATGGTGAAAGATGAGAACTATGCGGGAGCCGATTACGTCACGGTCTGGTATCAGCGAAATCTGCGGATCTTTGCGAATCTGACGAGGATATCGGAAAAGGGCGACCGCATCTTCGTGATCTATGGCCAGGGACACATACCGATAATTAAACAGCTGGTCGAAAGCTCACCGGACTACTGCACGGTGGATCCGCTTCCGTTTTTGAAAGAGAAGTGAGCGAGAAGGCACTGATCAGCTATCAGTTGCCCCCGTTTCAACGGGGGGATGAATGGTGAATTCCGTGATCGTCGGCCGGCTTTAGCCGGCATGTGAGTAGGGGGCTAAAGCCCCCTACTCCGGGTTTTGCTACCAGATAACCCCCCGCTAAGGCGAGGGGCAACTGATAGGCAAGTTTACGAAGAGAGGGGGTAAGGCTGCGCGATTTCAGCGTCGTGCTGCGCACGAATTTCAAATTTCAGATCCAAATTTCAAGTTTCGAAACTCTGGTATCTTCCTGTCTCCTGTCTCCTGTCTCCTGTCTCCTGTCTCCTGTCTCCTGTCTTCAGTTCGACTGCTTGGTTCGCCCGGTGATGCTGCAGGTCTCGCCGACGGGAATGCATATGTCGCCGCAGGGTTTGGTGTCACCGGTACAACCGCCTTCGGCCTTGAATCCGGAAGGCACCTCAGAGGCGGTGTAAAGCTGGTTTTGATTGAACTTGAGGTTGGGAAAACAGTTTTTGCCGTTCACACTGTCATACACATCGCGAATGATGTCCATAACATCGTCAATCTCATTCTGATCGTTGACCCATCCCTGGATCTTCCACGCCTGTACCTGGCCGGACGTTGGCTCCTTCACTATCGTGAAGTTCAGGCGCGAGATTTGCGACGAAAGGTCGTTGTTTTTCTCAAACTCCGAATAAACGCCATCAATTATCTGTTCGTCCGTTATCGAGCTGCAGGATTGGCCGTATGCAGGGACAAATGCGCCGGCGGCCGCGAACACCAGCAGTACAAAAAGTAGTTTTAATACGGGAAAGTGGCGTTCAGGTTTGTTCATCTGTTCCTCCTTACTTCTTAAGGTCAGTAAGTTTGGAGAGCAAACTGAACCGCGTTTGTTTTCCAAACAGAATTGCGCCGCTGTCCGGCGTCCACGCGAGAGACGAGAAATACGTCTCCGTGTCGTTGTTGTCTGTGATCTTCTTAGGTTCGCCACCAGCGACAGGCACGGTCCACACATCGTCCCGATTGTCTCTTCGGGCGGCAAATGCAAATTGATCAAAGTCGGGTGAAAGGAAGATATTGTAATAGTACGCACTTTGCAAACGATTTACTTCTCTGGCCTCGCCGCCCTCCGCGCTGACCCTCCGAATTATCGTCTCCGGTGGAAGGCTGGAGAACTTCGGAGCTTCAGCGACAAGTAGCCCGCCATCGCGATCCCACCCCAGCAGTCTGATATTCCTTTCCGTGCTGTAAACCTCTTCTGAAGTTCCTGATTCGATGCCGAATTTCCAGATGCTTCTTACGGACTTACCATCTACTGTTTTACTGGCCGAAAAGGCGATATTCTCTCCGTCGGGTGAGATCAAAGGACAGAATTGGGTGTTGTCGTCAGACGAATCCTCGATCACCTTATCTTGTATGGACTTGTCGAGAAATGCGATCCGCAGTGAGGCTTTTTGTGTGTCAACTTTGGCCGAGTAGACTATGCCGGAGCCGTCTGGCAGCCAGGTGAATTCCCTTGTGTTCAGACGATTGTACGGAGAAACCGAGTAGCCAACGGGCCATACGTTCGTTGCGATTTCCGATTCCTCGCCACCGGTCGCATTCACGGTCCAGATGGAGACCCCGTTTTCGCCCGTTCTCATAAAAGCGAGCTTGTTGCCGTCCGGAGACCATTGTGCGATCGCCCCGTCTTTGGTGACCGCCAAGCCTTCCGTCCTTCCCTGGGATCCGTCCATCGGCTGGATCATCAGTGAGGTCGCAAGTAACTTGTTCCCGCGGTCCAGGTCGCGGACAGACTGGTAAGCGAATCTATCCCCTTTCGGACTTATCGCTGGCCAGAGTTCTGAATCTATCCCCCGCGCGAGCGGTGCTTCTCCGGAACCGCCGGTTTTGATCCTCCAAATGTCGGATTCTTCCTTGACGGAACTGAAAATTAGCTCATTACCGTCTTGCGACGCATCGACGACGACTGTGCTTGTCGGATTTCTGGTTATCTGTGCCGGTTCCGAAGCACCGGGGGCGAGACCCCAGATCTGTTCAATTCCATTCACTGCGGCGCTGTAGAAGAACGTGTCCGATCCAGGAAGCCAGACGACATCGGACACTTCGGACTCAATTCTCAGGAAGTCATCGCGATCCGCGGAACCGATTTGCGTTCGATAGAAGCGCCACGATCTCTCGTCTTCTTTCACCACGAAGACGACGTTAGTTCCTTCGTTATCTACATCCGCCCAAACCACGCGCCCTTCATTGGATTCGAGGTCGGTGATCTTTTCGGCACCGCCCCGCGACGCATCCATGGCGTAAAGCTCGCCGCCGGATTGGAATACGATCTTGCCGGAAGATGTCCAGCGCCTTAGACTGCTGCTTCCGTCTTCCACCGCACCAACAAATACAGGCTTGCCTCCAAGTGCGGATATCTTCCAGATGCCGCTTTTTCGTTCGGATCCGTCACCAGACGAACTCTTGTCAGAGAAGTATGCTATTTCTGAGCCGTCAGGAGACCAGACCGGATTCGTGTTAGCAAAACCGTCATCCGTGATCTGTATAGCTTCGGTTGAATTTGTCTGTGTAACCCAAATGTCCTTTGACCCGGAGCGCGTCGATGAGAACGCGATCAGTCTTCCGTCAGGTGAGAATTTTGCTTTGCTGAACAACTCTCCCGGAGCGCTGCTCCACGTCGCGATCTCGCTCGTCTTCGTGTTCTCAGAAAAGACCGAAGAGTCGTGGCTCAATGAGTCGTACCACAAATAAGCTCCACCAAGGACAAGGATCACGGCAAAGAACCCCAAAAAGTGCAACAGTGTGAACCGGCGCTTTCTGACCAAAACTTCCGTGATACTTCCGGTCTGCGAGGTCCTGTCGGTATCGGTATCGGTGACGTGCAGCACCTCAGTAACCGTTTCTTCTCCCCTGCGCCGTTTCTGCTCAAAACCGTAGTCATCTTTGACATCGGTCAGGTCGATCAGAAGGTCGCGGGTGTTCTGATACCTTTGATCAGCATCCTTTCTCAAGCACTTCTCGACGATGTGCTCCAGCTCTTTGGGAAGTTTTGTATTGAAGTCGGAGATTGGCGGTGCTGGGTCTTTAAGAATGGAACTTACGACGTCCATCCTGCTTTCTCCTTCGAAAGCAGGCCGCCCGGCGAGCATCTCGAACAGCACCAGTCCGAAGCTGAAAATATCTGTCCTGTGGTCGACAGTGTTTCCGCGAGCCTGTTCAGGCGACATATATTTCGGGGTCCCGATCAGGACTCCCGGCGCTGTTCCAAGGTTCGAGATCGTCGAAGCCTCTTTGTCCGGGTCATCGCCAAAACCGGTCTTGACGAGCTTGGCCACTCCGAAATCGACGACCTTCACGATACCGTCGTCGCGGATCATGATGTTTGCTGGTTTGATGTCACGGTGGACTATTCCCGCTTCGTGAGCGGCTGAAAGTGCCGAAGCGGTCTGTACGGCGATATCAAGAGCATCTTTGATCGAAAGCGATCCGACCCTGAGCCTTGCCTTTAGGGTCTTGCCCTCAACGAATTCGCTGACGATGTACCGTGTGCCCTCGAATTCGGTGATCTCGTAGATCGTGAGTATGTTCGGATGGTTAAGCGCGGATGCGGATCTTGCTTCCCTCGTGAAGCGTGCAAGCGCGGACGGATCCTCGGCAATTGCACTGTCGAGGAACTTCACCGCCACTTTCCGCTCTAGGGAAGGATCTTCAGCGAGATAGACTTCGCCCATCCCGCCCACCCCCAATTGCGAGTGGATCGTGTATCTGCCAATTGAATCTCCCGTGTTCAAAGGCATGACTTAAGAAGTGATGAGTTAAAAGTAATGAGTACTGATGGAAATTGATAATTGAGAATTGAAAATTGAGAAGTCAGAAGTCAGAAGTCTGAAATCAGAAATCAGAAGTCTGAAATCAGAAGTCAGAAGTCTGAAATCAGAAGTCAGAAGTCTGAAATCAGAAGTCGGAACTCGGAACTCGGAAGTCAGAGTTTAAAAGTCTTCAGGGTGCGTCTGCGGATAATAATTCACCGACTCATTTCGACTCTCCCAAAGTCGCTTGCCTCAATTTCCAATTCTCAATTATCAACTCTCTTCAGTCCTCAATCATGCCCGTCGCTGGTGCTCCGGGTTCCGATTTCTCAGTTCTCAGTCCTCAGTTCTCAGTCCTCGACATTGCCGGTCGCTGGCGCTCCCGGTTCCGATTTCTCAGTACTCAGTACTCATTTCTCAGTACTCATTTCTCAGTACTGATCTCCGGGACCCAAAACTCCTGTCCGCCGGATATTTTCTTTTCAAGACCCAGATCCGGCAGTTTGCTTTCCGGCACACCCAGGTACGTGAAATGAGGCAGATCGCTTAGCACCGTTCTGTGCCATCCGTGGTCGGCGAGGATCTTTCGCACGCGGGCGTCTCCAAATTGGCTTACATCCAGAGCAAGCATAGAAATGTGCTGTGACGCGCCCGGAGCAGCAACTGAATAGAGGATCGACTTTCCAAATCCGCGTGCGAAGTAAATCCCCTCCTGTTCCCACTTGAGGACCTGAGTAACTTGCTGAGGCACAGGAGCTTTCTTGATGTCGGCCGCTTCCTTTGCTGTTATCTTTCCTCGCCGCGTCCAATATGTAAGGCCGGGATGAAATCGCGAGTTCCAGAACCTTAGCGTCGTGGCGAAATTTCTGGCAGCTGCCGTAGAAGAACCTCGCGGTGAGATCGAAAGCCCTTTCTTGCGCGCCTCTTCACGTGCTCTCAATAGCGCATCCATCGCCGGAGTCTGGAGCGTGATCGTGACCCCACCGACTCTTTCGGTCCTTGTCTTCAACGAACACGAAAACTTAGCTACCTCTTCTTCACTAGCGAAAATACACTCGGAAGGAACTGTGACCCCTTCCGCTACGAACACAGCGCCGTACTCCCTGAAAACGGTCTTCGCCGCGAGATCGTCGCCAATATCACAAGCTTCTAGCAGGCTCTTCCCGTGCTGCTTAGCTATCTTCTTCTCGGCGATTTTCAGGAAATCATTGGTGTTCTTCGTCTGATATTGCGATTCGGCGGTTGCGGAAAGAGAAAATGCGACGCCGATGGCACACAGTACGAATGCGATCAAAATGTTTCGAGTATACGAAACGGGTCTCATAAGGTGATCAATTACGGAATTCTATCCTAGGTCCCAAGCTTGTAACAACAGCTATTTCAATAATTTCTCAGCTTTTCGAGAACATGTCTCGAAGAAGGACACGCCTTAGGTTCCCCTCCTGCCGTTCCTGCAATGTCGCGAGCCGGCCTTCGAATTCTCCGATAGCCAGACAACCGTCGGATTCAAGGGATTCGATGGGCTCACCCTCCTCATTCAAAGGGCATATGTCTCGATATTCGACGTTTTTCCCTCCATATACTTCAAGCCACCTTAGCGGAAGGCCCTGTGTGCGGCACACATATGGGCGATCATTGTAGATCCTGCACTCACCCTGCTTTCCTAGAAACGCGCACGCTCCTTTCTCAAACGGCTCACCGCTGCTAAGAAGTCCGGGATTCCTTTCTCGTATGTTCTTCGCTTCGATCTCGAACACAGAAATTCCATCGACACAACACGAAGAACAGCCTTTCTTGCAATTCAATCGCTTGTCGTGGAGGCTTTCTAGTTTTGAAGTGCGCTCCTCGACCGATCGGTAGAAGTCGTTTAGATCATTCGACATATAGCCATTCGAGAACTGCTTGACCGGGATCACTGCAAATCTATAACATTGCCCGTGATGAATCGAATCTGGGTCGTAGGCGAGCCTTACGCTCCCGAAGAGAACACGACCGCCTACTACCTCACACAAACGGCGGAAGGGCTCGCGAAAAAGACCCCGGTTGCGGTCTTGTGCGGCCAGCCAAGTTATCTCTCAAGGGGTGTTCGTGCCCCGGTCACCGAAAATAGAAACCAAGTTGAAGTGCGCCGGTGCAGGGGGACGACCCTTGACAAGAACATTCTTGCGTTCAGGCTTTCGAACATGGTCACGCTCGGCACCTCGATGTTTTTCAACGCCCTGTTTCGAATCCGGAAAGGCGACAAAGTACTTGTTGTTACGGCACCGCCCACACTTCCGTTCCTTATCGCCCTTGCCTGTCGCATTAAACGGGTTCCTTACTATTTTCTATTGCACGACAAGTATCCGGATATTCTGGTGGCGACGGGGAACGCTTCTGAAGGATCGATCGCTGTCCGCTTGATGAAGTTGCTCAACAAGTGGCTGTACGGAGGGGCTGAGAAGATCATCACCGTCGGAAGGGATATGGAAGAAGCCGTTGCCTTGGAGCCTGGAGCGGATTCTGAACGGATCGTGACGATCCAGAACTGGGCATCATTGGAAGAGGTTTCGCCGACGGAACGATCGGAGAATGAGCTGCTGAAAGAACTTGGATTGCTCGAGAAATTCGTCGTTCTTTACGCAGGAAACATGGGGCCTCCGCAGGATATAGAAAGCATCGTTCAGGCGGCGACGAAACTCAAGGAAGATAAAAACGAAGATGTCCATTTCTTGTTTGTCGGAGCGGGGGCCAAGAAGAACTGGCTTGAAGGGAAGAAGGAAGAGCTTGGGCTGGATAACGTCTCGATCGTCGGTCCCAGGCCGAGGACCGACCAGACGAACTTCTTGAATGCCTGTGATGTGGCGGTCGTGACGCTCGTCGAGGGAATGAAGGCGCTGGCGATGCCGAGCAGGACATACAATTTTCTCGCCGCCGCAAAGCCTATCATCGCGATCGTAGAAGAGGGTTCGGAGCCCGCGATCGTGGTTGAGGAGGAAAATGTTGGATGGGTGGTCTCGCCGCACGACCCGGAGAGCCTTTTGAAGGCGATCGAACACGCAAGCAACCTGCGCGGCGATCTTGTGGAGATGTCAGAGCGCGCATTAAAGGCAGCAAGGACCAAGTACTCGTTCGAAACGGCGCTTGCAAAGTACACAGATGCGATGGAGGTTGGCGATGGCTGATCTCCGCGAAGGCATCGTGCTTGTCACGGGCGCGTCGGGAGCTATCGGGTCCCTGCTTGTTCGAGAGTTAGTTAGCCGAGCAGTTCGTGTCCGTGCGGCGGTCCGCGATCCGGGATCCGTAGAATTCGACGATAGAGTAGAGATCGTTGTCGGCGATCTTCGCGACAAAAGCTTTGTACGTGCTGCAGTCGAAGGCGTCGATACGATCTTTCACTACGCGGCAAAACTCCACATCAATAGACCGACCGAAGAACTGCGGCAGGAATACGAGGCAGTGAACTATCGGGCTACGCGTACGCTTGTTGAACTTTCAGACTGTGAACGGTTTGTGAGTGCGAGCACTATCAATGTTTATGGAACCGGCGGGCCGTTCGATGAATCAACCGCGCCACAGCCTTCCGGCCCGTACGCAGAAACCAAGCTGGCGGCGGAAAAGCTCGTTCTCAAACACCCGGGCGGGACCGTGATCCGTTACGCGGCTGTTTACGGAAAGGGGATGAAAGGAAACTTCCCGAGGCTCGTTAAGGCGATCCGAAGCGGGAGGTTCGCCTACGTCGGGCCCGGAACAAATCGAAGGACGCTGATCCACGAAAAGGATGCGGTACGCGCTGCGATATTGTGTGCCGAATCTGACAGGTCAAGAGGAAGGGTCTATAACGTGACCGACGGCGAGGTACACACGCTGGAAACGATCGTTGAGACCATCGCCAAAGCACTTGGCAAGAAGGCGCCTTCGATCCATCTTCCCGAATCCCTTGCCCGCGTGGCGTTCGCTGGCGGGGACGTATTCCTTAAATTTGCCGGGAAGGAAATGCGCCTTACGCCTCTGATCGAAAAGATCAACGAGGACATCGCCGTCCGAGGCGATCTGATCCGTGAAGAACTTGGGTTCGATCCGGAGTTCGGGCTGGAAGAAGGTTGGAAACAAGTGCTCCGGGATGTCAGGGGTCGGTAGCAGGGTTCAAGAGTCAGGATGAAAAAACAGGATGGACAAGATGGGCAGGATGAGGACCCTCCTGGCCAACGGCCTATCGGTTCATATTACTACTCGCGTCGTTAGCACGACGGAATATCCTATCTATCCTGTCCATCTTGTTTGTTCTTTCTGAGATGTTGCCGGTCGCTACCGCTCCTTGTACAGATGCGTCCCGGGCTACTTTATCTTTCGTCTCCAGATTTCTATTCAACTCGGTACGTCAGGGCTCGGAAGCAACAATCCTATCTATCCTGTCCATCCTGTTACTCTTCCGCTTAGTGGAAACTAGAGCGCCGTCGGCTTGTCCGCGTGCGGGATGAAGCACGTGCGACAGCGGGCCTCGTACTTCCCGTGCGCCCCTACTTCCACACGCGCATCCGATTCGAATGTTCTCTGAGAGTAGTTGGCGGTGTTACCGCATTTCACACAGATCGCGTGGGTCTTCGTGATGAATTCGGCGATCGAAAGAAGCTGGGGCATCGGCTCGAACGGTTTTCCCATATAATCCTGATCGAGTCCTGCCACGATGACGCGGACTCCCCTGTTTGCGAGATCGTTGGTGGCCTCGACCAGTTCCATATCAAAGAATTGGCCTTCGTCGATCCCCACGACCTCGGTGTCATCGTCGATCTGGGCCAGCAGTTCTTCCGCCTTCATAACCGGCTTCGAAATATGGGTCATTCCAGAATGGGAAGCGATCTCTTCGACCGCATAACGGTCGTCAATCTTGGGTTTGAAGACCTGTACCTTCTGGCGGGCGATCTTTGCACGGTTCAGCCGGCGGATAAGTTCCTCGGACTTTCCGGAAAACATCGAGCCCACGATGACCTCTATCCAGCCAGCTCCATTGTGCCGAGTTCTGATTCGTTCTTCTGTATTGCTGTAGGCGAGTTCGTCGATCATTTAGCTAGGAAAAGTTCATTCCTCTCTTGAGATGGAGATCAGAAGGTTATCAGGGGACATAGTCCGGTATCAATCCACCGTTCCAGAGTTTAGATTTGTCTTCTATCTGTTTCGAGCCACCTTAGAAGAAGGATACCAAGATTTGTCATCGACGCCTCAAGATTGAACTTGTAGTCATCACTCGCCGAATCGTCCGCCGCATCGGATACCGCACGGATTTCGACAAAAGGGATGTCATTGAATTTGGCAGCGCGTGCACCTCCGGCACCCTCCCACGCAACACACAATGCGCCCGTAAGCTCTTTTAGATTCTCCGCTCTTGCAGGGCTGATGATGTCTTCATCCCCACCAGCAATTGGCCCGGTTAGTACCCTAAAGCCTGTCTCCCCTGGCTCGGCAGACCGAATCGAAGCGACCAGTTCAGGCGCCGAAGCATGCCTTGGGGGTGGCCCGACTCCGTGAAACCGAGGCTTATAGTCATGCTCGATCGATTCGGTGCCGACTACGACATCTCCTGCTGCAAGGCCCTTGTCGAGGGCACCGGCCACCCCAGCTGCAACGATGGCAGTGAATGGGCCATGCGAATCGACAATGTATTGAGTGCCGATCGCAAACTGGGCCTTCCCATGCCCCGCAGCCGCGCATACCAACGACAGCGTCTCAATTGTGAACGCGGGCACTCTACAGTCGAGAACCTCGGCGCCGTATCCTCTGGATCCGAAGAAACTCGCCAATGAATCAAGTTCCTTCTTTACAGGAGTGACCAAAAGAACCTGTGCCATAAATCAGTGTCCGCAATTTGCCTCGACCGATCCGTATCCGAAAGCACCAGGAAACAAAGACCAGACGCAACAACGTTGTAGTAATTAAATGGGTGTTCGACGCCAAAATCTGATCGCTTTAATCGGGTTGTTCCACCTCGAGATACGCGACCGCCTCTTCCAGTTGACTTCTTACGCGAGTGGCAGAAGTCCCGCCGTACACCGATCTAGCTTCTATAGCCGCCTCCGGTTTCAACTTCTCAAACACATCCTCTTCGATGAGGTCTGAATATTCCTTGAGAGCTTTGAGGCTGAGTCCATCCAGCTCGACGCCTTTTGAGATGGCGAGCAGGACCAGCCTTCCGGTGACCTCGTGAGCGGATCGAAATGCCATTCCTTTCCGAGAGAGATAGTCGGCGAGTTCCGTCGCATTCAGGTAACCCTGCGAAACTGCAGATCTGCATTTGTCTTCATTTACCGCCAGTCCGTCGATCACCGTTGCTGCGACCGAAAGGCAGTCGCGCACGGTATCAAACGTGTCGAAGACCGCTTCTTTGTCTTCCTGAAGGTCCTTGTTGTACGCGGTCGGCAGACCCTTCTGGATCGTCAGTAGTGACATCAGGCCTCCAACCACCCGGCCGGACTTTCCCCTGATCAACTCCATCGAATCTGGATTCTTCTTCTGCGGCATAATGCTCGAGCCGGTGGAAACGGCATCGGACAACGTGAGGTAGCCGAACTCGGTGCTGCAATAGATGACGATGTCCTCGGCCAGCCTCGAAAGATGGACCATGATGAGCGACGCGGCTGATGCGAACTCGACACAGAAATCGCGGTCCGAGACCGCATCGATGCTGTTTCTCGAGATCGAATCGAACCCTAGCTCTTCGGCTGCCGAGGCACGGTCAAGCGGATATGAAGTGCCGGCAAGAGCGGCAGAACCAAGTGGAGAGACGTTCAAACGCTTTCGAACATCCTCAAGACGATCGCGATCTCTCCTCAACATCTCGAAGAAGGCAAGACACCAGTGAGCGAAGAGTACAGGCTGGGCCTTTTGAAGGTGGGTGTAGCCGGGAAGAATTACTTCTTTGTTCGTCTCAGCCAGTCCGACCAATGATGCCTGCAGCGAATGTACTTTAAGGACTACTTCGCCTATCGCTTCCCGCATGAAGATTCGGAGGGCAGTTGCGACCTGGTCATTCCTGCTTCTTCCTGCGTGGAGCTTCAAAGCAGACGCGCCAATGATCTCGAACAGCTTTGATTCGATAAACGAATGCACGTCTTCCGCTTCTTCGTCTGCCAGAATATCCGGATCTGCGACAACCCTCTTGAGGAGCTGGTCAAGCCCGAGGCGTATCGATTCGGCTTCTTCGCCAGTGATCATCCCGGCTTTTTCGATGCAGTTGCAATGCGCGATCGAGCCGCGCACGTCGGCGACCAGCAAGCGGGCATCGAACCCGAACGAGCGGTTGAACTCAAAAAATTCCCGGTCGGTTTCGCTTTCGAACCGTCCGCCCCACAGATTGTTTTCTTTTCCCATTGAATGCTGCGCGCTGAGCCATATGATCTTCGGCTAAGCACCGGACCATCGCCGCCAGCGGATCGAGTCCCGGCCTCCGAACGGTTCAGTTCATCGCCCCACAATTATGTTTTCTGACTTCTTTTGGATTCTACTCGCCAGAACGAACGGTGCAAATGACGTGAACGTCGTGGTGCTTGTGGAGGGAAGTTAAGCTATTGTTCTCATCGCGATCCCGAAAGGGGAATCCAATGGAATTCACTCAGCAGGAGAGAATGAAAAGTGGTTCAAAAGATCAACAAGATAGTACTCGCATACTCGGGCGGACTCGATACGTCTGCAATGCTACTTTGGCTGAAAGAAACCTATGACTGCGAGGTCATATGCTACACGGCGGATGTAGGCCAGGGAGAGGAGCTCGATGGTCTTGAGGAGAAGGCGATCGCCACCGGAGCTTCGAAGCTCTATGTTGAGGACCTGAAGGACGAATTCGTTGAGGAGTATGTCTGGACGGCGGTCAAATCGAATGCGATCTACGAGGGAGTCTATCTGCTTGGAACCTCGCTGGCGAGGCCCGTGATAGCGAAACGGCAGATCGAGATAGCGAGAAAAGAGGGAGCTGACGCGGTCGCACATGGAGCCACCGGAAAAGGAAACGATCAGGTGCGGTTCGAGCTTTCGTACTACGCACTTGAACCGGGCATCAAGGTCGTCGCACCGTGGCGGCATTGGGATTTCAAGGGCCGGTCAGACCTGATCGCATATTGCGCTGAGAAAGGGATCGAGGTCGCGGCGACAGCCGAAAAACCGTATTCGGTCGACCGCAACCTTATGCACGTCTCGTACGAGGGCGGAATCCTGGAAGACCCCTGGGTTGCGCCTCCTACGAATATTTACTCCACTACAAGCGATCCGGCAGAAGCTCCCGATGAAGCCGAAGAGCTTGTCATCTCCTTCGAAAAAGGAAGACCCTCGGCGATAAACGACGAAAAGTATGGAGCGGTCGATTTGCTTTCTAAACTCAACCACCTCGGAGGAAAACACGGGGTCGGAAGGGTCGATCTTGTAGAGAACAGGTTTGTAGGGATGAAATCCAGGGGGGTCTATGAAACTCCGGGAGTAACGATTCTTCAGACAGCGCACAGGGCGCTCGAATCGATCGCGATGGACCGCGAGGTGACTCGCTTGAGGGACTCGCTGGGAGTGAAGATCGCCGAATCGATCTACTACGGCTTCTGGTTCTCGCCGGAGTTCAGGCTGATGCGGAATTTGATCGAGGAGACCCAGGAAACTGTCTCGGGCGACGTGAGGCTAAAGCTGTACAAAGGAAATGTAATCGTATCGGGGAGAAGGTCGCCGAACTCCTTGTACAGCGAAAGGGTTGTGACGTTCGAGGACGATTCGGGCGCCTACGACCAGAGAGATGCAGAAGGTTTCATAAAGCTTCAGTCGCTACGGCTACGGCTCGCGGCTATGGAGTAGCGTCATTGCCTACGAAAGGAGAATACAACCCTTGGAGCGAGGGCCTTTATTCGAATGGTTCCGCCTTTCGAAAAGGCGCCGAGCCGACAGGATTCACAAAGAAGAAAGCGGCTCTTATTCTGGAATCTGAAATTTGAACTTCGGCCGCAGGCCAACTAGGAGCCGGGATTTCGGAGTCTGTTTCCGCCCAACTGCCAGCCTCCCGCAAAGGCGCCACGCCGCCAAGATCCGCAAAGAGGTGTACGGCTCCATTATCGAACTCTGGAATCTGGAGTTTGAAATTCGGCCGCAGGCCGACTAGGAACCCGGAACTAACTAAGTCTCAAATCGCGCCCGGTCATTTCGGCCGGCTTTTCGATTCCAAGAATCGCGAGCATCGTCGGAGCGATGTCTTCCAGCGCTCCGTCCTCGCGAAGATGGCCGTTTGAAGACGCCCCGCTGACGATGTGAAAAGGAACGGGATTCGCTGTGTGGTCCGGATCAGGGCGCCCGCTTCTGGGATCGATCATCTGTTCGACGTTCCCGTGGTCGGCCGTTATGATCGCCGTCCCGCCCAGTTCGGTGATCTTTGCAATGATTCCGCCCAAGCACGTGTCCACAAACTGAACTGCCTCGACGGTCTTTTCGAGATTGCCTGTGTGGGCGACCAGATCTGCGGCAGAAAGATTTGCGATGAACACTTCGTTCTCCCCCTCTTCAAGTCCCCGCAAGAGCCGATCGGCGACCTTGAAGGAGCCCATCTCAGGAGCTTCGAGTGCGAGGTCCAGTCTTGACGGGATCGCCACTCTCTGTTCGCACGGATGCTTTGCTTCCGATCCGCCGTTAAAGAACTGCGTTACGTATGCAAACTTCTCCGCCTCTGAAACCCTGTAGTTGTAGATACCGTTCTCGGCGAAAACACGCGCCAGCCCTCTTGCCTCGTTCGACAACTTGAACGCTACGGGCAGTTCGAACTTTTCGTCGTATTCCGTAAGGCAAACTGCCGAGATCTTTGGCTTCCCGAACGCGTTCTCACCAAAGTCTGACACCGCGATCGCCCGTGTCAGCTGGCGCAGGCCGTCAGGCCTGTGATTGAAGAAGACGACCGTGTCCCCGTCTTTGATTCGCGCAACAGGTGATCCGTCTTCTCCCTGTATAACGACCGGTTGAATGAACTCGTCCGATATACCGCGAAGGAACGAGCCGCGCACCGCTTCGATCGGATCGGTCGCCGGTTCGCCTTCCGCGTGGACAAGCATCGTAAAGGCGCGGACCGTCCGGTCCCAATTGTTGCTGCTGTCCATTGCATAGTGCCTGCCACAAACGGAGGCGACTTGCCCGATCCCAAATTCTGCTAGCTTTATCCCGAGCAGTTCCAGGTAAACATCAGCTGTTCTTTGGGGAACATCTTTGCCGTCGAGTATCGCGTGGATGTAAACGTTTTCACGGATCCCTTTCTTCGCCGCTAAACGCAGAAGCGCGAACAGGGAATCAAGCGAAGAGTGAACTCCGCCATCCGATATCAATCCGACAAGGTGTATCGACGACCCCCTTGCGTTAGCCGAATCGTAGGCGGCATTGAGCGCCTCATTGGAATAGAACGAGCCGTCCGCGATCGCATCGGAAATGTTGTTTTCAGGTCCTTTAACGAGCTGTCCGGTGCCAATAGCAAGATGTCCGATCTCGGAATCGCCGGCTGCGCCGTTCGTCAGACCTACCCTTTCACCGGACGCAGCAAGAATAGTGGAGGGAAAATTCTCGCAGATGAAATCGTAATTGGGAGTGTGGGCCAGGGCGATCGCGTTTCCTTTGCGTGAAGACGAATAGCCCCATCCATCGAGAATGATGAGCGCAAGCGGTTTCCTGTTGACGTCTCCCATTTCGGACCCGATTCCAAGACTCCAATTTCCGAGCTTTACGACCATCACATAAGCGAGATGAAAAGTGAGCTAAAAGACGCCTGCACACACGCGCACGCCAAGACTTTAGCCCACACGCCCCAATGATTTCAACATTTATCGATGGTCGGATTTGGGAGTTGCGGCGGGTGGTCGCGATCGATCAACCCGCCGTCTAGTCATTCGGCAGCGGTTCCGGTACTTGCCACCGTGCCGACTTGCACACGAGCAGGCCTGAGGAGCCTGCCTTTGAAAGTATAGCCAGAGGAGTATTCTGCAAGTATCTTGCCTTCATCCTCTTCTTTGCAATCGACCATGTCGACCGCTTCGTGAACTTCCGGGTTGAATAACTCGCCGACCGATTTAACGGGCTCGACACCTACGTTCATCAATGCCTGGCGAAAACTTCTTTCAGTACTTTTTACGCCCGTAAGAAGGTGTTCAAACGACGAATCGCGCTCGCTCGCTTCGATCGCGAGATTGAGATTGTCCAGTACCGGCAAGAGCGCCGTAAGGAAATTGAACCGGTCCGCTTCCGCCCTCTGCGCAAGCGTCTTCTTCATCCTCTCGCGCATCTCGGACGTCTCCGATTCGAGCTTGGACCGCTCGGCCTCGAACCTCTTCTGAACCTCTACAAGCTTTCCTTCGGCAGCTTCACAGCGCAGCGAGACTTCCTTTAAGGCGTTCTCGAGGCTCACGACTTCGGGCGATTTCGCCTGCTCCGCCGACTCGGCCTTTCCGGTACCTGTTCCGTCGTTAACTTCCACTTTCACACGCTCGCCTCTGTCATTAAACCGGCGTTTGTCATCAAATCTGATCTCTTCTTCGCGGCCTTCCGGTTCCTCTGCGAACTCCTCGGCCTCAAACTCATTTCCGTTCATAAATACTTGTTAAAAATCCCCGTCTGGCTTGTGCCAGTAAAATACGTACGCCGCGAAAAGGATAACAGACAATCGCGGCGCCACGCTATACTACCTCACTTCTTCGCGATCTGCGTTACGCAGCAGCGCTCACAGTTTCCGGTGTAAAGACCATCTCACCGTCTTTGGCCGATACCCGGACGGCCTGGCCAGTCTGAATCTCGCCCTCAAGCAATTTCACGGCAAGAGGATTCTGTATCAGCGACTGGATCGCGCGCTTCAATGGCCTTGCCCCGAAATTGGGATCGTATCCTTCTTCGATCAGGAGGTCTTTCGCAGAATCCTCGAGGATGATCGAAAGGTCCTTATCCGCCAGGAGCTTCTGCAGCCTTCTGATCTGAACATCGATGATGTCGGCAAGTTGTTCCTTGCCCAACTGGCTGAATACCACGATGTCGTCGATCCGGTTGAGGAACTCGGGTCTGAAGTGGTTCTTCAGCACATCCGTGACTACCTCTTTAACCGGCGTGTCGGCCAGGCCGGCGTTCTGGATCTCGCGAGAGCCAAGGTTCGACGTCATTATCAGCACCGTGTTCTTAAAGTCCACGGTCCGGCCCTTCGAATCCGTGAGTCGGCCGTCATCCAGGATCTGAAGAAGAATGTTGAAGACGTCCGGGTGCGCTTTTTCGATCTCGTCGAACAGCACGACCGAATAAGGTCTTCTGCGTACGGACTCTGTAAGCTGGCCACCTTCCTCATAACCGACATATCCGGGAGGAGCCCCGATCATCCGGGCGACCGCGTGCTTCTCCATATACTCGGACATATCTAGCCGGATAAGAGCCCGTTCGTCGTCAAAGAGAAATTCTGCAAGTGCACGAGCCGTTTCTGTCTTTCCGACACCAGTGGGTCCCAGAAAAATGAACGAGCCGATCGGACGGTTCGGGTCCTGAAGACCGGCACGCGAGCGCCGGACGGCGTTCGCTACAGCGAGCAGCCCTTCATCCTGGCCGATGACACGCCTTCGGAGATTGTCTTCCATCCTGAGAAGCTTCTGCATTTCGCCTTCCAGCATCTTGGAGACGGGGATCCCCGTCCACTTCGCGACGATCTCGGCGATGTCCTCTTCGCCCACCTCTTCCTTTAGCATCACTCCGTCCTGCTGAAGTTCCTCAAGACGGCCCTGCTCCTCGCCGAGCTGTTTCTCAAGCTCCGGGATCCGGCCGTATTGAAGCTCAGCGGCTCTGTTCAGGTCGCCCTTCTGGCGTGCCTGTTCGAGCTCGAGCTTTGCCTGTTCGAGATCGGTCTTTGCGGTACGCATCTTCTCGATCTCCGCCTTCTCGGACTGCCATTTCGCTTTCATAGCGGATGACTTTTCCTGAAGATCGGCGATCCTGCGCTCTATATCGGAAAGATGTTCCCTCGCCTTCTCATCGTCTTCCTGGCCGAGCGCCTGTTTTTCGATCTCAAGCTGAAGTATCTCGCGCTCGAGCTCGTCGATCTCCTGGGGAAGGGAATCGATCTCGATCCTGAGCTGCGAGGCCGCTTCGTCGATCAGGTCTATCGCCTTGTCGGGGAGAAAACGGTCCGCGATGTAACGGTTCGAAAGGTTTGCGGCGGAGATAAGTGCAGAATCTGTGATCCTTACGCCGTGGTGTACCTCGTATTTCTCTTTCAGGCCGCGAAGAATGGAGATCGTATCTTCCACGGTCGGTTCGGCGATATAAACCTGCTGGAACCGGCGTTCCAGAGCGGCGTCCTTTTCTATGTACTTCTGATACTCGTTCAGGGTCGTCGCACCGACTGCTTTGAGCGTTCCGCGAGCAAGCGCGGGCTTGAGCATGTTCGAGGCGTCGATAGCGCCTTCCGAAGCTCCTGCACCGACAAGCGTGTGAAGCTCGTCTATGAAAAGAATGATCTGGCCGTTCGAGCGCTCGATCTCTTTCAGGACGGCTTTCAGCCGGTCTTCAAATTCGCCGCGGTATTTCGCTCCTGCAAGCATAGCTCCGAGGTCCAAAGCGACGAGCCGTTTGTTCTTAAGCGTTTCCGGAATGTCTCCCGAAACGATCCTCTGCGCGAGACCTTCAACGATGGCCGTTTTTCCGACCCCGGGTTCCCCGATAAGCACGGGATTGTTTTTTCGCCTTCTGGAGAGGATTTGGATCGTCCTGCGGATCTCGTCGTCCCGGCCTATTACCGGGTCCAGCTTTCCCTTGCGGGCGAGGTCGGTCAGGTCCTGTGCGTATTTCTCGAGCGCCTGAAAATTTTCTTCGGCATTCTGATCCGTGATCCTTGAGCCGCCGCGCATCTCTTCGACGACCTTTCTGACATCATCCTTTGAAACCCCGTTTTCCCGAAGGATCCGCCCGGCATCGCCGTCTTTTTCACCGGCGATCATCATCAGCAGATGCTCTGTAGATACATACTCGTCCTCCATCGACTCGGCTTCTTTCTGGGCGTCCTGAAAGATGGCGTTCACGCGGGTCGAGAAAAACTGTTGGCCGCCTTTGACCTTCGGCATCGAATTGATCGCGCCCTGCAGTTCCGGAACTATGTTCTCGGGCTTGGCGCCGATCTTTCCCAGGATCGGCTTAACCACGCCTTCCTGCTGTTCAAGCATTGAGACAAGCAGATGCTCTGGCTCTACCTGCTGGTTCTCGTTCCTTTCAGCAACTCCGATAGCCTGCTGGACGGCCTCCTGGCCGCGGATTGTAAATTTGTCGAATCTCATTTATTGCCTCAAAAAGACGGGCAGGTATTGAAACCCGCCCGCCTCTTTAATCAAAGCCAAGCCGCCTGATGTTTCGCGGCGGCTCGCGTTGTACCCTGGAGCCGATCAGGCATTTGCGGAATCGGTCCTGGCCTCCGTGTCTATCGCCTGTCCGTCCTCGCTTTCGCCGGTTACCTCGATGCGCCTCGATTTGGCTTCCTCGCGTTTTGGTAAAGAGACCTTAAGAACTCCGTTTCGAAAATCGGCGGTCGTGTGCTCGGCTGAGACGGTCCTCGGAAGGCTGAACGAGCGCGTGAACGCCCCGTAAGAGCGCTCAACTCTATGATAGTTGTCGCCTTCTTCCTTCTTTTCGAATTCGCGCTTGCCTTTCAACGTGATCACGTTGTTTTCGATCGAGACCTCAAAGTCCTCCCTGTTCATTCCGGGGAGCTCGGCTTCGAGAATGATCTCGTTTTCGCTCTCGTAAATGTCTACGTTGGGCGACCAACCTCCCGTCGCAAGGTCTTCCTGTGCGACGCTGCGGGGGACGTTTGTCATAAACAGCCGATTCATTTCGTCCTGAAGGCTTCTCAATTCGCGAAATGGGTCATACTTGATGATACTCACTTTTTCTTTCCTCCTAAACGATTTCTTTAGGTTTTCAAATGATATTTAGCGTATTGCTTAGTATAACTGCATAATAAAACCTGAGTGTATGATTGTCAAGTCTAAAATCATTCTGAATTATCGGTCTATTTACCCGATATTTCTTTGCTCAGAAGGTGACATAAACAGGTTAAAAAGGTTATATTTGGCGCGCATCAATCCGAAAAACTCCAGAATTCAGCCCTTAGTGCCGGAATTCGTGCCGGCAGAAGATCGCTAGTCCTTATTGTTGGGAATGAAGATCGTTCGTGAAGCACTGTACCCGCTGATAGCCGTAGCCGCGGCATTTGTGATCGGCGGCATTATCATTCTGCTGATCGGCGAGAATCCGTTTGTAGCATTCAGGCTTCTGGTCGAGAACTCGTTCATTTCGGCCAAAGGCATCTTCGAGACGCTTCATTACGCCACTCCTCTGATCTTTACCGGCCTTGCGGTCGCGATCGCGTTCAGATGCGGACTGTTGAATATCGGTGCCGAAGGACAGCTCTATGTCGCCGCATTTGCCTGTGCCTGGGTGGGTATCAAGTTCGGGGGCACGATCGTGACCGTTGGCGATGTGCAACAGGATTGGTCTTGGGCAAGTTTGCCGGCATTCATTCTTGTGCCGATGTGTATCGCGGCGGCCGTCATTGCGGGCAGCTTCTGGGGATTCATTCCGGGATATCTAAAGGCGAAGTTCGGCTCGCACGAAGTGATCAACACGATCATGCTCAACTTCATCGCGATCGCCCTTGTCAGTTATTTCACCCAGTACTATTTCAAGGAACCCGGCGACCCGATCCTTCAGACAGTGCCGATCGGCGATTCGGCCTGGATTCCTCAGCTGCACACCTTCCTGCCGTTCGTGCCCGAGGACGTTCCTCTCAACGTGGCATTCATTCTTGCACTTGTTATGTGCGCGGCGATGTATGTGTTCCT
Source organism: Acidobacteriota bacterium (assembly GCA_003385635.1). Classification (GTDB taxonomy): domain Bacteria; phylum Acidobacteriota; class Blastocatellia; order Pyrinomonadales; family Pyrinomonadaceae; genus Aridibacter. The sequence goes on along the minus strand of QQUY01000001.1, from coordinate 2,549,626 downwards.
CTGGAAAACTAAATGGGGATACGAGCTTAGGGCGGTAGGCGAGAACCCTTCAGCTGCTGAGTACGGGGGGATTTCCCCGAAGAAACAGATAATCATCGCGATGACGATCTCCGGCTCTCTGGCAGGAATGGTAGCGATCGGAGAAGTTCTTGGATTCAGGCACAACTATTATCACGGGTTTTCGGCTGAATGGGGATTCTGGGGCATCGCCGTTGCGCTTCTTGGGCGAAATCATCCGGTCGGAGTGCTGCTGGCCGCGATCTTCTTCGGAATGCTTTTGAGAGGCGGAATCTTTGTTGATGCATTCACGGAGTACATTTCCAAGGACCTTGTAGAGGTTCTACAGGCGATAATCATTCTGTTCGTTGCGTCGATGCAGAAGTTCTCAAAGTAATACCCGGTACTTTTAGATGGAAGATATTCTCCTGGCATCTACCATACTGATATTCTCGGCGATCCGACTTGCGACGCCGATGATCTTCGCCGCGCTCGGCGGAATGTTCTCCGAGCGTTCCGGCGTGATCAATATCGCGCTCGAAGGGCTAATGCTGGGAGGGGCGTTCACAGCGGCAGTTGTAACTTACGAACTCAGCAACCCCTACGTCGGTTTCCTGACCGCATTGATCGCCGGCGGAGTCCTCGCCGCCCTTTTTGCCGTCTCGGTGATCAAATTCGAGGCGGATCAGGTCGTTGCAGGATTTGGCATCAACATCCTTATGCTCGGGGTGCCGGCGCTTCTTTCGGGTGCGATCTATGACGCGGCCGGTTCCACAGAACAGATCGCCAAAGAATATCTCCTGCCGGAGTTCTTCAGGCTCAACGTGGCGTCGATTCTAGCGTTCCTACTGGTCCCGTTGGCGTGGTACGTCCTGTTCAAAACCCCTTTCGGATTGCGTTTGAGAGCAGTAGGTGAGAATCCTGAAGCTGCGGACGCCGCAGGAGTTAAGGTTCTGAGGATGCGTTACGTGGGTGTAATTCTCAGCGGCGTGCTTGCGGCGGCGGGCGGCGCATATATGGCGATCGGTCAGTCATCATTCTTCACAAAAGGTATGAGCGCGGGCAAGGGCTTTATCGCCCTGGCGGCCCTGATACTCGCCAAATGGAGGCCATTTCATGTACTCGTGGCGTGCTTGTTCTTCGGGTTTACAGAAGCATTGGCAATCCAGCTTCAGGGGGCGCCGTGGGCGAAGCTGCCATCGGGTGAGCCGATACCTGTCCAGTTTATCGAGATCATTCCCTACGTACTTACAATTATCGTTCTAGCAGGTTTCATAGGACTGTCCCGAGCACCGAAGGCGCTGGGGATACCCTATTCGAAGGAGAAGTGACCGAGGCAAGAGCCGGAGACGAGCTTATGCAATACGAGAGGGCAGCGGAAGCGGCTGAATTCATCAAGGAGCGGTATCCGCAAAAGATCGATGTCGCATTGGTGCTTGGTAGCGGACTTGGCGGATTCGCCGAGTCTGTGGAGGATCCGGTCGTGATCCCCTACGACGAGATCCCTCATTTCCCGGAATCTACGGTCGAAGGCCACGCCGGACAACTCGTGATAGGCAAGATCGGCGAGGTGTCCGTCGCAATACAGCAAGGCCGTTTTCATTATTACGAAGGCTACGATATCGCGGACGTCGTGCTTCCGATGCGCGTATTCGGGCTGCTTGGAATCGAAACAGTGATCCTTACAAATGCCGCCGGGAGTGTCTTGACCACCTTCAAACGCGGGAGACTGATGCTGATCCGCGATCACATCAATCTTATGGGTGTAAGTCCGCTTCGTGGTCAGAACGACGAGAGATTCGGCCCTCGATTTCCGGATATGACCCACGTCTACGACATACGCTTGCAGGAGATCGCCAAGGAAGAAGCTGCGGCAATTGCCGAGAAGCGATACAAAAAGGGCAAAACGAAGAAAGTGAAGACCCTGCTGCGGCGAGGCGTCTACTGCGCGTTGAGCGGACCGAACTATGAGACTCCATCTGAGATCCGTATGTATCGCCAACTTGGCGCAACGGCGGTCGGTATGAGCACGGTCCCCGAAGCAATAACTGCACGACACCAGGGAATGCGCGTCCTTGGGATCTCCTGTATTTCAAATCTCGCGGCGGGCATTACCGGTGAAGAGATAGATCACAGCGAGGTGATGGAGGCCGGAGACAAGGTCGCGAAAGTGTTTCAGAAACTGCTTCATCGCATACTGAAACGCCTCGGGGAAGAGGGAAGGGCTGAGGATGCATCCACGGCCAGAGCAGGTTAAGGCTTAATAGATGATTATCGGCATTTGTGGAGGAACGGGCTCGGGGAAGACGACGATCGCCAACAAGATCGTCGGTTCGGTCGGCCCAGAGAACGTCAACCTGATCGAACAGGATTCATATTACCGGAATCTGGCCGACATGCCGCTGGACGACCGCAGGCAGGCGAATTTCGATCATCCGGACGCTGTCGATAACGACCTGATGATCAATCATTTGAAGCGTCTGATAGACGGATATCCGGTCGAGGTTCCGCAGTACGATTTTACGACCCATACGCGAATGCCGAATTCGCAAAGGCTCGAGCCCAGAACGGTCACGATCGTCGAAGGCATCCTGATCTTCAATATCCCCAGATTGCTGGAATTCCTTGATCTGAAGGTGTTTGTCGACACCCCCGACGACATTCGGCTTGTGCGCAGGATCAGGCGTGATATGGAAGAGCGGGGAAGAACGTTGGAGCAGACGCTGCATCAATACGAAGAAACCATCCGGCCGATGCATTACGAGTTTGTCGAACCTTCGAAGCGTCAAGCCGACATCATAATTCCCGAGGGAACTCAGATCGGCATTACGATCGAGCTCTTGTGTGGTTTGATCAGGGAACAGCTGCGATCTTCTGAGAAGTCAGGAGTCTGAAGTCAGGAGTCAGAAGTCAGGAGTCAGAAGTCAGAAGTCAGGAGTCAGAAGTCAGAAGTCAGAAGTCAGATATCTTCTATAGTCTTCTTGGAACTCGGAACTCGGAACTGGTGAAGCGTGAATATTGATCCCGAAAAAATGATCGCCGCCGCTCTAGCCGCCCGAGAGAAAGCCTCCGCGCCTTACTCGAAGTTCAAGGTCGGAGCCGCGGTACTCGCCAGTACCGGTGAGATCTTCGAGGGATGCAATATTGAATCTTCATCCTACGGCCTGACAATTTGTGCAGAGCGCGTCGCTATCTTCAAAGCAGTGTCTGAAGGAGCGGACGCATTCGAAGCGATCGCGGTCGTTGCCGATACAGACAAGCTGACGACCCCTTGCGGAGCCTGCCGTCAGGTGATCTGGGAGAATTGCGGCAACGTTTATGTGCATCTCGCGAATCTGCATGGACTTCGTGAGGTCATTGAAATGAAGGAGCTCTTGCCGATGGCCTTCGACGACTCGTTTCTGGACTAAGCGCCGATCAATAACCGACCATGAGAATTACAAGTACTTTCCCAGCAGCCGCCCTTCTCCTTCTTCTCGTATTATCAGCATATCCGCAAAAGAAGAACGTCGAGATCCTGATCGTCGGCGGGACCGTCGTTACGATGGATGGGGAGATGCGCGTGATCAAGGATGGCGCGGTCGCCATCGACAAAGGAAAGATCGTCGCTGTCGGGTCATCAGCGAACGTGTCAAAAGCATTCTCGGGCAAGACAAAGATCAATGCAGAAGGGAAGGCAGTAATTCCGGGCCTGATCAACACTCACACCCACATCCCGATGACGGTCTTCCGGGGGATCGCGGACGATCTGGACCTCCAGGAGTGGCTTACGAAGTATATCTTCCCGGCCGAAGCAAAGAATGTCGATGAAAAGATGGTCCGGATCGGAACACGCCTCGGCCTCGCAGAGCTGATTCGCGGCGGCACGACGACTTTCTGCGACATGTACTACTTCGAGGATGTCATCGCCGAAGAGACTGAAAAGGCAGGCGTCCGGGGGGTTCTCGGCGAAACGCTCATCGATTTTCCAGCACCCGACAACAAGACGTGGGAAGAAGCGATGGCATACAGCGAGAAGTATGCGAAGAAATGGAAAGGAAACGTCTTGATCACTCCAGCGATCGCACCGCACGCTCCGTACACGGTCTCGGAAGAGCATCTGAAAGCGACTCGCAAGCTTGCAAATGAAATCGGTGTTCCGCTCGTCATCCATCTCGCGGAAGCGCAGACGGAAGTGGATTACGTTCGCGAGAACAAGAACATGCGGCCGGTCGAGTACGTGAACAAGATCGGATTGTTCGAAGGCCAGACGATAGCCGCGCACGTCATCAAGGTAAATGACGAAGAGATCGATGTGCTGAAGAGGGCCGGCGTGGGAGTCGCGCACAATCCTCAGTCGAATATGAAGCTCGCCGCCGGAGTCGCTCCCGTTCCTTCAATGCTGGCAAAGAGCCTTAACCTGGGCCTCGGAACCGACGGTCCGGCGTCCAATAACGACCTCAGTTTGTGGGAAGAGATGGATACCGCGGCAAAGCTCCATAAGATCACATCGGGCGATCCGAAAGTGGTTTCTGCCGAACAGGCGTTTACAATGGCGACGATCGGAGGTGCTCGTGCGCTTCATCTTTCAGACAAAGTAGGCTCGCTTGAAGAAGGAAAACTTGCCGATATCGTGATTATCGGACTTGACTCGCTTCACCAAACGCCCCTCTACAACATCTTTTCTCACCTCGTTTACGCGACGAAGGCTTCCGATGTTGAAACGGTGATCATCCACGGCAGGCTTATCATGCAGGACCGCCGCTTGCTGACACTCAACGAAACCGCTATAAGAAGGGATGCAAACGCACTCCGGGACAAAATCATCGACAGCCTTGCGAATTAAGCAACGGTAATGGTTGCGATAACAGTTTGTTATCGAAACCTTGCCTGTGCGAGGGTTACAAAGCATAATGTTTTAGTTTTTTGTAACTCGAAAGGGAGTCACGTTTTGAAGCGTAGTCCTGAAGATAGGTCGGTAGGTACAACATCTCGGAGCAACAGCAGGAGAAACGGATAATGTCCCAGCGAAACTCAGTATCGGTATTTTTATTTTTCTTACTTCTCGCCCTACCTCTCTCTCATTTTTCGCAGGATAACTCGCCGTCGGACGCAAAAGTGCTGCAGGCTGCGATAGATCGTGCGCCGACGTCTGCCGAGATAATGCGCGAGCGGATCTCAAAGGCGAAGGCGATGCTGGCTGTCAGGAATCATGGCGCTGCGATCTACGAACTTGAGAGCATAAAGAGGGAGAATACCGAGCCAGCGGTGGACCGGGTCGTCAACGTACTTTTGATGAGTGCCTACCTGGAGCTATCGGACTATCCAAAGGCAAAGGAGCTATTAAAAGAGGTTCAGGAGTCTCAGGGATCCGAGGCTTCATTTGATTACCTCGCTGTGGCGGGTCAGGTGGTTCACGGCGCGCGAACGCAGGTAGACCGTTACAAGTCTCTGGGCCTCAGCATCAACGACAGAAATCTTCCGACCGTCGCTTCGGCAGACATTCAGGGAATGCGCGAGACACTTGAGATGGTGATCGAGCATTCGAAGACGATGACAGGTGACGAGAAGCTGCGCGGGAACGCGGCGGCTTTGCTTGAAACCTCCAGTAGCGCACGCGGCTCCCTCGCCCGCGATGCGTATGACGCGAAGCAGTGGAGAGACCAGGTGTCAGACGCCCGCGAACAGATGGTTGGATCGCGCAGCGTTGTGCTTTCAACGACGCCTCCTCCAGCTGAAGAGAAAGAGGCGGATGTTTTGTCGTCAAAGATCGACAGCTCTGATCTGGCGGTCATAGATGAGGACACGCTTCCGGTGGCTAACATTCCCGAGGCCAAGCCGGAAGAAAATTCGGTCGCGGAAAAACGCCCCGAGAGAAAGACGATCCCGCTAAACCTTGAGTCGAAACCGAAGGAGACCGTGGCTGACACATCGTTGGACCGTGAGGAGAGACCTGCAGAGAAGTCGCCACCAGTCGAAAAGAAACCGGAACCCGAAGATACGAAGCGTGAAGCCTCGGTTACCGACAGGCCGGTCAGGATAATCGGATCCGCAAAGCGTTCTGAGAACGAGAACTCCGATCAAGACCAGCCTAACGTGAAGAGTTCGCTCGACCCGAAAGACGTTGAAGAGAAGGCCGCACCGGCCGAAAAGGGCCCTTTGACCATTGGCTCGTTGATAGGGTACGCCACACGAAGGGTGTCTCCGGTCTATCCGAGACAGGCTAGAAACCTGCGTATGGAAGGCGTTGTGACGCTCAAGGTACTCGTTGACGAGGATGGAAAGGTGGAAGAGGTCAGCGATCTCGACGGCCCCGCGATGCTTACCCAGGCGGCCGAAACCGCGATTAAGAAATGGCGTTTCCGTCCGTTCACGCGCGACGGCGAACCCGTGAAGGCATCGGGCTTTGTAAGCTTCAATTTTAATCTGTGATTAGTGAGCGGGGACGAAGGGAGTACTGAGAAATGAGTACTGAGTACTGAGCGAAGAGCTGAATTGATATTTGATCATTGATCCCTGACACTTGTTCGTTGATACCTAATCAAAGATTCCTGACAATTGATCGTTGATACTTGATCCCTGAAACCCGACACAGGACAACCAGATTCAAACGAGACGTTTCCACTACGGAAGCGTCTTTTCTTTTATTTGCCCTTCACGACTTCATCATTCGTGGGGAAGAAGTAACCGCAAAGTGCGCAAAGGTATTCGCGAAGAGCGCGGATCGATGATCAAGTATCATGGATCGGGTATCAATTTTATGGGGAAGAGACCTGGAGAGTATTTCGGCTCCCTTCGTGAGCTTTGCGCATACCTTTGCGTTCTTTGCGGTAAAATTCCCCCTAAACTAGTTAGAAGAAGAGAAAGAACCAGGTCGGTCCAACTCCTGGATCATTAAAGATGAAAGTACAGATAGCATCACTAGCTCTTTTAATTTTCACCATGACCGCTTCAGCCCAAGTCCCTCCGATCGAGCCGGGCGTCCCGCTCGAGCTCGCCAAGTGGCGCGCCGAGCATTACTCAGACATCCGCTATGAGCTGGACCTGACGCTCGTGAAGATGGCGCCTACGCTGAAAGGCTCGATCGCCATAGAGGTAACTGTAAGTACTGAGAAAAAAGTACTGAGTACTGAGGAAAGAGACAGGAGACGGGAGACAGGAGAGCGGGGCGACTCCCCAATCACTGGGCCCTCTTCTCTCAGTACCCAGTACTCATCTCTCAGCACTTCGCGCCTGGCGACGATTCCTATCGTGTTGGATTGGCGGAAGATTTCCGGTCACGAGAAGCTCTCGCGGGTATTCAACGTGAAGATCAACGGCAATGATGCCGTGTTCGAAGAGGTCAACGAGCACCTAGTCTTTCGAAGGGGCGTGCTTGAAGGGAAGAACCGGATCGAGCTCGATTTCGAATCGCCGATCCTCACCTCCGGCAGCGCGATCACGCGCTATGTCGACAAGGAAGACGGATCGGAATATATCTACTCGCTATTTGTCCCTTCGGACGCAAGCACCGCTTTCCCTGTTTTCGATCAGCCTGACCTGAAAGCGAGGTTTAAGCTGCATGCTACCTACAGCGAAGATTGGCATTTCGTTTCAAACTCGCCCATCGGGATGATGACGACCGATGAATGCGGTGAATCGCTGCCGGTATCAAGCGATACTAGTAAACGCTTACCTGCACTTACTGAACTTTCGAAGAAAGAATCCGTCTCAGCGACGAGCGCAACGAGCCAAGCTTTTGATCAAGGTTGTCGCAGAAGCCGTTCATTTCTTGAAACCAAGCCGATAAGCACTTATGTCTTCGCCTTCGCTGCGGGACCGTTTCAGGTGATCGAGGAGCCGACCCGAAACGGGAGTACTGAGAAGAAAGTACTGAGTACTGAGATCGAGGGAGATTATTCACTCAGTCCTCTGTACTCGGCCCTCAGTCCTGTCCCTATCAGAATCTTCGTCCGCAAATCGCAGGCGCACAAACTCCTGCCGCCGCAAGCGGCGGACGCGGGCAAGGATGCCCGCGCTCCAGTCGATACGCCGATTGGAACCCGGAGCGCCAGCGACGGGCATAATGAAATGCTTGTTTCGATCAGCGGCCCAAACGAGGGCAAGCCCGCCGCTAAACAGCACACTGCTAACCGCTCACCGCTCACTGGCGACGCCCGTGCTCCGGTCGAAGAGGTCTTCCGTCTCAACCGTGAAGCAATCGAATATCTCGAAGACTATTTCGACTACCCGTTCCCGTTCCGGAAGTACGATGTCATCCTCATCCCCGAATTTCCGTTTGGCGGCATGGAGCACGCCGGCGCTACGTTCCTGCGCGAGACCTCAGTCATCTTTCCGACCGAGCCGACCGCAAACAACTATATCTCGCGAGCTTCGCTCATTTTCCACGAGGCGGCACATCAGTGGTTCGGCGACACGGTCACGATGAAGTGGTTCGACGACCTTTGGCTTAAGGAAGGCTTTGCCACATTCATGGCTTACAAGACGATGGAGAAGGTTCTACCCGAATACGATCCGTGGAAGGTCTTCTACCAGCGCACCAAAAGCGCCGCTTATCAAACAGACGTAACCCGTGGGACGACACCGATCCATCAAGAGCTTCCCAACCTGAGTGCGGCAAAGTCTGCGTACGGGAATATCGTTTATCAGAAGGCTCCTTCCTTCCTGAAGCAAGCTGAGTTTTTCTGGGGAGAGGAGAGTTTCAGGGAAGCGGTGCGCGCATTTCTAAAGCACCACGAATTCGGGAATGCGACCTGGCATGAACTCGTAGGCGAGATAGTCGAGGTTAAGATCAGAGAGGAACAAGGTAAAGATTACTTCAAAAGGTTAAGTGAGAGAGACAAGGAAGCAAAGATCGAATTCACCAGGTGGCAGGTAGAAAGTGAGTGGGCTGAGTTTTGGGTTTCGAAGCCTGGTACTGCTATCTATCGTTCAACCGAGTGCTTGAAAAGCGATCCGAATCCGATTGCCGGCTTAACCCGTACCTGCGGAGCCACTGGAGCACACACTATTCTGAACGATTATTTGCGCCAGGAACCCACTTTGCCCGGAGGGAACTTCAATTGGGTACAGGACATTCAAGTACTTAGAGTGTTTGAGAATGGTGAGACGAATGTTGAGAGAGTTCCAGTAGGTTACCGAAAATATGCACGCTTACCGGACTTTGAATATGAGTGGATCGAGAGGCGAAAGGAGTTTGTCTTTTCAAATGACGATGAAAGCGAAGTAAAAGCTAAAGACAGTGGTTCGACTGAGCCACTGAAGGTAAACAAGCGACAGTTCGTGATGTTGTTCCCCAACTACCGCGATTACGGATACGGGATCTTCCTCCTCGATGAGAAGAGCCGGAACTACATCCTCAAGAACATACGCAACGAAAAGGACGATTTCCTGCGGGCTCAGATGTGGGGAAGCCTGTGGGATTCGGTCCGCTTCGCGGAGCTCGCGCCGCTCGATTACATAAACCTCGCGATAGCGAACATCGATGCCGAGAAGGACGAGACGACGATCTCCTCGATCCTAGGCAGGACCGCCTACGCATTTAATTACTATCTCTCGGAAAAACAGCAGGAAGAGGTAGCGCCGAAACTCGAATCGCTCCTGATCGACAAGATGAAGACCGCGCCTTCCATCGGCCAGAGGATCACGTATTACCGAGCGCTTCTGGGTGTTGCGAAAGGAAAAGAGGCTCGTGAGGCGTTAAAGGCTTTGTTTGTTGCGGGAGATCGGGCAGAGAAGTCAGAAGTCAGAAGTCAGAAGTCTGAAATAGGAACCCGGAGCGGTAGCGAAGGGCAGGATAGAAGTCAGAAGTCAGAAGTCAGAAATCAGCAGTCGCGAATTGAGGGACCGCGTGAACTTGATTTTGAAAGCGCACTCAGTACTCAGCACTCATCTCTCAGTACTTCCGATCCCCCATTCCCGATCCGACCGAAAGACAAGTTCGACATCACCACGCGTTTGATCGTCATCGGCGATCCGGATGGTGCGAAGTTCTTGGCGGAACTCGAGAAGACCGAAAAAGACGATGCGGCGCTGCGCTGGGCCTATGCGGCCAAAGGGGGATTCGCGACAAAAGAGAACAAGGCGAAATACTGGAGAGATTTCACCGAGAACAAGGAGATATCGGAAAGCTGGATCGAAGCGGCTTTTGACGTATGGAACGCGCCTTCTCACTCGGAGCTGACACTGCCCTACCTGGCCGACGCACTAGCCGAGCTTCCGAACTTGAAACGCGATCGCAAGATCTTTTTTGTGAACGGCTGGTTGGGTGCTTTCATAGGTGGCCAGGATTCGCAGGAAGCTCTCGATGTCGTGAACAAGTTCCTGGAGGAGAACCAAAGCCTCGATGCGGACCTGAGACGGAAGATCCTTGAAAACGTCGACGGGCTGGAGAGAGCGGTAAAGATCCGCTCAAAATTTGGGAAGTAGGTAAAATTAGCCACGGATAAAGGGGATGAACACGGATAAAGGAAAGCGTGGGTTTGTGAATCGCGGCATTCAGTGCGTGAACAAGGTAAGAGTCGACTAAGAAGGACTTCTTAACCGAGCATTCACTTGCCGCTTTCCCAAATCTGTGTTCATCCCCTTAATCTGTGGCTAAACTACCTCCTTTTCAGCTTTCAGATCGAGGCGCCGAGTTTTTCCGAGAGCTTGCCTCTGTAGCGCCTGCTCAGGATCAGTTCCTTACCGGATTTCATCAGCACGACGTGTTCATCATTGAAGTGCTTCTGAAGCTCCTTCACCGAATCGATGTTCACGATCGTCGAGCGGTGGATGCGGAAGAAGAGCTCCGGATCCAGACGTTCTTCCATGCTCTTGAGGGTTTCCCGGATCAGGTGTTTGTCGTCTCCGCTGTGCAGCAGAAGATAGTTGCCGTCCGACTCGATCCAGTCGACGTCCTCCGCAGGCACAAGCAGGATCCTGCCGTTGTTCTTGATCACGAACCTCTTCAGCCTGTCTGGTCCTTCGGAAATTCTGTTCAGAAGGTCCAAGACCTGATCACTTCTCTCGGCGTTCGACTTCTCCTTAAGATCCGTTTTTGCGCGCTCAAGCGCCAAAGCCATGCGTGCATGATCGAATGGCTTTAGAAGGTAATCGACTGCAGATACCTCGAACGCCTTGACCGCGTATCGGTTAAATGCCGTCACGAAGATCACTGCCGGCATCTTCTCGCCGTCGCAGGCCTCAAGCAGTTCGAAGCCGTCGACCTCCGGCATCTGTATATCGAGGAACATCAGATCGGGCTTCAATTCGGCGATCGCTTCGATCGCCTCCGCGCCGTTCGAGCATTCGCCGGCTATCTCTATCTCTGCGTCTTCGGCAAGCATCTTTCGGATTATCTCGCGCGCCGGCGGCTCGTCATCTACTATCAGTGCTCTGAACATAAGCAGAAACTTTAGCCACGGATTAAGGGGATTAACACAGATGAAGCTGTGGCTTTCTACTGATTCGTCGCCGATTCGAATAATCCGCGACGTGCCTCAATAGGAAGCGCCCTTAAATATCCGTGTTCATCTCCTTCATCTGTGGCTAGGCCCTCTTAAAGGCAATGAGATAGTCAGTTTTGCGCCGCCGGCAGGTATCAGTTCGAAATCCAGTTCGAAATCCTCGCCGTAGATCTGCCTCAGCCTCTCCCTCGTGTTTGCAATACCCACTCCTTCTTTCAGCTTTCCCTCTTGCCGACCGTTGGAAGGCGGCCCGTCGTTAAAGATCTCGAGTACCAGTCGGTCTTCGCGTCTTGAGGATGAAACACGAATTCTGCCCGCGCTCATGCTCTTCGAGACGCCGTGCTTGATCGCGTTCTCAACCCCCGGCTGCAATAGTAGGTTCGGGACTTCCAAATCCAGAGTGTGCGGGTCGATGTCGAACTCGGGTTCAAGCCTGTCCCGGAATCTGACCTTCTCGATCTCAAGGTAGTTCTTTAGAAAATCGAGTTCTTTCTCAAGCGACACCGTCTGTGTCCCGTTCGAGTCGACCGTCATCCGGAGAAAATCCCCTAGCCTGGAGATCATATGGACGGTCTGTCTCGGGTCCTCGAGCGCGAGGCTCGAAAGCGAGTTAAGCGTATTGAAAAGAAAATGCGGCTGGAGCTGCATCTTCAAAGCCTGGAGCTGCGCCTGCGCAAGCTGGCTTTCAAGTTCGGCAGCCCGGTTCTTCTCGTCATTGAACTTCTTCGAAAAATCCAGCGCAAGATTCGTGGTCAGGATGATCTTGTACCCGACAACTCCCATCACTACGCTTCCAGCGCCGGCGAGCAATGCACGCTCGGCGAGGGTCCGGTATTCTGCGTTGATTAGCCCGTCAAAGAACCAGACGACAACCACCATCGCGGCAGTCGCAATTATCGACCAGACGATCCCGGAAAGGACGTGAGCGGGGAAGAGGAAGTACCAACTGCGGCTAATCCGGCTGAAGAATTTGTGATTCCAGATTATCAGGATGGCCATCGCCGTCCAGATCTGGAACCGGATCATCTGTTCGTTGAGCGCCCCAAGTATCGTAAATGGTTCGCCGGAAGCGGCGCGGGGGACGATGTACGAAACTGTTAGCAGAAGACCCACGAAACTCAGCAGCGCCCAGAAGATCAGGAGCTTGCTGCGCAGAAACGCGGGGTCTTCGGATCGGATGTCAGATCTTTCCTGCTTCATTCCGCACAAAATCTATCAATATTCACGCCCTTGCGTAAAACAATTTCGAATCCGTTCGAAGAGCGAAACGGGCCTCGCGGGAATTCTGCTGACCTTGTTCCTTCCCTTAAAGGCCCGTTCGCGTACGCAGGCATAACGCCTACATAGGAGTCGCTGATCGTGCTGTTACTTCGAAGGATAGCCAGCTTCTGCCTTTATTTCAGCGATCTGAGCAAGGTGTCGTCGCGAATGAGAATCGAGAAAGATGATCCACTGAAACGCGTCGATCGTCCCTAGGACGGGATTCTCGGCAAACCGTGTGCGCAAATTTGTCTGTGTTGTCCTCAGAAAATCGATAGTCTTTTCGCGCGATGTATCCCATTCGGAAAGAAGTTCGTCGCGTGATTTCCAGCGGCCGTTCGGTTGAACTACCGGAGGCGCCGTGAACTTCTGATTGCGATTTGTGATCGCGAGCGGAATGGCGGTGTCATTGAATCTGTGAACATCTGGCGAAGCGTTCTCGGGACTCTTTGCAATCGTTTCAGAAATGAGTTCCGAGATTCTCTGCTCTGCAACGATGATATGCTCAGCAACTTCGGCAACCGACCAGCGGTCGTCCGACGCCTTGTAGTAGAGCTGCCTGTCGGTCAATCCGCTAAGTTCGGCAGTAAGCTTTTTCTTGGTTTGCTCCAGATACTGGATCGCCTTTGCACGCTCCGTGTCGGTCAAAACAGTCGGATCGGTCTTCTCGCCGCCATTCTGGCCGTATGCGGCAGATCCTGCAGCACAGCTGAAGAAGATTGCCAGGAATGCGACAACCGCGGCAATTGCTTTGTAAGTGTCGTAGGGGTCGAGTATGAAAAGATGCATAATGCTAGCTCCTTCTGAGTCTGAAGATTTGCGGGTGTCCGCGATAGAGCTCACCTTATGTTGTAGTGGTTGAGTTCCGATACGTTTTGTGACGAACGGCGGAATTGTGGGAGGAGCGGAACGAATTGAGTTCAAAGTTCAAAGTTCAAGGTAAAGAAGGCAGGCGGCTGGAGACGGTCGGTTTAGCGGCGGGCTTGCCCGCGACAAGATTCAAGGCACGAGGAAAAGGTGTCGGGGACTAGTTCTCAATGGCAAGTTGGTCGTATCCTCGGAATCTCAGTCCTTATCACTTTCGTCTCAGTACTCAGGGAAGCCCGCGCTCACGATGGCTGCCGACACCTGCTCAATGAACTTTGAACCTTGAATTTTGAACTTGAGAAGGAATATGAATATTAAGAATCTTTTCGATCTGTCCGGCAGGTCGGCGGTAGTTACCGGAGGCTCGCGAGGGCTAGGTAAGGAAATGGCCGAGGGGCTTGCTGAAGCAGGTGCCTCGCTGATGCTTTGCGCGCGGCGTGAGGAGTGGCTGAGCGAAACAGTAGCGGAATTCCGCGGACGAAGATTCAACGTCGAGTCGATTATCTGCGACGCTTCGGTTCCGGATCAGGTTCAGACTGTTGTAGATACGGCGGTAAAAGAATTCGGAAAGATCGACGTTCTGATAAACAATGCAGGCGTTTCGTGGGGGGCAATGCCTGAGGACATGCCGCTTGAAAAGTGGCAGAAGGTTCTCGACGTAAACCTGACCGGTTGCTTTCTTTTCGCTCAGGCCGCAGGGCGCGAAATGCTCAAACGCGAAAGCGGATCGATCATCAACATCACCTCAATTTCGGGAATGAAATCCTCGGCAAATGGCCCCTATTATGCTGGCTACGTCGCAAGCAAGGCGGGCTTGATCGGACTGACCCGCGAGCTTGCCGCCAGTTGGGGAAGGAAGGGAATACGCGTCAACGCCATAGCTCCCGGCTTCTTCCGTTCGAGACTAGCCGATCCGGTGATCGACATTTATGAAGGTTCCATACGCGAGAACAATCCGATCCCGCGAATTGGCGAAGTGGGTGAGTTGAAGGGCGTCGCGGTTTTTCTAGCCTCGGACGCTTCGAGCTACGTGACCGGGCAGACGATCGTTGTCGACGGGGGGATGACGGTTTAACAGGTGGTCAATGATCGTGGATCAGGGATCACGTTCCGAGTTTCAGGTGCGAAGTTTCGGGAGCGGATCGAGAACGAAATCGAGTTCAGCGGCGGGCTGATAAGAGATCTGAGAATAAAGGACTGCGGACTGAGACTCTGGCATCATTTATAACTAATCGTTAAAACCATAAAATCGACACCTGCCCGCGTCACTCGGTCCGTTTTCGACTGGAGCACAGGCAGCTCACCTGTGATGAGCGATTTTTCGCAAACTACCTCGGAGCGACCTCTTGAACATCGCACCCTGAAAGCAATACACTACCCGACACACACACAGGTCAAATCGTCACTTTAGCTTACCGCAGAAACAGTTATGGCAAATGCTAACACGCTGAACCTGGCCTCGATCATCGAACATCAGGCCAGGCTTGCACCAGAAAAAGAGGCGATCGTCTGGGCAGATGTGCGAATGTCTTATGGCGAACTTAATGCATTCGCGAATCGCGTAGCCCACGCACTTAACGAGATGGGTATAGGTATAGGCGATAAGGTCGCGCTAAGCTGTCCCAATCTGCCCTATTTTCCCATCGTTTATTACGGCATCCTGAAAGCCGGCGCGGCGGTTGTGCCCTTGAACGTGCTGTTCAAGCCGCGCGAGATCGCGTATCACCTGGAAGACTCAGATGCCAAAGCGATCTTCGTATTTGAGGGAACCGAGGAACTTCCGATGGGCCAGATGGTAAAGGAAGGATTTGACCAGGTGGACAGCTGCGAACATCTCGTCGTTATGACAGCTGATAAGATGGCGCCGAGCCCTGTAGAAGGGCACCGCACGCTAACTCAACTAATATTTGACAAACCGGACACATACGAAACCGTCGCCACCGATCCTCTCGACACCTGCGCGATCCTCTACACATCCGGAACCACGGGCAAGCCGAAGGGCGCGGAACTGACGCACCTTAACCTGTTCACGAACATAAGCACGACGTACAACATTCATCTTCCGAAACTAGATTTTACGACCGGCGAACAGATGACTTGCCTCATTACTCTGCCTCTTTTTCATACGACCGGTCAGAATGTGCAGATGAACACCAACATGTTCGCCGGCAACCGTTGCGTGCTGCTTCCACGTTTTGATCCCGCCGCGACGCTCGACGCAATGGAGAAGGAAAGGGTCAATTTCTGGATCGGGGTCCCAACGATGTACTGGGCTGTCCTGCAATATGTGAAACAGAGCGGCCGGGACGTATCAAAGATCAAGGAGTTTCTGACGGTCCCGACTTCCGGCGGAGCGCCGATGCCGGTCGAGGTTATGCGGGAATTCGGCGAGATGTTCGGGGTCAGGATCCTGGAAGGATACGGACTTTCGGAAACCTCGCCACTAGCAACTTTTAACCATTTTGACCGGCCATCGAAACCTGGAACGGTAGGTCAGCCGATTCAGGGCGTCGACGTAAAATGTTTCGACGATGACGACAACGAAGTTCCTGCAGGTGAGCGCGGCGAGATCGTGATCCGCGGCCCAAACATAATGAAGGGGTATTACAAGAGACCCGAGGCAACTGCGGAAGCGTTCAGAAGCGGTTGGTTCCATTCGGGCGATATTGGGATTATCGACGAAGACGGCTACGTCCAAATTGTGGACAGGAAGAAGGACATGATCCTTCGCGGCGGCTACAACGTCTACCCGCGCGAGCTTGAAGAGGTGATAATGACGCATCCGGCCGTCTCGCTCGTTGCGGTTATCGCCGTGCCTGATGAGAAACTGGGCGAAGAGGTAAAGGCGTTTGTCGTGCTTAACGAGGGAGAAGAACTGTCGGAGGATGAATTCATTAACTGGTGCAAGGAGCAGTTTGCGGCCAACAAGTATCCCCGGTACGTGGAATTTCGGGACGAACTCCCGATCGGCGGCACTGGCAAGATCCACAAGCTGACGCTGAAACAGGAAGTCAGGGGTGAGCAGTGAGCTGTGAGCAGAAAGCAGTGAGCGGTTTTTTTATCCTACCCATTTATGGGTGGGAATAGAACTCGAATAGCATGCGCGTTAAAGTCCTCTTTTTCGGAGCAACGGCTGACGAGGCCGGAACGAACGAGGCTGAGATCGAACTGAATCGGCCTTCAACTTCTGAGTCCGCATTCGAGGCGATTCTTGCAAAATTTCCTGCACTCACTACTAATCGAAAACCTGAAGATCTCCTGTTTGCTGTAAATCAGGAATATGTAGCCGGCGGGGAATCAATAGCCGAAGACGACGTACTGGCAGTTTTTACAGCGGTTTCGGGAGGCTAGATCAGGTATCAAGTATCAGGGATCATGTTTCAGGTATTGAGTATCGGAGGGACTGTACCCGGATCCCTGGTCCTTGATCGCTGATACATGGAATATGAACTTTGAGATTACAAACGAGCCACTGGATGTTGGCGAGATCGCGCGGCGCGTCGTGCCGGAAGAATGCGGCGCGACCGTCACGCTGGACGGCTACGTGCGCCGATTTACGAAAGGCCGCGAAACAAAGCATCTCGTCTATGAAGCGTACGAGCCGATGGCGCTCAAAGAGATGGAGAAGCTTGCAGATGCTGCAAAGGAGAAATTCGAGATCTCAAGCGTCGGGATCGTGCACAGGCTTGGAAAACTCGAGATCGGCGAAACGAGTGTCGTGATCGCAGTATCTGCACCTCACAGGCGAGCTGCCTTCGAAGCCTGCGAGTGGCTGATAAAGGAGTTGAAACGGACCGTTCCGATCTGGAAAAAAGAGGTCTACGCCGACGGCGAGGTGTGGGTCGAAGGGGAAAGGGACGGGAACGCAGGTGTCCCGCCTGCATAGCATGCGCTCAGGGTTAAGATTGAAGAACGGGAAACTACGACGCCTTCGTGACCTTTGCGAAAACCTTTGTGTACTTTGAGGTAGTAATTCTTCAGGCTGCTAGAAGGTAAGAAGAACTGACCACCAAGGGCACGAAGGAGGCACGAAGGAGGCACGAAGTAAGAAAAACTCAGGTAGTTTGTAATCCAGAAGCGACCGAACTGACCGAGTTCCTTCGAGCCGCGAGCGGCTCATTGCAGGCGGGACGCCTGCGCTCCGATTATGCCCGTCGCTGGCGCTCCGATTATGCCCGTCGCTGGCGCTCCGATTATGCCCGTCGCTGGCGCTCCGATTATGCCCGTCGCTGGCGCTCCGATTATGCCCGTCGCTGGCGCTCCGGCTTCCGAATTGCGTTCCGGTTAGATCAGATCGCGTTTTGCACGTTCGACGAGTTCGTCAAAATGCTTTTCTAGTTTTCCGTTGGCTCCGCGCAGTCCCGCAAAAACGCGTTCGCCCCATTCCACGTACTCCAGTTTCCTTTCCAAATCCCAATCCGCCGGAGGATTGCTGACGATATCCGAAATGTTGCTGATCTTGTCGCACATCTTCAGCTGTTTTGCTTCGTGCGAAAGATGAGGGGCATGTTCTTCCTGAAGCTCTTTTCGGCGCTGTTTCGGAAGCGACTTGTCGTCCGTCACCTCCATCACGATTGAACAAACGCGCTCGCCGAATATCTTGGCGATATCGTTTTCAGATGCGTCAGTATCTTCGATCGTGTCGTGAAGAATCGCGGCGATCAGGACATCCGGATCGTCGACCCCGCCGATCGTGGACAGCAGTTTTGCGACCTCAAGTGGATGAACTATGTAAGGCTCAGCATTGGCACCTTTTCTTTTTTGGTCTTTGTGTTGCCGCGCGGCATAGTGAGCGGCTTTCAAAAGAGCTTCCAGGTCAGAGTTCATAATCTAGTGAGCAGTGAGCAGTGAGCAGTAGGCAGCAAGCAGTGAGCGGTAAGCAGTGAGCAGTAAGCAGTAAGCAGTGAGCGGTAAGCTGTGAGCGGCGCGCCACAAACCGCGATCGTTTAGCGTACCCGTTTACGGGTAGGAAATTAGCGAAATAGCCGCCCACGCATGAATGCGTGCGCGGAACGAATAGCGATCTGGAAATTAGATTGGCCATCACCTATCTTCCGCTCACCGCTCTCAAAAGCGGGCAAGCCCGCCGCTAAACGGCTCACCGCTCACCGAATTATCTGAATTTTAATGCTCTGCTGGCCCGTAACTATGAATTCGGCCGGGGCCACCTCAACTTCTGAAACAAGCGTTTCAACGGTCGGCTTGAAGCCGCCAGCCGAACGGTTGTTGTTCATTGTCGCGAGAACGGACGGAGGCAGGTTGGGCATCTCATTCGATCCGACGATCGCCCCCTTCGTAGTCCTGTAAGACTGAACGTATAGCCTGTCGTTCTTTTTGACTTCGTTGATCTTTCCGATCAGTTCGGCGAGCGTGTCGGGAACAAACTTCTTCGAGGCTGATTTCTCCTGAAGCTTGGCACCGTCGCCGACTTCGATCGTCAAGCTGCCTTCCGGTGTCCCTTTCGGGATCGTAAACGGAATCTGTTGCGTGAATACGCGTCCGGAATCTCCGCGAACGAAAGCCTGGATGTTGATCGTCTCTCCCGCTCTTGCCTCGGTCCGGTCAACCTCTATCCTCTCAAGAGCCGCTACTTTATTTCCTTCGGTCAGGGAGAGGTCCACTTCTATTCCCTTTATCGAAAGATTATCAAAGCGGCTGACCAGCAGGTTGCCGACCGGGACAACAACCGTTCCCGCGGCGAGCCTGACGGCCATCGGGCCGCCAAAACGCCCTTTCATATTTACAGGATCGTGGCCATTGAGATTCACCTTGCCATTCACTTCGATCGTCAGGTCTCCCAGGCCCCGTTCATATGCCATGATCGTGTTGATCAAAGCCATATTCACCAGCAAGGGGCTAAGCAGTTCGTCATTGGCGATCGAAAACTCAAGCGTCTCGAGCTTGTTTCGGCTTGTACGTAGATTGATCCTGACAGGGATCATTTTCGGAGCCTGGCCCAGCTCTCCAAAGACGCCAGTATTTCTGTCCTGAGTCATTCTTCCGACCATTCCGTCGGGCACAGCCAGCTTGAACGAGTTATTGATGTTCGGGACGACGGTCACGACATGAGACTCTGACATCGGAAGCGACGAGGCTCCGGCCGCGAGGAAAGGGTGGCCAAATGCGTAGATCTTGTTTCCGTCGCGAAGCGTGACGGTTCCGCTCGCGGCCATCGAAATGTCGCCTGTCGTCAGATGGATCACGACCGAGTCGCCGCCGAGGAGGGTATTCTCGTCAGCCTCTTTCATCTCCATCGTTCTTGCCGCACCGACCGGAGCCGAAACAGGAAGCAGTCCGGCTTTCAGAAGCTGAGGCGCAAACCGGTTGAGTGTGGCTTGAGAGATACCGGAAAACGATACCGGAACCGATATTGGTCGGAAGGTCTGGCTGACGGCAGCCCCAAGCGGATTCGATGAGCTACCGCTAACGGTGTTCGCTTGCGACAAGGCAGAGCCGTCTGCAAGATCAGGCAGCCATTCGCTCGCTGCAAGTTCTGCGAAGGAGAACGTCTTGGGACTCGAAGAACTCGCTTTTCCGCCTTTCTCCTGCTCGAATATCGAGATCATCTGCTCGATCGGAGTGATCCCGCAGATCGCTTCTGTAGCGAAAGGAAAAGAGTATGAAATCGCTCCGACCAGCTTGCCGTCAATGTACACCGGAGAGCCGCTCATCCCTGCAAAAACCTTTGTCCTGTCGGCCTGTCCACCTGAGATCCTGCCGACGATCAGATCCTGTTTCGGACCTATCCAACCCGGCAAAACGCCCAGGATCTCGACGTTGAACTCCTCGGATCTTGATCCGCTGAATACCGTTCGTGCCGTTCCTCTCATTCCTTCTTTCAGGTCGCCGACGGGAAAGAAGTTCTTTTCCGGATTATCAGTGCGTTCCGATGAAGCCCCAGAATTGGCCGCAACCTGACCGTATGAAACAGAGCTAAGTGCGAGAATGAAAAGGATAAAGGCGGACGCGAAAGTTCTCATAAGATCAAAAGCCTTCCTATAGGGACTCCGATTATGGTAGCATTTTAGATGACTCGCCGAAAGGTCTTTCCAGGGCGCTTTCAGAGTTCGACTCCCTCAAAACATTACAAGTTGTTTCACCCTCGCAGACAAGGCCGTTTCCGGTCTCAAGAATTCCGAAACTACCGTTATGTATAAAGTTACCCGACTCGTAAAGAGTGTTGTCCGCCTGTTTCTGCCGGTGGCCGTTTCCATCGTTGTACTCGTAATGGGTGCGTCGGTCTGGCTGGTTCACTCCACATCGACTCCTCCCAGAAACGAATATCTCGTTACTCCTGAAGTATACGGCCGGCTGAGTTCGCACGCAGCCCAGGTCACAGAAGAGACCTGGCAGAACCGCGACGGCTCGAGTTCCAGGGGATGGCTCTTGCGTGGGAGAAAAGACTATCCGGCGGTGATTCTTCTGCACAAGTACGGAGCTGACCGGTCCTACGTTCTCAACCTGGGCGTAAAACTTAGCGAGGCGACGGATTTTACGGTGCTAATGCCCGACCAGAGGGGCCACGGCCAGAACCCGCCTGTTCAATCGACTTCTTTCGGCGGATGCGAAGTGAATGACACGCTTGCAGCTATCGATTACCTTCGAAGTCTAAGAGACGCAAACCGTGACAATCTAGTAGGCGAAGACATTGGTATTTACGGGGTTGAGATGGGTGCTCTTGCCGCGCTTGCAACATCTTCAAAGGACCAGAGCGTGAGGGCAGTAGTGCTCGATTCCGTCCCTCAGCAGTCCGACGACCTCATCGATACGGTCGTCGCGAAAAGGTATCCGTTCCTAAGCTCCGTTACTTCAAGCATGGCAAGGAACGCCACTTACATCTATTACGCCGGCAGTTGCTACGAAAGGCAGTCTGTTTGCGAGGTGGCGCGAACGGTCAAAGACAGACGGGCGCTTCTGCTCTCCGGTCAGGATGTTCCGGGGCTCAAACAGTCGACCGACTCGATGGCGGGATGCTTCCCTTCGGACACAAAGGTACAGTCATTCACAGACCTTACCGCATCAGGAGTCGACCTGGTTAATGTTTCACCGGACAAAGCAGATTCGTACGATCAGAAAGTGATCTACTTTTTCCAGGAGAATCTCAAGACGCCTCCGCCGCCGATCGTAGACGATCCGGCACAGGGCGATGAGCCTGCCAGCGAGGGCGAGGAGGATTCGGGCGAGATTTAGTCGATATCTATCTTCTTGTTGACGTGGCCATTGGTTCTCGAGACCCTGTTGATCTTGGCGGTTTCCTCAACCTGGTCCACTGATTTTGAAAGAACGTCCTTGAGGTGCGAAAGCCTCTCGGACGTTCTTCGCATTTCAAGCATTCGGTACTTGATAGTGTTGTCGAGGTTGAACGCTGCGGAGACAAGGAAAGAGAGTTGTTCCGGTTCCGCCTTTGGGATTTCCGGGAAATCACCTTGCTGACCGCTTATCTTGTGAGCCGCTTCGGCAACCCGTTTGAAAAGTTCGAATACCTCGTCGGCGAGCGGTTCTACGTCTGTCGCTGTCTCTTCCTCGTCTTCAAAGAACTCCACCTCGGCAACAAGGTACGGATCCGGGGACTCGATGTACCTCTCGATCCGGTAGCGGATGACGCCGGTCGTAAGAATATTCGAGCGGCCGTCCTCCAGAAGGTGTGACTCTCTGATCTCAGCGACACATCCTGTGCTTCCCGCCTTTGGCTTGTCGGCAACCTCCTGGTCAGCCTCCAGAAGCGAGATCCCGAACATATTTTTGTCGACGGCAATGTCTTCGAGCATCTTCTTGTAACGGTCCTCGAAGATGTGCAGTGGGAGGATCTCGAACGGCATCAGTACCAGCGGAAGGGGGAAAATAGGCAGATGACGTATACCCAGGACTTTTTGTGATTCTTCAGACATTCCTACGCTGCTTTCTGATCAGCTTCATCGCTCGATTTGATCGCGATGAAGTCCGCGATCTTCTCAGGCTCGTCGTCGCTCAAGACCATATTCTTGGCGCCGATCACCGCTTCCGCGATCGACTCGGTTCTCTTGTTGAACCTTTTGTCACGGTAGATAAGGTCCTCTATGACGCGCCGTTCCAGCTTATCTCTTGGCACACCCTCTTCTAAACCGGCTGCGGAAGCGAGTTCGATCGGCACGCTGTGGTTCTTTAATCTGACATGCAATGCTCCCGAGATCTCGCGCGATTTGTCCCGGATCTTCTTCAATTCGAGCTCCGAAGCAGGGAATCCCAGGTGGCCTGTAAGCGTGATCTCGATGATCGGCCTCCGTTCTCCTTCTTTTCCATCGAAGCGATGCCCTTGTGTTTTTACGAGGTTGAGAACGCCCTTCGAGACCTGATCGGGCTGCTCCATCCTCGAAACGTCGAACGTAAGCCTTTGGAACGGACGCTGGACGTACTCCTCAATGTGCCTTGCGGAAATGGCGTTCGACTCATCGACCTCGACCAGCCAGGCTCCCCGCTTTTCTGAGTACTCCACGATGTTCGTGATCTCGAGCGAGCCGGGATTGAACACCCAGTTATCTATCTCGAAACACTTGTGTGTGTGACCGAGACCGACGTATTCCGTAACAGCGCGCAATTCCTCGAGTTTCTCGCGGCTGAGAGCCGGGATCGGATGAGTCTCGTGACCCTCGACATCAGTATGCAGAAGCAGGATATGAAAGGCGCCTTCTTTTCTGTTCTTCTCGATCTGTCGGACAAGCTGTGGTATCGCTGCGTTTGCCGCCGCCCCAAACCAGTCAGATCCGTAGATCCGGGCCCGGCCGATGTCGATGAAACCGCCGCGCTTCGTTTCCTTGTCCCACGGGACGTATCCGAGCTTTCCTTCGACCATCGTCGGCTCTAGGAGATAAACAAGGTCCCAGTCGGCGAGTGACCTCAGCCAGCTGTACTCGCTGTCGCGGTGCTTCTGATCGTGATTTCCCTCGATGCTGACAACAGGTATGTCTTCCGCTTTCAACCTTGAAAGGCCTTCAAAGGCGTAATTCATCGTTTCTGGAGGCACACTTCGTTTGTGAAAGAAGTCGCCGCACATAACGACAAAATCGACTTTCTCGCCGATCGCATATCGTTCGAGGACGTCGATCCAGGCCTCAAAGAAATCCCTCTGGCTTTCTTCCAGGTGATACCTGGTACAGCCCAGATGAACATCCGCGATGTGGAGGAATTTCATGATTGCAGTCTATCATCAGCCTCACAGGCAAGCCCAAACCGCTGGCCAGCGATCCATAGCCGAATCCGAACTCTCGTAAACAATTTAATGCAACATATTCCTCGGGAAGATTCGTAGAAACGACCGAGCAGAATTTCCGGAGAAGCACTCAATATGTTGGAAACACAGGGACTTTGCAGGACTTTCACGAGCGACGCCATAGATTATGAGGTCCTGAAAGGGATCGAAATCACGATCAAGAAGGGCGAGAGCGTCGCGATCGTTGGCAAGTCGGGAAGCGGGAAATCGACATTGATGCACCTGCTTGCGTGTCTAGACGAGCCTACGTCGGGCTCGGTCTCGTTCGAAGGAAGGGACTACTCCCGCATGTCAGAGAAGCAGCGCGACCGGCTGCGAAACGAAAAATTCGGTTTTGTCTTTCAGCAGTTCTTTCTGAACGGCCGCGAAACGGTTTATGAGAACGTCGTCCTGCCGATGCGGATCCGGGGAGCGTCGGAGAAGGATCTGAAGCCGAGGGCTCTTGAAGCCCTTGAATCTGTCGGGCTTGGCGACAAGTCAGAAAAGCGTGCGAAAGACCTTTCTGGAGGAGAAAAACAGAGGGTATGCATCGCGCGTGCGATCGTCGGAGATCCGGATGTAGTGTTTGCGGACGAACCTACGGGAAACCTGGATTCGAAGACGAGCCGGACGATCGAAGATCTTCTTCTGGATCTCAACCGCGAGAACGGCATCACGGTCGTAATCGTGACTCACGACGAAGACCTGGCACGGAAATGCGGACGGACGATCGATCTGAAAGACGGCCGCGTGAGAGGCGTTGAACCGGTGCCGGCCGAATTATTCGCGGGAAGGGAACAATAGGATATGAGACTTTGGGACCTTGCACGTACGGCAAACCGCAACCTCTTAAGGGCAAAGCTGCGGACATTCCTGACGGTGATGGCGATCTTTGTGGGAGCTTTCACGCTATGTATGACCAACGGCATCGGGGACGGTCTTCGTAACTACGTCGAGCTTCAGGTAAAGACATTTGAAGGCGACCGCATCCTTTTTGTCCGGAAGAAATTTCCACAGGAGATGGAAGAACAGATAAACAACACCGGGCCCGTCGAGTACAAGGAAACATCCGTCGACGAGCGGGGAAACGAGATCGATCCGAATTCGGTAATGGTCTCTCTCGAGCAGATCAAAGGCCTCGAATCAGACCTTCCCGAGGTTCGCTCGATCACGCCGGCATTCAGAATGAGCGCTGAGTACATTACAGTCGGCGGAGGAAAGAAATACACGGTCGGGCTCGGAATGCTTTCTGAAGGGCTCGTGCAGAAGCTTGAGGTCGGTGAAATGTTCGACGGTTCGAACCAGATCATTCTTCCGATCCACCTTGCGCGCGCTTTTGATGAGAATGTCCAGAATCTGGTCGGGCAGGATGCCACGATCGCCTACAGGGCGGGCCAGGAAAGGGATCTAAAGACTCGCGACCTGAAGGTCGTTGGAGTTGCGACCAAGGGAATGATCTCGAACACCAACGCTTTTGTGGATGCGGATACTGCTCGATCGATCTATGACGAACAGAATGCGGAATCTCCCAATTACAACAACTTCCAGAATTTCACGGTCCAGCTTGAGCGCGCTGACGATGAATTGGTCGGTTCCACAAAGGAGAAGCTTGAAGAAAAGGGTTTCGTGGCAATGGGTATCGAGGATATCGAAAAGCGCACCTACGACGCGATAGGGATCCTGCAGGTGGGACTGAACCTATTCGCTCTTGTGGCTCTTCTCGCTGCTTCGTTCGGGATCATCAATACGCTTGTGATCGCCGTTATGGAGCGGACGAAGGAGATCGGCCTGCAAAAGGCGCTCGGGATGGGCAGGTTCAGGGTCTTTCTTCTTTTTGCACTTGAATCGGTCCTCATCGGTTTCTGGGGTGCGATGCTCGGGATCGTTTCGGCCGTAGGGGTAGGGACAGCGGCAAACGCCTTCCTTTCAAGCACATATCTCGAATCTTTCGAAGGGTTCAGCCTGTTTGCGTTCAAACCGCTCGCGCTTGGCGTCGTCCTGCTTTTGGTTTGCGTCATCGCGTTCCTGGCAGGTGTAATGCCCGCGATCCGGGCGAGCCGTCTGAATCCGATTGAGGCGTTGAGATATGAATAGGGTGCTGGTCAGCTTTGCGGATCTTCCGGCAAAGCGCCCAAGCCGAAAAGGGCCGCCAGGAAGCACCAGATTCCTAACCAGGATAAGTTCGGTGCATTAGACCGTAAAGTCGCCTAGAATGCCGCTATGTCAAAAGTAATGCTCATTACCGGAGCCTCGAGCGGAATAGGCAAAGAGACGGTACGGCTGTTCCAAAGCAAAGAGTGGAGGGTCGCCGCCACGATGCGTTCTCCCGTAAAGGAAGAGGACCTAAAGGACGTCGTCGATGTAGAACTTGTCCGGCTTGACGTCACAGATAAGGACTCAGTTAGAGAAGCGATCGCAACTACCGTGGAGAAATTCGGGCGTATCGACGCGGTCGTGAACAATGCCGGCTACGGTCTTGTCGGACCCTTCGAAGCGGCATCGGAGGATGAGATACGGGAACAGTTCGAAACCAACGTTTTCGGCCTGATGAATGTCTGCCGCGAGATCCTGCCGTATTTCAGGGAGCAGAAACGGGGAACGATCGTAAACGTGGCCTCGATGGGAGGAAGGGTCACCTTTCCTTTCTACAGCCTTTACAATGCCACGAAATGGGCTGTCGAGGGTTTCAGTGAATCTTTGCATTATGAGCTTCGCCCGCTCGGCATAAAGGTCAAGATCATCGAACCGGGCGCGATCAAGACAGACTTTTACGGAAGGTCGATGACGATCGCGAGGCGAGACGATCTTAAGGGCTACGATCCTTTGCTTGAGAAAGCGATGCCAAGACTCGAGAAAGCGGGTGCCGAGGCGCCGGGCCCGGCGATAGTCGCCGAAGCGATCTACACCGCAGTGAACGACGATTCGTGGAAGATGCGCTACGCGCCGAACGCCAGGCTTATCCTGACGCTCAGAAAGCTGCTCCCCGACTGGGCGTTTTTCAGCGTCGTGAGGAACTCGATCCTCCGCTAGGCCCCCGGATCGGGACCGATCTTACCGTTAATTGACAAAAGGTTTTGATGGTTTCGGGAAATGTGATAGATTTCCTGCCAATCAAGCTCAGGTCAGTCCCCCAACAAAGCTTCACCCGCGGTCGGGACATTCACTACTCAGCCGCAAGTGCACTGCACTCAGGCCGTTGACTCTTAATCTATTTTCGAAAAGGAAGAGAATGATGAAAAGAATTCAGAGCGTCTTGGTGGTTACCGCCTTTTTGTTCATCTTTAGCACGGTCGTCGCAGCCCAGTCACAGGCGACGACCGGACTCATTCAAGGAACCGTTTACGACCAGGCCGGTGCGGTAGTGCCGGGTGCGTCGGTTACAGTTACGAACACAGCGACCGGATTTACAAGAACCGTCACGAGCAACTCGGACGGTTTTTTTACCGCGCCGCTGCTCCCGCTGGGAACATACACGCTCCGGGCAACGGCGCAGGGTTTTGCTGATTTTTCGGTCGATAACCTCAAGGTGACGATCGGTCAGACCCAGTCGCTGCGGATCGAGCTGTCCGCGGCAGGTGCAAATGTCACGGTCGACGTGACTGAGGCGACGGGCCCTCCTGTTGAGGTCGCAGAGACAGAACTCTCTACTCAGATCAACGAGCGTTCGGTCGAGAACCTTCCGATCAACAGGCGAGATTTCTCGCGATTTGTCCAGCTGACTCCCGGGGTCTCCATCGTGCAGGGTCCGGACGGTGACGAGATCACGATCAACGGCCAGAAAGGAATTCAGAATAACTTCTCGATCGACGGTGCCGACGCGAACAACCCGTTCTTTGGTGAACAGCGCGGCGGACAAAGGCCGGCATTTACCGTCAGTCTCGAGTCGATACAGGAGTTTCAGGTGGTCCCTGTCGGCGCCTCGGCCGAATTCGGTCGCAGCTCCGGCGGTTTCATCAACGCGGTGACGAAATCGGGCACCAATCAGTTCAACGGATCAGCCTTTATTTTTTTCCGAAACGATGCGCTTTCAGGCCAGAACCCGGATGCCGTTGAAGCTGGGCTTCCGATCGAGGATTCGCGGAACTATCAATTTGGCGGAAATCTCGGAGGACCGATAGCAAAGGACAAGGCATTCTTCTTCTTCGCATACGAGAGGAACGACGGAGAAAGCAGCAAGCCGAACAGCATTGATCCTATACTCGTCGACATTTTCGCGGACAGGTTCGGCTCTCCTAATGAGGAGAGGATCATCGACCGTACGAACGACGCCGACGTCCTTCTCGGTAAGGTTGATATCAACATCAACAACACGAACCTGCTCACGTTTAGGCATAACTACAGCCGGGCCGAGCAGATAAACGGAACGTTCGATGTACCGACCTGGGGCTACAGCGCGAATGGGCGTGAGACGGACAATTCCAATGCTTTCATCACGCAGTTGGTGACCACGTTCACGACGACTCTATTGAACGAATTCCGATTCCAGTGGGCCAAAGAAGAGAGGCCGCGTTTTTACGACGGGCCGGACCTTCCGGACACGACGATCGGAACATTTGACGGATCTATCTCCTACCGGTTCGGCAGGCCCTTCTTCCTGCCAGTGCCTTCAGACGACGTTCGTTTCCAGTTTACCGACAACATAACCTACGTTACCGGAAACCACATTCTGAAGTTCGGAGCAGACATCAACCGCACCCGTGTTTCACAGACCTTTATCGGTTTCGCACGCGGAAGGTACATCTTTGCGGCGGGAACGATCGAAGACGCGATCGATGGATTCATCGACTACATCGACGGAGTCAACGCTGATGCGCTCGCGCTTTATCTTCAGTTTGCCCCTATCGGCAACCGTACGGTCGAAGAGGCGGGAACCCAGGCTTACAGCACCATCGAGCCGGGACTCTATGTTCAGGACACCTGGAACCCGAATCCGAATCTGACGTTCAACTTCGGTTTCCGATGGGAAGGTCAGTATCAGCCGGATACCATAACCCCGCCGTCCGAAACGAGATACGGCCAGTTCTTGTCTGACCCGAACTTCCCGTCTGACGGAAGCATCCCGGATTTCACGGACGGATTCGCACCGCGAGTCGCAATGTCCTGGTCGCCGGGAGATGACGGAAAGACGGCTATCCGCGCTGGATTCGGACTTTATTATGCGAGGATCCCGGGTCTCGTGGTCGCAGGTCCAAGGAACACAGACGGTGTGATCGCCGGAAACATTTTCTTTGCAAATTTCCTTTGTCAGCCGGACGATGACCTTGGAGGCGGAGGGCCGAACGGGTGCCCCGCGTATCCGGGGATCGTTCCGACGGCGGGATTCGTTCCGTTTAATCCGGGTGTCGCGGTCTTCGAGAGGGACTTTAAGAATCCGCGTACGGTACAGTTCAGCGTCTCGGTCGAACGGGAAGTGTTTGAAGACACGACGCTTTTGGTCGCATACAACCTCGCCAAGTCGGACCGTCTGACTCGCTTTATCAACCGCAACGATCCGAGGCTTTATGACGGTGTTGCGATCTTCGAACGTCCCGATGGGTCGGGAGTGGGCGAGATAAGGTCAACGGAGAGTACGGCAAGGTCGTTCTTCCAGGGGCTGACTTTCACCTTGAACAAGCGTTTCTCGAGCAACTTCCAGTTCCAGGCAAATTACCTGCTTTCGTGGGACAAGTCGGATGACGATAACGAGCGCGATCCGTTTACATTCCGCTACGCGGATCCTCGCGATCTGGATGCGGAGTACAACTGGTCAGATCGTGACCAGCGGCACAGGTTCAATGCATTTGCCACGTTCGCATTGCCCTATGACATCACTCTTTCGCCTATCGTCCAGTATCGTTCGGAATCGCCGATCTCGGCGGTCGACCGAGGCACGTTCCCGAACATAATCAAAAGGAACACCCTGAGATTGGACAACGCATTCTTCACGTTCGATTTCCGTGCGTCGAAGACCTTCAAGTTTGGCGAGAGAGTTGAGTTGGAAGGGATCTTTGAGGCTTTCAACTTGTTCAACAACCGGAACCAGAGGAGTCTTCCGAGACCCCTGACCTTCAACTTCGACGGCACTGTCAGCGCCGGCTTCGGTGAACCGAGGCAGGCTCAGATCGGAGCTAGATTGAAGTTCTAACGCGAAGCGGTTTTTACCACAGAGAGCACTGAGAGCGCAGAGAGAAAGAAGTATGTTTTCTAACTCCCTGCGCTCTCAGTGCTTTCTGTGGTTTAACTCCTGTAGCGGGAGCGGCCGAACTCGGCAAGAAGCGGTTTTAGGTGCGCGACTGCCGCGTCCTTCGATACGCCGTTTGTAGACAGGATCCCGTTGTGGTTCCTTACATCTTCAAGCGTGTAGTCGATCTTTTCTCCAAAGATATCCGTCAACAGTCCGCCGGCCTCCTCCAGGATGACCTGCGGTGCAGCAGTGTCCCAGAATTTAGTGTACGGCGAAAGATGTATATAGATGTCGGCCATCTGGCGGGCAAGAAAGCCTATCTTCAGGCCGACCGAGCCGTGCCTGAACTCATCCGCGAATCCATAATGTTCGAAGATCCTGTTCATCTTCGGACTCCTGTGTGAGCGGCTGACCGCGATCGTCATTTCCTTGAAGTCCTCTTTCCCCGACACCGTAAGAGCCCGAGCCTCGTCTCCATTCTCTGAAAGGAAAGCGCCGCTGCCTTTCGAAGCGTAGAACATGCGCGATCCGATAGGCTGAAAAACGACGCCTACGCTCGGAACGCCGTCGATCACGAGGCCGATCTGGACGGCGAAATCACCCATTTTTTCCGTGAATCCCTGGGTGCCGTCGAGCGGGTCTATTATCCAGACCCTTGAGGAAGACAATCTTCTTTCTACGTTGTCAGGCTCCTCCTCGGAGAGAATGGCGTCGTCCTTAAACTGTGCTGCCAGCCCGTCTACTATTATCCGGCTTGCGGTCTTGTCGGCTACGGTTACGGGTTCGGAGTAGGAGTCCGTGATCTGCTTCTCTTCGATCTCGAATCCCTCGTCATAGATCTTCATTATTGCCGCGCCCGCTTCCTTCGCGAGCGAGACCGCGGCGTTCAGTTCGTTTTCCAACATCAGTTCAAAACTACAGATTAAAGTCCGGCTTCGCAAAGACAGCGGGATGCGGCAACAGGAACGATTCTGCTAGACTCTCCGCTATGGCTGAAACAATCTCATTCACACGCGGAGCGCCGCGAGACCAGATCTACTCAGAACTCGTCCCTCAATTGCGCGATCTTGTAAAGGGAGAGCCGGATGTAACGGCGAATCTGGCGAACATCGCCGCCGCATTGAAGGAAGCATTCGGATTCCTGTGGATCGGATTCTACCTGCTGAAAAAAGGTGAACTAGTGCTTGGACCCTTTCAGGGGCCGGTCGCGTGCACTCGTATAGAGGTCGGCAAAGGTGTCGTCGGCACGGCTTTTGAGAAAGCCGAAACACTGATAATTCCGAACGTCGACGAGTTTCCCGGTCATATCGCCTGTAGTGCAGATTCTCGATCAGAGATCGTTGTCCCGGTCTATGGAAAGCCGAAAAAGCCAAAAGGCGTGCTGGATATTGATAGCAATCTTCTTCACGATTTCACCGAAGTAGATTCAAGAGGGCTGGTCGAGGTGTGTGAAGTCGTACGTGAAGTCCTGACGGGAGAGAACGTATGAAGTCCGGGGTTGCGACAGGAGCAGGTACGGGAAAGTTTGCGGCGAGATATGCGAATGCCGAGGGTTTCTACCGGGATGTGAACGGCATTAAGCTCGCTTCGGTCGGAATCGGAACGTATCTTGGCAACTGGGACGATGAGACGGACGTGCGTTACAAGGATACGGTGTCCGCATACGTACGAAAAGGCGGGAATGTGATCGATACCGCTGCCAACTACCGTTTTCAGCGGAGCGAGAGAAGCATCGGGAATGCCCTGAAAGAACTTTCGGGGGAGTTCGGTCGCGATGAGATCTTTGTTTCGACCAAAGGAGGATATCTTCCTTTCGATAGCGAGCCGGAATCCGATGTCGGTAAGTACTTCGAAGAGGAGTTTGTCTCGAAGGGGATCGCGGCCAGGGACGACCTGGTCGGAGGCAGCCACTGCATTGCTCCAGACTACCTTGAATCGCAGGTCGAACAGTCACTCCGGAACTTAGGGATCGATTCGGTCGATCTGTTCTACATCCACAATCCAGAAGCTCAGCTCGGGGCTGTCGACCGGTACACTTTCGAAGCGCGGATGGCGAGCGCCTTCGAGAAGCTTGAGGAGTTGAGAGACGAGAAAAAGATCGGTTCGTATGGTGCGGCGACGTGGAACGGCTTCAGAGTCTCTCCGGACGACCAGGGTTACCATTCCCTCGAGGGTTTCGTAAGGACGGCTAGCCAGGTTGGAGGTGACGAACACGGCTTCAGGTACGTCCAGCTCCCTCACAACCTTGCCATGCCGGAGGCATATCTTGTTCCGAATCAGTCGGCAAAGGGCCGGGCGGTCTCGCTGCTCCAAGCGGCTGAGGATCTTGGAATAACCGTCATGGCAAGCGCCTCGATCCTTCAGGGCCAGCTGTCAAAGGGTGTACCTATGCACGTCCGCGGCGTACTCGGAAACCCGACGACGGATGCGATGACGAGCATCCAGTTCGTAAGATCAACTCCGGGGATTACGACGGCGCTGGTAGGAATGAGCTCGCTTGCACACGTTGAAGAGAATATGAGCCTCGTATCTGTTCCGCCGACTCCGGAACAGAGGTTCGCCGAGCTGTTTACGAAAGACGCCTGAAATAGTACTGAGGCGAAAGGACTGAGAACAAAAGAAGTACTGAGGGGAAAGTACTGAGGACAAAAGAAGTACTGAGAGAAAAGTACTGAGGACATAGGAAGTACTGAGAGGAAAGTACTGAAGACTGAGAGAAGAGGTTGACTCTGATCGAACGATCCGTTTCCCTTCCTCAGTCCTCAGTCCTCAGTCCTCAGTCCTCAGTCCTCAGTCCTCAGTCCTCAGTCCTCAGTCCTCAGTCCTCAGTCCTCAGTCCTCAGTCCTCAGTCCTATGCTATCTTTCCGTTTATGAGTGAGCCGCGAATCGATAATTATTCCGAATTCTGGGATTTCTATGTGCTGGAACACAGCAAGCCGATGACCAGATACTTCCACTTCGTCGGGACACTGCTTGGGATGGTGATGCTCGTGTGGTTCGTCGGAAACGGCAACTTCCTGTACATTCCACTTTGTTTCGTAGTTGGATATGCGTTTGCTTGGTTCTCGCATTTCTTCATTGAGAAGAACAAGCCAGCGACGTTTAAGTACCCCGGGTGGTCTTTTGTTTCCGACTACAAGATGGCCTGGCTGATGATGACAGGAAGGATGGAGGCCGAGGTGGAGAGAGTAATCAGCGAGCGGTGAGCTGTTTAGCGGCGGGCTTGCCCGCGTTCCGAGTTCCTAGTTCCAGGTTCCAAGAGCCGCTCATCGTTCGCTTCTATCTCTCGGAACTCGGAACTTGGAACTCAGGACCTGGAAATTGCCTCGGTCGCGTTTCGGCCTTATCCAGTCTTCTTCGGGGAACTTTGCTCTTTTTCATCTCTGCCAGAGCCCCGAAGCCTAAGATATTTGCAGCGTTCAACGACACAAAGTTGAGAAAAGCTCCCGCAAAGCCGCTAAGTCGCCAAGAACAGCTAAGAAACGAACCGCAAGATGTCGCCAAGCCGTACTCGCCCGGGCTCACGCCTTCTTAACTCTATGGCCGGTTCGGCTAAAGCCTCAGGCACGCTCCTTAACGGTCGCGTTTCCGCCGCACCTCGGTCGTTCAACTGTAAAGACTCGAAATCGGAACCCGGAAGCCGGGCCTAGTCTTCCAGCGCAAGCGCCGCTCAAAACTAGATTTCTCAATCTTGGAACTTGGAACTCGTAACCTGGAACTAGCGTCCCATCGCCTTCGAGATCGCCTCGAGCGCGTAGTTGTAACGATGGTTGATGTTAAAGTGGCCGCCTTCAAATTCCTTGTGTATGTGCTTGATCCCAAGCTCGGAAAGTCTTTTACTGAGCACCCTTGCTCCAATGTCCAGCCCGAACTCGTCTGACTTGCCCGCCTCGATATACAAAAGCTCAATTGAACGAAGGGCGTCCGCGTGATCCTCCGCGAGATGGACTGGGTCTTGCTCCAGCCAGCGTGCCCAGACATCTTCCCGTATCTCACCCGTAGCAAGATCAAAGGGAAGGTCAAATCCGATGTCGGAATCGGGATTGGGAGAATAACAGCTCGCCATTCCGATCACATTGAGACCGTCAAAATCGTTTCCGCCCTTGCTTTCTTCCTCGTCCCAGAATTTCCTGACAAGTCGAAGAGGATCTCCGGCGATCGCCCTGAACGCTTTCTTGATGTCGGGTTTGTAGCCGACTTCGAAATAGCAGTCTCCCGCGATAGACGCTGCGTATCCGAACATCTCTGCGTGGCGCATCGCCAGTATCAAAGCACCATAGCCCCCGGAAGACTTGCCCGCCACGGCCCTGGATCTCCTGTCCGGAATCGTGCGAAAGTTCTCGTCGACGAAAGGTACCAGCTCAAGGGTAATATAATCCTCGTATCTGCCTGTCGCTGTGGAGTTGATGTACTGCGAGCCGCCGAAACGCGTAAAGCAGTCGGGAAGCACCGCGATCATCGGTATTATCTGTCTTTTTTCGATGAGAATATCCAGCCTTTCGGCGATGTTGGGCGCAAACGCACTCTCGTTGAGCATCATCGACCCGCGGCCCGTGAATCCGCTCAATAGAAACACTACCGGATAGCTATTTCCAGCCTTTCCGTCGTATCCGGGCGGGAGATAAACGGGCAGGTTCCGCTTGTGAGGATCTCCAAGCGGATTGCCTTCGAGGGCTTTGCTTTCGTGGCTCAAAACTCTTATAGTTCCTCTGCTTTCGGTCATAAAGTCCTTTGAATTTCGGGCTTCTTGCCCGCTCCTGAGGTGTTGGAAAAGGCTATGCTTGTACTTATTATTCAGTCTTTTTCGGCTGATGGCGAACAGTCTCTGTCTTCGACCATCGCATTCCTGACGGCGATGATCACGCCGGCCCTTCTTATCTCCGCAACGGGTTCACTCGTGCTTTCTACCTCTACCAGGCTTGGGAGGGTGATCGATCGAGTGCGCGACCTCGATAAGCGGCTTGCCGAGCTGATCACTTCCGACGAACGAGAGGAGATCGTCCTCTATGAAAAGCGAGTGGCTGCGGTGTTCGATCTTCTCGACAAGGTGACCACCCGCTCGCGAATACTCCAAAAAGCGCAGTTCTCATTCTACGCGGGCCTGCTGATGTTCGTGCTAACCAGTCTCACGATTGGGGCGGCCGGGCTGCTCAATGATTACGCGTGGATGCCTGTGCCCGTAGGCCTCGTGGGGATCCTGTGCGTCTTCTATGGAAGCATCCTTATGATGGCGGAGTCGAGGATGGCGACCGCGACCGTGAATGTCGAGATGGACATAACATGGGAACTCGCGAACATAATTGCGCCAAAGGATATCTCGGAAAGATACACATACAACAAACACGGGAAACACAGGTTTAGAACCAAAGAAGCCGATGAAGGGGAGGACTGAACCTGTTTCAGTCGCTTCGTGGTTCATTATTTTAAGGCCGGGGGTCCCGCCCTGTGAGAGTTGTTCGTGAGTCGGTTCAACTGAGAATCATTCCGCGCGAACCGCGAATTTAAGAGCAGAGGGTCCTGCATCAGCCTACACCCGGATTGCCCCTTTGAGTACGCTCTGGTCTTCCGAGTTGATTTTTCAGCTTTCAGCCTTTATCGGTACGAAGCGTTATACCCGGCATAATAATTTTTTCCGTTCTGGAAAGATGTGCATATAATGCCCTACCTAATACGAAGAGCGTCTCATGCTGAGTTACCTGAAAAGAAAACTCGAAGAGCGCCGACTGAAGCGAAAGTTTAAGGAATACGGGTACGAAGTAAAGCAGTTCAAGTTAAAGGAACTTGGGCAAGTCGAATACGCTCAGTGGCTGCATCCTTTCGAAGGCCCCAAAGAAGTGACCGACAGCCATATCAGGTTCTATCAGTCTCTGGCCTCGAGAGGCAGTATGATCATCGATATTGGCGCCCATACCGGGGACACTACCGTTCCGATGGGCCTTTCAGTAGGCAAGGAGGGGCTTGTACTGGGCCTGGAGCCAAACCAGTATGTCTTTGAGATCTTAAAAAAGAACGCCAGCCTCAACCCAGATAAGACCAATATCGTGCCGCTGCCATTTGCCGCTACTACAGAAGATGGTGAATTCGTTTTCAATTACTCGGACGCGTCCTTTTGCAATGGCGGATATCTTTCACAGATAAAGGACCAAAACCATCATCACCGCTACGAGCTTAAGGTGCAGGGCAGGAATCTAGATAGATATCTGAGAGAACATCACGCGGAATGGCTGCCAAAGCTGGCCCTTATAAAAGTCGACACTGAGGGGTATGACAAGGACATTTTGGAAAATATATCTGACATCATTGCCGAGTTCAGGCCGAACATAATGGCGGAGTGTTATAAGAAGCTCAGGCTAAACGAGAGATACGAACTGTTCGATTCGATCGCCAGGCATGATTACACGGTGTATATGAATGATTGTGACTACCTGGATGAAGGCTTCGTTGACTCGTCCGAAAGGGTCAAGCTGACACGTGAGACCATGAACATAAGAAAACACATTGAGGTCTTGGCCACTCCGAACTAGATCCACCTTCCACCATCGTTCACAAAAACCGTCTCCGACTTCCCTGGAGTTAAAGTTATGCGATCCCTGATATCCAATTATTTCTTCATACTTCTTGCAGTTACCGTTGGAATGGCTGGGACTGCCCAAGCCGCGATAAACAACAAGCTGAATGAGTTCATCGTCAGTCCGATGGTAGTCGCGCTTGTTTCCTTCATCGTCGGCGGTTTGGCGCTTCTGATCTACATCGTCGTATCTGCAGATTCGCTTTCAAGCATCTGGACCGCTAAGAACGTTCCCTGGTATGCGTGGACAGGCGGAGTCCTCGGAGCCTATTTCGTTGCGTGTACTGTGATACTTGTGCCAAGACTGGGTGTCGCTCTTACATTCAGCCTGATAATTGCCGGGCAGATGGTACTCACATTGATCATCGACCATTATGCGATGTTCGGGGTCCCCGAACGGCCCGTTACCCTTGCGAGAATGGGCGGAGTCGCGGCCATCATTCTGGGCGTCGTCCTAATCCGCAAGTTCTGATCGGGGCATTTCGCCCGCAATTGCCCTGCAGATTTCTAACCGATAGAATCAAGGATTCGAAGGAAGGTGGAAATGGAATTAAATGAAATCGCTCCGGATTTTACTTTGAAAGATTCGGAAGGAACCGAATGGAAGCTGTCGGACCATCGGGGAAAAGTCGTGGTGCTGCTTTTCTATCCAGGCGACGACACACCGGTCTGAACGAAGCAGCTATGCTCGGTTCGTGATAACTGGGACGATTACAAAGCAACCGGAGCGACAGTGGTCGGTATCTCGACCGATTCTGTCGAATCTCACAAGAATTTCAGCGACAAGTACGATTTTCCCTTTAGACTTCTTTCAGATCCTGACGCGGACGTCGTGGCTAGATACGGCGTGAAGTCCTGGA
The DNA here is from genome assembly GCA_003385635.1 of Acidobacteriota bacterium. Classification (GTDB taxonomy): domain Bacteria; phylum Acidobacteriota; class Blastocatellia; order Pyrinomonadales; family Pyrinomonadaceae; genus Aridibacter. The sequence goes on along the minus strand of QQUY01000001.1, from coordinate 2,512,259 downwards.
TCCCCGGGCGTTCGGCTCGGGCGGTAGTTGTCGTCGGAAAGGACGGAAAGGTGAAGAGCCACAATGTTCAGTCTCTGAGCGTGTTCAGGCCGACTGACGAAGAGGTCCTGAGAGCTGCGTCAACGGCAGCGGAACAATGAAAGCGAGGAATAATTGACTGTCAGGAAACGATAGTTTAAGGAGAAACCCGATGGGACTGTTTTCAAACGAAAAATTCGAATGCGCGCGCTGCGGCAGGAAGACCGAGCCGCTTGGAAATGCGCCGATTCCGACCGATCTGGGCCAGAGGATCGGTTCTGAGATATGCGCGGAATGTTGGACGGAATGGCTGGAGAAGCAAAAGCAGATCATCAATCATTTCGGTCTCGATCTTTCGAACCCGGACGCGCACGACTACCTTTTTGACCAGATGAAGCTGTTCTTCTTCAACGAGGGAGAAGACCTGGCTGAGATAGACACGTCTAAAGAAGGATCAATCACCTGGTAAAGAACCTCGGGCCCGGGTTTCGTTAGGATATGAGACTATGGAGAACTATTCGGGGAGCGTTCCCGACGACCTTGACGGCATTGATTCTAGCACTCGCCGGCGGATCTCATCCGCCGTTTTTATTTGCGGAGCGAGATCTGAGCACTGATCTTGATCTTCATTCGCAGAAAGTGCGAGCACCCGAGCTCGACGGGCATTCCGGATGGCTCAACACGGACGAGCCTCTCACGCTGAAAGGTTTGCGCGGCAAGATCGTGCTGCTCGATTTCTGGACGTACGGGTGCGTCAACTGCATTCACATCATTCCGGACCTGAAACGGCTGGAAGCAAAGTATTCGAAGGAACTGGTCGTTATCGGCGTTCACTCCGCGAAGTTCGATAATGAGAAAGAGACGGAGAACATAAGGCGGATCATACTTCGCTATGGAATAGAGCATCCTGTCGTCAATGACGCAGATTTCAGGATCTGGGACTCGTACGCCGTGAGAGCCTGGCCTACGCAGGTATTGATCGATCCCGATGGTTATGTCGTCGCACAGGTCTCGGGCGAAGGAAAGTTCGACTATTTCAATACCGCGATCGGGGAACTCGCCGCCAGGTTCAAAAAGTTGGGTAAACTCAACGAATCTCCGATCGAACTCGCCCTTGAGAAGGCCAAGGTCGGAACTCTGCCGCTTGCGTTTCCCGGAAAGGTGCTCGCAGATGAACGATCGAAACGCCTATTTATCTCTGACTCGAACCACAACCGGATCGTCATCACGGATCTTGTAGGAAATTTCATCGAGACCATCGGGTCCGGGTCTGCATCGGCTTCGGACGGCAATTATCAGCAAGCTTCGTTCAGACAGCCTCAGGGGCTTGTGCTAAACGGCGATCATCTCTTTGTCGCAGATACAGGCAATCACCTGATCCGCAAGATCGATCTCAAAAGGAAGAAAGTCGAGACCGTTGCGGGGACCGGCACCTTGGAAGGCTTCAACGGGTTTGGCGGAGATGCTCTAAAGACCAGCCTGAGGTCGCCCTGGGATGTCAAGATCGCCGGCAGATACCTCTACATCGCAATGGCCGGTTCGCATCAGATCTGGAGGCTAAGCCTCGACCGGCCGTACATCGAGCCTTTTGCCGGAACCCGCTGGGAGTCTCGCAAGGACGGGCCCGTAAAAGAAGCCCACTTCGCACAACCGTCCGGGCTTGCTGTCATCGACGAGAGGTTGTTCGTTGCCGACAGCGAATCGAACATCATCCGCGAGATCGATCTTGATAAGGAGGCGGTTCACACCTCGGTCGGAGGAGATCTTTTCTCATTCGGAGACCGTGACGGTGAAGGCGATTACGTCAGGCTACAGCATCCGCTGGCAGTCGAATCTTATGGAAAGTCGGTTCTCATTGCCGACACCTACAATGACAAGATAAAGATCCTCGATCCGGAGAAGCGTTCGGTCGAAACACTGCTGGGAACAGGAGAAGAAGGCCAGGCCGAGGGTGGCTCTCCGACCTTTTACGAGCCTGGAGGCCTCAGCGTTGCGGGCCAAAAGCTTTATATCGCCGACACCAACAACCACGCGATCCGCGTTGCCGATCTTAGGACTCTTGAAGTCTCTACCCTTATGATCAAGGGGCTTCAGCCTCCGAAACCAGGTGAGACCACAGACTTTGCACCGCACTCGAATGCCATTGTCATCGAGCGGGAACAGTTCCGAGTTACGAAAGGAAGAGGGATCAAGGTATCAATAGATCTGGACCTTCCTCAAGGTTTTCACTTGAATCCGTCGGCGCCGAACCGGATCGAGGTAAATATCGAGACTGACGACGAAGGTAGCGGCAAACGGTTCAGCCCGAAGGACTTGCCGTACAAATTCGAACTGCCGCCGCTCGAGGGCTGGGAAAAGCAACTGAGGATCCGGTTTACGGCATTTTATTGTCGGAAAGACAACACGGGCGTATGTTACATCAAGAGCTTCGAATGGAAAGTGCCGCTTGAGGTCGGAGAAAGCTCAGGACCGGAGGAGCTTGAATTAAAGGCATCTACCGAAATTGCGCGTTAGATATGCCACTCGGAACGTAGACGATGAACCAGCTTGACCCGGCTTTGCTGATAAACCTACTGGGCTTCGGCCTCGGGGTTTCACTCTACGCGATGCTGTTCGTGATGGTGTTTCGGCACCGTTCAGGAACAGGAAGCGTGAGTACGCTTCTGCTTCTAACGGCTTGCCTGGGGCTGGTCTGGAATGTCAGCGAGCTGGTCGCTTTTGCCTGGAGGGACTTCTATGGCGTAAGCATCTCACCTTATCTGCAGGCGGCATCGCTCTCCGCCCTTGGGTTTCTTCCCGCAGCGGTGATCCATACCGTCAAACGTAATGACGGCCTGCCCACTGCCTTTGTCGTTTCTGCATACAGCCTCAGCGTCTTCGCCGCAATTCTGCATTTTAACTCGGCTGCCGTTTATGCCGTCTCGCCCTCCATACTCGCATTCCAGGTTCTTAGCGCAGGTTCCCTGATACTGGCGGCCGGGCTGTTCCTACTTAGAGCGTGGGAAGGTATTGAGAACCGGGCAATCCTTGTGACTGCACTTCTTGTTTTCGCCTTTTCCGCTCTTCATTTGAGCACGGATTCGGAATACAGATGGTGGCCCATCGAACTTGTCGCCCACCAATCCTCCCTGCCCCTGGTGATCGCCATTCTTATTCAGGATTACCGGTTTGCTTTTGCCGACCTGTACCTGAAGAGAGCGCTCTCACTGCTTCTTATCGCCCTGACGGTGTTTGCGACATATGTGCTCATTCTCGGACCGTTCGTTTCTCTACGTTCCTACCAGGACGCGAACGATCCGATAGCGATCGGCGTTACCCTGCTCACGTGGATAGCGACGGCGTGCTTCTATCCCTTCGTTCAGCGCTTCTCCAACTGGTTAGTGGACAGGATAATCCTCAAGCGACAGGATTACGAGGCATTTCTTCATTCTGCGCTCTCGGAAATGGAGACACACCACGATGAGGCGGCGGTTCTGAAAAAAACAGTCGCGGGGCTCAATTCACTCTTTTCTACTAAATGCGAGCTGGTTGCCCTTCCGAGCGCACGCGCCGCAGAAGTGAACGGCCTTGTAGAATATTCGCCCGAACAGGCTTTGATTAGGATAGAAACAGATCTCGGACCGGATTACTCGATCGAGATCCGATCCTTTCCAGGCGGGCGCAGGCTTCTTTCGGACGAAGCGGCGATGCTCGAGAAGCTGTCGCTTGGCGTAGGAAGACGAATTGATTCGATCAGGGTGGAAAAGGAACGCCAGGAGCGTGAGGCGAGGGAGAGGGAACTTGCCAGGCTGACCGCTGAAGCGAGGCTTTCGGCACTCAGATCGCAGATCAACCCGCACTTCCTCTTTAACGCGCTGACCACCATCGGCCATTTAATTCGCGTTGCGCCGGACCGAGCCTTTGCGACACTTATGAAATTAACCACTCTCCTGCGGAGCGTGCTCAGAAACAAAGACGAGTTCACTCCTTTGGGAGATGAGCTTGCGCTGGTCCGAAACTACCTTGACATTGAAAAAGCGAGATTCGAGAATCGGCTTCAGGTCGAGTTCGATGTTCCCGAAACGCTTGAAACGGTTCGCATTCCCTCGCTGATAATTCAGCCTCTTGTTGAAAATTCGGTAAAACATGCGATCGCAAAGAACGGCGCCGGAGGCACAGTTAAGGTGCACGCGGAAGATGCAGACGGCCGTCTCTTGGTCGAGGTGTCAGATACGGGATCTGGTGGGCGCGGGGCGGAAGACGAATTGGTCGAGGGAATCGGACTGAGCAATGTCCGCGAGCGCCTGGTAAACCACTTTGGTGATGAGGCGTCTTTGCAGGTCACGTTCAGAACCGGAGGCTCGGTGGTACGTATCGAAATGCCGATCGAAAGTCCGGGTACTGAAACCGGATCGCGCGAACGAAAGAAGGGCGCGGAGATTGGCCTATAGACGGCCTAAACGTAGAAGATCTGCCATACGCAGGAAGAATATGAGAGTACTGATCGCGGAAGACGAGCGAAACGCGAGGGAGTTTTTGAAAAGTCTCCTGGAAGAGTTCGGAACGGTTGAGACCATTACCGAGGCATCAAACGGAGCAGAGGCATTGAAACTTATCCGGGAACAGACGCCTGACCTCGTGTTTTTGGACCTCGAGATGCCTGAATTGACAGGTTTCGAGGTGATCAGGCGACTCGATGCGGACGAGACACCTCTGATCGCGTTCGTCACTGCGTTCGACGAATATGCGATCAAGGCATTTGAGGTAAACGCAGTCGACTATCTCCTTAAGCCTGTCGAACCGGAGCGGCTCGGCCAGACCCTCAAGCGAGCTGCGGAAAGGCTCGGAGATTCTTCGGAGCACAGGCAGGCCGTCGAAGGTATACGGCAATCCGCAGGTGCCGGATCAGGTGAGCTGGAGTTCCTTCCGGTAAAGACCGGAGAGGAGATCTCTCTTGTAAAGGTCGATGAGATAGCCTCGGTCGTCGCCGATGGCGAGCTGCTTCATATCACGACAAAAGAGAACAAAAAGTACCTCATCAATTTCAGACTGAAAGATCTTGAGACCCGACTCGGCGAGGACAGGTTCATACGTCTTTCAAGGGGCGCTCTTGCGAATGTGTCGATGCTGACCGCTGCCTCGACCATGCCGGGCGGCGCCTATCTCGTCGAGCTTGAGAACGGGCAGAAGATCCAGGCAAGCCGCTCACAATCCAAGATACTTCGCGACCGTCTTTTGCGTCTATAAGGCCATTGCCTCGATCCGTACCATTCATTCCCGCCTTTCCCCCGTCCGTTCCCGTTTAGGAACAGTTCATTAAATTTTGGTGGTCACGGCGCTTGAGTCGTATAGAATTAAACCTTTTTTGAGAACTTCAAATTTGAAGGGACCATTAGGGCTTTAGAGCTCTGTCAGATCGAACAAAGACACGACGACTCACACGAAGCCTGTATGTTCAAGGTCTAAAGGAAGGTTAAATGCTTAAATACTTGGCTATATTCACTTTTGTCCTCGCCTCAGCGATTACCGTATCTGCCCAATCGACAACTTTGAGTGGTACTGTGACTGCCGATGTGACCGGCGATCCGGTCCCCGGGGTTCGGGTCGAGATCACCCGGATCAACAGAAGCACAGAGACCGACGAAGACGGAAGGTACACGTTCGAAAATGTGCCGGCCGGAAGCTATACGGTTGTAACGCACATCGAGGGATTTGCGGACAAGGCGCAACCCGTTCGGGTTCTGGGCGGCGGATCAACCCTTGATTTCGTCATCAGCTTGAGATCGATCAACGCCGAGGTGACCGTTACGGCAACAGGCGAAGAGGAATCAGTTTACGAGTCCTTCTCTTCCGTCAATTCAGTAGGAATTACAAACATCGCGAAGAACGCGAGCATAGGCCTCGGAGACGTGCTCGAGAGTGAAGCGGGCGTGAGCAACCGTTCCTTTGGTAGCTCGGGCACGTCGAGGCCTTCGATCCGTGGATTTGAGGGCGACCGAGTCCTGATCCTTCAAGACGGCATCCGAAACGGGTCTATCGGATCTACTTCCGGAGACCACGGTGAGCCTGTATCTCCTTTCGGCCTCGAACGTATCGAAGTGATCAAGGGGCCGGCAACGCTTCTCTACGGAAGTAATGCGATCGGCGGCGTTGTTAATGCGGTTTCAGATGATGAAGACGAGGCACACGAGGGATTCCGAGGATATTTTACGGGTTTTGCGGGATCGGTTGACAAGCAGGGCGGACTCGCAGGCGGCATCGAAGTTGGTTCGGGCAACAATCTGTTCAATTTCGACACGAACTTCACTCGCGAAGGCGATTTTGAGACTCCGCTTGGAAAGATACCTAACTCGGGCGGCCGATCGTGGGGAGTAACTCCCAAATACGGATATTTTGGGGAGAATGGATTTTTCCGCGCATCAGTTTCGGTCGATCGCAGACGATACGGTATTCCGTATGCTCCTTTGTTCGAGTCAGGTGAGTTGTTGAGCATCATCAATGACGGCAAGGACTGTGGCGGCGGCCACCATAAGGATGAGGGCAAGGGCGAGCCCGACTGCGTTTTCGACATCGAGGAGTTGAAATCGATCTTCGCAGACCAGCTGCCTCCGATCCCCGAGGAAGAGATCGATATCAAAATGCAGCGGAACAACTACCGTTTCAGCGGCGGCTTCAGGGATATCGACTCGCCGATCACTGCCGGTACGTTCACAGTCGATTTCACTGATTACCAACACGAAGAAATAGAATCCGAGGACGGGGAGGACGAGGTTGCCACGACGTTCGAGAATGACGTTTTTTCCTACAGAGCCGTTCTTCGACAAAGGAATTACAAGAATCTCTCGGGGCAGTTTGGTTTCGAAGGCTACCGCCGTTCGTTCGAGACCGTCGGTGCCGAGTCGTTGGTCGAAGGTAGGGTAAGGCAGAACAACTTTGCCGGGTTTGTGCTTCAGGAGCTCAGTTTCGATAAGGTAGCCCTTCAGTTCGGAGGAAGGATCGAATCTAACAGCTACAAGCCGGTAAACACCGAGCTTCCGGAGCTGGATTTCACAGGGTTCTCCGGGTCGATCGGAGCACGCTTTGAACCCTGGGAAGGCGGGTCTCTTATCGCGAGCTTCTCAACATCGTTCCGTTCACCTGCACTTGAAGAGCTCTACAATTTCGGGCCGCACATTGGTACGGTAACGTTCGAGATCGGTGACACTACTTTGGACAATGAACGTTCGAACGGTTTCGAGTTCAGCTTCAGACAGAATTCGAGACGCGTGCGGTTCAACGGCAGCTTTTTCTATAACGACATAAGCGACTTCATTTTCCAGGCACCTCTCGATGACGACGGCGACGGCAACATCGACGTCGACGACGGACTTCCGGTCGCGTTCTTCACGCAGGGCGATGCGCGTTACTACGGTGCAGACGCATCTCTTGAGGTCGACGCCAATGACAATTTCGGGGTCTTCGTAGCGGCCGACATCGTGAACGCCGAGCTCAAGGATTTTGGTTTCTCGCCTCCCAGGATCACGCCTGCAAGATTCAGGGCCGGCGTCGATTTTCGGTACGGTGGACTGAGTGTGAGGCCTGAAGGTGTATTTGTCGGCGGCAGGGAATCCGAGATCTTTCCGCTTGAGACCTCGACTGACGGCTATGCGCTGTTCAATGTAAACGGGTCATACACGTTTGTAGTCGACAGGACTGCGCACATTATCACGTTCGGCGCGCAGAACCTGACCGACAAGCTCTACCGTAATCACGTCAACTTCCTGAAGGACATCGTTCCAGAGAGGGGAAGAGGGGTTAAGGTTTCCTACACGGTAAGGCTCTTTTAGCAGGGAGAACATGTGAAGTGGGGGCCGTCCGAAAGGGCGGCCTCTTTTTTGTTGTGAGGCTTTAACGTTGGTGTAACGAAAAACATCAGTTGCCCCTCGCTTCAGCGGGGGGATAACGGTCGAGCTTAAAACCTGGGCCGGCTTTAGCCGGTTGATTTTGGGGCTAAAGCCCCGTCAAGATCTTTGCCAACAGAACGTCCCCCAGCTAAAGCAGGGGGCAACTGATGTCGGTCAAATCTCCAGCACACTGCGACAGTTGATTGATCTGACATCTAACTGGGGTTTGCTTGTCCACGAAAGCATGTGCTTTTCACCTTCCTAGAATCTCCCTCCTTCTGTATCATTCTCGGAATGTCTCCGGTCGCCATTGTACTAATACTGCTCTTCGTCGCACTTGTCTTGTTCGCGACCGAGAAGATCCCGGTCGATGTCGTAGGCATCATCCTCGTGATCTGCCTCGTGTTGACCGGTGTATTGACAGCGAGACAGGGAGTGCAGGGATTCGGCGACGACATTATCGTCACCATTGCAGGACTGTTCGTTCTTACGGGCGGGCTCGTGAAGACGGGGATCGTCGATCTGGTGGGCAGGAGGCTCTACCGAATTGCCGGCGACAACGAGCTCTTCCTTACCGCGTTGATAATGGTCGTGGCAGCTTTCTCGGCTGCCGTTCTGAAGAACACCACAACGACCGCTATGTTCGTCCCAGTCGTGATAGGTCTTGCTGCGAAGGCAAAGATACCGCCTTCGAAACTGCTGATGCCGCTCGCTTTCGGCGCCATCCTTGGAGGAAGCACGACACTTATAGGGACATCGACTAATCTTGCGGTCAGCGGAGCCTTTCAGCGCTACGGATATGAACCGTTTTCGCTCTTCGAACTTACACCGGTCGGCATCATCACGGCCGTTTTTGGACTCGCATATATGCTGTTCATCGGCCGCAGGTTCCTGCCGAGCCGCGGGGGCGAGGAAGAGTTCACGAAGAAATACAACATTCGCGAGTACATTTCAGAAGTTCTTGTGCTTCCCTCGTCAAAGCTGGTCGGCAAATCGTTGAGAGAGTCAGACGTCGGTGCCCAGTTCGGGCTGAACGTCATCGGGATCATCAGAGAAGGCGAGGAAGACGAGATAATTCCGGAAGCTGAGGAGATAATTCAGGCCAACGACCTTTTGATCGTGGAAGGAAGCATCGACCAGCTACTCAGGGTAAAAGAGGATGCTTCGCTGAAGATAAAGGCGGATTTCGAGCTCAACGATGACATGCTCGAGAGCGGCGAGGTAGAACTCTTCGAGGTTCTGGTAACCAAAGGCTCAAGCCTCGTTGGCCACACGCTTGCGACTATGCAGTTCAAGCAGACCTACGACCTGACCGTGCTGGCGCTGAACAGGGCCGGTGAGACTTTCTTTAACAAACTGAGCGACGTCCGTTTAAAGTTTGGCGACGTGCTTCTGGTCCAGGGAAAGCTAAAAAGGATCGATCCGTTTCTCGAGAAGAACGAGATATTGCTCCTGGAGGATATTTCGGCAAGTACGATCAGAACTCAGAAACGAAAATGGGCGATCACCGCGTTCGCAGTGTTTCTAGGCCTTTCGCTTTCAAAACTTGTCACCGGTATCGAGGTGCCTCTGGCGATTGCGGTCCTGATCGGCGTCCTCGTGCTTCTTGGATCGCGGACCGTGAAATACTCAGAACTTTACGGGTTGATCGACTTTCGTCTGCTTGTGATGATCGCCTGCATGATGAGTTTTGGCGTGGCGATGGAGAACACGGGAACCGACCAGTACCTTGCGGGCCTTGTTCAATCGAATTTTGGCCAGTTCGGAGCCACGGCGGTGCTTGCGGGATTCTTTCTACTCACAGTTTTTCTTACTCAGCCGATGTCGAATCAGGCGGCGGCGCTTGTAGTACTGCCCGTGGCCGTAAAGACAGCCCTCGCTCTCGGCTTGAACCCGAGGACTTTTGCGATCGGGATCACTTATGCCGCGTCTTTCTCGTTCATGACGCCGCTGGAACCTGCCTGCGTGCTCGTCTACACGCCCGGAGGCTATCGATTCACCGACTTCGTCAAGATAGGTGTCGCGCTGACGATCGTCGTTTTTGTCGTTGCGATCCTGCTTGTTCCGATCTTCTGGCCGATCTTCGGAGAATAGTGAGGCGGGTTCCGAATTTCGAGTTCCGAGTCTAAAGGCGGAAACGCGACCGTCAGGGAGCGTGCCGTTCATTGACCATTGACCAGTGGGTTTCAGCGTGTCCGAGGCGCAGGTCACAAGCGTTGGCAAATGAACCGGAAACGCTACGGATACGTAAACACGGCCTAAGCGAATATTGGACATGGTCTGTGATCTCGACTTATAGTTGAACTTGTTCCCCCTGAGTTTTTCCCATCCACAGACAAAAAGCCTATGAAGATACTGGGAACCCAGAGAACAAAAACTCCGAATATCAGGAAATTGGCGACAGGATCCGAGACCTCCCTTAAAGAGCTGGCAAATAACCTTTCGAAAACAGCTTTGAAGAGGTCGGCCTTCGACAAGTACAACGAGGCGACGTCGCTTGAGGTCGAAGAAGTAACGATCGAGCTCGAGAAACTGCCGAAAAAGCTCGACGGTTTTCGGCTTGTCCATCTGTCAGACATTCATCACTCCCCCCAGACGGATCTGACCCATATCGAGAAAGCTGTCGAGATCGCCAACGATCTTGAACCGGATCTCTTTTTGCTAACGGGAGATTATGTTTCGCACGAGACTGAATATGTCGATCCGGTGGCGGAGGTCCTGGGCGAGCTTGAATCGGAACACGGTACCTATGCCTGTCTTGGAAATCACGATCATTGGACCGATCCTGATCTGATAACGGAGAAACTTGAGGCTCAGGGTATTTCTGTGCTCGTGAATTCCGGGTTCAGGTTCAACTCGAACGGAGTCTCGTTCTGGCTGTGCGGTGTAGATGATCACATGGTCAAGCGGACCGATCTGAAAGCTGCACTTCACGGTTCGTATCCCGACGAGATGAAGATGCTGCTAGCCCACAATCCTGTGATAATCCGTCAAGCCGCACGATTGGGGGTCGATGTGATGTTCAGCGGCCATACGCACGGCGGGCAGATCAAGATAAGGGAGAATGATAAAGAGCGAAAACCGTTAGGCAGGCGGAGGCTTTCAAGCGGGCTCCATCGCCGTAAAGATACTCAGATCTACATCACCCGTGGGATTGGAACGGTAGTTCTGCCCGTTCGGTACCAATGTCCGCCCGAGATCTCGTTTGTCACACTTCGATCAGTGTAAGGCCTATCGTACGCCTCCGTTACTTGTTCAATGAGCACCAGCATTCTGACCATCCCGAATCTCCTCACTTTTATGCGGATGGCCCTCATACCTGTCTTTGCAATTCTTCTGTTTTATGGTCACAGCGGCTGGGCACTTTTGGTATTTATCACCGCCGGGGTTTCGGACGGCGTGGACGGCTTTATCGCGCGCAGGTTCCGCCAGGAATCTGCCTTGGGTACCATTCTGGACCCTATAGCGGACAAGCTATTGATGACCGTCGCATTCATCATACTGACACTCCCAAATATTCCACTTAACACAGAGCATCTTCCCGTGCCTTTCTGGGTGACTGCGGCAGTCATTGGACGCGACATCCTCATCGTCACGGTGGCTGGAGCGATCAATATAATGACAGGATTCCGGAATTTCCGGCCTTCGTGGCTCGGCAAATTGAGTACCTTCGTACAGGTAGTTGCGGTCGGGCTGATACTGATTGCAGCGGTCTCCGATTACAGCGTCTATCTTCCTACCGTTTACGCACTTGTGGTCATTCTTGCGGCGGCTTCCGGAGTTCACTACATCTTTCACGTTTCGCGCCTGATGTCGGAAGAAGACGTGCAGATTCCCGAATAGATCCGAATTCCAAGTGTTTACTATGTTTCCGCGATTCGCGCGCGAAGGCACTTTATATTGGTCTGCTCAAGGATACTTGACAGTATCACACTCAAGTCTTATAGTTTTTCAAGGCTCAAAATTTATAAAGGCTTAATCTCAATGGATGCAGGTTCCTTGAGCCCGAGATTTCGAAGACAATTGGAGACTTAAAATGAGCAAAATCATAGGTATCGACCTGGGCACGACCAATTCGGTCGTCGCGGTCATGGAAGGCGGAGAACCCGTCGTGATCACGAATTCGGAGGGTGGAAGAACGACCCCTTCTGTGGTCGCTTTTACTAAAGACGGCAACAGGCTCATCGGTCAGGTCGCTAAGCGGCAGGCGGTGACCAATCCCGAGAACACACTATATTCGATCAAGAGATTTATGGGGCGGCGCTTCGACGAGGTTTCTGAAGAGATCTCGCAGGTGCCTTACAAAGTAGAAAAGGCGTCGAACGGCGATGTCCGTATAGCAGTCGGCGACAAGCAGTACTCGCCTCCCGAGATTGCCGCGATGGTGCTTCAGAAATTGAAGCAATCGGCGGAGGATTACCTCGGCCAAAAGGTAGAGAAAGCTGTTATCACCGTTCCTGCCTACTTTAACGATGCACAGCGTCAGGCTACCAAGGATGCCGGGAAGATAGCGGGGCTGGAAGTTTCCAGGATCGTAAACGAGCCGACCGCGGCCGCTCTGGCATACGGTCTCGACAAGAAAGCTGATGAGACGATCGCTGTTTTCGACTTCGGCGGCGGAACCTTCGACATTTCTGTTCTCGAAGTGGGCGAAGGCGTGGTCGAGGTTAAATCGACAAACGGCGATACGCACCTCGGCGGCGACGATGTCGACGACATTCTTATCAACTGGATTATTGAAGAGTTCAAGAAAGACCAGGGTATCGACCTGACATCTGACAAGATGGCGCTTCAAAGGCTCAAGGAAGCGGCTGAGAAGGCCAAGATCGAGCTGTCTAGCGCGATGGAGACGGAGATCAACCTTCCGTTCATTACCGCCGATCAGAGCGGTCCTAAGCACCTTGTGCTGAAGCTGACCCGATCCAAGTTTGAGAACCTTGTCGAGCCGGTCCTGAGCCGTCTTATGCCGCCGGTCAAGAAGGCGCTTGAAGACGCCGGTCTCGAACCAAAGGACATCGACGAACTGGTTCTCGTCGGCGGGTCAACCAGGATTCCCAAGGTCCAGGAGATGGTAAAGGAATTCTTCGGCAAAGAACCCAACAAATCGGTAAATCCTGATGAAGTAGTAGGTGTAGGCGCCGCGGTTCAGGCTGGTGTGCTTTCGGGCGACAAGAAGGACATCCTTCTTCTCGACGTAACTCCGCTCACGCTTGGTATCGAGACGCTCGGCGGAGTGTTTACGGAGATGATCCCGAGGAACACGACAATTCCTACGCGCAAGAGCGAGATATTTTCGACCGCATCTGACAACCAGACGTCAGTTGAGGTCCACGTTCTGCAGGGTGAACGACCGATGGCGACCGACAACAAGACGCTCGGAAAATTCCATCTCGTCGGCATTCCGCCCGCTCCCCGCGGCGTCCCGCAGGTCGAGGTCACGTTCGATATCGACGCGAACGGAATCGTCAATGTGTCCGCTAAGGACGTGGGCACCGGACGTGAACAAAAGATCACGATCACTGCATCTTCCGGACTTTCCAAGGATGAGATCGACAAGATGATGCAGGATGCGGAATCGCATTCGGCTGAGGACGAAGCCAAGAAATCCGAGATCGAGGCGCGAAATCGCCTGGACGGCCTTGTTTACAACGTCGAGAAGTCGTTTGACGAGAACAAGGACAAGCTGGACGATGCTTCGAGGTCGGAGATCGAGTCGGCGATTTCGGATTCGAAGGAAGCCCTCAAGGGCACCGACGCCGATGCGATGAACAACGCATTCGAAACTCTGCAGACCGCGTCTCACAAGCTGGCGGAAGTCCTTTACGCTCAGCAGTCCGCTTCAGGTGGCGAGGAAAGCGCCGAGCAGGCGTCCTCAGCTTCGGCCGGCGGTGACGACAGCTCGACATCCTCCTCGGATGACGATGTGATCGAAGCCGAGTACGTAGATGCTGAAGAAGCTGAATCTTCGGACGAAGAAGAAGAAGCCAAGGACGAATAGGCGACAGCTCAGGGTCTCCGGTTGACGGCCGGCGGGTGAACCGCCGGCCATTCATCCGTCCCTGCCCAACTTGATGGCGAAGAAAAAGGACTATTACAAACTCCTGGGCGTGAACAAGGACGCCAAAGGGCCAGAGATCAAGAAGGCTTACCGAAGGCTCGCCCGTAAATATCATCCAGACGTCAATCCGGGTGACAAGGCGGCCGAGGAGAAGTTCAAAGAGATCCAGGAAGCCTATGACGTCCTATCGGACGAGAAGAAGCGGAAGGTCTTTGACCGCTTTGGATACTATGCCGACAATCTCGATCCGGATTCGCCGTTTGGAGCCGGAGCCGGTGCTGGAGCGGGCGGCTTTGATTTTTCAGGCTTTAGCTGGGATCCGGGTACTTCTTCGGGTAAGACAACCGAGCCCGGGGGGTCTTCGAGTTTCAGGGACATATTTTCAGATCTCTTCGGAGGAAGCGGACAGGCACAGGCGGAAGCGCCGAGACCATTGCCGAAGAAGGGGCAGGACATTGAGATCCCTCTTGCGCTCAAGTTTGAGGAAGCGGTCACAGGGCTTACCACGAATCTGACCGTCAACAGGTCCGAACAGTGTTCTCGCTGCCAGGGCGCGGGAGATATGGGCGGTCCTGTCGTGACCTGCACCACCTGCAGCGGCACAGGACAGGTCCAGAAGCAGGGCGGAAGGCTCCAGTTCACACAGCCTTGTGTGGACTGCGAAGGCACCGGACGGCGGCGGCAGCCATGTTCGCTATGTAAAGGCAAGGGAGTTACCCCGAAGAAAGAACAGGTCAAGGTTAGGATCCCGCCGGGAGTGGACACGGGCTCGCGTGTCCGTATCCCCAAGAAAGGGCACGGAGGCAGGCTCGGCGCTCCTCCTGGGGACCTGTACATCATCACGAATGTGGGTTCGCATCCGCACTTCACGCGGCGCGGGAACAACATATACGTGACAGTGCCGATCAGCGTGCCCGAGGCCGCACTGGGTGCCAAGATCGAGGTCCCGACCGTCGAGGGAAAGACCAAGCTCAAGATCCCTCCGGGGACCCAGTCCGGTCAGAAGATACGCCTGCGCGGAAAGGGAATTCCAAGCGTCAGGAACAAAGAGATCCGGGGCGATCAGTTCGTCGAGGTGAAGATCACGCTTCCGACAGTTATAAGCGAGGAGACCAAAGCACTCCTACGGCAGTTCGAGAAGGTAAATTCGGAGAACGTGAGGAAGTCGATGGGCTTGGAGTGAGCAGTAAGCAGTAAGCGGTGAGCAGTAAGCGGTATGACGACGGAAACTACATTGATCTTTATATTTGAAATCGGAAGCATTTTTTCCTCACATGATCTCTCTGGAATCGGGTGCAACCCTTTCTTAACTACCGCTCACTGCTCGCCGCTCACCGCTCACCTGAGATTGCGATGACTAAACGGCTCAAAACATACACGATCAGCGTGGTTGCAAAGCTATATGAGGTGCATCCTCAGACGCTGCGTATGTATGAGAGGGAAGGACTAATCAAGCCTTCCCGCTCAGAGGGCAACACCCGTCTTTTCACGGACGAGGACCTGGAACGTCTTGAGGTAATCCTTTCGCTTACGCGAGACCTCGGCGTCAATCTTGCAGGCGTCGAGATCATTCTTAACATGCGCGAGAAAATGGACGCGATGCAAAAGGAATTCGAGCGCTTCTTCGAATACCTTCGGACGCACGCCGATGAGATATCCAGCCACGTCGAAGGCATCTCGGATTCGGAGGCACTTATTCCGGTTACCAAAGTGGCGCGAGCTCAGGTAATAGAGCAAACGCCGGAAGAGCAAGACTAGTCCTTGGAAATCTTTACTTTTTCCGCCAAATACCCCACAATCCGGAAAAACTAAAAGGCACTCTAAACCCAACCCACATTCCTCAGGAGGAGCCTTATGTCTATTCCTTTAGGGAAGCTTTCGCTTTCCATCGTTCTCACGATCACAATAACTTTAGTCACTTTTGGCCAGGATCTAGATGAGGTGTCTTTGCGCGGCACCGTCCACGACGTATTGGGCGGCGTGATCCCGGGTGCCGTAATAGAGATATCTGTCGGGTCCCAACGGGGCATTCGCAAAGCAGTTTCTGATGCGAATGGCCGTTTCTCGTTGATAGAACTTCCGCCGGGCCGCTTGTCGATCTCTGTATCTGCTGAGGGCTTTGAGGCTTTCAGGGCTGAGAGCCTCTCAGCTGTTTCGGGCCAGGTGGTACATATCCAGGTCACACTAGAACCTTCGTCTATTAAAGAAGAGGTAACGGTGGCGTCGGACGGACCTTCCCTGGATATCTCCCGTACGACGATCGGATCTACGCTGCGTGAAGATGAGATCGATGCCCTGCCAAATCCGTCTGGCGATGTCCTCGACCTTGTATTCATGCTGTCCGGGACCGACGAGGAGTCGTTCTCGATCGATGGACTCGCTGACGATGACCGAATCGGCAACGGGAGCGAGTTCGACCGGCCTTCCGAGGTGATTGGCGCCGGAAGCGTGTCTCTCTCCGGTGGAGCCGCATATTCGACGAACATCACTATCGATGGACTCGACAACAACGACGACCGTTCAGCGGAAGAGAGGTTTCAGCCTCCCCCGGATTCCGTTGCCGAACTTCAGGTGGTCTCAAACCAGTTTTCCGCGGAGTACGGCCGCGCTTCCGGCGGAAGGATAAACATCAGGACCCGTGCGGGTGACGCGAACTTGCGCTGGAACGTCCACGCCTCATTTCAGGACGAAAGCCTCAACGCCAATACATACAACAATAACCGCCGCGGACTCGCCCGTTTGCCGTTCACGAAGATCGATCCTGCTGTGACTGTCAGCGGTCCCGCACCGATTCAGCAGCAGACAAAGTTCCTTTTCTCTTATGCACTTCAGACCCGCTGGGCAGATTCCCGGATCGACACCATGGTCCCTGTAGATACGATACCGTCGTTTCCGATGCCCGCTCCGACTCATCCGCACCAGGCGCGGGTCGATGACATTCCGAATCCTTCGAGCGACTCATTTCCGGAAGTCCAGATCGCTCCGTATATCAAGAGGATCCGAACGCCTTCCGTCCGGCACCGGATTACGGGCCGGATCGATCATGGCTTTTCCGAAAATCACTCTGTTACCGCAGGCCTGCAGGTGGGAAGAAGCCGGGACCTGAGGCAGTACAGGGAAACGACCCGCTATCTTGAAGAGACCTTGCAGGCGCGGGAACGAATGAGCGACGCTTTGCAGTTCACCGATAGCCTAGTGCTGTCGAAAGCCCTTTTCAACCAGTTCAGGTTTCAGTACTCGTCACATCGGCCCGCATTTGCCGCGAAAGGTGCCGACGACCCCGTCGTTCTGCTTTTTATATCTGATGACAGCCGCGCGGGTTCACCCGACCAAGTGCGCGGGACGATAGTGGCTGGTAACTCCACCGCCAACTTCGCAAACCTCAGGTCTGAGAACCGCTTTCAGGTACAGGATACCCTTAGTGCGGTTGCCGGATCCCACACGATGAGATTCGGAGTGGATGTTCAGTCAATAAATTCGACCATCCGGGAATTGAGAGACACGACCGGGACTTTCAACTTCGCGAGAGTTTACGATCTGATCGCCAGTCAGCCGAGCCGCTATCGTCGCAGTTTTGGCTCCACTTCAACGCAGAAGAACACTTATGTGGGGCTGTTCGCACAGGATGACTTCCAGATCTTTGACGGACTGACTTTGTCCACAGGCCTCAGGTACGAGCGTGAATCGATCCTCCCTGACAACAACAATGTCGGACCCAGGATCGGAGTGGCCTGGGCTCCCGGCGGCAGCGGCAGATTCGTGATTCGGGCAGGTGCGGGGGTCTTCTACAACAGGGTGCTCCTTAGGACTCTAGACGACTACTCGCTCGGGAAAAGCGAAAGGAGGTTCGATTCGGAAGCGCTGTCGGGTCCCTCTTCGGAAGCTCGGTGCCTGAATCAGATCGAACCCGGCCCGAATGCACATACCGATAAGTGTAGGTTCCTTAATGCGATCGCATCGAGATTTCCCGATCCTCCGGACGAAGGCGATATACACGAGATCCTGTCGGCTTTGGGCATAGCGAAAGGCGGATTCATCACCGACACAAACTTCACACGATTTGTCTCCGAGGGCATCAGGGTTCCGGAGAGTTATCAGTTCAACGCCGGATTCGAGTCGGAGGTGGGGCCCAGTCTCTTTGTCGCCGTGAGCTTCAACTTCAACAAGGCTTCCGGGCTATGGCGGGAAACGAACGTCAACGCCTTTCGTGCTCCGACGGGCTACGGGAGCTTGACGGAATACCTCCTGGCTCTCGGAAAGATCGAATTGAATGGTCAGGTCACCAGGTTCGTGTTGGGCGATCCCGCAGATCCGGACGGCGTTACAGAAGAGAACGGAGTCAGGCTTGTGAACCTCATGAGCCTGAATCCGTCAGAATCCCGTTCATCGCCGATCGGCATAGCGTTTTCGGCCCTAGAGGCTACACTTGAAAGACCGTTCGATCCGCAGCTTGGGCAGGTCGAGATGGTCAGCTCCAGGGGCAAGAGTGTTTACGAAGGGCTGTCGGTCTCGATTCGAAACGCGAACCGCCGCTTGCTCTGTGGTCTGTCGGCATCGTTTCGCGCGGTCTATACGTTCTCGAGGAACAGGGACGATGGCTTCGTCGACACAAGCTCGGCTCAGGTCACCGGTGACTTCGGATCGGAGTTCTCTGCGAGCAGCATCGACAGAAGACACAGATTCAGGTTACTCGGCCGGATGGAGTTTCCTTCTTTTCTCGGAGGTATCACGTTCGCACCGGTGATTCGAATCGAGTCGCCAAGGCCTTTCAATCTCGGTATCGGCGGCAGCGATAGGAATCTAGACGATGTAAGCAATGACCGCCCGAATTTTTCCGGTGACCTCAGTAGGCTCGTTTCGCGAGGACCCGAGGATCCGTTCCCGTCAGAACTTGTCGACCACTTAACGCTTCCACCGATCGGGTCACCGGGAGATCTCCCACGGAATGCGGGACGCGGACCGATGCTTTTTGTTTTCAATGCGAGATTCGGCCGGCGCCTTCAGTTGGCGGAGACCATTTCAGTGGACCCTTACATCTCCGTGACAAACATTCTCAATGCCAAGGTTTTCAGCTTCGGATCGGACTATGTCAACCTTGCAGAGAGCGGAAGTTCGGAGTTTCAGCGCGGGTTCCTTGTGCCCGGACGGACTTTAAGCCAGCGCAAGGTTCAGCTCGGGATCAAGGTCCGGTTTTGATCTGGCAGGGTGTGGCAGCTGAAGGGTCGGGCGCTGCCGTCCGGCCTCTCGGCAACTCCCTCTCCTGTACTCAAAAATAATGACTAATCACCCTTTGTTGTGCTAATTTAGGAATGTTGAACATTCTTGTTCATTCGAAATTTATATACAATAGCGGCCTGTCCGGAACCACCCGCTCTCCCGCCTGTTTCCCGTACTGGACCCCAATCGCAAGTTCAGCAGATCCAACATTATGACAAGTGTTATAGAAAAAGACCGCGAGATGGTTACCGAGGTCTCGTTAGAGTCCGTTCTTCTGGACGCCGATCTGTTTGTTAAGTACAAATCGCCGGAGAAGGCCCTTCAGCTGCTCCGCGATTCGATAAGGCGGAGCCCGAGGTCGATCGCACTTCGCGAGAAGCTTAGGGAGATCTGTATATCTCACAAGAATTCCGCCGAAGCGTCGAAGCAGTGCCTCGCACTTGTTAGCCTTTATATAGCAAAGGAAGATTTCGACATCGCCTACGACAGGCTCCAGGAAGCAAAGCTTCTGGATCCGAGGATCTCGGTAGCGCCCGGGCTTGAGGCGATCCGTAGGGCTCGCCGACCTGATTTTGCTTTGAACAGGGAAAGGTCCAACCTTAAAGTCCGTACTGACGTGACTTTTGCTGGGGATCTTGCGATGGTCGGACTTTTTGACGCGGTGCAGGTGATAGAAAACTCCCGTATGACAGGGCTGCTGGTCATCAAGTCTGACAAACACCTGGCAAGTGTCTCCTTTAACGAGGGCAAGATCGTCGACGCGGAAGCGGACGGAATGAACGGTGTAAAGGCGTTTCGCGTGATCATAGAGATTCACAGCGGGACTTTTGAATTCAGCCTTTCGCCGAACGAGTTTCCTGTTGTCATAGATGTTTCGAGTAATACGAACTTTATACTCGACACTTTGACCTCACTGGAAACGGAAAAGGCAGAGAAGTCAGGAATGCGTAGCCTGAGCACCATCGAGCTCGACGTCTGAAGCGAGAGAGTTCGAATTACAGCGCGGCAGGGAATCAACACCTGCCGCGCTTTTTCGTTCAAGGGCCGGATTATTATTCGCGAGGCTTGATTTATTACGGTAAAAACCACAAAATATAGTGCCATTCGACCCACCCCGGCACTATAGGATGTTCAAACTTCAGCGTTTAGAGATCACGGGATTTAAGTCCTTCGCCGATTACACAGAGATCGTGTTCACCGGCAAAGGGATTACTGCGGTCGTTGGGCCGAACGGCTGCGGGAAGTCCAATGTGAGCGACGCGATCTCCTGGGTTCTTGGCGAACAACGGCCCACTTCACTTCGAGGCCAGGAAATGAAGGACGTTGTCTTTCAGGGAACCAGCAAACGCGACCCCGGCGGCATGGCCGAGGTCGTTCTTCACCTCGAACGCGACGAGACCGAGTATGTCTCTGACGAGACGGAGCTTGAGGACATCGACGAGAAACTAGGCGAGATCGATGAACATTCCGTCGATATGAGTGAGGTCGAGCCTGAAGAGGACGATCCAGAAGACCTTGTTGAGGTCGTTGCGGAAGCTGTAGAGGGCGAGGACGAAGAAGAATCCGAAGAGGTTGTAAAGGCGGCACAGGTCGGTTCAGCTCAAACCATTCAGAAGCGCGTCCGAACAAAAAGGCGCTGGCGGCCGCGGAACTTTGCACTCGAATTCGCTCCGGGAGAGGCCGTATCCGTAACACGCCGCCTTTATCTTTCCGGCGAAAGCGAGTATCTCCTCAACAACAAGAACTGCCGTCTGCGGGACATCCAGGACCTGTTTGCCGGCACAGGCCTTTCCGGCGCACACTACGCGATCATCGAACAAGGCCGCATCGGTCAGATACTTTCTTCAAAACCCTCAAACCGCCGTACCCTGATCGAGGAAGCCGCAGGAATCTCAAAGTTTAGAATGCGTCAAAGAGCCGCAGAATCGAGGTTGGCAGCGGCAAAGCAGAATCTGGGGCGCATTACGGACATCGTCGCTGAAATAGAGAAGCAGACGCGAAGCCTGCGAAGACAAGCCTCCAAGACTCGGCGCTATAAGGTCCTGAAGGAAGAGTTCCGAGGCCTGCTCAAGAAGACCTATGCGTCGGAAGGAGCCTCATTCCAGAGCCGGCTGGCGGAACTTGAGGGGCTCGTCGCAAATGCGATCGAAAGGGAACGCGAGTGCTTTGAGGCCGTCACCGCGAAAGACGAGGAGTTCCGCAAGGCAACGCTTGAGGCCCGAGATGCTGAAGACCGGGTCACTGAAGTTCGAGCCAAGCATGCCGAGAATGCACTTCGTAGGGACCGCACGAAGCGCGAGCACGAGTATCAGGTCACGAGGATGGAGGAGTTGGCCGAACGTGCGACGAATCTCGCAGCCGACCTTCGTGCGACCGAATCGAGGGTCGGTGATCTTTTGACGGAGCTTGGAAAGCTTGATAAAGAGGTCGCGGCCGAACAGGAAGCGGCGGACAAACAAAGGGACCGTCTGCGCGAAGCGGAGAACGTCTATGCCGGAAAGCTCAAGAAACTGAACGAGTTCGAGAAGGAGCTTGAAGAAGTGCGTTCAGAACATCTTCAGCACAACGCGGCGGTAGAAAGGCTCGAAGAGATCGGACGGCAGTTTGAGGGCAGCATAGAACGGCTCCGGCAGCGGACAGATGGGCTGGAACGCGAACACGAAAGGGCCCGAAAGACCCACGAAGAAAGGCGCAATGAGTTTGAAAAGCTTGGTTCAGACCTCGAAGCAGAAAAAGCGAAACTCTCCGAGCTTAATGAAGAAAGGTCAGGGATTTTACAAAAGCTCGATAAAG
The DNA here is from genome assembly GCA_003385635.1 of Acidobacteriota bacterium. GTDB lineage: Bacteria > Acidobacteriota > Blastocatellia > Pyrinomonadales > Pyrinomonadaceae > Aridibacter. Next base: position 2,490,311 of record QQUY01000001.1, on the reverse strand, counting down.
CCAAAGAGGAGCTAAGCGCAAAAACCGATGTCCAGACAAGGCTCACCGAGCGTTACTCGCGCGTGCATCACCGACTTGAGACGCTTGAAGAGCTGGAAGAAAAAAAGGCCATCTATTCCCCAAGCGTCCAGAAGGTCTTCGGAGAACAAAAGAACATAGGTGTCCGGTTTATCGGTACTCTCGCCGATAAGCTCAGGGTCGACAAGAACGCGGAGAGGGCCGTCGAAAATCTGTTTGGGCAAGGGCTTCAGTCGATACTAGTTTCGTCAAAGAAAGATGCCCGAAAGACCATCGAGTATCTGAACCGTAACGAACTGGGGAGGATCGCGGTTCTGGTCGTCGACAAGGAGGCTTCTCCTGGAGAACTGAACGGAAATCTGAACGGCACGGTCGGTGGTGTGCTTGGTGCCGAGGACGATCTGCTAACCGCCCTTCTGAGAGCTTTTCCTCGCGAGATGCACGCCCGGCTGATCGACAGCCTGCGGGATGCTGATGAGGCAGATCACGAGATCGCGGCAACGTGGGATGGTGACATTGTGGCCGGCGGACAATTATATGTTTCCGGCCGAACTCCGGAGGGCGAAAAGAATGTTTCGATCCTTGGCTTCAAGCGGGAACTGTCTGAACTAAAGCTCGGTGCGAGCGAGCTTGCAGCGGGCATCAAGAGGGCCGAAGAGGACGTGGAAACGGCTTCAGCTACTGTGGCTTCGCTGGAAGACCGCCTGGTCGATCTTCAGGCATTGATAGTGAAGATCGAACGCGAGTCGCTCTCAAAAGAGGTTCACGCAAGATCGCTTGCACAGGAGATCGAAAGAGCAGAGCGTCACAGAACGGTGGTTTCTGACGAGATCTCTCAAAACGTTTCCGAGATCGAATCTCTGGAATCACGCAAACGCGAGGCGGCGGAGAATGCCGGTATTGCGTCGAAAGCACTTGTTCTGACGGAAGAGAAGATGGGCCGCATCGGCGAATCGATCGGCGGTGCCCGATCGGATGTCGATGATGAGAACGTTGTGTTGAACAGGCGCAGAACCGATGCTGAGGTTGCCGCGGAGCGTCTCAGATCTGCGAAGACAGCGTTGGAAAGGGTCAATCTTGAGCGATCTGAGCTGGAATCGAGAGCGATCAGGCAGAAGGAAGAGATCGAAGAGACTCGCCTGATGTCGGAAGCACTGAAGAAGTCGAGCGTCGACCTCGCGAAGCAGATCGAAGCCGCAGCCGGGGATGAAGAAGGTGAGCGGGACGAACTGAACGAAGCGATCACGCATCTCAGCGCCGCACGTGAAAGTTCTGACAATAAGTCGACGGAACTGGCAGAGATCAACAAAGTCGCTGCGGCCGCAAGGGATGACAGGGCCTCATTGGAGATCCGAAAGACTGAAACGGTCTCAAGCCTGAAAAATCTTGACGAGAAGATTGCAGAAGACCTTGGTACGTCGCTTGAACAGTTGGTTGAAAGTGTCGAGATCGAAGAAGGCTTCGAGCTTGCGAAGGCGCGGGAAGAGGTTCGACGATTGCGTTCGAGGCTTGATAATTTCGGCGCCATCAATATGCTTGCTTTGGACGAGCTGAGCGAGACCGAAGAGAGGCTTGAGTTCCTTACAGCGCAGAAGAGCGATGTTGAGGAAAGCATCAAGGCGGCGGAAGAAGCGCTGCGGGAGATCAAGCGAAGATCCAGGCAACGGTTCAAGGATGCGTTCGAAGCCATAAACAAGAACTTCACTGATTTTTTCAGTGAGCTGTTCGGCGGCGGCACCGGTGAAATGGTGCTGCTGGAAGCCGACGACGTGCTTGAAGCAGGCGTCGAGATCATAGCTCAGCCGCCCGGAAAACGATTGCAGAACATGCTTCTTCTCTCAGGCGGAGAGAAAGCGATGACCGCGATCGCCCTTGTACTGGCGATATTCAAATACAGGCCTTCGCCGTTCTGCCTGCTGGACGAGGTCGATGCGCCTCTTGACGATGCTAATGTTGGAAGATTTGTTAACAGGATCGAATCAATGTCGGAGAACACACAGTTCATCGTCATTACGCACAACAAGCGTACGATGGAGGCCGCAAAGGCCCTTTACGGCGTCACGATGCAGGAAGCAGGAGTCTCGAAGATCGTTTCTGTCAGGTTCGATTAGCATTGCGGTCCTGCTTCTCTTTCTATCAGCCACGATCGCCTTTTCCCAGTCAACTCCCTCCAAAAAGAAAAACTCAAGACCTGCCGATACGGATGTTGGTGAAGTAAAGCCAAACTTCCCGTTCGAGCCGGTGTTTGCCTACGAATTCGAGAACCCGAAGTTCATCGTTTCGCACGTCAAGATCGAACACGATGAAAAAGGGAACGGCCGTATATGGTTCAAAAAACAAGACTTCGAGGTGGACGAAACTGAGTCGATCCAGATCTCCGCGCACATAATGGAGCGCCTGGAAGCGTTGTGGGGAGAGCTGGCATACCTATCCGACGGCGTAAGGCATCAGTCCGAGGAGCGAGATTACGGACATTTGGGCACGATGACCCTGACCGTCAACAGAGACGGAGTGAAAAGAACTGATTCGTTTAACTGGACTGAGAACTCAAAGGCGAAGGATCTTACCGACGAATACAAGAAGATCAGCAATCAATTCATATGGGTCTTCGATATGGAGGTCGCCCGCAAGAACCAGCCTCTCGAGGCTCCCCGGATTATGAAATCGATCGACTCGTATATTCGCCGCGACTCGATATCAGATCCGGAACAACTCCTTCCGTATCTCAGGAAGCTACAGGACGACGAACGCATTCCGCTTATTGCCCGCAACCACGCCGGACGACTTGTCGAAAGGATCGAGAAATCAAGAAAGGATTGACGCGCGGGAAGATACGGGATCGGCTCGAACTAAATGTTCAATTTCGAAAGTTCGAAGTTCAAAGTTCAAAATTCAAAGTTCAAAGTGGTATCTTTCTCCTGATCCCTGATCCCTGATCCCTGATCCCTGTTAATTATCTTCAGAGACCCTTCTTGCCCTGGAGGAGGCGTCATACAAGATCGAGCCGTCTTCGTCGATCGAGGGTGCGGACTCTGGAAAGTCAAGGGTAGAAAGCGTGCGGATAGTTCTGATCGCCGAGCCCGACGTATCCTCGGTCAGGATGCCGCGGCCTTCTAGAACGAATGGATGGATCTTACCTTTCAGGAACTTGCCTTCCGGATCGATATCTACAGTCAATACAAGCGTTTCCGCGGTGTCGCCCTCTAGCCTGAACCATCCGTAGGTCGCAAAATTTCCAAGCGAGTACGCGATCAAACGGTCCTTGTAGATCTCCATTCCGCGGAGAACGTGTGGACCGTGTCCGAGCACCAGGTCTGCGCCGGCGTCGATCACGGTTTTCGAGAACAGAGGCAGATTGCCTCGCTTTTCCCGATAGAAGATCTCGGTCTTGTTCGGAACCCGTTTCGCCGCCGAGCCTTCCGCACCGCCGTGAAACGAGACGACGACGATATCGGCGCTTCTGTCGGCTCTTTCGACAGCCGCTCGCGCCGCCGAAAGGTTGTTGACGTTGAGTGAGATCGAGTTCGTTGCGAACGCTATGAAAGCGATCTTCTTGCCTCCCGCGGTCAAAAAGGCAGTCGAGTACCTTCCGCTGTCACTCCCCGCGTGAAGAATGCCGAGCCCGTCAAGCGTCTCGCGGGTAGTACGCCTGCCTGAAGCGCCAAAATCACCTGCGTGGTTGTTAGCGACGCTCATCACGTCAAATCCCGCTTCCTTGAGATGAGCCGCATACCGTGTCGGCATTCTGAAGGCAAAGCATCTGGTGCTGCCTCGCCTGCATTTGGTCGATGCGCCTGAGTCCGCAAGCGGTCCTTCGAGATTTCCGAAGGCGATATCGGCTGATCTAAGGATTCCGGACACGGGGTCAAGCAAGTCTGCTCCGTCATTTGGGGGCATTCGCGATTCGTTGGGAAATGTCGAACCTAACATTATGTCGCCGACTGCGGCGATCGAGATCGATTCGGCCTTCTCGGCAGGCGGCGGTTCACTGAGCAGCGAGGTCTTGTTAGCGTCGACATCAACTGTTTGGGAGCCGAAACAGGCAAGGAACAGAAGGGGCGTTACAGCGGCGGCGAGTGATCTGAAGGTATTGCTGAAGATCATAATCAGTCAGAGACAGGAGACAGAAGTCAGGGGGTCAGAAGTCAGAAGTCAGAAGTCAGCAGTCAGGAGTCAGACAACCGATAATCTCCGATCGTATTCCGGCCATGAATAAATGGTCAATGGTCAATGGTCAATGGTCAATGCCGAGCGCTTCATTCAGAAGTTTGTTCTGTTCAAGCTCGTGCACGATATAGTTTCCTGTAGCCGGCGATGCGGAGGGTTCGCGGCCCACGTAAGAAACCGGCATCGCGCCGGCGAACAGATCGCTCAACCTCGGCGCGACGAACATCCAGCCACCCATGTTCTTCGGCTCTTCCTGAACCCACACAACTTCCTTCAGATTCTTAAATCTCGAAACAAGTTCTTCAATACCCGTCTTAGGGAACGGATAGAACTGTTCGAGCCGCGCTATCGCAACGGTTCCAGCGGTTGCTTCATCACGTGCCGAATCAAGATCGTAAAACACCTTGCCCGAACAGATCAGAAGCCTCTCCACCTTGTCCGCAGCCTCGATCTTCGTATCCTCGATCACAGGCTTGAAACCTCCTGAGCTGAGTTCTGAGATGTCCGATGTCGCTGCCGGGAGTCTTAGAAGGCTCTTCGGCGTCATCACGACCAACGGCCGAACACTTTCCTGCATTACCTGGCGGCGAAGCATATGAAAATACTGTGCAGGCGTGGTCGGATTGCAGACTTGCAGGTTATTTTCTGCACAAAGTGTCAGGTACCGTTCGAGCCTAGCCGAAGAGTGTTCCGGGCCCTGGCCTTCGTATCCGTGAGGCAGAAGCATCACAAGGCGGCATTTCTCGTTCCACTTGTCTTCGGAAGCCGCTATGTACTGGTCGATTATGACCTGGGCTCCGTTCGAGAAGTCACCGAACTGCGCCTCCCATATAACAAGAGCGTCCTGTTCGATGGTCGAATATCCGTATTCGAACCCTAGGACTCCGGCTTCGGACAGGGAGCTGTCAAAGACGTGGAACCTCGCCTCGGGCGTGTCACTGTTGCGCAGCTCCGCGAGCGGGCACCACACCGCGCCCGTCTGCGTGTCGTACAGCAGTGAATGCCTGTGCGAGAAAGTTCCGCGGCCCGAATCCTGTCCGCTGAGCCGAACCACCTTACCATCCAGGACGAGCGTTCCGAATGCCATTGCCTCCGCGAATCCCCAGTCCATAGGGCTTTCACCGGAACCCATTTTCGCTCGTCTGCCGAGTTGGCCGACCATTTTCGGATTGACGTTGAAGTCCTCCGGGACGATCGAGATCTTGTTTGTAACCTCTTTTAGCGTGTCCAGCGGCACGCCGGTATCGAGAACCGCCGAGCCGTCCTCTTCCTCGATCGGCGGAGCGAGCTCGGGCGTTTTCTTGCGCTCTTCCGCGATCTTCTTGGCGTTCTCGAGGATCGATTCGTACTTCGATACGACCTCGTCGGTCATCGCCTTGACTTCTTCTTCGGTCAGGACGCCGCTCTGGATAAGCTCACGAGCATAAATATCCCGTACGCCGGGATGCTCTTTCACCCTCTGGTACATCAGTGGCTGGGTGTAGCTCGGCTCGTCGCCTTCATTGTGGCCAAGACGGCGGAAACCTACCAGGTCGAGCGCGACGTCTTTATTGAATTCCTGCCTGTACTCGAGCGCGATCTTCGCGACTCGCCACGCAGACTCTGGAGAATCTCCATTTATGTGGAAGATCGGAAGCTGCGTCATATGCGCCGCATCGGTCGAGTAGATCGAACTGCGGCTCGCTTCGGGTGCAGTCGTAAACCCTATCTGATTGTTTACTACAATGTGAATGGTGCCGCCGGTTCTATAGCCCCGAAGGTTCGCAAGCTGAAGAGTCTCCATCACGATACCCTGGCCCGCGAACGCGGCGTCGCCGTGAAGGAGGATCGGAAGAACACGGTCTATCACCTCTTCCTTCTTCTCGTCGTCGCCTAAAAGCATCTGGTCCTGACGCGCCCGCGCCATGCCCTCGACGACCGGGTCGACGAACTCCAGATGCGACGGATTGCAAGAGAGCCTTATCGATATCTCATTGCCCGTCTTGGTTGTTCGTTTCCCGCTCGCTCCCTGGTGATATTTCACATCGCCTTCGTCTGCAGGGAAGCTCGGATGTGCAGTCCCTTCGAACGCGGTAAAGATCCTTTCCGCCATATCCCCGGTCTCGGAGTTTCCGACGGTGTTCGCGAGCACATTCAGGCGGCCGCGATGGGCCATTCCCATCATTATCTCCTCGACGCCCCCAACCGATGAGATCTCGACCAACTGGTCAAGTAACGGGATCAGCGTTTCGCATCCTTCGAGCGAGAACCTCTTCTGTCCCAAATACTTACGGTGCAGAAACTGTTCAAACTGCTCGGCCTGGATCAGCTTGCGAAGAAGTTCCTTCTGGATGTTCGGGTCGAGCGGCTCGGTGTCGACGAACTGCTGTCGAATCTTCTCGCGCAGCCATTTCTTCTCGTTGACATCCTGAATGTGCCTGTACTCGATACCGACCTTTCCGCAGTAAGCGCGGCGAAGTACCCAAAGGATCTCCCGAAGCGTCGATGTCTCCTTTCCGTGAAGCCCGTCGGTGATAAATTCGCGGTCAAGGTCCCAGATCGTCAGGCCGAAGTTCTCAAGATCGAGTTCGCGATTCGTATGCTCGGTCATGTTCAGCGGGTCGATGTCCGCAAGAAGGTGACCCCTTACTCGATAGGCGTCGATCAGTTGAAGGACCTTAGCCTGTTTTACGACCTGTTCCCGCTGGTAGTCGCTTCCCAGAAGGGAAGGGTTGAAGTCTTCAGCCCATCGAAGCGGCGGATAATGGATCTCAAGGTCACTGAATATCTCGTCGTAGAAGAGGTGGTTGCCGGTCAGGTACTGGTGGATCTTCGCAAGGAACAATCCGCTTTCGGCACCCTGGATGACGCGGTGATCATAAGTGCTTGTCACCGTCATGATCTTGCTGATCCCAAGCTGGGAAAGTGCCGCCGAGGTCATCCCCTGATACTCGGCAGGGAACTCGATCGCACCGGTCGCGATGATCGCTGCCTGGCCGGCCATCAGCCTTGGATTTGACGCGACGGTGCCGATCGTGCCGGGATTTGTAAGCGTGATCGTAGTTCCCTGAAAATCGTCGAGTTTAAGTTCGCCGGACCGTGCGCGCTTTATCGTGTTGTTAAAGGCGTTAAAGAACTCGAGGAAGTCCATCTTGTCGACTCCCTTTATGTTCGGAACAAGCAGGTTTCTCGATCCGTCTTTCTTCTCGATATCGATCGCGACGCCGAAATTCACGCTGTCGCTGATCAATCGCGAGGGCTTGCCGTCGACGACTCCAAATCCCACGTTCATCGCCGGGTATTCACGGATCGCCTTGATGATCGCCCAACCTATGAGATGTGTAAACGACACCTTGCCCATACCGCGGGCAATAAGGTTGTCATTTATAACTCTTCTGTTCTCTTCGAGGATCTTGACCGGGACTCTACGGACTGAGGTGGCCGTCGGGACCGAAAGGCTTTCCTCCATGTTCTCGACGATTATCTTGGAAGGGCCGAAAATGGCCTTCGCCTCGACACCTTCGCGTACCTCACTTTCGGCCCGGTCAGGTTCCTTTGCAGGCGCCGGCTGGGCAGCAGTCTGGGAAGCGCCTGAAGAGGTCTCCGCGGTCTGTTTTGGCGCCTGTTCTGTTGCAGCGCCGTTTCCCGCTTCGACTAGCCCGCTAAAGTACCGTTTCCACGAGTCGTCGACTAGGTCCGGGTCGCTTGAGTAACGTTTGTACAGGCTCTCAACGTAACTGGCATTTGCGCCAAAACTATCCTTTATGATCGCCGAAATGTCCGTTGTCTTTTCGCTCACGATGGTCTCCGAAGCTGAAAAATATTGCTGTTAACCGAAACTACAATATTACAGCACCCGTTTCAGGGAGTCTATTGGGTCTATTGAGTCTATTGAGTCTGTTGAGTCGAGTGAGTCTATTGAGTGTAAGGGTTTTTGCCCCGAAGGGGCTACGGAGGTTAGCCCGGGACAAGCCGCAGGCGCAGTCCCGGGTACGGGCAGAGATAGATTTCCAAGCCCCGGAGGGGCGACCTTCGTTTGATTTCGCCGCTACGCGGCTGAAGATGGTGGGGCGACTGATTCCGTGGGCTGCGCCCTTCGGGCTGCCCCACGGCTAAACGCTTATGACCGATACGCTGTCGCTACGAAAGACCCGACAGACTCAATAGACCCGACAGACTCAACAGACTCAACAGACTCAACAGACTGAACGGTCTCAACAGACTACGGCGTGCAGTGATGAAAGTGGCAGATACCGGTGGCGAGGGCGTCGGCGGCGTCGTGGGGTTCGGGGATCTTCTCGAGTTTTAAGAGCACGCGGACCATCTCCTGTACCTGAAGCTTTTCCGCGTTTCCGTAACCGACGATCGTCTGTTTGATAAGTCTCGGGCTGTATTCGACGATCTCAAGCCCGGATGATTCGCCGACCAAGAGCACGACGCCGCGGACCTGGCCTAGCTTGATAGCTACTTTCGCGTTCTTGGCAAAGAACGCTTCCTCGATCGCGAGTATATCCGGCTGGTATTTCTCGATGACCTCGAGCAGGTCGTTGTGGATCGTCGAAAGCCTCTTAGGGAATGCGGCCCTACGACCGGGCTTGATGACACCGTAAGCGACGCCCCTGTATTTAAGGGGGCCGCCATCGAGGATGCCCCATCCGAGCACCTCGCTACCGGGATCTATTCCTAGGACTCGCATAAGTCAAGAAATTCGTTCTTGAATTTCAAATTCCAAACTCCAGATTTCAAAGATTGGATTGTTACATTGGCGAAAATGAGAAAGTTTCAAGTTCCAAATTCCAAGCTCCAAGTTTCGAGTCAAGAGAGATATGAGATCTGATATGTGGAGTTTGAGATTCCGGAACGCAGTTCCGGACTTCGGAAATTGAAACTTGGAACTGATCTCACGCCGTGAGATCTTCTTCATCGATATCAAAGTTTGAATAGACATTCTGGACGTCGTCGTGGTCGTCGATCGCTTCGTAAAGCTTCATCATCGCCTGGGCGTCCGGGCCTTCGAGCTTGACGTAGTTCTGCGGGATCATCGACACTTCAGCGACATCAGGTTCGATCCCTGCATCGGCAACCGCCTTCTTCACATCTTCAAAAACATCCTGAGCCGTGAAGATCTCGAAGTTCGAGTCGTCGTCCTTCATATCTTCGGCCCCGGCTTCGATCGCTATCTCGAACAGCTCATCTTCGGACTTCTGTTCCTTTGGAACGACCAGATATCCTTTGCGATCGAACATCCAGGCCACCGAGCCTGATTCCCCGAGATTCCCGTTATTCTTTGAAAGCAAATGTCTTAGCTCTGCTACGGTGCGATTGCGATTGTCCGTCATTGTCTCGATAAGTATCGCCACGCCTCCGGGTCCGTAAGCCTCGTACGTGATCTCTTCGTACGAAACACCTTCGATCTCGCCGGTTCCGCGTTTGATTGCGCGGTCGATATTGTCCGCCGGCATGTTCGCGGCTTTAGCATCCGCGACGGCCTTTCGAAGGCGCGGATTCATATCCGGATCGCCCCCCGCCTCCCGTGCAGAAACAGTTATTTCGCGGATTAGACGCGTGAAGATCTTGCCGCGTTTCGCGTCTGCGGCTCCCTTCTTGTGCTTGATGCTATGCCATTTAGAGTGTCCGGACATTTTTGAGATTCCTTTATCTGATTTAGGTTCAGGAAGCGGGCTTCCGCAAAACAGGAAATATATCACGCAGATTTTTCGACACGCAAACAAGATGGTTCACAAAGAATTTACCTGTTCGTCACACCGGATTCAGATCGATCTTGTGCAATTGATGCGATGAAATTGGAGGTGTAGATGAACAATGATCTTACCGTGCTGGCGTTGATGCTTTCCGGATTGTTCCTTGAAGCTGTCGGGGCCTGGCATTTCCTGCCCGGCCTTTTCGAAGGGCTGACTGAATGGACGCGTCGCGAGGCGCTGCTGCTCGCCGTTCCGATGGCAGTTTCTTCCGCTGTACTGATCTTCTTCACATATTTGCTTGTGAAGAGAATTCGCTTGCGAATGCTCTAGGCCAGCCTCTTACTGATCTCAGCTGCCTTGAGTGGGGAGATCTCGTCGAACGTCAAGGTCTTTCTGCGTGAAGAGGCTCCGGAACTTACGGTTACCCGCGACCGTGCAATTCCCAGCAACTTGGCAAAATACTTCTCCAGTTCTTCGTTGGCGGCGCCATCCACGGGAGGCGACGCGATCTTCACTCGCAGAGACCCGTCGTGCGCCCCTTTAAGTTCGGTGCGCGAGGCCTTTGGAACCGCAAACACCTGCAGTTCAAGGGTTTCCTTATTCTTGTCGTATCTGATCATTCACGGACAGAGATTCGGTTACTTCGATCACACTCGTCCGAGTCCAAAAACCACAAGTACCGCGGCCTGCAGGAAATGCAGGATAAGAAGGACGATTATCGGCGAGATATCGAACATTCCAAGCGGCGGGATCAGTCTGCGAAATGGTTCGAGGACCGGGTCGGTTATCCGGCTCAACCACCTTAGAACTTTGTTTGTAGCCGATGTAAGCCAAGAAAGGATTATCCGAATAAAGATCGCAAGCGTATAGATGCCTATAAATCCGTAAAGCAGATATCCCACGACCTTTGTGATCTGCGCTGTACGGACGCTCATCACGACGCCGTCGATCATAAAGAACAGATTGTAGAAAAGTTGGAGTACGAAGAACCCGATTACGATCGCGATCAGGATGACGATCAACGGCGAGATCCTCGGATCCACATTTCTGAGGACCAGAAACTTTCCTATGGGATACACGAATCGGTCCGTCATCTTCTTTAGCTTGAATGACATGCGGCCAAAGAACGAGAAAGGGTTCGGATCAGTGTAATTGGCTATCAGCCGGAGGACCATCAGCATAAGGATGATCATCACGACGAAGACAATGAAACCTTGAATGATCGGATAAACGAGTGTTTGCATAAACTAACCGCGATCCCTGAAATAGAAATAATAAGCAATAAATGCAGCAAAAACGAGGTCGAAGCCGACGCAGAGCCCGGGGTAAAAGCCCGGAACGAACGATGTCGAGGGGCCGCCGTGAAGGCCGGTGTCCCAGAAGAGATGCAAAAGCCAGGCGAGTGACAGCAGCCAGGGCCGGCCTTTGTATCCGAGTAAAGCGGGAATCGAAAAAATAAGGACCCCTGAAACCTCGGTCAAAAGCCACCTCAAAGACGCCGTACCAGCCACCGTACCGACAACGGCGAAGGCAGCGTATATCAGTGCAGCGGCAATAAGAGTTAGAGCGAAGTACTTTTGAAGAAATTCGCCGCCTTTCCGAGCAAAAGGAAAGATTGCGATTATGCCGAGTCCGGCACCGACAGCGATCTCAAAATATACAGCATCGACGTTCATTGTCTCGGTCCGAAGATCGCCGTCCCGACTCTCACGATCGTTGCGCCTTCTTCGATCGCGGCCTCAAAGTCGTGGCTCATTCCCATCGAAAGCTCCCCGCGCCCTTCACCGAAGACGCCTTCATTGGCCAACTGATCGCGCAGTTCACGAAGCCTCCTGAAGAAAGGCCTGACCTCGTCGGGATCAGGAAGATACGGCGGGATGGTCATCAAACCGCCGAGACTCAGGTTTGAACATTCAAGCACCTCATCGACGAGTTTACGTAGATCTTCCTCATAGACCCCCGATTTGGTCTTCTCCTTTCCAAGATCGACCTGCAGAAGCACTGGAAAACCGTACCTGCCCTCGTCTCCCGCAATCCGGTTGAGACGGTTTGCGAGTTTTGCGGAGTCAACTGTCTGAATCACGTCGAACGAGGTTATCGCTTTCCGTGCCTTGTTCGACTGCAGATGGCCTATCAGGTGCCATTCGCAATTTTCGTTGGAGATATTCTCGATCTTGTCGATGCCTTCCTGAACTTTGTTCTCGCCAAACACAAGGATCCCGCTTGAAATAGCCTCGCGCACCGTATCGACGGAATGCGTCTTGCTGACCGCCACCAGCTTTACTTCGGCAGGATCTCTGCCGGACCGATCACAAGCGGCCTCGATGCGTTCTTGTACATGTGCAATTCTCTGTGAAAAGCCTTCGACCATTGATTGAATCTTAAAGAACAAGGGCGGAAAACTCCAAAACGCCAATGGCCTGCGCCCCGCTTGAGTCTAGTACACGGGATTTGTATATTAGAGGGCGCTTCACATTATGCGGATGTGGCGGAATCGGTAGACGCGCGGGTCTCAGAAGCCCGTGAGAGCAATCTCGTGGAAGTTCAAATCTTCTCATCCGCACCAATTCTTATTCTTTCCTAGATCAACTTCTTTAGCGATGACCGATGAATTCCTTAGCGCCGTCGAGGCGAATCGCGAGGAATTCGGCATCGAACTGTCTCCGGACCATTCGCGTCAGTTGGCGGATTATTACGAGTTTCTAGTTTCTAAGAACGAACGCCTTCATCTAGTAGCGCCGTGCTCCCCCGAAGAGTTTGCAGTGAGGCACGTGCTCGAGTCGCTTTTCGTCACCGACCGCATCTCTCCACGCCGAATGGTCGTAGACGTGGGATCTGGAGGCGGACTGCCCGGTCTGCCGATCGCGATCGTGAGGAAAGACCTGACGACCATACTGATCGAATCAAAAGAGAAGAAATCCACCTTTCTCGAAGCAGCGGTAACGAAGCTGGGGATCGGGGAGAGGGTAAAGGTCGTCAACAAGCAGTTCGCCGAATCGTACGCCCGCCAGGACGCGATAATCGTCTCGCGTGCGCTCGATAAATTCACGAATGTGCTTCCGAGGCTTCTGAAATGGGCAGCCGGGCGAAGATGCATACTCTTCGGAGGTCCTTCGCTTGAAGAGGCCTTGGCCGAAAGCAAGGTTTCGTTCGAACGGGACCTGATCCCGATGTCAGAGCGGAGGTTTGTGTTTGATATCGGTCCGACCCGTAAACGGGTCGGCTAAACACAAAACGGTTTGGCTTAACTGACCGCGGTCCCAAAGCTTGATTTTGTGGGCCAGCCTGCGTATTATTTACGTTTGCACTTATTGGCGAAATTCAGAACAAGGCGGGTATAAACGAAAATGAAAGTAGAAATTCATCCGAAATACGAAACGATCACGGTCACGTGCGCGTGCGGCCACTCTTTCGAGACCCGTTCGACGCTCGACGAAGGACTCAGCATCGAAATTTGCTCCGAGTGCCACCCGTTCTTCACCGGCAAACAAAAGCTGGTCGATACGGCTGGACGCGTTGACAGGTTCAACAAGCGGTTCGCAAAACGGGGTTCAAAATAGACCGGGAGATTTCGAACGAATGACGGTTTCCGTCCATTCACAACTGTAGATAAGCAAAAACGTAACGCCGGCGCGGGATTCGGGGGCGCCAAAGGGCTTCGTGTATAATTTTACGAGGTCCAGGTCCCTGAAGAAACGATTCGCCGGCGTTGTTTTTTGCATATCGGGGCGATTGGGCATCTATTCTTCGAAGGATCAAATCTGAGACGGGATTATGAAAAGATTTATACAGCTTTTCCTGTCGGTCGAACGCGACCTTATAGTTGGCGGCCAGGCCGTGATGGAAGGCGTGATGATGCGCACGCCGAATGCGTACGCGATCGCCTGTAGAAAGTCAGACGGTTCGATAGTCCGGACTGCCGAGAAACTTCCAAAGTGGAGCGACAAGTACAAGTTTCTCAACATTCCGATCCTCCGCGGCGGTGCTACGTTGATCCAGTCCCTGGCTCTTGGTATCAAGGCGCTCAATTTTTCGGCTCGGGTCTATGAGGATGACCTCAAGGAGCAGGAAGAGCTGGTCAAGGTTAAAGAGGTCGAGACGGAAGCAGTTCTCGCCGAAGGCACGACCGATGAGGAGTTCACGAAGGCACCTGTGAAGATGACACTCCCCGACGAGCCAAAGGCCGAGTCGAAGGGTGAAAAGGCAAAGCAGTCGTTGAGCGCGGCAGGTTCGATCATATTCGCACTTGCGTTCAATATCGCGCTTTTCATCGTTGCTCCATTGTTGCTGACAAATGTCCTTTTCATCGCTATGGGCTGGGCGGAAGCGCCTCTGGTTGCCGAAGCGGCTGGCTGGTGGGCAACGGCAAAGGCCTATATCTGGGAAGTTAAACCGGATAGCTGGATCGCATTCAACCTCATCGACGGGGTCATCAGGATGTTCTTCTTTGTCCTCATGATCTTCTCGATGTCGTTTCTCCGAGATATTCACAGGGTTTTTCAGTATCACGGTGCCGAACACAAGACAGTGTTTGCGTGGGAGAAAGGGCTCGGTCTGAATGTCGCCAACGCGAGAACACAGAAGCGCCAGCATCCTCGATGCGGGACCTCGTTCCTGATGGTCGTAATGCTTGTCGCCATTGTCCTGTTCTCGGTCATCAACTTCGAACAGATGTGGCTGAACCTCGTCGTCAGGATCATCCTGATGCCGCTCGTTGCGGGCATATCGTACGAGATAATCCGGTACGCAGCGAAGAAGGAATCGAGCGTGATATTCAAGACGATGACTATGCCCGGCATCTGGCTACAGAACATAACTACGCAGGACCCGGATGACGACCAGCTTGAAGTGGCGATCGATGCTCTGAACGAGTCCCTCAAACTTGAACCCGAGGCCGCCTGAACCTGGTAACATTCAATGCTCGAGAAACTCGAACAAATCGAAAAGAATTACGAAGAGCTGAACGAACAGCTCGCTTCTCCGGACATCACCTCGGATATCCAGGCGTACACGAAGCTGATGAAACAGCATCGTTCGCTTGGTGAGATAGTCGAAAAGTACCGTGAGGTGCGAAAGCTGCAGGAAGAGCTCGACGGGGCCCGTGAGATAGTTAAAGCCACCGAGGATGACGATATGCGCGAGCTTGCCGAGATGGAGATCTCGGAGCTTGAGGAATCAGTCGACAGGGGCACGGAGGAACTCAAGATCCTTCTTATCCCCAAGGATCCGAACGATGAGAAGAACGTGATCGTCGAGATCCGGGCCGGTACCGGAGGCGACGAGGCCACCTTGTTCGCCGCCGAAGTGATGCGGATGTACGTCCGCTATGCAGAAACACAGGGCTGGAAGGTCGATATGATGGACGTTTCGGACACCGGCGTAGGCGGGATCAAGGAAGCGACGATGATGATCGAGGGAGACGATGTCTACTCGCGAATGCGTTATGAATCAGGTGTTCATCGTGTCCAGAGGGTGCCCCAGACAGAATCGAGCGGTAGGATCCATACCTCCGCGGTAACGGTAGCGGTCCTTCCCGAAGCGGAAGAGGTCGACGTGCAGATCGACCAGAACGATCTTCGAATCGACACCTTTTGCTCTTCAGGACCAGGAGGACAATCCGTGAACACGACCTATTCAGCGGTACGGATCACACACCAGCCGACCGGTCTCGTGGTATCGATGCAGGACGAAAAGTCTCAGATCAAGAATCGTGAAAAGGCGATGAAGGTTCTTCGTGCCAGACTGCAAGAGCTTGAAGAGCAGAAGCGGCACGAGGAGCAAGCCTCGGAACGCAAATCGATGGTCGGCAGCGGAGACCGCAGCGAGAAGATCAGGACGTACAACTTTAAAGAAAACCGCGTAACGGATCACAGGATTGGTCTCACGCTTCATCAGCTCGATCTCGTGATGGAAGGCCAGATCAGCGAGATCATCGAATCTCTCATAACCCACTATCAGACTGAAAAATTGCAGGCGGAAAGCGTCGGAGTTTAAGAAGTCAGAAGTCAGGAGTCAGTAGCGGCGGGGCTTGTCCCCGCCTTCTCATTCTTCGTTCTATGCCGGTAACCAGGCTATATCTCATCAGGCACGGCCAGTCGGACGGCAATGCCCAAGGTCGTTTCGGAGGTCATTCGCCGACCCCGCTCTCAGACCTCGGAAAGCAGCAGGCTGATGTGACTGCAAAGGCATTAGAAAAGGAAGGGATCGACCATGTTTACTCGAGCGATCTGCTTAGGGCCGTGCAGACCGCACAGCCTCTTGCCAAAAGGCTTGGGGTCGAGGTGAACAAGACGTCCGCATTTCGAGAGAGGAATGTAGGTGTTCTGGAAGGATTGACGTTTCAGGAGTCGAAGCAGAAGTATCCGAAAGACTACTACGCGCTCATCAACCGGAATATCAATCACGTTATCACGGACGGCGAAAGTTATCGCCAGTTGCTGAGACGTGGGACACGGGCATTGAACGAGATTTTCAGGGCTCATCGGGGCAAACGCATCGCGGTCTTCTCGCATACCGGTGCGATCTGCTACCTGACACTCAATCTGATAGGAGGCATCGATCGAAGGACGGTTGAGACGCCGTGGCTAGTGACCTCGAACTGCGGGATCAACAGATTTGAGATAAGGGGCCGTCGAAATGTCAGGCTGCTTGCAATGAACGATACCCGGCATTTGATCGAGATCACGGGAAACGATTCATTCGTCGGCGGATGAACCAAAAAAAAAGCCGGAGCGTTTCCGCTCCGGCCTCAACAGTTTTAGATCAACCCACAATCAGAAGGAATACCTCAAGCCGAACTGCATGGCTCTCGGTGAACCCTGTACGCCTGTGTACAGCGCTCCGAAGCTGGAACTTGCCGTTCCGGTTTCGGGATCCTGAGGAAGCCCGTAGTTCGCCCTTGTTAGGGTTCCTACCTGGAAGTATTGGGTATTCGTGACATTGAAGACCTCCCAGCGGAACTGGAACTTGTGGTCCTCGTTCCACGGCATGGTGAAGTTCTTCGTCAGTCCCAGGTCAAGCGTCTGGTATCCGGGAAGCCTGAAGGCATTCCGTTCACCGGTCTCGCCCGGTCTGGCGTTTCGGAACGAGTTGAACGCAGCCTGGGGATCGGCAAATACGTTCTGAGTGTCCCGGATAGCCGTAAACTGGACGTCCCTGATCCTCGTAGTGTTCGACTGTGCGTTCCAGTTGGTCGCCCACTGGGCCTGGTCGAACGGAGTAGCGATCGGTTGACCTGTATTCCATCTGTAAACACCGGCTAGCTGCCATCCGCCAAAGAAGACGTCCGCGACACCATTCATATCACTGAAGTAGGTCTGGCCTCGTCCGATCGGCAAGTTGAACAGGAAGTTGGCGTTTACAAGGTGTTTTGTATCGAAATCGGAAACTGCGTAGTTATCCTCCGGCCGCAGGGCGTTCAGAATGAACTGCGATCCATAGGACGTTCCGGTCTGAAGGCCGGATGCATTGTCCATCGATTTCGAGAAGGTGTAGTTGATGTCATAGGAAAGCGTATTGCCAAGCCGCTGACGCAGGCTAAACGATCCGCCGTGATAGTCCGAGTAAGCGGTGGTTCCGAAAGCCGAGAACGCAGCATACTGCGGATGGAAGAACATGTTCGGGAAGATTCCCACATCGTCGATAAGCAGTTGAACGAACGTCCAGTCGAGGATGTCGAAACCATCTACTCTCGATATGAGGTTGTAGACGCCCTGGGTCGCCGTGTTGCCGGGTGCTCCGAAGAGTCCGACGGCGCCGGGGAACAGGTTCTCAAAGAACGGGATCGCCGGAATGTTGGCGTTCGGCGTGTCAGCCGCACGAAGATCGTGAAGCATTCCCGCTGCCGTATACCAGTCCATGCCTGAAGCCGGATCGACGAGATTGTTCAGCGCCATTATGTCGCGTGATGCGAACAAATTGCGCGCCGATCGTCCGATATAACTTGCCTCAAAGTACGCTCCCTTCGGAAGGCTTCTTCCGTAGGATAGGTTCCACTGATAATGCTGTGGAGAAATGATCGTACTGTCGAGAGAAGTTTCGATCCTCTGAGCCTCGTCTGCGGGCGTGTCGAAACGCTGCATTGGAGGCGGTATGCCCGGAAGGGCCCTGACATCTTCTCCGAATCCGGTAAACAACGGTGCCGGACGGTCTGTCACATTGTACGTGTTTGCAGCGATCGTCGTCGTGCTTGTGAAGCCGATCGTCGAGAGCTGGTCAAACGACACTGCGAGCTGACCTCCGAAGTAGTCGTTGGTGATAGCGAATCCGCCGCGGATGGTCGAATCTCCTTCTTCTCCGAAGAGGAATCGGCCCAACGGTCCTCCGATATCAGGAGTCCAGGTGGCCGCGATCCTCGGCTGCCAGTTGTTCCAGTCCATACTATAGAAGCCCGGGCCATTGTTGGCCGGTCCGCCAAGCTGGAATTGGATCGAATCGTTGGTCGGAACGCCGATCCTGGCGCTGCTGACCCTTCGGTCAAAGAAATCGCCAAGCCTTTCGGTGGGAACGACCTGGAATCCGTTCTTCTCGTAAACCGGACGGCTCAGGGCGTACCTGATACCACCCGTGATCGTCAGATTGCGGAGCGGTCGGAAGATATCCTGGAAATATACATCGTACTCCTCGGTCGCGAAATTCCTTTCGCTTGGAGTTCCGGCGGGGAGGACGCTGCCGTCGATGTCAAACGTGAAGTTTCCAGAGTATTGAGAATACCGCCCGATAAGCGCAGTTGCTGCGGCCTGCACCGAAGCGACGCTTCCGCCGTCGATCGAGTAACCCGCATTCGTGATCTGGTTGGTGATTACCGCACCGGACTGGTCATAGAATGAAGGGTTCGTTACGGCTGAATCGTAGGCGCTGTTGAAACTCGCTCTCTTGTTGTTTATGAGTCTCACGTTGCCGCCGAACTGCAGCGTATGATTGCCTTTGATCCACGTAAAGTCATCAGTGATATTCCAGACAGGGGTCACCCTGCTGAGTGTGCGGACCGATGGCGTTAGTCTCGGTGAATAGACGAATCTGAACGAGATCGCATTCTCAGATGAGTCTCCCTGCTGGCTGAAAGCCTGCCGGGTGAAGCCCAAGCGGAAGTTGTTGATCATGTTGCTGTTGATCGTCCAGTTGTGACCCAGGACGCCGCCGGTCGGATGAGACCAGACGCCGGTCGCTGGTGTATCGGGGAACTGCTGATTTACCAACGTGTTGGCACTGCCCGTGGTTATGTCCCACTGATAGTTTAACCGCGCGAACAAGAGCTGATCATCGCTTACGTTGTAATCGAATCTGGCGATATTCGTATTCTGCTCCACCGTCAGCGGGGAGTTGAATCGGAATCCGCCTGTGTTTATCCCGTCTCCGACCGAATTGTCGTTTGCGGGATATCTTGACGCAGCATCCGCCAGTACGGAGATCGCGGTGGGGTTCAGACCCACCTGGCTGTAGATGTTGTTCAACTCAGCCATATTCAAAACGCACTGACCGTTGTTGCAACTCGGACCGGTTCCTTCAAACCGCAACTCGCCGTTTCCGAGATGTGAAAGCGGAACGACCCTTACCGTTGATACCCCGCTCTCCTGTCTCTGTCCTTCATACGAATAGAAGAAGAACAGCTTGTCCTTGATGATCGGTCCGCCGATCGAGCCGCCAAAGACATCGCGGGCAAGGCTCGGCCTTTCGATACCTGAAAGATTGTTGAAGAAGTCGTTCGCAGAGAACGCGGTAGGCCTGTAGAAGTAAAAGGCCGAACCGTGGAACTCGTTGGTACCGCTCTTGGTGACCAGAGAGATCTGTGCACCGGACGAACGACCCTGGTTTGCGTTGGCATTCAGGGTTGTGATCCTGAACTCCTCGACCGATTCCGTTGTTACGCGGAGTGCCGAGTTCTGGGTCGTCTGGAACTGCGTCGTTCTTCCTCCGGTCTGCTGGTCGTTGATGTCGACCCCGTCCAGAGTGATATTTGCCTGGTCGCTACGACCACCGGCTACATATCCGTCGCGCGTGACACCGGGCTGCAGGCTTAGCAGGTCGTTAACCTGTCTAAGGTTTGTAGGCAACTGGGTGATCTGTTCAGGCACGAAGTTGTTCCCGATACTGGCGTCCTGTGTATTGACGACAGATTCTATCGTGTTGGTCGTGACGTCAACGACTGCGGAAACGTCACCGGTCTCCATCACGATGTCGATGCTGGTCGAAGAATCGACAAGTGCCTGGACGTTGTTGTTAACGGCCTTCTTGAAGTTTCCGGCCTCGACTTCTAGCCGGTAGGTGGCTGGCGGGATTCCGGGAAAATTGTAGCTGCCGCTGTTGTCGGTCGTCGCCTTTCGGCTATATCCCGTGGCGGGATTCGTGATCGTCACAGTGGCTCCTGGAACCGCGGCGCCTGTCTGGTCAGTCACCACTCCGTTAATACGAGAGGTTCCCGACTGGGCAAAGGCCGTGAAAGCGAATGCGGCAACAACTGCAATGGCCGCAAAAGCCCTCGACAGCCTTGATCTTGCAAGACTATGAATCATAGCGCCTCCTTGAATTTCGTGAATAAGTGAATGCTTGGAAAAACACACAGGAGGTTATGAGGCATCTCTTGTTCCGTCTTGCGGCGCGCAAGCCGTTGAGGCTCAGGGGGTTACAGAAGTTTTAGATTCGGTTTGATGAGAAATTTAAGGAGCCGCTCCGTGATTTGTAGTCAATGAAGGCGGGAAGAGCGGGTTTTTTAAGAGGATGGCGGGCTTTGACCCCTCAGATTTTATAAAAGTTTGATGATAAAACGCTCGATTTGCGGTGAGCAAGAGGCAGGCAGGATTCAGATTTGGCGAAATTAGTACGAGAAACCCAATCTGTTGTCAGGTCCGAAAAAGAAAAAGGCCGGGGATTGTTCCCCGGCCAAAGAATCATTCAGATGCGACTAGAATTCGTATCTGAACCCAAACTGCATAGACCGCGGAGCACCCTGGATGTCGTCGTAGAGACGTCCAAAGTTCGAACTCGCCGTTCCGGTTTCCGGATCCTGCGGAAGACCATACGATGCGCGGGTGATGTTGCCAGCGTCGAAATACTGGGTATTCGTCACGTTGAACACCTCCCAGCGAAACTGGAACTTGTGGTTCTCATTCCAGGGCATCGTGAAGTTCTTCGTAAGACCAAGGTCAAGCGTCTGGAATCCGGGAAGCCTGAAAGCATTCCTTTCACCCGTCTCGCCCGGCCTTGCGTTTCGGAACGAGTTGAACGCTGCCTGCGGATCGGCAAAGACGTTTCTCGTGTCACGAATGACCGTGAAGTCAACGTCCCTGATCCTCGTCGTGTTCGACTGGACGTTCCAGTTGGTCGCCCACTGCGCCTGATCGAACGGAGTTGAGATCGGCTGTCCGCTGTTCCAGCGGTATACGCCGGCCAACTGCCATCCGCCGATAAACGCATCGACTACCGAATTGGCGTCGCTGAACCACGTTCTGTTCCTACCGACTGGAAGCTCGAAGATGAAGTTAGCGTTCACAACGTGCTTGGTATCGAAGTCGGATAGGGCATAGTTGTCGTCCGGTCGAATCGGATTCAGGATGAACTGAGAACCGTACGAAGCTCCGGTCTGAAGACCTGACGCGTTATCCAGCGACTTCGAGAACGTATAGTTCACGTCGTAGGAAAGCGTGTTGCCAAGTCTCTGCCTAAGCGAGAACGATCCCCCGTGGTAATCCGAGTATGCAGTGGTCCCAAACGAGGAGAACGCCGCGTACTGCGGATGGAAGAACATGTTCGGGAAGATGCCGACATCGTCGATCAGGAGCTGCACAAAAGTCCAGTCCAGGATGTCGAACCCGTCAACCCTGGAGACGAGGTTGTATACGCCTTGGGTCGCCGTGTTGCCGGGGGCTCCGAAGAGTCCTACAGCGCCGGGGAACAGGTTCTCAAAGAACGGGATCGCCGGGATGTTGGCATTTGGCGTGTCGGCAAGCCGCAGGTCGTGCAGCATACCAGCCGCCGTGTACCAGTCCATTCCGGAAGCCGGATCAACCAGGTTGTTCAGCGCAAGCACGTCGCGGGTGGCGAACAGATTACGCGCCGCACGTCCGATGTAGCTAGCTTCAAAGTAGGCACCCTTCGGAAGGCTTCTTCCGAACGAGACATTCCACTGGTAGTGGGTCGGTGTCTCGATGGTGGCATCAAGCGAAACCTCGATTCTCTGGGCCTCGTCGGCCGGAGTCGAGAATCTCTGCATCGGTGCAGGGATACCCGGAAGGGCACGTACATCCTGGCCAAAACCGGTGAACAGAGGAGCACACGGCGGTACACCGCCGCCGGTCACCGAAGCTCCGCATCCGGTAATGTCATACGTATTGGCTGCGATCGTCGTCGAGCTGGTGAAGCCGATGGACGAAAGTCCGTCAAAGCTTACCGCCAGCTGACCGCCGAAGTAATCGTTGGTGATCGAAAATCCACCACGGATCGTCGAATCGCCCTGGTCACCAAACAGCGAATGCAGGAACCCGTCCTCAAAGTCGGGCGACCACGCTACCGCAACGCGAGGCTGCCAATTGTTCCTGTCCGGCTCATAGAATCCCGGACCATTGTTGGCTGGACCGCCGAGTACAAAGTTAATCAGAGGATTTGCCGGTACGCCGACTCTGGCGGAGGAAACACGTTGGTCGAAGATGTCGCCAAGGGGCGTATCTGGAACGACCTGGAATCCTTCCTTCTCATAAACAGGACGGCTGTACGCGTATCGCAGTCCACCCGTGATCGTGAGATTCGGGAACGGCCGATAAATATCCTGAAAATAGAAGTCGTACTCTTCCGTAGCGAAGTTCCTGTTCGCAGGAGTTCCCGCGGGAAGAACACTGCCGTCGATGTCGAACGTGAAATTACCGGAATACTGGGAGTACCTTCCGATAAGTGCTGTAGCCGCGGCCTGGGCACTAGCGACACTGCCGCCGTCGATCGTGTATCCAGCGTCCGTGATGGCGTTGGTGATGACCGCACCCGACAGGTTGTAGAACGACGGGTTGGTTACCGCTGAGTCAAACGCGTTACCAAGGTCACTTCTCTGGTTTCGAATGATCCTGAGGTTCGTACCCATCTGAAGCGTGTGGTCGTCAACAATGTAGGTAAAGTCGTCGATGATGTTGGTCACCGGAGTAACCCTGCTCAAGGTTCTTGTGTAGAGCCTCGGTGCATAGACGAACCTGAAACTGATGTTCGGGTCGCTAGAATCACCCTGGTTGCTAAACGCCTGACGGGTGTAGCCGAGCCGGAAGTTGTTAATCGCGTTGTTGCTGATCGTCCAGGTATGGCCGATAGCAAGGCCTATGGGATGTGACCAAAATGCGGTCGTCGGTGAATCAGGGAAAGCTGAAACGCCGGTCGAGTTATCCCACTGGTAGTTACCGCGAACGAAAAGTTCCTGCCCTTCCGAGATCGTAAGGTCCAACCGCGCGATATGGGTGTTCTCCTTCTCAGTTCTCGGGGAGTTGAAGCGGAAGCCGCCCGTATTGATACCGTCGCCGACAGTATCGTCATTGGCCGAGTACCTGCTTGTCACATCGGCAAAGACAGCAACGGCTGCAGGGTTCTGCATCACCTCGTTGTAAACGTTGTTGAATGTAGCCGTGTTCAGGACGCAAAGCCCGCTGCTGTCGCAGGTCGGACCGGTTCCGAAGAACCTCATTTCTCCGTTACCCATATGGGCAAGCGGCACTGTCCGAACGACCGACTGACTGAGCTCCTGCTGCTGTCCTTCATACGAATAGAAGAAGAACAGCCTGTCCTTCAAGATCGGCCCGCCGATCCTTCCGCCGTAAACGTCGCGGTTTAGGCTTGGACGTTCGAGTCCCGAGAGGTTGTTAAAGAAGCTGTTTGCAGAGAACCTCGTGGGCCTGATGAAGTAAAACGCTGCACCATGAAAGTCGTTCGATCCGCGCCTCGTAATCAGCGACAGTTGGGCACCTGACGAACGTCCCTGGTTGGCGTTGGCGTTGACGGTCGTGATCCTGAATTCTTCGACCGCTTCGGTCGTCAGCCTGAGGGCCGAGTCCTGAGTGATATCGAACTGGGTCGTTCTACCGCCCGTCTGCTGGTCGTTGATGTCAACGCCGTCGAGCGTGATATTGGCCTGGTCGCTTCGTCCGCCAGCAACATAACCATCGCGGGTTACGCCCGGCTGCAATGCGAGAAGGTCATTGACCCTTCGAAGGTCCGTGGGGAGCTGGGTTATCTGCTCGGGTACGAAGTTGTTTCCGATAGTTGCGTCCTGCGTATTCACGACCGACTCGATCGTGTTTGCCGTGACGTCGACAACTGCGGTTACTTCTCCCGGCTCCAGCTGGAAATCGAATCTGGTCGCGTTGTCTACAAGTGCCTGCACGTTATTCGCGACAGACCTCTTGAAATTAGCGGCCTCGACTTCGAGCCTGTAAGTTGAAGGGGGTATCCCCGGGAAACTGTAATTTCCGCCATTGTCTGTCGTAACGGTCCTTCTGAACCCTGTATTCGGGTTCGAGATCGTGACAGTTGCTCCCGGCACGGCGGCACCGGTTTGGTCGGTAACGTTTCCGTTAATACGGGAAGTACCTGACTGAGCAGAAACGCTTCCGACCAGGATGGCGCAGGCAAAGACCGCCATCAAGACCAGAAACATTCTGGGTCTAAGGTTCCTAAAGCTCATAGCTCCTCCTTGCGTTGTGATTGTAGAACTCGTTTGATTGCGACGTAACTGATTAAGAATCAGGCATTTTGCGTTCCAGTTGGGATGAAACAACTTGGAGCGCTGAAATAATCGCAGGAACTAGGTTTCAAGGACCCGGCACCTGAATTTGCTATCTGGCGATTTATGAAGAAAATTCAAAATTTTGGTCAAGTTGACCGAAGAAGTTCGGTCAATTGGAGATTATCCGAAGGATTGTATCCCAGGTCAGCCTTTTAGCCAAGAATAGATTGATTTTGCTGCCGTGGAGCCCATTCCGGCAGCCGAACTGATGGTGGGTGACAGGGGGTTTGCAACGTCGCCCGCGGCGTAAACTCCAGGGAGGTTGGTCCGGCACGTTGAGTCCGTCCTGATATAGCCGCGTCTGTCTAACTCCAAACCTGGCCCGAAAACCTCAGAGTTTGGCTTTACCCCTAGTCGAAAAATGACCAGCTCCGCGGCAAGGTCACTTCGGTCTCTGCTTTTCGTGCTTGCTATCGAGACGGATTCGAGGCTTTCATTTCCGTTGAGTGATGAGACCTCGGTGTTTGTTAGGATCTCGATCTGATCATGATCGTTCACAGCTTGAATGAATTCCTGCCTCGCCCGGAATCCCTCGCGACGATGGATCAGGAACACCTTCTTCGCCGTTTGCGAGAGGATCAGGGCGTTCTCGAATGCTGCGTCGCCTCCCCCGACAACGATCGCGGTCTTGTCCTTCGCAAGAGCCTTGTCGCGTTTTCCCGATTCTATTAGACCGCGGCCCTTGAACCGCTCGATCCCGGGTAACTCAGGAATGTTGCGCCGGACGCCGGTCGCAATTATCAGAGCGTTCGGCTTGATCAAACTGCCGTCCGTTAAGTTCAATTCCAGGGGATCGAAAGAAACCGCGGATACTCCAACGCCGCAAACTGGGCGGATATCACGCCGACTTACTTGATCAATAAACCTGTCGCGTATTTCTTCACCGTTGCTTGCAGTGAATCCAAGATAGTTCTCGATCTTGTTGTAGGTCCACAATAGCTGGCCTCCGGGCTCGTTCTCCATTTCCAGCAGAACAAGTTCGAGACCCAGTTCGTCGCACCAAAGCGCAGCTGACAGTCCGGCAGGACCGGCTCCAACGATCGCAACGTCAGGCTTTTTGGGGATATCGGACAAGGCGGGATCAGCGGAATGCCGAGACGTTCAGACCGAAGCGCTCTTCCCGCGCGACTTCTTCTGCCTCGACGATGTTCTTGAGATTTCCGAGACGGCGTTTGGCCTTCTTTATCTGGGTCGATGTTCGTTCCGCCATTTGCGAAAGCAAATTACGACCCTCGAGCTGCTCGGCACGGACTTTTTCCCGCAGCACGAATAGCTCCGAAAGCTCCAGTTCAAGCTTTTCTTCCTTAAGCTCGCGAAGCCTGCGTTTCACCTGGTGGACCTGCCGGATGACGCGGACGATTTCGTCGCCGATCGAATCACCTTTCACAAGATCCGGCGAATCTCTGTATTCTTCGACAAGCTTGTTGAGAAGCCTCTGGTCGCCATCCGAATATGCGTCGTTCAGTTTGGCCATCAGCCCGTGCCGGCGCTCCCGTTCCAGATCATCGACCGCAAGGTCCGGATGGATCATTTTAGCGAGGTTGTGATAAGCCTTCTTCGCTTCGGTCGTAGGATTCCATTTCTGGGTGCAGGCCTGCCAGTTCTCTTCATCGAGGGCATCGGCCGATTCCTCAGCTCGTTGACGGGCTTCCTCGGCTCGCTTCTTTATCTCTTCGTCTTCCGGATTGAGCTTTACTTCCTCTCCGGCGATCTCGGCCTCGATCTCGTCGAGTTCGGCATAAAGCCGTCCGACTTCCATCGTGTATCGAGCCTCGAACTGTTCGAGTTCAGCACGGATCTCCATGATCTCCTCTTCACGCAGAATCAGTCTGTTGCGAAGGCGGTCGAGGGCGCCGTTCTTCTTCTTCAGCTCAAGTTCTTCCGGAGTAGCTACTTTCATAAACAACGTTCGAGGTTAGCACAAAGCTCATGGCCCTTCTATACAGGGAGACGAACAAGAAAGGCGGCCAGTAAACTCCGGCCGCCGTTTCTTTCTCGCATGGCCCCGACACGCGGGGCTCCAAATCCGGCATTATCAGCCTTCGAAGGCATCGAACCTGCTTAACGCGTATTCTTCAGCTTGTTTGATGACCGCCAGATTCTCCAATTCCGACTGCCCCAGCATCTCGTCCTTGAAGTCCGGGTTCGGCTTGTACCAATCCTGCGAAGCGAAGTAGTTTTGCAGATCTTCATCCTTAAAGATCCGGCCGCGTCGCGCAAAGATCTCATTCCTGAGCACTCGAAGATCCTCGATGAACATCCCTTCAAGCATCTCCGGCTTGATCGGTTCGGTCGCAAGTCTTTCCCTGGTCCTTTTTTCGACAAGTTCTATGAGCTCGACGTTCTTCTTTTCCGTTTCGTTGAGGGTCACGTTCGACTGGTCTTCAAGCGGGGCGTACCATTCGCGCCATTCGAAGTGCTGGGCGATCCCTGGAAACTTAAACCTGTAGCCGTTTCGGGCAAAGAACTCGTTTCGGATAAGACGGAGTTCGCTTAGCGTAAGTCCCCGAAGCAACTGCTCTGTGAGCGGAGCGTCCTGGAACTTGTCCATATCACCGACATAGACCTCAATGTCACGCCCTTCATTTCTCCGGGCGATGATCTGTTCAAGGTTCGCTCTTTCGGTCTCAGAGAGTGCCGACGGGGAATAGTCCGTCCTTGGCTCGTACCAGTAACGGTCTTCAAAATAATTTTGGAGCCAAGGTTCGTTGTCGAATCGCTTTCCGTGAATCGCCTCGACCTCGGCGATCATGATCCGCCATTCGCCTGCCGTGGCGTACGTGAGCCTGTCTTCGGGGATCTTCTTTTCAGTCCAATAACGCAGGTCCCCGGGAGCGACATAGGGTCTTTTTTCCGCTTCTGCGAATCTGACCAGATCGAGATTCTTTCTTTCGTTCTTCGTCAGAACCGAGTTGGAAAAGCCCGGGTCTGGCCTGTACCAGGATTGCCGCTTTAGAAACCCCTGAATTCGCTGATCCTTGAAGATCCGACCTCGTTTTCCAAAGATCACGCCCCGTAGAAGCGCGAGCTCGCTTACTGGTTCCTCGAATTCTTCTTCAGGCTCCTTATCGAGCGCTGCGATCCGGTCTTTCGAAAGGACTTCCGCCGAGTAATCGATCTTATGCCAGCCCTTCGCTGCAAACTTCTTCCAGTGCTCAAGCACATAGCCTTCAGGTTCGTCTCCCTGAGCGAAAGAAGCGGGTGCAAGGATAAACAGCGCTAAAAGTACGAGGATCGGTGATTTTCTGATTAGGTTCATTCTTCATCCTCTACGATCTCATAGCTCGTGGTGATCTTTGCAGCAGGCCTCACGGTCGCCGCTACCGAGCAATATTTCTCTTCCGATATCCGGATCGCGTCCGAAAAGGCCTTCTCCGATACACCACGGCCGTGCACGATATGGTGAATATGAAAGGACGTGAAGCCTCTGGGGTGCTCCTCTCTTCGAGTTCCGCTGACCTCGGCCCGGTATTCCGAAACGACCTGGCGTTTCTTCGCCATGATAGATACGACGTCAACGGCCGTGCACGAAGCCAGGGAAATCATCAACAATTCTACCGGTGACGGTGCTTCACCTCTAGACCCTTTAGTGTCAATAGTTAGCGCATGTCCGCTTGGGGAGATTCCGATAAAGTACCCGTCCCCGGCATGCTTGATAATCGCTGTCTTTTTGTCATCTGCCATTTTGTGAGATCCGTTCCCCGGTTCATTCAGATTCGTATTGAACGCCTGGCTTTCACCAGAACGGTAGGTCGTCCCGACTGTACTCGCAAAATCGTCGGCACTGGCATGGTATATGCTCTTAGATATCAGGACACATTCCGAACACCGATAACATATCATCATTC
Source organism: Acidobacteriota bacterium (assembly GCA_003385635.1). GTDB lineage: Bacteria > Acidobacteriota > Blastocatellia > Pyrinomonadales > Pyrinomonadaceae > Aridibacter. The sequence continues at coordinate 2,461,845 of QQUY01000001.1, read as the reverse complement.
AACAGTTCTGAGGTACCACATCAATGAAACTCAAAAAGCTGACGTCACACTTCGTTCTTCTGGCCGCCGCATTGTTCTTGTCGTCGACCTCGTTGTTTGCTCAGTCCACGGGAGGCTTTCTGATCGAAGGATCATTCGAGCTCGACCGAGCGGCAAGTGAGAACACAAGCCAGATCCTTGAAACAGTGTCTGACAGAGAACGAGCGAACGCCTCGGAAAGGTCCGACCTGGCGGGAAAAATTGAAGCGCCCGAAAACATTTCGATCACAATTGAAGGCGATCGGATCACGCTATCCACTTCAAGAGGCGACAAGCCCGCCGTTTTCACCGCAGACGGAGTGGCCCGCACGTCAACTGACAGCAGCGGAAAAAGAGTAAGCCTCCTGGCTGAACTCAGAGGACAGGTACTTAGGGTCTCAAGCCTCGGCGGAGAATCTGACTACACGGTTACTTTCACCCCGCTGGACAATGGCAGATCGATGCGGGTAACCCGGCGTATTACCACTTCATACCTGAGTCAGACGATATTCGTGGACAGCGTATACAGAAAAACCGACCGATGGAACTCGACAGCCTCGAACACTGACAACGATGACGGTTGGTCTGACAGCGGCGGCAACGTTGTTTACGATCCGACGCCCCGAGACGATCGCGATGACGATTCTTACGGAGATCGTAGGGACGACTACCCGGCCTCGGATGAGGACGACGGCTGGTCTGACAGCGGCGGGAACGTCGTGTATGATCCCCCGGCAGGCAATGACAGGAACAACAGGAATCCTCGTCCGGATTACAGGCGCTCACCAAGGACGGGCAAGTTTGCGGTAAGTCCCGGAACAGTACTGACCGGTTCTCTTGAGTCGTTCGTCACTACCAAAGCTTCGCAAGACGGCGACCCATTCAGGATGCGGGTCGAGTCACCAGTAGAATTCAGAGGCGCGGTTATCGAGGGCTATGTTTCGGATATCGAGCGGACAGGCAAGGTTACGGGCCGTTCCAAGATCACTTTCAATTTTGAAAGCATTGTTCTCGCGGACGGCCGCAGATACGACTTTGCGGGAGTCCTGGAGAGGATAACGGATGAAGAAGGCGACGAGATCGGATTGAATGACGAGGGCGAGGCGCGCACGGGAAGCCGTACTAAAGAGACCGTCAAGCGTAGCGGAATAGGCGCAGGCATCGGTGCGGTCCTGGGTGCCATTCTCGGAGGAGGAAAAGGCGCTGTCATCGGTGCGACGATCGGAGCGGGTGCCGGAGCCGGTTCCATGATCCCCGGCGGCAGGAAGGATCTTGAGATCGGTCCTGACGACACTCTTTCGGTTCGGTCGACGGGCCCCGGCAATTAGAGGCCCACGACTCAAACCTTAAGCCCGGCTGTTGATGCAGCCGGGCTTTTTGTTTTGACTCCCTTGATGTAAAAGAACGGTATGGAAATTCCTGCGGAGGTCGAATCCTACAGAGACCGGCTTTGGCGCCGTGAAGAAGTTCTTAAGATAAGTGACGCAGCGTCGGCGGAAACGATGATCGATGACCTTGGATTCTGTCTAGGCCTGACGGATGTTCGGACGCCTCTCCCGAGCCTCTACCTCGCGGTTTGCGGAAGAAGGGATGCCCATATGCCAAAGAACGTCCAAAAGGACCCCGAAGTAAGCATGGCGTGGAATCTCAAGGACGATGTAATGCGTCGCGGAAAGGTCTATTACTCGAAGCTCACCAAAGGCCGCGCCACTTTTGTTTCAAAGCGCCTGGTACCGCATTTCAAAAAGATATATGGAATACCTTCAGAACACGAGGCCGAGCGACTTACACCCACGGCGATGAAAGTACTCGAAGTCTTGAGGGAAGAATGGGAGTCCTCGACTTCAGATCTCAGAGAAGAAGCAGAGATCGAAAACAGAAAGGACCTGACGAAAGCTTTGGACGAGCTTCAAAGATGTATGAAGGTGGTGCCGTACGAGGTATTGTACGAACCCAAGTTCACCTATCTATGGACGTTGGCGGAGGAGAGATTCCCGGAAGAGATCGCGATGGACGTCACACGTGATGAGGCGGTTGAAGCAATAGCAGAGGCTTTTCTTAGAATGCAGGGCTTCACGGAGAAGGGGGCTCTATCAAAGGCGACCGGGATTTCTAGAGCAGAAGCGGGGGCGGCGAATCAGCGGTTGGTTGAAAGAGAGGTCGCGATTCGGGTCTCGCCAGGTGTCTACCGGTTGAATACGAAAGAGCTGCAGATTCAATAATCCTTTGCCCTCTGATAGACTCTTCATTCGGTCGAAGGGCAGGATTCCCAAATGTCGCAATTTAGAAATGTCTTTCCGGCTCTCGCAGCCCTGATCCTGATTGTCGCCTCATTCGGACAAACGGAAGAAAACCAATCTGACGGCCCGGGCCAGTTCGTGATACCTCCTGAAAAGGCGGCGCCCGTTACGGTCCCGTTTTTTGAGCAGGCTCCGGTCATCGACGGAAGGCTCGACGAAGAGGTTTGGAAAAACGCCGCTACGTTCAAGGACTTCATTCAGACAGAACCCGGCGATCTTGTCCCTCCTTCGCGCGAGACTATCGCCTATATGGGTTACGACAGCAAACACCTCTACATCGGTTATTTCTGCTTCGACGAACCCGAGAAAATACGCGCCACGGTTGCCAAGCGAGACGCCGTCGGAGGTGAGGATTACGTCGGAGTCTTCCTCGATACCTTTAATGACCAGCGAAGGGCCTACATCCTTCAGTTCAACCCTCTGGGAATTCAAGCCGACGGCATCAAGACCGTCGGAGACTTCAGATCTGACTTCAGCGTTGACATCGTGATGGAATCGAAGGGGGTAATACTCGAGAATGGCTGGTCGGTAGAAGTTAAAATCCCCTTCAAGTCGCTCCGGTACGAAGCTGGTGAAGGGAAGTTCTGGGGCGTAGATTTCTGGCGCAGGATCGACAGGCTGAACCGTGAGATCGACGGTTGGATGCCGATGCGGCGTGGAGTCTCTGAGCTCCAGCAACTCGGCAAGATCACCGGACTCACGCAGATCGATTCGGAAAGGACCATCGAGATCGTTCCGAGCGCCACGATCTCTCAAGCGGGTACAAGGGTCGCAGACAAATCGAGTCCTTTTGGTTCGGTGTTCGACAACGGGGGCATAAAGGCTGACTTTGGCGTCAGCATCAAGTTCCAGGCCACTCCGAACCTTACGTTCGACCTTGCGATCAACCCGGATTTTGCTGAGGTGGAAGCGGATGCTCCGGTCGTAAGGGCGAACCAGCGGTTCCCGATATTCTTTCCCGAGAAGCGGCCTTTTTTCCTCGAGGGCCGAGATATCTTCAATTCTCCTCTTCAGGTCGTGAACACTAGAAATATTGCCGACCCGGACGTCGCGGCGAAAGTGACCGGCAAAAGAGGGAAGACGACATTCGGGCTGATGGCCGCCGCGGACCGCTTTCCGAATTCGGAGACTAAAGCGTATGTAGGCGTGTTAAGGCTGAAGAGAGACGTCGGAAGTAATTCGAACATAGGTCTGTTCGGGACACAGTACAACTTCGGCGCCGAGTACAAGAACTCGCTTCTCGGATTTGACGGGAATTTTCAGATCGACCCCAGGACGGTCTTCGATTTTCAGGTGGTAGGAACGCATACGCGAGGATCTTTTTATAACTCGGACATCGATGAGTCTGTTTTCAGGACAGGGAATGGCGTCGCGTACCGCGCACAGTGGGACTACACCGGCAGGAACCGGGGATCGTCGGCTGAGGTGAGCGGCAGATCGTCGGATTACAGGGCAAGAGTCGGGTTTACGAGACGAACGAATACGCACGGCGGAAGCTACAGATGGAGACTGGGCACGGAACCGGACCCGAACAAGACCCTGATCGGGATAACGACTCGCGGCTCCCACGGCCTTAGTTTCGACGAACAGGGAAGGCTTCAGGGAGCGACAATATTCACGACCAACGCAAACTTCACCTTCCAGAACCAGTTCTCGATCAACGCCTTCATTGGGAGCTTTGTTGAAAAGCTCTACGAGGACGAGTTCGGTGCGCGAAGGTCTCCGCTGCAGCAGGGAGCTTTCTTCGGCGACCCTGAAAGAGGAACGCACCAGTGGTCCGGCGAATTGGACATCAGCAAAACGTTTAGTAAGCGATTTTCGATCAATGGAGAGTTTGGCTTTACTACTAATGCGCTCGATCTGGATTTTGGCGCCTCCGAGGTCTATCCGAGGGTAAGCCCCGCGTATCTTCAGTATTTGATGAAATTGAAGACCGACCCTTCGCTCGAGGAGCCGCCGCTCGACCCTGGAAAGGGAACTCTGATCAGATACGAACTAAACGTTAACCTGCAGCCTACCGACCCGTGGAGCATTTCACTTTCGTACGACCGGAGGCGCCTTACAAGGAAAGACACGGGCCTTGTCGCGTTCGATTCGAACATCGTCTCTCTGAGGTCGGTATATCAGTTCACGAGATTTACTTTCGCCCGCGTGCGGTGGGATTACGAGACGGTAGACAGGACACTGAACGGAGAGATGCTATTTGGCTGGAGCCCGAATCCGGGCACGGCGTTCTACATTGGATACAACGACAATCTGCTCTACAAAGGCTTCAATCCCTACACGGGAATGTTCGACAACGGCATTCGAAGGGACGGCAGAAGCTTCTTCATACGGGCTTCGTATTTGTTCAGAAAGAGCTTTTGAGTAGTAAGCAGCGAGCGGTCAGCAGTGAGCAGTTGAGTGTAATTGTTTGGAGCAGTGCTTGCGGGTCGGCCTGCGGCCGAATTCCAGATATCAAATTCCAGATCGCAAAGGGGTCACCCGCCTGTTTAGAGCAGCGCTTGCGCTGCCCAAGCCGAGCAGTGCGAGGCTAATACTGTAGATTGAGTTTGCGGCTTAGTAGGACGATTTCGCACCAGTTGACTGGTTGCGGTCGATAAGCACATATTTTTGTTAGATCCTTCTTCTCAATCCAACCAATGATTCTGTTGCTTTCTCAAATTAGTATTCATAACTCCCTGATTAATCGGGAGAACCGAAGACACATTTGTTTCTGGTGATATATTTCACTTTCCGCCTATGCCTCGAATCACGAATACGGATAGGATCGTGGGTTGTCTTCTCGCCGGGGCTCTCGGAGATGCTAAGGGGTCTCCGTTCGAAGGAAAAAAGGACTCGGAGACGGTCATTGTACCCAAGGTCCTTCGGACATCCGACGACACGCAATTGACGCTCGCGACCTGCGAATCGATCGTCGAATCAAGTGAGATAAGCCCGGAGTCGATAGCCGCGAAGTTCGCTGAATGGTTTCTTGATCGCCGCCTACACGGTCTCGGGTCGAGTACATTGAAAGCGCTCGTGGAACTTGCAGCGGGTGGCCACTGGGCTACGGCAGGTGCCTCAGGGGAGAGGGCGGCTGGCAACGGCGCCGCGATGCGCATAGCCCCTCTTGCATTTTGTCTTGATCCGGGTAACGAAGAAGATCGTCGGAAGATCCGGGACGTCTGTCGTATCACTCATCGGAATGAAGAGGCCTATGTAGGTGCCCTCGCGATGGTTTGGGCGACACGCTTTGCATTCGAGGACGGAGGTCTGACTGAGAATCTTATCAGTGAACTTATTGAAGTATTACCAGATTCGAGAGTGCGAGATCGATTTATAGAGGTGAAAACATCAAGCATTACTCTAAAGGAATATGGTGATCGATTCGGGACCTCGGGTTACGTCGTTGACTCCGTACCGATGGCGATCCTCGTTGCGATCAGTTCGGAAGGATTGAATGAGACATTTGAACAGATCGCCTTTTTGGGAGGCGACACAGATACGATCTCATCGATGTTTGGTCAGATCTATGGCGCAGCAAATGGGCTTGAATGTCTGCCGCTAGAAGATTTTGACCGAATCGATGACTCGGTGCATATACGAGCAGCTGCCGAAGATTTTTCGCGCACCGTATGCCAATTGCAAATGACCAACAACATCGAAACGAATCGGCCTATGTAGCCTGGCTTTGCCAGGCTAGGGCAGCGCAAGCGCTGCTCTAAACAAGGGTACACCTGATCTAAAGAAGGGTATGCTGGCTCTGGACAGTGGATTCTGAACTCTGGAATCTGAAATGTGGAATTCGGCCAACGGCCGACTTGCTCACCGCTCACCGTCCAAACCTATCTTCCTTAAGTTTTCCTCAAATCTGGGATCGTTGCGGATGTTGTCCAGTTTTGGGTCGACCTTGATGCTCAGGACGGCCTCCTCTCTTCTATCGACAGATTCTTCAAGCCACTTAAAGGCGAGGTCGTTCTCGCCAAGGGCGGCATAGACCAGTATCATCCCCCGGCAGACGTTTCCGGCGGCCGGAATCCGGTCCTCAAGCGACTTTACGATCGCGATTGCCTTGTCTCGTTCACCGGCTGTCGCCAGGAGTTGAGCAAGTGACACTTCCGTCTCAAGTTCATTACCGGTAAGTTCGCCCCAGATGCGGTTCTCATTCATAGCCTCGTCAAGCATCCCCTTGCCTTGGTATGCCAGCGAGAGAAGCCTGTGGGCTGCCGAGTAGTCGGGATCAAACTCAAGTGTGGTTTGCGCGATCTCGATCGCGGGATCGTATTTCCGGTCGTAGTAGAACGTAAGGCCCTTGTCCTTTTGTATAGCCCTTGAGACCGGGTCCAGCTCCGCTGCCCTTTGAATCGACTGTTTGGCCTCATTGAGCGAACCCAAAGTAACGTACCACTGGGAAAGCCAATGGTGCGCAGTAGGATAATTCGGATTGAGCTCTATCGCCTGTTGGAACTCCTTAAATGACTCACTCCAATTCCAGTCCTTGAGCATCAGTATGATCGCCCGAGATGCATGAGCTTCGGCCAGCCCTTCATCGAGCTCAAGAGCGTTGTGCGCGGCCTCTTCGGCTTTCGGATGCAGTTCCTTGCGCGGTATCCGGCCGTATTCACCCAAAAGACTGTAGCTATCTGCGATTCCTGCCCAGGCGATGGCGTATTCCGGGTCTTTCTCGATCGCCTGTTCAAAGTGCCTTATCGCTATCTTCAGGCTTTCCTCGCTTCTCTTGTTCCAGAAATATCTTCCCTGCAGATACAGCTGGTAGGCTTCCGTGTTCTTCGTGTAGCGCTTCTTGAGATTCTTCTTGTCTACTGGAGAAAGCCTGACCTGAAGGGCCCGCACGATCTCCGCCGCGACCTTTTCTTGTATCTCAAATACGTCTTCGATCGTTCCCCGGTATGCTTCTGCCCACACATATGCTTCGCCGATCGCGTCTATCAACTGTGCAGTGATCCTCAATTCGTTGCCGTGACGCCTAACGCTTCCTTCCAGCAGGTATCGGACCCGCAGCTCTCTTGCAAGTTCTTTATGCGACGGCTCTTTCGCAAGGCACTTGATCACCGATCCGCGGGCAACGACTTTCAGCTGCTGCAGCTTGGAGAGATTCATATTTATCTCTTCTGTAAGCCCTTCGCTGAAATACTGATTGTCTTCTTCCGTGCTTATATCCGTGAACGGAAGCACTGCGATCGATTCGCGGAACGGCTTCACCTTGTCGCCTATGATCGTGTTTGACGACTGGTTCCGGGTCTTCTCCACTTCGACAAGAAGACGAGTCTGAAGATCTTTCAAGTCTCGGACAAGTTCGCCCGAATCGAGATACCTCTCGTCCACCTCTTTGCTTAACGTCCTCTCGATGATCGTTTCGAGTCCCGGCGGTACGTCAGACCTCAGTTCCCGAATCGGTGCCGGTTCGAGGTAGATGATGTTGGCAAGTACGTCTGTCATTGTTTCGCCCTGAAAAGGCTGACGATTCGTCAACATCTCGTATACAACACATCCGACACTCCAAAGATCCGAGCGGGCGTCTATCTGTTTTCCGCGTGCCTGCTCGGGCGACATATAACTTGCGGTGCCGAGAATGTGGCCTTCGCGGGTCTCAACCTGCATCCTGGTTTCGGCTTCCGGATCGATATTCTCCGGTTCAGGGCGGCTAAGCTTTGCGATCCCGAAGTCCAGGATCTTTACCAGACCGTCTCCCCTGATCATTATGTTTCCCGGCTTGATGTCTCTGTGAACAATGCCGGCTTCATGCGCGACCGACAACGCGGAAGCCATTTGCACCGCGATGTCAATCACTTCCTGAATGGTGAATTCCTTTCTACAAAGCCTGTCTTCGAGCAGTTCACCGTCAATATACTCGAAGGCGATGAAGTGCACGCCGTCGTGTTCGTCGATCTCGTAAGTGGTAATGATGTTGGGGTGGTTGAGTGCTGAGGCGGCCTTCGCTTCCAGAATGAAGCGGCTCATACGGTCGGAATCGTCGGCGAACTCTTCGGGCAGTATCTTTAGGGCGACATCGCGGTCGAGCCGAGTGTCCTCGGCGAGATAGATCTCTCCCATAGCGCCGGCTCCGATCTTCCGGTCAATCCTGTATCTTCCTAGTTCGACGCCGTTTTTCATCAACGATTCCGCGAATCAGTCCTCCAAGCGGCTCCCCGCAAAGCCCTGTAAGCGCCCGGTAACTCAAAAGTTCACGAAAGGCTATACGATACCTTATAAACGACGAATCGGTGAGAAGCGTTTCGCAGAGAAGATTCGGACCATAAAGCCAAGCATGAATTTGGGGAACTCAAAAAAGAAAGAGCGGAAAATGCCGCTCTTTCTAACAACTAGGAAAAGACGGATTTCCTTGTCATTTGCGGACGACCGAGATCGTCACGGAGGAAGGATATTCTCTCGAATGATGGACCTTGTTGGTCGCTACCACGCCTTTTGATTCGTCGTAGTTGTTTCCTCCGGTGTTCAGGTTCCGGTCAAATCTCGGAAAATTGCTGCTTGAGATCTCGATCCTGATCCGGTGCCCGGCCTTGAAATAGTTGCTGGTATTCATCGGTGAGAAGCTGAACCCGTACACTTTGCCGTTCTCCATCCAGGCCAATGGCTTGTCGTATCCGTTTCGGTATCTCATTCTCTGGATGGTTTCATCAAGATTGTAGGCAGTTCCGTCCGGATAGACGTCGATCAGCTTCACCGTAAAATCCGTATCCTTCACGTCGGACGAGACGAACAGCTTGACGTCGATCGGGCCGCTCAACTCGATTCCTTCCTCAAGAGGTTCTGAAGTATAGACCAGGATGTCATTCCGCTTTTCCATTTCCCTCTGATCAAGCGCGCCGCCGCGCACTGCATTTCCTGTACAACATACGTTTCCGCCGTAAGACGGCACCGGATTCATTGGGTCATACCTGAACGTGTCCGGACTGTCGGATCCGGGTGGTTGAGAAGTTAGTGTGCCGTCACCATTCAGGCTGTTCGCCCGTCCACCGCTTGCCAGGTAGAACGTCATCGGCTCGGCTCCGGAAGGTGGCCACGTTTCTGAAGACTGCCACTTGTTCATACCCATTGTGAAGTAACGGACCTTCGGCATCTTTTCCAGAATTCCGTTGTCCTCTCCCTTCAGAAAATGGTCGAACCAGCCGTAGGTCATTTCGTCGTATTCAAGCCTCGCGTCGCCCATCGAGCGTTCACCGACGACGGTATCTTCGGTGGCACGCCTGAAGCCGCAGTGCAAAGTAGGTGCTATGATCAGGTACTGCTTGTCCCTTACTTCGGGATCAGCAGTTCTCCTGACGTGGTTGTAAGTTGCCAGGTTCGGGCCAGCTGACACGTCGTACCAGGATACGAACCAGAATCCAGGCACGTCGATCCGCATATTGTCGTGAAACAACCCGCCTCTGTACCACTCAGGATCGTTCGGCGCTCGCTTGATCATTTCTCCGCCGGTAGGAACCGGCATCCTGTCGGCGAAGATCCCTTTCGGGGCGTCGACAGCCTTGTGAATGTCCTGGACAGGAAGATGGGCCAGCGCCTTCGACCAGTCGACCGGAGGCATCTGGGGAGCAAGATCGAACATTCTTGAGGCGTTTATCAGTTCTTCCTGAGTCGCGTCGGCCGGCATCATCGGTCTAACCTGGTTAACCTGTCCATACAACCAGGCGATAAAGAGCATCTGAACCGCTCCGCCTCGATACCAATTGCCTTGTTCAAAATAGGGCCCAACACGTCCGACTCCGGCTCCGAATCCCTGCGGGATTATCGTTGCCAGCCCTTTCGGCGCCTTGGCGGCTACTGCCATCTGCCATTCGGCGGTCGAAGAACAGCCGATCAGGCCGACCTTTCCGTTCGACCAGTCTTGTGACGAGATCCACTCGATCGCATCTTCACCGTCGGTCAATGGAGGCCCCAGAATGTCGTAATTGCCTTCGGAGAAGAAATGACCGCGTTCGTTCATCACGACGTAAGCGTATCCACGCTTGACCGCCTCGATCACGTTCGACATATCGCGTGGAGCACGATTTCGAACGTCCCAGAAATTAAAGTTGTAAGGTGTGCGCGAGAAGATCGTGGGATATCTTGCGGCGGCGTCTTTCGGGCGATAGATATCAGCCGCCATCCGCTTGCCGTCGCGCATTTTGACCATTACCTTCCGGTCTACCACGGCTATCTCCTGGAGTTCGGCCTCCAGCAAATGCCGTCGTTTTCGTAGCTCTTCCTCGTCCGAGTCGCTGCTTTGGGCGAACGCGGAAACAGAAGAAACGAGCAAAAGGATTGTTACTAACAGGTGCGACTTCCAGTTAATGATCTTCATGGTTGTTCTCTGATGGTTCCGATTGCCGAAAATTAAGAAAGACGGCCTTCTTGTGTTGAAAGACCTCTCCAGGATCGATTAATTAGCAAGAGAACTTGCTGCGAAAGCTGCAAACGTCCATCTTGCGCTTATCGCTGCAAAGCTGGCAATCCCGCCGCTAAACGGTTCACCGTATCGTCATCACATTAGCAATGATCTCGATCCCGTCCCAGAGATTTCCGATGCGGACATTCTCGTCGGCAGCGTGCTGATTGTTGTCATAGTTCACGACAGGGACCGTAATCAAAGCCGGATCTTCGAGAGCCTCGGTGATTATCGACAGTGGAAGGCTTCCACCCATCGTCGGGAGCGTCACCGGCATTTCGCCGGAAGCATTGCGGACGGCTTCGATCACCGCCTGCGAAACATCAAGATCCATCGCGGTGCGCTGGGCATTGTATCCGGAAGTCTCCGGTATGAACTTCGCTATAAGCGGATGTTTGAGCCTCTCGTCCGACGTTGGCTCCCGATCAATGACATAAAAACCTTGTGAAACTATGTGTTTCCTCAGCTTTTCAAGTTGTTTCCAGTGGTCATTGCCTTTTACGAGCCGCAGCCCGAGCACCGCTTCGGCCTTGGAAGAGATCACGTTTCGTGCAAGCGCACCTACATTGCCGGTCTTCATTCCATTGATGTTGAGCGAGGGTTCGTTCAAAAGGTCCAGCAACTCGCGACCGTTTCCGTCTGATTCCGCCAGACCCAGTTCGCGCCTGAGATCATCGTCGTATTTCGGCGCATCGGCGATGGCTTTTCTTTCCAGCACACCGAGCGGTTCGACATCGTCATACCATCCCTCGATCAGAACACGGCCATTCGCGTCCTTCATCGAAGAAAGCAGCTTGACGAGCCGCATTCCAGGGTTTGGAGACCAGTTGCCGTAATGTCCGCTGTGGAGGTCCCGATTTGCGCCATAGACAGTCACCGACGCGGAAGTAACGCCTCGAACTCCGAATGAGACAAGCTTCCGTCCCGATTGATGTACGGGGCCGTCGGCTATTATCCACGCATCCGCACGCAAAAGTTCCCTGTGTTTTGTCAGGACAGCCCGCAAGTTTGGAGAGCCTGCTTCTTCCTCTCCTTCGAAAAAGAACTTCAGATTGACCGATGGTTCAATTCCAGATGCCTTGAGGGCGTCGAATGCATTGAGAATGGTGAATACCCCTGCCTTGTCGTCCGAGGCCGACCTTCCGTAAATGCGCCATTCCGGATCCAAAGGCACTTCGGAAGGCATCGTTGCCTTCTGCCCGCCCTTTTCGATCGCTTCAGTGAGCAATTGTGGAGACCAGGGGGTCGTCACCGTCCAATCGGCAGGATCGGTTGGCTGTCCGTCGTAATGCGCGTAGAAAACCACTGTACGCGTGGCTCCCGGCACCTTGTACTCTCCAAAGACCGCCGGCGGGGCGTCTCGATCACCAGGAGTAAGCAGTTGCGGAGCAAGGCCGCGTCTTTCAAGCTCTTTTCTCAAGTACTCCGCATTCCGCCGTATGTTTTCTCTGTCCGACGCAACATTCGGGATCGAGAGCAATTCCAGATAGTTTCTAATCAGCTTAGTCTCGTTCTCTTTTCGATACTTACGAGCAGCTACCGTAGCCGCGCTTTGCGACAGCGCGACGACGGACAACGCAGGTATCAGGACGAGAGCCACTATAAATCGATTCTTCATTTCAGCGGTTCAACAGTGAAGCGGTTTGGAACTGATGGATCTTGCAGTTGGTGAATGGTCGGCCAGAAATGGGGAATTAGTCAAGGGAGGAGAGAACATCCCTGAAAGGTTGCGGAGCATAGCCCGGGGCAAGCCGAAGGCGCAACCCTTGTAATTGCGTCATCCTGATCTTCTTCCGCTGAGCGGAGCCAGAAGAGAGAAGGCAGATTGAACGGTTGAGAATTTACGGCTTTGCCGCCTTGATGTGCGGAAAGGCTTGTCTTTCCGAATAAAGGTCCTACCAAAATAGTTTGCGCAGAGGCTGAGCCTCTGCGCAATGTTAGTTAAGCGACTGTGTGGTAAGCCAGAGGCTCACCAGACGTTAGATTGGCAAAGCCGCCGGTTCCAGAAGACTCGTGTTCTTTCATCAATAACTCATCAAGTCCCGAACGGCTCGGCCCACATCAGCTGCCTGTGGAAGTATGTAGTCTTCGACCTGCGGAGCGTAAGCGACAAATGTATCGGTCGCTCCGATGCGTCTTACTGGTGCGTCAAGATACTCGAACAATTCGTCAGAGATACGCGCGGCGATCTCGGCGCCGTAACCGAATGAAAGTGAGTCTTCGTGTACCACGATCGCGCGACTAGTCTTCTTGACGCTTTCGGCGATCGCTTCCCAATCATAGGGAACCAACGTTCTAAGGTCGATGATCTCTACCGAAACTCCTTCCTTGACCAACTCCTTCACGCCCTGTCGGGAACGCTCGACTAGAGCTCCGAAAGTGACGATCGTTACGTCATTCCCTTCCTGGACGGTCTTGGCCTTTCCGAACGGGATCATGAACTCGTCGGAAGGATACTCAGACTTGTTGTAGACCTGGCGATACAAGTGCTTGTGTTCAAGAAACAGCACCGGATCGTCACAGCGAATCGATGTTCTAAGAAGCCCGTTCGCATCGAGAGCATTAGAAGGGTATGCGATCCTGATCCCGGGAGTATGCGAGAATATCGTCGTACCGGACTGCGAGTGATAGATAGCTCCACCCTTCAAATATCCGCCTACCGGAACGCGTAGCACGACAGGTGATTTAAAATCGCCGTCGCTTCTCCATCGCATCAGTGCCAGTTCATTCCGGATCTGGTGAAATGCCGGCCATATGTAATCAAAAAACTGGATCTCAACCACGGGTTTCAATCCGCGTGTCGCCATGCCGATCGCCCGGCCGACGATGTTCGCCTCGGCGAGTGGGGAGTTAAAGACTCTATCGCCTCCGAACTCCCTTTGCAGATTGGCCGTGACCTTGAAAACGCCGCCCTTGCCCTTTACCTGTTCGAGATACTCTTCCCGGGAGCAATCCGCGACATCCTCACCGAAGACAACGATCCTGGGATCTCGTTCCATCTCGGTGTGAAGACAACGGTTTATCAGATCTACCATCGTCCCGGGATTGCCCGAAAGCTCCGCTCCTTCTTCCGTATCGAACTCGGATGACGTGGGGTCGATCTCTTCCGAAAATACGTTTCTGTGAGCCGATTCAGGCGCGGGCTGCGGACTGGCGAGAGCCTCGTCCGTCGCTTTCGCAACTTCCGCGTCCACCTCTTTTCGAAGTTCCTCAAGTTCTTCCGACTTGGCTATCCCTTCGGTCATCAGGAATTCGCCAAACGTCGTGATCGGGTCGATCTTAGCGTCCGCCTCGCGTTCTTCTTCGGGCCTGTAAAGCCGTTCGTCATCTGATAACGAGTGCGAGTAGGGCCGGATGACCTTTGCGTGAACAAGCGCGGCGCCCTTCCTTTCACGGCAATGCTTGACGGCTTTGGAGAAAGCTTCGTAGGACTCGAGCGGATCCGTCCCGTCGATCTTCTGGATAAAGAGATTAGGGAATCCGATCAGCAGATCTGACACGCTACCTCCCGCCGTCTGGACCTCGACCGGTACAGAGATCGCGTAGCCGTTGTCCTCGATAACAAAAATTACAGGGAGCTTGAGGTTGCAGGCGGTATTGAGCGCTTCCCAGAACTCGCCCTCGGATGATGTTCCGTCACCGATCGATACGTAGACGACCTCGTCGCCCTTGAACCCGGTCACCTTGTCCTGAAGGTCCTCAACAAGCGACGCTCGATAAGAGGCTTCGGCCGCTCCGACGGCCTGCAGAAGCTGTGTTCCGGTAGGTGAAGACTGAGAGGGAACGTTTAGCTCTACCGATCCCCAGTGAGAGGGCATCTGCCTTCCGTGAGAATTCGGGTCGGCTTCGGCGCCGACAGCTGACTGGAGCATTTCCGTTGCGGTCATTCCGAGCTGAAGCATCAGCGCGCGATCCCTGTAGTACGGATAGAACCAGTCATAGCCGGCTTTCATCGCGAGGCCTGCTGCCGTAAGCACCGCTTCGTGCCCCGCCCCCGAGATCTGAAAGAAGACCTTGTTCTGTCCCTTAAGCTGGATCTCTTTGTCGTCGATCCTCCGCGACAAGTACATCGTGCGGTAGATATCGATAAGCGTCTTCTCATCCAGACCGTGATAGCCGTTCGTACCCGTTGGTTTGGACGAACCCGAATTCGGCGCCGTTTTCGAAGATCTTCCCTTGCGGCTTTTCGAGGACGATGCTGTCGGTTTGGTCTCCTTGGAATCGGAGGTCTTTCTGCCTGCTGTAGCCATTAAGTAATAGTCCTTTTCAGATATGAATTTGGGTAAATGCGGAAACCAATAAAATATCAAAGAAGGAGGAAGCGGGCAATTTCGACAAGGGTGAGCGGTGAGCAGCAAGCAGTGAGCTGTTGCAGCCGGTTGCGCTTCAGAAGTAGTCAGCCCTGGGCGGAGCACTGACGGAGCGGTGCTAACAGTTCTTTAGAAACAAGGGTCTCAAGTTGACTTTCCGATGCAAAAACATCATCTTGCTCACCGCTCACCGCTCACCGCTCACCGCTCACCGCTCACCGCTCACCGCTCACTCTCAGCAAGCTCTTTCCTAAGTATCCAGCCTTCCGGGTCTATCTCAACAGAGTGGTCGGCCCTTACTGTCAGTTCCCCTCGACCGGAGTTCATATTCAATCTCTGGCGTTCGCCTCCTACGATCAGATCGATCGGCATAGGGAAGGGGAGCCCGTTCGGCGTCTTCCAGGAAAGGCTCAGCCTCGAACCCTCTTGCTCAACGATGAGTTCCGGCAACTCTGGCTGACGCAAATAGACCTCAAAGAACCAGTCAAGGTCCATTCCCGATTCTTCTTCGGCGATAAACAGGAAATCATCCGTCGTAGCGAATCTTACCTGGCCGCCTCCGGTCATCTTCTCCATCTCTTTCGTTGGGTACGACATCCGGCGAAGAGCCCTGAAGAACGCGTCGTCGCCGATCAGGTGCCTGAGGGTATGGAGGATGACCGCTCCCTTGCCGTAGATGTCTCCGTCACTTTGCGTGTAGTCGGGCGGACGGTAGTAGATCTCGTAAGTGATCCTGGGTTCTCTGGGTGCAACCGGCTGGATGTTGTTCGTGGCCCTCATTTTGCCGCGTATCGAGGCCATGTAGGCTTCTCTTCCCGCGACCTCCTCGATATAAAGAGAGTCCAGGAATGACTGAAATCCCTCGTGGATCCACATATCGCGCCAATCGGACGCGGTGACGAGATTCGCAAACCACTCGTGCCCAAGCTCGTGCAGCATCAGCCAGTCAAACCCGAACTGATTGTCCTGAAACTTGTTTCCGTAGGCAATGATCGTCGAATGCTCCATACCCAGATGCGGTGTTTCTGCGATCCCAAGTTTTTCGTCGCGGAACGGGTATGGACCAAGGTGCCTTTCAAAGAAGTCGAGAAACTTCACAGTCTGGTCGATGATCTTGGGAGCCTTGTCGATACTCTCAGGGATCGCGTAGAAGATGATCGGGAACTGCTCGCCCGTCACACTTGTATACTCGCGCTCGATCAGCTGATATGGCGCAATGTTGATCACGATGTTGTAGTTGCTGATCGGGCTCGACATCAGCCACCGGTACGTTTGTGTTCCATTCAGATTTGAGATCACTTCCTGCAGTTTTCCGATCGAAGCAACGTACAGGTCGCCGGGTACCGTGACATTGACAGCCACTTCATCTGCCTTGTCCGAAGGGTGGTCTTTCACAGGAAACCAACAATCCGCACCGTCATTCTGACACGCGTTCACGACCCAGTCCTTTCCGCCCGGTGTCTTCTCCCACATAAAGCCGCCGACCCAGGGGGGATTGCGGGCCACCCTCGGGCTTCCCTCATAACTGACTGTGATCTTGACCTCAGTACCCGGTTGGACCGTGAGCGGCAGCTTGATCCAGATCTTTCTTTCGCGGCGCTCGTTCTCGACCTTCAGATTCCCTTTTCCAGGGATCGCAGCCGTCGTGTTGGTAACACGGAACGGCGTATCCAGGTCGAGTACGAACCAGTCCACCGGAGAAATGATCCGCGCTGTGATGATGGTCGAGCCCTTGAGATTCTTTTTCGCGGGATCGATCTCGGCTGATATGTCGTATCTCGATACGTCATATGCAGCCTGTTCATAGCTCAGGACTCCACCCGAGCCGGTGGGTCGGACGCCAGTCTGCTGCGCTTGCACGAGCGAAACGGCGCCGATAACAAGCGCCAAGAAGAGACACGTCTTCAAGGTCTTCATATCAATCCTCTTATTGGTTCGAATACGGGAAATCGTGGTTAATTTATCACAGAAAGTGCTTTTGGGGAGTCGTCCGAATCAGTCGTCGAAGTTGTTCTCGAGTTCAAAACGAAAGTCTTCCGCCATCGTAGGGTGGTTGTGTGCGAGCGCGATCTCGATGCCCTTCTCGTAAGATTCCCTGGCCTTCTCGGTGTTTCCCTGCGACTCGTACGCTTTTGCCAGCATCCCGTACGCCGCTCCCTCGTCGACACCAAATTTCAGGTATCTCTCAAGAGTCTCGATGCCTTTGTCTGTCTGGCCCGATTTAAGATATTCGTTCGCGAGTCCGAACATCACCATAGTGGCGCCCGGATCGTCCTCAAGCATCTTTTCAAAAACTGCGATTCTTTCGCTCATGATTAGTGAATTGTGAATTGTGAATCGTGAATTGTGAATAGTGAATCGTCGCTAGAGATCAACAAGAAGAATGGACCGCGAAGGCGCAGAGTCGCAAAGAATTTTATAGATCCTTCAGAGCTGCGCCCTGATTTACTTCGTGCCTCCGCGCCTCCGCGGTTAAGGTTTCACGTGATTTACGATTCACTATTCACGATTCACGATTCACTAATTACAACGTCTTTTTCCATCACCCAGTCTTCGTGCTCGGTGCCTGCCATGTCGAAAGAAGTCGTCCCGACTTTCTCGAATCCTACCTTCTCGTAGAAGCCGATCGCCTTTTTATTATGCTTCCAGACACTGAGCCAGACCTTGTCGCACAGAAACCTGTCGGCTTCTTCCAAACACCTCTCGATAAGCTGCTTTCCGCGCCCGCCGCCCTGGAACCTGTCTAACAGGTAAATGCGTGATATCTCAAGCGGTCGATCGGCTTCGATGTTCTCGATGTAACTTCCTATGACAAGCCGTGCGTAACCGGCCAGCTCCGTTCCATCTTCCGCGACGAGATATCGGAATCCTTCGTCCTGTAACTCCGTCCGAATGATCTCTTCGTCGTAAACTCTGTTTATATAGGATTTTAGGTCGTTGTTCTCGACCTTCGGGCTGTCCCTGTAGGTTGTCCAGAAGGTTTCCGCGCCGATCTCGGAGAGCGCAGCGGCATCGTCAACTGTCCCGATCCTTATTGCAAATCCAGGCATTCAATCGAGGCCTAAAAAAGCCGCTGTTGGAACTGAACAGGCTCCGCCTTCGGCTTTTCCAGTCTTTCGTACTTCTCGTACCCGAGCTTTCTCATATGGAGCTCGAATACGTCGTTGATCATCTTCCAACGTTCGCTGCGGCCTTTATTCCGTTCTTCCATCGAACGGTGCTGCAGGCGGCCGTTTCTTTCTTCCTTGATCCGGTTGACGATCTTGTCGGCGTGCGTCGGAAGCTTTTCGTAAAGTCTCTTAAGAAAATACTCCTCTATCGAGTCGGTCGCAAAATGCACGAGGCTCATAAACGCCCTCGACGCGCCGCATTCCTTCGCTTTCTTGAGGATCTGCGGAATCTCATTGTCGTTGTAGCCGGGAATCACCGGAGCAAGAGCCAAAGCGACCTCTATTCCTTCCGCCGCGACTTTCTCCATCGCCCTGAACCGCGCCTCAGGAGTAGGAACGTAGGGCTCAAAAGGCCGGGAAGTCTCGACCGAAAGGAAGGGTATTGAAAATCCGACGGTGCACTCGATGTCCTTGAGGATATCGAGATCGCGGGTCACAAGCGGCGACTTCGTGAGAATGAAGACCGGAATCCTGAAGTCGCGGCAAACCTCAAGACATCTTCTCGTGAGTTCATAGTTCGCTTCGATCGGCACGTACGGGTCCGAGGCGAAAGAGAATTCAAGGTAGGGTATCTTCTGCCTTGTCTTCTTCAATTCATTTCTCAGGACTTCCGGGGCATTTATCTTTGCAACGAGCTTTGTCTCGAAGTCGGTTCCAGCACCGTAGCCGATCATCTCGTGGTACTGGCGCGCGAAACAGTAAGTGCATCCGTGGACACAGCCCCGGTAGCAATTCACGACAAACCTGCGTCCCAGGTCAGGTGACCAGCTCTTGACGATCATCGACCTGGTCGCGGTTTCTTCAAATACTTCGAGCTTCGCGTCGGGTGGCTCTCCGACGTATTCAGCCGAGTATTTGTGGTATGGATTAGGGGGATTGGCAACTTGTCTCACAGATGAAACGATACCCCGCCAGTGGTGCAGTTTGCAAGAGCGGGAATTGAAGATTGAGAGATGAATGTGGACCTCCGTGACCTTCGCGAAATCCTTGGCGCTCTTTGCGGTTAGATCTCTTGTAGAAAGTGACGACCGCCGAACTCCGTTTAACCGCAAAGTACGCGAAGGTCTACGCAAAGAACTCAAAGGGGGGAATTGAGAATTGAAAACTAGGTTGCTGTGGACTCGTGCTGATGCTCTGTGACCTTCGTGGAACCCTTCGTGACCTTCGTGGTTAGTTTTTATTCTGATGAGTCTGATCCTATAGCGAAGGTTCCTACCGAGTACACAAAGGATTAACGAAGGTCGCAAAGTGATACAGAAAACAAAAGGGATGCGAACCGGTCCGCATCCCTCTACTCCGTGTTGATCTGGATATCACTTTCCGGTTGTGATCAATTTAGCGATCGTCTGCAGCTGCATGTTCGAAGTGCCTTCGTAGATCGCTCCGATCTTCGAATCGCGCCAGAACTTCTCGACCGGATAGTCCTTCACATAGCCGTATCCGCCGTAAAGCTCGATAGCTTTCGAAGAGATCTTCTCTGCAACTCGCGAGGTGTAAAGCTTAGCTATCGCCGCTTCCTTAAGGAATGGCTTGCCGGCGTCCTTTAATCTTGCAGCGTTGTACGTCAAGAGCCTCGCTGCCTCCAGATCGACCGCCATTTCAGCAAGCTGAAACTGCACTGCCTGGAAACTATCGATCGACTTTCCGAACTGTTCGCGTTCTGCGGTGTATTTCAGTGCATTTTCATACGCCCCCTGGGCGATGCCGACCATCTGCGCCGCGATACCGATCCTGCCTTCGTTGAGAGTCTCGATCGAGACCTTGTAGCCTTTTCCGACCTCGCCGAGAACGTTCTCCTTCGGAACCTTGCAGTTATCGAGGATCAGTTCAGTTGTCGAACTCGCGCGAATGCCCAGCTTGTTCTCTTTCTCTCCTACCGAAAAGCCTTCAAACTCTTTCTCGACAATGAACGCCGTGATGCCTTTGTAGCCGGCTTCGGGATCGATCGTGGCAAAAAGAATGAAGATCTCAGCCTCGTTTCCGTTCGTGATCCAGAGCTTCTGTCCCGTGATCTCGTAATGATCGTCCTTCTCGACCGCTCTAGTCTTCAGGGCAAACGCGTCGGAGCCGCTGCCGGCCTCCGAAAGTGCGTACGCTCCGACCTTTGAGGTCGCCATCTGAGGAAGATATTTCTTACGCTGTTCTTCATTGCCCCACTTGATGATCGCGTTTGTGACCAACGTATTCTGGACATCGACAAACACAGACGTAGAAGCATCGACCCTCGCGAGTTCCTCGATCGCGAGTATAGCGTTGAAAAAAGTAGACCCGGCTCCACCGTATTCTTCCGGTGTCTCGATCGCCATCAGGCCGAGCTCAAAGCATTGTTTGATAAGTTCGGGGTCCAGTTTTCCGGCCTCCTCCATGTCGTTGACACGGGGAAGCACCTCGCCTTCCGCAAACTCGCGGAAACTTGCCCTGAAAAGTTCTTCTTCTTCTGAGAGTATCGTAAGCGCCGGTCTTTGAGACTCGTGCTCCATCTGGGTGCCATTCATATTAAACGTCCCTTTCTAAAAGTTTCTTAGTGAATAAGTTATGATTACATTTTAGTCAACGCTCGCAGTAATGGCAACGCAGGTCAGTTCGGCACACGAAGAAAAGAAGCCGGCGTCTAAAGCCTTTAAGAGGCTAAAGGCAGCCGGCCTCATTTTTACCCTGTTTGGGCTCGCGCTCTTCGTCTATTTCATTTACACGACAGGGCTTAGCGAGATAAGCGAGGGGATCGCGAAGATCGGACTGTCCGGTTTTGCACTGATCCTTTTCATCTATCTCTTGCGTATCTGCGTGCGCGCCCTCGCATGGCGGCTATCTGTATACGGGCCGTACGAACTGTCATTCAGGGACACTTTTCCCGCTGTGATCATCGGTGAGGCATTGAGCAGCATGATCCCGCTCGGGATCCTTGTCAGCGGCACGGCAAAGGCGGTTGCTGTTCGAAGAAAAGTGCCGCTAGTCGTGGGTCTATCTTCCGTTGCGACCGAGAACCTTTTTTATTCATTCGTAACGGCGCTCTTTATCAGCCTCGGCTCGATCCTGTTCCTGAGGAGCTTTGAACTCGAGGCCGGATACGTCTGGCTCATCGACATCCTACTTGTCGCCATCATTGCCCTGATTGCGTTTGCGACACTCATGATCGTGCGGCAATGGCACTGGGCAAGCGCTATCTGCGAGAAGATCTACGACAAAGGTTTCCTTAAAAGTGTGCTCGAAAGCGGAAGGCTTCAGGTACGGCTGTTCGAGAACCTGATCTACGGTTTCTACCGAAGATATCCGTCCAGGTTTGCGCCGATAATGCTGCTTGAGGCGGCATTTCACACGCTTGGCGTCGTGGAAGTCCTTTTCATTCTCTCAAAGATCACCTCCACTTCTAACCTACTGTCCACGGCGTTCTTTCTGGAGACGATAAGCAGGCTCATCACGATAGTGTTCAAGCTGATCCCGTTCGTGATCGGAGTTGACGAAGCCGGAGCAGAGTTCGTAGTGAAGACGCTCGCGCTCGCGGCGGGAATCGGTGTGACCCTTGCAATCGTTCGGAAAGCAAGGATCCTTTTCTGGGCTATCGTTGGCGTGATGCTCATCATAAAGCGAGGCCTGTCACTAAAGGACATAAGAAAAGTACATGAGGAGGTGCGAGACATTGGCTGATCCCTGCAATTTACAGGAAGGGTCGATAATGCACGTAGGGGCTTTGGATCAGGTGCGGGCCGCCGAGATGATCGGATCGTCAGGAGCGGATACGAGGGTGATAGTCGTAACCGTTGACGATCCCGCAGGATGGGATCGACAAGAAGCTACCGGGTCGCTATCGAGAGCGCTGAGATCCTCCGAAATCCCGTCGATATTGTCTTTTCTTGCTCATAAAGGGAAGGTCGTTCGTGAACTGGTCGACTCATTCGACATTTGCTATATGGTCCACGGTTCCTCAGTGGTAACTGAGGCAGAATCCGTATCGGCTGAAGAAGCGGCGCAAGCCGGACTCGTGAATCTCGCGGAGGAGAAGGCTTTTATCCTTAGCAAGTCGCTGGAGACCGCTGAACGGATCGCGTCCCTGGCACCGATCGCGGTCCGGTATGCGAGA
This sequence comes from Acidobacteriota bacterium, assembly GCA_003385635.1. GTDB lineage: Bacteria > Acidobacteriota > Blastocatellia > Pyrinomonadales > Pyrinomonadaceae > Aridibacter. The sequence goes on along the minus strand of QQUY01000001.1, from coordinate 2,439,580 downwards.
AAGGCCGTGAGTGAGGGAACGAAAGTGGACCTTGAATCAGGACTTGCGATCGAATCGGCGCTTTTTTCGGAGTTGTTTGGTACACAGGATATGAGAGAGGGCACAAAGGCATTTATTGAGAAACGGTCGCCGTCGTTCCGGGGTAGTTAGGACGCTGAGGCTTGAAAGGCCAATGTGCCGGTCCTATACTGTCGTATGGTCGTTTCAACGGCTTGGGAGAATCATTTTGGAACCTAAGATACATAGCGGATCGCTGAAAGCAGATGGGCTCCGGTTCGCGATCGTCGAATCGCGCTGGAACGAGCTCCTGACGACAAAGCTTACAGCAGGAGCTGTCGATGCTCTTTCGCGTCTGGGCTCAAGAAATGAAGACATCGAGGTCTTTAAGGTCCCCGGTTCTTTTGAACTTCCGCTGGCCGCTAAGAGAATCGCAGAGACAGGGCGATTTGACGCGGTCATTTGCGTTGGAGTGGTAATAAGAGGCGAAACACCGCATTTTGAATATGTCGCCGGCGAAGCGGCCAGCGGGATCACCCAGGCTGCACTCTCGACGAACGTACCGGTGCTGTTCGGGATCGTTACGGCTGATACAGTAGAACAAGCGATGAACCGGTGCGGCATCAAGTCAGGAAACAAGGGGTTCGAAGCTGCGATGTCGGCGGTCGAAATCGCGAGTCTTCTTGGTCAGATCGTAGAAGAAGGCGGAACGGCGGCCGGACGAGCTGGTTGATAATCAAGTTTTATGGGAGCAAGGCGTAAGGCACGTGAGTGCGCACTCCAGATGTTGTTTGCAGCTGATGTTTCAGGTGTGACCGGCGCCCGCCTGATCAGTGATTTCTGGAACCAGTTGAGTTCGGAGGCGGACGCGTCAACCCGTGAGTTTGCCGACAACCTGGTGTCCGGGACGCTTGAAAGGCTCTCTGACGTTGACGACAAGATCCGCACCCGGGCAGAACACTGGCGCATCGAGAGGATGGCTGTAGTTGACCGAAACATCCTTCGCCTAGCGGTAAATGAATTCCTCTTCGAAAGTACCCCCCACACAGTAGTCATCAACGAGGCGCTCGAGATCGCAAGGCGATTTTCCACCTACGAGGCCACGCAATTCATAAACGGCATTCTCGACGCGATAAAACAGGATCTTGAGAAGGAGTCAGGCTCGTCCGAGAAGGCTGCGGAGCCTTCTGAAGAGAATGGAAAGAGTGAGACTAAGAAGGCTACTTCGATCTAGATCCCTGGCGGCCTGTTTCTTGTCCGTCGCGATCACCCTCATCGCAAGTCCTGCTTTTTCGCAGGCGTTTCCCGACAGAATTGACGGCTACAAGGTCCACGAGGTCTCGCGTGAGCGTTCGGACGGCCTGTTTAGGGTTTCGTTCGGCGAACCGGAGTTTTCCGGCGTTGGCCTGAACGGATTTACATTTGAAGTGGTACCTTCGCTGACGATAAACGAACGCAGCGGAAAAGTTGACCGGATAGGGTTCACGGACTTTGAGGTGAACGGAATCTCTGTTTCGATAGAGGATTACGAACGCGAATTTGCATTTCGAAAAGGTGAGACAGTCGTTCTTGAGGCACCGCTTGAAATCGTCGTTGGTTTCCCATCCGCTTTGAAGGGGACGGCCAAGGAAATAAAGAAATCCGAGGAGAGCTGGAAGGTTAAGGGCACCGTACTTGTTTTCGGGCGGTACAAATGGGCGTTCTTCACATTCAAACGAGTTGTGCCGGTAGAGGTCGAGTTCTCTATACCGAATCCGCTGAAAGCGTTGCGGCCTTTAGCGCTACAGAGATCTTTCCCGCAACACGGGCATTGTTTACGAGCAAAGCGATGTTCGCTTTCAACGCCCTTCCTTCACTCAACTCCGATACTCTGGAAAGCAGAAAGGGCGTCACCTTCCTGCCCGTAATTCCGAGATCCTCACACTCCCTGTGTGCTACCTTCAGCCATCCGGACACGTCAGCTTCGTTGATCTCTTCTGCATTCGGGACAGGAACAGCAAATAGCACCGCTTGCCTCAAACCGAGAGAATCCCTTGCCGCCGCAATTCGTGCCGCTTCTTCAGGCACCGAGACGACGTCGTCAACATCCAGTCCAGAACCTGCCGAATAAAAAGCGGGAAACTCATTGCATCCGTATCCCACGACGGGAACTCCGTGAGTTTCCAGCCATTCACGCGTAGCGGGTAGATCGAGAATCGCTTTCGCTCCCGAACAGACGACGGAGATCGGTGTTTCTGCCAGAACTGGAAGGTCGGCCGAAACGTCGTTCGGCCCGCCTTTGTGGATTCCCCCTATGCCGCCAGTTGCAAACACATCGATTCCTGCAGCGTAGGCGAACAAGGAAGTGGTCGCGACCGTTGTGGCACCGTCCAGTTTTGAGGAAACGACGCACGGCAGATCTCGTACGGAGAGTTTTCTGACGGCTGTTGAATTGAGACGTTCTAGTTCTTCTGAATCGACTCCGACTTTAATCCTACCGTTGAAAACGGCGATCAAAGCGGGAACCGCCGATGAATACCGGACAGCTTCGATCATCGATCTTGCTGTCAGGAGATTGTCTGGAGAGGGCAGGCCGTGAGAGATTACGGTAGATTCGAGGGCAACAATTGGCTTGCCTTCGTCTAACGCGCTGGAGACTTCATCTGAAACATCGATGAACTCGCGGATCGCATCAAGGTTGCGAATCATCTGATCAGCTTTCCGATTCGGTCCAGCCTCGGATTAGTTATGCACCCTATCAGGCTCCCCCGGCTCGCTGCGCGGTCGCAAGACCAGTAAACGACCATCGCCCTTCCGACGACAAGCTCTCTCGGTACGAATCCCCAGTAACGGCTGTCGAGGCTGTAATTTCGGCTGTCGCCGAGTACGAAATAATGGCCTTCCGGTACAACGGTCGGTTCGCCTTCGGCCCCGAAAACGTACGGTTCCATTCTATTCTGGCCGCGCAGCATCTCTTCGCGGTAATAGACGTCGTATGTTTCGCCTTCTTTTCGCTCTTCAAACTGCTGCGTTTCGAGGGCAGCGTCGTCAGTCGGCAGAAATCCGATAACCCTATGTTCGGGCAGCAGCTCGTCGTTGACGTAAACCTCCGTCCCCTTGATCTCGATCTTGTCGCCCGGGAGACCGATGACGCGCTTCACGAAGTTGATCTGATAGGGCCTGCCGCCGCGGTCTTCGGTCTTCTCTACATTGTCGTGTTCGCCCGGATACTTGAACACGATCACATCTCCTCTCTCTATGTCACGCTGAGGAAGAAAGGGCAGCGGATCACCGCCAGACGTGAAGATGAACTTGTTCACGAGAAGATAATCGCCGATCAGGATAGTGTTTTGCATTGAGCCGGTCGGAACGGTGACTGCCTGAATGACGAAGGTCATTCCGAACAGAGCCATTATCAGCGTCACTACAAACGATTCGAGATAGTCGGCGACGATGCCGCGGGGAGGCTCGACCTTTTTCGATTCTCGTTCCTCGTCTTTCTCTGTTTGCTTGGGTGGTGGTTTCTTTGCCATAGATTCACGGGTTGCGCTGGTACTACGTCTCAATGCCCTTTTTTGATCTCAAAAGTTCAAGTGCGGCCGCCGCCGCTTCCATTTCTGCAGACTTGATCGATCTCCCATTTCCTTCGGCCTTACCTTTATCCCATACCGCCTCAACAAAGAAACGGCGGTTGTGCGAAGGCCCTTCCGTTCTGACAACCGTATAGACAGGCGGATCACTCTTGCTCGCGTGAAGCGTTTCCTGAAGGATCGTCTTGAAATCCAACGCCGATTCAGGAGTGACTCTTCGGAGTTTATCCGCGAAAAGCCGGACGATCACCGATCTTGCTGCGATGAATCCACCGTCGGAGAAGACTGCTCCGATGACGGCCTCCAACGTATTAGTAAGGATGGTCTTCCTCTCCCTTCCGCCAGATCGTTCCTCGCCTTTCCCGAGCCTCACAAACCTTCCAAGGCCGATCTCTGAAGCCACAGCCGCAAGGCTATCCGAACTCACGAGGCGGTGCTTCATCAACGTCATTTCACCCTCGCTCGAAGAAGGGTTCTTAATGAAGACCTGCTCGGCGATCGCAAGCCCGAGAACCGAATCTCCGAGAAACTCGAGCGTCTCGTTCTGTTCGGGATTTCCGTCATTCGGACTCATCCTCTCGTAAGCCCATGATCTATGGGTCAGCGCACGTTCAAGAATGGTCACATCCTTGAAGCGGTATCCGAGTATGTTCTCGAGCTCGCCCGGTTTTGCGGACATAGACCGCTATTCTATAGAAGTCGCGTTGAAAAGAGAAAGCCGGAGGCGATTTGCCTCCGGCCTTTTAAGTCAGTCGCTTGAAGGGGTTAAGCGAGCACTAGTTACCCGTCTTTTTGGAGACGGTCCTGTTGCGGCCGGCAGCACCGGTCGCGCTTCCTTCCGTCGAGCTGTCTGTTGTCGCGTCGCCTTCATCTGCCGGTTTGGCTTCAACTACTGGCTGCGGAGGATTAGCGGGATTCGGGAAAGAGCTATTCGAGACCGAAGCTACATAACTGTTGATGTAGGGGTCTGACCGCTTATTTCCGTCGTCTTCACCGTTGTATCGGAAAGCGAACAATGACTTCAGCTGATTGAACAAGTTGTTCTTAAAGTCCGCTGATGCGTTCGGCTGTGCCTTTGCCAGGCTGTAGGCTCTGGCGTATGCGTCCATAGCGCGCTCAACATAGCCTTTTTCACGTGACAGGATCTCAAGCGCCTTATCGATGTTGGCCTGTTGCATCTCGCCTGCATCAGAGCTAATGTCAATGCCCCCTCTAATGTCCCCCAGCTCAGCTGCTTTACCCTTGTACCAGTCGCCGATCGCGATGTAGATCATCGGATATTCGTTGGTGTCTGATTTGTGCTGGGTGGACTTGTAGAAGTACGGGATCGCTTCACTTCGCATGTCCGCGACCTGCTTGCGCAGCTGCTGGATCTTGGCCTTGTTCGCTTCGGCGTCAGCGTTGCTAAGCTGCTTGATCTCATCCAGCAGCGGCTTTGTTTCGGTGAAGTACTTGATATAACCGATAGCAAAGTTCAACTGGCCAAGCGCGTTGTCTTTCGTTTTCCACTCGGTGGGGATTCCCCATTTACCCGTTCCGGACGATTGTCCCGCGTTGATTCGAGAGATCGCATCCGTCGCATATTTGACCGTCTCGTCAGCGAATTCGGTGTTTCCTTCTTCAGCCTGAATGGAACCGAGCGAAGCAAGACCGATCCTCATGTCTAGGTCGAACTTGATCTTTCTTTCAGGGTACTTGAGAGCTTCGGCGCCGGCAGCAAAAACAGCCTTCCAGTTCTTGCCGGCATATGCTTCGTTAAACTTCTTGATCCGGTCGATCTCAGCCTGGTTCAGTCTTTCCTCTTCAATGCGCTTCTCGATCTCACTGATTCTTTCCTTTAGCGTCGGGATAGCGTTCTTGAGATAGGGAATGATCTGCTCTGAGGCAGGATCGGTTTCACACGCTGCGATGTATTTCTCTGCGGCGGCAATTGCCTTCTTGAGGTCGCCGACGTTCTGGCTTTGGTAAAGCCTGGTGTATTCGTCGTACGTTGCGGTCTTAAAATCCTGGGTGCATTCGTCCTGTGCAAATGCGGGTACGGAAACGACGGTGAACAAGAAAGCAAAGAGTCCTGCCGTCAAAACTCTTAAATAGGTCTTCATTAAACTACTCCCTCCAAGCGATGATTAACTGATTTTTCCAAGGTGTCGCTGCACAACGAATAGGTGGACGTCGTGCGTGTCCTCGGATGTGGAGACCCTTCCAATAGTTGCAATGCTAACCATAATGCCAGAAGCGCCGAGACGCACGACATTCGAAAACGTGGAAAAGCACAACAAACAATAATCTTTTAGTCTCACGCCTTGTGTCAAGCCAGTTGATGTTACAAGAAGCCAGAATGCGGCTAATGATCACTTACGACCCGCGGCCTCGTGATCTCCGTCTTGCCCGGTTCGATCACCACGGTCGGAAACATTTCCTCTACGGATCTCGGCTTTTGCGGCTTCGACTCCGTTCGAGCCGGCGGTGTTCCGGTGGGTTTTGTGGAAGCGGTTCTCTGGACCATTCCGGTATTATCCTGAGAAGAATTACGGGGATTTGAGGCTATCAGCCTTCTGTCGACTCGCTTGCCGAACCTTGGTCTAAGCGCCTGGTATATTTTTGAGGCTATAGCAGCAGAATGTTTGCCGCGCGCGTATCTACCGCGCGTTATCACCACGACCGAGTATCTGGGATCTTCAACAGGTGCGACCGAAGCGAAAAGTCCCACCCAGGTACCCCTTGAAATACAGGAACCAGTCTTTCCCGCGACGCGAAGGTCATCCGGGATTATCTTTGCAGTCCCGTAGTCGGCCGCACCGATCATTCCGGGAATCACCCTCTTGTAAACTGCAGGTTCGAAATCCAGATTCCTCCTAAGATACCCCTTAAAACTCGCTTTCTCTCTGCGAGTCTTCGCGATACGGGGTACGACTAGCCGACCGCCGTTCGTGACCGCCGATACCATTACCGCGAGCTGTAGCGGCGTAACTGCGAAATCATCGGCATGTGAGTAGATCCGGAGGTTGCTGTTGCCAAACGGAAGACTGCCCGCCGACTCTCCAGGCGCGTTGATTCCTGTAACCGTTCCCAGGCCGAGCCGGCTGGCGTAAAAGATCATTTTCTCGTTGCCGAGATCCCGGCCGACCTTCTGAAAAAATGCGTTGTTTGAGTAGGCTAATGCGTCGTCGAGCCCCAACCGATACTTGCCGTTCGCCAGTGATCCGTCTCGATTAATGAGGTTCTCGTTGTAACCCGCGATTCCGGTAACGATCTTGATCGTCGAGCAGGGCTTGAAGGCATCACGGATCGCCCAATCCTGGTTGACGATAGTCAGTATCCTTCCGTTCTGTGCATTCATCACGACTACGGTCCCTGCCGCCGTGCCGAGCGCTTCAACCGCAACCTTTCGGATCTCCAGGTCCTCTCCTGAAAGATCATCCTGTTCGCTCCCAAATGGTGAGATCGAAAACGAATTCTGAGAGAAAATGGCAAATGAAAGCACAGCAAACGTGCAAAGTCGGGACACCCTTAAGAGACTGTGCGCGAATTTCCTCATCAATTACTACCTCGGGAAATCTTTTTGATCAGCGGGAAGGGGAGCGGATCCAAACCGGATGCTAAACTGACGAAAGGATTTTGAACCAGGACCAGACCAAACTATAACATTCAGACGTTTTTGAGAACAAGGTTGTTTAACAGCGGAGCGCCGGAGGCGATATCTTTCTACAGCAGTCAATGAACTTCTTCGGGACATTTCGAGGCAGGCTCTCAGTCGTGCTTGGCCTTCTGCTCGTGATGACGATCGGAGTCCAGTACTACCTGAACCTGAGAACCCAGGCTGAAAACATCAACCTTACGGAAATGCGCGAACAGGCACTGCTTGCAGGATTTGCGCTCGGCGTCAACAGCATGACTTCCCAGGACAGGCTGCGTGATTTCGTGGAGCGGGAAGGCCAGTCATTTTATAACGAACGTACTTCGAAGAGGATAAGAGACATTCTTGTTATCGACGCCGATTGGCAGGTGTATGACACTCTGAGCGGCAAGTACCTGCCGGTCGAGGATGAAGAAGGCGGGTCCGAGACTGTCGATCTCCGTCAGATCACTGACCTGCCTCCTCTGATGGAAGGAAGGGAAAAACTTGGTGATGACATCAAGAATTTTCCGAACGCTACTGATGAAGGTCGAGAGGACGCCGACGGTGAAGCGCACGCGATACCAGTCGAAACGAACCAGGGTCGGTTCTATGTGATGGTGATTCTCGACAATGACAAGCGAGAAGCTGTCGCTCGAGCAGCCCAGCCGCTAGTATTCACAATTCTCGTATTTCTCGTCGCGATCCTGGTAACGATGATCCTTGTCTGGCGATTTACAACGCCGATCGCAAACCTTTCCCGAGCGGCAAGAAGAGTAGGCCGCGGTGATCTGAGCTTCCGGCTTCCGGAGTCGAAAAGATCGGACGAGATCGGATCCCTTGCGACGCAGTTCAACATTATGACGGAGGACCTCGAGAAAACAAGGGCACTCGAAGATCAACTGCGCGAAGCCGAGAAGTCAGCCGTCGTGGGAAGGCTCGCATCTGCGATCGCCCACGAGATCAGAAACCCACTCAATTACATTAACCTGACCCTCGATCATTTGAGGAACCGCTTCAAACCCGAGGATGACGGGCGAAAGGAAACGTTCGAGAAACTTACGAGCCAGCTCAAGACCGAAGTTGACAGGATAAATCGACAGGTATCGGACTTCCTGCGATACACCCGGCCGGTAAGACTTGAACGCGAGCCGGTTGATATAAGGGAGGTTGTTGAAAGCTCGCTAAAGATAATCGAGCATCAGGCTGAAGAGCATGGGGTCGTCATAAGTCTCATCGAACGCGACGCGGTCCCAGACGTGCTGGGTGATCAGGAAATACTCCGTTCGGTATTCAACAACCTCTTTCTTAATGCTCTACAGGCGATGGAATCGACTGGCGGAAAGCTCTCAATAACTTTATCAGCAGCAGGCGAATGCGTGATGCTGGAAGTAGCGGACACGGGGACGGGAATTCCGGAATCAGATCTTGAGAAAGTGTTCGAACCCTATTTCTCAACCAAGGAAACGGGCACTGGGCTCGGCCTCGCGATCGCGAGGCGAATCGTTGAAGAACACAAGGGATCGATCGCCCTCGATTCTGTTGAGGGCGAAGGCACGACATTCACGATCGTGCTGCAGGCGGCTTTTCGTGAGTGCCCCGTGTGTTCGGGAAGATTCGCCGGTGAGTTAAAATGCCCCAACGATGGAAATGAGCTTCGGCCATTCGGATGGTCCCCAGAGGACGAATCCGCAGAAGAAAGTTTATGAGCAGAAAATCGATACTGGTCGTCGACGACGAGAAGAGCCAGAGAGAAATACTTGAGATGATCTTGTCCGCAGAGGGTTACGACGTGACCACAGCATCTTCTGGCGAGGCGGCGATGAAGTTCGTCGAGAAAAGGCATTTCGATCTCGTTCTCACCGACCTGAAGATGACGGGAATGAGCGGGCTCGACCTGCTGAAAGAGCTTACAGACTACGATAAGTCGATAATCGTGCTTTTGTTGACCGCGCACGGTTCTGTCGACTCAGCAGTAGATGCACTTAGGCTAGGCGCGTTTGACTACCTCCAAAAGCCTTACGACAGCGAAAAACTTCTTGAAACGATCTCTCGGGCGCTAAAGAAGCTAGACACACTTGATGTCGAGATCATTTCCGCCTCTCCGGAAATGGACAAGGTCAAAAAGCTCATACTGAAGGTCGCGAATTCGAACTCGACCGTACTGATACGCGGAGAGAGTGGGACAGGAAAAGAACTGATCGCTCGCTCGATCCACAGGAATTCTCCGCGGTCCAATTCGATCTTCCAGGCGGTCAACTGCGCCGCGATCAATGAGAACCTGCTTGAAAGCGAGCTCTTTGGCCACCAGAAGGGAAGTTTTACCGGAGCCGTGAGCGACAAGAAAGGACTGTTCGAGATCGCCGACGGCGGGACGCTTTTTCTCGATGAGATCGGAGAGCTCGATATATCTCTTCAGGCAAAACTCTTGAGGGCCTTGCAGGAGAAACAGATCAGAAGAGTTGGAGGAACAAAGGAGATCGAGGTAGATGCACGGGTCGTCGCGGCTACGAACCGGGACCTTCTGAAGATGACCGAGGATGGCAGGTTCCGCGAGGATCTCTACTACCGGCTCAACGTTCTATCTCTCGAAGTCCCGCCTCTTCGAGATCGCGCTTCGGACATTCCACTTTTGATGGAGTATTTCATTAAGAAGCACACCCGCAACACAAAGCGCGAGATCAAGCTCGAAAAGGACGCCGAAAAGGTGTTGCTGGAATACGGTTATCCCGGCAATGTACGCCAGCTCGAATCAGCGATTGAACGCGCGATACTGCTCTGCGAGAACGACACGATCACGCGCGACGATCTGCCTCCTGAAATGCTTCAGGGTTCCGGAGGAGACGGCTCTGACGTTTTCAAACTTCCCGCGGGCGGCGTTAACTTCGAAGATGTCGAGAAAAGTTTGATTTCGCAGGCGATGGAGCGCACGGACAACAACATCACGAAATCCGCCAAACTGCTTGGACTTACTTTTCGTACCCTGCAATACCGGCTCGAAAAATACGGGATCCGAAGGGACTCGGATGAGACGGAATCGGACGAGGACGAATAGACTCGGCGCTTCGCCGGAGGAGCTAGAGAATGGAGTGGTTTTCAACTCTGACGCTGGCACTGGGTTCGGCCTGGACCTCGGGAATCAATCTTTACGCCACCGTTGTGGTGCTTGGGTTGATGCAGAAGATCACTTCATACCAGCTTCCGGGCGGGCTCGACGTCCTGGACAACTGGTGGATAATAGGCGTCGCCGGAGTGCTATATGCTATCGAGTTTGTGGCGGACAAGGTGCCTTATGTTGACAGTGTGTGGGACGTGATTCACACCTTTGTTCGCGTCCCGGCCGGAGCGGTGATCGCTTATTCCGCGACAAACGATATGGACGCTGCATTCACAGTAGTTGCAGCTCTTCTCGGCGGTGGTCTGGCACTTTCATCGCACGGCACGAAAGCGGCGGTACGCGCCGGCATAAATCTTTCTCCCGAGCCGGTCTCCAACTGGATAATGTCGATCGTCGAGGACGTGATCGCTTTTGTCGGCGCAATACTCGCGGTCATCGCCCCGATCCTGATCGCGATCGTGCTCGGTATCTTTCTGATCTTCTTCTTCTGGTTCGCGCCCAAGGTCTTCCGGGCATTGCGCCGAATGGTTTCCGCCGTCCGTGCCCTTGTTCGCGGCGAGGGAATGCGCGCGGCTGCCGATCGCGCACCCTGACTTGCGCCTCCAAACGATTCATTGAGTGCATCTTAACGGAAATCGCCCGTTCAAACGCAGAATCTCAATGACAATGGAGGATCGAAGCATGCGAAATCTGACGCTGACCGTATCTCTAATCCTGATAATTGCGTCCACAAGCTGTGATTCCGCCGCTGATTCGAACACGAATAGTGGTGTTTCAGGTGAACAGTACTCGACCACTGAAATTCAGGCTCTGCAGGTCGAAGATGGCGGGGGTGGCGGTGGAGGGCGAGAAGTCGATCCGCTCGAAATTGCAAGAGAATCGGAAGCCGAACGCGCTCAGCCGATTAGAAGAAAGATCATCCGCAACGGGAATCTAACGCTTCAGTCCAATGCACCCTTTGAAGCGCAGGCCCGGATCACTTCAATTGCCGAATCACGCGGGGGATTCGTCGTGACCTCAAAGCGCTCCAGCGCTGATCAACTGTCGGGAGAGAAAACGACGGTTGAAATGACTGTGCGGATCCCGTCGGAAAGATTCGACGAGGCGGTTTCCGAGATCCGCAAGACCGCGGAACGTGTGATCGTTGAAGAGCTGAAAGGCGAGGATGTTACTGAGGAATTCGTTGATCTTGAGGCACGCCTGAGAACGAAGCGCGCGCTTGAGAATCAGTTCCTTGAGATCATGAAACGGGCGAACACGGTCGAGGATGCCCTCAAGGTACAGACCGACCTGTCTGAAGTTCGAGGCGAGATCGAGAGGATCGAAGGCCGCATAAGGTTTCTGGAGAACAGGTCGTCATTGTCGACTATAGCGATCGTCATTCAAACTCCAGCAACCGTTGCCGCGAGCTCCGGAGGGTTCTATGACGAACTTTCAAAGGTCTTTAGCGACAGTGTAGAAGGAGCATTGTCCTTTGTTCTTGGATTCGTCAGGGTTATCCTGTCACTTATACCTTTCCTGATCCTTGTCGTGCTTCCTCTGGGACTTATCGGAAGGTATGTTCTCGGACGGTACGGGATCAGCCTTTCAGAAGCCTTGTTAGGTAGTCGTGCAGGGGGAGACAAAGATAAGGAAGCGTCTTAGGCTTCAATCATATGGAAAGACTCTTTCAGGCGGCTGTTGTGGTTTTTGTTGCCGCGGCAGCCTTGTTCTTTTATTGGGGGAGCATGGATGGAGTGTTTATCTCCATCGTCCTCGCCTGCCTGAGTTACTTCCTGAGCGTCAGGTTTCAAGTCAAGGCGCGACTTGAAGAAAGAGCCCGAACGCGGGAACTCGAGGAGGCCGACCTCGATGACCACATTCCCTCAACTGAAAAGGAGTTCATCCCGGATAGGGAACATCAAAGCTAAATGGCCAAGATTGTCGTAGCCCCTTACGGATCGCTTGGCGACCTACACCCTTTTATTGCGCTGGCCAGAGAGTTGCGCACTCGCGGCCACGAAGTGACAGTTGCTTCGCTTGAGGTCTATCGCGAAAAGATCGATGCCCTTGGATTCGAGTTCCGAAGCCTGAGACCTGATTTTGATCCCGAGGACCGGGAGGTCGCGCGACTTGTTATGGACACCAATCGCGGCACCGAAAGGCTGATCCGCGATTATCTTTCGCCGGGCTTTCGGGAAATGTACGACGACCTTATGTCGGCTACCGAGGAAGCAGAGCTCTTGATACCAGGCGAGATAGTCTATCCTGCATACTCGGTCGCTGAAAAACGGGGTTTGAAGATGGCGACGACCTCGCTTGCGCCGCTCTCGATGTTCTCCACCTACGAACCAAACGTTTATCCAAATGCACAATTCCTGAAAGCACTGAATTTTCTCGGGAGACCCCTTCACCGCATCGTTTTCTACTCAATGAACAGGGTTCTCGACGGTTGGCTTGAGCCTTACCGGGAGTTTCGCTCCGAGATCGGACTGGATCCGGAACACGATCCGATCGTCAGCGACAAGTTTTCCAAAGAACTGCATCTGGCGATGTTCTCGAGGGTCCTCGGAGCTCCGCAGCCTGACTGGCCTGATTCGGCTGTCCAGACGGGTTTCTGTTTTTACGACGGGTGCGACGACCTCGGAAAGATGCCTGACGGACTCGAGGAATTCCTGGATTCCGGCGAGCCTCCGATCGTGTTCACCCTTGGTTCCGCCGCCGTTATGGATGCCGGGAACTTTTTTGAAGAAGGGCTTGAGGCAGCGAGGATGTTGAACCAGAGGGCTGTAGCACTGTACGGGATATTTAACGAGCCGCCCGCTGGAACGGACAGGGAACGGACCGCTTTTGACTATGCGCCCTACGGGCAGCTTTTTTCCCGGGCGGCATGTGTTGTGCATCAGGGAGGGGTGGGCACGACCGCACAGGTGCTTCTCGCAGGCGTGCCGCATCTCATAATGCCGTTCTCGCACGATCAGCCCGACAACGCAGCACGGTGCGAGCGGCTCGGTGTAGCGCGGACCATCTTTCGGGATGCTTACGACAGAACTTCGGCCGCGACGGAGATCGACCGGATTCTCGATGACGGTAAATATCGGTCCTACGCTGAAACGGCAAAACAGGTATTATCTGAAGAGAACGGGACCGTGAGTGCATGTGACGCGATCGAAGATCTGTTGTAGCAGTCTGCCGGGATGAGAACGATCACGACCTATCTCTATGTCTTTGTCGCAGTGGCAGCGGCCGCTCACCTCGTTCTCTATTTGCCCCAGATGCCTCTTGTAATGGCGGTTCATTTCGGACCCTCGGGCTCGCCGGACGGGTGGTCGTCACGCGAAACGTTTTTCGCTATTTCGGCAGCAATCATGGCGCTGAACATAATCGTGTTTGCCTTCGCCCCGTGGGTCTTCCAGCGGAGACGGTTCGAAAGAATCAACGTTCCAAACCGCGACTACTGGCTTTCGGCGGAACATGCAGATGAGTTCTACTTTCTGTTCAGGGAAAAGATGGCCTGGTTCGGCATCGCGAACCTTATCTTCGCCAGCGTCGTCACACATCTCGTGTTCATTGCCAACTCCGTTCCCGAGCCCAGGCTGGATGAGAGTCTGTTCCTGGCGCTTTTGATCGGATATTTCGTTTTTGTTATTTCTTGGCTTTTCCTCTTCTTCAGGAAGATCTTGAAAGCCGGCAGATAGTAGAGAGTATGAAGTACAGGTCCCTTGTTTCCGTAGCCGTCGCGGTCCTGCTGGCCTCAGTTGTCGCTGGTCAGGCCGTACGTAAACCGTCGCCGACACGAGAGCCGAAGGGTGCGATGCCTTCCAAACCTGATTCTTCGGAAAGGTTCTTGCAGAAGATCGACTCGCAGGCCGATTTCGACTCGGTGGCACGTGTCTATCACCAGAACACTCCTTATGCACTTCCGCATGTGATGTTTGCGATCGACCGCCGGAAAGGCAACAAGATCTATTACATCAATTCTCAGAAATACCGCTTCCACAAGGATTTCCTGATCGCCAACTATTTCGTGCTGAAGAACACGGATTTTTTCGAGGACACTTACATCAAGGAAAACCGAAGATTTATCGTCGGAACCATCGCCTGGCAGAAGCCGGTCGAGCGATTTACTTTCGAGTTCTGGGACGGAGACCTGATACCTGCGGAACAGATTGAAGACGCCTTCAAGGCGATAAACGAGTCGTTTTTTGCGAGTGTCGCCTTCAAGCCGAATTCGACGCGGCAGGATAGTGCGAGCTCGGATCTCGGAATTGAGCGCATCTCGTCGGACGATATCTCGAAGAACCAGGAGTATCTTGCGCTTAATACTGCAAAAGGAGTCGGCCGGGTGCATATCATCGACGAACTTACCGACAACGTCGAGATCGGTTACGACGAGATTCTGATCCTCAACGAGGTGCCGGTGACGCTCCCGCCTGTGGCCGGGATCATCGTCACTAAACCCTCGACGCCTCTTTCTCACATCAATCTCCTTGCGAAGGGTTGGGGAGTCCCGAACGCCTACATCAAGAACGCGGACAAGTTGTTTAAGGAACTTGACGGGAAGTTCATAGAGTTCGAGACGACCCTTACCGAGTACAAATACAAACCCGCGGACCTGGAGATCCTCAGGGCATATTCGGAGTGGAAAAAGGAGCAGGGAAAGATATTCAAGGCGCCTCCTTCCGACCTGACCGTCACCAAGCTTGCAAGCCTCGAGGAGATGCGGAAACGCGAAAGCATCGCGTACGGTGCGAAAGCCGCAAATCTGGGCGAGGTGAAAAGCGCGCGGATCCCAAAGGTCACGGTCCCGAAAGGCTTCGCTGTTCCTTTCAGCTTCTACAAAGCGTTTCTCGAAAAGCACGGATTTGACATAAAGATCGAGGACTTCGCTTACGACTATAACTTTGTCCACAATCCCGCAGAACGGCGCAAAAAACTTGAGGCATTCAGGGCAGAGATGCAGGCTGCGGAATTTGACCGGGACCTGAGGAACCGGATCCTTGTCAAATGGCGCACGGAACTCGGCGGAGTGGGAGTATTCGTGAGAAGTTCGTCAAATGCCGAAGACATTCCTGATTTCAGTGGAGCCGGACTATACACAACCGTTCCGAACGTGACCGACGAGGAAGCGATCATCGAGGCGGTGAAAACCGTTTGGGCGTCCCTTTGGAACTTCGAGGCGTATGAAGCCCGGGAGCGGGCATTTATTGAACACAAAGGCACTTACATGGGTGTGCTTCTGCAGGTCGGTGTCAACATGGATTCAAGCGGTGTACTTATCACCAAAGACCCGTTCGACAAAGAAAACAAGAACGCGATCTATATCAGCGCAAAACGGGGTTTGGGCATCAAGGTGGTCGAGGGACAGAAGATCGCAGAGCAGATCCTCTATACGAAGAGCTCTAACGCGGTTCAGGTCCTGACAAGGTCTGGAGAAGATACGCTGCTTACCTTCGACGAGAAAGGCGGGGTA
This sequence comes from Acidobacteriota bacterium, assembly GCA_003385635.1. Lineage (GTDB taxonomy): Bacteria > Acidobacteriota > Blastocatellia > Pyrinomonadales > Pyrinomonadaceae > Aridibacter. The sequence continues at coordinate 2,423,828 of QQUY01000001.1, read as the reverse complement.
AAGGAGGTTCCGATATCTGGCGACCGGAATGTTCTAACCGATGCCGTCGCGAGACGGCTTGCGGATGCCGCCGCAAGGATAAAGCGTCTGTTCGGCAACAAGGTCGAACAGGATATCGAATGGGGATATATGGACGGAGAGATCTACATTCTCCAGGCAAGGCCGTTTATCGAAAACTAGTTGCTGCTGAAAGCGCCGGCGCGGACTTCTTTTGGGAGGTCTGCGCCGGTTTTGTATTTGGGACTTAAAGATTGGATAATTGCTCTTTCGAGGTCTTAACAATGAAAGAACTATCAGTATTGATCCTGGCGAGTGTGTTTCTCGCTTCTTGCGGTGGTGCTGCGGCTCCCGAGCGCACCGGCAACACTGCTCCCCAGAGCAGCGGCAATGACGGCGCGGAATCGATGATCGCGCATTCGAGCGACAGAGGCGGGCCAGCGGCGCCCAATTCTGAAAAGAACGGAAAATCCGGCTGGTCGCGAGGCGGAGATCCGATCGACACAACGGAATTTGACCAGGAGATCGAGACCGCGCGAAAGGCTTTCGATTCAGCACCTAATTCCGAACCGGCAAAGAAATCTCTTTCCGAGGCCTATACAAAGAGAGGCGAAGCTCTTACTCGAGCGAGGCAGTACGCCGCAGCTCTCGGAGATTACAGAAAAGCTCTCAAGCTGGATCCTTCGAACGCGCTTGCGAAGCAGTGGATCGACCAGATCGTCATCATTTACGAGGGCCTCAACAAGGAATACCCGAAAGAAGGCGAAGAGCCCGAGCCACTTGAATTCAAGAAGGAAGACGCCGGGTAGCTCCAGTTATTGATTCATTTATCAGGACAGCGGGAACCGCTAATACGCGGAGATTTCGAAGATGGGAAAGTCGGCAAACGACCTAAGAAGAGGGAACATAATCATCCTGGACGGTACGCCGTGCAAGGTGATGGAATTTGATCGTAATCAGCCCGGTAAGGGCGGCGCGATCGTCAACACCAAGCTCAGAAATCTGGTGACCGGTAACTCTTTCGAACACAGGTTTCGCTCGAACGAATCCGTTGAGAGGGCGATCCTTGATCAGCACGAAATGGAGTATCTTTATTCTGACGGTGAGATGCACCATTTCATGAACACCGAGAACTACGAACAGATCGCGATGAGCAACGACGATCTCGGCGATGCCGCGAAATGGCTTATGGCGGGGCTGAAGATCCAGGTCGAATTTTTTGAGAACGACCCGATAGGCGTTGAACTGCCCCAGTCGCTCGAACTCACCATCACGGAAACCGAGCCGGTGATGAAAGGGGCGACGGCCTCGAATTCGAACAAACCGGCGACTCTTGAGAACGGCGTGACGCTCTATGTCCCGCCGTATATGACCGAAGGTGAACGAATCCGCGTGAATCCTTCGGAAGAGAAGTATATTGAACGCGTCAAGTAGCGCTCCGCTTGCCTCCCCGGGCGGGGTTTGGGATCGATCCTCCAAAAGTGGTCTGAAACCCTCGCTTCAATGTTTTTCCTTTACAGTCTTCTTTACACCATTGGATTTCTCGCAATGCTGCCCGTCTTTCTGTACCGGCGCGAGAAGTATCTAAGCGGTTTTCGTGAACGTTTCGGATTCCTTTCCGAGTTCAGAAAGGACGGAAGGCCCGTCGTCTGGATTCATTGTGTATCGGTTGGCGAAGCGAATGCCGCAAAGTCGCTTGTAGAAGCGATCAGCAAAAGATATCCGGAACACAGGATAGTAATTTCAACAGTTACGAAGACAGGGCAGGACGTTGCTCGGAGCCTGTTCGCCAAACAAGCAGACTTCATTTTCTATTTCCCGTTTGATTGGCGATTCACGGTGAGGCGCGCATTGAGGGCCATCCGTCCGAACATAGTGCTGATCCTCGAAACCGAGATCTGGTTCAATTTCTTTCGGGAAACTCGAATAAGGGGAATCACCCTCGGAATAGTCAACGGGAGGTTGTCGGAAGCGAGTTCCGAGAGATACAGGAAATTTCCCAAGACGATGAAACGAGTGATGCGGTATGTTGATTTCGTCTTTGCCCAGTCGGTTTTCGATGCTGAGAGATTCAGGGAACTCGGTGTAAGGAAAAAGAAGATCAAGGTCACAGGGAATCTGAAATTCGACCGGACACCCGAAAAGGGCGACGATACGAAAAGGGCATTCCTGAGGGAAAGGTTTTCGATCTCGGAAGAAGAACCCCTTATCCTCGCCGCGAGCACCCACCATCCCGAAGAAGAGATCATTCTTCAGGCTCTCAGTGAAATGCGTGGAAGACAAGGTTTCAAAAGGACCCGTTTGATGATCGCTCCAAGACATCCCGAGAGGTTTGACGATGTCGCCGGATCGATAGCTGCGGGTGGTTTTACGATCGCACGGCGTTCGGAGGCTCTGCGACTTGAGGATTCGGAAGCGGACGTCATACTGCTGGATTCTATCGGCGAGCTTAAGTCCGCCTATCCGCTCGCAAATCTGGTTTTCGTTGGCGGAAGCCTTATTCCCCACGGTGGACAAAGCATCATCGAACCTGCCTTGGAGAAGAAAGCGATTGTCACCGGACCTCATCTTGAGAACTTCGCGGCGGCCGCCCGGCGATTCGAGGAAGCTGACGCCGTCGTCAGGCTCGAGGAGACTCCCGAGTACGAGTTGCCCGGGAAACTTGCCTCAGTATTCGAAGAACTGTTGAGAAACGGGTCCAGAAGGATCGAGCTTGGGGAAAACGCCCACCGGGCCGCGGTCGGCGAGCGGGGCGCAACAGAAAAGACGCTCGATGTCCTCGATCCCGTTTTTCGAGTTCAATCGGGACAGCGGAAACGAAAAGCAGCTCCCGCCGGATGATCATTTACGCCTTCTACCTGTTCGCCGTAATTCAGATCTACCTCTCCTGGAAGTCCCTTCAGGGGGGATTCCGATACCTGCGATTTTTCCGTAAAGAACTTGCTGTCCCTGCGAAGACCTCGAGGCTGAGTGCATCCGTGATCGTGCCCTGCAGGGGAAAGGACAAGGGAATGGAGCGCAACCTTGAAGCGGTGTTCCGTCAGGACCACCCGCGCTTTGAGATCGTGTTTGTCGTCGATTCGAAAGACGATCCGGCCTCGAGGATCGTTGAGCAGGCGATCAGGCGGCACCCTGAGTTCCGCACAAAACTGGTTGTCGCCGGAATTGCCAAAGACACCGGCCAGAAGATCCATAATCTTATCGAAGCGGTCTCGGAAGCGGATGCCGGGTCCGAAGTTTTCGCATTTCTTGATTCCGACGTTAGACCGGACAGCGACTGGCTGCAGGCGCTGATCGCGGGTCTTCCGGCCGATGGAAACGGTTGTTCGAGCGGATATCGCTGGTTCATTCCCGAGGACGGAGGAATTGCAAGCCATTTCCGGTCGGTTTGGAACGCTTCGATCGCCTCTGCACTGGGGCCTGACGTCCGATCGAATTTTTGCTGGGGAGGCTCGACAGCGATCTCGAGACGGCTTTTTGAGGAACTCGATGTAGCGAGAAGGTGGCGCGGCAAGCTGGCAGACGATTTCGCCCTGACCCATATTGTCAACTCGAACGAAGGAACGGTGAGCTTCGTGCCATCCTGTCTGACGGCTTCGGTCGAGGATTGCACGGTCCGCGAGATGTTCGAGTTCACGACCCGCCAGATGAAGATCACACGTGTCTACCGCCCGGACCTGTGGGTGGTTTCGCTAATCGGTTCGGCGCTTTTCCTCGGTACCATGCTTTCAGCCCTGGTGCTATTGTTCTTCAACGTTGGCATACACTTACTCTTGATAGCGGTGTTTCTCGTACTTGTTATCGGAATGGGAACGGCAAAATCGATGATCAGGTTGAAAGCTGTTTCTCTCGCACTTCCGGAATATTCAAGGGAGTTAAGAAAACAGATTTCGTGGCATTGCGTGCTTTGGCTGATCACGCCGCTGCTGTTCCTCTACAATGGCATTTCAGCGATGTTTTCGAGAAAGATCACTTGGCGGGGCATCGAGTACGAACTAGAATCGCGGGAGAGCACCCGGATAGTTGACCGAGATGAATAACACCTTTGTAGCGATCGGGATATTTCTGGTTTCCGTGTTTGTCGCTCGATACATAAACGAGAAAGCGCTCCGCGAGCTCTCGGAGGAAGACGCTGCCCGGTTGCTTCAGGGATTCTCGCAGTACCGTGTTTACAGTCTTGTAGCTATCATTCTCATTATCGCGGCGTATTTCTTCGTCAATTATTTCTACCCTAATTCCAGGGCGACTTCCATCACCATCTTTATGGCTGCGATCGTCGTTTTTCTGCTTGCGAACAGCGTGTTTATGTTTCGAAAGCTGCGGAAGCTCGAAATGCCGGACAGTTACATTAATCGTTTTCTGCTTGTGACACTTATCAAGTATGGCGGCGCGTTCGTGCTTTTCGGGACGGTAGTCGCAAACCAATGAGCGTATGGTTTCCAAGATCAGACAGTTCGCAAAACTGATCGGTTCGACTGGTGACGCAGGGCGTTTAGATACTGTGATCTTCTTTGTCACCTCGCGCTGCAATGCCGCCTGCGAAACCTGCTTCTATCACGAAGAACTGAACCTGCCCGGAGATCTCACGTTCGAGCAGATCAAGAAAGTGTCCGAAACGATGCCGGGTTTCTCTGACCTATGGCTGTCGGGCGGGGAACCTACACTCCGGAAAGACCTTACAGGCATTATCGACCTATTTCAGAAGAACAATGGAATCCGGAGGCTCATTCTGCCGACGAATGGGCTGATCGAAGAGCGGGTCTATGACATCGTTGACCACGCGTTGGGCGAGAACGATGGGCTTGAGGAACTGTATCTGAACGTAGCGCTGGACGGATACGGACAGACGCACGATCGTATACGGGGCGTGCCGGGCAACTGGGACAAGACCCTTTCAGCCATATCGAATCTCTATCCATTGAAAGACCGGTTCGGTGATCGTTTCAGGCTCAACGTAAATACGGTCATTTGTGCGGAGAACTTCCTCGAACTCGAAAAACTGTCCGAGTTCCTGTGGAAGCACTACCGGCTGGACGGTCAGTACTTCAACATCGTCCGCGGCGAGACGAAGGCAGGTGATGCCATTAAGCACGTGCCCGCCGAGGCGTTGCCCGGAATTTACCGCAAGGCTGCTGAGCTGACCGAAAGATATGCCGATCGTATGTTCCGAAACGACGACCGCTCGACGAGATTTGTGAAGACAGCGGCTTACGTGGGTACCATCCTTACCCATTACAGGCACCAGCATTCCAACTTCGAGACTGAGACGGAGTGGAGCTTTCCCTGCACCGCAGGCGAAACTATTGCTGTTATCGATTATAACGGGGATGTTAGGGCCTGCGAGCTTCGCAAAAAGTTTGCCTCGCTACGGGAATTTGACTATGATTTTTCGAAGCTTTGGCAGTCCCGGAAGCGGAATGCCGAGGTGAAGAAGATCGACGGCGGAAGCTCGTGCTGGTGCACGCACGTCTGCTTCATTCATAACTCCCTGCAGCACTCCCGCAAAGGCCGGCTCATCGATGTGCCGAGAAACTACGTTACCCGCTCAAGCTGGAAATGATCAAAAGCCTCCTAGACGATGACGATCCTCATGATGAAGAGGAGGACCGGAAGAAGCGCCGGAGAAGGGGCTTTCGACGAAAGGACGACTTTCTGAGTATCGGACTTTCCGACAGTTCTGAGGAAAGCGAAAAGCCCGGAGAAACCGTCGAGGATATCAGGCAGGGAATTCTTGGAATATCTGATCCCGCACCTCGGACCGAAGCAGAACCGGACTCCGGCAGACCATCCACAGAATCTACCGATACGCCATACGGCGGTTCATTCAAAGCGCCCGAAGAATCTGCATTGGGGGGCGATGCTCCGGAACTCGACCAAATGCTCCTTGAGCTCGAAAAAGAGCTTGAGAAAGAAAAGGCTTCTGAGTCCCGCGAGGCGCTTCAGGGCGTTCACCGATTGCCGCCTTCGACCGCCGCACCCGAACCGGCGGTACCTGATCTGGAAATAGATTACGGCGCAAAACCAGCATCCTCATATGCCGGGTCTACGGAATCAGACAACCTCGGCTCGGTCGAAGTATTTCGGCGAACGGGATTGGCGTGGTCGGCAGCGATCGCGTTGTTTGGGTCCGTGGTCTTTATGCTGGCGATCGGATGGGTCGCGGATGTCCTTCTCGGGACTGCGCCGTGGGGAATCGTCGTGGGAATCGTGATAGGAGCCCTGATCGGCTTTCTGCAGTTCTTCCGAATGACATCGCAGATACTCAAACCTTCATCGGGCGATTTCGACAGGCTTTCTCTGCGAGCCGCAGCACCGAATTCAGAAGCCCCCGAAGCCGTTCCCGAGCAGACACCTGAAGACGTCACGAACGACGAAGAGCACAAAGAAGCCGACGCAGGAAATTGAGGTGTTTTGGCGTGCCGCGGCCCTTTGATATTTGGCCCTTCAATAGATAGAATGCTTGTTTCGCAATAAGCGAATGAACGAGCCTGTTGACACCAAGGAAGGGACTCCGGCCTCTATCTCGCACGTCCGGCTTATCGCGATCATGGGATTGGTCGCGGTGGCTGGAACCGTCATCGGCTTTGCTTTCTTTTCAGTGAAAGCCGGGGCGGGGTTTGCGATCGGCGGTGTTTTATCCATTGTGAACTACTACTGGATGAAGCACTCGCTGCGAAAGATCTTCGAGAACACGGAAGAGGGCGTTAAGCCAAAGTTTGCAGGCAGCAATTATGTGATGAGGTATGTAGCGTTCGCTACGCTGATCGCGTTCATTTACCTGATCGACTGGCACCTGCTCGTTCCTGTGATCCTCGGATTGACGAGTTTCGCTTTTGCGGTAGTTATTGAAGGATTTATAAGGATCTTCACAACGTTCGGTAACAAAGAAGGAATTTAAGAATGTTCTTATTTGCTGAAGGCGGCGGTCACCCTACACCCCTGATCGTCGAATTCGTAAACCACTACATCGGCGAGCCCGTCCACGAGTTCCAGGTTGCGTATACTCAGCCTCTCTGGAATTACATCCTTGAGCCTTTCGGCACCAACGCCGAAGCAGTTTTTGGCGAGTACACTGTCGAGAATGCCGTGCCCTGGTACACGATAATGTTCTTCATCGCGTGTATCCTCAGCGTCGCCATCGTCTGGATCTTTAAAGGCAAGTTGTCGGAAGACGATCCGCATCACGGCCAGCTCACCCTCGAGGCAGGGTTTCTTGCGATCAAGGACCTCTTGGTCTCCGCAGTGGGTGAACACGGGTTCAAATATTTTCCGGTCGTCGCTACATTTGCGGTCCTTGTGCTGATATCGAACCTGATGGGGCTGTTCCCGATGTTCATGTCACCGACCGCGCACATCAGCGTTACGTTCGCTCTGGGTATCGCGTCATTCGTTTATTACAACTATGTCGGGATCAGCGAAAACGGCGTAATAAATCACCTCGCTCACTTTGCAGGTCCGCGTCTGCCTTTGGTATTGACGCTGCTCATCACGCCATTGATCTTCTTTATTGAATTGATCAGTAACGCGATCAGGCCTCTCACGCTCGCGATCCGGCTTTTCGCAAACATGTTCGCGGACGAGCAGATCGCAATGAACATAGCGAATCTCGGTGCACCGTTTACGCAGTATCTTGTTCCGATCGCGATAATGCCACTTGCGGTGTTCGTCGCGTTTGTCCAGACGCTTGTGTTCACGCTGCTTTCGATGATCTATATCAGCGAGGTTTCGCATCCGCCGCACGATCATCACGATGACGAACATCATGCGGCCGAAGGGGAGCCTGCCGCCGCAACGGCATAGAACAAAAAGTTTTTGAAGGCGTAATTAAATAGGGAGAAGGTCAGGAGATATCCCAAGCCCGCACGCAACAGGAGCCTCGACTCCAACGAGAGTAGAAATCGAGTGCATACCGGAAGTGAGGCGAAATCATACACCCCGACCGCTGTCTGATTGATGATCGTCTTCAAAATGTAGAAAGAAGAATAGGAGACAATCAAAATGAAAATGATTAAGAAAATCGGATATGCAGCTGCGGCTCTCGCCGTTATGGCTGTTCCGGCTCTCGCACAGGGCGGAGCCGCTGACAACCAACAGACGGTCGAGTCTTCCCAGGCTATCAGCGTGGGAATGGCCGTTCTTGGATTCGGTATCGCAGCAGGTCTCGCGGCGATCGGCCAGGGTCTCGTTGGTTCGAAAGGTGCTGAAGGCGCCGCCCGCAACCCGGGCGCTGCCGGTACTGTTCAGACCCTAATGATCATCGCGCTGGCGCTTATCGAGTCCCTCGTGCTCTTCGCGCTTTTGATCGTGTTCACCAAGGTCTAAAGCTGCGGAGAACGCAACGCCGGATCGGTGATCCGGCCGGCAAAGTCACGGCGGGCGGGATCGTCAGGTCCCGCCCGTTTTCTCATTGCCCGGGGCGCAATTGCGGCGACAACTAAGAGTTTGAATTTCTAATCGAAACGGGCGACAATCAACAAACGTAAGCATTCTAGTCGCAGTAAATTGATCCAATGAACGATGGGTTCAAAGACAAGGTAATCGCGGATAAGTACCGTATTGATAGCTATTTGGGTGCGAGCCGCTCCGGTTCGCTCTATCGCGGGACCCATCTGTTGATCGGCAGTTCGGTGACCATCAAAGTGCTTGACCGCGACGGCGTAACGGACGAATCCGCGGCGGCCGGGTTTTCAGCGGAGGCTCGCGCCGTGTCGAAGATCGCTCATCCGAACGTGCTGAACATCACGGATTTCGGTCAGGACGTCGACGGGACGATCTACGCCGTTCTCGAAGACTCAAGTGGAGAGTCGCTTGCCGAGAGAATAGAGGAAGAAGGTCCAATGCTGGTCGTTTCGGCGGTGAGGATCATCAGGCAGATCGCTTCAGCCCTGTCTTCCTCAAGATCCAGAGGTCTTCACCACGGCAGCCTCGCGGCTTCGAAAGTCCTTTTGACCCGGGTCGGTGACACGGGCGAGATGGTTAAGATCTTTGACATTGGCTCGTTCGGCTCACTTCCACGAAACAGCGACACGACCAACGATCTTGACGAGCTTGCATACACTGCTCCCGAACTTTTTGTCTACGGCACAAAGCCCGATGAGCGGTCGGACGTCTATTCACTCGGGGTATTGATCTACGAAATGCTAGCGGGTGAAAAGCCCTTCTCTGGAGACACCGAAAATGAGCTGATGCAGAGGCACAATCAGGTGCCGCCCCCGCCGCTCGTAGCATTCAGAAGTGACTTGCCGGAGGGGCTCGAAACCGTGATCCTCGAGGCCTTGGCCAAAGACCCTGCGAAACGCTACGCAACTGCTGACGAATTTGTCGACGCATTGAACGCAGTGATAGACGACGAGGGCTCTGAAGAAGCGATCGTTGTTCCCGTAGGTGCGGATTCTTCAGCCGGAAACAACATCTGGAAGACGGCCTTTATCGTTCTCGCCGGGATTTCGATCCTAGCTTTCGGATTGATCTATTACACGAACTCGGGGCAAATGGACCCGGCGACCGTTCTCCAGACCGACGCCAACAGTCAGCCGGTACAGCCGCTCAATCCGGCGACAGGAATGCCGGAAAGGAACGGCCTGGCGTCTGCGCCGCAGGTTTTGGCCGCAGATCCGGATTCGTTGCCGCAGGATATTGGTGGAGACGGTTACGATCCGTGGGCGAATCCCGGTACCCCTCCGGCTGGGGCTCCGACCCCGATCGGACCCGGCGGAGATTACGTGACGATACCCGGCGAAGGAAGCGTGTTCATGCCCGGGGTCGGGGACGTGATTCTTGTGCCCAAGATCGTCACACCGACACCGACTCCGGATGGTTCCCCCTCAGCGACCCCGAAGCCGGCAAATACGAACACCCAGCCCCCGAAACCCGATGCATCGCAGCCGCCTAAAGAAACGAAACCGACTCCTGCCGAGACGGGGTCGGGCAACGGGACCGGCCCGAACGATCAGGATGGGGTAGAAGCCTGACCTTCCGGTCCGGTTGCAGCTTGGAGGATCATTTCTCTGAAAGCCGTTTCGTCATCGATGACGAGGCGGCTTTTTACCCTGTAGCAGGGCATCCCGAAATCGAATTCTCTGAGTTTCACGGCATCCTTCCCGGTGGTCAGGAGTGCGTCGGCCCCTGACTCGCGCGCTTTAGCAACGATCTCGCAAATATCCTTCTCGGTGTACTTGTGGTGGTCCCGAAACCGCTTGGAACCAGCGATCGCAATGCCCTCGCGCATCATTTGGGCTTCCAGGCTGGCCGGATTGCCGATGGCGGAGAAGAGAAAAAAAACCGTTTCTTGCGGCTCGGAATCAAGCCCTTCTCCGGTAATTCTCAATATCTTCCTTGTTTCCGTTCGTGCCGAAAAGATCGCGCAACTGGGGCTAAGCTTCCTGATCTCATCGACGATCTCGACTTTTCGGTCCGTGGCGTCCGACCGCGTCAGGATCGCGGCATCTGCCCTCGAGAGGTTATGGAGCGGCTCGCGCAGGCGGCCGGACGGGACCGTCTTTCCCGAACCAAACGGAGCTGTCGCATCAATTACGACAATATCGAGGTCCCGGCTGATCCTACGGTGCTGGAACGCGTCGTCAAGTACGACGGCAGTCGCGCCAAGCCTCTCGGCAGCATAGACCGCTCCTCTAACGCGATCCGAGTCACATACGACACGGGCTCTTTCGCGGAGGTCCAGCGCCAATTCCAAAGGCTCGTCGCCCGTTAATTCCGCGTCCTCAATGATCTTCTCTCCATCTGAAACGACCACAAGCTTGTTCTCGTCTTTGCGCTTGTAGCCGCGCGAGACCACTGCGGGACGCCCTCCTTCTTCCGCGATGAGACTTGCAATGTAGGAAACGAGCGGTGTTTTCCCCGTTCCTCCGAGAGTGATGTTTCCGACGGAAATGACGGGCACCTTGATCTTGTACGAACGGAAGATAGCGAAGTCGTACAGAACATTTCGCGTATCAAGCACACGGCCGTAGATCAACGATGCGATGTCTCGGAAGATTCCCACTTAGGCAGGTGATGGAGTCGTTTGTTCTAGGAAGTTGTTCAGGATCCTTTTTCCTTCAGGGGTGAGGATCGATTCCGGATGGAACTGAACCCCTTCGACCGGAAATTCTCTGTGCCTGAGCCCCATAATGATCCCTTCTTCAGTCTCTGCGGAAACCTCGAGGTCTACAGGAAAGGTCAAACGGTCTACAACCAACGAATGATACCTACCGGCTTCGAACCCCTGGGGAATGCCCTTGAATACGCCCTTGTCGTCGTGTTTCACGGTCGAGGGTTTGCCGTGCACAGGTTCGGGCGCGCGGACGACATTGCCGCCAAAAACCTTTCCGATCGCCTGGTGGCCGAGGCAGACCCCCAAAATCGGAATCTCGCCTGCGAATCTTTCGACAACTGACATTGAGATTCCCGCATTCTCGGGTATGCCCGGACCGGGGGAGATCAGTATCTGCTTTGGCACCAACCCGTCCCCGATCTCATCGACCGAGATCTCATCGTTGCGGAATACCTTCATCTCTGCACCCAGTTCGCCGAGATACTGGACGAGGTTGTAAGTGAACGAGTCGTAATTGTCTATGACGAGGAGCACGCCGATAGTTTAACTATTCGGATGCTTCTTGGCGATGCACGAAGGTAGCCGGGCGGACGAACAGGGCAGTCCGCAGATCGATCCGTTTATCCGAAGTTTCGTTTACTGTACATCGAATTGAAAGTAGAATTGGTGAATCGAATCTCGCGGTGCGATTCAAATATAAACTCCCAACGGCGGTAATAAGATGAGAAGAAATATTTCGTTCCTTTTCTTTGCGGTATTTCTGCTGCTTGTTCCTGGCGCAGTTGCACAGGTCGTTTCGATACCAGAGCCCCCGGAAGTATCTGTTCCGGAGACATCAGAAAAAGAAAAGGAAAAGAATGAGAAAGCCGAAAAGGTAAAGGCCCTTGCACTAGAGGCCCTCCGGGAAACGGCGCGCGAGATCGAGACGCTCCGAACGCCAGAGAACCGGATCAGTCTTGCAGCGGACCTCGTAGGGATAATGTGGGCACACGACCGCGATGAGGCAAAGGAGATGTTTCAGGTCCTCACCAATTCGTTCATCCAGCTGTTCACCACGTATTCTACTCAGCTGAACGCGGTCGGTTACGACGGCGCAAACGACGACTATCTTCCGTTCTTCAGCGGAAACGACCCAAAACGCCGGGCTCTTCAGCGGATGGTCCAGGCGTTGACTGTAAGGAAGAATCTGGCGAACGCGGCGGCGGCAAAGGATCCTCTTCTCGCTCTCGAGTTCGTCAATGCGACTGCTACTGCGGTTCGGGGCGGAGTCTTCGCAGAACGCGTGGAGGCGTCGGATCTTGAGATCAAGACGATGATCGTGGAACGTTACGGCGTGAAGGACGGAGAAACCGCGCGCGAACTCGGTCGGCGCCTGCTTAAGGACGGATTCGATGAGTCCTCGCTGGCTCTTTTGAAACTGCTTCACGGATCGGGCAGCAAAGAAGCGGAAGGATTCGCAAGAGACGTGTTTTCAGCCGCGAGCAGGGACGTTGACGGACTTAAGCCCAACTTCAGCGCTCACGTCTCCTTGCTGGAGTATGCGAACTCCGAACCAGAGGATAACGGAAAGCCGGACAACAACCCGGTAGTGGACAAAAACACCGCCAGCTCGCACGCCGGTTCGTTCGCCCGCGCGGTGCTTCGAGAGGAGGACATCGATAGCGACACTGCGAATCGGTATGCTGCCGTCGTCCGTCCGTTTTCGGAATCCCAGGCGGAAAGGATCGTCAAGAAATTTGAAAAGGTCGACCGATCCATCAGCGCGAAAACCCTCCGTCTCAGAGAACAGCTGGAGGCTTCGGAAGCCGAGGATGCGGAAAGGAGAACGGCCGCAGCGGCTGCTGCCGGTTCAGGAGACGAAGACGGGGAAGACAGCGAACTGAGCATCGAAGGGCTGGGTGTCGGCGAACTTTCTGAGCAGCAGGCGCTCCTAAAGGAGTTATCAGAGAGCGGCGGAGAGGACATCACCGACGAGGAAAAACGAGAGATCGTGAGCGCTGCCAGAGCATCGGCAGATTCGGCAAAAATGCCGATGGCAAAGATCACGATACTAACGGCTACAGCGGTAACACTGAAAAAGCTCGGCGATGAAGAATTAGCAAAAGAGCTCGTAAGTGAGGCGGCCGGGGAACTGGCATCGAATCCACGGCACTTTATAGATTTCCTCAGTATTTGGGCCTTTGCGGGAGGGGTGGTCGAGATCTCTCCGGATATCGCTTTCGCAAAGCTTGAAGATGCGGTCTATCGTATCAACGAGGTCATAAATTCCGGTATCACGATCGCAGAGTTCATCGATGTTGATGAGAACATCGTCCAGGACGGCGAAGTATTGGTCGGAGCTTTTGCGGGCGGCATGACCTCAGGCATCACCGGGATGCTGCTTGGCGGAGACAGAACTATCACGGGACTTGCAGAAGCTGACTTTAGGCGGACGAAGGCGATCGCGGACAAGTTCGACCGGCCCGAGATCCGTATTATGGCAAAAACCCTCGTTATCGGGGTTGTGCTGGGCGAGAAGGATCCGGATGCCGCTGGCGGACTGGACTTGATCACAGGATTTTAGTTATGCGCAGACCACTTGCACTTCTATTTTTACTGGCACTGGCATTTGTTTCCCAGACGTCGGCATTTCAGGTAGAAAACGAAACGCCGGACCCTGTAGAGCTAAGGACCGAGGTCGAGAAGATGGTCCGTGAAACGGCGGCCTTGATCCCGACCCTTTCGTCAACCTCAAACCGTGTCAACGGATATTTGAAATTGGCAGACATGAGTTGGGAGATCGACGAGGAACTCACTTGGGCATTGCTCGGCGGGGCAGCGGAAGATGTAAAACGGTTTCTTGCTGAGATCGACATTGAGACAAACCGGGCTGAAGCCGCGCGCGTGGTGAGCGGGAACCGCGGAAGATCGTCAGGACTTCGCTCAAAAACGAATAATGCTTTCTCGCTACGGAAGCAGTTCGTAAGCACTCTTGCCGGATACTCGCCGGAGCAGGCCAGGGCGTTCGTTCGCGAGACAGCGGAGATGTTCACCAACGCAAAGCTTATTGAGCGGGCGCTTCGTGACAACCGGAATCTGGAGACGACCATTGAAAAGAAGGTAGCAGCGAACGATATTGAGAAAGCGATCGAGCTTGGAACTGAGAAACTTAAGAAGGGAGTCTCGTCTGACCTAACGGGAATACTGAGCAACATTTATCGGAAGGACAAGGCGAAGGGTCAGGATTTTGGCGAACTGATCGTCGAACGGCTCCTTTCCGAACCTCTGGACCCCGGCCGCCTATGGATCGTTACGCGGTTTTTCCAGATGGGCCTGTCCTCTGTTGATCAGACCGTTCCGATGTTCGATTCTTCCGCAATGCGTTCACTGACTTCGGTTATTTCCACCGCTGTGCTCGATCCGCGAAGCAAGTACACATCGCTTCCTTCGGCAGTGCTAACGGCACTCGACCGCTACTCGGCAGGTGCTTCTTCGAGGATATCCTCGGCGTTCGAAGAACGCCGGGCTGCGAGAGAAAACAGCCGAAGGAATCGCGGTTCTGCACCCGAAGGGACTAGCGCGGGATCAACAGACACGGCGAGGATGACGAGGAACGAGGCCCGCGCGGCGGCGAACCAGGAACGGGAAGATCTGGGAAGGCTTTATGACGCAGTGAGCGACGGCGAGGCTTCTTCCGATGAAAGAAAATCCGCGATCGCAGCTGCGAAGGACAGGATTCTCTCAGTGGACGATGATCGCCACCGATACACGAATCTCGCAGCGCTTGCGGTGAGGGCGTTCAAGGCGGGAGAACCGGAAGAGGCTCAATCGCTGTTGAGGGAAGCCGAAATGTATCTCCGGCCCACGCCGAAGGACAGGTCGGACTACCGAGCGGCAATGACGGTCGCTCACGCGTATTCAACAGTCGATCCTGACAGGGCTTTCACTATCTACGAAGAAATGGCTTACCGCCTGAACGGAGTGATCGACGGATATGTGAGGTTCGCAGAATATTCGGGGAACGGTCGTTCAGTAGAGAACGGCGAGATGCTGATGAACCGCTACGCAAGGCAATTTACCGGGTATTTTAACTTTCCTGAGACAGTCGTGCTTGGTCTGGCGGCAGAAGACGTGGAGCGTCTGGCAGATCTTTCAGACCGCTTCGATCGCCCGGAGGTACGCGCCCACACCAGGCTTTCGCTTATCGAGTCGCTGTTGAAAGCGACGGAAGAAAATTGAGTCGATTGAGTCTGTTGAGTCTATTGAGTCTATTCAGTCTGTTGAGTCTATTCAGTCTGTTGAGTCTATTCAGTCTGTTGAGTCTGAGCTTATATTTTTCCCCGCGACTGACTAAGTGCTTCTCATAATTTCGCTGTTAGTTCGGTAGCTTCATCCAACCCAAAAACCACAAATTGGAGGTTCCTCACAATGCCTACAGTTAAGAAGTTTGAAGACCTTCTCGCTTGGAAGAAAGCGCGAAGGATCACGAACCGTGTTTACGATCTAACAAACGAAGGTGATTTCGCAAAAGATTTCGGTCTGCGAGATCAGATTCGTAGATCTTCTGTTTCAGTAATGGCCAACCTTGCGGAGGGATTCGTACGGCGTTCAGACAAAGACTTTCTGTATTTTCTCAATATTTCGCGCAGTTCTGCGGCGGAGGTTAGGTCACATCTTTACGTCGCTCTTGATCAAGGCTACGTGAGTCGATCCAGCTTCGATGGACTCAGTGCGGATCTTGAGGAAGTGTCGAAAATGATCTTTGGTCTAATAAGACACTTGAAGAACTAAGACCTCACGGACTCAACAGACTGAAAAGACTCAACAGACTGAACAGACTCAACAGACTCAACAGACTGAATAGACTTAATCGACTCACGACAACGACGTGCCTTTCAGCCATTGCCCGCCGTCGACGACGAGAGTGACACCGGAAATATAAGAAGCCGCCGGCGAGCAGATAAACAGCGCGGCATCCTCTATATCCTTGATCCTTCCGAACCGCTTCAATGGAATCCGTTTTGTTAGGCTCTCCTTCAGCTGCGGAGGCAGAAGGCGCTTCATTCCCTCGGTATCTTCGATCGGACCAGGCGCGATTCCGTTAACGCGTATCCCGTAGCGACCCCATTCGACCGCCAGATTCCTCGTTATCGCGTCGACACCGGCCTTGGCCGCTGAGACGTGGATCTGCATCGGCGTTCCCAGATAATGTAGCGTCGCGGAAATATTGAGTATCTGTCCTTCGTTAGCTTTCAATTGCTCGAACGCCGCACGGCAAACGTTGAAAGTGCCTTTAGTATCGATATCCACGACAGTGCCAAATCCGTTTGCCGAGAGTTCATTCGCGAAACAAAGGAAATTGCCGGCGGCTCCGTTAACGACGATATCGATCTTTCCAAAAGCGTCTACCGATTCAGATATCGCGCGCTCGACTGCTTCGTAGTCCCTGACATCTGCTGAAACCGCGTGGCATTCACCGCCGTCTTCCTCAATGACCGATTTCATCTGCTCGAGATTCTCGATCTTGCGGGATGTGATGGCGACCTTCGCGCCGTGTCCGGCCAGTGCCCTTGCGACCCCTCCTGTGATGCCCGTCCCGCCTCCGGTGACAAACGCTACCTTCCCTTCAAATATATCCGTTGAAAAGACTTGCTTGGTCATATGCGGCAGATTCTAGCATAGCGGGGTCGCTGCGTTTAGGAAGGACATTGACTTTGGTCAAATACATCGCGGAGTTGTAAAATCTTCGTTTCTATGCAGAAACGGAAACTTGGCATTGCTGTCGTTGGCCTCGGCGGCGCTGTGGGTACGACGATGGTCGCGGGGATCGAACTGCTAAAGCAGGGATTGATCGGAACCGAAGGCCTTCCGCTTGCGGAGTCACGTGCGGAACTTGCCGCATATGATGAGATAGTGTTTGCGGGCTGGGACCTGTTCTCGGCCGATCTCGCCGAAGCCGCGGAAGGCCACGAGGTCCTCTCGCACAAACAATTTGTTGCGGCCGAACCTGCATTAAGGCAGGTCAGGCCCTGGAGATCAGTCGCCAACAACTCGTTTCTTTCGAACATAGAGGGCGATAACATTTTTGAAGCTTCGGACCACGCCAAAGCGGTCGAACAGATCCGCAAAGACCTGCGGAATTTTCGCGAACGGTGCGAAAAGGTCGTGATGATCAACCTCGCATCGACTGAAAAGCTATCTACGGAAGAATCGGAAGGATTAAAAACCGTCGAGGAATTCGAACGTGCGATCTCGGACAATTCTGCAAAGATCTCACCTGCGATGACCTATGCCTATGCCGCGATCAAAGAGGGTGTTCCGTACGGAAATTTCACGCCCTCCGTGTCTGTAGATCTTCCGGCGCTCACCGAACTCGCGGAAAAGGAAAACGTGCCGGTCGCCGGGAAAGACGGGAAGACGGGTCAGACCTTCGTAAAAACGGTTCTCGCGCCCGCATTGAGATCCCGCGCCTTGAAGGTTGAAGGCTGGTATTCAACTAACATACTTGGCAACCGAGACGGACTTGCGCTATCGAATGAGGACTCGCTGAGGTCCAAGGTGAAGACAAAGCACTCCGTACTCAGGAACATTCTTGGATACGAGGTTGAAGACCATATCGTCGATATACGCTATTACAAGCCGCGAGGCGACAACAAAGAGGCGTGGGACAATATCGACGTTGCGGGCTTTCTCGGACAGCCGATGCAGATCAAGGTCAATTTCCTTTGTCGTGATTCGGTTCTTGCCGCGCCCCTGGCGATCGAGATCGCACGCTGTCTGGACTTAGCATCCAGACGGGGAAAGGGCGGCGTGCAGGAACAGCTATCCGTCTTCTTTAAATCCCCAATGACGAAGAACGGCGATCCCGAGCAAGCATTTCACAAGCAGGAAGCTCTGCTCGATGCCTGGCTCTCAGAAACGGGCAAAAGGCCCTAACTGACGGGCTCCAGGATGAATTCCTTGTCTTTATAATTCACGCTGACCACGAAATTCTTCAGAAAGCCGTTCCCTATGTTTCCCATTCTTACCTGATCCTTGTTCGGGACGGCAGAGATCGAGACTTCCTGTGTGGAGAACGCATTCGGACCGATCGACAGCCTTTCGACCTCTACATCCCGGATCGAATCTTTGCCTCTTGCCCCGACTACGCCCGCTACGGTTCCGGCATCGCTCAGATGCTCGAGCCCGATTTCGGCAAGTCTGTGGTCAAAGATCTCAACGTTGAGGCTTGAACCCGTGTCCACGGTCGCTACGAGCTTTTTCCCGTTAACCCGAAGACCCCTGACAGTCGGCATTATGTCGGAGTTTTCAAAAGTAAATTTCTCGAGATAGACCGTCCCTTTCAATCGCCTGAGCAGTTCCTTTCTATCTACCGGAAACTCGATCGTCCGGTTCTTGTAATCGATTCGAAAGATCCGGTCTTTCAGGAGGCTGTAACCAAGAATTCCGTGAAGCTTTTCTCCCAGCGGTCCGCTCAGCCGGTTAAGGTCGCTCGTAACTGCGCGAATGTTGCCGAACTTCTCCTGCCCGATAGAGACGTCCGGGATGATAGTTGGAATGATCTGGAACGAACCGGTACCTCGCCCAGCGGCATTCGAGGCTTTGTCTGTTTCCAGTTCCAGCCCGAGCTCCTTTGCAAGTTCGATGTCGATCACAGAAGGGATCACACCTGTATCGAGAAGCATTCGGTAGGTCCCCTTGCCTTGGATAGAGACGTTTAGGACTATTTGATTCTTTACCAGGTCGAAACGCAACTCGTTCCCCTTCTGCGGTTCGAAATTGGCATCGGCAGATGAAACTCCCGAAAGTACAAACAAGACGGCGACAAAAAATAGCGTTCGGATAATCCTCATCCCGACCTCCTTTTCTCTTTAAACAAGTAGATCCTATTTCTGATTCTGGGAAGAATACACCGCACTGCCGTTCGTTCTGACAAAAGGCACGGACTCTGGGGTTATTCATCAGTTTGATTTTGCTACCATACGGACAATGGAACCCTTGGCGAGCCGAATCAGGCCATCAAACCTTGAGGAATTCGTTGGGCAGGATCATCTCGCGGGCGAAGGAAAGCCGATCCGTCTCGCGATCGAGAACGGGTCTGTCTTTTCGTTCGTACTGTGGGGGCCGCCGGGAGTAGGGAAAACGAGCCTTGCGAGAATCTACTCTTCAGCGATCAACGCCGAGTTGCACGAGCTTTCTGCCGTCACTGCCGGAAAGAATGACATTCGAAAGATAGTCGATGCCCCGGCTCCTGATGAACGGCCGCGGGTGCTGTTTCTCGACGAGATCCATCGGTTCAACAAGGCCCAACAGGATTTCCTGCTTCCGTATGTCGAAAGCGGCGCACTCGTACTGATCGGCGCGACGACCGAAAATCCCAGTTTTGAGGTCATCTCGCCTCTGCTTTCCCGCCTGCGCGTATTCACGTTGAACGAACTTTCTGATGAAGAGATGGCAGAGATCATCGGGAGGACCGGCTTCGATTTGTCCGAGGAGGCCCGAGACTGGCTGATCTCAATGGCCAACGGCGACGCGCGTCAGGCGATCACGATGATCGAGAACACGGCGGACCTTTACGGAGATCTTTCGGTCGAGAACTTCACGAACGCGTTGCAGTCGAAGTTCCTGCGCTATGACAAGAAGGGCGAAGAGCACTACAACACGATCAGTGCATTTATAAAGTCCATGCGCGCCAGCCAGGCGGATGCCGCGATGTACTATCTCGCGCGGATGCTTGATTCCGGCGAGGATCCGAAGTTCATCGCGCGGCGGATGGTGATCTTCGCTTCGGAAGATATCGGGCTTGCTGTGCCCACGGCGCTTGTCGTCGCTAACGAAGTGTTTCGGGCCGTTGAAACTATCGGGCTGCCCGAGGCAGCGATCAATCTCGCCCACGGCGTTGCTTATCTGTGTAACTGCAAGAAGGACCGCTCGGCGTACAATGCCTTGAAGGACGCGATGTCCGACGTCAAGAAACACGGTAATCTCCCGATCCCGCTCTCGATACGGAACGCTCCGACGAAACTGATGAAGGACCTGAAGTACGGTGAGGGTTACGACGCCTACACGGACGAGAGCTTGCTGCCTGACAATCTAAAAGGGAAGAAGTATCTGAAGTGAGTTGGATGAGTTTGGAGAGTTGGCTGAGTTTGAGGAGCTGATCGTGTTTGCAGTTTTCAAGACGTCGGTTCGGATCGTCTTCACTGCGGAGCGGTATCGGATGCTAGCCCCGGGCCAGCCGAAGGCGCAGCCCGGGGTATATCAGCGAGTTTGTTTTCCAGCCCCGGAGGGGCGGCGCAGCCTGACCCAGAGGACAACTGGCGTAGAATCGAATTCAATATAAAGTAGCACGTGGACCAACGCGTTCGCTCCGTTTGTTGCGCCCCTCCGGGGCTACCGCAGTGATTTGCACTCTTACCCCGGGTTACGCCTTCGGCTCCACCCGGGGCTAACATCCGATACCGCTCCGCGGTAAAGAGAAGATCAGATCCGAATCAGTCAAATCACCAAAGTCGGTTCACTCACCAAACTCAGCCAACTCGCCAAACTCGGTCAACTCACCAAACTCAGCCAACCCGTTTCAACTCCGACTCGGCCGCGATGTATCCGAAACTCGCCCACTGGTTTGTCTCGACGATCTTCTGGTAGATCGCCTCGGCTTTATCCTTATCTCCATTGATAAGGAAATAGGTTCCGATGCCGTAACCCATCGTGGCATTCTGAAGCCCGTCTTCTCCTTCCCTGATCTCGGTAAGAAGCGTCTCGGGTTTGATCTTTCCGGCGTAAAGCTTAAGCAACTTGCAGTAGCTGTCGTTCTCGATGACGTCTAGCCCGTCCTTCACGGACGCGAGCACCTTCTCCGCCTCTTTCTTTTTCCAGAGGCGCATCAGCGTCAGGTAGTGCCAGTTCTGCGTCGCGACGAACATGTCCGGGTTCTTTGAGACCTTCAGGCATTCTTCGTACGCCTTCAGTGCGTTCTCGTAGTCGCCTTTCAAATAATAGGCGAGCCCGAGGTGATAGAAGATGTTCGACTGAAGCGTCGATGTGGGAATGTTCCGCGCGTTCGGTAGGCCGTCGGGTTCGACCTCATCGGGCTTGCCTTTGACCATTTCGGCGGCCTTCTTGAGGTCGTAGATCGCGTCGTTCAGACAGCGGATCGAGATATAGCGATGTCCCCTGTGCCTACGAAGTCTTGCGTCATCCGGATGCTTCTCGATCGCCTGCGTGTAGATCGCTATCGCTTCCTTGTACTGACTCAAGTAAGCGGTCCTGCGGCCGAGCCAGATCGCATTCTCGACATTTTCAGGATCCTTCTCAAAGTTCGCTTGAGCCAGGGCCAGGTTCTTCTCGTACTCGGTTCGCGCCGCTTCCGAGATGCCGGGTTCGGGGATCTGTGCATCCTCCCAGCAGGAACCATTCTGAGTGTACGCTAGTGAACTCAGGACAACGATCGATGCGGCGGCAAACAAGAATCTCTTCATAATTGCGGATGATAACCCTAAAACAATCTGCTGGAAAAGCCGGACAGTCTAGCGTTCCGCCTTTTCGTTCTCAAGCAAACGCTTCTTTCGTTCCTTGCCCCATTTGTACCCGCTCAGGTCTCCGTTGCTCTTCACAACACGATGGCACGGGATAACCAGAGCCACGCGATTCGCAGCACAGGCTCCCGCGACCGCTCGGACGGCATTCGGATTCCCGAGTTTCTTCGCGATTTCCGCATATGAAACTGTCTCGCCGTACGGTATCTCGCGCAATGCTTCCCAGACCCTGAGCTGAAACGAGGTCGCCTGAAGGTCGAGTGGAAGTACGAGCCTCTTTCGGTTGCCTTTCAGATTCTCGAGAATTGCCTCCAGATATTGTTTCAGCGCACCGTCGTTCTTGGATATCTCAGCCTTTGGAAATTCTTTCATGAGGCCCTTGTCCAGGTCTTCTCCGGTGTCGCCAAAATTAACCGCGCATATCCCCTTCTTTGATCGCGCGACCAGGATCTTTCCGAGTTCGCAATCGGCCACAGTGTATTCGATCTCCATCCCCTCTCCGCCTTTCTTGTAGGTTGCCGGCGTCATTCCAAGTTTGTCCGACACATTTTCATAAAGCCTGCTGCTTGATCCGTAACCCGCGTCATACATAGCTTCCGTTACCTCGCTTCCTGTTCTGATACCTTCCCTAAAATGATTCATACGCACTGACTCGCCATACTTGCGGGGCGATACGCCAACTATTTCCTTGAACAGTTTCTGCAGATGAGCCGGACTCAGTCCTACCCTTTCGCCGAGATCCCCCAGCGAGATGTCAGATGAAGCCTCGAGTATCCGGCAGGAACGAATGACGGCTTCTGTTGAGGGGTCGGGCTTGATGCTCTCGGGCCTGCACCTCTTGCACGCCCTGAAGCCAGCTCCTTCTGCCGAAACACAGTCGCCAAAATAACGCACGTTCTCGCGGTTCGGCGTTTTCGCGCCGCATGAAGGCTTGCAGTAGATCCGCGTCGAATTGACTCCGTAATAAAACGCGCCGTTGAACCGCTCATCCCTTTCAGAAACTGCTTTCCAATAGATATCTCGTTCCATGGCGCTTATCCTATCGGTCATTTCACACGAATTCTATCCGATTCTTGCGGTTGAACTCCGAGATTCGAAAATTCTCTGTTAGATTATTTCTATGCTAAAGAGATTCTCGATGGTACTGCCTCCCGAAGTGCAGGAGCGGCTTGATGAAGAACTCGACCGGATGAGGGAAGACCGTGTGATTGAGCGGATCTGGGACAAAGATCCGGATGTCTGGACGCGCGGAGAGGAAAGCGGTTGGCTTGGCTGGCTCGATATAGCAAAACGGGAGATCGAAGATCTTTCAAAGTATGAAGGATTTTCCGAGACGGCGGGTGAGTTTGACGGCATAGTGCTTCTCGGCATGGGAGGCTCTTCGCTTTGTCCCGATGTTCTTTCGAAGGTTTTCGGCGTTGACCGTTTTCACGTGCTCGACTCAACCGTTCCCGACCAGGTGGCACACCTCACGAGCTCGGTGGAGCCGTCAACGACTCTTTTCATCGTGGCGAGCAAGAGCGGCACTACGCTCGAGCCAAATATTTTCCTGGACCACTTTTTTGAACTGGTCTCTAAAGAAAAAGGTGGCACAGCGGGGGAGAACTTTGTCGCGATCACTGACCCCGGTTCGAAGCTTCAGGCACGAGCTGAAGAAGAAGGCTTTCGAAAAGTGCTTTTCGGCGATCCCGAGATAGGAGGTCGGTTCTCGGCATTGTCGGTGTTCGGGATCGCACCCGCCTCCGCGATGGGGCTGGATATTAAAGCGCTTTTGAATTCCGCCGTGGAGATGACCGACGAGTGTGAGCTGGACGAACCTGCGACCAATTCCGGTGCGGTGCTCGGAGCGGCGCTGGGGACGTGCTGGCTTGAGCGCCGGGACAAACTCGAGATACTTGCGTCGAAATCCGTTGAATCGATGGGAGCCTGGTTGGAACAGCTCATAGCGGAAAGCACCGGAAAAGAAGGAAAAGCGATCATTCCGGTTGATCTTCGCGGAAAAGTGCCGGGCAATACCGGGCGAAAAGACCGCGTAACGGTATATCTGCGTGATTCGGAGAATCCGGACCAGGGTCACGAATCCTATATAGAAGAATTGAAGGCCGCTAGAGAGCCGGTGATCACGATCAAGTTCAACGACAAAGCGGATATTGGCGCCGAGTTCTTCAGATGGGAGTTTGCGACCGCGGTGGCTGGGCACTTGATGTTCATCAACCCGTTCAACCAGCCTGACGTCGAGTCGGCGAAAGTGGAAGCGAGAAAGCTGACCGACAGCTACGAAGAGACCGGAGAGCTTCCTGCAGACAAAGCTTTCTTCGAGGGCGACGGGATGTCATTCCACTCTAGCTCCGAGAACCGTGTGGCGATCGGCGAACCTGGATCGGCTGGCGGAATCATCAATGCGCACTTCGAGAGGATCGCTCCGGGCGACTACGCAGCGATCCTGGCTTACATTGAAATGAACGACGCGAACTCGGAGGTGCTTGAGAGGATCCGCGAGAAGATCATTAGCCGCTACGGCGTGTCAACCAGCGTTCAGTTCGGCCCTCGTTTTCTCCATTCGACAGGGCAGGCATTTAAGGGCGGACCGGGCACGGGCGTCTTTCTGCAGATCTCGGGAGCTGACGAAAACAAGGTCGATGTTCCCGGAAAGAGCTACACCTTCAGCGTCGTAAAGGACGCGCAGGCGCGTGGAGATTTTCAGGTGCTTCTCGACCGCGAGCGAAGGGCCCTCAGGGTTGAGTTTGAAGGTGATGTTACGAAGGGCCTGAAGCAGATAGAATCGATGATCGAATGACCCTTTAATCCGTGGACTTTGAGCACTCACAACTATCCCGCACAAAGCTTGCCGAGCTCCGCGCTTTCATGTCGGAGCATATTTATCCTAACGAACAGCGCTACCACTCCGAGATAAACGATGGCGAACGATGGAAGCCTCTCCAGCTGATAGAGGATCTAAAAACCAAAGCTAAAGAGAAGGACCTCTGGAATCTCTTTCTCCCGGACATCTCAGGACTTTCGAACGTGGATTACGCTCCGCTTGCTGAAGAGATGGGGCGCGTCTATTGGTCAGCTGAAGTGTTCAACTGTTCGGCTCCCGATTCCGGAAACATGGAAGTGCTGCATATGTACGGCACTGAAGATCAAAAGGAGCGCTGGTTGAAACCTCTCTTGAACGGTGAGATCCGTTCCTGCTTCGCGATGACGGAGCCCGACGTCGCATCGTCCGATGCCACGAACATACGCGCTTCGATAAAGGCCGAGAGCGACGAATACGTTCTTAACGGCCGCAAATGGTGGACGACGGGAGCGGTTGATGAAAGATGCAAACTGGCTATTTTCATGGGCAAGACCGATGCAAAAGCGCCGAGCCGTCTTCAGCAGTCGATGATACTCGTCCCGATGGATGCAGAGGGTGTTTCGGTCGAACGGCATTTGACGGTTTTGGGCTATGACGACGCTCCGAATGGCCACGCCGAGATCTTGTTCGAGGATGTTAGGGTGCCAGAGAAGAATCTGATCCTCGGCGAAGGGCGAGGTTTCGAGATCGCTCAGGGAAGGCTGGGGCCTGGGCGTGTTCATCACTGCATGCGTTTGATCGGTCTCGCCGAACGCTCTCTTGAGATGATGTCTAAGCGAGCGAACGAGCGCATCGCTTTTGGGAGAAAGATCTCGGAACAGGGCGTCGTCCGCGAATGGATCGCGCGATCACGGGCTGAGATCGATCAGGCGCGCCTGATTGTGCTGAAGACGGCGTGGCTGATGGACCGCGACGGCAACAAAGCGGCAAGAAAGGAGATCGCGATGATCAAGGCCGTTGTGCCATCAATGGCGTTGGGAGTTATCGACCGCGCAATTCAGGTGTTTGGCGGAGCCGGTGTGTCGCAGGACTTTCCTCTTGCCTTCGCCTGGACGATCGCGCGGATGCTCCGTATTGCGGACGGACCCGATGAAGTTCATTGGTCGAGCTTGGGAAAGATGGAGGCGAAGAGCGGTGAATCGTAATTCGTGAATCGTGAATGGGGAATTGTGAATTGAGAATTGGGAATTGAGAATGGGGAATTGAGAATGGGGAATTGAGAATGGGGAATTGAGAATTATTGTCCTAGAAGGCGTTCTAGCTGACTGCGTTGATCGCGCCGGGCAGCGACACTCATGTCGGTGTGCATAGGTTTGCGGAACCTTCGAATCGAATTCTTCATTTTCAATTCTCAATGACCGCTCATCTATTTACGATTTACGATTCTCGATTTACTATAAGGGTCTTCTAACAATGGATATCCGCCAAGCAACAAGAGAAGACGCAGGCCAGGTCGCTGAGATCTACAATTACTACGTCACGCAGACCCACCATACATTTGAGACAGAGCCGGTAGATGAGTCCGAGATGGGAAGCAGGATCGAGCGATCGGGTAGCGAGTATCCTTTCCTTGTCGCAGAAGCAGACGGTGTAGTCGTCGGATATGCGTTCGCCGCGCAGTTCAAGCTTCGGCAGGCGTACGAACATTCCGCCGAAGTCTCTATATATGTGCGGAACGACGCTAAGCAAAAGGGGATCGGGACCCGGCTTTACGATCGCCTGTTTGACGAGCTTGCCGAGACTCTTACCCACGCCTACATCGCAGGAATCGCTCTTCCAAATGACGCGAGTATCAGGTTCCACGAGAAACTTGGGTTCAAGAAAGTTGCTCATTTTGAGGAAGTCGGCTACAAGCTCGGCCGCTGGATTGACGTCGGGTATTGGGAACTGCTCCCGGACGCGTAGTCAATGGTCATTGATCATCGATCAGTGAGCGGTGAGCAGTGAGCGGTGAACAGGAGGTGTTTAGCTCACCCATTTATGAGTGGGGGCAATCCAAACCGAGATGTTCGGCCTGCGGCTTTGCCGCCCCGATCCGCGGAAAGGCTGTGCCTTTCCGATGTTGGCTCCCAAACTACTTAACTGAGGGCGAAGCCCCCGAACAGTCTTTGATAAGCTCGGACGGTAAGCCGGAGGCTTACCGCACATCACGGCGGCGGAGCCGCTCGTTTAGAGCAACGCTTCGCGTTGCATGCAGCGCAGAGCGCTGCTCTAAACGGTGGGAGTGATGCCGCGCTATTGCTGCACGCTAAACCTTGTCGTACTCTCCTCATCACCCATCACCCATCACCCATCACCCATCACCCATCACCCATCATTTGTTCTTGCCCGTCGCTGGCGCTCCGGGTTCTGAAGGTGCCGCCCCTCCGGGGCTGTTGGAAATGTTCGTCCTTTGACCCCGGGTTGCGAATTCGGCTCCACCCGGCTAACCTCCCTCGCCGCTCCGCGGCGAAGACCTCGAACTCGCGGTGTTGACGTTTAGCCGACCCGTTCACGGGTCGGACCTACCCGTGAACGGGCGGGCTAAACATTCAATTGTCGTACGCTCCTCAGTCCTAAGTCATCACTCCTCAGTCCTCATCACTACTTTATGCCCGTCGCTGGCGCTCCGGGTTCCGATTCCTCATCTCTCATTACTCATCACTCGATGCAGGCTGGACGCCTGCCCTCCGATCCCGTCCGATTCTTCGGATTAAATCCGTGTGTCTGTACGGATAACATCAATCAAATCAATCAATTATCAAAAGTTAGGGATTTGTGAAACAAAGCCCTGAGGAGTGGTGTTATCCGTCCAGAAGGCTTGATACATCTACAGCGCATTCATTCTTCAAGAACGGCACCCGTTGGAATGAAAGCCTTCACTCATCCCCCCGGCGTTGCTGCTTGAATTGGTCTGACGCGATCTGGCCGCTGTTCGCGTCTTGGAGAAGACAATGAGAAATACCTTCATATTGCTCGCACTCATAGTTCTCGTAGTACCAGCCAGCGCCCAGTTTCGGGAAAGGACGTTACAGGTAGGAGATGAAGTTCCGATTAACTCCTTCACCGACATCGAGAGCAAGGCTGACGCCAAAACTTCTGAACCTACCGACTTCAGAGCCTTGAACAAGCTAGGGGTCGAGACTGGGCTTAACGAAGGCAACTACCAAAAGGCAAAGAGCTACTTCGAAAGGGCGATCGAAGCCAATCCCGGATGTTTCACCTGCAGATACAACCTGGGCCGGTCTTACGTGCGGCTCGCAAAATTCACGGATGCGATCGAGGTTTTTGAAGAACTTGTCGAGGAGAACCCCGAGTTTGTCGACGGAATAGCGTCGATCGGGGAAGTCTACAGCCTCGCGGAAAGACACGAGGTCAGCACGCGGTACTACGAACGGGCGCTCGAGATCGATCCGAACGATGCGATCACCCTCAACAACTACGCAAACTCGCTCGACAGGTTGGGGGAACTGGACAAAGCGCTCGAGCTGTTCAGGAAGGCGATAAAGCTAAGGCCGAACATGGTTGAAGCACATTGCAGCATGGGAGTGACGCTCTACAAGCTCGGCAAAAAATCGGCCGCCCTGAAGAGCCTCGAACGCGCTCACAAGCTGGATCCGGAGGATGCTGAAACCCTGAACAATCTTGGCGTTGTCGTGGACGACATGGGGAAGAAGAAGAAGGCCTTCAGGTACTACAAAGAAGCGGTAAGGCTAAAACCCTCATTCGCAAGCGCTATCTACAATCTCGGCCTTATGCATATAGAGCGTGGTGAACGAAAGGAGGCCCAGGAACAACTGATGGCTCTCGAGAAACTCGACGATCTGCTTGCAAGTGAACTTCGAAAGCACCTCTGGTCGAAGTGGGTTCTCGACGCAAACGAGGTAGGCAGAAAGGACTCCGACTAAGCACCGATCGCGAATCCCTCTCCTGTCCGGCGGCGAGCGCCCCCCGCGCAGCCCGCCGGCGGGAGATCCTCACGCCTGAAGACAGTGCTGAGGACCGAGCGATGAGGAAATCGGAACCCGGAGCGCCAGCGACGGGCATAAGCAAGTAATGAGGGCTGAGGTGCTTACGATACTCGGCTAAACGTCAACAACGTGAGTTCGAGGTCGTCGGCGCGGAGCGGCGACGGATGTTAGCTCCTGAGGGATGAGAACCTCAAAACACGGCGCGCATCCGAAAACACATTCCGGTATAAACATCTTGGAGCGGCTCCTCCGTTGAGCTGTGCGGTAAGCCTCCGGCTTATCGTCCGAGTCTGCCTGAGACTGTTCGGGGGCTCCGACCCCGATCTGGCTGTTTGGGAATCAACGCCGGAAAGGCCGTGCCTTTCCGCACATCGATTCGGCAAAGCCGCAGCCTCATAGCTATAAACCACTCGTGAACGGGTCGGCAAAACGAATTCGAATCAAGCTAAGATCTTCCCCCTTGAGCCGTTGGTATAATTACTCCTATAAGTCGGGCACAAGTCCACCAACTTCACTTTCCCTCACGCTGTTCAAAGCAATCCAAAGGCAGCACACCTGAGTCACCATCACAGAGCTCCTGGCCGGATCTCATCCGCGCGTCAGATTGACGAGAAAACGATCACTGAGAGAAACCTCATTTTCTCGCTGAAGAAAAATCGTTCAAGTTGATGTTAAACAATGCAAAAAGATGTTGACATCAATTTATCAATCGTGTAGCTTTGTTAAGTGGCAACACAGTCTGTGTTGCAACCTATCGCCACCTAACTCAGATGAAAGCGATTTCACACATCGAACACAGCGGCCCGGTAGAGCCTTCCGATCTTCTAGTATCGTTCTAAACGGGTACCGATCACAGAATCTGGTCAGACTCTCAGTTCCGACCTAACTCGAACAAATCCTGTCTATACCGTCAATCCGAAAAAAGGTGGCCCTACCCTGCACGACGGCCGGCATTCTGTGATCGACACTTTTCAACAAACTGCTCACACCCATCGCTAAAAGAGATTGACCCAGAAGCCATAAGGAGTAACTAAAATAATGCTGTTCGGTAAAAAGAAAAGCGTTGCCGGTTTGGATGTCGGCTCAAGTTCAGTAAAGGTCGTCGAGCTCGACGGCAAGATGAACAACCTGACCCTGATGAACCTGGGGTTCGAAAACCTTCCGGACGAAACAGTGGTCGACGGCCAGATCATGGAGCTCAACGCGGTCGCGGAAACGATCCAGATCGTTTGCAATGACAGCAGCGTCAAGGCTCCTAAGGTTGTCACCGGCGTGAGCGGTCATTCAGTCATTATTAAGAACATCGTCCTTCCCGCAATGAGCCGGGAAGAACTCGAGGAATCTATCGACTGGCACGCTGAAGAACATATTCCGTATGACCTGTCCGAGGTCAG
This sequence comes from Acidobacteriota bacterium, assembly GCA_003385635.1. Lineage (GTDB taxonomy): Bacteria > Acidobacteriota > Blastocatellia > Pyrinomonadales > Pyrinomonadaceae > Aridibacter. Next base: position 2,394,057 of record QQUY01000001.1, on the reverse strand, counting down.
TCTCGATTATCACGTGACGGAAGAGGACGTTGACTCTACGAATGTGATGATCGCCGCCTGCAAGAAGGAAAGGCTAAACAATATCAAGCAGGCAATCCAGCTCTCCGGAAAGTCGCCTGTCGTCATCGACGTCGACACATTCGCTCTCCAGAACTGCTACGAGATCAATTACCAGCCCGATCCGGAGTCCATCGTCACACTCCTTAATATAGGTGCCTCGACGATGAACGTGAACATTGTCAAAGGTACGCAGTCCCTGTTCACGCGAGACATGACGATCGGCGGAAGCCAGTTCACGGACATCCTCCAGAAGAACCTCGGTTTCAGCTACAGCCAGGCTGAAGCAGTAAAGCGCGGAGTCCCGGAAGCGCTTGAAAGCGTTGATGAGACGGCGATCGAGCCACTCATAAGCAACGTCACCGAGATGGTTGCGATGGAGATCCAGAAGACCTTCGACTTTTATCGCGCTACCAGCGACAACGACGACATCAAGGTGGAAAAGATCCTGATCTCCGGCGGCGGATCAAAAATGGCAGGCCTCAGAGAGGAACTCTCGAAGAAGCTTGAAATGCCCGTCGAAGTTCTCGACCCGTTCCGTCAGATCAACGTGGATCACAACAAGTTCGATCCGGACTATCTGAGTGAGATCATGCCCGAAATGGCAGTGGCCGTTGGTCTCGCATTGAGAGGAGTAGAAGTCAAATGATCAGATTTAACTTACTGAATTCGGTTACAGAAAGACAGGGCGGCGCCGTTTCTGCGGTAGAGCGCAAAACGTCGAGCCCGGTCACCCGCCTTCTTCTGCTCGCCATCGTGGTGTTCGTGATGACCCTTGGCGTAATCGGCTGGGACATTATCAGCACTGTCCGTGCAAAGGCGGTTGCTGAGCAGCAGCTTGAAGAACAGAAGCGCAGGGCCGCAGAGCTTGAGGCTGTAATGAAAGAACAGCGTGAGCTCGAAGCCAAGATCAAGAACATCGACCTGAGGATCGAGGCGATCAAGAAGCTTCGAAACTCGCAGGCAGGACCAAGTGCAGTTCTTGAAGCTATCCGCGAAAGGATCAAGATGACTCCGGACATCCACCTGGTAAGCGTGGAGCAGGAAGGAGATCAGCTGACCATCACCGGTAACTCGAGGAACGAGCTTGCGATCACACAATTCGGCCGAAGCCTCGAATTCTCAGCCGGGCTCTTTTCGAACCTGGGAATCGAGACCCAGAGGAAAGAGGTCGCTCCACAGAACGTCTCGCAGAGTTCCGAGGCTCCCAAGGTTGAAGTCGTAGATTTCACCATCAGGTGCGCCTACACGCCCGAGAAAGCCGGTGCTTCCAGCAACTCGCTGGCAGCGGAAGCCGGTGCTCAAGGCGCTCAACCGGACAAAGCCGTTTCAGGACCAAAGTCCTAACCGATCGTTAACTCAATACAGCGAGCTTGAAGCCTTCAGGCGGAAAAGACTCTAGACAAGGATGTTGAAGAGATGAACAGACTAAAGAACCTAACCTGGTACTGGCAACTTATTCTTCTGGTCGGTGTAGGGGCGTTGATGTACCTGACGGTCTGGTACTTCCTGACCGCCGGTATGCGCGAAGAGGTCAGCCAGCTGAACGACCAGGTCGCACAGCTTCAGGCAAAGAACCAGGCAGCGCAGATCGCCACGCAGAGGATCAACGAATTCAGGTCGCTGTATGCCGCAAAAGAGCAGGAATATGACGAACTGAAGGTCCTTCTTCCCGAACAACGGGAGATCACGAACGTACTGCAGGGTCTTCAGGACACGGCAAGCGGCTCGAGATTGATCGTGAACAGGTTCTCGCCGCGGGAAGACACACAGCAAGACTTCATTATGGCGAAGCCGGTAGAAGTTGAGGTCGACAGTAACTTCGCAAACCTCAGGGACTTCTTCGACAAAATGGCCAAGCTCCAGAGGATCGTCTCCATTACCGACTTCAGCTTGACGCAGCTCGACAAGCAGACGCCGGCGAAGACACTGCACGCCAAGTTCCTTCTTACGGCCTTTTATGCATCGCCGGAGGATCTCGACAATCTCGCCAATCCGATTCAAATAGGCCCCGACGGAAAGCCGATTCTCGGACCTGACGGGAAGCCGCTTCCCGCACAACCGGCACCCGGAAAGCCTGGAGCTCCGGCGCAACCAGGTACGACAACGGCCCCGGCCGCCCAGTGATCATCTTGTTGTTCAAACACAGCTAGAGAGTGAGAGAAACGATGACTAAATCAAACACGAAACGAATTCTTTCCGTGGCCTTCGCCGCCGTCGGATTCTTGCTCCTGAGCGGATCGGCAAACGAAGTCTCCGCTCAGTGCTCAGGCGACCCGTTTTGCAAGCCTGCATACGAAAGAAGGGTTGACAGCCCGGGTTCGTCCACAAGCTCTGAGCCAAAGGGTCCTATCGTGGTCGCAGCTCCTTCGATCGAATCGAGGATCGAGTACTACAAGGAAATGAGGGAAAAGGCCGCGATGAACGGTCAGCCCATACCCAAAGTCACATCGGTTCTGCTTCTCGACGAGATGTCCGTCACCGGTATTTTCAAGACGCCGAGGGGATACGGTGCGATGGTCGAGGCTACACCCATCAAACTTTCATACACGATCTATCCGGGTGAAAAGTTCTTTGACGGCCAACTGGTCGCGGTTGAAGAGAACCGGCTTGTTTTCCGGAAGGTCACCAAGTGGAGCAACAACAAGTTCGTATCTTCAGTCGAGAACAAGGCACTTAGAGAGTACTCGATGGAACAGGAGATCCAGGGCACCGCTCCTTCCGATGAGTACGTCCCCAGCGCACGCACCGCCAAGAGCGGAAGTTCCGACGCGATCGTGTCTCCGCTGGAGGAAATGAACAACTCGTCTGACGAAGATGCGGCCAAGACTTCGAAGAAGTCGAAACGCCCGACCTCCAACAAGAAAAAAGGGTCATAACGCCGGAATTCGGCGACTACAACACGCGGGCTGTCGCAGGCAGGACGCCCGTGCCCAGCCAAAGCAAACTCGCACAATAGGATCTCTTTCCTCCTGAAAGAGGCCAATTTATGAGGTAAGAAACAATGACACTTGTTCAGAAAATAGGCAAAACCGGCTCACGAGCCATCTTTGTTCTGGTGATTATGAGCAGCCTGCTCGTAACGGCGTTCGCTCAGGACGTGGCGCCGCAGAACCAGGGAATGAAGTATGGCGAAGCGGGCTTCCAGGGCGAGGCGATCAACTTAAACGTTGTCAACGCCGACATCCGCGATATCCTTAATTACATTACCGAACAATACGGTATCAACTTCGTGATCGATCGGTCGGTCAAAGACGTTCCCGTAACCGTGAACGTCAGCGAGGTTCCTTGGAACGTGGCTCTCGATTCGATCCTCAGGGCGCAGGAACTCGGCGTCCAGGTCAACGGCCCGATCCTAAGGATCTCCGACCAGAAATCACTGGCGCAGGAACGCAAGCTGCTTGAAGAGATAAAGGAAAGCCAGCTTGACAGCGCGCCGCTCTATACAGAATTTGTTAGGCTCAACTACGCAAGGGCCATCAATGACCTTTCAAGCCAGGGCGGAAGATCCAGCGGATACACCGGAGGCCAGACCACTGCCAACACTAGCTCAGGTGCAGGAGTCGGCGGCCAGGCCGGCCAGGATCAGGGTGTTCTTGGAATCGTCCAGAAGCGTCTTTCGAGGCGTGGAACGGTCGAGGTCGAAGCACGCACCAACACGCTTATCATTACTGACGTGCTTGAGAACGTGAAGGCTTTGCGCAGGCTTATATCGTATCTTGATCAGCCTGCTCCGCAGGTTGAGATCGAAGCGCGCATCGTCGCCGCTACCCGAAACTTCAGCCGTGACCTCGGTCTGAAGCTCTCAGGTGTTGCGATCGGCAACAAGGGTGAAACGGTCATCGGAGCTGGCACCGACTTCGGTAGCGTAGTTTCGAACACCATCATCTCGCTTACGACGAGCGCGATCGGCACGACTACGATAAACGCCGAACTAGCTGCCGGTGAGCAGAAGGGCCACGTCAAGACGATCGCGACCCCGAGAATCACCACGCTGAACAATCGCCCGGCAGAGATCGAAAGCGGTTCACAGATCCCTGTCACTACGATCCAGCCGAACAGCTCGGACGCGGGTGTTGTCGTTACTACCGAGTATGTTCCGGTTCCGTTGAGGCTCGCGGTCACCCCGCAGATCACCAATGTGGGCACGATCATTCTCAACGTCGTAGCTGAAAACAATACCGTTCCGGCAGGCACGGGTGACGGTGGCGCGCCGCCGATCAGCGTTCAAAGGATGCAGACGGAAGTCATGGTTCCGGACGGTGGAACGACCGTCGTTGGCGGAGCGCTCTTCGATTCCGAAAGCGAGATCGTCAACCGCACGCCGGGTCTTTCGAGAATCCCGATCATCGGTAACCTCTTTAAGAGGAAGACGACCGCTCGTGATACGAGTGAGATCCTCTTCTTCATCACTCCGCGCATCTACAGGCCTGACTACGATCAGGACCAGGATGCAGACGTAGACGAAGGCGCCCTGCTGGTACAGCCCGTACCGCTTGGCAATCCTCCCTCGAATTCGAATCCGACGGCGACGCCGAAGCCGAACCGACCTACGGTCGCTGTTCCGGCGGATGATCCTGCAAGTGAGGTTCAGCCCGCGTCATCGCCGAATCCGGATAACTAGGGAAATGTCTTCAGATGTTCAGGAAAGTCCTGCACGATATTTTGCAGCGTACTAACGGTTGTCTTGGAGTATTGATAATGGGCTTCGACGGGATTCCCGTCGAAGAGGTCTGGAGCGAGGGGATGCCCGACCCGGACCTGGAGATCACGGTAGCTGAGTGTTCCTCGCTGGTTGTAGCGGCTAGCCGCGCCAACAGGGGAGGGAAGCTGGGAAGGCTCACCGAGATGACGATCTCCGGAGAGAACAAAGCCTTTATCGTTCGCCTGATGAGCCAGGATTATTTCATAGCAATGATCCTTAGATCAGAGGGCAGCTTCGGACGGGGCCGTTACGAACTGACGCGCGCAGGACTTATACTGCAACCTGAATTCGCTCAGCAATAGCAAGCGTTTCTTACTTCAATCCGCCCGGGTCGCAAGACTCGGGCGGACGCTTTTTAAAGTGATGGGTGCTGCGGTGCTTACGATACGCGTTGGTTTAGCCCACCCGTTCACGGGTGGGTCCGACCCGTGAACGGGTCGGCTAAACGTCAACACCATGAGTTCGAGGTCTTCGCCACGGAGCGGCGAGACAGGAGACAGACTTCTTGGCGGAAACACGATCGTCAGGGAGCGTGCCTGAAATTGAACCCTGGACTTTGAACACTCACGTTCGAACCCCAGTTATCCCGTCAGCACCGGCAGATGATAAGATGCGACCGACCACACAAAGAACCGAGAGAACACAAATCAACAGGAGGGAAGAATGTACAAGGTTATAGCGGTCTTTATCGCCATTTTGGTCGTGTCATCATCAGCATTTGCACAGGGAGCAGCAGCCGCAGGTGAAAAGGTAACGGTTACGAATATCCAGATGCCGGCCGACTCGGACACTGGAATGATATCGGGGAAGCTCTCAGACGGACAGAAGCTGTCATCGCTTCGATGGGCGGAAAACAGTTCAGTTGCGTGCTTTCCGGGCACTCGGTTCGAACAGTTTGACGGGAGTCATGTTTTTTATAGGGTCACGCTACCCGCGGCCTCATCGATGAAGATCGTCCTGAAACCGGAGGATGGAAAGAAGATCAACCTGTACGCGCTCAGGCAAAGTGCCAGGGGTGACCAACCGGTTCCGCCGAATGTATCAAGGGCCATTTCCTGCGAGGCGAGCTACCCGATTTATGCGAATGTTTCGGCTACCCGAAGAGTGCAGAACGAAGACACAGGCCGCAAGGTCGAATACATCTCTGTAAACAGCCCTTACAGCATTTTGATCGGCGTCGCGGGAGCCGAGGGGCTGACCGAAGGCAGTTTCGATCTCTACATCGAGATCAAACCTCGCTAGGCTCAGGCATCAATGGTCAGGTATCAAGGATCAATGATCAGATGGTTTTCTATTTTGGTTCCTTGTCTGAGATCTGAAATTTGAACTTTGAGATCAGACACTGATACCTGACCATTGAAACTTGGTCCCTGATCATTGAACACTGACACTTGAGGGCAGCGGGACATCGCCGTTCGCCCCGAACAGCACCGCCTGGAAGCCGTTCGTCGAGCCGAAGATGTACCACGTCCTGTCACTCGGTCTCCAGACAGCGGGATCGAACCTTCCGTCGCCGTCAAAGTCTCCCGGTGACGGGACATCGCCGTTCGCTCCCCAGGGGAAGGCGAAGAACGAGTCGTCCTCACTCCTGATCACATACCATTCAGAAGTCGAGGGCCTGAAGAACGCCACATCCGCCTTTCCGTCTCCCGTCCAGTCTCCAACAGTTGTACGGTCTCCCGGAGCCCCGAACTGGAAGGCCTTCACTCCTTCAGAAGATCTCAGAAGCCAGAACTGGTTGTCAGGCGATCTGTAGACACCGACGTCATCCATCCCGTCACCGTCGTAATCGGCGACGATCGGCTGATCTGCAGCGACTCCGAAGGGAACTACAGTAAGTCCTCCGTCAGAGCTCCTCACGATGAACCAGGTCCCGGAAGAGGGACGATAGACCGCAGGATCGGCCTTTCCGTCGCCGTCAAAGTCTCCCGGAGCGGGAACGTCTCCCGAGGCACCGAACGGGAAAGCGAAGAACGAGTCATCCTCAGAGCGCAGGATAAACCACTCTCCGGTGGAAGGACGCCAGAAAGCAATGTCGGCCTTTCCGTCGCCTGTGAAGTCGGAAGCTACAGGGATGTCGTCCGAGTCCCCGAACTGAAGGCCTCGCGTCCCCTGATCAGAGGACCTGAGGTACCACCACTGCGAGGAAGAACCCTCGGGGCCTACGCTCTCGGCAAGAGAGCCTGCGTTCGGACGGAAGACCGAGACATCGGTCTTTGAGTCGCCGTCAAAATCGAACACCGTGGACCCGGTCGAAGGGCTGAAAGAGAACGAGGTAGTATAAATGAAATCCCCAGTCGAATCGCCGTCGCTGTTTGCCGCATTTCCGGCCGCATAGAAGGTAACCGGCCCCGTGTTATTTAGCGGAGCTGTCCAGGTGAAAGTCCACGATTTTGTCCCGAACTGCGTTGGCTGAGTACCTTGCGAGGTATGTTCGACATAGTGCCTGGTGTCTGTATTCACAAACCCTTCCACGATCTGCATTTCAGCAGGATTCTGCTTTGGCAGGGAAAGTGCTCCCGCTTCGAGCCCGTTCTCATCCAATACCGTGAGCTGAAATCCGAAGATCACGGCATCATTCTGACTCACCGTGACCGTTACAGGAATCGCCTCGCCGGGATCGAAGTCCGCAGCCACCCCTGTGATCTCGATGCTTCCGGTTCCCGAGTTAACGACGAAGTCCGTATGACAGGCTGTGCAGTCGGATTCGCCGGGAGCTCCGGTAAAAGAGGGTGAAGGCCCGGAGGCAGAAGCGCGGACGCGTTTAACCTCAGGAGCAATTCCGAACCAGATCGCAAATGCAAAGACTCCGAAAATGAGTACGACGGTAGATTTTAATACTTGAACAGATCGGTGCTCCATTGATCAGTTTCCTCCAAAAACGAAAAGACCCCGGTTGATTGACTCTCGCCAACCTCCAAAAGTCTTAGAAATATCTGAATAACCCAAATTTTATGACGGGGGGCGGAGTCTAGACGTCGTGGCCTTCAAAATAGATCTGCGAATCGAACGGACGCTCGCCGTCTTCACCCCGCAGCCTTGAGTATTCACCGTCCTCGCCGAGAATTCTGGCGTTCGCAGTGTCGCGGAGATAGGCGCCAAGGACCTCATCCTTCAGGTACCTGCCAAGCTCAGGATCTTTGATAGGAACGACCGCTTCAACTCTTCGATCCAGATTTCGGTGCATCCAGTCGGCACTTCCTATGTAGATCTCTTCATCGCCGCCGTTGGCGAAATAGAAGATGCGGTGATGCTCAAGAAAGCGCCCTACTATCGAGACGACGCGTATATTCTCCGATAAGCCCTTGATACCGGGTCTCAGTACGCAGATGCCGCGTACGATTAGGTCAATCTCGACACCGGCTTGAGAAGCTCGGTAAAGGGCCCTGACTATCTTGTCGTCTGTCAGAGAATTCAGCTTTGCGATGATCCGCGCCGGCTTCCCATCCTGCCGGTTCCTTGTCTCACGCTTTATCAGCTTCAGCATTCGTTCCCGCAGCGCGACGGGAGCGATCATCAGTTGCCTGTACGTCTTTTGGTAAGAATAGCCGGTCAGGAAGTTGAACAGGTCTGAAGCGTCCCTTCCGATCTCCTCATCGGATGTCAGAAGTCCGAGGTCGGTATAGATCTTTGCTGTGACCGGGTTGTAGTTCCCGGTCGCGATGTGGACATACCTTCGCAGTTCGTCACCTTCGCGCCGGATAACGAGAGCGACTTTGGAATGCGTCTTCAAGCCGAGCATTCCATAGATCACGTGGACACCTTCGTTCTCAAGCGCCCTCGCCCACTCGATGTTGTTCTCTTCATCGAACCGAGCCTTAAGCTCGACGAGCGCAGCAACCTGCTTTCCGTTCTGGCTGGCACGCATCAGAGACCTCACGATCGGCGAGTCTTTTCCGGTCCGGTATAGACATATCTTGATCGCCCTTACGTCTTCATCTTCAGCGGCCGAGTTTAGAAAATCGACGATCGTCTTGTAGGAGGTATAAGGATGGTGGACCAGGACGTCAGACTCCTGGAGAATCGAAAAAATGTCTTTCTCGGGCTGTTTCAATGCCTTCGGGATCGAATAGACGATTGGCCGGTCCTTTAGATCCGGTCGGTCGAGTTTGTACAAAGGCATCAAGTCCGGGATGTTCAAGAAGCCGTCCACCTGGTAAACATCATCATCGGTAAGTCCTATCGATCCCTTGATGAGGTCCTGCATCTCAGACGGCATCGAAGAGATGATCTCAAGCCTGACCGGAAAACTGAACCTGCGCCGGTGAAGCAGTTCGCGCTCCATTGTGCGGAGAAGGTCTCCTGCCTCGTCTTCCCTGATCTCTATATCGGCATCGCGGGTAACGCGAAAGAGATACGGCTCGGCAGGCAACAGGTTCGGGAAAAGGTGTGTAGTGTTCGCAGAAACGATCTGGCTGAGATGAACGAACGCCGAGTCGCCTTCGCCCACCGGAACAAGCCGTGGGATGTTCGGCGGCAGCTTTATACGTACGAACCGGCTGTGATCGTAAAGGTGAGCGATCTTTCCGTAATCGAGACCTGGATCCGGATCGACCATCAGGCCGATATTCACACTGAGGCTGGAGATATAAGGAAACGGATGGCTTTCGTCAACAGATTGTGGAGTAAGTACAGGAAACACCTCATTCAAGAAGTACTCGTCGAGCCGACGCCTGACGTCGCCTTCCTGATCGGTGTAAGATTCGATTCGGATTCCCTCGTCGTGGAGCAGTGGAATTATCTCGTTGTTCAGACACTCCATCTGTTGCCGGAGCATCGGCCGTACAAGCTTCCGGATCTCGACCACCTGTTCGTCGGGAGTCATCCCGTCAGGCGACTTTTTGAGGATTCCTTCTGCGATCTGCTCCTTCAGACCTGAGAACCGGATCATGAAGAACTCGTCGAGATTGGTTGAAAAGATCGAAAGGAACTTCAACCTTTCAAGAAGCGGGACCGATTCATCTAGCGCCTGCTCGAGAACCCGGTGATTGAACTTCAGCCAGCTAAGCTCACGGTTCGTTAAATATTGGGGATCGTGTACGTCGAGCAGTTCCGGGGAATCTGAACCCTCGGAATACTCAGTGGACGGGACGAACTCTCTTACTTCCTGAGTCATTTGGGACTTTTGATTCTAACGAGATATGGGAAATGAGGCAATCGAAAACAGGCAGGGCAGGCGTTAAATCCAGTTTAACACCCTCAACAGAATAGCAGGACAGATGTCAGGTATCAATGATCACGTATCAAGGATCAATGATCAGGCATCAAGGATCAGGTATCAAGGACCAATGATCAGGCATCAAGGGTCAGGTATCAAGGACCAATGATCAGGTATCAAGGGTCAGGTATCAAGGACCAATGATCAGATGGTTTTCTATTTTGGTTCCTTGTCTGAGATCTGAAATTTGAACTTTGAGATCAGACACTGATACCTGACCATTGAAACTTGGTCCCTGATACTTGGTCCCTGATCATTGAACACTGACACTTGAGGGCAGCGGGACATCGCCGTTCGCCCCGAACAGCACCGCCTGGAAGCCGTTAGTCGAGCCGAAGATGTACCACGTCCTGTCACTCGGTCTCCAGACAGCGGGATCGAACCTTCCGTCGCCGTCAAAGTCTCCCGGTGACGGGACATCGCCGTTCGCTCCCCAGGGGAAGGCGAAGAACGAGTCGTCCTCACTCCTGATCACATACCATTCAGAAGTCGAGGGCCTGAAGAACGCCACATCCGCCTTTCCGTCTCCCGTCCAGTCTCCAACAGTTGTACGGTCTCCCGGAGCCCCGAACTGGAAGGCCTTCACTCCTTCAGAAGATCTCAGAAGCCAGAACTGGTTGTCAGGCGATCTGTAGACACCGACGTCATCCATCCCGTCACCGTCGTAATCGGCGACGATCGGCTGATCTGCAGCGACTCCGAAGGGAACTACAGTAAGTCCTCCGTCAGAGCTCCTCACGATGAACCAGGTCCCGGAAGAGGGACGATAGACCGCAGGATCGGCCTTTCCGTCGCCGTCAAAGTCTCCCGGAGCGGGAACGTCTCCCGAGGCACCGAACGGGAAAGCGAAGAACGAGTCATCCTCAGAGCGCAGGATAAACCACTCTCCGGTGGAAGGACGCCAGAAAGCAATGTCGGCCTTTCCGTCGCCTGTGAAGTCGGAAGCTACAGGGATGTCGTCCGAGTCCCCGAACTGAAGGCCTCGCGTCCCCTGATCAGAGGACCTGAGGTACCACCACTGCGAGGAAGAACCCTCGGGGCCTACGCTCTCGGCAAGAGAGCCTGCGTTCGGACGGAAGACCGAGACATCGGTCTTTGAGTCGCCGTCAAAATCGAACACCGCCGTCGAACCAGTGGCCGCAAAATCACAGTTGCTTGATCGTGCGACCTCTACGCCGTCAATGTTCCATCCGACACTCGAGGTATTCGTATCCTCGCCAAATTGCCACCTTAGCCTCACGTTCTGTCCGTTCGCAGATTCCGGAAGCCATGCGACCGAATCGATGTAACCTCCCGAATCTCCACTCCAGGCCGCGCGGTTATCGAGCGGGTTTTGGTTAGCACCGATGGAACTGTTGTAGCCTCCTGCAAGAAATCCTCCTCCTGCGTCGAGGATGTCAACAAATGCACCGCCGTCGATACTTATCTCAAGGACGCCGCCGTCCCAACCCGGCTCGGTGTCGTAATTGTTTCTGAACGAGACGATCGCCGCACCGGAATTGATCGCGTACTCGATCGACTCGAGGGTCGCACCTGAATTTCCGCCCGAAAGGCCGCGATTCGGAGTGAACACCGAGTTTGGTGCCGTATCTGAAGTGCCAGTCTGCGTAACGAACGCAAGCCCCGGTCCTGTCTGAGCCGAGGTCCATCCATCCGGAAGAGTTGGAACGGACACTGAATCGAAATTCTCTCCAACGATATCCGACGGCTCGCCAATGACGATAACCCTCGATTCCTGTCTCGCGCCCCTGCTGCCATTGATGTCAAGCGTCAGTGTAAGCACCGATCCGCACTGCTGCGCCTGCGGGACCGTGAAAGCGATCTCCCTGACTTCAGTCGCACCATCCGCGATCGTACCAAAATCAACTGGCGCACCGCCGTTGACCGATACTGTCACGCCGGTGATCGGAACGCCGGAATTATTCTTCAGCGGGACCGTGACCAAAAGCGGTTCGCCCGTTTCGAAATGGCCGTCGTTGTCGCCTGTAGAGTCGTTTACATCGAATCCGGGCTCGTCGACAAAAACGTTCGGCATATCGAACGCTTCCTCAACGGTTATTGGGGACGCGGACAATTCCCGCGCCGAAAAACCCATACCGCGGATACGAAACCCTTCCCACGCTTCCTGAACGTCGATCGAGGCTTCGGGAACGGCAGAGGCCGCGAACGCTGCGGCGATGATCGCGTCCCTTTCATCGAGATATGAAGGATTGGCAGGAGCAAGCTTCATCCCGTCAGTTACGAGCTGAAGCACTCTCCGAGTACCTTCCTCAAACCCGAGCCTGGCGATCATAAGAGCCCGTATCTCCCACAAGGCGCTCGACCAGACTTCTCCGCGGTAGTGGGGGGAACCGAACTGGGGACCAAACCGCGGCGAATAGGCTCCATCGAAATTGTTCGACTGCGCCTGGTCAATGTCCGCGAACGTAAGTGGATTATGCGGTCGGTTTCCTGGTCCACCCGTGAACGACATTACGGCCTTGGGCAGGCTACGGATCCCATAGTAGAAGTTTCGGTCGTAGGTCGGCGAATTCAGAAGATAACCGCCGATCGTATACACGCCGTTGATCGGATCTGAAGGTTCAGCGAGAAGCGCGTGCGCATAGAAATCAGACCAGCCCTCTCCCATCGCGCGACCCATGTCGCCTGTAAGGCCGAATCCGTTTCCGTGAAGCCGGTTCGAGGTCCCGTGAGTCAATTCGTGGATCACGACATCCGCATCTGTGGTCCCGTCCCGATCCGGATTTCCGGCGGTGAATATGTACATCTGCATCCTGCCCCGGAACCCGTCCGGCGGAGTAGAGAAATTGGCGTTGTTAAATCCGTTGATGTCCTGGCCCTCTGCCCTGACACGATCGTTTCCCGCACCTCCACGACCAAAATTGTCGTGCTGGAAGTTGAATGCCTGTTCGGTGAATCCAAGCTGGTAAAGCGCATCGTGGTAACGGTTTGTGATGTAGAACATCTGAATGACCGCTCCAGACTGGGCTGCCGGATCTGTAGGATTGTCTCCGGGGCCCGGATTGCCCGGAGGTGGGTTCCAGGCACTGCTGAAGACGCGGTTTGTACCTGGGATCGGCGCATCTACCCCATCCGTTCCGTCGCGGTCGAGCCCAGCCTCTACAGCATTGCCGTCCGTAACGCTCACGCCGTCGTTTATCCAGCCGTTGTTGTTGAAACTCAAAGGGCCTTCGTTTCCGATGATCGAAATGTTCTCACGATTCAGGATCGCGCCTTGGGTGCCGTCGCCGGGGTTGTTTGGTCCCGGTGTTAGGGGCGCGGGGGAGTCCGCAACGTCGATGAATGCATTAGCATTCCTGTAAACCTCGTAAGTGGCGGCTTCCGTCTGGTCTTCTGTGATGTTCTTGCGCCAAAGCAATTCACCAGTCTTCCCGTCGACGACCACGATGTAGGCATTGACAGGCTGCCAGATGATGATCTGCCAAGCGGGTCTCGCGACCCCGATCGCAACTGGGAAAAAGACCTTTTCGGCCACTGTCGCGGAATCTCCGTCGCCGAACACGGTCCGCAGGCCGTCTTCTGAACCCGTTACGGCTTCTTTCCCGATCGACGGCGCTTCGTATCCGATATGATCGGCCGCCGCTGCAAATGCGTCCGAGGGTGACCCAAAGTCATTCGACAATTCGTCATATTCCAGACGCGGAGCAAGGCTGTTTATCACCCTGAAGAGTGATCCGTCCTTTCGAAAACCTGCCTTTACCTCTCCCATGAAGACCGGGATACCGTTGACCGACTGACGAAAATGTGCGAAACCCATGTTGCCCGAGGGATTCTCGTAATCTGCAACGATCTTCAACTGGTTCGCCTGACCCACGCTGACACCGAACAGCTGATCGTGCTCCTTTATGAAAGAACGCAGAGTGTCCGCCCGTGAGGATCCGGAAGAACGCGCAAGGCTTGCGGCGGCTGAACGCCAAACATCCGGCGAGATGACCTCCGGAACTGACATTTCATTGCTGTAAGTTACTTTTGCGTGTGGCGAGACCGCCTGGAGCGCCAGTTCTGCATCGACCGCTGTATCCCGTCCGGCGGCGACGAAGGCTGCATTCGTCCCGGCGTCCGAAAGAAACTTTCCTATCAGCTCGACATCGCGGTCGGCCTTTGATGTCCGTATGTCGAAGTTGGGAAACGCGGGTTCGTGGCTTTCTGTTCTCAGAGGATCAGGGTCATTGAGTTCCTGAGTAGAGGCACTAGGGGCAAAAGCGTTTGAGAATGCCCAGACGGCCAAAATCAGCGCTACACACGGCAAAACAAAATACAGTTTCTTCATCGATCTTCTTCTTCGATCCTCTTGCTCGGTCAGGTTGTCTTTTCAGTTTGTCCGCAAAGCGAGACAAACATTTATCTGAATGGATGGGTTATTTAAGGTTAGCAAATCGGTTCGGGAAGCAGAAGCGGGCAGTGCAGTAGGAAGAAAAAAACGGGCCCTCCGCCAAGCGAAGGGCCCGAAGTTAATTGTGGCCAGCGCCAAATGCGCTGATGTGATTAGTTAGGCGTCGACGTAATCGGTAGGGCGATGTCGCCCGCGACTCCGAAGGCCGTCACAGTATGCGAACCGGACTGGCTTCCAAATATCCACCATTGTCCGTCCCTGTAGATGGCCAGGTCGTGTTTCCCGTCTCCGTCATAATCGCCCGGAGCCGGAACATCTGTGCCGGCGCCCCACGGATATGACTGAAGCGTGTCAGACATACTGAACCATATGTTCCACATGCCGGTAGCCACGTCGTAAGTAGCCATATCGTCGGTTCCGTCACCGTCGTAATCGCCCGAGACATCGAGTTGTCCGCCCATACTGCGGGTCAATGTGCCCCCGCCGGAAAGCTGGACACTCATCTCGCCTGCGTTCGAAGCATCGTGGTAACCGATGTCGTCAATACCGTCACCGTCGAAGTCGCCGGTAATCGGAAATCCGTTTGCGGTTCCGAACTGACGTATCAGCGCCGGGCCTCCGTCGATCACCGTGTACCAGGTGTTATCGGAAGGCCTGTAGACCGTTACATCATCCTCACCATCTCCGTCGTAGTCGCCGGGCACGGGGATATCCCCGGTCTGTCCCCACGAATATCCGGTGAACGTCAGCGTTCCGCTGTTAATGATGTAGAAGTCCGCCTCGTTCTCGTCGTCCGTCATTCTTGCGACAGCGACATCGGTAACTCCGTCGCCGTCGTAGTCGGCCGGGACGGGCAGGTCGCCGTCAAGACCCCAGTTCAGGCCAAAGAAGCCTGCTTGCGAACCGTTGATGTACCAGTTGCCTTCAGACGGCCTGAAGACCGAAATGTCGGTCCTTCCGTCGCCGTCGAAGTCGGCTCGCGCCGGTCCGGTAACGAGGTTACAAGCATACTCATCGGATTCGAAGGTGATCTTCCAGCCTCCATCCAGTGTGCCGGGGTCAGATCCGGCGTCGTCATCGACCCACAGCTTCCAGTCGCCGTTGAACGAATCGCCGTCAGTGCCAAAGACGGACATCAGCGTGTCACCTGCGCCGTCAGGACCGGGCTGTCCGTAAGGACCACCAGGTGCCGGAGCGTCAAAGGCATCCGTCGCGCCGCCGTCCTGTGTTGGTTTGAATGTACCCGAGGCCGGCGGAACACCGCTTCCGGCCATAAAGTCATCAGCATCGTCCCTGATCGTCAGGGTTGTGACGACCGTATTGGTACGGTTGCTGGAGCTATAAGCGTCGGACATTATGACCATCGTCTCGCCGCCCGGGGCTTCGAGAAGGAAGTCAAGGTCGCCGACCCACGTGTGATTGATCTCCGTCAGCTCGACCTCAATGACTTTCGGGCCGGTTACACCGGAGACCGAAATGGTCGAGGGATACGGATCGGCCGGGCCCGATGTCGTTCCTGGCTGTCCTGCCGGAAGATCCATCGGGGTCGTGTTCTCGAAAGTCTGCGCAGGTCCACCGACAGGAGCTCCAAGACGGAATTCCTGAGTTACGGGCTGCTGAACGCCGACATCACTCGAAACCACGATCTCTACCTGATGGAATCCACCACAAGGCGTGCCGCCAAGTGAGGTTGGGATCGTATATGGTACGTCCTGCACCACGGTTGCGCCGTCAGCGATATTTCCATAGCTGAATGCCGAGCCGCCGTCGACGCTGACGTTCACGTTGTTGATCGTTGCACCTGTGGTGTTTTCAACTGCGATCGACAGCGTGACGTTCTCGCCGGGCTCCGGGAATCCGTCGTTATCGCCAACTGCATCGCTGACCGAGAAGGGATCGGTATACACGACATTCGGGAAATCAAATGCTTCCGTCACACGCGTCGTCGTGGTGCCGCAGCAATCGTCAACCGACGCGCTGAAGCCCATTCCGCGGATGCGGAAGCCTTCTCGTACGTCATCGACATCGGCCTGGGCTTCGGGAGCAACCGGAAGTGCGGATGCAGCTGCTATGATCGCGTCCCTTTCCTGAATGAAGGTCGGTGCCAGAGGAGCAAGCTTCATACCGTCCGTCACGACCTGCAGCACTCTATCGTTTCCGGCCACGTGCCCGAGACGGGCGATCATCAGCGCCCTGACTTCCCAGAGAGCGGAAGACCAGATCTCTCCTGCTGCGTGGACCTGCGAAGCTGAGGTCGAAATGTGCGGGCCGGACATGGCCGGGAATGCGCCGTCGGTAAGATCGATCTGGGATTGATCGATATCGGCAAAGGTCATCGGGTTATGTGGAAGATTTCCGGGACCGCCTGTCGAAGACATAGTTGCCTTTGGAAATCTCCGGATGCCGTAGTAGTAGTTGGCTGTACCGATCGCTCCGAACCCGTCCAACAGCACGTGTCCGCCTCCGGCGTAGACGCCTTCGATCGGATCGGTCGAGCTCGAAAGCATGCAGAACGCATAAAAGTCGGACCAGCCTTCACCCATTCCGCGCGACATGTTCGAGCTCAAACCGCTGGAGTTGCCGTGTAAGCGGTTCGAAAGACCATGGGTTACTTCGTGAATGATGATGTCGGCATCTGCAGTTCCGTCGCGGTCCGGAGTCGGTCCCGTGAAAACAAACATCTGCATTCTTCCGCGTCCGCCGTCGGATGGGGTCGAGAAGTTCGCGTTGTTCGTTCCTGACGAATCCTGACCTTCTGACGAAACACGGTCACCGCCCGCTCCGCCGCGTCCAAAGTTGTCGTCCTGGAAATTAAGGGCCTGCTCGTTAAAACCAAGTAGGTACATCGCGTCGTGGAAGCGGTTCATCACGTAGAACATCTGGATTACCGCACCGTCTCTTGCCGCCTGTACACTCGGAGCATCGCCCGGACCGGGGTTGCCCGGAGGAGGATTCCAGGCCGAGCTGAATACACGACTAGCTCCCGGAACAGGAGCATCGACGCCATTTGTGCCGTCGATGTCTATACCGGCCTCGGTAGCGTTTCCGTCGGTCCATCCGTCCGTTCCGTTGGCGCCGTCCGTGATCCAACCGTTGTTGTTGAATGAGAGGTTCCCTTCGTTTCCGATCAGGGACACATTCATCCTTGTCAGAAGCGCGCCCTGAGTTCCCAGCCCAGGATCTATAGGACCAGGCTTTAGTGGAGCCGGGCTGTCAGCCGCATTGATCATCGAAAGCGGATTTACATAGACCTCATACGTTGCGCTCTGGGTCTGATCTTCGGTGATGTTCTTGCGCCAGAGCATCTTGCCCGTTTCCGCGTCCACTATCACGTAATAGGCGTTCACAGGCTGCCAGATCAGAACCCTCCACGCCGGGCGGGCCACGCCGGGTTCGATCGGGAAGTACATTTTCTCCGCTGTCGTCGCCCAGTCGCCTCCTCCGAAGACGGTCTTTATCTCTGTCGACTCAGCTGCATTTGGGGTTACATCGGTAGCCTGAAGCTTGTAATTGATACTGTCCGCAGCCGAACGTACGGCGGCCGCAGGATCGCCGAAGTCAGTGGAGAGCGAATCATAGTCAAGACCGGGAGCCAGGTTGTTGATCACACGGATGATCTGTCCGTCGATCGTGAAACCTGCCTTCACCTCACCCCTGAAAACGGGGATGCCGTTAATGGTCTGCTCGAGCAATGCGTGGGACATGTTGCCCTTCGGATTCGTATAGTCCGCCGTCACCTTGAGCTGATCCAGCTGACCAGCGTCGAGGCCTACAAGAGAGTTGTACTGCTTGAGGAAATTCCTCAGAGTTTCGGCATTCTTCTCGTCCCGGCGGCTCGAAAGCCTTTCAATCTCAGAGCGATACATATCCGGAGTGATGACCTCCGGAATCCGGATGTCGTTGTTGTACTCGATCTTCAAAGACGGGACACTTGATCGGAGCGATTCTTCGCCGCGAACAAAGCCCTCTCGGACATCCGCGATCGCATAGCCTGTTGTGCCGGAGTCATTTCTGAACTTTGTAAGCAGTTCGAACACCTCGTCGTCTTTGACGGTCCGGATGTCGTAGTTCTCCAGACCCGGCTCATGGCTTTCGGTTCTTTGGAATAATCCCTTGTCTTTAGCTGCGGGTTGAGTCGCTGCCTCAGAGCGGAATTGCATCGGCAGGAATATCGCTGTGCCGATCAATGCAAGCACGGCAAGCGATAGCGTCAGCCTGAATCTGGCGTCTGCTGCATCTGCAGTTTTCATCTAGATTTACCCTCCTACAGCGGCCTGAGGCCAGCTGTAAACCTATGTTAGCTGTTGACTTATGAAACGACGGAAAGAACCGAAAGATCCACAAGACGGTGAAATGTCCGCATTCAGGGAGATCCGAATGCAGAATATGAGAAACAACTCGGTTTTGTATCGCGGAGCCTGTTGGGGGACCGGAGGAAACGAAACCGATATCAAGTTGGCGGCCACAAAGAGGTGAACTCTGCACCGCCGCATTTGGTCAATTCAATGAATGCGACTTATGGAAGTATGAAAACGCGTATCGGACCGAAAACCCGTAATCAGCCCGATGTGAATAAATCAAGAATTGTATAAAAACAGTTTGAATAGGCGTTCCCGGACGCAACTGATCAACTTGTGCTTCGCGAAAACTGCCACGACTCTAACAAATACACTTCGAATTAGTCAAAGGTCTTTTCGGTTCAATAAAATAGCGTGTTCAGTTCATAGGAAATGGGGAGTCGCCGACGAGCGGATCAACGGATTATTTGTTAACATTACGACCTCATTTCGTTCCCCGAACCTCACATCGATCTGATGGAAGATATTTTCGGCAGCAAAGGCCTCCTGGCCGAACACCACGAAGCGTTTGAAGACCGTCCTGGCCAGTTGAAGATGGCTCAGGCGGTCCTCAAAGCGTTCGAGGACAAGAGACACCTAATAGTCGAAGCGGGAACCGGAACCGGTAAGACGCTCGCCTACCTTGTTCCAGCGGTAGCTTTTGCCAAGAACGCCAAGCGAAGGGTCGTCATATCCACAGGGACCAAGAACCTTCAGGAACAGTTGATGGAGAAAGACCTGCCGTTCCTGCACAACATCCTTCCCGGCGGTTTCACGTCGGCATATATGAAAGGCAGGGCCAACTATGCATGCCTTTACCGGATCAAGAAAGCCGATGATCAACCGGTGTTGTCGGGGTTGGATGAGATCAGGCATTTCGACAAGGTCCGGGACTGGGCTTTCGAGTCGGAAACTGGCGACAGGGCAGAACTTACCGATCTCCCTGAAGATCTAGGGTTCTGGCCGCGGATAAATGCGAGAAGCGAGACCTGTCTCGGTCAGCAGTGTCCGGATTTTGAACCCTGCTTTATCACCAGGATGAGAGACCGCGCTGAAAAAGCCGACGTCATCATCGTCAACCATCATCTTTTCTTCGCGGATCTGAACCTTCGCGGTAACGAGTACGGAAAGGTGATACCGGATTACGGGGCGGTGATCTTTGACGAGGCGCACCTGATCGAAGACATTGCTTCCGATTACTTCGGGATCGCTGTCTCGTCTTTTCAGATCGAAGAGCTCGCGCGTGACACCGAGGCGGTTCCGATACCCGAGGCCGCTCCGGTGGCGCAACTCAAGAAAGTACTGACCCGGGTTCGCAGCTATTCGGACATGTTCTGGTCGAGGTTCACACAGGGGCGCGGCAGGGAGGGCAGGTATCCGCTGGAGCGCGGCTTGATAGCGAGAAGATCGACAAGCGGAGAAGAGGTTCCAACGCGACTCGGGGAAGCATACGCCGCGCTGGACCGGGCACTTTCTCGTTTGCAGAGTTCGCTGGATGTGCATTCCGACAGTGTTCCGGAAGCAGAAAGCGTTGTTCGCCGGATCAGGCAATGCCGTTCCGATCTTGAGTTCATCGTCGGACAGAAAGAAGAGAACTACGTCTACTGGATAGAACGGCGAGGAAGAGGGACGTTTGTCCGTGCAGCACCAGTAGATGTGTCGGGAATCCTGCAGGACAGGCTTTTTGAGAAGGTCGATACTTGTGTGCTAACAAGCGCGACCCTATCGACGAACGGCACTTTCGATTTCATACGCGGGCGCCTCGGACTAGAATCGCCGAAGACCGACACTCTCATAGCGCCTTCCAGCTTCGACTACCGCGAGCAGGCGATAATTTATCTCCCGAAAACGATGCCTGAGCCCAGGTCTCCGGAGTTTACCCAACTTGCGGCGGGAGAGATCATGAAGCTGCTAGGGATCACTGAAGGCAGGACATTCGTGCTTTCGACCAGCTTTTCCTCGATGAACGCACTGCACGAGATCGTCTCGTCTCGGGTAGACTACCCCTGCTTCCTGCAGGGAACGATGTCAAAGACCGGAATTCTCGAGCGATTCCGGGAGACGCCGAACGCAGTTCTGTTCGGGACCTCATCCTTCTGGCAGGGCGTTGACGTGCGCGGTGAGCAGCTTTCCTGTGTGATCATCGACAAACTCCCGTTCGCCGTCCCGACGGATCCTTTGGTCGCTGCGAGGACGCGTTACATAGACGAACACGGGGGACGTTCATTCTTTGAATACAGCGTTCCGAGTGCGGTCATTACGCTCAAACAGGGAATCGGCAGGTTGATCAGGAGCACTACTGATCATGGGATAATCGCCCTTCTGGATCCGAGGCTGCGGACAAAAGGCTACGGGCGGGACTTCCTGAAAAGTCTTCCGGATGCGCGTATAACAACGGAGCTAAGCGAGGTTGAATCGCATTTCAAGAGTCATACGCCAATCGCCGGGATAGGCAACAAAGCGGGAAAGCTGCCCTGAATTGTCGTCGATGCTGTAGTCGCATAGAATCGGAACAATGCCTTCTTATTACGAAGTGATGATAGAAAGAAACTTCTCGTCCGCGCACCAGCTGCGCGGTTACAAAGGGAAGTGCGAGAACCTGCACGGCCATAACTACAAGGTCGAGATATTTGCGCGCGGAGAAGAGTTAAACAACATAGGGCTGCTTATCGACTTTGGTGACCTGAAGGAAGCCGCAGACGAGATCGTCGCCTACCTTGATCACAGAAATCTGAACGAACTTCCGCCATTTGACGAGGAACTGAACCCAAGCGCCGAGAACATTGCCGCTTACTTTTGGGAATATCTCAATTCACGGATAGCCGACGAACGGATCAGTGTCTACAAGGTCCGGTGCTACGAGACACCGACCAGCGTCGCTACGTTTGTGGTTGATTAAACAGATAAAGCGCGACGCGAGAGAACCGCTGCGTGCTTAGTGGTATAGCGATTTTATAACCGCAAAGCACGCAAAGGGATTCGCAGAAAGCACAAAGAAGACCCCAGTCATTGGGTTCGCCCATTGTGTCCATTGCGCATACCTTCGCGTCCTTTGCGGTAAGAGCCTGTTTTCGCACTAAATCGGTAAAGGTGACTCATGCTGCGATGAATGCCAATCGCCTTATTACGGCTGAAGAGGCAAACGCTGCCGAAACATCATCGTTGATTTGACGTATCTGATTTCATAAACTCATTTCAAATAACAACTTGAAACAACAAAGAGGTAAGAAAATGAAAGACTTTTCCAAAGCGGGAATGAGCTTTGCGATGATCCTCGCACTGCTTCTGGCGCCATTTATGCCGACGGCAGTCTACGCTCAGAGCGGCGCAAGCGCCACCCCGAAGATCGAATTCGAAAAATACACCCTCCCGAACGGACTTGAGGTAATTCTTCACGTTGACCGGAAACTTCCGATCGTCCACGTCAACCAGTGGTTTCACGTTGGTTCAGCAAACGAGGTCGACGGACGCACGGGATTTGCTCATCTTTTCGAGCACATGATGTTCCAGGGCTCGAAGAATGCCAGCCGCGACTACTTGAAGTATGTTGAGGCTGCGGGGGCAAACCTGCTGGAGGGAGGAGTAAACGGTACTACGAGCAACGACCGCACTAACTATTTTGCGACCGTTCCTTCCGGAAATCTCGAAAACCTTTTGTGGGTCGAATCGGACCGGCTTGCGACCCTGCCGGAAGCGCTGACGAAAGAGAATCTCGACAACCAGCGTGACGTCGTTAAGAACGAAAGGCGGCAGGGCCTCGAAAACCAGCCGTACGGCCGTTGGTTCAAGATCATGGGCGAGACCGCCTATTCGGAAGGCCACCCTTATTGGCATCCAGTGATCGGTTCACACGAAGATCTGACCGCAGCTTCCGAGGACGATGTGCGCGAGTTCTTTAGGACGTATTACACGCCAAACAACCTGTCTCTTGTTATTGCTGGTGATTTCGACGTTGAAGCCACGAAAAGGATGATCGAGAAGTACTTCGGCACGATTCCGGCTGGGCCGCCTCTCGAAAGGCCCGCCAAGGGAATGCCAAAGCTCGATGGCGAGAGATTCGTAAAGGTCAATGATCGTGTCCCGCTTGCCAGAACGTATTTGGGCTGGCATATGCCCGGCTATTTCCAACCCGGCGAGGCTGAATTAACCCTGGTGGCGACGATCCTGACCGATGGTTTGTCGGCTCGTCTGAACAAGGCGCTTGTTTATGACAAGCAGCTTGCTGCGAACGTAAATTCTTTTACCTTCGGAAGAAATCTCACTGGTTCATTTGTTCTCTTTGCCACTGCCCGTCCCGATGCGGATCTTGGGGAGATCGAGAAGATCATTTTTGAAGAGATCAGCCGGCTCGGCAAAGAAGGTCCGACCCAGGAAGAGCTCGATCGCGCGAAGACCAAATGGGAATTCAACTTCATCGCGGGCCTTGAGAGGATCGGAGGATTTGGAGGAAAAGCGGACCTCTTGAACCAATACAACACTTTTCTCGGCGATCCCGGAAAATTTGAGGAAGATCTCGCGCGACACAGGAAAGTTACGGTTGACGGCGTCAAAGACGCGGTCTCGAAGTACCTCGACACAGAGAACCGCGTCAGGATGCACTTCGTGCCCGAAAGATCGGGAAGACCCTCGGACGTCGCGATCGACCGCACACAAGAGCCTCCTCTTGGCGGCGACCGACCGTTCAATGCACCCGAAGTCGAGACCGCGAAGCTCGAGAACGGAATGGACGTATTTGTCGTCTCGAAACCGGAGCTTCCAAAGGTCGCTGTAGCTCTGTCGACACGTGCCGGAGCGGTTGCCGACCCGGCCGGGAAAGCCGGCACGGCTGCACTTGCGAATCGCGTAATGCGAAGGGGAACAGATTCGTTGAGTGCGCTTGAGATCGACGAGAAGCTCGGAAACCTGGGCACAAGCATCGGCGGAGGCGCTGGCCGCGAATCCGGCGGACTTTCGATGGAAGTCCTCACTCGGAATCTTGATTCGGCGCTAGAGGTTATGGCAGATATCGCGATCAACCCTTCATTTCCTGATGAAGAGTTTGACCGCGAAAAGAAGCAGACGCTCGACAATCTGGCTCAGGCCGCAAGCAATCCGAACTCGGTCGCAAATCGAGTCGCTTACATGCTTGCATTCGGAAAGGACCATCCCTACGGGAGGCCGACAGGTGGCCTGCCTGGAACAGTACAGAAGATCACGAAAGCTGATCTGGTCGCATTCCACGATAGGTACTGGAAGCCCGGAAGCTCGGCACTGGTCTTTGTTGGAAATCTTTCTCTGCAGGAAGCGGTCGCTAAAGCCCGCGAGCACTTTGGTTCGTGGTCCGGCGGTTCTGCTCCGGCGGTGAACATTCCGGCGGCGAATTCGGACGCTGCGGGCAAGGTCTATCTGATCGACAGGCAGGGTGCTGCTCAGACTGTCGTGAACCACATTTTGCCCGGCCCTCCGCGGAAGTCGGATGACTACTACGCGCTTTCACTCGCCAATACGGTTTACGGCGGCGGCTTCGGCACTCGCCTGAATCTGAACCTTCGCGAGGACAAGGGCTACTCGTACGGCGTATTTGCCTTCCCCAACTTTATGTCCAGGGATGGCATCTGGCTTGCTTCGGGTGGAGTTCAGACCGACAAGACCAAAGAATCGGCGGTCGAGTTCGTGAAGGAGCTCAAGTACATTGCCGGTGAGAAGCCGATCTCGAACGAAGAGCTTGAAACCGCTCGAAAGACGAGGGTCCGCGGATACGCTCAGCAGTTCGAGTCCTACGGCCGGATCGCAGGGCAAATACTGTCACTCTGGTTGGAAGGCCTTCCGATGACTGAGCTCCAGCAGGAGCCGGAAGAACTGAACAAGCTGCAGCTGGGCGCAGTGAACGCGGTCGCACAAAAATATGCGAAGCCCGACGGCACTGCACTCTTGCTTGTCGGTGATCTCTCGAAGATCGAGCAGGGCATCAGGGAACTGAACCTCGGTGAGATCATCATCCTGGATGTCGAGGGAAATCCGGTAGCGAAGTAGTGGTTAGTGAATGGTAAATCGTGAATCGTGAATAGTGAATCGTGAATTGTGAATCGTTAATCGTGAATAGTGAGTCGTAGACTTTGATTCATCTTTCGCCAGAAGTCATTGACATTCTTCGGTTCACCGTAGCGAAGGCACAAAACTAGGCGCTGCAGTCTTAACGATTGCAGCGCCTTTTTTAGCGTAGAGACGTGAAATGTAATGTTGCTGGCCGCCAACTAATGATGAACCTACGCACTAGTTCACGATTCACCATTCACGATTAACGATTCACAATTCACGATCAAGGCATCACTTTCCCGTCCGCATCGAGCCTTACGACGTCGCCGTAGCCTAGGCTCTTCACGCCATCGGTTATCTTTGCCAGATCGCCCACGATGATCCAGATTATCTCGTCGGGCCTGACATACCGGGCGGCTGCAGCGTTCAGCTGATCAGCCGACTGATTGCGCACGCGTCCCGCGTATCTTGACCAGTAGTCGGCAGGCAGGCCCTCGTTCACCATATCGACCGCAGCTCCTTCAAGAGAACTGAGCGTTTCGAATCTGCCCGGCAGCCTGAGCGACATGTTGCGCATGATGCTCTCGTATTCTTCGCCTTCAAGCGGCCGCTCTCCGGCGACACCCTTTATCTCTTTCCAGACCTCCATCATTGATTCTTTCGTTTTGTCAGTCTGTACCGGGGCGATGATGATAAACGGCCTTTGAGCCCTCGCGCCCGCGAGGAATCCCGAGGAACCGTAGCTCCAGTGCTTGTCGAGCCGCAGATTTCTGTTCAGACGCGATGTTGACATACCGCCGAAATTCCTCATCACCGTCTCGATCGCGATCTCGTCAGGCTGGCCCGCCGTAAGGGATACGTGAGTTGCTACGATCGTGGATTGCGGCGCTCCGGGTTTATCTATCAGATAGACCTTTCCACCCTTTGTCGCCGGAACATCGTCAATGTTCTTGGAAGGGACCTTGCCCTGTTTCCAGCTTGCAAATGCCTTCGCCGCGATCGCGCGGACCTCGTCGAGCGTGGTGTCGCCCGTTACGATCAAAGTGGCGTTGTTCGGCCTGAACCAGTCCGAGTGCCATTTGGCGAGATCTTCGCGGGTCAAGGAGCTGACAGAATCCTCAAATCCGGATCCGCTGAACGGCTTGCCGTACGAATGATCTCTTCCGTACAAAAGCTCGGGAAGAATTCTCAGGGCCGCGCCGTTCGGCTGCGCTTTTTCCTGTGCGATTCCGGCTATCGCCCTCTGTTTCTGAATATCGAACTGTTCATCAGGGAACGACGGATTCACGATAACGTCAGCAAATATCTCCATCGCTTTGCCGAAGTTCTGTTTTGTAGAGCGCAGCCTGACGAACGACTGGTCGAGTCCGGAGTTTGTGGAAACGCTGGAACCCAGCATGTCCAGTTCATTGGAGATATCGAAAGCCGACCTCGTCGCCGTGCCTTCGTCCATCAGATCGGAAGCAAGCGAGGCCGCTCCCGCTTTATCAAGGGTATCTGCGGCGAACCCCGCGTCGACGACCATCGCGGCGTTTACAATCGGCACAGAGTGCCTTTCAAGAAGCATTATCTTCAGGCCGTTATCCAGAGTCGCCGATTTGACCTGAGGGAATTCGACCTCAGGAGCCGCGCCGATCGTAGGAAGGATCGATCTGTCGACACCGCTTGGTTTCGGGGCCAGCTCGGGAAACGGCCTCACAACCATAGTGTAGTGATGCTGGGTGAGCCATTTTGCGGAAGCTGTCTTGACCTCTGAAGGAGTTGAGGTAGCGAAGTTCTCAAGCTTGTCGAGGTAAAGCTCGGGTTTGCCGCCGTACGTTGCTGCCTCGGCGAGAACGTCCGAACGACCGCCAAACCCGCCCAGACGCTCGATCCCGCGCAGGAACCCTGCAAGATTTCTGTTTTGACTCCGGGTCACTTCTTCCCCGGTCGGTCCGTTCTTAACAAGCTCGGCAACAACCGCGTCCATTTCCTTTTCGGCTTCTTCGACAGATGCCCCGGGCTTCACCGTTATCGTCACGAGGAACAGTCCGGCAAGCTCCCTCGAGAGCATTCCCGCTGAAACACCGGTCGCAAGCCCTTTCTCATATACAAGTCGCTTGTCCAGGCGCGCGCTTTTTGAACCCGCAAGCACATCTGCAAACAGCTGAAGATGTTCGGTCTCTTCGCTCGCCCACTCCGGTGCGTGGTAGACGCGATAGATCCTTGCCTGCGGAGCCCGGTCGTACATTTCGTCGCGAACGTCGCGTTCAAACTTCGGAATCCAGGTCTTTGCTCTTGAAAGGGGCGGTCCCGGCTTGATGCCGCCGAAGTACTTATTAACGAGCTCGAGGGCACGCTCGGGAGTTATATCGCCTGCGAGCGAGAGTACAGCGTTGTTCGGGCCGTAGTAGGTTTCGTACCATTCCTTCACATCTTCGAGGGTCGCAGCATTCAGGTCGTCCATCGAACCGATCGTCGACCATGAATACGGGTGCGAATACGGATAGACCTTCTCCACGATCTCGGTAAAGACGCGTCCGTATGGCCGGTTCTCGCCCTGGCGCTTTTCGTTCTTCACAACACCGCGTTCGCGCTCGAGCATTTCCTTCGAAATGTAGCCGCCGAGGAAGCCCATCCTGTCGGCCTCGAGGTAGAGGGTCCGTTCAAGAGCCGATACAGGAACATCTTCAAAGAAGTTGGTGCGGTCGGTGTTTGTGGTTCCGTTACGGTTGTTCGCGCCGAGATCGTCCATCGCCTCCCGGAAACCGTGCGGATGGTTTTCCGAGCCGTTAAAGAAGAAATGCTCGAACATATGGGCGAAGCCGGTCTTGCCCCGCTTTTCGTTTCGGGATCCGACGTGATACCAGACGTTCACGCCCACGATGGGTACGCTGTGATCGGTGTGTACGATCAGCGTCAGGCCGTTGTCGAGCACAAACGTCTTGTGCTGGATCTCGTAAGCGGACCGGTCGAAGGCCGGAGCCTTTGGAAATTCACCGTTAGTGTCAGCGGGCATCTGGGCTGCCGCCTGTAATACGAATGTCAGAACTATCAGCAGAGAAATGATGGATCTCATCTGGTTACCTCGGAATCAGTTGTAGGTTTGCTGCCGGTTAACCGGCGGAATGGTGCTATGCGGAAGATTACGGTTTTTCGGACCAATTGGTTTCAGGGCGGCGTCAGCCTTCGGCTGAATTTCAAATTTCAAATTCCAAATTTCAGAGTTGCTTCCTAATGTCGTTTAGAGCAGCGTGAGCGCTGCAACAACCATGTGACCACGCACTCTCGCCATTTAGCGGCTCTGCCGCCCGGATGTGCGGAAAGGCTTTGCCTTTCCGATTTACGCTGGCCCCCTCCCCGTCTAGAGCAGCGCTTGCGCTGCGAACTGTCGCGCGAACTTTAGTTTGCGCCAACGAATCGTAGCGAGGATCGGTGACAAGCTGAAGCTCTCGTCGCACTCTAACCGTGACGCTAACAGCAGCGCAAGCGCTGCTCAAAACGGTTCTCGCCTATCTTCAACGTAATTCGTGACAAACATCACGGAAGCTTAGTGCTGTTCACCTTACAATTGCGCCAAACAACCCGAAAAGGTTGACAAGAATCGACGAATCCATTTTTATTACGTTGGATTTACCTCGCAATTAGTCACAATACAACTGATCCGGAAAGACCGATATGCAGATTGGTGTTCCCCGAGAACAAGAATCAAACGAGAAACGTGTGGCCCTCGTGCCTGATGATGTGAAAAAACTTGTCAGGATGGGGGCCGAAGTTTGTGTCGAAGCCGAGGCCGGCCGTAAGGCGGGATTCAGCGACGACCTTTACAGGGGAGCGGGCGCAGAGATTTCTGCCGAACGCTCGAAGCTGCTCGCCGAATCCGATGTCGTACTTCGGGTGCGGAAGCCGCCTGAAGACGAGGTCGGAGCGTTGAAGAAGGGCGCGATCCACGTAAGCTTCCTAGATCCGTTCAATGAAACGGCTCTGATCGAATCTCTGCGCGGAAGCGGAGCGACTGCGATCTCGATGGAGATGATACCGAGAACGACTCTCGCGCAGAAGATGGACGCCTTGAGCTCTCAGGCAAATCTTGCGGGATATGTAATGGTCATTCTCGGATGCAGCAAGCTCCCGACGATCCTGCCGATGATGATGACGCCTGCCGGAACCCTTAAACCGGCGACCGTTTTCATTATCGGCGCCGGTGTCGCAGGCCTTCAGGCGATCGCAACGGCACGTCGCCTGGGAGCGAAGGTAGTTGCTTTCGATACGCGAGCTGTTGTTGCCGAGCAGGTCGAGTCGCTTGGTGCCAAGTTCCTCGAGATCGATCTCGGCGAAACCGGCCAGACAAAGGACGGTTACGCGGTCGAGCTGACACCCGAGCAAAGAAACAAACAGCTAGAAGGGCAGAAGAAGCAGATCGCCGAATCGGACGTCGTGATAACGACCGCACAGGTCTTCGGGAGAAAGCCTCCGGTGATCGTAACGGCCGATATGGTCAAAGAGATGAAACCGGGAAGCGTAATCGTCGATATGGCCGCGGAGACGGGTGGAAACGTCGAAGGCTCGGTGCCCGGTGAGACGATCGAGGTCAACGGTGTGACGATAATCGGCAACGGCAACTGGACGAATGTCGTGGCGAGAGACGCGAGCGTGATGTATTCGGCGAACCTCCGAAATCTGATCGACGAGTTCTGGAACGAGGAGGCGAAAGAAATCGCGCTCGACTTCGAGAACGAGATCGTCAGCGGCTGTGTCATTACTCACGGGGGCGAGGTCGTCAATGAAACGATCAAGAACCTCAACAAGTAGATTCCGATTCAATCAATAACGAAACGTAACGGAAAACGCTATGGAAATAGTTTTTCTTGCATTCATTCTCATCCTCTCGATCTTTCTGGGGTTTGAGCTGATCAACAAAGTCCCCGCGACGCTTCATACCCCGCTTATGTCCGGGTCGAACGCTATCTCGGGAATCACTCTGATTGGCGCGATCGTTTCAGCCGGCTCAGATCACGAGCTGATAGCCACGATCCTTGGAGCTTCGGCAGTCGCGTTCGCCTCGATCAATGTCGTCGGCGGATACCTGGTCACTGACCGCATGCTCGGGATGTTCCACAAGAAGAAGCTGGAGGGTAAGAAATGAACGCGGCGATACTTATAAACCTCGCGTACATTGCCTCCGCGATCCTCTTCATCCTGGGCCTGAAGATGCTCAGCTCACCTGAAACGGCTCGGCGAGGAAACGTTGTTTCCTCGGTCGGTATGCTAATAGCGGTGGTCGTCACGCTTCTGAACCAGGGCATAGTCGATTTTACCTGGATCGCTGTGGGTGTGATCGTAGGTTCCCTGATCGGAGTCTTCGCGGCACGTACGGTGGCGATGACGGCGATGCCGGAAATGGTCGCGATATTCAACGGATTCGGCGGACTTGCGAGTCTTCTCGTTGGATGGGCGGCGCTATACGGCACCGATGCAACGACTTTCCTTGCAGTTACGATCGTCCTTTCAGTGCTTATTGGTGGAGTGACTTTCACTGGAAGCATCATCGCGTGGGGCAAGCTGTCGGAGAAAATGAACAGCCGTCCGATGCTCTTCACGGGCCAGCAGATCTTCAACAGTATCCTGATGCTCGCGATCGTTGCGTGCGGCGTGATGTTCGCGATGGATCCGACGAATCTGATGTATCTATACATCCTGATCGGACTGTCGTTTGTTTTCGGCGTGATGTTCGTAATACCGATCGGTGGCGGCGACATGCCGGTCGTTATCTCGCTTTTGAACAGCTACTCGGGACTCGCTGCTTGTGCCGCCGGATTTGCTATCAACAACCTGCTCCTGATCGTGGCCGGATCGCTTGTCGGAGCAAGCGGTATCATCCTGACGAAGATAATGTGCAAAGCGATGAACCGATCGTTGACGAATGTATTATTCAGCGGATTCGGGTCACCAAAGACCGGTACGAAACAGGTCGAGGGCACGGTCAAGCCGATCGTCGCGGAGGACGCCTATTTTATCCTGGAAGCGGCATCAAGTGTTCTGGTAGTTCCGGGATATGGAATGGCGGTCGCGCAGGCCCAGCACGTTGTAAAGGAGCTTCAGGAATTGCTTGAAAAGAACGGATGCGAGGTCGTCTACGGAGTGCATCCGGTCGCGGGCCGCATGCCGGGTCATATGAACGTGCTGCTTGCCGAGGCCGATGTTTCTTATGACGTGCTGCAGGAGATGGACCAGGTCAATCCTAGGATCGACAATTTTGACGTCGCGATCGTGATCGGCGCGAACGACGTGGTGAATCCGGCGGCGCGTGAGGACGAAGGAAGTCCGCTTTACGGGATGCCGATCATCAACGTGGACAAGTCGAGAACGGTGTTTGTGCTGAAGCGCTCGATGGCGTCGGGCTTCGCGGGCGTCGAGAATCCTCTGTTCTTCAAGGACAACACGAGGATGCTGTTCGGCGACGCGAAGGAATCGATCAGTGCTTTGGTTCGTGAATTCGGTTAGAGATAGCCACGGATTTCGCGGATTTCACGGATGGGGCATGGAGAGAAGAGCTTCGTGCCCCTTTGTGTGCAGTCGTGGTTAGTTGTCTCAAAGAGTTTCGCCACGAATTTCACGAATTACACTAGTGAGAAAACGCCCGTTGAATAGGTGCCCCAATCTGTGAAATCCGTGTAATCCGTGGCCGATTCTCTTCCGCGAAAACAAAAAGCGGGACACCTAATCTTCGGCGTCCCGTTTTCGTGAAATTGGTGAAACTCGTGGCTGAATTTCTTAGCGATTCCGCGGTTCGGGAAATCCGCAGCAAAAAGAGAAATGGTCGGGGTGAGAGGATTTGAACCTCCGGCCTCACCGTCCCGAACGGTGCGCGCTACCAGGCTGCGCTACACCCCGACAAGACAAACTCAAAGTTTACGCGCCAGTCTCTCATCAGTCAACTGACCGCTTCGCGGCATGTGTCAGGTGTCATGAATCATGGATCGGATGCCGCACTCCGTTCTCAAATGAATCCGACCATTTCCAAAATTTTCAGGTTGCTCCTAGTCATTCAACGTGTATCGACTCTGACTGCGCATTGATACCTGTTCCCTGAAACATGACACCTGCTCAAGCGGCTGTTTCCGTCTCTGGTTCTTCTTTCTTCCCGAACTTGTGCTTGACGAACTCGATGATCGGTGGCAGTAGCGAAAGGAACACGACGACGATCACGACCTTCTCGATGTGATCCTGAAGCTTGATCCCCAGTGCCTGCTCAACTAGACCGCCCAGAAAATACCCGGCCAGGACCATCGAAAAGATCCAGAACACGCCGCCGATGATGCTGAAGAACAAAAATACGCGATACGGGAAGTCCGAGGCGCCGATCACAAGCGGGGCAAAGGTCCTTACGATCGGAACGAACCGTGCAAGGATGATCGTCTTCGCGCCGTATTTCTCAAAGAACTTGTGTGCCTTCTCGACACGGCTGGGCTTGAAGAGGAACGAGTCCTCCCGTTTGAAGAGGCTCTTGCCCATTATGCGCCCAGTCCAATAGCCGGTGCTGTCTCCAATGATCGATCCGGCGAGAAATGCCGGAAGGACATAAAGGATGTACAACCTGTCCGGAAGTGTCTTTGCCATCAGGCCTGTCACGACCAAAAGGGAATCGCCGGGCAGAAAGAATCCGACCGCGAGGCCCGTCTCCGCAAAGACAATGAAAAACAGCCCGAAATAGACGTAAACACCAAGCAGGTCAAGCAGCCAGTTGATCAGCTTGTCAGGCTTGATGAAGTCCAGAAATTGGTAAAATAGATCGATTAATCCTTCCATTTCCCTAGTTCAAGAGGAGGCCGTCTAAGCCTCCCAACCGTGATCGCCGATCAGCGGCACAAATGAGCAAGCACCAAAGGTCTCACGCACGACGCCCTCGGGTGTCTTCGTGATCCTGATCAAGTTCTGTCTTTCCTTTTCGTCCCCGACCGGAATCACTATCTTCCCGCCGTTCGAAAGTTGCGCGACAAGGGGTTCGGGGGGAACGGGCGCACCTGCTGTTACTAGAATGCGGTCAAACGGCGAGTACGCATCCCAGCCGTTAGTCCCGTCACTGCATTTGATCGTTACATTGTTCAGCCCTGCGAGACGCTTCTTTGCGGTTTCTGCAAGATCGAGGACCCGTTCGATCGAATAGATCTTCCCGCCCAGTTTGGCAAGGATCGCCGTCTGGTAGCCGGAACCCGTTCCAATCTCCAGAACCTTGTGTTTCTTTTCCAGATCAAGCAATTCCGTCATACGAGCGACGATCAGGGGTTGAGATATCGTCTGTTTTCCGGAGATCGGAAGCGCGTTGTTCCTGTACGCCTGAAACTTCAGGGCCTCCGGAACAAACAGGTGCCGAGGTACGGATGCCATCACGCCCAGCACCCTTTCATCTGAGACATCGAACTCGTCGCGAAGCACTCGGATCATACGATCTCGCGCCATCGCAAACTCGTCCGAACCCGCACGGCCATTTCCTGCCGAGGATGTCATTGGCTTTCCCACCCCTTTAGATCGCCAATCACGTCGTGGTTGGTAAGATCGCTTCGCATAGGAGTGACGGATACGAATCCTTCTTCGATCGCCTCGAAATCGGTGCCGCCTTCGGCGTGAAATCCCTCGCGGACCTCGCCGATCCAGTAATACGCCTTGCCGCGCGGATCGATGTGTTCCGTGATCACAGGCCTCGCGTTCTTGAATCCCTGTTTCGTGATCTTAAATCCCTTGGGCACCCCTTTCGGGATGTTTACGTTCAGCAGAGTCCCTTTCGGCAGACCTTCTTCCAGGGCTTTCTTTGTCATCTCGTACGCGACTTTCGCCGATTCTGTGTAGTCGTGGTTGCTGTAGGCAACAAGGCTGAATGCCAGGCCGGTAACCCCCAGGATCGTCGCCTCAAGCGCCCCGGCAATAGTGCCGGAATAGGTGGCGTCGTCGCCCATGTTCGCACCCGGGTTGATGCCGGAAGCGCATATGTCAGGAAGCAGGTCTGGAGCGAGGATCTGGTTTAGAGCGAGAGTGACGCAGTCGGTCGGAGTTCCGTCGACGGTCCAGTGAGTTTTGTCTACCTGGCGTATGCGAAGAGGGCGCGCAAGCGTTAGGCTGTGAGACGCTCCGCTCATCTCCGATTCAGGCGCGACGACATACACGTCGCCGATCTCGGAAAGCGATTCTTCGAGCTTATTAATGCCTTCGGAGTGGTACCCGTCGTCGTTGGTTATGAGGATCCTTGGCCGTCTTGTCATCGCAAAAAAATTAATGCGTGAAGTGCAGGAATTTCTTAAAGCACGTCACGCATATCTGAAGCCTAAGGGACTGATAACTACCGCCTGTTGAAGTTTCTCATACGGCGGCGCTTGTTGTTCCGCTTCCGGGCGTTGGCCGATTTCAGCTTCGCCTTCTGACCGGGCGGGACAAAGTGCTGGTGTTTCTTGTAGTCCTTGATTATCTCTTCCGTCATTACCTTTCGCTTGAAGCGCCGCAGTGCGGATTCGATGGACTCGTTGTAATTAACCGTTACGTAAGCCAGAGTTATCACTCTCCTTTGTGCCCGGATTGCCTAGGCGCGGGCAAACTAAAATTAAACTATTTTTGGGGGCCAAAGGCAAGTATGAACAGGGACAAAGGGGATGAAAGGGATGAGGGGAAACAACAGGTGCGGACCGCGTAGATCAGTGTCAGTAGCCCGACCGTCAGGGAGGGCGAAGATTAGGATTGAGAGGAAAGGACTGAGGACTGAGGACTGAGTGATGACTGCTGTGGGTTGAGTAGGATTTCTTTGTTGCCTCCGTCCCGGCTCCGTAGGAGCCAAATGTCTGTAGAAGGAGAGCATTCGATCCACGTTTTCGGCTCCGTAGGAGCCGATTGCTTGTAGCAAACACCAAGACCAAAAGGTTCACAGCCGCGTAGCGGCGGCAAACGCAATTCAGACGGAAACCACTTCGGAAAACTTCAATCCCGATAATCCAAGGTTCATATAGGCTTCCACGAACTCCTGGGTAGCGACAACAATTGTAGGGAAATTGATCAATCGAAAGAGATTGATGGCGGCATCTCTTTCTGGCACTTCAACAACCGGGTTGTTCGGCAGGCTGATTCCAACTCGCCCGCAGGAGGCGCAAGGATCAGGACTTCCTGTGATCGTGGGATTGGTCAACCTACCAAAAAAAGGAAGATCGAGCTCAAGGACCGGATCGATCAATACTTCTCTGTTTCGACAATTAATGGCTACCGTGCCCGGCATTTCCAAAATTGCCGACAGCTTCTTGTAAGCTCCCAAAGAAATCAAAAGAGAGGCAATCGAATAGATGGCGAGGTCGGTGCATTGCCCACGCATTGCTCCGACAAGCTGGCCAAACTCAGCGCCGGGTGGGAGGTGAAGGAGATCTGGGTTGGCGGATCGAACCTCGTCCATTAGTTCAAGATATTCATCCAGCGGAACGTTTCGAGGTTCTGTGTAATGGGAGGAATTTGAAAGGCCCTCGAGGCTTGTTGCAGCGTAGATTGTGCCCGCGTTAGCCCATTGAGACTTACATGTAGGGCAGTTCACGCCGGGCAGGCTCCATTGTCTTTTGAGGTCAAGTTGAAAATTATTCTGCTCCCAATCGGGAAGTATCTTGTAGAGCCTCATTTGGTTCTGCCAAATCCGAAAATAGGAGAATCAGTGTAGTCGGACGAGGGCGACAGGGAATTACCCTTCGAAATCGAATTGTACCAGTCATTCGCGAACTCGATGTTTAGGGCCGGTCGCCACCGCTTCCGGTACTGATCGTTTTGCCCCTCCAAGGCTGAAGCATTGTTCGTGCCTGACCCCGGACTGCGTCTTCGGCTTGTCTGGGGCAAATTTCAGTCGCCACTCCGTGGCGAATAAGCGTTTTTCGATTTGTAGCTTGCTACAGACATTGTGCTCCTACGGAGCGGTGACAGATTGTAGTCGACAGAGAAGCCTGATTACATTTCCTCGGTCCTCAGTCCTCAGTTCTTGTTAATGCCGGTCGCTGGCGCTCCGGGTTCCGATGCTCTCAGTCCTCAGTCCTCAGCACTCATCACTAAAAAAGCCCCGCGGACTGCTGCTGTCCACGGGGCGCGATCAAAGTTCTGTTTGATCGGAGCTAAGCCGTCAAAGGCTCAACACTTTTACTTCTTGGAGGCTCCGCCGATCTGTACAAGCTTCTCGCCTTTGATGTTGTTCTTTTCCATCACCATCTGCTGATAAAGCTTGCGCATTTCCTGCATTTCCTCTGCTGCGGTCTTGGGTCCTTCCATATCCGGCTTGTTCGGGCGCTCGAGATCGACCGCATTCAGAATGAGCTTGTGGTTGGAATTATCAAGAGCGACTTCTTTGTCGCGTGCAAACACCTCGTGGCGTCCGTGCTCCTTGTACCACTGAGCGACGGTAGCGTTCTGGTGCATATGCTCGATGATGTTTCTCCAGCCGATTCCCGTGTTGTAAGCGCAGAACGAGATCTCGCCTTCCTGCGTTCCGTAAGGGATGATGCACATCTCGGTGCGTCGGAAATCGTAGTTGAAGAGGTCCTGGAACCACATTCCCGCGATGAACAGGAAGTTCCAGGGGTCCTGGCGGCGCTTCTCGATGTCATCCATCGTTCGCGATCCGTCCACCTTTCCGTAATCCTTGCCCGACAGGCCGAATGACTTGTCGAACTTCTTAAGGATGCCGCCGAGCGTAAGGCTCTTGGGTGCTCCGTACGGGTTGTAGTTCTTAAGGAGCGCAAGGCCCATCATTATGTTTGAGAACCATTTTCCGCGATTCGTGTCGGTGATGTGCTGCATGTCCTTAACAAGGCCCTGAATGTTCAGGAACTGCGGGACAGGAGCCATCTCCTTCGTTTCCTTGTTGATCATCACCGCGGTTCCGACACCGCAGTTCGGGTGGCATCCGCAGGAAACCTGTCCCCACTCGGATTCCGGACCGTGAACAACGTCAGCGAAGTCAGCGAAGGCGCCCATCAGAGAAAGCGGGAACCAGTCGCGAGTAGGTTCGGTGATACCGACCTGCTTCTGTACGTCCTGTGCGAGGTGCGAAAGCGTGTAGCGCTGCTGCAGCCTTCTTTTCTCGGTGATGTGCTCGTCGCGGCCCGTGAACGAAACCGGCTGGAACGAAACGAACGAGATCTTCTTCGGATTATCCAAAGCAAATCTAATGATCGAACCGACCTGGTCGTTGTTGATGCCATTTACCAATGTCGTTACGAGAATGATGTCGACGCCAGCTTCGTGCAGGTTGTTGATAGCGCGAAGTTTCACATCGAACAGGTTTCCTACCTGGCGGTGCGAGTTTGCGTCGTTTCCGATGCCGTCGAACTGAAGATAAACAAACCTGAGTCCAGCCTCCGCTGCTTCGCGGCAGAATTCCTTCGATTTAGCGAACTCGATGCCGTTCGTTGCAGCCTGCACCGAGTTGTACCCGACCTTACGTGCGTACCGGATAGACTCGATGAAGTGCGGTGAAAGCGTGGGCTCTCCGCCGGAATACTGCACAGACATCTGCCTGCGCGGCTTGATCGAAATGGCGTTGTCGAGGATCTCCTTGACGTCTTCCATCGAAAGCTCGTGCACAAAGCCGACCTGGTTTGCGTCCATGAAGCACGGGTCGCACATCATGTTGCAACGGTTCGTAAGGTCGACCGTCAGGACCGCGCCGCGGCCGTACTTGATTGTCGATGAACCGTGATTGTGGAGCTTTTCATCGTTGTGAGCGCGCATGTCGCGGCCGGGGAACAGCTCCTCAATATGCTTGAGGAATGCCGAATCGATCGCCATAAGGTCCTCGAAATGGCCGTGCTTCGGACAATCCTTGATCATCCAGATCTGTCCGTCGCGCTCGATGATCTGAGCTTTGATCTCGCCTACCTTCTCATTTACGAGAATGCCGACATCCTGCTCGCCGCTTAGGATCGACTCGCGCGCTTCGATCACACAATTCGGACAGAGCGAATCGGTGGTCCTCGGAAATCCGAGGGTCGGCTTCGACTTTTGCCACGACTTGAGGATCGGCTTGTCAGCCCACTTGGGCGTGAACGAGGGGTTTGGTTTGAACTGGTTTACTGAGCGGATCGCGTTGAACGCGCCCTTGGCCACATACGTAAGGCCTTTCTCAAAATGCTTAACGGGTCTCATAATCTATTCTTCTCCGATATCAGAACTTTGTAAAAATGTCTTTTCCCAACTGCGCGCGTGTCCCGCCGCAGCAAGTGCGGGCTTAGCGTCTACTTCCTTATTATTGCGATTAGCTAGGAAAGAACTCTTCCGAGACAAGCCTCAAACAGGAGCAACCTCCGTGCCAAGGTTTCCGTTGGTCCACAACCTCTGTATTTCCAACAATTTAGACGATTCAAGCTGCTGCGGCCCGATCAGAATGATGTGTTTTTGTGACACATTCAGGAATCAGGTGGCCAATCGCGGACAAGATGACACACTCCCAGGACGCTGCCTGCGGTCAACTCGTATTTCGGCGGCGAAAATTTTTAAGCTAGTGCTTAACGAGAATATTCACTTTTCAATGGAAGTGTGTTGCCGACCAGCCCGCTCACAGGGATGAATTCAATCGCATGCAGGAAACTTGGGAACAATATGATATCCAAAGAATCTCAGTTCGCATTTCGTTCACATTTAAGCACTAAATTGATATACTACTTGAGATGCAAATGGCAAAGTGTTGAAAATGCATAACTTATGCAGAAATAATTATCTCTTTACTTCTACAAAAATACTATGTTAGATTTGGCGCATCCTCACAAGGAAGGCTTAAACACATCAGTTTCAGCCCCTTGAAAAGCGCGCATCGGGAACAGTTGTTACCTTTTCACGGGTACCACGCAGTAACTGGGTAATAAATAGCAGTACGAAGATCGCCGGACCCTGAACCGTTTACTGGATGAAAATTCGATTTGGGACATCGGGTTGGAGAGCGATCATCGCTGATGAGTTCACCTTCGGCAATGTTCGCCGGATCACGGAATCGATCTGCAGATATTTGAAAGAAAGCCATCCCGCCGCAAGACGGCTGATAGTGGGAAACGACTCCCGATTTATGGGTGAGAAGTTTGCCGATGTCGCCGCCGAGATCGCCGCTGACAAAGGCTACAAGGTTTTCGTGTGCGATGGAGAGACTCCTACGCCGGCCATTTCACACGCGATAAGGCATACGGGAGCTGCCGGGGGGATCAACTTTACAGCTTCCCACAATCCACCGGAATACCAGGGGATCAAGTTCTCGACTTCCGACGGAGCTCCTGCTCTGCCGGAAGTTACCGGAAGGATCGAAAAGCTTATCGAAGCAAGGGCTTCGCTGGACGACGCAGCCGGAGGCGAATCGAGCGCTTTTGATCCTAAGCCGGATTACCTCGAAGATCTCACCTCCAAGATCAGGTTTGGCGAGATTTCTTCAGCGAAACCAAGGCTTGCCTACGATCCGCTTTGGGGGACAGGCCGTGGATACCTGGACACGCTGTTAAAAGAGAACGGCGCTGTAGTACAAACGCTCCACGACTGGCGGGATGTCACTTTCGGAGGACTTTCGCCGGAACCGGGGGACAAACAGCTTGTTGAACTCAAGAGGCTCGTAATCGAAAACGAACTCGACCTTGGGTTGGCAACTGACGGAGACGGCGACCGGTTCGGAGTAATTGACAGTAATGGAGAATTGATCACCCCCAATCAGCTTATAGCGCTTTTGGCTGATTACCTTTCGGAAAGCCGGGGATGGAACGAAGGAATAGCGAGGTCCGTAGCGACGTCGCATTTAGTTGACCGAGTCGCTGATGCAAGGGGACTCAAGCTATACGAAACGCCGGTTGGATTTAAGTTTATCGGCGAATTGATAAATAAGGACGAGATCATACTCGGCGGCGAAGAATCAGCCGGGCTTTCGATCAAAGGCCATTATCCAGAAAAGGACGGACTGCTTGCCTGTCTGCTTGCGGTTGAAGCGGTTGCATCGAGAGGAGCCAGTCTGACCGAGCAGCTCAACGAGTTGACCCAAAGAGTTGGGACTCTTTTTTCAGAGAGGATCGGGGTCAGGCTGACACCCGAGATCGCAAAATCGCTCCCTGAAATACTCTCGAGGGAACCGGACGAGATCGGCGGTCGGAAGATCGAATCCCTGAACAGGACTGACGGAGTCAAATTTCTCTTTGGGAACGGGTCGTGGATGTTGATGAGGCCTTCCGGTACCGAGCCCCTGGTCAGGATTTACGCCGAATCGGAAGACAAGAACGATCTAGAGGTTTTACTTGAACAAGGCCGGAGGTACTTACTTGGATAGAAGGTCCACGAAAAGAAGTCCAAAGCGGAAACGCAGTGGCTCTTCGTCCACGTCCGGAGCTTCGGTAACGCGCTGGATGGCGCTAGGTGTAGTGATAGGCACTATGACGATCCTGTGCCTTGCGGTGAACATCCGTGCATTCGTAGAAATGAACCGACAGTCCATCGAGAACCAAAAACTTAACACGGAGATCAAACAACTTAACTCGACGAACCTGGTTCTCGAGGAAGAGATAAAGAATCTGAAGGGTGACCCGAAGACGATCGAACGTGAAGCGCGAAAGATCGGCATGAGCCGCCCTAACGAAAAGATCCTAGTGCCGATGAATTGAATATTTGCGGAGTATTTGCTCATCAGCACGTTTACCCTGCCCGCTTAATCCGCCTTTTGCCTAGCCACTCCGCTTTGCCTACAGCTAATCCTTCCGCCAATCTTGTGGCAAATGTTTCCCGAACATTTGCCACATCACCTTTTTAAACTTGCGAACGCTGGTTTAACTTGTTGGGCCCGTATCCTAGAATTCTATGTATGCACGGCCCAAAAGTATTCTACTCACCGGATTACTATGCTGATATCGGTGAGGATCACGTGTTTCCCATAAGAAAATTCGAGATCGCGCGAGACACGTTGATCAACGAAGGCACAGTCCGCCTCGAGGATGTACTGGCTCCCCGGGAAGCTTCGGTATCTGATGTCCTGAGAGTACACACGGAGAACTATGTATCTAGGCTCAGGTCAGGTCATCTCACGAAGATGGAAGTCCGCAGACTGGGCCTGCCCTGGTCGGAATCCCTGGTAAAGCGTTCATTCCTCGCTGTTTCGGGTACGATCAACGCGGCTTTTGCCGCCCTGAACGACGGTGTAGGATCGAATCTTGCCGGCGGAACCCACCACGCCTATCCGGATCGTGGAGAAGGATTTTGCGTTTTGAATGACGTCGCGATCGCGATCGAGAGGCTTCGAGCAGATAAGGCCGCTGAGAGATTTCTCGTTGTTGATCTCGATGTCCACCAGGGCAATGGCACGGCCTTCATTTATGCAGACGATCCCGAAGTCTTCACTTTTTCAATGCACGGTCAAAAGAACTATCCGCTCTACAAAGAGAAATCCGATCTTGATATTGAGCTCGCTGACGGAACCCGCGACGGCGAGTTTCACTCGATACTTTCCGAGGCGCTGTCTCGGATCCTGCATCATGAACCCGATATCATTTTCTACCTGGCTGGAGCTGATCCGTTCGTAAACGACAAGCTCGGCAGGCTTGCTTTGACGAAAGATGGTTTAAGGGAGAGGGACCGGATCGTCCTCGAACACGCGCGCCTTGCAGGAGTTCCGGTTGTAACGACCATGAGCGGCGGATACGCTGTAGATATTCTCGATACGGTCGAGATCCATTGCAATACGATCCGAGCCGTTCGGGAGGTGTTCTGCGGGGATAAGAACAAAAGTGCTGTTAAGTCTGCAACCGCCGCGTCGGAACGGCCGAATAACCATTCGAAATGAAAATACTTGTAATAGGAAGCGGATTCGGAGGTCTGTCTGCGGCAATAAGGCTGCAGGCTCAGGGCCATTCCGTGACGATCGTCGAGAAGCTGGACAAGATCGGAGGCCGTGCCTACGTGTTCGAGCAGGATGGCTTTAAGTTCGACGCTGGCCCTACGATCATCACGGCCCCGTGGCTGATAGATGAATTGTTCGAACTTGGCGGGAAGCAGACGTCTGACTACGTAGAACTTAGGAAGCTCGATCCCTTCTATAATATCCGGTGGGAAGACGGCTCCGTTTTTCATTACAACGATGACAAAGAAAGGCTGCGTTCGGAAATTCTGAAGTTTGATCCCGACGGCCTGCCGGGGTACGAACGCTTTGCTAAAGAACTGGAAGACATTTACAAGGTCGGATTCGATCTTATCGATCAGCCGTTCCTGAGTGTCTGGGATATGGTCAAGGTCCTGCCCCAGATGATGCGGTTGCGGTCCGATCGATCGGTCTACGGTTTTTCCGCCAGGTATTTCAAGGATGAACGCCTCAAGCAGGCGTTCAGCTTCCACCCTCTTCTGATCGGCGGAAATCCCTTCACCGCGACTTCAATTTACGCGATGATCCACGAACTAGAACAGAAGTTTGGGGTCTGGTTCGCAATGGGCGGCACAGGAGCGCTCGTATCTTCTCTCGGGGAGCTCTTCACGGAAATCGGCGGAGAGATTCTGCTGAATAGTGAGGTTGCGAAGATCATTACCGATTCAGGTCGCGCAAAAGGACTGATGCTGACCGACGGTTCCGTAATGAAAGCGGATGCCGTAGTCTCGAATTCAGACATTGCTTCGACTTATCTCGACCTGGTTCCAGGCGAGGATCGCAAGAAGTATACGGACCGGAAGATCAACGGGATGAATTACTCGATGTCCCTATTCGTCGCGTATTTCGGAACAGACCGGAAATACGAAGACATAGCGCATCACGAGATCCTGATGGGTCCAAGATACCGCGAATTGCTAAACGACATCTTTAACGCCAAGACTCTCGCGGACGACTTTTCATTGTATCTTCACCGGCCGACTGCTACTGACCCGTCACTTGCACCCGACGGATGCGATTGCTGGTACGTGCTTTCTCCTGTGCCGCATCTCGGTGGCGACACTGATTGGGCGTCGGAAGCTGAGTTCTACAAACACAAGATCTATAAGTATCTCGAAGAACGATACCTTCCGGATCTTCGCAAGCATCTGGTCACGGACCTTCACATCGATCCAATCTATTTCCGGAACACACTTAACAGCTATCTTGGATCCGCTTTCTCGGTCGAACCGACTCTTTTACAGTCTGCCTGGCTAAGGCCTCACAACAGGAGCGAGGATGTTGACGACCTTTATTTTGTGGGCGCCGGGACACATCCCGGGGCCGGACTCCCTGGAGTGATGAGTTCGGGAAGGATCGTTGCAGACTTGATCGGACACGCCTAGCAACGCAGTGTTCTTCCCATCGAACTTGCTTGCCTCGTATCCTTCCTGCATCTAAAATTTGAACAGCATGTGGCGTTTCACAAAGATACTCTTCAGCATCCTCATCGGTGCTCTCGTTGTTTGGTTAGCGTACGAATTCCTGACTTTTCCAAGCATCTCAAAGTTGAGGACAGAAAATCCTGAAACTACTTCTTTGATCGAGTACAGATTGTCGGAGGCGGAATCCGACGGAAAGAAGCCGAAAAAGGAAATGATCTGGCAGCCGATCTCGCAGATCTCCACGAATCTACAAAGGGCGGTGATCGCAGGCGAAGATGCGCGCTTTTTTGAGCACGAGGGTTTTGATTGGGAAGCGATCCAGAAGGCTTGGGACGAAGCTGTGAAAGAAGGCGAAAAAGAGGCAAAAGAAGCCGGAGACTATGACCCGGATAGCTGGATTCCGCCGATGCCGAGTTTCAAGCGCGGAGCCTCGACTATCACCCAACAGCTTGCCAAAAATCTCTATCTTTCCGAGGACCGCAATTTTCTTCGAAAGGGCCGAGAAGCCGCGATCACTTACTTCATGGAACGCGAGCTGTCCAAAACGCGGATTCTTGAGCTCTATCTGAACGTCATCGAATGGGGCGACGGAATTTACGGAGCGGAAGCGGCTTCAAGGCACTTCTTTAAGAAGAGCGCATCCAACCTCTCAGCGGCTGAAGCAGCTTACTTGGCCGCGATGATACCCAGCCCTCTAAATGTATTCAACCCGAAGAAGAACCCGAGAAGAGTCCGTGCCCGGCAGAGGATTCTTCAGAAATATCTTCGGTCAGTGCGACTTCCATCGGATGGCACACCACGAAAGCGCAGGAGATAGTCGCGCATTTACCGGTGCCTTTTGTTCATTGATCAATGAAGTGGCTCCTCGCAGAAGATCATTAGATCTTCTGCACAGCCATACAGAAAAAAGGTTCAATGAGTGTATTTCTCATTGAACCTTTTGCTTTGAACCTTGAACTGCTCTCTAACTTCGAATCTCGGTCGGCTCGGGCGGAAGAAAGCGTCGCGGATTTATCGGCTTTTCGTCAAGCCTCAGCTCGTAATGTAGATGAGGACCGGTCGAGCGTCCTGTGGAACCCACAAATCCGATCAATTGGCCGCGTTCGATGGGTTCGCCTTCTTTGACTTCAAGCTTGGAAAGATGGCCGTACCGGGTTTTAAGGCCGTTGCCGTGATCGATCTCGATCATATATCCGTATCCGCCTTTCCAGCCAGCTTCAGCGATTATGCCGTGCGCCGGCGCGACAATAATGTCGCCGCGGTCACCGTCAATGTCCATACCCGCGTGAAATTCGTAGGATCTTCCACCGAACGGATTTCGCCTGAACCCGAATTCGTTATTGATCTTTCCTAAATGTGCCCAGATCGTGGGAAGGAACTTGGGATTGGAGGTTGTTTCGATCAGCTGCAGTCTTTTCTCAATATCCTTCTCTTCAGCTGCAGTATCTGTGGCCGTCAGCTGAAAACTTCCGTCAAACGGTCCGCCTGAGTTCTGTGCGAAATCAAGTGCTGATTCCGGTCTGGAATAGTCGACGTATGACACGCCCGCCTGGCTGAGCGTAGGGTCTTGTTGAAGGCTATTCGCAGAAAGGGCTCCGGATGTCGTCGCTTGAAGACCCGAAGCCCCTAAAAACGTAAACGCAGCTACTGCCCCAAATATGAGAATTGCTGCTGATCCCGCAAACGTGTGAAGTGCTCTGCGAGAAACCTCTATTCTTCTAACAAAAGCTTTGTTCTTCTTTGTATGTGAAACGATGAAACAATAATTGCCGTTCTTAAGACGCATCAAAAAAATGTCGCTCCTTAGTTTGGTCGATTTCCTGAAGGACTCTCGCCCACAAAGTAGAAATTGATATCAGCTTTAAAACAAAGCGATACCTTCAGGAATCTTAGTTCCTAATTCGGAAGTATTTTTCTCAGACGTAACGGTGAACGTAACACATACGGCAACGCTGTTCAACCGAAGAACGACCCTTGAGGAAAAGGTCTCGGCTGCAAATGCTTTTCCGTCTGCGGTTCAAAGGTAGGA
This sequence comes from Acidobacteriota bacterium, assembly GCA_003385635.1. GTDB lineage: Bacteria > Acidobacteriota > Blastocatellia > Pyrinomonadales > Pyrinomonadaceae > Aridibacter. Next base: position 2,349,063 of record QQUY01000001.1, on the reverse strand, counting down.
AACCGGTCAATCTTCCTTTCGCTTGGAAGACTTCCAGCTCTTGAGCACGAGCAGACCAACTCCCAGAAACAGGGCCACGAAGACCAAGATGATTCCGACCTTTATGATCGTCGTCAGGAATCCGATGAACCCGATGATCTGTTTAAGTAATGTGATTATGAGGGCGAGGATGACGAAAATGCTTCCCCATTTCCCTGCGGTAACCATCCAAGTTGACATAGCTTTGAACCTCTTAGAAATGCTTGATCATCGAAGCAAGCCTTATACAAAGTATACACGCCCGTTTGCGGCTTTGCCACAAAGGGCAAGAATCAACGGTCTTTCCATCGCCTTGAGCCGGCGTTTCGATAGCCGGTTCCTGCTTCAAATGACCCCGGACCGTCCCCGACATCGTCGAAGTTATTTCCGGCCCTCTTCATCAGCAGTCCGCCAAATCCGCCCGCTCTCCTGAATCCTGATCCGGGACGCGTAAGCATCTGACGCAGGAGATACATCCCGAGTCCGATCAAAAGTGCCGGAAGAATAAAATTAACAAGGAGCTGGATATTGAAGAATGTCGAAAGGACGAAAGAAACTCCTATTACGGTTAGTACAACTCCCCAGAGACCAGCGTTTCCATTGAACCGTTGAATCAGCACGTCCTGGGCATCCTCGGAGGTTACCCCGGAGCGTATCATCTGAGCTGTTCGCCAAGCGTCGAGGCCGGTAAAAACCCACATTCCAAAGAACCCCAAAACAAAGATCGCCATTCCTCCGCTAAGGATTGCCATCTGAAAAAGACCGACGGTTGCGAGAAAATGGACCAGCGCCTTGGATGTCTGGCCGTTGTACGCTGCACCAAGTCCAGGGCAGACGGATAGAAGAGCCGCAATAAATGGCGATGTCTGACGCTTTACTATCGGAACGTAAAAAGCCTGGTGTTTATTCCGTAGCAATTCCACACCGGCGACAATGCAATCCTGGCAGTAGGGGAAACCCTTGATTCTGTGATCGCAGGAAGGGCAAAGCGCCTTGCCGCAGCCGTTGCAGTTGACGTTCGCCATTATGGCTGTGTGGTATGCACAATTCATCGTAAGATCTTCCCCGCTACCCTTTGCTCACTCGGTTGTCTAGTTGTCCTTCCCAAGAACCATCTCGGCTCCCTGTTGATAAGTCTGTCCCGCAAGCTCAACGCTCTTCTGGTACATGCCTCCGATAGAGCCTCCACCAGTCTGCCCAAAGAACAGGGCCGCGAAAAGCAGCATCATCGCGACCGGGGCAAGCTGTGGTACTGCGATCGGGACCTTGATCTCCCAGATCCATTCCTTCAAACGAGAGATCGCGGAGGGCTTGAGCTCCGAAGCGACCGTCGTTCCGATGGTGATCTCGAGAATCCTTTCGTTCAGTCCTTCGGGGAGCGGCAGCTCATCGAGTTTGTACGTGTAGCAAGCGGCGATCGACCGGACCACTTCTCCCGGGAGGTCCGTGCAGCTCTCGCACAGAACCGCATGCCGTTCCCATCTGTGGAATAAAGTGGCAGGGAGAAATCCGTCCAGATAATCGGTCAGCGAGTCTTCAAATTCTTCACAACGCATCGCCGACTCGGGAATCGTTCGTTCAAGTATCTTTGCTTCGAGTCCGGTCAGATGGTTCTCCGGCGATGCGATCTCCTTGCACGCTGCAAGCGTGTCTTTTACGTCGTTCAGCAGCGAATGGCAGAGAGGGCATTCAAGCGAATGCGAAGCCATCGCGCGCTGACTCTCGCCGTCGAGGGCGCGGTCGAGGTAATCCGTGAGATTTTCCTCAAAAGCATTACAGCCGATCTTCTTTTCTCTTCCGTTCATCGTTTTTAACCGATTTCCGTTCCCGTCTTCGGGTTCCGACAGTCGTCACAACTCTGTCGGATTTGATTCAGATCTCTACTACCCTCATCCTTCTCAAGATCTTGGCGAGCTCGATCCTTCCGCGGTTGATGCGCGACTTGACCGTGCCTTCCGGGATCGCGAGCAAATCTACGATCTCTCTGTATGTCAGTTCTTCGATGTCCCTAAGGATCACGCACGTCCGAAGATCCGGGGGAAGTTTGTCGATGCCTTGCTGAACCTGGTTGCATAGCTCGCGGCGTTCGACCTGCTTTTGCGCCGATGTTCCTACTGCCCGCAAGTGGAACGAATGCTTGTCGACCGTATCCGCCATCGAATTTTGCGGGTTTCGCTGTCGATGCCGGTAATCGTCGATTATTAGATTCCTGGCCAGCCGCATCAGCCAGTTCGACAAGTTGCCCTGTTTGGGGTCGTATTGATCGAGCGTCTTGTGGATCCTTACAAATACTTCCTGCGTAAGATCTTCCGCCGCTTCGACGCTCGACGTGAAACGATACGCAAGATTAAAGATCCTGCGGGAGTAACTTTGAACGATCTCTTCCCAGGCGGCACCGTCTCCCGCACGGCATCGCCTGACCAGTTCCGCTCCGTTGTTGTTTGTGTCCGCTTTTACGGCCTCCAAGGCTTACTCTCCTTATCTAGGAACCCGAGCTTCCCGGCAACCGGGAAAAACCGACCTGTTCGACAGTGTTGCCTTACGAAAGGACAGTTGAAAAGTTCCACCGAAAATTTAATATCCTTTAGGTCTTTATGACAAGCGCTGTGATTGCCGTTGATCGTTCTAGTTTGGTATGGTTTCTGTTTGTTCCCCGGGGCCACTCACTGCTGGTTTCAACCGGCCAATCTCAACAACTGGTCCCGCTCTGATTTAGCATTCGGATTTGAGCAAGTACATACGATTTCTGATTCTCCTGCTGATCACGGTGCTGATCATTTGGTTGGTTGGCAGGAACATTGACTGGCAACAGGTTTGGGACAGTCTGACGAAAGCTCGTGCGATCTATCTCGTACCGGCGGTGTTGATCGTCTGCCTCGGTTATCTTGTGAGAGCGAAGCGCTGGCAGGTACTTCTAGAACCGATCACTGAAACCTCGCTCAAAGAGCTTTTCGCTACCACAACCGTGGGGTTCACAGCCCTTTTCTTTATCGGAAGAGCGGGCGAAATAGTCCGTCCGATGTGGCTTCCTATGCGAGATCGCCGGGTCAGGCCTTCGGCGGCACTCGTTACTCTCGGGCTTGAACGGATCTTCGATCTCGCTGCGCTCACCTGCTTCTTCGCCGTAAATCTTCTGTGGTTCTCGCCTCCGGCAGGGAAGGAGGCTGAGTTCGAGTATGTCAGGATCGGCGGCTATCTGATGCTTGTCGGAATCTTGGCCGGTTTTGTTGGCCTGTGGGTGTTTAACAGGGTCTCGGTAAGGGCTATACAGTTTGTTGAGAAAATGCTGAGCTTCAAGTATTTTCCTCGAAGGATCAGGAGGATTATCTTGAGCCTGATGCGGCAGCTGGCGTTCTCACTCGACATTCTGAAGGACTGGCGCGAGATCGCAAACGTTACGGGATGGACCATACTGCTATGGCTGGCCATTGCAGTTCCGACGTGGTTGGTGATGCTCGCATTTGATCTGCCGTACGATCTCACCGGAGCTCTGTTCGTGATGGGTTGGGCTGCGGTCGGTTCTCTTGTGCCGACGCCGGGCGGAGCTGCGGGAGCGTTCCACGCGGCGACTGCGGGAGGCCTTATCTTTCTCAACACTCCCAGAGACACCGCCGTTGCCGTCTCGATAGTTATGCACCTGGTGTATTTCGCCCCTGCCGTCATTTTTGGGTTATACTACTTCCTGCGAGGAGATATTAGTATCGCCGGAATCAAGCATCTTCTGTCGTCTGTAACGTCGGTCGAAGACCTTGAGCGTGACGAAAAGCGTCTGGTTGCTGACGGCCGTGCCCGTGAGTAGACCAGGTTCTTGCCATCGTCGTTCGCACCCTCATTAATTTAGCCACGTACAATTTATGCGATGCCCCTTCTGCGGAAACACTGAGGACAAAGTGGTTGATTCGCGGGAATCGAAGGACGCGGATTCGATACGCCGGAGGCGGGAATGTCTGTCCTGCGGGAGGCGGTTTACCTCATACGAACGGATCGATGAGATCCCCTACATGGTGGTCAAAAAGGACGGCCGCCGGGAGAAGTTCGACCGAAACAAGCTGATGAGCGGCCTCCTTAGGGCAAGCGAGAAACGCCCGATCTCAGCCGTTCAACTCGAAGAGATAGTCGATTCTGTCGAAAAGTTCGTACAGGATTCGGCTGACCGTGAGCGCCCCACGAACGAACTCGGCAAAATAATAATGAAAGAGCTCAAGAAGCTCGACAAAGTCGCATATGTTAGATTTGCCTCGGTTTATCTTGAGTTTGAGGATGTTTCGGAATTCATGACTGAGCTCAAGTATCTTGTACGGTCGCGAAAGCCAAAGAAGAAGAGCAAGAAGACCGCCTGAGAACACCGGATTAGGGAGCCAATGATGAAGTCGGTTCGCCAAAAAATGGTCGGTACGATCGCCGATATCGAGAAGATGGAGCTTGAAAGACTTCGTTCTCGCGTCGAGAGACTTGTAGCAGCCATCGACGAGGCAATGGAGACCGAGACCTCGGATGCTTATGACACGTTTGCGCCGCCGGTCGATATTTGTGAGAACAAGAACACGGTGTCGGTCTGGTTCGAGCTTCCCGGCGTCAGAAGGGAATCGATCGAACTAACCGTAAGCGCTAAGGAGATCGTCTTGGAGGGTGACAAGGCACATTCTCCGGTGACAGAGCGTGCGACCTCGCATTTCTGCTGCGAGAGAAGATATGGAAGGTTTCACCGCCGGATCATTCTTCGGTGGGCGGTAAATATCAACGAAGTAAGCGCTGAGCTGCGCGACGGAGTGCTCCATCTGAGGCTACCGAAACTGATAGACCGGCGCGGGAAATCTGTCAAAGTGGACGTGATCGCTGACGAGGGCGGACAATCCGAATAGCCATTTGAGGCCCGAAAAATGGACGCGCCGCCGATGCATAATATCGGCGGCTTACGTTTTTGCCCTTTGAATTCAATTTAATTAACATTATTCACTTATGGACGAGCTTGGAGATTTTTCGGAACAGCTGGACGAATCCGAAGTAACAGAGACACTGATGCAGATACCGGACGAACTTCCCGTCCTGCCTCTGCGCGACATCGTGATCTATCCATTTATGATCGTGCCTCTGTTTGTTTCCAGGGACAGGTCAATACGAGCTGTCGATGAAGCGCTCAGCCGCAACAGGATGATCCTTTTGGTTTCTCAAAAGGACGCCGACAAGGAGGATCCGGAGAGGGACGATGTCTTCGATGTCGGCACGGTGGCGGTGATTATGAGGATGCTCAAGCTCCCAGATGGCCGCATACGGATCCTTACCCAGGGCCTCTCACGCGCAAACGTCAAACAGATCAAGGACAAGGGTGAATACTCATCCTGCGCTATTTCCCCGGTTCCGGAACCGACTTCGGCGACCGAGTCGCTTGAAGTCGAGGCACTGGTCCGAAATGTGCGCGGGGCGATGGAAAAGGCTGCCAATCTCGGAAAGAACATTTCTCCGGAAGTTCTTGCGATCATTGCGAACCTGGAGGACCCGGGCCGGCTCGCGGACCTTTGTGCTTCGAACATAGATCTGAAGGTCGAAGACGCACAGTCAGTTCTGGATATCTTCGATCCGATCGAGCGTTTGCGCCGTGTGAACGATCTGTTGAACAAGGAGATCGAGGTGCTGACGGTCCAGCAGGAGATAAACACCCAGGCCCGCGGCGAGATAGACAGATCGCAGCGGGAGTATTTCCTGAGACAGCAGTTAAAGGCCATTCAGACCGAGCTTGGCGAAGGGAACGAGCTGTCCGAAGAGATCGATCTTTATCGTGAAAGGACGTTTAAGGCGAAGATGCCCGAAACGGCTGAAGAAGAGACGCTCCGGCAGCTCAAGAAACTTGAGCGCATGCACCCCGATACTGCCGAAACCGCCACGCTCAGGAACTGGCTTGATGTGATGACCACCCTTCCGTGGTCGAAATCTTCAAAGGACAACCTCAACCTGACGAAGGCACAGGACATACTTGACGAGGATCACTACGGGCTAGAGAAGGTAAAGGAGAGGATCATCGAGGCCCTTGCAGTCCGCAAACTCAAGGAGAAGCCCAAGGGTTCTATCCTTTGTCTCGTCGGTCCGCCGGGAGTCGGAAAGACCTCGCTTGGGAGGTCGATCGCAAGAGCGCTGAACCGCAAATTCGTGAGGCTTTCGCTCGGAGGACTCCACGACGAGGCTGAGATCCGCGGGCACCGACGGACGTATGTAGGAGCGATGCCCGGCAGGATCGTCCAGGCGATCCAACAGGCCGAGACCAACAATCCCTTGATAATGCTTGACGAGATCGACAAGGTAGGTTCGGACTTCCGGGGGGATCCGAGCTCAGCACTTCTCGAAGTGCTGGATCCTGAGCAGAACTTCGCGTTTCGGGACAATTACCTTGGCGTGACTTTCGACCTTTCGAACGTCATTTTTATGACGACCGCGAATGTGCTCGATACGATTCAGCCGGCGCTTCGCGACCGAATGGAGAAGATCCAGCTTTCCGGTTATACCGAAGAGGAAAAGCTTGAGATCGCCAAACGGCATCTTGTTCCGAAACAGGTGGAGGAGAACGGGCTTGCGAAGAAGGACGTACGGTTCGCCGACACTTCGTTGAAGTCGATAATCAAGGAATACACGCAGGAAGCGGGGCTCCGGCATCTTGAACGCGAGATCGGGAATGTTTGCAGAAAGGTTGCGCGGAAGAAGGCCGTACTTGGCAAGAGGTTTAAAACCGTAAGGGTCAACAAGACCAACACCCCCGATTTTCTCGGCACTCCGCGGATTTTCCCAGAACAAGCGCTTAAGAAAAACGCGGTCGGGATCGTGGTCGGCCTCGCGTGGACCGCAGTCGGCGGCGACATCCTCTTCATTGAAGCGATCAAGACAAAGGGAAAAGGAAAGCTCCTGCTGACAGGTCAGTTGGGCGAAGTGATGCAGGAATCTGCCCAGGCCGCGTATTCCTATGCGAAAGCGAACGCTGCAGGCCTCGGAATCGACGCTGAAGATTTCGACAAATACGACATCCACGTTCACATTCCCGAAGGCGCGATCCCAAAGGATGGACCGTCGGCCGGAATCACGATGGCGACCGCGCTTGTTTCTGCGCTTTCTGGGAGGAAGGTGAGAAAGGATGTGGCGATGACGGGCGAGATCACGTTGCGTGGCAACGTGCTCCCGATCGGAGGCGTCAAGGAGAAGTTACTCGCAGCCAGGCGAGCAAAGATCAAAACAGTGATTCTTCCTGCCCAGAACGAGCGAAACCTCGTGGATCTTCCAAAGGAGATCGAGGAGGACCTAAATTTTGTGTTTGTCGATCACGTACAGGAAGTTTTGGATGTTGCGCTGGCAGGCTGACCTAAGACTTACTGGAATTACCAATTTTTGAAGGTTCAAAGCGCAGGTCCTGTAATCTCGTTTCGACGACAAACCCCGATTTCATCGGGGTTTAAATCGTTGACAGCGCTTGTGCACCGTGTTAGCTTTAGGGGTTGTCGGGACAGCGTGTTGGCGGCGCGTATGTCGTCGGATTTGGAACCTTTTCAGTACTTAAACGTTTTAACAGAGAACCAACGCAAATAGTCTTCTGGCAAGTCGGCGTCCGACTTCCTCTTGCGCTTTATATGAGCTTTTATTTCAATAGTTTACAAAAATATCTTTCGGGCGCGATCAGCATCGGGTTGCTGGCCGCGTTTCTTGTTTCTTCGTCTCCCGTCTCTGCACAGGTGACTGGTTCGACTTCTTCGGGCCGGAATGCCTCGAAACCTGAAGCTGCTTCAAAAGCTGAGGCAAGGATCCGCCAGATCTCAAATGATGCCGGCAAGTATTTCAAGCAGGGATTGGACAATTTAAGCAACAGTCGCAGATTTCAGGCCCGAGAAGATTTCGATCGTTCGGTCGAGATCTTTCTCATTTCCGGGGTGAATGTTCAACGCGATCAGGGCTTGCGGGAGTGCTACAACGAGCTGATCGAAACGATTTACCGGATGGAGTTCCCGAATGGGCAGCAACCGGCAAATTTGAGAAGGCTTTCGACGGTCTGCAACTGGGAGATAAAGGACGAAGTTGCCGACAACATCACTGCGATGCTGAAGGTGCCCGTCGAGACCGGAGCGGAAGATTCCTTGATCACTGCTGCGGTCGATGGCTCTGAATCTCCGGCAATGGAATTTGGCGTCGGGTTCGCGGACCAATCGTTTGAAGCTTCTCCGCTCGACGAGCTTTCGAAGCTGGTCCTTAACGAAGTTGAACAGGACGTCGACAATCCGGAAGCGAGGATCGAGTATGAGGTCATCAGAAACGCCGCGGCCAACAAGTCGCTTGGATTTACGTTCCAGATGCACCGCATGGTCCAGCAGTTCCTGAACTACTACCGCGGCCGCGGACGCAGGACGATGGAAGTCGGCCTGTATCGTTCGGGTTACTTTATGACGATGGCCCGCAGGATCTTCCGCGAAGAGGGCGTTCCGGAGAACGTTGCATGGCTTGGACAGGTCGAAAGCGCCTGGAAGCCGACTGCTCATTCGTGGGCGAGCGCCGCAGGGCTTTGGCAGTTCATCCCTGGAACCGGTTCCAGGTACGGTCTTCGCAGAACGGCGTACCTCGACGAAAGGCAGAGTTTTGAGCAGGCCACTCGTGCTTCTGCGCGATATCTGAAGTTCCTTGCCAATCGCTACGGCGGAAACTGGGAACTTGCGATGGCCGGTTACAACTGCGGCGAAGGAAACGTCGACAGGGCGATCAGGCGCGCGGGAGTTGCGAATTTCTGGGCTGCGTATCCCTACCTTCCGAAAGAAACGAGAAACTACGTTCCGAACATTCTCGCGACGATCCTAATCGCGAACAATCCACATCAGTACGGTTTTGGACACATCAAACCGGCTCCGAGGCTTCGGTACGACAGGCTCCGGGTTCCGGCTTCAACCAGCTTGAATCTCATCGCTCAGGCGTCTGATTCGACGGTTCAATATCTGCGGTTCCTGAACCCGGAGCTCAGGACGAACAGGACTCCTCCCGAGCCTTACGTTGTTCGTGTTCCGGCAGGAAAAGCGAATGAAGTTGTTGCGATCATCAGGCGCGGGTCTTTGATAAAGGACGATACGACCAGGCTTGCGAACTCTGGAAAAGGAGAGACCTGGGAAAGCATATCGCGCAGAACGGGTGTTACCGTGGCTGCTTTGAAAGAAGCGAATCCCGGTATGAAGTCGCCCCGCGGAAAGGTCTTTGTTCCGGTGGTGGTTGGGAATAATGTGGCTTCGACGAGTTACAACCGCCCAGCTACGAAAGAAACCGTGGACACCGATCCGTCCGTGAGGATCGTGAAAGCGAAGTCGGGTGAGACAGTAAGAAAGCTGGCTGAACGTGTCGGTGCTTCTCCGGTCGAGGTAGCGAAACTGAACGGGCTCTATGTCAATTCGAGGCTCAATGCGGGCCGCGAGATCCGCGTTCCCGTGAAGAGTTCGGATCCGGCTAAGTAAGCTCGGACTTTATTCTGATTTGAAAAGGCCGCCGATTTCGGCGGCTTTTTTCGTTGGAGGACGCGGCTTGCGTCGGATTCCGAGTTTCGAGTTCCAGGTTCCGCGAAACGAAGCCGGCCGGCGGCCGATTTTCGAATTTCAGATTCCAGATCTCAGAGATGACACAAATTCCGTTTAGAGCAGCGCTTGCGCTGCATTTGGAGGGCGTAGCCCGACACAACCCTTGAGCACAACCCCCTCGTTTAGAGCAGCGCTTGCGCAGCAACAGTGTACAGATATCTGGCCCTCGCAATGCTATTAACATATGGCGCCGCTGGCGCCTTCTTATTTGCGCTGTTCGTTTTCCGTGAGAGAAGAGGGCCCGTCGCTACCGCTCCGGGTACTGATCGCTGATGACCGGATAAAGAAGCGGTCGTGAAGGCGCGGCGTCGGACTGAAATGGCGCGATCTGGAGATTCAGCAGATAGATCCCATCTTTCGCCGAGTCGGGAATGTACGCCAGTTCGGTAATGGTCCGGTCGGTTCGCGAATCGGGGCCGAGTTCGTTCGATCCTTCCTCGACCTTCCAGAAGATCCTGTGATTGGAGAGCTTGCCTCCGTCGTGGAGCCGGTCGATCGAGGGCACATCGCAGATCAGATGATCGATCCCAAGCCGGCTTACCAGCCGGATCGCCTCAGTCGAAAAAAATGGTGGGACAAGATCGGTGTAAAGTCGCGACTTCTTTCCTTCATCGTTCGGAAGCGTCCTGACGACAAGCGCATTGACTCCAGAATCTCCCGACAGGTATTTCTCGACCTTTCGTGAAATCCCTTTGGCGGTGATCGCGAGATCGGTCTCTCCGGGTTGGTTCGGATATGTGTCTTCCGCGCCGTAGAGGGCTTCCGGCGACACAGATATAAGAACAGCGGCAAAAAGCGATTCGCGAAGTGAGTCGCCGATCGAGGTCCTCTCGTCGGTGATATGCCCCACACATTCAGTATGAGTTCCGTTGCAGTGCGGGATGAGAGTGACCTGTTCGAAGTTGCAGCTCCCGCCGCGGCGTGTGTCGCCTACCAGACCACCGTATTCGCAAGCTTTTGAACTTGCAGGATCGACGCCGTAGGCGTTCGGCTGTGGGCCGTTGAAATTCAGGGGGATGGAGATGTCGCAGGGCTTTGAGAGGTCAAACTCAAGAGTCTCATTCCCGAAATCGTGCGTGATCTTCATATGGCAAGGGCCTTGATCTCGGCGAGAACCTGTTCCGTATCGATCGCGGCCGTTTCGGGTTCGCGGGCGCAGATCTCCATCAACAATCTGTCCTGCGCGTTTCCCCGGCGCATCGCTTCAGAGTAGGGAACATCTTCGCGAAAAGTCACCAGCGAGTACTTCGAAAAGTAATCCGGATGCTCCTGCTCCAGGCGGGTTTCGAGCTCCCGTTTTCTTTGAAAGACCGGATCGGCGACCGCGTCGCGCATCTCGTAGAAGTTCTCGACGGCCATATCTGCGATCGCGTCTGTGTTCTCCTTCCGAACCTCTGAATACTCTTCGAAAACCAATCCCCAATCGGTCCCGTGTCTATCGATCAGTTCGTCAAAGATCCGGCAGTCTTCGAACGAGGCATTCATTCCTTGTCCGTAGAAGGGTACGACCGCGTGTGCGGAGTCGCCGAGCAAAAGCGCTTTGTCGCCGGCATACCACGGAAAGCACTTGACCGTGCCGAGATCGCCCGTCGGATTGGTGAAATACTCGTGTTCAAGATTTCCGATCAAAGGAATGCTGTCGGCAAAATGGTCTTCGAAGAAGCGGATCAAAGCGGCGGATGAACTGCCTTCTTTTCCGTTTGGCCGTGCAGATGGATACGCACCTGAATCGATCGATTCAAAGCTGTTCTCTCCTTTGTGTGCCAAAAACAGCGTGCACGTATAGCTGCCGTCAAAATTCGGAAGCGCGATCATCATAAACGACCGCCGCGCCCATATGTGCAGCGCGTTCTTTTCCATTTGAAACGTCCCGTCGACACCCGGCGGAATGCTGAGTTCCTTGTAACCGTGCTCGAGAAAATCCTGAGAGTAGTTGAATCTGGGAACGCCGCCGTTCATCATCGCACGGCGGACCGCAGATCCTGCGCCGTCCGTAGCGATCACGGTGCTGCCGAAGACCTCGTGTTCCTCTCCGGTTCGCTCGTTTCGTATAAGGACCTCGCCGGAGCGGCAGTCGAAATCGATACATCGGCGTTCAAAGTAAAATCTGCTTTCACGGTAATTGTCCGCCTCGTTGATCAAAGCGAGGTTCAGGCCGCCCCTCGAAACCGAGTTGATGAACTCTCCTTCGCGGCCGCTGTAAGGAAGCATCTTTGTGTTTCCTTCAACGTCATGGACGAGTCTCCCGTACATAGGGATCGCTTCCCGCAGCATGTACTCGTCCATTCCGACCTCGTTTAGCGCTTTTATCCCGCGGTCTGAAAGCGCCAAGTTAATCGAGCGCCCCGCCGACATCTCGGTCGATCGCATATCGGGCCGGGCTTCATATACCTCGACCTCGATCCCGCGTTTCGCGAGGTAGATCGAGAGCAGAGAGCCCGCGAGTCCCGCGCCGACTATGATCACTTTCTGTTCACTCATTTGAGCGTGGAATCCTGTCTATTCGCCCAGTGCCTTACGGAGCCTTTCGGAGAAACGGAACACGTCTTCAAAACTATTGTATAGCGGCACCGGAGCGACACGAATCACGTCAGGCTCGCGCCAGTCCGCAAAGACTTCCTGCCCGGAAAGCCTTTCGAACAGGGAACGGTCCGCACCATCGACACGGATCGAAAGCTGACAGCCTCGCTGATTAGGATCCCTCGGAGTAATAACCGAGATCCTCTCGTCTCCGATGTCGTCCAGAAGAAATTCCAGATATCCCGTGAGGTCTTTCGATTTTGCAGATAGCTTGGCCATTCCGGCTTCCGAGAAGATCTCGAGCGATGCCATTAAGGCCGCCATCTGAAAGATCGGGGGGTTCGAGATCTGCCATCCTTCGGCGCCTTCGATCGCTTTGAAGTCCGGTCCCATCTGGAACCTGGAGTCCTTGTCGTGTCCCCACCATCCTGAAAATCGCGGGAGATCGAAATTCGCCTTGTGCCTTTCGTGAACGAATACCCCCGCGACCCCGCCTGGACCGGAGTTGAGATACTTGTACGAACACCAGCAAGCAAAATCGGCCCCTGTTTCGTGGAGCCTGAGATGTATGTTCCCCGCGGCGTGGGCAAGATCAAATCCGACGACTGCTCCCACTGAATGACCCGCCTCGGATATAGAATCAAGGTCAAACGCCTGGCCGGTGTAATAGTTCACGCCCCCGAACATCACCAGCGCAAGGCTCTCACCGTGCTCCTTGATCGCCGCAACGATATCTTCAGTTCTCAGCCAGGTCTCGCCCGTGCGCGGCGTAACTTCGATCAGACCTTCGGCTGGATCGATCCCGTGGAAGGCGAGCTGAGATTTGACCGCGTATTGATCTGAAGGGAACGCCTTCCCCTCGATCATGATCTTGAAGCGCTCTTTCGAGGGTCTGTAGAAGGAAACCATCAAAAGGTGCAGGTTGACGGTCAGGGAATTCATCACGACGGTCTCGATCGGCTTCGCGCCTACGACCTCGGCCATCTTCTCGGTCAGAAACTCGTGATAGGGAAGCCAGGGATGCGCTGCTTCGAAATGTCCTTCGACTGCAAGTCTTGCCCAGTCCGCAAGCTCCTGATCAACGTAATCTTTCGTTGTCTTGGGCTGAAGTCCCAGCGAATTGCCCGTGAAATAGACGGCGTCCTCTCCCGAATCGGTCTCGGGAAAATGAAAGCGGTTACGGAATGCTCGGAGCGGATCCAACGCGTCCTTTTCTCGCGAATACTCACGGGATGCCTCGTAATTCTCTTCGTTTGCTGGCCCGGCGATGATCATCTAGTCCCTCTCAAATCTACTCTTCTCCGCCCCCAGCCACTTCAGTGCCGCACCGTGAAGAAGGTCCGCTTTTGTCTTTTCATCAAGGTCCATCGACTCGATCAAGCTTCCGGGCTCAAGCTCTCCCAAGGGAAAAGGATAGTCCGTGCCGAGCGCGACGTGATCGGAACCTGCGATAGATATCAGATACCTGAGCATTTCTTCGGAATGCACTAGGGAATCGAAGTAGATCTTTCCCAGATACTCCCTCGGGTTCACGTCGTTATCGACCGCTACAAGATCCGGCCTGACCTTGAATCCGTGTTCGATACGGCCGATGGTCGCGGGGAACTCACCTCCGCCGTGAGCGAACGCGATCCTCAGATCGGGAAGCCGTTCGAGAACACCTGAAAAGATCAGCGAGCAGATCGCGCGAGACGTTTCCGCGGGCATTCCGACAAGCCACGGAAGCCAGTACTTGCCGGTGTCTTTCTGGCCCATCATCTCCCACGGATGGACAAAGATCGCCATTCCGAGATCGCTGCAGGCTTGGAAGAACTCGAAATATTCTGGCTCGCTAAGGTTTTTCTGATTGATATTCGTGCCGATCTCAACGCCATCGAGTCCAAGCGCTTTGGCATCTTCAAGCACTTTTGCTGCCAGCTCAGGATCCTGCATTGGAACGGTCGCAAGCCCCGCAAACCGCTTCGGATTTGAATCGACGACCTCCGCAATCCCTTCGTTCAGAAAACGCGAGATATCTTCGCCGTGCTTTGCCTCTGTCCAGTATCCGAAAAGGACAGGTACCGTCGAGATCACCTGGACATCCACCCCGTGTGCATCACAGTCGCGGATCCGCGCGTGCCCGTCCCAGCAGTTTTCCTCGATCTCGCGAAAGAAATGGCCGTCGTCGCGCATCATCTTCGCGCAGCCGGGCTTGTGGTGGTCAAGCGTGATGAAACCGCCGTAGCCGAATGACTCTTTCCAGTTCGGAAGTTCGCGCGGGAGTATGTGGGTATGGATGTCTATCTTCAGCATTCGGGACGGGTTTGCCTCTTAGCTTCGATGCCTCGCTTTCTCGGCGGTTCGAACTGAGAGCCGGCGTCAATTTTCTTGGCTCGTCTCAACTCGAGACACAGTTCTCTGAGTCTACCAACTGTCTGAAGACGCCTCAGAACGGCCTCCGCTGACATATCAGTTTTTATCATCTCCAATACTCTGAATATCGACCAGATCCTGCAGTCTTCCTGACAGACGCTTCATCGCGATCAAACCTTCCCGAGAAACCACCCAGAGTGAGGTCGAACCGAAGTCGATTCACTCTCGTTCTTCCCAAACATTCGTCAGAATCGGAGTAACGATGACGAAGTCCAGCGAGAGGATCTCGCCCACAGAGTCGATCTTTGAGATTCTCCTTATCTCGACTTTTCCGTCTTTGAACGATAAGTCGTCGCCTACAATGTCGAATCCGCATCCGATGCCAACTTCAATCGCCTCTTCGACGTAGGTCTCAGGAGTCAGAAGTTTGATATCGAGCGTAGCACGTGGATAACCGTGAATCGCCAACGATAGCCCTCCGCAAACGGCATTTTCAATGCCTGCACTTTCGAGGCCCTGTACAAGCGATTCGAGCTCATCTACTAGTGATAGCATTGAATGCCTAGACCGGTTTCGAAGGCGGTTCCATTATTGCGCCGCAGGTGTCGCAGGTCCTGAGGTCTTCATCCGAATAGAACCTCTCAAAAATACCCTGGAACTGCGTTGTGATGTCGTCAAGCTCGAAATACTCTTCGTACAGCTTCTCGTTGCAGTTCTCGCAATACCACAGCAGGCCGTCCAGTTCGCCTTCCCGCCGCTTTCTTTCGATCACAAGCCCGACCGTGTTCGCACCTCGAATGGGATTGTGCGGGACCTTCGGAGGCAGCAAAAAGATCTCTCCTTCCTGGATCTGCACGTCTACTGGTTTCCCGTTCTCCTGAATTTTGACGGTGATGTCACCCTCGATCTGATAAAAGAACTCCTCGCCTTCGTCGTAGTGATAGTCCTTGCGGGAATTCGGCCCTCCGACGACCATTACGATGAACTCCGCGTCTTCATAGACACACTTGTTCCCGACCGGAGGCTTAAGCAAATGCCGATGTTCATCGATCCATTTCTGAAAATTGATAGGTCGCGTAATCATTTCAAACTCCTAAAGGTCTTTAGAAACTGGAGACCTGCTGATACGGATACTCATTAAATCTTACTTCAGACGCTTGGTCATAAAGATATCAGGTTTGCCCTTGCCGTTTGCGTCCGGCAGAACTCCAGAGATCGCGTATCCTTGTTTCTTGTAAAATTCGAACGGATGTTCGCCTTTGTTTTTGATCGCGCCAAGGTGGCTTAACGGATCGGGGTACAGGTCAATCTCTCCCAGACTTGTCCTTCCGTTCTCGTCATCCGTACCAAGAAAAACGTTCAGGCCGCCATTCTCTATGACACGTTGTTCGAAGTCCGACAGCAGCGCGGTTCCTATACCCTTGTTCTTTTTCGCGCGCCTGACAACGAGTACCTCGAGCTCCCAAGTAAAGTTGTCATATAGTGGTGCGCCGCACGCCCAGCCAAGAACACTTTCGTCTGTGGCAACGGCAACACGGCTGATCTTTCTGTCTACGAGCGAGTTTTCGACCTCTTTCAAACATTCGTCAGTTGTTGCCCAGCAGGTCGTGCCAGTGTCGCTGAATCCATCCCTCAGGATTTCCGCGACTTCAGGAATAAGAAGACGTCTGTCATCCAGGTTGAAGATTTTTATCTCATCCAAACTTCCTACTCCTGTACATCTCCGATCGTGGCAATTACTTTTAGCTCGATCGCGATCGGCGTCGGAAGTCTGCTGATCTCCACCGTGGTACGGCACGGTCGGTTGTCGGCGAAATATTCTGCATACACCTTGTTGTAAGTCTCAAAATCGGCCTTAATGTTTGTGAGAAACACGGTTACGTCGACGATCCTGGCCCAGCTTGAACCGGCGGACTCGACGATCGACCTCACATTGTCAAAGACGGATCGGCATTGTTCCTCGATGTCGTAAAAAACGATCTCGCCGTTCTCGTCGAGCTCGACACCCGGTATACTGTCCGTCCCCCGTTTTCTGGGTCCGACTCCTGACAGAAAAAGAAGGTCGCCCACACGACGTGCGTGCGGATAAAGGCCCACCGGTTCCGGTGCTTTGTCAGAATGGAACTCTTTGTTCATCTTGTAACGGTTATCGTTCGGCGTCATAGACGGCCTTTGCACATTCGACGAACAGGTCCAGGTAGTAGTCCCTGATCTCTTCCGGCGATAAATTGCGGTTCTCCTTCTCGGCGATGAACTTCATAAGTTCAAGAGCCACCTCTTCGCCGGTTTCGATCCTGATCGGCTGTGTTTCTGTGCTCATCCTTCCATCCTCCAAGAAATTCAATCCCCGTATTTGATACAAACGTTCTTCTCTTCCGTGAAGAATCTAAGAGCTTCAAATCCACCTTCACGGCCCATTCCCGAGTCTTTTACCCCTCCGAAAGGGGTCCTGAGATCACGAAGAAGCCAGCAATTTACCCAGACGATGCCTGCCTCAAGCCTTTCAGCGACCCTGTGGGCCCTTGAAAGGTCAGAGGTCCAAACCGTCGAAGAAAGTCCGTACCGTACAGTATTTGCGTAGCCGATGACCTCTTCCTCATCTTCGAAGGGCATAATCGTCACGACGGGGCCAAAGATCTCTTCCAGGTTTGTACGGCAGTCGTGCGCCAGGCCTTCTATCACCGTGGGACGCAGAAAGTACCCGTTTTCGCAGCGGCCATCGAGGGTAACTCTTTCGCCACCGGTGAGAATACTACCGCCTTCTTCTTTAGCAAGATCGATATAAGAAAGCACTTTCTCCATGTGAGGTTTAGAAACGACCGCTCCGACGTTGGTGCCGCTCTCAAGCGGGTCGCCTACGACAAGAGCCTTTATCTTTCTGACAAAATCATCGCGAAAACGCTCGTAGATCGGTTGCTCGACAAACACGCGCGATCCGCAAAGGCATATCTGCCCCTGGTTGGCGAACGAAGATCGAACTGTTGTTTCGAGCATTTCTTCGTAATCGCAATCGGCAAAGATAATGTTCGGGTTCTTTCCTCCAAGCTCAAGTGATAGCTTCTTGAAATTTGGTGCAGCCTCCGACGCTATCCATTCGCCAGTCTTCGTGCCGCCTGTGAATGAGATCGCTCCGATATCCGGGTGCTTTACGATCGCCGCCCCAGTCTTTGGGCCTGTTCCGTGAACTATGTTCAGAACCCCTTCCGGAAAACCAGCTTCTGAACAGAGTTCTGAAAGAAGAAAGGCGGTCATTGGTGTTATCTCAGACGGCTTTGCGACAACACAATTCCCGGCTGCAAGTGCAGGAGCGATCTTCCATGTGAAGAGGTAAAGAGGAAGGTTCCAGGGACTGATACATCCGACGACGCCAATCGGCTGACGAAGCGTGTAATTGATCGAACTTCCGGAGTTGGAATGCGACTCGGACGCAAACTGCATCGCGGCGGTCGCGTAAAACTTGAAATTTGATACTGCCCTCGGAATATCGACTGAACAGGCAAGTGAAAGCGGCTTGCCATTGTCCACACACTCGGCTCGCGCCAGCCTGTCGAGATTATCTTCGATCGCGATCGAGAGCCTGATCAGTTGGTCGTGGCGGAATTCGGGAGAAGCGGTCGACCAGTCAGGAAACGCGTCCCTGGCAGCACTCACTGCGGCGTCAATATCTTCGGGTGGCGAATCGGGCACCTCGGCATACTTCTCACCGATCGACGGATCTATGTCGTCGATGTATGCGCCGTCGGACGGCTCCGCGTGCCGACCATCGATATAGTTCGAAATACGGATCATCGCTATACCCACGATTATATAGAAATACGGCAAGCCTGCAATTTGGTCCGCAGTCTTGCCGTATCAAAAGGGAACTCCCCTAAACTGAAGAAAGAATTACACTTTCGCGAACGTGAGTCCCGTCTGTCCCTGGTATTTTCCGCCGCGGTCCTCATACGAAACGGCGCAATTCTCGTCCGACTCGAAGAAAAGTATCTGGCCGATCCCTTCGTTCACATAGACCCGAAGCGGAAGATTAGCTAGATTCGCGATCTCGACAACGAGCCTGCCCGTCCAGCTTGCTTCAAGCGGCGTCGTGTTTACCAGCAGTCCTGCCCGTGCATACGTAGACTTTCCGAGAGCGATGCCGGTGATGTTCCTCGGCATTCGGAAGGTTTCTACCGATACGCCAAGGCCATAGTGATGCGGCGGAAGAAGGTAGTACCGCGAGCCGTCGTCAGCTGTCCGAAGCTCAGGTTCGATCAAAGAGTCCTCATCAAAACGCTTCGGATCGATCTCTGATCCGTAAACTGAAGAAAAGATCCTGAAGCCGTCGTCCGCAAGCCTCATGTCGTAACCGTAACTTGAGCTGCCCGCTGAAATGATCTTGTTGCCTTCGGCCTCCCGGACGAGATCGGGGAGAAAAGGATCGATCATCTTCTCCTCTTCAACCATTCGCTGAAGCCAAAGATCCGATTTGATTGCCATAAACTTGTGAATTTAAAAAGAAATTGGAAAGTGGTAAATCGGTAATCTACCACTTTCCAAATCCAAATCCAAAAGGCTGACTATGGCTGCTTTTCTGCGACTTCAGGCTTGGAAGCGTGCGACAACACGAGGGATCCGTCTCCAACAGTGAACCTCATCCTCGCTCCGCCGTTTCCCACGATGCTGTCCATAAATGATTCCGAAAATTTGGTAAGACGAACAGGCTTTATGTTCTCGAATCCGTTCTCGATCGTGCCGGTGCGGAGCACTTCAGCGATCAGGTTGGCGTTCATATCCCTGGGCATGAGAACGTTCAGTGTTCCGCTTGCGACCTGAACTTCGGCAAAGCGACCTCTCCAGCTCGGCTTCAGCATTGTTACGTTTACGTCCCCAACGCCAAATGTTGCCTGGATCGATCCGCCCGTAAGCATCATTTCAGCTTTGGACTCGAGGAACTTGATTCTCATGCTTCCTTCGACACCTCGAAGGAAGAAATCACCCCTTCCTCCGTCAATCACGAAGTCAGTATAGACGGGTACCTTCAAGGTGTAGTCGATTGTAAAAGGTGAATTGCGGAGCCGTTTCGGAAATCCTTTTGCGGCCTTCTTCAGGTACTTCTTGTCGTGTGGTCCAACGGTTACGATATTTGTCTTGGTAAGGCCCTGATCGACAAGAAACCCTGTGACCTTCGAAAGCTCGGCAAGATCCGACTCGTTCGAGGCCGTTACCTCGATCTCCGCGGAGATCTCTATCTCGTTCCTGTTCCAGCCTTCGATGCGAATAGCCCCGACGGGGCTCCCGATTATGGAAACCGTGGTTCCGACGCCAGCTTCGACCGTTTCGGTCTTGTAGGTCGTTCTTTTCAGGGTTTGCGGGCTTTGAGCAAACACACCGCTTGAAAGGAGAGCAATTACTGAAAGGATCGAGAGAATAAGGGTGAAGTTAAAGAATGTTCTCATGGCTAAATGGGAAAGCAGGACAGGGTCAGGAAGAACGGGGAGGGAAAGGATGGGTACGCTGCAGGAGCAATACCTGCATCATTGAAAATAGCACATCAGCGCCTGAGGAACGAAATCGTTCCGCGAAGGTTCTCGACCGTCAATGTCGCACTTCCACCTCCGACCTTGCCCACGACCCGTCTCCCGTTTCCGATCAGTCGCATGCTTGTGTTGGAGAACGAGCCCAAAGAAATATTGCGGGTGGTCGGCGCGGTCGCAAGCAGTCGGAAAGAGGACTCGAGGGGTATTCGGACATTCACATCGCCTGTTACGGATTTGAAAACGTAGGTACCTCCAGGTCGCACGATGCCGTCAAAGAACATATTTCCGTTTACGTTCTTCGCCGTCACCTTGGAGGCTACGATGTTTGTAAGGGTCACATCTCCCTCAGATGTGATGTGGGCTCGCACGTAGACACCTCTCACGTTGCTGACGTTGAGGTTTCCGATTCGGGTCTCGATATCGACGGTAGCGCCGTATGGGACATAGATAGTAAAGTTTGCATCACCTACCTCTCCGCGGCCCTGATTGGCTTTAACAACGTCGATCCTGATCTGACCAGAATGACTGCTGGGTTCGATCGAGGCATATGGCCGTTCGAGTGACGCAGATATACGAATCTCATTCCTTTCCCATCCTTCGACAGTGACCGTTCCGGTTCGGTTTACGAGATCGAGACGAACGTTTTTCGACGCAGGGTAGGACTTCTTGAAGCTCTTCTGCGCGGAGACGGCAGAAGGAAGGGCAATCAGGAAGGCTCCTGAAAGAACTAACAGGAGTACCTTTGCCGAGCCGTTTTTTAGTAGGTTCTTACTTGTGTTGGCAATCCGGTTCATTTCCAACGCGGGAAAACTAGAGCTCCGAAAACTCGCGGAGAAGCTCCATCTTTTCCCTCAAAGCCGAATCGAGCATTTCATTGGAAATCGAGTCTTGCGGATCTTCCTGGAGCAGTTTGGTGTATTCGTTGACAGCCTTGTCGATCTCGCTGAGGTTCCTATCAAAGACGATCTGGGTCTCATTGTTCCAGGAAGCGCGCCGGGCTTCGACCTTGGTCTTCCAGTAATCTATCGCGGCACGTTGTTCCTTGACGCGTCTTTCGGTGCGTTCAACAGGAGTCTCGCCAATCCCGAGGTCTGCAAGGACCTTCTCAAAAACAGTACGGCCGGAGTCCCGGCTCGAACCGGGTTCGGCACCGGACGCCAGGTTTTGAAACGCGATCACAGTTACCAACGAACTGACGACGGCGATGCAGGCGACCGCAGAGGCGATCTGGCCGGCAGACAGATTCAGAGAACTGTTCCAGAACCCTGGAGCCGCCTCGCTTACAACTACTTCTTGTTCTTGCGGTTCAGGAACCTCCGTCTCGATAATGTTGTTGATCCGGCACCAAAGTGCGTGAGAATTCGGAGGCTCGCTGTCGACAGCAAGTGAATCCTCGCAAAAATCGAGGATGGAACTAAAGTCGGTAAAGACGTTCGAGCATTCCTCGCACGCCTCCATATGGCCTTCGACGGCTTTCCAGGTATCTGCATCCAGTTCGCCGTCAAGGAAGGCGCTGATCAGATTTTGATAGTTACCACAATTCATCGGTCTTAATACTCGTTATTCGGTCAGAAAATTATTAAATATTCAAAATTGGGAAGCTTTCAAATGTTATAAATAAAAGACTTGCAAAAACAGATAATGAGATTAAACGTTCAGGCCAATGGTTGCCCAAAGTCCTTACATTTCTTTACAAAAACCCCGTCTCCGGACCCTTAGCGAACAAGCATTCCCCGGAGCTTCAAACGGGCCTTGTGCAACTGCGATTTTGAGGTCCCTACGGAGATCCCAAGGATCCTTGCAACTTCTGAATGTTCAAAGCCCTCGACGTCGTGCAGGATAAAGACGGACTTGTAACCGGGAGGCAGCGAAGCGATCGCTTTGTTGATGTCGATCCTGTTGAGTATCGGAAGATTGGCCTTCGTTTTTGACTGCGGGAAAAGCTTTTCAGGCATTTCGCCGTCGTCCGTGGTCTTTTCGTTCTTCACGCTGCGTTTCCGGAAGTGCATCAGCACCTGATTAACGACAAGCCTGTGAAACCACGTCGTGAATGCCGAGTCGCCGCGGAAACTGCCGGCTTTCCGGTAAAGCTGAATGAAAGCCTCCTGAGTGAGGTCCTCCGCCTCGGTAACGTTGTTCGTCATCCTTAGGCAAAGGCTGTAAGCCCTTCGGTGATACTTCTGATAAAGCATCTCAAAAGCTTCCAGATCTCCTTCGGACGAGAGCTGGGTCAGCTCGTAGTCCGGGGTGTCCCTGGTAATCTCCTGCCTATTCACTTGTTCAGGCAGCGCCGTAGGAACGCTCCTGTCTTCCTCTCTCTTCTCAGCGATCGAAGTATTGATCGCAGCGGAGGTCAAGTTCATATCAACTCCTGCTGTGGATTCGGGATTTGAAAAATCGTTGCTGGCTATGATGTGCCTCCTTTTCGGACCGGTTGTATTGACCCCGTAATTTTATAGGTAAAACGTCAAAAGGCAAAATTTTTTGTTGTGGAGTTTGACTACCGGTCTGCACTGGGGCATTACATCCGTATGCAGCAAATCTACGAAAGCATAGCCAGAGATTATTTAGAAGACGCGAAACACAAATTCCGCGGCTATAAGAATCTCGCGGAAAAAGCACTTGAACAAGTGGCCGATGAAGAGTTCTTTGTAGAGAACGCGACCGACGCGAATTCGGTCGCGATCGTCATAAAGCACATTGCAGGGAACCAAAGATCCAGGTGGCGAAATTTCCTGACTGAGGATGGTGAAAAGCCCGACAGGGACCGCGACACGGAATTCGAGATCAATGAAGATGATCGTGAAAGCCTGATGAGATCCTGGGAATCTGGATGGGCATTGCTTTTCGAGACCCTCGAAGAGCTCTCTCCTGCCGATCTTGGGAGAACGGTCACGATACGGGGAGAGGACCATACCGTCTTGCAGGCGATGAATCGCCAACTTATGCACTACGCATTTCACATCGGCCAAATAGTGATACTCGCAAAGATCTTTCGGGGAGCGGATTGGAAATCGCTAACTGTCCCGAAAAGTGGATCGAAGGAATTCAATAAGGAGATGTTCAGGAAGTTCGGAGATCGCTGAGTTTATCCAGAAATATAACAACCGGATGATGCTCAAAGGCCGCGTTTGACGAGCGATTCTTGCGTCGCCGTTATTGTGTTAATCTTCTAGAACCCCACTCACTATGCAATCCCGAAACATTTCAATACTTGGATCGACCGGTTCGATAGGTCGTAACACGCTGAAGGTCGTACGGCACCTCGGCAACGTAAGGGTCGAAGCGCTTGCGGCGGGTAACAATGCGGAGCTGCTTGCCGAACAGATCGCCGAATTCAAGCCAAGGCTCGCGGCCTGTGCAGACGAAGAATGCGTTGAACGTTTGATGACCGCATTGGATAATCAGGGGATTTCGAAAGCGAGCTACCCTGCGATCGTTCACGGTGAAAAAGGCCTGATCGAGGCGGCGACGATCAAAGAGGCCGGAACGCTTGTGTCGGCGACGGTCGGAGCTGTCGGTTTCGTTCCGACGCTTCGGGCGATCGAGTCGGGGAAAAGGATCGCGCTAGCGAACAAAGAGACGCTTGTGATGGCGGGAGAGCTGATGACATCGGCAGCTGATATAAGTGGAGCAGAGATCCTGCCTGTCGATTCGGAGCACAACGCAATTCACCAATGCCTTCGGGGCGAGAAGATGGGCGAGGTCAGGCGGATAATCTTGACCGCGTCCGGGGGCCCGTTCAGGACCAAGACGAAAGCGCAGATAGAAATGGCGACTCGGGAAGAAGCTCTTGATCACCCCACCTGGGATATGGGCGACAAGATCTCGATCGATTCGGCCACGCTGATGAACAAGGGACTCGAGGTGATCGAGGCCAGATGGCTTTTCGGCGTCAATGGTGAAAGTATCGAGGTCGTTGTGCACCCTCAGTCGGTGGTTCATTCGATGGTTGAATTGAATGACGGATCGGTGATCGCTCAGATGGGCGTTACCGATATGAAACACGCTATCCAATACGCGATCACTTACCCGGCAAGGCTCCCTAATCCGCTCCCCCCGCTCGATCTGGCCTCCGTTTCAAAGCTCGAATTCGAGGAGCCGGACCTTGACCGCTTTCCAAACCTCGCGATCGCATACAAGGCTCTTGAGAAGGGAGGAACGGCACCTGCTGTCCTGAACGCTTCGAACGAGATCGCAGTAGGAGCTTTTCTGGATGGGAAGATCGGGCTAAGTGATATTGCAGATATCAATGCGAAGATGGTCGCGGAGCATCATCCGACCGAGGCGAACTCACTTGAGTCCATCCTGTCCGCGGACGTGGCCGCCAGGCGATCGGCTGAAGCATTCGTCAGGCGCGGCGCGACTTCTGCTGCTGCTATAAATAAGGTTTGACTCGGTATTTTGCCCCCTTTACACTTTACCTTTACAACTTTGTGCGATCATAGGTTTTCTAAAGCGTTTTCTTGACCAGAGGTTTTAACGATCATGTCTGACATTTTGCTCGTCGTTTTCGCAGTAGTATTCGTTCTCGGCGTCGCGATAAACATCCACGAGTTCGGCCATTTCGCAGTTGCCAGACTGCTTGGAATGCGTGTCGAAGCCTTTTCATTCTTCGGCATCGGCCCAAGGATCTGGGGCTTCAAGCGCGGCCACACGGATTACAGGATCAGTGCGATCCCTCTCGGTGCCTACGTAAAGCTATATGGCGATGAAGCTACCGCACCTTTGGAAGGCGGCGAATCGGAAGGTGAGAAGGTCCCGGACGAAGAGCTATACGAGCTTCGGCCGAGGTGGCAGAAGTTTCTTGTGATGGTCGGCGGACCGTTTATGAACATCGTTCTCGCACTCGCGATCCCGTTTGGCATAGCCGTCGCGCTGGGCGTCCCTTCCGTGCCTGCCCCGATCGTCGGCTCGGTTGTGGAGGGCGGTGCGGCCGAGAAGGCCGGATTGGTTCCCGGCGACAGGATCGTCGAGTTTGACGGCGTTAAAGATCCGACGTGGATGCGCATCCGTGAGGACGCATCTCTTCTTCCCGGAAAAGAGACACCGATCGTTGTCGAAAGGGAAGGAAAGAAAATTCCCTTGACAATCGTTCCCGGCGAACTGATCAACAACGGCAACAAGTTCGGAGATATTCAGATGGAGCCCGACATGGGCGTTGAGGCGGTCGTTGTTGGTTCGATCCAGCAGGATATGCCGGCAGCGCAGTCGGGGTTGCAGATCGGCGATCAGGTCACTTCTGTTGACGGCAAGCCTGTCAGGACGATCGAAGAGATGCAGCGGATCGTTCAGAATTCCAAAGGCGAGCCGATCACGATTGTCGTAAACCGAAACGGAGAGACGAAAGAGATCCAGACCAACGCCAAGAAAACGGAAGATGATCGATATCTTATCGGGATTGCTTTTGATTCTTCCGGTTCTCGCGAGCCCGTCGGGATCTTGGGAGCGACTTCGTTTGCCTTCAATGAGAATTGGCGGATCCTGAGGCTGACCGGCAAGGCCCTCGGACAGATGTTCGCTGGTGAGCGCTCTGTTAAGGAAGGCGGCATCGCGGGCCCTGTAGGAATTGTCCAGATCATCGCAACGATAGTTCGTGACGCGGGAATTGCCGGACTGCTGCCGATCCTGATGGTCATCAGCCTGAACCTCGGCATTTTCAATCTTCTCCCGATCCCTCTGCTGGATGGCGGTCAGATCGCAGTCTTGGGGATCGAGGCAATACTGGCGATGTTTGGACTTACTTTGTCGGTCGCGGTCAAGGAGAAGATACAGCTCGCCGGCCTTGCGATCATCCTGTTGTTGATGGTCGTCGTTTTGTACTTCGATATCTCCCGGATCATCGGCTGACGACCCGGTTAGTTCCACTCAAATGGCAAGAGTTTCCAAGGCGGTAATGGTTGGCGGCGTCCAGATAGGGGGCGGAGCACCGGTCGTCGTGCAATCGATGACGAAAACCGATACCGAGAATGTCGATGAGACGGTCGCACAGGTCGACAAGATGATCGAAGCCGGATGCGAGGTCGTCCGGATCGCCGTTCCGAATCCCGAAGCAGCCGAAGCGTTGAAAGAGATCCGTAAACGCGTTCATATTCCGATAGTCGCGGACATTCATTTCCACTACAAGCTGGCCTTGAAGGCCCTTGAGGCCGGAGTCGACAAGCTACGCATTAACCCGGGAAACATAGGTGCTCTTGATCGCGTAAAGACGGTCGTTCGCGCCGCTGAGGCCCAGAAAGTGCCCATCAGGATCGGTGTAAATGGAGGTTCGCTCGAGAAGGACCTTTTGGAGAAATACGGCACTGCCACTCCGGAAGCGATGGTCGAGTCAGGATTGCGTCACATACGAATCCTTGAGGACCTGGGCTTTTCGGACACGATCATCTCTCTAAAGGCGTCAGACGTGAAACGAACGGTCGAAGCGTACCGGCTGATGGCGGACAAGGTCGATTATCCACTTCATCTCGGCGTTACCGAAGCGGGAACGCCCTTCGGAGGGACGATCAAATCGGCCATGGGCCTGGGAATTCTTCTCTACGACGGGATCGGCGACACTATCCGCGTTTCTCTCGCCGCTGAACCGGACGAAGAGATCCGGGTCGCCTGGGAAATACTTAAGAGCCTTGAGCTTAGAAAAAGAGGGGTCACTGTAGTCGCCTGTCCCACCTGCGGAAGGCTCGCAGTGGATGACTTCGTAGGGATCGTCACGGAGATCGAGAGGAGGCTTCAGCACGTGGAAGAGCCACTGCACCTCTCGATAATGGGTTGCGCCGTCAACGGGCCGGGAGAGGCTCACGATTCGCAGCTCGGTGTGACTTTCGGAAGACAGGTAGGAATGATCTTCAAGGACGGAGTCCCGATGAGGCGTGTGTCCGGAGACGACATAGTCGAGGAGTTCGTCAAAGAGGTAGAGATCCTTCGAAAGGAGGGAAAGGACACGGAGGCGATAGGCGAGGATAAACCCTTGGTCCAGATCGGCTGAGGGTGAAACAAACGAGAACTGTCAACGGCGCTTCAGCGCCGTTTTCTTTTTAACCGAAGCTTTCACGACGATCGAAGAGAAAGAGCCGGGGTTTCGGATCAGGGAAACAAGACGGAGAACGGTTCGGAAGGGATGTTCCTCAGGATGCCGAAGACCGCCGAGATTCCAAGGAACATCGAAATGCTGGCCGTGTTCACGAAGTTCAACTTGAACCCTCTTCCGCGGACAGCGATTGAAGCAAACAATACCGCGAGGAATGCGAATAGAAGCGCCCAGACCGGGACGAGGGCGTTAAAATCGAGCGCCGCCACGAAATCTCCGTGAAACAGTTCGTGGAAGCCGCGGGTCAGTCCGCAACCGGGACAGGCAAAGCCCGTGACGTTCAACAGCGGGCATCCTGGAAAGAAAGAGGCCTTGCCGGGATCAAAGAACCAAACAAGAAAGCTGCCGGCACCGATTGCAGCAAGACCACTCGCAGCGAGGACTCGTTCAGGTGTCTTGTAAATGAAATCTGGCACTGGCTTGATTTTATCGCCCGGGCCCAATTGGTTCAAGATGTGATTCGCGCAGGATCACGGACATACCCTGGTTCCCGCTGAGAACTTCGTTGACTCACTGTTTCCGGGGCGCAGCCCCGGAAGATCTCCTGATTGACCGTCCACGGAAAGGCAAGCCTTTCCGCACATCCTGGCGGCGGAGCCGCAATTTTAAGAGTTTAGAACGGAATATGATTCCAGCGAAAGGAATGCGACACCCTGAAGCCCGTCGGACAAACTAACTCCCAGCCATCGTCATAAACAGGGCATCCGTCGCGATCTTCCGATTGAGGTTGAAATTCAGGTTCTCACGCAAGATCTCGATCTCCTCAAGCCATTCCACAAGTCTTGCGGAATCAGTTTCCGATGCGAGGCCGCGCAACGCTTTCTCCAGATCAAAATTAACGATCTTGGCCGACGGTCTGTTCGTGAGAGTCCAGATGTCGTGGATGAGTGTCTGCAGTGTGTCAAGCGATTCGCCGTAAGCCTCTCGGGCCTTTGCATCAGTGATCGATTCGGAGGTTCGCATCAGCGCCGCGAAGCTGTCCCGACGAATACAACGCGTCACGACCTCAAGCATCTGTTTTCGTTTTTCCCTGAATTCGCCGAGATCTGTCGCTAGTGCTCTCCCCAAACTGCCTTGGGAAAGGCCGGCCACAAGTTCGGCATCCTCAGAAGCGAAGTCCATTTCGTCGCGCAGGTGAGCTGCGATCTCTTCCTTATCGATGGGACCGAAACGAATTGCCTGACAGCGTGACCTGATGGTCGAAAGAAGGAGTAATGGGCGAGAAGTGACAAGAATAATGTGAGCAGATTCGGGCGGCTCTTCGAGAGTTTTCAGAAGTGCATTTGCCGAGTTGTCCTTCACAGACGACAGTTTCTCGGCGTCGTCGATTACGAACATTCTCGCATCCGCTTCGAACGGCCTGAAGTTGGCTTCGCGTTCAAGATCGCGAACCGCGTCGATAAAGATCGTCTGACCGTGAGGAACGATCATCCCGACGTCCGGATGCCCGCTAAAAATGACTCTTTTGTGATCGTCGCGGTTGCCGTGTTTTGGCAGATCAATGTTTCCGGCTCTGACGCAGGCAGGGCACGTTCCGCACGGAAGCTCGTCTTTTTTATCGACACAAACGAGAGCCCGGGCGAGTTCGACGGCAAACATCCTCTTTCCGACGCCCGACCTTCCCGAAAAGAGAAGCGATTGTGGAAGTCTGCGGGAGCGGACGAGCCTCTCGAGAAGCTTTTTTGCGCCTTGATTTCCGAGTATCGTCTCAAACATCCGTATTCAAGCCTTGGTTGCGGCGGAGGGAGGGCGTCCTGACTCGTCCTGGCCGATGAAACGGGTAACCAGATCTACGACATCGTGGTGGATCTCTTCGACAGAACGGTCCCCGTCGATCACACGAAATCTCTCCGGCTCATTCTCCGCGATAGAAAGATACTCCTTACGGACTCGGGTGTAGAATTCTGAAGTCTCGAAGTCCATCCGGTTAGTGGTCCTGCTATCTGAATCAGAATCATTAGCCCTGGACAATGCCCTTTCCACAGGAAGATCAAAAAATATCGTGAGGTCCGGTTTCAGTCCGTCAGTCGCGAGTTTGATAACGTCGAGAACAACTTCCTTCGGGAATCCGCGCCCCGCTCCCTGGTAAGCGAGTGTCGCATCGGCGTATCGGTCCGAGATCACGATCTTCCCTTCGGCGATCGCAGGTTTGATAAGGAGGTTTACGTGTTGAGCGCGGTCGGCCGCGAAAAGCAGCAACTCTGCACGAGGATCGACCTGCTCTTCGGTCTCCAGAAAGGCCCCCCGCAGCCGGCGTCCAAGAGGTGTCCCTCCGGGTTCTTGCGTGGCTAGGATATCGATGCCGCGAAGTCGCAGTTCTCCTGCAAGCATTCGCATCTGCGTCGATTTTCCGCTTCCGTCGATGCCCTCAAGTGTTATCAGTTTTCCTGCCAAGGTAGGTTACTCTAAATTCGGCTTTTTTTTTTCGACCGAGATGGTCGAGATGGCGTGTTTGAAGAGCAGTAAGTCTTGCCCGTCGGTGTCAATGAGCACCGAGAATTTGTCAAAGCTCTTGATTCGGCCGGAGATCGAATTTCCGTCAGCAAGCTGGAAGACCACGTCCTGCTTTTCTCTTCTGGCTGTGTTGAGAAAAGCATCTTGAATGTTCTGTGGGGTCGATCGCTCCATAGTATTCTTCCGGCTATCTCTAAGATATAATTGCAGAAAAAGAATATAACAGATTCTGCTCGGTAACAAGGAAGTTGCTTCTACGGGTCGATAAGCCGAACGAGTTCTTCGAACACCGACGGATCGCCGCCGAAACCCTCGATCCAGCGCGCCGATGCTTCCTTTCTGAACCAAGTGAACTGCCGCTTCGCGTAGTTTCTTACGTCCTGTGCCGTCTTCTCGACAGCGCTCTCGAGCGTCCTTTTTCCCGAAAGGAATTCCCTTACCCGACGGTACCCGTGGGAGCCTAGAGCATTGCTGTCCGGGGGCACGCCTCGAGCAAGAAGCTGTTGAACCTCCTCAACAAGACCCAGGTCAAAGTGACGCTTCGCTCGACGATCTATCCGTACGTAGAGTTCCGCCCGCGGGGGATTAAGAACGAAGAGCCTGATCCTGTCAGCGAATTCCGGAGGTGCCGACCTTTTGGGCTGAAGCTCGGAGATCGGGCTTCCGGTCTGAAAGCGGACCTCAAGAGCCCGCATCGTCCTCACGTAGTCATTTTCGGGAATGCTCGATGCGGCGCCAGGATCCAGTCTCGCGAGCATTCTGTGAAGGTGGGCGGGACCCTTTACCTGATTCAGTTTCACTAGCCGTTGACGGAGCGCGACGTCGGTCTTGGGGCTGTCAAATAAAGGCCTCATCAGTGTTCGCAAATAGAATCCCGTTCCCCCTACTATGATAGGTCGTCCGCCTCGCCCTTCAATCTTTTTGATCATTCCCGCCGCATCATACGCCCAATCCGCAGCGGTGTAATTGGTGTGCGGCGAAACGTAGTCGATGAGATGGTGAGGAACGCCTTTTTTCTCTTCTTCTGTGGGCTTGGCGGTAGCGATCTCGATCTCTTTGTAAATCTGAACGGAGTCGCAAGATATGACCTCGCCGTTTCCGAAATGCAACGCGAGCTTCACCCCAAGTTCGGTCTTGCCGGAAGCTGTCGGGCCGACGATGGCGGGGATTATGTCTTGGGGGGTCACTGCGTTAACTGAGTTTTCGAGTTGACGGAGGCGAGTCCAATAATGAACCGCTTAGAGCAACGCTAAGCGTTGCAATCCAGCGCAGAGCGCTGCCCCATCAGACCAAAAATCGTTACGAGCACGCGCGAATCCCTGAGACAAGAATTATTGCGGCGAGAACGATCAATGCACCGATGGTCTGATTATGGGAAAAACGCATTAGTAGGCCTTGGTCAGTTCGGAATCGGTGTAGTAGTGCTTGATGATCCGATCGTATGGAATGCCCATCTTGGCCAGTCCGTAAGCGCCGTACTGGCACATCCCGACGCCATGTCCCCATCCGCGGCCGGTGAACGAAATGCTGACGACCCTGCCGTTCGCGCCGTAGCGTTTATCCATCACGAATAACTGCTCGCGAAGGCGAAGCGCAGATCGTATCTTTCCACCCTTCAAGTAATGAGTTCCATTCGTCGTTATGATCTCAAGCTCCGTTGCGCGCCGCGAGAATCCTTTGCTTTTGATCTTGAGATCGATAAGGGTTCCAAGTCCGCGGACGTACCTCGAAAGGCGGGCCCTGACCGTGCCCGCAGATAGGTTCGATCGCCAGAACGTAAAGGGCGACATCGACTCAGCTACGGTCGTTCCCTCGGTCGGCTCGACCTCCAGATACACGATCTCGCCGAGCGGATTGCTCTTGAAACGGACCGTTTCACCTCCCAGAATGGCAGTTTCCTTAACCTGGTAGAACGAGTCGCCAAACTTTCTGAAGAGATAAGCGTTCTGGTTGACCGTTATCTCCCGGTCAGATCGTCCGACCTTAAGCACAAGCTTGCCGTCTGCGGTGGGATTAGCCGTTCCATTCTCAAAATCGAATGACCACCCTTTCTTTGTGTAGATGTTGTCGATCAGCCGCAGTATCTTGCCGCGAGAATAATGCCTGGCCGGCTTGATCGTCAGATCCGCGTATATTGAGAACCAGCCGTCGCGCATCAACTCGGCAAGGATCGCCCTTTCGTTCCGGGGAACTTCGGCAGCGTCTAGGAATGAAAGGTGATAATTGATATCCGACTCCGACATCAACGTGTCAGCCTTGTCTGCCGCGTCCGGGGCATAGATGATAGCGTGCAGGATCCGCGCAAGGTTCAGCGGCTTCGAGGAATCAAAATCGATCAATGCGTAGGTTCTTCCGAATTTTGCACCAAGTTGATTCAGCCAGCTTCTAAGTTCGGTCTCTGAAGGCGGGTCTTCGAAATAGTCGTCATCGAATTGCGGCGTTACCATCAGGAAGTTGTTGACCGCGTATTTAGAGGCAAGCCTGACCATCGCGTAATTTGCCTCGTTTCTGATCAGCGCAGGCTGGCGGTTCGTCCGTATCATGAATGGCTGGAAGTGCTCCCTTCCGTCAAGTGAGCAGTTCACCCCTCTGAGATAGGGCTCGTCGAACTCAAAGATGTTACCGGAATTTTCGGTTCGTCCGCCGCAGGTTGATGTATAAAGGGCATTTATCGGCTTGCCCTCGTGTGTGGCGACCATTCCGCGGGTCTCGATAACTGCCTGCGTACCCATCTTCGATTCGATCGAGAGCCCCTTGTAGACCTGCGACCAGACCGTCGGCAGCATGTCGTAGCCCTTCACGCCATAACCGTCTTTGTTCGCGACTGCATATGTTCTTGCCGCGACGGCCTGCGCTTTCTGCGCTTCCAGTTGTGGAAGAGAAAGCTCCGCCGGAACTACGCCGAGCAGGTAATCTTCCATTGGGACAACATTCACCACGGTTATGCCGCCTTTGACATTCGCAAAGACCTCCATCTTTCCCCGATACGATTTTCCGTTTAACCTGACAATGCCTCTTCCGTTTCCTGAACCTATCGTCACCGAACGGAGACTGGAGAACTTTGACTCCGCGGTCACACCGGAAACAACGACTTCACGAAGCGAGGAATGGATCGGGACGTTTACGTTCTTTCGCCACGAGGAGGGTGCGGAAGCTGTCCTGATTATCCGGCCCCTGTTTGACAATGACTGACGTGCCTCAGGCAGCCGCAGGCTTCGTACTTCGGATTTTGGCTTGCTCGTGATCTGTGCCGTAAGTGCGACGGCGTCGTCCGAAGGAGCCTGCAATTGGTTTGTAACCATGGAAACTCCCTCGATGCCCTCCGCGGTGAGTTTTGCCAGGTACTCATCGGCCTCGGTCTGCGTCTCTTTTCCCGATCCTATCCTTATGCGAAAGGTGCCCTCTTCTGAACCGTATGAGACCGCGACGGGCTCGCTGGTCTTTTGCCTTATCGCATCTGCTCTCGCATCGGCCTCGGCACGCGACTGGTACGCTTCGGCCTCAAATGTGAAAAGCTCGTAACTCGGAGGCCTGTAAGGAGTCGAAGAAACCCTTACACTTTTGGTGTTTAATTCAGAAGATGGCGCCCCTGAGAGTGATGCAACCAGCGGTTCACCTGAAGTAGTGATCGAGACAGATCTCGCGTTCGTGATCAGTCCGATCCGGACAAACGGCTCCCGGTTGAGCTGAAAGGTGCGTGTCGGTACGGTAATCCCGTACGGAAGCACGCTTGAGACAAGTGAGAGAAGAAAGACGAGAACGATGAATGATCTGAACTTCATAATGCAGGAAAGGGGTTCGGTAAGTGACTGAGGGGTGTGTGACAAGCAAACGCCTTTAAGGACTACATTTTAACGTCGGCGGCTGAAATATCAAAAAAAGGGGTTCTTGCTCGCGGAATAGCCTCAGGAGCATTTTTCAATACGCTCGTTCCCCGTCCATAAATGGGCTGGCTAAACATCATGACCGGGTGCACTAAACAGTTCGTGCGATATTATCTGCTCACGGAGCGGGCAAGCCCGCCTCTAAACGGCTCACTGCTCACGTTTCTCAAGAGCGTTGAAAATGAACGGGAATGTCGCGTATGACTGGCCGCGATGCTGAGGCCTGAACGCGAAAAGAACCAGCTCGCCTCTGCCATGTTGTGCGGTCGCGACAGCTGTCTTCCCCTGGATGCGGTCTTCACCGAGTATCCAGCCAGACAGAAGAAGATCGTCATCGGCGTACCGCGCAACAGATTTCAAACTGCTTCCCTTACCGATCTCCCAGGCTGAGCTGCGCGTAAAATATGCCGCGGTTCGTTTCTTAAGACCGCGGGCGAGAGGGTCTTCGGTATCTACATCCAGCGCCAAGATCGATCCAGGACAATAGAACTGGCTTCTGTTCAGTCCTTCTACTACGTTCTTCACATCAAGACCAAATTCCTTGATCACAAGATCGCAGGATGAATCGAAACAGACCAGCCTTCCGCCGTCGGAGACAAACTCTTTCAGGTTAGCGACACCCTCGGCACCGATGCCGCCGGCGTATTCTTTTGGATATCGCTGCTCGCTGTTACCCTGGACGATCGAATTCTCACCCATCGATGGCAGTATCACTACGTCAAAGTCCGAAAGTCCGCCGCGAACGTCGTCATCCATCATCGTCGTGTACTCGATTCCGTAGTTGTCCAGCACAAGCCGCGTCCAGCCTTCATCCATAGAGCCGGTCCAGCCTTTGTAAAGTCCGACACGAGCGGGATTTCGAAGAGGGTTCGGCATTTCTGCAAACGGTCCCGATACCGGGGAGAGATTTAAGGCGCGCCTGGCGCGGTTAATGTCCCGGATCACCTCGGTTTTCCGTACGAAATTTAAAGGATCCTTCTCAAAGTCCTTGATCTCGAATACCGGCGTGTATTCGACACCCATCTGAAGAGGCAAAGTCCATCCGGCGACATCGTACGGGACTTCGGCCTCGCCATTCGCATTGATACGCTCCGGATATATCTGCTCTTCAAAAAGGCTGAGAACATTAGGTTTCTGAGCCTGATTGACCATCACGATAAAACTTCCGCCGGGGATCTCATGGATTTCGCTGCGGTTGTCGGCATCGGTTGCACCTTCGATCTCTTCCGTTAGCAATCGCACTTCCATACCCTGCCACATCAAGATCTCGAGGAACCTTGAGACCGTTTCTTCCCGAGGCTGGCCCGCATAGACGACAAACGCCTGCGGCTCGTTCGGATCCGGCTTCAGGTTTTTCGAAGCCAGTTCGTACATATTCTCCACATACCGGTCTTTGAACTTGGCAGCCATTTCCAGCACGGCTCTTCCTGCCACAAGCTCGATACGCGATATGTCTCTCGGAGACCATTCTCCTCCCTGCCAAGCGTCTGGCGCATTTGTCGCGGTTTCAAGGGGATTGTTGTAGCCTCGCGTCGGTCTTTGCCGTTCAAGCTGCTGCCTGGTGATCGTGGCGGGCGACATCAACTCCGCGCTTGCCGCCTCGGTAAGGATGCCGATCGAATTGTGGTAGTAAGGCGCGGAACGGAAGCCCCCGTGCCACCAGGTGTCATATGTTGCGTTCGTCACGATTCCCGGCTGTCCTGTAGCTTGAAGGTCTGCAGCCATCTTGTATCCGAGAAGCCCAAGCTCGCGAAGTATCCGTGGATCGATCCTTGGGTTTGGCGGATCAAAGAACGGCGGAACCGTCATACGCGCCGCCGTCTGGCCCTGCTGGTGAACATCCCACACGATCTGCGGAAACCATTCCTGCCAGAATAGTTTCGTGATGTTGCGGGTCTCCTGAAGATTCATCATGAACCAGTCGCGGTTGTTGTCATGGCCGGCATAATGGTGATAGAGCTCCGGAGGCGAGGATCCTTCGTACTTAGTACCGAGGGTCTTACGATACCAATCTGCGACAATGTCTATTCCGTCGGGATTCGCCGAAGGAATAAGCAGGAGGATCACGTTGTCGAGGATCTGCTTCGTAGCCGCATCCTGCGAAGAAGCTAAATCGTAAGCCATCAACATCGACATCTGTGAAGCGACGATCTCGGTCGAGTGTATCGAGCACGAGATAGCGACGACGGCCTTCGCATTGTCTTGGTATAGGCGGTCTGTTCCCGTAGGGTTCGCGATTGATGCGCTGATCTGTCGGTGTCGGTCCAGATCACGTATGTTGTTCTCAGAAGAGATGAACGCGACGATCTGGGATCTCCCGAGCGTGGTCTTGCCTATCTCCTGCACCTTTACGCGGTCGCTGGCGGCGTCCAACTTAGCGAAATAATCGCTGATTTGTTTCCAGTCGGCGATGGTTCTATCATCTGTTGGCTGAAAGCCGAGCACCGACTTTGGGGTCGGCACCTGCTGGGCAAGCACCGAAACAGACAAAAGACAGATCAGCGAAACTGCTGAAACGAGGCGCACAACGACCCGGTTTTCGAAAGGCGCGACTGCCTCCGAAGACTTCCACGAATGTCTGAACATCTTCAAAAATTTTCCTCTGAGCTGGAGAGTAACAGAAAGATCACGATACCTTTCGAAGAGTCTAGCAAATCGAGGATTATCGGAAAACTCAGGTACTGGTGGTGCTGGACGGTTGTCGTCGTTCTGATCCTGTTTCTCGCGCCTCCGCTGATCGTCATTTACAGGTTCAAGAAGGATCGAAGCAACTTCTACAAGTGGTGCGACTTTGGCGCAAGGATCTGGCTTAACTCCTGCGGTGCGACCGTGAAAGTAAGCGGGCTTGAGCATCTCGATCCCGGTCGCGAGTACGTTTTCGTTTCGAACCACAGGTCGTACCTTGATACCGCTACTCTGTATGTTTACGCGGGAAAGAGAATCGGTCTTGTTGCGAAGAAAGAGCTTCTGAAGGTGCCGATCTTCGGTTACGGAATGGCGATCGCGAACGTATTTGCCATCGACCGATCGAACCCTGAGCGGGCTCGGAAGTCGATAGACCGTGCGCGAGACCTGATGAAGAAGGGTTTTTCGTTTGGAGTTTTCGCTGAAGGTACCCGCGCGATGCCAGGCGAACTTCTGCCATTCAAGAAAGGCGCGATCCACCTGGCCCTTCAAGCGCGAGCACCGATCGCGCCGGTTGCTATCAAGAACACTGACGTGATGATGGGAAAAAAAAGAGGCGTCGCATTTAAGGGAACCGTCGAGATGGTGATCCTGCCGACAGTCGAAACCGAAGGGAAGAGTTCAAAAGAGGACCTGATGCCGCTGCTGAACCAGGTCCGAGCGTCGATCGCCCGCGAGCTGTTTCAGTAGAGTTAGCCACAGAAAAACGGAATACACCCAAAACGAGAAATGGGTTTCTGAGAATCGAGAACCCAATCTCTTCGTGTTGCTTTGTGGCTCTTCGTGTTGCTTTGTGTTTCTTCGTGGTTAGTTTCCTGCCGGCGCTCCAAATGAGATTGAAGAAGTAACCGCAAAGATCACAGAGGTTTTCGCAAAGAACACGGAGGACTTTGGGCCTGCCTTAGCGAACTTTGTGTAAGCCTTCGAGATCTTCATGGTTGGATCTTCCTCATTCACTTCGAATGCGAACGTTTAAAGGAAAACGGGCCGCGAATCTCTCGCAGCCCATCAAGAATCTCTGAATCTAGTTTCCGTTACCCGGCGGCGGTGGAGGCGGAGGAGGAGGAAGACCGTCGTCGCGGACTTCGTCATCCTTCGCAGGCTCTTCCGGCTTGTCGGTTGGCGGAACGGGATTCTCATCGTCCAGAATGATCACCTCGCTGCGGCCCTGTTTGTAGTTGTTGTAAGTGACCCTCAGCCTAAGCTTAACCACCTGACCGTTCTTGAAGACAAGCTCGTCGTCTGACGAAGAATAGGCGGGGAACCAGTATTTCCCGTCGACGTTTGTCCGCCAGGTTTCAACGACCGGAAACCGCTGGTCGCCCTCGGGAATTCCTTTTCCCTTCGACTTGACGATCATAAAGTCCTGATCATCGACCCATATGCGACCGGTGAAAAGCCGCAACTTTGATTTGTCTGGATCGGGGATAACTTTGGGCCGTACATCAAAGACGTGCAGGTTCAGTTCGTCGATCTTCTGTTTCCCAATATATGAAAACGTGTATTGAGAAATATTTCTTGGCTCGAGGGCAAAGGGATTGATGCCGCCCAGATCCTCGAGGTCCTCTTTTGTAACCGAGATCTCCGTCAGCGATGACATAGGGAAGTACAGGATGCGCTCAAACCTCTGGCCGTCGGAGCCAAAGGTCATAAACGAGTCACGTCTGTAAGTTCCCGTTATCAGTCCGCCAAGTCCGATCGTCTGGACCGTAGCGCTGCGATTGAAGACATAGTTCGAAAGCGCGAACCGAAAATCCTCTTCATTCGCCGTGAATTTGTCGATGATCTGTTCGACCTCGATCTGATTCAGGTTGTTTCGCGTGATCGGCTGTTCCTGCGGAAGTGCGATTGCCGCGGATGCGAAGAGAAGTAGGATCGTGAGAAGTGATTTGTTCAGCATCATTCTTTTGTAAACGGAATTAGGATTCCCCAACTTGATGCGTTTGACTCGAAATGAGTTTCATCTGGATAAGAAGTGAACCGCAGAGAGCACAGAGAACACAGATAAGTGAGGGGTTTGCCCTGCCTGCTCCGTGAACGCTGTGCTCTCAGTGGTAATTGCTATTGATTCTTCCCGCTGTTGTGCTCGGTGTCTCTATCTATTCACGATTCACTATTTACGATTAACGATTGACTATTCACTCTTCCACAAACGTGATATCGACCTTGTGAGGGATGATTCCCCGTTCGTGCCCAAGGTTGAGAAGCAAACGTACTCCCTCCTTCGCGCGATCCGTATAATCGAGTGTGAGTTCATTCACCCACATTGCGACGAACCGGTCGGCAAGCTCCGGAGGCATATCGCGGGCAAATTGCATAGCGTACGCGAGCGCATCCTCACGGTTTTCCATCGAGTAAACGATGCTGCGCTTCAGATGCTTTGAAACCTCAAGCATCAGGTCGTGCCCCAGGTCCCGGCGGATCACATTTCCGCCCATCGGAAGCGGCAGGCCGGTTTGTTCAAACCACCATTCGCCAAGGTCCAGAACTTTGTCCAGGCCCTCCTGTTTGTAGTAGAGCTGGCCTTCGTGGATCAAAAGCCCTGCATCGACCTTACCTTCCTGAACCGCGTTAATGATCTCATCGAAGGGGATCACTTCGTATGTGAAGTCACTGTTGAAGATCCTGAGCGCGAGAAACGCACTGGTCAGCTCACCGGGAATTCCGATCCTCATCTGTGAGATCTCGGAGGCTTCCCTCGGCTCTTTTGAGACCACGATCGGTCCGTACTGATCGCCTATGCTTGCGCCGTGTGGAAGCAGGGCGTATTTGTCCGCGACGTAGGCGTAAGCGTGAAAGCTGATCGCGGTCACGTCATAGACGCCGTTCCGAGCGTCCTCGTTCAGCGACTGTATGTCTTTCAGAGTGTGCTCAAACCTGAGCCCTTCTGTTTCCAGCTTGTTCGTGGCAAGCCCATAGAACATGAACGCATCGTCCGAATCCGGGGAATGGGCGACGGTAATGGTCCTCGGCTCGCTCTTTTCAGAGACTGCTTCCATAAAACTCAATACTGCAGGTAGAAAACGTTTGTGTCGTACAAAATTTGTATTCTACCGTTTTCGTTGTGTTCTGCAAACACGGACCGAAGCTTTGAGAGCATCGGTTCAAATGAAGGATCGTCTTCCGCCGGGGTGTAGGAGGAAGACAGCAGCCGCCCCTTTACTCCTTCAAAATCAAAGGTTTGCACGTTTTGATAGGTGGCTACCCGAACGTCGCGCCCAAACATCCCTTTTAGCTCCGCTACTGAGATTACGTCGTGCCTTACGCTTTCGTAATCCGTCCCGTATTCAAGAAGAAGCGATTCGTAATCTCTAAGGAAAGGTGTCTCGTCAAGCTTTCTTTCGTTCCATATAAGTGCCGCATACCCTTTCGGCTTTAGTATTCTTCCGAATTCTTCAACCGTTCGATCGTCGCTGAACCAGTGAAACGCCTGAGCGGCGATAACAACATCTATGCTTGACTCTTCCAGACCTGTTTCGTGCGCATTGCCATCCGTTGCCGAAAACCGCCGGTATTCACTTAGGAGGTCTTCCGCCGCGCGCCTCATAAGCTTGTTAGGTTCGACTCCGAATACTCGACAGCCGTACTCGAGAAAAGGCTGGGAGGACTGCCCGGGGCCGCATCCGATGTCCGCCACAACCGATGAAGGTTTGAGACGCATATCTTGCCGGAACACCTCAAGCATCGTTTCCGGATAGCGCGGCCTGTATTTGATATAGTTCTCAACCCGGTTCGAAAATCTGTCAGACGTCTTCATCCTGCGGGACCTCTTTGCCGGTCCATTGGGTGTGTTTTGAATGGTCGATCCCGAACTGGTCGAGGATTCTGAAGCACAGGTGTTCGACTAGTTCATCAATGGAATCCGGTCGATGATAGAAACCAGGCGCTGCCGGTACGATCGTCGCGCCGGCCCTTGAGAGTCGAAGAAGATTTTCCAGGTGAATGTCACTGAAAGGAGCCTCTCTGGGGACAAGAACAAGTTTCCGCCCTTCCTTGAGCGTTACGTCTGCCGCCCGGTGGATCAGGTTGGTTCCGGCTCCTGAAGCGATCGCACCCACAGTCCCCATTGAACACGGAACAATGATCATTCCGGATTGCCTGTAGGATCCGGACGATGGCCGAGCGGCAAAATTGTCCAGTCTCCAGAATCTTATTTTTTTCGACCCCTCGCCGAGGCCAAGCCATTCACTGATGCTTTCCGGACCTGGGTCGCGAAGGTTTACGCCGAGCTCGACCTGGGCAACTGTCGGCACCACGGAAGACATGATCAGGTTGATAGTGCCCACCTGGTCGGAAGTGGCCAGGAGCTTGAGCGTCTTCTCAGCGTAAATCGTTCCGGAAGCTCCGGTAATTGCTACGGTCAGGTCCATTGTTCGATATTTCGATAAACTCTAGCACTTTGGCTTGACTGAAAGCCAACCGCGTCCTTTTTCATTCCAAGGGTTCGCCATTCGCACTGTGTCAGATTCGTTCAAATTGCCATATCAGGTTGACTGAGACTGACCGGATGACAGTCAACGGTGATGGTCAATAATTTACGAACTGTGCACCTAAACAACACGCGATCAATAAGTTAGCACTCGTTCGGATTCTTTGGCATCAGCATTGCATTTATCCTGAACCGTTGTTACTCATTTTAGAGTAAGGACACGGAGATAATGAACGCTCGTACTGTTGTGGAAAACAGCTGATGGTGGGATCGGGAATCGCTATTTCGCGGTCCGGTCCTTCCGCAGCTGTTTTCCACACTCCCAACCTCAGAGCAGCCTCAAACCGTTTCCTTCCTGAACTTTGTTTCCCTTCTAATCCCTTCTAGAATACCTTTAATGGATCGGAGTGAGATCGAGCGTATTCTGTCGGAGCACGCATCCGGGAGCCTTTCTTCCGGCGATGCCGCTGCAGCTATCGAGGGCCTCGCTTACGACGACCTGGGGTTTGCGAAGGTCGATCATGCGAGAGAGAAAAGACAGGGTTTTCCGGAGGTCGTTTTCGGCCTCGGAAAAGAGCCTGACCAGATCGCAGCTATTTTCGGCAAGCTTGTGGAGAGGTCCCCAAACGTCCTGGTAACGAGAACCACTCCTGAAGTTTTTGGGATTCTGCGAAATATCTGCACCGACGCAGAATGGCACGAATCGGCCCGGCTTGTAAGGGTACTTAGAAAGAAGGACGATCTGGGAGTTGGCGAGATCTCTGTTGTGACCGCAGGCACCAGCGATGTTCCCGTTGCGGAGGAGGCCGCCCTTACCGCCGAAGCAATGGGGAACAAGGTTGTTCGCATATGGGATGTCGGTGTAGCGGGAATTCACAGGATTCTCTCTCAGAGGCATCTCTTGAAGGGATCGAGGGTCGTGATCGTCGCAGCGGGAATGGAAGGGGCGCTTCCTTCTGTTGTCGGAGGCCTCGTTTCAGTTCCGGTGGTAGCTGTTCCTACCAGTATCGGCTACGGCGCTTCGTTCGAAGGAGTCGCGGCGCTTCTGGGAATGCTGAACAGCTGCTCATCAAACGTTGTGACGGTAAACATCGACAATGGATTTGGCGCCGGATTCGCCGCGGCTCTTATTAACCGGAAATGGAAGGACTGATCTTGTATGTCTGATTCGCGCCGAGCCGCACTGCTTGCGGCGATCTTATTTTCTCTCATTTTCGCATTTGCGGAACCGGTATCTGCACAAAGTTCACCGGACCTTGCAAAGCTCTATAAAGATGCCTCTCAACGCAAAGGAAAGAGGCCGGTGATCATCATTCCCGGAATACTTGGATCTGAGCTTGTAAACGAGCGGACGGGCGAAAAGGTCTGGTTCAAACTCGGAAGGTCCAAAGACGACGACCTGAGGCTCCCAGTTTCCCTCGACCTTTCAAAGAGTCGTGACAATCTTGTGCCGGGTGACATCGTCCGCAAGCTCGACATCCCGTTGTTCAAAGACATAGAGATCTACCAGACATTGATCGCCGCACTCGAGAATTACGGCGGGTATACAAAAGGTTCTTGGGAAGGCTCTGAACGGCCGCTCGAGGACAAGTATTATCTTTTTCCTTATGACTGGCGGCGGGACAATGTTGAGTCCGCCAGGATTCTGATCCGCAAGATCGAGAAGCTCAAGCAGGAAAGCGGAAATCCTGACGCCAGGTTCAACGTGATCGCCCATTCGATGGGCGGCCTGATCACTCGCTATGCGGCGATGTACGGGGACCGGGATATTCCTGAAGGCGAGCTGACTCCGAACTGGGCTGGCGACAGCCACTTCAGCAAGGTTTTTCTATTCGGGACACCGAACGAGGGATCTGCCGACGCTCTGCAGGTGCTTCTTGAAGGATGGGGCGCCGTCAAGAACATCAATCTCCCCTTTGTACGGGACGTAACGCCTGTTGAACTCCTGACGATGCCGGCCGCTTTCCAGCTCCTTCCTCACGCAGGAACCTTTCAGGTCTATGACGAGGACCTCGAACCACTGTCGATCGACATTTACGATCCCAAGGTCTGGAAGCAGTACAACTGGTCATTTTATGATCGCGACGATCTTTGGGAGGATTTTTCGGCGGCCGAGATCGGCAGAATGGAGGAGTACCTGGGAGTAGTGCTGAAGCGAGCCAGCCGATTTCACGACGCTCTCAACACAGACAGTGTGGACCGCGGGAATATCGGTTTCTTCATTATTGGAAGCGACTGCAAGCCTACTTTGGACGGCGTGGTGGTTTATCGCGACAACAAGAAAGATCGTTGGGTGACGCTTGCCGACGGAGATTCGTTCAGAAAATCCGACGGTTCCAAGGTCGACGATGAACTCGTCAAAGCAAGGATCTACAGACCCGGAGATGGAAGGGTATCCCGCAGATCTCTTTTGGCGGAGACTCTTGCTGAGAACAAGAGGTTGAGCGTGCTCTACGACTCGGCTTTGCCTCTGACGTATGCACTATTCGTATGCGAGGAGCACGACAAACTGACCGGGAACGTCGTTATACAGAACAATTTGCTTACGGCCTTGATCAGCGAGGCGTCGCTCGCTTCAGGGGTTGAGTAGGATATAGAGCCTGTCGGCCCAGTCGGACTGATTTGCGGCAAGTATCTCGTACTGGACTTGCGCGAGGCTCCGGCTTCCGGATTTCAGATAAGCACGGCCGAGATTATAGCGCGCTCTGTCGTTGGAAGGGTTCATATTGACCGCGGTCGAGAACGCATCGATACTTTCGTCGAACCTCTTCTCGGCATAGTAGCTTTCGCCGAGCAGGTTGTATGTATCGGCATCAGCCTTGTAGTTTCTCAGCTGCTCAAAAGCCTCGATGGCATGCCCGTACTGCTTTTGCTTGAAATATGCGAGTCCCAGGAGCTCGATGGCATTCGCAAAGTCCGGTCTTGCTGACACCGCTCGGCGGTAAGCAAGAATTTCCTCCCCTGTCCTTCCGAGCTTTCCTAAAGACAACCCAAGCGCCAGATGAGTCTCGGCATTGCTCTGGTCGAGCCTCGATGCCGTTTTGTATGACTCCGCGGCCTGTTCAAAATCTCCAAGAGCAAAACTTGAGGCCCCGATGTTGATATGCGTTTCAGGCCATTCTGGCCTGAGTTCTGCAGCCTTCTTGGAAGCGCGGACCGATTGCTCGTGCTTCTCAAGCATCCCGTAGCAGAACCCTACCTGATACCACGCCTCTGCATACGTCGGATCGGTCGCGACGGCCTGTTCGAAAAACGGAAGCGCCTGCTCGTAATCGTCGCTTGAAAGATTTGCAAGTCCGCGGGCGTAAAGTCTCTCTGCCAATGCCCTGCGGGTCTGTCTATTCTCCGCGTTGGCATTCGAAAAGCTAAGGAGTTCGCCGACCTCCAGCCTGGCGATCCTTGCCGAAGGGACGGCGAAGTTCAGGCTCTGGCCTTCAGAAGCCTGAAGAGTAGCGACACCGATAACTTCGCCCCGCATGTTTACGACCGGCGATCCCGAAGATCCGGGCGAGATCGGTGCTGTTATCTGAATTATCTTGCCGTATCCAGGAATCTCTCGGACAGCTGAAACAATCCCGTCAGAAACCGAACCTTCCAGTCCGAACGGGTTGCCGATTACAACGATCGACTCGCCTTCCTCTGGCGAAAGATCACGTATCGAAAGCGGCGGCGCCAGCTCAGGCGGTACCGAAACCTCGATCAGCGCGAGGTCGCCTTCGCCGTCGACCGCAAGAATTCCGCTTGCCGTAAACTTGCGGCCATTATTCAAGTGGACCTCGACACGGTTTGACCTTTCGATCACGTGGCGGTTAGTAATAATTCTGTTGGGAGCGATGAAGAACCCGCTGC
The DNA here is from genome assembly GCA_003385635.1 of Acidobacteriota bacterium. GTDB lineage: Bacteria > Acidobacteriota > Blastocatellia > Pyrinomonadales > Pyrinomonadaceae > Aridibacter. Next base: position 2,304,691 of record QQUY01000001.1, on the reverse strand, counting down.
CTCGCGTGATGCTGTTTCCGCTAGCATCAAAGGTTTCGATAGCAACTGCAGAGGGCTTTATCCTGCGGACAAGGTCGGGAAGGCTTTCCTGACAGAGGACTGTGCCTCCGAAAGAAAGGATCAAAAGTATCAGCAGGACCAATTTCGACTGGAGGAAGGACATCTCGGACTCAGGCCGATTATAAGGTGTTTGCCGAGTTCAAACAAATATGTAGGGGGTCCCGCGGGCGTTCATTCTGAGGAGCGGGATCCCGGTTCCATCATGGGTTGAAGTGGACTACTTTACGACGCCGTTGTAGGCAATTCCGTTGAAGTCGGCTGGCGAATATAGGCCAAGCCATGCGTCAGAGTCAGGGGTCAAAAAGAGTTCTGAATAGATCCTCTCATTGAACTTGTCGAGGTCCCGACCGCCGCTCTCGGTCAGCCAGCCAAGCAGATTAGTTCTGAACAGGTACTGGTTCCTGACTGTATCGAGGGCGATAGTTTCTGCAAGCCTTGCTGACATCTTTCGAAGATCCGAATCGCTTCTCTCGCCCTTCGGATCCGCTTTCAAACGAATGAACCTGATGCTCTGCTCACTTAAAACGGATTCGTCATACAGTCTTGCCAACTCGCGCCATTTCGTGAAGTCAGTGTTCGCCAAAAGTTCTGCCCTATCGATAGCCGTTAGCCGAAGAAGACTTGATTCGGCAACGAATTTTGTGACGGCTCGCGGCGCCGCGATCACAGCGGAAGGAAGCTCGTCGGATGCGATTGCGATCGATTCGATATCGGAGTCTACCGTCTTGTCTGCGGTCTCCGGATCGTTTCCGAGCAGCTCAAGGTCGCCCCGCCAACGAACCAGCAGGGAATTCCTTGTCCGGGTTTGGTGAGCCCGGACTACGATCGACGATTCGACCAACTGTGCGGCGCGGATCGCTTCGATCGTACGAAGCTGTTCGGAAAATACATTTGGGGAATAAAGACCCGGCAGCGCATCGAGAACCTCGCCTTTTGAGTTAAGTACGTAATGAATGCTGTTCCCTGTGATCGTAGTAACCAGCTTTCTCCCGTTCCCGTAGTCGACCGTCATCACCGGTGCCGGTCTCTGAGATCGCCAGTGCAGGACAAAACCGTTGCGCATCAAAGATGAAACCTTCGGGTCAGTGTAGAGGATGGCCCGGAAAAACCGGCTATTGGCGCAACTCAGTTCCTCATCGAGATTCCCCAAAAGGCGTAAAGAGATGATCGGCTTGCCTGTTCGGGCCGATTCTGCCTTTGCGGCATCGAGATCGGTGTGCCAGTAGAGACCTGATGCCCAGGCGTCCTTCTGACGGGCTACCGAGTCTATCGCGTGTGAGATGAGGTTCCATTTGTCGGGATCGCCCGTTTGAGAGTAGTGGGCCTCGATCGAGGATCGCGATTCGCGAAGAAGAGCGTTCAGACCTTCGTATCCGCGGTTTCGTAGTTCCTTGATCGCCGCATCCGAAGCCGTCCTGTCTTCCGAGATCGCGTCTTCCGCAAGTTGCTTGAGTGATGCTTCAGCAAACGCCGCAGAAGTAATGATCAAGAGGGAAAGAATGGAAAACAAAAGCTTCGCCGGTGCCGATTTCAGCATAATGCTTGCTCCTTGGGAGAGATGGAGATCTGTATTGTCGGCGTTTAGGTGTGTGAGCCTGTTGAGAGAGTTGCTTGAGTGCGAACAGGGGGGGCAGAGGACAAATCTATCAGGAATAGTCTTTCGCGAGTTCAGACAGTTCCGCGAAGGTGCCCGGGTAATGGGTTGCGGGAAATCGAGATCGGATCGTATCTGAAAGAAAAGATCTTCCGCCGAGGACCACCGGGATGTTGAGTTTTTTCGCGTTACCGCTGAAAGTCTCAAAGTCTCTTGCAAGCCTTTCGACGTCGTTCATTACGGTCGAACTAATACAGACCAGGTCGGGGGAATGCTTCCGTATCTCACCTTCGATCGAATAAAGAGGGGTGTTTGAGCCGAAGTTCATTACTTCCCAACCCTCGTTTTCAAAAGTGATCTGGACAAGATGCGTTGCCAACTCGTGGAAATCCCCTTCAAGTGCAAAGCAGAAAAGCAATTTGCCGCAAGCTTCTTCAACAGGCACAACGCTTCTCATCTTGTGGACAGCACAAAGTGCCGCACGGGTAGCCAGGTGCTCCTGAGCAACCGAGAGCTTTCCCTCAAGCCAGAGATCGCCGATCCTGCGCATACAGCCGGCGACCGACTCGTCGAATATCTCGCCTACGGAACGGCCCGCGAGAAAACTGTTGATCAGGAGGTTTGCCGCCTCTTCTTCCTTCCCTAGAACGAGAGAATTGAAGAGGTCCGAACCAGCGATCTCTTTATCGACGGTTGTCCTCGCGCGCGCGGAACCCGGTGAAGCGTCGCCCGGATTTTGCCGGACTCCAAGACTCTGTTCCTTCTGAAATCTCGCGACCTCTTCAGCTCTGAACCGCCGATGGCCGCCGGTTGTTCGTTCAGAACTGATGAGGCCGGCCTCTGCCCAGCGCTTAACCGTAGCATCGCTGACTTTGCAAAGTTTAGCTACGTCTTTGGTTGTAAGTGAGAATGGATCCATAGGCGAGACAACTAAGCATACACAATACGTCCGAATCGCTCAAGAACAAACGCATAGAAATAGTCGGACGATCACGTAAATCTCGTCAAATTATTCATTTTCACCGAAAACCGCAGAAATGACTTGACAGTCAACCCGGAAGGATTTATAGTCAAAATCGCACAAACCGCTCACACTTGAGTAGGGCAGATGGAGTAAGAGCAAGGGTTTTCGAGCAAGGGAAGGTAAGCGAGCAAGGGTAGTATCACGCAGGGCAAGGAAGGGGCCGATGTTGAATTCGTCGGTCCTTTTCCATTTTCTGCGGCATACTTCAGTTCTATAATCATTCATCAGCATAAGGAATGCAGCCATTCAACGCCTCGATCCTACTGCTCAATCTGCTAGCGACATTTTCGCTGACAGGAATCATATGGCTTATTCAGGTTCTGCACTATCCGTTTCTACGATTCGCAGACCCTGCCAGATTCCAGGATGCTCACAATTTTCATGTACGGGCGATCACACCCGTTGTGGCGCCCTTGATGATCATCGAACTCGTTGCGGCAATGCTTTTCGTGTTCTTTCCGCCCAATGACACACCGCTTTTGCTACCTGTCGCCGGGATGTGCCTTGTCGCGATCGTCTGGCTTTCCACATTCCTCATTCAGGTGCCGCTTCACAATTCGATCTCAAAAGACTTCGACGCGGCTATTCACAGGCGTTTCGTCGCGGGCAACTGGATAAGAACTGCTTGCTGGACAGCGAGGTCTGCGATCCTCGGATACGTCGCATTTCGAGTCTTTGTCGGTCGCCTTTGAAGAAGTCGGTTGAGTTCGGTTAATATTATCTCCAAATTTTCAGCTGAACTGGTCTGGCCTACCGATCCCTATCAAGGCTCTCAAAGAGACGGCGTTCACCGGACTCCAGAAGATTATGAGTAACGACTTTTTTTCCGCAGGTCTTGCGGAATCCGATCCCGTGGTTTTTGAAGCGATCACTGACGAGGTTCACCGACAAACCGGTGGCCTTGAACTTATCGCGTCAGAGAACTTTGTTTCTGAAGCGGTCCTCAGGGCGATGGGTTCCGTTTTTACCAACAAGTATGCCGAAGGATATCCCGGGAAGAGGTACTACGGCGGCTGTGAGTATGCCGATGTCGTTGAGAACCTCGCCATCGAACGCGCAAGAGAGCTATTTGACGCTGAACACGCAAATGTCCAGCCGCACAGCGGATCGCAGGCAAACACATCCGTGTATCTTTCAGCCCTTGAACATGGCGACAAGATCCTCGGCATGGACTTGTCGCATGGCGGCCACCTTACACACGGACATCCACTCAATTTCTCCGGGATCAACTATGAAGTTGCCGCGTACGGGGTCTCCCGCGAAACTGAGCAGATAGATTATAACGAGCTCCAGAAGATCGCTGAAAAGGAAAAGCCGAAGATGATCGTCTGCGGTGCATCTGCCTATCCTCGGATTATCGACTTCGAGAGGATAGGCGAGATCGCGAGATCGGTTGGAGCGGTGATAATGGCAGACATCGCACACATCGCAGGTCTGGTTGCGACCGATCTGCATCCCAGTCCGGTTCCTCACTGCGAATACGTCACGACGACGACCCACAAGACTCTCAGGGGTCCAAGAGGAGGACTGATCCTTTGTAAGGAAGAGTACGCGAAGGACGTTGACCGAACTGTTTTCCCGGGTGTCCAGGGCGGTCCCCTGGTTCATATTATTGCGGCAAAAGCCGTCGCTTTCGGCGAGGCTCTCAAGGTGGATTTCAAGTCGTACCAGGCACAAACTGTTTCAAATGCAAAGGCGCTTGCCGACGAACTCGCGGCAGCAGGACTGCGGCTTGTGTCGGGCGGTACGGACAATCACCTTGTGCTCGTTGATGTATTTTTAGACGGGAAGGGAATCACCGGCAAGAAAGCCGAAAACGCCCTTGACGAGGTAAAGATCACCGTCAACAAGAACACGATCCCGTTCGATACCAACAAGCCGTTTGTGGCTTCCGGAATACGCCTTGGCACTCCCGCGCTGACGACCCGCGGAATGAAGGAAGACGAGATGAAGAAGATCGGGTCTCTTATTGCCGAAGTTGTACACGATCCTGATTCAGAATCGGTTCGCGCCAAAGTTACGCGGGAGGTTGAACAGCTAACCGACAGGTTCCCGATGTACCCGCTCAGACAAAGACCGGAGGGGAATGAGGCAACGACCACTGCCTGAGCAGCTATGAGCAATCTGTCGGATATCGGCTTTCCGGTCAAGAGTGAAGAGGACGTCAATCAGGTGCTGATGGACGTCCTCTCGGGCATTGACCAGGTGGCGTGTCCGCCGTTCGGGTTCTACTACAGGTTTGAAGACCCTTCGGGAGCTCAGATCTTTCTCCAGGCAAATCCGGCCCAGGAGTTGACCGGATTTAACCCGGGTTTCCGTTCGGAAGGTCTTCTAAGTCTTGAGCTGGTCAGAAGGATTGAACGTGACACATCGGAATTGGACGGTGCGTACGTTGCAAAAGGGGCTGACGGGAGTATTTTCGTATTCGATCTACCGGACTTCAAGCGCGTGGATACCGGGCAGATGCCCACTACGGTGAGCGCGGAACTCACTGCATTTGCAACCAATGATCTCGCTATAGGACCTGTCGCTGACAGTAACGGAAACGCGAATTCGATCAAGGCCTTGAAAGACTCGGACAGGGACCTTCTCGCAGGAAATCCGGGCGCGCCTCCGCCTCAGGCTCACGTAAGTATCAGAGCGAGCATAGATTCTGCAGAAAAGAGACTCAATACCAAGTCAAAAGAGGAATTCTGGGTATTTTCAGCAAAAACATCTGCCGGGATGGTCAGCATCGTTGCCGATCCGGTCCTCGTTGCAGACGAGCCCGCGGCTGGAGACGTCGTTGAAGGAAGTTTCTGGTTGTCCGGGAAGATCGTGAAGAAGGGAGAGTAAAGGAACTATCCTTGAATGTCGCCCTCAAGGTCCATTTCCTCGCCAAGGTGCTCAAGTACAAGCCTCGCCTCTTCTGACTCAAACTCGACCGCCTGCTGTTCCAGAACATTGCAGGCGATCTCGAAATAAAGGGGGTCTTCGAGCAAAGGTACTACAAGAGTGGTCGGCAATACGGCAAGAGTCTCGTATGCGATGGCGCGGATCTGTGCCAATTCGGTCTGCCGGATCACCTCTGCTGTCTCGCCGGCGGTAAATCTTTCGAAGAGGATATCAGCGAGTTTGTCGACCCTCTCGAAGTCGTTTCTGGCAAGTGCCCGCCTTGTGAGCTGGATGAATACCTCAGCCGATTCGGTCCGCGCCTCCAGCACACCTGCACATACATCGGCTAGATTTCTGATGGCTCGAAGGTCTTTTGGCTGCTCTGACAAAGAAGTATCTTTCACCTGTTCATCAAGCGCGTTCAGAAGGCTGCTTAGCTCCCAGTCCGAATGGGCGTCGTATGAGAACTTTAGCCTTTTTGTAAGCTTTCCAGGCCTCATCGCCCCTTCCAGCATTTGTTTTGTGACCGGCCGCAGGTCCTTCCAAATATTCTCGACCCGCTTGCCAAAATTCTTGTTCATTCTTCCAATCCGAGAAGAGTTTCCTTCTACAGGTTGCGGTTGTCAAGACCGCACCACAATATAGTGGGTATTTTCCGTAAATAGTCAGGAATCACTCACATTGCCCTTTCCTGATGCATGATCTGCGAGTTTCAGTTCGATGCGCGATCTGATCTTCTCCAGTTCTCTCTCTGAAACATCCTCATCGACGAGTTCGAACAAAGCATACGGATTCGCATTCAGCCAACGGAGTTCGATTGCCCGCTTTCGGTTGCGAGATTGTCTTTCCAGCCAAACAGCATCTACCTTCGAGTCTACAATTTCAAGACCTTTTGCGATGTCGGAGCCCTTCAAACTCAACAGGGCATCTTCTGAAAGCAAAACACGGCTGACTTCCCAGCCGTGTTTCTCGTAGACCTTAAGAATGTCGTGCAACAGCTCCACGTAGTTCATTTTGAGTTTGTGTTCATAGTGTTGCCGTTCGCCGCGGGCTTTGGAACTATCGGTTTCTGGTTGAAAACGTTCGGATCAAGGTTTTGATTTCCATACGGTACCATCCTGTTACCATTCATCGTGTTCGCGATCTTCCGCTCGCGGATCGTTCTCGACTCACCGGGACTCTTCCAGCTGCCGCCGAACATGTCGCCGACAGCCAGCTTCCAGCCTCCGTCCTCAAGAATGAACGGTAGATCCTCCCACTTTCGACCTTTCTCATTGTAGACCTCGACGGCACCCATCGTGTCATTTACGCGCTCATCCCTGATCGGAGGCATCTCGTCTGAGAACGTTGTCTGAGTGAAGCCGTTCTTGAGCTGTTCCTCGAGCGATTTGCCGCTTTGCGCCGCAGCCATCTTGCCCATTTCGATCGAACGCTTCGAAAGCATCTTCTTTATATCTTCCGGCTTTCCGGCTTTAACGGCGGTGTAAAGCTTCTTGTAAGCGTCCGTCGGCGAACCGGCGCTACCCGCCGAAAGATCTTCCGTTTGGCACGCTGAAAGGACTGCAAGGGAGGCGATCGCCGCGCATAAAAGAACCAGGATAAATCGTCTCGAAAACGTCATATTTCACAAAATCCTAAAATCGAATATATTGACTGAAGTATAAACAATCAGTTCATAAAGTAATAATCAGGCTTGCTTTTCGAGCCCGTGAATCTTTTCAAGGGAAAGTTAATTCGAATCAACATGATGAAGGTACCCAGTTCAGTCCTATTGTGTCTTCTGATCACGTGTTTAGGAGCTTCCGCTTGTTATGAGCCAATAGCAAACACCTCGGATTCCGGGTCAAACCAGTCTGAGAGCGTTTTCCCCGAACCCGAGAGTACCGCAGGTGAGAGCGACCCCGATTCGAACAAGGGTTCGAATTCCGCAAAGGAGGAAGAGTTGGTGAAAGAACAGGGGCCCGCGAATGGCGGTTTCCGCGCTAATTTCGAATCGAATCTTAAACGCCACGGTATTGATCCCGGATCGGTTCTGGATACAAGTAACGCCGTTGAATCGAGGATACTCGCAGAATATGGTGCTGTTTTCCTCACAACGGCTGATCCTCCTTCGAAGGTAATGTTCACAAGCGAGCCGGAGGTTTCATCATTTCAATCGAATGCAGGAAGCGTAGCCGAGAGGTTTGGCGGGGTTACGATCGAACTTCAGCCCGAAGCAATGAATGCTTTGAAAAAGGCAGCCTCAGTAGCCGATTCGAGAGGCTTGAAGATTACACCGCGAGACGGAGCAGAGGCGGGAAGACGCAGCTATGCAAAGACGCTAGATCTCTGGAACAGCCGGTTTTTGAAGGCTGCTGACCATTGGCGTTCGAAGGGCAGGCTCACCGCGGATCAGGTTTCAAGGCTAAAGTCGCTTCCGATCAAGGAACAGGTTTCCGAAGTTCTCGAGCTTGAGAAATCGGGGATCTACTTCAACACGTTCTTCAACAACTCTATCCTTTACTCTGTTGCGGCTCCCGGCACGTCGCAGCACCTCTCAATGCTCGCGTTCGACGTGTCTGAGTTCCAGAATGCGGAGGTTAGGAACATTCTGGCGGAACACGGTTGGTTCCGGACCGTGCAGAACGATGAGCCTCACTTTACGTATCTCGGGTTGAAGGAGTCCGACCTGCCGTCGTATGGGCTGAAGAAGGTGTCGAAGAACGGGGGGGATTACTGGATCCCAGATATTTAGGTCTATCTAAGAAGGCAGATTGTAATGGATCTTGGCGAACTGAATATACGTCGGGCCGACAATGGCGACACTCAAGAGGTCCGGGACCTTGTGTTCGGAATTCTAGAGGAATATGGCCTTTTGCCTGATCCGGAAGGGATTGACCGCGACCTGGAGGACATTGAGGCGAATTATCTGAATCGCGGCGGAGACTTTCAGGTGCTGCTCGACGAGCACGGCGAGATCGTCGGTTCGGTCGGTCTGTACCCGATCGACCGGGATACCGTCGAGCTTCGAAAGATGTACTTTCGCAGGCGCATCAGGGGAAAGGGGCTTGGAAAGAAGCTTCTTGCAAACACTGTCGAAACGGCAGCGCGCCTCGGCTACAAGAAGATCATACTTGAGACCGCAAGCGCACTGAAGGAAGCTATCGGGCTATATAAGAGCTTTGGCTTTCTTCCGGTCGAGGGAGTCCACGCCGATCGCTGCGACCAAAGCTTCTACCTTGAACTCGGAGAGGGGTGATGAGAGGTGAGAGATGAGAGATGAATAATGAGAGGTGGGTGTAGAAAAATGGGCCGTTAGAACCCGGAGCTGTAGCGACGGGCAGAAACGATTTGATTGAAAAATTGACGATTGATAAGTGAGAATCGGTCTTTACCTCCTTCCTCCTTTCTCTTACCTCTTCACTCCTGACACCCGTTTTGCATTTATAACTATGTCGTTATATAGTTACGTTCATGGCGAACAAGAAACTATCACCAGAGGCGATAACGAGGGTCGCAGAGAGGTTCAAGCTTCTCTCGGAGCCGGTCAGACTGCAGATCCTTCACGCCCTTCAGGACGGGCCGCTAAGCGTTAACGAGCTCACCGAATCAGTCAACACTAGCCAGCCGAACGTTTCCAAACATCTCAAAATGCTTCTTGATGCCGGGGTTCTCTCAAGAGAGCGAGCGGGAAATACCGCGTTCTATGAGATCGCGGACGCCAGCATATTTGAGTTATGTGAAACGGTCTGCGGGTCGCTTGAGCGGAGGATGCGGAGCGAGGCAGAGATATTCGGCTAGGGAAAGGCTCGGCACGGGACTTGACAATATAACTATATCACTGTATAGTTATACAGTAATGCAATTTAGATCAAGGAGTTATTAGAATGAATGAGTGTACTGTCATAGGACTCAAGGAAGAACTGGAAAGAGGAAATGGAACACTTGTTGATGTTCGCGAGTATGCGGAATTTGCCGGCGGGAGGGTATCAGACGCAAAGTTGCTTCCGTTGGGTGAGATCGAAGCACGACACAGCGAACTTGACCACGAAAAGCCTATCTATGTGATGTGCCGTACGGGCCGAAGGTCTTCGGAGGCACAGAAGAAGCTGAAGTCCCTCGGATTCAAGAACGTCATCAATGTCGTCGGCGGAATGGAAGCGTGGAAATCGGAGGAACTTCCGGTAGAAAAGGACGAAAAGGCCCCGTGGGTGATCGAGAGGCAGGTGCGGTTCGTTGCCGGTTCGGTTGTCCTGCTCGGTGTGATCTTGGCAGTGCTCGTTCATCCGTACCTGATCGGGATCTCAGCATTCATAGGGGCCGGACTTGTTTTTTCGGCAGCCACAGACAGCTGTGCCATGGGAATGATACTGATGAAGATGCCCTGGAACCGGATTCCGGAGGCAAAGAGTAACGAAGTTCAGGCGGCATAAGGAAATCCCGGTCCGGTTGATTTTGTAGCGTGGGATGAGTGGGGGATGGAGTACCTTTCATACATATTGGCGGCAGTGATCGGGGTGTCCCTTGGACTGATAGGAGCCGGCGGAAGCATTTTGACGGTTCCGGTCCTTGTCTACCTCGCCGGCGTCGATCCCGTTCTAGCAACCGCCTATTCACTGTTTGTAGTGGGTTCCACAGCTCTGGTCGGCGGATTCCAGAACTTCCGTAAAGGACTAGTGGACTTGAGGACCGTCGCCGTTTTCGGGGCGCCCGCGATCGCCACGGTTTACCTGACGCGCGCATTCGTTCTGCCTGCGATCCCCGCAACGGTATTCGAGATTGACTGGCTCACTCTTTCGAAGGGTTCAGCATTGCTCATAGTTTTCGCCGGCCTGATGATCGCCACATCGATCTCGATGCTGAGGAAACGAACGGCTTCCGAGATTGATCGACTTGAGGAGAAGCACAATTATTTGCTCGTTCTCGTAGAAGGTGTGGGTGTAGGGTTTGTTACCGGCCTGGTCGGAGCGGGAGGCGGTTTTCTTATCATTCCTGCGCTTGTTCTACTGGCCGGGTTGGAGATGAAACTAGCGATTGGTACGTCTCTGCTAATTATTGCCGCGAAATCGCTGATCGGTTTCCTCGGGGATATTCAGGCGGGCAGCAGTATCGACTGGCCATTTCTTCTCATATTCTCAGGCTTCTCGATCGCGGGGATCTTCGCGGGGATCAGGCTTACCCGATCGATCGATGGTGAAAAACTAAAGAAGGCATTTGGTTGGTTCGTACTCGTGATGGGTACCTATATGGTGATCCGAGAGGTCACAACCGTAGTTTATTAGAGTTGTTTACAGGAGATCTTAAAATGAAATTCAAGCAGTTTTACCTGGGATGTTTGGCTCACGCCTCCTACTACATCGGTTCAGAGGACGTGGCAGCGATCGTCGATCCGCAAAGGGATGTAGACCAGTACATTGAAGAAGCGGAGGCGAATGGACAAAGGATCAAATACGTCATAGAGACCCATTCGCACGCCGATTTTGTAAGCGGACATATCGAATTGGCCGAACGTACCGGAGCCGAGATCATTTACGGCGAACGGGCGGCAACCGAATTTCCCACACTGAAAGTAAAGGACGGCGACGAATTGACTCTCGGCAAGGTTAAACTGAGTTTTCTCGAGACGCCTGGTCATACACCTGAAGGGATAACGATCCTTGCGGAAGACACTGACGATCCGGAAGCACCGATCAAGATGTTCACTGGAGACACCCTTTTCATAGGCGATGTCGGCAGGCCCGACCTTGTCGGATCGAAGGGATTCACAGCAGAGGAAATGGCAGGAATGCTCTATGACTCATTGCACGAGAAGATCCTGCCTCTGCCCGATGAAACAGAAGTCTACCCCGCACACGGTGCAGGCTCGTTGTGCGGAAAGTCACTGTCGAGCGAGACCTGGTCGACCCTCGGCCAGCAGCGGGCAACGAACTATGCGCTGAAGCCGATGAGCAAGGAAGACTTTGTGAGGATCGTAGCGGCTGACCAGCCGGAAGTGCCCGCGTATTTCCCTGTCAGCGCGCAGCAGAACCTGAAGGGGTCTTCGGCTCTCGAAGACCTCAAAGCTCCAACCGAGCTCGACACCAACGGGGTCAAAGATTTTGATGGGATCGTTCTTGATGTAAGGCAGAACACAGAATACGGTGCCTCACACATTCCAAACTCGATAAATATAGGCCTTGGCGGACAGTTTGCTTCGTGGGCAGGAACGCTGATAACGGTCGGGTCACCGATCGCGGTGGTTGCCGATACGAAATCCCAGATCGACGAGGCTGTGATGAGGCTTGCACGTGTCGGGATCGAGACTGCGGTCGGCTACATCCTGATGAGCGATTACGACGGACCAACCAGGACCACTGAACAGATTCCCGTCACGGAAGTCTCGAAACAAATTCAGAACGGAGCCCAGTTCGTTGACGTCAGACGGCCCGCTGAGCATGCCAGCAATCACGCGGCAGGTACACTCAACCTTCCTTTGAACGAACTTTCGAGGGAGGTCGGCAGACTGGATCCGGACAAACCGACTTATGTCATATGCCAGAGCGGTTACCGGTCGAGCACCGGAACGAGCATTCTTGAGAATGCGGGCATAAAACAGATTTACAACGTCGCAGGCGGGACAAATGCGTGGATCAAGGCCGCACTGGAAACTGAAGAGTCATCTGCAGCCTGTGTGAATGCATAGTCGATCGTCAAAGTTCTGCCCGGTCGGAATGGTCCGGCCGGACCGAAGGTGGAAACGATGAAGAGAACTACTTGTTTAGCGTTGATCCTGGCGGCCCTGCTGATCTCGTCATGTGGCACGGGACAAGAAGCGAAGAACGGGGTTCCGGCAAACGTTCCTGAGATCGCGGAGTCAGCGGAAACGGATCAAACCGATACCGAGTGCAAGATCTGCGACGTAGATGAATCATCCTATTCTGGCCCACTGTCGAAAGCGGAGGTGCGTGGGCTTCTGCTGGCTTTGAATGATGAATACAAGGCGTGGGCCACTTACGAAAGGATAAACAAGTCGTTCGGCAGTCCGAGGCCGTTTTTGAACATTCAGCGTGCCGAAGCAAAGCATATCGACCGCCTGAAACCCATCTTCGTAAAATACGAAGTTAAAGTTCCCGGAAATCCCTGGACAGACGACGCTCCTGAATTTGGATCTTTATTGGAAGCTTGCAAGGCAGGAGTAGCCGGCGAGATCGCAAATCGCGACTTGTACAACAAGCTCATTGAGTCGACTGACCGCGAGGATATCGTTTCCGTGTACAAGGCGTTGCAGTCCGCTTCAGCGAACAACCATTTACCGGCGTTCGAACGCTGCGTTGCGAGAACTTCGTAGTCCAAGTGCCGCACTAGAGGAAAGAAATGAGAGATATTGTTTTTATATTCTTGATCATTGGATTTTGGCTGCTTTTGCAGCTTGTCATCCTTCCCCGCCTCGGCATCAACACCTGACTGCGTGGAGGCTGCGACGTCGGGTCACGTCGAGACAAGGTCGAAAAGGAAAGGAAAAAAAATAGGCCGGACGAAATGTCCGGCCTTTGATATTTCTACAAGATTGAAGATTAATTGGAGTTCCAGCCCGGGACAGGAGCGTCTCCCGGATCACCCCACTCATACGTTTCAAGAGCAAGGTCCGAAGACCTGCGCACATAAAAGAAACAATCGTTCGGATCGGCGTTGTTCCGCCGCCAGATTCCGATGTCCGTTGCGCCGTCACCGTCGAAATCTCCAGTAGCGACAAATTCTGTGTATCCCGCGATCAGCGCTCCCCACTGGTACGGGCCGCCTCCGATGCTGCCTCCGCCGTCCCGTTCGGCAATCCACCATTCGACTGTGCTGCCGTTCACGCGAACGTTTGCGAGGTCTGTCATTCCGTCACCATCATAATCTCCCGGAGCAAGGACGGGATCAGTGGCTGAACCCCAGGGGATCGCCTCGAAACCAAGATCGCTTGACCTGAGAGCTGTGTAAACTCCGTCCTGGAAATACGTGAAGTCAAATTTTCCATCGCCATCAAGATCTCCGGGATAGGGTCTGACATTTGAGGAGGAATTGTTTCCCCACGGAACGAAAGTAATATCGCCCCCCGGGTTATTGTCGCTTCCCCTGTAAAAGAAGGTGCATTGCCCGCCTCCGCCTGAGGGGCATCTGTAAACAGCGATATCTGCCAGGTCGTCTCCATCGTAGTCGCCGGTTACAGTCGGATTGTCGCCTTGAATACCGAAGTCTATGGTATCCAGCGTCGAATCACTGCTGCGGAAGATATAGAAGAAGCCTCCGTCAGGTCCTGTCGCATTCAACCCGCGCCAAACTGCAAGATCGGCTTGTCCGTCGCCGTCATAGTCGGCCGGGACCCAGAAATCCGTTGTGGGCTCACCAAAAAGATGAATTCCGGCACTGCTATTCGAATTCGCAATCCACCAGCTGAGGTTTGTGCCGACTGGCGGCGCAGCACCGTTAGCATCATTCTTGTTCCCGGGGTTCTCATTTACACCACTCTTTCGGGCTTCAAGCAGTGTCATTCCAGATTCAGAGAGCTTGTTCAGAGAGCGGTAATCGAAGCTGCCCTCTCCGCCTGCGAATGGAGGTGTGTCATTTCTGACGACCGAATAATCACTTTGGCCGTCACCATCAAAGTCGATGACGGTGGGTCCCGAAGGCGCAGCACCTCCGGTAAGTGTGAGAGTTGCCTCAGTTACCGTGCCAGTGTCAAAACCGTTTGCATCTCTTACGCGAAGCGTCCATGTCCCGTTAGGATCCGCCACACTAGAGAATGCGGCTGTCATGTCTGTCTCGTCAGCTGGTGGAGTATCGTCGGGCCCGGCAGCTGTGGTCCGATAATTACCATTTGCAATTATGTCGCCAGATCCCGGCGCGTTAAAAGCGGCATCCCAAAAATTCGTTGGACCCCCAACATCATCAAATGAGTAGACGCCACTCAGATTTGAAGAGTCACCAAAGCAATCCCCGCTCGCACTTTCAACTCTCGAATAAATGACATGCTCTGTCGCATCTGGCGCTATCAACCTGACATCAAGGTCTCCGACCCAGGTGTGACTGATAGTATGGCTCAAAGCCACGTCAGAAAGCGGCGCCGTGACGCCGGTGACGGCAAAAGAGATATCGAGTGATGACCCGAAACTCGGGCAAGGGCTGGAACCATCAGGTATCGCACCTGTGCCAGTCCCGGGAAAAGAAATGCCGCCCACGTTATCGGAAGCTTTTTCCGACTTGGCATCAGCCGTTTTTGCTCCGACAACAAGGAACACCGCCACGCACGCAATTGACACAAATGCAAAACAATACGCGAGCAAACCGATGTTGATCTTCTTTGAATTCATTTCCTGATCTCCTCCTGATTCAAATCATACCCTCAAACCTCGACGGCAATAGTCACCGACCCGTCTGGCCTTTACGAGCGCCATGGTCAAAAAACGATAGATTGTGGTCAATTCACGGCAATTCTTTATCCGAATGCTGGTTGAAGTCAAATCTTTTTTCCTGTTTTCAGACGATTTACGTGTGAAGCACAGCGATCTTCGATCAAGCAATCTGATGCTCTCGCTCAACCGCGTAGGCGGCGAATAAAAGAAAAGGCCGGAATAATCCGGCCTCAACTTCATGTGATCTTTCCAGATTTAGTGGACCTGGAAATTCGACAACGGGTAGTCACCAGCTCCGCCTTCGCCCCAGTCATATCCGGATGACATTCCGGAACCGGAGTTAATGAGGTACCAGTTACCTTCTGAGCCCCTGTAAACAGCAACATCGGTAGCACCGTCACCGTCATAGTCAGCGGGCGTAGCGAAGTCGCTGGCGAGTCCCCAGGCAGCGCCGCGCGTACCGCCGTCTTTCTCCAAAATGTACCAGACAAGCTGTCCGCCTTCATTTCTGACGACAGTGAAGTCGTTCATGCCATCGCCGTCATAATCGCCAGGAGCGATCAGATCGGTGTTGAGTCCCCATGCGAAGTACTCGACACCGAAGTCAGAGGATCTCAAGAGCGAGAACAGTCCCTGACCCGGCTGGTTCGGATGCTCGGTTTGTACGCAGAAGTCGTGCGATCCGTCTCCATCGAAGTCCCCTACATTGGTGAAGACCGTAAAGACCGTGCCGAAACCCCACGGGACGACCGTAATATCTTGCGCTCCGACATTATTGGTACTGCCAAGATAGTAGAAAGAACATTGACCGGGAGCTGCAACCGGGCAACGATAAACTGCCGGATCCGCTGTTCCGTCTCCGTCGTAGTCGCCAACAACGGTAGGATCGTCGTTTTGGACACCGAAATCGACAGTGTCAACGGTCGAATCGGAACTCCGGAAGATCATAAAGAACGCGCCTCCGGGGCCGGTCGCATTTATGGGCCTCCAAACAGCGATGTCATCCAGCCCGTCGCCATCGTAGTCTTCCGGGACGACAAAGTCGGTTGTAGGTTCGCCGAATGAAGAGATCGTCGGGCCGCCACCGCCGCTGTTCGATATGTACCAGTCGATATTCGATCCAGGATCAGGAGGACCCTCGCCGGTCGGGCCGGGGTTCTCGCCTTTTGATCCTTCGATCATCATCCGCATCTTCTCGCGAACGCTGCGTGCAGTAAGAACTGAGCCGCCGTCTCGGAGTCCGCCGCCGGTACCGTCTCTGGCGATTGAAATGTCAGACGTGCCATCGCCATTAAAGTCGACAGTGGCATCAGAAGATGGTGCTACTCCACCTGTAAGTGTGAGAGTTGCCTCAGTTACCGTGCCAGTGTCAAAACCGTTTGCATCTCTTACGCGAAGCGTCCATGTCCCGTTAGGATCCGCCACACTAGAGAATGCGGCTGTCATGTCTGTCTCGTCAGCTGGTGGAGTATCGTCGGGCCCGGCAGCTGTGGTCCGATAATTACCATTTGCAATTATGTCGCCAGATCCCGGCGCGTTAAAAGCGGCATCCCAAAAATTCGTTGGACCCCCAACATCATCAAATGAGTAGACGCCACTCAGATTTGAAGAGTCACCAAAGCAATCCCCGCTCGCACTTTCAACTCTCGAATAAATGACATGCTCTGTCGCATCTGGCGCTATCAACCTGACATCAAGGTCTCCGACCCAGGTGTGACTGATAGTATGGCTCAAAGCCACGTCAGAAAGCGGCGCCGTGACGCCGGTGACGGCAAAAGAGATATCGAGTGATGACCCGAAACTCGGGCAAGGGCTGGAACCATCAGGTATCGCACCTGTGCCAGTCCCGGGAAAGTCTACCCCTCCCAGATCTTCACCGGCCGCCAAAGCTCTACTAGCATTTCCCGGCATCGTCAAAAACAACGCGCTACAAAATAGAGCTACAACCGCGATGCTGTAAGCGAGCACCGATCTATTACATACTGTACTCCTCATTCAACTCCCTCCTCTGAAATTAACCGAATCTGAATCGTGATTGGTCAGATAACTCGTTTTGATAAAACAGGTTACAACCTTTACTTGTTTGCTGCAGAAACGTGCTTGCGTGGAAACCCGAAAACAATTCGACTGATCCGAATTATCCGGCAGGACACTTAAAGGGTCCCGGCTACAAACGAAATTCTCAAGTTTTGAGACTGTAGTGCGAGAAACTGCACTATTTTTAATATCATTTGGGGAAAATTGCAAGTTTTTGCAAAAAATAATCTTAGCGGAACCCCAAATGGTTCACCGGGCTGTTTCCCGGGCTCGCAGGCAGCACGCCCGGAACGCTATTTGTGATCAAGCCGGCTTTGTGTCCGGGTCTCTAAATGGCTATGGAACCAGGCATTTCAAAGTCTTTATCGGATGCCGGCTGCTCCCGCATTCGAATCGCACGAATATCTGATAATATCTACAGAATCCGTTTATGCAGTTAGTAAGAACAGCAGAGTATCTGGCGGTGGCGGCGCTTTTGGTATCGTTGTTTGCCGCAACGGTTTCGGCCCAGGACGGTTCAGAGGTCCGCGCTGATGAAGACATTCTCGAGATCGATACCAGGCTGGTCGAGGTCCCGGTCGTAGTCACCGACCTGGCCGGCCGGCCAGTTCTAGGTCTGACGCGAGAAAACTTTGAAATACTGGAAGACGACCGCCCTGAAGAGATAGCAAGTTTCTCATCTACAGATGCTCCGTTCGAGGTTGCTCTGTTTCTCGACACTTCCGGTTCCACAAGAGCAGATCTCCAACTGATCGTCAAAGCGGCCGAATACTTCATCAGATCTCTTCGACCGGGTGACAGGGTTGCGATCGTGTCTTTCAATCAGAAGGTAAGCGGCCGGCACGTCGAAGCTTACAGCGAGATCGTTTCAGATCTCTCTGAAGATCGGGAAGGGTTGGTGAAATCCCTTTCGCAGATCAGGACAAGCAGCGGAACGCCATTCTATGACGGAATGCTGATGGTCGCGAGAGATATCTTTGGAAATGCACCAGAGGCACGTTTTCAAGGGAGGCGTGCGATGGTTGCGTTGACCGATGGCGTCGATTCGACGAGTTTCTGGGATTTCGTGAAGGCCAGGCGAGAGCTCGATAAGGCGGGAATCATCAGCTACTTCATCAAAATCGACACGAGGGAGAAGTTTGAGCAGAACCTTCTTGGCGACTGTTCGACCGCGACGCACTTTTCGGAATCGCAGATCAAGAAATACTGGGCGCAGTTTCCAAAAGACGCGAAAATGGAACGGGTCTTTGATTTCTGTAAGATCGGCGATTTTTCGCGTCTTGATATGAGCCGCAGTCTTTACAGGATCGCTTTTGAAGAAATGTCCGCCCTATCATCCGCATCGGGCGGAAAAGTTTTTGCGGCTTCGGATATCCGCGATGCCGCGACGGCCTTCGGCCAGGTCGCGGAGGAGATCGGAAGCAAATACAGCATCGGATACTACTCATCTAATGAGAAAACAGACGGCGCGTTTCGAAAGATAACCGTTAAGCTTCGCGGCATCGCGAAGGAGACTCAGGTGAGGGCAAGGGAAGGCTACAAAGCTCCTTCAGGGAAGTGATTATGAATTTTGAACGGATCATTCTGATGGTCCTCGATTCTGTTGGCGTAGGAGAGATGCCGGACGCAGCAGAGTGGGGTGATTCGGGTTCTGACACGCTCGGAAGCGTTCTCGCGTCAAGGAAGGTGAATCTCCCGAACCTTCAGCGGCTTGGTGTCGGCAACATCAAGAAGTTCGAGAATTTCGAAGCTGACGCTTCCCCGATCGGTTGTTTTGGCAAATGCGCCCTCAAGTCCAATGGTAAAGACACGACCACAGGACACTGGGAGATGGCGGGAATAGTCCTCGAGAAGGCTTTTCCAACCTATCCGCATGGATTTCCCGATGACGTGATCAACGACTTTATTCGTAGGACCGGAGTCCCGGGAATTCTCGGAAACAAGACGGCTTCCGGCACCGAGATAATAAAGGAGCTTGGCGAAGAGCACATCTCGACCGGAAAACCGATCGTTTACACGTCTGCGGACTCTGTCTTCCAGATCGCAGCGCACGAAGAAGTGATCCCGATAGAGAAACAATACGAGATATGCGAAGCTGCGCGCGGGATGCTTGTTGGCGAGCACCAGGTGGGACGCGTTATCGCGAGGCCGTTCATCGGAACCGATCCCGGCAACTTTACCAGGACCCAGAACCGGCACGACTATGCGGTGCCGCCGCCCGGGAACAACCTTTTGCCTATGTTGTCGGCAGCGGGACTCGAGGTCGTAGGTGTTGGAAAGATCGCCTCGATATACGATTCGGTAGGAGTTACCAAGGACCTGAAAGCAGGGAACAACGAGGCTTCGATCGATCAGACGATCGCCGCGCTTGGCGGCGATTCTAGAGGTTTGATCTTCGCTAATCTTGTCGATTTCGACATGCTCTACGGTCATCGGAGAGACGTAGAAGGTTACGCAAAGGCGCTTGAGGATTTCGACCGGAGACTTCCGGAAATCATTGATGCAATGGGAGACAATGACCTTCTGATCATCACAGCCGACCACGGCAATGATCCCACCTACCGCGGCACGGACCACACACGTGAGTACGCTCTGCTGTTGGCCTATGGAAAGAGGGCACGGCAGGGAGTGGACCTTGGAACCCGCGAATCGCTCGCCGACATCGGCCAGACGGTTGCCGAAAACTTCGGAATGCGCCTTGACGAGGGCGACAGTTTCCTCGATCTCTTAGCTGAGTAAAGCGAAGATGGACGACCATAGGATCTCCGAATTTAATTCAAAACGGCAGGCCCTTCTCGACCGTCTGTCCGACCTCGATGATGATGTGCTGACCTCAAGGCCCATTGAAGGCAAGTGGTCCGTGATCGAGATCGTCGAGCACATGGTAGTAGCAGAAAGGGAAGTGATGATGGGCCTTCCCGAAAAGGATCGGATCAAGGTCTACAATCGCTCACTCAAGAATAAAGTGATGTTGAAGGTCGTGATGTTCGTTCTCGGCCGGATCAGGGTGAAGGTGCCTTCAAAGACGATGCTTCCGAAAGGGGAGCAGGACCTCACCAAGCTTCGAGCCCTCTGGGATGAGAATCAGGAATGGTTCCGACGCTATGTTGAGTCCTGCGATGAAGCGGCGCTAGAGAACGCCGTTTTCAAGCATCCGGTGGCGGGACCGATCAACGTCCGCCAGGCTGTTGATATGAGCATCGCCCATCTCGACGCCCACAGTGAACAGATCGAAACGCTTCTGAAAACGATAGGCAATAGCAAATAGGGGCTCTGCCTATGATCCTTTACACCGTTTACATCACGGTCCCGAACGAACTCGAATCAGAATTGGCAAAGTATATGTGCGATAAGCACATTCCGGATGTAATGGCCACCGGCAGATTCGTAAAAGCGGAGTTTTCGAAAAGCGATGAGGGCGGCTTCAGGACTTCATATACCGCGGCCGACCGGACTTCGCTCGAGCTGTATCTCAAGCACGACACCGAGCGCTTGCGAGAGGCTTTCGCGCGCGAGTTTCCGTACAAGGTGTCCGCAAAAAGGGAGGTCTGGGAATCGATCTGTACAGTTCCCGGCGACTAGAGCTGGTCGGGGTCCCTGATCACGGCGACGTAGGGCAGGTTGCGGAACCTTCCAGCCACATCCAGGCCGTAGCCGACCACGAACCGGTTTGGTATTTCGAAACCGCAGAAATCAACGACGATCTCTTTCTTTATCCTCGGTTCCGGTTTGTCGAGGAGGGCAGCGACCTTGATCGAATTCGCGCCGCGTGTGCCTAGAATGTCGATCAGCCGGTGGAGAGTCAGCCCGGTATCGATGATGTCCTCTACGATGATCACGTCCTTGCCTCGGATCGGTTTTGTAAGGTCTTTGAGGATCTCGATATCGCCTGAAGAAGTAGTGCCGTCCTTGTAACTTGCAACAGACATGAAATCGATCTCAAGAGGAAGGTCGATTGACCGCATCAGGTCTGAGAGAAAAACGCACGAGCCCTTCAATACCCCGACAAGTACAAGATCCTTTCCCGCATATTCGGCCGTGATCTGTCGACCGAGAGCCTCAACCCTGTTGGATATATCTTCCGCCGTGTACAGGACCTCAAGGTTGGAATGTTCGAATTCTGACACTTTCGCAGGTGATTCAGTGGTCAAGTTCGGGTGTCCTCCCGTGTTTGATTGGAACTGTGTTTGGAAATACTATTTTAGGGAATTTCATACGTCAAACGGGCCCCGAAGACCCGCTGCCGAATATGTCAGACGCCGATTCAAAACGCGACAAAGTAAGGGAACTTGTGCGCGAGGTCCTGGATACAGTACCCGACGAAGAAGCCAAGCCCAGTTTTCCTGAACATATCCGAGTTAACTCGCTTCCGGAAGAGCGGCCGAAGGACTTCGACAGGGACGAGTCGGCGAAAGGCCTTATCACGGAAGATGATCTCCGAGGTCTTTCAGAAGGCGACCGCCTTAGGATTTCGGAAGGAGCGAGCTTTACACCGCTCGCCCGGGACATCATCGCCGAGAAGCGAATAGAACTTGTAAAGAAGACTTCCCGTGCGCCCGGTCTGAAGGTGACCTCGATCGCGATCGGCTGTGATCACGGTGGGTTCGAGTTAAAGGAGAAAATAGCTGCTTTCCTCGCAGGGCTTGGATTGAAGGTCCGGGATTTTGGGACCTCATCCGAGCTATCCGTCGATTATCCGGATTTCGCGCATGCCGTGGCGCTGGCCGTAGCGGGAAACAAGGCGGAAGTCGGGATAGTTATCGACGGGGCTGGAATAGGAAGTGCGATGACGGCAAACAAGGTACCGGGCGTGCTTGCCGCGGCATGCTACAATCCTGCGCTCGCAAAGAACTCAAGGGAACACAATGGCGCAAATGTTCTGACGCTTGGGAGCGGGCAGAATTCCTACGAGGAAGCTATCGAGATCGTCAGGGCTTTTTTGACTCACGAGATTAGCGAACCCCGGCACGAGCGCCGGGTAGGCAAAATACGGACTATCGAGGGCCAGTACAACAACCGGTCCTAATCCTTTATGGATAACAGCAAGTACGATCAGCTAGTCGAGCAGATAACAGACCTTGTTCTCGCAAGGCTTGATGAAGATCATTGTCCGACGTTCTGCAAAGCGGACGTCGAGCGAATAGTCGACGCCGGAGCATCGAGGATCGGAATCGTACTCGGCGAGACTTCGACGGCTCGCGACTGGGCTTCTTTGATCGACCACACGCTTCTGAAACCTGAGGCGAGTAAATCTGACATACGACAGCTTTGTGAAGAAGCCGCAAGATATGGTTTTGCCTCAGTTTGCGTCAATCCGGTGTGGGTAAAGCAAGCTGTAGCTTTTCTCGCCGGAAGCGGGGTTCCTGTATGCACGGTCATCGGATTTCCCCTCGGCGCGACGCTTTCTGACGTAAAGGCCTTTGAGGCGAGACGTGCCATCTTTAACGGTGCGAAAGAAGTCGATATGGTCATCAATGTGGGAGCTTTGAAATCCGGAGATGATTGCTCAGTGGAAGACGACATTCGAGCCGTTGCTGATGCCGCGCATGAAAATGGCGTGCTATGCAAAGTGATCATCGAGACTGCACTTTTGACCGATGAAGAAAAGGTCCGAGCCTGTATAGCATCGCGGAATGCGGGGGCCGATTTTGTGAAGACGTCCACCGGGTTTTCCAAAGGTGGCGCGACTGTCGATGACGTTCGGCTGATGAGAAGGACCGTCGGCAAGGCGCTCGGTGTAAAGGCGTCGGGCGGCGTTAAAGGGATCGACGACGCTCGAAAGATGTTCGAGGCCGGAGCGACCAGGATCGGGGCTTCGGTCGGGGTCAAGATCGCCCAGGAAGCGGAAGGTGGATCGAGTTCGCCGACCGCCGTTGCCGCTTACTGACAATATAGGTAGATCTGCTAAATCTCTTTCTGCAACCCGCTCAATACTGATTGACACGGAATAAGTGTCTCTCAATCTGGAATCTCTTCTCCTAAGGGAATCTGAAGTCCCGGCGACCGCGAATGAGATCCAGAGGGCAAAATGGCCGAAGACACCAAGATCAGATCAAGCGAGATAACTGACGAAGCGACTTATTTAAATCGCAGAAGCTTCATCAAGGCTGGCGCACTTGCCGGAAGCGCTGTGGCCACCGGTGCGCTGTACCGATATCTGAATCCCCCTCCCCCCAGAGAGGTCTCGACCGCGAAAATCGGCGACTTTTCCGAAGCTGAAAGTCCGTTGTCAGACGAACTGACCTCTCTTCAGGACATCACCAACTACAACAACTTCTACGAATTTTCGACGGATAAGAGGGGCGTCGCCCCGCTTGTAGACGATTTCGAGGTCAGACCCTGGACGATCGCTGTCGATGGCCTCGTTGAACAGCCGACGCTGTTTGGGATCGAAGACCTGCTCAAGATCGATCAGGAAGAGAGGATCTACCGATTTAGGTGTGTGGAAGGGTGGTCGATGGTGATCCCCTGGGTCGGTTTTCCCCTGAGCAAGCTGATCGAAAAGGCCAAGCCTTTGAGCAAAGCGAGGTACGTCGCATTTCAAACCTATTACGGTGGGGCAAATCCGAGCGGCGCGCAACTGCCGCCTGGGCCGAACGGCATGGGAAACATCTTCGCAGGCATACCGTTTCCGTACGTGGAAGGCCTTCGGATGGATGAGGCGATGCACCCTCTGACGCTCTTGGCGACGGGCCTCTACGGCAGGCTGATGCCCGCTCAAAATGGTGCGCCTATCAGGCTCGTTGTTCCCTGGAAGTACGGCTTCAAGAGCATCAAGTCGGTTGTCCGGATCAGTTTCACGGATGAAGAACCTCCTACGACGTGGAGCAAACAGGCCCCTAACGAGTACGGTTTCTATTCGAACGTAAATCCCGACGTGCCGCATCCGCGATGGTCTCAGGCGACCGAACGGAGGATCGGCGAGTACGGCCGCCGCGAGACTCTTCCTTTCAATGGGTACGGTGAAGAAGTTGCGGGTCTCTATAAGGGTATGGACCTGAAGAGGTATTACTAGTGACCGGCGCGGGCGACATACGGTTCGTTAAGGTCTTGATAGCCGTGAACGGTATAGTGCCGCTTGCGATGCTCGGCTGGGACTGGAACCAGGGAAATCTGGGTGCAAATCCGATCGAGTTCATCCTCAGCACAACAGGCTATTTGACATTGATATTTCTGCTTCTTTCCCTGGCTGTCACGCCGCTGAGGAAGATGACCGGACGCAATGAACTGATCAGATTCCGGCGGTTGGTGGGGCTGTTGGCATTCTTTTACGGGTGCGTCCATCTAATCACTTACTCGATCTTCGACAAAAGTCTTGATCTTTCTGCAATAGTTTCCGATGTCTGGGAAAGGCCGTTTATCGCGCTCGGGATGAGCGCGCTGGGGATAATGCTTCCGCTCGCGATTACATCTACAAACGGCTGGATAAAGAGGCTCGGAGGGAAACGATGGCAGAAGCTGCACAGACTGGTGTACCTTGCCGGCATCTTCGCCGTATTGCATTTCTGGCTGATCCAGAAATCGGACTTCTCGTGGCCGATAGTCGGAGTGCTGGTCCTGGCCGCACTGCTTATCTACAGAGTATGGGCCAAATTCGCGCCAAAGGCTGGCGCTTCTGCGAAGGCTTGAACAGGCAGGAGATCAGGAACCCGCGGCCTCAAGCGGCCTGTCGAACGAACGCCTGTAATCCTCTCCTGACACCGTAAGGGTTTTGCACATCTCGAACAGCCTCGACCTTAACCTTATTCCGATCCTGTCCTGGAGCGTTTCGTCCCGGCTGTCTCCCGACCTGTCCAGATAGTTCGTGGTGAAGACCGTGAGTTTCTGGTCGTTGTACCGGGTATTGATGATGTGCGCCATCGTGTCGCGGACCCAGTCGGTAGGCTTCGAAGCTCCGAGTTCGTCGAGTACGAGTATGTCCGCGTTGAAGACAGGGGCAAGAACGGTCAGTTCTGAGGTCTTGGAAACCGGATTGTACGAGTTCTGGATCTCCTTCAGAAGGGTCCCGAACTCATAGAAGAGGCAGGAGAAGCCGCGTTCCGTTAGGCCTTTTATGATCGAAACCGCAAGGTGCGTCTTGCCGACCCCGACTGTGCCCATCAAAAGCAGACCGCGGTCGACAGCCGGATAATCCATCGCAAGCCTCGATGCAAATTTGAAAGCTCGTTCCTGCGAGGGATTCGTAGGCCGGTAGCTGCTGAAGTGACATCCATCATATCTTCTAGGAATCTTAGCCGCCTGAATCAGTCCCGATTGCGATCTCTGTTTTCTGCAGATACAAGGCCTGACGCCCCTGCCTTCCAGATACTCCATTCCCGTTCCAAAGCACTTCGGGCAAACCGATGGTTCTTCTTTCCCAACTGCATCAGACTCGGTCTCCGGCTTAGGGACCTCTTTTAGTTTGGCTTTTTCCTGGGGCATCGGCTGATTTCCGTCTCTCCGCGGACGATCCGGATGGATCGGGAGGGCCCTTGAAGAAGGGCGGACTTCGAGGATTATAGCACCGGCAATGGCATTATCAAGTTACATCTTTTCTGCCGCGGGATCTGCCTTTACCGATGCTTTCGAAGGTTTGATCCGGGTTTCCGCGGATGCTTAACCATCATGCTCTGTGGTATATTGCTTGCTTTGCCACAGCACTCCAGGGATGAAGAAGATCGTACGCAGTTTGTTGATAAGATTAGGTTTAGCTGACCTCTCAGCGGATCGAGAACCGATCGATGTTTTTGTCCTTGACGACGACGAGGTTCGTCATCGATGGTTCGAGAAAGAATTCAAGAAAGACAATCTTGAGATCGTCTCGAATGTCGAAGATGCAAAGAAGGTCCTCGCTGAGAAGCGCTTTGACGCCATCTTTCTGGACCACGATCTTCTCCCCCACCATTACGAATCCAATGACCACGACGATTTCGGCCGGACCGGCTATGCGGTGGCGGAATGGCTTGCGGAGAACGAAGAGGTAAATCGTTCCGCGTCGCTTATTGTGCACACACGGAATGCAGACGGCGGCCTTCACATGGTCGAGAAGCTCAGAGGTTCAGGAA
Source organism: Acidobacteriota bacterium (assembly GCA_003385635.1). Taxonomy (GTDB): domain Bacteria; phylum Acidobacteriota; class Blastocatellia; order Pyrinomonadales; family Pyrinomonadaceae; genus Aridibacter. The sequence continues at coordinate 2,278,705 of QQUY01000001.1, read as the reverse complement.
GGCAGGCCGAGTATGTTCCGTTTCCGATGCTTCACCTCAAGGTCCGAAGCTACTGGAAGAAGTAGTCCTACTCTCGCCTGTCAGACCAGATCAACGGTTCGATCAGGTTTTTGCCATCGAGCTTTTGGACTCGCTATAAGAGAGTCTGCTTTTGAGAGAGCCGCACTGACCTTTCCACATCCTGTGGAAAACTTTTCCACACTGTGGAAATAAAACAGTTTTACCAGTTGACAAACGGTGCCAATACCGAGTATTTTACGACCCGCTAATCTAAGACTTCCTAGAGGCCGTCCGAATCTCACAAATCTTGCGACCGGCATTGCTCAAGAAAACCTGAACAAGGAAAAACGATGAACCTCGAAAACCACGTCCGGCTGGATGGCAATACCGCGGTAGTTTATGCCAACGAGTATCTGAACAAGATCATGGGCGAAAGGATCGAACGGGAATGCCGGGACCGGATCGCATCAGGATGCAGCCGTCTGATGGTGAGTTTTCGGGATACTGAGATCGTGAACAGTATCGGGATCTCGATCCTTCTTGGAGTCATCGACGCGGCGTCCGACGCGGACACCGAGGTTCTTTTTACGGACGTGAACGACGACATCGCCCATCTTTTCGAAACGCTCGGGCTGACGAGACACGCCCAGATCGTCGCATCGCTCAACTGATCCGTTCGCGGTCTTCATCTTCGCTCTCCCCTTTTGAATGTCTGAACCTCAGCAAAAACTGATACATACCTTCTCCGCCCTTGCTGACATCGGTCAGGAAGTGGCACACAAGTACAACTTCCACGAGATGATCCGGACCTCGTTTCATCTTCTGCTCGGATCGCTCGCGATCATGCGCGGGGGGATTGCACGTTACTCCCGGTTGGGAAACGAGCTCAATTTCCTTGCGGTGCGCGGCCTCGGAGACGACTTTCCCGTATCGACCTCGATCGATCCAGCGGATGAACTGGAGTTCCTGAGTGCCGGAATGAGCCCCATCGAGCTGAGCCAGGCCAAGATGCTGATCTTCTTTCAGCAGTACCAGCCGATTGTGGAAAAGAAAGGGATCGAGCTGATCATTCCGATGATCGTTCACGATGAGCTGGTCGGCCTGGTGATGCTAGGCGAGAAAGCAAGCGGCGAGCCGTTCAATTCGGCCGACAGGGCGATCGTCCAGGCTATGGCGAGGCACATCGGAGTCGGGATCTATCAGAGAAACCTGATGATGGAGCTTGAACGCAAAGCCGAACAGAACAGGCGTATGTATGAAGAGATGCGGCTGACGTATGCAGACACGGTCAAATCATTTGCGGCCGCGATCGACTATAAGGACAAATACACCGAAGGGCATTCTGTCAGGGTAGGGAAGTACTCCGAACTCATTGCAAGGCAGCTTGATTGGTCTGACGAACGTATCGAAGGTGTCGCCGTTGCCGGATATCTGCACGACGTCGGAAAGCTGACGGTCGAAAGGAATATCATCAATTCGCCGCAGCGGATCGACGCGAAGGAGTCCGCCGAGCTGAACAAGCATCCGGCCGTCGGATACGAGATCCTGCTTCCGATCCATCATCCCTACACGGACGTTCCGCTCGCAGCAAAATATCACCACGAAAGGCTCGACGGCCGCGGCTACCCGGACGGCCTGAGCGACAACGAGATCCCGTACATTGCAAAGATCGTGGCGCTTGCCGATTCGTTCGACGCGATGACGACAAACCGGCCATACAAGGCACGCCGGCCCGCCAACGAGGTCGTTGAAGACCTGCAGAGGAACAGCGGAAAACAGTTCGCTCCCGAACTTGTTACGGCGCTTTGCGAAGGAATGTTGAGTGAACTCGAAGGAACTTCGAAAGACAGAAGCTTCCGAAAACTGCTCGGCAGGGAATATATGGAAGCATCGGAGATGGTCCCGATGCTGAAAGATATCCTGAACGGGATCAACGCCACCGGCCCGCTCACGCTGATCGCCTCACACTGACCCCCAATCAGAACCCGGAGCGCCAGCGACGGGCCCTTCATTGACTAATGAACATTGACCATTGACCAATGAAGAGGCGCCATCGGCGACAATCGGAACCCGGAGCGCTAGCGACGGGCATAACAAAGAAATTCAACCGCAGAGGCGCATAGGCGCGAAGAAGACTTGGGCAGCTCGTTACTCCAACCAACAAATCAGTACCGGGAGCGGTAGCTACCGGCCCTCCTGCATTGAACATTGACCAATGAACATTGACCATTGACCAATGAAGAGGCGCCATCCATTGGTTCGGGATGCGTACGCGCTTTACGATCTAAGATCCCAAAAACCGGATTTCAGAGTCGAAAATCCGAATTCCGAATTCCGACTTCGAAACACTGGACTCTGTTCGCATCGGTATTAATCTCAACTCTTGTCCCCGTTGTGGTCAGGGTCGATCTTCAACAACTCGACAAATTTTCTGGCGGCCAATGTGAGGTCGCGGTCGCCCCTGTGAACGACAGCCACTTGCCTTGACCAGTCCTTCTCCTTGAACTTCACCACCGAAAGCTGTCCGTTGCTTTCTTCATCGACCACGCTCGGATAGGGAACGATCGCGATCCCGAAGCCGACCTCGACGGCGCGCTTGATCGTCTCGATGTTGTCGAACTCGGCCACTTTCTGAACCGACACGCCATAGGATTTCAGGATCTTGTCGGTTGCCTTTCTCGTCGGGATATCCCTTTCGAAGAGTACAAAATCACGGCCCTTTAGCTTCTTGACGTCGATGACCTCGTTCTCGGCAAGTTCGTGCTCCGGCGAGGTGATCAGAACGAGCCTGTCTGACGCCATCGGAACGATCGATAAATTCTTTCTCGGCTCAGGAAAAGCCACCACCCCAAGCTCCACCACGCCCTTCAGAACGTCTCTCACAACACGCGTAGTTCTTGAGTACTCGAGATCGATCTTGATCGAAGGGAACTTTGACATGAACTCACGGACCTTTGGCGGCAGTTCGTGGAGTCCGACACTGTAGACGGTCGCGACCTTCACGGTCCCGCTGACCTTGCCGACCATCGTGTTCATGTTCTCAAGCATTTGATTGTAGGAAGCAAGAACGTTCTTGCACTCGCGGTAAAAGACCTCGCCTTCGGGAGTCAGCCTTATCTCCCGGCGACCGCGGACACGCTCAAGAAGCTTTCGTTCGAACTTCTCCTCAAGTGTCCTGATCTGCTGACTTACAGCCGACTGCGTTACAAAGTTCCTTTCCGCTGCGAGCGAGAAGCTCTGCATTTCAACCAGATCGCAGAAGACCTTGAATGTTTCAACATGCATAAACTTAAATAAATGATCGCCTAAATCCCCGTCCCAATAGCGAAACACGGCGAAAAATACTGGAAACGAAATTATAAGGAATCCTTCATAAGTATTCCAACGCAATTCATTTAAGCTAATTTAGCAATACCGCAGTTTAATGTGTATCATTCGAAAAAAGTGCAGCTAGCAGAAGTGTGTCCTGGATCCGTGGTTTCGGTCCGGCGCTTCAGAGTCGGGGGATCAGACGGAACAGATGGCGGGTAAACTAAGCACCAAATTCATACTGCGGAAACTTCACCAGATCACAGGCATCGTGCCTCTGGGGATCTTTTTCGCGGTTCATATGTTCACCAACGCGAAGGCGATGAACGGCCCCGAGGTTTTTAATGATGCGGTCGCCGATATTCATCATCTGCCGTTTCTTCTGTTGATCGAGATCTTCGGAATCTTTCTTCCGCTCGCCTACCACTCCGTTTACGGTCTGTTTATCACACGGGAAGCTCGGAACAACATTTCGCAGTACGGTTACGGTCGAAACTGGCTTTACGTGTTCCAGAGGGTTTCTGGGATCTTCCTCTTCGTGTTCCTGCTTTTCCATCTCCTGCATTTCCGATGGGGCCTTTTTGCTTCGATCGGACTGACTGGGACCGCTGTTGCAGGCAATGCGGATCAGGCTTTCAGCATAGTCGCCGGCGATTTTCAGAATCTGGCGGTACTAGCGTTCTATGTTTTCGGTGTTTTTGCTACGGCCTGGCATCTTGGATACGGGATATTCCTGTTTGCCGTTGACTGGGGCTTGGTAATCGGCGAGCGTGCGCAGAAAGCGACTCTGGCGATTTGCGCCGCGGTAGCTTTTGGCCTTTTCGCCGCCGGAACGAATGCAGCTTTCTCATTCGTCAGGCCGTGCGGGCTTTTGCCTCAGGTTTTTTGCGAACAACCCGCTGAATCCGTTCCGGCACTGCGTTCCGAAGAGTTTTAAACGGTATTGAGATTTTTTCCTGCGGCTTCACTCAAGGGGGATTTAGAAATTGAGCAACAAGATTAACATCGCGATCGTCGGCGGTGGGCTGGCCGGGCTGGCGGCAGCTATGAAGATCGCGGAAGCGGGTCACAATGTGGACCTGTTTTCGGTAGTACCCGTAAAACGCTCGCATTCGGTTTGCGCCCAAGGCGGCATAAACGGCGCTGTAAACACCAAGGGCGAGGGAGACTCGCCGTGGAAACATTTTGACGACACGGTCTACGGCGGAGACTTTCTGGCGGACCAGGAGCCCGTCCGTCGAATGACCGATATGGCGCCGGCGATCATTCATTTGTTTGACCGGATGGGCGTTCCGTTCTCGCGCACAAAAGAAGGCCTGCTCGATTTTCGGCGATTCGGCGGAACGCTTCACCACAGGACAGCGTTCGCGGGTGCTTCCACAGGTCAACAACTCCTTTACGCTCTGGACGAACAGGTCAGGAAGTACGAGTCTGAGGGGTCCGTAAGGAAATTCGAAGGCTGGGAGATGCTGTCGCTGGTTATGGACGATCACGGCGTTTGCCGGGGAATCGTCGCGATGGACCTTCAGACGCTTGAGCTTAAGGCGTTCGAGGCTGATGCCGTCATAATGGCCTCAGGCGGCCCGGGTCTGATATACGGCAAATCCACGAATTCGCAGGTTTGCACGGGAAGTGCCGTTTCTGCGTGTTATCAGCAAGGCGCCCGGTACGCTAACGGCGAGTTCATACAGGTCCATCCGACTTCGATCCCCGGGGAAGACAAGCTCCGCCTGATGAGCGAATCTGCACGCGGCGAAGGTGGCAGGGTCTGGGTTCCGAAGACGCAGGGCGACGAGCGAGATCCCCAGAACATCCCCGAATCGGAGCGTTGGTATTTTCTTGAAGATAAGTATCCGGCCTACGGAAATCTCGTGCCGAGGGACATCGCGACGCGGGAGATCTTCCAGACCTGTCTCGACGGCTACGGGGTGAAAGGCGAGAACCAGGTTTACCTTGATCTCTCACATATTCCAGCTGAGACCCTTGACCGAAAGCTGGGCGCGATCCTCGAGATCTACGAAATGTTCATCGGAGATGACCCAAGGCAGGTCCCGATGCGCATTTTCCCGGGCGTCCACTACTCGATGGGAGGCCTTTGGGTCGACTTTGAACAGCGGACAAATATCCCGGGATTGTTTGCAGCGGGAGAGTGCGATTTCTCGATCCACGGTGCAAACCGGCTTGGCGCCAACTCGCTTTTGTCGTGCGTATATGGCGGGTTCACCGCCGCTCCTTCAGCTCTTGAATACGTGGCGAACGTTGAAAGGGGCGATTCCGGAACCAACGGGATCTACGATGCCGAGCTAAAGAAACAAAAAGAGATCAACGACCAGATCGTCCACAGCAACGGCAGCGAGAATCAATACAAGATCCACGAGGAGATGGGCAAGTTGATGACCGAGAATGTTACGGTCATCCGGTATAACGACCGCCTCCAGGAAACGGATAACAAACTGCTTGAGCTGATCGACAGATTCCAGAACATCTCGATCAACGATTCGAATCTGTGGGCTACACAGGCTGTGCCGCATGCACGCCAGCTGTGGAATATGCTGCAGCTCGCGAGAGTGATAACGCTCGGTGCCCTGAACCGCAACGAATCCCGCGGTGCTCACTTCAAGCCGGAATTTCCCGATCGCAACGACGACGAATGGCTTAAGACAACGGTCGCCGAATATTCCGAAGAAGCACCGGTCCTTTCCTATGAGCAGGTCGACGTTTCGCACATCGAGCCGCGGCTTAGGGATTACTCAAAGAGCAGTAAGAAGGCTGATTGATCGGGAAAGATCACGATTTATCAATGAGAACATTGGTAAAAATCTGTAATGTAGTTGCGGTTGTAGCGGCATTGCTGCTCGTATACTGGGTGTTCGCGTTTATCCTGATCCAGGTCTTCGGTCTGCGGGTATTCCGGGAGAACTTAACTCAGACATTCGGACTGAGTGTTTTCGGGATCATCGCGTTGATGGCAGGTTCCCTGATGGTCAACGTGATGCTCAATCTCACAAGGATCGCAGACAGAAGCGAAAGGGTCGTGAGGAAAGAGTTTGGAGGAGGCCTGTCTCCGAAGTATGCGGCTGGAACTCTGATCGCGTTGTTCGTGCTGATCGCCGGTGTGCTCTTCGGAGGCGATTATCTTACATCGAAAAAGAAAGAGCAGGTGCTTGTAAACTCGGCACGTTCGATGATCAACACGAATCCTCTGGCATTTGGCCAGGTCGCCCGCTACGAGTTTTCGGATGACTGGATCTACAAAACGCAGGAGATCATCAATCGCGTCAAGAGTCAGGATGAGAGCTTCCCGGAAGTGAGGTTGGTAGTGCTGGATTCGATACAGGGAGATCCAGTCTATCTATCTTTCGGCGGATGGGTTCAGTCCCTCGACGAGGGCGAAAGACACGAGCGGAAGGATTTCCTCTTGCAGACTTCTTCGGAAGAGCGCGAGTACCTGGACGGGGTTTTTCGAAACGGGATCACGGACTACAGATTCTCTGCTTCGGATGGAAATTACGAACTCTTTTATCCCTACTTTGAAGGTGGAAGAAGGGTGGTGATCTATTTCACGGATTCTCAGCAGTACGGAAAGATAGGAAGCTGACTAAATGAGCTCGAAAAACGGAACGAAGGTAAGACTGGACGCACCCCCTGATAAGTTGCGGGTCCGCATCAGAAGGCGCGAAAAGACGGATTCACCTCAATACGATGAGGTATTCGAGATTCCTTACCGCCGAAACCTGAACGTGATCTCCGTTCTAATGGATATTCGAAAGAATCCCGTTACAGCGGACGGTAAGGAGACGACGCCTCCCGTGTGGGATATGAATTGCCTTGAGCAGGTTTGCGGTATCTGCACGATGGTCATCAACGGCCGCGTCAGGCAATCCTGTTCCGCCTTGATCGATGACCTGTTGGTCGAGTCGGGCGGAAACGAGATTCGTCTCGAGCCGATGTCCAAATTCCCGAACGTCCGCGATCTGAAAGTGGACCGTAGCCCGATGTTCGACCACCTCAAGAAAGTTCATGCCTGGGTAGAGCTCGACGGATACCACGATCTGGGTGCCGGACCACATACATCTCAGTCAATGCAGGCTGAAAGATATGCCTACTCCAGATGTATGACCTGCGGATGCTGTCTCGAAGCTTGTCCGCAGTATTTCGAGGACAACTACATAGGCCCTCAGGCGATCGGCCAGGTGCGCCTGTTTAATATGCATCCGACAGGGCAGATGGATCGCGAGGAGCGACTTGACGCGATGATGGACGATGACGGAATCGCGAATTGCGGCAACTCACAGAACTGCGTCCAGGTCTGTCCGATGAACATTCCTCTTACCAGAGCGATCTACGAGACCAACAGGGAAGTGACCGTTCACGGTCTTTTCGGCTGGTTGAAGAAGTAATTCGGAACATCGAGTTCCAGGTTCCGAGTTCCAAGTTCCAAGAGCAAAGATGCAGAAACGCGACCGTGAGGGAGCGTGCCCGCCATCGGCGCAGAGTGTTCAAAGTTCGAAATTCAGAGGAAGTGAGCGATTCTTTAGGCAGTATGTTCGGCTTACGCCTCAGGCACGCTCCCTCACAGTCGCGTTTCCGCCGTTTGCCGGTCCGCTTACTTGGAACTCGGAACTCGGAACCTGGGACTGAAAAACGGTCGCGTTTCAGTCCTTTCCTTAGCGCGGTTCGGCTTACGCCTCAGGCACGCTCCCACACGGTCGCGTTTCCGCCACTTCTTTCCCGGAACTTGGAACCGGAACTCGAAACCAGAGAAACTACTGGATCGAGGGTACGTAAGGGATTTCCTGCAGTTTGCTAAGAGGGATCTTGCCGGGCTCTTTGATGAAAGCCTTCACGTCTTCAAGGTCCATTGGCTTTGCAAAAAAGAAACCCTGAGCACCGCTGCACCGCAGCGCCTTCAGCCGATGGAGCTGCTCTCTGTTTTCCACCCCTTCCGCAATCACCTTTATTCCAAGGCCCGATGCAAGAGCGATGATCGTCTGAACGATCTCAAGATTTCTGCCCTTTGTCTCCATAGACTCGATGAACGAGCGGTCTATTTTTAGTGTCGAGATAGGCAGCTGAGTCAGATAGTTCAGATTAGAATAGCCGGTTCCGAAATCGTCGATGTCGATCTCGACTCCGAAGTTCCTCAGTTCGCTCAGCATCGCGATCGCGTCTTCCCGGTGTTCGAGGAACACCGATTCTGTGATCTCGAATTTAAGGAGTGAAGGCGGAAAACCTGTTTCCAAGAGCACCCTCCTGACCCCTTCGACGAAATCCGGATTCCCGAATTGTTTACACGAGATGTTCACGCTCAGTATCAAGGGACGCTCGCTCAACAACTCTCTCATATCCGTGCAAGCTTTGGTCAGTATCTGCTCGCCTAGATCATGAATAAGACCTAGCTCTTCCGCTACCGGAATGAAATCGTTCGGAGGGATAAATCCTTTTTCAGGGTGATTCCAACGCGCAAGCGCCTCGAATCCGATCGTTTCGTCTGTTTCCAGTGAATAGATCGGCTGATAGAAGACAAAGAACTCGCGATTGTCGATCGCTTTTCTAAGGTCCGTTTCAAGCTGAAAGGTTTCGATCGCCACCCTGTGCATCGATGGATCGAAGATCTCGTGCCTTCCTTTGCCCGCCTTCTTTGCGTGGTACATTGCCGTGTCGGCGTCACGCATCATGTCTTCCGCGGAAAAATGGGTATCTGAGAGCTTGAGGATGCCGATACTTGCCGAGCTGTAGACATCATTGCCGGCCAGTTCGAATGGCTCGGCAAACTGCTCCTGAACTCGCTCTGCAATACTTGTTACATCTTCTCCTTCGCCTTTTCCTTCAACAAGTATCACGAACTCGTCACCGCCCAACCTAGCTACGAGATCCGAAGGACGAAGACATTCTCCGAGGCGCCTCGCGATGCCTATTAGCAGCTGGTCTCCGACCATATGCCCGAGACTATCGTTTACAAGTTTGAACCGGTCCAGGTCGATGAACAGGACCGCAACCTCGTACGAAGGATTTCTTCTCGCAGTCTCAACGGCGTTTTCAAGCCGAGCCATGAACAGTGACCTGTTGGGAAGCCGGGTCAGCGAATCGTGGGTAGCTTCGTACTGCAGTTTTTCTTCGGCGACCTTCTTGTCTGTAATGTCGAGGATCTGAAAGATAAGATGGCGTTCCTCAGTGCCTATCTGTTCGACAGGCGAAGCGCTCCAGGAGGTCCATACGAGTTTGCCATCGGAGTCGAGAAACCGGATCTCGAGCTGACACGAGAAGATCTTCTCGTTTACAAGTTCGTGGATCTTGACAAGCATTTCGCCGAGGTCCTCGGCAAAGGTCATCGACTGGAAATCGGTCTCAAGGAACTCTTCCGGGGAGTAGTCGAGGATCTCGCAAAGAGCGTGGTTTACCTTGAGCCAGTTGCCGGTAGCAGAAACGAGCGCGATCCCTATTGGTGCATTGTCAAATGCGCTTCGGAACCGCTCCTCGGATTCTCTGAGTGCGATCGACTGTTCCTCAAGAACCTTCGCGTGCTTGTTTGCCTGATCAGCCTGCGCAAGCGACATCTCCACGTTCTCGAGATACATTTTATAGCTCAGATAAATGAGCAATATCACAGGGAACGTCGCGAACACGACCCCGATCCCGATCCATTGATTCAGTAGGAAAAGCCCACCAGCGCAGAATGCGCCGACAGCATATGTGATAAAGGTCCAAAGAAACGTTGTTCTCCAGACCTCGAAGACAGCCCTTCCACTTTTCAATGCGCCGTAGACAGCCGCGAATGTCGTGTTCGTAATGAACTGGGCAATCGCCATGACCGACAAGGCGACCACAAACGTGCTCCAGTCCCCGGATTCCGGGGTTTCGCGGACTCTGGTTAGCAGACCGGACCAGTCCATCAGGTGAGCCACGATCGTTGTACAAATCGCCATGACCGATGCGTTCGTGAAAACCGTTATCTTGCGTTTGCAGAACCGCCACGATGAAAGGAGTGCCTCTGCAGCCGCCAAAAGTATCGCGATCTCGGCGCCGTAGAGTATAAGAGCAAGGAATACGAAGGTATCGGATACAGCTATGTGAGATTTGAAGCGGGGGATAGGGATCGATATCCGGGTGCCGACGAGTAGAGTAAGCGCCGTCAGAAGCACAAGATAGAGATCGATATCGCCGTACGGAAGCCTGATGAACGCGTGACTGATACACGCCAGCCCTACAGCGATCGAGCCGTACATGAAGCCGTCTATTTTTTTTCGGAACCTCACGGAGTTAGAGAGAATGGCGTCGTACAGTGCTCGCACGTCCATGTCTCGACGATCGTCGGATCACTTCTTATTTGGGGCGTGAGGAAAACAGAACTGCACGGCAACGAAAGCCGTGCAAGTACATTATCAGGAATGTAAACAGTTTTGTCTAGTGTTGTTTATAGTTAAACGACAATTGTCGTGCAAGTGTCGGTTGTGTGATAACCTGCCAGTTCGAAACTCCTGTGAACCGAATCGAACTTCTCGTTGGAAAGCATGCAAATGTTCGAAACCCTGTCGAGAAGCGCAATGCTTAATTTGGCCAGGCACTTCGGACCGACTCCTTTGCCCCGGGCCTCTGGTGATACATAGACTCCTTCTAAATAGATCACATCGTCAGTCTCCGCGACTATATCGGCCTTGAAAAGCAGCTTTCCATTCTCAGTTGCAACAAAAGTCCTGCCCTGCTGGATACGCCGCCGGCATCGTTCCGTAAAACCATCCGGATCTTCTTCGAGAGGGTTAACTCCCGTTTCAATAACCGCGACTTCGGCGTGTGCCTCGACGATTTCCTGCAGCTGGCTCTCGTCGCCGATCTCTATTTCCCAGGGACAGTCCTGGACAAGATACGGGAAATTCAGCTCAAACAGCTTCTCAACAAGGATCTGTCTCGGGCTTATCGCGCCGGCACTGTATAGATCCCAGAAATGTTCGATTGCGGAGCCTTCCGACATCATCAGATGGATCGCGGTCTCGGACTCTCTTGCTGCTGCTGCAAATGCAGCGAGTGCTTCCCGGGTCCTGGCTTCGATCAGGGTCGTATGCCCGATAAGAGCAACTCCTTCCAGCTTTCCGTCCGGGGCACGGTACCCGAAGTAAATTCCCCGGTTGAATCGACTTTCAAACCCGTTGTCATTCAGAAAACTCGCCATTGCTACCGTATGCACCGGCCTGGAGTTAAGAAATTGCAGTACCTCAACTTTGTGTGAATCGGTTAGCTTCACAAGCCGATAGGGCTCGAATTCCGGCTTCAGGGGTACAGCCGAGACCTGCAACATACGGCTTTGATCGACCAATTCAAGATCTAAGAGTGTCATCCTATCGGACCTCCAGAATTTAGCCTTTTTGTCGATCTTAGTCGCCGAATATCGCTGACGAGGAAGTGCTTGCACGAGTGTTCGAAGAACGGTCACTCAGGAGCACGCCGTCGCTCATCAGTACGCCGTCGCTCAAAAGAACACCGTCGCTCATCAGTACGCCGTCGCTGAAAAGAACTCCGTCACTCAATAGCACGCCATCGCTCAAAAGAACACCGTCGCTTAGTAGTACGCCGTCGCTCAGAAGCACTCCGTCACTGAGTAGAACTCCGTCACTCAAGAGGACTCCATCACTGAGCAGGACGCCGTCGCTCAGCAAGACACCGTATCCGAATACGATCTGTCCGCCAGCCAGGTCTGTGCCGTTACTCTCGACCACCCGCGCCCTCACGGTCAGGCTGCTCCGGTATGAGAACTTGTAGTTGAGCACATAATTGAAGTCGTCACCGTGCGACACTCCTTGCTGGAAGAATTGTCCGTTCCGGTAAACATCATGCATTCGTGCCGCGAGGTTTGAGCCCATTATGAACGTGTGGTTCGTGGTTATTCCTTTCGACCAGCCGAACGATTCTCCGTTGAAGCTGGATACCGGAGCCGGCATTGAAGCATTTGACGAAAGAAGATTTGAGCCTGAAGAAGCGTTCGTGAAGTCTACGTTCGAAGAATACTTCGTCGCCAGCGTCACCGCTCCTTCAAGGTTCATTTGCCCCGCACCCTGCTCGAACATGTTGTAACCAGCAATTGGCTGTGCAGTGTACTGCAGGACCATCTTGACCATCGAAGGGGTGAGATTGGGATTGAGTTGAAAGAGGATCGCCGCGGCGCCGGCAGCTGCCGGTGTCGCCATTGACGTACCGCTCATTTCCATTACGTCATTGTCATTTCCGCTGATGTCCCCGCCTGTCGGCATGAGGGACGGATGGTTCACTCGAAGATATGCGTCACTCTGGGCACTCGGAGCGACGATCCTGTTACCAGGCGCCACGATATCCGGTTTGATTGCGTTGTCGTGTATACGCATACCATCGTCGGTGGTATAGAAGCTCCTTGTAGGCCCACGGGAACTGAAGGACGCGATACCGTCATCGGTACGGGAGTCGGTCTGGAAGGTGTTCACGGCTCCGACCGTAAGCGCTGACGGATCGTTTCCAGGGGAATGGATGTGGCCGTACATCTTGCTTCCCGAAGAGTCTTTTCCTTCATTACCTGCCGCTGCGACCACAAGTACGCCTGCGGCATTGAGTTCCTGTACTTTGAGGTTGACGGGATCGTTCGTATAGGAGTCGATTGCCAGACCTCCGAGGCTGAGATTAGCTACGCGGATGTTGTATTGCTGATGATTCGCGAGAAGCCAGTCCAGCGCATTAAGCAGCCAGGAAGTTCTCCCAAGGCCCTCGCTGTCAAGCACCTTCAGATTGACTATGCCTGCATTCGGAGCGATTCCCTGGTAAGCACCGTTGTTTCGTGAGTCTCCTCCGGCAGCGATCCCTGCAACGTGGGTCCCGTGACCGTAGCCATCGCTGGCGTCGCTTTCATCGGTAAAGTTCTCGCTATACAGAATGCGACTGGAGCCATTCGATGAGAATGCATCGTGGTTGTCTATTCCAGAATCCAGAATCGCAATGGTAACCCCGGAACCGTCCAGTTCCTGACCGCTGCTGTTGTTCTGGATAGCCATACGGATCGCATCCGCCCCGGTCGTCTTCTCAAGATGACCAAGCTTCCGCATCTGGCGGTCGGGCGAAACGAAGTTGAGAAAGCCGCTTTCGGCAAGCGTGTTGACTGCGCTGAGGGGCAGGTTCACGATCATCGTATCGGAATCGCCGATCCGATCGTTCAACCGCACGTTGTGTTCTGCCATCATCGCCCGAAGAACGGGATTGTCCGCGTCCCGTGTTTGAAGAATAACGTCCAAACGCGTAGATCCCGTTCGGTCCCTCGCCATAAGATCACGAAGGTCGGACGACACATTGTCTCCCCGGTATTTTTCCTTGTTCTTGTCGCTGTCCTGTACAAACGCCTGATTCGCATCGCCTTCTTCACCGATAGCCATCGGTTCAAATATCGCGGAGAATGCAGGTACGTCTTCGACGCTTTCAGCAAAACCTTGGGGTGAAGCGCCGCCGATCATTTTAAGCCGGCCGGTCAGAACGGCGTGGGAAAGAATATCGTTGCTGCGAAACGCATTCAGGAAATTCGGAAGCTCACTAACGAACAAAACGGTAGCATTGGAGCCGGAAGCAGCTTCCTTCACTACCGAGATAAATTTATCGGCTACTTCGTTCTCATTGCTTGAGAGTTTGTAGGCCTTGTCGACATCGAGCATCAGGACCCGCAACCCCTTGAGATTCTCCGGGACATCGTTCGCTGCGACCTTTTGGGCAAATCGCTCAACTACAAGCTCAGCTGCAACGCCCGAAACATCGAGCAGCGCCGGCTGCCGGACATCGTTTCTGCTCAGCATTTTCACGAGCCGGTCGACATCCCCCTTGAACTTGTTGGATTTTGCCAGCCTCCCATTTCTCGCGAGCAATGTAAGATCGATCGTGAAGTCTTCCAGGCTAGAAGTGTGTCCCACCTTTTTTCCCGTGTCCTTCGCAAATACGAGTGCGTGGGACCCAAGCACGTTGATCAGAAGCATCGAGTAGACGAGCATTCCCGCCGCGATGCTTCTAAGAGTTTCTTTCCTGATTTCGATTCTCATTGGTTTTTGCTTCCTGAATAGTGCGTTTTGCTTTCGCCGGACACATTAAGTGCCGCGATAAGCATTCGCAAGGCAGGTGCCACCACGCTAAATATTTGGAAACAAACAGGTTGAAAGGATTTTTCAGAAAGGCGGGCTGGTCAGCCTGACAGAGAAGTCTGCAGGCTTTGACAGATTATCGGTCAGTTTGACAAGGAAACATCCAATCGAAAGGCCACGAAGAAACTGAAAGGGCGAGAGTACGCTTCTAGAACGAAGGCGGTACCCGAAAGCGCCGGATGGAACAATAGAAAACTCTGATACGGACGGCCGACGGCTAAAGGAATTCGAACTCAAAGAAAAACGGGAGGCCGGACCGGACCGGCTTCCCGCTTCTGAATTGAATAGACCAGACCGCATCTGCGGTCGGATCGTTTACCTAGATCCCGAGCACATCTACGAGTTCCTGGACGGCCGCGGCCGACTTCTGAATCGCGGAACGTTCGTCATTGGTGAGTGAGATCTCGATGATCTGTTCAACGCCGTTCTTGCCTAGTTTGACTGGCACTCCGACGAAAAGATCGTTGATCCCGTATTCCCCCTCCAGGAACACGGCGCATGGAAGGATCTTCTTCTTGTCCTTCAGGATCGATTCGGTCATCTCGACAGCGCCGAGCGAGGGTGCGTAGAATGCAGACCCGGTCTTAAGGAGGCCTACGATCTCGGCTCCTCCGTTGGCTGTTCTGTCGATGATCGCATCCAGCGTTTCCTTACTAAGCAGCTCTGTCACCGGAATACCCGCGCAAGTCGAATACCGCGGCAGCGGGACCATTGTGTCTCCGTGTCCGCCGAGTACGAAAGCAGTGACGTTCTCGACCGAAACGTCCAAAGCTTCGGCCAGGAAACAGCGCATACGGGCAGAATCAAGGATGCCGGCCATCCCCATTACACGGTTCTTTGGAAATCCGGATCGCCTGAAAGCGACCTGCGCCATCGCGTCAAGCGGATTGGAAACGATGATGATAAAGCTGTTCGGCGAGTATTTGGCGACCTGTTCCGTGACCGAGCCGACGATATCCGAATTCGTCTTCAAGAGGTCGTCCCGGCTCATACCGGGCTTTCTGGGAAGGCCGGCCGTAATGATCACCACGTCCGAATCGGCCGTCGCTTCATATCCGTTCGAGCCGACAAGCTTTACGTCGAAACCGTCGATCGGTGCGGCCTGCGCCAAGTCGAGCGCCTTGCCTTGCGGTGTTCCTTCAACGATATCGACAAGCACGACATCTGCCAGCTCTTTACTGGCGATCCAATGGGCAGCCGTCGCGCCTACGTTCCCCGCGCCAACGACCGTAACTTTGTTCCTACGAGCCATTTGGTATTCCTCTCTGATCAAATAGTGGTTGTAAAAAGAAAAGTAATTCTGTCACACGATCGTTCAAACGGCAAAAGGAAGGCCCGCCGGAAAGGTACCGCGCGAGCCGTCTGAGAAACTCGAGTTCCTGATCACCTAAACCGCTTCGGATCGCGAGGTGAAGTTAAATGATCTGAGCCTCAATGCAGGAAGCAATGAAGCATTGCCGACTCCGATACGCTCCGACCCGCCGATCATCTCGACATTGTCGCCTGCCAGCATCGAGATCATCGACTGATTGAATCGGAAGTTGTTCACAGGATGTCTGATCTTACCGTCTTCGATAAGCCAGACGCCGTCTCGCGTCAGCCCCGTGACGCTGGCCGTCCGCGGATCAGTCGAACGTATGTACCAGAACCTGCTGATCAGCAGTCCCTTCTTTGTCGACGAGATCATTGCTTCAACGCTCGCCGGTTCGGCGGTCGTTTCCATGATCATATTCACGGGGCCGGACGTTGGTTCCTTATCGCTTTTCTTCGCCCAAAACCGGCTGTATATCAGGTTTTGCAGGACTCCTTCGCGAACCAGATAGATCTTTTCGGCCGGTATGCCGCCTTGGGCGTTCGCCGAGCCGGGCACCCGCGTATCCCACGGGTCCGAGTAGACGTTCAACCGCGAATCAAAGATTTTCTCACCGATCTTCGTCTTTCCGCCTGAAGCCGAGAACGGACTGCGTCCTTCCTCCGCGCTCCGGGCATCGAACTGGAAGATCAAACGGCCAAGAAGGTCTCCAACGGCTTGAGGTTCAAGAACTACACTGTATTCGCCGGGATCCATTTCTTTCGCAGACCGGCCGGTCAGACACTTCTCGATCGACTGCGCCGCAATCCCCTCGGTGTCTAGATCACCTATGTCAACGCTGCTCCTCTGAAAGTAGCCCGAACTGGAACCGTCCGGCGTCCTCGCGGTAACGGAGAGACTTGCAACGGTTTCGCGTTCATAGCCAAAGTTTCCGTTCTTTGTCGCGAATGCAGATGTTTGTGCTCTGCTCTGATGAAAACCGGCAGAGATCACCTTCTTGCTTGCACTCATATCCAGGATCCTGGCTATCGACCTGGCCCTGGAGTCATACTCGACATCCGCGCTGTTCTCCGCAAAACCCTCGACCGGTTTGTACTTCTGAGGGCCGAGCGTTGGAAGGTATTCACGGTCGACCGGCGAGATCTCAGCGACCTTTTGGGCCTGCTCAACCATTCCCTTGAGCCCTGATTCGCTAAAGTCCGTGGTTGACGAAGAACCGCGTTTTCCTTCGATCCATACCGTTATCGAAGCCGAACGCTCGGTCGTCGTTCCGCTTGTCAGGAACGCGTTGCGTGCAAAGCGCAGGTGAGACGTCTTGTCGCTGGAGACCGATACCTGTGCATCGTCGGCCTTGACCTGTTTCAGTACCTTGTGGGCGATTTCTCTTGATTCCTTTTCCGAAAGGAGCATATTCCGTTCTCCGTTCTGCTGAGGCCCTACGAAGCGGTGTTCAGCACATCAATGTCTCTAAATCTCGCGGTCGGGCATCCGTGTGAAACAGCGTTCGACTGTCCAGGCTCCCCCTTTCCGTCGTTGAAAGTTCCGGGAAGCTCATACGTCGACTTCCCGCCGAGACCGTCACAGGCATTCCAGAAATCGGTTGTACGGGACTGGTAGGCGACATCCCGAAGCATCCCCTTCACCTTGCCCTTTTCAATCTCCCAAAAGGTCTGTCCCCCAAACTGGAAATTGTATCTTTGCTGGTCGATCGAATAGCTGCCGCGGCCGTGGATCATGATCCCTTTTTCGACATCCGCAATTAGCTCTTCAGTCTTTGTATCTTTAGGAGATGGAGAAAGCGAAAGGTTCGGCATCCTGGGAAACGGGACGCTGTTCCAGCTGTCACCGTAAAGACATCCGCGCGACGTCTTTTCACCGATGAAAGGTGCGAGGTCGCGGGTGGTCTGCCAGCCGACGAAGCGGCCGTCCTTTACAATATCCCATTCCTGGCCGGGAACACCTTCGTCATCCCAGCCCACGGTCGCCAACCCGCCTTTCTGTGTGCGGTCGGCGACAAAATTCACGATCTTTGAGCCAAACTGAAGTTTGTTCGTCTTGTCGGGGGTCAGGAAGCTTGTGCCGGCATAGTTCGCCTCCCAGAGCAGCGCGCGATCTAGCTCTGTCGAGTGCCCGACGGATTCGTGAATAGTCAGGAACAAATGTGACGGATGAAGTACGAGGTCGTATTTTCCAGGTTCAACGGGCTTTGCGCCCAGCTTGCCTACCGCTTCCTCACCTGCCTGTTTTGCCTCGCCGATCCAGTCATAGTCCTTGGTGTATTCCCACCCGGAACCGCTTCCCTGGGCAAGCGAGTTTCTGGTCTGAAAATCCCCCTTCGCCCTGTCGATCGCAGTAACGCTGAAACTCGGAACGCCGCGGATCAGGTACTGCGTGATCCTGCTCCCGTCCGACGTCGCAGTGAATTTTTGCTCGTTCACCCAGGCCATCGACGAGTTGACAAAAGAAACGCCCTTCACCGACAGGGCTGCCTCGTTCATATTCAGAAGAAACTCGATCTTCTCGTCTATCGACACTTCGAAGGGATCGATCCTGAACTCGGTTTTCCACTCTCCGACCGCCTTCTCCGCCGGTACAAGCTCTATCTTGTTCTTGTTGAACACCGAGTTAGCCTTCGCTATCGCGGCCGCGTCCCCTGCAACTCTCTTCACCTCGGCCTCGCTTACGTCCGGGCTTGCAGCAAATCCCCAGGTGCCATCGATCAGGACCCGGATTCCAAAGCCGGAGTTTTCCCCTTTTGAAACGAATTGGACCTGTTTTTCCCTGGTCCCGACGGACTCGATGCGGTACGTATTGATCCTGATGTCGGCATACGTGGCGCCTGCCTTTTTTGCTTCCGCAAGGGCGATGTCGGCCAGAGAGTCGTTATCGACCGTACTCGAAGTAAACTCGCCGATCCGCGCTGAGTAGATCCAGCTGGGCAATGCCAGCGTACCAAGCGCGAACCCTGAGTAGCGTATAAAATTCCGTCTCGAAATTGTCATTGTGAAAAATCCCGGCGATCGCGTTGACCATCATTTGCGATCGAGTTCAATAGAAATAAAGACGGACAGGAAGTCCGAACGCACTGAGATTTCGATAAGTTATATCGGCGGCATTGTGGCGTGTCAAGAGCTTTAAAATGAAAAAGCCCGATGCGCTCTCCCCTTCACATCGGACTTCCTCATTAAGGTCGATTGAGAATCGTTCTCCAACGACCTAACTCGATTTCTCTAGTAGCCCCGGGCAGGCAGCGACACCGAATGTGTCAGCCGTACCCGAAAGTTTTCTTTCTCAAGTATTCGTATGTCTTTTCCTTTCCGCAGCAGAACTGCGCCGAGTCCGGTAGTGACTCCTATTGCCGTACCGATCAAGGCCCCTTTCCCCTTTGCGGCTGCCGATCCGGCGACGCCGCCCGCTGCTCCACCGCCGAGCATTGCGATGACGTCGAAGTGATCGTCATCTTCCGGTGCTTCGCGTTCGAGAGTGCCTTTGATCGCCCGCTTCCTGCCCCTTTCCAGGTACAGAGTCTGGAACTCCACCTCCAGCACTCCGTCCTTGCGTCCGTAAGCAGCTTTTGCTGCATTCAGGACCCGGCCTTCAATGATGGTGCCGACCGGAAGCATTATCTCTCCGTCGACTTCGACCGGCTCAGAGACCGTCACAGTAAATGTGTCGTCCACCGACGCGGACATTGAGTTGATCTCGTTGTCCATACTGACCACGATCTCTGTTCCAGCCGGCAATCCGAAAAATTCCGGATCCGCTTCCGGGTCCTGTGCTAAAACCTGAGAACTGATTGCAAAGATCAAAGAAAGACTCGCTGTAAGTACTTTGGTCGAAAACCGGCTGTCAGGCATTTGTGACCTCCGTTCTCGCCGTTCAAATATCTCTTACAACGTTGTGTAAGAGAAGCAATGACCATGCCAAGGAATTGCGAACGGCATAAATTGGGAAAAGCGCAAAGAAAATAGTCGATCTAGAATCCCGGTTGCGAATGTTCCGATACAAGCCGGAACATTATCGTGTGAGTCGATTACGAAATGGGATGCTTCGTTTTGTAAGCTGCCTTACACAACTGTGGTAACCTGTCTTCAAATCCCATTCACACTATCTCCGGAGTAGAAAATGAATCATTACCGACCGCTGAATCGGGTGTACGCAAATCTGTTCGTGTTTGCCGCCCAACTCCTGCTGGTATTCTCAGCCGCGTCTTCCGCGCAAGATGTAAAGGGTTCTCTACAGTTAGAGGACGTTTTCGAGTTTGAGTTCGCCAGTGACCCTCAGATTTCTCCTGACGGCCGCTCGATCGTGTACGTAAGGAACTACTACGACATAATGACCGACCGGAGAAGATCTGATCTTTGGGTGGTCGGGGAAGGACTTTCCAACCAGCCGTTTCTTCCCGATGCTCAATATTCCGACCCTTTCTCGCCTCGCTGGTCTCCTGACGGAAAGAAGCTGGCATTTGTCACAAGTGACGCAAGCGGCCGTTCACAGATCTTCTGCTACTGGGCAGACACCGGGAAGATAGGGCGGCTCACCAACCTCACGCAATCTCCTTCTGGAGTTGCCTGGTCGCCTGACGGCTCTAAGATTGCGTTCTTTATGCGGGTTCCTGACTCGACTAAGCCAATTGCAAAGCTGCCAAAACAGCCCGAAGGGGCGAAATGGGCGGAAGGCGCGAAAGTGATCGATCGGCTTGTTTACAGGGCAGACGGGCGGGGATTCCTGCCGTACGGCTACTCACATCTGTTCGTGTTAAGCGCCGACGGCGGCACGCCTCGTCAGATGACAAGCGGGGACTTCGATCACGGTGGCGGAATCGCGTGGGGAGACGACAGCAGGTCGATCGTGATCTCGTCCAACAGAAATCCGAATCGTGACGATGAGCCTAGGAATTCAGAGCTTTACAGGGTTTCTATGGAGAACGGAAAGATCGAAGCTTTGACCGACAGGTTCGGGCCCGACACGAACCCTGAAGCGGGGCCGGACGGGTCGATCGCGTACCTGGGGTTTGACGACAAACTGCTCGGATATCAAAACACAGAGATCTACCTGAGGGCGAAGGATGGCTCCACAAAGATACTGACTTCCGGACTAGACCGGTCCGCCGGATCGCCCACCTGGAATCCTGGAACCAAGACCTGGAACTTTACCTATTCTGACCGCGGAAATTCGAAGGTAGCTTCGATTGACGGATCAGGAAGGGTAAAGGTCCTTGCTGAAAACTACGGTTCTAATTCGAACGGCCGGCCATATGGCGGCTCCGGACCGGTTTCGGTCAGCAGGAACGGGACTATCGCCTTCACCGTCACAGGTCCGGCGCGTCCGGGAGACGTTGCGATCGTGACACCGGAAGGCGAAACCAGGATACTTACCGAGCTAAATGCAGACCTGCTAAGTGCCAGACGGCTTGGTGAAGTGAAAGAGATCGTGTACAAGTCGTCGCACGACGGCATAGAGATCCAGGGTTGGTATATTACTCCGCCCGATTTCGATCCTTCCAGGAAGTATCCACTGATCCTTGAGATCCACGGCGGGCCTTTTGCAGATTACGGGGACAGGTTCACGGCTGAACTACAGTTGATGGCCGCAAAAGGATACGTAGTTCTCTACACGAATCCCCGCGGAAGCACGAGCTACGGCGAGGAATTCGCAAACTTCATCCACCACAACTATCCCGGCAACGACTACGACGACCTTATTTCTGGTGTCGACGCAATGATCGAAAAGGGGTTTGTCGACCAAAACCGCCTTTTTGTTACCGGGGGCAGCGGCGGCGGCGTTCTGTCCGCGTGGATTGTCGGCAAGACGGATCGCTTTCGAGCAGCGGTTGTCGCAAAACCGGTCATAAACTGGTACAGCTTTGTCTTAAATTCGGACAACACCAACTTCTACTACAAGTATTGGTTCCCGGGTTTCCCCTGGGACGATCCCGAACCTTATCTGAGGCGTTCACCTCTCTCACTGGTCGGAAACGTAAAGACGCCGACGATGCTACTTACTGGAGAAGCAGATCTCCGGACCCCCATTTCGGAAAGCGAGCAGTTCTATACAGCGTTGAAGCTAAGAAAGATCGATTCGGTGATGGTTAGAATCCCGGGAGCTTCGCACGGAATCGCCGCACGGCCGAGCCACCTTATGGCAAAGGTCGCGCATATTCTTGCCTGGTTCGACAAGTACGGAGGTGCGGAGGATCGAGAGAGGATTCCCTAGGCCCAGACAAACAAACGACACCACGACTGCGGCGCTTTTTCGGTCATCGATCCCGGTGACCGGAAAGCGCCTTATTCTTTTTCTTTGATGACGAATT
The DNA here is from genome assembly GCA_003385635.1 of Acidobacteriota bacterium. Lineage (GTDB taxonomy): Bacteria > Acidobacteriota > Blastocatellia > Pyrinomonadales > Pyrinomonadaceae > Aridibacter. The sequence goes on along the minus strand of QQUY01000001.1, from coordinate 2,256,636 downwards.
TTTTCGGCGACATTCGGTTCAAATAGGAGTATTTTTCCTGAATGAACTTCAGCACGGCATCGCAAAAAACCGATCCGCGCTGAGTCAAACGTGGTAGTTATGAACCGAAGCCGTAAAGGAATTGTCAGCGGACCAATTCCCGCCCAGACTGACAAAGGCTGATCTAAACAGCGATTAAAGATCTGATCGGCAGGCATCGGACAAATATTTAAACTACTTGAAGGAGAATCTTCGATGTCGATAGTACTTTCGAATGACAGTGACAACTACACGCACCAGATCTGGGCACAGCAGCAGGCTGCTTCCTGCGCAGTAGCAAGTATATGGATGGCTCGCGGCCAGGCATTTCAGATGAGTTTTGCAGAAGAGGAATGGGCGCTGGCCTGGAGGATCTACGGACAGGTTGTTCAAGGGATGGTATGGCTCCCCGAGCCCTCCGCGCCCGTTTGTTTTGACCCAAGAGCCCATCAGAACAATCAGAACACCTTTGGAAATATGTTCTCTGTCGCCGGGACCTTCATGAATCAGGTCTCGCAAGCGCTAAGGAACGAAGGACTGAAAACGACTACCACGACTTTTTCGCCGGGTTCAACGGTCAACAAATCGAAACTGGGGACAACGACGCCGGCCATCATTCTTTTGGGCTGGTACAGCGGCGGAACGCGCAGAGGAGGACATTTTATAGTTGCTTCCAAGGTATCGGGCAGCGGCAATGTGGTTTATCTCGATCCGTGGGGCGGAGTGCTGAGAGAACTAAGCGTAGGCCCTAACTACCAGTCCACAGGCAGATTCGAACAGATCTGCTACATTTCCACTTAGAAACTGAGGGCCGGCGACCTGTCTTTGGCCTGGCCGCTTCTACATTAAATTCACCGGATTCAAAGGGTGGAAGGCTGTCAGTTACGGCAGCCTTTTCTTCGTTAAACCCAGGGACTCGATCTCGTGACTTCCGCGGTAGCCCGTCCTGTGTAGAAGTTAGCCTTTTCAGTCCTGCGCTTTTCGAATATCCTTTCTCTCTTTGCTTCTTTAATGTTGGAAAGCGGCCTTTACTATTCTATACCTGACGCCGGGCGCGCAGGATTTACAAACGATTGGTCTTAACTATGAAAAAACATGGTAGGTTCGGAACACGCTTATACTCGATTTCGAAACTGGCCGGCCATTTTCTGGTCGTCGTCGCAGTCGCTGCGACGGTCAATGCGCAAAGTAAGGATGACGTTGGAACGATAGACGGGATCATCAAGGCTTACTATGAAGTGATCTCCGGGCCTGCCGGTGAGGCGCCTGATTTCGAGCGTGACGCGTCACTTCATCATTCAACTGCTCTCATATCGATCGCCTCGGTCAGCGAACAGGGTGGGGCACGGTTATCCACGATGTCCCTCAAAGGGTATTACGACCGGTTTGGCGGGCCTAGAGAGAGTGGCTTCTACGAATGGGAGATCCATCGGCGAACAGAACGCTTCGGTAACATAGCAAACGTCTGGAGCACTTATGCTGCAAGCGAAAAGCCGAACGGTGAACCGTTCGCCCGTGGTATCAACAACATCCAGCTTTTCTACGACGGCGAGCGATGGTGGATAATCAGCTGGATCTATGACACCGAGCGGCGCGGGAATGCCATACCCGAAGATTATCTGCCGAAGAAATCCGTAGACTAGCTAGTAGAAGTATGGCTAAGGGCTTCAAGGAGATCATTTTGCGACCCGTAGCGCGGAGCGACAGAGCAATTCTCAGGGATATGCTGTTCCAGACCCTGCTCTCCGAACCGGATGCTTCCGATATGAAAAGAGAGATGCTCGATGAACCGGACCTTGCATGGTATATCGAGGAATGGGGACGAAACGGGGATTTCGGCTTCGTAGCGACCGACGAGGATGAAAATCTGCTCGGTGCAGTGTGGGCGAGGCTCGCAGATGAAGACGGACAGGGATATGGATTCTATGATTACGAGACTCCCGAGATAGCCATCGCGACGGTCCCCGAGGCAAGAGGGCTGGGAGTCGGGACCAGGCTGCTTGAGACGTTGATCGTTACGGCTCGGCAAAGCTATCCGGCTCTAAGCCTTTCGGTAGCGGAGAACAATCCGGCGAAAAAGCTCTATGAACGAGTTGGATTCAGGACCATCTCTACCGAAGGCGATCATTCATTGATGGTTCTCGAACTGGAGGGGGACTGATAACAGAAGTCAGGAGTCAGAAGTCGGGAGGCAGGAGGCAGGAGACAGGAGACAGGAGACGGGAGACGGGAGACAGGAGACAGGAGACAGGAGACAGGAGACGGGAGTCAGATGTCAGGGGTGAAGATCTGTGATTTGCCGCACGCCGTTTACGTGATGAGTTATCATTTGAGGCCAAATCATGGACGGGCATTTGTTGGCCCTGGACCAGCCCGAGGCGCAGTCCGGAGTAGGAGAGGCTTTGCGACTCCTTCACCTCATAGCTGGGGCAAAAGTCACATCTAATTGAAAACGCTTTGACTGAAACGAAGTTCTTTAAATCAGTTCGTGAACGCCGCCTGTGGATATGGACGCTCTTGGTCTTAGCGGCGATCCTGTCGACACTCGGACTTGGAAGCGTTCTCGCCTCGATAAGGGTTCCGCAGAGCGTCGCCGCCGTTTTTTTCGTTCTCGGGATGCTTCTGGTTGCCGTTACAGTTCTTACCCAGGGTCTAAGAACACGGCCCGGAGGGTTCGAGGTTGGCATAGCGATCGGAATTTCGGCCGTGTACCTGATGTTTTTCCTCAGGCTGACAATCCCGGAGCGAAGCCACCTAATCGAATTCGGCGTGCTTTCCGTTTTCATTTATGAAGCACTCAAGGAACGAAAGGGATCTGGCGGACGAGTGCCGCTGCCTTTCTTACTCGCGATCGTGATCGCTTCACTGGTCGGAGTGATCGACGAGAGCGCTCAGATATTCATCCCGGACCGCGTGTTCGACCCGGTGGATATTTTATTCAACTTTCTAGCCTCTACAATGGCCGTTTCCTCAGTAGCGCTGCTCAACTGGGCGAGGAGCCTCCGCTCGGGATCGGAGACTCAATCGTAGAAAGTTTTTTAGTTCGTTCAAGTCACGAAAATAGAAGATCGGCAATCCGCTCCAGCCTTCAAGCACTCTTGTATATCAAGGCGCCTTCCACTGCCTCGACGTTCATCCTGATCTCGTAAGGCTGGGCCTCAAGAGTCATTATGAGGTAGATGTCGAAAGGTTCCACCTGTCCGCCGACAACCTCGCGCACGAGGTCCGCTTTCTTCTTGCTGACCTTGTCCGTGAGAAGGCAGAGTATGTGTAGAGGGTGTTCCTTAAAATGCCGGACTTCCTTCTGAACAAGATACGCCTCAGAGATCTCTTCGTGATACCCTAACTTTGTTCGTATCTTTTCAAGTTGTTCGCTGACAATCGAGTGATTTGTGAACGCGTCGTCCGCAGAAACTGTCGACCTTTCAAACTCTGCAAGCTCAAGCGTTTCCTGAAAGCTGTCCGACTTCCTTATGTAGCGCAGTGCTTCCTCGCCGCGTCCGGTCGAGTTGAAATACGAATACAGAATGTCGCATGCGAAAGGGGTCAGGGCGAAGTCAGAAGCCGCTGCTTCATTTATCAGCCGGACGCCTTCATCGTCCCGATCTTTCAGAAGCAACGATCCGAGCGTGAACTTGGCACCGACGTGTTCGGGCTCTTTTTCGAGAACGTACTTGAGAATCTTCTTCCCTTCTTCCGCTTCACCAGGCTGAGAAGCAATCATATCGGCAAGCTCAAAAACCTCGTCCGTAGTCGCAGTTCCATTTTCGTACTTTGTACGAAGTTCCTCGGCTCGCGCATTCAGCTCTTTCCAGTGCTGATGTGCTTCCCGCCAGTTTGCACCGAGTTCGATCTCCCACTGCGTATCGAACTGTTCTCCCAGCCGGACCGCGTATTCGCCGAGAAAATGCTCGGCTGCGCTTGGCCCTGTGCTGTCCGGAAGTGAATTCGGATTCCCGTTGTTGCTCGTTTCGTATCCTAGAAGTCCAAGCCGTTCGGCAAGTGAAGGATGGGTGTCTGAGTAGTCTGTGACTGCACTCAATGCATTTCTCAGCACGACGGAATCGCGGGATTCGACCATCGGCTGTCGCAGTGAATTGCAGAGGCCGGAGTAAAGGTCCTTCGGCGGAATACTTCTGCTTCTCGCTCCTTCAGCAATGTTCTTGTAAAACAATTCGCCGTAGTGCGCCTCTTTCAGGTGGGTGACGACGAGCGACTCGGCCATTGTTGTCGCGCCGTACATCTCGGCCGCCATGCTGTCTGCCTCGCGTTCCTGTTCCCGCGCAAGGACAAATGAGTAAGCGTTGAAGAATGGCATGTACCAATTCACGAAACGCGTATACAGGAACGCTATGCTACTTGAACCATTGATCTCCTGTTCTTCCAGGAAATGAGCCCACGTGGCGCGGAGTTGATAGATCCATCCGGAATACCTGCCGTGTCGCCTCGAAATGTGGCCCATCTCGTGAGCTAGTACAGCGCGGAAATGTTCTACCGAAAGAGCTTCCATCAGGGGGAGCCCCAAGGTGAGAACAGTCTTTGACCCGAACACGAAAAACCTCGGTATGGTCATCACCGAAGCGTTAAAGCCGCTGTCGATCAGAACAACATCCGGCAAAGGCGCTTTGATGACCTTTCTTATATTTTCAAGCAATCCAAAAAGTTCCGGGAATTCCTGTTTCGCGATCGGCGTGCCATCGGGCATTGCGACATCCCTTCGAAATGAACTCATAGCGCCCCAGCAGGCGGCGAATATTGCTCCGACGGCTGCAAGGAGAAGGAAGACGAACTTGCCAAGCAACTTGGCGAGGATCCAGAAGACTGCGGGACTTATAAAGACAACAGCCACGACGGCAAGAACGATCAACAGCGGCAGCAGCGCGATCCCGATAATATACGCATATCCGAGCACGGCGAGAAGGAAGACCCGCCAGCGGTAACCGTCGGGATTGTTTCGGGCCTTTGGCTCGATATTTCTGATCAGGTTGATGTACTGTTCCTGGTTCATCTGGGTGTGTCCGATCTCGGTCGGAGTTCCTTAAGGGGTCGTGATCGAATGTGAAAGCTTGTATCGGATAATGTCGCACAACGACTTCGAAATACAAGATGAGCTGACACGATTCACTGCCTTCCAATCAAAACTACTTTGTTGACGACATCGAAAACAAGCCCTTGGGAACGCGAAGCAATCGCGGTATACTTTTAAAGAGTTTTGGTCAGGTTTAACAGGGGGAAAGGTTTGAGATGAGGAAGTTGGTTTTAGGGATCGCGTTGGTTGTAGTCCTCGACGTGGCGTTCATCTGGATGATGCAGTTCGACGCCGTCGGTCCCGAACTCGCTCAAACCATGATTCCAAGTCCGGCGGAGCAGATGGTCAGGCAAAAGCCTTCTTTTGAGCTCTTGACGGCCGAGGAAAAGCCGCAGACTGAAGGGACTGAAACCGAACTTGGACAGGTCGGTAGTTCTTCTTCGAAATCCATCTACAAACCGGCGCCTGCCAGGTCAAGGAACGCTACGCCAGTAAAAATTGACGCTCCCGCTCTCGACTTCAAGTCGCGCTTTCCCGACACGATAATCTACGTCCCAAGGCACGAGCCCCCCGATACCAAAGATCCCTCAGCAAAGCTGCTCCCGAACGAAGACGCTCCGGTGACTGGGGCAAAGCCTACCGCACCGCCTCCCAAGAAGAAACGATCCTTCGAATCCAAAGCGTTCGGCGTCATAAAGAAGCCTTTCAACGTGATAAAGAAACCGTTCAAATGGATAGGCTCGGCAGTCCGAAAGATAGGCAATTGAAGAAGGCAGTAAGCAATTCAAACCAATCCGGGAAACAAGAGGCTCATTTGTTGTGGGCACTTGTTGGTCCGATGCAGGCCGACCATTCGGTGTGCTCAGTCCTTTTCTATTCACGTTTCAGGCTGAACAGCGTTTAAGCGAGCAACTAGTTCTTCCGCGGTCTGGATTCTTGAATCAACTTGTTTCGACAGCAGGTCCTCAATGATCGATACGAGTCCTTCTGGTGTCTTGGCTGCCGATGTTGAAACGGGTTCCGGCTCATTGTTTATGATGTTTGCGATGGTTTCAGCTAGGTGATTCCCGGAGAAAGGCTGATTACCCGTGACCATTTCATACATCAATGCTCCTACCGCCCACAGATCAGTTCTACTATCTACATCTCCCCCGGAAGCCTGCTCCGGACTCATATATGCCGCCGTGCCAAGCAAGGTTCCGGCCTTTGTCTGATCTGCACCGGCGACCTTGGCAACGCCAAAATCAAGAATCTTGACCTGCCGATTTTCCGTAACAAGGACATTGCCCGGCTTTATGTCCCGATGAACGATACCCGCACGATGGGCGGCGGAAAGTGCCTCTGCGATCTGAATGGCGTGGTCAATAATCTCATTAACCGGAACATTGCCTCGTTCGATGATCTGTTCAAGCGTACAGCCCTTGTAATAAGGCATAACGATGAAAGGAATGTTGTCTTCTGTTTCTTCGATCTCATATATGACACAGATTCCCGGATGGTCGAGTGACGCTGCGGCCTTTGCCTCCCGAAGAAATCTTTGCAACAGGCTCTCACCCGCGTTCGAGTAACCGAGCAGGAACTTCAATACCACCTCGCGATCGAGCTTCAGGTCTCTCGCCTTGTAGACGACGCCCATGCCGCCTTCACCTATCTTCTGTTCAACTTTGTACTGAAGGATTGTCTGACCCTCGGTGATATTCGGGGACCGAGCCATACGCACGGCTGATCGGTTCACAGGCGAATCCGAACCTCCGCGGTCCGACAAGCGGCGGGTCATCTGTTGAGAGGAAGGTTGTGAACGTTTCGAAGAAACACCGAGGAATACCCTTATCTCCTCCAGAAACGATTGCCATGCGGGTTCCGACTCAAGCAACAGATGATTCCTGCCGCTGAGCGGGACAAATTTGGCGCCTGGAATTGTAGAGGCGAGATGTCTTCCCTCAACGAAGGGCACCCGAAGGTCATTGTCTGCGTGCAGGACCAAAGTGGGGACATCCAGTTCTTCGGCGATCTTGCGAACGTCGAGTTCATGAAAGGCCCTGAAACTCATCACTGCGTTCTTTGGCGATGCTGAAACTCTCTGCAGTTCATTGAACGATTCCTGAAGATTCCGATCCCCCTCCGGTACGAAGAGCGAGGTAAACACCTGTCTGAATTCAGCGGAGTCCTTTCCCCAGCCGACTTCCATAAGCCCAACCAAAACTTCGAACTCTCTTTTGTAACGGTCAGAAAGATCGCGGTGCATTGCTCCGCACAGGTAGCTGCCGTAAAGAATCAGCTTCGAAACCCGTTCGGGGTGTAGTGTTGCGTACCTGATCGCAACCGGACCTCCCTGAGAGATTCCGAGAAGGGGAAATGACTCCAGCTCCAAAGCGTCCACGACCGCTTCTAGGTCGCGGACCCAATCGTCCAGGGACAGTTCGTCGACTTTCCAGTCCGACAAGCCGCATCCGCGCTGGTCGTACCGTACGAGCATATGTTCCCTCGATAACTCATCTATCCAGGGCCTCCAGATCGGCGTCTTCCAGTCGAACTCAAGGTGGCTCAACCAATTGCTTGCCTTAACGAGGGGCGGGCCTTCACCTACGGTCGCATAAGCGATGCTTACGTCGTCCGAAGTTCTACAGAACCTGATTTGCTGGTCGTTACTGCTGCCCATGGGAACGGACTAATTCTGATCTTGCGAGTTTATCCTAAGCTACTGTTATGTTCGGGAGTCGTGCCTCTCCGGCAAAGCTTGCGTTCGTTGTTTCTTCAGACCAAGTCTTTGTCAGCCCACGATCTGTCGAAAATTGTCCCCTTCCAAGAACGTGGCTCGCCCGGGAAGTTGGAAGATTGTAATACCAAAACAGGAATCTTCGGAAATACTGGGGCTTCGGCGAAGCCTTCGAGATCGGCGCGAACGTATTCGCGAAAGGCCGAATTCAGCCGGATCAGCGGCTGTCAGTCGTCCGACGCCTTCAGCGGATTCATTGGATCTATCGCAAGATTGCCATAGATACCGGCAGCCCGCGCTTCGTCGTTCGTATCGTCCCAAGGGCCATTCTCTAGTGATCTCGAGGGTTTAGTATGGCCCAGAGTCCCAATACCAGATATAGCTTCCAAGGCTCGAATCCACTGTCCGTGAGAATTGTTTCAGCGCGTAGGCCCGGGACATGACCTTTCCCGAAGAGTAAGTCGTCAGCGGGTCCACGACCACGTAATTCTGCGTCGAGGCATTTAGCTCGAGAACTATCACCGCGTGTCCCGAGCCTCGGCCAAGACTCATGCCGCCTCTTGAAGGAATGAAGGGAAGGGTGATCAAGGCCGGACTGGTCTTGAGAACGGACCTAAGATCGCCCGGGGAAGCATTGAATTTATTCTGCATTCCCAGAGGTACGTAAATGTTGTGACTGAGCGAGTGCCAGTCCATTCCGGAATTGACTTTCTTGAACTGGTCTACGATTCGAGAATACCTATCGTCAGGAGTCTTTCGAAACTTCCACATCCACATCATTTGCGCACAGGCCTCCCAGCAGAGCACCTGGCTCGCCTGATGGACAAATGGCATGTCGAATTTCATGTTGTGATCCTTTTAGCAGATCGGGTATCGGTGCCTCTCGCAGAAACCTGCATTAGGTCTGTCATAATCCAGATCGTAGTTATAAAGGTGCACGGCGCTGATCAAGGACATTTGAAATTGATCGATATGTTCGCCCTTGTTCGGCGATCTTAACGATCCGGTTCTCACGATCCTGCCTCTAACGGAGCTTCGCAAGGCTTCAATTCCGCCGGATGCGCCGTTTCCGGGACGGAGGCGAACATCAAGGTACCGATGAAAACCGTAGCCACAAACAGACTCGCGAGGAATATGTGGATGGCCAGCTTTTGCTTGCCTGCGAAGCGGCCGATGACTGCTGATAACGGCGCCAGGACAATAACCGACAAAGTTACTCCGAGAATCCAAACAACAGCAAAAGCCGCTGTGCCCATCCACTCGGATTCAGGTGCACAGAACGAAGCGAAAACGAATAGCGAAAAGAACAGAACCTCGAGCACCAATGCAGCGGCAGCTGCCAAAGACACTATCAGGCTGGTTCGTATAGTCATTTAATTCTCCTTTTGCTTCATTTCTACAAGGTAGGTCCGTAAAGCCGGGTCTTATGGAAAGTACGGATTCTTCTCGTAGCTGAAGAATATGTAATGCCAGTTCGTCCCTTCTTCAGTCGTTGATGCCCAAAGAACCTTCACGGGGTTCGCCTTTCCCGACTTCCATTCGATAATAGAGGTCTCGTACAGGTCCTTGCTTATCGGCCTGATCCTGAACTTGATCTTCCGGGATTTCGCTTTCTCGCCAATCATCAGATCGACGTCACCGTGACGGGATTTTCCGAAAGGTGCCTTTGAAACTCCTATGTACTTCCATCCCCAGTCCCACACCTTTACGACTTTCGGCGGAAATGTAAGGCCGTCAACCGTCTTGTAGTGGTGCCAGAGCGTGCTCGCGACCCATACCGCAGCTCCGTCACCGGCAGAGGTTGAAGGGTACGTCAATCTCTTGATATAGCCTTTCTTAGGCCAGCCTCCTATGTACCAGCTCCGGTCGAGCATTCCCTGAATTCGTCCCTTTACAGTTTTCTGATGATAGTCTCGTAGTCCCATAAATACGTCTCCTGAAGGCCCTTTGTCGCCGGGACGGAACTACTCTGATTTTTTGCGGGAACTCGTTGCCTGGAATGCAGGCTGAATGTCGACTCGCGTTGAAGCAAACAAGTTCGATCTGAAACGTGGTGAAAAGAAATCGCTTGGGCAGGAGCGCCAAAGAAGGAAGTTTGAAAAGCCGATTGCCTGCTGCCGAGGGCGGGAGTCGAACCCGGCTGCCCGTAACGGCGCAGGATTTTAACTCCTTAAGAGTACTTGGTACTACTTCGCTTGTCTTCGGATAACTTCTGATGAATCGGTGGTTTCGCGAAAGGCAGTTTAGTTCTCTTCGGTTCCTTTCCTCCGGCTTCAAAGAGTTTCTGCAAGAAGGTCTATGGGGCCGGAGTCCGTGATGCCAAAAGAAGAGATACCCGACTTCCAAAAAAGCCGGGTATACTGACTTTCAGACTGGTCCATATATGAAGGGCAGTTCACTCAACCCATGGTTCCGCCAAATTCAGGCAGATAACCTTTACTTGGCTGCGCCTAAATGGTAATCACTGTCCGTGAGGTAATATTTCGGACGGAAAACTCATAGTTTGTTTATGTGGAAGAATAATAAAAGCTACCTAGCACAGGAAAGAGAACGAGAAGCCGCCGCAAAGATACAGTTTGAGCGGGAATTCGGTAAAGAGCTTGAGCCCAAGAAATCTGAGGTCATCTCCGGAACTACAATCGAAAAACCCGATTTATCCAACGATGGTAGTATCAAGCTAACACTCCCGTTGGCTTCGTTGGAAGGGCAGTGGCAGTTACGGACTTCGTTTATAGATGTATCTGATGTTGGCCCCCAATGTAATGCCGAACAAAACGAGTGGAATAGGAAACAGATTCGAAAAATTCGTACTGTGTTAATTCCGATACTGAAAAAGCTTGCAAGTTTGGGGAGGACTACGGATGCGAACTCAACCGATGCACAGCAGATGTCGAAACTTGTTGACGAACACGACCGGCACGCTGACCTTGGTCATTGGAGATGCGAACCGTCGTTTTATGAATTTGCAAATGCGTACAATAATGAGTATTTACCAGCGCGTAAAGATGGAATCCTGATGCTAATTAGGGGAATTGAGCTCGTATGGGACAATGCTTTGCGCGAGTTAGGAAACCTCCGTTCCGCCTTAAGAAGGGTAAAGGACGCGCGGCATGTATTTGAAACCACATCAACGGGCGGGACAGGTGTTGCAGGTATTGAAAGCGCTCACAGTCAATTTTTGACTCAAGATAGGATCGTCAAGGGATTTACACTTGTCGATTACAAATTCTCAGGTGGGCGGCTGGAAACAGTGGCAAAATTTAACGCACAAGTATTAGCGCTAGAGCAAGAAGAATCAAGGGTCTCTGCGATCGCTGAGCTAGACCTTCTTCGAGATGAATATGTTACAAGAGCAAGGACAGTGCCAAGCCCGGGCGACTTTACTCAATCTAAGTCTTCGGCTAATTTCAGCTTCGATGAACTGAACTCGGGAACCTACAGCTGGGCTGTAATCACGGACGGACTTCTGAGCCAACTGGAAGAAGTTAGAACAGCCGTAGGTTCCAAGCCGTTGACGATTCTGAGTGGATACCGCAATCCAGCACACAACGACTCGCTACCAAACCACTCACCGACTAGTCGACATCAATACGGAGCCGCTGCAGACGTTTGCCCGTCTGACTTGAACGAGGATGGAAAGGTCGATCGAAAGGATAGAGAAATTCTTTACAAAGCTGCGGACGAAGCAGGATTCAATGAATTAATCAAGAAGAAGGTTTGTGTACACATGGCTAACGAGTAGTTGAAGCCACTTTTCTCATTTGCACTCTAGACAGACCTAAGGCCTCAAGAATACCTTGCCGTTAAGTGGAAAGACATAGATTTCTCAAAGCGGACTCTCACAGTAAAGAGGGCACTCATTCGTCTACCTAAACAAGACTGGTATTTCTCAGAGCTTAAGACAAATAGTTCGCGGAGAACTCTACCCCTTCCCCACTCTCTTATTGCAGATCTTAGGAAGCACAGGGCAGATCAACTTGAGGAAAGACTACGATCAGAGAATTGGGAAGACAACGACCTCGTCTTTCCAACCAGTATTGGAACTCCGTTGACTCACACAAGCGTAACGAAAGTTTTCAAGAGAGTATTGAAACGAGCTGGTCTGAGTGGCCTCAGGCTCTACGATCTGAGACACACGCATGCCACTTTACTCTTGAAGGCTGGAGTTCATGCAAAGATTATCAGTGAAAGGTTGGGCCACTCATCTATTGCCCTTACTCTTGATGTCTATTCTCACGTCTTACCGAACATGCAAGCAGAAGCTACAGAGCACATAGAGCAGATGTTATTTAATGGAAAAAGTAGCTAATTCAATGAGATTGGCACACTAAATGGCACACCAAAGCTCATTTGAGTTAAGTATTAGCTAGATCTAGTTATCTTTCAGTTTCTTTTAACTCATTTAAATAGAATATTTGCTGAGGGCGGGAGTCGAACCCGCATGCCCCTAAGGGCGCAGGATTTTAAGTCCTGTGCGTCTACCAATTCCGCCACCCCAGCGTGACATCCCGAAGATTAGCACGCGCGCCTGTGCCGCCAAAGCGACGACGGTGGCTGAGGAGACAGGAGACAGGAGACAGGAGACAGGAGACGGGAGACGGAGTGGGAACCCGGAGCGCTAGCGACGGGCCTAGCAGAAGTCAGAAGTCAAGAGTCAGGAAGTCCGCGAAGCGGACGTCATGTTTCTAGCCCCACACAAGCCGAAGGCGAGGTGTGGTGGAACGGTGGCCCTCAATCCTCGAAGCGGCGTAGCGGCACGCCGGAAAATGACAAATCCGCAAATACTTGCAATACTTTACTCAGATCGCCTTTCGTCCGTTTTTAGCTGATGGATATTGAACAGTACGCTTGGATAATTTGGGGAATTCTTGGGGTCCTTCTGATCATCGCCGAGATATTCACGCTCGGCTTTGTTCTGTTCTGGTTCGGTATCGCGGCTCTCATCGCCGCCCTCGCATCGTTCCTCGGTGCGGGCCTGCTGGCTCAGTTCCTTATCTTCGTTATCGTAGCGACCGCGCTCACAGTAATGTCGAGGACCATCTTCTACCAGTACAATCCTTTCGGTAACGACGAAGAATACCTGACCGGCGTCGACACGCTGCCGGGACAGATAGGAACGGTCAAGAAAGGAAGCAAAGGCGCTTTGAAGGCAGCCTCGGTAAATGTCTACGGTTCCACCTGGAAAGCGTTTCCGATCGATGACGAGGATGATCTGAAAGAGGGCGAGAAGGTAGAGGTAGTCAGGGTCGAAGGTTCTTCGATTTACGTAAAACGCGCAGCCAGAAAACTCCACGGCTGGCGTCAGTCGGACTAAGAAATCAGAGCAAAATTTATAGAATCTCGGCGGTGTCCTGTTCGGCAGTGTCGTGGATGCTTTCAGGAGAGATAGACTCGAGCCTGATCTCTTCGTCGGAAGGTTCGTCAAGGTCACTGCCTGTCAGCCGGGCAATGATGACCGTGATGTTGTCCTCGCCTCCGCGCTCATTGGCCTCGTCGACCAGCGCGGTTGCCGCATCCTGGAGACTGTCGATGTTGTCGAATACGATCGTCTGCATATCGACGCCATCTATCTTGTTCGATAGCCCGTCACTGCAGATGATCAGAATGTCGTCACGCTGAGGAGTCAGACGTGCCGCTACGGGGTAGATCTCGTTCTGCGCACCGAGCGCTTGAAGGATCACGTTCTTCAATGCGTGGGTTTCTGCCTCTTCGGCTGAGATCTGGCCGGAGTCGATTAGTTGCTGTACCAGAGACTGGTCTTTCGTGACCTGATAAATCTTTGCGTTTCTGATCAGGTAGGTCCTGCTGTCGCCGATCTGAACCAGGTCGACCGCGCCGTTGGTAATGCCCACGCCGGTGAAAGTTGCGCCCATTCCCTGGTATTCCGGTTCACGGCCTTTTTGGTGGATCTTGTGATTTGCGTAGACGATCGAGTCGTAGAGCTTTCCTACCAGGGTCTCACCAAAATCGTTAGGTGAGACGGTCTTGTCGGGATCGGCGTCGGTCATCGTTTCGCCGACCGTGTCGACGGCCATCTTGCTTGCCACTTCGCCCGCCAGTGCTCCGCCCATTCCGTCCGAAACGGCCAGGATCAGCCCTTCGTCATCGATCTGGAATTCGTGCGACTCGACAACTGCGTCCCCGGCATCTTGTCGGCTGGTCCACTGTTTCGCATCGGACAGCCTCAGCACGAGGTAATTGTCCTCGTTGCCTTTTCTGACGCGTCCGACGTGGGACGTCGCGTGTACTTCTACGTTAAGCATATTGCGTGGAGCGGGCCATTAACTCTTGATTCGGAATTGCGGGAGTCAAGAGCGGCTCCGCCCGGCATTTTGAACTTTAGTCCAGCGCCTGATCAAGATCGCTGATCAGATCCTCTATATCTTCTATGCCGACCGAAACACGAACCAAGCCGTCGGTGATCCCGAGTTCCTGTCTCGTTTCATATGGCACCGCGGCGTGAGTCATAGTTGCCGGATGCGAGATCAGGCTCTCGACCCCGCCGAGGCTTTCGGCAAGTGTAAACACCTTTACGGATTCGAGGACGGATTTTGCGTTCTCGAGCGAGCCGGTTTCAAATGATACCATCCCGCCAAACCCCTTCTGCTGCCTTTTCGCGAGCTCGTGCTGAGGATGCGAAACAAGCCCCGGGTAGTAGACCTTTTCGACCTTCGGATGCTCCACAAGGAAGTTCGCGACGGCCTGGCCGTTCTCGTTGTGCCTGTCCATCCTTACGGCCAGCGTCTTGGTTCCCCGCAGGACCATGAACGAATCGAACGGGGAAAGGATCGCACCGACACTATTCTGAACAAAGCCTATCCATTCAGCGTGGCGCTCATCGTTCAAAGCGACAAATCCGCCGACGCTGTCCGAATGTCCGTTTAAGTACTTCGTGGTCGAATGAACAACTACGTCGACCCCCAGCTCAAGCGGCCTTTGAAGGTACGGCGACATGAACGTATTGTCGCAAACCACTATCGCGCCCTGAGTGTGAGCGAGTGACGAAACCGCTTCCAGGTCCGTCAGACTCATCACAGGATTCGTCGGAGTCTCGACAAACACCATTTTTGTATTCTCGCGAAACGCCTGTTCGACATTGTGGACGTCCGTGGTGTCGACAAGGTCGAACTCGATCCCGTAATTGGTAAGGATCCGGTCAAAAAGCCGAAACGTGCCGCCGTAGGTGTTGTTTCCGAGGATGACGTGGTCGCCGGCTTTGACAAGCTTCAGCGTTGCATCGGTCGCCGACATTCCGGAAGCGAACGCAAAACCGAACTTCGCGCCTTCCAGCGCTGAGATATTCTTCTCGAGCGCAGACCTCGTAGGATTCTGCGTTCGGGCATACTCGTAGCCCTTGTGCTTGCCGAGTCCGTCCTGTGCATATGTCGAGGTCTGGTAGATCGGCACGCTGACAGAACCGGTGGAAGCGTCTGGCTCGTTGCCGGCATGAATTGCGGTGGTCGAGAATCCCATAAATTCGCCCGTGGATCGCATCAGCTCAACATTGAAAAAGCTGAAGCAAAATTGTAACTCGTCAGGGGCTAAAATCCTATCTAAGGGCTGATTTAACGAGGCATAATGGTATCTTGCCGATTACAAATTTGCAAACGGCAGGTTTTCCATAAACCTTAGCAAACCAAAGGGATTGTCGAATTTCCCCGGCCGCCGCAAATCGCTCTCCATCGGAAGCGGATAGACAGTTCGATGCGCGGTGGTCCGGGAGCTGCAAATGAGGCCTCAAAACCCAAAATACTTTTGATTGATCGGGTTTTCATCTACAATCTCAACAAAACAGATTCCTGGAAGGGAAATCCCGGGAGTACACTTCTTCCGAAGTTCCCTTGTTCTCCATCGATCCGGTCAATAGAAGGGTAGATAAAACGGACCAAATATGTTCGAACAATACACGTTAGGTATCGAGGAAGAATTCCAGATAGTCGACCCGAAGACAAGGGAGCTAAAGTCCCATGTGTCGGAGATCCTGGCAGAAGGGCGCTTGATGCTCGGCGAGAAGGTCAAGCCGGAGATGATCCAGTCGATGATCGAGGTCGGCACCGGCGTCTGCGCAAACATTCAGGAGGCACGCGAGGATATTTCGAAGCTGCGATGCATCGTTTCGGGTCTGGCACAGAAGAAGGGGCTCGAGATCGTCGCTGCTTCCACACACCCGTTCTCAAAATGGTCGGAACAGGAGATCTTTGAGCACGACCGCTACAAGCTGCTTGTCGATGAGCTGCAGATGGTCGCGCGCAGTCTACTGATATTCGGTCTGCACGTTCACGTCGGCATTGAAGACAGGGAGCGGCAGATCCATATCATGAACGCCGCGCGTTACTTCCTGCCTCACGTGCTGGCGCTTTCTACGTCTTCACCGTTCTGGCTCGGTTTCAATACCGGCTTAAAGTCCTACAGGTCTGAGGTCTTTAAGAAGTTTCCCAGGACGGACATTCCCGATCACTTCAATTCCTATCAGAATTTCGAAAGCTATGTCGATCAGCTGGTGCGTATGAACTGCATCGATGACGGCAAGAAGATCTACTGGGACGTCCGGCCCCATCCGTACTTCCCGACGCTGGAGTTCCGGGTCTGCGACATTCCTACGCGAGTTGACGATACGGTCGCGATCGCGGGACTCTTTCAGGCGATCGTCGCAAAGCTGAACCGCCTTATAGACCAGAATCTTGGATTCCGGCTGTATCACCGCCGGCTAATCCAGGAAAACAAATGGCGGGCGATACGATACGGGCTGGATGGCAAGCTTCTCGATCTTGGCAAACAGAAGGAAGTGCCCGCAAAGGACCTTGTCCGGGAGCTTCTGGATTTTGTGGACGATGTACTTGACGATCTTGGCTCGAGGGAAGAGGTCGAGCATATCCACACCATACTCGAGCGCGGAACGTCCGCCGATGCGCAGCTGAAGGTGTTCCACGAATCGGGCGAGAAGTACGAGGCTGTGGTCGACCTTTTGATCAAGAACACTCTCGAGAGCGTTCCGGAAACCTGTACAGTATAAGTTCGACCAATCGTCATCTATGTAAGCCGCGGGAAACCGCGGCTTTTTGTTTTCGGCAGGTGGTTCACTGGTTTTGAAATAGCCTGCCGTTTCGTTGTTTATTTATAATCGACAGCAGTGTAAAACTGTTGCAGACAAAATTTAACTGTGTTAAAACTATCAATTGCGGGCAGGGTTTAATATTTCCCAGCCAGCCAAACCTCCCGCGAGCTTCCGGTGCCGACCAATGAAAAGAAACAATAAACTCTCTCAACGCGGCTTTTCCGTTCTCGAGATGATCATCGTCGTAGTGATCATCAGCATTCTCGTCGTGTTCGCTGTCGCACAGTTCGGCAACGCCTCGACCGTGTTCGAAACCCAGAACGTCGCCCGGGAACTCAAAGTGAATCTCGAGCGGGCCCGGTTCGATTCGGTCAAGAGACGACCCGACAACGTTGTCGATATGTCACGCGTGATCCTGGTCGATACGGACACTATCACGGTTTCCATCGATCTTGATCAGGATGGAGTGCTTGAGAATACAGAAACGAGGACGATCGATTTCAGCGGCCGGAACAACGTCAAGATCGTAGGAGCCGGGATCTCATATCCGGTGACGATCGTGTTTGACCGAAGGGGGCACGTAACTGCAACGAACAGCATCGGTGATGAGATCGACCCGGTTTTCATAGTCTGCGACAACTGCAGTTCTTTTGAAGATGCGGTCAGTCCGACGTCCTACTACGTAAGATTGTCGCCTACGGGTACGGTTTCAATGTTTGACAACGGTGAGACACCCTCGACCGCCCAGGATCCGGTTGTCTCCACCATAAACACAAACACTGCAATTGAGCCTTTGGTTTCGACAGCTCCGGGAGCGATCGATCTGACCGGCGTAACCGGTGTTCCGACACCGTTCCCCACACCAACCGCAACTCCAACGGCGACGCCTACACAGACTCCGTTTCCAACACCGACTCCGACACCTGTAGGAAGTCCTTCGCCAAATCCAACGCCGACGGCGACGCCTCCACCGACGCCGACGCCTACTCCGTCGCCGACCCCGGTCGCGTGTACCAAGAACGAAAGACCGGCTGTCACGGGCTGCGTATGCATGCCGCCTATGAGCCTCAACGGGTCGGGAAGATGTAAATAGGCGATTTCGATCAAGAACTTACTGCTCTGAACCGCCAAAGACAATGACTACAAACACCCTGAAGAAGCTACCCAATCGTACGATCAACGGGACCGAAGAGTTTGAACCAGCGAATGAGAAGTCAGGATTCACTCTGATCGAGGTCGTAATCGCGATGGTCATCCTGCTGGTGGCACTTTTAGGAGTGTTCGTAACCTTCACGTGGGCGATCACCTTCAATGCCGGCAACGACTCGAGGTCCGAGGCGCTCGCGATCCTGCAGGGAGAAGTTGAGTTCCTTCGAAGCGCAAAGTTCACCTCGGGCGTCATGGATACGACGCTAGGCGGCGGGACACGCGCACAGGTAGATGTCGCGGGGCCCAGCGGCAACGCGTATCTGGTTGATGTTTCTATAGACGACGACCCGTTCACGGCAGGCGTACAAGTCAACAACAATGCATCGCTAAAGGAGATAACGGTTACCGTAACACTTGCGAGCCCCACGCCGGGCTGGCAAACCGCCGTTCCTTCGACGGTTAGATTTCACAGGGTAAGGGGGAACTGATCACAAGTGACGAAAACGAAGAAATCGCAGGCAGGATTCTCGATCCTCGAGTTCATGATCGCAATGACGATCACGCTCGTGCTGCTCGCTCTTGTGACCACGCTGTTCTCAGGTTCGATGAGCATTAGGGAACGAGAAAGTGCAAAGACCGACGCCTTGACCGCTGCCCAGGCCGCTCTGAACGTCATGTCTAGGGAAGTCGGGAATGCGGGCTACGGGCTGACGGACAACGGTCTGGTCGCCGCCGACTCAGGCACCAGCCAGCTTCACTTCAGAAGCAACTGGAACAATGGCGACCTCGAGACTGGGACGGCTGGTGAGGACATCACATACTATTTCGATCCTGCAACCGAATCGATAGTCAGATACGACGCACACGCAGGGACAACGACGTCCGCTGTCGTGAACGGTATAAGCAACGTTACGTTTCAATACTTTGACTATTCTGGCAGTACCTCAGCACCTACAGTCGTATCAACACCAAGCGCGAACACGGGGCGGATAAGGATCACCGTAACGGTGAATCTTGAAGACGTTCAGGGACAGCCGACCGGTCAGACGGTTGCATACACCTCCGACGTCAATATTAGAAACGCCGAGTATATGCGGAGCCAGTATTAGGATCCCCGGCGAGGAGTCAGATATGAAAGTTCCCACTTGCAAAGAGGAATTAAAGGCTAACAGGAAAGACGAGCAGGGCGCCGCAATGGTCATGGTGCTTCTCGTCGTATTTCTTCTGTTGGTCGCGTGCGCCGGCCTCATTCTAGAATCAGCACTGAACTCTGCGAACGTAACTGACGCAGTTGCGGAACAGCAGGCGTATCACGCCGCAGAAAGCGGGATACAGCGGACACTCGACGTGCTCAGGGGAAACGTCCCGCCGAATCCGTTGCTGGACTCCTCCGAGTCTGCGTCACACCTGAATAACAAGATCGACTACTCAAAGGCACTCGCGCTCGCGACCTCGAACTCACCGGGCGACACCAGCACGGTGCCCAGGCTTTCACGCTGGGTGACGTATGACGGCACGCTCACGGATCGGATCCCGCTTGGACCAAATGCGAACGAACTCGCATATTCGATCGAATTGATAGATCCGGACAATGCCGGAAGCCTGCTCTCGTTCCAGATGTCGGCGAACATCAACGGAATGGGGAACTCTTACACATTCGGTTCAGGCGGCAACACGGCGACCATCTCGTTTGTTTCCAACAGTGTCACCGACCTGAATACTTCCGCAGGCTCAGTGAATACAAACCTTGGGTACTTCAAAGTAGCGACGACGGGAAGCGGGGCGACGCTACCCGACGACATTCGGTTTGTCCTCGATTTCAGAATGACGAAACCCTACTCCGCACTGCGCAGTATCCGCGGATCGATCTACAAGGGGACTTTCACAAACAACTCAGTGGGAACGGCGTCAGTTCAGTTCGATTCGATAGTCAATGAATTGATGGGTTGCGACGTCACCTTTCCCTCGAGGACTTTGAACCTGAATCCTCCGAATACCAGCGGCGGTAATACAACTGCAAACGTTTCCGTAACGGGTGCAGAACCGATCCGGATCCTCGTCCGTTCGACCGGCTTCGGCCCCAGAGGCGCTTCCAAGCAACTGGAGGCGGTAGTACGGAAAAGTTTGTTCGACGGTCTCAGGGCGCCGGCAACTCTTATGCTTGTAGGGGACACTCCGAACTTTAACTTTTCGCCTGGGAATTCCGCCAACGTTGCGTACTCAGGAGAAGATGTCGCGATCCCCAATACGATCATTCCTCCGGTGGGGACTACGAACGATACAAATCTGAATACCGTCTGGAACGAGTTCAACCTCAATGGTTCCGGGTTCAAAGGCGACCTTACCGGCTTACCGGCCAACGTCAATGACGAGCTCCCAGCGTGGCTGCGTTCGACCTACAATCTCGACTCGGTTGTCCGTGCGCTGAGAGAAGCGGCTCAGCTTGCTGGCAGGTACTTTCCAAGCGGGACCAATCCGGGACATTTTGGCAACGGAGCGACGGGTACCGGAATTACTTTCTGCGATGGCGACTGCCAACTGTCTGGAAGCGGTGGCGGAATTCTGATCTCGACCGGGAAGCTAACTTTGAAAGGGAACTTTACTTTCAACGGGATGATAATAGTCACTGGTCCCGACGGGCTCCTCAGAAACGGCGGCGGAAACGGCACCCTCCAGGGAAATGCCGTTGTCGCTCCATACGACCCGAACAACCTCGCGGCCGGTTTCATGTCGCCCAAATACGCGATAACGGGCGGTGGTAACTCGACAATGGTTTACAACTCGTCCAGCCTGAACAACGGCCTTGTAGCCGTAAGCAATTTCGTTCTAGGCGTCGCTGAAAAGTAGTTCACGGTGCGAACCAAGACTGGACTTTGAGTGACCCAAAACCCACCACGGACGTCATTAAAAATATGCTGCTACGCTACTTTTCGATCTCAGCCGTTGTCTTCGTGATACTTGTTGCGGGTTATGTATTCATTTCGAACATGTTCGTGATACAACCCGGGAAGATAGTAATTACCGACGCCGACATCAACGCCGCGCCCGTTGATAGTTTTGAAAGAGCTTCAGCGGCGGGGGACGATGGCGAAGACATAGTTCCCTCGCAAGTCGTATTCGGAAACTCCGAGTACGAAGGAAACAGAATGCTCGGCGATCTTTCAATAATATCTTCAACTGTCGACGGCTACGGGAACCGCACCGAGACACGGGTCTTTCGCTCGCACCCAAGACTTAATCAGGTCCTCCTGAAAACGAACAATGACGGGACAAGAGTGGCTTACGTCTACGGACATTTCGGAAACGTGAGAATGTTCACAGGTGCCAAAGCCGCGACGGTAATGACGGAATCAGGCGACACGATCGCGAATGCCGCCGAGATATTCGAGACCCGGCTGGACAAAGACCGGCAGATGCGAGTGTTCACGAAAAAGGAACCAGAGGCTTTGACCGAAACTGAAGATGAGCCTGTTACGACGATAGCGTCAGGCGAGAGTGATCGAACAGAGGAAGAGGATCAGGAGGCTCCGCAGTCGTCTACGGAATATGACGATATAGAATAGGCCACTAATTCTAAACTGAAACTACAACGAAGAAGCCGGCCAATAATCTTTCGAACTGACATTTCCAATGTCGACGTTGGGCTCCTAAAGGAGCCCGGTGTCATTTTGCGAAACGTTTGCTACAGACATTTGGTTCCTACGGGGCCGGAGAAGTTCAAGCTCTAGAGTTGAAACACTAAGGGACTGGACCGGATTTACCTTCGGATCTGCTCGGGTATCAGTTGCTCCCCGTTTTAACGGGGGGATCAAAAGGAACTGCTTGAACCGTTCACCGGCGTTAGCCGGCTCTTTGCAGGGCTGAAGCCCCGTTCAGACTAGGGCTCCCTGAGAACCCCCCGCTAAAGCGAGGGGCAACTGATCTTCCCTTAAAAGCAGGTCAGGCGTCCGGCACGAGTATAAGTCGGCGAAAAAGCGCCTTTTGAGACAGCCCCATCAAAAGGAACTGCTTGAACCGTTCACCGGCGTTAGCCGGCTCTTTGCAGGTCTAAAGCCCCTTCAAAAAGTTGTGAGTCCCGGTACCCCCCCCCCCCGCTAAAGCGAGGGGCTACTGATTGGCGTTAATTCCCGACGGCGCAGTTATCGAATCCAAACAAGCAAAAGAGGCTGCCTCAAAGGGCAGCCTTTCGTTATGGCCGATCCCTGTTAAAGACGCAGGAAAAGAGAGGGTAACTCGTTTATGCGATCTTCTTGTGGCTACTGGCGGGTATGCTCAAGCGCTAGCACGAGGAAGTTCTCGAAGAGTATCCTGCCGTCGCGTGATTCGTTGGGATGCTCCCAGCGGGTGGGGTTCTTTGACCAGTCCTCGAACGATTTCTCCAAATGGAACTGGACCGTATATATAAGCTGTCCGTCCGTGCGCTTCACCATCATCTGGTTCTCGCAGAGATAGGCTTTTGCAAGATGCCTGAAGCCTTCGGGGATGTTCACGACCTCAAGCCCGTGGTTCTGCCATACTCGCAGCAGATGTCCTTCCAGCGTGTAGTCCTGCCACACGCCGCTGTTCGGGTCATCCATTCCGGCGAATATAGGATCGTCGAGGTCGATTATTTTTACGTACCGGTATTGGAATTCCACGACACGGTTCGTACGCTTCTCGTGAGGCTCGAAACCGTCGAGAGTCTTCAAGATGCCACCGAATGCCTGACCAACGAGCTGGTGCCCTCCGCAGATGCCAAGGACGGGGATCTTTGTCCCGGTGATAAACTCGTTGAACTCTCGAATGAACTCCTGATCGTAGAGATCAAAATCCGAGAGCGTTCCGCTCAGGACGATCGCGTCAGGCTCGAAAGTTTTGGCTGCTTCGGCCACTTCCGAGAGGTGCACGGTAAGCGTCTTGGGCTGTTTTACGAGCCTTTGCACATTTCGGGCAATGTTGTCGCACGCCATCTGCGAAAGCTTGTTCTCAAGCCTCAGATTTTGTTCGATCTCGCCGTCCCATTCCTTTTTCGCCACCTCCGAAAGATCCGACTCGTACCTCAAAAGGTCGTTGACGATCAGCACGCGCGCGTGCTCGATCTTCTGCTCGATGGGTTCATACCGGCAGAAGGACTTTCTGTTGTATGGAAATGGAAGCGAAAGCGTATTGTGCAAGGCGGGTGCGGCGTCGAACATATCTGTCAGTCGGAAAAACCGTTAAGTTTGTTGTAACCCAAGGGATGCCAAAAATCAAACGAATTCGGCCTTGTTTCACTACCTTCTCTGCCTCGTGCTGGTCTTGAACAAGGGCATTTTGTCGCCTGCACCGATCGATTCTATCTCGTCGCGGATCGCACCGATGACAAGCGATCTCGATCTGGCACGAGCAGCCTGCGACCTACCCTTTGTATTTTCGGAAACGTTCAGCAGGGTCTTCTGCCACGAGTATTCGAGCTCATCGGCCAATCCGGGGATCGACGAAACGTCATAAGGGACCGCCACGCTCTTGCAGCCTATCCGTGCGAACACGCGAAGATATCGAGCCGTCGAGAGATCAGGACAGGCCATCCTCAACTTTCCGACCTTCAGTTCGATCCCGAGAAGCGTGTACTGTATCTCGGCCCTGTTCTCGCGTGCAGGGATGTCGTCGAATTCATAGGACCTGGTCCTGAGACCGCGCACCTTGTCCTCATAGATGACCGGAAGCCAATCATTTCCCATCGACTGGGCTATTTCCTGCGCGATAGTCATACCTGGATCTAGCAAGAGCATTCGTCAAGAGCCTTCTGGAACCGTTCGAAATACTGTCCCACCTGAAGCCCGTCCATTATCGCGTGATTCGCCTCGACTGAAACCGGCATAAACGCACGGCCTCCCTGCGAGTACTTCTTGCCGAACACGATCCTGGGAACCGTTTTGCCCCGCTTGAGATTCCGCGCATGTTTGAACGAAGTGAACGAGATCCAGGGGATTACCGAGTAATAGATCAGGTCCCGGCGGTCCGCTTCGACGTCAAACGTGTTCAGCGCCTTGTATCTCTCCACCATCTCGCGTCCCAGCTCGTTGTACTCCCTCAGGTCGTCGCGCCACGGAAAATAACAGAAACAGAAGCTTCCATCCTCAAGCAGTATCGTCTGAGTCGCCTCGACAGATTCATATCTGACCAGTTTTCCGCCGTTCAGTCTCAAACGGAACTCTTCGATGGAATTTGCCGCGGTCTGCGAGCAATAGAGCACCGTCAGCGCAAAGGAAAGCCCTTCGTCCCTGCAAAGCCTTTCGACATTTGTCACATCTACCGATCCGGCGATGTTGAAGAATGGATCGTCAAAATCGCGAAAGAACTCGTGGGCCTTTCGCCGGTACCATCCCTCGATCGCGACCTCTTCAAACTCTGCCGTTTTTCCTTCTGACATCCTCTTCAAAAAAATAAAGGCGGCCAACGACCGCCGTTTACTATCGGGAAAAAACCTGCTGCTAACGCATCTGAACGTCGACCGGGTAGTTCGAGAACATCTCGATTACGTTATTGCCTGCGATGCCAAAGTAAAAGACCCCGATGATGGTCAAAACGAGAACGGCGGCAAGCGCAGTCGGCATTCTTGGTTCAACCCACTCCTCAGACCTTTCCCGGAAAAACATCACGACGATTAGCCTCAGATAGTAGTAGGCCGATATCGCTGTGTTTATAACCGCGATAACGACCAGGGTGACCATCAGCGTGCTTCCAGCCTCGAGCGCCGGCCTGAACACGAGGACCTTTCCGATGAAACCCGCTGTTAGCGGCAGACCTAAGAGGGAAAGCATGAACAGTGACAGCGAGAACGCGAGAACAGGGGAACGGAAGCCGATCCCGTTGTAGTCCTCGAAATCGGTCCGGCGGTCGTTCTTTCTCGCAACCAGGGTGACTATCGCGAAAGCGCCCAGATTCGTGACCGCGTACGTGAGCATATAGAAAGCCACGGCTGCGATCGCGTCGTCCCTCCCAGAGGTCGTCTTTGCGACGCCTGCTCCGACGAATCCCACCAGCGCGTATCCGGCGTGAGCTATCGACGAATATGCAAGCATCCTCTTGACGTTGTTCTGCACTATGGCAGCGACATTTCCGACCGTCATCGTGAGGATCGCCATCACTGTCAGCGCTGTCACCCAGGAATCGTGGAGGAAGGCAGACGCCTGAACTCCGGCAAGAAGCGGGAAGCCCAGAACAAAAACACGCAGGAACGAGGCAAATCCGGCAGCCTTCGGACCAGCGGCCATAAATCCTGTGACGGGCGACGGAGCGCCTTCGTAAACATCCGGAGTCCAGACGTGAAACGGAACGGTGGCGACCTTAAAGCCGAATCCGATGACCAGCATCGCGGCCCCGACAAGAAGCAGGGCAGGGAACTGCGCGTCCCCTATCCGCTGTGCCATCTCGGTTATGTTGGTCGTGCCTGTAGCGCCGTAAACCAGTGCCATTCCATAAAGGAGGAAACCTGAAGCGTAAGAGCCGAGGATGAAATACTTCATCGCCGATTCGTTCGAACGCAGGTCGCGCCGGCGCATTCCGGCCATCACGTAGGTCGCGATCGAAAGCGTTTCAAGCCCGAGGAAGATAATCACAAGATCGTTCCCCGAAGCCATGAACATCATTCCTACGGTCGCGAACAAAAGAAGCGTGTGGTATTCGCCGGCGTGGACTTTCTCGTTCTCGACCCAGACCGTCGAAATGAGGATCGTCAATGCGGCTACAAGCAGGAAGACCGCCGTAAAGCTCATCCTGAGGCTGTCGGCGACGATCATACCGCCGAATCCCGATAGCTCCGGATTCGGAGACGACCACAGTGAGAACAGCGCAAGCGCGGACAGGATAAGGCCGATCATCGAGATCGTGCCCGTGACGCGCCTTCGGCCCGGCCTCAGGCTGTCGTAAAGCATCACGATGATGCCTGTAACGGCGAGAAGCATCTCCGGAAGCACGAGCGGGATGCTCACGTTCGGGTCAGCAAGTTCTGCAAGAAAGAAGTTCATCTTCAAAGTCGGATGCCGTCAGCTACTGCTGGTCGGTTCCTTCAGTGTTGAGTTCTGTGATCGTTCCGCCCCGCGTTTCTCCGTTCACGATCTGCTGGATCGCCACCACGCTCGGCTTCGAAGAGTCCAGGATCGGTTTTGGATAAACGCCCATGAACACCATCAGGAAAAGAAGCGGGGCCATCAGGCCGATCTCCCTGAGATCAAGGTCTCTAAGAGACTTGTTCTTTTCGTTAGTGACCTTGCCGAAGAAGACCCTCTGGATCATCCACAGCAGATAGACCGCCGCAAATATGACGCCCGTTCCTGCAGCCATCGTAGCGATCTGGTTCCACGAGCCAGGTAGGATCGTAGATGACCACATTCCGAGCATTATCAGGAACTCGCCGACAAAGCCGTTCAGAAACGGCAATCCGACTGATGCCATCGCGGTTATCACGAAGACCGTCGAGTAGATCGGCATCACGCTGGAGAGTCCACCGTATTCGCTGATCTCCCGGGTATGCCGGCGTTCGTAAATGAAGCCGACGAGGAGGAACAGCGCCCCGGTGGTAACGCCGTGCGCAAGCATCGTGTAAAGCGCGCCCTGCATTCCCTGTTCGGTGAACGAGAACATTCCGAGCACTACAAATCCCATATGCGCCACGGACGAGTAGGCAACGAGCCTCTTCACGTCGGGCTGTACCATCGCTACGAGCGCGCCGTAGGTGATCCCGATTATCGCTAGAATGATGAACACCCACGCCAGCTCCCTAGAGGCCTCCGGGAAGAGCG
The DNA here is from genome assembly GCA_003385635.1 of Acidobacteriota bacterium. Classification (GTDB taxonomy): domain Bacteria; phylum Acidobacteriota; class Blastocatellia; order Pyrinomonadales; family Pyrinomonadaceae; genus Aridibacter. Next base: position 2,229,907 of record QQUY01000001.1, on the reverse strand, counting down.
TGAAGTTGAACCGCATCATTCCGTACGTGCCCATCTTGAGCAGGATCGCCGCAAGAATGACCGATCCCGCGGTCGGAGCTTCGGTGTGCGCGTCCGGGAGCCACGTGTGGAACGGAAACACCGGCACCTTGATCGAGAAAGCGAGAGCGAAAGCGAGAAAAAGAAGCGTCCCTACGTAGGCTGAAGAGCCCGCAAAGGTCAACTTTCCTGCTGTCAGCGAACCGAGAAGTGTGACGTAGTCGAATGTCCCGATCCCCGTCGCCTGAAGATGCAGATAGTAAAGCGCGATGATCGCGACCAGCATCAAAAGGCTTCCCAGCGCAGTGTAAATAAAGAACTTGACCGCTGCGTAGATCCTCTGTTTTCCGCCCCAGATACCGATCAGGAAGAACATCGGAACGAGCGAGGCTTCAAAGAACAAATAGAAAACAAGAAGATCGAGCGAAACAAAAACGCCGATCATCGCGCTCTCGAGGAGCAGCATGAAGGCGTAAAAAGCCAGCGGCCGCTTCTCGATCGCGTGCCAGGTCGATATGACGGCGATCGGCATTATGAACGTCGTCAGAAGCACGAGCCACAAGGAAAGCCCGTCGACCCCTATGTGATAGTTGGTCCCGATCGCCTCGATCCAAGGGGTGTTCTGCTCAAAATAGAATCCGTTCGCCGACGCCTGCGCACTCCCGAGAAGTAAAAGCGACAGGAGAAACGTTATGACCGTGACACCAAGCGTCAGCCACTTAAGGTGACTCTCGTCCTTCCAAAAGACCTGGTGGGCGATGATCGCCGCGGTCCCGATCACGGGGACCAGGATCAGGATGGTCAGAAGGTATTGGTTTATGAAATCCATATCTCCAAAAACGGATGGCGTCTAGCCGATCATCCTGAATGCGTAATAAATGAAGTATCCGATGACCAAAAGCGCTCCGAGCAGGATGATCGCCGCGTACGACCTGACGAATCCGACCTGCGTTCTTCGTACCAGCGAACCTATCTCCGTCACAAAACTGCCGAGCCCGTTGATAGTCCCGTCGATAAATCCGAGGTCGAATCCCTGCCAAAGGACCTTGCGCGAGAAATTGGTGATCGGGTCAACGATGCCCTTGTTGTAGATCTCGTCGAGATACCATTTCTTTTCGAACAACTTCGGCATTTTCCTGAGCGGATTGCCCGCGAACATAAACCAGCCGATCGCGATCCCTCCGGCGGCAAGCAGAACCGAGAACAGCGCCAGCCAACGCTCAGCCGCGATCTCTTCCGGAGAATGATGGGCAGCGCCCTCGCCTCCTTCTCCTTCAGCCGCCGCATAAAAGTGCTTTACCTCGCCTTCTTCGCCCTGGGCCTTTTTGTCTCCCATCTTCGCGATGACAGGCTTCAGGGTGGTCTCAAAGTGATTTGCCTCTTTGCCGACGATCGAACTTACGACGGGCAGGGAACTCAGCGCGTACGGAATTCCCACCAGACCGCCAAAGGTCGAAAGGAACGCAAGCACGATCAAAGGAACTGTCATCGTCCAGGGCGATTCGTGCGGCTTGAAATCTGCAGGGATCTCGTGATGATCGTCGTCATCGTGGTCCGCGTGTTCCTCATCCGGGAGCGCCTGGTGGAATCGCTCCTTGCCCCAGAAGGTCATCACCATCAGCCGGGTCATATAGATCGCCGTCAAAACTGCAGTGACAAGCGCAACGGCCCACAAAATGTAGTTCCAGCTGCCGATACCCTGTGCAGCGAACGTCTTGTAAAGGATCTCATCCTTTGAGAAGAAACCTGCAAAGATGGGAATTCCCGCGATCGCGAGCCAGCCGGTCGCCATCGTGAAGAAGGTGATAGGCATGTACTTCTTCAAATTCCCCATCCGGCGCATATCCTGCTCGTGGTGCATTCCATGGATCACCGAACCCGATCCGAGGAAGAGCAGAGCCTTGAAGAACGCGTGGGTCATCACGTGGAAGATCGCGACGACGTAAGCTCCGACCCCGCACGCGAGGAACATGTAGCCGAGCTGAGAAACCGTCGAATAAGCCAGGACCTTCTTGATGTCGTTCTGCGCCAGACCGATCGTGGCCGCAAAAATCGCCGTCGCGGCACCTATGATCGCGATGATGAACATCGCCGTCGGCGCATTCTGATATATCGCGTTGCTTCGGACCACCAGGTAAATTCCCGCGGTGACCATCGTCGCTGCGTGGATGAGGGCCGAAACAGGAGTCGGGCCGGCCATGGCATCGGGAAGCCAGGTCAAAAGCGGTATCTGCGCCGATTTACCAGTTGCGCCGATGAAAAGGAGCACGCCGATCGATGTCATCCCGCCCGCGACGATCGCACCCCACGTGAACGGATCGGCGATCGTGATGTTCGAAGAGACCCATGTGAAAACGCTCTGTACCTGCTGGCCGTCGACCGTTTTGTCGAAGAACGAGATCGAGCCGGTCATCGTGAAGATCAGGAACACACCCATCAGCACGCCCCAGTCTCCGATCCGGTTCATCACGAAAGCTTTCTTCGCGGCTTTTCGGGCTTCGTCCTTGTGTATGTAGTAGCCGATCAGAAGGTAGGAGCAGAGCCCGACTCCTTCCCATCCGACAAACATAAGCAGGTAGTTGTCGGCAAGAACGAGCGTGAGCATAGAGAACATGAACAGGTTCAGGTACGCAAAGAAGCGGTAGAACCCTTTGTCCCCGTGCATATAGCCGGTCGCGAAAACGTGGATCAGAAACCCGACGAACGTTACGAAAAGGACGTAAATGCCCGAAAGCCGGTCCATCCCGAGCCCGAAATCAGCACGGAAATCGCCGACCTGGATCCAGGTCCATATATGATCGAGCACGGGCTTGCCTTCGGGGATGAACAATGCTCCCTGGTGAGGGGTGCCTATGCCGAAAGCGATCATAAACGCGACGACGGTCGAGATGCCGACGGCGGTACACGCCACGACGCCGCTGAACATTTCGCTGTTCGCGCGCTTGCCAAAGAACCAGTTGATCACCGCGCCCAGAAGCGGCGCAAAGATGATCAGGCTCATGTAATTGTTTTCGAACATTAGATTTATCGAAACGCTCTCGATCCGTATTCAGCCACGGATTACTGAATCTCAGCCACTAATTTCACTAATTTCACAAATTCACAGATCAGATCTAATCGCGATCAAAATTTCCATTCGCACTGAAACTGCCGAATGTTGCGATTCGCTAAATTAGCGTAATTCGTGCAATTTGTGGCTGCCTAGTCCGTGGCGACAGATTTCTTGGGCCTTGCCACCAGCTCGCCGCCGCAGTTCGGGCAGATCGACTCCAACGAGGCCGTGCAATCTTCGCAAAAAGTGCATTCGTAACTGCAGATGAACGCCTCGCCGTCGGCAGCGAGTTCTCGACTGCACTTCTCGCATTCAGCTTTCATCTCCAGCGCCATTTATCCTCAGCCACGAATTTCACTAATTTCACGAATCTACAGATTTGATCTCACCACCGTCAGAATTCGATTCGTATTGAAATTACCCACTCTTGCTATTCGCCAAATTAGTAAAATTCGTGAAATTAGTGGCAAACAAACTAATTCTTCAAAATACTCGCGTCATCAACATCCACCGAAAGCCGGTTCCGGAAGAACGTAATGATGATGCCAAGTCCGACGGCCGCCTCCGCCGCCGCGACGCTCATCACGACAAAAACGAAAAGCTGTCCCGTCACATCGCCGTAGTGCCTCGAAAAGGCCACGAACGAAAGGTTCACGGCATTCAGCATCAGCTCGATGCACATAAACATCCCGATCGCATTGCGCTTGTAGATCACTCCCACAGCGCCGATGCTGAACAGGATCCCTGAAAGGGCCAGATATGATCCAAGTCCTGGTTCCATAAGACTAGTCTCCGCCCTCCCTGGATCCTTCAACCGCTTCGAGATTCGGCTCGCCCATCCTTCGGGACATGATCATCGCACCCACTATCGCCATAAGGAGCAAGATGCCTACGATCTCGACAGGCAGCAGATACTCTGTGTACATCGCCCTGCCGATGCTCATCGACTGGCCGACGACGTTTCCCTGCTCCGAGGACGTATGCGGTGTCTTTGTTACCGCATAGAAGATGAAGAGCGTCTGGGCAAGCAGTACGAGGCCCAAAACCCCGCCGATGGGGAACAAATACCTGAGCCGCGTCAATGGCTTGTCCTCGTCCAGGTTCAAAAGCATGATCACGAAGACCACGAGGACCATGATCGCCCCCGCATACACAAGGATCTGCACGATCGCTATGAAAGGCGCCGCAAGGGTCAGGTAGATGCAGGCGAGCGAAATAAACACGCCTATCAGCGAAACCGCGCTGTAAAGAGGGTTCTTGTGATAAACACAAGAGACCGCACACGCGATCGCGAGTCCTGCAAGGATGAAGAAAAGGACGGATACCATTTCAGTCTAGTTTCTAACGGACCGCGGTAAAGCTTTCGGTCCGCATTTCATCAGCGATGCCAGAAGAACACTACGATGACCGTCAGGATCACATTCGCGAGCGCCACCGGCAGAAGGAACTTCCAACCGAAGTTCATCAATTGGTCAAAACGGAATCGCGGAAGCGTTCCCCTGATCCATATGTAGAGGAAGAGGAACGCAAAGATCTTTAACAGGAAGCCGACGTGGCTGACTACGGCGTAGCCTACGGTGCCTGCGCCGAACAGCCAAACCAGATCGGTCTGACGGGCGAGCCAGTCGAGACCTGGAATGTACCAACCGCCGAGGAAAAGTGTCACGCACATCACGGAAACGGTGAACATATTCACGTATTCCGCCATAAAGAAGAGCGCGAACTTCAGAGCCGAATACTCAGTGTGAAATCCCGCTACAAGCTCGGTCTCGGCTTCCGGAAGGTCGAACGGTACACGGTTCGTCTCGGCAAACGCCGCGATCAGAAAAACCATGAACCCGACAAACTGCGGCACGATGAACCACTTTGACCACCAGGGCGAGTGGATCTGTGCGTCTATGATCCCGGTCAGGCTAAGAGTTCCCGAAAGCAGAACGACCCCTATGACCGAAGCTCCCATCGCAAGCTCATACGAGATCATCTGCGCGGAAGAACGAAGCCCGCCCATCAGAGAATACTTGGAATTAGAGGACCAGCCTGCGAGAGCGATCCCGTAAACTCCGACAGACGTGATCGCGAGAACATAAAGGATCCCTACATCGAGATCCGCTATCACGAGCGGGATGTGCGAGAACGTTTCGCCGAGCCCGTATGGAAGCCATTCCGAAAGATCAGCCTTTATCGAAGGTCCGAAGGGATAAACGATGATGGGCATCAATGCCGCCGTCAAAGCTACCAACGGTGCCAGATAGTAAATGAACTTCGTCGACTTGTCCGGTACTAGATCCTCTTTGAAGATGAACTTGAGCAGGTCTGCAAAAGGCTGAAGCACACCCCACGGTCCGACCCTGTTCGGTCCGATTCGCCCCTGAATCCAGCCCAGGACCTTTCGCTCGGCGAGGACCGTGTAAGCGACGATCATCAGAACGCCATTAAAAGCGAGGAAGATCGCCACCGCGATGACGGCGAACGGGAATACGGTTTGAACGACAGATTCGAATTCCATAAAAGAAAACGCCTTCCGGCGACCGCACTATGTTGTGGCGGCTGAGGTCTCCTCCTCTTTTTCTTCTTCTTTCGGTGTTCCGTCCAGATTGAACTGGAATAAAGGCGAGACAAGCAGATTGTCGGGTTTTGGGTTCCCGTTCTCCAGCAGATGGAACTGCGATGTCTTGCCCGTAAGGGTCGTGACACGGTGAAGCTTGTGCCCGATCCTGGGTTCTTCTGTGATCTTCTCTGCCTCGTCCGGGAACTGCGAGATCCTGTCGCGAAGCGCTCCCATCTCGCGCGAGAGATCTCCGCCTGATGAAAGCCTGTGCTTGACCTGGACCGGCCTTGTTTCGTCCTTCAGGTCCGGATAACGTAGTCCCTGATACGCCTCGACCGAATCGGCGATGCTTCTGAACACCGCGGAAGCCGAGAATGAATAGCCGAAATCTACTCCAAGCTGTGACGCCAGAAGGGAAGTGATCATCCAGTCCGGCTTTGCCTGGTGAACCGGATCTATAGCCCGGCGCACTCTCTGGACGAATCCGTCATTGTTGGTGTAAGTCCCGTCGCTCTCGGCAAACGAAGCGGCGGGGAATACCACGTCGGCCGCCTCACAGGTTTCTGTCAGGAAAAGCTCCTGTACGGCCACGAACGACTTCGAGGCAAGATCCGCTGAAGCCATCTCTTCATCGAGAAGGCTTCCGCCGATAAGAAGTGCATCGCAATCTCGAAGGACCTCTCGGATATTACGGCGACCAGCCATCATGTCCGAAGCGCCGACCGAATTGCTGTAACCTGCGAGCGGATGAAGCTTGACGTTCTGATGTTCGTGCCGGGAAGCAAGACTGGCGGCTATCGACTGTGCCTCGGGGCCAAGATCGCCTCCGAACATCAGGATCAGATCGCCCTTCGCTTCATTCGCCGTCTCGCGGGCTCGGTCAATCTCTGAAGCATTGACCCCCATTTTCGCCGCCGCTGTGCCAGCGAGCCCCGGATCTGCGAGTGCAGCGACAAATGCCTCAACTGTTCCGGGATTAACGTGTATAAACTGGGAAGCCTGATGCGAAAGCCTGCTCGGCGTGTCATTAACTAGGATCAGTTTGGCTCCGCCGTTCCTGACAGCCTGCCTGATCTGTTTCGCCGTCAGCGGATGCTCTTCGTCGACATCGCCGCCAAAGACGACGATCGTGTCGGCAAACCGTATGTCCTTGTGCGTGGAAAGCGGCGCCGAAAGATTCGCGAAAAACGGGCCGAGGTCGTAGGTGTCTGAAACTGAATAGCTTGCGTTTTCAAGACACTCATCAGCAAATCGCTTCAGGGTGTGGACAGACTCGTTGGTTAGCCTGGACGAGGCCACAACTCCCGGATTCTTCGCTTCCTTAAATTTGCCCGCCGCGAATGCCACGGCATCGTCCCAAGTTGCAGGGATCAGCTTTCCGCCTTTTTGATATCGGATCAAAGGCGTCTTGATGCGCTCGCCGTGGTTGATGAACTCGTGCGCGAACCGTCCCTTGATACAAAGGAACTCGCCGTTGATGCCGTTCACATAACGGTCGCGCGCTACGATCCTGTGGACTTCCTCTCCGCGCGAACCCACGGACAGCTGGCATCCGTCCGAACAGTATGTGCAGGTGGTTATAGTCTGATCCAGCTCCCACGGACGGGTTTCGTGACGGTATACTCCGTCGAGAAGTGTGCCTGTCGGACAGACCTCGATGCAATTCCCGCATTGCGAACAATTCAGCCAGCCGCCATACGTACCGATCACCGTGTTCACGCCGCGGTTACCCGCCTCGATCGCATCTTCGCCCATCCATTCGTGACAGACTCTCGTGCAGCGCTTACAGAGAATGCACCTCTGCTGATCGTTAGCTACGATCGGCGAGAGGAACTTCTCCGGGTGCGCGTTCTTCGATTCGTTGAAACGCTCTTCAACATCTCCCCAGTCGAAGATCACTTCCTGAAGCTCGCATTCGCCTCCTCGATCGCAGACCGGGCAATCGAGCGGATGGTTCGCAAGAAGAAACTCTCCCATCGCGCGCTGAGCCTTTTCTATCTCCTCGCTTTGCGTCGTGACCTCCATTCCGTCACGGCAGGCGATCGTGCAGGACGCCTGAAGTTTCGGCATCTTCTCGATGCGTACAAGGCACATCCGGCACGAGGCCTGGAGCTCGAGGTCGGCGTAATAGCAGAATGAGGGAACCCCAAAGCCTTTCTCGTTGATCACATCGATCAGCGGCCTGTTGTTCTCGACCTCGAATTCCTGCCCGTCAATGGTTACTTTGATCGTTTCTTCAGCCATCGTGGATAGGCGCTATTCCTCTTCGTCTTTTGAGTCCTTAGCTTCTGCCTTTTCCTTCTTTTCTTCCTTGACGTCCGCTTTTGCTTCTTCCTTTTCGGACTGCTTTTCTTTCGGCTCTTCTTTCGGCGGTTCCTTTTTCTTGGTCGCCTTCTTCACCGTCGGTTTCTTTTCAGCGGCTTTCTTTGCCTTTGGCTCTTTCTTCTCGGACTTCGCCTTCTCGTCCTCCGGCGGAGCCTTATGCTTCTTGACCTTGTTAGGTTTTGGCCTCGACCTGCCAAAACTTCCCGCGAAGATCTTTCCTCGCCTTGTACGCTTGTCTCCTTTTCCCATAATCTTCTTTTACCGCCCCGCAGTGTCACTGCTACTGCACAATTCCGCGGCGCGTCCTCAATTTTATCCGCTGAGATCTGCGCAAAATATGGCACAGGCCAGTCAGCTAGTCGAATCGACCAATTCCCGGGAGACCTCCTGAAAGGGCTCAGTGCAAGTCTTGACCTTGCCCGGCGTTGGTCGCTCCGTTTCCGTTCTGCAAAAGATGTTTCTTGAAATCTTCAGGGAATCGCTTCACCGCGCCCTGGATCGCCCACGCGGCAGCGTCTCCCAAAGGACAAAACGATTTGCCCTCGATATTGTCGCAAAGGTCAAGGATCAGCTGAGCGTCTTCCGGACGCCCTCCGCCGGCCCAGATCCTGTCAAAGATCTTGACCAGCCAGTCCGTACCTTCGCGGCAAGGCGTGCACCATCCGCACGATTCGTGTTTATAGAACTCTGTAAGGTTCTTTGTCGAGTCGACCATGTCCACGGTCTCGTCGATAACGATAAAGCCGCCCGACCCTACCATCGATCCGGCTTCCACAAGGCCTTCATAATCGAGGGTCACATCTTTCCCGATTATCTGGTCGGCGCGCATCGCGTAAACGCTGGAACCTCCGGGAATGCAGGCCTTCAGCTTCTTGTCATCGCGAAGCATTCCGCCGCAGTCTTCCAGGATGAACTTCTCCATGTCGTGATAGCCCATCGGAAGTTCGTATACGCCCGGTTTCTTCACGTGTCCGGAAACGGACCAGAGCTTTGTTCCGCCCGATTTTTCTGTGCCGAGCTCCTGCCAGGCCTTACCGCCGATTTCGATGATCTGGGGGACGGAAGTGAGCGTCTCAACATTGTTCACGACCGTCGGACACGCGTAAAGGCCTTCGACAGCGGGGAAAGGCGGCTTCATCCTCGGATGGCCGCGGAAGCCTTCGAGCGACGAAAGAAGAGCAGTTTCCTCTCCGCAAATGTAAGCGCCAGCTCCCGTGTGAGTGTAAAACTCGCAGTTGAAATCGCTTCCGAGTATGTTCCTTCCTACGAGATTTGCTTGTCGGGCCTCTTCGATCGCCCGGTCCATTATCTCGATCAGGTACTTGTATTCCCCGCGGTAGTAGATGTAGCAGGTCTCTACTCCGAGGGCGAAAGCTCCGATGAGCATGCCCTCGATCAGCGCGTGCGGGTCACGCTCAAGAAGATACCGGTCTTTGAAAGTGCCCGGTTCGGACTCGTCCGCGTTACAAACTATGTACTTGGGCTTAGGCGAGTCGCGAGGGACAAATCCCCACTTCATTCCGGTCGGGAAGCCTGCGCCTCCGCGCCCGCGGAGTGCGGAAGCCTTGACCTCGTCGATTATCTCGTCTGAGGTCATGTTCAGCGCTTTCTTCAGCGATTCATAGCCGCCTGTCTGTCGATACACGTCGAGGGTGTGACCATTCTCAATGTGCATCCGCTTTAGTTGCAGCGGCTCACAGCCTATTGCCCTTATTTCCATTCCCTACAATCCCAAACTATCGGCGATCACCTTGGTATCCGTATGCTGCCTGAACTTTACGATCTTTCCGTCGCGTAAAGTCCATTCGTGCGCAAAGGGCGCTTCCATCGAATTCCCGGTCGCCAGGTACTTTCCTGAATAGGTTCCTGTCGCGACGACCTCGTCTCCGCCGTCGATGATCTTGCCGGGAACGGCGCTGAATCCTTCCCATTCAGTTCCAAGCTTCATAAAGACGTTCTCGAGGACCGAGTTCGGACCTGTATACGTTCCGCCGTACATAAAGCCGGCTGCTTCGGTCCACTCGATACTCTCGTCAAAAGCCCCCAGGACGGTCGGCACATCGCCTTTGGCGAACGCCTCGTAAAGGCCTCGAATGATGTCTCCGTTGCTCATATGTCTATTGGCATTCCTCGATTATCTTGTCTAGTTTTTCAGCCGTCAGGTTTTCGTGGTAATCAAATCCGATCTGCATCATCGGCGCCGTTCCGCAGCTGCCTAAACACTCAACGCGGCTCACGGTGAACTTGCCGTCTTTGGTCGTTTCGCCGGCCCTGATACCGAGCTTCGAGCAGATGTGATCGGTCAGTTCCGGCTCGCCCATTATCTTGCACGACAATGTCTTGCACATCTGAATGTGGTACTTGCCGACCGGGTGCAGGTTGAACATCGAATAGAACGTCGCCGTCTCCCAGATGTCCGTAACCTCGAGGTTCAGGAACTTCGCGAGAAAGTTAACGCCCGGATTGTCGATGTATCCCCGCTCTCGCTGGATGACGAACAACAGGGGTATCAGCGCTGAACGGCTCCTGTCTTTTGGATACTTCGTAAGGTGAGACCGCATTTCCTCGACGATTGTCTGAGGGAACTCCGCGACCTCATCCGTCACGTTAACTTTATTTGTGTAATCTGTTGCAACGCTGCTCATGTTTCAGTTTTCACGGAACAGGTATCTTCGGTGATTTAAGCCCTCACGGATCGCGGACTAAAAATCGTATACAAGCACTCCCCGAACCTTGATCGGCACTCCCCCCAGAAATGTTGGAGCGAATTTTGAACGCTTGACCGCGGAAAGCACAGAATCGTGGAAGATCTTGTTTCCCTTGATCACTTCCGCATTCTCGACCAGTCCGTCGAAGCCGATCGTGACCTCCACCTCGACCAGGCCCCTCAAACGTATCGAGCGGGCCGCTTCAGGGTATTCGGGACGGTAAAGCTTGATCGCCGTACCGTTTACCACCCCTCTGCTGATCAAAGTGGGAGCTCCTTTTTCTCCGCCCTCTTTCGGTTTTGGTCCCAGATCCTTCAGTTGAAGGTATTCCGTCCCTGCTGCGAATTCGAGGATTATCGTCTTCGAATCCGTGCCCTTCCAAAGGGGTACGATCACGTCTTTCGGCTCTGTTTCACCGGATTTCCGGCATTCGAGATCAAAACGAAAGAAGCTGTTCATATAACCGTCACTGGTCGTCATCACTCCAGTGTCGCCATCCTTCAGCTCCTGAAGAAGCAGCTTTCCCTCGCTCGCCTTTACCTTGGTAGTTTTCCTGTCCTTCCTCGTGAACAGAAAGACCTCAGGACTAGCGATCTCTTCTCCGGTTTCGTTGTCAACAAAGGTAAGCGCCAGTTCGCACGAGTCAAAACTTCGCGCGACAACCGTCGCAGATACTGCAAGAGCCATTCCGACGATCAAGAAATGCCTTACAAAATTCATCGATCATAGGTCAATGGCCAACGATCAATTACCAGTGTTCTCTGATCATTGATCGATGAGCACTGATAAATGACTATCTGTCGATCTCCCCAAGGACGATGTCCAGGGAACCGATTATCGCAACGACATCGGCGATCATCTCGCCTTCCGACATGTCCGGAAGCGCTGAAAGATTTACAAAGCTGGGTCCGCGGAAATGAACACGTTCCGGTTTCGGACCGCCGTTCGACTTCATATAAACGCCGAGTTCACCCTTCGAAGCTTCGATCGGCATATAGACCTCTCCGGGAGGAACGTTGAAGCCTTCCGCAACGATCAGGAAGTGATGGATCAGCGAATCCATATGCTTACGCATATCGTCGCGATCGGGCAGCACGACCTTCGGAGCATCTGCCTTGATAGGTCCCGGTTTCAGGCGCTCCAGCGCCTGGGTAACGATCTTTGCGCTTTCATAGAGCTCACGCATCCTTACACGGAATCTTGCCCACACATCGCATCCGTGCTCGACCGGGATCTCAAAATCGTAGGTCTCGTAGCCGGTGTAAGGGTTATGCCTTCTCAGATCGAGCTCGACTCCGCTCCCACGGAGGCACGGGCCCGTCAGCCCCCACTGGATCGCATCTTCCTTATTTATGTATCCGATCTCGCGTGTCCTGCTCTGCCAGATCGTATTGCCTGAGACGAGCGTCTCAAACGTATCCATCGCGGCAGGGAAATCCTCGAGAAACTGCTTGACCCGTCTCTCGAATCCGGCGGGCAGGTCCATCATCAGGCCGCCGATACGGAAATAGCTCGGAGTCATTCGTCCGCCGGAAGCCGCCTCTATCAGGTTCAGGATCTTCTCTCTTTGCCGGAAACAGAAAAAGAAGGGGCTCATCGCGCCGATGTCGAGCGCGTGAGTGCCGAGCCAGACCATGTGCGAGGCGATCCTCTGGAGTTCGCACATCAGAACGCGGATTATCTGCGCACGCGGAGGGATCTCGAGCTGAAGCAGCTTCTCGGCCGCCATCACGTAAGCGAGGTTATTACCGAGCGGATTCAGGTAATCCATCCGGTCTGTGATTACAATTCCCTGCTGATATTTCTTGTACTCAAAAAGCTTCTCCATGCCCGTGTGGAGATAGCCGATGTCGGGTTTGGCCGTGACGACCATCTCTCCGTCCAGCACAAGTTCAAGTCTCAGAACGCCGTGCGTTGACGGGTGCTGAGGGCCCATTGAGATGGTCATCTGCGAGTCAAGCGACTCGTCCATCATCTCGGGAGATGCGATCACGTCTGTTGAAACAGGTTCCATCTGTTCTTTCGAATGCGTTTGCAATTCCTGCCGATCAGTTCAACGCTGGCCAAAGCGCCCCGTCTCCTAGGTCAGGCTGTAAGGTTCATACCCCCTCAGCGGGTAATCCTTCCGCAGAGCGTGTCCGTCAAAATCTGACGGAAGCAGTATCCGGCGAAGGTCAGGATGTCCTTCAAAGACTATTCCGACCAGGTCGTATGTCTCACGCTCGTGCCAGTTAGCAGTCTTCCAAAGCGTAGTTACAGTATCTACTTTAGGAGAATCCTCGCTGAGCTCGACCTTTATCCGGATGCGGTTGTAATGCTGCGTCGAGAAAAGATGGTAATTGACCTCGAACCTCGGATCTTCCTCGGGACCCCGATCGCTTCCGCACAGATCGGCAAGCATGTCAAAACCGTGCTCATCACGTAACTTCTGGCACACTTCAACCACAGAATTTGCCGGAACTGTGGCCGTGAATTCACCAAGGGCATCTTTTACTGAAGTCACCCGGGTCTCGTTCTCTGCTGAGATCTTCTCGATCGCCTGCCTTGCAAAATCCGTGTTCATAACCGCGTAACTTGCTAGGAACTCCTTCGCTTCTCGTGGCGGGACGGTACGGAATAGGGCTTCGCATCCGCATCCCTGGCTGACTCTTCAAGCTTCGTTCCTTCCGTGACAGGAAGCGTGCCGGGCACTATCGACTTTCTTGATTCATCCTCGAAAGTGTCCGTTCTTTCTTTCACGGACTCCTTCATTATCTTTTCCTGCAGCATCGTGATCGCGTGAACCAGCATTTCAGGTCTCGGAGGGCAGCCGGGAATGTAAACATCGACCGGAACCACCTTGTCCACTCCCTGTACGATCGCGTAATTGTCGAAGACGCCGCCCGATGTCGCACAAGCTCCCATCGAGATGACCCATTTTGGTTCCGGCATCTGGTCATAGATCCTTCTTACGACCGGTGCCATTTTTCGCGACACCCGCCCGGACACGATCATCACGTCCGCCTGTCTGGGGCTTGCACGGAACGTTTCAGCACCGAATCGCGAAAGATCGTTCCTGGCCGATACCGTGTTCATCATTTCGATCGCACAGCAGGCGAGTCCGAAGGTCGCCGGCCACAGGCTCGATTTGCGCGACCAGTTGATCACGGCATCGAGCTTGACCGTCAGGATGTCAGGAAGCGATTCGAATAGCTTGTTCTCTAAACCCATTTCTTAACCTTGCCTCTCGGCTTCGAAATCCTTCTCAGGCGGCCTTTTTGAACCGGCCGAAAACACTGCCTTTCTTCTTCAACTCGGCTGCTTCCGCAAGCGCCTCGCTCCTGGCCTGCTCGCTCCAGTCGAATGCCCCCTTCTTCCATTCGTAGATAAGACCTACGACGACCGTCGCGAGGAAGAACATCATTGTCACAAAAGCGATTGTTCCGTAGTAGATCGTGCCTGATTGTTCTGCGGCCAAAAGTGACTTGAAAGCAACCGCGAAAGGGATGACGAACAGGATCTCGAGATCGAAAAGCAGAAATGCGACGGCGACCATATAGAATTTGATCGAAAACCTGTCACGTGCCGAGCCGACCGGGTCCTTACCGCACTCGTAAGGCATCAGCTTGGTGGCGGTGCGCTTCTTTGGGCCTATGAGTTGCGCCACCAGGATCTGGCTGGCTGCAAAGCCCACTGCCACTATGAACATCAGCAGGACCGGGGCGTAGTCGAAAAGGCTGAATTCTGTCATTTGCGGGCCTCTTGCGAACAAAGGCCTTCCGAACCGATAATCGGCCGGAAAACCAAGGCAAAATCGGACTTAAAAGCTTGAAAACTAATGGTCAAAATCAATCCTAAGTTATGCCGATTTTACTGTCAAGGCGGCCTATTTTCGGCGGTTGCCGACTCCAAAATTCGGCCGCCGAACCGCGAGAGGTTTGCCCGGGTTTCAACGTGTGGGGAAGTGTCAAATCCGTTGACCCTCTTTTGGCCCGTGTGTTACTTTTTAAATGGTGCGCCTTGCACCTGATCTTCAGAATTCCCCGCCGGTTTTTCCTTTCAGCCGCTGTGATAACAGGTTTCAATACAGATGTTTCGTACGATGGCGTGACATATCACGTCCAGACCGAGGACAAGGGCCTTGATACGCCCTTGATACTCTCGCTTGTCTTTGACCGCGGAACGATTCTCGCTGCCAAGCGGTCCCCGTACGACGATCTGATCGCAGACGGTCTTGATGAAAAGGCACTTGAAGCAAGGCTACAAAGACAGCACAAACTCATGTGTGCCGCTATCAGGGCCGGCAGACTTGAAGACCTGAAAAAACTTTCTGCGAAGACGGTTCAGGCAGTTGTGGTAGAGGGCGAGATCGATCTGTCGTCGGGTATTCCGATGCCGGACAATCCTCCAGTATGGGACATCCCCATTATTGAGGACATCGAGATCGATGTTGTCGAAGAAGATATCGGGTCGTCCTCGATTAACCAAGAGGCCGCGCCCGTGCTCGATTCAAGGAATGTGACCGTCGTTGACGAGATCTCAAAGTTCGAATCTCCTTCGGGCGATCGTCTAAGGATCAAACTTGTAGGGGCTGAAAAGTTCGTAGCCGGAGACAGAAAGAACGTAAATGTTCTGGTCTGTCGCGGAAGCGACGATGACTCAGTTCCGGGCGCAAATGTTATGATCAAGATACTGGGATCCGATTTCAGGCCGCTCATCTATCATTCGAAAGCCGATTCGAACGGCGTTGCAGGAGTGATGGTGAAGATCCCCAGCTTCCGGACGGGACGGGCGGCGATACTGGTCCGCGCAATGATCGGGAGCGAAGAGGCAGAGTTAAGAAGAGTGATCGCGCACGACAGATGAAGGTTTTTGTAAACGGTGAAGTTAAGCAGGTGCCGGACGGAATCGGCTTAGGGGAACTTCTCGAACGCTTGTCGATGCCCGACAAGCGTGTAGCTGTGGAACTAAATCGCGAGGTAATCCCAAAGACTCGTTGGGCGGGAACCCCGCTCGCGGATGAAGACAAACTGGAGATCATTCATTTCGTAGGCGGCGGCTGAAACGTATTTTCGCCTTTCGAATAGGGTCTGGAAAACTGAATGTGCGGGACCGGGACAAGTTCTCCGGCCCGCATTTCCTTTTGAACTTCGAATCCTGTAGATTCGGGGTATAAAGACAATTTCTACAGGCGGTCCACTAAAGAATTCCGCCAATATCAAATGACCGAAAGTTCAAAAACCGAGAAATTTCTGCTTGCAGGCAAGGAATTCCGCTCCCGGTTGATCATAGGAACCGGGAAGTACCGTAATCACGATGAGATGAAGGCCGCCCATCTGGCTTCGGGCGCCGAAATGGTAACGGTTGCCGTAAACCGCGTCCCTCTGGATGGAAAAGTTGAATCTTTCCTCGATCACCTCGATCCGTCGATGCAGATCCTGCCGAACACCGCCGGTTGCTATGACACTGACCATGCGGTTAGAACGGCGAGATTGGCAAGAGAGGCGCTTCAGACCGACTGGATCAAACTTGAGGTGATAGGCGACGAGGTGACATTGCTGCCCGACAATGAGCAAACGCTGGAAGCGGCGAAGATTCTTGTATCTGAAGGCTTCAAGGTCCTGCCATATTTTTCAGACGATCTGATAGTCGCCAGAAAACTGCTCGATGCGGGATGCCCGGCAGTAATGCCGCTTGCGGCTCCGATCGGTTCCGGGATGGGAGTTCAGAACCCTTCGAACCTGAGGATAATGAGAGAGCAGCTTCCTGATGCGGTGATCATCGTCGATGCCGGGGTTGGAGTTCCTTCTGACGCCGCGGTAGCGATGGAGCTGGGGGCGGACGCGATCCTTATGAATACAGCAATCGCGGAATCACCTGATCCGTCAAAAATGGCTTTGGGAATGAAACTCGCTGTTCAGGCGGGACGCATGGCGTATGAGGCCGGAAGGATGCCAAAACGGCTTTACGCCAGCGCTTCCAGTCCGGTCGAAGGTGCGATCAAGTAACGGTGCTATGGATCATGGGGCCGGGATCGTTCTAAGGATCGCTCTGACAGTACTGGTTTCGAGCATTGCTGTTTTAGTCGGGTGCGATGAGCAGGAACGAGGCCGAAACGGGGTCGTCATCGCTGAAAGCGATTCATACGAAGCCTCGCTTTATCGGCAAAACTGCGCGATCTGTCACGGAAAGGAAGCTTATGGAAAAGTGGTTGACGGCACTTTTGTGCCGAGCCTCCGGACCGGCGAAGCTGCAAAGCGTACCGACAGGGAGATCTATCAGCAGATAGCAGTCGGAAAGTTGCCTATGCCATCTTTTGGAGGACAGCTGACAGAAGAAGAGATCCAAAAGATGGTTATCTTCGTAAGGCGTGATCTGCAGGGAAGAGACGAGAGCAGTAAACAGTGAGCTGCTTACTCATACCTGATCTATAAACCCTGATAAATGATATGAAAATTCTTGTTACAGGCGCGACGGGATTGATAGGCAGTTCGCTGGTTCCGGAGCTGGAGGCGAATGGCCACGAGGTCTATCGCGTTTCCAGGAGTTCGCCCGAAAGTCCGAATGATGTTCAATGGGACCCCTATGACGGATTCTCCGATGAGGAAGCCTCGAAACTTGAAGGCACTGACGCAGTCGTGCATTTGGCGGGCGAGAGCATTGCTGAGTACTGGACCGACGAAAAGAAGGAGAGCTTGAGAAAGAGCCGCGTCGAGGGAACCAGGACGCTCGTCAGTGCTTTGGCGGAACGTGAGCGGCCACCCCGGATCTTCGTTTCTGCCTCGGCTGTTGGTTACTACGGGAGCAGAGGTGATGAAGAACTGACCGAGGACAGCGAGCCAGGGAATGGGTTCTTGCCGGAGATATGTATTGAATGGGAGGCCGAGGCGAAGAAGGCAGAGGACTTTGGTGCCCGGGTCGTGAATCCGCGGATCGGGGTGGTCCTCGCAAAAGACGGAGGAGCACTGGCGAAAATGTTAACGCCGTTCTCCTTCGGTCTGGGCGGGACGGTGGGACCAGGGGATCAATGGATGTCCTGGATCGCGCTTCCGGATCTAGTAAGACTCATACAATTCCTGATCAACAATAATCGTGTCACCGGCCCTGTGAATGCCACCGCGCCAAATCCTGTTACGAACGAAGAGTTCACAGACACACTCGGCACCGTGCTTAACAGGCCGACTATCATCCCCGTGCCCGGCTTTGGTGTGAAGCTGTTGTTCGGAGAGATGGGTGAGCGCCTTCTGCTGGAAGGGGCAAAGGTGCTGCCGGCGAGGCTTTCGGAAGCTGGATTCAAGTTTGATTTCGCGGAACTGGAAGGCGCTTTGAGAAAAGTGCTTAAGTAGGTTTTATACAGGCGCAGGTCGGTCGGCTTGACACAGCCTGAGTATTGTAACTATTCTTGTTACACTTATGGCGAACAGTCAATTCGCAATGGCGGTACACGTCCTCACGATGCTTGCGACCAACTGCGACGAGCGCGTGAAATCGAACTATCTCGCCAAGAGTGTAAACACGAACGCGGTGGTCATCCGAAGACTGCTTTGCGATCTTCACGAAGCCGGTCTTGTGGTTTCACGCACCGGATACAGCGGCGGCACCTGCCTTACAAAAGATCCGAAGAACATAGACTTGCTCGATGTCTACGAGGCGGTCTCGCACGGCGAGGTGTTTTCCTTGCACAAACAGAAACCTGACCAGGATTGCCCGGTAGGGAAGAACATCGAGGCGGTGTTGTGCAATCTGCAAAAGGAGATCGATGAGGCGGTGAGGACCAAACTGTCAAAACACACACTATCG
Organism: Acidobacteriota bacterium; assembly: GCA_003385635.1. Taxonomy (GTDB): domain Bacteria; phylum Acidobacteriota; class Blastocatellia; order Pyrinomonadales; family Pyrinomonadaceae; genus Aridibacter. The sequence goes on along the minus strand of QQUY01000001.1, from coordinate 2,211,477 downwards.
GATGTTATGGAACTGATCCGAAGCGGAGAGTCCGTTTCAATTTAAGATCAAGAATCTAAGGAATAATCGCAAGGGGGACTATATATGAGCGGAGTAGCGGAAAAAGCGGGACTGCCGTCCGGCGAGACGATCTTGAAGCAGTTGAACTGGAGATATGCCACGAAGGGGTTCGATCCTGAGAGGAAGGTCTCGGATGAGGACTGGGAAACACTGAAGCGGGCGGGAATCCTCGCCCCAACCAGTTACGGCCTTCAGCCGTTCAGATTTATCGTGGTGACCGATCCCGATCTCAAGGCGAAATTGAAACCGGCGTGTTACGGCCAAGCGCAGATCACCGACTGCTCGCACCTGGTGATCGTCGCAGCCAAGAAGCAGTTGACGCCGAATGACGTTCAGGAATATGCCGATCTGATCATTGAGACGCGAGGGACGCCCAGGGAGAACCTGGAGGACTTCATCGCGATGATGATGGGCACCCAGCAGAAGCTGACCGAAACCGGAACGGCTCTCGACTGGTCACAGAGGCAGGCTTATATCGCGCTTGGTTTCTTACTTTACACCGCTGCGATCATGGGCATTGATGCCTGTCCGATGGAAGGTTTCGACCCTGAAAAAGTTGACGAAATTCTCCAACTCGAAGACTATCGTTCCTCAGCGCTGTGTGCACTTGGATACAGGACCGGCGAGGACTGGCTTGTTGGTCTCAAAAAAGTCAGATTTCCTGAAGAAACACTCGTGGTCACATATTGATCTTCTTCTTTTTCGGCTTGTTTAAGACGAGAAGCACGTACGGGACCATTCGAAAGACGTCAGAACGGGCGGGGCGTTGAACTTCTAGAGTCTACCGCTCGAAATCGTTTGAGAATCAGGCGAACGGGCCTGCCGCATTTTGCAGGCTGCCCGTTCGATTTTGTTTGAAAGACAAAAAAATGAAAGCTTACGAAATAAGAGAGTTCGGAATCGACAATCTCGCGCAGGCTGAAAGGCCTGACCCTGAGCCGGGAGCTAAGCAGGTTGTCGTTCGGTTTAAGGCTGCATCGGTAAATTATCGGGACCTTATGATGGTCGAAGGCCGATATAACCCGAATCTCAACCGGCCCCTTGTTCCGTTTTCCGATGGTGCCGGAGAGGTTGTTGCTACGGGGAGCGAAGTCACTCTGTGGAGCGAAGGTGACCGCGTGATGCCAACGTTCATGCAGGGATGGATAGACGGGGAGATCGATCACGAGAAGGCACGGACAGCACTAGGCGGGGATCTTGACGGGGTGCTGGCCGAATACGGCGTCTTCAGCGAAGAAGGCCTTGTAAAGGTACCGGGCCACTTGTCTTATGAGGAAGCGGCGACGCTTCCTTGCGCGGCCGTAACAGCCTGGAACGCGCTTGTCGTTTCGGGAAATCTGCAACGCGATGAGTCGGTTCTTTTGCTCGGAACGGGAGGGGTCTCCGTATTCGGCCTTCAATTCGCCAAGAATTTTCGAGCGAAGACGATCATCACGTCTTCAAGCGACGAGAAGTTGGGACGGGCGGACATACTGGGCGCAAACCATCTATTCAACTATCGTGAGAATGAGGCTTGGGATGAAGCGGCCCTGGTGTATACCGGAAGAAGGGGCGTCGACCACGTAGTTGAGGTCGGCGGAGCGGGAACGCTCGCGAGGTCTTTGAAAGCGGTCCGAATGGGAGGACACATCGCCCTGATCGGTGTGCTTTCGAAGTCCGACGGTGTCGATCCGCTTCCGATTCTGATGAAATCAATCAGGCTTCACGGCATCTTCGTCGGCTCGCGGACGATGTTCGAAGAGATGAACCGTCGGATCGCAGACGAGTATCTGAAGCCGGTAGTCGACAGAGTGTTCGGGTTCGACGAGGTCACAGAGGCTCTCAATTATATGAAGAGCGGAAGCCACTTCGGAAAGTTGGTTGTAAGCATTCCCTAGACGCCCTTGATGATCGACGAAAAAATTCAGAGATACGCCGAGAGGTTTTCGACGCCGGAAAGCGACGTCCTGCGGGAGCTTCGGCTGAAAACGTTTGGGGAGCGACAGGACAAGAACATGCTTTCCGGTTTTTACCAGGGCCGTTTGCTGTCGATGATCAGCAGAATGATCGGTCCGGCGATCGTGCTTGAGATCGGTACCTATGTCGGGTACTCGGCGATCTGTCTTGCGGAGGGCCTGCGTGACGGCGGAAAAGTGATCACGCTCGATGTAAATGAAGAGACGAACGCGATCGCACAGGAGTACTGGCGGAAGGCCGGAATCTACGAGCGGATCGACGCCAGGTTGGGAGACGCCTTGGAAGTTATCGATGACATAGACGAGACGATCGATTTGGTGTTCATCGACGCTGACAAGGAGAACTACTCCAACTATTTCGATCTAACGTTCCCGAAGCTCAGGAAGGGCGGGCTGATCATTGCGGACAATGTTCTTTGGAGCGGCGACGTTGTAAATGCCGAGCAGGGCGAAAACGTTAAGGCAAGCACGAAAGCTCTTCACGAATACAATGAGAAGATCGATGCCGACCCTAGGGTCTCGAACATATTGCTCGCCGTCCGAGACGGGTTAATGATCGCGAGAAAAGAAAGAGAGTGATGGAAGGAAAGGACTGAGAAGAAAGGACTGGGGCCTGAGTGAAGAGGTCGGCTTTCGTGTGACGATTCGGGTTCCTCGATCAGTACTCAGTTCTCAGCTCTCAGTACTCAATACTCAGCACCCGGAGTATCTATGGCCGAACTAAAAACCAAACCGAATGACGCAAGCGTTGAAGAGTTCATCAACGGCATCTCCGACGAGACAAAGCAGGAAGACTCCAGGATTTTGGTGAAGATATTCTCGGAGATAACAGGTGACGAACCGAAAATGTGGGGTCCGAGCATAATCGGCTTTGGAACCTATCACTACAAGTACGCATCAGGCCGCGAAGGCGATTGGATGCGCACCGGATTCTCTCCGCGAAAACAAAGCCTGACACTTTACATAATGGACGGATTCGACAAGTACGACGAACTCCTGTCCCAGCTTGGGAAGCACAAAACGGGAAAATCCTGTCTCTATGTCAATCGCTTGAGCGACGTGGACGGAGAAGTGCTTCGGGAACTTATCGAAGCGTCGGTCGAACACTTTAACAACAAATACGGCGAGTAGATGGAGTACAGGAAGCTCGGGAAGACCGGTCTTGAGGTCAGCGTTCTCGGTTTCGGAGGCGTTGAGATCGGGTTCTTTAAGGAAGAAACGTCCACAGTGGATCTCCTCCTGAATTCCGCGATCGACTCTGGATTGAATCTGATCGACACCGCCGCGTCGTATTGGACAAGTGAGGAGTTGATTGGAAGCGCGATCGAGGGAAGAAGGCAAAGCGTGATCCTTCTTTCGAAGTGCGGTCCGGTAGACGGTTTTACAAGGGAGGACTGGTCCAAACAAGGCATTCTGGACACGATCACTAACAGCCTCCGTCGGCTGAAAACTGACTATCTGGACGTTATTCAGCTCCATAGCTGCGAGAGGAAGATCCTTGAACGGGGCGAAGCAGTCGAGGCACTGATAAGGGCAAAGGAGAGGGGTTACGCGCAATTCATGGGCTATTCAGGCGACGGTGAAGATGCAAAGTTCGCATTGGAATTGGATGTTTTCGAAACACTCCAAACATCGATCTCGATCGCCGACCAGGAGGCCTTCGACCTCACCCTTCCCCTAGCTTCGGAAAAAGGTGTGGGCGTCATCGCAAAAAGACCCATAGCAAACGTTGCTTTCCGACACGAATCTGTGCCTGAGAACGCGTATCACATTGAGTACTGGGAGCGGATACAGAAGCTGGATTACCCCTTCCTGAAGGGATCTTTTGAACAGTCCGTTGCGACCGCGCTTAGATTCACGCTCTCATTTGAAAGCATTGCGACGGCCATCGTAGGCACAAAAAAGCCCGGTCGCTGGCAGGAAAATGCAGGGTACGTAGCCCAGGGAGCCTTGCCGGCGAATATGGTCTCCGAGATCAGAGAACGATGGCGGGATATCGCTGAAAAAGACTGGGTCGGGCAGGTCTAGGTCGAGATCAGTGAGTCGCCTGAACAGAACGAACAAGGGAGAAAGTAATGAGTGAACTATTTGAAACGCTAAAACTTGGAAGAATAGAGCTTGAGAACAGGATCGTGATGGCGCCTATGACGCGCTGCCGGGCAGATGACGAGGGCGTTCAGCCTGGTTACGTCGCCGAGTATTATGCTCAGCGCGCTGGGGCAGGACTGATCATAACCGAAGCTACGAACGTTTCGCCGATGGCAAAAGGGTATATGAAGACCCCGGGCATTTATACAGAAGCGCAGACGGATTCATGGCGGCCGGTGACCCGGGCCGTTCACGAGAACGGTGGAAAGATATTTCTTCAGATCTTTCACACCGGGCGTATCGCTCTTCCCGATTTCCTTCCGGAAGGCTCAAGCAGGCCGTTGGCGCCCAGCGCGGTCCGGGCGAAGGGCCAGAACATCACCGAGGACGGAATGAAAGACTTCGTCACTCCGAAGCCGATGACGGAGGTCGAGATCGAGGAAACTGTCGCAGATTTCGGGCGGGCTGCGGCAAATGCCATAGAGGCCGGGTTTGACGGCGTAGAACTGCACGGCGCGAACGGATATCTGGTACAGCAGTTTCTGGCTGGAAACGTGAACCACAGGGAAGACAGGTACGGGGGTTCTGTCGAGAACAGGTCCAGGTTCGCACTTGAGGTGATCGATTCGATCATCAAGGCTGTCGGATCTGAGCGAACTGGGATCAGGCTTTCGCCCGGCGGAGTGTTCAATGACATCCGCGAAGGCGATTCGGAAGAACTCTACGACTATCTTGTAGGCGAACTGAACGATCGCGAACTGGCCTATCTTCACATCGGTACTACGGACGAAGAAAAAGACTGGCATCCCGTGATCCGGCCGAGATACAAAGGAAAATACATTGCTTCGGTCGGCTTTGACCGCAGCTCAGGTCAGGCTCTTATCGAAAAGGGCGGAGCTGACGCGGTCGCATACGGCAAGCTGTTCATATCGAATCCGGACCTCCCGCTGCGATTCAAGGAGGAAGCTCAGCTTGCGGAGTGGGACGAATCTACCTTTTACCAGGGAGGCCGCAACGGTTACGTGGACTACCCGGCTTTGGGAACCGCTCAGGCGGCTTGAGCAACGGCAGTGTTTTTATCGAATAAGGAGGGTAAATGAACTTACGCGAAAAGCTGGAAGAGATCAGCGAGGCAGGAAAGGAGCGGATTCCGGAATCTGCCAGGGAAAAAATGCACAGGGCGACCAGGGAACTCGCGGATTCCGGTTTGGTGGAGAAAGCAGTTGGAGCTGGTGACAAGATTCCCTCATTCTCGCTTCCGAACATATCAGGCGAGGAACGCAGCTCAGACGATCTTCTCCGCGAAGGCGGTCTGGTGCTGACATTTTACAGGGGTGACTGGTGACCCTATTGCAACGCAGAGCTGGAAGCTTTGCAGAATGTGCTTTCGGAGATCAGGAAAATCGGTTCGGACATCGTTGCCATATGTCCGCAAAGGCCGCAGTTCCTAAAGCAAATGCAGAAGAAGCACGACATAGAGTTTGAGATCCTGAGGGATGAAGGAAATCAGGTAGCGGAAGCGTTTGGGCTCAGACAGGTATTACCGGAATACCTGCGTGAGGTTTACGAACAGTTCAACCTCGATCTTCCGAGGGTGAACGGCGATGAGTCGTGGTCGCTTCCGATGCCCGCCCGGTATGTTGTTGACAGGAAAGGGATAGTGTTCGCGGCGGATGTAAATGCCGACTACACAAAACGTCCGGAACCTGAAAAGACCATTGAAGATCTTAGGAGGCTTCAGGAACAAAAGTGAGAACAAGGAAGCTTGGCGGCCTGAAAGTATCCGCCATAGGCCTCGGTTGTATGGGAATGTCGGAATTCTACGGCACCCCCGACGAGGTCACATCGGTTGAAGTAATCCACCGGGCTCTTGATGTCGGGATCAATTTCCTCGACACAGCCGACATGTACGGTCTCGGAGCGAACGAAGAACTTGTCGGCCGCGCCGTCAAAGGCAAGAGGGATCAATTCATCATCGCGACGAAGTTCGCATTCATCAGGGATCGGGATGACCATTCGATCAAGGGGATAAGCGGAAAGCCCGAGTATGTCGCAGAGGCCGTCGAGAGGAGTCTCAAGAGGCTCGGGATCGAGACGATCGATCTCTATTATCAGCATCGGGTAGACCCGGAGGTGCCGGTCGAAGAAACGATCGGCGCAATGTCAAAACTTGTGGACCAGGGAAAGGTCCGCTATTTGGGGATGTCTGAGGCATCCGCCGATTCCATTCGGCGGGCTAACCAAGTTCACCCGATCGCTGCGCTCCAAAGCGAGTATTCGATCTGGACGAGGGATGTTGAAACTAACGGAGTCCTTGAAACCTGCAGGGAACTCGGAATCGGTTTTGTTCCCTATGCTCCCCTCGGTCGAGGTTTTCTGACCGGGGCGCTCAAGACCGCCGCCGACCTTCCGGAAGGCGATGCAAGGCGGCTTCATCCGAGGTTCAATCCGGAGAACTTCGCAAGAAATCTGGAACTTGTACGACAGGTTGAGGAGATCGCGCGGGAAAAAGGCATTGCCGCGTCGCAGCTCGCGTTGGCTTGGACGCTTGCGCAAGGTGACAACATTGTGCCGATCCCCGGGACAAAACAGATCAGATACCTGGAATCCAACGCCGCCGCGGCGGATATCGAACTCACCGAATCGGAACTGGACCGGATAGAGCGAGTGTTTCCCCGGGACGCCGCCAGCGGAGCCAGATATACAAAGGAACATTTCCGATACGTCCAGTCTTAATGCCTGCAACAGCACAGGAACAAGCGGCTGAGATCCTCCGTGAGCGGTTCGGGATCGTGGCGAGGAGTACCGAGCCGCTCGAAGGATACGAGAACCGGAACTACCTGATCGCTTCCCGACGCGAAAAGTACGTATTAAAGGTCTATCATCCGGATTCCGGCCTGATCGCCCAGCTAGATGGGGAATCCCGTGTCCTTTCGGAACTGAGTAGAAGCGGCTTCTCGGGGATCCCCGAACCGGTCGCTGACTCGGAAGGAAGCTTTGTTTCGGCTGTTGAGATCGGTGGGCGCCAGAGGTTCCTCCGTCTTGTCAGATTTATTGAAGGGGCCCACCTTGGAAACGAGGGGTTATCGTATGACCAGCTTGCCCCCCTTGGTGAGTATCTGGCCAATCTCGATCAACACCTCGCCCGGATCCGCGAACCAGCTATCGAAGCAAAGAAGAGCCGATGGGACCTCGCGAATTGGCGTCTGTCAGTTCCCGATCTTCGATTCATTTCCGATCCCCGCGACCGAAAGTACGTAGAATATTTCTTTCTGCGCGCAAAGGAGTTTGTAGACCCGAAGCTCCAGACGCTCGAACCCCAGCTCATTCACGGGGACCCGAACGAATGGAATGTGGTAGTTCGCGAGGACGGCGGATTGTCGCTGATCGATTTCGGGGATATGTGTTTCACACCGCGGATCTGCGACCTTGCGATCGCCGCCTGTTATGCGCTCCTGTTCGCGAAGGACAAAGTTTCGGGGGCTCTGCCCTTGATCAGCGCTTATTCCTCTGTGAGTCCGTTACAGGAAATCGAAATAGCTGTTCTCTACGATCTGATAGCTCTGAGAGCTTCGATTAGTGTCTGCCGGTCGGCAAGGTCCCGGATTGAAGATCCTGATAACGAGTATGCGCTCATTTCCGATCAGATGGCGTGGAGTTTTCTTCGAAAGTGGGCGGCCACGAACCCTCGGCAGATCGAAGACGCTTTTCGTGACGCTTGCGGGCTTTCGCGTCTCGAGAGTGGAATCGGCACCGAAGATTTGAAGGTCCGGAATATAAATACGAGCAGGGCTTTGTCGCTTCAGTTTGACGAGCCGATACGAATGGAAAGTGCGGCATTTCAGTTCATGTTCGACCGGGAGGGGAAGTCCTATCTCGATTGCTACAACAACATTCCTCATGTCGGGCATTCACACCCGAGGGTCGTAGATGCCCTTTCAAAATCAGCGCTGCGTTTGAACACGAACACACGTTACCTGACAGACGAATTCAACTCCTACACCACCAGGCTTTTGAACAAGTTCCCGGAGAAGCTTGAAAAGGTGTTTCTTGTCAATTCCGGGAGTGCAGCGACCGATCTGGCACTGCGACTGGCGCATTCTCATACGGGAAAAGAGACGCTGATCGTTGCAGAGCACGGCTACCACGGGAATACGCGGGAGGGGATCGCTGTTAGCCACTATAAATACGCGGGAAAAGGCGGCCCAGGAAAACAGGGACGGATAATCGAGGCGCCGATTCCGAACATACTGCGGGACGGAGATTCGGAGAGAGACTTTTTTGGAGACTTGAAGCAGTGCGTTCAGGAATGCGATGCCGGGATCGCGGCATTCATAGCCGAGCCGATCGTAGGTTGCGGAGGGCAAGTCCCGCTTCCTGAAGGCTATCTCAAGCAGGTTTACGGATTTGTAAGATCGCTTGGCGGGGTCTGCATTAGCGATGAGGTACAGACCGGTTTCGGGAGGCTCGGAGACTGGTTCTGGGGATTCGAGATGCACGGCGTCGAGCCTGATATCGTGGTGATCGGGAAGCCGATCGGCAACGGGCATCCGATGGCCGCAGTAGTGACGACAGCCGATATCGCGCGGTCATTTGAGACCGGAATGGAGTTTTTCAGCTCGTTCGGCGGCAACACGGTTTCTTGTGCCGTAGGAAATGCGGTCCTTGATGTGATCGAAGATGAAGAGTTGCAGAAGAATGCCGCTGAGGTAGGAGGCTATTTGCTCAGAGGCCTGCGCGGTCTTTGCGACAGATTCGAGTCTGCCGCCGAAGCGCGGGGCAGCGGACTATTCCTGGGATTAGAACTGGTTGCAGTTGACCCCGAGCCCGGCCCAGATTCGAGACTTGCGTCGAGGGTCAAGAATCGATTGAAAGACGACGGCATACTCGTCGGGACGGATGGCCCGCACGACAGCGTCATCAAGATCAAACCGCCGCTCTGTTTCACGAGAGAAGATGCCGACCGTTTGCTTGGCGCGCTTGAGGACGCGATCTCCGACGGATAGAATCGTCTCTTCCAGATGAGCGAAAAGGGGGAGAGATGATGAGTGAACCGATCAAAGCATATGCGGCGATGGAGGCGGGCGGAGAGCTTGAGCCATACGAATTCGATCCGGGCGAACTTGGCAGTGAAGAGGTAGAGATCGACGTTAAATACTGCGGTATCTGCCATTCAGACCTGTCAATGCGTGACAATGAATGGGAAATGTCCGAGTTTCCGTTCGTGGGCGGGCACGAGGCTGTCGGAACGGTTTCCGCGGTTGGCCATAGTGCAAAGGGAATCGAAGTCGGGGACACAGTCGGACTTGGCTGGAACGCAAGCACGTGCGGACACTGCACGAACTGCATCGCCGGGTCCCAGATCCATTGCCCTGAACTGGTCGGCACGATAGTTCAGCGGCACGGAGGGTTTGCGAACCGGGTCCGCTGTAAATGGAACTGGGCGATCAAGCTTCCCGACGGAGTCGATCCGTCAAAAGCAGGCCCTCTTTTTTGCGGCGGAATCACGGTTTTCAATCCGTTCGTCCAACTCGATATCAAACCTACCGACAAAGTGGGCGTGATCGGTATCGGCGGGTTGGGACACCTTGCGCTTCAGTTTGCTGACAAGTGGGGCTGCGAGGTCACTGCTTTCACTTCCGATCTTTCCAAGGAAGATGAATTGAGGAAGCTTGGGGCAGATCACGTAGTGAATTCAAGGGATTCGGACGCGATCGCTGCTCTTGATGGCAGGTTTGACATGATCCTGTCGACCGTAAATGTATCGCTCGACTGGGCAGCGTATTTTAAGGCGCTTGGTCCAAAGGGAAGGCTCCATATCGTGGGAGCAGTACTCGATCCGATGACGGTCTATTCGTTCAATCTTATCGAGCGTCAAAGGTCGGTCACAGGTAGTGCGACAGGCAGTCCGGATGTTGTCGCAAAAATGCTGGAATTTTGCGCGAGGCACGATATCGAAACGATTACGGAGAACTATCCTATGTCTCGGATCAACGAGGCTTTCGACCGTTTGAAGAGCGGCAAGACGAGATACAGGATCGTGCTTGAGAACGACTTCGAATAGTTATCTCAGGCGCACTTGATTATTGTAACAATTATGGTTACAATTTAAGAGTTTTGGGGCCGGCTATTCGGCCGGCGGATTTATAAGATCTAGATTGATCAGGAGATTGAACAACGATGGCTGATTTTGCAAGGGCAATTACGGATGCGGAGTTTGAATCGGACGTTTTGGGTTCGGACAAGCCCGTGCTGGTGGATTTTTGGGCGGAATGGTGTGCACCATGCCGCATGATCGGGCCCTCGGTTGAAGCCGTGGCCGAGGATTTTCAGGACAAGGCGGGCGTTTTCAAAATGAACGTGGATGAGAATATGAATGTCCCGCAGCGATACGGCGTCAGGGGCATACCGACGCTGATCCTGTTCAAGAACGGCGAAGAGCAGGAACGAATCGTTGGCGCGGTTTCGAAAGAAGCCATCGCGCAGGTGATCGAGAAGCACGTCTAATAAAAGAAGGATCCATAAGCGGGCGGGAAAGCGAGAGCTTTTCGCCCGTTTTTTTCATTTGATCGAGAGGTTTCTGTAAATGAAAGCGATCTACGTAAGGCAGTACGGCGGGCCAGAAGTCCTTGAACTGGAAGACATTTCAGTTCCGACGCCGGGTGAAAATGAGGTCCTTGTTCGGATCGAGGCGGCGGGAGTGAATCCGGTCGATACTTACATCCGCGCAGGGGCGCACGCCACAGCTCCGAGACCTCCGTTCATACCCGGTAAGGACGGTGCCGGCATCGTAGAAGAAACGGGTCCGGCGGTGCGCAAGGTGAAAGAGGGATCGAGAGTTTACGTTTCAGGCTCGCTCTCAGGAACTTATGCCGACTACGCGATCTGCCGGGAAGATCAGGTCTGGGAGCTTCCGGAAAAGGTCTCTTTTGATGCAGGCGCAGGAGTGTTCGTCCCGTATGCTACTGCTTACAGGGCTCTCATTCAGAAAGCAGAAGCAAAAGAAGGCGAAAAGGTCCTGATACACGGTGGTTCGGGTGCGGTTGGAATCGCCGCGATCCAATGGGCAAAGCACGTTGGACTCGAGGTGTACGCCACCGCTGGTTCATCGGAAGGAATGGAACTGGTCAATGACCTTGGAGCCGATCACGTCTTCGATCATTCTTCTTCGCCTGAGTTTGGCTATCTCGATGAGATCCAAGAGACCTCGGGCGGGGTCGAGATCATTCTCGAGATGCTGGCGAATAAGAACCTAGTGGCAGATTTCAGGGCGCTTGCAAAGTTCGGAAGGATCACGGTGATCGGAAGCCGGGGCTCGCTGGAGTTCGATCCGAGGCTGATGATGACGAACGAAGCGACCCTTCGGGGGATGTCGCTGTTCAACGCACCGGATCAGGCGATGGAAGAGATCCACTCTGAGATAGGAAAGGGGCTGTCAGAAGGATACCTGGATCCGGTCATCGGAAAGGCTTTTTCTCTTGAGGATGCTGCAGAGGCGCACAGGCACGTTATTGAGAACAAAGCTTATGGTAAAATCGTGCTTCATCCGCGGCCGGACTCTCCCGATGCCGGCTGAAAAAACCTTCGAAAGGGTACCGTGAACAGCTTATGACCAAGAATTCCCAGCATTCGGACTTTTACGCGAACAGCATAATCGAGGACGTGCGTTCCCGATTCATCAGCGAAGAAACAACCAGGTTCACCGATTCCGAGATCGAGCGGATGTATGAGTTCGAAGACGGTGCGCTTGTAAAGTATGAATGGCGAGCGGGAAGCAGAGGCTCGAATGACGGCGGATTCAATCATCGGTTCACGATCGTAAAGCCTCCGAAACCGAATCCTCACAAGCTGAAGAAAGGTGTCATCCGCGAGATAGGCTTTCCGGACTAGTAGGCAGATCCGAGTTACGAGTTCCAAGTTCCGATTGTGTCGGAAGCCCAAGCGTCAGCGCGGGCTTCGTATAGCAGTACCGAGTTCCGAGATCGGAGTCGTAGGTTTCACAGGTGTCGTTTGGAGCAGCGCTTGCGCTGCAAGTGTCAGAAGCCCAAGCGTTAGCGCGGGCTTCGTATAGCAGTACCGAGTTCCGAGATCGGAGTCGTAGGTTTCACAGGTGTCGTTTAGAGCAGCGCTTGCGCTGCAAGTGTCAGAAGCCCAAGCGTCAGCGCGGGCTACGACCAGCAGTTGCGAGTTCCGAGATCGGAGTCGTAGGTTTCACAGGTGTCGTTTAGAGCAGCGCTTGCGCTGCCCAAGCCGCGTTTTCGCGGCTCAGGACATGAGCCATTTATATCTTGCACGAACAGTATTTCTCGTTGCGACTGTGGCCCTTTTCGCAAATGTGATTGTCGGACAAGAATGCGTGCCACACTCGAAACGGAGTGAAATTGGGACGCAGGAACTCAAGGCGACAGAATCATCTAACACCGAAGGCTGGAAGAGAATTGACTTCCCAAACGTGGTCTCATTGAAAGTGCCATCTTCGTTCACCTCTACTGGCGTGAAATACATTCGCGAGGATGAAAAGAGGCATATTCTTACAAGTGATGAGTTTGATGTTTACGCCGATCTTTCTAACGCGGCCTATACCCCAAGTCCTCTAACTTCCAGCATTACTGACTATTGCGAATGGATTTCGTGGATCGACGGAGCGTACGCGTACTTTTGGAATCTTAGGGACCCGGAAGCTAGTAGTGTTTACGAGTCCGGGATTCACTTCCAATTTTCGAACGATCGAAACTATAAACTCTCCATTTGGGTACTTTCTAGTACATCAGAAACTAAAGGCATCGCCGAGTCCATATTCAAATCCGTCGAATTTCTGTCCTCTCCCTCGAAGAGGAAGAAATAGTTTTGAAGGCGGTAGTCGCTGAACAGTTACAGTCATCTCCGCACAGTCGGGATTCGCATTGAGCATAGCTCAATGCACGCAGCGCAAGCGCCGCTCTAAACGTTGCGAATATGCATTCGTCATAGGCAGGGACAAGCCCTGCACCTACCAAGTTCACCTAAACATACTCAGTAAAGAAGAAGAAAAAGAACGCGGCGGCCTCGCGTTGGGTAATGCTCCCGGTGGCGCTGCCGATAGTATTTCCGCTCGAGTTCCTAACGTCCCCGCTCGAAGTTACTTTTCCGATCGTATTGCCGCTGGAGTTCGTCACCGTCCCGTCGGACTTCACTTTCCCGATCGTATTTCCCGAACTATTTGTCACCGTCCCGTCGGACCTTATACTCCCGATCGTATTGCCGCTGGAGTTCCTGACATCACCATTGCTTTTAATGTAGCCGATGGTGTTTCCTGAACTGTTTCGAACCGATCCGTCCGACTTGAGTGAACCGATGGTGTTCCCGCTGGAGTTTCGGAAATCCCCTTCTCCTACGGAACCGAAAAGGAGGCCGGCAAACGCCAGCACCGCGATCATCGTGATTGTTGCCTTTGTCATTCTTCGATCCCCGCCGTCGTAGCAGTCACCCTTTCGCCTTCCGAAAACGAATCAAGCACATCGAACACCTTCAATGCGTACTTCACATTTCCGAAAGGAGCCGATACCTGCACTCCCTGGATAACGTTCTTGATCTCTTCAAGCGACTCTCGCGCGATGGCCAGTCCCTCTTCCCGCGCGTGCTCTTTGCTTTTGTCAGATGCCTGTCTCATTCTCTCAAGGATGTCCTGAGTGACGCGAACACCGGGAACCTCGTTGTGCATAAATTCCGCGTTCCGGGAACTGACAAGCGGAAAAATGCCCGCGACGATCGGGATCCGAACATGGCTGATCTTGTTCAGAAACTCGTGAAGCTGCTCGGTATCGTAGACCGGCTGTGTGATCGCATATTCCGCACCGGCTTCGACCTTCCACTCAAAACGCTTTATCTCTTCCTCGAGGTTGATCGCTCCCGGATTGACGCCGACCCCTATCGAAAACGCAGTCGGATCGCCGATCGGATTGTTACCAAGGTCCAGACCGTGATTCAGTTTGTTGACCATGTTGGTCAGGCCTATCGAATCAATATCGAAGACTGCTGTCGCATCCGGATACGGTCCCATTTTCGGTGGATCGCCTGTGATGATCAATAGATTATGAAGACCCAGTGCGGCCGCACCTAGCAGGTCGGACATCATCCCGAGGAGGTTCCGGTCACGGCAGCAATAATGCAGGACCGCCTCGATCCCGACCTCGCGTTCGACCAGCACCGCCGTCGCCTGGGCTGACATTCGGGTCTGAGCTCTGGGCCCGTCCGGAATGTTTACCGCATCAACGCCGGCGACTCTCAGAATCTCGATGGATTGAAGCGTCTTCTTCGCCCTGACTCCCTTAGGCGGAAGAACTTCAACCGAGGTGACAAACTCTCCTTGCGCGACCTTTCTTGACCAATTCGAGCGCTCGAGCGGTGAGACCGGTTCGACCTGAGCCTGAGCGATCTTTTCTTTCGCAGGGGTCGAGTCCCGGACCTCGATCCTCGAACTCCTTGGGCTGATCGCCCGAACGGAATCGGCGATCAGGCGGATGTGCTTTGGTGTGGTTCCGCAGCAACCGCCGATAAAACTCGCGCCGGCTTTTATGTATCGTTTTGCAAACTTCGACATGTACTCGGGAGAGCACATGTAGAACTGACGGCCCTGAACATCTCTCGGAAGACCGGCATTTGGCTGGGCGGAGAGCTTCTTGTTGGTCACCGAGCGCATTTCTTCAAGAGCGCTCAGAACGTGCGTAGGACCGACTCCGCAGTTCAGGCCGATCACGTCTGCTCCCCACTCATCCAGCCTTTCTGCGATCATTTTTGCCGTCGCGCCGAAGACGGTCTTTCCATCCGTCTGAATCTGTACTTGCGCGATTATCGGAAGTTTCGAAATGCTCTTCACACCCTCTATCGCCTGCCGTATTTCGGACAGATCTGCGAACGTTTCGAGAATGAATAGATCTACACCGCCTTCGTCGAGAGCTGCAGCCTGTTCCGCGAACATCTCCTTCGCCTCTTCAAGCGATGTCGGCCCGTACGGCTCAATTCGAAGATCGAGCGGTCCTATCGCCCCGGCGACGAATGCCTTGTCGCCTGCAGCAGCTTTTGCGTGCTGGACAGCTTTTACATTGATCTCGTGAAGCTTTCCCTCAAGGCTGTATTGCTTCAGCCTGTGACGGGTCGCGCCAAACGTGTTTGTCTCGATTACGTCGGCACCATTCGCCACATATTCCCCGTGGACTTCGCGGACGAGATCGGGAGACGTGAGGTTTAGCTCGTCATAACTCTTGTTAATGTAAACGCCCTTGTCGTAGAAACGCGTTCCGATAGCGCCGTCAAAGACATAGACGCTGTCGGATTCAAGGAGTTCTTTGAACTTCTTCATAAACTTCTTCGCACCTACCAAAGATCACGGCCGAGATGCGGAAAGGCCTTGTGCTAAACAACACAAGGCCTTTTTCCGAATAACCTGTTAGCTGTTTAGCTGATTGTTTTACGTGGTCGCAAGTCGCTGTAACTCACCACGAGAGTAAACGCTATAATGCGCTTCGATCGTGCGCCTGTCAAACTAAATCTCAAGACAAGAGTGACTACTTCCTCTGGCAACGTGGACAGTAGACGGTCGATCTTCCCGACTGCTTCATTCTTTTCAAGGCTCTCCCGCAATTGACGCAGGGCTGTCCTTCCCGGTCGTAGACGAGCCAGCTTCCGTTGCTGCTGCCGTTGAAATACCTGTTCTCGATGTTGGTTCTATCGAGCATTGCTTTAAGTCCCTGTTCGATCGATTCTCTCAGTACGTGACGGATCGCGGTAAACAGCCTGCCGGTTTTGATCGCCGAAATCCTGTTCGCGGGAACGGCTGGATTAACCCGGGCGAGGAACATCGACTCGGCCGCGTAAATGTTACCGAGCCCGCAGACCTTCGACTGGTCCAGAAGAACATCTTTGATCGGACGGCGTGTTTGAGAAAGAACACGTGTCAGATATTCGCGATTAAAATCGTCCGAGAACGGCTCGGGTGCCAGTTTGCTGATCTCGGGGGTGTCCGATACATGGTCCGTTTCCGCAATGTTCATATAGCCAAAGTGCCTCTGATCCTCAAAGACAAGTCGTCTTTCGTCTGGGAAGAAGAGCTCGGCGTGAGTGAATTTCGGGTTCGGTTCGTGTGGCTCAAGCAAAACAAACTTGCCGCTCATTCGGAGGTGGACGATCAGGGTGCGGTTCGAAGAAAGCTCGAACAGGATGTGTTTTCCGCGTCTTCCAACGGAATCGATCCGTCCGCCTGACAGCAATCGGGCGAATTCCTTCGGATCAAATGCGGGGGCAAGCTTTTCGCGGTGCAGGGCTGCGGCTGCGATCTCGAGTCCCTCGACGAGTTCGGAAAGCGAACGGGCTACTATCTCAACTTCCGGCAGTTCCGGCATAAACGGCGGTGTTCAAACCCGTGTGTAGTCAGTCAGGGTGGTCTTGTTTCCCAACACGGCGCCCGGACCGATAACGGCGTTCTTCCCAACGTAACAGCTTCTGGCGAGGATCGCGCCCGAGACCTTGGCGGAGTTCGAGATTCGCGAATGCGGCCAGATCACAGAATTCTCGATGACCGCCTTTTCTTCGATCACGACCCCTCTTCCGATGACCGAGTTCGAGATCTTTACGTTTGGCTTGATTACACAGTCTTGATCGATCACAGAGGTCTCGTCGACATATGTCGATGTCGCTCGGTCGTGAGCAGCATCACGCTCGATGGGAAAGTTTTTTATCCTCCCTTCGAGAAAGTCCATGTGAGCCTTTAGATAAGTCTTAGGCGTGCCTATGTCGCACCAGTATTCCCGTTCCATTGCATATGAGGAGAATGGGATCTTTTTCTCAAGGATCGCCGGAAAAACGTTGTATTCGAAAGAATAGTTCTCTGCCTCCGGGATCAGCTCGAGGATGTCTTTCTCCAGTACGTAGATCCCGGCGTTGATCAGGCTGGTTCCGGCCGTTCCCAAAGCTTCGGCATCGGGCTTCTCAAGAAACTCCTCTACGTTCCCATCGCCGTCGGTCTTCACAAGACCGTAACGTTTCGGGTCCTCGACTGGCGCAAGTGCTATCGTAGCTTTTGCTCCAGAGCGCTGATGGTGCTTAATCAGGCGGGAAATGATCAGATCTGTGAGTATGTCGCCATTGACTACTATCGTCGGTTCCTCAAAGTCGTTCGCCGCGTATTTGTAAGCCCCTGCTGTACCCATCGGCTGGGGTTCAGTCACATAATCGATCTTGACGCCCAGATCCTCACCGTAGCCGAGGATCTGCTGGATCTTGTCTGGCTGGTAATTGAGCGAAAGAGTGATGTCGTGAATGTCCGCCCTTTTCAGGATCTCGATCTGGTATTCGAGGAAAGGCCTGTTGAGGACCGGCACGATCGGCTTTGGTGTGTAAACGGTTAACGGCCTGAGGCGCGTGCCTTTGCCGCCGGCGAGGATAAGGGCTCTCATAAAATACTTCGTGAGCGGAAGGAATTCGTCTGAAAGAAACCAGGCAAATGCAGTTCCATCTGCTTGAGTATAAATGCTTTGCGTCTATACATAAAGGGTGGCAAAAAATGTTCAACACCGTTGACAGATTTTGTCTCCACGTGGTAACTTTCTTACTGCGGGTCGCCACGAATCTTACCGCACTTGACCGCTACGATTTAGTGTAAGAACAATCCTTCTCTTTTTCAAAAGTACGTGCATGGGCACCTTTGGGGGAGTTCCCTAAAGGGCGTGTTTGTCTCACTTACGATGAGTTTCAACAAGACCAAGTCGATGAGGAACGCCGAGCGTTACCTCACCAATGGCAAAATAGAAGCTGCGATAAGCGAGTACAAGCAGATCGTCAGGCATGATCCGAGCGATATCACGACGCAGAACATTCTCGGCGATCTGTTCGTCAAGGCGCTCAAGACTGACGATGCCGTATCGTGCTACCTCAAGGTTGCCGAGCACTACAACGACCAGGGATTCGCCAAGAAGGCGATCGCTGTTTATAACAAGATCTATAAGCTCGTCCCGGATTCGACGGAGATCGTCGGAAAGCTGGGCGAGCTTTATCACTTCCGCGGCTCTGTTGCAGAAGCCCGCGCGCACTACAAGATCTTTGCGGAGAGGCTGGAAAAGGAAGGAAAAGCATCCGAGGTTCTGGAAGTCTGGCAGAAGCTTGCTGATCTGGACAAGAAGGACCCCTCGATCTGTTTGAAGCTTGCGGAAGCGTTTCGCGAACGAAACCAGAAAGACGACGCGTGCAAGACTTACTTTGAAGCCGGAAGCCGTCTCGCTGAACAAGGCGATCACGCCGGCGCAGTCGAGGCATTCGGGAAGGCGCTCAAAGTAAACGAACGGTTCGTGAAGGCGGTCAGGGGCTTGGTCAGGGCTCACTTTCTTCTTGGCACTCCTGAAGAGGCGGCAAGGCTTCTCGAAGAACGGCTGGAAGAGGATCAGTACAACAAGGACCTCATTTTCTTACTGATCGACTGCTACTTTGAGATGAAAGACGCTCCCTCGGCCGAGAGAGTGATAACGAAACTTATTGAACGGGAACCGGCCAATTATCCGAAGCTTCTCGATCTTGTAGATATCTATTTGGAGACGAAAGACCCTGATTCTGCAGTCAGGATCCTTTCGATGGTTTCTGAACATTTGCTTGCCGGTGGCGATGCCGAGATCCTTGAGAGCCATCTCAAAAACCTTCTCGAGGCCGATCCAGAGAACATCGACGGCCTCCGGCTGCTCGCAAGATGCTACGGTTGGCTGAAAGAACAACAAAAACTGAAAGACACTTTGATCTCGATGGCTGACGCAGCGCATTCAGCCGGACAGAACGCCGACGAGCGGTGGGCCATTTCGCAATATCTAGTTTTGGTTCCGCACGATTCTGCGAGGACATCTAGGCTTGAAGAACTTGTTGAAGCGATCGGGCCTGAAGACAGTGAAGAAGAATTGATCTCGAGTGATCACGAGGAGATCGAAGCCTCGGGTGAGACGGATGGTCTGGGACTTGAGTCCGAGGCAGAATTCGCTGCGGTCAACGAAGGAACCGGGCTGATCACGCATGGTAAAGATGGCAGCGACGAGATTATCCAGGGAACGATCATCGATGATCCGGGAGTTGTGACCATAGCCGATGAGAACGTTTCGGTTGTCGGAGGAAGCCTCAGTTCGAACGGATCGTCCAATGGGGCCGTGGAACAGGATTACGTAACCACTAGGCTGAGTCCGGGTGACGAAGTAAGGCTGGATGAAGAAATAGTCAGTATTAATTTCTACATTGAGCAAGGATACGACCAGCTTGCCGACAAAGCCTTTAGGGCCCTGGAAAAGGAGTTTGGAAACAGAAAGGAGATCGCAGAACTTCGCGTAGAGCTCTACGAATCAGACACCAAAGGAAGCAGGTCCGTGAAACAGGCCTCCCCGTCGTTAGTTCCTGACCCGGAATCTCGTACCGGCAATGAGCAGGAACTTGAGCAGTCCATACTTGGTAACGAGGATGTTCCAGCGGATCCGGACCCGATCAGCGAAATCGCGAGTGATCTCGGTCTCGACGAGACACAAACAGCCGATCCGGAAGATTTCGAAGAGCATTACAACCGAGGTGTCGTTTATAAGGAAATGGGTATCCTGGAAGAGGCGATCCGCGGATTCCAGGATGCTATCGAATGCCTCGGTGGAAAAGACAACGGCGAGCAGTTTTACAACGCGTGCACGATGCTGGGTCACTGCTTTATGGAGCAGAATATGCCAAAGCTCGCGATCATCTGGTTCAAGCGTGCGTATGAGGAGTGTGACCTAGGTCCGGAAGAGAAACAGGGACTGGATTACGAGTTGGGAAATGCCTTTGAGCTCCTCGACAAACCCGCTGAAGCGATGGATCATTTCGAACGTGTCTATGCCGTGGATGTAGATTTCAGGGATGTAGCGGAACGGCTCGAAGATCTTCGCGAGAAAGAAACCGTTGCCGGATGATCGGGCGCTTGTTGGCGTCGCGGGATAGGCGATATACTTTCCAATATGGTCGCACGCCTGACG
Organism: Acidobacteriota bacterium; assembly: GCA_003385635.1. GTDB lineage: Bacteria > Acidobacteriota > Blastocatellia > Pyrinomonadales > Pyrinomonadaceae > Aridibacter. Next base: position 2,191,376 of record QQUY01000001.1, on the reverse strand, counting down.
GTTATTCTTTTTATCCTCGTCTGTCTAGAGGCAGGGTTACTTCTGACGCTCCTGCCGTGGATCAGTGACTGGGGCACAAACGTCGTCCTTATCTACTTCGTCGATGTGACCGGCCTTCGAATCGTTGAGACTGTTATCACTTCTGGTTGGTTCAAGGGAGCCGTGACCGGGCTTGGAATCTTTAATCTCCTTGTTGGGTTTTGGGAGATCGCCCATTTTTCAAAGAGTGTCGAGGAGCTCGAAGCAGTCGACTCTGAGATAACTCGGGCAAGGGAAAGAAAGTAGCTGGTGCCGCCCCGTCTTCAAAGCCCATTCACCTACCTTATAACGCCGGGCACTCTTACAGACAACAGTTTCGAAGAATCATCGGGCGCACTGCTCGAACAGATCGAGCGAGCGGCATCGATCGGAGTTTCCGCGATTCAGATACGTGAGAAGTCACTGTCTGCCGGTAGGTTACTTGAGCTTGCGAAACGGGCGGTCGACCTGCTCGCGCCTTCCCGAACGGCCGTATTTGTTAACGAGCGGGTAGACATAGCGATCTCTTCGGGCGCTGCAGGAGTCCATCTGACCTCGACCGGAATGCCGGTGAGCGTCGTCAGGGATATCACCCCCGAGACATTTCTCATCGGTGTTTCGACACATACTCTTGAAGAAGTCGGGATCGCGGACCGATCGGGTGCCGATCTGATATTATTTGGCCCGGTCTTCGAGACGCCCGGAAAGAAAACGATGCCTGTTGATCAGGCATTGAAGGCTCTGGAACTGGCCGCCGATATTGCCGAGAACTCCCTGCTAGTCGGGATCGGGGGTATTGACGGATCGAACTTCAGGGAAGTTCTGGAAACCGGAGCGGATGGGTTTGCGGCTATCAGGATGTTTCTTGATCAAGAAACCACGGAGTCTGTCATCGATACCATCCGAAAAACGAGGACCGGCTAAGATCTTGAATTGGTTGAGGCTCTTTCATAGTGACCGATATGGCAAAACCGCCGGTATGTCTTAGTGTTGCCGGGCTCGATCCGTCCGGTGGGGCAGGAATACTTGCGGACGCAAGAGTATTTGCCGCATACGGTTGCTTTCCAGCCGCTGCTGTCACATCCATTACTTTTCAAAACACTCAGGAGGTGCGGGGCGCCGTGTCCCAAAGTCCTGAAACCGTGATCGGGCAAATGGATCCGGTGTTTGACGATTATAAAGTTAATTCCGTCAAGACAGGGATGTTGCCTGATTCAGGGGTCATCGAAGCAGTTGCCGGCCGTTTGAGAACTCGTGAGTCGGGTTTTCTTGTCGTTGATCCTGTGGTCCGCTCCACTTCGGGATTCGATCTCATCGATGACAATGCTCTCGCGTCCCTGATAAAAGAGCTATTCCCGATCGCGGACATCGTTACCCCGAATATCGCTGAAACGGAAAGGATCTCGGGAGTAAAAATTGCCGGCCGGGAAGACATAGAAGAAGCCGCAACGAAGATCAGGGGACTTGGTGCAACAAACGTATTGATCAAGGGCGGCCACATTCCACTCGCGACCTCTGATCTTCCTTTTGACAAGGCCGCAATCGATTTCCTCTTCTTGGGAGACCGATCGATCGAGTTCTCAACCGAGTATCTTGAAACCTCGTCCACACACGGCACAGGATGCGTGCTATCTTCGGCGATCGCAGCCTGCCTTGCCAAAGGACTGAATCTGGAAGAAGCAGTTCGCGACGCTAAATCCTTTGTTCACAACGGTATCAAAAGCTCCCCCGGCGTCGGAAAAGGAAACTCCCCGATCAGCATCGAGAGCAGATTCTCACGCAGATTCTAACAAGAACTCAATTCACTGTGCGGGAGAGAAGATCTTTGGAGATTGATATGTCACGCCAAACGTAATTCCGGATCGGGGGCTGTACTTTGTGAGGCCGAACAACGCTGCTGTATCAAATGTAAGCCCGGAGGCCCGGATCTGCGTACCGACCCTGAATTGACCCTGGCTTTCCGTCCCCAGTGGCGCGGCACCGGATTGCGTGCTGATCCTGCCATTTACCTCGCTCACGAGATTGATCCGGTCGTTCACTGCGTACACGCCAGCAAGGCCGTACAGCATAACGTCGTTCTGCGAGAAATCCTCAAGAGGCGCTGTGAGGATAGCAAGACCCAGGTTTCCAAAGACCTTTAGTTTCGGTCTGCCTCCGGGCGTCTTACCGAAGGTCTTCTGGGCTATGAAGGTCGTGAAGATATCGGTCTGGTTCGTTCCGATTCCTTTCTTTTCGTTGGTGTTAGGCATCTTGTAGCCGAACTTGAAGCCTAACGCCGGAACGTTGTCTGATTCGTTCCTCAGCTTTATCTTGACCGAGGTAGTGATATCACCAAAGTCATTGGTCGAGTTCCCGGTAACGGTGAGAGGGATCGCAGGCTCTTTCTGCCTCGAATTTATCGCGAGAAAATCCTGAATCACACCGCTTATCTGTACTTCCACGTTGGATGCATATCCGGTCCGGACGCGAATCTCGCCGACCCTTGTCAGGTCGCCCGTCAAACCCGACAAAGGAAATTTCGCATTCTGTATGAAATCGGAACCGGCTGAGACGCTGATGCTGCCGGGAGGAGTGATATCGATGTCTTCGGTCAACAGAGGCCTCTGTTGCGAGACCGCTGTCTGTGCGAAAGCAGTCAGGAGAATGAGTATGGGAATCACCCGCAGCATCGCAGATATATTTGCACTTATCCGGCATCAATGCAATGGTTTCTGGCTACCTTCCTGATGCATAAGATCCGCAATAGAGCCCTTTGGACAAAGCAGTAGATTGTTGGCACAATTGTTTCGAACGGCATCCTGAGGAAGTCTTTGAGCAGCGGGCTCGTAATGGGAATATCAGAGAAAGACAAAGACGAAGCCGAGAATGCGGGCCTGCGGCTGGTAGCCGACAACAAAGAGCCGCGCAAATCCCCTCCTGTCGAAAAACAATTCGTTAACTTCATCTTTTTCCGGGTCAACCCAGAGTGGCGGCGGTTGAACACGGAAACTAAAAAGGTCTTCAAGTCAGAATTTCGCAAGGTATTCAACGAATACCAAAAGGATATGCTGCTTTACAGCTATTCTCTTGTCGGTTTCGATTCGAAGGCTGATCTGATGTTCTGGCGGGTTGGATCATCGCTGGACCTGGTGCAGGAGATGACAGCCAGGCTCTATCGGACTAATCTCGGCAGCTACCTGGAAACGACCGACAACTATCTTTCGGTTACGCGGAAGATGATGTTTGTGCCGCCCTCATCTGTTTCCGAGGATAGGAGGCATGTCGTTGCAGGTGGAAAGAAGTATCACTTCCTGTTCCCGTGCTCAAAACACAGTGACTGGTACGAGAAGAGCGAGGAAGAGCGCGAGGCGCTGATCAAGGAGAACTTCATGGTCGGCAAGAAGTTCCAGAACATCAAGATCCATATGACCCACGCTTTCGGCTTCAGCGAGCAGGAATATCTGATCAGTTTCGAGACGGATGAACCGAAAGACTTTCTTGCGCTTGCAGAAGAGCTACGAAGAACGCCCGCTAGTAAATTGACGATTCGCGGAATGCCTATTTACACCTGTCGTCTTATGGAGCTTTCCGAGTGCCTCGGCTCGCTGGGCTGATCTTCTATTCGCGGTTATGATCCTCGCAAGAAGATTTTTTGTTAGCGGTATGGTCCAGGGAGTCGGCTTCCGATTCTTCGTACAGCGTTCTGCGGCAAAACACCAGGTTCGCGGATTTGTGAGGAATTTGAAAGATGGGCGCGTTGAGGCTTATGCCGAGGGCGCCGAGTCGGAGATCAAGGGATTTCATGAAGATTTGTTGACAGGACCTCAATACTCGAGGGTCGACGAAGTCGAAGAGGTAGTGGAGGATCCAACTGGCGAGTATTCAGCGTTTCGGATCGAAAGGTAGGTCCACAGGATTCCAGACAAGAGACCGAAAGCACAGAAGATATGGAACATTTGAAAGAGCTGATCAGAGAGGTGCCGGATTTTCCCAAACCCGGCATCAACTTTTATGACATCACGACACTGCTGCAGGACGCAGGCGGACTGAAACAAACTGTCGACAGCATGATCGACAAGTTCCGAGGCGAGCAGATCGATACCGTGATCGGGATCGAATCGCGCGGATTTATCTTTGCTGTGCCGATCGCTTACGCACTTGGAGCCGGATTTGTGCCTGTGCGCAAACCGAACAAGCTCCCTTATCACAAAGTTTCAGCTTCATACGATCTTGAGTACGGGCAGGACACGCTTGAAATGCACAGGGACGCTGTCGGCGCAGGCCACCGAGTGCTGATCGTCGATGATCTTCTCGCGACCGGCGGAACCGCTCAGGCAGTTACAAAACTGGTCGAGCAGGTCGGTGGTGAGATTGTCGGGCTCGGATTCCTTGTCGAGCTAACGTTTTTGAAAGGCCGTGAAAAGATGGACGGGTACGATGTGCATTCCTTCCTGAAATACGACGACTGAGAAGACAGGAGTCAGAAGTCAGGAGTCAGGAGTCTGGAGATATTTGTCACGTTTCAAGGATCAGGTATCTTTGTTTCGGAACTCGGAACTCGGAACTCGGAACTCGGAACTCGGAACTCGGAACTCGGAACTCGGAACTCGGAACTCGGAACTCGGAACCCGGAACCCGGAACCCGGAACATATGATCAGGGCCTTGAACCCTCGGTGCTCAGAAGTTACTCTTACAGATTCTGCTCCCGTAGCTCAGCAGCATAGAGCGACCGCCTCCTAAGCGGTAGGCCACAGGTTGGAATCCTGTCGGGAGCACCATCTTTGTTGGACTTACGATAAGTCTAAAACGCGCTTGTCGGATGCAAAGAAAGTGGAAATGCTGGCTATATAGCACTTTCTTTTTAATACAGCGGAAGAAAAGGTGGTCAAGCGTCAGTGGCAACATTTACGTACTTTTTCTGCTGTAATTGTTCACTATCTCCGGTTATTTAGTTAACCACGGGCCGGCCCCGAAAATGGGCCGGCCTTTTTCCGTTCATTCTGCGCACGAACCCTTGTCTGCTGGGTGATATGATTGCTGTCCGAAAACGACGTTCCGAACCAATCTCTGTAATGACTCATCCTTCAAATTAGAAACTCTAGGCAATCCTTTTGGAATTGAGGATAGGGATAAAGCAATGAAATACCTGATCAACACCGCTCTGCTGATCGTCATTCTGGCGTCACAGTCACTTTCCCAGACCGCCGATGTAAAGGTCACTCTCAGTGAGCAGTTCTTTGACGCACTTTTCGAGGCTGTTTTCACGAAGCTTGAGGCCCCGAGCGTTTCTCTCGCCTCCTCGATGGATGAGATAGGCGGTAGCGGTGTGGGCGCTGGCAATGGAAGCAATGAGGTATGCAAGCAGGCGGTCGTGTTAAAGCGTGAGATCGATGGGGTGAGGACGGCAGTTCGTTTCAGGCAAGGAAAGATCTACGCGCCGATCGCTTTTCTAGGCAACTACAGTCCACCTCTGATCGGATGCATCGAGTTCCAGGGATGGGCAGAAACGAACATCGAACTGGCATACGACCGCACAAAGAACGCGCTTGTAGGGAACGCCAGGGTCTTGAATGTAAATCTGAGCGGAGCAAATGGGATCGGCGGGAATTTCATAGCTCAGATGGTACAAACCGCGATTGACAACAGGATCAACCCTGTCGAGATCATTACGATGGACAAGCTTTCGTTCAATGTGCCGGTTCGAGAAGCCGGAAACCTCCGGATGGAAGCTCTCAACGTTCGCCACGAGGTAAGAGACAAGGAACTTGATGTCATCATCACCTACCGTTTTGACAAGGCTAAATAGATCTCCCGTAACCGATAATGTCCCGGCCGGACACGATACCGTGTTTTAATACGCAAAATTCCCCGAAAAACTCGTGCAGATCCCCCCGGAACGGTGATTGCCCTTTGTACCACCGTAAAATTCACGGTGACATACCATTCATTGAGGGGAGAAGAATGACGTTTAAATTTATGAGGAAGGTTTCGGCCTTTGCTGTCGTCGGATTGGTCCTGGTCTTGGGCGCATCCGATATCGCATTTGGCCAGCAAAACCGAAACCGTCAAAACCGCAACCGCCAAAAGGCAGAACAGGAAAACAACCAAAGACGCAACACCCGCCAGAACAGAACCTCACAAAGACGAGCAAATCAAAGACAGAATCCAAGACGAACCGGTCAGAACCGTGCCCGTCAGGACGAGGCCGCAAAGCGGCGTGCCGCACAAAATCAGGCACGTCAGCGCTCTCAGCAAGCCGCAAGGCGCAGAGCTGCTCAACAGCAAACCGAGCGAAACAGGGCTGCACAACGAAGGTCGGCACAACAGAGGTCAGAGCGAAACAGGGCAGCACAACGAAGAGCCGCGCAACAGAGGTCTGAGCGAAACAGGGCAGCACAACGAAGAGCCGCACAACAGAGGTCAGAGCGAAACAGAGCCGAGCAGCGCAGGGCGGCTCAGCAGCGCTCTGAAAGACAAAGGCGCCAAGTCCAGCGAAACCGGGCGGCACAAAGAAGGGCTGAGCAGCTAAGGCAGCAAAGACGGCAGGAAGAGCTTCGCCGACGGGCGGATCAGCGCAGAGAAGCTCAGCGTCGGGCGAACAGGCGAGCTAATCGAGATCGGCAGCGTGACCGGGGTAGAGGCCGCTATCAGGTTTACAACAGAGGTCAACAGCGAAGCCTGCAGAATCGCAGGCGGAACGCCTACCGGCAATATGAGCGCTGGCAGCGGCAACAATATGAACGCCGTTTGAGGGAGCTGCGAAGGAACAAGCGACAACGCAGGCTCGAATATCAGAGGCGTTACTATCAGCGGCTGCTTCGCGACAGACGCAGGCTGGACCGGGCACGCTACTATGACAGCCTTGTCTATGACTACCGTTACAGGAGAAACGGTCGCTACTACTACACCAGCAGTTATGGCGCCCGTATGCTCCGCCAGGCGATGCAGTATGGCTACGAGGAAGGCTTCCGTGCAGGTCAGGCAGATAGATATGACCGCTGGAATTACGGGTACGACAGCTCTTACGCTTATTCGGACGCAACCTACGGGTATGACTCCTACTATGTGAACATGAGCGAGTATCAGTATTACTTCCGCGAAGGCTTCAGAAGAGGATACGAGGACGGTTACTACAACCGCAGCAGGTACGGTAGAAACTACAGCCTGTTCGACAACATTGTCGCGGGAATACTCTCGATCTTCCGATTCTAGAGGCTAAGCAAAAAATTTACCTACCGCCCCGATCCGAAAGATCGGGGCTTTTTTATGTTCACCCGGTTTCGTTTCAGCTTCAGGATTGTTATAAATCCCTAAGCTTTTTTTGATCATGTCCAAACCGCTTGTAGCAATAGTCGGCCGTCCTAATGTCGGGAAATCAACTTTGTTCAACCGTCTGACCGGCAGTAGAAGGTCGATCGTCGGCGACGAACCGGGAATCACTCGAGACCGCATCTACGGCGATGTCGAATGGCGCGCCAAGGAGTTCGAGGTAGTAGATACCGGCGGAATAGTTCCAGATGACGAGGCGCTGATCCCGAAGAACATTTTCATTCAGGCCGGCGCGGCGATTTCGGCGGCACAAGCGATCATTTGGGTCGTCGATGCCCGGGCCGGCGTGACGCCGCTTGACGAAGAGCTTGCCGTTCTTCTCCGGAACACAGGGAAACCCGTGTATGTGGCAGCAAACAAGTCAGAATCACGACGGGTCTCGGAAGACGCTTCGGAATTCTACAGATTCGGATTTGAGGTTGTGCCGGTGTCAGCGGAACATGGGACAAGCGTGGGCGACCTCTTACAGGCTCTCTATGACGAGATCGAGTTCGAAGACCCGCAAGAGGAAGATGATTCAGATGAGATCAAGCTGGCGATAATCGGCAGGCCGAATGTCGGCAAGTCGTCGATCTTAAACAGAATACTCGGAGAGGATCGCGTGATAGTTTCTCCGATAGCGGGGACCACACGTGACGCGATCGACACAAGGTTGGAATCCGAAGGCAAGAGATTTCTTCTGATCGACACAGCGGGTATAAGAAGAAAGGGCAAGACCACCGAAATGGCGGAGAAACTCTCCGTCATAATGGCCCGGAAGGCGCTTGAACGAGCAGATGTTGCAGTGCTTGTCCTAGACGCGGTAGAGGGTGTGACTCATCTGGATGCGAGCATAGCCGGTTACGCCATCGAATCCGGGTGCAGTATAATCATCGCGGTTAACAAATGGGACCTTATATCAGAGAAGGACACCTCGACCGCTTCAGAATTCGAACGTAGATTGCGCGACAAGATGAAGTTCCTGGACTGGGCGCCGGTAGTGACCACCTCGGCCTTGACCGGACAGAGGCTCACCCGTCTGCTGCCTCTGGTGGATCGGGCAAATGAAGCGAGAAATCAACGGGTTCCGACTTCCGCGCTCAATGACCTTTTCGAAAAGACCGTGATGCAGCCGAAGGGCGGGGGCGGGACGGCTCCCGCCAAAGGCGGAAGGACCCGGGTAAATGTGAAGTACATCACTCAGGCGGGAATAAGGCCGCCAATGTTTGTTTTGTTCACATCGGGGAGAGCCGGATCCGCCCTCCATTTTTCGTATCTCAGGTATATCGAGAACCGTCTGCGGGCTGAGTTTGAGTTCTTTGCTACTCCTATCAGACTTAAAGAACGGAAGAAGAGTAAGAAAACCGACCGCCGCTGATCTCCGACAACAGCGATCCAGATGGAAGTGATTCTCCTTTTGTTACGGCTCTTGCTTTCCGGCGTGTTTCTCATCGCCGGCATAGGGAAGCTTCTCGACAGGCAAGGGTCGGAGAAAGCACTGGCCGAATTCGATGTTCCGTCCCCTTTGGTGAGTCCTCTTGCCGCTGTTCTGCCGTGGATCGAGCTCTTGGTCGCGTTTTTTTTATTGTTCGGATCGTTTGCGTGGCCAGCAGCGATCGTCGCAACGGTTCTTTTGGCACTGTTTACTGCTGGCATGTTGCTACAGATCGCAAGAGGCAGGGCGCCCGACTGCCATTGCTTCGGGCAGATCCATAGCGAGCCGGTCGGTGTGAAGAGCCTGATCCGAAATGCGGCATTACTGGCTGTCGCCATATTGATCCTGATCGCAGGAAGCGGGTCCCAGGCGGCCACATTCGGTTCGTTTCTTCAGTACGAAAATGGTATGCAGATAGCGTTTGGATTCGCCGTAGTGGCTTTCCTGGTCGCGATCTTCGTTGTTTTGAAGAAGATCAGCGACCAGCAGGAAAAGATCATCAGGCGCATAGAGATCCTTGAGGTGATCTCGAACGAAGGCCGCGAGGTTGAGCGCAACGAAGTCTCAGATCCGGGGGCGGGAATCCCGATCGGTTCGCCGATCCCGGAGTTTGACGTAGTCGGAAACGCAGGAATAAGCATTCCATCTTCCGATCTCGTCGCAGGGGGCAGGCCTTCCGTGATTATCTTTGTCAGTCCTAATTGTCACCCCTGCGAAACTTTGATCCCGGATATAAGTAGTTGGGTTGAAGAGTTTGGCGAACGTCTCGAGATCCTCCTGATTTCGAGCGGCAGTTGGCAAGAGAATTTAGAAAAATTCGGTGAGCAGAACGCCGATCGCCTCTTTCTCCAGCAGGGCAACGAAGCTTCGGAGCTGATGGGGCCTATCTGGACTCCGACCGCCGTCGTGTTCGATTCCAACGGCAGGGTTGCGAGTCACAATGCGGTCGGCGACTCATCGATCCGTTCGGCGTTCGAACTTCTAAAGATAGAGGAGCTCGAAAGGGAGTTCTTTTTCCTTTCCAACGGCTCTGGCAACGACGTTCTTATAGGAAAATCCGTTCCGGGTTTCAGCCTGCAGGATCTGGACGGCAACGAGGTTACAGAAAAGGACCTATTGGGCAAAAAGACGCTTGCTGCGTTTTGGAGTACGACCTGTCCATTCTGTGATCAAATGCTTGAATCGATAAAAGAATGGAGTACGGCGCGGAACGATGATGACCTGAACCTGATCCTGTTTTCAGCTGGAGACCCGAGAGTTCATCGGGGACTCGGTATTTCTGCCCCAATTCTTCTCGAAGACGATTATGATACGGCCAATAAACTCGGAATGCGCGGAACACCCTCCGCGATCCTGATCGATGAGAACGGCTTGTTCGTATCGGAGACCGGAATCGGCGCTGAGAACATATGGGCATTGGCAGGAGAGACCGCGCGACTTGCGAAGGAGAAGGCGGGCTAGCCGATGCAGGCCATAAATTGGAAAACGACAGCCCGCGACGGCAATGCCCGGACAGGGGTTATTCAGACCAGGCGCTCAGTGATTGAGACGCCTGTTTTTATGCCTGTCGGCACTCTCGGCACGGTAAAGGGCGAGCGCTTTGAATGGCTGGAGTCGGAGATCGACGCAAGAATAATTCTTGGGAACACTTACCACCTATGGATCAGGCCGGGCACAGACGTGATCACGGTACTTGGAGGCCTTCACAGGTTTTCCGGCTGGAACCGGGCGCTGTTGACCGATTCTGGTGGTTTTCAGGTCTTTTCGTTGAGCGAGCTTCGGCGCATCGGCGAAGAAGGAGTTGAATTCCGATCGCATCTGGACGGCGCGAAGCTGTTTATGTCCCCTGAGATCTCGATGGATATTCAGGCGGTACTGGGATCCGAGATAGTGATGGCATTCGACGAATGCCCGCCGGGTGATCTCGGGAAAGAAGAGATCAAAACCAGCGTAGATCTCACCGTACGGTGGGCGCAACGCTCAAAAGATCGATTCGAAGAACTTCAGGCGGGCGGCTCTGATCTTGGAAGGGTCTCGTTCGAAACCAGTGATTTGAGCGGCAAGCAAGCGCTTTTCGGTATCGTCCAGGGAGGCGGTCACCTGGACCTGAGGAAAGAGAGCCTTGAGCGAACCGTCGAGATCGGGTTCGACGGGTACGCCATCGGCGGGCTGAGCGTTGGCGAGGAAAAAGATGTAATGTACGGGGTTCTGGGCGATCTCGCTCCGCAGATGCCCGAGAGCGAGCCCAGATATCTGATGGGAGTCGGCACGCCAGAAGATATTCTTGAAGCGGTTTCACACGGAGTGGACATGTTCGATTGTGTCCTTCCGACCCGGAACGGCAGAACCGGCGGAGCGTTCACATCAAATGGCGACTTGAACATAAGAAACGCCACATTCAGGGATGATCCGTCTCCGCTGGACGAGAATTGCAAGTGTTCCGTCTGCAGAAGGCATTCAAGGGCGTACATCCGTCACCTCTACACCGCGAAAGAAATGCTTGGTCCGATACTGATCTCACATCACAATCTCGCATACTACCTAGGACTGATGGCCGATATCCGGACAGCAATTCGCGAGCAGAGATTCAGCGCCTTCAGAGCGGAGGTGCTAGCACATCGATCCGCAGGTTGATCGTGCTTCGGAAGCATACTTCGAAACGTCTCAGCCGCGTTGCCGAATTCCGTTTTTACTGCCTCTCGCGTTTCGCAAATCACTTCGCTTCATTTATAATTACCGTTTTGCGCAATCGGAATCGCACTAATGATGATGAACATACTGCTCATTCAAGGCGGAAGCAGTCTACTTTGGACCATCCTTCCTTTCGCCCTTATCTTCGGGATCTTCTATTTTCTCGTGATCCTTCCTCAACGACGGCAGCAGCAGGAGTTGAAGACTATGATCGCGGCGCTCAAGAACGGCGACGAGGTCGTAACAAATGGCGGAATAATCGGAAAGATCATTGAAGTGAGGGAAACCAGCTTCATCATCAGAAGCGCCGACAAGTCGATCATGGAGATCGGTAAAGCTGCGGTTGTCGGAAAACGCGCAGATGAAAAAGAGAAGTAAACCAGCGACGGACCAGCAATGAACAACACGACGCTATTAATAAGGACGGCGATCATATTCGCGGTCACTATCCTTGCGGTATTCCTGGTGATCGGTCCAAGGGGCTCGTTCACCGCGAGCGATTTCTCGTGGCAGGGCATCACCAGCAACCTGGAGAACAACATCAATCTGGGCCTCGACCTGAAGGGCGGCCTTCACCTTGTGGCAAGGGTCAAGACTGATGAATATCTGCGCGATCTGACTTTAAGCAACAGCCAGGCTGCTCTTACCGCGGCGAAGGAAAAGAACCTGCCAGTATCGGATTCCTCGTTCACTGCCGAGAACGGTACATATGAAGTGAGGCTTTCCGTTTCCGACATTTCAAAATCCGACGAGATAACGGAAGCCGTTCGTCAGAAGGTTGACTTCCTGAATTGGACTGAATCGGTTGGTTCGGATTCGATTTCCTGGAGCCTTCCGGCACAGGCGCAGGCGAGGATCAAGGAACAGGCTACCGATCAGGCGATGCAGATCATTGACAGCCGGATCAATCAGTTCGGCGTTACCGAGCCTACCCTCCAGAAGCGCGGCACGGCCGATTCGGGGGAGATTCTGCTCCAAATGCCCGGGGTAGAAGATCCCAAACGCGTTAAGGACATCATCAACGCCGAATCGAAGCTTGCTTTGTATGCCGTTGTCAGCCCTCCCAACCCGAATCTGGCAACCTATCCTACGAGGGAAGCAGCGTTGCAATCTATAGGCGGTGTTGAAACTGATACAAGAAAGGTCTATCCGTACACCGAACGAGATGATTCCCTGGGCGGTGGCGACAACGATCAGCAGAACCAGCAACCGAGCCAGTTCATAGTGGTTGAGGAGCCGCCGATCATCGAGGGAGACGAGCTCAGGGACGCCAATGCGGTGACCCAGACGGGGAATGAGGGCGATTACCAGATCTCATTTTCTTTGAAACCGGCAGGAGCGACCAAGTTTGGTGAGTGGACCGGAAGGAACATCAACAACTATATGGCGGTGATCCTGAACAATGAGGCAAAATCGGTCGCATTCATTCAGTCGCAGATCTTCGACCAGGGTCAGATAAGCGGGCAGTTTACGCAGGCGAACGCGGAAGACCTTGCACTGACTTTGAAGTCTGGAGCGCTTCCGGCAGAACTCGAATACCTTGAAGAAAGGACGGTCGGTCCGAGTCTTGGTGCAGATTCGATCTGGGCGGGAGTTACGGCAGCACTCGGCGGTTTGATATTCGTGATCCTGTTCATGCTGTTCTATTACAGGGGCGCAGGAGTAAATGCAGTGGTTGCATTGCTGCTGAATATGGTTCTGACGCTCGCAGCATTGATAGTTTTGGACGCGACGTTGACGCTGCCCGGAATTGCGGGTCTGATCCTGGGAATTGGTATGGCGGTCGACTCGAACGTGCTTATATTCGAGAGGATGCGCGAGGAGATCAAGGACGGAAAATTAGTTTCGAAGGCGGTGGAACTAGGCTTTGACCGGGCTTTCATAACGATCATCGACACTCACGTCACGACGATCATCGCGGCGATAATCCTGTATCTGTATGGTTCCGGCCCCATCCGCGGATTCGCTGTCACGCTGATACTCGGGCTTATTATCAACCTCTTCTCAGCCGTGTTCGTATCCAGGACCATCTTTATGTGGATCCTTGACCGGAATCCGGGACTCAAGAAGCTCAGCATCTAACACGGAAGATTCCGTGCCGCTGGCCGGTCAGGAGCAAGAAAACAAAAATGTTCGATTTTTTTAGCAACATAAACGTCAACTGGATGGGGCTGCGAAAACCCTTTATCGCGGTCTCCATACTCGTTTTGCTGGCGGGTCTTGTTTCCGCGGTCGTCCGACAGGTGATGCCCGGCGGGACCGAGGCTTTCAATCTTGGCGTTGATTTCCAGGGCGGCACCGTCGTTACGGCCAAGTTCAAAGGAGACCGGCCTACGGACGATCAAATTCGTAACGCCCTTGAGGGTACGGGACTCGGTGAGTCGGTCATTCAGGGTTCGATCGATAAGCAGGACGAGGTTTTGATCAAGATCCCTCTGCTCGAAGGCGAGACGGACATTACTTCTGAGGCCAGTGCCGATGCAGCTGCGGAACAGGCGCCGGAAAGACAGGCAGTGGAAGAAGCCTCGACTACTGAAGCTGCAGCCAACACCAATTCAACCGGCAACGAGGCCTCGCCTGGATCATCCCCCGCTTCAACACAGCAGTCTCCGGCCGATGAATCGCAAGTAAGCAAAGGACCGGAGCTTGTGCGAAATGCGCTCAACACTTTTGGAAATGAAGCACAGCCAAACCTCGCGCTTGAAGACGATCAGAACGCAAAGTACAAGATCGTCGGCATCGATTCCGTCGGGCCGGTCGCAGGCGAACAACTCAGGAATCAGGCCGTGATAGCTACCCTTCTGGGAATGGTGGGCATCCTCCTGTTTATCGCTTTCCGTTACGACTGGACGTATGCGGCTGGCGCTGTTATTGCGGTTTTCCACGATGTGCTTATCACTCTGGCATTCTTCACGATGTTCCAATGGGAAATAAGCCTTACGGTCCTTGCGGCACTTCTGACTCTTGTGGGTTTCTCTGTTAACGACTCGATCGTGATCTTCGACAGGATCAGGGAGAACCTTACTCTTAAAAGGACGCAGCCTTTGTTTGATCTGACTAACGACTCGATCAATCAGACAATGTCTCGAACGATCGTCACCAACGGCTTGGTCTTTTTGTCGGTTCTCGCTCTAGTTCTTTTCGGCGGTCAGGTTCTTAGAGGCTTCTCGCTAGCGTTGTTTGTCGGTGCGATCACCGGAACTTACTCGACTATTGCTATCGCAAGTCCGATTGCTATCTGGTGGCAGGACAAGCTTGGCGAGGCGAGAATGAAAGAGTCGAAACTGGACAAGGAGCAGAAACTCGCTTCTGCCTCGCGTAGATCGGTTGCGCGCCGCCCGGTTTCGGATTAGGGCCTCTCGAAAGCAAGTTCTTGGTGAAGGCGCCTAAAGCCGTGCAAAGTCCGCAAATTTGGGACAGATTTTATATAAAATGTCCTAGATTATCTTGACTTTCGAAAATCGAAACTTTAGACTTCAAGGCGTTGCTGGTCAATTAAATAGGTAAGAACTGCAGGTTTCAGACCGTTCAAGAAGGTCGGGATCGCTCGGCAGGTTTGCGATTTACTGACCGGCAAGTCTTGTTTTTACCGCATTCTGTGGAACGCTCTAAAAGACGCTTGCTGACATTTTGTTAACCTTGGACAATTCATCTGTTGCATTAGATGAGGCGGGGACAAATTTATATTCCGTAATTATATGTCCTAATTTGCTTTGTTACCCCCGACCCTAATGGCACCGGAGAGAGAGGTAAAATAAAATGTTAGATCAATTAGTCGAATCCAAGGCCGATCGCACGACTAACCGATGGCGGACGGGACTTTTGCTGGTCACGTTCGTTTTCGCGTTTACGTCGTTTGCTTCGGGTTTGGTTTACAGCCTTTGGAACTCTGATCTGTTCGTGGGCGGCGAAGGCCTTGAGCTTTCGATGCTCGTGGCACCAGTTCCGCTTCCGGAAGAAGCCCCCCCACCGGAGCCAGAGGTAGAGCAGACGAACGAGAAGCTTGATATCGATACCCGTACCAAGCTGATCGCCAACATGGAAATGTCGCCTCCCAAGCCGCCGGACAAGGTGAGCAACAAGAAGGCCGACGTTCCGCCGATCAGAGACAATCAGACTGTTGCTTTGGGCGATACCAACCGCAACACTGCGCGGGAGCCATCGAGCACCACGGGATTCGATATCGCGCCTCCAGGGTCCGGAGGAGGTGACGCATCACCGGATTCTCCGCCGCCTGCAGCTGCTGATCCGCCGCCGCCTCCGCCACCGCCGCCGGCAGTGCCCAAGAGGATTTCGAAGGGCGTCGTCAACGGATCGGCCGTTAGTCTTCCGAAGCCGGCATACCCTGCCGCTGCGAGGGCTGTGAATGCCAAAGGTTCGGTCAATGTAGCGATCGTGATCAGCAAGGACGGAAGCGTTATTTCTGCGAATGCTGTTAGCGGGCATCCGCTGCTGAGGTCTGCTGCGGTTTCTGCGGCAAGGCGTGCGAGATTCCGACCGACCTTGCTTTCGGGTCAGCCTGTAGAAGTCTCAGGCGTGATCGTCTACAATTTCCAATAAATTCCAAACAACTTCACCGGCGGTGGGGAACAATCTTTGTTCCCCACGGTCGTTAACGGCATCGTTGCCCGCAATAATAAATTTCTGATCTTTTGGAGGAAAAACAATGACTTTTTTGGGTAGCCTTTTGGGCTTCTTTGGTTTCTTTTTCATGTTCGCTGAGGAAGGAGGCGAGCAATTCGAGTTCACCTTCTACCGTATTGCCAGCGAGCTCACGATACCGGGCTGGATCGTGATCATCGTGCTGATCATTCAGTCGGTCTATCTGATCGCGATCGGTATCGAGCGTTGGCTTACATACAACAAGGCGAAACAACAGTCCCGCCAATATGCTCCGAAGGTTGCTCAGGCCCTTAAGAACAGCAACATTGACGAAGCGATCACGATCAGCGACAAGCACAAAGATTCGCACCTCGCGATGGTCGTTTCTTCCGGTCTCAAGGAGTTTAGCGCTCACCAGGGAACGGACGATATTTCGGGCGACGAAATGGAAGCTTCCAAGCGCGCACTCCAGCGTGCCATCGCTGTTAAAACGGCCGAGCTCAAGCGCGGACTGGCGGGTCTCGCTACGATCGGCTCGACCGCTCCGTTCGTCGGGCTGTTCGGTACCGTTGTTGGTATTATCGGTGCCTTCGTTAGGCTTGCGTCGAACGAATCGGCGGGTATCGGTCTCGTTGGCGGTGCTATCGCTGAGGCGCTTGTCGCAACGGCATTCGGTATCGGTGTTGCCGTTCCGGGAGTCTGGCTCTTTAACTACTTTACAAACAAAGTGACTTCGTTCGGCGTTGAAATGGAAAACTCGGCTTCTGAGCTGGTTGATTACTTCCTGAAACAGCGCAAAACCAAGAGCCTCGGAAACTAGTCTCGGGCAATACAGCCTGAAGTATTATTGGAGAGTATTGTTATGGGAGCCAAAGTTGGCGGAACCGATGAGTATAATTCCGAGATCAACGTGACTCCAATGGTTGACGTGATGCTGGTGTTGCTGATCATCTTCATGATCGTAACACCGCTCCTTCAACAAGGCGTTACCGTTAATCTTCCCCGCGACATGGTCGCGCCGCAGGAGGATCCTGAGATCGTCAAGGACACATCCGTCGTTGTTGCGATACCTTCGGACAATTCTTTCTATATCGGAAAAGAAAGTTACCCGTTGGATCTGCTCGGCGAGACGATCAAGAGCAAGATGGAAGGCAAACCGCCGAATAAGCGGATCGTTTACATCAAGGCCGGGATCGATGTCGGATACGGCACCGTTGTGCAGGCGATAGATACAATTCGCAGGCAAGACATCGACAAGGTGGGGCTTGTTGCGGATAAGAAGAAAGAAGCGAAGTAGTTAAAGAAGGTGTAATTCCTTCAAGGAGTTTTACAAATGGGAATGAGTGGTGTTGGCGGAGATGGTTCTGATGGGGCCGTTCCGAATATCAACGTTACGCCATTGATCGATGTTCTTCTCGTGCTCTTGATCATCTTTATGATCATTTCGCCCATGAAGCCGCATCAGTTTGAGGCGAAAGTACCTTCTGAACCGAAAGACCTGCCCGAAAATGTTGAGATCGAGCCAAACCCGCTGACTCTGGTGGTTGCCATCGAGACCGGCACGCTTGGCATAAAGCTCAACAATGAAAGCCTCGGCGATACCTCGGATACTCAGCCATTGGTTGACAGACTGAGCCAGGTGTTCAAGCAGAGGGAAGACGGAAATGTGGTCAGGGAAGGCACTAACGAGATCGAGAAGACCGTGTTTATCAAGGCGCCGAAAGGGGTCCGGTACGGAGATGTCGTTAAGGTCATTGACGGAGTAAAACAAGCCGGAGCTCAGCCGGTCGGTCTTCAGATAGACGACCTTTCGGGGTAACGGTTTCCGGGAATTCGAAGCAAAGAAGGCTTAGTGCAAACCGGGCCTTCTTTCTTCTCACTTTTCGGGCCAAATGGAGTCGAACAAGATGAAAATCTCTCGTTTAGGGATATTTGCTTTATTATTAATGGGCGTCGTAGTAGGCGGCAGTTGCACGATCTACAACCGTGTGATGGCAAGGAAGAACCTCGTGGACGGGGCCAGGGCTTATAATGAGCGGCAGTTTCCAAAAGCCGAGGAACTCTTCCGAGCAGCTGTTGAATACGATCAGGAAGGCGCCACCTTTGAAGGGCGGACCTCGAGGCTGTTTTTAGCCAGGACACTGCATTCGGGTTATGCGGGCAATCGCCAGGATACAGCGAAGGCTGAGGCAGCGATTCAGGAGTACCAGAAGGCGCTCGACGGGTTTGTGCTAGATCTGAAGGCCAAAAGGGAAGCCGTTGCCGCAAATCCTCAGGACGAAGAACTTCGGAAGGAATTGGAGTCTGCCGAGAACAACGTCGGAAGTATCGTACGCTCGGTCGCAAGCCTCTACCAGAACCTGGGCCAGGAAGACAAGTGGGCCGAGTGGACCAAACAGGCCGCGGACAATGCTGATCTGCCGGGCGATGTCCGTGCCAATTCACTTGTTGGACTTGCAGCAAAGGAATACAACTGCGCGAATGATGTAACAGATTCGAAGGACGTGAAGACGGAAGTCGAGGGCGCGTTCGAGTTCAAGAAGCCAGAGAACAACGAAAACTGGGATAAGGAATTCGGTGACGCAAAACAATGCGTCGAGACCGGAATGGGTTACATCGATAAGGCGATCGAACTGGATCCGGAAAGCGATTCAGCCTGGTCGTACAGGACCAGCCTGCTCGTTCAGAAGTCGAGGATCGCCGAGATCGAAGGCGACAACGCCAAGAAAGAAGAGTTCAAGAAGGCTTCCGACGAGGCAAAGAAGAAGTTCGAAGAGCTCGCTGAGAAGCGCCGAAAGGCCGAAGCAGCTGAAGAAGCAGCGCGGCAGGCAGAAGCCGCCGGCGGAGAGTCTGGAGAGTCTGAGGAAGAGAACTAGCCATACGGCACTCCAGCCTTCAGGCGCTGAAAAATATACGGCATCCGACCGAAACGGTCGGATGCCGTTTTATTTTCCGCCTTGGCTGCAGAGTCCGCGAGACGTGGAAAACACCTGAAACAAGCTGTTATATTGAAGTGATCTGATGATCCGTATAGAAGACATCATCGAGACGGTCGAGAAGAACCACCCGGAAGCTGACGTGGAGATGATCCGTCGTGCCTATCTTTTCTCGGCGCTTCATCACAAAGGGCAGACCCGCGCGTCAGGCGAGCCGTACCTGGTACATCCCCTGGAAGTTGCGAACATACTAGCCGATATGCGCCTCGATGATGTCAGCGTCGCGACGGGTCTTCTACACGATGTCGTCGAGGACACTCTTGTCGATCTCGACACGATTCGCGAGTACTTCGGAGACGATATAACGCGCCTGGTTGACGGTCTTACAAAGATCGCGCACATCAGCAACCTGCCAAAAGAAAAGCAGCAGGCAGAGAATGTCCGAAAAATGGTACTGGCAATGATCACGGATGTACGCGTGGTGATCATCAAGCTCGTTGACCGTTTACACAACATGCGGACGATGGAGTTCCTGAAGCCCGAAAAGAGGGCCCGGATCTCGCAGGAGACTCTGGACATCTATTCGCCGATCGCTCACAGGCTTGGAATGGGTAAACTTCGAGGCGAGCTCGAAGATCTTTCGTTCCGGCATCTTTACCCCGAGGAATACAGGAAACTTCAGAAAGAGGTCGAAAGTCGCCGGCCTGAGCTGGAACGAGCCCTGGTTGGCATCACGGAAACGATTCGCAACAAGCTTCGCGAAAACGATGTGCCGTTCGTCGAAGTTCAGAGCCGGGTCAAGAGATTGTTCTCGCTTTGGAAAAAGCTGAAGAAGCGGAAACTGAAGATCGAGGAGGTCTACGACCTGATAGCCGCCCGGATCATCACGCCGAACGAGAAACGCAATTGCTACCTCGCACTCAGTGTCATCCATGACATTTGGACTCCGGTGCCGGAACGGTTCAAGGACTGGATAGGTAGCCCCAGGGACAATCTCTACCAGTCACTTCACACCTCCGTGATCGGAGAAGGGGGGCAGGCTTTTGAGGTTCAGATCCGTACCGAGGAAATGCACTTCGTCGCGGAAGAAGGAGTCGCCGCTCACTGGCGTTACAAAGACAACAAGCTCGGCGAAGTGGATGAAGGAAATATCGACGAGCTTCGCAAGACGGTCGAGAAGCTATTGCTGCCGCTGGTCGAAACTACCGAGGACAATGAGGATTCCGAAGACTTCATTGAGTCCTTAAAGCTCGATCTCTACCCGAAGGATGTCTACACCTTTACTCCGATGGGAAAGGTGATCGAACTTCCGCGCGGCGCGACTCCGATCGATTTCGCGTATGCGATCCATTCCGAAGTCGGCGACACCTGTACAGGCGCAAAGATCAACGGCCGGATCGTACCGCTTAGGACCAAGCTTCAGAACGGCAACGTCGTTGAGATCCTTACCACGCCAAACTCAAAACCCTCCAGAGACTGGCTCAATTACGTTACCACATCAAAAGCACGAACCCGGATCCGGCACCATATCGCACAGCAGCAGCGGAAGGAATCGGTTGAGATGGGAAGGAAGCTACTAGAGAAAGAGCTCCGGAAATTTGGAATGTCGCCGAAGAAGATACTCGGGGACGAAGCCGAGATGACCCGCGTGGCGAACGAGTACGGCCTGGGCAGGCCGGAAGATCTTTTCGCCTCGATCGGATACGGAAAGACGCTACCGAGAAATGCGCTCGCTAAGTATCTGGGGCCCGAAAAATTCAGCGAACTGGACCCGGAAAAGAAAGAAGAGACAAGGTTCGAGACAGGTATCAAAGCCGTCCGCAAGATGATCGGGCTCGGCGATGACGCTATCGTCGTAAAGGGGGTAGACAACTTGTTGACGACTCGGGCGCGCTGCTGTAATCCGATCCGCGGGGAAGACATCGTCGGCTACATATCTCTCGGCAAAGGGATCGTGGTCCACAACAAGCGTTGCAAGAATGTGAAGCAGTTGATGGTCAATAAGGACCGCATCGTCGACGTCGAGTGGGCAAGGTCCGAAACCGATGAAATCCAGTCCGTGCGTCTCTTTGTTACCACAGAGGATCGGACCGGAATGCTTGCGGGAATAACGAACGCCATTTCTGACATCCGCACCAACATCCGCGACGCCCGTGCAAGCGTTTCCCCCCGTGATGAGGGCCTGATCGAAGTGACCGTCGAGGTTCACGACAAGAAGCATCTCGACAAGGTGGTTGGTTCGGTAAAGAATGTTGCCGGTGTCATCGACGTTGAACGGGTGAACAATACGAAGCGAAAATAGAACCGCTGTTTTCGACACGAAACTATTAAACCGTGTGAGCCCGGAGCGCCTTCGTGCGCTCTTTCGTTTTGTGCTTCTTTCTGTTAACATTTCCCTTTTGTTCAGGGGCAAATGTCTTCCGGAGAAAGATTGTGAAAGAGATTGTTTCGACTGACAGGGCGCCGGGCGCGATCGGGCCGTATTCACAGGCCGTAAAGGCGGGAAACTTCCTGTTTTGTTCGGGCCAGATCCCGATCGATCCGCAATCAGGTGAGTTTGTGTCTGACGACGTTGCCGAACAGACCGAGCAGGTCCTTGTGAACCTAAGAGCGGTGCTCGAAGCCGGTGGGGCGACTCTCGCTTCGGTTGTAAAAACAACTGTCTTTCTGAGCGACATGGCGAACTTTGCCGAGATGAACGAGGTTTATGCTCGCCATTTTGACGAAACAAAACCGGCAAGGGCGACGGTCGCGGCCGCAGGACTGCCAAAAGGGGCGAAGGTCGAGATCGAGTGTGTTGCGGTCATTGGCTGACCGGCGATCTCGCAAACGCGCTGAAAATTGAAAACACAAAAGTAAAGCGCCGGATGATATTCCGGCGCTTGGCAACCAATAGATTTTCAGGCAACTCGAAGTCTTACGCAGCGCGGACAGCTTTCACTATACGGCCTGACTTGATGCATCTTGTGCATACTCGTTTACGGCTCGTAGCGCCGTTGGGGGCCACTACCCGGATGCGCTGAAGATTAGGGTTAAAGCGCCTGCGGGTCTTGTTGTTAGCGTGCGATACATTATTGCCGAAAAGGGGTCGCTTCCCGCAGATTTCGCATTGTTTAGCCATTGTGATTTGCCTCCGGTATGTATAGCGTCTTTAGATAAAGATGCCGAGTTCGTCGCCAAACTCAAAAACAATACTTATAACAGAACGAATACCTGATATCAAGCAATGATTCAAAGAGTCTTATTCCAAGGAGCCAGAGCCAAAGTGCCAACTAATATTTTGAGAATTTCCCTGCTCGCCATCGTGGCGGTGTTCACACTGAGTTTTACCAACTGCGAGCCGGGTACAGGTCCTGCGCCCGATGGCGGAGTCAATCCGAACGAGGTCGCCGCTACCGTAAACGGTAACGAGATAAAGATGGAAGAGGTCGAGCGGATCCTGAAACAGCAAGCCCGCGGAGAGGAAAGTAAATTGTCGCCTCTCGAACTTGCCGCCGCCCGGCTTCAGGTCCTTGACGGGCTGATCAGACAAGAAGTCCTTTTCCAAAAGGCGCAGGCAGAAGAAACGGTCCCGACCGACGAAGAAGTCAATGCCGAACTCAATCGGCGGAAGACCGCGAGCGGAATGTCACAGGAGGATTGGGACAAACAACTTACTGAGACTGGTACCACCGAAGACTCGCTGAAGGATACGCTTAAGAAGGAGATGGCGATCAACAAGCTGATCGAAAAGATCACAGGAAAGATCGAGCCTCCTAAAGACAGCGAGATCGAGGCCTTTTACACCGGTAACAAAGAGGCGTTCAAAGCCAGAAGAGGTGCTCAGCTCGCCGCGATCGTGATCGATCCCAGGAAGGTGGCTGAGGGAGATACGACCACGAACGAGGTGGAGGCTCAGCAGAGGGCCCAGGAGATCGGAAACAGGCTCCTCCGAGGCGGCTCGGATTTTGCGACAGTCGCCCGTGAATTCAGTGAAGATCCGCAGACCCGTGCAAGGGGTGGTGACTGGCGGTATTTCACGGAGGAAGAGATGAGGCAAGTGTTTCCGCAAGGTCTCGCCGAGTACGTTATGAACGAGGCGGAGAACGGCGATATCGTTCCTCAGGCTATCCCCTTTGAAGGCAGGATCCTGATACTCAAGGTCCAGCAAAAGAAGCTAAAGGATGAGGATCAGACACTTGAGACTCAGGGAGTTCGCGAGCAGATCACGAAGGCTCTCATCGATTCGAGGAAGCAGCTTCTTAGCGAATCATATGCGGCCGTCGCTATGAGTGATGCGAAGATCGAGAACTTTCTCGCGCGGAAAGTGATCGACAACCCCAACGAGCTCAGCGGTGCGCGGCCTGCGCCGCAGGGTGAGCCGGCGAATACCAATTCCGGGTCCAACGCCAACACTGCTGAGTCCAACACCGAAGCCGCTGCGAACTCGGAGAACGCGAATGCCGAATCGGATGCAGACGAGGCAAATTCTGAGAACGAGTAGCACTTCCCCTTAAACCGCCTGAACGGGAGGCTGTCCGTAGCGGGCAGCCTCTTGATCTTTCTGGTCAGCTTTTTCAACAAGTTAATGCTGTTTAAAGTCCAGGACATCTCAAAGGTCTACGGAAGCGACATCGTTTTGAAGAACGTGTCGTTCCAGATCAATAAAGACGAGAAAGTCGGGCTCGTGGGCCGAAACGGTGCGGGCAAGACTACCGTCTTCAGGATCATCACCGGCGAGGAGTCTGCCGACTCGGGGACGGTCGAGAAACTCCGTGGTCTGAAGATCGGAATGCTCGACCAGCATGTCGATTTTGAAGGCCAGGATTCGGTCCATACCGCAGCGCTTTCGGCGTTCAAGCGCCTGCACGACATTGAAGCCGAAATGCGCAGGATCGAACAGCAGATGGCAGACCACGCTGACGATGATTTGCTAAACCGCTACTCAGACCTTCAGACCGAATTCGAACGGAACGGCGGATTCGAATACACCGCAAAGGCGGAGTCGATTCTCCTGGGTCTGGGTTTTGACAAAGAATCCTGGAACTCGGACGCGGCGACTCTTTCGGGTGGCCAGAAGAACAGGCTTGGGATGGTTCGCCTTCTGCTTTCGGAAAGTGACGTGCTGTTGCTTGACGAGCCGACAAATCATCTGGATGTGAATGCGGTCGAGTGGCTTGAGAATTTCTTGAGAGAATCGGAAGGATCGTTCGTCGTTGTCAGTCACGATCGATATTTCCTTGACCGAACCTGCACCCGGATCATCGATCTAGACAACGGGAACGCTTATTCGTATGCGGGAAACTACTCAAGCTATATCGGGCAGGCAGAGCTTCGCCGGGAACAACAACAGCGCGAATATGAGAACCAGCAGGCGGTGATCTCAAAGACAGAGGCCTTCATTAGAAAGAATCTTGCCGGCCAAAAGACGAAACAGGCTAAGTCGCGCCGAAACATGCTTCAGCGTATGGAACGCATCGAGGCTCCGGTGAAAGAAACGGACGGCGGGACTTTCAGGCTTGATCACGTTGAAAGGACCGGGACCCACGTGCTGACCTGCGAAGATCTGGCGGTCGGATACGGAGAGAAGGCTCTCGCGGAAGGGCTCGATTTCATCCTCCTAAGAGGGGAGCGACTTGGGGTGATAGGCGGCAACGGGTCAGGGAAGACGACATTCCTGCGTACTCTGCTCGGTCATCATAGGCCCGTGAGAGGTAAATTCTCCTGGGGAACAAAGACAAGGATCGGCTACTATTCGCAGCAGCTTGAGGAACTTGCGGGATCGAACGAGGTTATCGGAGAGTTCAGGAAGGTTGCACCCCTCGCTGAGAACGGAGAGATCCGCACTTTCCTTTCGCGTTTCCTGTTCTTTGGAGAAGACGTTTTCAAGCGGGTCGAGGATCTTTCCGGAGGTGAGAAAGGAAGGCTTTCACTCGCCAAGCTCGTTTATTCCGGAGCTAACGTACTTCTGCTCGACGAACCGACGAACCATCTGGACATTCCTTCCCGTGAAGCACTGGAATCGGCACTAAAAGAGTTTCCAGGAACGATCATCGTAGTCAGCCACGACAGGTTCTTTCTTGACCGGATCGCGGGCAGGATATTGGACTTCAAAGGTGACGGTAAGATAGAGCTTTGCACGGGCAACTATTCCGAGTATCACGATCGGTTTCTCTCAAAGCGCGGCACGGTAGAACCCCAACGGAATATCCCAGAAAAGCGCACGGAGCCCGGGCCGGAGACTGAACGAAGCGCGGTGCCTTCGTTTAGTAAGAATGAGATAAAAAGGATGGAAAAAAGGGTTGAGGAAATCGAAGAAGCTCTCCCAAGGCTTGAGGATGAACTAAATGTACTCTCGGTTGAGATGAGCAGCCCCGAAACTGCTTTGGATGCCGACTTGTTCAGGGATCTAAGTGCTGAATTTGAGAAAAGGGAAGCGCTCATACGTGATACGTACGCGGAATGGGAAGACCTCCAGGAAAAGCTTGGTTGACTCTGATCCCGGCATGACACTCCGAATGGCTGATTGACACGGCTGCTGTCTGTAACTAACTTAGTTACACACTCTTTTAATGCCTTCCGAAGAAAAGAAAAAGAAGGTTACCTTCAAAGGCGCCTGGCAGGATGCACGTGAACTGCTCTGGGCGCACAGATACAGACTCGCCCTCGGCGGTGGGCTGATGCTTGTCAGCCGGCTCGCAGGACTGGTACTTCCGGCATCCACGAAATTCCTTGTCGACGAGGTCATCGCTAAAGAACGATACGAGGTCCTGACCTGGATCGCCTTCGCAATCGGCGCCGCAACCGTAGTACAGGCCATTACTTCATTTGCACTCTCGCAGATCCTTGGTGTCGCTGCCCAGCGGGCCATCACTGAAATGAGAAAGAAGGTCCAGGCAAGGATCGAAAGGCTGCCTGTTTCCTATTTTGATTCAACCCAGAGCGGCCAGCTGATCTCCCGGATAATGAGCGATGCAGAGGGGATCCGAAACCTCATAGGGACTGGCCTGGTTCAGCTTTCGGGAAGTACTGTAACGGCGCTAATTTCCATCGGTGTACTCTTCTGGCTCAACTGGCGCATGACCGCGATCACGATACTTGTGCTCGCCGCATTCGGTGGTGCGCTGGCGTACGCTTTCAAGCGGTTGCGGCCCATTTTCAGGGAACGTCAGCAGATCAATGCCGAAGTAACGGGGCGGCTCGGAGAATCACTGGGCGGAATACGGATCGTGAAAGCATACACAGCGGAAAAGCGCGAAGAACTGACCTTTGCAAAAGGCGCACACAGGCTGTTCAGAAACGTCGCCAAGTCGATGACCGGTGTTTCTGCGATGTCGGGCTTCTCATCCGTCATAGTTGGCGCGATCGGCGTTGTGATGATCCTCGTGGGCGGGAACGCCGTGATGGCCGGATCTATGACCCTCGGCGACCTCGTAATGTACATCTTCTTCACAGGTCTGATGGCGCTCCCCATCATCGAATTCACTTCCATAGGCACGCAGATCACCGAAGCCTTCGCGGGTCTCGACCGGATCAGAGAAGTTTTCCGTTCGATAACGGAAGACGAAGAAGACCTTTCGAAGAGACCTCTTCCGACGGTAAGGGGCGATGTTGAGTTTGTAGACGTCTATTTCGAATATGAAGAGGGGACGCCTGTACTGAACGGCGTCTCGTTCAGCGCGAAGGCGGGAATGACGACTGCTTTGGTCGGATCCAGCGGATCTGGCAAGTCAACGATCCTCGCACATGTGATGAACTTTGTTCAGGCAAAGAAGGGAAAGGTCCTGATCGATGGCTACGATATAAGGGAGGTCCGGCTGCGCGACTATCGCCGACAGCTTGGAGTTGTGCTGCAAGAAGATTTTCTATTCGACGGAACAATTCTGGAGAACATAAGGTTCTCGAATACGTCTGCAACTCTGGACGATGTCAAGGAAGTCTGCCGTATCGCCTATTGTGATGAGTTCATCGAGAAATTCGAAAACGGATACGACACGGTTGTCGGCGAGCGCGGTGTTAAACTCTCCGGAGGACAGCGTCAGCGGATAGCGATCGCGCGCGCCCTCCTGGCAGATCCGCGAATTCTGATACTCGACGAAGCGACCTCGAGCCTCGATTCTGAAAGCGAGCAAATGATCCAGGAAGGTCTTCATTCCCTGCGAAGGGGCAGAACGACATTCGTGATCGCTCATCGCCTTTCGACTATCCAGACTGCTGACCAGATTCTAGTGGTCGAAGATGGGTTGATCGTGGAGAGCGGGAAACACGACGAATTGATCGCATTGGGCGGCAGGTATAAAGAACTGTATGACAAACAATACCGGTACGAGATGAACCGATTCATAAACCCCGGAGAGGACTTTACGACAAACGCTCGTTTTACCGCATCGACCGACTCAAACTAAAAAGGAAACCGAGAAGAAAGGGAATATCAAGATGGAAAAAACTCAAAACTACAAGAATCACGTCAGATGGTTCCCCCCGTTTCACTTCGTTCTCGCACCTGTCGCACTGGTGCTCGTGATCTATTGGGCAGTGCGCCTGTACCAGTCCCCGAGTTTCGATCAGGCAGCGCTTTTGCTGTTCGGGATCGCACTATTCATGGCCGTGTTCATCTCGAGACTATTTGCGCTGAAGAATCAGGACCGGATCATACGACTCGAGGAAGCAATAAGATATTCGAGGCTCTTGACCCCGGAACTCGCGGAAAAAGCGTCCGGACTCAACCTTCAGCAGATCATCGCCCTCAGGTTCGCATCGGACGAAGAGCTGGCCGGCCTGGTAGAAAGAACGGTCAACGGAGATCTTGCGGCCCAGAAAGAGATCAAGCTCGCGGTGAAGGACTGGCGGGCTGACTTTCATCGTGTCTGACGGTTCAACTAGCTCTCGAGCCGGTAGTTTGGGGCCTCTTTTGTAATGATCACGTCGTGCACGTGCGATTCCTTGAGGCCGGCGGCCGTGATTCTGACGAATCTGGCCTTTTCCTTCATTTCCGAAATGTTTCTGCAGCCGGTGTAGCCCATTCCCGATCTTAGTCCGCCCACCAGCTGTGTGACCATTTCCTCAAGAGTGCCCTTGTAGGCGATCCGCGCCTCGATACCTTCGGGGACGAACTTCGAATCGCTCACATTTCCTTCCTGCGCATACCTGTCGCTCGATCCTTTCTTCATCGCGCCGATCGAACCCATTCCACGGTAAGACTTAAATGATCGGCCCTGGTACAGGATCACTTCGCCAGGGGCTTCCTGAGTGCCCGCAAAAAGAGAACCGATCATTACTGAATCGGCTCCTGCGGCGATCGCCTTTGTTATGTCACCCGAAAATTTGACTCCGCCGTCAGCGATGACCGGCACGTCAGAGTCCTTTGCTGCGTTGACGCATTCCAGGATCGCAGTCACCTGCGGTACGCCGGCACCGGTTACCACACGAGTCGTACATATGCTTCCAGGCCCGATTCCCACTTTTACGGCATCCACCCCTTCGTTTATCAAGGCATGCGTGGCCTCGGCGGTGGCAACGTTCCCTGCGATCAGTTGAACATCCGGATGCCGTTCCCGAACGGACCTCACGGCATTGATCACGCGCGAAGAATGACCGTGGGCCGTATCGATCACGATCGCGTCGGCGCGTGATTCGATCAATGCGGTCGCTCTTTCAAGGTAGTCGCCGGTCGCTCCCACCGCGGCTGCACACCGTAGCCTTCCCAGCTCGTCCTTCGCAGCGTTCGGATACTTGATAGCTTTCTGAATGTCCTTTACCGTGATCAGACCTTTCAGGAACTCATCTTCATCGACTACAAGCAGTTTTTCGATCTTGTGCTGTTGAAGTTTTACCTTCGCCTGTTCGAGAGTGGTACCGATAGGTACGGTGACGAGAGGCTGGGGGGTCATTACTTCCGATACCGGAATGTCGAATCGGGTCTCGAAGCGGAGGTCGCGGTTCGTGATTATGCCGACAAGCGTTCCATTCGCGTCCACGACCGGTACTCCGCTGATCTTGTATCGCTCCATGATCCCCAGAGCTTCGGACACTAGCGCGGATTCCTGGATGGTCACTGGGTCAACGATCATTCCGGATTCGCTTCGTTTTACCTTATCTACCTCCTCGGCCTGCTCATTGATCGACATGTTTTTGTGGATCACGCCGATTCCCCCTTGCTGAGCGAGTGCGATCGCAAGCGAGGCCTCCGTAACCGTGTCCATTGCCGAAGAACATAGCGGAATGTTCAGCCGGATGTCTCTTGAGAATCTCGTAGATGCGTCCGTTTCGCTGGGAAGTATGTCCGAATAGGCTGGCACCAGGAGGACATCATCGAACGTCAGTCCTTCGCTGATCTTTTCCATTTCCATAGTCAATTTGTCGCAGTAGAGCGGGCGCGCAGAACTCCTCTGCCATGAACCCGCATAAAACAACAGCGCCCGCCATTATGCTGCGGGCGCTTCTTGTGCCGATCCGATATTGCTTTGGGGTTCTTTGCTTTCGCTTGAAACGCCATCTCAAGTTCAGGCATTGTCGCCAGTGCTCGTTCCCGAGCTGTCGCCGCCGCCGGGGGCAGTGATCTTTCCTTCTTCTAGAATGCCTTTAATATTGCCCTGATTTATCTCGAATTCAAAACCGTTGTTGGGGTAATCAGCCGGTGGTATGGGGGTCTCAAGTTTGGTCCCGTTCAGAAAAATTGTCAGCGTGCTCGCAAGTCCTTTGTAATACACGACTTTGACCGCATCCTTGCCGGAGAATTCGTTCTCGCTGTTCGCCGGAATAAGAACAGAACTCGTCTGTCCGTCGACCGTAGCCGAGACTGAAAGTGCCTCGCCTGCTGTCGCGATCTTCAGATTTATCTCGTCTGTCGGCGGAAGCGGCGTCGCCTCAGGAGTGGATTCAGCGGAATTCAAATTCTGTTCCGTATTGGTGTTATCCACCACACTTCCCGGATCAGTATCCTGAAGGTAATTGACCAGAAGCATTACGCCCCAGGCCAGCAGTCCGAGAATCACTACTGAAAAGATCAGTGTCGGGATAAGCGAAGGCCCGGACTGGTCATCGGTCAGGACCTCGGGCTTGTACCTGTTGTCGTCGGGATCTCCGGCGCCGCCCTCCTGGCTAGCGGCGATCCTGGCGTATTCCTGAAGCGCTTCTCCCTCATCGATGCCCACATACTTGGCAAACGATTTAACAAAGCCCTTATTGAAAATGCCGCCCGGAAGCGGCTTGTAATCGTCGTTCTCGATGGCCTCGAGGTAAATGGCTGAAATTCGGGTCTGCTCCGCGACCTCACTTATGGAAATGTCGCGTTCCTCGCGAGCCTTTCGCAGTTTTTCCCCCAAAGAATCAGCCATTTCTAACTATTCCGGCCCGTCTTGAACGGCATTTCCAAGTGCAGAGACAAAACGGAAATATATCGTTAAAATCGCAATGATGTCAATTCTTTACAGGAAGCAACGAACAGCGGATTAGCTTGATTATTGCGACTCTAGCGTGGTACGTTTGGGCGTTGCTCAGTCGTGTAATAGAATTCATTTTCAATCCAAAACAGTGAGGAACTGATCGATGACTCTGGAAGCATTAGGCATGGTCGAGACCAAAGGTTTCGTCGGCGCCGTGGAGGCCGCGGACGCGATGGTCAAGGCGGCCAATGTAGATCTGATCGGCAAGGAATATATCGGCGCAGGTTATGTGACGATATTCGTCCGGGGCGACGTGGGTGCCGTTAAAGCGGCGACTGACGCGGGAGCGGCGGCAGCGCGGCGCGTTGGCGAACTGATAAGTGTTCACGTCATTCCGAGGCCGCACGCGGAAGTGGAAGACGTGCTTCCTGGAAACAGCGTTGCGCAAGGCAAGTCGATCAGGGGCGGAACGAAAGGTGCACTGGGATCAGGTTCCGGTGGCCAGGCATCCGCGAGCGGAAACGACCGCTCCAAGTCAAAGGCTAAATAGATTCCATCCAGATCGGCCCGGTTTCGGCAGCACTATTGAAAGCTGCCGACCCGGGCTCAATCTTCCCAAAATAGGCAATGACCGAAAAGGACCCGGTTTCGCAGCAGGAAGCAAGAGAGGCGGTTGAGGGTGCGCACCTGGCCTTCCTTGAGCTGTCCCGCTTCGACCAGGACCGAATTGATTCGATCTGTGACGCGATGGCGGAGGCCGCCGCTAGAGAGTCATTGCGTCTTGGTCAGCTTGCGCACGACGAAACCGGATTCGGTATTGCAGAAGACAAGCGTGAAAAGAATCGGTTTGCTGCGGAAGATGTATGGAACTATTTTCGCGACCTGAAGACGGTGGGCGTCGTCAAAGAAGAGGGTGACGTAGTTGAGATCGCGGCGCCGAGAGGGGTTGTTGCGGCGATCATACCCTCAACGAATCCCACGAGCACCGCGATATTCAAGATCATCATCGCGATCAAGTCACGAAATTCCATCGTGCTATCGCCTCATCCTTCCGCTGCACGATGTATCGCAGAGACGGCCCGCGTTATGAAGGAAGCGGGATCACGCGCAGGACTTCCGGAAAATGCTGTCAAGTGCCTCGAGAACGGGACGATCGATGGAACCGAGACGCTGATGAAGCACAAGCAGACCGCCGTAATACTGGCAACGGGCGGGATAGGACTCGTGCGTGCCGCTTATTCGTCGGGGAAACCGGCGTTTGGTGTCGGTCCCGGAAACGTTCCGGTATATGTCGAGAGTTCGGCAGATCTAGCGAAAGCCGCATCCGACATCCTAACAGGCACTTGTTTTGACAATGGAACGATCTGCGCATCCGAACAGTCCGTGGTCGTTGACTCGGCAGTCGCTCCGCAGCTAAGAAAGGAGTTTGAGGCCGGGGGAGCGTATTTCTTGTCAAATGCGGAAGCCGATAAAGTAGCGTCAGTCCTGCTTACAGAAAAGAGAACCCTGAATGCTGGGATCGTTGGCAAATCAGCCGCTTATATCGCCGAACTTGCGGGTATTTCGATACCCGGCGGAACAAGGTGCCTGATCGCCGATTGCGCAGGGGTTGGTAGAGACTATCCATGGTCAATCGAGAAGCTGTCCCCGACACTGGCGTTTTTCGAGGTCGAAGGAGTCACAGAGGCAGCGTCCCGATGTGACGAGATCCTCAGGTTCGGCGGAATGGGTCACACTGCGGGAATGCATACTTCCGATCGCGCAAAGGCTGTCAGGTATGGCGAACAGATGCCCGCGGCAAGGATAGTGATCAATTCTCCGACGACACATGGAGCGATAGGGTTCTCGACGGATCTTCCTCCGTCCATGACCCTCGGATGCGGTTCTTGGGGTGGAAATGTTACTTCGGACAATGTCTCGCCGCATCACCTGATGGATATAAAACGGGTAGCGTTCGAAACCCGTCCGGTATCTTTAAGCCGGCCCGGAGCAGTAAAGGCTCCGCAGGCGGCCGGGAAATCGAGACCAAAACCCGACCGGGCGGAGATCACATCGATCGTTGACCAATTTTTAAAGAGCAAGCTTTCCAGCCCGCCAGAACAGTCACCAAATCCGGCTCCACTGGAACAGGAGCCGCCAAAGCAGGCTGTTGTACATAGTGTCGCGGAGAAGGCTGCCCCGGGTGGAAGCCGTGGAACTCCTGTGGACTTCGTAAGCGAAGACGACGTCAAAGATGCTTTGGCGAAGGGTGCCAAGATCTACGTCAACGGCAGGACCATCATCACGCCATCGGCTCGCGACCTCGGCGAGCAGCACGAGATATTCTCAAGAGTCTGAAGTAAATCTGATCAGCCCGGAAACTTGTTCGATAGATGTCCCAGTCAGTTGCAAAACTACCTGTATGTACCAAGTGCGGCTCGGAAGCTATGGGGCAAGCGCTGTTCTGCTTCAATTGCGGATCGAGGCTGGTCGTCGAAGACAATGAAGCCGACCCCGACACTGCTGAAGAAGGATACGAGAGCGTCCCTTCGAGAGTCGACAAGCCGATTCAGCCTCCACCGGGCGAGCCCTTTGAAGGCAACGGCGGTGAAGAGGAAGACGAAGAAAAGATCGTCGCCGAAAAGATCCCAAAGCCTGATCCCGAAGAGGATCCGATGGTTCGAACCGCATCTGCCATCCGTCAAGGCGAAGGAATGATGAGGTTGCGAAGGATCGAAACCCGCTGGATGCCAGACTCCGAATCCGTGAACGTTTGGTTCATTTTGGCTTCGATCGTTCTGTTCCTCGCCGCAATCGGAGTATTCCTCGCCTCGATGTATCTGCGTTAGAGCTTAGGTCTCTCTTATGAACAAGAAAGCAAAAGGCTGCCACCTTAAGTGACAGCCTTTTCATTCGCCTCGATAAACAGGATCAGCGGTTGGCCCGTTTAAGCGCCGGCTGTTCCGTGCTCTTGGAATCGTAGATCAAGCCGGTCCTCGTGATCGCGATCCGTTTCTGGTCGTTTGGACCTTGCCTGACCTCGACCTTTATATTCCTGTAGACACCGTCCGGTTTCGTCTTGTCTGGAAGATAGCCAATGGAATACTGCGTTCTAAGTTCGTTGGCGATGTCTCGGGCAATTCCGTTCAGTTCCGATAGATCGTTCGGAAAATAAGACTTACCGCCCGTTTCCTCGGCGAGCTTCTCAAGCAGGTTCTTGGCGCGTTTGTGATCGCTCTTTCTGATGAAACTTCCGTCCTTGTCCAGCTGGCTGATAAAACCGACCGTGTAGATCTGGACGTCCGCCTCACGAAGGAGGTCAAACAACTGCTGCTCATCGTAGTAACTGTCACGGTCTTCGCCATCAGAAACAAGGATCAACGCACGCCTGCGAAGATTGCCGGGTCCCTGGCTGCGCTGATACTCGTCAACTTTTTCCGTAGCGAGATAAACCGCGTCGATGATCGCCGTCTTTCCGCCTTCGATGTACATATTGTCGAGGGCGTCGAAGAGCTCCTGCTTATCAGTTGTGAAGTCCTGAAGGATCTCGATCTTGTTTGAGCTAACGAATCTTACTACGCCAGTTTCGTCATCCGGCCTGTTAGTCCCGACGATGATCTTGCTCGATTCGATCACCTTCTCGAGCTGGAACCGGAGAGACCCGGAATTATCTATAACAAGTGCGTAATTCGTGGGGACCTCATCCTGAGAAAAGAACTCGATCGGCTGGGATTTGCCATCCTCGAAAACCGTGAAGTCCGATTTATTCAGATTGGCGATGGGGCGGTTGAATCTGTCAACTACTTTGACATTAAGGTTCACGAGCTCCGTTTCGATAATCACTGGCTCGTCGTCTTCCAGAGCCAGCGGGGGCGGCGGAGGCGGAAGCGTCGGATCAGCCGGAGGGGTGGCCGAAACTGCCGGTCCATCCGGTTCGGTCTGTGCGTTCGATTCAACGGAAAAGAAAATGCCGGCTCCTGCAATAAAGAAAAGCAGTAGTCCGGCAAAACACAATTGCGCGTAGGAACTTCTCATTTTAACTCTGGGCCTTTGCCCGGTCTCTAACGGACGGTCGTTTTGGGTGTTGCGTAATAACCTTCTCTGTGACGGACCGTTAGACGCGGAAGACCGCGAGGAGGTTTGACCTTGACCTTGACCCGATGCCATTCGCCGTCAGGTGTGAAATTCTCAGGCGTGTACCCGATCGAATACTGATGCCTTAGCTCAAGAGCAATGCGCTCGAAGATCTCGTCCATCTCCACAGCCGAACTGGGATAGAACGACTTTCCTCCAGTCACGCCCGATAACTCATCCAGAAACGCCTGGCCCTGCATTCCATCGAGAGAGGTCGCGTCCCGGCCATCCATGATGCCTACCGAATAGATAACGACATCGGACTCTTTCATCAACCGGCGCACTTCTTTAAAGTTGTATCTGGAGGCGTTGTCCTGGCCGTCGCTGATTATGAGGAGCGCCTTTTTCTGATGAGAGCCGCGCGTGACGCGCTCGACACCCAGATAACAGGCATCGTATAGAGCCGTATTGTGCTTTGGTTCAACAAGGGTGAGTTTGTTCAGTACCGCTTCACCGTCCCTTGTCCGATCCATCAGGAGTTGAGCGCGTTTATTGAAGGCGATCAGGTAGTACTCGTCTCTGGGGTGACTCGTGTAAATGAACCGTTCCAGCGCGTTTCTGGCCTTCGCGATCTTTTCACCGCTCATCGAGCCAGAGACATCGAACAGGATCCCGATCGAGACCGGGGCATCCGTGTCGCTGAAAAAGGTGATCTCCTGCTCTTCCTTGTCGTCATAGACAGTGAAGGCTTCCTTTGTAAGCCCCGAAACATACCTGCCGTAATAATCCGTGACCGTAAGGGTCAGCGTGACGAGGTCGGTATCGATTCTTACTCTGTCCGGATCGTCAACACCTTGAATCGGCGGGGTCGGTTGCGGATCCTGTGCGGAAATCGTGAGGACAGGAAAAAGCAGGGCGGACACAAGCAAACAAAGCCGGAGAATACACCTCTGCCGGCCCTGTAAATCCCTAACAGCCATAATTACTCCTGAAAGCTTTACGTATCTGATAGTAAAAAACCTTCTAAGTCTATGCAAGATAAATCTTACGATGTGCTCTTAGAACCATCCGTTGGTCGGGCGAATTTATTCCGCACTTCGCGACAAACCGCAACTTTCAGTTGGCGGGATGCGTGCTATAATTCGGGCATCGGAGCCCGCCCGCTTGTAGAAGCTTTGGTGCCTAACCAAGAGAATCCAATTCAGAGGTTTCTTCCAGAACTTTCTTATCCCAAACGAAGATGGCCGAGTTCATTTGTCGACTAGGAACGCAATCCGGCGAGATCGTCACTCGAGTTGTCGAGGCGGCAAGCGACACCGATGCCCGCTCGCAGCTTGAGGAAGAAGGATACAAAGTTTTCCGCGTGGCCACGTCCGGGACCGGATTGAGCGCGGTGCTTACCTCCGGGACCACCTCTAAGAAAGGGCGACTAAAGCAGAGCGACTTTCTTTTGTTCATCCAGCAATTCTCTGCTCTATTGAGGGCGGGCATTCCTGTTCTTCAATCCATCAGCCTGCTTCGGCAACGGTCGGCATCTTCGTCGCTTCGCGGCATCCTTTCCGATATCGAAGACAAGATCCGCAGCGGTGTGCCACTTTCCGATGCGTTTGAAATGCAGGGCATTTTCCCGAGGATCTTCACCGCTTCCTTGCTCGCAGGCGAACAGAGCGGAGCTCTGGACGATGTTCTTTCCAGATACGTCGTATATCTGAAAAGAAACATAGGTATCGCCCGAAAGCTAAGAGGCGCTCTGGCCTATCCTCTCTTCCTGATGGCTGCCGCTGCGTTCATGGTGGGTTTTCTGGTGTTGTATATCGTGCCGAGGATGTCGAGTCTTTTTGAAGGCCTCAATACTGCGGCCGAGCTGCCGACGATCACGGTTCTGGTGCTTACGGTCTCGACTGCGCTTGCGTCGAACCTGTGGTGGCTGGCTCCGTTGATTCTTGCGTTGATAGTGGGACTCTATCTCTGGCTCCGAACACCTGGCGGGAGGTTAGTGCGTGACAAGTTTCTACTGAAGATTCCGCTTGTAGGCGCTCTCATCCAGCAGCTGGCGATGGCACAACTGGCTCGGTCGCTTTCAACACTTATCTCCGGCGGGATTACCGTTCCCGATTCTTGGGACATCGCGTCGCAGGCGATCAACAATGCAGAACTTAGGCGCCGCAGCCAGTCGGTCCTGCCGATGATCAGAGAAGGCCGTATGTTCACGGACGCATTGATCGAGGCCAACTGGATGCCCGCGCTTGCAACCGACATGATCGGTATTGGAGAAAGCTCGGGTAGTCTCAAGGAAATGCTTGACGAGGTCGCAAACTTCTATGACGCCGAGTCTGAAGTCCGGCTTGAACAGTTGACGACACTTCTAGAACCGCTGATCCTCGTGGTAATGGCCGGCGTCGTAGTGATCATTCTGCTGGCGATCTATCTGCCCATAATTCAGGTCATCGCTTCGGGACCCTATGGAAACCGCTAATCGCGACCGCATCTCGGCAACAACCAACAGACGCGGTGACAGCCGCATCAACCACTGCAAATTGTTCTATCCATGAATGAAG
The DNA here is from genome assembly GCA_003385635.1 of Acidobacteriota bacterium. Classification (GTDB taxonomy): domain Bacteria; phylum Acidobacteriota; class Blastocatellia; order Pyrinomonadales; family Pyrinomonadaceae; genus Aridibacter. Next base: position 2,154,432 of record QQUY01000001.1, on the reverse strand, counting down.
AACCGAAGGTAAACGGAAACTCCTTAACGCAGGAAGGCGTCGATGTGAAGGATTTCATCGAGAATGAGCCGCCGGAAGTAACTGCGGCTAAAAAGCTCGCCGGCCGTTACCGTCTCCCGTATATCGATCTGCTGCCTCCCGACCGGGAGTCGCCCATCGATTACGACGAGCTAGCCGCGATTCCTGTCGATCTGATGCTTCGAAACCAGTTCGTACCTCTGAAACGGGAGAACGGTGAGCTCCACGCCGCAATGGCGGACCCGACCAACCTTGAAAGGCTGGACGAGCTTGAGAATGCGCTAAACGTACGGATCGTCCCGTACGTCGCGACATCGGGTGCCATCGACGTGGTCCTTAAGAAAGGTGATGCGACTCAGAGGGTACTCCAGGAAGCGGCATCGGGATTCAAGATCTCGCTTGTAAAGGAGACCGAGCACGGGGACGAGGTCCTCGACCTCGATCGCCTTGCGACCGATTCGGACATGTCCCCGATCATCAAGCTTGTGGACACCATCATTTATAACGCGATGGAGTCGAGGGCTTCGGACATACACATCGAAACACGAGAAAGGGAAGTGCAGGTCAAGTTCAGGATCGACGGCGCACTCTACGCAAAGGTCGACCCGATCGACATCGCTTTCCACCAGACACTGATCTCAAGGATCAAGGTGATGTCGGAACTCGATATCGCGGAGCGCAGAGTGCCGCAGGACGGAAGGTTCCGCGTCTATTACAAAGGCCGTACGGTTGACTTCCGTGTATCGATAATGCCGACGGTGTTCGGTGAAGACGCGGTGATCCGTATCCTCGATAAGGAGCAGATTTCCGAGGAATTCAAGAACCTGAGCCTCGATGTGGTCGGATTCCACAGGGAAGACCTGAAGCGGTTCCGGATGTACATCAAGGAGCCGTACGGAATGGTGCTTGTGACGGGACCGACGGGCTCGGGTAAGACGACCACGCTATACGGCGCGCTGAACGAGATCCGCAACGAGGAAGACAAGATCATTACGATCGAGGACCCGGTCGAGTACCAGCTCCACGGAATCGTTCAGATTCCGGTCAATGAAAAGAAAGGGCTGACATTTGCCCGCGGGCTGCGTTCAATTCTTCGCCACGATCCGGACAAGATAATGGTCGGGGAGATCCGTGACGAAGAAACAGCGGATATCGCGATCAACTCGGCATTGACGGGTCACCTGGTGTTCACGACGGTCCATGCTAACAACGTTATCGACGTGATCGGGCGCTTTCTTAATATGAAGGTAGACCTGCACAACTTCGTTTCGTCGCTCAACTGTGTGCTTGCGCAGAGACTCGTGAGACTGCTCTGTACCACCTGCAAGCGAATGTACGAACCAAGCGATCAGGAACTTGAGGAATCGGGACTGGAAAGGGCTGAAGTCACTGGCAAGAACCTGTTCATGAACGTCGGATGCGACGCTTGCAATCACACGGGTTACAGGGGCCGGACTGCCATACATGAACTCCTGGACATGACCGACCCCATAAGAGAAATGATCATCGAAAGGCGCCCGGGTTCCGAGATCAGAAGGCAGGCTGAAAAGGAAGGCCTGACCAGCCTTCGGGAGTCGGCGCTGAGAAAGATGTTCCAGGGCGTAACGACCCTCCACGAAATAAACAGAGTGACGTTTGTTGAAGAGGTCAAATAGAGTTGCCGGAAATTGCTGAATTGCTTGGACTTCGCAGGTCGACGGGTTTGATTTTTACAGTGTTACCGTTCAAAATGACAGAAGTTGCAAAACTGCCAGGCTCTTTTCGCAACAATTCCAAACACGAATCGTGTAGTTCTCCTAGTCAGGCCGGAGCCTCCCGGCCGCGGCATCCGCAAGTTAATTCCGGACCAAAAGCCATGAAACATTCAAATCGCCTCCGGTTTTTCACGACATTTGTACTTCTTTTGTGCCTTCTTTCGCCCTCTGCGGTGCTCGCATTCGGCGACGGAAAGAAATATTTCAAAGAAGGTATGAAGCACGAAGCGGCGGAAGAATGGGATCTCGCCGCAGAGAAGTTTGCCCTCGCGGTCTCAGAGAACCCAAAGAACCCCGAGTACAGACTTCATTACCGGCGGGCTCTCTTCAATGCTTCGCAGCAGTACATGAAGCGCGGACGAATGGCGGCCGAGCAGGAAGACTACGTAGGGGCGTACAACGCTTTCCGGAAGGCGTATGCGTTCGATCCAGTGAACGAACTTGCGAAATCGGAGATGGCGAGAATGCTGCGGCTTCAGAAAGAGCTGCTTCAAGGGCCCGAAGACGACGATTCTTCAATTGACGATACCAGGTATGTACAGACCGGATTGACCGCGACTGATATCCCGTCTGATGTGGTGATCCCCCAAAGGTACGAGAAGCTGCGCGATCTGCCTTTCCCATCCGGGATCAATCTGATGAGGATAGTTCGCGATCTGGCAAGGGACCTTGACCTGAATGTCCTTTTCGATTCGCAGTCGAGGCTCGAAAACAGAGAAGTGAGGATCGAACTGAAGAACGTGACTGCGGCGCAGGCGCTGGACGCGATCTTCCTCCAGGAGAATCTTTTCTTTGAGAAAGTAGGCCCGAGGACGATCATCGTAGCGAATTCGAACCGCAGGCAGTTCTTCCAGCAGTTAGTCCTGAAGACTTTCTATCTTGGAAATGCCGATCCGAAGAAGGTGGCGGCGGTTCTCCAGAAAGCGATTCCGGCACAGCCTGGAAGAACCCCGACCAATGTGCTGATCGACGAGGACACTAACAGCATCACTATCCGCGACACGTCTGAGAACATAAGGCTTATGAGCGATCTCATCGCCGCGCTCGATAAGGACCGCGCCGAGGTCGTGATGGACGTGCAGATCTACGAGGTATCGAAGAATGATCTGTTGCAGATCGGCAACCAGATCGGTGACCAGTCTTCCTTGACGAATCTGGGCGGCGTGTTCCCGGGCGTCGTTCCCCTGAACGGAGCTCCCCTGGATGTTCTTGGAGATGCCATACTTCCGACGGCGATCCCGTTCGCGCTGCTTTCGCCTTTCTCCAGCCTCTCGGCGTTCCAGCGTAGGAACAACACGAAGCTGATCGCATCGACCCAGATCCACGCCTTCAACAACGAAGATTCTTCGGCGCGGATCGGCCAAAGGGTCCCGGTTCAGACGGCGAGCGTAATCCCGTTCACCGGAGGCGGCCAGACACCGACGACTCCCGGAAATGCTTTTGGGAACGGATATCCGGTTATCAACTATGAGCAGGTGGGTCTGACACTGAAGTTCAAGCCCATCGTATTTCCGAACCAGGATGTTCAGGTCACGATGGAGATCGAGTCCAAAGACGTGATCGATGCAAGCACGCTTACTCCGACCTTTACCGAAAGGACGATCAAGGGGACCGCTAGGGTACAGAACAACAAGACGCTTTTACTTGCAAGTGTCGCTCAGGGGGTAGAAAGCCGTGGGCGGGAAGGGCTGCCGCTGCTTGGGTTGATCCCTATCCTCGGCAGGCTGTTTACAGCGCCGACCCGCGACAATCGCCAGGTCGATATCGTTATCGCGATCACTCCGAAAGTAATAAGAGCTCCGGCAATTCTTCCCGACGATGTGATCGAACGGCCTACTGGAAGCCTTGCGGTGCCGACCTCTGGCTCGCTTGAAGCATTGATCTATCGTGAGGAGATCGAGCGCCAGAGAGCGTTGGCGAGAAGGGAGAAGCGGAACGTAACTGTCCAGCTGCCCGATCAGGAAGTGCCCGAGTACATCAAATCGAACGACGATGCAGTGTCGAGCACGAGTTCTTCGCCTGCAAATGAAAATGTTTCAGATTCGAATGCTTCCGCGATGCAGCCAACTGATGGACAGATCGAACAGAAGACGATTCCCAACGGGGTCGCGACCAGTCTTAAGCCGATCGACACAAATGTAAAAGCGCTTTCGATCAGGCCGACCGCGGATTCCGACCGTTCGACCTTAAGTCTCGATCCGACGGCGCTTGTAAGCTCCGAACTGCCGGTCGCAAAGCCTCTGACAGCAAGTATCGAGTTTCTGCCGAAGCCTGGCGAGATGAAGGCGGGGGCGAAGACAAAGCTGGCCGTGCTTGTGAAAAGCGCGGATGTGTTCCGGTCTTCAGTGATCGGCCTGAAGTTTGATCCCCAGAAGGTCGCGGTCAGATCAGTGAGTTTTGGCGATGTTTACGGACGGGAGATGAAGGGCACCGATTCGGAGCCTTTCGTGAACGAGGGTGGAAAGATGTACGTCTCATTGATCGCTCCCAGGAATGCGGCAGAGAATTCTTCGGGCGTGTTGGCCTACATCGAGATCGAGGCGCTCGCCGACGGAATTCCGGAACTCGATTTTGACGGCGACGTTCTCAACATCATCACCGAAGACGGCCGTGAGTTTGCTGTAACCTTTTAGAATTGAAGAGGATAATCGAAAATCTTCGAAGATCGTGCCCGCCTGCAAGACCCGGCGGGTACACCTTGCTTGAGCTGATGATAACGCTTACGGTTCTCGCGATCCTTGTGCTCGGGACGATACCTATTGCCCAGAACGCGGTCAGGCGTCAAAAAGAGATACGTCTCAGGCAGACGCTCCGCGACATCAGGAACGCGATCGACGAATTCAAGCGGGACGCAGTTGGTGCTTGCCCTCTGGGATCGATCACGAGCGGGAACCCGACTCAAGTTGGACAGAACATCCCGATCGATCCGAGGAGCCGAGTTGTGATCGACGACTGCACGATTTTCGACTCGGAAAACATCGATCGGTTTCCCCCCAGCCTCGATATTCTTGTCGAAGGCGTGAGGGTCAAACCAAGGGGACTGTCTCCTGCGATCCAGGGCGGACGGCCGTTCGACGACAAGAATGCAACCGAACTGAACGAGCAAAAGGAAATTCTCAAGGTTTATCTGAGAGAAATGCCTGTCGACCCGATCACGGGTGAAGAAGACTGGATACTGCGGTCTTCTTATCAGACCGAGGACGCGGGAAGCTGGGACGAGGTAAACGTTTTTGACGTGCGCTCGAATTCCACGGCCGAAGGACTCAACGGGGTGGCATACAATGAGTGGTAGGCCCCTGACACAACAAACGGGATTCTCGCTTCTGGAACTGGTGATCGCGATGTTTATACTCGTGATCCTGATCTCGGTTGCTGTGCCTACCTACCGAAACAGCGTTCAGCACGCGCGCGAGGTAGTTCTCCAGGAGAACCTGTTTCAGATGCGCCGGGCGATCGATCAGTATTCAGCAGACAAAGAACGCCTCCCGGAAACGCTCCAGGACCTTGTTGATTCGAACTACTTTCGTGAGATCCCGATCGATCCGATGACCGATGAAGCGACCTGGGACGAAGTCTTGGGTCCCGATCCGAATTCGCCTGACGCGGAAGAAGGTCTTATAGATGTCCGCAGCCTTGCCGAAGGAGAGGACAGCAACGGCAAGAAGTACAGCGAATACTAAGGCCCCGAACGAAATGCTGGAATCCCTGATCAAACCACATTATCCGAAGGCCGCTATCGGCATATCACAGCTGGCTATCACTGCGCTTTCTCTACAGAAACAGGCCGCGGGGCGATATGGTATCCGCCAGGCCGCCACGGTCGAGATTCCTGAAGGCGTCGTCTATCCGGCCTTTGCGGAAGAGAATATACCGGATCCTTCTTTGTTTGCTTCAGGTCTTCAGCGTGCTACCGAAGAGTGCGGCCTCGCGGGAACAAAGAACTGGTCGGTTACGCTTCCGAGCAGTACCGCGAGAACAGCGATTCTCACGCTTTCGGAAGTGCCTGCGTCCAGAAAAGAGCTTGCCGAGGTCCTGGAATTCAAAGCGGAGACAAGCTTTGGAGTCCCTTCCGACCAGCTAAGGATCTCTTTGGAAAGGCTCGATCCTCTTACGGATGGAAGGACGCGGTATCTTGCTTCAGCGATCAAGCTCGCGGTCCTGGACGAGTACGAGACGGTTTTCGAAAGTCTTGGATGGAAAGCGGGCCTGATTCTCTCAAAGTCTGTTTGCGAGCTTAAGTGGCTTGTAGAGACCCATACGGTTGGGGATTCGCTTTTAATCAGTTCTCAGGAGAACGGATTTACCGCGCTCTTGCTTAGGAACGGCGAACCCGCCCTCGTGCGTTCAGTGACCTGCCGCGACGACGAGGTGGATGATGAGATCTTCCGGTTGCTTGTCTATTACAACGATAAGTATTCGGCGGGCGGAAAGAATCTGCTTTCCAGGTTTTTGGTCGTCGGCGAAGGCGGGTTTGACGAGCGTCTAAGAGGAATTACTGCTGAGGCACTCGGAACGCGCGTCGATCTGCTTCAACCCTCCGACATTGGCCTCGAAATGGTCGGCGGTTCGATCCGGTTTAGCGATGTAGCGGCTCCGGCTGGAATCGCGACGTTTGGCTACAGGTGAGGAATTAAACGGGCGTTCGGAATCCGGAGCGCCAGCGACGGGCATGATCAAGTTCGAGGTTCCGAATTCCAAGTTCCGGGAACTGGGCTCGATTAACGGCTGATAGATGATCCATGACACATGACAGCCGAATCAGAGCCCGAAGCGCGTAACCCGCGTATCAGAAGTCCCGAAAATTCTTGGCCGCGTAGCGGCAATACAAGATCAATAAGAAAGAATGTTGAAAAGGCGAGAAGCGGACCGGTAGCACGGTCCGCTTTTCCTTTTGACGATGGCTCGTTCTTCATTAAGTTCGCCGATTCGCGATGATACAGGTATAATTCCCCGACGTACCGAACAACTTCATTACAGCCGTCTGAGGCTGAAACATTACGCGAAGGGGTTGCGTAACTACTTTCTACAATGGCGACAAGAACACTGTCACTCGAAGATCCAGGTCAGTTCACCGATGCGGAACTCGTCAGCGGGGCCATCAGCGGCGCCGACGAGAGTTTCGCGGCTTTGGTTGAGCGGTATCAGCGTCCCATCGTCAGCTACGTTTACCGATTCGTAAATGACTATGACGCTTCGCTGGATGTGACCCAGGAAGTCTTCATCAAAGTCTATAACTCGCTCGAGAGATACAGCACCGATTACAAGTTTTCTACCTGGCTCTACCGGATCGCCCACAATGCCGCGATCGACCACATACGGCGTCACTCCCGCAAAGAACAAAGCATTGAAACGGAGAACCAGGAAGGATCGTATCAGCTTCAGCTGGAAAGCAGCCGGCCAAACCCGGAACAAGACCGGCAGAGAAGCGAATGGCGAACGGAGATCGAGTCCGTCGTTAAATGCCTTCCTACGGCTTACCGCGAGCTTATCGTACTTCGGCACGGTAAGGACCTGAGCTATGTAGAGATTGCGGAAACCACGGATCTGCCACTCGGGACAGTGAAGAACAGGTTGTTCAGGGCCCGCGAGATGATGCGGGAAATGTTGATCGAAAGGGGGCTGACCGGCATTTAGCCGGATCGCGGGATTGTTATGGCGCCTGATACCCACAAGTCAGGAATGGACTGCGCGAAGTTCGACATCGCGGCCTACCTAGACGGCGAGCTCACGCCGGATCAGGAGTTCGACATTGAATCGCATATCTCCGGTTGCGGACTCTGTCAGACCGAGTATCAACTTCAGAAGGAAATTCTTTTCGCGATCGATTCGGTTGTCGATGACGTTAATGAACTGCTTGAGGTTCCCGCTGAGTTTGCGAAAGTGGTGACGGTGAAGGCCGAGAGCAATGTATCGGGAATAAGAACTTCATCTGAGCGATTCAGAGCCGTGTTCGCTCTTGCGTTCCTGCTTTTCCTAACCGCGATAAGCCTGGGGACAGAGGCCGGTGCTATCGCGTTCGCTGCTTCACAAAACGTGCTTTTAAAGTTGATCTCTGTTACCGGGTTCTTTTTTCATTTTATCTTCGAGATAGGTACAGGCTTCGGAGTCGTTCTGCGCGGCCTTGGCCAGAGTTTAATTTTCAGCTCGCTCGCGACTCTTGTTGCGGCGGTTTTTGTTTTCGCGGTTTCGTCTCTGACCCTTTCTAGGTTGATTCAGAGGTTTAATCGCAGTTCCAAGGTGTGATCGGGCAAAATGCACAATCACTTTCAATCTGCCACTTCGCCGACGCGCTCTCGCGGGCGGTGATCGCTTGCACATTCCTTCTCTTACTTTCCGCAGTAGTCCTCTCACAAACACAAGTCTCAGAGCCGGACCAGGATACACTGATCGTCGAGAACGCCCCCGAGATGGAGGTGTTCGCGTTTGGCAAGACCGTCATTGTGAAAGGTGAGGCAAAAGGCGTTCTTTCATTTGGTGGCGATGTGGTCATCGAAGGCAAAGTCAAAGGCGAGGTCGCGACAATTGGGGGCAACGTACTACAGCGCAAGGATGCTTATATTGGTGGCGACGTTATCATTTTTGGCGGGAGCTACCAGCCTGAGGTAGAAGAACCGTTGAGGTCGGCCGGCAGCGAGACCGTTGTTTACGCGGGATATGAAGAAGAGCTAAGAAATCTTTCAAGGGAACCGAGCAGGATCTTTGCACCGGACCTCTCTATCGGATTTCTCGTACAGAGGCTTCTCTCGCTCCTGTTCTGGTTCGGACTTTCAGTACTGATTTCCTTTCTGACCCCGGGTGCGGTCGGTCGGGCCGCCGCCAGGATCCAGCTTTCTCCATTAAAGGTATTTGGGATAGGAGGTCTCAGCTTCATAGTCATCACGCTTGGCGTGATGCTTTCGCTCGGCTTGCTCCCCGGTTTTGTCAGCGGCGTGATCGGCGTCCTGGCGTTTGTGGTGATAATGCTTGCCTATGTCTTTGGCAGGGTGGTTCTTCAGTCCGGAACAGGGAAGTTTATTCTCCGGAGGTTCACAAGCAAGAAGCCGTCGGAAACCCTGGCTCTTTTGATCGGGGCATTTACGTGGACAGTTCTGCTTTCCATCCCGTATTTATGGACGGCCGCACTCTTTGTGCTCTTCACTGCAAGCCTCGGACTGGTCTTCACTTCGCGATCAAAACAGCCCGCCTGGCAGGAGTCTTAGACACCATTTTTTCCAACCTTTGACCGTTGACCTTACTTCACAACGGTTTACAAATCTTTACACACCCCCGCATCACCGTTCAGTAGAATTGAACCTTATTCGAGGGACCGGTTATTTGACGGGGACAACTCTCAAACACTTCTCTAAGAGGGGATCATTCTAGAAAAATGCGCGCTATTAAATTCTTTATTTCTGCATTTCTGTTCGTAGCTATCGGAGCCGGTGCTGTTCTGGCACAGGGTGGCCTTCCCGATATTGGCATCCAGGGCAACCTGGCTCTTGGGATAGTAAAGATAAAGGGAGCCGAGAAAATAGTTGTCGAAACGAAAGACGGCGTTATTGATGCAGTCCTGGTCTCAACCACGAAATACAAGAAGCTTCCACCTGACAACCTGAGTCTCAAAGCGGCGACCGATTCCAGCCTTGAAGAACTAAGTGTCGGCGACCGCGTGCTTCTGACCGGCCAGGTTGCTGACGATAAGAAGTCGATAATCGCCACCGGAGTATATCTCGTAAAAGTGAGCGATATTGCGGCTCAGCAGGCAAAGCAGAGGGCCGAGTGGCAGCGGCGCGGAATCTCGGGCCGAGTCTCGGCCGTTGACGCTGAAACGGGCGTCATAACAGTGGAGATGCGTGCGATAACCGGAAGCGCAGTGTCGCTAGAGCTCACACCCAAAGAAAATGCCAGATTCCTTCGTTATTCAGCGGAATCGCCCAGATATGCCGATGCGGAAGCAAGCTCTATATCGGAAATAGAACCTGAAGATATGATCCAGGCGCTCGGAGACCGGGGCGCGGATGGAAAGACCTTTGCGGCCGAGGAGATTATCACGGGTGCATTTCAGACGATCGCCGGAACCGTGAAAGCGGTTGACGCCGAGAAGAACGAAGTGACGATCACCGATCTCAAAACGGAACAGGATTTTGTGGTAAGCGTTAAACAGACGTCTCTTCTTAAGAAATTTCCCGAGGAGACTGCTCAAAGGATGGCGCAGTTCCAGGCGATGATGGCGGGCGGCGGGCAGCGCGGCGCCGGAGGACAGGGCGGCGGGCAGGGAAGACCGCGAGGTGGAGAAAGCGGTCAACAAGGCCGTCCTGCGAACGCCGAGGGTCGTCCCGGAGCAGGTGGAGGTCCCGGGGGCGGAATGCGCGCAGACCTCAACGATCTTATAAACCGCTTTCCGAGCATCACGGTTGCGGATCTTAAAGAAGGAGATATGGTCGCTGTTTCCAGTCCCAAAGCAAAACAGCCCGGACGGCTTACGGCGATCAAGCTTCTTGCGGGCGTAGAGCCCTTCATAGCAATGGCCCAGATGGCGGCCGGTGGCCAAAGAGGCGGCGGCGTCGGCGGAAGTCTGAATATACCGGGACTCGACAGCGTCGAGTTCTAGATTAAAACGAATTTAATAACCGGCCGTCGATCGGTCGTCGAAATTTTTATATCTGAGAGGACTATTACCAATGAACAGGGCATTATTTTTTGCGAAGGCATTTGCCTGCGTTTTGCTTGCCGCCGGGATCGCGGTCGCGCAGCAAAGCGGATCAATAACTGGTCAGGTCACCGACAGCCTTGGTGACGCAGTTGTAGGAGCTACGGTCGTCGTTATCGACCGCAGCGGAAATGAGAAAACGACAGTAACAAATGCTTCGGGTTCCTACACGATTGATGGGCTATCGACAGGCCGATATACGGTCCGGGCGAATGCCGAAGGCTTCGCGCTTTATGAAGCTACTGACGTTGACGTGACAAATGGTTCGAAGTCTGAGTTCCCGATCATCGTCAATGTCGAAGGTGTTCAGGAAGAGGTTGAGGTCAATGACGAAGGCCAGGTAAGCACGGACTCGCAGAACAACGCAAGCGCCCTGGTCCTTCGCGAAGAGGATATTGCCGCTCTACCGGATGATCCTGACGACCTCGAAGCGGCGCTCCAGGCGCTTGCCGGCGGCGCAGCAGGACCTAATGGCGGCCAGATCTACATTGATGGATTCGAGGGGGGAAACCTCCCTCCGAAGGAATCGATCCGCGAGATCCGGATCAACCAGAACCCGTTTTCGGCAGAGTATGACCGGCTCGGGTTTGGCAGGATCGAGATTCTTACAAGGCCCGGCTCCGACAAGTTCCGCGGCCAGGCGTTCTTTAACTTTAATGACGATGCTTTCAACACTAGGAATCCTTTCGCGGAGAACAAGGCCGATAGCCGAAGAATGTTTTACGGGGGCAACATCAGCGGCCCGATAATCAAGAACAAGGCGTCGTTCTTTCTCAACATCGACAACCGTCAGATCGACAATGGCTCGATCGTTAACGGCACGGTTTTGAACAGCAACTTTGAGCCGGTTCCTTTTCAGCAGGAATTTACAGTCCCGAGCCGAAGGTTCTCGATCGGCCCCAGATTCGACTACGCGATCAATCAGGACAATACACTGGTGATGCGTTACGAGTTCGAGCGTCGGACAGCCGAGAATCAGGGAATCGGAGGGTTTTCGCTTCCCGAAAGGGCGACGAGTTCTGAGAATACAGAACACACGTTCCAGGCCACCGAGACGGCGATCATCAACGCCAAGACTGTAAACGAGACCCGTTTCCAGTATCGCAACGAGAACCGGGAACAGATCGGCGACAACACGATCCCGACGGTCAATGTTTCCGGCGCATTTACTGCCGGCGGCTCTTCCGTCGGTCTCAGTTACGACAAGCAATCTTCGTGGGAGCTTCAAAATTACACGACGACAGCACTTGGCAAGGACTCGCAGCACGCCGTTAAATTCGGAGTCAGGGTCAGGGGAAGGACCCTCGAGGACAGGACAGAGAACAACTACGGCGGGACATTTACGTTTGCCGGTTTCCTGAACGACAACGGCACGCCTGGCGACCCCTCCGACGACTTTTTCGTCAGCTCGATCGAACAGTACAGGCAGAACCTGCTTGGAAATCCCGATCCCAGGTACAACCCGAATCAGTTCAGCATCACGACAGGAAATCCGCTCGCTGACATCTCGCAGTACGATTTCGGCGCTTTTATAACGGACGATTGGAGGTTCAGCCCGAACTTAACGCTAAGTTTCGGCCTCAGGTACGAAAATCAGACGAATATCTCGGACGGAACTAACTTCGCGCCAAGGTTTAGTTTTGCTTACGCACCCGGTGCGGGTAGCGGCGGCCAGCCGAAAACCGTCTTCAGAGGCGGCTTCGGGATCTTTTACAATCGCTTCAGCGAGAACTTGGTGCTACAGGCCGAACGTCTTGACGGAGTCAGCCAGCAGCAATACGTGATCGGGCTTGGAAACCCGCTTCTGGACCAGCCGGTGTTTACTCTTGACGGCGTAACAAATGTTCCGACTGCGGATCAATTGGCACAGGTGGCGCCGCTTTCGAGCATTCCTCGGATAATAGCCGGCAGCGTGCAGGCGCCTTACACGATGCAAGGCGCGTTCAGCGTCGAAAGACAGCTTCCGGGCAGGTCCACGATCTCGGTCTACTACGTAACGGCGAGAGATCTGCATCAGGTTCGTTCGCGTAACATAAATGCTCCCGTCTGCCCTCCTGGCTTTGATTGCCCGGTTGGTGACTCGGCAGCGCTCAACGCACTGAGGCCTGATCCTACAGCAGGAAACATTTACCAGTACGAAACGAGCGGCTATTCGAACAGCCAAAGGCTGATCGTCAGCTTCAGGACTTTCTTCAGCCAGGGCCTGACGCTGTTTAGCAACTACATTCTTGCCAATTCGAAGAGCAATTCGGACGGCGGATTTCCGGCATACAGCTATGATCTGAGCGACGAATACAGCAATTCGAGCTTCGATACGCGCCATACCTTCTTCATGGGAGGTTCGGTCAATGTCCCGTTCGGAATCAGCCTGAGGCCGTTCATCATTGCACGATCCGGCAGCCCGTTCGATATCACGTCGGGCATAGATTCCAACGGGGACTCGATATTCAACGATCGTCCGACCTATGGAGAGCTTGGAGCACGTTGTGACGCGCTAGGACTGACTTCTTCGTGGTGCGATGTTTCCGGTTTTGATCCGGACGCAACTCTGCCGAGGAACTACGGTCGGGGACCCTCGTTCTTTACGGTTAACCTCGGAATAGATAGATCGTTCAGTTTTGGCGGCGGTGAGGACAATTCTGTAGATGACTCCGGCGGCGGCGGTCGTGGTGGTCGCGGAGGCAGATTTGGTGGCGGTGGCCGTGGACGCGGAGGCTTCTTCGGCGGCAATTCGCGTGGAAAATACAACCTGTCGCTTGGCGTCAGGATCAACAACCTCCTAAACACGACCAACGAGAGTTCCCCCGTGGGAAACCTCAGCTCGTCGCTGTTCGGCCAATCTGTCAGCACCGCAGGCGGCTTCGGACGATTCGGTGGGAATTCAGGCGGAAACAGGACGGTCGAGCTTCAGGCCAGGTTCCGTTGGTAGTTCGTTGGGGAGGGGCTCGTCCCCTCCCCTGTTAAAAGTGCAGCGGCGGGGTTTATCCCCTCCTTTTTTCGTTTTCGGACCCCGCACGCTTGGAATGAAGAGAAGAAACCGCCAAAGATTAGCACGGAAGAACACGAAACTTTGGATTCGAAAGTTGAACAGTTATGGCCCATTTCGAAACTGGGCCGTCTGAGTGCCTTCCGGAAGCATCAGCTCATGGCGCCATTAAAAACGAAAGCAGGAGCTCGGACCAGAAGGACTGAGAGTATAGGGAATTCAGATCGCGAAAGCTTTCAGTCTAATCTAACCGATCGATCCTCGCAAAATTGGACATCAGTGGCCCCTGCTTCAGCGGGGGGATCAAAAGACAGCCAAAGGTCTCCTCGCCGGCTTCAGCCGGCTCATTCGGGGCTAAAGCCCCAGAAGCTTGTAAGGCACGAGAAAACCCTCAGCCAAAGCAGGGCGCAATTGATTGCTATTCAGTTATAGCCGTCCGAATTCAGTGACTTCCGGGATGCGAAAAAGGCTGCCTATGCAGACAGCCTTTCACGATACAAAATTTTTTCACTTCTAAACCGTCAGGATCTCTTCCTCTTTCTTCTTCGCGAGCTCATCGATCTTGCCCACGAACTCATCCGTAAGCTTCTGGACCTCGTCGAGGCCGATCCGCTCGTTGTCCTCCGAGATCTCTTTGTCGGCGAGCTGTTTCTTCAGTTCGTTGTTCGAATGCTGACGAATGTTACGGATAGCGATCTTGTGTTCTTCAGCTATCTCGTGGACCTGCTTCGCTAGCTGCTGGCGCCTTTCCTCATTCAGGGGAGGAATGGGAAGCCTGATGATCTTGCCGTCGTTCGAAGGATTGATTCCCAGATTAGCAGTGTTTATCGCTTTCTCGATCGAATCGATCTGCGTGGCGTCCCAGGGCTGGACCGTAAGCAACTGTGGCTCAGGAACGTTCACCGATGCCATCTGGTTCAAAGGCGTAGGCGTCCCGTAATAGTCGACCACGATATTATCGAGGATGCTGGTACTGGCCCTTCCGGTCCTGACAGCAGCGAGCTTACGCCGGAGGTCCTCGATCACTGATGCCATCTTTGGTTTTGTCTCGTTTATTACGACGTTGATTCCCATAAGAGTTTCAAAAGGCTCCTAATTTGCTGAATGCGAGGCGCCCTCTGCCGTCACGAGCGTTCCGATCGTCGTGTCGCCCATGACCGCCTTCAGGACGTTACCCTCGGTCTTCATATTAAAGACCATTATAGGCAGGTTGTTGTCCATGCAAAGTGAGATCGCGGAAGAATCCATTACTCTAAGGCGCCTTTCAAGCACTTCCTGGTATGAGATCGTATCGAATCTCTCAGCGTCGGCATTGTTTTCAGGGTCGTCGGAATAGATTCCATCAACCTTGGTAGCCTTCATTATTACCTCCGAACGGATTTCGAGTGCACGGAGCGCGGCAGCCGAGTCTGTCGTAAAGTAGGGATTACCAGTTCCGGCACCGAAAATGACGACTCGTCCCTTTTCGAGATGCCGGATCGCGCGCCGCCGAATAAACGGCTCCGCAAGTTGGGGGATGTCGATCGCGGAAAGGACCCTTGTAAAGACATCGCACTTTTCAAGCGCATCCTGCAGGACTACCGCGTTCATCACCGTCGCGAGCATTCCTATGTAATCGGCGCTTGCACGGTCCATGTTTCCAGCCGATGCCGACACCCCGCGGAAAATATTCCCGCCGCCGACAACGATCGCGATCTCGACGCCTAGCTCGTGTACAGCCTTGATCTCCTGCGCCAGCGACTTGGCCACCTTTGTATCGATACCATAGCTCTGGCCGCCCATCAGAGCCTCACCAGAAAGCTTGAGGAGAACACGTTTGTATGCCGGCTTCATAAGCAAAAGAAAGGCGGGACCGGCAAGTCCCGCCTTATTGAATGAATGTGATTAACTTCCGACCATCGAGGCCACTTCGGCCGCGAAGTCGTCCTGTTTCTTCTCGATACCTTCGCCCATCTTGTACCGCGTGAAGCGCCTGATCGAAATGTTTTCTTTGATCGAGGCGATCTTCTCGGTGACCAGTTCGCCGATCGTCTTCGTCGGGTCCTTAATGTACGGCTGCTCGACAAGCACTATCTCTTCAAAGAACTTGTTGAGCCTTCCGTCGATGATCTTCTCAAGGACTTCATCAGGCTTGTTAGCGTTCTTCTCGTCGTTCTTGAGCTGTTCCAAAAGGATCTTTCTCTCGTTCTTGACCTCGTCCTCGGGAACGTCTTCGCGCCGTACGTATCTCGGATCAGAAGCAGCAACGTGCATAGCAACATCCTTAACGAGCTGCTGGAACTCGTCTCCACGCGATACAAAGTCGCTCTCGCAGTTGATCTCTACGAGCACACCGACCTTCCCGCCCATGTGGATGTACGATCCGACAGCTCCTTCTGCCGCGATCCGGCCTGATTTCTTGCTGGCCGTGGCCATTCCTTTCTTTCTGAGGATCTCGATCGCCGCTTCAACATTGCCGTCGGCTTCGACGAGCGCTGTTTTGCAGTCGACCATGCCTGCGCCGGTCTTCTCGCGCAGGTCCTTGATCATGCTAGCTGTGATCTCTGCCATAACTTGACTCCAATATAATCTAAAAAATAACCGAAAAAAAAGCGTAGCCCGTTTGATATACAATCGATAAGAGCTACGCCGGAATTCCTAAATGAATCTCTTAACTCGCCGAAGCTTCAGTCTTCTCTTCCTCGGCCGGCTTTGCAGCCTCTGATTTGTCTTCCGGCTCAGCTTTAGCTTCTTCAGCCGGTGCGGCTTCTGATTTTGCCGGTTCCGCCTTTTGTTCATTGACTTCAGCTGCAGGAGCTTTCTTATCAGCCTTTTCCGGTTCAACTTCTTCCGCCGGCTTCTCTGCTTTGGCCTCGGCTTTCTCTTCTTTTGGCCCTTCAGCCTTTGCTTCAGTCTCTTTCTTGTCCTCGGCGGCCGGTGTTTCTTTGGCTTTTTCCTCAGACTTGGGCGCTTCAGCCTCAGCCTCTACGGCTTTTTCTTCTTCTTCGATCGCATCGGTGAATTCGCTCACGCCTTCCGTAGCGAGGTTTCTTCCTTCTACAACAGCGTCCGCGACTCTGGAAGTAAAAAGTCTTATCGCGCGTAACGCATCGTCGTTTCCAGGTATCACGTAGTCAATACCTTCCGGCGAACAATTCGTGTCGACGACGGCGACGACCGGAATGCCCAGCTTGTTGGCTTCGGAAACCGCGATCTCTTCTTTGCGGACATCGATAACAAAAAGCATATCCGGCAGGCCATTCATATCCTTTATGCCGGCGAGGTTCTTCATCAGCTTGGAATGTTCACGTTCAAGCCCGAGCCTCTCTTTCTTCGTGAGCTTCTCCGCACGTCCGTCTTCCGACATCGACTCGATATCTTTCAGGCGTTTGATCGAATTCTGGACAGTTTTGAAGTTGGTCATCAGGCCGCCGAGCCAGCGGTTGTTGACATAAAATTGCTCGCAGCGCTGCGCCTCTTCGACGATAGCGTCCTGAGCCTGTCTTTTCGTGCCCACGAACAGGATCTTCGCTTTCGGTTTCTCGGTTACGAAATCCTGAATGAACGTAAGTGCATCACGGAACAACTTCTGCGTCTTCTGCAGATCGATGATGTAGATGCCGTTGCGCTCGCCGAAAATATAATCTTTCATCTTCGGGTTCCAGCGACGTACCTGGTGCCCGAAGTGAACTCCTGCCTCGAGGAGTTCTTTCATCGTAACTGTAGCCAAGATAGTGTTACTCCTTTCCTATTGGTTTCTGTACTCGACACCGCCGCGGATCAACCAATGAGCGGGCCGATGGGATAATGGCGATGCGGCCGGCGAAAAGCCTGGCCGCAGCCAAAATAAAATTAACGTTTCGAGAACTGGAACCGAGCACGGGCACCTTTCTGACCGTACTTCTTGCGTTCTTTCTTTCTCGGATCTCTTGTGACGAGTCCTGCTTTTTTAAGCGTCGGACGGAGGTCGCCGTTGAATTCGATCAGCGCCCTTGTTATCCCGTGCCTGACAGCTCCAGCCTGCCCCGATATACCACCGCCGCCGACATTCACGAGAACGTCGAAGTTTTCGGTCGTTTCGGTCAGTGTAAGAGGCTGCCTGATGATCATTCTCAGCGCTTCGTTCGGGAAGTAATCGTCGAAGTCGCGCCTGTTGACCTTGATCTCGCCTTTCCCCGGGCGAAGGTAAACCCTCGCGACCGAGGTCTTTCTTCGTCCCGTTCCGTAATATTCTGTGCCTGCCATATAGATTTTTCACCGGCTCAAACACCGGAAGCATTTATCTCGTTTCGATCTCAAGCGGTTCCGGCTTTTGTGAACCGTGTGGATGCTCAGCATCTGCATAAACCTTGAGCTTCTTAAACATAGCCTTGCCAAGCTTCGTCTTTGGCAGCATCCGCTTGACCGCCATCTCGATCACCCTTTCAGGGTGTGTATCGAACATCTTCTCGACTGAGACGGTCTTGAGCCCGCCTGGATAGCCGGAGTGGCGGTAGTAGTTCTTCTGGTCCTCCTTGCCTCCCGTAAACACGACGTGACGGGCATTGACAACGACCACGTGATCGCCCATATCAAGGAAAGGAGTCCAGTCAGGCTTGTTCTTGCCCATCAGTACACGAGCGATCTCCGTAGATATCCGCCCGACGGTCTTGTCCTTCGCATCAACGATGAACCACTTGCGGTTATCAGCCAGATCTGTTCCGCTTGGGAAATAAGTACTCATAACAGTAGCTCTAAGAGAGATATTTTCGCCAAAAAGCGAACTGTTAGGATATCCAAAAGGGGTAGGAGCGTCAAGCAGTAGAGGGCCTTGGTTGCTAGCGAGTTGCGCGGGTTTCAGCGAGCAGAACGCCGAGCATTGTTTTGGCGTCGCAGAGCCTGCCTGAGCGGGCCAATTGAGCGGCTTCCGCGAGGGGCATTCTGACGACGTCGATAAACTCGTCGTCATCTCCATCGGCCGGGTCGTGAGTGAGTTCGGTAGCGAGAAACACGGTCATTTTCTCGGAAAGAAATCCCGGGGATACATAGAATTCGGTGAGGAATTCGAGGCTCCCGGCCTTGACCCCTACTTCTTCACGAACCTCCCTTGAAGCACATTCCTCTGCCGATTCACCCGGATCGATACTTCCCGCCGGAAGTTCAAGAAGCGGTTTACCTGCAGGGTGCCGGTATTGGCTTACGAGTGCAATCGTCCCGTCCTCAAAATACGGGACGATCACAGCGCTGCCGGGATGGACGATGATCTCGCGGTAATACTCGACACCGTTTTCCCTGATGCGCGAACGCGTAACGTCGAACAGGTCACAAACTAGAAGGGTCGATGTTGAAAGAATTTCGGGAGGCATCGGTAATCAGGAATCAGAGGCGTTTTGTCTGTTCAATTCTTCCCGGACCTTCTTCATATCTTCCCAGACCTCGCGTTTCTTCCGAGGGTCACGAAGCAAATAGGCGGGATGGAACGTAGGCATCACCCTTACGCCGAAATAGTCGAGAAACTTGCCGCGAAGCCGCGTGATACCTACTTTGGTGTCGAGCAGATTCTGACAGGCCGTATTGCCGAGAACGACGATGACTTTGGGCCGGACGACTGATATCTCGCGCAAAAGAAAAGGCTTGCAGACCTCAGCTTCGTCGGCTAGCGGCCGGCGGTTGTCCGGTGGCCGGCACCGGTTGATATTGCCGATGAAGACATCTTCGCGTTTCAGGTCGATAGCCTCGATGATCTTATTGAGCAACTGGCCCGCGCGTCCTACGAAAGGCTCACCCTGCACGTCCTCGTCAGCACCCGGGGCTTCGCCGATAAACATAAGGTCCGCTTGAGGATCTCCCACGCTGTGCACAACTTGTGTTCGTTTCTCGCAAAGGCGGCAACGCTCACAATCCGACCCTATGTCCTTATGAATATCTGACAGAGACTCGTTTGTGTCGGGCAGCCCCCTGGACAGGTCGCCGAACAAACTCTCTTCCGGGCTCTCAGTTTTTTCAATGGTATCTGTCACCTCCGGAATCTTTTCTTTCGGAGGTTGAGATTCAGGCGATTTAGGACTTTCAGCGCTCTGCTTTCGTTCAGAAAGCTTGTAATTCTGCAGGATCTCTGACCGCCTTCGAACATCTTTCCTCCCTGCCTCCCTGTTTTGTTTCGTTTCGGCCTTGAATTCATTCTTCGCGGGAACGTACGTCTGAAAATCGTCGTGCGCGGTCTCGCGCGGGGGTTCAGCAGTTCGGACTGGCAGATCGACAGAGAGCGAGTCGACTCCGATCTCCTTCAGGAACTTCAGCTGTTCGCGAAGATCCTCAACAAGTTCTAGTTTCTTGTATGTCATTAAATTTGCGCCGAGGCTGCGTTTTGCCTCAGAACGGCTATTTCATCCAGCACCCGATCGGCGACTTGCTGTTTCGACATCAGAGGCACTTCGAAACCTTTTCTACGGTCCCTTACAAAGATCGTGGCGGCGTTCGTGTCAGTATCAAATCCAACACCTTCGGCGCTTATATCGTTCGCTACTACGAGATCGAGATCCTTTTTCTCAAGTTTCGCTTTCGCGAACTCGTGAAGGTTTTCAGTTTCCGCGGCAAAGCCCGCGACTATCATCCCCGGATTTCGATTCCGCGATACGAAAGCAAGAATATCTTTCGTCTTTTCAAGCTCGAGTGTCAGGTTTTCGCGTCCTTCTTTCTTTATCTTGTTCCCCTCACTTTTCGCCGGACGAAAATCCGCTACCGCTGCGGCACCCACGAAGACGCTCGCTGCGGTAAATTCGCGTTTTACAGCCTGAAACATCTCTTCTGCAGATAGGGCCTCGATCAAACGGACACCTTCCGGAGGCAGGACACTAACAGAACCTGCGACCACTGTAACTTCCGCGCCTCGCGCAAGAGCTCTTTCAGCAAGTGCGAAGCCCATCTTCCCGGAAGAACGATTCGAAATGAATCTCACGGGATCGATCGCTTCACGGGTGCCCCCGACCGTTATCAGGAATGACTCTTCTGACAGATCCTGTTCGATTGTTTCCGGAACTTCCGCGTCAGTAGAGGCGCCAGCCCCCAGAATTTTTAACGCCTGGGCCGCGATGTTCTCAACATCTTCCAGTTTTCCGGTCCCGACTGTTCTGCAGGCGAGTTCGCCAGCGACAGGCTCGACGAAGTGCACACCGTCACTGCGCAGTTTCTCGAGGTTTCTTTGGGTTGCAGGATGGTCCCACATCGTGGTGTTCATTGCGGGCGCGATCAGTACGGGCGCGGTCGACGCCAGATACGTGGAGGTAAGAAAGTCGTCGGCAACGCCGTTCGCAAACTTTGCAATAATGTTTGCCGTGGCCGGCACGATCAACAGGAGCTCGATCTCCTGGCTGAAGTTAATATGGGCTATCGGGTCCGGATTCGAAGGATCATAATCGTCAACCAGCACATAGTGGCCTGAAAGCGCACGGAAGGTAAGAGGCGCGACAAATTCCGCCGCGTGTTTCGTCATCGCGACCCGGACGTTGAAACCCGCTTTCTGTAGCAGGCGCATTACCTCGATCGCCTTGTATGCGGCAATTCCACCGCTAACGCCAAGGCCGATGCTCCTTGGCAAATTCGGGTTACCTGTCGGCATAACTCTCCTATTCGTGCGAGATTCTAGCACTAAATAGCGAGACGTTGGAAACGGCGATCAAACCCCCTAAAAGTTGACAATACGGACCTTTTGCGGCGGAACCGTATGTTAAAATTGGGTTTACGCATGTTCGAACGCGGCCTTTACTGATCGTTCGGATCCTTGCTGGTTAAATGCCGTCACCTGAAACTGAACAGCCGGGCCTATTTGATTCGAAAGCCGAAAATGACAGAATCGGTGAGGTGGTCCTCTATGCGCTCGGAGAATTTCAGGAAAGAGGGTTTGCGCTTGAGAACAGGAGACTAGCTCTCGACCGGCTCCTCGGGGCATTCAGGAGGGCATCAAACGAGTTTGATATCGAACTGCCTTCGGACAGCGAACTAGCCGAGGCGCTTAGAACCGCAGGAGCGACGGTTGAAGAGGTGCCTGCCTACGTCGCAAAACATCCGTTCAGGGTTACGGTACGAAATAGGCTGGCAAAGGAAAGCAGGGAGTTTCTGGAGGTACGCCGAAAGGTTCAACACGCTGATGACGATTCCGATGAACAGTGAAGAGTTCAACGAGCTTTGGGACTACGTTGAAGAACGCCGCCCCGGCATCGAGGCGGCGCTTAGGGCTAACCTGCCGCTCGCTCCCGCGCACGTCGAGACAAAGTTCAACGACGCGCTTGAGTATGCTCTGTTTCCCGGCGGGAAGCGTTTCCGCCCGGTGCTGACCCTGCTCGGAGCCGAACTGGCGGGAGGAAACGCCGAGGAAATGCTCCCGGCTGCGGCGGCGGTCGAATTCATTCACACAAGCTCGCTTATCTTTGACGACCTGCCGTGTATGGACAACGCATCGGAAAGACGAAAAAAGCCGAGTCTTCACGAAGAGTTCGGAGAGGGACTCGCGGTGCTTGTCGGACTCGGTCTTTTGAATGCTTCCTATCCGCTTGTATTCGTTAATCATGCCGGATCTCCCGAAAAGGCTATCCAGGCTCACGGAGAGATAGTTGAATGTATCGGCGCCGGAGGCATGGTCGGCGGCCAGTCTGTCGACCTTGCGCTCGTGAACGGCGATGACATCACCTTTGGCGGCGATCTTACGGATGGCGAGTCGATAAGGAATCTAAAGACCTCTGCCTTAATGCGGCTTGCGCTAAGGACGGGCGCGATACTGGCCGGTGCAACATACATTGAGCTCGCAGCGCTTTCCAGATTCGCCGAGCTTCTGGGCGATGCCTATCAGCTCAGCGACGACCTGATCGATCTCGAAGAAGATGAAGAGATCTTTTCCGAACAGCAAAAGACACTGGCGATCGAGAAAGGGGAAAATGCCGCAAGGGCAAAGCTTCAATCGACGATCGATGAGGCCAAGCGCGTCCTTGTCGATAATTTCGCCAGCAGCCGTGCTCGCACCGTGCTTGTTCAGTTGACGGACTATCTTGCGGAACGAAACGCCTGACGCTCGGACGGCCCGGAAGATATGACCGACCCACGTATCGAAAGCGCATACAGATACTGCGAAAGCGTGACCCGCAAACACGCAAAGAGCTTCTATTTTGCGGCCAGGTTTCTCCCAAAGGTCAAACAACCCCCGGTATTCGCGATCTATGCATTTTGCCGGCACGTCGATGACGAGATCGATGAAGCAGGATTCAAGACTGAGGACGAAGCCGTGCGCTCGGTAGAAGAATGGCGGACCAGGCTGGATTCTGTTTACGAATCCGGCGAGGTATCCCGAGCCGATGTCTCGAACCGAAAAGAAGCCACTTCGCAATCGGCCAGAGATAAAGCACTTGAAGACGTTTTTGTGGCGTGGCGGCACATGCTGACCGAGTATGACGTGCCGCGCGAGATCCCGCTCGATCTAATCCGCGGCGTTCTGATGGACACCTACAAAAAGCGGTACGCGACGTACGACGAGATCTACGATTACAGTTATCACGTTGCCTCGACAGTCGGTCTGATGACTTCCGAGATACTCGGGTATTCAGATCCGAAGGCTCTTGAATATGCCGAGAGGATGGGCGTGGGTATGCAGCTCACGAACATCCTTAGAGATGTGAAGGAAGACGCTGGGATGGGAAGGATCTATCTTCCGAAAGAAGATCTTGATGAATTCGGTGTCTCAGAGAATCAGATACTCAACGGGGATGCCGACAGGAATTTCAAGGAATTGATGGAGTTTCAGGTAGAAAGAGCGAGGTCGCTTTACGAGGAAGGCGAAAAGGGAATTCCGTACCTCGATGCGGATTCGCGGTTTACTGTCCTGCTCGCCTCGAGAATCTACGGCAGGATCCTGGACGAGATCGAGGGGCTTGACTACGACGTGTTCAGCACTCGGGCTCACACGACCAAGGCCCAGAAGCTGTTCTCAATGCCTCAGATCTGGCTTGAATCGAAAAGAATGCGGATCGAACAGCCATACGCGGAATAAACGGCGGTTTCGAGGCTATAGATAGTTTCGAAACGAAAACGGGAGGAATTTCAATGAAAGTATTCTTTATCGTCGCCGCGCTCATGGTGTTTACGCCATTGTCGGTGTTTGGTCAGGCAGGATCGGAAAAGTCAAAGAACAAGCCGGTCACTGAGGAACTGCTTGAAATGGAGAAGCGATTCGAGAAGCAGGCTCCGCCGGACCTTCTGGAAGCCGGGCGTAAAGGAAACGAGGAGATAAGCGAAAGCGGCGTCGTCGATTCGGCACTTAAGGTAGGCGACTCGATGCCGGGTTTTGAGCTTAAGGACGCTTACGACAAGGTCCATTCTTCCGCCAGCCTGCTTGAGGAGGGTCCTATAATTCTGGTGTTTTACAGGGGAGCCTGGTGTCCGTACTGCAACCTCTATCTTAGGGGTCTGCAGCGGCGGTTGGCCGACTTTGAAGAGCGGGGAGCTCAGCTGGTCGCGATCTCCGTCGAACCTCCGGACCGCTCCTTAAAAGTCGTAAAGGACAACAAGCTGGATTTCACCGTGCTGAGTGATCCGGGCCTGGAAACAGCGCGAAAGTTCGGCATTGTATACGAACTGCCGCAAGTTGTCGATTCGGCAGTGAAGAAGCGCGGCCTCGATATCGCCAAATACAACGGGCAGGAAAACGCCGAGCTTCCGATCTCTGCAACTTACGTCGTCAGCAAGCGGGGAAAGATCGAGTATGCTTTTCTCGACGCCGACTACAAGAAGCGCGGTTCACCCGACGACATCATAAAGGTCCTCGATCGCCTGAAGATGGACGCCAAGTAGTTTTGACGGAGCACCCAAAGTTAAACGGCCAAAGGCGTTTGTGTTAATCTGACAGAGTTCCATTCAGGAGTTTGTTATGAGAAAAACATCTTGCCTTCTGGCCGTTTTCGCATTGCTGATCGTCACGGTCGTCACCCCTGCACAGAAGACCGGCAGACCCGGCATTCTTCAGCTTCAGTCTCCACAGAACCCCAGGCTCGGATTTGTGATCCACGGCGGCGCCGGCGTGATAAGAAAGGGGAGTCTTACCGAGGAGCAGGAGCAAGAATACCGCGCAAAGCTCGAAGAGGCTGTTCTCGCGGGATACAAAGCGCTGAAAGAGGGAAAGACCGGTCTCGACGCAGTAGAGGCGGCGATCCGGATACTCGAGGATTCGCCTCTGTTCAACGCTGGTAAAGGAGCGGTCTTTACCGCCGATGGCAAGAACGAGCTCGACGCCTCAGTGATGGACGGGATGACGCTCAATGCGGGTGCCGTCGCGGGACTTCACAGAGTACGAAATCCGATCACGCTCGCGAGGGCGGTAATGGAAAAATCTCCGCACGTAATGATGATCGGCGAAGGAGCCGAAAAATTCGCGGAGGAGATGAAGCTTGAACTGGTCGATCCCAAGTACTTCTTTACTCAAAGAAGGTGGGACGCTCTGCAGAGGATCATCCAGCAGGAAAAAGAAAAAGAATCCAAGGCGAGCGCACGGAAGTTCGAGTATTCAGGTAGTGAAAGGGAAGATCCTTACAACAAATTCGGCACGGTCGGCGCGGTGGCTTTGGACAAGGACGGAAACCTCGCTGCCGGGACCTCGACCGGCGGTATGACCTACAAGAAGTACGGGCGAGTCGGCGATGTCCCCGTGATCGGCGCGGGAACATATGCCGACAACAACACGTGCGCCGTATCCGCTACCGGCTGGGGCGAGTTTTTTATCAGGTTAAGTGTCGCAAGAGATATAGCTGCGCTGATGGAATACAGGGCGCTTCCGGTTCAGCAAGCGGCTGATATCGTCATTCAGCAGAAACTCCAGAAAGCCGGAGGTGACGGAGGCGTGATCGCCATCGACAAGTTCGGCAACATAGGCATCTCGTTCAACTCGGAAGGGATGTACCGAGCCTACATCGACAAGGACGGCAAACCGGTGGTGGAGATTTACGGGGATCAATGATCAGGGGTCAATGCTCATTGTTCATTGACCATTAATCAATGAAATCAGTATCGGGAGCGGCAGCTGGTCCTTGCTCATTGCCTCAGATCGAATCTCCTCCGCCCTTTGAGCCTTCCCGCAACTCAAACCTCTTCCTGTCTCTTTTCCCGATCTTCTTCTCAAAGTCGAGAGGCTCGTTGTCCTCGAAATTGATCCCCATCGCGTGGGCGTTCTCTTCGACGTCCGACTGATCGGGCGTGGGATTGTGCCCGAACACGGCTTCGGCGCCGCTGTCGTTCGCGTCTTCCCATTCTGCGTCTATGTCGCCTCCGGAATCGGCGGGAGAGGTCGAGTTGTGGTCTTTCAGCCTGAGCTCAAGTTCGTGCGGTGCTTTCGGGGCGTGAAGAATCTCCTCGTCCATGAACTCACGGATCTGCTCGTCCGGCGCCGGCTCGTCGCCATAAAACTCCAATTCCCGGCCTTTCATATGGGAAACCCTCCAGTGTGATTTAAGCGAAATATATCACATCGGCGAAATAGCGGTTTTTATATTTTTGGAGCTGCCCGGATTGAAGCGTCCAGAGGGTCAGATGAACACAACGGACTGCGATGAAGGAATCTCAAATCGCCTGCGGCAACGGTCGTTGGCGCAAACAAGCACGTCGTCGATTCTTACCATGTAGTCCCTAGATTTTTCGAACTGAGCGCGTTCGTGCTCATTGAGGCGCCCGGGCGCCTTGCGCTTCTTTGTACGCTTCAGCCAACGGACCTTGTAGTCATTTCTTTGTCCGCAGATTGAGCAGGCATAATTCGCTTTCTTGATCTCCTGCTTCTCGTCAAAAATGTCTTTCTCGTTCATCTGAAGCGATTATATCAAGTGCGGTCTGCTAATTGCCGTCGATTTCGCGCAGGTATCGAAAACTAAAAATTCCGGTCTCGTGTCCGTCGCTGAAATGAAAGTTCAGTGCGTATCTGCCGACGACCGAGATATGCGAGATCTTGACGTCATCGGGTACGGAATCGTCCTTCAGCATCTTCTCTCCCGTCCATTCGTTGATGCATCCTGCGCAGGGGCAGGCGACCCTTAGCCTTCTCGCAGCGAAGTTGGATTCGATGCCGTCCGACCATTCGATCGAGACCGAATCCTCACCTTCGTCTATGATCTTTACAGGTTCGACCATTGCCTAACTAAGCCGCTTCGTATGAGTCCGGAGGCGGGGGACCGTCCATCTGTACTTCAAGCCTTGGAAAGACCTTCCGGTAAGCGGCTATGTTGGCGGCAAAGATAACCGGGATCACGAAATATACGCCGACGCATAAAGCCAGGTAGCCAGCTATTGCCGCAACAAAACTTGCCACCCAAAGTCCCGCGACGCCCTTAAGGTTCTTCAGTACGGCCTTCGAGCTGACGATGATTGCTCTAAAAGCAGAAAGTTTCCGGTCTACGATCAGCGGATACGAGAACATCACGAGCGTATGAAGGCAGGCCATAATGATAGCGAAGATGAGCTCTACGACGATAAAACCGGACAACAGTGCAAGGAATTCGTCTTGCGACAGGACCGAACCACCCATCGTCGCAATGACCAGGGGAGCGTACATCAATCCGAAAAGTATGAACCCGGGAAGAACTATTATCGCGGTCAGGATCAACCCGGGCCAAAAATACTCGAACCCCTTGAAGAGGTCCTCGATCGCCACTTCCTGCCCGTCGAGCGCACGAAAGTAGCATACAAAAATGCCGCAGACCATCGCGCCGAGAAGTATGTAGAAGCTGAATCCGCCGATCAGCATTCCGATTAGCGTAATCGCGAAAAGCAGCCAGTAATGCGGCTTTATCGCTTCCCAGCCTTCCTTGAAACACTCTATCGGTTTGATGACTCCCGTCCGGAATTCAGACTCCCGCATATGTCCTCAGTTTTGTTCGGATCTTGTTCGGGCTGTTTCGCCCGCGTCGTAGATCTGCTCGATGTAGTCCCTTAACATTCTATCACTGCTGAATGCCGGTGTGAGCGTCGCTAAGGAGGACTTCATTCGCGCGATCCACTTTCGGGGCAGCCCTTTCTCGTCCCGGTCGTAGTATTCGGGAATGATCTGATCCTCAAGGATCGAATAAAGGGAATCAGCGTCGTTTATGTCGTTGACCGAATCGTTCTCATCATCCGCTTCGTGTCGATCTCCGATCGCGAACCCGTTCTCGCCGTTATATCCCTCGATCCACCAGCCGTCGAGGATCGAGAAGTTTAGGCCGCCGTTCATCGCGACCTTTTGCCCGCTGGTCCCGGAAGCCTCGAGCGGCCTGCGGGGGACATTCATCCAAACGTCAACTCCGCGAACAAGATAGCGCGCAACCTCCTGATCGTAGTCCTCGATGAACACAGCCCGGTTCTGCCAGTTCGAATCGTGGTTGATGCTCATAAGCTTTTGAAGAATAGCCTTTGCGGTGTTGTCCTGCGGATGCGCCTTGCCCGCGAAGACGAACTGAACCGGCCTTTTGGGATCATCGACCATTTTCAAAAGTCGATCGAGATCGTGGAGGATAAGGTCCCACCGCTTGTACTTTGCGATCCTTCGCGCGAACCCTACGGTCAAGATCTCGTCGCTAAACAGCTTTCGCGTGTCTTCCCGTTCGTGGATAGTGCTTTTCAGGCCTGCATCTTTTCTCAATGTGCTGTCGCGTACGTAAGCGATGAGAAGGTTTTTCAGCAGCTGGTGAGCTCGCCAGACGGCATCGTCCGGTATCGCATTGACGGCGGACCGCCAGATCTCGCGGCTGTTGATCAGCGAATACCAATCCTGTCCTAGGTGCCTTCGATAGAGGTCCTTGAACGCCGGAGAGATCCACGTAGCGGGATGGACACCGTTCGTAATGTGGGTGATCGGGACTTCGGTCGGCTCTTCGATGTCGGTAAACATCTTCTTCCAGAGGCTGCGGGACACCTGGCCGTGCTTTTCACTTACGCCGTTCGAGCTTCTGCTCAGACGGATCGCAAGCGGCGTCATTCCGAACCACTCGTTTTCGTCTTCCGGGTCAGTTCGTCCGAGAGCAAAGAACTCTTCTTTCTCAAGTCTCAGCGACTCGATATAGGACTCGTCAAAACAGCTGCCCACGAGGTCTGCAGGAAAAGAGTCGTTCCCTGCGTCGACCGGGGTATGGGTCGTGAACACGCAGAGTTCCCGGACCCTCGGCACGACGTCTTCGAACGTCAGTGTTTCATCCTCTTCAAGGAATTCGCGGGCAAGCTCTACATTTAGAAACGCAGAATGTCCCTCATTCAGATGGTACACGCTCGGTTCCACCCCCAGCTTTCGCAGGAGATTTACGCCGCCGATCCCGAGAAGCTTCTCCTGCACGATCCGCGTTTCGTTGTCTCCGCCGTACAGGTGTCCCGTCACGAACCTGTCCACTTCGTCATTGATGGCGACGTTCGTGTCCAGTAGATAAAGCTTGATCCGTCCCAACTGGGCCAGCCAGGCCTGAGCGTGCACGCGTCTGCCGCGCATTGTGATCGAGACGAGGATCCGTTCGCCGTTCTCGTCATTGACCGGTTTCAGGGCGAGAAAATCCTCGAGCGCGTTCCTGTAGGATTCCTCCTGCCAGCCGTCGTGTGCGATCTTCTGTCGAAAGTACCCGTAGCGGTACATCAGACCGACCGCGACCAGCGGGACATTCATGTCACTCGCGGATTTCAGATGGTCGCCGGCCAGTATCCCCAGACCGCCGGAATAGATAGGGAGAGAATTGTGTACACCGTACTCGGCGCAAAAGTAAGCGACGGGATTTTCAGGCGTGACCTTCCCAAATGTATTTGGTGTTGCGGAAAGGTATTCGCGAAATCGCTCTTCTAGATCTGCGACCCGGGCCACGTAGCCGCGGTCCGCGGCTTTCTGCCACAGAGCGATCTCGCTGATCCGGCTCAGCATCTGCCTCGGGTTCTGCTCGCAATCTTCCCAAAGACCGGGTGCCAGATCGCGGAAAACGGCTTCGCCGCCCTCGCACCAAGACCAGAAGTAGTTCCACGAAAGCTCCTCGAGAAAGCCAAGTTGAGGCGGCATATCGAGGTCGAATCCGAAATCCACCCTGTAATTCAAGTCCTTTCTGTAACCGCTGGCCAAATGCATGTCGCCGGATTGTCCGGTCGCTGTCTCACTCATGTTTTTTCTTAGATAAGAAGGCGGGAAATAACCCTTGCTCTGGAGTAAATCGAAATATAATCCATAGGCCCACAACTATCAAACGGTTTGGGACAACGGAATCCAAGCTGCCGCACGTGCGTTCAACGTCGTGTTTGCCCGGTTGCTTTGGAAGACTGTATTATCTTTTCAAACTCTCAAACCGATAAGGACAAATCCAAGAAATGATCATACCTGTTGAATGGACTGACGAAGGTGTGCGGATGCTAGACCAGCGGCTGCTGCCGACAGAAGAGGTCTGGCTGATGCTTAAGACATACAATGACGTGGCGGACGGGATCCGGGATATGGTGATCCGCGGAGCACCCGCGATCGGGGTCTCTTGTGCGTACGGCATCGCTCTAGGGCTGAAAAGCTTCGTCGGGACAAATGTCGATGATCTTGAAGAAGAGCTCGATTACATCTGCGAGATCCTGGCCAAGACCCGGCCTACGGCCATCAATCTGTTCTGGGCCATCGACCGAATGAAGAAAAGGTTCTCGGAGCTAAAGGAAGCCGGGACCGAGATCAGCGGGATCAAGACCGCGATGATCGACGAGGCGAAGGCCATACACGAAGAGGACATAGAATCGCAGCGCCTGATCGCACAGTTTGGAGGCGAATTGCTCGATGACGGAGCTTCGGTTTTGACTCACTGCAATGCCGGCGCGCTCGCTACGGGCGGCGTGTGGGGAACGGCGCTAGGCGTTATCCGGGGTGCAAAGGACCAGGGAAAGAAGGTCAGCGTCATTGCTGACGAAACGCGTCCTTATCTTCAGGGTGCAAGACTTACCGCCTGGGAACTGCTCAAGGACGATATTCCGGTAACGCTCATCACCGACAACCAAAGCGGGCACGTGATGAAGAAGGGCAAGGTGAACGCGGTCGTTGTCGGATCGGACCGGATCGCGGCAAACGGCGACGTGGCAAACAAGATCGGTACCTATATGGTCGCTGTTCTCGCCCGCCAGCATGGAATTCCGTTTTACGTAGCAGCTCCTATGTCGACCGTTGACATGAATTGTCCGACAGGTGATGACATCCCGATCGAGGAACGCGACACGCGGGAAGTGACGCACATCAAGGACATTCCGCTTGCGCCTGAAGGAATAGGTGTCGGAAACTTCGCATTTGACGTGACTCCAAACGAGCTCGTGGACGCGATCATTACTGAAAAGGGCGTCGCGCGGAAACCCTACACCGAAAGCTTACGTAAGATGTTCGAAGAGTAGATCAGACCGTTCTGCAAGTCGCTTATGGATTACTAACTTCAAGCGGCATTATCCTTCCGATTGAGCGGTTCTCTGAATGTAATCTATAGATCCGATAAATAAGGAAACGAGGACGAAAGGTCCGGGAAAGGCAAGTATGAAAACTAGGAAACTAAATAGACTGGCGGGAGCATTTCTCTTGGCGGGTATGGTCTTGCAGTCGGCACCGTTGACGCTGGCTCAGAATGGTTCCGCAAAGCCCGCGGAAAAGAATGCTGCCGTAAATGCCGCCATCCGAAAGGAAGCGATGGAGAATTCTCAGATCAAGAAGACGCTCCACTACTTCACAGATGTCTACGGCCCGCGGCTTACAGGCTCACCGAAGCTCAAGAAGGCCGGGGAATGGGCGATGAAGCAGATGAAGGAATGGGGATTTGACCGGACCGAAATGGAGCCCTGGGACTGGGGGCATCCGGGTTGGGAGAACGACAGAGCCTCCGGTTTCTTGATATCACCCGTCAAAGACTCTCTTGTATTCGAGGTCCTCGCATGGACTCCGAGCACCAACGGAGCGGTTACCGCGGAAGCCGTGAAGATGGAGTTTCCCCAGGTTCAGGTCATCACCCAGGAGGCTCTCGACAGTTTTTTTGCTGAACAAAGGAGCCGGATATCGGGCAAGATCGTTCTTTTCGGCGCTCCGAGGGACGTAAATGTCAGCTTCGACGACCCTGCCAAACGGATCGACGAGAAGATCCTCGCAGAGCGGCTTAAGCCTGCGGAGGCGCCCCAGGCGGGACCGCCAAGAGCAAGGCCTGAGCCGCAGCCCGGACAGCTTTCATTTGGCGACGTCCTGTCGCAGCTGGACGCATTCCTGAAGGATGCGGGAGTTCTTGTCAGGATCAACGACGCCGGTCGGCCGCACGGTCAGATCCGTGCTTTCGGAAACCGCAGCTACGATCCATCGACATCGGTACCGACCGTTGTAATGCGAAACGAGGATTACGGGCGGATCTGGAGACTGATGGAGAACGGCAATGATGTGAAGCTCGAATTCGATATTCAGAACAGCGTTTATCCGGAAGGCGCGACCTCGTACAACACCATCGGCGAGATCAAAGGGACCGACAAAGCAGATGAGGTGATCATGCTTGGCGGGCACCTGGATGCCTGGCATTCCGCTACCGGCGCCACCGACAACGGTATCGGCTGCGCTGTGATGATGGAGGCGGCAAGGATCCTTAAAGCGATCGACGCCAAACCGCGCAGGACGATCCGCGTTGCACTCTGGAGCGGCGAGGAACAAGGACTGCTCGGTTCACAAGCTTACGTCGAAAAGCATTTCGGAACTGCGGAGAATCCGAAACCCGCGTATTCAAAGTTCGGTGGTTACTTCAACATCGATTCAGGTACCGGACGTGCGCGTGCGATGACCGTCTTTGGACCTCCTGAAGCGGCTGCGATTCTAGGCGATATTGTGGCGCCTTTTTCGGACCTCAAGATCGCCGGTGCGACTAACACGCTCAGCCGAAGGCTTGGCGGTTCGGATCACACGTCGTTCAACCGTGCGGGACTTCCCGGTATCGGTGTCCTGCAGGATCCGATCGAATACTTCACCCACACCTGGCATACGAACCTCGACACTTACGAAAGGATAGTGGACGAGGACGTAAAGGCCTCCGCGGCGATCGTCGCTGCGGCGGTCTACGAACTGGCAATGCGCGACGAACTCCTTCCGAGGGTTCAGAAATCGAGCATGCCTGCTGTCGACTAGCCAGCCGCATTTGACGACAAATTCACAAGGCCGCCCACACGGGCGGCCTTTCATTCGTTTTAGGGATTTACTTTTCATAACGATTCAA
The DNA here is from genome assembly GCA_003385635.1 of Acidobacteriota bacterium. GTDB lineage: Bacteria > Acidobacteriota > Blastocatellia > Pyrinomonadales > Pyrinomonadaceae > Aridibacter. The sequence continues at coordinate 2,121,810 of QQUY01000001.1, read as the reverse complement.
CCGCGAAGGCGCAGTGCGGGGAAAGACGCACCACCCGGGCGCTTCGTAATCTCAGATTCAAGATCTCAGATCTCAGAGAAGAAATTCCAGATTTCATATTCCAGATCTTGGACCCTGACCGTAACCGAGATTTTGGAACGTCGAAAGAATCCAACGAGTCCCGGAAGGGACGGGTATATGTTAGCCCCGTACAAGCCGCAGGCGCAGTGCGGCGTAGCAGGCCCCACGCGCCCTCTCTAGCCGGTTTAGCGGCGACACCTCATATTCCAATGACCAATGATCATTGACCATCAAATTGGCGCCATCGGCGCCACCTGTCATTAGCACCCCGACAAACGAAATCTCCCGGCTCCGTAGGAGCCGAATGTCTGCAGCACGCTTTCTCGCTGACGACCTTTTTCTTCATTTCCTTGTCCCACGATCACGCTCGCAGCGTTTTTGGTACGCGGTGTTAAGATTACCTCCTGTTCTGGGAGCAAGAATTTCTAGAACGTTTTCGCGGAATGTACGTACGTGCCTTTGAGATGAGCGGGAACCTTAAACCGGAGATCAGGATGAGAATCGTCGTAAAATCAGTGCACTTGATCGCCCTGTTTCTAGCCTTGCTCGTACCCGTCCAGGCTCAACGACCCGCCACCGAGCAATTGAAGCTCACTTCCGATGCCTGGCAGGAAGACCTTCGGTATATGGCAAAGGAATTGGAGAGCCGTCACCGGAATCTGTTCCATTCAGTTACCCGCGAAGATTTCGATTTGGCCGTCAGATCGCTCGAAAAGAAAATCCCTACTCTTGAAGACCACGAAGTACTGATCGAACTTATGAGGATCGTGGCCATGGTCCGGGACGGGCACACAAGGCTCAGGCTTGAACTGGCACCAAGGTCACGAGGGGTTTATCCTCTGCGATTCTATTGGTTCAAAGATGGATTATTCGTTCAGTCTGCAGCGCCCGAGCATAAAGACCTTGTCGGCGGCAAGTTGTTGGGCATCGGAGAATTATCGGTCGAACAGGCGATCGATGCGGTTCGGGAGATAACCTGGCGCGACAACGAGATGGGGACCAGGAACATTGCTCCTTTACTGCTTGCCATACCGGAAGTCCTGAACGGACTTGGAATCAGTGATTCGTTGGACAGAACCACGTTCACGTTCGATCTGAACGGCAAGCGAGTATCGAGGGAACTTGGACCGGGAGGAGAACTGCCCGATCTTCTTCGACCGCCGGACGACTGGAAAGATGCGGCCGAGGGTGAAAAACCACTCTGGCTTCGGGACCCTCGGAACTATCATTGGTTCAACTACCTTGCAGAAGAGAAGGTCTTGTTTGTCCAGTTCAACCGAGTCCTGAACAAGCGGGAAGAATCGGTTGAAGACTTTTTCACGAAGGTTTTCGGGTTTGCCGAGAAGAACCCAGCAGAGAAGTTGGTGATCGACCTTAGACACAACGATGGAGGGAACAGTGTTCTGAACCGCCCGATGATACTAGGGATCATCAAATCGAGATTCAATACGCGTGGAAGGCTTTTCGTATTGATCGGCAGGCAGACTTTCTCAGCCGCTCAGCAGGCGGTCAATGAACTGGAGAAATGGACAGAAGCGATCTTTGTCGGAGAGCCGACCGGCTCAACGCCGAATCACTTTGGTGATGCGACAGAAGTCACTCTTCCCAACAGCGGGCTCAGGCTGAGGATATCAACGCTTTGGTGGCAGACGGTCGATCCAAGGGACACGAGGCAGTGGAAGGCACCGGATATAGAGGCGGAGTTGACCTCGGAAGATTACATTCTCGGACGAGATCCCGCTATTCAAGCGGTCATCAGTTTCAAATAAGGATTAAGATGCCGAACCGTCAGGAGCTGAACCTGCTGGCTTTCCACCATTCGATCGTTTTCTGAAGTCCTTCCTCGAGCCCGACCAGGTTTTCGTAGCCCAAAGTCCGGACAGCTTTCGAATTGTCGGCCTGTGAATGCAAGACATCTCCTTTCCTGGGCGGCTGGAAGTCGGCTTGCACACCTTCTTTGCCGGTGATCTTCTTAAGAACTTCCAGAAGCTCGTTCAGTGTTGTTCGTTCGCCATTTGCAGCGTTATAGGACTGGCCAAACCCTTCCGAGACTTCCGCCGCGCGAATGTTTGCGTTCACGACGTTCGCAATATACGTAAAGTCTCGCGATTGCTCGCCGTCGCCGTAGATTACCGGCGTGTCATCCTTCATAAGCGCGTCGATGAATCGCGAGATGACGCCCGAGTACATCGAGGAAGGATTCTGCCTAGGTCCAAAAACATTGAAGTACCTGAGAGAGATGGTCTCAAGACCGTAAATGCGGTTGAAGACAGTACAGTAATGTTCACCCATCAGTTTCGCCGCCGCATAGGGAGAAAGCGGATCTGATGCCATTGTCTCGACTTTGGGGAGGACCGGTTGGTCCCCGTAGGCGGAACTTGAGGCAGCGTAGACGAACCTTCGAACGCCGAGGTCCTTAGCCATTGTAAGAAGTTTTAAGGTCGCGGTAGCACAAGCTTCGTGTGTCGCGACCGGGTCCTCCACCGAACGTGGGACACTGGGAAGCGCCGCTTGATGAAATACGACCTCGACATCGCTTACGGCCTCTTCGAGCGCTTTCGGATCATTCAAATCGCCTTCGATGAACTCAAACTGACCCGATATCTCCATTAGGTTCTCGCGGAATCCCGTCGAAAGGTCGTCGATGATCTTTACGTCGCGACCCTGTCGGATCAATTCATCGGCGAGATTCGAGCCAATGAAACCCGCTCCTCCCGTTACAAGACATTTCGTAAATTCCGGCATTCTGTCAGAGGGAAGGCGTCGCCTATCGTCCCACGCCTATGTACTCAAACCCCATTTCCCGCATATCATCCGGCTCGTAGATGTTCCTAAGGTCTGCGACCTTCGGAGCCTTCAGCAGCGCCTTTACCTTTTGCATGTCGAGAGCACGGAACTGGTTCCATTCCGTAATGATGACCATAGCATCCGCACCATCTATGGCGTCGTACTCATTCTCCGCAAACTCGATGTCCGACAAGACATGCGACGCTTCCTCCATAGCGACCGGGTCGAAAGCTCTGACCGAAGCGCCTTTCGATAACATCTCGGAAACGATCTCGATCGCTGGCGATTCGCGCATGTCGTCGGTTTCCGGCTTGAATGATAGCCCCAAAACGCCGATCTTCTTGCCTTCGAAATCTCCAACGAGCTTTTCGATCTTCGGAATCATCGCGAGCCTCTGACGGTCATTCGCTTCGATAACTGCGTCGACAATAAGAGTCTCAACACCAAACTGATCTGCGACCGTGGTCAGCGCCCTTGTGTCCTTCGGAAAACAGGATCCGCCGTATCCCGGACCGGGATGCAGGAACTTCTTGCCTATGCGGTTATCCATTCCCATTCCTCGCGCCACGTCATGAACGTCACAGCCTATCGCGTCGCAAAGATTGGCAATCTCGTTTATAAAAGTGATCTTTGTCGCCAGAAACGCGTTCGAGGCGTACTTGATAAGTTCTGCAGCTTCAAGGGAAGTGATCACGACCGGGGTCTCGATCAGGTACAAGGGCCGGTACAGGTCCTTCATGATCGCGATCGCATGTTCCTCGTTGCTTCCGATCACGACTCGGTTGGGCCGCATAAAATCTTCTATCGCCGCGCCCTCTCTGAGAAACTCGGGATTGGAAGCGATACCGAAATCTGTCTCCGTTTCCGTATTTTCCGAAACGAATTCTCGAAGCCACTTTCCGGTACCTACGGGCACCGTCGATTTCGTGACCAGCACCTTGTAGCCGTTCATCGCCTTCGCAATGTCCAGTGCCGCCTGCCTGTAGTAGCTCATATCGGGCGAACCGTCCTCTTTCGGAGGTGTGCCAACCGCCAGAAAGATCACAAGCGCCGCTTCTACAGCACTCTTCAGGTCCGTCGTAAAATGAAGCCTGTCAGCATTTACGTTCTTTTCAACGATCTTGTCTAGTCCCGGTTCGTAGATCGGAATGATACCGTTCCTGAGATTCTCTATCTTCTTTTCGTCTACATCCACGCAGGTCACTTCAACGCCAAACTCCGCAAAGCAGGCGCCCGTGACAAGTCCGACGTAGCCAGTTCCTATAACTGCGATATGCATAGTCCTTTTAGTACCATCCAGAAAATTTCTTTGTTAAAAGTTTCACAAACGAAGGCATAATTATGCGGGTTATGTTACTTAAAACACAACCCGCAATAAATCTGAGATTGGACTGACTTTAGCTTATAGGGCTTATGACGATCACCGGATCATCCGGATCGTCATCTTTTTGATCTGAAAGAAGCACCGCACCTACAGCGGCTCCACCTGCAAGGAGGAGAAGCGGCCAGAAGGGGATTCCTGCAAGCCTGACCGGTGGAGCGGAACCGGGACGCAAACAAGGCTTACAACCCGTTTGCGATGGTGAACCGGCCGTTGCGTCTGTGCCAGCAGCTACCTGCTTGCTTGTCGCACCGCTGTTCATCGTTACTAGTCCGGTCGTCGTTTCTACAAACGTCTGCGCACACTTCGTGTCGTCTCCACAGCCGACGTCGACTAGATAGAGATTGGCCTGGCCGGTGTCAGAAACCACAGTTGAACTCTTTGTGGTAACGGTTGTAGAGATCCCGGCTTTGTTCGATACCCTGACCGCTCCAGAAGTCAGCATCGCGACGATGCTGTTATCGGTGTAGCGGAGAGTGATCGAAGTCTCACCCAGCAGCTCAACCCGCCCGTTGTCACTCATTGTGACTACCGCGCTGGAGTTGGCGCCTGTTGTGATTACGCTGCCGGAAACTACCGTGGCATTGGAAACCGCCGCCTGACCATTGACCGTTACCGCACCAGTGACGGTGATAGAAGCCTTGACATCCTTGGGGGCCGCGAGTGCTACGCTGGAATAAGCAGCTAGAACTGCGAATGCAGAGAGTACTGTTAATGACTTTTTGATCCAGATTTTGCCGAGCATTTGATCCAATCTCCTCCTAGAAAAATGCGCTCTGACGGATAAGCATCGAGGCGCTAAAAACTGTTTTGATCTTAGACCGACGGGCTGATCACCGCGCCGTTGCCACCGAGGCTTACACGGTTATTATCACTTGCGACCGCAAAAATAATGGCAGCCGTCGCACCGCCGAAGACGAGAGCCCAAAGCACCCAAGCGCCGGCACCGGCGTCATCGTCATCATCATCATCCTGTACAGTGGAAGCACTCTTTCCGGCCGTCAGATTCGAAACGGTTCCGTCTGGTAAAGCAACGCTAACTGCATTCTCGGCGCTAAGCACACTAACAGTTCCACTAACCAATGCAGCGCTTACTCCATTCTCATCAAACGAAATGGTGAGGCTGGTCTCCGGAGCGATTCTGACGGTCCCAAGCGAACCGACCTTAACTGTTGCGTATGAAAACTTGTCTGTAACGATACTGCTCGAAGTGAAAATAGAGCGGCCGCTCTTGGCTTGCTCGCCATTCACGAGCACCACCGGAGCGATTCCATCGACAGCCGTCCCCGATACCACTATCTCCCCTGCCACTCGGGCCTCACCTGCGAGGGCCACCATCGAGTAAGTTGCCAGGATCGCAACCATCAGACAAAAGGACAGTGCCTTGCTTTCGATTCTTCCGATTTTCATAATTCTCCTCTGCTTCCCAAGGTATATATGTATTTGAAATACAACCACTTGAAACTTTTACACGAATTGATTACCGATGTCAACAAAATCGGCTTGCCTGTTCAGGAACAGGTAGAAAGCTTGCTGATTTAGGGTATAGTGTGGACGTCGGAAATTAACCACGGTTATATCACACTTTAGATTCAACAAACAAACCTGCCCCACCTTGCGCACAACCCGCAAAATTGATCTGAAAGTCTTAGGGTTTCAAACAGGTAGGAAAGGGAAGTTTGTCGCCCTCCGGACGGTTCCGGCGAGTGCCTTTTCTAGTCTACCTGACCTTTCGGGTCTCTACAACAAATGTTCCATAAAATATCTACAAAACTGCTAATCCTGTCTGTATTCTTGCTTACCGGAACAGCTGTCAACGGCCAGACAACTTCCATCAACGTGCCGGACGAATGGCAAACATTCGCGGAAAGGACCGATTACAGGCAAACAGCTCGATATCCGGAAACAATAGCTTTCGCAAGACGTCTCGCGTCCTCGTCGCCGCAGGTTTCGTTCACGTCGATGGGCAAAAGCCCGGAGGGCTGGGACATACCGCTCCTTATTGTTTCTGAAGACGGTGTTTCCACGGCGGAGCAAGCGCGTAGAAGTAAAACGGAAAAGGCAGTGATTCTGATACAGGCGGCGATCCATGCCGGGGAATCAGACGGAAAAGATGCCGGGTTGGCGCTGCTTAGAGATATCGCGGTGACAGGCGAGAAGCGGGCACTTCTGAAGGACGCAGTCATTCTCTTTATACCTATATATAACGTCGACGGGCACGAGCTCTTTAGCAAATACAACCGTATAAACCAGAATGGACCTGAGGAAATGGGGTTCCGCGCGAATTCGGCTAACCAGAATCTGAATCGTGACTACCTGAAGGCGGACAATCCCGAAACACGCGCCTGGCTTAAGCTTTGGAATGAATGGAAACCTGATCTTTTCATTGACTGCCATGTAACCGACGGCGCAGATTACAGATACAACATCACGTGGGAATACGCTCGGCATCAGGAAATGCCCTCCGTTTTGACCGACTGGATGGCCGAGCATTTTCAAAAAAGGGTTGTGCCGAGGGTCGAGGAGAAGGGAAACCTTCTTTCACCATATCTCCAGTTCGCCGACCGGGGCGACCCTACGAAAGGGATCTTCTCATTTGTTGCAACCCCAAGATTTGCAACCGGTTATACGCCTTTGCAGAACCGGATCGGGCGTCTGATCGAGGCTCATTCACTCAAGGATTACAGATCGAGGGTTCGTGGAACCTACGATCTGCTTGAAGAGATGATACGTGAGGCCGGGCAAAGCAAAGACTCCCTGATCGCTGCGAACAGGGCAGCCGACGAGTCTGCTATGACACGGGGCAAGGACGAACAGGAGTTCCCGCTTGCGATGTCGATCGAACGCGAACCGAGCAGGCAATACCTCTTAAAAGGAGTTGAGATCAGGCTTGAACCATCGGGCGTGTCCGGTTCTGATCAAACAATCTACGGAAACGAGGCGAAGGATTATCAGGTGCCTTGGTATGACGATACGAAAGTGACTCGATCTGTCGTAGTCCCCTCCTACTATGTATTGCCTCCGCAATGGACGGATGCGATCGACAGACTGACAGTACATGGTGTCGAGTTCTTCAGGCTTTCTGATGAAACAGAACTGGAGGTCGAGGGCTACATATTCAAGAATCCGAAATGGGCGGATTCTTCTTTCGAAGGCAGGATCTCTCTCCAGGCCGAGTCCGAGACAGTAACAGGAAACCGTGTGTTTCCAAAAAATTCCGTTGTCGTCCCGCTTGCCCAGCGAGCCTCTGCTGTCGCGATCCATTTGCTTGAGCCGTCTGGCCCCGATTCGCTTTTCTACTGGGGGTTTTTCAATGCGATCTTTGAGTCAAAGGAGTATGCGGAGTCATACGTGCTCGAGAAGATGGCCGCCAGGATGCTCAGGGAAGATTCAAGCCTGAGAAGGGAGTTTGACGAGAAACTTAAGGACGAAGAGTTTGCGAAGAACCCGAGAGCCCGTCTCTATTTCTTCTATGAGCGTTCCGGATTCAAGGAGCGAACCGGCATCTATCCGGTGGGCAGGATCGTTGATCCCGAAGTCGCGAAAAGACTTACCTCAATAGGCTTGCGATAATATAGCGGCGCAATTATCGTTCGGTGACTGTGTGGATCCGAGGGCGGGTGCGTCCGCCCTTTTTCTTTGGCCCTGATCAACGGATCACGATTGCAGATTACTTGGACAGACGCCCGAGGATAAAGACTAGAGGCAGATGCGACTTCATAGAGCAAGCGGAATACTTTTGCACCCAACTTCACTACCCGGCCCGCACGGCATAGGCGATCTCGGACAGGAGGCGAAGGAATTCGTTAGCTTCCTCAAGAGTGCAGGCCAGGCCTACTGGCAGATCCTTCCCCTTGGTCCTACCGGCTATGGGGATTCTCCTTATCAAAGTTTTTCTGCTTTCGCCGGGAACACGAACCTGATCTCTCCTGAGCTTCTTGTCGAAGACGGCCTTCTCAACCGGACAGACGTTGACCCTCCAAAAGAACTTCCAGCTGACAGAGTCGATTACGGGCGGGTAATCGAATGGAAAGCGCAATTGCTTGAGAAAGCGTACCAGAGCTTTCAGAGGAGTTCCGCAGTTGAAATTAGATCGGCATTTGAGTCCTTCCTCAGAGAGGCCGCATTCTGGCTCGACGACTACGCGCTCTTCAGGGCCATCAAGGAAACTCAGAAGCCGGGCAGCTGGCTGGAATGGGAGCCTGCGCTCAAGAACCGCGAGCACGAGGCTGTCCTGAAAACACACGAGGATCTTCTCGATCTGATTTCTAGGCACAAGTTTTTCCAGTTCCTCTTCTTCCGGCAGTGGCATCGCCTGAAGTCATTTGCGAACGGCGAAGGGATCAGGATCATCGGCGACATTCCTATATTTGTGGCTTTCGATTCTGCCGATGTGTGGAGCAGGCCGAAAGACTTTAAGCTGAACCAGGACGGAAGCCCGGAAGTAGTTTCAGGCGTCCCGCCGGACTATTTCTCAAAGACCGGTCAGTTGTGGGGAAATCCTATTTACAGATGGGAACAGATGAGGTCCGAGGGTTTCCGTTGGTGGATCGAGCGATTTCGGTTTGCTCTGAAGATGGTCGATATAGTTCGTATCGATCACTTCCGTGGATTTGCCGCAAGCTGGGAGGTCCCTGGCAAGGACGAAACAGCCGAGCATGGGGAATGGGTCGAAGTCCCGGGTGGTGAGCTCTTTTACGAGTTATTCAGGGAGTTTGGCGAGATCCCGGTGATCGCCGAGGACCTCGGCGTTATAACCGAGGATGTCGAGTCCCTTAGGGACCGGTTCGGTTTTCCGGGGATGAAGATCCTCCAGTACGCATTCGGAGGAGACGCCAATAATCCGCATCTGCCCCATAACTTCACTCCAAACACGGTCGTTTACACAGGCACGCACGACAATGACACTACGGTGGGTTGGTATGAGGGTACGGCGAGGAAGAAGAAGAAAAAGTCCGATCACAATTCAAGGGAGCGGGAGTACTTTCTGGAATATCTGGACTCCGACGGAGAGAAGATCAACTGGGACCTCATCCGCGGAGCTTTCGCCTCCGTCGCCGACACCGCGATCGTCCCTTTGCAGGATGTGCTAGGACTAGACAACGAAGCGCGTATGAATCTGCCGGCGACGGAATCGGGAAACTGGCAATGGCGGTTCAGGAAAGGCGATCTCACCGAGAAACATGCGAGGCTTTTGAGAAAGATGGCTAAGACATACGGACGGGACACTCGTTCGTGAATCGTGTACGGATCAGACCCCGGAGCACGAGCGACGGGCATGACAGATGTTAACCGCAGAGGCTCCGAGGCGCGAAGATTTTTAGGGAATTTGATTCACCGCACTCGGTAGCTTAAATCCTGAATAAAGAGCAATCAGAAGTTTAATTCCTGGTAACGAGCACTAACTAGTTTCACTACTGATTGAGAGGACTCAGTAGTTTCAATCCTGATCGAAAGGAGTCAGTAGTTTCAATCTTGTTTGATAGGACTCATTTGCTTGAAGCCCAAGGTTAATAGATCCGAGGTCGGTACCGTGTTCTCCAACAACTTAGCGCCTCTGCGCCTTTGCGGTTAATCAATCTTCTCCATTCACGATTTACAACCACGCAAGTGACCAGTGGACCAGCGCGTGATAAACTTCGGAGTCTTCTGAGGTTGCTCCCGTAACAAGAAAAAACAACATGTCACCTGAAAATCAGCCTCTCCTGGAAATGAGATCCATTACCAAGGAATTTCCAGGTGTGAAGGCGCTCGATAGCGTAAACCTGGACCTTTACGGAGGCGAATTTCATGCGCTTGTCGGTGAGAACGGTGCAGGAAAATCGACTCTGATGAAGATCCTAAGCGGGGTCTATCCGTACGGAGTTTACGAAGGCGAGTTCGCGATCGACGGCGACTTACAGCAGTTTCATAGCATCAGCGAAGCGAAAAGAGCCGGCATCGCGATCATATTTCAGGAGTTGTCTCTCGTTAAGGAGCTTTCTGTAGGCGAGAATATCTTTCTAGGCCGCGAGCCATCGCGTTTCGGAGTGATCGACCGGAACGAACTCTATCATCGGTCAGCGGCGCTACTAAGGGACCTGAATATGGAGATCGATCCGACATCTGAAGTCGGAAACCTGGGGATCGGTCAGCAGCAGCTAGTCGAGATCGCGAAAGCGCTGGCTCAGGAGGCCAAGATTCTTGTCCTGGACGAACCGACCGCGGCTCTTACGGATGCCGAGGTGAAGACGCTGTTTGACATTCTCGAAAGGCTCAAGGCGCGAGGAGTGGGGATGATCTACATTTCCCACAAGCTTGAAGAGGTCTTCCGGATGAGCGACCGGATCACGGTCCTTCGTGACGGAAATGCGGTCGGTACATACCCGACATCGGAACTCGACAAGGACCGTGTGATCGCGCTGATGGTCGGCCGCGAGGTTGGAGACATCTTTCCGGAAGTCACACACCAGTTCGGTGAGGTGGTTTTCGAGGTTAACAATCTTACCGTCTTTGACCCGGACCATCCCGACAAGAAGATCGTCGACAACCTGTCGTTTAGCGTAAGAAAGGGAGAAGTGCTTGGCATTGCAGGCCTTATGGGGGCAGGTCGAAGCGAATCTCTGATGGCAATGTTTGGAGCGTGGCGCGGGAGTTATTCGGGAGACATTCTGGTAGATGGACGGCGTGTGCATATCAATTCTCCCAAGAGCGCGATCGCAAGCGGGATCGGGTTTGTGACTGAGGACAGAAAGAGGTTCGGACTTATCCTCGATCAAACCATCCAGGATAATTCGACACTAGCCTGCCTTGAGAAGGTCTCGGGCAGGTTTGTCACTCATCGCTCTCGTGAAAAGGCCGCGGCCAAAAAGGCAATGGAGAAGCTAAAGGTGAAAGCGAATTCGCCGATGACCGTGACGGGAACGCTTTCCGGCGGAAACCAGCAAAAGGTCGTGCTTGGAAAATGGCTCCTGACAAAGCCAAAGGTCCTTTTTCTCGACGAACCGACTCGGGGGATCGACGTCGGTGCAAAACAGGAGATCTATTCCGAGATCAACTCGCTGGCCGAAGATGAATTGGCGATCGTGATGATCTCCTCCGAGCTTCCGGAGGTTCTTGGTTTGTCCGACCGCGTCATCGTTTTACACGAGGGGCGTAAGACCGGAGAATTCACACGGAAGGAAGCGAAGCCGGAAGCCGTGATGGCCGCCGCGACCGGTCAGACGGCAGATCGTGAATTCGTTTCAGGCTTATGAACCCTTTTTACCGGTCCGCCGAGAGCGGAATCCACTCACTATCCTTCCGGAAAGATCCTAACCCACGATGGGCCAATTCCTGATCGAACTTAATCAGCATTCGCCTGTACTTGCACTATTGGCGACGCTCGTCTGCGTTCTGGTTATCGGGACGATGGCGCAGATCCTTGCTGAAAGGATAAGAATTCCGGCGACCGGTCCGCTGTTGATCGTCGGAGTCTTGTTTGGCCCGGATCTGATCGGCCTCGTCCAGCCGGAAATCCTAAGGGAGCGTGATGCGCTAAACCTGATCGTGCGTGTTGCCGTCGCGATCATCGTCTTCGAGGGCGGCCTGCTGCTCAACGTTTACGATCTGAAGCATACGTCGCGGGCTGTAACCGGACTGGTTACGGTCGGGCTGATCATCACGATGGTGCTGGCGGGCACGCTGGCTCATTACCTTATCGGCCTAGACTGGGACATAGCATTTCTTTTTGGCGCGATCGTTACGGTAACTGGGCCCACCGTCATTACACCGATTCTCGAAAAGGTGAATGTCAACCGCCGCGTCCGTTCGACCCTGGAAAGCGAATCGATCATCGCCGATCCTCTCGGCGTCATTCTCGCGGCGGTCGTATTCACCGCCATCATCGAACCTGGGGAATGGACCACAGTAGTAACTCACGGTTTGGAAACGGTTGCGGCCGGAGCATTTGCGGGTGTGTTCGTTGCTTTGTTCATCTGGCTTGTATCAAACCGCCTGCACCTCCTTCCTTCGAAATTCACACGGCTCGGGATACTTGGAAGTGCGCTGGTGGCTTACACGGTGGCCGAGCTTTTCCGTCACGAATCGGGGGTTCTTGCGGCTGCTGTTGCTGGTATCGCTGTCGGTTCCCTGGATATTCCGAACAAGGATGAGGTCAAGGAATTCAAGGGCGACCTCGCTTCGATTTCCATTTCGGCGGTGTTCATACTTCTCGCAGCCAGCCTGAAGCTCTCCGATCTGTATTCGCTGGGATGGCAGGGTCTCGCGGTCGTCGCCCTGGTGATGGTGGCCGTCAGGCCCATCAGAGTGTTCCTGTCCACGATGGGTTCGGAACTGCGGCGGAACGAGAAGCTCTACATTTCGTTTCTAGGGCCAAGAGGGATCGTAGCCGCCTCTGTGGCGACGTTCTTCTCTCTCGAGTTGATCGAACGCGGCACAAAAGGCAATGATGCGGGGCTGGTTACTGACGCCACGACGATGGTCACGCTTGTGTTCGCCGTTATACTCGGGACGGTGCTGATCGAGGGGACGGCCGCCGGCTGGATGGCAAAGTTTTTCAAAGTTATGCCAAGACTAACGGTAATTGTTGGAGCGGATGAGACCGCAAGACTCCTTGCGACGAGGCTCGTTCAGGCGGGCGAGATGATCTCGATCATCGACACTGACGAGGACAACTGTTCGGAGGCAAGAAAGATCAAGGACACGAACGTCTATTGCAAGGACGCGACGGATGTCGATGTACTGAAGCAGGCGGGAGTGGCAGATGCGAAGTCAGTGATCGTTGCTACTCCGAGCGACAAAGTGAACATTCTTATCAGTCAGGTCATCAGGTCCAATTTCTCGAATGTACGCATCGTTGCTCGCGCGAACACGACTTCGAATATCTCTGCGTTTCAGGACGCGGGGATCGAAACGATGAGCCCGGTTCAGGCTTCGGTTGCGATCCTTGAGAACATGGTGCTGCGGCCTTCGCTTTTGAAACTGCTCGCTGGAAAAGAACCTGAGGAAGAGAAGATCGACGAGGTGCGGGTCCGATCAGCGTCTGCTGTCGGCAAGAGCCTTGCCGAGCTTCATCTGCGCGGCGCGCTCGTTGTTGCATTGAGGCGGGACGGCAAGATGATGGCGCCCAACGGCGCTACGGTTCTGCGGTTCAACGACATCCTCACTCTGATCGGCGATTCCGAGTCGCTGGAAAGCGCGAAGACGGTTTTTCAGTCGTTTGATTAGTGGATAGTGAATTGTGAATCGTAAATCGTGAATTGTGAATCGTAAATCGTGAACCGTGAATCGTGAATCGAGTTTAGTTTAGCGGCGGGCTTGCCCGCCCGCTCAGGGTGCTGAGAAGAAAGGACTGAGAACTGAGGGGAATGCACGTGCGAAGAAATCCTATTTCTTGAATTTGCCCAAGCCCAACTTTCACTTTCTACTCACATTTTTCTTTGTTTGACGATCGAACGTTGATTCGCTTATGAAGAGGCGGGCAAGCCCGCCGCTAAACTGTGTGTAGTTCGAACCCCGAATTCGCGGTGTCAGCAGCCGGCGCGTGAGCAAGGGCGAAACTTCCAGGCACGTTATCCACGAAGCGGCACGAAGACGCACGAAGAGGAACAATGAAAGTGAAGCTGCATAGAGCTCTGAAGCACACATTTCTCCTTCTTACTTCATACCTTTTACTTTTCACCTTTGCCTTTCCGCAAGGTGCGGCTCCCGGCGGTCCCGGAGCTGACGCCCACTGGGCTACCGCCGCAAAGCAGGCGGTCGGAACTTCCGCAACTTCAGATTCCAAGATCTGGTTTACGCTCGCCAACGGAGTCCTCACAGAGGTCTATTACCCCAATCTCGAGACTCCAAACGTGCATTTCCTTCAGTTTGTCGTTGTCGATCCGGAGACGAAAAAGGTCGAGACGGAGTTCGACGACGCGATTCATGAGCTAAAAGTTCTCCGGCCTGACTCCCTGAGTTTTCAGCAGATCAATACGGCGAAGTCCGGCAAGTGGAAGATCACAAAGACTTACGCGACCGATCCCAACGCGGAGACTTTGTGGATAAAGATCAACTTCGAACCTGAGGATCCCGGACTAAAACTCTTTGTCTACTATGATCCCTCGCTGTCCAATAGCGGGATGGGTGATTCAGGGACCGGGCACTACCTGGGTTTGGTAGGGAGAGTGTTCGATTCTGATTCTCTTGGAAGCAGCAAGGCTAAAGTTACGGCGGTCGAAGCATCGTTGGCTGGCTTGATCAGTTGGGACGAGGAAATAGCTTCACTGCTTCAGTCCAGTGTCCGACTCGGAGAGTTTACGAACGAGTATCTCGGCGTAGATCAGTTAAGTCGGTATGGAGAGATTCGAGAGCTATTCGCGAAGGCCGCAGATGGAAACGTCGTTCAGATGGCGCGAATTCTCGAGCCAGGTGAATTCACTCTGACCTTGGCGTTCGGAGAATCAGTTGAAGATGTAATTGCGACCTCGATCGAGACCACAAGCAATGTCCTGAAGAGCTCCGCTGAATCGCAGCTGGAACCGTTCGAGACAGTTCAAGCCGCCTACGACAAAGGCTGGGCCGATTATGTCGCAACGCTTCCGGAGGTCGATCCCGATCACCAGGCACAGTTCAACATGGCGGCGATGGTCCTCAAGGCTCACGAGGACAAGACCTTCCGGGGCGCGAACGTCGCCTCGATGTCCATTCCCTGGGGCGGAGGCGAGAACGCCAATGAAAATGATATCGGCGGATATCACCTCGTCTGGCCGCGCGACCTCTATCACGTCTTCACCGCATATCTCGCCCTCGGCGATCGCGAGGCGGCTGAAAGGGCTCTCGACTACCTGCTCAAGTATCAGCAGAAACCCGACGGAAGTTTTCACCAGAACACGTGGCTCGACGGGCGCCCGCATTTCAAGTCGCTGCAGATGGACGAGGTCGCGTATCCGCTGATCATGGCCTGGCAGTTGGGAAAAACCGACAAAGCGACGTACGAGAACCACCTGAAAAAGGCTGCCGATTTCATCGTGAAGAACGGGCCTTCGACGCCTCAGGAACGGTGGGAAGAAGAGAGCGGGTATTCGCCTTCGACGATCGCAGCCGAGATCGCGGGCCTTATCTGCGCCGCCGACATCGCGCGCTGGAACAAAGACGAGGCTTCGGCATTGATCTACGAGGCGGCGGCTGACGACTGGGCGCGGAAAGTGGAAATGTGGACCGCGACCACGACCGGAAAACACGGCGACGGGAATTACTACTTGCGGATCACCCAGAACGGAGATCCGAACGCGGGCGAGAAGATAGAACTAAACAACGGCGGCGGAATACACGACGAACGCGACATTGTCGATGCGGGATTTCTTGAGCTCGTACGTCTTGGGATCAAGCCCCCCGACGATCCTCTGATCGCGAAGTCATTAAAGGTGATCGACGACCTGATCAAGGTGGAAACGCCAAACGGCCCTGCGTTCTATCGCTACAACAATGACGGCTACGGCGAGATGGACGACGGCCGCCGCTGGAACTGGGACGGCAAGTACACCGGAAAGGGAAGGCTATGGACGCTGTTATCGGGTGAGCGGGGGCAGTATGAGTTGGCGCTTGCGCAAGGAGACAGGAGACAGGAGACAGAAGACAGGAAATCAGTACCCGGAGCGGTAGCGACGGGCAAGACAGAAGTCAGGAGTCAGAAGTCAGAAGTCAGCCGGAAGTCAGAAGTCAGCGAGGAGTCGGGAGGCAGTAACAAGACATCGAGAGAAGAGAACTACACAGGGCATCCAGTGTACGGAAGAATGCCGATAAACCCCAGACCAGTCTTGGAATTGCTGAACCTGCGATCGATAGTCGCCCATCGCTCTGCATCGAGCCGCCTCGATCACATGGCCGATTTCGCCAACGAAGGGCTTATGATCCCCGAGCAGGTCTGGGACAAGAAAGAGACTCCAAAGAACATCGACCGTCAGTTTGTTCCTGAACTAACCTTCGGAGAAGGGACAGGCTCTGCGACACCGCTCGCCTGGTCGATGGCGCAATTTGTACGGCTTGCGGTCAACCTGAAGGCGGGAAAAAATCTAGACACTCCTTCCATTGTCTATAAGCGGTATGTAGAAGGCGGTATCCCCCCGAATGCAACTGATTTCGGCGGAATGGATGAGGTTGCGCCCTTGCCGGTCGGACCCGGAGAGAAGTTCTCGTACTCGCGCGAGGCTCCAAAAGGCACAAGGATCGGATTCAGGTTCAACGACGAAACCAGCCTTTTGGAGGTCGGCGAGGACGGAAAAT
The DNA here is from genome assembly GCA_003385635.1 of Acidobacteriota bacterium. Lineage (GTDB taxonomy): Bacteria > Acidobacteriota > Blastocatellia > Pyrinomonadales > Pyrinomonadaceae > Aridibacter. The sequence continues at coordinate 2,105,336 of QQUY01000001.1, read as the reverse complement.
TCACGATCTCGATCGTAGCTCCGGAAAAAGAAGAGATCGCCTTGCTCGGCTATACAATGCCTTCCGGGGCTACAGCGTTCGAGCGCGTAAAGATCCGGCCCGCTGGGGTTGTCAAACCTGAACCGCTCAGCGCAGAGACCATTGCGAAGATAAGGGCTGCTGACTCCGGACCGATAATAGAGGCATCCCGTGCAGTCATTTTCTACAAGGGAGAGGCCGGATTGGTAATGGTCGCGGGTGACAACACGAATTGGAGTCCGGGACGCATTTTCATGCAAAAGATCTCGGACGGTCTTCACGCCGTCAGCCTCGAACTGCAAATAGATGCGCGACTTGAATATAAACTCATAGTGGATGGCAAATGGATCGTCGATCCCGCAAATCCGAAGAGAATTAACAACGGAGTCGGCAATCAGAACTCGATCATTGAAATGCCGGAATATCGACCCACTGAATGGGCTGAGAACAAAGACCGCGGACTGCCCTCAGAGAGCGTTGCAGAAATGGAGGTCGAAAGCGCGAAATTCGGGAAACGAATCGTTAAGGTCTATCTGCCCTCTGAATATTTCAGGCGGGGAATTGCGCCGAAATTGCCGGTAGTCTACTTTCTCGATGGATCAAACTACATTTCCCATGGAGCTGCGATAAACATCGCCGAGAATCTGATCGCGGCCAGGAAGGTCGAGCCCTTCATGATGGTCTTCACGGATCCCGTGGACCGAATGAAGGAATACTGGGCAAGTGACGATTTTGCAGAGTACATTGCGAAAGAGGTTGTGCCGGCAGTCGAGAACAAGTACTTCTCGACAATAGCTCCTGGACGAGAGAACCGTGCGATCATCGGTGCTTCGCTGGGAGGGATCACCAGTATCTGGACCGCTCTACGGCATCCCGAGGTTTTCCGGAACGTGGGAGCCCAGAGCGCCTCGTTCTGGGTCGATGACGAACGAGTGATCGAGACGCTCAAGCGAATCGACCCCGACAAAGGAGACGATTTCAATTTCTTTCTAGATGACGGCACGCTCGAGGGATCTGAAGACTCCCGTCGGGTCAACGTGATGCTTAGAGCCAAGGGATATCAATTCAGGTATGCCGAAGGACCGACTGGACACAACTTCACTGCATGGCGCGACCGACTTGGAGAGGCTCTAATCGTTTTGCTGAATTGAGTTACGCCTGGGCGGCGGCTTCTGCCGTTCGGAACACTTTCGCCGCGGGGTTTGCGGCTCGTAATACGGTTGGATGGGGTCCCCCCGCCGTTAGTAGCAACGAACCGAACGGATCTTTTGTATCTGATGACTGACATCGTACTCGCAACCGATCTTGGCGGAACCAACATGCGGATGGCTGCGGTCAGCCGCTCCGGCGAAATTCTCTACAGGACAAAGGAATCCACTCCGCGCTCACACGACGGCGATGCGATCATTGAGGCGATCGTCCGAATGGGAACCGAGTGCCGAGACAACCTGGTCGGGGAATCCCTTGTTGCCGTCGCCGTTGCTTTTCCAGGGGCGATTAATTCGGACACGGGAAAGATATCGAAGGCTCCAAACCTCCCCGAGCTGGAAGGCGTAACGATGTCAGAAGTCATTAAGGGGCACCTGGGAATGGAGGTGATCTTCGAGAACGACGCCAACGCCGCAGCGATCGGCGAGCACTGGCTTGGTGCCTCCCAAGGTGTCGACAATTCGATCATGGTCACACTCGGGACCGGAGTCGGCGGCGGATTGATCTTAAATGGCGAAATCCTCAGGGGACCTGACGGCACGGCGGGCGAGATCGGGCATATCAATGTCGAAGCTGAGGGAGTGCCGTGTGGATGCGGCAGCCGCGGGTGTGTGGAGCAATATTCGTCAGCCAGTGCTGTAGTGCGCATTGCACAGGAGCTTGCTGCAATCAATCCCGAATCGGAATTGAACAAGCAACGCGATCTTACCGCGGAGGACGCATACAGGATTGCGATGAAAGGCGATAAGACTGCTAGCGAGGTATTCCGCATCCAGGGATACTATCTGGGCATCATGTTGGGCGGTCTCGTGAACACGCTGAATCCCGAGATCATCGTTATCGGCGGAGGTGCTGCGGCCAGCTGGGAGCTCTTTTATCCTCCACTGATGAAAGAGATAAAGGCGAGATGTTACAAGGAACCTGCTGAACGTGTTAAGATTACGCGTTCAGAACTTGGTGACGACGCTGGCATCCTCGGGGGCGCCAAACTCGGTTTTAAGAGCGTCGGCCATTCCTACGCGACATAAGAAGCAGGAAGACGACTCCGGGAAAGCCGGGGCGAATATTCTATGGACGTCTATCACAAGATCCTCGAGAAGATCTACGAAGTGACTGGCGGTAAGGACTCAGAATCCGTAGATCTTAAGGAACTCGTCAAAAAGGCAGGATTCTTCCCCAGTTACAAGGACATTCACAGCCAAATGAATCGCAGCGGCTGGATATCTGACACCGGTCGCGGCAGCGAGGTGCGGATCACGCACTGGGGGATCAAAGAAGCGAGGAAGATCGCCAAAGGGGGCGGCGGCGACGACCGCGAAAAACGTAAGCGCGCCAAGAAGCTGCACGAGGAGATCAAGGAGCTCTCGGTCATGGCAGAAGAGCTTTCCTCAGAGCCAAATGCTGACAATCTGAAACTGGTTGAAAGCGGTCTCACGAAAGTCGAAAAGTGCCTTGCAGACCTCAAGTCCGTTATCTGACATATGGCTTGATTTACCACAACAGTGTCGTGTAAGATATTCGTTTCCTGCAAAGCGTGGGGACGCCTAACGTGGGTTTTCGTGCCCACTTTTTATTTTGGGGTAAGGAAAGTTCGTGGACAGGTCGGATATCGAAAGCCAGGTACGTGAGTTCGCCGCGGAAGTCACAGAGAAGAAAGGGCTTGAACTGGTCCACGTCGAGATTTCGGGTTTCGGAAAGAAGGCTTCTGTAAGGGTCTTTATCGACAAGCAGGGCGGCATCAACCACGACGATTGCTCAGCCGTAAGCCAGGACCTCGAGAAGCGTCTTGATGCAGTAGACCTGATCCCCGGAAGATACATATTAGAGGTTTCGTCTCCCGGCATAGAAAGAGGTCTTTACAGCACCGATGACTTCAGAAAGTTTGCCGGGGAACAGGCGAAGATTAGAACGCACTCGCCCATGAACGGGCAGAGAAACTTCCGTGGCCGGATCGAGGCCATCGAGAACGGCGACGTGGTCTTTGACGACCGGACCTCCGGAAAGGTAAACATACCGCTCTCATCGATCTCGAAAGCGAATCTTGAGTACGACATTGAGCGGGAATTGAAGAGATCTAAGAAGCGCGGGTCCTGACCGCAGAGGCGGGAAGGAGCTAGGACAATATGATTACATCGATTGGACAAAGCATCGAGGCGTTAAAAGAAGAATACGGCCTCGAGAAGGAACTCGTTATCGAGGCTATGAAGGACGCCGTGCGTGCGGCCGCCCGTAAACAGTTCAAGTCCGAATACAAAGGCGGCGAGGGAATTCAGGCGGATTGGAACGACGACGAGGGGATCGTCGAGATCTCTGCTTTAAAGACGGTCGTGGAAGAGGTCGAAAGCCCCACGACTGAGATCTCACTCACCGAAGCGATCGAAGAGACCGGCGACGACGAGATCGAACTGGGCGACATTCTGGCATTTCCGCTGCCGACCGAAGACCTTGGAAGGATCGCCGCGCAGACGGCAAAGCAGATCCTCGTCCAGAAGATCCGCGAAGCGGTCCGGGAGAAGGTCTACGACGAATACGTTGACCGTGTCGGCGAGCTTATCAACGGTCTTGTCAAAAGATTTGAGCGCGGCGACATCGTCGTCGATCTCGGCAACAACCTGGAGGCGATCCTGCCCCGCAGGGAACAGACCCGCGGAGAGATCTGGAACATCAACGAAAGGGTCAGGGTTGTCATTGTAGAGGTCAACAAGGAACTCCGCGGCCAGCAGATCGTCGTGTCGCGCGCATCTTCGGAACTTCTCAAGAGGCTGTTCGAAATGGAGGTCCCCGAGATCTATGACGACACGGTCGTGATCAAGTCGGCCGTACGCGAACCAGGCGACAGAGCAAAGATCGCGGTCTCCTCGAACGAGAAAGACGTTGATCCGGTCGGCGCCTGTGTCGGTATGAAGGGATCGCGCGTACAGTCGATCATCAAGGAGCTCCGCGGCGAGAAGATCGACATTATCGAATGGTCCGACGAGCCGTCCGTGTTTGCGGCAAATGCCCTGAGCCCTGCAAAGGTTTCGCAGGTGAGGATTACGGACATCAACGAACGAAAAATGGAGGTCATCGTCGTCGAAGACCAGCTTTCGCTCGCCATTGGTAAACGCGGCCAGAACGTCAGGCTTGCGACAAGGCTTGTCGGCTGGGACATCGACATCATCAGCGAAGAGATCCTTAAGGCCGAGATCACCAAGAAGATGGGCCAGATGATGGCTTCCGGCGAGGCGGTCCCGATCTCCGAGCTGGACGGAATGAGCCCGGCAGCGGCGGAAACGCTTGCAGCGGGAGGCATCGAGGACATTGAAGCGCTTGCCAATACATCTGTCGATGAGGTCGTCGAGATCCTCGACACAAGTCTTGATGAGGCTCAGGTGATTCTCGATTCCGCCAAGCAGGTGGTTCAACTCAAGGACCTTCCGCAGGAAGACCTTGAGGCCGTCGTCAGCGAGGCGGATCACGAGCTGGGCATCTCGCATGAAGAAGGCGATGGCGAGACGGCCGTTGAACAGACTGCAGAAGAGGCGGCTGAAGGATCTGCAGAAGCTGAAACGACCGAGGCCGTTGAGGAGGCTGTTGCCGAGTCTGCGGAAGCGGAAGCAACTGAGGAGACCGCAGAAGAGCCGGTTCTGGAGGTTGCTGAAGAGGCTGTTACTGAGGAAGTCGCGGACGAGCCGGCGGTAGCTGAGTCGGCTGAAGAAGCGGACGAGCCGGTGTCTGAAGAAGGTGCGGCCGAACCTGCTGAAGATCAGCCTGAGACCGAAGCCGCCGAAGATTCCGAAGCTGTGGTCGCTGAAGAGGCTTCTGAATCTGAAGAAGCGGCGGCAGAAGCTCCGTCTGAAGAAGTCGAGGAGCCGGCAGAAGAAGTCAAAGCTTCCGAACAAGCTGCAGCGATCGACGCCGCAGTAGAGAATCAGGAAGAGCAGGCAGGAGACGAAGAAGAGTAGGCAAGAACATCCTGCCGCGATCCCGCGCTGACGCTGGGATCATTTACAAGGTTTGAATATGCCGCCCGACTGGCGGCAGGCGAGAAAAGATTTAGTTTATGGCCGTTAGGAAGAACATAAGGGTTTACGACCTAGCTCGTGAACTTAAGCAGGACACAAAACGCATTCTCGAGGACCTTCGACGGGAAGGCGCGGATGTTAGTGTGCCCTCGAACTCTGTCCCGAAGGAACTCGCGGACAAGATTCGCACCAAGTATTTTCCTAAGGTCGACAAAGCGCCGAAGCGCACGATCAAGGTAATAAAGAAGAAAAAGGTCGCGAAGCCGGAGCCAGCTGAAGAGGTGGCAGTGGAAGAGGCAGCGACAGAAGCTGCCGAAGCGGAGCCGGTCGAAGAGGTCAAAGCCGAAGAAGCTCCTAAAAAGGCTGCGGCCAAGAAGGTAGTAAAGCTTAAGAAGCAGGAGCCTGCTAAGGCTGAAGAAAAGCCGGAACCTGAAGAGGCTGAGTCAGCAGAGCCGGCGGAGGCTAAAGAAGAGGAAAAGAAACCAGCGTCGAAACGGGTCTTGAAGGTCTCCAGGAAGGAGGTTCTTGAGAAGGAGGCTGAAGAGGAGGATGCTCCGGAGATCGAGGCTGACGCTGCGGAAGCAATCGAACAGGAAGAAGCGGAACCTGTTGAAGCGAAAGACGAAGATAAGGAAGAGGAAAAAAAGGGCAGATCGGTCACCAGGCTCAAGCTTACAAAGAAAGCGCTTGAGGCTGGCGTAAAACCGGGTGAGAGGATCACGACGCCGAAGCCTTCGGCCGAAGAACTCCAGACCGAACGGACAAAAGGCAGAAAACGAAAACTCAGGGGCACGCCGGGCGAGACAGCAACTCCGAAGACGGTTTACACGCCGCCGCCAAGCCACAATCGAAGGCCCGGAAGGGGAGGGCGCAAGGGGCGTCGGTTCGCCGACCGTACGCGCCAACAGGAAAACGATTTCGAAGCACCGCGAAAACGCTCGATCGAGGAACGTATTTCGGACCAGATCGGCAAGACCGAAGCAGAAACATCGAAGACCGTTCGTTTGACCGAAGGAGCGACGATCCGCGAGTTTGCAGAGGGATTGGGCGTCACTCCAAGGGATATTGTTCAGCTGTTGGTCAAGAAAGGTATTTTCGCAACACTCAATCAGCCGATCAATGAAGAGACTGCTTTTGAGCTTGCCGAGAACTTTGGAGTCGAGGTCAGCTTTGTGCCGTTCGAGGAGATGGTCATCGAGCAGGAGTTCGAGGAACTCATTGCTGCTGATTCCGACGACGTCGAGATCCCGCGAGCCCCGGTCGTCACCGTCATGGGACACGTCGACCACGGAAAGACCTCGCTACTCGACGCGATCCGCTCGGACAATATCGCCGAAGGAGAGGCCGGCGGGATCACCCAGCACATCGGAGCATACAGTGTGTTGGTTCCGAGCCCTGATGAACCGGACGAGCAAAGACGTCTTGTGTTCCTCGATACACCCGGTCACGAAGCATTTACCATGATGCGTGCCCGAGGTGCGAAAGCCACTGACATCGTCATCCTCGTGGTTGCCGCGGACGACGGCGTTATGCCGCAGACGATCGAGGCGATCGAGCACTCGAAGGCCGCAGGCGTTCCGATCATCGTCGCTATTAACAAGATCGACAGGCCTGAAGCGAACGCGGACAAGGTTAAAACGGAGCTTTCTCAGCAAGGCCTGAACCCCGTAGATTGGGGAGGCGACATCGAGATGGTCCCGGTTTCCGCGAAGAACCACGACAATCTGGATACTCTGCTCGAGACCGTCCTTCTTCAGGCGGAGATCATGGACCTCAAAGCGAGCCCGACAAGGCGAGCATCCGGCGTCGTGCTTGAAGCGGAACTCGACAAGGGTCGCGGATCTGTCGGAACGATACTTGTTCAGCAAGGTACCCTGAAAATTGGTGATCCGTTCATCGTCGGGCAATTCTATGGAAAGGTCCGTGCGATGTTCTCCGACCGAGGCGAGCGGGTGGAAGAGGTCGAACCTTCGACGCCGGTTGAAGTTCTCGGACTTCAGGGCGTCCCGCAGGCGGGCGACGTATTCCAGGCAGTTTCAGACATTGACAAGGCTCAGACGATCGCGAATCAGAGGCAGCAGCAGGCTCGCCAGATCGCGATGATGAAGACCACCAAGCGCGGAATCGAATCACTTGGCCAGGCAAACGTTAAGGAACTGCTTGTAGTGGTGAAAGCTGACGTGCAGGGTTCGGTCGAAGTTCTGAAATCAACCCTTGAAAAGCTCTCAACCGAGAAGGTAAAAGTCCGCGTGATCCGTTCCGGAGTTGGAGCTATCACCGAATCAGACGTTCTTCTCGCATCTGCTACGCAGGCCGAAGCCGACGCATCTGCGGTCGTGATCATAGGATTCAACGTTCGTCCGGGTGTCCGGGCGGTCGAGACCGCGAAACAGGACGAGGTCGATATCCGTCTCCACTCGATCATCTACAAGGTCGAAGAAGAGATCAAAGCGGCGATGATCGGAATGCTCGACGCAATCGAGAAAGAGGTCATCCTTGGAAAGGCTCAGGTCCTGGAAACATACAAGGTTTCAAGGATTGGAACGATCGCTGGCTGTCGAGTGACGGACGGGTTGATCAGACGCCAGGCCAAGGCGAGGCTGATCCGCGACGGAGTAGTGATCTGGAGTGGCGACATCGCTTCGCTAAAACGGTTCAAGGACGATGCGAACGAGGTGAAACAGGGCTACGAATGCGGTATGAGCCTTGTCAACTTCAACGACATCAAGGTCGATGACGAGATCGAGGCGTTCGTGATAGAAGAGATCGCGCCGACGGAACTGGAGTAGCTGTCTGAATCCGGGTTTTAAAGGTATTTGATATGCGGCGTCCCGAGAGAATGGCTGAAACGCTTCGGGAAGAGATTTCCGAAATTGTCGGCTATGAGCTTGAGGATCCGAGGCTTGCGGCCGTAACCGTTACCGACGTGAGGGTCTCGGAAGATCTAAGGGATGCGAACATCTATGTTGTCGTCGAAGGCGACGAGGAAGAAAAGAAGGCTGCGATGTCTGCTCTTAGAGGAGCCACGAGTTTTGTAAGGCGGCAGGTCGCATTGAACCTTAATCTTCATCACGCTCCGCATCTGCATTTCGCGAGAGACACCGTAGAGGAAAATGCCGCAAAGATCGAATCGATCCTGGAAGAGATCTCCGAAGATACCGATAATACTGATAACACGAAGGAATTATAGGGCCTCGAAAAGGCTCCGCCGGAACCAGGCCGGCGGTTTCGACGGCCGCTTGTGATGCTTAGCCAAGTAGTTGAGTTAATTGAAAACAAGAATCGTTTTGGGATCACAACACATGTGAGGCCGGACGGTGACGGCGTGGGTTCGTCATTGGGGCTTTGCTGGCTCTTGAAGTCTTTGGGCAAAGAAGCCGAGGTGATCGTAAGAGACGGGATACCGGCTTCTTACCTCCAGCTGCCCGGTGCAGATGAGATCCGCAGAGTCAGCGAGATAGACCGGGAATACGACGCGGTTTTTGTGATCGAGTGTTCGAACGTTGACCGGCCCGGAATAGAGAAGCTTGAAGAGCAGTTCGTGGTGAACATCGACCATCACGCGACCTGCGAACAGTTCGGGACCATCAACTGGATCGACGCGACCGCTTCCGCGGTCGGCGAGATGATCTATAACCTGTGCAAGGCGATCGGCGGCCGTGTGTCGAAGGAGATCGCCGAGTGCGTCTATATGGCGCTTGTCACTGACACAGGGTCCTTCCATTTTCCAAACACGACTGAAAGAACTCTCAAGGTAGCTTCGGAACTTGTTAAAGTAGGCGTCCAGCCTTCGCGAATCTCTGAAGCTGTCTACAACAGCTATTCGTGGAGTCGGGTAGCACTTCTGCAGAAGGTGCTCGCAACAGCTCGCCGCGATGAGTCGGGCCGGATCGCGCTAATGCGCCAAACCCTCGCGATGAAAGAAGAAACCGGCGCCGTAGATGGCGACAACAATGGATTCGTCAATATGCCTCTTGTAGCGAAAGAGGTGCTCGGCTCGGTGTATATGCGCGAGGTCAAACCAGGAACGTACAGGGTAAGTGTTCGTTCCAAAGGGCCTATAAACGTTGCAAGGGTCGCCGAGTCGTTCGGAGGCGGAGGCCATAAGAACGCTGCAGGGTTCAGGATTACGGGCGATTGGGACGAGCTGGAGCGCGAGATCGAGGAACGCATGAATGAAGCGGTCGATCTGGCTTTCGAATCTGATCCGTCCCTCGATGTCCGCAACGAGTACAGTCTGGCGTAGCTTTTTGGGTCTGTCGGGTCTTTTGAGTCTCTCGAGTCTAGTGAGTCTAGTGAGTCTGGTGAGTTGATTGAGTCTGTTGAGTCGGGGATTCCGAGATTTCCTCCGTGCGATCTCTGATACATGAAACGTGATCCTTGATCCCTGACGCGTGACACTTGACCCCCGACACATGACCCCTGATCCCTGATCCCTGACACATGATCCCTGATTCTCGGAACCTCCTTTGAACCTTTAACTTTGAACTCCCCTGATGTCTGACAAAAAAGAAAAACCATACAAATGGCGCCGCGAGGACTATCGAGAGAAGACCCGCGGCCTTTTGATCGTCAATACAGGTGATGGAAAAGGAAAGACGACCTGCGCGATCGGATTGATGGTTCGTGCCGCGGGTCAGGGGCTGAACTGCTGCATGATCCAGTTCATGAAGTCAAAGACCGACCGGTATGGCGAGCACGACTCGCTGGAGAAGATCGGCGTCGAGGTCCACACGATGGGTGACGGTTTTACGTGGGATACTCAGGACAAGGCCCAAGATATTAAGACTTCTGAAGAGACCTGGTCAGTTTGTGAAGAAAAACTCAGAAGCGGGGATTACGACCTGCTGGTTTTTGACGAACTGATCTACGTACTTGATTATAAGTTCCTCGATACAAAGAAGATCATAGAGGTGATCCGCGAGGTTCGAAAGGACCAGCCCGCACTGCATATCGTTCTGACCGGGCGCAATGCACCCGACGAACTCGTCGAAGAGGCAGACCTCGTTACGGAGATGAAAGAGGTAAAGCATCCTTTCAACGCGGGAATTTATGCCCAACAAGGAATCGAATTCTGAGGAGAGCGACTTGAGATCGACAACCAATCTGCTGATCGTCCTTTGTCTGATGGCCTTCACTCTCTCCTGCGGTATCTTTGAGGGAACCGAAAGCGGCAATTCAGATTCATCCGAAAACTCGGTACAAAATGTCCCCGACGACGCGCTGGTGGACCCGATGGAAGGGGTTGAGCTGACTGCAGAAGGAGAGTCGGGCGATGCCGATTCCGGCGATCAGGCCATTTCCGGGAAAGACAAATCGATCACCGTCAGATTTGCGAAGGGCCGGACTTCGAAAAGTTTTAACGACACGGTTACAGGCGATACTAGGCACGCATACAATTTCGGAGTCACTGAAGGTCAGAGAATAAATGTGAAGGTGAGCTCCGGGGACGGCCTGGCATTTTTAAAAGGGACGGATCCTCTTGGAATGCGGATCAGCGCGCCGGACGCCAGGGAGACGAACTTCTCTGAAATTGTTCCTGAGACCGGCAACTACACGTTCGAGGTCGTTACAGCCGGCGACAGATCCGACTATACAGTGACTTTCGGGGCAACGGCGCTGCCCAAGAAAGAAGAAGGCGACGAACCGCAGCCGGGCGGGATAACGAAGACGGTCAAGTTTTCGAAAGGACGCAGCTCGGCTTCGTACAACGGTGCCGTAATTCGCGGCGACCGCGACACATATGTCCTCGGCGCCCAGGGTGGCCAGCAGATGTCCGTCAATATCTCATCGGTGGAAAACAACGCCGTGTTCCAGATCCGCGGTCCGCAAGGTTACCTGAGGGGAGCGGAACCCGGATCGGACCGCACTTCCTGGAACGGACAGTTGCCAGCGAATGGAAATTATCGCGTGATCGTCGGAGGAACCCGGGGAAATGCGACCTACACGATCACGTTTGCGATCCGGTAGATCGAGATCAGAACCCGGAGCGCCAGCGACGGGCATTACTATTTCCTGCGGCTCCGCCGCTTTAGTGTTCAGTTCCCGCACATCTATGCGGCATAGCCGCGGGAATATCTCAAAGTTCAGATTTCAGATCTCTAAACAAGAATCGGGAGATCCAAACTCCAACTCGCATTCAACTCGGGAGGGCGGTCAGGAAAACGCTCCAATCCTTTCCATCCTGTACATCTTGTTTCTGTCTTTTTGCTTCGCTCATTGCAGGCGGGACGCCTAAGCTCCGATCCCCAACTCACAAAACTCAGCCAACTCACCAAACTCACTCAACCCCATTCTTAGGGCAGATCTTCTCAAGCACGCAGTTCCCGCAATCCGGCTTTCTTGCGTTGCATACCTGGCGGCCGTGGAAGATCAGCCAGTGCGAGAACATCACCCAGTCCTTCTTTGGCACTAGCTCGATAAGGTCTTTCTCGACCTTCTCGGGCGTCTTTTCCTTTGTGAGACCAAGCCGGAATGAGAGTCTTTTGACGTGGGTATCTACAACAACGCCTGAAGCGATCCCGAACGCGTTTCCAAGCACCACATTCGCTGTCTTTCGAGCAACACCCGGAAGGATCAGAAGGTCGTCGATGTTCTGAGGTACCTCGCCGCTGAACTCGTTCACAATTTTCTCTGACGCGCCTCTGATGCTTTTCGCCTTGTTCCTGAAGAAACCCGTCGACCGTATGTCGTCCTGCAGTTCTTCTTCCTCAATAGCCACGTAATCTTCGGGCCTTCGGTACTTCCGGAACAGATCCGCGGTAACTATGTTCACGCGCTCATCGGTACACTGCGCCGACAAAATGGTCGCAACCAAGAGTTCGAACGGGCTTGTATGATTCAGGGCGCAGTGGGCGTCGGGATATGTCTTCCGGAGGATGCGGATCACATCCTCTGCCTGTTTCTTCCTGTCGAGTGCCATGGAACAAGAGTTTATCCCGAAGCAAAGAAGTTTCTAAGCGCGGAATGCAAAATCGAGCCTATTTCGATAGAATGATGCGAATCCGCACAGCCGCCCGGCGTCTCCTGTTACTTCTCGCCGACGGGGAAAGCGGAATTTCTGTATTTCCGGGATGAACCGATCTGACGAACAATTGATCGTTGCCAGCAGCAGGAACTGGAAAGGCCGCGTTGCAGCCGCTGTCGTCGTGGTCTTCGCGCTGGCGTTCGGATACTACGCTGTCCAGTGGCAGATAGGGAACATGCTGGCGGAGCTAACAGCGCCCAGCGAGCAGAACGCGATGGAGATCGCGGGCGTCGTTCGTACGCTTTCGCCGGACGATCCGACCGGTAGCTGGCTTGAGGCGGTTCTCAAAGGCGAGGAGTTCTCGCCCGAAAGCCTGGCAGCTTCAATCGAAGGCCACAAGGAGACGATAAGGCTTTCCCCATACCATTATCCGTGGTGGCTTGAGCTTGGACGGGCCTACGAACAGCTGGACAAACCGGAAATGGCCGAGCAGTCCTTCCTAAGGGCGGTAGAGCTCGCGCCGGCCTACACGCTTCCACGATGGCAGCTTGGCAACTATTACCTGCGAGCCGGAAGGGAAGAAGAGGCGTTTGAAGAGCTGCGAAAGGCCGCATACAACGATCCTGTATATCGGGAGCAGGTCTTCTCGATAACCTGGGATTATTTCGAACAGGATACTACCAGACTCGACTCGTTGGTCGGGGACTCCACAAACATGCGCGTCGGGCTTGCGAAGTTTTACGCTGCCCGCGAAAGGCCAAAGAAGAGCATCGAGCTCTGGAATTCGCTTTCGGAAGAAGCAAAAACACAGAACAAGGAAGTCGGAGCCCTGATCGCGCGTGCGATGTTTGAAAAGCGGTTTCTGAAGACCGCCATTGAGTTCTCGAATTCGTTGGGGCTGGAAGAAGGCACGAACTTTGAAACGATTCAGAACGCGGGTTTTGAGAATGAGATCAGCCGGAGCGATGACGCGTTCTTTGCCTGGAAGACCGATTCGAAAGAAGGGGTGAGGATCCAGCTCAGCCGTGGCAGAAAGCACTCGGGAGACAGAAGCCTCCAGGTTTCTTTTGGAGGCTATTCGAAGGCGGAGTTCGGCAACGTCTATAAGACTGTCGCCCTGGAGCCCGGAAAGTCTTACCGGGTGAGCTTTTGGGTCCAGACGGAAGAACTCCAGAGCGCGGGCCTTCCAAAGCTTGAGGTGCTGAGTGCCAGCGAAGGAAAGATAATTGCCGCTTCGGAAACCTATCCGCGAGGCACGAACAACTGGAAACAGATCTCGGTAGAGTTCCGTGTGCCGGACGATTCCGAAGGTGTCGTCTTGAGGACGGCCCGGGCCTTTTGCGGAGAGGCGTGTCCAATGCTGGGAACGATCTGGTACGACGATTTCACGGTAGAACGGATCGAAGACATCGAGCCGAGTGAGGAGGCCGAATCAACAGATGCCTGAGAATTCGGCCGATCTCAAGAGGAATGGGAATACGTTTGCGGGAAAGCTGGCTTTCTTCTTGCTGCTGGCGACCATCGTCTGGACGACCCTTGCATACGGGACGGTTCACCAGCCGATAATCGCTCTCTTCTATGTTTTTGTTGTATTGGTCGTCATCCTTTGGGCAATCGATTCGCTTGTCAGCGGCACCATAAGGTTTGATAAGTCCCAGCTTCAGATCCCCATAGCCGCGGCAGCGATTTACGGCTTTATACAGACCATCCCATTCGGCAGCGTCGCTGTTCCGGGCGGCGTCGAGACCGTTCCCAACACAATTTCGGTCGCCCCCTTCTGGACCCGGCTTGCGTCGGCACATTTCGTAGCGTTGTTCGCATTCTTTGCTTCGATGCTCGTGTTTACGAATAGCGTCAGGCGGATCAAAAAGATCGTACAGTTGATCACCATTTTCGGGTTCATTTTTGCGTTCTTTGCCATCCTTCAGTCTTTCCTGAGCCCAGACAAGATCTACGGTATCTACGAATCCAAATATGCTGAGCCTTTCGGCAGTTTCGTAAACCGGCACAACTTCGCTGCGTTTATGGAAATGTCGATAGCCTTGCCTTTGGGACTGCTGTTTGGCGGAGCGGTAGAGAAAGACAAGCGGCTGATCTATGTAACTGCGATTGGATTGATGGGGATCGCGCTCCTGCTCAGCGGTTCGCGTGGCGGATTCGTGTCGATCATTGCCGGAGTTGTATTTCTCGTCTTCGTTTCTACTGGAACGAGCGGCACACGAGACAAGATCGTGAAGGGCGCGATGGCAGTAATTCTGATCATCGTGTTTGTTGCTGGATCCATCCTCGTAGGCGGCGAGTCATCGCTTACGCGCTTTGCAGAGACAGCCACCTCGGACAACTTCTCGACGAACCGGATTCAGATCTGGTCGGTCACGCTTGACGTCATTCAACACCATCTTCCTTTTGGAGCTGGCCTCGGTGCGTTCGGAGTCGCATACACGCCGTTTGATCCGAACAATGGTTTTGAAAGGGTCGAACAGGCACACAACGATTACCTTGAAGTAGTTGCGGATGCGGGAGTAGTAGGTGCTTTGATAGGGGCATTCTTCCTATTTGCCCTGTTTCGCACTGGCCTCAGGAACATCAAAGTGGAGAACCGCTACAGACGAGGGGTCGCGCTCGGCGCGTTTGCCGGATGTTTTTCGATCCTTGTCCACAGCGCGTTCGATTTCATTTTGCACATCTCCGCCATCACGATCCTATTCCTTACGCTTCTGACGCTTCTTGTTGTAAGCGGCAGGGAATACTCCGATGATGTAAAACTCGTTCCGCTCGGAAGAAAGACAAAGAGAAAAAAAGCGAGCGTAACTTCGCTCGAAGAAAGGCGCCGCTAGCCGGTACTCGCGTCAGCTTCGGTCCCCGACCTCGTTCTAAGCAGTCCCATCAGATACCAGACGACTCCGTGTCCGACGTACGTCGCGGCAAGCAAAAGCAGGACATATTGAGAATAGAGCCAGATCAGCATTCCGATAGTCCCAAGAACGAGAATCAGGTAGAAGTTACGCCTGCCGGTCCCCACGTTCTTAAAGCTCGTGTACTTGAGCGTACTGACCATAAGAAGGCCGAGAGATGCGGTCAGTACGATTAGTGAGATCGTATAGAAACGCGCGATGTTTTCGCCGAGAATGCTGATAGGCGTAGGGCCGAAATGGACGATCGCGGCGATCAGTCCGGCCGCTGGAGGGATCGGAAGGCCGACAAAGTTCTTCTTGTCCACCTTTTGCGATCCTTCCATCAGAACCCTCGGCCGGGTGGCCTGAAGGTTGAATCTCGCAAGCCGCAAAACCCCGCACATCAGGTAGACGAACAGTACGAATACTCCGATGTTGTGGAGCGAATCGGCTTCATTGAACGTCGCTCCGATACCCCAACTGTATGCCAGTACAACGGGAGCGATACCGAAGGTGAGGACGTCGGCGAGCGAATCGAGTTGGACGCCGAGCTCGGTCGAAGTCTTTGTCATCCGTGCGAGCCGACCGTCGAGAGTGTCAAACAGGATCGCCAGCCCTATCGCCTTCGCTGCGTAGTTAAAGTAAATGGCCGCCTGTTCCGGGTTCGAATCGATGATCTGATAACCCCTGACAGACGCAAGGACCGAGAGGAAGCCCATCGCGATGTTCGCGGCAGTGAACGCGGTAGGTATCAGGTAAAGACCTTTCCGTATGCCCTTGTGCACTGTATTTGAATCACTTTCCATCTTCCGATAATTGTCAGAAACTTCACGCGTTCAATACTTTGCGATTATTGTTTCGCCGCCTCGGACCCTATCTCCGACTTCGACATTGATACTAACATGCGCTGGCAAGAGCAGATCGGTTCTTGATCCGAATCTTATGAGCCCGAACAACTGGCCGCGGTCCAACCGATCCCCTTCTTTTGGCCAGCATACGATCCTTCTCGCCATTATCCCGACGATCTGAGTGCAGACCACGGTAATCGATTGACCCTTGATGGTCAGTTGATTCCTTTCGTTAGTGGAACTCGCCTCATTACTCGTCGCGGGCCGTTTCTTACCCTTGAACCGCTTTATCGAAATGACCTCGCCGGCGATCGGTGAACGGTTCACGTGTACGTCGAGAGGCGACAGGAACACGCTTACGAGCATGCCGTCTTCTGTTTCTTCGATGCGCGTAACCTTTCCGTCTGCCGCAGAGACTACAATGTTCGGTTCATCAGGAATGGAACGAGACGGGTTCCGAAAGAAGAAGACCATAAACGCCGCTAGCGCGAAAAGCGGGACAGCAACGATCCAGTAGCCGAAGTAGGCGAACGCGATCGAGACGATCAGCGGGAGCGCTACAAATGGAATACCATCCTTGACCATATTATCGGGTTCCGGGTTCTACGCCCTGGTAAAGGCCAAATACTAGAACATTTTAGATCGGTTTAAAAGAAAAACACCCGGCCTTTCTGAAGGCCGGGCCTCAAGGAGGAAGTGCGACATTGGAATCAACTTCTTATCGGATTCTCTTGTGCGTAGCTGTATGCGCACCAGGCGCTAATAAGGTGGACTACCCATCCAAGCAATCCCGCCGACCCGATCCATGAAAATCCCGTCAGGATCAGCCATATAAGACCGACCACGATCCTTCCGTTATAGATCTGGCCAAGTCCCGGGACCAAAAGGCTTAGGAGTCCGGCTATGATAGGTTCTCGCATCGATTTCTCACCTCCGGAAAAGTGTACGGTTTGATTGGGAGGTGAGTTCCGGGAAAGTCAGTTCAAGGTTGAAAGAAGTGAGCAGTAAGCGGTTTAGGGGCGGGCTTGCCCGCAGACTGGTTGCGCGTTTCGAGTTCCGGGTTCCAAGATGGGAGAAAACTGAGCCGTCCTGCGGCAGACTATACGACAAGCCTCAGCTTGTCGCTCCTTTCTCCCGAAATCGTTTCTGCGCAAACTAAAGTTCGCGCCACCGGCCATCCGCCGCAACGCGGCGTCGAAGACTTTGTCGTGCGGATTCCGTGGCCTTAAGGGCACTGCAGAGATAACGCTTTGCGACTCGAACAACTCGGAATTCGGAACTTGAAACTTGGAACTGTCTTTGCGGGCAGGGATGCCCTTGGTCCCGTCTCGGAACTCGGAGCTTGGAACTCGGAACTACTCTTTCCGGACGTCAACTATCTCACCGCGGAATAGCTTCAGCGCCTTCTTTATTGTCGGGTGGGCGGTTGCGTACTTCAGCAGATCTTCTCGCGTAGGATCATCCGGAAGGTCGGGAATGCGTCCGTTCGACTCCTCTTCCTTGGCCATCTCCTCGACTATCTCGATCGCACGGTTCGTTTCGGAGCCTGAACCGTTCGAGTTGGGATCGTTTTCTGACACGGTACTTTCCGATACATTCCCAACGAGGGCCTCGACGAGAAATCTCGCCCCAGGAAGCGGCATACAGTCATCACCCTCGCGTTCAAGAACCCTTTCGTACGCGTCGTCGAGCCAGGAGTCTTCAACGTGCTCAAGGTCTTCGGACGAGATCGGGGGGAGCTTCACCGGCATCGAGACCGGATCGATCGAGGGAGAAGGATCACGCCCGCTATCCGGCTCGAAGTCCGGTTCGCCATCAAAAGGATTGGCTTCCAATCCGGAGTGGTCGTCGTATTGATCCGGCTCGGATTCTGGTCGCGCCTGATTCTTCCCGGCTTCAGAAGGCTGGACAGCAGGCATTCCACCGGTATCAGCTGGAGCCGCGCTTTCTAATACCGATCTGTCGGATTCAGAAGTTTTTTTTTCCGGGGCCGCGGCCGCGGCTTCGGCTGTGGGAGTTTCCGTGGGGTCAGAGCTCTTAGTTAGCTCTTCGAACCGCTTCAAGAGTTCTTCGATGGGCGCAACTCGACGCATCTCCGACAGCTTCACGAGGCCTATCTCAAGCACGAACCGCGGCTCTGCGGCATCGCGCAGCGAAGCTTCGGTTGCCGCGAGCGAATTGAAAAAACGGATAAGATCGGCTTCAAGAAAAGGAGCCGCGTGAGACCTCATTTCCTCTGCCGGAAGTATTGCCGTGTCGAGCAAGCCGTGCGCATCTCCCGCGATCTTGAATACAAGCAGATCCCGCACAAACCCCATAAGGTCACGGCAGAAGTTCCGGAGGTCGTGTCCGCGCACGACAAGGTCATCCACGACCTTCAAGAGCCCCTCAGAATCTTGCTCCGCGATCGAGGACATTGCGCTTATAAGGTTTTCGATGCCGGCAATTCCCAACGCCTCGGAAACTTCCTGGGCCGTTATCTTTTCGCCCGAGAAACTGATCACCTGGTCAAAATTGCTTTGAGCGTCCCGCATCGAGCCTTCGCCGGACCTCGCGATCTCTTTCAAAGCGTCTTCGGATATCTCGATATTTTCTGCGTCTGCGATCTTCGTCAGCCGATCAAGGATCTTTTTAAGGGGGATGGTCCTGAACTCGAACTCCTGGCATCTGGAGGTGATCGTGTCGGGCACCTTGTGAAGTTCCGTCGTCGCCATGACGAACACGACGTTCTCGGGCGGCTCCTCAAGAGTCTTCAAAAGAGCGTTGAACGAAGACTTCGAAAGCATATGGACCTCGTCGATGATAAAGACGCGGTTTCGGTCGCGGGCGGGATTTATGTTAATGCTTTCGAGAATGATCTCCCGGATCTCTTCCACTTTTGTGTGGGAAGCCGCGTCAAACTCCAGCACGTCCATCGAGCGGCTCTCGGCGATCTCCTTACACGATTCGCACGCGTCTCCGGAGTTTACAACGCAGGGGACAGGATTCGGGCCATCGCTTTTATGGCAATTAAGGGCTTTTGCAAGCAGCCGCGCTGTGGTGGTCTTGCCAACGCCGCGGGCGCCGCTAAACAGGTAGGCGTGGTGAAGCCGGCCCGATTCGATGCCGTTGCGAAGGGTTCGGGTAATGGCCTCCTGGCCCACGACCTCTTCGAATACCTGCGGGCGCCATTTTCTGGCTAAAACCTGGTAAGTCATTCCTGATCAATGCGGATAAGTGATTCTCGGACTATCCTACACCACCTTTGTAGTACACGCTATTGGACCGATACTCACGATCAAAATGTTGAGACTCTCCGGCCCGGGCGTGGAGAAAAAATGGGATCTAACTAGTTGGTTCTCGAACTGGATCAGGCAAAACAGATCTTTCCTTGTGGAGGTAGTAGAGCATGGTCACAAGGAGAACGAAACAAACGAAGGTATCCACCCCCAGCACTTCGAAATACCTTGCCGCCCAACTTCCGGGAATCGCTACCGGGAGTAGTACGGTTACTAGAACTGTCAATAGATAGGCGGACCAAGCGCTCTTGCTCTTTTCAGATAATAGTCTTCCTGACAATACCGAGATCGGTACTGCGAGACCGATCAGATACATCGAATTCGTTCTGGGGGAGGTCAGCAATACAAGGGCTGCAATTGCCCCCGTTTCATAAAGAAATGCACGACCCCCAAACGCCGACTCATTGCTGCCTCCGTTTCTACGGAGATTCAATACAAAGAACAGCGTTCCGAAATAGACCAGGAAGAATATCGCAAGCCATATTCCAAACGCTCCGTCTTCGCTGATCGTGATCAGGTTGACGTTTTCGTAGTCGCTGTTGAATTCGGCTGAATCATAATCGATTTCGACCAGATATCGACGGATCAGACCTTGTAGTGACAAATTTACCGGACCATTCTTTGTATGGTAATCGTTCTCTATCAGGACGTGCCGCGCCCATTCGATATTGGAAGTGACCGCTCCCTGCATACCCAAGTGAGCCATCGGCAGCAGGTTGAGGACTATTATGAAAAGCGAGGTTAAAGCGACCAATTTCAGACGCTTTTGAGCTAGCAGAAACGGGAGTATAAGGACGGGAAAGATCTTGACACTGATGGCAAGGGCGAACGCGAAAGCGGAGCCTGTGTCCATTCGCCGGTAGGCAAGGACAAAACCGAAAATCGTAAGGGACCATACCAGGATGTTTGCGTTTTGGTTCTGAAGCGCAATAAACAGGTATTTGGACAGCCCAACAAAGGTAAGTAAGGCGACCAGGGCGATACTGGAAGAATCTCCTGAAAGTCGTTCGCGCAGTTTCAGCCAAGAGAGTGCTGCCAGGATAAAGCTTAGTGTGCTAAGCCACGTCCACACCAACTCCCCGAGATCGAGAGGCATAGTGGCAAATGGCAGAAAGAGATAGAGAAAGAGGGGCGGGTATCTGTAATCCAACCACCGGTTGATCGCGAAGTCAGACGAGTAAAAATCGGTTCGGCCTGAGATCAGAGATTGCGCGCTTTCAAGGTAGACAAAGTAGTCAAGATTGTTGATGAACTCCACACGGAGCAGCGCCCAAACAGCCAAACCAGTAACGATGGCCAGACCTGCCCACAGCACAGTCCGTCGTTTTCTGCTGTCAGTCTGCACAGTAGCGACTAGTTTACTTGATAATGGATTGGCTGGAAATCAAGGACTAAACGACAAGCCCTTCAGAATAAGGCGACCGCTCGGGTTCAAATAGCGTGCAACGCAGATATGTCACGGAAGGATGCGGTGAACCTCCTGGAGCCGATCACGATGAACTGTAATCCCTGAATCGGATTGGCTGAGTACCAAACCAGGGATGACAAAGCTTGCGTAGCAATTTGGAGGCTTCAGACTTAACCGCAACACAGGATGAAGTTGCTACCGTTGCTCCGTTCCCGGTCTGGCGGGGTTCACAATTCAAACCTTGTGCGGAGCCTGAAGCCATAAAAAAAGCGGATGCCGGGGAGACGTAATTCAGTTCCCGACGGACTGATTCCCGACTATCCGTAATCTGGCGGAAAGGGTGGGATTCGAACCCACGGTACCCGAAAGGGCACACAGCATTTCCAGTGCTGCCAGTTCAACCACTCCTGCACCTTTCCAAACTTTTCAAAAACAACTGTCGATTCCCCAGGTCCGAACTAAAACCTGAGAAATTTTCGCCGCTGGATCATCTGATTGTACGCCCAGATCACTTTGTCCGGCGACCCCTCGACCATCCAACCGGCCCCGGAATCAATCTGGAGTCTGTCAATTCTGGAAAACGGCGTTCCATCCCGTTTTCGGCGCATTAGTTCCTTCGCGGCAACAAGGAACTTCTCGCATTCCGAAATGTACATCCCGGCCATCGGGCCCTTCGATTCTTTTTTCAGTTCCTGGATCGTTCCTTCGAACTCGTCTATCAAAGGCTTCAGGTCGTCGACAGTAATATCGTCGTACGGCTTTTCCTGGATCAACCTCTTGAATTTCTTTGCATCGAGACCAGATTCGATTACGACTGTCTCAAACCGCCGTTCCGGATTGTCCTTGATCGCTTCCAACTGAAGACTTGCGGCCTTGTCCTCGAGTTCGTCGACCCTTTTGCCGAAGACGTCGTTCGCCTCGCGAAACTTGTTAAAGGCAGCTATCAGGTCCGGGTGCGCCCGCTTGCCGAGTTCGAAATCGTCGTCCTTGTAATCCTCGCGGTCGTAGTAATCGTGAACCCGCCTGATCTGCTTGATGACGTCGGCCAGCGCATCAGAATACTCAGACGCCGCAGACTCGACCTCGGGGAGGTCGGGATCGCTTCCTTCGGCTTCCTTTATCGCATTGGTGCAGTCGGTCCCGTCCCCGTTCACATCGTAGAGCCCATAGATGATCCGCTCGTTTCCGGTGGGACCGGCATCCATATCCTTTACCCACGAGCCATAGCGGTTGTAGCTGTCGACGATCCTTGCTGAATACGAGTTGTAGCACTTGCTAACATAAAGGTTCGTCTTTTCGGTGATCGCGGCAACGCTCACATCCGAATTGCCCGCAGCCGGGTCCGCAGAGTATTCCTCGGACGAGCCTGACTCAAGGTCCGAGGTCCCTTCACGAACTGCGTCGGTTATCTGCTTGCAGCCCAGACCTGCGCCCAGAAGTAAAAGAATCCCGAGCAAGCTCGAGATCGAGGTGTGTGCATTCAGTCTCTTCATTCTTCCGGGTTTTCTGCAATTGCGTGAGATACCACGCAAGTCTGTATTTGGCGATCAGATAATGGCGGAGAGGGTGGGATTCGAACCCACGGTACCCGTAAAGGCACAACGGTTTTCGAGACCGCCCGATTCAACCACTCTCGCACCTCTCCGTTTACGGCGGACGCGGCCAGAAAGTCTACGCTTTCTCTTTCCGGCGTTCCCTGAAGAAAGAGCTCATCAACTCCGAGCATTCACTCTCAAGGACCCCTGAAACCACGTCGATTCGATGATTCAAAGAACTGTCGTCGCAGAGCCTGTAAATCGATCTCACAGCCCCGAACCTTTCGTCGGGTGCGCCAAATACGAGGCGCGCCACTCTTGCATTTACGAGAGCTCCTGCGCACATGACACAAGGTTCAATGGTCGTATAAACCGTGAACCCAGTCAACCGATAATTGCCCGTCTTCTTAGCCGCCGCTCTGAGTGCCAGAACCTCTGCGTGCGCCGTCGGATCGCAAGTCGAGATCGGCGCATTTCCCGCGACCGAAACCACCTCGCCTTGATCATCAACGGCACAGGCTCCGACGGGGACTTCTCCCTGTGCTCCCGCAGCCCTGGCAGCCTCAAGCGCCAGCTTCATCATTTTCTCGTCCGTATCTGTCATCAGAAGCGCGCCTGGCGGGTGCAAAGGACAAACAGGAAATATAGGTTTCGCGCTTTCGGGTGTCAAGTTTGCGGCCTATTCGCCTTCTGTTCCCTTGGGATCCTTTACCGGGATCGGCAAACTTTTGTGCACAAGTGTATAATAAAGATAGTAATCGCCGTCCTGGCGATTTTTAGTTCCTAATGCCCCCCCGGAACGATGAGCGATCCCATCCAGGAAAACGAGGACACGTTTGGTAAAGGCCTCAGACTTCATAGCGATAATCCTGATCTCGTAGCCCTTACAGAAGAGGTCCGAGAACGTAAGCAAAAGCCGAAGACCGATCCGACCGCAATCCCACAAAAGCTTGAGCTCGGTGAGTTCAACACCGCGATGTGCCACTTCTATCGCGGTGAGGTGTCCCGATCGAACACCTGGCGCACCAGGCTCGACGCGACCACGAACTGGGCCGTCATTACGGCAGGTGCGACACTTTCTTTCGTATTCAGCTCAGCAGACAATCCGCACTTTGCGATTCCGATCAATTCGATCCTTGTCGCGATCTTCCTCTTGATGGAGGCCAGGCGCTACCGTTACTACGAGGTATGGGCAAACCGGGTGCGTGTGCTGGAAACCGGCTATTTTGCGCCCATGCTTTCGTACAGGGCGATTCCCCCGGACAAGGAATGGGCGGAGCACGTATCTGGAGACTTGATAGACCCGCATTTCACTATCAGCGAATGGGAGGCGATAGGGAGGCGACTCCGAAGCAACTACATATGGATCTTCGTTCTGCTGGCCCTAAGCTGGACCCTGAAAGTATATCTTCACCCCTTCCCAACCCCATCATTCGAGGTGTTTCTAGAAAGGGCAGCGGTCGGACTTGCCCCGGGCTGGCTTGTGATCTCTGTAGGAGTTGTCTTTAACGCGATCGTGTTTGCTTTTGCCGTCGGCACATTGAAGCTGAACCAGGCATCGAGCGAAGTCCAGCCTCACGAGGAATACGAATGGCGTCCGATTCAGCAGGTGTCGAAATGGGCGGATTCGAAAACTCGCAAGCGGAAAACCATCCGGCGCGCCAGAAGGGCGCGGCAGCGAACAAGTTCTGCGATTCACAGGACTAATGCGTAGGTAAGGGCTGAAGCCCCTTTTTTCGGATGTAAGGCCGCGTAGCCGCCCGCTAAAGCGAGGGGTGACTGATATCGCCCATACTCCACAGTCCCAAGGTCAGTCCAAGCATTGTCCCGATCCAACCCCTGCTGAAGCCGCATTTTGATAGTTCATCTGCACTCTGCTATTTTTCTGTTTCAGATCTCAAAACAATTAAGAACGGAGAAGAACACTGTATGTCGGACACCCTTGAAGAACGCGGCCGGGCGCTAGAGAACGAGTATTTTCGTCAGAAAGAGAAAGAGCTGATCGAGAAGATGAAGGCAAAGCTCGAGGACGATGACACAAAGGCCCTTGAGCTTGACTGCCCGAAGTGTGACGGACATCTTTTTGAAAAGGAGTATGAAGGTGTTGCGATCGACATGTGTGATTCCTGTTCGGGCGTCTGGCTTGATGCAGGTGAGCTTGCGCACATTGTCGATTCAGAAGATGAAAAGGGTTGGCTAAGCCGGTTCTTCGGATAGCAATTGCAGGACGTGGGAAGGCCGCAGACGGAAGAAAAGTAACTGGTAAAGGTAGACAAGCAAGGAAGGGATCGGTTCTGCCTCTGAGAGCGGAAAGGACCGGTCCTTACTATTTCGGATATGCTCAATTTTGCGATGGAGACCGCCAGAGAGGCGGGAAACATTTTGCTCGAAAAGTTCGGGCGCAACATCGGTGTGCATAAGAAGGGCGAGATAAATCTTGTCACAGAGGCCGATCTCGCGTCCGAGAAGTTCATCGTCGAAAAGATCAAGACGCACTATCCCAGGCACTCGATACTTGCCGAGGAATCGGGCAAGGCGGTGGAGATCGGCGATGGCTCTTCAAAATGGATAATTGATCCGCTTGACGGAACCACAAACTACGCCCATGGCTATCCCTGTTTTTGCGTGACGATCGCCCTTGAACACGAAGGCAAGATCGTGATCGGTGTTACCTACGATCCGACCCGGGACGAGATGTTCTCGGCTGAGAAGGAAAGGGGCGCCAGCTTGAACAATAAGAGGATAGAGGTATCAGAGACCGACAAACTTCTCGATTCACTGCTTGTTACCGGATTTCCCTACGACATCTCGAAGCGTACGGATTTTGCTCGCCATTTCACGGAAATGCTTCTTGCTTCCCGTGCTGTAAGGCGCGACGGTTCCGCGGCGATCGATCTTGCGTACGTCGCTTGTGGACGATTCGACGGTTTTTGGGAAGAAGGCCTCAACCCGTGGGACATTGCCGCCGGGGTTCTGCTGATCAAAGAGGCGGGCGGAAAGATCTCGTATTACGACGGTTCGGAGATCGATATCTACAGGCCTCCGCTATGCGCAACCAACGGAAAGATACACGGAGAGATGCTGTCCGTGCTTTCCTGACCCTTGTTCCGACTTGCTAAAGCGGAAACGCTGTAACTACAATCGAAACTCAATATGTCATGGTTTCGCAGAGATAAACCGAAGATCGAGGGCCAGTCGAAAGGCGAAGATCAAACGGTTAAGACCGAGGGCATCTTTGTAAAATGCTCCGAGTGCGACACTGCGCTCTACAAGCGCGAGCTTAAGGATTCGAACCACGTCTGTATTCACTGCGGCTATCACTTGCGGCTTGGCGCACGCGAAAGACTCGAACTTCTGTTCGACGACGGCGCGTACGAGGAGCTCGACGAAGAGGTCGTTTCCGGAGATCCGCTCGATTTCGTCGATTCCAAGCCTTACAAGGACCGGATCAAGGAAGCCCAGAAGAAATCGGGTCTTCCCGAAGCGATCATTTCCGGAAAGGGCCTGGTAGGAGGCCATAAGGTTTATGCCGGTGCAATGGACATGTCGTTCATCGGCGGCTCGATGGGTTCGGCGGTCGGCGAAAAGATAACGCGGCTTATTGAACGTGCGCTCAAGACAAACGGCGCCGTGATCGTTTTTTCAGCCTCTGGCGGAGCAAGGATGCAGGAAGGCACGCTCTCGCTGATGCAGATGGCGAAGATTTCAGTCGCTCTTGCAAAGCTTCACGACAAAGGGCTTCCGTTCATCTCGATCCTTACGGATCCCACAACCGGCGGAGTGACGGCGAGTTTTGCGATGCTCGGCGATGTCATCCTCGCGGAACCGAAAGCGTTGATCGGATTCGCCGGCCCGAGGGTGATCGAGCAGACGATCCGCCAGAAGCTCCCGAAAGGATTTCAAAGGTCTGAGTTCCTTCTCGAGCACGGAATGCTCGACATGGTCGTCGATCGCCGTGAGATGAAAGAGACGATCGTTCGCCTGCTCGATTTCATGATGAAGAAGGACGACTAGCGTCCTGCCTGCCTCCGATGCTCAACCATTCGATAAGAGATCTGTTCGTGCGCGACCTCAGATCGGCCGCCGAGGAGATCGATTCCTATCCTTCAGACGAATCGCTCTGGGAAGTCAGGGAAGGGATCAATAATTCGGGCGGCAATTTAGGGCTTCATCTTGCAGGGAACATCAATCATTTCTTTGGAAGTGTGCTAGGGAGTTCGGATTACGAGCGCAATCGCGATCTGGAATTCTCTTCAAAGGGCGCTTCTCGAGAAGCGGTCTCCGATGCATTGAGAAATGCCGCCGGCGTCGTCCAAGACGTTCTTGATTCGATGTCAGATGAAGATCTGAGGAACGACTTCCCCGAGCAGTTCGGCGGAAAGACCGTTTCAAATGCGTGGATGATCGCGCATCTCCTTACCCACCTCAATTATCACCTCGGGCAGATCAACTATCACCGCCGACTAGTGGGCTGACCGCATACGTTTGGAAATGAACTTTGCGGAATCCCAAGATTACCTCTTAAGCCTCGGCTTTGAACTTTCGGTAAAGAAGTTTGGGCTCGAGAATACGCAGATACTGCTAGAGGCTCTTGATCACCCGGAGGAAAAATTCCTGAAGGTGCAGGTCGCAGGGACAAACGGGAAGGGGTCGGTGTGTGCATTCCTGGAAGCAATCTGTCTTGAGGCCGGTTTTAAGATCGGACTGAACACTTCACCGCATCTTGTCTCGATAACCGAAAGGGTCCGAATCGGGGGCAAGGACATTTCCGAGGATGAGTTTGCACGGTATACGACGATCGTACGCGAGAAAGGCGAGGAGCTTGTGGCTGAAGGGAGGCTGCAGGCGCTTCCGACATATTTTGAGCACGTGACTGCGATTGCTCTTCTTGCGTTTGCTGAGGCCAATGTTGATCTTGCGATCCTGGAAACGGGACTAGGAGGCCGGTTTGACGCGACTACCGCCGCAAATTCGGAAGTTGCGGTCATTACGCCGATCGACCTCGATCATATGAACACGCTCGGCGCGACGATCCGCGAGATCGCTTCCGAGAAGGCCGCGATCATTAGCGAAGACAGCACGGTCGTAGTATCGGATCAGAATCGGGAGGCGTTGGAAGTTATAGAAGCCAGATGCGGGCAGTTCGGGATCGAGCCGATCGATTCATCCTCAGTCACTGCCAAAGACCTTAACGGAACCGTAACCTTTATCTCAGAATACGCACGGTACGAGAGCGTCACTTTGGGTCTGAAAGGCCGCCATCAGGTCGACAACGCGCGGACTGCGATCGCCGTAGCTGAAGCGCTTGCGCGCCAGGGGTTCGATATCTGCCCTAACGATGTCTCGCGCGGCCTCGAAAAGGTCTCGCACAAAGGGCGACTGGAGTACCGAGTCGGCATTCTGTTCGACGGCGCGCACAATGTTTCTGGCGCAAAGGCGCTGAGGGCATATATCGAAGAAAACATTGATGAGCCGATCACGATGATGTTCGCAGCGATGACCGGAAAAGACATTTCCGAGATCTCGAAGATACTTTTTCCCTTGGCTGACAACCTGATATTCGTCAAGCCTGAGAATCCGAGAGCGATGACCACGAGGGCACTCGCGGGCTCGGTGCCGGCTGACATTGCGCTGAGATCAGTAACCGAGGCTTCGAGCGTTTCGGAGGCAGTCGAAACTGCGCGGGCATTTGCGGGCGATGGCCTGATACTCGTGACCGGTTCGTTATACCTGATCGGTGAGGTCCAGGCTCATTTGCAAGGAGTAGGAATGACCCACAGAGAGCATTGAGAGCACAGAGATTGGAATGAGGGGTGGATAATTGAGAGTGGATAATTGACAATTGAAGGCAATTGGAACTTTCACTGGTTTTCGATCAGGTTGCTTTGTGTCCCAAAAGAGATCCCCTGAATTCAAAGACACTTGATCTCTTAAACGAGATCACCGACAACCGAT
This sequence comes from Acidobacteriota bacterium, assembly GCA_003385635.1. GTDB lineage: Bacteria > Acidobacteriota > Blastocatellia > Pyrinomonadales > Pyrinomonadaceae > Aridibacter. The sequence continues at coordinate 2,077,220 of QQUY01000001.1, read as the reverse complement.
CCGTGTTTATTGAGCATTGATACCTGATCCCTGAAACCTGATACGTAAGACTCGGAACCCGGAACTTGGAATTTGGAACTTACAGATATGTATAAATTGGTACTCGTCCGGCACGGACAAAGTGAATGGAACAAGACTAACCGGTTCACCGGATGGACAGATGTTGATCTCACGGAGCAAGGGCGCCTTGAGGCGAAAACCGCCGGCGAGACACTCTTGAAAGAAGGGTTCGAGTTCGACATCGCCTACACATCGGTCTTGAAGCGCGCGATCCGAACGCTCTGGATAATCCTCGACGAAATGGACACGATGTGGATGCCGGTTCGCAAGTCGTGGCGTCTGAATGAAAGACATTATGGCGATCTTCAGGGTCTTAACAAAGCCGAGATGGCAGCCAAGGTCGGCGAAGAACAGGTCCACATATGGCGCCGAAGCTACGATGTCCCGCCGCCGGAACTCGAGGAAGACGATCCCAGGAACGACAGGAAAGATCCTCGCTACAGGGACTTCGATGGCGGGAAATTCCCCCTGACGGAATGCCTGAAGGACACGGTCGATCGGTTTGTACCGTATTGGCAGAACGAGATCGAGCCGCAGATCAGGGCCGGCAAACGCGTGATCATTTCTGCACACGGGAATTCCCTGAGAGCTTTGGTCAAGTATCTTGACAACGTTCCTGACGAAGAGATCGTGGGGCTCAACATCCCGACCGGCATCCCTCTGGTTTACGAACTGGATGACGACCTGAACTCGATTAAGAGCTATTACCTTGGCGATCCGGAAGAGATCAAGAAGCTTCAGGAAGCGGTGGCTAACCAGGGCAAAGCTACCTAGTTCTCAAGAAGAGAAAAAACAGGATTGACAGGATGGGTAGGATTGTTGGTTGCTACTGACGAACTTCGCAGTTTTCTTGAGGAAACAAAGGTTATACGTTGCTCTTTTTCATTCTGAGTTCTGAAATCTGAACTTTGAGATCTGTCTCCCGCCTGCATTGAGCAAAGCGAAGAGAAAAAAACAGGATATACAGGATGGATAGGATTTCACTGCCTGTCACTACGGAATTCTAGTTTCCATGTCGCGAAGCGACGGTGTACCTTTGCCGTGGGCTTCAGCCCGCGGTAACAGCCCGCCCCGATCATTCAGCCGCGTAGCGGCGTCACCTTTCGATCAGTCCGACAAGCTTCAGCTTGTCGCGTCCCCAATGCCAAAATAAAAAAGGCGCAAACTGGAGTTCGCGCGACGGCCCTGAGTCGGCGCTTAACAAACGCGCATTCATCCATCTTTTCTTATCCGTGTTCATCTGTGTCCCTCTCCTCTTCCGCTTCACGCGGGACGCGTGCGCTCCGATTCGGAACTTGGAACCCGGAACTTGGAACTGTGATTGCCGGTTGTTAAAATCGAAGATTTGGATCTCCTCGGAATTCTTGGCTGTGGGACTGGGAATGGGTATAAAGCAGATCTCCGTGCGCGGGGCGCGTCAGCACAATCTCAAGAACATCGACATCGATATACCGCGCGACAAATTCACGGTCATTACCGGCTTGTCGGGTTCGGGAAAGTCGTCGCTCGCTTTCGATACGATCTACGCAGAGGGCCAGCGCCGCTATGTAGAATCCCTGTCCGCGTACGCGCGCCAGTTCCTTGACCAGCTTGAAAGGCCTGATGTCGATTCGGTCGAAGGACTATCGCCTGCAATCTCAATAGAACAGAAGACCGTTTCAAGATCGCCGAGATCGACAGTTGGAACTGTTACCGAGATCTACGATTTCGTCCGCCTTCTTTTCTCTTCGATAGGTGTTTCTCATTGCCCGAACTGCGACCTCCCGATCACACGCCAATCGGTAAACCGCATCATTGACACGATCCTCGATCTGCCGATGGGCGAACGCGTGATGATACTTGCGCCGATAGTGCGCGGCAGAAAGGGCGAATTTAAAAAGGAACTCCGTAAATTTCACAAGGAAGGCTACATACGTGCGAGGATCGACGGCGAACTGCGCGACCTTGACGAAGAGATCGTCCTTAACAAGCGCAAGAACCACACGATCGAGGTCGTCGTTGACCGGCTTCTGATGAAAGAAGGCGTGGAGGAAAGGCTTTCGGAATCGGTGAAGACAGCACTGAAACTTGGAAACGGGGCAGTGCAGGTTGCGGTCATCGATGGCGAGGAAGAGCTTTACTCCGAGAAGATGGCGTGCGTTAATTGCGGCGTCAACATCGCTCCGCTCGAGCCGCGCTCCTTCTCTTTCAATTCGACATTCGGGGCCTGCAGCAGGTGCGAGGGCATCGGCGAGGTCGCCGAGGTCGATCCGGCGAAGCTGATTCCGGACGAATCTGTTCCGGCCAACGAACTCCCGCTTGTAGATGATGTCGACAAGCTCGCTTCAAGCTATTTCAAGGGCGCGCTCGAAGGCCTCATAAAGCTCTATAACCGAAAGAACAAGAAGAACGTCACTCTCGATACACCTTACAAGGACCTTCCGCAGAAGATAAAGGACGACTTTTTTCACGGCGTAGAAGGTAAGGTCGCGATGCGGTTCTATCGCAAGACGCATCGGCAGGAATGGAACGGCGTCGTGAAAGTAATGCGTGACCGACTCCATAAAGCCGGGTCGGAAAAGGTCCGCCAGAAACTTGAGGCGATGATCTCACCGGTCGTATGTCCGGAATGCGAGGGCCACCGTCTAAAACGCGCAAGCCTGGCAGTGAAGGTCGGCGGAAAGGGCGTAGGAGACTATGTCAGTGTTCCGATCTCAAAATCGTATAAGCTCTTTAAGAAGATCAAGCTCGATAAACGCGAGGAGACAATCGCAGGGCTTGTTCTAAGGGAGATAGTCGACCGCTTGAGGTTCCTCGATTCGGTCGGGCTCGGCTATCTGACGCTTGACCGCGCGTCGGCGACACTTTCAGGAGGTGAAGGCCAGAGGATACGGCTTGCGACGCAGATCGGATCGAGGCTCCGCGGCGTTCTGTACGTACTCGACGAACCATCGATCGGGCTCCATCCGAGAGACAATGAGAAACTGCTTGGGACGCTCCGGGAGCTCCGGGACCTTGGTAATACTGTTCTTGTTGTCGAACACGACGAGGAAACGATCGAGCAGGCGGATTTCGTGGTCGATCTTGGTCCTGCCGCTGGCACTCACGGCGGCGAAGTCGTAGCACAAGGCCCGCCCTCGAAGATCTCAGACGCGAAGTTGTCGCTGACAGGAAAGTATTTGTCGGGCGAGAAGAAGATCGAGATCCCGAAGAAACGCCGTTCACCGAACGGCAAGAAGATCACGGTCAAGGGAGCGCGTGGCCACAATCTAAAGAACGTCACGGTCGCCTTTCCTCTTGGAGTTCTGACCGTAGTTACAGGCGTTTCCGGTTCCGGCAAATCGACTCTGGTTGATGAGATCCTGTACCGGTCGCTCGCAAAACACATCTACAAATCGAACGCGATTCCACTCGAGCACGACGGGATCAATGGTCTCGACAATGTCGACAAAATCGTCGAGATCGACCAGAAGCCGATCGGCCGCACTCCGCGCTCGAATCCGGCTACATATACAGGCGTATTCACGCCGATTCGCGAACTGTACGCGATGCTTCCGGAATCCAGGGAGCGCGGTTACAAGTCCGGCAGGTTTTCATTCAACGTAAAGGCGGGCCGTTGCGAGCCGTGCGAGGGACAGGGAATGAAGCGGGTCGAGATGAACTTCCTGCCTGACGTCTATGTTACGTGCGATGTCTGCCGGGGGAAGCGCTACAACCGAGAGACGCTGGCAGTTAAGTACAAAGGGCTTTCGATCGCCGATCTACTGGACACGACGATCGAGGACGCACTTCCGGTCCTCGAGAACATTCCTCAGATAAAGAAGAAATTGCAAACACTTTTGGATGTCGGGCTTGGATATATCAAGCTCGGGCAGTCTGCTACGACCCTCAGCGGCGGCGAGGCGCAAAGGATCAAACTCTCGAAAGAGCTTTCAAAACGTGCGACCGGCAAGACGATCTACATTCTCGACGAACCCACGACGGGATTGCATTTTGAGGACGTTCGTAAGCTCCTCGATGTGCTGCACCGTCTTGTTGAGAAGGGGAACTCGGTGATCGTTATCGAGCACAACCTGGACGTGATCAAATCAGCGGACTACATCATCGACCTCGGACCGGAAGGCGGCGAAGGCGGCGGAAAGGTGGTCGCGAAAGGAAAGCCGGAAGCGGTGGCGAAGAAGAAGGGCTCTTATACTGGGGAAGCGCTGAAGAAAGTACTGAGTGCTGAGAAATGAGTGCTGAGAAATCGGAACCCGAAGCGCCAGCGACGGGCATAATCAGAATACGCAATCACCCGGAGCGCCAGCGACGGGCATTATCTGAAGCTTCGTGTTCCTTCGTGCCTCTCTGTGGTTAGTTATTACGCCGCGTGCTGAGTTTGCGAGATATAATTAGCCACAAAGGTCACGAAGGTGAACACAAAGGCCACTGAAGAGAGACGTCGCTACGCGACTCAATATATTCTATTCTCGATTTCCGTGGCCTGAAGGCCACGGCTAAGATACGGGTTCGCTACGCGAACGCGACACTCTGTCCTCAGTACTCTCTTCTCAGTACTTCTTGAAGCCTGAAGGCCACGGCTAAGATACGGGTTCGCTACGCGAACACTGAGATACGATCCCGCTTGGAACTTGGAACTTGGAACTTGAGACTCGAAACTACGCAATCACCGGCGCCTCAAACTGTTTCCTGACTTCCGCAACCCGATCAAGATAAGACGGAGCGTCCTCTTTCAAGAACAGTCCCGTGTAAATAGGATCGGTGCTTTCCGACAGCACGAGTGCCTGGACGCGGTCGGTCGGTTCGTAATCCTCTGGCAGTCTCGCGACCTCGTCCTGGACGCTGTCGTACGTCACCGTCTTGTGGAACTCGATACACGGTGAAAGGACGTGAACAAGCGAGAAGCCCTTGTGCTTCATCGCGTCGCCTATCAGCTTTGTGCACTCGTCGCGATCCTGCGAAAAAACTCTAGCGACAAAGGTCGCTCCATACGTCAGTGCCATCGTGGAGGCATTCAGGGGCTTCGAAATGTTTCCGTAAGGCGATGTCGAACTGACCATTCCCATCGGCGAGGTCGGCGATGTCTGGCCCTTTGTAAGCCCGTAGATCGCATTATCGAGCAGAAGATACGTGAGATCGAAGTTGCTCCGCGCCGCGTGCGGGAAATGGCCTCCGCCGATACCCACACCGTCTCCGTCGCCGCCGACGATAACTACTTCAAGCTCCGGGTTCGCCAGCTTTACGCCAGTCGCGATCGGAACCGCACGGCCGTGAAGGCCGTGAAGGCCAAAGCCCTTGATAAAGAAAGGGAACCTGCCGGAACAGCCTATGCCCGAGACGAGAACGAAGTCTTTCGACTCGATCGCATGGTCTTCCATCGCCTCGTAAAGAGCCTGCAGGGGCGTGAAGTGGCCGCATCCGGGACACCAGGTCGGCAATGTATCGCGGTGTTTCCGCGCTTTGGTAGCCTTTGCACGCTCAAACGATTGCAAGACGTGGCGTTTCTGTAGCAAGTTCATTTTGTACCTCTTTAATTTTGTCTGCTATCTTTCTCGGGCTGACCGGTGTCACTCCAGGAAAATGCATCTCGCGCGGTCGTATCCCGTATCGCGATTTCATCAAGGCGGCGTACTGACCGCTATGGTTCATCTCGGGAATGATCACTTCTTTGCAGGACTCGAAAAAGGCCCGGAAGTCGTCTTCGCGCTGAGGATTGATCATCATCGAAACGATCATCTTTGATTTCACGCCTTCCTCGCGTGCGATGTCCATCGCTTCGATCACAGCTCCTCGGACAGACCCCCAGCAAGAAAGGCCTATCTCCGCATCTAGATCGCCTATGACCTGCGGCTTTGGCAATTCCTTTTGAAGCGTCTCGAATTTTCTGTATCGCTTCTCCTGCATCCGGAGATGGACCTGTGCGTCGAAATTCGGATTTCCCGTTTCGGAGTGCTCCAGACCGGTTACTGAATACAGTGCGTCTGGCTCTCCCGGAATCACCCACGGCGAGATCCCCGTCTCAGTGTCGGCGAACCTGTTGTAACTGGTCAGTTCGTCATTTGTAGGCTTTACGCGTGTGCTCCGGTCGCGCTCGACCCTTCGTTCGATCCGGTCGACCTCGGTCCTCTGCCCGAGGAAAAGATCGCTGAGGAAGATGACCGGCGTCTGAAAACGCTCGGCTATATCGAAAGCGTACTGAATGCCGGAATAGCATTCCTCGGCGTTCGTCGGTGCCATCACAACGCGCGGTGAATCGCCCGAACCGCCGTACATCGCGATGTTCAGATCACCCTGTTCAACTTTTGTCGGCAATCCGGTCGAAGGACCTCCGCGCTGGACGTTTGCTATCACAAGCGGAACCTCGGACATCACGCCCATGTTGATCATCTCGCTCATCAGAGCGAGCCCCGGACCGGCAGTGGAGGTCATCGCGCGTTTTCCGGCGAACGAGGCTCCGAGAACGGCACCGATGGCCGCGATCTCGTCCTCAGCCTGCAGCATCCAGCCGTCCAGTTTTGGCAGCTCCTTGGCCACGATCTCCATGATGGTGGTTGCCGGCGTGATTGGATAACCGGCAAAGAACTTCAGACCGCAGTCGAGCGCGCCTTGTGCGACGGCCTGGTTTCCGGTTACGAGCTTCTTTGGTTCCGGATCTTTGGGCGTGTCGAGCGTCGTGTGCGGTCCGTAATGCTCGTCGCAGTACGAACGCCCCGCCATGAACGCGTCGACATTTCGCTGAACTACCTTTTCACCCTTTTTCGAGAGCTTTCGGTCGATGAGTTCGGTGAATATATCGGGTGGCAGGCCGAGCAGGTAGCTGAGTGCGCCCATCGACACGATGTTCCTCGCGATCGTCGAACGCGCGTTCTCGTTGGAAAGCCGCTTGAGAGGCACCGCGAACGATCCAAGGTTCTCGGGAATGTATTCCTCAAGACCATGCTCTTTCCGTGTATCTGGATCGTTTTCGCAGTCAAAGATAACAAAACCGTGTTCTGTGATGTCCTTGATCTCGGGTATCGATTCGGCGACCGACATCGCGACGAGTGCGTCGATTCCGTCGCCCATAGAGCGTACGCGCGTCGGAGAGACACGAATATCGGTAGTGCTTTTTCCGAGCCCCCGGATCTCGGCGCTGAAGTTGTCATTGACGAGAACATCGAGGCCCATATCCGCGGCGGCGCCCGAAAAGACCTTGCCGGAGGTGACGATGCCGTCACCTGCGATGCCGCAAAAACGTACTGTGGCGTGCTGTTTCTTCATCAGGCAGCCACCTCCGTTCCGGCCTCAGGCCGTTCTCTTGTGATCTGCACCGGCTGGACAACTGTTTTCAGGTGATATTTCGAAACAGATATGCAGTGTACCGGGCAGGCGTTTAGGCAGTTGCCGCAGCGTATGCACTCGTCATTGTCGATCGCGATCGCTTCGACCTCTTCCCAGTTCTTCGTCCTCTCGTAATTGATGCTTCCGTCCTCGCCGAGAGTGATGTCTTTTGCGAGATGGATGCAGTCGACGGGCATCACGTCAATGCACTTCATGCAGTAGATGCATCGGTCGAGATCGATCTGGAAGTTGTAATGACAGAGGTAGCATCGATGAGCTTCGGTGTGCGCTTGCTCATTCAGGAGACCGGTTTCCACTTCCGCGGTCTGTGTGCGTTCGGCGACCGGGATCGTAGGCATCTTTTCGGGAGGAATGAAATCGTGCTCGCGGTTTCTCGGAAGTGACTTGATCGGGACCTCGGAGATCTCGACGATCTCTTCGAATTTCTCTCCCGAAAGCATTTCGTGGACCTTCTGGCCGACTTTTCTGCCGTCCGCACAAGCCCCGATCACGGTTCCGGATCCGTTCCGGAAATCGCCCGCCATGAAAAGATTGCCTTTGCTTTCAGGCACTGACTCGTCTTTTACATCGACGCCTTCGAGTTCCTCGGCCGTCTGGCCGATCGCGAGGATGACCGTGTCTGCCTCGATCACGTATTCGGAACCTTCGACAGCGGACATCTTTCCGCCTTCGCCGATCTCGTTCTTTATCAGCTTTATCCCGACAGCCTTTCCGTCTTCAACGACTATTTCGACAGGCGAAACCTGAAGCTGGAGGTCGATCTCTTCCTCAGCCAGATGATGAAGTTCTTCCTCGCCGGAGAACTGCATAAACTCGATCGTCCTGCGATACGCGATAGTCGTCGCCTCGGCTCCGATCCGATATGAAGTTCTCGCACAATCGAGCGCGGTGAAGCCTCCGCCTATGACTACCGTCTTCTTCGGCAGGACCTCGAGCTCGTCGCGGTTCGCCTGCATCATGAAATCAAGGCCCCAGAACACGCCTTCGGCGTCCTTTCCGGGCAGACCGAACATCGTCGGCAGCATGCAGCCTCCCGAAACGATCACGGCGTCGTATTCCGCTTTCAGATCGTCGAGTGCTTCCCAGGAATCGATGCGGGTGTTGCATTTTATCTCGACTCCCAGGTCCGTGATGGATTTGATGTCTGTGCGGACGATGTCGGCGGGAAGTCGGAATTGCGGGATGCCGTAGCGCATCATTCCGCCGGGTTCTTCATACTGTTCGATAACTGTTACTGAATATCCGAGCAATGCGAGGTCGTTCGCGGCGGTGAGACCGGCCGGGCCGGCTCCGATCACGCAGATCGTTTTGCCGTTCGGAGCGATCTGCGGGCGCAGGTCCTCCATCCCGAAATCGGCTGCAGACCTTTTGAGAAAACAGATCTGGACCGGGTCCCCTAGTCCTTCTCGGCCGTGTCGGCAAACCGGTTCGCAGGGCCTGTGGCACACCCTTCCCAGGACGCCGGGAAAGACGTTATCCAGGCGGTTTATCTCGTAAGCTTTTTCGTAATTCTCGTGGATTATCGCTTCGATGTAACCCGGAATGTCCGTCCTGATAGGACAGGCGGACTGGCAGGGCACATTAATATCTACCCATTTTCGGTCGATGATGTCCCTCGACACGAAGGGCTCGTGTTTCATAGAACCATTATCCATTCGGTGGTGACCCCTTTTGCCTGATCCTGCCCGGCCGCATTTGGAGCGGCCAACCTTGCTCGTCAATTCAAAGAACCCGGGCGCTTGCGCCTCTGATCGGTGTAGGGCGACATTATAGAGCAATTCACGAGGATATTTCTAATTATTGGGGAAAGGGGCAGGTTGATCGCGATTCTGTTGAGACTGCATCGCGTAGCGACTTACAAGGAGATCACGCCGCTACGCGGCGCAGAGTAGTCGTGCTGGACGAATTACGGTCAGCCGGAGGCTTACCGCACAGCATTGCCGTAGAGCCGCGAAATCCCAAGCTGAAACGGCAGATCCGCCTACATTCTATTCCCACATTGAAGAACTTCTAAATCCAGGCTCGAGATAAACGGGACGCGTTCTCTCGGTCAGATTGAATGATTCACCCGGTCAATCAGGCAGGTTTTGACCTAACCGCTAAATGCTTCTCGGCCGAAACTTCACGAAACGCACTAAACAAAGGGGTTGTGAGACCTTGAAATAGCGGCATACGGATTGCCCATTGGTGTGCGGACCCTAACAGTTCCAAATGACGTTCAGAAACTCCTTGGGAGTGAGTCGCATATGAAAACAAGAGCTTTATCTTTCCTCGCAGTTCTCGGTGTTCTTGTGCTGGCCTTAAGCTGGTCTGGAATTCCGGTAAATTCACAAATGCGTGCGGCTGACTCCGCTGAAGGTGCAGACGGCGCAAAGAAGTCCGGGTACCTGATCGATGTGACGTCGCTCGCGGAGTCAAGTGCTCTGGCGAACGCCAACGGGCTCGACAAGGAGGTCGCCGACGTTGCGTCGGTGCTTTCCAGGTCCGTATCCGGGAATGCCGTCCTGGTTGGCGAGTATTACCTCAGCCATTCGGCGATCGTCGATAATCTCGCTTATCGGATCTCGAGCGAGAGGGTGCCTTCAAAGCTCAAAAAGAAACGGCTGTACAGGCTTGATATACCGGCATTGGTCAAAGATTCAGACGGAGATCCGGCAGTATTCGACGCGCTTGTCAAACAGGCTGTCGAATCGATCACGTCGGGCAGAGAGAAGGGCATTCTGGATGTCTTCGAGCTCGACGCATTCGCGCGGGTGAATCCTTCGATGGGTGCAGCCGCAGCTAAAAGCCTGAGAGAAGCGGTCGAGTCAGGATCCTTGATCGTCATAACCTCTGGTACAAATGCGGATTTTGAAAGGATCGTCGCGACCGATCCGATCCTCAGAAAACGTTTCACAAAGGTGGATGTTGAGGCAGATCGTGAAACGCTCGAAGATCCGTTCGTAGGGTCAAAGATCTCTCCGGATCTGAGCGAGGCGATCGCTAAGCGGTCACCCAATGAAATCGTCAGCGTGATATTGCAGGCCGACGATGTGCGCTCGGGATCTCTCAGGGACCTGCTTGGCCGTCACGGCATCGAGATCAGAAGCGAGGCTGCAAATATGGGGGTTCTTGAGCTCAACCTACCGCTTTCGCTTGCGCAGACAATTGCCGCTGATCGGTCCGCCAGACACCTTTCGCTCGACCACGAGATGGTCTCCTTCGGTCATATCGAGGATACGACCGGGTACTCAGCATGAGAAGTGTGTCGGGGAACTATGACGGTAAGGGGATCGGGATCGCGATCCTGGATTCCGGAATTCACCGTGGACACTCATCATTTTCCGGCGGCCTTCTTAGCAGCAGATTCAAGTACAGCAAGGATTTCACTAGCGACAGTGAACTCGACGACGAGTTCGGACACGGAACCCACGTAGCCGCGCTTGCGGTAGGTGGGAACGGTAACGTCGGTGAAATGAACGAATACGAGGGGATCGCGACAAAGGCGGACGTCATAAATCTGAAGGTCCTGAATTCGAGGGGCACTGGGCGGACCGCGGACCTGATCAACGCTCTTGAGTGGATATATGCCAACCGCGGCCGATACAACATCAAAGTCGTGAATCTGAGCCTGGGTACGCCCGCAATCGAAACATGGCGTAACGATCCGATCTGCCGTGCGGTAAGAAAATTGACGTCTGCCGGAATTGTCGTAGTTGCAGCAGCGGGCAACAACGGGAGAGGTTCTGAAGGCCAGAAACTCTACGGCGCTATCCACGCCCCTGGCAATGACCCTACCGCTATCACGGTGGGAGCGGCAAACACTTACGGTACTGACGCAAGGAGCGACGACGGGATCACGACATTCAGTTCGCGCGGTCCCACCCGGTCGTCATACGTGGATTCGGAAGGTACCAGGATTTACGATCATCTGATCAAGCCGGACCTCGTCGCGCCGGGCAACAAGATCATCTCGTCCGCAGACAAGCACAGCAAGCTGTTCAGGGACTATCCGGAACTGCGCGTCAGCAACGATCTTCTCAACTCGACTACCAAGATGTACCTGAGCGGCACATCAATGTCGACGCCGATCGTCAGCGGAGCGGTAGCTCTGATGCTTCAGGCGAATCCCGATCTGACGCCAAATATGGTGAAGATGATCCTCCAGTACACGGCTCAGCCGGTTCACGGAGCGAATCATCTTGAGCAGGGTGCGGGTCTACTGAACATTGAGGGGTCGATTCGGCTCGCGAAGCTGGTAAAGCGCGGTATAGGGAACTCGACCTCATTAAACTACCCGATGCTCACGTCGATGCCGGTGCAGGAGTCCGAGATCGAAGGTGAAACCGTGCTCTGGTCGCAAGGAATCATTGTCGACAAAGGCTGGATCCAAAGTACCAAACTCATCACGAACTACCAGAAGGTCTACGGGCTCGGGATGCTGTTGAGCGATGGAATGCTCCTCAGCGACGGAATGCTTATCAGTGACGGAATGCTGATGAGTGATGGAATGCTGATGAGCGACGGAATGCTGATAAGCGACGGAATGCTGATAAGCGACGGCGTGTTGTTCTACGACTGGAGCGAGTCTTTTGGCACCGGAATGCTTATGAGTGACGGCATGCTCCTCAGTGACGGAATGCTGATGAGCGATGGAATGCTGATGAGCGACGGAATGTTGATGAGCGACACGACGTTTGGCAGTTCAAGTCCGATGGTGGCGGGAGACAACTCAAGCCATATGAGATAAGAACGCAACTGCTCGCAACCGCTTAAAAAGGACCACGAAGGGTTACACCTGCGTGGTCCTTTCCTTTATGCTTTCTTCCTTCCTACAGAAAGTCGGGCAACGTCCTCAGGAGTAATTCTCTGGACATAAAGGCCTGTAATTCCATATACTTATTCAGGAAGCAATTCCCGGCCACGACCCCATACGGCCGTCCCCTCGCCACGTCACTTTTTCATTCAATCCAGTTCCTGCTCTCAATCCGTATCGGTCCTTCTTCCGGTGAAAGACAGATTGAAGAATCGACTAGACATTGCCTATATCGGGGCGTTCGCATTCTCTCTCGCGGCGCTCGGGGCATCCGTGTACTCGTTTCCGGTAGCTTCCGTCGACGGACGTTTGTTCGTCATAGTCTCGGCAACTTTGATATTCAGTACCTTTGCCCAGATCCAGCTACCCAGGGTGAAAGTACACATCACCGTATCGGACATACTGGTCTTTCTGGCTATCATTCTCTATGGCCTCGAGATAGCCACCCTCCTGGCTTTCGCTGAATCGATCACAGCATCAGCAAGTTTCAAGAAGCGCGGGATCAACATTACAACCCGGACGATTCTGCTCAATGGCGCGATCGCCGCGATCTCGACTTATGCAACCGTAAAGGCCGCAGAACTGATCATCGGAGCGCCCGAAGTTTTGACCAGCGCCGGCGACGCCTCCGGCCTGGCCGTCACGCTAGCATTTTTAGCACTGACGCTCTTTCTTACGAACTCTGTTCTTGTCACTCTGTTTACGTCCCTGAAGACTGGACGGTCGCTCTGGGAAGTCTGGTATCTCAATTGTCTGAACGGCCTGATTCTGTATTTGACCGCAGCATTTTTCGCCGGTCTCATTGCTACTGCGATCTATAGTTTCAATTCCCTCTTGGTGGGCATCGGGCTCGCGACTGCCGGACTCATCTACTTCACCTTCTGGCGGTACGTTACCGACGTCAAGAAGACTTCGGCCAAAGCCGAGCAGGTAGAAAGGGAAAGAGCGGAACAAGCCGAAAGGCACGTCGAGGAACTGGAACATCACGTCGCACAAAAGGACAAGGCCGAGGTCGCGCTGCGAAAGAGCAGGGAAAAATTCCGGCACGCCGCGTTTCACGATTCGTTGACCGGCCTTCCGAACCGGAATTACTTCAGAAAACGTATCGGCGAACTGCTGGCTTCCCGCCGGTCAGGTACCGGAAAACATTTTGCGGTCCTGTTCCTGGATCTGAACCGGTTCAAAAGGATTAACGACAGCTTCGGCCATTCGTTCGGCGACCAGTATCTGAAACGGATCGCGAACCGCCTCGAAACTCTTGAATGCGGTAGGAAAGTGGTCTCTCGCTTAGGAGGCGACGAGTTCGGCGTGATCCTCGAGCGACCGGAGTCGTACGAGGCTGCCGAATCGTTCGCTTCCTCCATAGCTGAAGCGATAGCACGTCCGGTAGAGATCGACGAAAAGCAGATCTACACTGGAGTGAGTATCGGGATAGTTATCTGCGAAGGTGGGTACGACAGTGCCGAGGAGGTCATCCGGGACTCGGACATAGCTATGTATCACGCAAAGGAATCCAAGAAACCCTTCGTGGTGTTCGACAAAGCGATGCACGAGTACGCGGTGAAACAACTCGAGATAGAAACGGACGTGCGTCAGGCGATCGAAAACAACGAACTCATGCTTAACTATCAGCCGATAGTCGATCTGGAAACTCTCGCTATCAGCGGCCTAGAAGCGCTTGTCCGGTGGAACCATCCGGTTAGAGGGTTCGTTTCGCCTGTCGAGTTTGTGCCTGTCTGCGAATCTACGGGCCTTATCGTACCGCTGACACGATGGATCCTTAAAGAGGCTTGTCAACGCACTGCGGATTGGACACAAGAGTATCTACCCGATTCTCCGCTCTTTATCAGTGTCAACTTGTCGGGCAGGCATTTCGCGGATCCGGACATACTGGAACATATTAAGGAAGTGCTCGATTCGACCGGGATTGCGGCTTCCCAATTGAAGCTTGAGATCACGGAAAGCGCGGTAATGGACAATGCCGAGACAGCCATCGAGGCGCTGATGAGGATACGCGGGATGGGCGTTCGCGTATCGATCGACGACTTCGGAACCGGATATTCTTCACTGAGCTATCTTCACCGGTTTCCGGTATCGACACTAAAGATCGACCGTTCGTTCGTATCTGGGATCGGCAGTGAGACAGGAAACGGGAAACTCGTGGCCACGATCGTGGCGATGGCAAAAACCCTGGATCTGGACGTGATCGCTGAAGGGATCGAAACCGCTGATCAGATGGACCACTTGCGGGCTTTGGGATGCGAGTTCGGACAAGGGTACCTTTTCTCGAAGCCATTGGCGTTATCCGAGGTTGCAGAGTTGCTCAACACCGGATTCACAGTTGGATCTCACGGAAATCCAGGTTTGGCAGATCGTTGGCCGAATCCGCAGCGACCAGCGGTTTCTTAGAAAATCCTGCGTCTATAGGGACTCGTTGGCAGTGTAGCGACTTATTGGGAAATGACGCCGCTATGCGGCTGGATCGGGGTTTGGGGAAACGGTCCGTGTGCTAAAGCGCACGGCTAAGAAACACCGCCGCTACGCGTCGAAGAGAACCACCGAAGAAGATCTTGAATACCCATCGCGTAGCGATTATCTGAGTTTAGCCGTGGGCTTCAGCCCACGGAGCACGGGCGAACAACATCAGTTGCCCCAGGCTTTAGCCGGGGGATGGAAGACGGACGATATAGAACACGGGGCTTTAGCCCCGGAGAGTGCCGGCTAAAGCCGGCTGCTTTTGGGGATGCGCCAACGATCCCCCCGCTAAAGCGAGGGGCAATTGATGGGGAATCAATAGTCTGCCGACATGGCTTTTTGTGCCGAATACACGGCAAGTCCTGATCTAAACAACACCCAAATCACAATTAACAATTCACCATTCTCAATTCCCAATTCCCAATTCTCAATTCACTAACAAGCTTCTGGCTCGCTCTTTGCACATCAATCCGGCTAACGTTGCAAACTCCCCGTTTACGGCTTTGGATCTCCCCGATTCTGAACGAAACGCCGTAAAAAATCCGAAAACTCGGAAATAGGGCTCTTAGTCTTCAGATTGGAGATCTCATGATGCGGGATTATCGAGTTGTCGCTGTTACGATTCTTATTGCAATCACGTGTGCTTCATTTTCAGTGATCGCCGCCCATGGCCAGGCGACGACGGGGCGAGTTGCTGTAAATGTAATGGATCTTCAGGGTGCGCCGATACCAGGTGCGACCGTGAGGCTCCTTCCTGAGGCGAAATCAGTACCACTCTCAGTTTACGGCGATACTGACAGCAAAGGGATAGCCGAGTTCACAGACGTTCCGGTTGGCCTGTATCGAGTTGAAGCTGATGCGAACGGATTCCAACCTTGGTGGACGACAGTGCTTGTGGTTTCCGGTTCGATGAAAGATGCATTTGTATTTCTAGGGCCGGATGCTGCGACCATTGACTATAATGTCTCTCCTGGAGACTCGACGAAGCCAGCTTCGACGGTTTGGAGTACCCAGGGCGGGCGTCTCCCTTCCTCGCCCTCATACAGATCTCTCCTCGACACTGCGCCTTCCACGCGCGACGAAATCTTGGCCGGCGGGATATCGATCGACGGGTCAACTCAGCCCGACAACACGATCTATATCGACGGCCACGAAGTGACCAATCCGGTAACCGGGGAATTCAATGTGAACTACGACCTCCCGCTTTCGCTTCTTCAGGAAGTGAGTGTCGTATCGAGAGAGCCCGCGGCGAGATTCCCGGGCTCGCTCGGCGGCAGTATAAACGTGATCACCAGAGGTGGGACTTCTGACTGGCACGCCGATCTAGGGTTGTCGTTCTCGCCGGGATCTCTTAGCGGGGACGCCCGTCCGATCCTGAACGCTTTTGGTACGAGTCCGGGACAGGTCGAATACTTCACGCCAAACAAGGACGAAACGAACGGCTACTTCCCACACGGGTTTGTCAGCGGTCCGCTGATAAAAGAAAAGCTAGTATTTCTGGCTTCTTACTCACCCCTCATACAAAAAACGACCAGAACGATCGACTACTATGACACGCCGTTCCAGAACAGAAACGTTTTAGAGACGATCGAATACGACCAGACTGTCAAAAGGGAATTCGCGCTTGCGCGAGTTGACGCATCGCCTTTCAGGGGATTTCGTGCGGACGTGCGATTCCTTTGGAATCCAGTAGTTCAGGACGGCGGGCTTCCTTTTCCCGAAAGCGGCCTGTTCAGTGTTCCGCCATCGGGGAACGGCTTGTCCGGCGCTGAATTTCTTGCGACAAGGGGCGGGAGGAGCAATTCGAGTTTGATCGCCGGGAATGTATTTTGGTCGGTCAACGACAACTTCTTTCTATCCGGAAGGGCAGGCCGATCGTTCCTGAACGACAAGCTTGATTCTTACGGAATCGGCGGCGAAACAAGGTACCTTTGTTCTACCGCAGGCCAGCCTCAGAATGTACCGGGCTCGAATTGCTTTCCCGGATTCGCTACGGGGCCGAACGCAACCGAACGAGCTGATGCTTCGTCACGGACCTCGTTTGCAGCTGAAGCCGGTATCGCGGGCCTAAGAGGACTAGGAAGGCACTTAATCCGCTTTGGGTACAACTACGACCGCCTTGAACGTCAAGCCGAAGATGGCTACATCGACACAGGGTTCATTGTTCTTTATTACAACCTCCCGATCTCGACGTTTGTCCCTATCACTCCGACGGACGGAAATCTGGGTTCGGGATTAATACAGAGGTTTGGTAACCGTTCGGACGTCAACGGCAATGAACATGCGCTGTACGTCCAGGATTCCTGGCAGATAAGCGACCGTGTGACTCTCGATCTAGGACTCAGATTTGGGTCCGAGAATGTTCCGGCGTTCGCTGATACGGAAGCTATCGAATTTGGCTGGGATGAGAAGATCAGCCCGAGGATCGGAATCGCTCTAGATCCGTTCGCGGACGGAAAGACCCGGATCTACGCTGCCTTCGGGCGATATTTTGACAGCCTCAGGTACTACGCGCCCGAAAACATAGGTTTCGGTATGTTTGCGAGGGACTACTTCGAGATCCTTCCGTCGAGGGGCGCTGCGTACACGGATTACACCTATTCGAACATTCTGGGCAGTTCAACCGATGACTTCACGTCGGAGTGTCCGATCTCAAACCCGACGGGCTACTCGGTTTGCCGGCTTGGGCTCTTTTTCGGGTTTCAGCCAAATCCGTTCCCGCCGCCGCCTTTGATCGACACGGACCTGCGGCCGACGCGTCACGATGTTTTCGAAACGGGAGCAGAACACGTTTTTGACGGCGGTTTTGCGGTGCGTGCTCGATACGTCCGAAAAGACATTGAGAATGTGATCGAGGATCTCACCTGGTTCAATAATCAGGGATCCACGGCATTCTCGATTTCAAATCCCGGAAAAGGCATTCCGTGCGAGGTGACGATATCGGCGGGCCTGCAATGTCCGAAACCCAAGCGAACTTACAACGGTCTGGAAGTGGGAATTGGGCGGTCGTACGCAAACGGATATTTCTTTGATATCTCCTATACCTTGAGCAGTCTCCGTGGAAACTATTCGGGACTTGCAGGCTCCGATGAGCAAGGACGAATCGCGCCAAATGTCACGCGGATTTTCGATCTGCCTTCTTCGGGATATACGGCGGACGGGGATGTGGACGACGGGCCATTGCCTTTGGACCGTCCGCACGTCTTAAAGGCATTTGGCGGGTACACGTTCTATTTCGGCAGAACAAACCAGCTACAGCTATCAGGGTTCACAACCGCTCAGAGCGGCACGCCCTTGACGACGTTCTACACGCTTTACGGTCTCGAGACTTCAGTGCTCTACGAACGCGGAGATCTTGGCAGGACCGAGGCATTCACCGAGACCGATTTTCGTATATCGTATTCGATTCGGCTGGGAAGCATCGACAGATATCGGCTGGAGTTTTCCACCGAAATTCTGAATGTTTTTGACGAGGAGAACGAGCTTGCCCGGCAGACGAGCATTAGCGCGGCCAGTTTCAATTCCTCATTGTTGATGAGCAACGGCTGTGCGACGTGTCTCGATCAGGGGCAGGTCTACATCAACCTGTTCAATGGGGGCGGGTTGCGGCAGTACGTTGAAAATTACATCGGCTCGCAGGGCGTTAGGGGTGACTTCAACCTCTCCAACCGGTTTCAGGCCCCGAGAAGCGTGAGGTTTGGTTTCAGGTTCAGTTTCTAGAGATTCAATTTCCAGTCGGTCCCATCGCGATGCGATGATCTGAGCCTAGCCGTGGGCTTCAGCCCACGGAGCAAGGGCGAAATGACATTCCAGTCGCGTAGCGACTTACAAATATGACGCCGCTATGCGGCTGGATCGGGGTTTGGGGAAACGGTCCGTGCGCTAAAGCGCACGGCTAGGATACACCGCCGCTACTCGTCGAAGAAAAAACGAGGACTTCAGCCCTAAAGAAAAAGCCGGCTGAAGCCGGCGAAGAATGAGACTTTCCGTTGGACCCCCAGCTGAAGCAGGGGGTAACTGATAGAGGATCAACAATTTGCCGAGGTGGCGCTTTGCCCCGAATGCAGGGCAAGCCCTGATCTAAACAACAGCCAATTAACAATTCTCAATTAACAATTATCGATTCACCATTCACGATTCACTTCCGAGATAGAACATCTCCTCGACAGGCCTGAGCGGTCTGGCCAACCAAAGCGGTCTTCGAAGACCGCCGGGGCCCGGAGCGGGACGCGCCATCTTAAGCCACTCGCGATAGTTCGCCATCGATTTCTCGGTATCCACAAAAACATCGCCGTACTGATCGTCATCGTGAGCCTTCTCGACACGGACGCGCTGATGCCAGCAATGCATTCCGCTGATCGGGTCCGGATGAACGGGGAATGTGATGTTCTGATGAACGCCGCCGTCTGACCAGAAGATTCGCTCGGTATCAGGGTCGTCAGATTTCGAACGCTTTATGCTCTCTTCAACACGCATCTTCCAGCCGCCCTTCCCATCGTTCTCGATCTTCACAAGGTTCGAAGCCCAACGGTTGTTCGATCCGTCTTGCGGCCGCCGCCATCTTCCGAGGTGATGGGAGCACGCGACGACGCCTGGTTTCATTCCTTCTGTGACCCACGCCTTGTTAACAAAAAAGCCGATGTCCGTCGTTACGCGGACCAGGTCGTTCGTCTTCACGCCCCACTTTTTCGCGTCTTCCGGGTGCATCCAGAGCGGATTGCGGTTTGCGATCTCGGCAAGCCACTTGGCGTTTCCGGAGCGTGAGTGGATCAGCGTAGGAAGGCGGAACGTTGGGACGAGAACGATCTCGTCGTCCTTCAGGTTCTCGCGGTGGATGTGGCTTTTGATGTAAGTCGGCGTCTTGTACTCCGGCCAGCCCCAGTCTTTCAGAGTCTGCGAGAAGAACTCCTGCCGGCGCGAGGGGGTCCCGAATCCCTGGTGCGGCTTTCCGTCAATCGAGATCCCGATCACCTTGCCGTCTTTTCGTATCTCACCAGTCTCGCTGATCGTTTCGGCGCCTTCAAGCACATCGCCCGATAGCTCGTGAAGATGAACTCCGTAGGTCGAGCTTTCGACCTCAAAGGCACCATATTTCCGCATGTATTCAAGCGGCTCAAGTCCCTCCTCTGCCGCCTTTTCCGGTAGCCCTTTCGTGTTCTCGAAAATGAATCGGTAATACTCTTCGATGGTTATCTTCTCGCCGGGACGGTACGGTGAATTGAAGTGTTCGCGGACGCCGAGCGATCCGTCCGGATCGATACGCCACGAGAGCTCGATCCAGAACTCATCCTCTTCCCACACCTCGCCCGGGTTGGCCTCGTAGGTGAATTCGACCTCTTCGCCCATCTTCCGTCTTGCCTCACGTAGAACAGGCTGGCGGAAACCTATCCATTTTCCGGAATGCGTTTCGTAGCTGATCAGGTCGTGGCGCTCGCTCGAATGGCCCATCGGGAGGACGTAGTCCGAAAAGTAAGCAGTCTCGTTCCAGGTAGGCGTTAAAGCGATCGATAAACCTACTTTCGACTCGTCCGAAAGCGCCTCCATCCAAACGAATCCATCAGGGTAGGTCCAAACGGGATTGAAAACGCGTGTGAAATAGACCGCCAGTTTTCCACGGCCCTCTTTCAGGAAATGCGGAAGAAGAAAGCTCATTTCGTAATGAGCAAGAGGGTACTCGTCGGGGAAGTGGAGCGTATTCCAGAACTTCTGCGCAGGCGGAGTTGAAAAGCCCTTTGGCTTGAACTTGTTCCACGCCGAAGGCATCGTGCCTCCCACCGTTCCAACGCTTCCCGTAAGCACGTTCAAAAAATGAAGGCATCTAGAGACCGCCCAGCCTCCCAGGTTTCCGCTTCCGGCGCTCCGCCAGTTATGAGTCGAAAAACGAGAGCCAGCCTCGCCGATCTTCCGCGCGACATCGACGATCATCTCCGGATCGGCTCCGCTCTCCTTCTGAGCGAACTCCGGCGTGTATTCGGCATAAAGCTTCTTCATTTCCTCGATGAAGTTCTCGAACGTCACATCCGCCGAAGGGTTGAGCTCTTTGAGGCTTTCACGCCAGTTGACCCAGTTGTAGAGGAAGTCGCGGTTGTACAGGCCTTCGTCGAGGATGATCTTAGCCATCGCGAGAAGAACGGCCGCCTCGCTGCCCGGATAGGTCGGCATCCAGTAGTCCGCCATCGAAGCGGTGTTCGAGAGCCTCGGGTCCATCACGGCCATTTTTGCGCCGTTCATAAGGCCCTCGATGATGCGTTGCGCGTGCGGATTGAAATAATGGCCCGACTCCAGGTGCGCCGAGATCAGGAGGATAAAACGAGCGTTTGCGTGGTCGGGCGAGGGACGATCTGCTCCGTGCCAGATCGCGTAACCGAAGCGCGCGCCCGCGGAGCATATGTTGGTATGGCTGTTGTGGCCGTCGACTCCCCACGACTGCAGGACGCGGTCCATAAATCCTTCGTGGCCCGGACGTCCGACATGATAGACGACCTCGTTGCGGCGGTCTTCTTTCAGCGCCTCACGGATCTTTGATGCGATATCGTCAAGGGCCTCGTCCCACGAGACGCGCTTCCATTTTCCTGATCCGCGCTCGCCGTCGCGTTTCAGTGGATAAAGAATTCGGTCGACGTCGTTGATCTGGTTGATAGTCGCAGGACCCTTTGCACAGTTCCTGCCGCGGCTGCCCGGGTGGTATGGATTGCCCTCGAATTTTCGGACCTCCATCGTTTCCTTGTCGATATAGGAAAGGAGGCCGCATCCCGCTTCGCAGTTGAAGCAGGAGGTTGGGACTATCTGATAGTTGCGCCTCTCGCGCTTCAGACCGCTCTTTGCTTCGTACTCGGTCCAATCGTCCCATTTGTCCGGCGGCGGGTAGTTAGTAAGATCGCCCGGTTCGGTGAGCCTCGGAAGACCTTCAAAAGCTTCCGGGTGGAGATCCTCTATTATGCCTAGCTTCTCGGCGATAGATTCTATGAATGAAGGCTTGTGGGTCATGGAATTTAGTTAGCCACGGATTACACGGAGCTCACGGAAGATGGTTTAGCCACGGATTACACGGATTTCACGGACAAAGAATGGGCCACTAATTTCACGAATTACACCAATGGGTTTCTTAGGAATCTCTGCGCCTTAGCGCCTTCGCTGTAGATCTCTACATTCACGATTTACGATTCACAATTTACGACAATGCGATCTCCTGCGGTGCTTTTACCCAGATCACCTGCGCGACATAGAGCCCGACGAGGACCAGAAGACCCGCCGCGCCGATGATGAAATAGTCGAACGAATAGAACAGAAGCGCCGCCGGAAGGACATTTCCGAACAGGACCATCCCGATCCAGAACTCCCGCGCGTACTTGCCGCTCGTGATCATCTTCACCGTCTTGTGGGCGTCTTCTGAACCGTGCGGTGTTACAAGCTCGATCGCGAGCGTTACAAGATGGATCAGGATCATTCCCACCGCCGCGAACTTGAACAGTGCCACGATCCCGGGATTGATCACAAGAAAGAATCCTGCGATCAGGAACACCGCCAGTCCTGCCATCAGGGAGTGCACGATCATATGCAGACCGAGCATCGGACTCTGCCAGAGGTCGCGTCCCTTCGCCTGGGCGAAAAGGAAGGCTGTATAAACAGCCGACAAGACAGCGAAAATCAAACCGATTATCTCGATCGCAGGCAGGAACTGCGGGAATCCGCCGAACGATGCCGCCAGCCAGGCGGTCAGTGCGGCTCCGTAACCCGTGATTATGTAAGCTCCGCGCGTCAGCCAAGACTTCCACTGCGGCCTCAACAAGACATACAGGAAGCGGTCGGGCCGGCCAAGGTCCTTGATCAACAGAAGGCCTGTGATCGAAAGAAAGATCATCGCGACGATCGCCCCGATCTGCTTGAACACTTCTCCAATGATGTAAGCCTGAGAACTCGCGACGACCGGGACAATGAATGCCCCCGCCGCGATCGCTTTCGTCAGGATGTACGCCGAAACCTCCCAGCCCCAGAGCATTCCCTTTGACGGTGCGTCATAAACACGCTTCGGCTTCTTTCTCCCCTCGATTTGAACCAACCCGTTCGAACCGTTGCTGGTCTTACGCATCTCGGCGTACCTGGCATACTTGCCGACGCCCGATGACTGGCTCGACCACATGTATTCGGTGTCGGGATGCGCCTCACCGGGCTCGAGTGAAGCGTTGTCGCCGTCGATATAGAAGAGCTTCGGATTCGTGCCCTTCTCAGCCTTCCGGACCGAAACGGGTTCCCGGGCAAGCAGTTTCGAGATCTCCGTATCCGGATTGTCCATATCGCCGGAAATGATCGCGTGTTCTGGACAGACGACCACGCAAGCGGGCTCAAGGCCGATGTCGACACGGTGTGTACAGTAATTGCACTTGGCCGCGGTCTTTGTTTCCGGATGAATGTAGAGCGCGTCGTAGGGGCACGCCTGGGTGCACGCCTTGCAGCTGATACACCGCCGGTCGTCAAAATCGACGATGCCGTCCTTGCGCGTGTGAAGTGCCTCGGTCGGGCAGATGTCGACACAGGGAGCGTCCGCACAGTGATTGCAGCGCATCACGCTGAACAAGCGCCTTGTATCGGGGAACTCGCCTTTTTCTATGTACTTAACCCAGGTTCGGTTAACACCAACGGGCACGTCGTGCTCGGATTTGCAGGCGACCGTGCACGCATGGCAGCCGATGCACTTGCGGTTGTCTATTATGAATCCGAAGTTCATTGGGGACAGTGAATCGTGATTCGTGAATCGTGAATAGCAGGAAGATGTTAACCGCGAAGGCGCTGAGGCGCAAAGTATGAGAGTGTTGTTGCCGGTTATTGGCGGGGATCGTTTGCTGTTGAAGGTCTATTTAGGCCGTTCTGGCTCTGATCTGAAACGTCCCAAACTGGATTTAGGAAGCCATAGGACTCAGCCCGGCCAAAATCCCTCTGCGACTTTGCGCCTCTGCGGTTGGCAGTTCCATTCTTGGCCGGTCGCTACCGCTCCCGGTACCGAAATCACGATTTACTGATCTTTCCGATCATCTCCTCTACCGCAAGATAGAGCCCCGTGAAGACGGCGCGGGAAACTATATTGTGGCCGATGTTGAATTCCGTGATCTCCGGGATCGCAGCAAGCGCGCCGACGTTCCTGTAGGTCAGGCCGTGTCCGGCAGCTATCTTGAGGCCCAGCGCGGAACCGTGAACCGCAGCGTTTCGAATGCGTTCGATTTCTCGTGCGGCGCGGACGGCGCCCTCGCCGTGCGCAGACTTTGCTCCAAGCGTCATTTCGGCGTACTCGCCGGTACAAAGCTCGACCTGCTGACAGCCGATTGATTGGGCCGCTTCGATCTGCGAAGTGATAGGATCGACAAATGCGCTGACAAAGATCCCTTCATTCCGTAGTCTCTTGACCGCTGGTTCCAGGATCTTCTGGTTCCCGATCACATCTAGTCCGCCTTCGGTAGTCACTTCGTTCGGCTTTTCCGGAACAAGCGAGACCGCGTCGGGTTTTGTCATCGACGCGATCTCCAACATCTCGTCGGTCGCTGCCATTTCAACATTCAAGTATGTGGTGACGACCTCGCGAAGCAGCTCGATATCGCGGTCCTGGATGTGCCGCCGGTCGCCCCGGATGTGGACGGTAATGCCGTCAGCGCCGGCCTGTTCGCAGATGACGGCGGCGGTGATAATGCTCGGCTCGATCGTCTTCCGGGCCTCGCGGATCGTAGCTACGTGGTCGATGTTTACGTTTAACTTTGCAGTCATTTCGATTCAAGAGTAGAAAAAACAGGATGGACAGGATAAACAAGATAGGACGCATAAGACCCGCTAAAGTACTTACTTGCTTTCAAAGCGCCAAAGCGGGCCGTCAGGAAGACAGATGAACGCTATACCTGCACAATTGCTATCCTATCGATCCTGTTCATCCTGTTTCTCTTACTCAACTGAATAACTCCCAATGCGGCCGCGTTTTCGGATCTCCCGTACCTCGCCAACCATCCTGGTGCTGTCGCGGAAAATGCTCACCTTCGTTCCCTCGCAATGGTCCCAGCGGACGGGGATCTCTTTCAAGCGCAATTCGTTGTGATAGGCCGCATATAGGAACTCGACGTCGAATCCGAACCGGTCGATGGTCATCTTTTCAAGAAGCGGCCGGAACTTTACCATATTAAATGCCTTGAATCCGCATTGCGTGTCCCAGAAGGGAAGCCCGGTCAGGGTTCTCACAAGCAGGTTGAAGACCTTTCCACCCTGTTCGCGGCGCCACGGCTGGTGAACCCCGATCAGTGAACGGTCAAGTGCGCGGGATCCCAGGGTCACATCGTAAGTATCATTGAAGATCGGATCCACCAGCTTCGGTGTCTCCGAGATCGGCGTTGAGAGATCTGCATCGCTGAACAAAGCGACATGGCCTTTTGCCGCCTCGAAGCCCGTTCTCACGGCGAAACCTTTTCCGCGGTTTTCATCGTAACGTATGACCTTGGAATCTACGTCTGGATACTCGGCAAATGCGTCTCGTGCTACATCCGCAGTTCCATCCGAAGAACCGTCGTCAACTACTATCACTTCGGCGCCAGGCTGTGACGCCGAAACGTATTCGCTTATCTTCGCGAGAGAAGCCCCGAGCCTGCGTTGTTCGTTGTAAGCGGGGACGATGATACTAAGTGTGCGGTTCATTCGAAACAGTAATGTTAAATGCTTGGATATTTTTTGTAAATCAAGCGCGCAAGCGGGTTTCAAGAGATGTATTACAGTGTCCTTGTGTTATATTTTTAAGACGTGTTGATGAAGTTTTATAGGAAATTTTGGCTTCTAGGGATCGGCCTCGTACTCGTCGGAGCGCTGATCGGAGGCATCTTTGGGACCTTCTCCGGGGCCGCAAACGCAAACGCCAATCTGACGGCCGAGGATCTTGTCAGCGACTACGGCGACGCGCTCGATGTTGTAGACGCAAATTATATAGACGAGATCGACCGCGAAGAGACGCTAGACAGCTCCATTCAGTCGATGCTCTGGTCTCTCGATCCGCATTCGGCGTTCTTTACGAAGGACGAACTTCGGAAACTCTACGAGGAACAGGCCTCCGAATTCTACGGAATCGGGGTTTCCATACTTCAGTATCGTGATGGCGTATACGTCCAGTCCGTGATCCCCGGTACTCCGGCCGACAAGGCGGGACTCCGGTTTGGAGACAGGATCGTCGAGGTTGAAGGGAAAGATGCGACTGAGTGGTCAAGCTACGAAGTGTCGCAGAACGTCCGCGGGATTCGAGGCACTCCGGTCAAGATCAAGGTTGAGCGCGCCGGCGTCAAAGAGTCGGTTCCTTTCGAGATTGTCCGGGACGGGGTTCCTTTTCCTTCCATCCGAAATTACTTCATGCTCAAGGACAACGTCGGTTATGTCGCACTTTCAGGAGGATTTCAGGAGACGACGGACGCGGAGCTCGATCAGGCCATAAGCGATCTGAGAAAAAAGGGTATGGAGAGCCTGTTGCTTGATCTTCGGGGCAATCCCGGTGGCCTTCTCCCCCAGGCGATCGCGGTAACAAGCAATTTCATTCCGTCTGGTCAGACGGTGGTTTCTGTTAAGGGCCGAGCACGCGGGTACGACAGCCGCGATCTTGAGTCGGAAGGCGGAAAAATGGACGATTTCCCGCTGATAGTTTTAATAAACGGCGGTTCAGCCTCCGCGTCGGAGATCGTGGCGGGAGCCGTCCAGGATTACGGAAGGGGACTGGTGGTCGGAAGCGAGAGTTTCGGCAAGGGACTTGTCCAGAAGATCTACCCTCTCCCGTACGGGACCGGAATGACGCTTACCACAGCGCGGTACTATACGCCATACGGACGTTCGCTGCAGAGAGATTATTCGAGCGGATCGATCTACGATTATTTCACGCATAGCGACGGCGAAGAGGCGAACGGTGAAAGCAACGGTGCGATCGATGCCAAACCGAAACCGAAGGGAACCGCGGTAAAGACCGCCGGCGACAGGGTCTTCTATGGCGGTCGCGGAATAGAACCGGATATAGAGGTTGA
Organism: Acidobacteriota bacterium; assembly: GCA_003385635.1. Taxonomy (GTDB): domain Bacteria; phylum Acidobacteriota; class Blastocatellia; order Pyrinomonadales; family Pyrinomonadaceae; genus Aridibacter. The sequence goes on along the minus strand of QQUY01000001.1, from coordinate 2,050,547 downwards.
AAGCCTCGAATATACTCCTGTCAGAGCCCGGATCAACCAGGCTGCATTTTTCTTTGTAAGGCAGCTTGCAGCCGGGCAGATCTCCGGATTCGGCAGTTATAAGACAGGAAAACAGACTTTTCAGAACGTCGTCCCCGAAGGGGGCCTGGTCATCAACGACGCGCTTTACGATGCGTTTGTTTCTTACGCAATTGCGGACAAAGAGAATGCCCTAAGCCGTCAGAACTTTGAAAGCGAGCCTGGATACTCAAGGGCGAAATTGAGAGAACAGCTCGCAACGGCAAGGTATTCGAGCGAGGCCGGCCAGCAGGTGTTTATCGAGCAGGACCCGCAGGTGATGAAGGCTGTCGAATCCATTCCTGAAGCCAGGAAACTTGTCGAGACGATCATGGTCCGAAGATAGCTCTTGGCCGTTGCCTGGCATAGCCTTGAATTAGGTCCGCAAGCAGAAAACTTAAGGTCTCCCGCTTGTTATCGCTGTGCCAAAGGGCGCGGCTTTATGTTTTTAAGCAGCCTCCTGTAGAATTAGTTTTCTTTGTTCGAACACTCGAAATATGTTCAAAAAGATTGGAATTCTTACAGGCGGAGGGGATGCTCCGGGTCTTAACGCTGTTATTCGTGCTGCGGTCCGGACTGCGATCGGAGAGTTCGGGCTCAGGTGTATAGGCATAGAGGACAGCTTTGAAGGCATTCTCGGCGAGACCCAGCTGCGCAAGCTGACCACCAAGACCGTCAGTGGCATCCTGCCGCGCGGGGGCACTATCCTTGGTACTCGCAACAAGGGGAGTTTCTGCAAGATCGTGGATGGCGAGATGGTCATCCCCGAGATGCCGATCGAAGAGGCCCTGCAGAATCTCGAGCAGAACAAGATCGAGGCTCTGATCGTTATCGGCGGTGAGGGTACACTCGCGATAGCTGAACAGTTCCACAAGCGTGGATTTCCCGTTGTAGGAGTTCCGAAGACGATCGACAACGATCTTTCCGCGACCGAACTTACATTCGGATTTCGTACTGCTATCGACATTGCCACAGAAGCTCTAGACCGTCTTCACACGACGGCGGCGTCGCATGATCGCGTCATGTTGCTCGAGGTAATGGGTCGGAATTCGGGTTGGATCGCGCTTGAGGCCGGACTCGCCGGAAGTGCCGATGTGATCCTGATTCCCGAGATTCCGTACTCGTTCGATGCGATCGTCAAGAAGGTCTACGAGAGGGAAAAGACGGGATCGCTCTTTACGAACATAGTCGTCGCCGAAGGTGCGATCGAAGCAGGCAAATCGGAGATATATCTCGATAAGGAAGAGTTGCGGCTCGGCGGGATCGGCGATCACATTCGGGTGGAGCTCGAAAAGGTCACCGGAAAAGAGTCGAGATGCGTGGTCCTAGGACATCTTCAGCGCGGCGGAAGTCCGAACGCTTTCGACCGCATGCTCGGGACCAACTTCGGGGCCTGTGCGGTGCGTGCATTGGTAACGGGTGAAAGAGGTAAGATGGTTGCACTCAGGGCCGGTAGGGTCGTGACAGTGCCGCTTGTCGATGCGATCGCCAATGTCAAATCTGTAAACCCGGACGGGCAGCTCGTCCGAACGGCTCGCGATATAGGCATTTCGTTCGCAGCACCTGACGAAGAGGACCACTAGCCTCTGCAAGATTTTTGATGAGCCTGCCGCGATCGCGGGCGATCTAGATTATGGAATTAGTAAGAGAAAAGTTGAGGCAAGAGCTTGCGCAGCTGGAAGACGAGTTGCATCACAAACTGCCAAAAGAGATCCAGAAGGCTCGTGAGTTTGGCGATCTGCGTGAAAACGCCGAATACAAGGCTGCGCTTGAAAGGCAGTCGATCGTATCCGCGCGAATCGGGCAGCTGCAGACCCGGATCAGCGAGCTCGAATCTATCGACATCGAGAAACTGCCGGAAGACAGGGTCGCCTACGGCTCAAAAGTCGTGCTTTACGATCTCGACAGGGAAACAGAGATCGAATACAGGCTGGTCTCTTCGGAAGAAAGCGATCCGGACAAGGGCCGGATCTCGACATCGTCACCCATTGGCCAGGCTCTCATGGGAAAGGAAGAGGGCGACGAGATCCACGTGAAGACGCCGAAAGGCACGCGGAATTTTGAGATCGCAGAGCTTGTGACGATTCACGAGCTCCTTGAGGAAGAAGAATAGGAAGCAGGCCGGGCGTTCCGCTGCGGCTGATCACACACCTTACAAGTATGTTTGGCGCAAGCATCGGCAGAGGTGCCTGGAAGATCATCGATGCGATGGTTCGCGGTTTGGCCCATAGCGGGGTTCATCCGAACATACTGACCGTTATCGGCGTTTTGATCAGCGTTGCATGTGGAATTCTGTTCGGGATCGGCGAGTTCTTCTGGGCTGGAATTGTCCTGATCGTCGCTAACATCTTTGACATGCTCGACGGAAACGTCGCTCGCGTGACAGGGAACGTCACGAAGTTCGGCGGATTTCTCGATTCATCTCTCGACAGGGTGTCGGACATGATCGCCTTTATTGGGATCATGGTCTTCTATGCCAGCAATACGCCACAGCGTTCCGTGACGAATGTCTTTCTCGCCGGCCTCGCGATGATGTCATCTGTGATGGTGAGCTACACCGCTGCCAGGTCTGACAGCCTTGGCGTAAAAGCGAATGTCGGCTTCCTGCAGCGCCCCGAGCGGATCGTGCTTTTGATCATTGGAGCACTTTCGACGTGGGATTGGGACTCAGATTTCTTTTTGTTCAACAGGATGCCTCAGGTCCTTTGGGTGCTTGCGATAGGGTCGACCTGGACATTCATTCACCGGATGATCCACACCTGGAAGGAATTCAGAAAGCTTGAGGGGCGAGAGTAGATTTCTGTGAATGACGAGGTGCCCGGATCTCCGGGAGTTTCCGGGATATGGAATTTCTTGTCGAGTTCTGGAACGGATTGACCTGGGGCAGTATTTTCTTCGGCCTCGGCGTTTTCCTTCTCTCTATTTCGATCAGTTTTGGAGCCATCGTGATAGTGATGGTGAAGATTCCTGAGAATTACTTCAGTTCGCATTACGAACAGGATTTTCTTCCCGGAAGCCCCTGGCTGGTCAGATGGGGCGCGGTGATTCTCAAGAACGTGTTGGGTGTTCTGCTTATTCTGCTTGGAATCGCGCTCTCATTGCCCGGCGTCCCGGGACAAGGCATTCTTACGATCCTGCTCGGCCTTATAATGCTAGACATACCAGGAAAGCGGCCGATCGAAGCGCGGATCATCAAACGCCCAAAAGTCCTTTCGGCGATCAACAGCCTCAGAGCAAGATTCAATAAACCTCCGTTAGTGATCGATTGAAATGGGATTACTAGACAGATTTCGCCGGAAAAGCAGTGAAGACCCTGAAGTCGTACGAAGAAGGGCCCTGCTCGCAAACGGGAGGCTTACGGACGGGACCGTCATTGAGACGGAAGCTGAAGACGGGCGCGAGATGGTACGCTACGAATACAGCGTTCAGGGAGTCGAATTCGAAAGCTGCGAGTTCCTTACTGATGAACAACTCGGCCGCCCGCAGGACTATGCGCCGGGAGCTACGATCGGGATAAGATACGATCCCCGGAATCACAGTAATTCGATCGTCGTCTAGAGTTCAGGTCTTATGTTCAAAAAGATACTTGTCGCCAACAGGGGAGAGATCGCTGTCAGGGTCATCCGTGCGTGCCGTGAGATGGGAATCGGGACGGTAGCCGTGTATTCCGAGCCTGATGCCGATGCTCTTCACGTCCGGCTGGCGGACGAAGCCGTGCTAATCGGCCCGGCGCAGTCATCCGAGAGCTATCTGAAAGGTGAAAAGATCATTTCCGCCGCCAAAGAGACGGGTGCCGAGGCAATCCACCCGGGATACGGATTCCTCAGCGAGAATGCGGGATTCGTCAGAAAAGCAAAGGAAGCGGGAATCGTATTTATAGGACCTGAGCCGGAAGCGATGGAAGCGATGGGCGGCAAGATCTCGGCCCGCGAGATAGCTATCGGTGCCGATGTGCCCGTCGTTCCGGGAACAAACAGACCGCTTGCATCGCTTGATGACGCGGAGGCGACGGCTGAAGAGGTCGGATATCCGGTGATGCTCAAGGCCTCGGCCGGCGGAGGCGGAAAGGGGATGCGTCTCGTGAACGAGGCGAAAGAGATGAGGTCGGCGTTCGAAACAGCGCGGTCTGAGGCACTTGCAGGTTTTGGCGACGATTCGGTCTATATCGAAAAAGCCGTCGTCAAGCCGCGGCATATCGAGATCCAGGTGTTTGGCGATTCCTACGGAAACTATGCACATCTCGGCGAAAGAGAGTGCTCGATCCAGCGGCGTCACCAAAAGGTGATCGAAGAAGCGCCTTCTCCGATCAACGATCCGGATCTTAGGTCGCGGATGGGCGAGTGCGCGGTAAAGGTAGCCCAGGCAGTCAACTATGTTGGCGCCGGAACAGTTGAGTTCCTTCTTTCAGATGTCGACCGTTCGTTCTACTTTCTCGAGATGAACACGAGGCTTCAGGTGGAACATCCCGTGACAGAACTCGTGACGGGCATCGACCTTGTCCGCGAGCAGATAAACGTCGCTAACGGCGGAAAGCTGTCGTTCTCGCAGGAGGATATCGAGATCACGGGACACGCGATCGAATGCAGGGTGTACGCCGAGGATCCGGAAAACAACTTCCTCCCGTCACCGGGCAGGATCGAAAGATTGAGGCTTCCGCAGGGACCAGGTGTAAGAGACGACGGCGGTGTCTACGAAGGGGCCGACGTCACTATTCATTACGATCCGATGATCTCAAAGCTGTGCGCGTATGGAAGAGACCGCGAGGAGGCCATTGGCCGGATGCGAAGGGCTCTTGTCGAATACCGTGTTGACGGGATCAAGACGACGATCCCGTTCTTCCGTAAAGTAATGGAAGACGAGGTCTTCATCAGCGGAAAACTGGACACGGGGTTTATTTCCGGATTCAACGAACGAAGATCTTTGGATCAAAGTGATGAGGTCCGCGACGATCTGGCGATCGTGGCTGCCGCTCTTGCGTTCTCAGACAGCGAAAAGGCAAAGATGTCTTCTGTTCGTCCGGTACAAGCTGAGAGCAAGTGGACACAGGCGGCTCGTATCGCGGGCCTGAGAAGCCGATGATCGATTTAGGGAGATGGAGCTGCAAACGATGGAAGAATTGCTAAAGAGCCTGGCCGACAAGAAGATCGATGTTTCGTTCGGGAACACCGCGGTTGTCCGGGGGCGTGTCGCGGGCGTGGAGAACGGATTGCTCAGCCTCGACGACGAAGAAGGACAGAGGATCTACGTTGCGGTCGATAAGATCGCGTTCTTTCTTGAAGCAAGCGAGTCTGAGAAGAAACCCGGGTTCTTGAATTCTTGAGATCGGAATCTTCTGACAATACCTCCGGGCATCAGCCCGGCGTGCGACGGAATCCTCCTGATTTGCCGGCTTTAGCTGGCCTCCCTTGGGGCTAAAGCCCCGGTCAATCGTTCGAATGCCAGACACCCGGCTAAAGCCGGGTGCTATTATCAACAAGAAACAAGAAAGGCCGCCAGGAAATTGGCGGCCTTTTCAAATCAACTCGAACATTCTTCTAGAACTCAGGTCCTTCAAAAACCAGAGCGCTGAACGGTACGCGTCTGTATCCTACGATCCTTTTTTCCCAGTAGCCCTCGAACTTCGAATAGGTCACACCCTTGCTCGTCGAGGCGTGATAGAAACCGTCCTTGTTCACTACGATCCCGACATGGCCCAGGCGGTTGAAGAAAACGAGAGTTCCGAACTGATAGCGGTCATCGCCTTCAACGGGTTCAAAAGTCCGCCAGTATTGAGCTGCGCTCGTCCTCGTAAAAGGAAGTCCAGCGTCCTCGAACACCTTCCAGACAAAACCCGAACAGTCGTATGTGTTGGGGCCCTGCGAACCGTAAACGTAGCGCTTTCCGATCTTTTCCCTGATCGAGTTAAGCATCATCGACCTTACCGTGGCGTTGTAGTAAGCAGCGCCCGCCGCCTTCGACGAAGTGGTCATCGAAGAAGACCCGGTCTTTTTCACAAGCGGTTTCGCAGGTTCACGGACCACGCGGATCTCGTTTGTCATTCCCGGCCGTTTTCTGGCGGGGGTGTTTTGTTGCGCGGCTTCAGGCTGGTTAGTCTCTTCAACGACCCTCTCTCTGTCCTGAGCAGAGGCAGTCGTAGAAAACACAAACAAGAACAGGAATGGAACCGCAAGCAAAATGCGCAGTTTTCCGAATCGTTCAGAAAAATTCATACAGTGGATTATTTTTGGGAGGTTGCGGCTGTTTCAGGTTGAGGCTTCCCTATTTATAGAAAAGCAGGATAAGCCTGAATCTTCCAAAGCCAGTGAGCGTAGCCGCGATTCGATCTAATGATTTATTGATTTAGGTTAAGACGCTGGGATTGTCTCCCAACACACGCTCGATTGCAAGCGATGGCTATCAGTATAGCAGGTGGGTATGGTCTGTTGGCAAGCGGACGGAAAGGGGTACCGTTTCTGGCCGTACCGGAGCTGTCTTTCTTGACAGCCCCGGTACACCCGACTTCTCCTTCCGACCTACCGCCGTTCCTTCAAGTTGTCCTTTGGATACTAATTGATAGACGGAATGGGACTGCGGCTCCAGAAACCCCGAAAAGAAAAATGCGGAACCGTCCGAAAACGGTCCCGCAGAACGTTGGTTGGTGGAAATCTATGCCGAGAAAGATGAACCGCAACCGCATCCGCCCGTCGCGTTCGGGTTCTCGAAAGTGAAGCCGGAACCCATCATATTTGTTACATAGTCGATGGTGATCCCGTTCAAATACTGAGCCGAGAACATGTCTACGAAAAGACGAATGTTATCCCTTTCGATCACATGATCGCCTTGTCGCGACTCTTCCTCAATGTTCAAACTGTACTGGAATCCTGAGCAGCCGCCGGGTACGACCCGCACGCGAAGGCCTGCCGAATCCGGAAGGTCATCTTCGCCTTCCATAAACTTCTTGATCTCTTCGATTGCCGGCGGCGTTACCGCCAGTTCGAGTTCGGGAGTTGCTACTGCTGACATAATCTTTTCTTTATCTCCTGATGATATCGAATCCGATAATCTTTACTAAAAAGTGAATTTTATCTTAGTTTTGCGATTGAAACAACCCTAAGACGAAATGGAGAGAAACAAGATGGACAGGTTATACAGGAATCAAAGTTCCACGATCCAAGTTCAAAGTTTCCATTTCGTCGACCTTAAGTCGGACTTCAGGGTACAAACCGGAATTCCAAAGATCGTAACCTATTTCTTTTGTATCCTGTCTATCCTGTTCTCTCCTTTTCTTCGTCTAAGCACGGGTCATCACGACAAGCTCGGGCTTCATCGCCTCGATCGATACCTGTCGTGCCACCTCTTCTGCGACCTTCCCGAATGCCTCGGCCTGCGGGGACCCCGGATGCGAAACAACGACAGGCTTTCCTTCGTCTCCACCTTCGCGAACCTCGAGGCCGATCGGGACTTCTCCGAGGAACGGTATCCCGTGGTCGTTCGCGAACTTCTCTCCGCCGCCATTTCCAAATATGTCGTAACGCTTGTCCGGCATGTCGGGCGGAATGAAATACGACATGTTCTCGATTACGCCGATGACCGGTACATTCACCTGTTCGAACATCGCGTGGGCGCGAGTCACATCGGACAATGATACTTTCTGCGGGGTCGTCACGAGAACCGCACCCTGAACCGGTACAAGCTGGGCCAGAGAAAGTTGAACGTCTCCAGTCCCGGGAGGCATATCGACGATCAAATAGTCCAGCTCTCCCCAATCAACGTCAGCTAAAAACTGGCGGACAACGCCGTGAAGCATCGGCCCACGCAGGATCATCGGCTTGTCCGGCGGCACAAGTACGGCCATCGAGATCACCTTTACTCCGTGAGCCTCGAGAGGGATCAGTCTGTTGCCTTCCCCGATCTGCGGCTGATTGCCGCCGATGCCGAGCATTATGGGAATATTCGGGCCGTAGACGTCGGCATCCATCAGCCCCACTTTCGCACCATCCTTTTGAAGAGCAACAGCCAGGTTCACTGCGACAGTGGATTTTCCGACACCCCCTTTTCCGGAAGAAACTGCAATGATGTTCTTCACGCCCGGAACCGCGACATTGTTGGCGATTCCTCTTCCTTTCGGAACCTCGGCGTCCATTGTCACCTTTACGTTCGAAACGCCTTCGATCGATCCGACGAGATCCATTGCTTCCTTCTCGAAAGCGTCCTTTACCGGGCACGCGGGAGTGGTAAGCACGATCCTGAACGAAACGTCTCCCTCGTCAATAGTGAGATCTTTTATGAACTCGAGCGTGACGATGTCCTTGCCGAGATCCGGATCGGTGATCTTGGACAGTTGCTCAAGCACTTTTTCTTCGGTTACCAGGCTCATCTGAAGTCCTCTGAATTCGCTTTTGTAATAAATCACGATACACTTTCGATGATATGAGTTCAACCAGCGTCCGGGCCTTCGAAAGCCTCGCGGCGGAAGCGCGAAAGTGCTGTATTTGCGAGGCAATGCGAGACAAAACCGCGGTTCTAAGCAAGCTGAACGGGAACCTCGACCCGAGAGTCTTTTTCGTTGCGGAAGCGCCCGGCCGTCAGGGGGCGGACCGGACGAGAAGACCATTCTACGGCGACAAATCAGGCGAGAATTTCCAGGTGCTACTTGATTCGATAGATCTTAAGCGGGACGACATCTTCATCACCAACTCCGTCCTTTGCAGTCCGCGAAAACCGAACGGAGCGAACAGGCGGCCTCTAAAGTCTGAGATGAACAACTGTTCAGACTACCTTAGGCGGACGCTTCAGCTGATAGATCCAAGGCTAATCGTGCCGCTCGGCAGTGTCGCCCTGGAGGCGCTGGGAATGCTTGAACCGCACAATTTGACACTCAAGACCGGAGTTGGAAGAGTTGTAAAATGGAACAAAAGGGAGCTGCTGCCGCTTTATCATCCTAGCCCGCAGGTGATCGCTTCTCACCGAAATTTGGAAGCTCAGCTAAAAGATTACGCGGTTCTTGGTAAAGCGCTCACGCGTCTGGGTATTTAAAGCGAGATGGACAAGAGCTTTAGGGAAACTTTCGATCTGGACACATATTCCGCGATCCGCGATGCGGGAAAGCCGTGGTTGCGTTCCGCAAAGACCGGCCTGATCGCCGTGTCGGGCAACGAGGCGGTCCAGTTTCTGAACGGATTGATCACTAACGACATAGCCAAGCTTGAAGAAGGCGGAGTCATGCTCGCCGCATTTCCGAATGCGAAGGGCAGGTTGATCGCCGTCGTCAGGGTCTCAAGAGAAGGCGACAAGTTTATTTTCGCGACCGAAGAATCGACCTACAAATCCGTGCTTTCGAACCTTGAGAGATTTACGCTTGCAGGGGACTTCAAGGTTGAAGATCAAACGGAAGATCGCTCGGTCGTCTCTGTTCTTGGAGAGAGTGCAGTGCAGCTTGTCTCGGAGGTCCTCGGTGAGTTTGAGCTTGAAGAGGGCAGGTCTGCAAAGATCGAGTTCGGAGGTGCTGAGGTTTATGTTTCGAATGCCAGTCGGCCGGCCGGTGTCGATGTTTGGGTACCGAGTTCTGGTCGCGAAACTATCATTGCGGATTTCGTAAGTGCGGGAGCAGCCGATCCAGATGCCCTTTTGACCGAGGTTCTCCGGATCGAGAGCGGCATTCCGAAATACGGGATCGATATGAACGAAGAAACGGTCGTGCCCGAAATAGGGCTTGAGGAACTGATCAGCTATCAAAAGGGCTGTTATATCGGACAGGAGGTGATCGCAAGGATACACTTCCGTGGAAAGGTTGCAAAGGAACTGAAAGGCGTCGTGTTTGACGCTCCTGAGGCGATCTTGCAGACGGGTGATGAGCTGATTTCACAGGACGATAGAAATGCGGGGGTCGTGACATCGAAGGCATACTCGCCGAAGCTCAAGAAACACATCGCGATGGCCTACGTAAGAAACGCCTTCATAGAAAACGGGACCGAGTTGAGGGTCGAACAGCAAACCTGCAGGGTCGTTGACCTGCCGTTCATCGAATAGAGAGTGGATCAGATGGAAGAACTTCAGGATATTGACCAGCCGCAGGCGAAGCTCGCATACACGATCATCCAGTCGCTTCTGAAAGGACACGAGGCTCTAAGCGATCTGCTTGTGGTCATGTCGCATTCGCTCGATGAGGATGTGGTCAAAGCACTGACCAACACCGGAGAATGGGAAAGCTACCTCGAATCCAAGCGTGAGCTCGAGAACACGAAGATCCAGATCGAGAAGTTTACGGAGATCCTAGAGGATTTGGAAGGCTGTTCCTGATTTCCGAGATTCGATATTCGGAATGAGATGGGGAGGGAGACCGGTGACTGGAGACCGGACGCAGGAGATCGGAGACCGGAATCTGGAACCTGAAGACTGTGAATAGATGCCTGCGTGTCTACGTGGCCGTGTACTCGGCGACGATACCGCTCGGACCGAGTCGCGGTACGACGGGTATATGTTAGTCCCGGGGAAGCTGCAGGCGCAGTTCGGGGAAAGCCAGGCCCTAAACCTCGTCGCCGCGGAGCGGCGAGACAGGAGGCTGAAGACAGGAGACAGGAGAGGGCAGACAGCACCCATCACCAAGAAGATGTTAGACCTTTTAATAATCGGAGCCGGACCTGCGGGGATCTCTGCTGCCTGGGAGGCGAAGAAAGCAGGCATTCAATATCTGGTAGTCGAAAAAGGCCTCATCGGCAATACCATCTACAACTATCCCGTCGGACTTACCGTTTTCTCCACTCCGAACGAGTTGGAATTTCGGGAAGGCGACCTTGATCCGGCAAGGGAAAAGCCGACCAGGGAAGAACTGCTCTCCTATTACGTACGTTTCGTCATCGAGAACGATCTGAATGTGAATACCGAGGAGACCGTTTTGTCGGTTAAAAGGACAAGTGACGGTTTTCAGGTCAGAAGCGACAAGGGAGAGTATTCAGCTGCGAGCCTACTGTTCGCTTCCGGCGCGATGGATTTCCCGAGAAAACTGGATGTTCCCGGAGAGGATCTGCCGAAGGTCTCGCATCACTTTCGCGAAACTTACCCCTGGGTGCGAAGGAACGCGCTAGTCATAGGGGGTGGAAACTCGGCCGGCGAGGCGGCGCTTTTCCTGGCCGACGAGGGCGCTGAAACCACGCTCGCGATCTTTCGGGAGGATTGGGAGAACACCGACCCGAAACAAGGCTGTATCAAATACTGGGTAAAGAACCCGCTTGAAGAACAGCTCCAAAAACGGTGTCTCAAGCTGTTCTTCCTTGGGAAAGTTCTCGAGATAAAGGAAGACAAGGTCGTGCTCGAAAGCGAGGACGGAAGGGTCTGCGAACTTGAGAACGATGTAGTGTTCGTCTTGATCGGCTCGGATGCGGATCTGACTCTATTGACCTCGCTTGGGGTCGAGACCGAGGAAGGAAAACATGGAAACGTTCCTGTCTATGACGACGATACATTCGAAACAAACGTCCCGGGGATATTCGTGGCCGGCCATTTTACAAGACACAGGCACATTAAGCCCGCGATCGAAGCTCCCAGAAAGATCATCCCGGCAGTGCAGGCCAGAATGAAAACTACAGCCGCTAAGGCTGATTAACTCAGATTCGGAAGTGTTTTGCCTGAGGTTTTCCTAATGACTTTCTCAGGTCCCTGGTTTCCAACCTTCCAATACCAAAGCCGAAAGGTCTTCCGGGATTAAGAAGACCTTTCGGCTGCAGTTCTGGAGAGTTACCTAGTACGCGAATGCCTGCTCCGGCTCCCCTACTGAAAGGCTCGGGTAGCACGAACAGGAAACCTGACGTAGCCGCTGCAAGTCCCTGAGGATTATTTTTCCGCGCCGGTAGTCTACTACGCCAAGTTCACGTAGCTCCTGCATTGCGAGCGTCACGCTCGGCCTATGGACGCCAAGGAAGAATGAGACCTGTTCCTGCGTGAAAGCGAGCTCATCCGCGTTGCACCGATCCCGGACAAGGAGAAGCCAAAGGGCAAGCCGCTCCTCGACAGAATGATAATTGCTGCAGATCACACGTCTGGAAATCCGCTCAAGGTGCTCATTCAGATAAGTAAACACGGTCTTTGAAAGCTCCATTGACGATTCTGAAACATCCTTAAAAATGTCGGAGCCGACCCTTACGATCTTTCCGGGAACGATCACCTCAGAGAACTCCCCTGAAAAACCGTTCCCGAGCGCCGTCGAAGCGCCGACCGCTCCTTCGTTTCCGGTCATTGCCACCTCGGCGGTTCTGCCATCCATCAAAATCCGGTAGTGGCTGATAACCGCGTCCAGAGGAAAATCGACGAATGCCGCTTTCTCACCGGGACTCGTGATCACTTCTCCCCGCTGTACTTCCGCAACGTTGCCGCGCTCAAGGAGCTCAGATCGTATGCCGGGCCCAAAACGGTCCATAAGCGAATTCCCGCTTGATAGCGGTTCCTGAACCGCGACCGGTGAATGTTCGAAGTGTTCGATCCGGACTGCTGTTCCGGTAGATATTCCATGCATCTGCTCTATTCCCCTTTTTGCTCTATTTCCCGCCTGTGTGTATCAATTCAGGCCGTTCGCGGGTTCCAGCCCTGTAGGATTTCAATCCACTTTTTCTCAGTTACTTTCAACCGGCCCTCGATTAGGGCCGGTTTTTCAGCTTCCGCCTTCCTTTGCCTTTTGTCCTTCGCCGATTAGAGAGCAATCAGGGTTCCACAAAAAAATCGGCCGCCCCTGGTAATAACCTGGAGCGGCCGATCTTCCAATCAGGGGAGGTACTAGTTCCCCTCGGGCTTCATTTTCCTAACGAACACTTTGTTGTTTCCGAACTTGTCGGCAATATTCGCTGGATTGATCTCATAAGAAGTTATGTCAAAGATCCGGCTCTGTTTGCCTGCAGCCGATTCTGTCCATCTGTGAGGCAGCATAAGTCCTCCGACAGATCTGAAATCGGAAAGCCTGATCTGATGCTCGATCGTTCTCGCCGCGTCACGTTTCATTTCGATCAACTCTTCTTTCGAGACCATCGAGTTGTCGCGTTTGCGGAAGATCAAGGTGTTATGACCTTCGTAACTGATCATCCTGGGTAGATTCGTCGCGGCATCCAGGAAGAGTTTGAAGCTCGTTCTCGGAGTTGACACTTCGACGATGTTGCTCGGATACCCGTCGACATCTCCAGTTCCCGCAAACTTATAAGTGACGTCCTGACCTTCAGGAGCCGTTGCAAGCAGGGCCATCGTGGTCCGAAGCATTTCACCACCGGAACTGCGATGTCCGAAATGCGGGCCGCCGTGCTTTTCGACTATCACCTGTTTGCCGTCGTCCGTATTCCAAACGTTTGCTCCTTCAGCCGATTCCTTGTGAACGCGGATCTTGTGCTTCGCGTCGGGGGACAGCTCCGTCACGGTGCCATCGTCCTTGCGAATGATGATCTTGTCTTCATCATTTGTGAATTCCACGTCTTCGTCAGAGGTCCACTCGACATTTCCGTCGCCTTTCTTGATGACAAAAACACCTTCTTTGCCTTCAGGCATTTGAACGGCCGCATCGCCGCTCTCGTTGCCGTCGATCACAACAACGTCGACGTGCTTTTTCACTTCGCCGCCGCTGAGTTGGTCCGGGTTGCCGATCTTGACCGATTTGCTGAAGCGGTTGGGCAGCTCGAAGTTGATCTCCGTTGCGCCGATCTCAGTAGTCGGAACGCCGTCCTTTTCAAAGAAATGGGTCGAGGAACCGATGATCGTCATGCTCCTGACCTCGTTTAGATACGTGTCTCCGCCGATCGCCTGGCGGGCGCTGTTGATCAGCTCCACGGCTTTGTCGTCCGATTTGAATTTTGCGCCCGCGTCCTGGACCACATAGCCGAGTCCGAGGAAGAAGAGGGTCGCAAAGAGAATTGAAGTGATGAACTTTTTCATTTTTGCCTCCGAAATACTTAATTGATCCTATAACACGGAGAAGAGTATCGCATCAGTCAGAATAGTGTTGATTAAGATTTCGCAAAGAAATTGTTAAGAATGTAAAAACTGGCTCAGAAGCCTATTTAAGGCCTGAAATCGTGCTAGTATTTTTTGGTAGATGCTTGCGACAAGAGAAAGAAATTGGCTTCCCTTAGTGCTTATCGCAGTCCTTCTGGGGCTGCTGACGGTGCTGGCCGCACTTCAATACCGCTGGCTTGGACAGATCAGTGACGCGGAAAGCGTCCGTCTGAAGTCCCGACTTGTCGACGACACCAGACGATTTTCAGAGGACTTCAACCGTGAGATCCAAATGGCCTACTTTGGTTTTCAGGCCTCTTCGGACGTGTTCAAGCCCGGCGAGAAGAACGAGTTTGCCAAAAGATACGAGTTCTGGCGGCAGAGCACAGCTTATCCCGAACTGATAAATGAAATTTACTTTTACCGGAACTCCGAGGACGCGGTCCCGCTTCGTTTCGACCGAAACAAGTATGCTTTCGAGGAGGCGGAATGGTCTGCTCCTTTGTCCGAGGTACGGTCGGCGATCGGGGACGGAAGGAAGCTGCAGGCTATCCTTAGCGAGCCGATCGCGCTGACGCTTCCGGTTTTTGAAGAAAAGAAGAATGTAGAGCATTTTGTGATCCGGACCAGGAAGATCCTTCATTCGGAGCTTACGAATTCACCGGGCGCTATGACGCTCCCGGACAAGTACGGTTTTCTGATCGTTTTGCTTAACCCCGAAACGATCAGCGAATCGGTGCTTCCGGACCTCGTAGCAAAGTACTTCTCTGATACGGAAGGCGCAAACTTCAACCTTGCCGTTCTTGATGACAATGGGGAGGTTCTCTATCGGAAGGGAAACGGTGAGGTCACATCTGCGGACGCATCGGTTCCCATACTAGACCTAAAACCCAACAACTTCGCCTTTTACGGCCAACGGAAAGAACAACCCGGTCAAGACGAAAAGAAACCCGGATCGGAACTAGTGGTGACCGAAAAGATCGAAAGCCGCAACGTTACAGCCGTTACGGACAGAAAAGGAAACGTACCCTTGCGCAGTGACGAGGCCGTTGTAGATGTGAATGTCTCGGGAAGCGGAGAATCTAGGATTACTGTTTTTGAGAGCAAAGGCGGACCGCTGGGCGGAATCTGGACGCTGAATGTACAGCACAACGATGGATCACTCGACCAGTACGTGGCCAATACAAGGAACCGAAATCTGGCCGTGAGCTTTGGGATACTCGGTCTCCTGGCCGTCAGTGTGATCCTTATCTTCATCTCCTCTCAAAGGGCAAAACGCCTCGCGCAGAACCAACTTGAGTTCGTATCCTCTGTTTCTCACGAATTTCGGACACCTCTCGCAGTCATCTACTCGGCGGCCGAAAATCTCTCGGACGGCGTGGTAGAAGATCGTTCGAAGATCGGGGATTACGGGACTCTTATAAAGCGCGAAGGCCGCAGGCTTTCGGGAATGGTCGAACAGATACTCGAGTTTGCCGGCGCCCGTTCGGGTAAACGAAAGTACGATCTGAGGGAAGTGAATATTTCGGACGTTGTCCAAAAGGCTCTCGAGGACTGCAGGCCCCAGCTTGAGGAGAGCGGATTCGAGGTTGAGAAGCAGATAACTGAAGATCTACCGTCAGTGATGGCTGACGAACAGGCGATGACCCAGGCGGTCCAGAACCTGATCAGCAATGCCTGGAAGTACTCGAACGGCAGCCGTTGGATCCGTGTCTCCGTCAAGAACGGTGAAGGGAGGGTTAAGATCGCGGTCGAGGACAGGGGTATCGGGATCTCGCCAAGGGACAAGAAACACCTGTTTGAGCCATTTTACCGATCCAGAGAGGTCGTGGATGAGCAGATCAGCGGAAACGGACTAGGGCTCAGTCTTGTGAAACAGATCGTCGACGCCCATCACGGCGAGATCTCCGTTGAAAGTGAGCCAGGGAAGGGAAGCAGGTTTGAGATCAGCTTGTCAGGTGTCAATGATCAAGGATCAGGGCTCAGGTACCAAGGATCAGGTGTCCGCGTTACGAATAAGGACCAGATTCCCGACGACTCTACCTAGTCCATTATCGGAGATTTGAATACATGATTAGTCGTTTGAATCGATACATGATCCTTGATACCTGAGCCCTGTTCCCTGGTTCCTGAAACATGCAATGAGGATTTTACTCATAGAGGATGAAGAGGGCCTCGTGATCACTCTCTCGGACCGCCTGAGGAACGAGGGTTTCGAGGTCGATTTTGCTTCGGACGGGGAGGAAGGACTTGCGAAGGCCACGTCGAGCGAGTTCGATCTGATCATTCTTGACCTGATGTTGCCAAAGAAGAGCGGTCTCGACGTGTGCAGGGACTTGCGAAGATCCTCGATAGAAACACCCATTCTAATGCTCACCGCCAAAGGGGAGACGATCGACAAGGTACTCGGTCTGAAGCTCGGCGCCGATGACTATCTCACCAAGCCGTTTGAGGTAATGGAACTGCTGGCAAGGGTCGAAGCACTTCTCAGGCGCTCACCCGTCCATTCGAACGGCTCTTCAAACGAAAAATATGCTTTCGGCGAGGTAGAGATAGATTTCAACCGTGCAGAGGTACTGAAAGCCGAATCGCCGGTCGACCTGTCCGCAATGGAGTTCAAGCTATTGCAATTCCTCGTTGAGAACCGCGGCAATGTTCACTCAAGGAACGAGCTTCTTGACGCGGTCTGGGGCTACGACGCAATGCCTACCACGCGAACGGTCGACGTTCATATCGCGTGGCTGAGACAAAAGCTTGAGGAGAATCCCAAGCGGCCGCGATACATCCAGACCGTACACGGTCTTGGATATAAGTTTGTGTCTTAGTGAGCGGTGAGCAGTAAGCAGTGAGTTGAAAGCCGGAGCGCACGCGTCTCGCGTGCAGTGAGCGTAGCAAAAGTCCCCCTTAACCAAGAAATTCCAGATTCCAGATCCTGAGTCGATGACGAAAGCCTTAAGGTAAAGAAAGGCTGCTGAAAGTGATCGTCGTTCGAATCAATGCAGCGGAAATGCACGCGGGATGCGTGCGCTTCGTTTGTTCCGCTCACTGCTCACTCTCAGAACTCGCTGTCCGGCAAGGCAGACCGCCTTCTTGAAACCCCCGACTCGTTCGCCGCTTTTTCCACTTCTATCGCGACGGCTTTTGAAACCCTCTTGTCGAATACTGAAGGCACTACATAATCAGCATGCAGTTCGTCGTCGGTGATTATCCCGGCGATCGCATTCGCGGCGGCGATTTTCATTTCCTCGTTGATCGTAGAGGCGCGGCAGTTCAAGGCGCCCCGGAAAATACCTGGAAAGCAAAGCACGTTGTTGATCTGGTTCGGATAGTCCGAGCGCCCTGTTGCGATCACGGCGACGTGGCCTTCAGCGTCTTCGGGATAGATCTCCGGATCAGGGTTCGCCATCGCGAACACGATCGGGTCTTCGTTCATGTTCTTTAGATCCTCTAACGTGAGAATCCCGGGCACGGATAGCCCAAAGAAGACGTCAGCACCCTTTATGACATCGTGAATGTCGCCTTTCTCCTTACCGGGATTTGTGTTTCGGGCATACCAGTCCTTTACCCAGTTCATATTCTCGGTCCGGCCCTTGTAAATGGAACCGCTCGTATCGCACCCAACCACGTTCTGGACTCCCGCCGCCATCACGATCTTCGTACACGCTACTCCAGCGGCTCCGATCCCGTTTACGACGACTTTGACGTCTTCCATCCTCTTTCCGACGATCTTCAGTGAATTGATCAGGGCCGCGAGGACGACAACAGCCGTGCCGTGCTGGTCGTCGTGAAAGACAGGTATGTCCAGTTCTTCCTTCAAACGCTCTTCGATCTCGAAACACCTCGGAGCTGAAATGTCCTCCAGATTAATGCCGCCGAATGCCACGGCGATATTTTTTATCGTCTGAACGATCTCGTGGGGGTCTCGCGTGTCCAAACAGATCGGGAAGGCATCGACGCCGCCAAACTCCTTGAAAAGCTGGCATTTACCCTCCATCACAGGCATCGACGCCGCTGCGCCGAGGTTGCCGAGACCAAGCACGGCGGTACCGTCAGATACGACTGCTACTGTGTTCTTCTTGATCGTCAGCGTGTAGACCTTTTCGGGATCGTCGTGGATGGCCTGGCAAACTCTGGCGACACCGGGCGTGTAGGCCATCGAAAGGTCCGATCGATTGTTGAGAGGGATCTTCGAAACAGTTTCTATCTTGCCGCCTATATGTATGAGGAAAGTCCGGTCCGAATACTGAATTACGTCAACGCCGTCGATCTGCCGTATCTCTTTAACGATCCTCTGATTGTGTTCCTCAGAGGTAGCATCGATCGTGATGTCTCTCACGATCGAGTCCTTGCCGACGCGGACGATATCGATCGCGCCAATGTTGCCGCC
Organism: Acidobacteriota bacterium; assembly: GCA_003385635.1. GTDB lineage: Bacteria > Acidobacteriota > Blastocatellia > Pyrinomonadales > Pyrinomonadaceae > Aridibacter. Next base: position 2,032,159 of record QQUY01000001.1, on the reverse strand, counting down.
CGCGTTGCCTATGGTGGTAGTGATCTCACCCAATTTTCCGGGCAAGTTATGGATGTCTACGCGTATCGTAAAGCTGAAGCTCGCGCTCGGCGTTTGTTTATCTGACACTATGAATTTTCCCTTTCTGAACTCGAAACAGCAGTATTGAGGTCAGGCACGTCTGAGCAGTCCCCTGTACAATCCAAGGATCTCAACTTTGTCTGCTTGGGCTCTCACCGGCTCATAATTGTCGTTAGCGGGTCGGATCTCGACTGCTGAACCCTTGCGAAAGTATCGCCCGAGGGTTAGACGGTTCCGGTTGAGTCGGGCGGCAACACAATCTCCGTCTCGTGCGAACGACTTTCGTTCGATCAGAGCGATATCACCTTCGAGAATATGTTCACCGGACATCGCGTTGTCTGGCACCAGCATGCCTCTCATTTCCTTTGGAGCGCGAAATCCCAGGAGTGAACGGGGTACGAACAGAGGATCTTGGTTCGACCCACCGCCGGCGGTCAGATCTTCCAGCCATTCGACTTCGCAAATATGGTTCTTGATCAACGATTCTGGATAGATCTCGAGGTGGAACTTGCCGGCATCCCTGTTCCGTTTCAGAAGTCCTTTTTTCTCAAGGGATTCGATGTGGCGGGCGACGCCGCCTTTCGAGGACAGTCCGCAATGACGCGCGATCTGCTGGTAAGACGGCTCGTATCCGTGGGAGTCTACGAACTCGATTATGAAGTCCAGGATCTCCCTTTGCCGCCGGCTGCGCGTTTGCATAGACGAGATTCTAAATACGCCTTCAAATTTAAGTCAAATCACTTTTAACCATGATCGCGTTCGAGGAGATGCTAGAGAACGGTTCTGTTAAAAGCGATAAAACATTGACTGATTTCTTTACCGACAGTTAAAATCAAAAGAGCGCATATCCTGCGCTTTCTTTTCCGTTCCCAATCATCACACCCGCTACAGGAAGCACATCCATACTATGTCCACGAGAATAGACGACCTTTTGAGAATGTCCATGAGCTTTGGTGCGTCCGACCTGCACCTGCGAGCCGGCTCCTATCCTGTCATAAGGGTCAACGGAGAACTGCGTCCTATTTCCGGCGTTAACAGGCTTTCGCAGGAAGAGACACTCGAGATGGCATTCTCGATGATGTCGAATCGCCAGAAAATGCATTTCAAGGAGCATTTCGAGGTGGATATAGGCTACGGTGTCTCAGGCCTTGGAAGATTCAGGGTGAACATCTTCCAGCAGAGGGGTTCGATCGGAATCGTGGCTCGCGTGATTTCCGACAACATAAAAAACTTCAGCGAGTTGGGCCTGCCTCCAGTGCTCAACTCGATCTCCGACGAAAATCGCGGGTTGATCCTCGTAACTGGCACGACCGGCTCCGGTAAGTCGACGACGCTGGCAGCGATGGTAGATCACATCAATAACTCGCGAAACTGCCACATAGTCACGATCGAGGACCCGATAGAATTCCTTCACAAAGACAAGCAGTCTTATGTCACCCAGCGCGAGGTGGATGTTGACACCAGAAATTTTGCAGAGGCGCTTCGCGGCTCGCTTCGCCAGGACCCGGATGTGATCCTGGTCGGCGAGATGCGAGACCTTGAAACGATCGAAACAGCGCTCGTCGCCGCCGAAACCGGACACCTTGTCTTGTCGACCCTGCACACCCTCGACGCGACAGAAACTCTCACCCGAATCATCTCGGCGTTTCCTCCTTACCAGCAGAAATCCATTAGGATCCAGATCGCAGGACTTTTGAAAGCAGTCATTTCACAAAGGCTTATGAAGTCTTCGAAGGGTAACTCAAGGGTCCCGGCGGTGGAGGTGCTTGTATCTACTCCGCTTATTCGCGATTGTGTTCTGCAGGAAGAGAAGACTTCGCAGATCCGCGATGCTATCGCGGCCGGAACTTCGCAGTACGGTATGCAGACGTTCGATCAGTCGCTTTTCTATCTCTATCAGTCCGAGCTTATTACGCTTGACGAGGCTCTCCGCGGTTCAACGAATCCAGACGAGTTCCGTTTGAGGCTGGCTGGTATTCAGAATACTACCGCGCAGGCCAAGGAAGAGATGGAGCAGTTCAGCAAGATCTCAAGTGTGACGGACGTTATTGACCGGGAGTAAAGTTCAAGTTCCAAGTTCATGGATCAGGTGTCAATGATCACGTATCGTTGATCAAGTGTATTTAAACTGATATCGATTATCGACAAACGGACTCTCAACAGTCGTTGATGTTGTTCCAGGTCCGTAAGGCTACTGGCGCATGTGAAAGCAGATACCTGATCCGTGAAACCTGGAACCTGCAAAGTCAATCCAGATAGATCTCTCCTTTAGCGACGATCACCGACCTTCCCCCTATTCGAACCCGTTCAACATTGCCTTTCCCGCCATCTATCGTTGCGTAGATCCTGCTCGGGCGGCCCATGAAGTCTCCCTGTTCGATCGTGAACGATCCGGGATCCAGTGCGCCGTGATTTATAAGGTAGCCCGAGAGTGAACCGGCCGCGCTTCCCGTAGCCGGATCTTCCAGTATAGCATCCGCCGGGGCAAAGAACCTGGCGTGGACCGCGGATCCCTCTTCGAAGGTTTCGAAAGTAAATGCAAAGCAGCCTACGGCACCGGGCTCAAGATAGATATCGCTCAGGGCGCTTGTATTTACCCGGATCCTGCCTAAGGCTGTTAGCGAGACAACGGGGACCGCAAGGGACCTGATCCCGGTCGAGACCACCTGGACCGGCAGGGCCCGGGTGCACGCGAGTTCATCCAGTTCAAGGCTCAAACTCGATGCTAGATCGTTCAGAACGCCTTCATCGTCAACGATAGGGCCAGGATCGAACTCGCCCTGAGTCATTGTCACAACCATCGGTACGTTGTCGGCAAATTCGATCTCGACCGGCAGAACCCCGAGCCTTACTTCCTGTTCGATCTGTATGCGGCCGTTCGCTGGATTGTCGACGATGCCCAGATGGGCGAGCAGGTTCCAGGTGCCCACCACCGGATGGCCTGCAAGCGGGAGTTCCTGTCTGGGGGTGAAAATGCGAAGGCGCCTGACCGCTTTGTCGGAAGGAAGTACAAAGACCGTTTCGGAAAGATTCATCTCCATCGCGATCGACTGCATTTCTTCCGAAGAAAGCCCTTCGCTTTCAGGAAAGACCGCAAGCGGATTTCCCGCGAATCGGGTATCAGTGAAGACATCAAGCTGGTAAAATTCGTACTTTCTCATTTCACGCTTTCCATTGACTGGAGATCACCGCCTCTAGCCACCTTTTTTCAGGTTGTCAACGAATCATAGGACCGGTCCGAAGTGTAGTCAACTACATTATTAGTTTCGGGGCTTGCGGACACTCGTTGCGACCGTCGGGAAGATTCGCGGCCTGTCCAATTCAAGCTCGTTCAAGCAAGCTCTGAGGAGGCCCTTAAAGTAATGAAGCGTCTACATCTATTATCTTGACATCAAAGCACTTCGGCTGTAGATTCTAGTTTTACCCGAACATGTGCGGTCTTGCGTGATTCAGTACTTCGGCGTGCGGGTCTTCGAAGCACGGAGGTTTTCCTTCTACTTTCTGGCCTATATAAAGATACTCGTCACAATCAAATCGCTCTTGGGTGAAAATTAGCTATTCTCCAGGCTGATTTTTTTTATTGCCTGAAATTGGCTCCGGGAGGAAAGCGATGCCGTTCACACTGCGTGACCGGCTACTCAAAACCAAAAGGAAGTTAACTCAAACTTAAATGTCAAACGAAGTAATCAAGGAGGCTGAGGACAAAGCTGAAAAGCAGGCCGAAGCCGTGGACCAAAACAACGTAGAAGCAGCGGCTGTAAAAGCCGAGACCGAAAAAGCTCCATCCGAGGCCGAATCAACGGCCGATGCCGGCGCAGCCGCGCCGACGGAAGAACCCCAGGCAGCAGCTGAGCCAGCGAAAGCTCCTGAAGCGAGCCCCGTAACGGAAGAACCGGCTGCCGAGCAGGAAGCATCTTCCGATCAGACATCTGGCGGTGAGATGGATTTCGGAGCAATTCTCGAACAATTCGAGCAGGACCAGGTGACCTACAGCACCGGGGAACTCGTCACCGGCAAGGTGGTTGGGATCTCGGAGCACGGAGCACTGATCGACTTTGGCTATAAATCAGAGGGACTCGTCTCGACCGACGAATTCACCGATGACGAAGGTGAAGTCACGATCAAGATGGGCGATGAGGTGGAGGTTGTGATCCGTTCGATGGGATCAGGCGACGCTCCTCCCAGCCTTTCACGCTTTGATGCTGAACGCCGAAAGTCCTGGAACGAGATTGAACAGGCATATGACGCTGATACACCGATAAAGGGCAACATCACCGCGAAAACGAAAGGCGGCTTGAAGGTTGACATCAACGGTGTCGAAGCTTTTCTGCCTGGTTCTCAGGTCGATTCACGTCCGGTCCGCAACCTTGATTCACTTATAGGCGAAGAGATCGAAGCAAAGGTGATCAAATTCAGCCGAAAGCGAAGCAACATCGTCATTTCGCGCAAAGTGATCACTGACGAGACCCTTAATAAGGAAAAAGCGGCAACGCTAGAACGGATCGAAGAGGGTTACATTGAGGAAGGTATCGTCAAAAACCTGACCGATTATGGTGCGTTCATCGATATCGGCGGCATCGACGGCCTGCTTCACGTAACCGATATGTCGTGGGGAAGACTTCACAATCCCGGCGAGATGTTCAAGGTCGGCGATACCGTACAGGTCAAGATTTTGAAGCTCGACCGCGATAAAGAAAAGGTATCGCTTGGATTCAAGCAGTTGCTGCCGGATCCCTGGTCGACGGTTACCGAGCTTTATCCGGTCGATTCCGTACTAAAGGGCCGGGTTTCCAGCATTACCGAATACGGTGCTTTTGTTGAGCTCGAGCCGGGTGTCGAAGGACTTGTTCACGTGTCTGAGATGTCCTGGTCAAAGAGGCTTAAGCATCCGAAGCACGTGGTCAAGAAGAATGACGAGGTAGAGGTACAGGTCCTCGGGATCGATCCTGACGAACGCAGGATCAGCCTTGGCATGAAGCAGCTGCAGCCTAACCCCTGGGATACGATCGCGGAACGCTATTCCGCGGGTATGAAGATCGAAGGCAAGGTCCGAAATCTGACCGACTTTGGCGCTTTCGTGGAGGTTGAAGAAGGAATCGACGGGCTCGTTCACGTTTCCGACATCTCTTGGTCTAAGAAGATCAAGCATCCGAAAGATGTCCTCAACAAGGGGCAGGAGGTCGAAGCCGTAATTACGAATATCGATACCGATGGCCACCGGCTCTCGCTCTCGATGAAAGAACTTACGCCTAGTGCCTGGGAGCAGTTCACGAATGAACACAAGCCCGGTGACGTTATAAAAGGAAAGATCTCGAGGTTTGCAAGCTTTGGTGTGTTTGTCGAGCTGGCGCAGGACCTTGAAGGTCTTTGCCACATCTCAGAGCTTTCGGACGACCGGATCGAGAATCCGGAGGACGAGTTCTCGATCGGTCAGGAACTGGAGTTCAAGATCCTCAGGATCGAGCATGATGTCGAGAAGATAGGCCTTTCGCACAGGGCGGTCGGTAAGGACGACGAACCTGTTATGGATTCGCGTTCCTACTCCAGCCAGGCCAAGAGCGGAATGGCATCCCTCGGCGAACTTGCCAAGCTGAAGTTCGGTTCTGATGAATCGGAAGGTTCGGAAGAAACCGAGGCAAAGGCTGAGGCGCCTGCTGAGAAATCCAAGGCGGACGACAAACCCGATGAATCGAAGGCCGAGGAAGCAAAGGCTGAGGAAGTAAAGGCCGAGGAAGCAAAGGCCGAGGAATCCAAAGCAGATAAGAAGGAAGAGGAAGTGAAAGCTGACTCTTCCGACGATAAAGCAGACGATAAAGCAAAGGCCGAGAGTGCTGAAGAAGAAGCGAAAGCTGATTCTTCGGACGAAAAGGCCAAGGCTGAGGCTGCCAAAGAAGAGGCAAAGGTCGAGGCTACTGAAACCGGGGAGAAAGCTGAGGCCAAGGCCGAAGCTGAAGCCGAAGAAAAGAAAGAAGAGCCTGCTGCCGCAGAGGAGAAAGCTGAAAAAGCAACCAAAGCCAAGGCAAAGGAAGCAAAGGCCGAAAAGCCCAAAGAAGAGGTAAAAGAAGAAACGGTCAAGTCTGAGAAATCCGACAAGGCCGAAAAAGACGCGAAAGCTGAAGAGTCCGCGGAAGAAACGAAGGCTGAAGACGTTTCAGCTGAAGCAAAAACCGAAAAGAAATCCACAAAGAAGGCCAAAAGCTAGGCCGTTCCAACTGAAAATTAGTTCGCGAAAACGAGGATAAGAGATGACTAAAGCCGACCTGGTTGAGATCGTTGCGAAAGAAGCCGACATGACCAAGAAAGATGTCGAACAGTTGGTCGAGATCATTTTTGACAGCATTGTCAGCACCCTTAACAAAGGGGAGAAGATCGAACTTAGGGGTTTCGGAAGTTTTCGCGTTCGTGAGAGGAACGCCAGAAAGGGCAGGAACCCCAAGACCGGAGAACCTGTAGAGATTCCCGCCAAAAGGGTAGCTTACTTTAAGCCCGGCAAGGACCTTAAAGACATAATCAATAAGTAGACGGTATCGCAGCAGGTCGGCCTGCCTGTTCTTCAAGGGAGCACTATGGACATTCTTTGGAGTCCCTGGCGATACGACTACATACGCTCCAACGAAAAGCGTGAATCCGGAGGCGCATCGGATTGCGTCTTCTGCGAAGTTTTGCAGAGTCCGGCGGCTGACGATGAAAAGTTCATCGTCCACCGTGCGGGCTTTAATTTTGTGATTCTCAACATCTTCCCGTATATAACCGGCCACCTGATGATCGTCCCTTTTGAACATCTTCCTGCGATCAGCCAGGCCTCCAAGGAGTCTACCGATGAATTGATGGACCTCATCAAGCGTTCACAGGAGATTCTCGGCGAAGTCTATAGACCGAACGGGTTTAATATTGGTATGAACCTGGGAAAGGCGGCGGGGGCCGGCGTCGAAGAACATTTTCACATGCACGTGATGCCGCGCTGGACCGGTGATTCAAACTTCATGACGACCGTGGCCGAGACGCGCACGATTCCTGAGACGCTTGAAAAGACTTACGAAAAGCTGAAAGGGAGATTCTGAAGGCAGTAGTCAGAAGTCAGAAGTCAAAGATGCCAGCCGGAAATCAACTACCCGTTTAGCTCAGCGCTTGCGCCGCAAAAGACGTGCGCAGCACGGCTCAGAGTGCAGCAATTCATTCCCCTAAAAATCAGCTAGATCAGCCTTCGGCCGAATCTTGAATTCCAGGCTTAATGTTTCAAAGAAGGCTATTGCGGTAAACTGCCTTCCCAAGATGCGGCGCGGAGCGACTTAAGTTGAGCCAACCATGCTCTGCAAAATCGGTTAGACTCAACAAACCCGACAGACTCTATAGACTCAACAGACCCGACAGACTCACAGGTCCGTACCCTTTGCCTTAACCTCGGGTTCTTCGGAATCCTTCCTGCCATTTTCATCGCTGGAAACCGTCCGCACGATCGCTTCGTCCTCCACCTCGCCACCCGGACTTACAGGGATGTCAGCCGGATTGACGTAACGGGGCCCGCGCACCGGTTCTTCGTCCAGGTCTTTCGGGATGATGATGTTCTCGAGCGTTTTTGAAGCAGGCGGATTGTAGCCTGGATAATCCACGCGCGAGTGATATATCGAAACCAGGGACTTGATCATCGACTCGCGGATCTGCGTCAGTTCGCGGAGTGTGAGATCGCATTCGTCGAGCTGGTCGTCAGCAAGTATTGCGTCGATGATCTTCGTAACAATAAAACGAATATTCTCCGGCGTGGGCTCGCTCAAGGACCTTGCGGCCGCTTCACAACTATCTGCGATCATCATTATCGCAGCTTCCTTGAACTGAGGCTTCGGCCCGGGATATCGGAAGTCCTTCTCGTGAATCTCCTCGCCCTTGCCAGCTTCGTTACGGGCCTTAGTAAGGAAGTAGTGAAGGGTCCTTGTTCCGTGATGCTGAGGTATGAAATCCACGATGCGTGCCGGCAGCCCCATATCCTTTGCCAGCTTCGCGCCGTACGTTACGTGGCTGATGATGATCCGGGCGCTCTGCGCGGGCTTCAGCCGGTCGTGAGGATTCTTCCCCCTCTGATTCTCAACAAAATGTTCGGGGGCCGCTGTCTTTCCTATGTCGTGGTACAGCGCACCGATCCTCGCAAGAAGACCGTTCGCGTTGACCGTGCGGCAAGCTTCCTCAGCAAGCTGGCCTACCGCGTGCGAGTGCTGGTTCGTCCCGGGTGCGCGCAAAGCAAGCTGCCCGAGGAGCGGAAGGTCGGCGTTAGACAGCTCAAGCAATTTGACGTCGGTCAGAATGCCAAACAATGATTCGCAGATCGGGAGGAACATCGCCGTCACTGCGGCAGTTATGAGACCGCTCAATAGTCCGCAGCTGATCGCAAGCAATATCGTGTTCAGGATGAGTGGCTGTTGAGTATATGCGATCAAGGCAACAGCGGTAGCTGCGTTCGCCGCACCTACAAAAATGCCGGCGAAAGTGACCGATTGTCTGCTTCTGTAACGACCTATCCCGTACACCGCAACGGCAGAAGATATTGCGGCATAGATAGCAAACTCGAGTCCGCGAGGCGCCAGAAGACCTGCCAGCAACGCGCAGAAGAGTCCGGTGAAAAGCGCCGTCCTGCGGTCGGCCAAAAGGGTCATCAGCAGGCTGGAAAAAGCGAACGGTATTGCAAACGCCCATAAGGTCGGGTCGTTCAGAGGGGCGCTCATGTTCGATTCAGCGGTGTATTCGGTAATCCGAAAGAATATCGCCATCAGCAGGGTCTGGACGATGACGACAAACCCGAACATTACAAAGGTATGTTCTTCAGACAGCGAAAGCCTGTTCACAAACCCCCTGTGCTGTATGAACTTCCAGGCGACCCAGAACAGGGCAGTGATGATTGCCAAAAGACCAAAGAAACGGTTTAGCTGTCGGCTGGTGTTGCTGTAGCTCTGAATCGCCGCTATCTGAGCAAGGGCACCAGGCGAGACCGTATCTCCTTCGCGGACTATCGTTTGGCTACGCTTGAGCTCGATCATCGAAGGCTGAACGGCTTTGGCCATTTCATCCCGCGCGCGCGCCGTTGCCGCACTGTCATAGATGGCGTTCGGCTGCACAAGCGGCGAAAGCGCCTTCTCAAATGCGCCGACCTCTTCTTCAGAGAGGCTGTTTATATTGTTCAGGCCCTCGCGTATCTCGGTCCGGGCTTCTGACAGCGGGATCCAGGTGACCGAAGGCATCGTAACTGAAGCTCCGGCTGATGGGTTTTTCGGGTCGACCAAAGTGACCTCACCCTGAAGTTGTGGCCGGTCCTTGTCATCGTAGATCGTGCCTTTGGTGCTGTCTTCGAGCACTCGTTCAATAGCGGATATCTCAGTTCGTGAAAAATCTCGCGACGCAAAGACACGACCTAGTTCCTTTCCGCCGGGACCGTTCCATTCGACAGTGCCGGAATCACCGTCGGATCGCCCGACACCTCCTTTTGAGCGTTGAAGGCCTTCCCACGCAGAACGGAATGCTCTGAGTGCCTCTTCTGAGTTGTTCGACTGAAGATTAAAGATCGGTTTGATCGCGAGTCGGGCTGCTTCTTTGAATTCCTGTGTCTCTTTCTCGTTCTCGACAGTGATATCGGCGGGAGACACGACGGTTTCTCTCGCAATATCACCCACGTTATATGCGGGAATTCCTGTCCTCCACGCCGGATTGCTGATGAGAAGGGTAGTAATAAGTGCAAGCAATGAAAACCCGATCCAGAATCGCTGGGCGGGGCTGACCTTGTCGTACGGCACGCGCAGATACTTGACCGCTCGCTTACGAAAACGGTCTAGCAGGTTTGAATCCTTTTTCAGCTTTGTGCTCATCGATCAGTTCGAAACGGTCATTCCGGCCGGCGAGTTAAGTCCGAGATCACGCGAAACGCCACGTCCCATCAGCGACACAAGAGGCCGGATCGACTGTGGACGGATCGCACATACGGAAACCTGTTCATCGCCGCCATCCAGCAAGATAGCGCGTTCGAGCGCCTCCAGGGTTGTCGGATCAACGCGGTCCTTCTTGTTCAATGCGACGATCATCGGTATCTCGCCTAGATCAAGGCTCGCAAGGATCTTTTCCACGGACTCGATCTGCTGCAGGGCTCTCGGGTTCGAGGCATCGACAACGTGGACCAGAAGATCGCTGTCTCCAATCTCCTCGAGTGTTGCCTTAAAGGCGGCCACAAGTGACTCGGGCAAATCGCGGATAAATCCTACCGTGTCGTTGATGATCACTTCCTGCTCAAAAGGAAGCCTGAGGCGCCGGGCAGTTGGGTCCAGCGTAGCGAACATCTTCTTTTCCGCGTAAACCTTGCTGTCGGTCAAAGTGTTCAGCAGCGTAGATTTTCCGGCATTCGTGTAGCCCACCAATGAAATGATCGGTATCGCTTTTCCAACCCTGGCTTTCCGCCGTTCCCTCCTTTGCTTGCCGATTTTCTTGACCTGCTTCTCAAGGTCCGAAATGCGTTTTCTGACCCGCCTCCTGTCCGTCTCGAGCTTCGTTTCGCCCGGTCCACGTCCGCCGATCCCGCCAGCGAGCTTTGAGAACGCCGAATTCTGGCCAATCACCAACCTGGGAAGAAGATACTTGAGCTGGGCGAGCTCGACCTGGAGCTTACCTTCTCTCGAGTTAGCTCGCTGAGCAAAAATGTCGAGTATCAGCTGCGGCCTGTCCAGCACCTTGAGCTCAGTCTCTTCGGAAAGCGAACGTACCTGGGCAGGTGTCAGTTCTCTGTCGAATACAATTAGATCTGCACCCAGTTGCATCGCCCGTATCAAGAGCTCGTTGAGTTTTCCCGCTCCTAGCACGGTCTTCGGATGGATCTTCGAGCGCCTCTGGATCACCTTGTCGAGAACCAGGACACTCGCGCTGACCGCTAGCTCTTCAAGCTCTTGCAAAGATTCTTCTGCAAGGTGAGTAGCCGAAGTGGTAACCGAAACGAGGATCGCTCTCTCACGAGCAGTCTGGCGGTTCAGACCCGTCTCGCGGTTCCGGGCCATCTCGGTTTCCAGCGAGTTGATGAGCGACAGGAAATCGATGTCGAGCTGAGACGGATGGACTGCCTTGAGGAACGCGTATGGCTGGTTCGTTCCGTTTGAGGCGTGTATCGCACTCGCTTTGGACGGAAGCAAATGTGCCGAATAGATCCGCTCCGGAAGGCCCGTATCAGGATCAACCTCGATGGCCGACATCAGATCAAGCCTTAGGAGCGCAAGGTCGGTAAGATCGTCCGAGTTCAGCTTTTCTCCCTGCAGATGCGTATGTACACATCTTAGACCGCGAAAACGCCCGGCGGCCGCCCTGACTCGCTTGAAGTCGGGCATTTCGATCTGCTTGGCGTCGCCGACCATCACGTACTCAACCCTTCCTTTGCGGTTAAGCAAAACACCGATCTGTCGACCTGTGTCGTGCGAGATCTCGCTCATCTGACGCGCGAGCTCATTAGAAACGATCCGGTCAGGTGCCACTTTTCTGGTGAACAGGCGTTCGATCCGTTTTATCTGGTTGTGTTTCAGGCCTTCGGTAAAGCCGTGGACGCGAGCGATAACAGAATCCTCCGATTAGCGCTGATTATAGCATAATCGGGCACCTCAGATGCCGAATGAGGGTCCGCGCCTCTGTTGATTAATATCCTCTAAGCATCGTAAAATGAAGGTTTTTGGAAGGAGAAGGCAGATGGACAGTGAAGCCCGCACAGCCTCAGTGAGCCCGTCGTTCGCGATACCCGGCGGAGAAGTGCTGATCGAACTTGAAGGACTCGATATCGGTACCCCGTCCGGCTTCCATTGCACGATAGGCGGGCAAACGGCCGGAGTCACGGGAGCTTCGTCGACGAGGATACTTGCAACAGTCCCCGAGAATTCAGATTCGGGTCCCGTCGAGGTCGAAATAAAGGCCGGCGGAAAGGAATTTGCAGGGAAACTGGTTGTGGGCAAAAGGCTCGCTGGCGATCTCCATCAGGTGGCGAATCCGGCGGTTGATCCGAAGGACGGTTCTGTAATTTTGACAAGATCAGGGACTCGCGGCCAGGAACTGCCGGTGACTCTTTTCAGGCTGGATGCTGAAGGGTTTCTGACCGAAATGAGTGCTCCGGTAATGAATCCGACCGGCGTGGCCTTCGATCCCCACGGACGGCTCGTAGTTACAAACCGCGCAGACGGAGAAGTCGTCCAGGTCAACAATGATTCCGAGGTCGTTCCTCTTGCAGGCGACCTTGGCATCGCGACCGGCCTGGCTTTTGATTCGAAGGGCGAGCTATTTGTAGGCGACCGGGGAGGAACCGTCTTTCGCGTCGGGGCGCTCGGAAATACTGAGACGTGGGCTGTTCTCGAGCCTTCGGTTTCTGCATACCATATGGCCTTCGGACCCAACGGTTCGCTGTATGTAAGTGCACCGGGCCTTTGCAGCCACGATCTGGTTTACAAAGTGGATGAGGAAGGCGCTGTTGACCGCTTTTTCAAAGGTCTGGGCCGTCCTCAGGGTCTTGCGTTCGATGAAGACGGAAATCTATTTTGCGCAGCGTGCTTAAAAGGCCGCCACGGGATCGTGAAGATCTCGTACGACGGAGAGTCGGCGGAACTTTTCCTGGCTGGAATGGGGCTTGTCGGGCTGTGTTTCACACGGACCGGCGAGATGATCGCTGCCACGAACGATGCGGTCTTTAGCGTTGACGTAGGAATCGAGGGCATCCTGCTCGATTGATCCTGTTCCAAGACCTCAATAAAAAAGGCGCCCGCTTAAAGCAAGGCGCCTTTTTTAATCAAGACCGATCAGATCAGTTGTCGTTATCCGAAGTGGGGTCATTCCGCTTCTTCAGCTTCGGCGGCCCCGGATCATTTGCAGGTCCGGCAGGATCGTTCGTTGCTCCTTCCGGGGTCGGCTGCCGCCGCTTGAGAGTCGGACGTCCTTGCTCAACATCATCCAGATCATCCGGATCGACAACTCCAGCATTGGAAATCCTCAGAAGATGCTGTTTGACCCTCTGAAATTCCGAAGTGCTGATTATATATTCTTCACGTTCCTGGAATTTGGCTACAAGTTCAAGAGACGCGTCACGCCGGTCCAGCGACTGCGGATGCGACGAAAATAGCTTCGAAAGTGTGCCCGGCTTTTTCTTGTTCTTTGAAGCGAGCTTCTCGAACATCGTCGCCATTCCGGTAGGATCGTAACCTGCAGCATATAAATACTGTACGCCAAGTTTGTCCGCTTCTTTTTCCGCACCGCGGCTGAACTTGAAGAATGCCAGCATCTGGCCGAGTCCTGCGGTGTTCTGAAGAACTGCGCCAGCGATGCCGCCCGTGAAAATAAGGCCGGCGAGGATCCCGTAGCCAAGGAGTTGGCCCTTGCCAGCGTTTTCCATCGCATGCCTTGCAGCGACATGCGCTATCTCGTGCGCCATGACTCCGGCAAGTTCTGCTTCATTGTCGGCGGCGATGATAAGACCCTTGTTCACAAAGAAATAACCGCCAGGAAGGGCAAAGGCGTTTACCTCATCACTGTCGATCACTTTGATCGTAAAAGGGATCTTTGCATCGGAATTCAGGACCAGATTTTGGCCGACCCGATTGATGTATTCGGTGATCATCGGATCTTCGACCATCTTCGCCTGTTGCTCGATCTGGGCAGCGAGCTGGCGTCCGAGTTGGATCTCCTTCTCGCGCGAGCCACCAAGCCAGCCAACGAATTTGTCGAAACCGCCGTTGATGTTGCGCTTGCCGATCATGTTAGGATCTTCGTCCTTATCAAGCTGGCTGTTCCTTTTGTTGTCGTCATCACCGTCCTGTGCAGAAACTGCAAGGGGTGCGACAGCGGAACTGCTCAGCCAAAGGGCAAGCATCAAAAAGAAAGAACTCACGCGTCTGGCTGGTTTGGTAGTCATAACTGGATTTCCAACTCCCGAAATTAAAAACTCTGGGGACTTAACAGAAAATTATATGAAGCAACGAGTTTGTGATGCAAGTTTTTATGTAAAGGTTACTCTATGCGACATATCGTCTGAAGTATGCTGGCAGAGTGTCGCCCAACATTGTTAAAACACTTTGTTTTCCGCAGTAAAGTTGCTAGAATGAATGACGTATTGATGCCCGCGGCGTGCGCGGGCGTTTCCCGGCAGCATTACATTGCCCGACATCCTTCCAGCGATCCTTCCGCAGTTCCTTCCGAACCTCTGTCTCGCTCTCGATGAGCTCAGCAAACGAAAAGGTAAAAGATCTCCTTGAGGTCCGCAGCTTCAACGCCTTAAAGGACTTTCACTCGGTACCGTCCGCTACGCTTGAGACCTACCGATTCACGGATATTACCGCAGGTTTAATGGCCTCGTGGCTGGACTCCGTCTCAAGAGCGGGCGCGGGGCACGGAAGCAAGAAAGCTCTCGCGGGCTACAGGGGAGTAGGCAAAAGTCATTTCCTTGCTGCATTCGGGGCCATATTGGCGAATCCGGACCTCCGCGGGAATCTCACCGATTCGCATGTCGCAACTTCGGCAAGCGGTCTTCTTCGCAGGCGCTATCCGGTCGCGACAGTTCTCCGGGGGACACGAGACACACTGTTTGAAGAAGTGCGGGCTGCGGTCGCCCTGTCGCTCGGGCTCCCGTCCGGTCAGGCTCCGAACGATCTTTCTGCTTTGCTCGAACTCGCTGCAAGCGAAGCGGGCGATATGCCGTTCGTCATACTTATCGATACAGCGTTTGACCGCAAAGCAAGGGTAAAACGCGATGACGGGGTCTTTCTGGGCGAACTTGCCGCCGCTTCGTCGCTTCACGACATATTTATAGGAGTAGCGCTCGACGACGATATCACCGATGCGGACGGGACGAACTCGGTAATCGTCCAGCAATACACGATCGACTACCTTGAGCAGGAGCACCTGTACAAGATAGTAGATGCCCATATCTTTCCGAAGATCAGGACGAAGAATCAGGTAGTCGACCAGGCTTACGAGTATTTCCGGGAGGTCCTGCCGGACTTTCGCTTTAGTCAGGAGAGATTCTCTTCGCTGTACCCTCTACACCCGTTGATCCTCGAGATCGCGCCTGTAGTAAGGCTCTACGCTCCTGACTTCGCGCTTCTGAACTTCGCGTCCGAGGCAGGCAAGAGGATACTCGGTCGGCCCTCCAGGTCTTTGATCGGGCTTGATGAGGTGTTCGATTGTGTAGAGTCGACCCTCCGCAACGACGAAAACCTTCGGGATGCATTCACGGTCTATGACAAGATCTCAAGCGAGATCACATCTCTCGTGCCCGTGATCCAGAGGCTTCAAGCCAAGCTGATCCTGAAGGCACTCTTCATTCTTTCACTCGAAGGCGACGGAGTTTCCTCAGGCGAGATCTGCGCCGCGATCCTGATCTACGACGAGAACAATCCTGAAGAGGCGATCTCCAAGGTTTCGGAACTACTCGAAAAGCTTGTAACCGTTTTTCCTGATGATTTCTGGAGGGTTGGCGACGAATCCGGTGACGTCCGTTACAGTCTGAAGGTCAGCGGCAAGGACAATCTAAACCATGCGCTTGCAGCGGCTATCAAGGAGGCTGACACAGATTCAGTTCCCAAGGTGCTGAAGCGCGCAGGAAAAGAACGTTACGCAGACTGGATGCTCTCGCCGGAAAAAGAGGCGGGATCGGCTGACTGGTCGGATGTTCAGACGATCTGGCGCGGCAGTCTCAGGAAGATACGACTTTTTTGGAATTGGGGAAATGAAGAGATCGATGCGCTGAGAATGCTTGGCGACGACTCGGCGGTAGATCTCTTCGTCGTTATCTGCGGCCCTGGAACGACTCCCGAGGGCGGCGTCGCAACAGGCATACCCGCGGTTATCTGGCAACCCGCTGAGCTTACAAAGGGTGAGATCGATACGATCCTCCGATACTCCGTACTGCTGCAAAACGAGGAAATTCGCGTCGAGTTCCAGGACCAGATCGGCGCCGCTGGACACACCCATACGGTCGCAGTAGAGAAGATTTGGAAACGCGCATTTCTCCATGATCCGAAGATCACAGTTGGAGACCTCGATCTACCGATTCCGGAAAAGATCGCTGGCGAAACATCTCTCGGATCTCTTCTGTCGTTGCTCCTCGCGCCGGTTTTCGACGAGGCATACGCCGACCATCCGGTTTTTGTTGAACCGCTCGGAATGCGGGAGGTCTCAACTCTTGTTTCTGACCTTTTCAGCGGAGCAAGGGTCGGGCATCAGACCGTACAACACCTTGCTGAAACATTTGCGCTTCCGCTTGGCCTCGTTTCAGAGCGCGGCGAGAATCTGGTTCTCGAGAAGGAAGAGAAGCTTTTCAGCCTTCACCTCGTCGAAAAGGTGCTTACGCTCATCGGGCAGTCAGAGGAGGAAACGGTTCCTCTCGACACCGTTTACCGCAAACTGCGCGAACGACCGTACGGCCTGGCACGAGAAGCCCAACACCTGATCCTTTCTGCTTTGGTCGCTCAAGGAAAGATCGAGTTCGTTACCAGCAAGGGCGATCGGATAAACAGAAGGTCCCTCGATCTGAAGATCATCTGGGATGACATTAGTGGCATCTCGAAGCCTCAAAACGTGCTTTACGGGTCCAAGCGCCTGACCGAATGGGCGCGGCTGATCTCGGAAGTCGAGGGCCTACAGTCGATCGATATTGCGGACGACAGAAGGCGAGCCAAGGTGGCGTTCAAAAAGTGGCTCAAGGACTGGGAGGCTGAAAAGCTGCTTGAAAAGTTCGACAGCATCGATTCAGATGACCTGAATACAAAGATCTGGAACATCGCGATCAATGCCGAAAAGACTTTCGGTGTTGTCCAAAAATCGCTCTCTGCATTCTTCGAAGAAGCGATCTCGCTCGAAGAGGCCCTGCAGCGGATCGCAGATGCCTTTTCCGACTCTGAAGCCGAGTTCGAGGCTCGAAAAACGGATCTGATGGCTGTCGCGGGATTCATAGAATGGTCAGATCTAAGAGGGAGAGTGATCAACTATCTGTCGGTTTGTGAGTATCTGGGCGATGAGACGATCGACGGAAAACGCGAAAGGATCGAGGCGCTCTTGATCGAAGGCTTGTCAAAGCCCGGCCTTGCTTCGGTCGGTGAGCTCGAATCGGCTTTTGAAGACTTCCGAAGAGGATATGCCGAGGCCTTTGCCGCCGCCCACAACCGTGTCGTCAACGCGCATGATATCGAGGAAAAAGTGGATGAGATCCTCGCAAGCGATGAATGGTGGGAGTTCAGTAATCTGGCACGAATGCCGATCTTTGGTCAGGACCACTTTGAGCGCGCTTGCAAGATCGTTAGGCGGCTCCGGGGAATGAAATGCGTAACAAACGTCCAGGAAAGGATCTATGAACGCCCGTTCTGCGATTGCAGTTTCCGGATCAGAAATGCGGATGAATGGCACCTGATGCCGAAAGAGCTTATCGCCGCAATGCTGCAAGGCAGCGACAGTTACAAGAGAACGCTGAGCAACGCATCCGAGGTGTTGGCCCCATTGCTCGAATCGCTTTCCGCGAACTCAAAAGACGACGCCATGCGTAAGGCTGCAGAAAGCGCTATAAAGAAGATCACAGCAAAAGGTGATTCTGCGATGTTCGACACCTTGGAACTTCAGCAGTTGAACCGGGCCTGCGAGATGATCAGGAAATCGCCCGCCGTAAAAGCAGGATTTCCGAATGTTCCCGATCTCGCGACGTCGGCCGAACTCCGCGACCGGCTGGATTCTTGGGCCTCTGAACTTCCAAGCCATCCGATTCAGATCAATATCCGGTAGAGAGCCTTCATGAGTCTCGAAAGGACTTTCCGGTTACACGCCGCAACGAATTTAAACTAAACTTGCAGGAATGAATGGGATCTCTATCGTCGGCCCCGGCCGAGCGGGCGGTGCCATTGCGCTGGCTCTTTCCCGCAAGAATATTTCCGTGTCATCACTGATCGCGCGCGATCCGGAATCGGCAGGGAGGATCGCCCGTGAAATGGATCCGTCGCCAAGAGTCTTTGCGATCCGCGAACTGCGGTCTATAAATGGGGAGACCGTTATTCTTTCGGTGAACGATGACAGCATTAAGACTGTCGCAGAGTCACTGGCAAGGGTCGACGGTTGGGAAGGGAGGACCGCTTTGCACCTAAGCGGATCGCGAGGATCTGAACTCCTCGAATCGCTGAAAGCAAAAGGCGCAAACACAGGAAGCCTTCACCCACTAGTCTCGATCAGTGATCCGCATATCGGAAGCCGGCGGTTTCAAGGCAGTTTTTTCTGTGTCGAAGGAGATCCGGAAGCGATCACCATTTCAAGATCACTTGCTGATTCGCTGGGCGGGACGCCTTTTGAGATCGCAAACGGCATGAAACCCCTGTACCACGCATCGGCCGTAGTTGCGTGCGGCCATCTGGTTGCTCTTCTCGATCTTGCGTTTTCCGCACTAGCGGACTGTGGTCCCGACAAGGATGAGGCAAAGAACATTCTTCTCCCGCTCATTTCGAGCACGATATCCAACTTAAAGGAACAACGAACGGCCGAAGCATTGACGGGCACATTCGCGCGAGCCGATCTGGAGACGTTTGAGAAGCACATTGATGCGATCCACGAAAGCGGATCGGACGAGTTTCGCGAGATCTATCTGCAGCTCGGGAAGCATTCTGTCGAACTTGCAAAGGATCAGGGAGCGGATCCAGAAGCCATTGAAGCATTCCGCAGAAGGATCGAAGATCTGCTCCGCTAATGATCCGGTTAGAGGTCGCTGCCGCACATGAAGCAAAACTTTTCGTTTTCTTTTTTCAGGTGATAAGATAGCGATTACGCGCAACTTGGCGGTAATACCAACTCCACACCCGCCCTGAAGAGTTATGAGCGGAGACAAATCAGACTTCAAAGAAGAGAAAGAGGTATTTGAGGAGCACATCCGCAAACGCGGCCTTCGAAAGACAAGTCAGAGGGAACTGATACTTGAGGTGTTTCTTGAAACGGAGGATCACCTCGCCTCTGAAGACCTCTACTGGCTCGTACAGAAAAAAGACCCGAATGTAGGCCAGACGACGGTCTACAGGACATTGAAGTTGCTTACTGATGCCGGACTCGCGCGTGAGGTGCGGCTGGGCGATGGGCGTACGTATTACGAGCATCACTTTGATCATGAGCATCACGATCATATGATCTGCACCGAATGCGGTGTGGTGATAGAGTTTTTCTCGGCGGAACTCGAAGCGATGCAGGATGCGATGGCCGACAAGTACAACTTTAAGCCTACCCATCACTCCCTTCGGATTCTCGGCCTTTGTGAAAAATGCCAGGAAAAGGAAGAAGAAGTTACAAGCGCCGCATCCGGCGCGCAACCCCGCGTAAGGGTCAAGACAACTATAAATTGATTAAGACCGAATGAAAGAAGTACTGGTCACGTTCGAAAACGAGGGTCTCGAAGGCATTATCGCCGTCGAGACCTATTTGATGGACGCTGCAAAGCGAATGGGGGTAGCTGTCGACGACGGCTGCCGACAAGGTGAAGAAGAGCATCGCTGCGTGATGAGGGTAGGAATCGGAAAAGACCTGCTCTCAGAGCCCACCAAGGTTGAGCTTGACCAACTGACGGAGAATCGGATCGGGCAGGGCGACAGACTTGCCTGTCAGGCAAGAATCGATAAGGCGGGAGAACTAAAGATCATGTCCGTACAGAAAACGAAGGAAGCCGAAAAGAGAGAAGAAGAGCCGCAGCCGGGAGAGGAGTTCCGAAAAGAGTTCGAGACGATGCCTCTGGACAAGAAGTTTGCGTCGCTTGTTGAGCTTGAGGCGATCGCGCTCGGCGAGACTTTCTCGTACGTGATCAATTCGCCTTATGAAGCAGCCGGCAAGGCAATGGAGTTTTTGGCGGGCTTCGGTTGGAAGATGGATCGCGCGGATCAGGAGGCCAAGAAGCCGGAAGAACATTCCGAGTCGAACGGGAACGAATCCGCCGAAAGCGAAGATTCGAAGACACCTGAGGGTGAGGAAAAGTAAATTTCATCGATATTCGGCCTCGCCGGGGCCTCGTTCGAGAGACGAAAGTGGCAAACAAGCTGCAAAAGAAAGACACGTTCGCGCTAAAGGAAAAGACCCAGTACGCGCTAACCTTTGGCGTAATCGCGACAATGCTCGTGGTTGCGGGGTTTCCAATGGTGGTCGTCTTCTTTTTCGGAGTCTTTGCCTATTTTCTATGGAAGACTTTCTCGCAACCCTCCCAAAAAGGGATCAGGGAAGTTTTTGAATTTTATCTTGCAGCCAACGAGATCCTCCGGGACGATGACCGGAAGTGGTTTGGCTTCGAGGTCCAGAACGCTATTAATCAGGGGGAGAGCATCCTTCAGCGGATGCATGGCGCGCCGCCGCTGGTGTACTTCTCCCTCGGTGCGCTTTACGCAAAGATCGGCGACCACGCCTCTGCGATCAGCCACCTGGCATATGTGGTAGAGAACGAAAATGCCGACGAATCGACCTACTTGCATCCGTCCAAAGATCTTCGCGAGTATGTTCGGTTGTTGCGAAAGATCGAACGCGATCCGAAGGAAGCGCCTCAGAACGCGTCAGCGATCAGGACACTTGAAAGGCTGAGGAAGAACAAGGGAACGATGCTGCTCGAGGAAAGCAGAGCAAAGGCCCCCGATGAGGAAGTCAGGACCCGAAAGATCGCGGATAAGTTGTCGGCCGGTAAGGATTCGGAAACGGAAAATGAAAGAGTTCTGAGGACCGTAACCGAAACCGGGATGAATGAAAGAGAACCCGAAGCAAGGAACGGAACTTCGCAACAGGCAGGCCGAAAGAGCAGGTTCGCAAGAAAGCGGTCGGACGAAGAGGAATTCTCGGACCGCAAACCCATCACAGAAGTGCTTCACGACATCTACGACAAGAACGTGCAGTAGACCGCCCTCTAATGCGGCGGTCCGGGTCCGATTGGTTATAATCCCTCAATGCAGACGGCAGAGATCGTAGCGATCGGATCAGAACTTCTGACGCCCACCAAAACTGACACCAACAGCCTCTGGCTTACAGAGCTGCTAAATGAGATCGGGATCGAGGTAATGCTCAAGACCGTAGTCGGCGACGACCGCCTTCGGTTAGAGGAAACGCTGAAGGATTCGATCTCGCGTTCAGATATTGTTATCACTACGGGCGGGCTGGGCCCTACCGAAGACGATATCACGCGAGAGGTCGCGGCCAGGGCTCTCGGTCTTGAGCTTGAATTCCGACAGGACCTGGTAGACGACCTCCGTGAAAGATTCAAGGCTTACGGCTACGAAATGCCTGAGAAGAACAAGAGGCAGGCTTTCGTGATCAAGGGGAGCAGGGTGCTTCCCAACCCCAACGGCAGCGCAGTCGGGATGATGGCTGAGACAGGAGTGAAGAAACTGGTCGTGCTGCCTGGCCCACCCCGGGAGGCAAAACCGATGTTCATCGATCACGTTCTGCCTGAGCTGACAAAGTCGTCCGGGCAGATTGCGGTGAGGCGCAAGAGAATACTTGTTTCAGGGCTTGGAGAATCCAAACTCGACGAATTGATCTCGCCGATCTATACCCGGTATGAAAATCCGCAAACTGCGATTCTTCACAGCAAGACGGAAGTTGAGGTCCAGCTCACTTCCTCGGCCAGTACCGTCGTTGAAGCAGACCATCTGAATTCGGAACTTGCGCAGAAGATAGTTGAAAAGCTAGGGATCGCCGTGTTTTCAACTGAAGGCGAACCTATCGAGAAAGTGGTCGGGGATCTCTTGCGCGAACGGAATGAATGGCTGTCGACAGCCGAAAGTTGTACGGGCGGGCTTGTTGCGCAAAGGGTAACTGATGTTCCCGGCGCTTCCGGATATTTTGCAGAAGGGTTCATAACTTACTCGAATGAGGCGAAATCGGACCTGCTCGGCGTGGACGAGGCGTTGATCAAGAAACACGGTGCAGTTTCTGCCGAGGTCGCGGAGGCGATGGCAAAAGGAGCCCGCGAAAGATCCGGAGCGACATATGGCGTCTCCACGACCGGGATCGCGGGTCCGACAGGCGGTACGGACAGAAAGCCCGTTGGTACCGTTTATATCGGGATTGCCGGTCCGCATCACTCGAAAGCGATCCTTCTAAACTTGCCGGGAGACAGGAACCTGGTCCGCTGGAGAACGAGTCAGGCAGCGCTCGATGTACTTAGGCGCCACATTCTCAAGGCCGGAGATGAACGAACGGTCCCGTTCGCAAGAAGGAGTTGAGGAGCCGTTCAGCGACCGATTCTACGATTTTTTTTTAGGAGAGAACAAATGAACCGTACAACCTCGATCGCACTGCTTTTTCTTTCGGCACTACTTTCAGCAAGCCTGCTTGCACAAGATGACAACAAGGTCTCTGATGCGAGATTCCGGACCGAAACGATCAAGGAATCAAGCGATTCCAAGCGCTTCGACATCGATGTTTCTTACCCCGCGCTGAATGACCGTTCGGCGATGGCAGGAGCGTTTAATAAAGCCGCAAAAGAACACGCTATGGCGTCGGTAACCGAGTTCAGGACTATGATCGATGAAATGACTGATGAGGACCGCAAGGTCCTGCCCGACGGTGTCAATTACACACTTGATCTCGGATACGAGATCGAACACGCGGACGAGAGTCTGATCAGCGTTTCGTTCGGGATCTCGACATACAGCGGTGGCGCCCATCCCAATCACTGGACCTCGACACTCAATTTCGACCGCAAAGAAATGAAAGAACTCAGACTGGGGGATCTTTTCAAGTCAAACAGCGGATACCTGAACAAGATCTCCGAGATCGCAATAGAAGACCTTACGAAACAGATGGGCAACTTTGCAGACGAGGATTGGATCTCGCGAGGCGCCGGACCGGACGAGGCGAATTTCGAAAGTTGGGCGATCTCTAAAAAAGGTCTGCTGTTCTTCTTCGATCCCTACGAGGTAGGCCCGTATGCGGCTGGAGGATTTGAAGTTGTCATTCCGTTCGAAAAGTTCCCGCTCGAAATGCAGTCTTCAAAGTTTTATACAGCGAAAACTGCTTCGTATGTTCAGGGTAATCCTCCAAACTGGTGCCGTAACGGGCACTTTCCATCTCAGGATGTAGAGTTCTCGCTAGTAAGAGTAAACGGAGATAGGTCCTCACGGGCCTATTTTTTTGGGGATGATGACGACTGTCCCAACGGTGAGGAATGCCGGATGAAGGCTTATGTGATCGGCGGCGACGAACTGCTTGTTGCGCGCAGCTACGGCGATTTCGTATGTGCCTGGTACCAGCCTGAAAAAGGAAACGAGACCGTCGGATGGATCAAGTTGGAAGATGTCCGGGCTGCTACCGGACCGGAAGAGACTGCGTCGTGGACGGGAGAATGGATCTTCGGGGAGAATGATTTAAAGATCGAGAATATTGGGGTTGGAGCTTTGTCTATAAAGGGCAACGCTTTCTGGAAAGGCACCGGGGACAACATCCACATCGGCGAGGTCGACGACCAGGGGACCCCGAACGGTCGCGTTATGTCGATTGGCGGCACAGACGAGTACGATTGCCGGGTGAAGATGACGAGGGTAGGAAAGTACCTGATCGTTTCCGACAACAAAAATTGCGGCGGCGTCAATGTGTCGTTTGACGGCGTTTACGTTCGCAGGTAAGGAGACAGAATCGGAACCCGGAGCGCCAGCGACGGGCATAACAGAAGACAGAAGTCAGGAGTCAGGAGTCAGGAGTCAAGAGACAGAATCGGAACCCGGAGCGCCAGCGACGGGCATAACAGAAGACAGAAGACAGGAGACAGGAGACAGAATCGGAACCCGGGGCGCCAGCGACGGGCAAAACAGAAGACAGGAGTCAGGAGACCGAATCGGAACCCGGAGCGCCAGCGACGGGCATAACAGAAGACAGGAGACCCTGTCTTCCTCTTTAAATCTGGAACTTGAAATTTGGAATTCGTCCGAAGGCCGACCGCACTCTTCAAGACTACGCCGCTAGCTTCCAAACTTAGTCGGGCTTGTCGCCAGCCAACGGCAACCAACATAAGCCTGTTTCTTCTGGCACATGTAGAGCGGCCTTAAGACCCCTTTTCCTTCAGTGCCGCGAGATAAGATCTGAATAGACGGCGGGGTCGACATTGCCTCCGCTTACGACGCAGCAAACTTGTTTTCCTGCAAAGTCGCCGTGATTGTCTGTCAAGGCGGCGAGCGACAAGGCTCCGGTTGGTTCAACTTTCAAATTGAGGTCAAGAAAGTAGGCATGAACAGCATCCCTGATAGAATTCTCCGGTACCTCATAGATCTTCTTGACGCCATCGCGAATTATCTTCCAATTCTGTTTGCCAAGCGAAAGCGTTCTGGCTCCATCAGCCAGTGTCAAAGGCTCGCTCTCATTCTTCAACAATTCACCTGATGCGAGCGACCGCGCCGCATCGTTGCCAAGCGCCGGTTCCGCACCGAAAAGCTTTGCACGATCGCCGGCGCGGCAAAGACCTTTGGAAATTCCGGATATCAGCCCTCCGCCTCCAACCGGCACGATCACAGCGTCAAAGTCAGATCGCGCGGCTATCTCATCTCCGAGGGATGAGTTCCCCTCGATCACGTTCTCGTCGTCGTAAGCACTTGCCCTGTAGGCATCTTGGAATTCTTCCATAAGTTGAGAAACTCGCTCTTCGCGGCCCACTGATCTTGTGTCGATAAGGATCACCTCGGCGCCGAGAGACCTGACGGCGTCGATCTTCACTTGAGCTGAAGTCTCGGGCATTACGACGTGACATCGTTTTCGAAGCATCTTGCAGGCAAGTGCGAGTGCCTGTCCGAAGTTCCCTGAGCTGGCCGTGATCAAATGGTCTGTGTTTGTATTGAGTGCTGTATTGTACGCAGCGCGAAACTTGAAGCTCCCGGTACGCTGAAATGTCTCGGTCGCGATCGTGAGATCCAATCCCATTTCTCTGGAAAGCTTCTCCGAAGTCAGGAATAATGTCGGCCGGATAACGTCTTTGAGCGGTTTCATTTGGATAGAATCCGCCAATGCCTTTAGACTCGTCAAGAGCAATGGCCGAATTTAGTACGATCGAGGTGCCCGGGGACCTCAGAAATAACATCGAGAAGCTACGGGACGGGCACGGAATCTCCTGGCTCGAGTCACTTCCGGGGACGATCGCGGAGCTAGCCGCGCGGTGGAAGATTATTCGAGTCGAGCCTTTCGATCGGCAGTCGTTCAACTTCACCGCGGTGTGCTCGCTTGAAGACGGAACGAAAGCGGTGATGAAGATCGGCTTTCCGGAGGAAGAAGACGTGATAGCCAAGCAGGCCGCAGTACTCGAACATTACGGCGCATCACGCTCCCCGCGGCTGCTCGGACACGATGATGAACGGAACGCCATCCTGATCGAGAGACTCAAGCCCGGCAAGACGCTCGATGAAGCTTTTCCCGACAGGCCCGCCTCCGCTGTGGATGTCGCGGCTGAACTGATAGGCGTTCTTCCCAGGGATATCCCAAAAAGACCGACGTTCCACTCTTTGAAAACTTGGTTTGGGACATTCGAAAATGACACCTCGGCGATACTCCCTGAGCAAATTCTGGATGCCGGAAAGGATGCGCTGGAAAAGACGGACATCAGAGGCGAACAGCTTCTCCACGGAGATTTTCACCACGGTAATATCGTTTCCAGTGGAAAGCACTCTTTCAAGGTTATCGATCCCGAGGGTGCGATCGGACACCGCGGATATGAATCGGCGGTCTTTCTTAACCAGCACTACAGGCTCTACCGCGAGCGCGAGGATATCGATCGGCAGGTTGATTATGCGCTAGAACGCTTCTGCGGGGAGCTCGATCTTGAACGGAAAGAACTTGTGCGCTGGGCAGTATGCCAGATCGTCCTCTGTATGGCGTGGGATGCCGAGGACTTTGGAAAATACTACGACCTCGATTTAAAGACCGCAGAATACTGGCTGGAACGACTCTACCTTTGATCGAGAGCCGGAGGATTATGGAAAACGCAGAGTTCGGGATGGTTGGTCTGGGGACAATGGGCCGCAACTTTCTGTTGAACGTCGCCGAGCAAGGGTTTACGGCGTCCGGATACGACCTCGACCCGCAAAAGACGGCGGCATTGAATTCCGAGACCGAGGGCTTTGAGGTTGAAGGCTTCAGCGAACTCGGGCCCTTTCTGGAATCTCTCGCAGCGCCGCGGAAGATCATGCTGCTTGTACCTGCAGGCAAACCCGTCGACTCGGTGATCTCAGCGCTCCAGCCGCATCTTGCAGAAGGCGACATCATCATCGATGGAGGGAACTCTCATTTTCCGGACACAGAACGCAGAATGAACGATCTTTCCGCGACAGGCCTTGGATTTCTTGGCACCGGCGTCTCGGGAGGCGCGGAAGGAGCGCGAAACGGCCCGAGCATCATGTCCGGCGGCGATCCTGAGGTCTACTCACACGTTAAGCCAGTTTTGGAAGCAGTTTCGGCGAAAGTGAATGGAGAACCGTGTGCCGCTCGCGTGGGATCAGGGTCGGCGGGACATTTCGTCAAGATGGTCCACAACGGGATCGAATACGGAATGATGCAGCTGATCTGTGAAGTCTATGACATTCTGAGCCGTGGAATGGGTATATCCGCCGATCGATGCGCGGAGATCTTCGCCGAGTGGGACTCGGGAGAACTCAACTCGTTCCTGATCGAGATAACGGCAAAGATCCTTGCAAAAAAAGACGACGATGGCGAAGGAAATCTGGTCGACAAGATCCTCGACACGGCGGGCCAAAAAGGGACGGGGAGATGGACTTCGGAGGTCGCACTTGAAATGGGCGTGCCGATACCGACCATCGACTCTGCGGTCACTATGCGGCAGATCTCTTCTTTCAAGGAACGACGTATTGGCCTGGCGGAAGAATACCCTCGCGAGATCGGGCCGCTAGGTGACGTGTTGGCTGTCGGAACCCTCAGAAAGGGTTTGTTTGCGGCGTACATTCTCACGTATGCACAAGGAATGTCGCTGTTGACCATCGCTTCAAAAGACAAGAATTACGGGCTCGATATTGAGGAGATTGCGAAGATCTGGCGCGGCGGATGCATCATCCGTGCATCGCTTCTTGAGGACATAAGGAAGGCTTTCGCCCACCAACCGGATCTCCAAAATCTCATCCTCCATCCGTCGTTTAAGGAAGAACTCGTAGATTCAGTTGGTGCTCTGCGTGAAGTCACGGTCAAATCGATGGATGCCGGCCTGCCCTCATACTGTTTCGCATCGTGCCTGGCATACTTCGATGCGTTCACTACGGCCAGACTTCCTGTGAATCTTTTGCAAGGGCAGAGAGACTTCTTCGGAGCGCATACATACCAGCGGACTGATAAAGAGGGGACCTTCACCAGTCAATGGGACAACGATCAATGATCATTGATCAATGTGCATTGACCATTGAACAATGAACCGGAAGTGTCAGTAGCCCGACCGTGAGGGAGGGCGAAGATCAGGGCTTAGATATAAGGACTAACGACTGAAAGCGATCGAGAGCTTCAGCCGAATCTCATACTTTCAGCGCCAGAGGCGCCCGATGTTGATAGCCCTCGGATGGATGACGTCTATCCAGCTCCGTAGGAGCTAAATGTCGTCAATAATCCGGTAATGATAGATCTCCTAAGATTCCTCAAGGACCAAGTCTTCTTTTCGCGGCGCATTGCCGAGGATAAAGAGCGACAAGAACGAGACGGATTTACCGTACAGCTCATATCCGAGGGCCCGAACGGACATTGGGCCGTGTACCAAGAGAATACTCGCGAGACTCGTGTAGGAGTGAGTTTTGGTTGGTTCTACCAATCGCTTTACGTAGATGAGATCAAGAGATGGGAACCGATGTTTGAGGAAGTCTCAGCCGCTGAGAGGCGAAGGATCGTGGATCGGGTCGCAAGGCACCTATCCTGTTGGGGCGGAGAAGTTCGTTTCGAAAAAGGCTATGTCCACGAAAGTAGAGACCTTAGAACCTTGCTTGAGGCATACGGAATACCCTTCAAGATATCTGGTGAGTTTCTTGTTCACGATCCAACGAATAACGAAAATACTCTGCAATCGTAGTCAATTGCTTGTATCAATCAGTGTGAAATAGCAGCGAGAAATCTCTTCGAGAATCCACGATCCTGAGAATGTCTAAAGTATCCAATCGGATAAGGTAGAAGATTAGATACCGCCGGAAGCTTTTTACAGGCCAAACCCGTAAGCCTTGAATCTCAGGATCATTAGCCTCCTGTGGACTCCCTATTCGTGGGTTTTTTCCTAGATCCGAAATCGTTTCCTCGAGTCGTGTTAGAAAATCGTATCCGGTCTCTGGACTGACTTCTAAAAGGAAGTCCGCAATCTCAATTCAATCCGTTCTAGCCTCTCTGCTTAATCTGATCTGCAATCAGCACGCTACTCTTCTTCTCTCGAACCAATTCTCTTACTCAAATCCGATTTCATCTTCTCGAAATCCTCTTTCTTCAGAGGGGAAAAATCGTTGCTCCGAATAGCTTCGAGAAGCAATCCCTCAAGATTCTCTTCCTGACGTTTCCTAAGGTAATTACGAACCAGCTCACGAAAGAACTCGCTTGTATTGCCGTAGCCTTCGGAGGCTACGATCTCCTCAACCTGCGCTTTCATCGATTCGGGAATTGAAATATTCACAGTTGTGTTTCGCATTGTCCCCACCGGGGACAGTTTATGAGAATAACAGTATT
The DNA here is from genome assembly GCA_003385635.1 of Acidobacteriota bacterium. Classification (GTDB taxonomy): domain Bacteria; phylum Acidobacteriota; class Blastocatellia; order Pyrinomonadales; family Pyrinomonadaceae; genus Aridibacter. The sequence continues at coordinate 2,003,446 of QQUY01000001.1, read as the reverse complement.
TGTCAATATTTGGCACTCAATTTAGTGCAGTAAGTTCGAATCGTCCTGGGTGAGTCCGAAGATTTGCGGATTGGTGTCAGGATGACCAAAATGAGGTAATGTTAAATCCATGAAGAAACTGATACTTGTCATTGCAGCATCCGTCATAGCTTTCTCGTGTTCCAGCACTCCAGAAGTCAATACGAACACAGTCAATTCGGCGAATTCGGCGAACGAAAACCGGAACACGAACGCTGACGGAAACCGGACGGCTGAAAACAGCAGCTCACCGGAAGCGAACCTCGTCCCGGGCGTGAAAACCGTTGATCCGTTAAACGACGGGTGGCAGGTGATCGTTCCTCAGGAAAAAGACTTTGTAAGGGAACGACAGTTCGCCTGGCAGAGCACCGGGGGCCAAAAAGTTGACGTTCTCATTAAGGAACACGAGGTATCAGGTTCATACATTTTGGAATCTCCCGACAAGCGCGCGAAATTGCCTCAATTCGATGGGCCATTCCAGGTCGAGATCCTTGCCGAGTTAACGGTAGAAGAGACCGTCTTCGGATATAGAGTCTGGGTAAGGGGCGTCGGCGGTGACGATGGTACTGATCCGAAAAAAGCCGCCGAAAGACGCCGCCTGGTCACTTTCCGCATTTTCGACTATGAAGGCGACGGACGATTTGAGCCAGCACGTTCTAACAGCGACCGGGTCCCGCAGTGGGTCCTGAATAAGCAGGAATGACAACTCTGCCTGCATCGATCATTGCGGGCGCTTGGTCAAGTATCAGGGACCATGGATCATGTATCAGTCTCGCGAATCATCCGCTACGCATGATTCATGACAAATTTTCTGAGATACGTGACACCTCACGTGTGACACATGATCCTCGATACCTGACACATGATCCCCGATCCCTGGTCATTGAATCTCCCAGGCTCCTTCCGTCTTCAGAAGCTTGCTCATCAGGCTGGCGTGGATCGAATGGCCGCTTCTTTCTGCGGTGATCTTGCCTTTCAGAGGGAATCCCAAAAGCGCGAGGTCGCCTATGATGTCGAGTATCTTGTGGCGGACGAACTCGTCCTTGAACCTCAGAGGCTGTTCGTTGAGCATTCCGTCAGGAGTCAGGACGATCGCGTTGTCCAGAGATCCGCCGCGGGCGAGATTCGCTTTCCTCAGCATTTCGATCTCTTCCGTAAATCCGAATGTCCTTGCCGAAGCGATCTCCCGCGTGAACGATCCGTTGTCGAGCACGAAATTGTATCGTTGTCTCTCGATAAACGGATGGTCAAAGTCGATCAGGCATTCGATCTCGAATCGGTCTGCGGGTTCGACCGACATACGGCGATCCTCTTGTTCAAACTCGACCTTCTTCTTCACGGTAAAGTAACGCTTTGGGGAGCCCTGCTCGACCAGGCCCACTTTTTCGATCAAAGAGATCCAGTCCTCGGAAGAACCGTCGAGTATGGGAATCTCGATATTGTCGAGCTCTATAAAACAATTGTCCACGCCCGATCCCCTCAATGCTGAGAGCAGATGCTCGCAGGTTGAAAGAACCACACCGTTTTTCAGAAGCGTCGTAGCGTAACTGCACCGGGAGATGTATTCGGCTGAAGCCGGTATCTCAAAATCGTCTAGATCGGTCCGGACAAAGACGTAACCAGTGTTTTCGGGAGCCGGCTTTAGCCGAAGGTTGACGTCTACCCCCGTGTGAAGCCCTATCCCTGAAGTCTCGACCGGCTCCGTGAATGTGGTCTGGCGGTTCATCTGTTCAAATCCAACCGCAAGGTACGTGCCGCTTAATAAACCGCCTGAAATGCTTTATATTTGTACTTTGCGGCAATTCAACAGTGGGCGATCTGCAACAGTCTGTGTTTTGACTGTTGCGTATCTATTACAAATTTACGCAATTACACGCCGCACGTAATTATTTAAATGGGAATTCAGGTAGCAGGTAAAAAGCCTACGGGCGAGAAGAAGCTGAAGATCGAGAACACGACGACGATCGATCTTCCGAAGAAGACCGAAGAGAACATCCAGCGGATCGTAAACTTTCTTCCGGTCGAACACATTCGAGGGCTTGAGCGGATCAGGCTGGTGGACTTCATCGATGACCCTCGGCTCAAGGATGTGAAAGAGAAGACGAAAATGCAGGGAGACCTGCCGGGCCTTTATCATCCCAAGGTGCAGAACAAGTCACCCTGGCTCGAGGTGTCGATCGGTGCGCTGACACAGCCGACCGAGGGATTTTTCAAACGGTTGATGGCGAAGGCTTCGTTCAAGAGCAATCTCGCCGGCCTGATCTTCTCGCTCGTAGGTCAACATTATTTCCTGACAATGCGCCACTCCGTCAAGAAGCAGAACCTAGAACCGCAGATCCGCCAATATGCTGAGAAGAAACTCAGGGCGTGGAGCGAGAAGGAATCTGAAAATACTATCCGGGGCAAGCTTTTCAAGCCTTTGAGGCCGATCATAGAACGCTGGGTGAAGTGGCTCAACAAGCGCGCAAAGACGAGCTGACGGTCCGGGTGTTTAACATTCGACGGATGCGAATTAAGAGATCTGATGCAGAAAGCAAGACAATCCAGGCAGGTGAACCGCGAAGTGCTCAAACAGGCGATATCTGATTACAATGCGCTTCTCGATGAGGAGAAGCTTAAGCAATCCTCGCTCGACGAGCTTGAATCGCGACTCGATGAGGCGAAGCTGATTTTCGGCGGACGAAAACTTTGCCCCTATCTAAGGCCGCATTTTGTTCTTGAATCAGACTGGAAAAGAGTTTCCGAGATCGGCAATTTGATCTGGAATTCGCTGCAGAAGGTAAAAGAGGCGGCGATCACTTCTGAGGAGATCCTGGACGAACTGGGAATGACCGAGATCGAGCGCGATCTGATCTCTATCGATCCCGGTTATGTACAGGTATCGCCGACGGCGAGGCTCGATTCGTTCCTAACCGACGATTCGTATTCATACGTCGAGCTCAACGGCGAAAGCCCTGCGGGGATCGCATACTCCGATTCGGCTCGCGATATCTTCTTTGAGCTTCCGGTGATGAGGAAGTTTATGGAGAAGTACGAATTGATAGGTCTGGAGGGACGCACAAAGCTGCACGACACCCTGCTCAGCTGCTACGACGAATACCGCGGCGGTTCGAGCGACGAGAGGCCTACTGTCGGGATCGTCGACCTTAAGGGGCTTCCGACACAGCAGGAATTCGAGCTTTGTAAAGATTTCTTTGAAGCAAAAGGGACGCCTTCGATCATATGCTCGCCTGACGAGCTTTCTCACCGTGACGGCGGCCTATATTGCGGAGATACCAAGATCGATCTTGTCTACAGGCGTTTGCTTGTGAACGAGTACCTTCCGATCATTGACGAGCATCCGGCCCTTGCCAATGCGTACAGGGCGGGGGACGTGTGTGTAGCAAACAGCTTCCGCGCGAAACTGATCCACAAAAAGGCCTCGTTCGCAGTGCTTACCGATGAAAAGTACGCCGGTCTTTTTGACAAGGAAGAACTTCAGGCGATCCGCGATCATATCCCTTGGACCCGAATGGTCTCGGAAACGGTGACCGATCATTATGGAGAGGAGATCGACCTCCTCGAATGGACCCTCGCCAACAAGGATCGTCTGGCGCTCAAGCCGAACGACGACTATGGCGGACACGGGATATTCATCGGATGGGTCTCGTCGGATGACGAGTGGAAGGATGCTGTAGGTATTGCCCTGGAGAACGGCGACTACCTTGTCCAGGAACGGGTCAAGACCGCGAAAGAGACTTTTCCTTACATTGATGCCGAAGGCAACGTCCATATGACCGAATCGCTCGTCGATCTCGATCCCATGCTGTTTAACGGCGAGGTCGGCTCTGCCTTCACACGGCTGTCCACTACAGAGCTGGCGAACGTCACATCGGGTGGTGGAATGGTGCCCACGATCATCCTCAGGGACTCTGACTGAACAACGATAAATGACCGCAGATCAAAAAAGGTTGAGGCTCGAAGAACTCACTGAGGAATTTCGAAGTATCGAGGAACGGCTGCGACTTGGAGGCGGCCTCGAGAAGATCGAAAGGATTCATTCGAAGGGAAAACTCACCGCAAGGGAGAGGATCGAGCTTTTGTTTGACGAGGGCGCGTATTCGCAAGAGATAGGGCTCTTTGTCGCCTATGACGAGTACGACGGAAAGGCTCCCGCAGCTGCGGTCGTTACATCCCTCGGAAGGATTCACGGCCGTGAGTGCGTAGTTGTTGCGAACGACGCCACGATCAAGGCCGGTGCCTGGTATCCCGAGACCATCAAGAAGATCCTTCGCGCTCAGGAGATCGCGATGCGGTGCCGCATTCCGATCATCTATCTCGTTGATTCAGCGGGAGTTAATCTTCCTTACCAGGGCGGTGTTTTCCCGGGACAATACGGTGCAGCGCGCATCTTCTATTACAACTCGATAATGAGGAAGTATCTGAAGGTCCCGCAGATCTCAGCCGTGATGGGTATGTGCGTCGCCGGAGGAGCGTACCTTCCTGCTCTTTCAGACGTGATCCTGATGGTCGAAGGCACGTCGTTCATGGGACTTGGCGGAGCGAATCTTGTAAAGGGAGCGACCGGCCAGACGATAGACAACGAGACTCTTGGCGGAGCGATGACCCACAATGCAGTGTCCGGCGTTGCACACTTCAGGACCGAGAATGAGAAGTCCTGCATTGAGAAGATCCGGCAGCTGGTGTCAGAGCTTCCTCCGGTCGAGGGCTCGAATGTTTCCGTAGTCGAGCCGAAGGATGCGGAACTGCCGGCTGAGAAGCTCTACGAAATACTTCCTGACGACCACCGGCAGCCCTACGAAGTGCGAGAAGTTTTGAAGTGCATTCTCGACGAAGGGGAACTTGACGAGTTTCAAGCCGATTTCGCGAAGGAGATGATATGTGGAACGGCTAGGATCCGAGGCATCCACACAGGCATCATCGCAAATCACCGCGGAATGATTCCGCAGGAAGAGGCACCGCCGAAGATCGGCGGCATTGTTTATACGGAGTCCGCAGAAAAGACCGCTTACTTTATTGAGAACTGCAACAGGCACGGAACTCCGATACTTTTCGTACAGGATGTTTCGGGCTTTATGATCGGAGCCGACGCGGAGCACTCAGGAATCATACGCGCAGGTGCGCGATTCGTTGAGGCGATGGCCTCCGCGACGGTACCCAAGCTTGTGCTGACGTTGAATCACGCTTCCGGAGCGGGTTATTACGCGATGGCCGGTCAGGGATTTGATCCCGACTTCATATTCAGTCTTCCGACGGGCCGTATGGGCGTGATGGAAGGAGATTCCGCAGTTCAGGCGATCTTCGGTACATTACTCGATAAGCTCAAAAAAGAAGGATTGGAACCGGACCAGGATATTCTCGACGAAATGGAAAAGGTCCGCGCCACATACGAGAAAGAACTGGACGCGAAGTACGCTGCGGCCAGAGGCTTCGTAGACGCTATCGTTGCTCCTGAAGACCTCAGGGACGCGCTGGAAATTGGTCTGCGGGCGGGCCTCAGCACCAACAAGCCTCATCTTGGCCCTTTCGTGCTACCGTCTCTTCGTTGAGATACGAATGAAATTCCGACCCGATGAAATGATGAAGCGCCTTCCCCTTCCGGCGACGGAAAAGTGGAAAGAAGGCGTTTGGGACATTGAGCCGTTCGAGAAGGACGGAGTAAAACTCATCTTCTTCGCTCCAAAGAACCGCGATTACCAGACTTCGCACGAAGAGGACGAGTTTTATTTCATCATCAGCGGAACAGGAAGAATTCACATAGCGGAGAATTCGTACGGCTTCGAGCCGGGCGACGCTTTCTTTGTCCCGAGAGGGGTCGAGCACAGGTTCACCGAGTTCACCGAGGACTTTTCTACCTGGGCGGTGTTCTTTTAGTGATCGGCGATCGTATTTGATTTCATATGAACGGGACTGACAGCCCGGTTTCTATCGAGAAAAAGTATGCGGCCGGGATCATTCGTTTTCTGAGACCTGAGCAAAAGAACCCGCTATCTGTCGAAACTCTCGACGCACTCGAATCAGTTCTCAGGACGCTTATCTGCGAAAGTGTTGAGCGGATCATCATTACCGGGTCGGGCGACACTTTTGCTTCAGGCGCCAACATAAGAGAGGTCGCCGTGCTTGACCCGGAAACGGCAAGGGACTTCGGTCAGAAAGGACAGGAATTGATGCTTTCTATCGCGCGGTCTCCGATCCCGGTAATCGCTGCTATTGACGGATATTGCTTCGGAGGCGCGCTCGATCTTGCAGTGGCGTGTGCGAAAAGAGTGGCATCCGAAAGATCTGTATTTTGTCATCCGGGCCCGAAACTCGGGATCATCACCGGATGGGGCGGCACACAGTTTCTTCCGAGGCTGATCGGAGAAAAACGCGCGCTAGATATGCTCCTCACAGCGCGAACCGTGGGAGCCGACGAAGCACTTGAAATGGGTTTGATCGATCAGATCAACCCCGATCCCCTGCAAGCGGCACTGGAGATTTGAAATGCATTGGATTTTTAAGGCGATAGCCGGTTGGATAGCATTCAAGATCCTTCTCCTTGCAGTCCTCTGGACTCTTGCGTTCAACGGCTGGCAGCCGTTCGGTTCCGCGAAGACCGCCACTGGACCGCTTGCAACACCTACGCCATCAGTCGATGATTCCATCGATCGTGAGACCAGCGACCCGTATACAGGAAACCTCGAGCGATTCGACCGCGATGACCGCGCAGAGAAGCTCCAGGTCCAGAAAGTAATGGACCTTCTGGGGATCAAAGAGGGAAGCCGGGTAGCCGATATCGGCGCCGGATCAGGCTGGTTTACGATGATAGCTGCCGATCGAGTGGGAGCCGACGGAAGAGTATTCGCGGTGGATATAAGCGAAGAGTCGGTCAAGTTCATCAACGAGAAGATCTCGCGAGAGAAGAGGACGAACGTGGAGACCGTTCTGAGCAAGCCGGAAGACCCCCTGCTTGAGGCAAGTTCGATTGACGCAGTTCTCATCCTCAACACCTATCACGAGATCGCCGAGCCGATCACGTTTCTCAGGAACCTTCGGAAAGCGCTAAAAAGCAAAGCCTTGGTTGGGATCATCGAACGTGACGGCAGCGGCGGGAACCACGGCATCGATGTCGAAGTCGTGAAACGGGAGGCAGCTCGCGCGGGTTTCGAGACGAAGGAGGTTCACGATTTCGTCAAAGCGGACAAGATGGATTACTTCCTGATCATTGTGCCGGCTTCCGGCAATTGAAATGGCGGAAGAGAAACCTAAGAACGAACTACTAATAAAGGCGGTCTTTGCGGCGATCATCGCCGCGGCCGCCTTTGTCGCGTTCTCGCCCTCTCTTTCGGGCGATTTCGTCTACGACGACAATCGCCAGATCGTCCGGAACACACTGATTCAGAACCCCGATCTCTATTGGCAGGCTCTCACATCGGATGTCTGGGCGTTCAAGGGCGACGGAACCGTGACTGCGAGCAATTACTGGCGTCCAGTGTTCACTGCTTGGTCGATCATACTGTTCAGCCTTTTTGGTCTCGATCCTTTCGGCTGGCACCTTGCGAGCCTTATCCTGCACGCCTTTGTTTCGGTCCTTGTTTTTTTATTGCTGGAAAGGCTGGAGTTCGGCGGTGCCGCTGCTTTTGCTATCGCTCTGATCTTTGCCGTTCATCCCGTTCACACGGAATCGGTGGCCTGGATCGCGGGTTCGCCCGACCTTCTCTTTTCGGCTTTTCTCGTCGGTGCTTTGCTGCTCGCCCAGATCGCACGAACGAGGATGAGCGCCTGGAGGTTTATAGCTTCTCTGCTCCTCTATCTGCTTGCTCTAGGTTCGAAAGAGGTCGCGATGCTGACATTCCCGCTCTTTGGCCTTCTGTTCTTTCGAAGCGATGAAAGCACCAATCTCACGAAATCTTTGCGAAGCATCTTTGTCGATTCGGCGCCTTATTTCGGCCTGGCGACTCTTTTCTTCGCCGTCAGGTGGATAGTGCTGGGAGCGGTCAGTCGCGATATCCCGGGGGCGCCTTCGGTCCGGGAAGCGATCTACTCCTTTCCCGAAGTCCTGAACTTCTATTTCAAACAGGCAAGCGGACTTTACCCGCTCGCGGCCAACCACCGGCTTCGTCCGGTAACGGAAATTAGCTTTGATAGCTTTATCTTTCCAATGCTTGCCGTTGTCGGGTTCGTGGTCATTGTCTGGTTCCTGGCGAGAAGATCGCCTTATCGGTACTTCCTGCTAGCGATCCTCATACTACCGCTCTTGCCGGCTCTCAATATCACCGCCTTCTCGCCGGAAGAGATCGTGCATGGAAGGTACTTGTATCTGCCGGTTCTTGGATTTATCGCAGCGCTTGTCCTTGGTGGAGGTCAGCTCTTTGAGAATCTCTTTAAGCAGACCGCCGGCGCTGTTCTGATTACCGCCGCCGCGATCGTTTCAGCCGGATATTTGTTGAAGAGCTATAGCAATTCGTCTGTCTGGATGACCGATATCAAGCTTTGGCAACACACGGTTTCGGTGGATCCGAATTCAGCAAAGAACTTTGTCCAATACGGGTCCGCCCTTGAGTCAAAGGAACGATACGCGGAAGCAGCCAGGGCTTATGGACGTTCGCTGGAAGTGGCGCCGACGGCACTTGGCTACCTTGGGAAAGGAAGATCTCAACTGCGGCTCGGTAACTATGAAGAGGCTGCGGCGTCTCTCCGTTCAGTCACTGCAATGCCGGACGATGAGGTGAATGCGTACACGCTCTATCAGGCGTACGAAGCACTTGCGATCGCGTTGAGTAGTTCAGGGAAGCTGGGCGAGGCTTCTCAGGTGCTTGAGGAAGCTTCGAAGCGTTTGCGTGTATATGAGGCCGCGCTTGCGTCAAAACGCTCTGTAGTGCTTTATCAGCAGGACAAAAAAGCTGAGGCGCTGGCGCTTCTCGAATCTATGCGGGAGCGTGCGAAGACCGAGCTTCTGCCTGAATCGAAGAGCGTGATCTACCGCCTTGGCGCGCTGTATGCGGAAATGGGACGGAAGGAAGACGCTCGGAATGCGTTGGACGAATATTTGTCTTTGACTAAATCAATCGCGGACGAGAACACTCTTGAGGACAGAAAGCGTGCCGAAGAATTGTTGAAAAGCATTAATTGATGAGAATCGCCACGAAGTGGATGCGGGTCTGATCAGTTCCGGCAGCGGTAGCTGGTCATTGACCATTGACCAATGAAATCAGAACCGGGAGCGGCAGCGACCGTTCTTATCTGATCCGTGTCTAGAAGCGCGCGGTTCCCTTTGCGGGTCTTTGCGGCTTGGCGACTTGGCGGGAGGTCTTGTCGCGCCTGTTAGCTTCGGACGTTAATCTCAGATGCCAATTCGAAGGCCTCTCGCAAAGACGCCAAGGCGCCAAGTTCCGCGAAGAAGAGAAGACAATAATCAGAACCGGGAGCGGTAGCTGGTCATTGACCATTGACCAATGAAATCAGAACCGGGAGCGGCAGCGACCGTTCTTATCTGATCCGTGTCTAGAAGCGCGCGGTTCCCTTTGCTGGTCTTTGCGGCTTGGCGACTTGGCGGGAGGTCTTGTCGCGTCTGTTAGCTTCGGACGTTGATCTCAAATGCCAATTCGAAGGCCTCTCGCCAAGACGCCAAGGCGCCAAGTTCCGCGAAGAAGAGAAGACAATAATCAGAACCGGGAGCGTTAGCGACCGTTCTGATGGTTACTTCCTGTCCAGGAACTTCGCGATGCCGTCCTGGCAGTCCTTCGTCATTCTCGCGATTGCGTTGATTTCGGCTCCTGAACGCAAAGCACTCTCAAAGTCCGAGCCGTCGATCGAATAGAGCAGTCTTTTTGAAAGCGCGACGGCAGACGAGCTCACCTCCGCATATCCGGCCGCATACTCCGCAACTGCCTCTTGAAATCCGTCCTCGTCCAGGACCTTGTTGATCAGTCCCATGTCGAACGCGTCTTCTGCCGAGAATTCGAATCCGCGTGTTATCAGCTCGAATGAGAGTTTTTCTCCAAGATTGCGCCTGAGGATCGCCATCACCATCGCCGGCACAAAGCCGATCTTCACTTCCGGATAACCGAAGCGTGCGTTTTCCGCCGCCAGCACGATGTCGCAAGCAGTCGCAAGACCACAGCCGCCTGCCAAAGCGCGTCCGTGAACCGCTGCGATGACCGGTTTCTCGATCCTTCGGAGCGCGATGAACAGATCCATCAGCGATTCGGCATCTTCCAGGTTTTCGACGATATCGCTTTCAGCGATCTTCTGAAGCGCGGTCAGGTCTGCTCCAGAACAAAAATCCTTTCCTTCGCCGCGGATAACGACGGCGCGAACCTCGCCGTTGGAACCTGCATCAGCGATCGCTTCTTTCAATGCAGAAATCAATTCGTCGTTCAGCGCGTTCCGCTTATCAGGCCGGTTGAGCGAGAGAAAAAGTGTGGTCTCGCTCATCTCCGTCAAAAGAACATCCATCGATTTTGTCCTTTAAAACTATTCTCTTAGAAAATTTCGAAGCGCGGCAGACACTTTATCGCGGGCTTCGACGTGAACCCAATGCGCCGCCTCAGGTATCCGGATCTCGTCGTAGTCGGCTGCGACGACCTCAGCCACACCCTCGACCGTGCTGGGAAGGATCGCGTGATCCTGTTCACCGTAAATGAACAGCGTAGGAACGGTCACATCGGGAAGCTTCTCTTTTTTCCCAAACAAACGAGAGAGCACGTTCGCGCGATACAGGTTGAGCCCGCCCGTGATCGTTCCGGGCCTTGCCCAGGCTATCTTGTATTCCTCGATGTCCTGTTTCGAAATGACCCCGCGGGCGGCTGTAGTTCCTCGAACACCCTTCGCGAGACCTTCAAAATCCCTGGACGTGAGAAGCATCTCAGGAAGCTTCGGAAGCTGGAAAAAGAACATGTACCAACTCGCAAAGAGCTGGTTCATTGTCAGGTTCTTTCTCCAGATGTCGATCGGCGGAGTCTGAAGGACGGCAAGTTTTGAAACTGACTTGGGATGAGTCCGCGCGATCGCCCAGGCGATCCCGCCTCCCCAGTCGTGTCCCACAACCGCTGCCTGTTCAAAACCGAGCTGATCGATCAAACCGACGGCGTCGTCGACAAGTTTGTCGATCTTGTATTCCGAAATCTCGGTGGGCTTGTCGCTGAGGTTCGTACCTCTAAGATCTGGCGCGACAACGGTGTACTCGTCCGAAAGATCGACGAGTTGATGCCGCCACGAATACCAGAACTCGGGGAATCCGTGAAGCAGAAGGACCAGTTTCGGGCCATTGCCCGCACGTGCGTAATGCAGCCTGAAAGCACCGACCTGCGCATATCCGAATTCGATCTTCTTCTGAAGTGCTTCGGTCATCAGTCCTCCAGGCTTTTAGCTTCCTCTTCCGTAATCTCTATTTTCATTCTCAAAAGCGCAGTAGAGAACGTCTTGCCCTGCGCATCGGTCATCAGCGAAAGCGTTCCGCCGCCGCCGAGCGATCCGTGAAGAAGGAAGTTCAATGCGCCGAGGTTAGGAAGCTCGAATCTCTCAACCTCTCCTTTTACAATCGGACCAAAATGCTCTTTCACTCTGTCCGAAGTCACCTCGCGAGCGATTATCGGATAGAACTCCTCTTTCAGGGCGATCAGACCGACATTTGCAGTGTCGCCTTTGTCTCCCGAACGTGCGTGAGCGAGTTTTAAAAGTTCAACTCTCATAGCTGTAAGTTCTTTCTTTTGACGCGAACTCCCGAAATTTGAGAAGTCCGGCAAGCACCAGCGAATGATCGATATCGCCGCTTTCTATCAGCGCGTCCAATTCGTGACTGCTAACCCTCCTGACGGCAATGCTTTCGTGTTCGTCGAATGCCTGTTCGCCGCTTTCCACGCAATCAAGCGCCGCGAAGTGGTGGAGTGTGTTGCTCTGGATGGCAGGGTTTGGCCTGGAACTGCCAAGATAGACCATCTTTCCTGCAACAAAACCCGTTTCCTCGGTCAGCTCGCGAGATGCAGTTTCCTGCGCGGACTCACCTTCGTCCACCATTCCACCCGGTATCTCGAGCGTGAACTCTTCGGTTCCGTGCCGAAACTGCTTGATCAGAATGATGTCTCCGTCCTTTGTTACCGGAATGACGTTGATCCAGTCGGGAGCTTCGATAACATAGAAGGTCCCTTCTCGTCCGTTTTCGTCGACCGAGTTTCGTTTCGTTACGTTGAAAACGCGGCAATCGGCCACCTGATCCCGAGATCTGACCCTCCATTTGTAAGCCGTTTCCGTCACGTCTCAATTATCTCAACCTTGGTCTCGATCAGGTCCTTGGGGATCAATGCCGGGAAGTACGCCATGATCTCTTCGACCTTTGGCCTGCCGCCGGCAAATCCGGTGACCGCAGGCGGCCCAGTAAGGATCAAAGGCGCGATCTCCTTGGTGAATCTTGACACCGCTTCGCGGTCGCTTCCGCGGACCCCGATACGCATCTGGACCTCCGGAATGTCCTTCGAAGGTTCTCCCGCCAGATGGCCGTGCGTGGCGTTAACACCCACAAATTCAGTGAGAACAGTGTCAAACTCGAGCCCCAGGTTCTCGAGCCGCGCGCGGAGAATCCGGTCCGCAGCTTTCGCCTTGTCGTAAGCCTCAGGATAAGAGTAGACGAGCGTTCCGACGGCCTTGAAACCCGCCGAATACGCGATAGACACTTTGTAGAAGTCTGTGTTCGGATTCCCCTTGATACCGTGTACGCCGACCCGGTCCTTTCCTTTGTCTTCGAGGTGAATTGTCGTAAAGTCCGCAATCACGTCTGGAGTGATGTACTGGTGGGGATCGCCCATTTCGTAAAGCAGTTGTTCCTTCACCGACTGCACGTTAACGCGGCCGCCGGTTCCCTCGTGCTTCGTGACCTCGAAAGTTCCGTCGGCTTTCGCCTCGATGATCGGGAAACCGACGTCTTCCATCTCAGGGATGTTCTTCCAGTCGTACTGGCAGTTCCCGCCCGAGCACTGCGCTCCACACTCGATGATATGGCCTGCAATCGTACCAGCCGCGATCAGGTCCCAGTCCTCGAAGGTCCATCCGAACTCGTGCATCAACGGCGCGAGCGTCAACCCAGTGTCGGTCAGCCTTCCGCCGACAACTATTCGCGCGCCCTCGCCAAGCGCCTCGACAAGCGGTCCGGCTCCGAGATAGACGTTCGCTGCCTGAACTTTGTCCAGGATCCCGCTCAGGGACTCGCCGGTGTCCATATTGTCGATCGCGATTCCTTTGTCGAGGAACTCTTCAAGCCTCGGCAGGATGTCGTCTCCGGTGATCACGCCTATCTTTTCGCCCTTGATACCGAGCTTCCTCGCCGTATCGGCGACTACTTCTGCACAGCCTTCGACGTTGACTCCTCCGGCATTAGAAAGGACCTTGATGTCCTTCTCGACGCAATCCGGGAGGATTTCTTCCATAAGTGCAATGTAATCGCGTGCGAAACCAGCCTCCGAATTTCGCGACCTTTGTTTCTGCATGATCGACATCGTCACCTCGGCGAGATAGTCGAGCATCAGGTAATCGATAGGCCCTCTGCGCACCTGGTCAATCGGAGCAGAAAGCAGGTCTCCCCAGAATCCCTGGCCGCTGGCAACACGTACGGTTTCTTTCATTGGGTTCAATTAGAAAACAAATAAAAGGGACGGTCAACAATGGCTGATCTCAGCCTTGCTGACCGCCCACTCTTCAACGGTCTGTTACTGATTTCGTGAAGGACTATGGGATCGGGTTCTCGCCCTTAGCCGATTTCTTTCCTGCAAACCAGACTTTCTTGGCGACCCATTTTGTACCGTCCCAAGTAGTGACCACCAGCCAGCGTCCGCCTTCTGCGGTCGCTTCTGCAGCGTCTTCAGTCTTGTCGGCGGTTTCTTCCCCTGCGATCTTTGCTCCTTTAGCTGTCGCCTTGGCTCCCTTCTTTACTCCCGAGGCTGTCGCTTTCGAACCCTTCTTGACGCCGTCGGCGGTTGCCTCAGCACCTTTCTTTGCCCCTTTCGCAGTCACTTTTGAGGCCTTTACGGCAGCTTCCTTCGTCACTTTCGCTGTTTTCTTTGCGGCATCCTTGGTGGCTTCGGCAGCCTTTTCGACCGCATCCACGACTTGTCCGTTCGCGATCGCGGTACCGCCAGTGAAGAGGATGGAAAACACGGATATCATCAATATTTTCTTGTATCTCATAGAAAAACTCCTTTCTACCCTATTTATATCGCAGATGAGCCGTGGCTTCTGTAAGTTCGTTGACAGAAACCAAAATTCAGCCTTCGTTCCGCACATTAGCGTTGATGAAGTCGACAATGTCCTCGGTCGAAGTCCCCGGAAGAAACACCTCGGAGATGCCCTGTTCTTTGAGAACCGGAATGTCTTCGTCCGGCACGATCCCGCCCACGATAACGAGCGTATCGTCCATTCCTTTTTCCCGAAGAAGGCCAACGATGCGCGGGCAAAGTGTATTGTGAGCTCCGCTGAGGATGGAGATGCCGACCGCATCTACGTCCTCCTGAAGAGCGGCTGCCGCGATCATTTCGGGCGTCTGGCGAAGACCCGTGTAAATTACTTCCATTCCGGCGTCACGCAATGCGCGGGCAATGACCTTTGCACCACGGTCGTGTCCGTCCAGACCGGGCTTGGCGACAAGAACCCTTATCTTTCTGTTACTCATCGGTATTGAATCGGCTAATCGCCTTTGGTTAGTTGGATTAGGAAGATTATAGCAGGAGTCGGACTGTGTCAGTAGCCCGCGCGTGAGCGAGGGCGAAGAACGGAGCCGCGGACTTGTTCGAATTGACCCGGAGGGGCTGCTGCGCCTTGTCTGGAGTCTTCGGCCTTTCGGTGAGATATCCCTTTGCTTCAGAAAGAATCTAACCGCGAAGGTCGCGGAGGATCTCGCAAACAACACAAAGGAGCGTCAGGAGATACTGATGCGAGCCAGATGCCCAAGCGTCAGCGCGGGCTACATTGAGTACTGAGTAGAAAGGACTGAGTACTGAGTAGAAAGGACCGAGGACTGAGGACTACTCGTTTAAGCCACCCCCATAGTTAAAGCATCAGTGTCAGAAGCCCACGGCTAAGATACGGCTTCGCTACGCTCTGAAGAACTACAACACGGACTTGCGCACGTGACGAAGGAGTTGGTACTGAGAAAAAAAGAACCGCCCGCGGGACGCGGGCGCTCGGGTGCACTTATCTCTCAGCACTCATCTCTCAGTACTCATTACTTCCTGAATCTCCCTAGGATCCCGTCCTTTCTGATATGCGGTGAGATCTCTTCCCATGTGAACGAATAGTCGCCTAGCGGTTGAAATGCTCTGATCGCGTACGGAAAGCCGTAATCGAAATGGAAGATCACGCCATCATCTGTCACTGAAAACTCTTCCAGAGATTCAACCGTGATCGCTTTCCCTTCCATCTCCTGGGCGATCGTGTCAGCAGCGTCGGCATCGCCTTCCTCTTCTTTCCACTGCTTGATGTCGTTGGCGATCTCGGCTTCCTGCATCTTCGAAAGCTTCTCCACAAGCTCAGGAAGGCCGGTAAAAGTCTCCTGGATAGCAACTCGTTGACCAGTCGTGGTGTCCAGCACAAAGGTCTTGACCACACCGTCCGGATACGCTCCCGAACCTTCCATAAAGAGCTTTATGACAACCAGGGAATTCTTGTTGTAACCCACTTCGTACCAGAATGAGTCAAGCCAGTAGTAGTCGCCGAGATTCTCTTCAAGTGTCGTGTCAAAGATCTTCCAGTAGTCGACGGACTCTTCCAGTCTTTTCTTGACTGCCGTATCCGTCACATCTTCGAACACAGGGTAAGTTACCTCGAACTTCTTCTTGAAGTCCGGAGCCTCGGTACTTTTCCGCTCATAAACGACCTTCTTTGGCGTGACCGTGATCTGAGCCGTCACTGGAACGGAAAGTACGAATAAAGCGGCAAAAGTGGCAAAGTATTTCATACGTGTTCCGGAGATTCGAGGCCGACATTGACTGTCTCCCCGGCCTTGTGGTCCATATTTGGCGAACCGAAGATACATCGAAGCTTGTTCCAGAATCCCTTTGAGTTTCGCATTGCCTCCGCCATCTCAAACCATCCGTGGGTGTTGATCCAGACCGAATTGTAACTGTTGATCGGCTTGATGATCCCGTATTTCACCTCTTCACGTTCCTCGACGAACGTGCCGAACATGCGGTCCCAAATTATGAAAATGCCGGCGTAGTTCTTGTCCAGGTACTCGTCGTTTACGCCGTGGTGGACGCGGTGATGTGAAGGCGTATTGAAGACCCATTCCAGCGGACCGAGCCGCGTGATCAGTTTTGTGTGGATCCAGAATTGGTAGATCAGGTTTATACCGTGAACGAATACGAAAGCGGCGAAAGGAAACCCCAGGAATGCCAGCGGAATGTAGAAGGCCCAGTGCACGGCACCGCCGAACCAGCTTTGCCGGACCGCGACGCTCAGGTTGTATTCTTCGGAAGAATGGTGGACGACGTGGAAATTCCAGAGAAACCGCATCTCGTGGCTGAAGCGGTGGAACCAGTAATATGCGAAATCGTCAGCGAGTACCAGTATCACCCACGGCCACCAGGTATCCATAGGCATTCTGAACGGTGCGATCTCATAAGCCCAGAGATAAAAGTTCGCGGTTACGATCGCTATCAGGGAACCGAATGCCACGCTGACGAAACCGATCAGGACATTGTTCCACGTGTCCCATTTGTCGAACTTCTCGCGGTCCTCACGAATGACGAGATACGCCTCGATCGCGATCATCAGCGCGAAAAAGGGAATCGCTATCACCGTCGGTTTGAGCATCGATCAGTTCCTAGAATGCTGGTTCTTCGTAAACACCGTAAACGTCGCGGAGCGCCGTACAGATCTCTTCAATGGTTGCGTAGGCCTTAACGGCCTCGATCGTTGCCGGCATCAGGTTGATGCGCGCTTCGGCACCCTGCTTCAGCTTCTCGAGCGCATTCTCGACGGCTCCGTTATCTCTGGATGACTTAGTCTGATCGAGACGTTCTAGCTGGTGATCGCGGACCGATTCATCGATCTTGAGGATGTCGGTCTTTGAGATCTCCTGCTCCATCACATACTTGTTCACACCGACGATCGTCTGCTCTTTTCGCTCAACAGCTTTTTGATACTGGTAGGCAGATTCCTGGATCTCGCGCTGCGGGAACCCCGCCTCGATGGCTTCGACCATTCCTCCAAATCCGTCGATCTTGTCGAAATAGTCGAGACATCCGTCGACCATCTTCTGTGTCAGCGATTCGAGATAGTAACTTCCGCCAAGGGGATCAACAGTGTTCGCTACTCCCGTTTCTTCGGCGATGATCTGCTGGGTCCTGAGTGCGATAAGTGCGGCTTCATCGGTCGGAAGCGCGAGCGCTTCGTCATAAGCATCCGTATGCAGGCTTTGCGTGCCGCCTAGTACACCCGCCAGTGCCTGGATCGCCACACGCGCGATGTTGATCAGGGGTTGCTGAACCGTAAGCGAGACGCCAGCGGTCTGGGTATGAAACCGGAGCTTCATCGTCCTCTCGGACTTGGCCCCGAAGCGTTCCTTCATTGTCTTTGCCCAGACGATCCTCGCTGCGCGGTACTTCGCGATCTCTTCGAAAAAGTCGTTATGGGCGTTAAAGAAGAAGGATAGCCTGGGAACAAACTCGTCGACATCCATTCCACGGTCGATCCCGTACTGGACATATTCAACTCCGTCCCGAAGGGTGAACGCGAGTTCCTGAAGCGCGGTCGCTCCCGCCTCGCGTATGTGATATCCGGAAACCGAGATCGGATTGTAGCGGGGCACATTGTCCTTGCAGTATTCGAACGTGTCGATGACCAACTTCATGGCCGGCCGGATCGGGTAGACCCATTCCTTCTGAGCGATGTATTCCTTCAGGATATCGTTCTGGAGCGTTCCCGAGATCTTCCTGAAATCCGCGCCCTGCTTTTCGGCAACGACAAGGTAGAACGCAAGGAATATCCAGGCAGGAGCATTGATCGTCTGCGAGACCGTGACTTCCTCGAGGTCGATACCGTCGAAGAGCACCTCAAAATCCGCCAACGAGGACACAGCGACTCCGCACTTTCCGACCTCGCCTTCCGAAAGGGGGGAATCTGCGTCGAGACCCATCAGCGCGGGAAGATCATAAGCAACTGAAAGCCCGGTCTGGCCCTGCTTCATCAGGTATTTGAATCGGCGGTTCGTGTCTTCGGGAGAAGAAAAGCCAGCGAACTGGCGCATCGTCCACAGCTTTCCACGATAGCCTGTCGGGTGGATCCCCCGCGTGTAGGGGTACTCGCCCGGGAATCCGATGTCCGCTTTCGGATCGATCTCGTCGATATCGGCTTCGGTGTAAAGCCTGTCGACCGCTTCAAGCGAGACGCCTTCAAAAGACTCTTTTCGTTCCGGCCGTTTTTCGGTCACCGGCTTGAGAGTCTCCTCTTCCCACCGTTCCTTGTCCGAGTGTTTATCTGACAGCTTTTCCTTGATATTGGGCATTATTGCTCCTGCCTGTTTGAGGCGTTAAGTGTAACTCTACATTCTAGTTCAACGCCATCGCTTCGGCAAAAAGGATCTCAGGGCGCGGACCGATTCGAAACATCTGTCCGGCGGGGTGCGTTGATCTAACAGGCTGTCTCAAAACATTGCCAAACCGTTGCATGAGAAGGTACTATTTCCGAATGATCTGCCCTCGTTGGTGCGTCTACACCATACTTTTATCCATACTCATCTTTTCAGGCTGTGTTGAAGACAAGGATTACGGGGAGGCAAATCAGCTTCGCCCCCCAGAAGATACGAACCGCCCGATCAACCTAAACGTCAACTCCAATGAGAATATTGCGGAGGACAACGCGATCAAGCTCAGCGAGCTCGTTGAGATCCCTTACGAGCCAGAACAGGACAGCGTCTGGCGCGAAGAGGAGATCGCGGAGGATGCAGGCGGAGGAAAGAAGCTGACAGCGGTCTTCCGGTTCTCGAAGGAAGACGGTGAAAAGATCCGCGAAGAACTGTCGTCAAAGGGTCAGCCATTCGATGCCAAAGTGGACCCCGAAACTTGGTTTCCGCCGGAGCTCGCGGCCAGAAGTTCAACTACGGGCGACGAAACCCTGAAGGGAAAAGGCTACAACGCCAGTTCGCTTGCGAAAGGCCCGTACAAGACCGGGACCTTTGTGCATATCGACGAAACGGACTACTTCGTGCTGACACTCCTCACCAAGTAATTGCTAAATCTCATTGTATTTCTTCAGCTTGCGATAGAGCGTCGAAAGATCTATTCCTAGGATCTCCGCAGCTGCCGCCTTATCGTTCTTTACTGCCTGCAGGGTTTCCAGTATGTAGCGCCGTTCGATCTCGTCCAGTGTCGGTCTGATACCGTTGGGATCGCGGATCTCGAAACCGCCTTCTGCGCCGTTCTTAATTCTCGGCGGAAGACTCTCAAGGTCTATCTCCTCTGAGCTAAGCAGATACGCCCGTTCGATTGCGTTCATCAGCTCGCGAACATTGCCCTGCCACTTGTGGTTGACCAAAGCAGACATCGCCTCCGTCGACAGAGGCTTTTCATCGGCATTCTGTTCAGTGGCTGTTCGCGCCGCGAAGTGCTTCGCAAGCAGCGGTATGTCTTCACGGCGCTCGCGCAGTGGCGGGACATTGATCTCCACCACATTCAGGCGGTAAAAGAGGTCCTCACGAAACCGCTTTTCAGCGACTTCCTTCTCTAGGTCCTTGTTTGTGGCCGCAACGATCCGTACATCAAAAGTCACGGGTTCGGACCCACCTACGGGAGTTACCTCCTGTTCCTGCACGGCCCGAAGAAGTTTGACCTGAAGCGGTTGCGGCATTTCACCGATCTCGTCGAGGAAGAGCGTTCCTCCGTCCGCCGACCTGAAGAGCCCTTTCTTGTCCGAAGTAGCTCCAGTAAAAGACCCTTTCTTGTGTCCGAATAACTCGCTCTCGAGAAGTGTCTCCGGAAGGGCGCCGCAGTTGACCGCCAGAAACGGCTTATCCGCCCTGGAGCTTTTTTGGTGAAGAGCGCGGGCAAACAACTCTTTGCCGGTTCCGCTTTCGCCCTGGATAAGGACGTGTGCATTTGAATCGGCGACCTTTTCAACGATCCTGAAAACGCTCTGAAGCGCATCGCTGTTTCCGATTATTCCGTCGAAACTGGTCTTTCGGTCGAGCTCTCTTTTGAGCACTCGGTTCTCCGAGAACAGCTCTCGAAGGCGGATCGCGTTCTTGACCGTCTGGATCAGGTCTTCATTGACGAAGGGTTTTGTGACGTAGTCGTAAGCGCCTTTCCTGAGAGCGGCCACGGCAGAGTCGACGGACGAATAAGCTGTGATTATGATTACCAGCGCGTTTTCGTCGATCTGTTTGATTCGGTCCAGCAGCTCGATACCGTCCATTCCGGACATTTTGATATCGGTGATGATCACGGAGACTTCGGAAGAAGCGAAGATCTCAAGCCCGGATTCAGCACTGTCTGCGGAAAGCACGCTGTACCCTTCGTCTTCGAGCAGCTCGCGGAGAATATTCCGCATAAGCTCTTCGTCTTCAACAACAAGTACAGATTGTTCTCGGGTTTCACCCATTTCTGAGGTCACTGCGACGCGGTATCCAGGTCAGGGAACGACTATCGAAAAGACTGCTAAATGCTTACAAAATTGAGTTTAACACAGGCGTTTATGAATTCCGGCCATTCGTGGTAGCATCGAAAACGTTTACGCGTGAGCCAAATATGCGGTGCCGAATCGGTCTAGTATTACTTAGCTTTGCGTTCCTCTTCCTCTTCCCGATAACTTCGGAGGCTCAGCAAACCAACCCGGTCGAACGAGAGGTCGCAAACCCCGTTTCGGATACCCCCGACGTTAATCCGGTCGCTCCCGACCGTCCAATAACACCCCGACAAAGAAAACAGGACTCAGGTTACGTCCCTGAAGGCGGCGGCGACGAACTCGTCGTGTATTCGGACAGCCAGCAGATCACAGGGGAAGACGGCAAGAGGATCATCACCCACGAGGGTAACGTCGATGTCAGATACGGGATTTATCGTCTGCAGGCCGACAAGATCGTAATTTACGAAGAGACGAACACGATAACCGCCGAAGGAAGCGTCGTATTTGATCAGGGGGATGACCAAAGGATAACCGGGACCAGCGGTATCTGGAATTACCAGACCAAACTCGGCACCTTTGAAAACTCCACCGGCTACACCAACCAGACCGACGACGGGACGATAATCTATTTCACTGCGGACAAGGTAGAGCGAACAAAACTGGAAGAGGTCGTGATCAGTAACGGCGTTTTCACTGCCTGCGAAGACACGGTTCCGAAATGGAGCTTCAAGGCAGACAAGGCGACAGTTGTAGCGAATGACAAGCTCAAGCTTAGCTATCCCCGGTTCAGAATTAAGAACATTCCCGTGCTGGCGCTTCCCTATGTTTCGATCCCTATAAAGGAACGCGCGCGGAGTTCGGGTTTCCTTACACCTACTTTCGGGTTCTCCGCCAACAAGGGATTCAGGTTTTCGGGCGCTTACTATCAGACCTTGGGCAAGTCTGCCGACGCAACGTTTCGCGGCGATCTTTTCACAGGACGCGGTATCGGGTACGGGGTAGATGTCAGGACGCGCGCCAATTCCCGGTCATATTTTAACTTCGGACTCTACGGAGTCGCGGACCGGGTCATCGGGCCGGAGGCGAGCGCCGAGAACCCTGATCAGGGCGGGACCAGCGTCTATGCCGAAGGAATCCACTATTTTGCCAACGGGTTTGTAGGTGTGGCAGACGTGCGGATCACATCGAGCCTTGCGTTCAGGCAGGTGTTCTTTGACGGCATTCAGCAGATCACATCACCTATAGAGACGTCTGAGGCGTTTGTAAACAAGAGCTGGCGCAACTACACCCTGAACATCCTGGCCCGTTCGAACGTGACCTCGATCCCTAACGTGAGGGTTAAGACTCGCTACCTTCCGAGTATCGAATTCGAAAAGAGGCCGTCGGAGCTTTCGTTTTTTGAGAACGTCTATTTCTCGTTCAAAACCAGTGTGCAAGGCATCTCCAGACGTGATGATGCCGACAGTATCGAGCTTTACAGACAGGCGACTGGCGGCGACCCGATCGTCACACCGGTTGTCGGACAGAGATTCGACTTACATCCGGAATTAACGCTTCCGATCGACCTCAAATACCTGTCGATAACTGCAAAGGCCGGAGGGAGATTTACATACTATTCGAACTCGATCGATAAACTCCAAGATATGCGCAGGGTCGTTGGTTCCGATCTGCTCAGGAAGTACGGGGAGTTCGAGCTCGATGTCCGTCCCGTCGCGCTTGCAAGGAATTTCTACGGCAAGAAAGACAGTTTCAAGTTCCGGCACGTCATAGAACCGTATCTGACCTACCGCTTCAGAAAGGGAATCAACGAGTTCGAGAAGATCATCAGGTACGACTACGAGGACACGGAAACGGATACTAACGAAGTGGAGTACGGGATCACAAACCGATTCTTCGTGCGGCGCTACACGGAAGCCGTGACCGACGATGCGAGGGACCTCCTTAAGGACACTCCGGACAGTGATAAGGACCCGCTGTCCATTCAGCCGTACGAGATTTTCACGCTGACAATCAAAGGGAAGTACTACTTCGACCCTTACTTTGGAGGCGCACTTCAGCCGGGCGAAAGGAACCAGATCAAGCCTATAACGGACCTTACCTTCTACACCTTTGGTGGGGTTCCGCGCAGGTTTTCGCCGATCAATATCGACGCGACCTACAGGCCTCTCAATACCATTTTCTTCAACTCAAAGATGGATGTCGGCGTACAGGGCGACGGACTTCGAAACATTTCGGCGACAGTCGGCTACAACACGAAACTCTTAAAGATCTTCCAGACCTTCTATTACACCCGCGCGGTGACCCTGATCCCCTCACTGCGTCAGTTTGCCAATGACAACGGAAAAGAGGCCGGCACACTAAGAGGCTCGCAGTGGAGTCCGGCCATATTTATCGGCGACAAGAATCGAGGTCTGTATGGGGGAACGTCACTTTTTCTAGACTTTCAGAACCGCCGTGAGTCCGGGGGAACGCCGGTCGTAAGCTCTCTTTACACATTGGGTTATGCGTTTGACTGCTGCGCATTGGCGACCCAGTTCTACACTTACAACGTCGGCGTCAGATCCGAGAACCGGGTGGTATTCAGCTTCCGCCTTAACGGCATCGGCGCGTTCGGAACCGAGGTATATGCTCAAGGGGACCGATGAGGTTCAAGGGTTGACGGAGTTAGGCTAGTTGGCTGAGATGGCTGCGGTTGGTGAGTTTGCTGAGTTGAGTGAGAAGTTGATCTCGCCCCTTCAGGGCGAAAACCAACACATTTAGACTTCTCTAACTAACCAAACTCAGCCTACTAAGCCAACTCGGGCCCGCCGCTCCGCGGCTCAAGCGTATGGCGGCACTTCCTACCCCGGGTTGCGCCTTCGGCTGCCCGGGGCTACCATCCGTTGCCCCTTCAGGGCGAAAACGAAATCCTTAGGTACCCCGCGAGACGCGTGCGCTCTGATTCACCTCAACTCCTTCACAAACCTGCTTTGCGCGAATGACGAGTAGTATTCGACGGGTGCGAGGTCGTCGGTCAGAACAGGGAAGCGTCTGACGCTCGCCGAAGGGAACTCAGTGGCTAGCATTTCCTTCGATTCGTCATCCCGGCCTTCCGCTTCAGGCACACTGCCCTTGAACGCCGCCAATATCACGTTCTGTACGTTCTCATCCGCTTTCGAATCGTCGACCTTATAGACCCTGACTTCGTTGAACACCGCTTCATAGGTCGCGATCTCCGCACCGAGAAACATCGCAGCATCGCCTTTTATCGCTGTGCCTATGTTGAGAATAACTACTCCGTGGGGCTTTAATACGCGGCTGATCTCACGTACAGCCTCGATAGTGGTCAGCTGTTGAGGAATGCTGAACATCGTGCTGAAAGCGTCGATCAGCACCGCATCGTAACTCTTGGAAGGTGCCTCGTTAAGAAACACGCGTCCATCCTCGTGGATTATCGTCATCGCAGCTTCGTCTTTCAGCCGGAAGTACTTGCGCGCAAGGGATGTCATTCCGGGATCGATCTCAACAACGTCGATCTTCTTTCCGGGATAACGTTTAAGATATTGCTTCGGGAAAGAGTAGCCCGCGCCCCCGATCATGAGCACATTGCTGAAATCAGGCTTGAATGCATTGATCAGGTGATAGTAACGATGGTAGCTCGAGGCGGGCTCTCCGTCGTCAAGATACATCGATGACTGGTAGATGTACGGATCGATCGACATCGCACGGATCTTCCGGCCGTTCGCCCGTTTTACAGTATCGACAATCTTTACCTTCGAATACCTCGTGTCCGTTTCGTAAACGCCGAGCGTACCCGCCAACATCATTCCCGCGGTTTCATTGATCACTACTGCAGCGAGCAGCAGGGTTGCCGCCATTGCCTTCTGCCTGGGTGCAGCGGAAGGGAATAGCAGTAGTCCGAGAACGAAAAGTATTGCGGCGACACCGTAAAGCGTGCGCGTGCTTCCCACAAACGGTATCAGTACGAACCCAGCCGCAAAGGTCCCTGCGATACTTCCGACAGTTGAAAGTGCGTACAGACGGCCGACCGTGGCCCCGGTTTCATCGAGTGAACGTGTCTTGAGCTTGACGGCATAAGGGACGATGAACCCCATAAGTGCCGCCGCAGGAGCAAAAAGGATAAGTGACGAAACAACGGTCTTGATCTCAAGTGGAAGAGGTGTAGAAGCGATCGCCGATAGAACGACATCGTCCGCGATAACCGTCCCGCAGACCAGGAGTCCGGAAGCAAAAAGTGCTGCTGCAAGGACTCTTTGAGAGGGTCGCCTGTCGGCGAGACGTCCCGCGATCCAGTAGCCAATGCTCAGCGCACCGAGAATGATCCCTATAAGGCTTGTCCAGGTGTAGGTCGAAGTGCCGACGTACGGCGATAGCACGCGAGATCCCACGATCTCATAGACCATCACAAGGCCTCCACCAAGGAAGACGGTGAGATTCAAGGCCTGTTCAGAGATGGTTGATTTGAATGACATCAAAAGAAATCAGGCCCGCCGTATTGAACGGCCGGGCCTGAATTTAGATCTTAGCTAGAAAAGGGGAGCGATTCAGATCTCAACGGCTTCGTCCCCTACGCCGACTTTTTTTCGGCGGCCTCCCTGACATATGTCAGCCACGGAGCGTTGTTCGGTGCGGGCCTTTCCGCATTGATGATCCGGAAAAATTCCTTCTGGAGTTTCTCGGTTACCGGCCCCCGTTTTCCGGCTCCGACCGTGATCTTGTCGACGGAACGGATCGGCGTAATCTCTGCCGCTGTTCCGCTGAAAAAGAGCTCATCGGCGAGATAGAGAGCCGAACGCTGGATAACAGTCTCGATCACCTCGATCCCCAGCTCACGGGCGATCTCGATCACGGAATCCCGTGTAATACCCGGAAGTATCGACGCACCAAGCGGAGGCGTGATCAGTTTGCCGTTGTTGACCAGGAACAGGTTTTCGCCCGAGCCTTCCGAAACGTAGCCTCGGTCATCAAGCGCTATGCCTTCCGAGTAGCCGCCAAGAATGGCTTCCATCTTGATCAGCTGTGAGTTCATATAATTCGCGCCGGCCTTTGCCATCGCGGGCAATGCGTTCGAATTGAAGCGCTCCCAGCTCGAAACACAAACATCTATGCCGTTCTCCAGTGCCTCATCGCCGAGGTACTTGCCCCATTTCCAAACCGCGATGTAGGACGAGAGCGGATTCGGGAACGGATTCACTCCGAAAGCAGGGTTCGTTTCATCTAGGCCGCGGAAGATGATCGGACGAATGTAGCACTCCTCCAGATCGCATTCTCGGATCAGGTTGACCACAGCATCGCAAAACTCGTCAAGCGAGTAATCCACATCCATCCTGTAGATCTTCGCGGAGTTCTTGAGCCGTTTCATATGCTCCTGAAGCCTGAAGACCGCAGAGCCGTTCTGGTTCTTGTAACAGCGAATACCTTCGAAAACGCTCGAGCCATAGTGGATCACATGCGACATCACGTGGACGCGTGCGTCGTTCCAATCAATGAACTCTCCGTCGTGCCAGACCTTGCTTCCGATAGTCGGTGTCTTTACATCTTTTTCTGTCATAATCTGGTTAAATAACTCCTGTGAAATAAAAGGATACTGCTAAACTCGGGCACCCTGATCAGAATATATGCCCAATAGCGTAAAAATCAGCCAAGAAAGGGGTTTATGGCCTCTGTAGGATTTCACAGGATAATACACAAAACCCTTTCAAAGCAAGATTAGCGCCCTTCCAGCTGAGGCCGCAAAAGCAGCGGGGCCGCCCATTCTGAATGACCGGCCCCGGCGGTTTTCACTATCAGAACGTGAGACTCGTCAGAGGATCTTGATCCTTGGGGCATCGTTATCCCGACGTCCCTGAAAGACTCCTGCCTGAGTCAGGATCGTTATCGTGATCGGCTGGTCGCCCAGCATGTCAAAGCTGGGTGCGAGACTGAAGTCCATCGTGTAGATCCCCGGCTCCACAGGCACCGCATTCCCGATGTTGCCCTGGACGGCCATCCCACCGATCTGAAGGCCGACGATATTGCCGGGCAATCCCTCGACGCCCGTCAGATACATTCGCAGTTTTGTGTTGACCTTCACACCGCCCCTGTATTGAAGCGTGCGGGCTGTGAAAGGCTCACGGGTATGAACCCGGTTAGTTACATTGAAGACCTTGGCCCTGTTTAACTGCGGATTCTGATCCGTGCGGAAGATGTCCGGCCTGAACGCCACGAAGAGTATCTCGCCCCTGAACACGACTCCGTTGAAATTGATCACGACCGGAAAAAGAACTTCCAGGTTTTGGCCGATACCGGCCGGGGCCACAAAGATGATCTTGTTCCCGCGGAGCTCTTTGATCCCGACCGAAACGCCGTTGATGCTCATCGAAACCCCGGCAAGCTCCATCGGCAGGTTGAACCGGCGGTCAAAGCTTGCGACCGCGGTCTTGTTGATCGAAGGCGTGAATCCTCGCGATGAATATTCGACCTCTGCCAGCATTCCTCTCGAGAGTCCCTCAACCGCCGCAGGAGTCTGCGGGGTTGGCGAAGGGGTCGGTGTCGGGGATGCCGTCGGTGAAGGAGATGGCGACGGAGTCGGTGTTGGAGACGGTGTAGGAGTCGGACTAGGCGATGGAACGGGTTCGTTCGAAACCGGAATTCTTGTTGCGCCGGTAAAGAAGCTCATCGAGGGGCTGTTCGCTTCCGAGACCACCTCAGGAGTCAACAGGTAATACACCTCGGTCGATAGGTCGGGGTTTCCCGTACCTGTTTCCGTCTGCGGTAGGCTGAACGCAAGCCGGTCGACCGAATTGCTAGGAATCGGCTGAACCGATCCGAGGAAGAACGTCGGCGCAGGAAGCTTGGTAAGCCTTGTGAACGTACCCGTGCCCAACGGGCTACCTGTTGCCGGGATCGGGAAGGAATAGACCTGAACCGGCCGGGTCGGATCGGGATTCAGCCCGTCTTCGTCTTCTTCGGGGATAGTACCGTCTGGGGCAATGTTCATCCTGGTTTCAAGCACCAGGGTTTGGGGCGTGCCGCCGGCGTCGTAGTCCGTAAAACCTGGATAGCGAGCGATGTCGCCGCCGGTCGCTGCATCATCCGCCAGGCTTCGTTCACCTATTCTGAAAAAGGTGTCGGCTACCGAATCATATAGAAACGTTCCGAATCCTGTCTGATTCTCGCCGTTGTGCTCGTTGGTCAGGTCAGCAAAGGAATCAAACGCCAGATAACGTCCGTCCCGGGACATCCTTCGGCCGAAATTCACAAGGTTCACGAGATCGCCTGGATCGTCCGGGGATGTCGTGGTGACCTGCACTTTCGCTCCGCTCGGAGCGCCCGCGGCGTCGAGGTCCGCGTAGAAGACCTCTTCGTTCAGGTCGGTATTGTCACCTCCCTTCATTCCCACTATCGGATTCGAAGCGTTGCTTGCGAACATAACGCGCATCCCGTTCCCTGAAATGGTCGGTGTGCTGTTATTGATCGGTTCTGCAATGTTTCCTCTCGGCGTCTGGGTCACTTGAGAGATCTGAGAGGAACCACGGACAAAAGTAAAGATCTCGGGATTGTCTTCAGGAGCGCTATTACCGTCCGTAACTAGATCGCGGTTGGAAACGAACGCGATGACGGACCCGTCGTCGTTGATGGTCGGATCCGTATTGTCGGCGGCGATGATCGGGATCTGGGTGGGACTGCCCGAAACGGGAAGCCGGCTGGGGACAGAACTCGTCGCTTGTATGAATGTTCCGGCTGAGAGGTCAGTCACGGGGATCTCATCCCCCTGGCTCATATCGACGTCCGCAACCGAAGGAATCTGATACATCCAGATCTCCAGATTACCGTCGCCGGTGAGTACATTGTTGCCCTCACTGTCGTTGAAGTCGTTGGCGTCGAAGTCTCCGGGGTTCGTACCGTCTACCGAACCGGGCGCGGATGTAGTTGCATTCGAACTAAACGCGATCCATCGGCCATCATTGCTCATTACCGGCCGGGTGTTCGTGATCTCAACTTTCGTGTTAGAGCTGAGGACAGGTCCGCTGCCGTCGTATCCGCCTGCAAGATTGCTTGTCGTCGTTGAGATTCCCGTGCTTGTCGCTTCTACGGCGAGGCCATTGTTTTGGGGACCGGGTGTGACCGCCGAGATCGTGATCACACGATTCTCCGCCGTCGCGGTATAGTCCGGAGTAGAAACGTGGTTGTTAATATTCGTGGCTACGTTGGTGGCAGTCTGTTCAAGCGAGGTCTGGAAATTGACAGGTCCCGACATTATCGCGACACCGGCAACAGTGATGCCGTTGATCGAGCCGGACGAACCTGTCCCGAGGGTGACGGAACCCCTTGCAGCCCTGACCTGCTCAACCAGAAGATGTTTTGTGTCAGTGATCTGGAAGATCCTGCGTTGGGCGTAGTCGAATAGAAACACCTCGCGGTTGAGGTCGTCGTTTCTGGGGTTCTCTGTCGCGATGTTGCCCGTCGATTCGAATACGACCAGACGGCCGTTGCCGCTGATCCCTCCCGCAAAGGTGTTCGCGTTCGACTGCGAAACCTGCCCGAGGATCGTATCGATCTGAGCTGAGATCGGAATCAGACTGCCCGCAAACAGGAGCAGCGCACAAAATTTAGCAAAGCGAGTTATCACGAATATCCTCCACCCGAGCCTGGGAAGAAGCGGTCGCGGCCGGGTCAAATAGAACTGAAATCTCTACAATAAGCAAAAACGCCATTTTATGCTTACAAATGTCGGTTTGCAAGCAAGTTGGCGTGCTGTAAAAAGTGGTCAAAAACGAACAGGCTGTGTGATGCGGGCTTTGTTCAAATGGGTTGACCCGTGGGTATAATGCCCATCAAATTCGGTCCGCACCGAATTTGCAGCTTCCCGATGAATAAGCCCCTTTCAATAATGATCGTCGCCGGTGAGGCGTCCGGCGACTCCCACGCAGCGCGACTGGTTGATGCACTGCGGGAACAGCATCCTGCCACCGAACTACATTTTTACGGCTGTGCCGGACGGAAAATGAAGGCCGCAGGAGTTGAGGCCATCGTCGATGCAGAGGGGATGGCAATAATCGGAATCCTCGAGGTCATTCGAGAACTGCCTATGTTTCTCAAGGCATTCAGGAAACTAAAGTCCGCAGCGCTGGAGCGCAGGCCGGATGCCTTGATTCTTGTCGATTTTCCCGAGTTTAACCTTCGGCTTGCAAAGACGCTGAGCAAGTCGGTCCCAAAGGTCATCTACTACATTTCGCCTCAGGTCTGGGCGTGGAAGCAAAAACGGGTACAGGACATAAAGCACAATGTGGACCAGATGCTTTCGATATTGCCGTTCGAAAAAGCCTTTTACTCCGAACACGGATTCGAAAAGGTCACGTATGTAGGTCACCCGATCGCCGGATCCGTAAAACCACGAATCGGAAGGAAAGAGTTCTGCGAGCGCCACGGTTTGGACCCCCAAAGGGCGTTGGTCACACTGTTGCCCGGAAGCCGGCGTATGGAGATCAAATATACTGCCCCAGTCCTTGCAGAAGCCGGAGAGCTCGTCCGTTCGCAGATCGAAGGACTCCAGTTGGTCGTCGCCCTGGCGCCTTCCAGAAGTAAAGATGATTTTGAGTCTGCGGTATTCAGGGGCGGAGTACGGAAAGAGGCTCTCGAGGGATTAGTGTATGTGAACGGAGAGACCCACGAGGCGCTGGGATCGGCAGATGCAGCTGCTGTAACGAGCGGAACGGCCACACTGGAAGCGGCCGTGATCGGGACACCGATGTGCGTTGTTTACAAGGTCTCGAAGCTCAATAATGCCGCGATACGGCCGAGGATCAAGATCGATACGTTTGGCCTTGTAAACCTTATCGCCGGGCACAAGATCGCTAGGGAATTGATCCAGAATGATCTTACTGCGCAATCCCTTGCCGAAGAGATCAGAAGGCTTTTGGATCCTCAGGTCAACGAGCGGTTTCGGGCCGAACTCGAATCGGTCCGTCGTTCACTCGGAAAAGAAGACGCTTCGAAACTCGCTGCTCAAGCCGTGGCAAGAGAGCTGGACCTAGCGTCCGACTGAAGTTTACTCGCTTTCGTTGGAGGGTTCGACAACACTGCCCGGATCGACTGGCTCGCCTTCCACCGAATCCCTCGCGATCATATCGCCTCGGTGAAGTGGTAAAAGAAAGACCGGACACATCGTTTCTGAAACAACTTTTTCCGCCACGCTTCCGATGGGGATCTGGTCAGACCGGTCCGCACCTCCGCGTCCGTGTGAGCTCATCATTATCAGGTCGATGCGCTCTTCCTCACTTACCGCCAGTATCGTCCGGGCAGGTCCTGAACCGGTCACGTAAGTATCAATATCCGTTCCGTCTTCCCTGAGCGCCGCTGCTATGCCATCCAGATACTGTTTTATCTTCTTGTCGTAGCCCTCTGCTTCAGATCCTTCTGGAACCGAAAACAGGAGCACGTGGCTGTCGAACTGATTCGCGAAAGCGCGAATATAGGGCAGTACCATCTCGGCTTCTTCCGAGCCGTCAAGCGCCACCAATATTCGCTTGAATTCAGATCGGCGGCTCCTCCAATTATTGGTCGGTCTGATCAAGAGCGTAGGAGTCGAAGTTTTCTGGACCACCCTCTGCGCCATACTCTTCGTGATCAGCTGGCCGATCTCAAACTTGCCGCGTGTGGTCATTATGATCAGGTCCGCGTTGGTCTCGCGGGAAACACCGTCGATCTCCGCAGACGGTTCGCCGTACCTGTAATGCGTCATCACGTTCAGGCCGTCGCCGCGAATCAATGAGCTCACAAGGCCTATGTACGTTTGGAGCTCGGTCCTGTGCTGTTCGATCTCCGCGTCCGTAAGATGGATATCTTCCTGTTGTTCCTCCGATTCAACACAAACGATCTCGAGTTCCGCCCCGTATTGCCGCGCAAATGCCCGGGCAGTCGCAATACCCTGCTCGGCCAGCGACGATCCGTCGAGCGGCAGCACGACCTTTTGGAACGGGACCTCATCCAGCTTTAGTTCACGCAGGGATGTCGGGAAGTATCTCTGTTCAGAGATGATGGCGCCAAGGCGCTCGTCGACTGAAGGCGGCCTGCCCAGTTTGTTCCTGTAGAAAGTGAACGCGAAATACAAGGCTGGAACAAGGAGCAGATATACCCACGCTCCCTCAAAGAAACGCTCCTCGAAAATTATCAACGTCGCTCCGGAAGTCAACAGGGCTGCGATCGCCGTACCAACGAGGGAGGCCGTCTTCGAGCCTGAGAAATTTGTTCGAACTTCGCGCAAGAGCCTTTTGCACGCAGCCCATCCGGTCATGCTTAGCAGAATGAAAACGCCCGCAGCATAGAGCGCCAGGTAGGTTTCCTCGTGGGTACCGAAAAGCAGGAAGCTGAACGCGATGACGACGATCATCAGCCATACGGGCTTTCCTGCCACGTCGTATTTGTTTCTCTGCCCGAGGCTCGCCGCTATGTAGTGCCTGTACCGAAGTCCGAGGGCTAGGTTTTGAACCCCTTGTGCAGCAGCGGCTGACGCGCTCAGGAGGACGGCGATCCCGATCAATGTTCCAAGATAGGAAGCCCACGCCGGAAGAAGCGCATTCATCGTCTGCGTGAAGACAGAGATCTCAGAAGTTACGGAGTCTTTCGAGACCTCGAAAATAGCAGGCCCAACGATGATCATTGTAAGCGCCGTCGTGCCCATTATGATCACAAGGCTCCCGAATGCCTTCCGGCTCTTCTCCATACGCGTGCCGTCATAAGCAGCGACTAGGTTTGCGAAGATCTCGATACCCGTCATCAACGCAAGAATCCTCGCGTATCCGCCCAGCGTGAAATGCACGTACTCGCCGCTGAATGCCTCGATCTGGAAGTCAGGGAGCTTTAAACCAAACTGGAAGATGGTGGCGATTATCATCACCCAGAGCAGAACAAGTACGGCAGCCGTTGCCGGCCCGAAAGCACGGGCCGATGCCTTTGGTCCCAGATTCACAAGCCATCCGGTGAATATGCTCAATCCAACCGCAAGGAAAGTACGGTACTGGATGCCGAAAACCGTTTCGTTAAGAGGAATTCCAAACTCCGTGGCGCGGTCGGCCACAAACGTCACAAGAGCGGCCATGCTGACAAGGAAGGTGAGCGTGTACTCGATTACCGTGATGCCTGCATTGATCTTTACCGCCCATCCGCCGAACTCCTCTTCCGAAAGCCCGCTTCCTCCGCTTCCGTCGGTGATCCAGGACATCACCTGCCGATACATCGCGGAGACCATGATGACCGTGAACACCGCGAGCCAGATGGTCGCTCCGAAGGTCACCTGTGCCACTCCAGCTACAACGATCAGCTTGAGGAACGGGCCAAAGACGTATAGTGGAGAGGTAGCGGGATCGCCGCCGCCGGCAAGGGCGCCTTCGAATGAGTTTGATAATTTCCGCGATACTGTTGCTGCCATAGAAAAGATCTACTCCGGCCCGGCTGTCACTCTTCGCCGCTCCCCTTTTGAACAAGCGACTCCAGTCGCCGCAACACTTCGCCTAGCTCGCGGACTTCCTCGCGAAGTCTTGGAAGCGCGCGGATGTGGGCGTTCAAACGTTTATATTCTGATATCGGAAGGACCGGAATTCCGGCCCAGACGCCGGATCTCACGTGCTTTCCTGGAAACACCGCCGACTTGGCACCGATCACGACGCCGTCCTCGATCTTCGTATGATCGGCGAATCCGGTCTGACCGCCGACGACACAATCGTCTCCTATCTCGACGCTCCCTGAAACGCCGACGAGTGCCGCGATGACGACCCTCTTTCCGATCTTCACGTTATGGGCGATCTGAACAAGGTTGTCGATCTTCGTTCCTTCCCCGATCCTTGTCTCACCGAGCGCTCCCCGGTCGACGCAGGAGTTGGCGCCGATCTCGACATCATCTTCGATAACCACTGTCCCGATCTGCGGGAATTTGATCAGCGATTGGCCGTCCCTGACAAACCCGAATCCTTTCGATCCGATGACGGCCCCGGATTTTAGAATCACACCGGAACCGATGAGCACTCCGTCCTCAACCGTGACATTCTGGTGCAAGGTGCAGTTGGGTCCGATCTTGACGCCATTTCCGATCTTCACTCCGGCTCGAAGGTGAGTGCCATCGCCAACTTCCGAACCTTCTCCGACGCAACAAAAGGCTCCAATGAAGACGTTGTCGCCGATCCTTGCGCCTTTCGCTATCACGGCACTCGGATGTATCTCAGCGGGCCTGTCTTTTCGCGGATGTAAATGCGAGCCAGCTATCGCGAATGCCTTCTTCGGATCGAGGACCCGGATCAACGGCTTCTCGATCGAAGATGCGAAAGCCATCGGCGCGATCACGCATCCCGCCGCAGAGTCCTCTGCGAAAGAAAACCCGGATTCGTCTGAAATAAAGATCAGGTCGTGAGGACCCGCATTTTGAGGTGAAGAGACAGATCTGATCAGCTCATCGCTGTTGCCTGTAAGCTCGCCGTCGACCAATTCGGCTATCTCGCTGATCGTAAGGGGCATAGGTTTTACGCCGGAACACGAAAAAAAGCCTTCCGGCTTGGCTGAGTCCTATATTGCTTGATCTGACCGACGTATTATCGCAAAAGGTAGGTGTTAAACAAAGCAGAGCGTGCCAGCCTGTCAGGCTCTTCTGCCTTCTGCCTCTTCAACCATCTTCTGAAGAAAGAACTGCAATCCTTCGATCTCGAAGCCGTGCTGGCGTTCAAGGCGTTTCAGGATCGGAGCTGACTCGGAGTCCAGGAGATCGAGATCGGCGAGGTCCAGAGTAAGGTTCTTCTCGTGTTCGTCACGCAGGTCAAGTGCGATTCGCTCAAGCAACAGAGCGTCGTCGAGTTTCAGCTCGCCTTCAACCCGTAGAACGATCTTGTTGCGTTCCCGATCGTCGAACTGGGTAATACTTGTAGGCATAGACTAGGGAATTAAATCACACTTTTTGCAAAAATCAACCGAAAGTCTGACAATGGGCCCGCCGCGGCTTGGCCGCGAGCAGATTCCTTCGGAGTGATAAATGCTGAGTAAAATACTGTTCTTCGCCCTTGTTACGTTCGGAACGGCCGGGGTGTTTTCGCAATCGACAAATCCGCCCTGTTCCGGCGATGAAAACAACCAGTTCGATTTTTGGGTCGGTAACTGGGACCTCGAGTGGAAATCCCAGCAAGGGGCCGAACAAAAAGGCACCAACACGATCTCTAAGATCCTGGGAGGCTGTGTCGTCAGGGAAGAGTTCGACGGCGGGAAAGACCTTCCGCTCAAAGGACAGAGCTATTCGATGTTCGATCCTGCCACCGGGAGATGGAAGCAGACGTGGGTGGACAATCAGGGCTCGTATCTTGATTTCGTAGGAGGAAGGGAAGGCGACAAGATGGTGCTGAGCCGGTCCTTCAAAGACAGGTCTGGAAATGAGATCTCACAAAGAATGGTATTTCTGAATATCGAGAAAGACTCGCTGGACTGGATTTGGGAAAGGTCTTCCGACGGCGGAAAGTCCTGGACCGAGGTTTGGAAGATCAGGTACGTTCGTGCCAAGTAGGTATAGACAAAGCCCCCTGCCGACGAGTCGTGGCAGGAGGCTTTTTCTCTGGTGAAATCAGCTCCCGGGTCTGAAGGGAGCCAAGCCTTATTGATCGGCGTTATTTTCACCAAACCTGGCCTTTCGCTTTTCCATGCGCTGTTGGCGCCATTCAGCGAAGTTGGCCTTCATTTCTTCCAGCTTCGTCTTCTGTTCCGGGGTGAGAAGAGCGAACATCTGGGTTTTCACTTTCTGCCTCTCGATGATTAGCTGCTTGTGAATGTCAGCTTGCTGGGCAGCTACGAGTTCAACCGCGCCCTGGTCGAAGACACCGTTTGTTCCCATTTCACGCAGCTGTTTTCGCCCTTCCCTGAGACTGTCGCGGAGACCTTTTGTTGTCTCGCGTGATGCCTCGCGAATGGCTTTCATCTGCTCTTTCTGAGCGTCGGTGAGTTCAAGATGCCTGAAGAGCCGGTTACCTCTCATTCCGCCGCGTTTGTGCATCTTTCCGCGCTGTGAAAACCTGCGTTTTTCAATGCTCTTATCTTCTTCCGTTTGACCGAATGCGAACATCGCGCCGAGTGTGACGATCGAGATCGCAAGAATAGCTACTGTAAGTTTCTTCATTTTTGCTCCTTGTAATGAATTAAACTGAATGATTTCAGATTTGCCCGCTTGTGTGCGTTCGGTCCTTTAGACGGATGGCCTGCTGAAGGTAACGTAAGGTTTGCGTGATTAAGTGTAAAGAAATGTAAAACCGGGCAAACAACCCGTGTTTATGGTCTAAAATGGGCAGGTCTATGGAGAAGGTCCTTATAGTCGACGACGACGAAGAGCTTTGCGAGCTTGTCTCCGAATACCTGACGGTCGAAGGATTCGACGTCGATTCGGTGAACGACGGCGAAGAAGGACTTCGGCATGCTCGCGAGGAACTGCACGATCTGATCATTCTCGACGTGATGATGCCGAAAAAGAACGGATTCGACGTTCTGCGCGAGCTACGCCAGACTTCGACGATCCCGGTCGTGATGCTGACCGCCAGGGGCGAAGATATGGAACGCATCGTCGGTCTTGAGATCGGCGCCGATGACTACCTTCCGAAGCCGTTCAATCCGAGAGAACTGGTTGCAAGGATCCGGGCGGTCCTGAGGCGTATCGAAAAAGCCGGAGACGATGAGGACCAGGCCGAACGGCTCCGCTCTGGCGAGCTGGAAATGAACACGTCCGCACGTTCGGCAAAGATGAAGGGAAAGGACCTTGGACTGACGGCGGTCGAATACGACATTCTGGCGGAGCTTCTCCGAAATGCAGGTCAGGTCGTCAAGAAGGAAGACCTGAGCGTTCGAGTGCTCGAAAGGGAACTCTCGCCTTTTGACCGAAGCCTTGACATGCATATCAGCAACATCCGTAAAAAGCTTGGTGAACACAAAGGCGGTAAAGACAGGATCAAGACTATTCGCTCCGTAGGATATATCTTTACGACCGAAGCAAATTAGGCGGGCCGGACAGCTCCGGCGAAATTTATATGACACTGTTTCTTAAGATCTTCCTATGGTTCTGGCTTGCGATGGCGACAATCGTAGGTGTCGTATTCCTTGTAAACTGGTCCACCCAGTCCGAACCCCTTGCACGGCAATGGCAGACGTTTGTCGGTGAGGCTATGAACGTAAACTCGCAGACAGCGGTCCAGATCTACGAGAACGAAGGAGTGGAGGGCCTTGAGTTGTATTTGAAGAGGCTGAACGGCAGGCAAAGGATCAATTCGGTGGGTTTGTTCGATCGTCAGGGTAACCGGATCGGCGGTTCGCTGGATGTTCGCGAAACTGGAGATCTTTTCGATCGCGGATTCAATAGTTCCGAACCTCAGTTTCATCGATTGCCGGACAAGACATTTGCTGCCAGCA
Source organism: Acidobacteriota bacterium (assembly GCA_003385635.1). Taxonomy (GTDB): domain Bacteria; phylum Acidobacteriota; class Blastocatellia; order Pyrinomonadales; family Pyrinomonadaceae; genus Aridibacter. Next base: position 1,966,441 of record QQUY01000001.1, on the reverse strand, counting down.
CCGTGAATCTTAGTGACGGCACGAAATTGCTCTATATGTTGGAATTGAAGAGGTTCCAGGCACCTGCGTTCTTTACCAACCGCTTGCTTCTGCAGATCCTTGCGGTGGTGCTCACCGCCGGTTTGGTTTGCTATGCGCTTGCTTCGTACCTGACTTCGCCGATCCGAAAACTCGGCAAAGCCACACGCGACATTGCTGCGGGGGACCTCTCAGTCAGGGTAGGGCCGGAATTGAGCAACAGGCGCGACGAGCTCGCACATCTGGCTTCAGATTTTGACGAGATGGCAGAGAGGATCGAATCGCTTATTGAATCGGAAAAGCGTCTGACGCGGGATATCTCGCACGAACTCCGGTCTCCTTTGGCGCGAATGAAGGTGGCACTTGAACTTTTACGCGGACGTTCGAACGGCGAGTCAGACACACTTATCACACGAATCGACACGGAATCTGATCGCCTTAACGAGTTGATCTCGCAGATCCTTACGCTCTCGAAACTCGAGACCGGGTCGGAAGAGTTCTCGCGGAGCGACCTCAATTTGAAGTCGATCCTCGAGTCTTTGATCGCCGACGCCGATTTCGAGGCGCGCGCGCGCGATCGATCAGTAGAAACGGTCAAAATCGAAGGACTTCGAATGATCGGAAACGAACAGCTGGTCAGGCAGGCTTTTGACAATGTGTTGAGGAACGCGGTCCTTTACACCGAACAGGGAACACGGGTAGAGGTTTCGATGGAGCGAGAAGGCACAGAGGCGGTCGTTACCATTGAAGACCACGGGCCCGGAGTGCCGGAAGAAGAGATCGACTCGCTCTTCAAACCGTTCTACAGGATCGGGGAAGCAAGGGATAGAAAAAGTGGGGGTACGGGCCTGGGACTCGCGATCGCACAGAGGGCGGTCCGCAGCCACAACGGTTCGATCACTGCAAGGAACACGGGAAATGGTTTGGCGGTCACGATCCGGCTGCCGGTTTCGGAAGCCCGATCTGCGTCCCCGGCGGTTGTTACGACCGCCTAGCGCTCAGGAATGTCCTGACTCCCATCAGCACGAATATCAGGCATACAAGAGCCATCGATATCTGAGACAGGTAAGCGGCCGAAAGTGTTATCTCAGAGAATTTCATTGCGAGCCTCCCGGAGGGAAGTAAAAATCCCAACAAACCCACTACCATCGCCGCGTGCATAAGGTGTTTCGAAAGCGATTCTTTTGCCTGGGCTAAATGTCCCAAGGCGATAATAACGATTCCGAAGAACGCTGGTATGAGCGCTGTGACGCTGGCATTCCCACCGTAAAATCCGTAAGCGTAACCGATGATCCCGATCAGGATCAGGATCCTGCCGGTCCAGATAGCTGCTATTGGCATATTCTATGCTCCTTAGATAAAAGCTGTACCAAGAAATCTATCAGCAAAGGTGTACTTTGCCCAATTGGACTGTTTCGGCAATGACCTTAAAAACAGGTGTTGGTTCCTATTCGGAAGGGACGCGGATCTTCAGAGCTTTCGGCACGACCTCGAAAACGGCCGGCAATCGTCCAGGTATCTCACCGTCGGTTTCGATCTCGACGATGCTGTCCGGATCGGATGGCGCTACGCTGATCTTTCTTACCAGTTTTCCCTTTACCTCGGGAAGCGCGAGATGCGATCCGCTGTAGAGTTTGTAACCATTCAGGAGAATCCGCATTGTCGTTATATCGCCGATATTAATCAGGTCAAGAAATCCGTCGTCGATCTTCGCGTCAGGCGCTATCTGCATTCCGCCGCCGAAAAACCGCGCGTTGCAGACGCAAAAATTCAAGGTAGAAAGAGTAGCCTCGGGTCCGTCGTCAAGCGAGACCTTAACCACGCGAGCCTCCTGGTCCAGAACCTCTTGAAGAGTGGACAATGCAAACTTCGTCCTGCCTTTTACGGTTTCGGACGGAATCCACGCAAGCCCGCCCTGTTTCTTTACTCTGTCGTTGATGGAAGCGCTAAGACCAAATGAAGCAACGTTCAAGAAATAGCGGCTGATTACCTCACCGCTGTGATCAGTGAATGTGACCTTTCCGACGTCCATAAGTTTCGTGACGCCATCTCTCAACTGTCGGGCTGCGTCGCGCGGCGTCGACGAAACACCGAGCGATCTACGAAAATCGCCGCCAGTGCCAGCAGGCAGGATTCCGAGTGTCACATCTTCTCCCGTCTCGAGAATCCCGTTAGCGACCTCGTTGATCGTTCCGTCGCCTCCGCAGGCGATGATGTACCGACGGCCGGCACTGACAAACTTCTTCGCCAGTTCGACACCGTCTCCGGGCTTTTTTGTGAGAGCCACGGTAAACGGACCGAAATGTGAACGCAGATCTGAGGCTAGCTCGGACCAGCGCGTCTGAGTGGACCCGCCTGCCGATTTCGGATTCACTATCACAAGCGGCAGGCCGTTGTTTCCGCTCTCAGTCGTTAGGTTATCTCTGTTCTTTTCCAAGGTTGACGAAGCTTGTTGACCGTTCCGGCTACTTTTTGTGTGTACCGTTTTATCTTGGTCTAGTCAAAGACAGAAGACAGGAGACAGGAGACAGGAGACCGTTCGATTCGTAGCCGGATATTCTGGAGACCGGGCAATCAGGCCGAGTCCCGGAGGGACGGGAGTATGTTAGCCCGGTACAAGCCGAAGGCGCAGTGCGGGGTACGAGGGCCCTGCCACCTTGCTCCGCCGCGTAGCGGCGACACGAGACAGAAGACAGAAGTCAGAAGACAGAAGACAGACTTCTCAATTCTCAATTATCATTTGATCGGTCTCCATCCACTTCCGGTCTTCTTCCCCTAGATCACCTATCTTCTCCATCAGGAAGTCTGCGATCTTCTTGTGGGTCCGAAGAGAATTCCGTTCCGCGTAGAACGAATCAAGGTCGATAGGTTCTCCGAACCAGAGCCTCACTTTCTCACCACCGGTCCAGTTTCCGAGAATCTGTTTCGGAAGATCGTTCCCCAGTCCTGCGATAAAGATCGGGATCACTTGAGGCTGCGCTTCCATTATCACTTTGCCTACTCCCGGCTGTGCTGGAAGAAAACTGTAAGGATCGTCCGACATGTTCCGCTTTCCTTCGGGATGAAACCCTATTAGGTGCGCTTGTCCATATGAACTGATCTGGATCAGGCGGTTGAGCGAGTACTTGTCAAAGCTCCGCTTCCTTCCTTCTCCAGTTTCCCTGAAGAAGGGCGGATACATTGACCACCAACCCATTACAAGGTTCACAAACCAGCCGATCGGATTGTCGTAAAAAAACTTTGCACGGACGGGAAAGAAGAGGCTCACAGGGCGTGTCGTCTGCCTGAAGATGACGGACGACACGACGTACATATCGAAAAAGGAACGGTGATTTGCGACCAGCAGAAGGGGACGCGACGCATCGCTGTTCTCCACGTGTTCGATCCCGAACACGTTCATCAGGTTATACGTGCTGATCTTTATCCATAGCGAACCGAGATGCCGTTGGCAGAAAGTCCAGAATCGCTTCCATCTGCCGAGATTCATCCGATGGGCAAGCCAGAATCCTGCTCTCTCCGTCGCGCCAAGGAGCGCCAGTTCATCTCTGCTCGGCGTTATCGCCGCAGGTCTTTGCGTTGTCGCTGATTTTTGGAGGTTCGAGTTCACGGATCCCGGGCTGCCGAAATCGGGCTTTAAGAATAAACACGGCTAACGAATCGGCCGTTCAAGAAGGTCTTCGGATCGATCCCGCTTTGAAGAACGACGCCTTTGTGATCGCCGGACAGAAGCATCATTGCAGCCTCACAAAGGGGTGCGGCTGTCGTTGTCTGGATCGCTCTCAGGATCTTACCGTTTATTTCGAGTGGATTGACAAAGAAAGCCTTTTCCAAGAGTCGCCTCACGCCCTCGGAATCAAATCCTTCGACTCCAGCATGAACGAGGACGAAGTCGTCCTCGACTGCCGGGATCTCCCTAAGGAATCGCTTGAGTACTTGCCGCGGCAAATGCTCATCGTTGGCAAACTCGTGGATTACCCTCGATGCCCACTCGAAATGGCCCACGTGTCGGATAGTCTTGTAATCGAGTGCCCTTGCCCGAAGCGCGAAATGCTCCGGCAGGTCGGCCGCACCTCCGGATGTCAGGTCTGCTTCGAACCTCCTTCCTCCGATGACGATCTCCTCGCGTTCCGAAAGCGCAGGAAGTTCCGTGATCTTGTGGTCGCGGACCACCCTGGAATTTTTTACGTACTCGGTCGCCACGCCGATCGGCGACCACGTGAACCCGTAAAAATGAGGCGCGTGGGCATGTGCGGTAAGTGCGCCGACCTTCATCGAGATCCGCTCGACGTTGCGGTTATCAAACTCTTCGACAAACTGATCGTAAAGCGAAACGGCGAGGACATTTACGAATCCGGGCGCAAGACCCGTCTGAAGGACAAATCCTGTTTCCGCATCTCTGGCCAGAGCCTTTATTTGATCGGTTTCCGCTACGTATTCGGTCAGATTTGCATAATGCATCGAATGCTCCCTGGAGTAACGAGCGAGCTTCGGTGCCTCGCGTCCGGGCGCACAATCCAGAAGCACGTCGCAGCTGTCAAAAACCGAAAGCAACTCTCCTGAAGCCTCGCCTGCAGGCATCTCGAGGGTTTCGAGGCTTCCTGTACTTTCTGATCCGTGCAGTACAAATGCCGCCGCCTCGTCGAGGTGTTCACGGCTTATGTCTCCCAATACGATGTCGGGAGCATTTTCGGACCATTCGCGGAGCAGGATCGCAGCAGCTTGGCCAATACCGCCGGCGCCTGCGATAAAGATCTTGTGAGCCATAAGACAAAGATTTGACCACAGGAGATTAAATGGTTCAAATCTGGCGATTTGAGACCGCATTTTCGTGATCTGAAGAAAAAAAATCAGACCCGCCAATTGGCGGGTCTGCTGCTATGGAGTGTGAAAATCTGATCCTGTCCTGTCTAGCTGATCCTGATACTTCCGTCTCTTCTGAATGGTCCCAGATTTAGTACGATCGGGTCTCCCTCTATTCCTTCCGACGCTTCATAAAGCTCTACACCGTTTATCGTGTCCCAGATCCTGATCGAGTTGTCCGATACGCTTATTACGACGCTGGCTTCGAAACTTACGAACATCGAATTGACCTTGTCGGAGTGGGCCGCTTTCAATCCTTTAAGTTTGTTCATTTTATGCCTCCTTCCTAATGACAGTGGCTCGAACGGTTCGATGCAGGTTGCTTGCAATCCCTTGCGTCAAGAAATGTAAAGAACGGCTGATTTGTATGACGGGAAGTGAGGTTGAAAAGTTCCGAAAGTGAACGGGAGGGAGTGTTTTCGGGCCTGGGAAGGAATTCAACGGGGGCAGGCTATCTGTCAAAGAAATCGGCGGGAAGATGCTCGCCATACGTGCGGAAGAACAACTGACGCTTGATCTCTTCTTCTGAAAGGCCCTCAGGAAGGGAGGCCAGGATAATCGACATTGCGTTTCGGAACATTGATGCGACAAACTTAGCTCGGGCCTGGGCAGTACGTTCCATCCAGAGCTTGTGCTGAAGCTCATCCATTTCGCGTGATGTATCTCTAGGTCTCATCGGTTTCGAACGAATCTAAGACTTCTTTGAGTATTTGATCAATCCCTAGCTTTTTACACCAACTGTGCACGTAACCTTCCTCATATCCGTGCCGGACAATATTACCAACATCCCGCATCTGCATTTCTGATTTGCTTTCTTTTGCCCATAGGAGTTTAGAAATGATCAGGTCCTCCCTTGTAATGATCCAAATGTCGAAGTCACCGGAGTAGCTGGTCTGCTTTCGGCGAGAGAATGCCTCACGATGAAACTCAGTGTCTTTCCGCACGGCGCAGTCCACCTTCACGATCGATGCTTGGTTAAGCGCGTTGAACATCCTCTTTTCAGCTACTGCCCTCTTGGCACTTGTTGGCGGAATGTAGTAGTCGCTTTCGAACTCGCCAAGGAACTTTTCAAAGTTCCGGTCAGATAGATCGATCACCAGATCAATATCGGCAGTGTTACGCGGTGCGGCATAGTGAACAAGTGCCATCGAGCCCGTCAACATGTAATCAATGCTGATACGGTCCAATCGCGAGGTAAAATCCTCAAGTACAGTGAGCAAATCCGGGAGTTCTATCATTTCGCGGAACGTCGTTTCTCAGACCATTTCCATTCTGATCCCAATTCGTTCGACTCATCGATTCCGATCGGTTGGCGTGTGATCAGGTTCTGCCGGTGCTACTCGGTCTACTCTCGGCTATTCTAACCCACATTAAAGTACCTGGCGGCGGGGTGATGGACGATAATGGCGGAGGTCGATTGTTCGGGATCCAATTGATACTCATCCGTCAGCTCGACGCCGATCCTATCGGGCCGCAAAAGCTCGAACAGCTTCACCTGGTCCTCAAGGCTCGGGCACGCGGGATAACCAAAGCTAAAGCGAGAACCCTGGTAGCCCTGTCTGAACAACTTCGTCATTTCTTCCGCGTCCTCGCCGGCGATCCCAAGCTCCTCGCGGATCCGTTTGTGCCACATCTCGGCGAGCGCCTCTGCCGATTCGACGCTCAGGCCGTGGAATAGCAGATAATCCGTGTAATCGTCATTCTTGAAGAGCTCTGCCGAGTGCTCCGACGCCTTTCGTCCCATCGTGACAAGGTGGAACGCTACGGTGTCGTTGCTTCCGGAGGAGACCGGCAAAAAGTAGTCGGCGAGGCACAGATTCTTCGATCCCAGTTGATCGACGGGCTGGCGGGGGAAGTTGAACCGCATCTGTTCGGTCTTGCCGTCTTCTTCGAAGATGATCAGGTCGTTTCCTTCCGAATTACACGGGTAGTAGCCATAAACTAGTTTTGCTTCAAGCAGCTTATCGCGGATCGCATCGGCCTTTATCTGCTCGTATTTCGGATAAACCGTCTCTTCAAGAATCTTCTGATACTCTTCAGGGCTCTTGCGACCCTGTTTGAACTGCCACTGGCCCTTGAAAAGAGCAGTCTCATTTACGAACGCAAAGACCTTGGTCAGGTCCTTGATCTCGACAACCTTTGATCCGTAGAAGGGAAGTTCGGGGATGAATTCGGCAGGTTCTGTTTCTGACCTTGTCGTGTGACTGGTGTCGCCCGTGAGATTCCGGTCAAAACGCGCCGCTTTCCGTCCAAGCTTTGCGTCTTCACCGACAAGATCTTCGTCATCTTCCTTTTCGCGCTCCGCGCTCATTGCAGGCGGGACGCCGCCGCTCCGCTGCTCGCCTGAACTCCGTCCGACTGCAACCTCCTTAACCTTCTCGGTGGGCTCTGCGTCCTCCGTGGCGGATTTCCGGAGCCTTGCCAGTTCGTCCATCGCGTTCAAACCGTCGAATGCATCGCGTGCATAAAACAGCTTGCCATCGAACAAAGGAAGAAGGTCGTTGTCGACATACTTCCTGTTTAATGCGGCTCCGCCGAGAACGACGGGCGTTGAGATCGCACGCTCATTCATTATCTCGAGATTGTCCCGCATTATCAGGGTGGATTTTACGAGCAGGCCGCTCATTCCGATTGCGTCCGCCTTTTGCTCTTCGGCTGCTTTTAGAATCTCGTCGATAGGCTGCTTGATGCCGAGATTCACTACCTTGTATCCATTGTTCGTGAGGATGATATCCACAAGGTTCTTGCCGATGTCGTGGACATCCCCTTTAACAGTGGCGAGGACCATCGTCCCCTTTTCCTGCCCCTCAACCTTCTCCATATGAGGCTCAAGGAATTTGACCGCGGTTTTCATCGCTTCCGCCGACTGCAATACAAACGGAAGCTGCATCTGGCCCGAACCAAACAGATCGCCGACGACCTTCATTCCATCGAGAAGGATCTCGTTGATGATGTCGAGCGGCTCGTACTTCTCAAGCGCCTTCGTCAGATTGTCTTCAAGGCCGATCTTTTCGCCGTCGATTATGTGGTGCTTGAGCTTTTCTTCTATCGAAAGGTTTGAGACGTCCTTCTTGATCGCTGACGCCTTCTTGCCTTCAAACAGAGTCGTGAACTCGGTCAGAGGATCGTATGTGCAAACATCTCCTTCGAACTCACGCCGATCGTAGATCAGCTCGCGTGCCACTTCGATCTCACGCTCGTTAAACCGGTTCAGAGGCAGGATCTTCGAGGCGTTGACGATCGCCGAGTTCATTCCGGCTTCAACGGCATCGTGCAGGAAGATCGAATTGAGCACGATCCTCGCTGCCGGACTCAGGCCAAACGAGATATTCGAAACCCCAAGAATGATGTTGGCTTCCGGGAACTCGGAATGTATCTGTTTGATTGCCTTTATCGTCTCGTCGGCGTTATTGCGGTCCTCCTCGATTCCCGTGGAAATGGGCAGTGCGAGAGGATCGAAGAAGATGTCGTGTTCCGGGATCCCGAAAGCGACGGCATCCTTGATCGCACGTCGGGCAATTTCAACTTTCTTCGACGCGGTCCTTGCCATTCCGTCTTCGTCTATTGTCCCGACAACGACTCCCGCGCCGAACCTCTTTGCAAGCTCAAGGACTTTGAAGAACCTCGGTTCGCCGTCCTCGTAATTCGTCGAATTAAGGAGGCATTTGCCGCCGGCATGTTCGAGGCCGGCTTCCATCTTTTCCCATTCGGTCGAATCGAGCATCAGAGGGATCTTGACGTTCGTCACAAGCCTCGAAACCAGCTCGTGCATGTCCGCCTCTCCGTCGCGTCCGACAAAGTCGACGTTCACGTCGAGGATGTGGGCTCCCTCGCGCTCCTGTTCCTTTGCAAGCGAAACCAGCCCGTCCCAGTCTTCGGCTTCAAGAAGCCGCCTCATCTTCCTGGAACCGGAAGCATTCACGCGTTCGCCGACGATCAGGAACGAAGCGTCCTGCGTGTACGGCTGCCGAAAGTAGATCGACGATGCAGAAGGAGCAAGCGATCCCTTTCTACGATGAGGCTCGATCCTGGATACTTCCTCGACAACGAGCTTCAGGTGGTCCGATGTGGTCCCGCAGCAACCTCCAACGATGTTCACACCGAAGTCTTTCGCGAAATGAACTATCTGACCGGTAAATGTCTCGGGTGTTTCGTCGTAGTGTTGTTTACCGTCCTTGACCTCCGGAAGACCGGCGTTCGGAAGGACCGAAACGGGAAAGCGTGAATGCTCGCAAAGGTACTTTAACGATTCGGTCATCTGTCTAGGGCCCGTTCCGCAGTTCATTCCGATCACATCGATCGGGAATGGCTCAAGCGCAGTTAAAGCCGCACCGATCTCGGTACCGTTCAGCATCGTCCCGAACGTCTCGATAGTTACCTGTGCGATCACTGGAAGCTTTATCCTTTTCGCCTCAAAATAATCGAACACGGCCATCAGAGCGGCCTTCGTCTGCAAGAGGTCCTGGCAGGTTTCGACGATCAGGAGATCCGAACCTCCTTCGACAAGTCCCGAGACTTGTTGGTCGTACGCTTTCTTCAGATCTCTGAAAGTGATATGTCCAAGCGTCGGCAGTTTGGTCCCCGGGCCGATCGATCCGGCGACAAAACGCGGATGCGAAGCGGTCGAAAAGTCGGCCGCGATCCGCTTTGCCATTTCAGCGGCCATCTTATTGATCTCGTACGTTTTGTCTTCGAGCCCGAACTCGGCCAGGACGACACCCGAGCCGCCAAAACTATTTGTCTCAATTACGTCTACACCGACGTTCAAAAAGCCTTCGTGGACCTTTTCAACCGCTTCCGGCTTTGTATAGAGCAGATTTTCAGAGCAGTTCTCAAACTCCGGTCCTCCCCAGTCATCGATCGAAAGCTCCTGCGCCTGCAGGCTGCTGCCCATCGCGCCGTCGAATATCAGGATCTTTTCTTCAAGTAGCTTTGAAAAGCTATCCATATGTCGTAACCCGGTACAAAAAAACAAAACTCCGCGCCAAACAGGCGCAGAGTTGAATGTTCTGTTCTTAAAACTCCAAGCTGTTTAGCAGATTATTTTGCGTGGTCGCAAGTCGCCGTAACTCACCACGAATGGACTTTATTGTAAGTCGGGCACAGAGGTCCGTCAAACAGCCGAGCTAGTATAAAGTCTTGCCCTGCTTTTGTTAATGTGATTTGCTTTTGGGCGTGTTGAAATCAATTCGTGGCAACGTGACGCAGATTCGATTCGTTCAATGGGCTCTTTTGGCGGGACTCTTGTTTCTCTTGCTGTCCCCTCAGGCCTTTGCAGCTGAAACGTGCGAAAACGTCCCTATACTCACAAGGGGACAGAGTTCGAGGCTTCCAGATCAGTATCGCGCGGCCTTGGTGGATGCGGGCAGGCACCAAAGAATGGTTGTCAGGCTGGCTTTGGAACGGCTTCCTGAGTTTACCTGTAAAGCCGTCGAGGGAATTGCGTTTGTCGCTCGTCCGCTTCCGAAAGCCGCTAAAGCGCTTGTGAACTCGACTACGCCCGATTTGATCATCGTTTCCGCCGCCCAGGGTTTTGCGAGCGAAGAGGATCTTGACGTCAAGTTCACTGTTTTTGAGGGCGAGAATTCGGAGCAAAGGGCGAAGGACAAACTCGCGGCGGACCTTAGGGTCTGGCCTGAGACCATCCAGGCGATAGTCCACGAGGCTGCGCACTGCGCCACATATCTGATCGACAGCGTAACCGAAGGAACGACCCAACGGCAGGCCTGGGAAGCAGGGGCCGTTGCGGCGGCGAGAGAGATCGTGGAAAGCACCAGACTGAAAGGAGGCCTGCTAAAAGAGTGGAACAGAGTGAACGAATCTTTCGAGGACGCTGACCTGGGAGGCGAGTACGACGAGACGCGGCTTCAGGATTCCTCGATCGAGCCTCCCGGAGGATTCTTTACAAATTACGGAGGACACAGCCCAGAAGAGGATATCGCCGAAACGGCTTCGTGGCTGGCGTTCTTGCCGTTTCATAAAGAATTTAAGCTGGCCGATATCGAAACGCTCGACATCGGCTTTTATCCCGACCTACGACCCGCGTACCCTTCGAACACAGCCTGCGAGCAGCTTTCCGCGACCGACACGGTGACGATACCCGGCGGTCTTGCAGCAGTTTTCACTAAAATGAACTTTCTGGTGGATCTGGGCCTTGTAACCGAAGATGACTTCAGATCCTGCATCGGGACGGGAAAGATAGGGCTTCAGCGGGCGGGATCGGAAACGGGATTCGAAGTATTCGGTGGTGCCGACCGGAGGATCATCAACGAGTACAAGACCGGTTTCACGATGCTTCGAAAGGAAGATTCGGTATGGATCGCCGGGAAAAACTCGATAACCCGCGAAGGCAAGGAATATCCGGCGATCCTCGAGCTTTCGTTGCGGATCGAGGATGACGGTTATCCGAGGGGGCTCTACGAAATCGTGGCCTGCAAAGCGTTCCTCAATCCGACTGTCGAACGGCTGTTGCCAGACGCAGACGCCTCGATGCACCTTTGGGTACAGGGCGTCCCGTCAAACTCGTTCTGTGCGTTCACCGCGCTTGTGCTTGTCACGAGGGCGCGAAGAGGATTGTTGGAAGGAGCTGTGGTGCTTCAGAGACTGATAAAATTATCGGTACCGCCAGTGCCTGAAAAACCCGACCCGCCCGTCATTTACACCTTCGTTGTCAGGTGAGTGTCCTTCCGATATCAGCGTAGCTGAGCGAGACGGGAAACGGTCCGGAAGGCCCCTGTCATATGAACTGGACTAGTGCCTATTTCATAAAGTAATCGGCAGCCATCGATGCGAGATCGTCCAATGCGCTCCCGTCGCGGTCGCGATCCAGCGCGCTGGTCGCGAGATCCAGGATCGGATTTCCGCCTCGCTGAGTCTGCTGGGCTCTTTTCTGAATAAGATCGGAAAGCGATCCGGTGTCCAGATCGTTCTGTTTCTTTTGTTTTCCGAGATAAGCCATTACGATCGGTGCAAGCGTGATCAGCAGGTTCGCGGACTGCCCCGCGCTCAGGCCCGTGCGCTTGCTTATCTCTTGTGCTATCGGTCCGCTCGCGTTTCCAAGTATGTGCCCTAGAATCCCGGAACCATCGGTCTGACGGTTTGCGTTCGCAGGCGAAGGAACTCCGCCCTGCAAATAATCAGACAGCGATTCCAGAAGACTGCCGTCGTGATCCTTCTCAAGCGCCTGATCGATCCCCGCCGCGCCAGATACGGTTTGAGAGTTTTGCGCAAGTCCTCCCATTATTGCCGGAAGGGCGATCTCGATCGCGCTGTTCACGGCTGAGGAATCGGCTCTCAGGTTCTGTCCGATCTGTTCACGGACCGACGATCCCTGCACGGCGCCGAGAAGATCTTCCAATGAATTCATATCTTCCTCCCAAGTTCGATTTGAAGTGGAGACGTAATCATAGCAAATTAGTGTTACGGGCCGATTTCGCTTTCCTATGCGTTCGAATACTCGATGAGAACTACCACAACACTTCTGATCCTGACCACCGCGCTCTTGCTCACATTTCCATCGGGATGTGGAATGATCGACGAACCCTTCGCTGATCTGAGTGTTGCGCGAACTCTGAGCGACGAGGGCTTCCTAAGCGAGCCATTCGGCATCGCCGAAAAGGACGGAATGCTTTACTTCTCCGACGGTGCAAAGGGAAGCATTACTGTTACTTCGATCACTGACGAAGGGTGCTGGAACCCGCTTGGATGCTCATCCAGAAGGGTAATTACCGAAAAGATGAAAACGCCTTCACACATAGCGATTGAAGACGGCGGAGACATCCTTGTCGCTGATTCTGGGGACCATACGATTCTGCGAGTATCGCCCGAAGGCGAGATCACGCTTGTGGCGGGCGTTTCCGGAAATCCCGGCTTCCGTGACGGAAAGGCGGATCAGGCGTTGTTCCGGGCGCCGATCGGTATTGCGGTTCAAGACGGGAGGATCTTTGTCGCGGATACGTATAACGACCGTATCCGTGTGATCGAGAACGGAATGGTCCGGACGCTCGCCGGATCCGGCCGCGGGTTTGCCGATGGCGATTCAGCGTCGGCGAGATTCGATACGCCCTGCGGCATCGAGTTGCTGGTAGACGGAAGGCTTCTTATCGCCGATCTCGGAAACAGAAAACTGAGGACAATCGGACCGGATGGAACGACATCCACATTTGCCGGTGATGGTCGAAGAACTGTGCGCGACGGCGGCCTTACTTATTCTTCGTTCTCTGCTCCGACCGATGTTGCAGTTGGCCAGAACGGCGAGATCTATGTAGCAGATGGAGATTCAGTTCGGGTGATCGGCAGACGGTTTGTCACGATTGTCGAGACGCTCACTTCAACGAGGAGGGGATTTGAAGACAAAGAAGACGGCCGGAGCCGCTTCAACCGCGTAAGCGGCATTGCTGTGGCGAAAGGCGGAGATGTGTACGCCGCAGATTCCGACAATGGATTGATAAGAAGTCTGGGAGGCCGGACAGGGCAAGTGAAGGAGGCTGCGGACTTACTTAAGACACGGGAATGGGACGGCGACATCAACCACTTTCATCCCTCACCGAACTGGCCTTACGATCCGCCGCTGGAAGTCCGCGAGATCGCAGGAACTTTTGGAGAAATCAGGGGGAAGCGCGACAGATCAGATTCCGATATCTATCTTCATAACGGAATCGATATTCCCGGAAGTTATGGTGAGACGGCCAGGTTTGTAAGTAATGAGACCGTTCTGGACCCCGAAGCAGTGCAAAACGTTGGCACTCTGAGGGAATTGATCCGAATGCCGCATTACGGATATGTCCACATCAACATTGGTCGCGCGGCGGATGGTACTCGTTTTTCCGATCCCCGTTTCCTGTTCGACGAGAACTCCGGGGAACTGACGGTCCGCGTGCCGCGAGGGACTCTTTTCGAAGGAGGCGATCCGGTCGGAACGCTTAACCGTATGAACCACGTCCACTTTGTCAAAGGTCGGTCCGGGTTCGAATTCAACGGCCTTGGGCCGGCTTCATTTCCGTACTACTCAGACAAGATCGCTCCCGTGATCGAGAAAATCGATCTTGTTCGCGAAGATTGGACGCCGTTTGAAACAGAAGCCGACGACGAGCGTATTAAAGTCGGTGGGCGCGTCCGCGTGATCGCCGAGACTTACGACAGAATGGATGGAAATCCGGAAAGAAGACGGCTGGGACTCTACATACTTGGCTACAGGGTTTTCGACTCGAACGGTAAGCAAGTGGGTGGCGCCAACAACGACTATTTAACGATCCGCTTCGAAAAGCTGCCATCCGCAGATCTGGCGTCGTATATCTACGCCGTCGGAAGCAGGTCAGGAGCAACCGGTCCAACGGTGTTCCGATATATCGTCACTAATCGGCTGAATGCAGGTAAGGTAACCGAGGGCTTCATCAACTTCGACAAGCTCGAACCCGGCGATTACGATATTGAGGTTGTAGCAGAAGACTGGTCTGGCAACCGAGCAGTTTCGCGAGTATCCGTAAGCTCGCTTTAATTAACAGATAATCAATAACTTTGAGGCACATAGATGAAGAAGTCATTTTCACTCTTGATGCTGATCGCGGTTCTGTTCGCATCTGCGGCAGTCGCGTCAGATAATCCCGCGGATCCGTTCGCTTCGATCAGGGTCACTCCCAAGGCTCCGGTATTCAGTACAAAAGAGCGCCAGGATGAATTGGCCAGGAGGCGTGCGAACGTCGCCAAGGCGATGTCGGACAACTCGATGCTCGTGATGATGAGCGCCGAGCCAAAGATCTACACGAATGACGTGGACTACGTCTTCAGGCAGGAGAACAATCTCTATTACCTGACGGCTATCGGGCAGGCGGGTACGCACCTTGTGATCGTGAAGAACGGCGGCTCGGTCGACGAATACCTGTTTCTTCCGAAACGCAATCCCGCATTCGAGACCTGGAACGGCAGGATGCTTTCCAACGAAGAAGCGAGGGAGCGCTCAGGGATCAAGAACGTGATCGACGCGTCCGAATGGAAGGATTTTGTGTCGGCTCTGAAAGAAAATAGAGACTTTTCATTCGACAACGTTTCATTGAAAGGAATCCCCGCTCCGACGAATGTCTACCTCCTGACCTCCGGAGACGACAGAGAGTTCGGAAGAGAGAAGGAGCTTTCGAATGAACTTTCGGGCTACGAGGTAGAGGACGCGAGCAGCATTTTTGCTCAGCTCAGGCTCGTGAAGTCGCCATATGAGCTAAAGATTCTGCAGCACGCGATCGACATAACCACAGAAGGAGTCGGCCGATCGATGGGCATCGCCGCCTCTTCAGACTGGGAATACGAGGTTCAGGCAGAACTCGAATACACGTTCCGGAAAAGGAACGCGGACTACTGGGGATTTCCATCTATCGTCGGCTGCGGTCCGAACGCGACGACGCTTCACTATGTTGAATCGCAGGGCAAGATCTCGGACGGAAAGCTGCTCCTTATGGACGTCGGTGCCGAATACGACCATTACACTGCGGACATCACCCGCACGTTTCCGGTGAACGGCAAGTTTTCGAAGGAGCAGGCAGAGATCTACCAGATCGTTTATGACGCCCAGGAAGCAGCCGCGGCGACGATGAGGCCGGGTTCAACTGTTCGCCAGGCGAGCGGTGCAGCCGCTCAGAAGATCGAAGAAGGGCTTGCGAAACTCGGCCTGATCACGGCCAAGGGCGCGACATATGACGCGGAGTTCAACGGAAGCAGGTTCAAGAGGCCCCAGTACACGCTGTTCTTCATGCACGGTTGGGGTCACTGGTTGGGAATGAACGTTCACGATGTCGGCGCGTACGGAACCTTCGCGGAAGGAATGGTGATAACCAATGAGCCGGGAATCTATATCAGGGAAGACGCGCTCGATTACCTGCCGGATACGCCGGAGAACGCCGAGTTGAAGAGGGCGATCAAGGCCAAGTTCGAGAAATACAAGGGTATCGGAGTCCGAATAGAGGACGACATGCTTGTCACGAAGGATGGTGTCGAATGGATGTCGAAGGGTCTTCCGCGATCGATCGAGGATATCGAACGATTCATGGCGAATGCCCGACAACAGATGGCGGGACGAAAATAGAAAGTTCAAAGTTCAAAGAATGAGTGCCGGGAACAGTAGTGACCGGCACTTCATTCTACGAATAGAAGAGAACAGGATGGACAAGATCAACGGGATTGTAGAAATTTAATAGTGAGACTGGAAGAATTCCGGTTACAACCACCAGAATTTGCTGCAGTCCTAAACATCCTGTAATTGCATTTGATAAGGCCTTGTCCCGGTTATGGGTTAAGGCCTTTAGTTTGATCTTTGAGTATTCGCGCGGGTTACTCATAGCTGAGCGAGTCGACCGCATCGAGGCGTGCCGCCCGAAGGGCCGGGTAAAGCCCGCCAAATGCACCGCCTATCAATCCGACGACGAGGACTATCAATAGCACTACCGGGCTAAGCTCTACTTCAAGAGTGGTAACGAGTCCGAGCAGAGCGCGAATCAGCACTGTAAGCACCACGCCAAGAACGATCCCTGAGAAACTGATCAGCAGCGCCTCCTGCGTTATCAGCCAGGCGATCGAGTGATTCTGCATACCCAATGACTTCATGATCCCTATCTGACGGGTGCGTTCTGTGACGGTCGTATACATCGTCAAGAGCACGACCAGCGCACTGATCACCGCCGCGACGCCGATTATCACGTTGAGCATGACGTTCAGCGCGGGGATCGCCGACATATAAAGTTCTTCGAGGTCCTTCGTAAGCAGGATCTGGTTGTCGGGAAAAGCTCTTTGGAGGTTTTCAGCGACCGTGGATTCATCAAACCCTTCTTTTACCTTGATCAGGAACGCGGTTGCTTTGTCTTCACCCCCGAGCTGGTCCTGCATTGTGGCGAGCGGGATCTTGACACGGGCGCCGGCTGCTGGCTCGTAAGTACCGACTATTTTGAAGTCGCGTTCCCATATCCGCATCGGGTCGCCGATCTTAAGGCCCTTCTGGCTTTGGAAAGCAGTATCGATGATCGCCTCGTCACCTGTCTCTCCAAGCGTTCTGCCTTCAATTACTTCCATTTTGACCATCGGCGCATAAGATTCGTACACGATTCCGTCGATCAGCCTTTCGCCGGTGTTCGAATCCCTTACTTCAACCGTTGTCTGCCCTATACCAACCGCTCTCTCAACACCTTCGACGCTTTCAATTTGTGATGTCAGGTCGAGAGGAAGGATGAATGCTTCCTTACCGCTGAAACCCACCGATCCGGCTGGACGAAAGAAGATCTCGGCTCCGACATTCGCCTCGCGCTGTGCACGCTCCCTCATAGAACCGTTTGCAAGGCCGACTGTGAACACTATCAATAGCACGCCTATGGCTATGCCAGCGACGCTCACCGCGGTTCGTGCGGGGCGATGAAGGAAGTTTGAAAAAACGAGGTTATTCATCCTGACGGTGCGTGCTATTCGTCCTCAAGGGTACACGAACGACCATGCCCTCCGGTTCGGGAAAACTGCTCAAAAACACATCAAATAAATCTAAAATCGCTAGAAGCCAAAACCGCCTAAGTGCGCGAAACGCCAGTGATTTAAAGGATAAAATCCAAAATCTCGTAATTTTAGGGAGATTTGATGGTTACCCTTAGAATTGGGTGCATCGTACAGGCTAAGGCTAAATAGCGGGCCAGGTCTTTTGATCTCCGATTTGAGTTATTTCGATCTGTCTTCATCTCGGCCGATTTCTCAGATAACAATCCTTGATCCCGGACCGGGTATCAAATCCAGTATCCGACAACCGGTTCGCCAAGAGAGGTCCCCGGTCCGCCAGCCGATCTGCAGTATGAGATCAAACTAGCAATCTAGCGGACGGCCCTTGAATTTACAAGCTTGGGCCGGACCGTTGAACAACCTTTTTCTCGGGCAAATTGTTTTTGAATTAAGGGTCTGCAAATGTCAGAAAACAATGTCCAGCACTACGATTTCGGCGACTTTCGTCTCGATCTCGTCAATTATCGCCTGCTCGAAAGCGGAGATCCGGTCCCGCTGACGCAGAAGAGCTTTGAACTACTGCAATATCTGATCGAAAACCGTGGACGTGTACTAAAGAAGGATGAGTTGCTTGAAACGCTTTGGGAAGGGAATTTTGTCGAAGAAGCGAATCTCACGCAGCACGTCTACATGCTCCGCAAGGCACTCAAGCAGAAGAGCGGCGACCTCGTTTTTATAGAGACGATCCCGAAGACCGGCTATCGGTTTGTGGCACCGGTCCAGACGATCGTAGGCGAAGAATCGCAGCAAGACGAGAACTTGTCTGGCCAAGAATCTCAGCACATTACATTGCCCGACGACTTTCCGCATTTTACGAACGGTTCAAATCTGGCTGAGCCTCAGCCGGTCCCTGCCGTTCAGGTCCCGCGCCGGAAACCCACGTTCGGAATCGTTCCCGCGGTCGGGTCTGTCATCGCCATAGCAGGGCTCCTGGCAGGTGTGATCTATTTCTCCGGATTCTGGTCCGGAACGCCCAGTGGAGAATCGGGCTCGATCGCTGTGCTCCCGTTCAAACAGATCTCGGGTGAGAAAGACGAAAAATTGGGGTTGGGGATCGCCGACGTGATTATTGCGAAACTGGCCAACATCGAGAATATCGCGGTCCGGCCGACAACTTCGATAATCCGATATGCGAATGAGGACAGCAGCGATCTCTTTGAGGTCGGAAAATCTTTGAAGGTCGACTATGTGATCGAGGGCTCCATTCAGCGCGAACACGGAAAAGTACGCGTTACGACCCAGCTGTACAGCGTAGCTGAAAAGAAGCAGCTTTGGACCGAGACCTTTGACGAGGAATATTCAGATATCTTCGCGCTTCAGGATGCAATTTCGGAAAGGATCGCGCAAAAGGTCGCGATCGGGTTCAAGTCCGGTGAAAGGGAGTTTCCATTCAAACAGTACACTTCAGATCCCGAAGCGTACCAGGCTTATTCAACGGGCCTGGCGTATTGGAGCCAGCATACGAAGGTAGGGTTTGAAAGTGCGATCGTTCACCTTGAGAAGGCGATCGAGAAGGACCCCCATTTCGCTCTTGCATATGCGTACCTGGCCGACACCTACGCACATCACACTTACCTTTCGGATGTAATGGACCGCGAGAAGGCCCTGCGGCTGGGCGAGGAGATGGCCAACAAGGCACTGAAACTCGATTCCGAATGTGCCGAGGCGAAGGCCGCGAAGGCGCTCGTTTATGCGACAAGAAAGCGTGGCGCGGAGGCATTCGACCTGATGAAAGAATCGCTCCGGATCAAGCCGAATGACGCGCATTCACGGCACCGGATCGCGTGGATGTACGCCAACAGAGGCGAAATAGAAACGGCTATTGACGAGATGAAGCGAGCGCTCGATCTTGACCCGCAGTCGACTTATCTTCATCTTTACCTGGCGCATTTCTACTACCTTGCCAGAAAGCCTGAGGAGGCCGATAAATACTGCGACAGGGCGCTCGAGATCGACCCGAACGCCGCAGAGGCAAGGTGGCGGAAGCTGCAGGTGCTGGAACTCGAAGGCAAATACGACCAGGTAGAAACCAGGCTCAGGAAAACACTTGGGTACGGGGAGCCAAATCCGGGGGCCAAACTCTTTCTTTCCAGAATTCTAGCCAGAAAAGGAAAAGATGCAGAAGCCAAAAAGATGATCGAAGCCGCTTTGGCATCCGAACCTGCCGGAAACTTCGGCCTGCTCGCATCAATGGCATTCGCATCGCTTGGAGAAAATGAAGAAGCGTTCAACAAGCTTGAAGAAGCTCTTCGGACCGATGGCGTCGAGCTTTTTATTCTGCGGCACGAGCCCAATCTGGATCCTCTGAGGCAGGATCCCAGATTCTCGGCGTTGATAAAGGATATTGAGGTGTCAGAAGGATGGAAACCGAAGGACGCGGTCTAGTCACCGGATTTGTTCTTTGAGTCACCGGTCGTGGTTTGCGCTCGGGTGACCTTTCCCTGGGGCGACCACCCGGCCTCTTCAAGCAATTCGATCGCAAACCGAACGGGAACTGCGAGGTTTGAAGCCGAATTTTCCGTAAAGACGCCAAAATTTACCCCGATGACCCTGCCCGACTGTCCGAACAACGGAGCACCGGATCCCCCTTCAGCTGTCTTAGCATCGTGAACGACACGCTTGCTGTCGAGGTCCGTGATCACCCCTTCGGTAAGCAGAGGAACGATCTTCCCGGTTTGCGAAAGATAACTGATCATAGCCTGCCTCGAACCGCCAAACCTCTGAAGAAGCTTCTTCAGATCCGCGTCGTCGAACATCGTAAGCAGGCGGTCAGGCCCGTTCGGGAAACCCATCGAAACTACTGTTTTACCGATCACTGAAGAGTCAGAATCGGTCTCGAGCGGCAGGACAGGGATTCCACCAAGATCCGCGGAACCCTTGATAGTCGCAACAGCCACATCCTCTCTGTTGCCCAGCTTTCTGATCTCAAGCGGCAACGGATCCTTCATCCCTGGAAAGTAAACAACGAGCTTCTTGATCCTTGCACGCCCGCCGTTCTCGCGCATGAGTTGCTTGACCAGATCATCTTCGGTCCAGGGCTGGATCACGTGGCGGTTGGTCACGACATATCCGTCACCAACGTGGAAACCTGTGCCTATAAAATCGTACTCGACCGGTGTTCCGCTGCCGTCCGTCGTCAGTCCCTGCATTGCGGGGATCTCGTAAATGCCTTCTTCCGACTGCTGAAGCTCGAGCGATTCGGGCCGCATCGCGGCGGGATCAGGGTATCGAAGCATCTTGCCGCTTCGCCTGTCGATCAGGTCATACACGCCTACAATCAATCCAACGCCGTTGCGGTACTCGACGTTCAGGTTCTGCGCGAGGGAAATGTTCTTGATGATGTCCTGATTACTGTCGCTGAGCGTCTTGATCTCTTCCTGGGCCGCTTTGAGCTGTTCCTGAAGCTGGAACATTCCCTCGTTCTGCTTGGCAGACTGCTCGCGGGCGAGAGCCAGCTCGCTGTAAAAGCCGTAGCCAAGATAAAAGACGGCGCTGAGAACCGCTACAACAAGCGCCAGGACTATAAGCTTGGTACTCCAGCTGACCTCCCGGAGTAGCTCGCGCGAGAACTCGCGCAGAAACGCTTTCGCGTCATCACGTTTTTCGGTAGCCGCTGCTTCAAGCGCGGCTTCCTCGATGAAAGGCGCTATGTGCGGGTCGCGGTTAGTCGTGATCAGCGAAGACTCGGACGCAAGCGAAAAGAATGAGAATGTGATTCCCGCATCGCCTAGACTAATCTCGTCTCCGTCTTTAAGACCGACGAAGCGCCTTATCGGCATACCGTTTAGCTCGAGTCCGAGATTTTCGTTGAAATCGATGATCCGATAGACACCCTCTCCTACCTCGAGCTTCAGCCACATCCCGCGCTCCTTTACGAGCTTGGAATGTATCTGGAGTTCGGTGGACTCGTCTGAGCCGATACGGATCACCTCTTCGCCGAAATATTCTGTTCGGCGTTCCTTACCGACCGAGACGTGAATGATGATGCCGTCTGCCATTTGTTTCAGGGATGAAGGGAAATTCAACCGCTTTGAAATTTTATCACACAACCGGCATTCAAATGGAGCCCCGAAAATACCGAATTCCGGGTGCGTCTTATAATTTCTGAGGTTGATCTGAGATAATCAGCTAAAATGGCAGATCCGAAATTCATTGATGACACTAAAACGCTTCTAAAGCTAGCACCGGTCGCGGAGGCAGCGATCGAAAGACACGTTTTTGTCTGCAACGGCAAGTCCTGTTCAAAAGTAGGAAGCGCAGAAGTGAAAGAGGCTTTTGTAGCCGAGCTCGAATCGAGGGGGCTGAGATACGGTAAGGAATCCAAGGGCAGGAACCCGGAGGGGAAGATCCTTTTGACCGACTGCGGATCCGTAGGCTTCTGCTCGATCGGAACGGCGGTCCTCGTTTATCCGGAAAACGTTTGGTACGCCCAGGTCCGTGCCGATGACGTGAAAGAGATCGTAGAGAAACACCTCATCGGAGGTGAGATCGTAGAGCGTCTAGCACTTGTAGACCGTCGCGGTGAGTGATCAATACTTGTAGGCGGTAACGATCACCTGCCCATCGAGTTCTGTCGAATTCTCCCGCATCAGATCCGACATATCTTCAAAACTCTCGACCTCGAATCCCGCTTCGCCGAGCATTTGCTGATAATCTACCTGGGAGCGGCCAAAACAGTTCAGTCCGTACCTCAGTTTCATCCTGCCTTTCAGGGATTCGTCTGACCTCCATTCTTCTTCGGTACGCCAGATGTCATTCTCTGTCTGGACATGAACGATCAACTTTCCACCGGACCTCAACTTTGACGAAGCATTCGAAAGCACGATTCTCGCGATCTTATCCGAAAGGTGCTGGAATAAGTGAAAACTGATGACCGCATCTGCCGACCCGTCCTTGATCGTCGAAAGTCCTTTGCGATCTCCGACGATGTAACGGATGTTGTCTGCACCGTTTATGATCTCCGCGCAGGCGAGAGCACCAGCCGATATATCGACCGCGGTGATTTTCTTCAAATGAGGCGAAAGCGCCTTCGCCATAAAGCCGGGTCCGCATCCCCAATCGATAAGACTTCCGACATCTTCCAGTTTTGAGAGCAGAAATGAGTCGCGGATCTTCTCGCGGGATATTCGGGCATCGTCGGCGATAGCTTCCAGATACTCGTCTTTTGAAAGGCCCTTGTACTTAGGGTTGTTTGGGAAGAGAAAGTAGTGTGGACTCAGGTCCAGAACGCGCAGTGCCCATTTGCGCTTCGAGCGTTCCGGCACCCGCCGCAGGAATGCAGGTACCCATCTTGCTCCGAGGAAATTCTGTTCGTCCTTGCCAAGGGTCAATCCCCATTTCAGAAGGTCGAATGCCTTGCTCATAGAAGACTGAAAAATACGTGAAAACAGATCTAGCCGCGCTTCCAGCGAACGCCGTCCTTTGTATCCTCGAGAATGATGTTCATTTCAGCGAGTCGGTCGCGTATCTCGTCGGCCTTCGCAAAATCGCGTTCCCGGCGTGCCCGTTCCCGCTCCTCGATAAGCGAATCGATCTCCTCATCGAGTACTTCTTTTTCTTCTTCGCCAAAGATCCCCAGAACGGAATCGAACTTCGCGACGGCGTGTAGAACCGCGTCTCGCTCATCTTTGGTCAGCATCCGATCAGCCATCAGACTGTTGATTTCCTTCACGAGATTGTGGATCGCAGCAAGTGCCTGAGAAGTATTCAGATCGTCGTCCATAGCGGATTCGAACTGTTCGAGTGCGGTTCGGGCGGCAGACAAAGCCGAACCGTCGATACCGTTCCCGGTCGTGGAGTCACTCACGAGCCTCCGAAAGTTCCTCAGCCTCTCGACAGTGGTCTCAGCTCCCTTTAATCCTTCAAACGTGAAGTTCAGCTGTTTTCCGTACGGTACGGACAAGAGAAGATAACGGATAGCGAGTGCCGAAAAACCGCGATCCCGAATGTCCCGGAAGGTGTAGTCGTTCCCGAGAGACTTCGCCATCTTCTCGTTGTCGATCTTCAGGAACTCACCGTGAAGCCAGAAATTGGCGAATGTCTTTCCGGTCGCTCCCTCGCTTTGGGCGATCTCGTTCTCGTGGTGCGGAAACTGAAGGTCGATCCCACCGGCGTGAATGTCGAACGTCTCACCGAGATATTTCATAGACATCGCTGAGCATTCGATATGCCACCCCGGCCTGCCGCGTCCGAAGGATGCGTCCCATCCGGTCGCGTCCGGGTCGTCGACGAGTTTCCAGAGCGCAAAATCACGGGCATCTTCTTTGTCGTATTTGTCCGTGTCGACTCGCGCGCTTCCGCCTTCGATGTTGCCTTCGAAGCTGATCTTCGACAGCTTGCCGTAGTCCGGAAATGCAGATATACGGTAGTAGATTGAGCCATCGGACTCGTACGCCTTTCCGTTCTCCAGTAAAGCGCGGATGATGTCGATCATCTCGCCGATGTGATCCGTCGCCCGAGGTTCAAAGTCAGGCTCAAGGCAGTTCAGCGCTGCCATGTCCTCGTGAAAAGCGACGATGAACGGAGCGGTCATGTCATCGATCCCAATCCCGCGCTCGGCCGACTCATTTATGATCCGGTCATCGACGTCCGTGAGATTCATCACGTAAGTCACGTCAAATCCCTTGAACTCCAGGTATCGGTGAAGGATGTCACCAAATATGAATGTCCGGAAATTGCCGATATGCGCGAAGTTCCATACGGTCGGGCCGCATATGTAAACCTTCGCCTTACCCTCATCGAGAGGCTTGAATTCCTCAACTTCGCGCGAAAGAGTGTTGTGAAATCTGAGCATGTCGGCAGTTCCTGTCGAAAAGCCAATATCATACATCAATCCCGGCCGTATGCTTATCGAAGGTCCGGTGAGTCTGTTGAGTCCGTTAAGTCGGGTGAGTCTGTCGGGTCAGATGTCTGCGGCGCAAGTGCCATACCTCAAGCTCGCGCATTCCATAGACGAAGTTGCACACCCTCAGCAACTTCTACTGGTTCGCCTCCATTGCGTCGAGCAGCCAGATGTTCGATTCAGCTTCGCGAAGCGTAAAGTAGACGGTGCTTCCGTCGGGGCTTACGGCGATGTTCCTGATGTGGCCCTCGATCTCCGGGAACGCGTCTTTGATCTCGCCCGATACGATATCCGCTATCTTCGGACGTCCTTCACGAAGAAATATGATGTGGCGGCCGTCCGGCAGCCACGACGGGAGTGAAGTGTAGTTTGTCAGCCGATTGTATTTGCCTGTGGCGATTTCCAGAATTCCCACGCCTGATCCGCTCTTCGCGCTGTACGACCCGGCAATGTACTTTCCATCGGGAGACCAGTCCCACGCCCTTAGGAAACCGCCGTTTTCGGTCTTCGGGAATGTCGACCTGACTTCGACCTTCCCGGTAACCGCAAAATGCTCCATATCTATTACAAACACCTCCTCGCCCGAGTCATACGAAAGCAGTTTTCCATCGGGCGACCAGGCCGGGATCGAAGCGATCGTTTCCGTATCGGTCAGTTGTTCCAGTCCGCTTCCGTCCAAATTCATCAGCCAGATCTGGTACGTGCCGCTCCTATCTGAAGCAAAGGCGATCTTCGATCGGTCTGGGGAGATCCGGCCGTACCGGTCGAACGGCGGATCATTCGTCAGATCACGGAGGTTTCCGGTGTTGGCATCGATAAAGACAAGGTCGTCTTGAGTCTCCCGGACCAGACGCGCTACGAAGCCTGAACCCCCGGGTACAATCTGTGGACCGGCGATCTCGAAATCCCCCCTGGTGAGCCACTTGGGTTCTGACGCGAGATCACCGTTTTTGTTGAGCCGTGCGGTCAGCAAATTAGAACGGACCGACGTTTGGACATAGATCATCCTTTGGCCATCAGATGAAAAACCCGGATGTCTGTTGAACTTGGCTGGTGTAGGAACGCTTTCGTGCTCGCTGGCCGGTTTGCCGGTCGAAAGTTCGACTGCGACGCGCCAGAAGCCCATGTTTCCACCCCGATCGCTTGCGTAGTAGAGAAAGTTCCCGGACGGCGACCAGACGGGATTCCAGTTGGTATTGCTCTCGAAAGCAATGTCGACACTTTCACCGCCTTCCGAAGGTATGGTCGAAACGATTCTCTTTCCCCGGTTCTCTGTATACCAGTATGCGATCCTCGAACCGTCGGCCGACCAGGAAGGCTGATATGAGTAGTTTTCGACGAGTTTTCTTTTGTCACCGTTCGAAACATCTATCGCATAGATCGCGCTCTGGCTCCGGACTGAGGGAACGTCTTGAAACCGCGAGGCGACAGCGATCTTTGTTCCGTCCGGGGACCACGTTGGATCGAATCCGATATCCGAAACCCTTCGGGGACTCTCGCCGGTTGCGCCCATCACGTAGATTCCTGACTGCTCGCGTTCGGACCGAAACGCGATCGACGATCCGTCGGGCGAAAAAGCCGGCATGGTATCATCGGCGTCCGAATCTTCAGTGAGATTTACCTCGTTCGAACCACCGATCCTTACGAGGTAAATGTCAAAGTCTCCGTCCTTGTCCGATGCGTAAACGAACGAGTTTCCGTCGGGGGATATGGAAGGATAGATCTCAGCGCCGCTTTCAAAAGTCAATTGCAAACTGCTTGCTTTAAACCAATCGGTCTCTGCCGGAATTGAAGGGCGGGTGACAAAATATACTGCTGCCGAAATGATCGATCCCAGGAGAATGAGTCCGGCGGCCATGGCCCCGGCTGAACGAAACCAACGATCTCCGGAACCGGAAACGCCTGCTGAGATTCCCGGAACGAGAGAAGAGGAATCTATCTCACGTCTTATCCCTCTTAGATCGGCCTTTAGGTCCTCTGGGGTCTGATAGCCCTCTGACGGGTTCTTTTCAAGCAGCTTCAGGATCACCCGGTCAAGTTCTTTGGGAATGTCAGGGTTGTGTCCCGAGGCCGGTTCAGGCGTTATTGAAATAATCTTTTCAAAAGTCTCGCGTCTGTTGGCGCCTCTGAACGGATTCGATCCGGTAAGAATCTCGTAAAGCACTACACCGCAACTCCACAGGTCGGTCCGCGGGTCGATCTTTTCCCCGCTGAGCTGCGCGGGGGACATATATGCGGGGGTGCCGATCACCGATCCGGGTCGCGTCGAAGCAAGATCCTCGCTTTCAACGGCTTTCGCCTGTGTGAGTTTTGCCAGACCGAAATCGAGTATCTTTACGTAACCGTCGTGCCGGAGCATGACGTTCTCAGGTTTTATGTCTCGGTGAATTATTCCCGCGCTGTGGGCCGCTGCCAGGGCGCTGCAGACCTGTATGAAAATGGAAACGGCATCCCGAATCGCAACCTTTGAACCTGCGAGATCCCTGAGAGTTCGGCCTTCGACCAACTCGGTGGCAATGAAATTGATTCCTTCGTGACGGCCGACATCGTAGATCGTTACGATACCGGGATGATTAAGTTTTGAGATAGCGCGAGCTTCGACTTCAAACCGCTTGACCGGATCGCTGCCTTGGCCAAGCCCGGCCGAAAGAACCTTTAGGGCGATGTTGCGTCGAAGCTTTTCGTCGTAGGCGAGGTAGACCTCGCCCATTCCTCCGGACCCGATCAACTTTTCTATCTTGTAATGGGAGATCTTTTTGCCGGCAAAAGACGACGCGTCCGCGATTGCCTCTTTTGCAAGAGCTTCAGCCGCCATACTGATAGCGGAACGCTCAAGAAAATCGGCCGACTCCTCCTGTGCCTCAAGTAGTCTCAGGACTTGATCTTCAAGGCTCTGATCTCCCTCCGACCGCAGACGTACAAATGCGCGACGCTCGCCGACAGGTTTCTCAAGAGCAGCATCGACGAGTTCGTCGATCTTCTTCCAGCGATCCGGATCCATCAGTCCTCACGGTTTAGTTCGAGGTATAACCAGGCCTTGGCTTTCTTCCATTCGCGCATGACAGTGATGGGAGCGACTGAAAGCACTTCGGCTGTTTCGTCGACAGTCAGACCTCCGAAGAACCTGAGTTCGACGATCCTCGCCTTTCTCGTGTCAAATTCGCCAAGAGATCTGAGCGCGTCATCAAGCGCAAGGATCTCGGGATCGCTCCCGACTCCTGCCCTTTCGGCCTTGTCGATCGAAACTCTCAGAAGTGCGGTCCCGTCCTTCTTCGGTCTCTTGCGCGCAAAGTCGACGAGAATGCGTCGCATCATCCCTGCCGCGACACCGAAAAAATGCGCCCGGCTGTTCCACTTCGCGTTCTTCCAGTCGATCAGCCTGACAAATGCCTCGTTTACAAGCGCGGTCGTCTGCAGGGTGTGGCCTCCTCGCTCCCTAGCCATGTATCTACGGGCGATCCTGTGCAGTTCGCTGTGGACGATCGGCGCAAGCTCTTCAAGTGCGCTTTCATCGCCTTTGCTCCACTTTTGGAGCAGCTGGGTAACGTCCTGATCGTTAGGCTGGACCATCGGGTAAGTGCCTTGAAAATGAACACCTTAATCTAGCACAGAAGATTTTTTCGAAGAAAGTATTTGCTGTGGATGATAGTTTTTGCGCCGCAAAAGCGCATTTGGTGCTGAAACGGGCGGGATCATCCAAATCATACTCCCGCGTCGGAAGGAGATATACATATGGCACATAAAGAAACGATACAGCACCACTATCTGAAGCAGGTGTTCACAGGCTCAAATCACATCTTCACGGTCTCCACGAATGTCGGGTACGGGTGCAAGAACATGCGAGAGGATGTCCGGCTCGTTCAGTTCTTCATAAACTCGGCAATTGATGATCTGGGCGAAGATTGGAAACGAGCTCCAAAGCGACTCGAAGAAGACGGTCTGTTTGGAGGCAAGACGTGGGGAGCCGTCAAGTCATTTCAAAAGTACACGGAAGGAGCGGTGGTCGATGGAATGATCACACCGGCGAACGGGAAGCGGATGTACACACCGAGCCACAAGTACGTCTACACCATCTACTATCTCAACTGGTATTACTTTATCCAACGGCCGCAATTCTTCGATGACCTGAGGCGTGATCCAAAGCTCCCGGGGGAGTTGCGGGAGTATTTTGGGAGGCCTTTGCCGAACCTGATGTGAGTTGCGCGGCTCGGGATCCTATGGTCTTCACTTCGCCGGGGAGGTGTGACTGCCCGCAGAAGCCATGGATTCTAAAAAAGTACGTCACCTAACCGCAAAAACTGCTCAGCAATCGTCAGAAGATACAAACAGTCAGAAAGAGGTGCTTATGTCAGTATTGGACCGATACGAACTACTCAGACAGGATGCAGTGAACATTGCCCTCGCGGAAGAAGCAAAAGGGGTCAAAGAAGTTGGGGCGCAGAACCGTGGACCCGAGATCGATATCTACAAGAAACGTGCCCATTCGCCATTGACCAAGAACCATGGATGGTGCGGGTTTTTTATCTACTATTGCTATTCGGAAGCAGCAAAGAAGTTCGGTTTTCCGCTTCCTTTCAGCGCCGGGCCGCTTTGGAGCGGCCCTAAGTTGAGGCGTTGGGCGAAGAAGA
This sequence comes from Acidobacteriota bacterium, assembly GCA_003385635.1. Lineage (GTDB taxonomy): Bacteria > Acidobacteriota > Blastocatellia > Pyrinomonadales > Pyrinomonadaceae > Aridibacter. The sequence continues at coordinate 1,937,575 of QQUY01000001.1, read as the reverse complement.
ACCCCGACTTCGTTGTGAACACAAGCCCCTGTCTTCCCGGCGACATCTACGTTATGAACTACGGGCACATTGGCATGGTCGTATCTCAGTCTGACGGGACTTTTGTAAACACGATCGATGGAAACCAGTCCTCAATGGGGAAGGGCAAAAGCGTAAAGAAGCAATATCGGAACATTTTGGAAATGGACGTCCTGATAAGGGTCACGGAAGCAGGGATGTTCGGAGCATGTTACGAGTAGGGAACATCCACGGGCAGGGTGGACCAAGGGAGCGGTTTCTCTGGCGGGAGGAATCGCTCCCTTGCTTTGTCCGAGAACAGTAGTTCGCGAGAATAGAACTCCAGCGGATAGTCCTTCGAAAAGGTCCTGATCAATTCCCTGCAGTCCGCAAGGACCTCATTTCGGCCTCTTTCCTTTATAAATTCGAAAACCACCTTGATCCAAAATTGCGTGAGGGTCTCGTGAAACGGCATTTCCTTTGACTTGTCGATCCCAAATGCGTCCAGAAGGTTGAGAATTCCGGACTTCATCCTCCAGTAGGCGATGGCCTCGTCACCTTCTATACAATAGAAGTAAGCGACTATCAGGTGCTCAGGATGTCCCCAATCGCCACGCGAGACGGTGCAGTTCTCAAATGATTCTAGAACCGCATTCAACTCACTCTCGCTTTCATATTCCATCTATCGTCTCCATAAACATAAAAAAGCGGACCGCAGTGACCGCGGTCCGCCGATGAAAAACGAATTATAGACCGCAAATGCGGCCGATTCAACTTTCTAGGCCGCCTTTAACCTTTCATCTTCTGAGAAATCGGCCATGAACAAGTACTTCTTCCACTCGGGTCGCGATTCCGCGTAGTGGCACAGCAGTACGTGGTCAAGGCCAAGCCTCAAAAGCTTCTGCGACGTCAGCAGCGGCATTCGCGCCTGCTCCGGCGTGCGGTTACCCTTCCGCTGGTTGCACCGGACACAAGCGGTGGCCAGATTCTGGGGCGTCGTTGTTCCACCCTGGGCTTTTGGGAGTATATGATCCAGGGTCAGGTCCTTGGCGTGCTTGTGATCCCCGCAATACTGGCACCTGTACCGGTCGCGAATGTAGATTCGCGCTCGTTTCATCGTGTTCTCGCGTCTGCGTCGGCGAACGTGGACATATTCGCGCAGGCGTACAACCGACGGGACCTTGAACTCCACGCTCGGCGAGCGAAGGACATTGTCTCCATCAAACTCTTCGACAAACAACTTTCCGCAAACCTGCATACAGATCGCCCTCGCAACCCCGATGGTTCCAAGCGGTTCGTATGAGAAGTTAAGAAGTAAAACCCTACCCGTAATCAAATCGACTACCTCCGATTCAGCGTGACAAAGGAACCGGGCGGTTTCCTCTATCACAATATCTTGGATACGACTGACCCAACACCACCATATTAACGAATTTCTATTCCAAATGCATTTGAAATGAATGTAAACCGATAGAGACAGTAAGTTTACAGCCCCTATTCCCTGAAATGGTCGAACCCCCGGGCCTCAAGCTTCTCGACATCGCCGCTTTTCACGATCTCATACGTTTCTTCATCATTTACCATTCTGCCGATTTCGATGCCGCCAATCGCCTCGACGCTTCTGCGGTCTTCCGGACTTACCGTAAACAGCAAACGAAAGTCCTCCCCACCGTGCAGGGCTAGGTCCAGAACGGTCTCGCCGGTTCGAAGCATCTCGGGAGGAACGGCATCCAGATCGGGATCGAGGGGGATGCCGGAAGCTTCGATCACTGCCCCGGTTTTAGAAGCCCTGCACAGGCGTAAAAGATCTGACGAAAGTCCATCACTAATATCTATCAGTGAAGTCGCCAACCCGCCTGTTCCCAAATGTTTACTGAATGTAACCTCAGGTCTTGGCTGAAGCTGCTTCTTGATCAGCCGCCGAACTGGACCGTCAACGGCCCCCTCTTGCCGAACGCCGTTCTCGAGAAATCTGAGTCCCGCTTGAGCTCCACCCAATGTTCCTGAGACAAAGATCAGGTCCCCTGGTCTTGCTCCGCTTCTCAAGACCGCAGTTCCCCTTGGACACCGCCCGGCCACGATGCAATCGACAAGAAACTTGTCTTTCGAACCAGACATGTCGCCTCCTGCGATCGAAACGCTGAACTCTTCGGCAAGCGTATTGATGCCTTCGTAGAACGAGGTCATAAACTGTTCATTCCACAGGAGTTCTGGCACTGCAACTGAAAAGAATGCCCAGACCGGTTCACCTGCCATCGCCGCCAGATCGGAAAGGGAAACGGCGAGAGCCTTGTGACCGACAAGGTTCGGTCCAGACCATGAAAAACGAAAGTCTATGTCTTCGACGAGAATATCGGTCGTTATCAAAAGGTCGTCAGTCTCCCCGAACGGTAGAACGGCGCAATCATCACCCAAAATTTCAAAGTTAAAGTGGTGCTTTAACTTTTCAATGAAATCGAATTCGTCCATCAGAATATGTCGTTGACATAAATCAACTAAATTCATAGAATAACGGCGGCAAAAATACCTTTCCACATTAACATAGCAGAGGAACAGATGGGACAACCTTCAGTGGCTATTCCAGAGAAAATTTTCTTTAAAATCGGCGAAGTTTGCGACATCGTGGACGTACAGGCTCACGTACTCAGATACTGGGAAACGGAGTTCCCCATGTTGTCGCCTCAAAAGAATCGTTCGGGGCAGAGGACCTATCGACGGCGCGATGTCGAGATCGCTCTTCGCATCAAGGAGTTGCTATACGAAGACCTATACACGATCGCCGGCGCGAAGAAACGGCTGCAGAAGGAAATGAGGGAGGCAAGCAGGCTGAAGATCGTTAAGTCGGAGCCTGATGACAAGGAATACATCAAGCCGGTCAAGAAACCTGAGTCCGACGAAGACCTTGATATTGAGGATTTGGAGATTGGTTCGATCGACGACGAAACGGAAGGAAAGGCCGGGGTGGCAATGAACGATGAGACTCGCGAGGCGCTGAAGTCTCTGGCCGCCCAACTGCTCGAACTTCGTGAGATGTTGAAGAACCGCCAGACCGAAGAGTCGGAGGCAAAAGAGAAGTAGTTCAGAGGCGTTTGACATACGCTTAAGCGCCAAATAATCTTTTACCTGATATCGGGGCGTAGCGCAGTCTGGTAGCGTGCTTCCTTGGGGTGGAAGAGGTCGTGAGTTCAAATCTCGCCGTCCCGAAATCTCTTAAGGAGAGACCTTTGGCGGGTCTCTTTTTTAGTCTGAATTCATTGGATACACAAAAGGGCTGTCCGAACGGACAGCCCTTTTCTTGTTTCAAACGGTCTACCGTCCTCTAATTGGGTCTTACAGACACAAAGAATGTTTGACCTCTCCTAGATACAAGGAGCAGGACCGCTCTGTCTCCTGATTTGGCGATCGCTGTCCTTGCCTCGCTAAGTGTACCTACCAGTTCGCGGTTGATCTCGACAATGACGTCGCCCCTTCGAAGACCTTTCTCCGCCGCCGGTCCGCCTTGATCGACCTCCGTGATGACAAGTCCACGAACCTCTGTCGGTATGTTCAAACGCTCGGCGGCTTCAGGGGTCAGCGGGCTAAGTGAAATGCCAAGTTTCCCGCCGTCGTTAGGTTCCTCAGTCCTTGGTTCCTGGGCACCTCTTTCTTCTGAGCCTGCCGTCTCAGTCTTGAATTCTCCGAGCCTCACGTCGACCTGCTGTTCTTTGCCGTCCCGCAAGATCGTCAGTTTGACGGTCGTGCCGGGAAGTGTGCCGGCGACCTTGTTTCTCAGGAAATTATCGTCCTCGACCTCCTCACCCGCGATCTTCTTGATAATATCGCCTCGCTTAAGTCCCGCTGATTCAGCGGCACTTCCAGTAAGCACGTTGGAGACCACGACGCCCCTGGTCGAGTCCAGACCGAGAGCTTCTGCAAGATCGGACGAAATGTTCTGGATATTTATCCCGAGCATCCCGCGCCGCACTTCGCCGTTTTCGATCAGCTGATCCATGACGGATTTAGCCATGTTCGAAGGAATAGCGAAGCCGATGCCGATGTTTCCGCCTGATCTTGAAAGGATCTGAGAGTTGATGCCTATCAGCTCGCCCTTTACGTTAACAAGCGCACCGCCGGAATTCCCCTGGTTGATGGGTGCATCGGTCTGCAGGAAGTCCTGAAATGAGGTGTTGTCACCGTCTTGCGTCCTGCGGCTCTTTGCGCTGATGATTCCTGACGTTACCGTCTGCCCGATTCCGAGGGGATTTCCTATGGCAAGAACGATGTCACCGATCCGGACTTTGTCGGAATCTCCGAGCGTTATGAACGGAAGGCCTTCGCCTTCGATTTTCAATACAGCAAGGTCACTCAGACGATCTGATCCGACGACCTCGGCATTAAAGCTCTGGCCGTCATTCATTTCAACCGTGATCTTGTCCGCTCCGTCGATCACGTGGTGGTTGGTTAGAATGGTGCCGTCATCCTTAACGATGACGCCAGAGCCAAGCCCGCGGGAGGGTCTTTGCTGAGGAGATCTCCTTCCTTCAGGATCAGGAAAAAGATCTTCAAAAGGTGTGCTTGCTGAGCTCTCCGCTTCTCCGCCTCTGTTTATGGCGGTGATCTGAACAACTGCGGGAGTCGTTTTTGAAACCACGTCGGCGTACGAGGTACGGACCCCGTCCACTACGACCGGTTCGGGAGGAGTCTCAGGCCCCTCAGCCGGTTTAGGGGCGTCTGATGAAAAAGACAGCCAGCCTGTTCCACAGCCCGTAAGTAAGCCGCAAAGGATCAACACAAGTATGAGAGCAGTTTGCTTCTGGAAAATCGGTAGTGCTTTGAACATTTAGTAACTCCGTATCAAAAAGACAATTGTCGAAATAATATCGCAAACGAATTTCGATTAGAAGCGTTGCACTGTCCTGCAATCCAGTTCCCTGGGCCATACCCGAGACTCCTGCCGTACCCTGTTCGAAATCAAAAAAGGCCAGCCCTCCTGAGGCCGGCCTTTGATTTCGCGACGGAATTTCCGATCGTTACGGGATCTCGATCCCAAGTTCTTTACCGATCAGCGTGAACTGAGGGTGCTTTCTGGCCTTGATGAACTTCGCAGCGGTCTGCGACAAGGCGGTCACCAGCATCGGTAGCGCTATCGAAGGATCACTGGGCACGAATGATGTCACGGCGTTCTTCATCAAACGGCCGAATACCTCGGTGTGCGGTCCCGCGATCGACGGGGTCCTGATATGAAGGGGTACCGCATCAGTGTTGATCGATATCGCGTATTTGTGGCCTCTCGGCTTCGAATGCGTGATGTACGCCGACATCTCCGTCGCATTCAGCATCTTGACGCCGCTGATGCTTCCAAGGGAGATCACCCCCGAGTTTCTCGTCTTCTGCGAGATCTGCATCATTTCGATCGAGTCCTGGGAAATATCGAGCGTGAAAGGCACTTTCTTTTCGAATCGGCACCTGTTGATTCCCACCGAAAGCGGCGAAGCCAATAGATCAGGGCAGAATACCGGAACACGGGCCTTGAACGCTGACGTCAAAATCCCATCTTCGTGCGCGATCTCCGCGAGTTCGCGCCCGACAAGATGAAGAAACTCGCGCACCGAATAAGCTCTGGACAGCTCAAGCTGATTGATCACGCTACCGATCCATTCATCGGCTTCCTGGTATTCTTCGTCGTTCGAAAGGAGATCACCGATGCGCGTTACTTCAGCGGCAGCAAGCTCTTCGTCGTCCATGCTTGGGTGAGCCTGATAATGGTTCCTGCCGAGGGTCTCGTGAATATCGTGAAAAAGGACGGTGCCTGAAAGGACAAGCACATCGACGAAGCGGTTCTTGACGATGTAGGCGAATAGCCTTCGGAGGCCAGCCGGAACGAGATTGTCGGTCCCGCACAAAAAGATCGTCACATTGTCATCAAGCATATCGATCCATATGCGGTGTGCTTCGGCCAACTGCTTGGCGCCAAAGCCGGCGCCTTCCATCTTTTCAAGCATTCCCGCGACGGATCGGTCCCGATCAACGGGAATCGGACGGGTGGGTACAGTTAAAAATTTTGAGGATTTTGACTTTTTCTTCGCTACCATTGTTTCTCCGGTTTCTTGGCCGAAAGATTGCTCAAACAAAAAACCTAATTCTTATATTAATTTTGAGGATTTGGCAAACCCTGCGTTCTAGTACGGACGTTGCTACCGCTAATGATTCCCGGTTCGGGAACCCTCCGAAATCGGCCCGCGACATCTGATCGTATCTGGACCGGATCGAATTGCACCGGGAGTGACCGGATCAGAGGATAACTCGGCAATCCAATACGGGAAAGGAAGGTATTCCGCCACTAGCACTTGCGAGTTCAGATAAGACTAACATAAATCAAGACGCTTTTGGGGAAGTTTTCTCTGAGCCCTTTCATCGTTTTTGGCACAACCGTTGCACCTTCTTGTGAATGAAGCCCGCAGCAACTTGTGCAATTCGGTAGCGGGCCCTGAAACGAAAGGGTTTTTCGTATGAGAGCAAGGGAATAGTTCGGTCAAGATGCCATTACTTGTCAAGATTTAGTGTCATTTATTGTCAGTATGATTCTTTCTCGACCTCAATGGAGTATAAAAATGGACAAAAATCAAAAAGGATTCTCCCTCATAGAACTGCTGCTCGTCGCTGTAATAATCATGGTGCTTTCGTCGATAGCGGTGCCCTACTTGATGTCCGCCGTCGGCGCAGCTGAGAACGGCAGCGTGTTCGCAAGCCTCAAGACGTTTTCTTCCTCTCAGGTCAATTACTACACGGCGAATGGGCGGTATGCGAGGCTCGATGAGCTGAACGCTGCTGAGAACAACCGCCTTGGAACGACGGTCGGCAGCGATGTTCAGCGTGGCATCTATACGTTCACGATGAGCCCCGCCGCACCGACCGACACCCAGCTTCGCGATAATTTTACCGTGATCGCATCGAAGGCCTCGAACTATCACAACCAGCCTTATGTGATTTCGCTGGACGCCAGCGGCCAGATCACTCAGATCTTTCCATAGAGTCCGGTTTGGTCTTGCGCGGCCGGCTCCAGCCGGCCGCAGTCCACACAAATCCCATCCAACTGCCTCCCCAGCGTATCCAACATCATGAGCCTATTTGAAGATCTCGTCGAAGAGTTGAAAGAAGAGAACTTGCTCGAGGAGACCGTGATCGAGTCTCGTTCAACTGGCAGAAAAAGTGCCAGTGAGGCCGTTGATGCCGATTCGATGCCTCCTTCGCCCGAGGTCGGGGAGGAAGCTTCTTCAAACGGAAAAGGCCAATCGGTCGCTACTGAGCCTTCGATCGAAGAGAACGAAGGCTGGGATCTTGGCGACTCAAACTATGAGGCGTTGGGAGATACGGCCGAATTTGAGATCGACACTTCCTTTGATGATCAAACCGAAGTTGCGGAGCAAGCTCGCGATGTAAGGCCGGAGGCGGCGAAAGCATCCGCTGAAACGGGTAAAGAGTACTTCAGACGCAGGGCGACCGACGAGGTCAAGACCCTGCAGATGGTCGACCACATAATCACGAGGATCGAGAAAGAGCAGGCGAAGATCAATTCCGCTCCCTACGACGACCTAAAGGTAAAACAGTCGCTTCACAAGTTCCTCCAGTTGGACGAAGAGGCGAATTCTGCTGAGGTTGCCGAGATCGAATTTCTGCTGCTGCAGGAAACAGAGAACTGGTATTCCGCGCTCACGATCCGCGACAAGGAGCTGACGGTCGAGAATCTCCGTTCCTACTGTGATACAGCAGTCCCGGCGCTTAGTTCCCAGGCGCTGCTCGCACTCGCGAGATTCTTCAGGAATGCGCCGTTCTCCGAACTCGTCCGGGCCAAGTTTGACCTGATCATTACGAAGCTCTACACGGCTGATGCCGGCGATGGCAGGAGAGAAGCGACGCTTCCGGTCGAGTCTCTTGTTCTTGACATACAGGATCTATACAAAGACTGGGCAAGTGTTCCACTTTATTCCACCGACGAGGAGAATCAGGAACTTGCGTTTGGCGCGATGGGCTTCAATGACTTCATCGACGAAGTAAGAAAGGCTCACAGTTTTGACGATCTCGTTTCAAAGGACTTCTTCCGAAGGCTGAATGAGTTCAAAGAAAAGGCAAACGAGAGTTTCTTCGCCCCGGACATAGTTGCAGCGGCCATCAGATGCAATGTTGAAGTGGGAAACAGGTACCTCGAACTGATCGAGAACGAGTACGGCGGCGAGCGGCCGGCGGAACTCAACGACCAGTACGGATTTCTGACCGACAGCGCGATTACGGAAGCGATCCGGAAGGTATTCGAGGCCCATCAGGAAGATGAGATCGCGAAAGCGGAGGCACAGGTCCAGAGCGCCAAGGCTAAAGAGAAGGTCTTCAATGTAGAAAAGATAAGCCAGGCTTCGACCAAGATCGCTAAGGAAAAGGCGGAGTGGTACAAAGCGAACAAGAAGCTGGTCATTGCCACGGCATTGACGGTGGCGTTCGGCATCTTCTATTTCTTCTTCAGCGGCTACTTGATCCCTTCATCCGATCCGGTCTCCTCTGGCCAGATACAGGAAATGAACCTTGAGGATTCAGAGTTTGCGACGTACATCAATTCGGCACGGATAAACAAAGACATCGCATATGCGATAACAAATGAGGAGTGGGCGAAACTCACCAAGCCGCAAAAGGAAGAGATGATGAAACGGTTTCTCGCGACCGGAGCCGACAAGGGATTCAGCCAGATAAACTTCCTTGACACAAAGGGCCAAAAAGTCGGATACGTATCGATGAGTTCGGTGGTTGTCATCGACTAAGGAACTGTAAAAACCCGGACAAAAGGGAAACGCAGCTTCATGTTTTGAAGTTGCGTTTTCGTATTGTAAAATGCCCTTTTTTACCACGCTCTTATTGCACGTCCTCCGGCACCCGGAGAACCATTCTATTATTCAGGAGAACAAATGAACGCGAAGAACATAATCAGTTATGCAACTGATCAGGAGGCCCGTTTTGTGTCGGTCCGGTTTACGGATCTAGTCGGGTCGTGGAACCACCTGACGTTTCCGATCGAGCAGCTTACTGAAGACAGCTTTGAGGACGGATTCGGATTTGACGGATCATCTTTAAGGGGCTGGGCGGCGATTAACGAATCAGACATGCTTCTGATCCCGGACCCCTCCCGATGCTGGGTTGATCCGTTTGCCGAGGAAACGACGATCTGTCTGATCGCGAACGTGGTCGATCCGATCACCAAGGAGGGTTACGGCCTCGATCCCCGTTCGGTCGCGGAACGTGCCGAGAGTTATCTTCAGTTCACAGGGATCGCTGACACGGTATTTGTAGGACCGGAAGCGGAGTTCTTTGTCTTTGACAACGTTAATTTTCACAACCAGCAGCAGTCTGCGGGCTATACGGTGGATTCGGAGGAAGGCCACTGGAATGCTGCCAGAAAAGGGGACGAGTTCAATCCGAATCTTGGATATCACATCCGTTCAAAGGAAGGATACGTACCGGTTGCCCCAGTCGATTCGCTGATCGACCTGAGGAACACTATTTCGCTGATACTTGGGGAAGTAGGCATCCACGTCGAGTGCCATCACCATGAAGTGGCGACGGCGGGACAGTGTGAGATCGATTTCCAGTACTCGAACCTTCTATACACGGCGGACAATCTGATGCTGTTCAAAAACATCGTCAAGAACACCGCTTATGCTCACGGGAAGACCGCGACGTTCATGCCGAAGCCTCTGTTTGGTGACAACGGTTCGGGGATGCACTGTCACAGTTCGCTTTGGAAAGATGACGAACCGCTCTTTGCGGGTGATGAGTACGCGGGCCTCTCCGAAATGGCAAAGTTCTATATCGGAGGACTTCTAAAACACGCGAAGTCGCTGATCGCATTCGCGGCGCCGACGACTAACAGCTTCAAGAGGTTGGTTCCGGGATTCGAAGCGCCTGTGAACCTGGCTTACTCTGCGAGGAACCGGTCGGCAGCTGTAAGGATCCCGATGTTCTCGTCAAGTCCGAAAGCGAAACGAATCGAATTCCGGCCTCCCGACCCCAGCTGTAATCCGTATCTGGCATTCTCGGCCATACTCATGGCCGGGCTTGACGGAATACAGAACAGCATTGATCCCGGAGAGCCGCTTGATAAAGATATCTACGACCTTTCTCCTGAGGAGCTGAAGGATGTGCCTTCGCTTCCGGGGACGCTGGAAGAAGCGTTGAATGAACTTGAAAAGGATCACGAATACCTTCTAAAGGGCGACGTCTTTACCACCGAATTGGTCGAACGCTGGATCCAGTATAAGCGCAAGAACGAGGTAGATGTTCTGAAACTTCGACCGCATCCGCTTGAGTACCAGATGTACTACGACATCTGATATCTCCTGGTTGTTGTGAATAGGGAACTGAGAAATGGCCGTCCTGATGGGCGGCCATTTCCTTTTGTCGCGCGAGCTTCAGCCTGCGCCGTCTTCACTCAACAACTCGCTTCGACAAGCTGAGGCTTGTCGGACAATCGACCGGTCGCGCCAACAAAAAAGGCTGCCCCTGCGGACAGCCTAAACAAATGAACTCAGTAGCGGCCTATCGCCGAACGCCCTGGAAATCGATTGTCATCTCGCCTTCATTCAACTCGACAAATCTTGTCGGGAAGGTATATCGCTTGTGCGAAACCTCCATATACAGCGAGGTGCCGGCTTCCAGCTCACGAATCGTATAGTAGCCGAACTGGTTGGTGATCGCGTATTTAGTGTTGCCGTTTCCGTCAGTAGCCATGATCCCGGCTCCCGATATAGGGGTGCCGTTGGCGTCGAGGACCCGGCCGGTCACCACCGCTTCAACCGCGGTAACGAAGTCGTTCGTGAAAGTACACGTTACATCGTCACCGTCCGAGAGGGAGACATCAGCTGTGTTGCCGTCCACGGTATAAGAGCCGAACTCGGCGCCACCGTTGTTGTTATCAACACACACGATTCCTGTAAGTGTGTATGGTGCAGGATTTGACTCCGTGATGCTGACAGGGCCTGAGAAATTCTCTACATCGTACTGCTTGGAATTGAACTCATCCTCATTGTTGCCGGCCGGATCAGTGTCCGAGAGCATAGGCTGATCAAAGGTTTGGGGGTCCGCGTAGTTCTCAACCAGGAATTCGAACTGGAAGTTGCTTGCCGGGAAGGCCTGCTTGACGACGGTCAGGCTTGCCATAGGGTCATCCGGCTCTTCTTCGTCAAAGCAGAACTCGACCGAGTAGATCTTCTGATCGTAAGGCGCCCGAAGCGGACCATTATCTCCCATCGACGCCGGATCGTATATGTAAACGTTCGAATAGCGATGGCTGCCGTAGAGTTTCGTGACGATAACGGCCGTGATCGGTCTGGTCGATGACCAGGCGAGCCTTCGCTGGTAGTACCACGAGCTGGTCGTAACTGAGTTTTCGGGATCCTCTGGAGCGCCGCCTGTCATGAACGTGTACGGGTCGGAACTGTCGACGAGCGGAAAAGTCCCGGTTGGCCCCCATTCTCTGATCCTGAATCCGTAGTCGGACGTGATCGTCGGAAACGTCGAGTTCTTTGCGTTGATATCCGCGCAGGATTTGTGGCCTGAAAGTGTTTTCGGAGTCGGTCCGCCGCCGCCTGAAGTAATTGAACTGCTTACCTCGATCCCGGATACCGCCCCTTTTGCGGTGAATGTGTGGGTTCCCCGAACATCGAGCTTTCTGCTGTACACGAAGTTTCCGTTTAAGTCGGCCGAAACAGAAGCATACTCGTAAGGTCCTGCCAGCCCTTCTGCAGCATCCGGACGCATTATCGTAATGACAACTGCTTCATTCGGAACGAATCTGGATCCGTAGACCACCCCGTTCTCTCCCGTGATTATTCGGCTTTCAGCGCTCTTTAATATCGGCGCGGGAGAGGAGGCGTTTGCACCTTTCGGGACGTAGAAGATCTGCGCGACTGCTGTAGTCGCGAAGGCCGCAACCAGAGTAAATACTGCAAGCGACTGAGGAATTCTTTTTACAAGCGTGTTCATATTGTTCTCCTTCTCCAACCAGGAACGCGGGAGCGTTGAAGCTGAAGAAATACCGTCATCTGAATTCTGGCCGGGTACATACCACGGACCATGTTTGTCGGTAGCTCCTCAAACGGAAGCCGCCGGACGGCGCATCGATTTATTGCATTTGACTGACCTAAAGAGCTATTAAGCGCCATATTCCAGGATATGAGGGCTTCTCCCGGAAAAAGATCTCCATTTGAAGGATTGAGTCAGTCTGCGAGGCCAAGTAGGAAACCAACCGAGGTGGACGGGTCCGATGGCTTTCAGAACTGGTTGATACTTTCCCGACCTAACGGCTCATTAGAATAGGCCTCGGTCAGCAACGGCACCAACCGAGGCCTGAGAAAAAAATACGGGCGCAGATTGCGCCCGCCCTAAACTACTTTTCCTAATCCTGTCTATCGCTGACTGCCTTCGAAGTTAACGGTCAACTCACCTTCGTTGAGTTCAACAAAACGGGTTGGGAATCGATAGCCTTTGTGTGAGACTTGCAAAGATAAGGATGTACCTGCTTCAAGTTCATTTACCGAATAGAAGCCAAACATGTTCGTCCTCGCGGACCGTGAATTTCCACTTCCGTCTACAGCCGTAACCCACGCACCAGCGATCGCACGCCCGTTTTCATCGGTCACGCGCCCAGAAACTGTTGCTTCGACCGCGGTCAGAAAGTCATTGAAGAATGTACATGTCACTACATCGCCACTCGCCAGGTCTACGTCGGCTGTAGGAACTGCCTCAGAATTTATTGTCGAAGTCCCGTTTTGCGAGACGCAGTCAATCGATACCAATGTGTATGGTGCGGGGAGAGACTCCGTGATCGTCTTGTTACCCGCGGTTGTGATGAACATTTCCATCGGGTTCGAGTTGATATCGTCATCCGTCAACGAGAATGAGCCACCGCCCGGGAGACCAGTCGTTGTGAAATCGAACTGGAACGAGCTCGGGGGGCTGGCCTGTTTCACGACAATGATCTTCGCAACGGGCTTGAAGCAAAACGTTACGTGGCTTACGCCAAAACCGCCGTTGTTCGGGGTCGTAAGCGTACCGTTATCACCGAGAGCATCGGGATCATATACGTAAACGTTTGCATTTGGTCCGCCCTTGATTATCACCGCCGAGATCGGCCGCGTCGACGACCAGCTCACGTCTCTTCCAACCGTACTTACCGTCACGGAGTTGCCAGGTTCCGCAGGCGCACCCCCCAGAAGTTCAGTCGCAGGAGAATCGCTGTTCACGATCGGAAAGGTCCCGTTTGGCGACGAAAAATCGAGCTTGAATCCGTAGTCAGAAGTAATGCTTGGAAACTGGCCGTTGTTTGCGTTTAGGACCTCACAATTGGGATTGCCGCTGACGAATATAGGTGCCGGCGTAAGCGAATCACTATGAATGATTCTCGACGCGTTGGCATTCGAGATCGACCCCTTTGCCGAAACAACAAATCTACCGTGGTCGGGAATAGTAACCTCGAAAACGAAGTTGCCTTTCATATCCGCATAGATGGTATCGGCCTCGATCTGCGCGCGGTATCCAGTCTCAATGTCTTCCGATTGAACACTGATGGTAATGGTTTCGTTTGCCTTGAACTGCGAACCAACAAATCGGACTGTCTCACCTACCTTGGCGCTGTTTGAGAGACTTACAAGAGTCGGGATGTCTGCAAGACCGGACTTTCTAGCCGTCTCTTTGCCTGCGGACCTGTTCTGTCCGATAACGGGGCTGATCAAGAGCGTCGCAAAAAGCAGTACGACTGTCAGTGCCCCGATTCTCTCTTTAGCTTTGTAAATCATTTTCATTCTCCAAATTCTTACTTTCATTTCAGGACTGCCTAGTGATGAACATTCCCCTGATCTGCAAGACCACTACACGACAATCAGGATCAAGATCGTGCCGATATAGAGGGCGATGGGAGTTCCGGCTCTACACCTGTCTGGCCTAGAGGCACTCGTCAATCGCCCGGTCAAAGGTCTTATGAGGATGAAAGCAAGTTGTTGCCTCCCCTCCAGGGACTCAATAGTCTCTTGTTTGGTGGCACTTAAAGAGCCCGGACTGCACAAGAGTCTTGAGTCGATCTACTTTTGTTCGTTCCCTAGCACCAAAGTTGGAATGAAGAGGGATTTCCAGTCAGATACCGACTTTCCTGAAAAACTTTTTCGTAATCACGCGCTCAATGAGGTTGCGGGTGTTTGCTGAAGGCACAAAAAAAAGCGGAATCCGTAGATCCCGCCTGCTCAATTTTTATCTTTATCGTGATTATCTGGAGGTTCCCTGGAAGTTGACTGTCATCTCGTCCTCGTTGAGCTCCAGGAAACGTGTCGGGAAGCTGTAACGCTTGTGCGAAACTTCCATAAAGAGGGAAGTCCCTGCCTCAAGTTCGCGGACCTCGTAGAAGCCGAACATGTTGGTCCTTGCAGTTCTGGAATTTCCGTTTCCGTCCACTGCCGTTACCATCGCACCCGCAATCGCCCGTCCGTTGGCGTCGGTGACGCGACCGGAGACACGTGCTTCAACCGCGGTCAGGAAGTCATTGAAGAAGGTACAAGTAACCACGTCTTCAATTCCCAGATCAATATCGGCTGTCGGTGGGTTAACGGAATTTATCGTTGACCTGCCAGTCGAGGAAGTGCAATCGATGGATACGAGGGTATAAGGAGCTGGAAGCGATTCCGTGATCGTTGCGTTTCCAGCAACTCCTACCATCATCACCATCGGATCAGAGTTAGCGCTGTCGTCGGTCAACGAGAAAGAGTTGCTTCCCGCGATTCCCGTGGTAGTGAAGTCAAACTGGAAAGAGCTTGGCGGACTTGCCTGTTTAATGACGATCACCTTCGAAAATCCCTTGAAGCAGAAACTGATGCGAGTCACGCCCAGCCCGGCAGGTGTGGTTAGCGGACCGCCGTCGCTGATGTCATCAGGGTCGTACGCGTAAGCGTTGGCATTCGCGCCGCCTTTAACGATCACTGCAGAGATCGGACGGGTGGAGGACCAACTCACGCTCGTGCCAACGGTCGTTACCGTAACTGAACTCCCCGGGTCTTCCGCCGCACCTAAAATAACCCTGCCTCCTCCGTTCGTAAACGGAAAGGTCCCGTTCGGGTCCGCAATATTCAGCCTAAGCTCGCTGTTCGTGGTCACATTGGGGAACTGTGCATCGTTGGAATTAAGGATCTCGCACGAAGGGTTTCCGGCGACAAGGATCGCTGGCGGCGTCAGCGAGTCACTACGGACAATCCTGGTGGCCTTCGACTTTGAGATCGAGCCTTCCGCCGTCACGACGAACCTGCCGTAGTCCGGCATTATCATCTCGAATACGAAGTTTCCCTTCGTGTCGGCATAAACGGTATCTGATTCGATCGACGCGCGTAACCCCGTCTCAATGTCTTCTGATTGCACTTCGATCGTAACGATCTCGTTCGCTTTGAACTGAGTGCCGACGAACCTGATACTCTCACCCACCTTGGCATTGCTCGAGAGGCTGACGAGCATCGGAATGTCTTCCAGTCCGATCTTGGTTCTCTGCTTGGAGCTTCCGGACTTATCCTGTCCTATCACCGGAAAGCACAGCACGGTCGCGACGACCGCAGCTGTAAAAAATGACCTGCTTACAGCGAAAAACTTCTTCTTCATTTCAATCTCCTTATTTTAGCTCTATTCACCGCTCCGGGGACTGTATGGACAATCGCCCGACCTTATCAGAACTAAACCGACGCGTAGGAGCTGAGATCAAAATCGAAAAATCGTGAATCCGTCTTCTGGCCCGGAATCCTGCTTCGATAAAGACGCCTACTCAGAGTCAGGTTGATCCAATAGGGACCCAAAGGAAATGAATCAGCATCTCCTTCGTCTTAACTTTCTTTCTGAAAAGATGGCAGTTAACTTACTGCAGAGGCTGGAGGTTGTCAAGAATATTTTGCACCGTTAAAACCGGTTACCTCCAAGGGTACCCGGTCGATCGCCAGATCAAATTGTTCCGCCGATTCTCCGAATGCCCAATCTTCCTGACCGCCGATTGCCTAGCCACAGCGTGTTAGCCGATCTTGGTCTTCAGCCTGAAGGTTAAGAATCATTCGAAAACTGAATTCGTTTGGTACATAGCAGAGACGAAACGACTCAGTTTTTCCAGAATTATTTGTAACAGCCGCCATTATATGGAAAATCAAAAAAATGTCTATGGTTCTGTAAGGTAATACTTGAGCATTCTGAACGAAGAGTTCGCAATAAATTCTAAGATGAACTTGAAGTATCACTTTCGGGATATGACTGTAAGTGTGGCAAATAAATGTGATGAGGGGTCTAGACATAGGGAGGGCAGGGTCTTTCACCATGCACCAGTTTTTGAAGTTAAACCTTAAAGATAGTTATGTAAGTTGTTGAAGGTCGGACAAAGATGGGAACGATCACTGGCGGCTTTGAAGAAGGTCTCAGTGCGATCCCACAGGTCGGAATTCTCTTTTGAATGCAAAAAGCAATAATGTTATCTTCCGATTTGGCCTCGAAAATGAAGGATATTCCAAGACTGTTATGAAGTATTTCTGGATCAAGTTGACTGTAATGGCCGTATTCGTCGCCTTGTTAGGGGCTTGTTCTTCGTGCGACTCGACCACGGAAACGAATCCCGGGAACAGTGACCAGGCAATGGTGCCGAAAGAGGACAATAACGGGAATCCGTATGCCGTGAACGGTGAGCGCAAGATCGTTCCGTATAACGGTATCGAGAACGTTGATACGAACGTCACTCTGGATAACTCAAAGGTAAAGGTCGTCGACACGAAATCGGTCGACACGACGATCCGGAAAAAGAAAATGCCTGAGAATTCGGAGATGACGACCGAAATGAACAAACAAGGGCACGTATTGGAGACCAGGACGTTTATAGACAACCAGTTTCTGGACAAGATCGTAAAGACGACGATCAATCCGAAAAACGTAACGCTCAAGATCTATTTCAAAGACGGTGAGGTAAAAGAAATCCCCCCGGAAGCGCTTGGCAACTTCCGAATTGCTGCAGTCGGTACGATAATGAAAGCGGCGGGCAGAGAAATTCCCGCAGACAAGAACGCCCCTACAAAGAGCGAAGTAATGAAGAAGCGGGCCGGTGGCAACCCTTAAAGGGATACGTTCCCTGCCTTACTACTATGGAGAAGATCAGCGTCATTTGTCCCTGTTGCGAAGCGGAACTGGTGATTGACGGAAGCACCGGTTCGATCATCTCTCATGAAGAGAAGAAGAAAGCCTCGGGCAGCTTCGAAGACCTCAAGCATCAGATGGATAAACAGAAAGAACTTCGTGAAAAGCTTTTCGAGCAAGAACAGGAGGCGCAAAGGGACCGAAAGCGGATACTTGAGGAAAAATTTCAGGAGGCTTTCAAGAAAGCGGATAAAGACTCGGACGAGCCATTTAAGAATCCACTCGATTTTGATTGACCCAGTTACCGGCGCAGGGCGCCGGTTTTCTTTTGAATTTAGGCTTATGAAGGCAACTACGAAGAAGATGCAGACCCAATACGAAGTGCAAAAGGAAAAGGTGATCGCAGCGCTCGACGTGCCGACTGCCAATGACGCACTTCGAGCCGTAGATGAGCTCCGCGGCGAGGTCGGCGCATTCAAGGTCGGTCTGCAACTGTTCACTTCCGCAGGGGCATCACTTGTCGAAAAGCTCGTTCGACAGGAAGTCAGGGTTTTTCTGGATGTTAAGTATCACGACATTCCGAATCAGGTCGCGTCCGCATCGGTCGAGGCTGCGCGGCTTGGCGTCTGGATGTTCAACGTGCACTCGTCCGGCGGGGGAGAAATGATGAGTACCGCACTCGAAAAAATGAGTGAAACGTGCGAGAAGGAATCGCTGGATCGCCCAAAGCTGATCGCGGTCACTGTTCTTACCAGCTCCAACAAGGCCACACTTCAAGAGACGGGGATCACTCAGGAGGTTGATCAGAGGGTTTTGCAATTGGCCCAACTTGCTGCAAAATGTGGATTGGACGGTGTTGTTGCCTCACCACTCGAGACCCGACTTATAAGGGAACGAATCAAGAAACTGCCGTTCGACATCGTAACTCCTGGTATAAGGCCTTCTGATGCAACTTCTGACGATCAGAAGCGTGTAATGACTCCGGCGCAGGCCGTCGCCGCAGGCTCTGACTATCTTGTGATCGGCCGGCCGATCCTAAAAGCCGCAGACAAAGCAGCGGCGGCTCGGACGATCATCGAGGAAATGGCAAACGCCGCGGATTCCATACAGCTTCAATGAGCTTCCACTTTTTTCTTTCACTTTCCAAATACAAGCCTTCCGGAAACAGACACGCCCGCACAGGATATGCCGGCGTTGCATTATCCGCGCTGCTCGTGTTGCTTGGCGCGACGGCGATCACTTTTTTCCTGGAAAGCGGGCACGCTGCCACGCAGGAGCCGTCGATAAAGATCGGAGAAAAGCTCACTTATGCGATCTCGTTCAATAACTACGACAGCGCAGCATATGCGGAGATACAGGTAGTTTCGAAAGGAAAACTCGCCGGACAGGACGCGATAGAATTATCTGGCAAACTACGGTCCGTTGATCTCCTTAGCGCCGCTTTCTATGCCTGGGACGATGCGCGGACTACTTTCATCTCGCCAGGTACGGGTTACCCGATCTATATAAAAGAGATCGATAACTCCGGGCCTCTGCCAAGGGAGAACGTGCGCGACTATTTAAATTCGCCGTCAACCGGGCTTGACCTGCTCTCACTGATCTACAAAGTGCGCTCGATGGGCGGTTCCGGTTCGTACAACGTCACTGAAGAAGGAAAGCTGTACAACTTTGATTTCGTCGTTTCGGGTAGCGATCAGGTGACGACAGAGGCAGGCTCCTTCGATACACAGGTCTCGGATGTCGCGAGTGCGTTTCTTACCGATCAGGGAATCTCGAAGTTCAGGGTTCACTTTTCAACGGACGAAAGAAGCCTCCCCGTGCTCGTCACGTTCGAGACGGAAAAAGGCGAGTTTTCGGCGAGACTAGCAGGAATCCAGGACCTTTCGCGCACCCCGACGCCAACGGCTACCGCAACTCCTGTCCCGGTCGTTACGACCCCGACCCCGACCCCGACACCTCAGCCTTACGTAGATAACCGCGAGCTCTCCGCAGATCTTCCTTTCAGGCTGGGCGAAAGGCTTGAATACGCCGTTTCCAAAGCCGGAGCACCTGTCGGAACGGTGGTACTCAAAGCGGCGGAACGAAAACTGTTTCAGGGAAGGGACAGCCTCCGGCTTGTTGCGCAGTTTTCAGGTCCCGGGCCCGCGAACGATATATTTGGCGCCGCTGACAACGCAGAAGCGTGGGTCAACCCGGACACCCTTGTACCTTATTCATCGACCATGCAGTTTACCGGAGCATTTTCCGGATACTCTCAGCAGACGGTTTTTGATCAGACATCCGGGACAGCAACCGTTCAGGCGGGGCAGCCGGTCCAGATACCGATCGGAACTCACAACGTCTTGTCCCTGGCGTATGCTGTGAGGGCATTTAACCTCCGCCCGCCTATCGGAACCCCCAATCCCTCGAACGATACCCGGGTGGCCCTTTTTGCCGGCTCTGATTCGGCAATCCTCACCCTAAGTCCGTCGAAATCGGAAGAGATCGAGTTCAGGGGACGAAAGACCCGTTCAGACCTCATAAATGTCAGGACAGGTAATTCGAGCATCGACCAGCTGCGTATCCGTATCTGGCTGACTTCGGACGGAAGAAGGCTTCCTTTGCGACTCGAGGCCGGAGCCTACCGAGCAGATCTTGTCCGCGTAACTACCGATAAAGCAGTCTAGCGGTCCTGCCAACGAACATAGAATTGGCTGAGGCTTACTTTTACCTCTCTTATTGAAATTGAAATTAGTTTTCAAGCAATGTATCATCGCGATATTTCAAGAGGAGGACTCATTAATGAAATTCCGAACGACTATTGCTGTCGCCATTGTCCTGATGTTCGCTGCGGCGGTTTCTGCCCAGCAGAATTCTCCTGAACAGGAGATCACGAATACGGTTCTCAACTATGCGGAGGGCTGGTACGAAGGCGACGCCGGCAGAATGGAGAAGTCGCTTCACCCCGAGCTTGCTAAGCGAAGGATCGATACAAACGCGGAAGGTCGTAGCCGAATGGACGAAATGAGCTCGCTCCGGCTGGTACAGGTCACTCGTCCCGGTTATGGAAAGAACACGCCGAAAGCTGAACAAATGAAAACCGTCAAAATCCTCGACATTTACGGGGACATGGCTACCGTTCGTCTTGAAATGCGCGACTGGATCGATTACATGCATCTCGCCAAGACCGACGGGCAATGGAAGATCGTCAACGTGCTGTGGGACAGAAAGCCCGGAAACTGACATGGATGGTTCAAAGGTATTGACCCTTGCCGGGCTTCAAGCAGGTTCGAAAGCCCGGGTCGTGCGTGTGCGCGGAACCGGCAGGGTCTCTAAAAGGCTGATGGAAATGGGGGTCGTTCCTGGCGTATGGGTGCGGGTCGTGAAGTCCGCGCCTTTTGGAGACCCGATCGAAATTCGTCTGCGCGGCTACAGTCTTGCGATGAGAAGGAATGAGGCCGAAGCGATAGAAGTCAGTGAATGAACCCAGGCTCACAGAAAACATCAGCTTCAAACACCTTTGACGAGACGGGAACGCTCGCCCGGGAACTCTCATCCCGACCCGCCAGGATTGCCATTGCCGGCAATCCCAACGCCGGAAAAACAACTCTCTTCAATGCTCTAACGGGAATGCGACAGAAGGTCGCCAATTATCCCGGAGTGACGGTCGAACGAAAGGAAGGCAACTGGAAGTTCGATCCTGAACTGCCGGCGGCACGGCTGATTGATCTTCCGGGACTCTACAGCCTTGACGCTACCTCCCTGGATGAACAGCTTGCGCGAGAGGTCCTGACCGGAAAGGTTAACGGAGACGGAAAGCCGGACCTGATCGTCGCGGTAGTCGATGCTACGAACCTGGAACGAAACCTGTACCTCGTGACTCAGTTGATCGAGTACGGAATTCCGGTCGTCGTGGCGCTGACAATGGTCGATCTTGCAGAAAGCCGCGATCTGAAGATAGATGTCGACAAACTCTCCAGAATGCTCAAGATCCCTGTTGTCAGGGTCAAGGCCAGGGAAAAGAAAGGCCTCGCAGAGATCAATACGGCGGTTGGAAGAATTCTCAACGAAGACAGCACTGCAAACCCTTTCTGGATCGAGGGCTCCGCAAGCAGTTCGCCTCCGAATGAAGAGGATATTCACCTGAGCCTTTCAGGGGATGAAGCTGCGAACAAACAGATCTTCGCGCGATACAGATTCATATCGGACGTCTATCAGGCTTCGGTGGGGACGTTCGATACCGAGCGTTCCAATGTTTCGGAAAAGATCGACAAGGTCCTTACCCACAAGTTCTTCGGTTTGGTGATCCTCGTCGCGATCCTCCTTCTAGTGTTCCAGACCATCTTTACGTGGGCAGCGCTTCCGATGGACCTGCTTGACCAGGGATTCGGCGCCCTTGGCGACCTGGTCAGCGATGCAATGCCTGAAGGTATTCTGACCGACCTGATCGTCGATGGGGTGATCGCCGGAATCGGCGGTGTCCTGATCTTTCTTCCTCAGATCCTGCTTTTGTTTTTGTTCATTTCGATCCTGGAAGACACGGGCTATATGGCGCGGGCAGCTTTCCTGCTTGACAAGCTCATGAGCAGGGTGGGACTTCACGGAAAGGCATTTCTTCCCCTGATGAGCAGTTTTGCATGCGCGATCCCCGGGATCATGGCGACACGCACGATCGAAAGTAAGCGCGACCGTCTGGCGACGATCCTGATCGCGCCTTTCATGAGCTGTTCCGCAAGACTGCCGGTCTACGCGCTTATGATCGCCGCGTTCTTCGCAGGCCAGACCGTTCTGGGATTCGTATCTGTCGGAGCGGTGTTGATGCTAGCGATGTACACGCTTGGGATAGCTGTAGCGATCGTCGTGGCTTTTGTGCTCAAGAAGACCATCCTGAAGTCGCCTCCGCCGCCGTTCGTGATGGAGCTTCCGCCATACAGGCTCCCAAATTTTCGCACGGTGATTCAGAACATGCTGACTCGCGCCTGGCTCTTTATCAAGCGGGCCGGCACGGTGATCCTCGCGATCTCGATCATTCTTTGGGCGTTGATGTACTTCCCACGATCCGAAGCGCCTGTGTCCGCCGCTGATCCGGAGACTGCTCAGGCCGAGGCCGCAAGGTCCCAGCTCGAGAACAGCTTTGCGGGAATGCTCGGAAAGACGATTGAACCGGCGATAGCACCGCTTGGGTATGACTGGAAGATCGGGGTCGCGATCATAGCCTCGTTTGCCGCCAGGGAAGTCCTGGTCTCCACGCTGAGCATCATTTACAACGTAGGAGAGGATGAAACGGAAGAATCGCCAACGCTCCTGGGCGCGATACGCGGCGCAGAGTATCCTGATGGCACCAAGGTCTGGACACCGCTTGTTGCCTTGTCGCTGATGGTGTTCTTTGTACTTGCTATGCAGTGTATGTCGACGCTGGCGGTCGTCAGGAGAGAGACCAACTCGTGGAGCTGGCCGGTTTTCATGTTCGTCTATATGACCGTGATAGCCTATGTAGCGGCTCTCGGAACTTTTCAAGCAGGCGTGGCGCTCGGATTTTCTTAGGTTTCGAGCTCAAGGTTCAAAGGGAAGAGGCAGAAATGCGACAATCAAGGGGCGTGCCTGAGGAAGAGCCGAATCGATCCGAAAAGCATCGGGATCTAAGAACGCAGATTTCAGATCTCAGAGAAGAAATTCCAGATTCCAAATTCCAAAGAAGGCATGGTTCCGATTGAGGCAGAAACGCGAACGATTCAGGTGCCTGGTCCCTAGTTCCCGGTTCCAGGTTCGAAGTCTTCTCTTCTTTGCGGAACTTGGCGTCTTAGCGCCTTTGCGATAGATATTGACCCGTTTCTGATCCGATCTCGATGTCAAGATTGAATCGCTTGACTCCCGCGAAGGCGCCAAGCCGCAAAGTCTCGCAAAGAGAAACGTTCTGAGACCGAATGACAGCACAACTCACATTGGTACTGCTATTGATCGTCCTCGCCGCAGGATTTCTCGGCTACAGGGCGTGGAAGTCCGCCAGGCTTCAGCAGTCGAAAACAGGGTGCGGCCCGGGTTGCGGCTGCGGGAAATAGACTCCAGCTTTTGGACATTTAGTCTGCTGCTGAGAGATCGACACCCCTCAAACGCAGCGCATTCGCGATCACTGAAACCGAGCTAAATGTCATCGCCGCGCTGGCGATCATTGGACTAAGAAGAACGCCAAAGATCGGGTAGAGCACCCCTGCCGCGATCGGAACGCCGATCAGGTTATAGATAAAAGCGAAGAAGAGATTCTGACGAATGTTCTTCATCGTCGATCGGCTCAGTTTCAGCGCTTTGATCAAACCGCCTAGATCCCCTTTCAGCAAGGTCATATCGGCCGTCTCAAGCGCGACATCGGTCCCCGTTCCCATCGCGATTCCGACGTGGGCCTGCGCCAAGGCAGGCGCGTCGTTCACTCCGTCCCCAGCCACCGCGACGATCTTTCCGGCGCCCTGCAGTTCTTTGACCTTGTCTGCCTTCTCGTCCGGTTTTACATCTGCGAAGACCTGATCGATCTCAAGCTCCTTTGCAACCGCAATTGCGGTTGTTTCGTTGTCGCCTGTCATCATAATGACCTCGATACCGCGCTTGTGGAGTTGTGCGATCGACGCTGATGCAGATTCGCGGATTGTGTCGGCGACAGCGATCAATCCCGCAGGCGAGTCTTCAACAGCAACAAAGACCACGGTATTTCCTTTACCCCGCAGATTTTCAGCTTCCGACGTCAGTTCTTCCGGCATTTCCGAATCGCCGGCAGCAAAACCGGCTGTGCCTACCCTTACGTTTCTTTCGTTGACGACTCCGCGCACGCCTTCGGCAGTGTACGATTCGAAGTCAAACGCCTCTGTTAGTTCGATCCCTCTATCTTCGGCGGCGCGAACGATCGAATCCGCGAGCGGATGTTCGCTCGATCTTTCAACCGAGGCCGCCAAAGCAAGCAGATCATCTTCCGAGATCCTAGATGTTTCGAGTATCCGGATGTCCTGCACCTTTGGTTCCCCCTCGGTCAGGGTGCCCGTTTTGTCGACGATGATCGCGTCGATCTTTTCCAGGGTTTCGAGCGCTTCGGCCTTCTTGATCAGGATTCCGTTGCGTGCCCCGTGTCCGGTACCGACCATGATCGACATCGGCGTGGCAAGCCCGAGCGCGCACGGGCAGGCGATGATCAGAACCGAAACTGCGGCGACAAGTGCGTAGGAAAGGCTTCCGAGCACAAGCCATACTCCGAACGCGATGACCGCGGCGACGATCACGGCAGGTACGAAATAGGCTGAGACGACGTCTGCAATCCTCTGGATCGGCGCCTGAGACCTTTGCGCCTCTCCGACCATCTGCACGATCCTGGCCAGGAGCGTCTCCTTTCCGACCTTTTCGGCCCGCATCACAAACGACTTCGTGCCATTTATGGTGCCGCCGATCACCTCATCGCCTTCGGCTCTCTCGACAGGTATCGATTCCCCCGTGACCATCGATTCGTCGACCGATGTCGAACCCTCAAGGATCCGGCCATCAACAGGTATCTTTTCATTGGCCTTCACACGCAGCCGGTCGCCTATTTCGACGTGCGCCAGAGGTATTTCTTCTTCGGTACCGTCGTCCCGAATGACGATCGCGTTCTCGGGTGCGAGCCCCAAAAGTTCCTTGATCGCCGCCGATGTTTTGCTTCGGGCCCGAAGTTCCAGCACCTGGCCAAGAAGCACAAGTGTGGTGATAACCGCGGCCGCTTCAAAATAGACAGGGATCATTCCCGTGTGCGGATCCCGGATCTCTGCGGGAAAGATCTGCGGAAAGAAAACGGCCACGAAGCTGAACAAGTAAGCGGTGCCCGTGCCGATCCCGATCAGCGTGAACATATTCGGGTTAAGGTTCAGGAATGACCGATATGCACGGACAAAGAAGGGCCACCCTCCCCAAAGGACCACCGGAGTCGCGAGCAAAAGCTGGAGCATCACCATGAACCGGCCTACGGCTTCGTGTGAATAACCGGGAAAGAACGAGGCGACGTCGACAAACATCTCGCCCATCGCGAGGACGAGAACCGGAAATGAGAGGATCGCAGAAACGACGAACCGCCGTTTCATATCGACGTATTCCGGGTCCGGCCCATCGTCCAGAGTCGCGACCTTCGGTTCGAGCGCCATGCCGCATATTGGACAACTGCCCGGTCCGATCTGGACGATCTCCGGATGCATCGGGCAGGTGTATTCCACACCCGGATCGCCGTCCATCGCAGACAGGTCGGGATCTGAATTCAGGAATCTTTCCGGATCCGCTTCGAACTTGTCCTTACACCCTACGGCACAGAAGTAAAAGGTCTCGCCCTCCAGTTCGAAGGTCGCGGCTGCCGAGTCTTCCGTCACGAACATCCCGCAGACCGGATCGCGGAAAACCTGCGGCGGCTCATTCTTCTCTCTGGTCAAACTTACGGGGTTCATCTTCTTCGTGGACTCTTCACAGCCTGATCGAAAAGCAGCGATATGTACTCGCTAAAACGGGCTGTGAGAAATGAAAACGAGCCGCAATTTCTAAACTACGGCTCGAGAATGGTTCATGTGTCGGCTTCATCAGCCCCTATCGACAAGAAAATTGTATGCCCAAGCCAGGATCGTTCCAAAGGTCCCGCCGACAAAGGACCAGATCGCCGTCGCGATCAAAATACCCCGAAGCGGGATCTCGTCTGCGTAAGATCCAGTCAAAGTTGCCAGAAGCAAGACCTCGGGTTCATTTCCCGTCTTCGGCATGAGAAGGAAGTACAAAAGAACGTTAAGGGCTATGATCACGACAGCGGTCGCAATCGCCCATGCGAGACCGAATTTAAATGCATCAAGCTTCATTTTGTTCACCTGCCTATATCAATGCCATCGGAAACGCCTTTATGGCGCGACCGTGCTTGCTTCCGAAGATCTAGTCGTCCTCTTCGTGAGTTCTAATCCTGCCTTCTTCACGGGCCTGTTCGATCACCTTGCCCTGCAGATTGTGAGGCACCGGCTCGTAGCGGGAGAACTCCATGTTATAGCTTCCGCGGGCCTGGGTCATCGAGTTAAGGCGGCCCTGATAATCCAGCATCTCCGATAGCGGTACCTGGGCCTTGATGATCTGCTGTTTGCCGCGCATATCCATCCCCTGAACGCGGCCCCTTCTGGAGTTCATGTCGCCCATTATGTCGCCGGAGACTTCCTGCGGGCAGAACACCTCGACATCCATTATCGGCTCAAGAATAGTCGGACGAGCTTTCTCCATAGCGTTTCGGAAAGCCTTTCTTCCGGCGGCTTTGAACGAGTGTTCGTCCGAATCGACCGAATGATAACTGCCGTCGATCAGCGTCACTTTGAAGTCTACCAGCGGATAACCCGCAATTGCCCCGTTGGCCGCAGCTTCAAGAATGCCTTTCTCGACCGCGGGCCTGAAGTTCTGCGGGATCGAGCCGCCGAAGATCTTGTCCTCAAACTGGAACCCGCCTCCTGAAGGTAGTGGTTCGAAGATAACCTTGCAGTCACCAAACTGGCCTCGGCCGCCGGACTGTTTCTTGTGTCGCCCCTGCACCTCGACCCTCGAAGTGATGGTTTCCTTGTAGGGCACCTTCGGCGGATGAAGTTCTACCTCGACTCCGTATCGTTTCTTCAACTTGTCGACGACGACCTCGATGTGCTGCTGTCCCGAACCGCTGAGTATGAACTCCTTCGTCTGTCCATCCCGTTCGAATTTAAGGCTTGGATCCTCCTCAAGGATTTTGTGAAGTGCGACGCCGATCTTGTCCTCGTCCGCCCTCGACTTGGGCTCGATAGCGAACGCGACCGCCGGATCCCTGTAATGGACCTTCGGGTAGACGATCTCATCGTCTTTGGCGCAAAGCGTGTCTCCCGTCTGAGTTTCCTTAAGCTTTACCACAGCGACGATGTCGCCCGTCTGTGCCTTGTCCACTTTCTGAAGCTCCTTTCCCTGAAGAAGATTCAGCGATACGATCCTCTCCTGCACGTTTTGTGTCGAGTTCGTTACGTTGTCATCTGCGTTCAGGACCCCTGAGATAACTTTCATAACATTTATCCGGCCCGCGAAGGGGTCGGCGATCGTCCTGAATACAAAAGCTGAGAAGGGCTCGTCGTTCGAATACTTGCGTTCGATCTTCGACTTCTCGTCTTCCAGATCTTCGTATCCGACCTCGATCTGATGCGTAGCCGGATTCGGACCGAACTCGACGATGTGATCGAGCAGTATCGATAGCCCTACAAGGTTTTCTGAAGAGACCGCAAACACCGGGCACAGCTTGCTCTTGGCGATCGCCTTGGCGAGGTTCGAATAGATCTCGTCGTCATCCAGGGTGCCTTCCTCAAAGTACTTTTCAAGCAGTTCGTCGTCGGATTCGGCGACTATCTCGACCAACTTCTCACGGGTCTTGTCGACGAGTTCACGACCCTTCTCCGGTATCTCGCGTTCTTTCGCTTTTCCGTTCTCGTCGAACTCGTACGCCTTCATATGCACGACATCGACGACGCCGCGGAAATTCTCCTCCGATCCGATTGGAAGCGTGAAGGGCACGATCGAACGGGCGAACGATTCGGTAGCGGTGTCGACGGCGTGTCCGAAGTCAGCGTTTTCCTTGTCGAGCTTCGTGATCACCATAAATCGAGGAAGCATGAACTCGTTGGCGTAGTTCCAGGTCCGTTCCGTCTGGACCTCGATCCCCTTTACAGCGTCAACGACCACAAGTGCCGCGTCCGCCACCCTGCAGGCAGGCCTCGCGTGCGAGACAAATGCGGCGTAACCCGGCGAGTCGATGAAATTAACCTTCGTATCCCCGTATTCAAGGTGAGCAAAATTGTTATTGAAAGAGACCTTTTTATCGATGCTGTCCTCATCGTAGTCGGTTACGGTTGTTCCCTCGTCGACCTTGCCCCACCGGGGTGTAGTTCCGGCAACGTAGAGCAGGGAACTGACCAACTGGGTCTTTCCGGCGTCTCCGTGTCCTATGATCGCAAGGTTCCGTAGATTCTCGGTGCTAAAAGCTTTCATTCTGGGCAAACTTCTCCTTCGGTTGATTAGTTCTCCACGTGGACAGGTCGTCATTCGGGGAACTGGTGCAGATCGTCTCAGGTATTACCTAAATGTAAATTAGGTTACCCTCTGAAGGCAAGACAGCCACTGCATGAGCGGTCGCACGCAGGCCGGCGATTTGTTTACTACTTTCGGGATTCGCCTTACAATGTTCTGGACACACCGTTGGACGGCAATAACCTCAAGTCTGACGAATGACAGTTTCACCGTTCAGTTGGAGAGCGACGCGGTTCCAACTCTGCAAAACGCCTGAGTGCGAACGTCATAGCGAGCACGGGCATCAGATTGTTTTGTCCGTAAACACAATCAAAACATTGATTTGCAAGTATATTTCTCGTAAAGAGGTCAAAATGGATTTCAGAAGCCAGTTGCGAAAGAGCGTATTGACGGTCGCGGTCCTGTGGGCATTCCTTCTTTCTTCACTGCCTGTCTCCGGTCAGGTGGTCTTGCCCGGAAACATCGCGGGAAGAAGTGGAAAGTGGGTTGTTGCCGGCGGGAGCAAGAAGTCCAGCGCAGTTTCACGCCGAACTTCCAAAGCGAAGAGGACAAGGAAACAGCGGAGCTCGACGAGACGTCAGGTCGTACGGAGATCACAGTCTGTCGCGAAGAAGAATAGAAACAGGCGCGACATCAACGAAGTTACTCCGGAAGAATACAGGCGGCTTGAGGCGCAGATAAACAGGATGTCCCCTGAAGAAGCGTCCAAGGTCTTCGCGGGAGCTGGTGAGTACTTCGTTGTACGTGACGAGATCGACGAAGCGGTTCGCTTCCTCGAGCAGTCGGTAGAACTTGATGGGAACAATAAGGACGCAAGACTGGCATTAAGCGAGGTCTATACGACATTGGGCGACAGGGCGCTTGTTAAGGCGGATGAATACGCTGAACTGGCGGCAAAGGCGGTCGCAGCCAACGACTCTGCGAACGAAACAAGGAACAGCGCACTCGCGAACACCGAGATCGAGAAGGCCGAGAAGTATTACACCGCCGGCGTCCAGAACGACCCGAGCAACCCGTCGGCATATGTCGGATTGGGGCAGTTCTATGACGCCAGGGATGATGACAGCAAGGCCAAGACCAACTACGAAAAGGCGTTGTCGCTTGACGACAGCCTGACGGAAGTAAAGGGTCCTTTGGGGATCATCTATTACCAGGAAAGCCTTGAAGAAGGCGTAACTTCCGAACAAGCGGACGAACTTCAGAACAAAGCGGAGCAGTTGATCGCTGATGCGGTCGCCACCGATCCGGAAAATGCTGAGTCGCAATTCTTCCTCGGATTGATCCGGTACAAACAAGGTGACAACGAGAACGCGCTTGGCGCTTTGCGGCGATCGCTAGACATCGATTCAGAGAATCCTGAAACCCACTACTATCTCGGCGCGACCTACAACAGGCTGGGCGGAGATGACAATGTTGAAAAGGCTATCGGTGAATTCGAGAAGGCGGTGGCGCTTGATCAGAGATTCTTCCAGGCTTGGTTCGATCTTGGCGTGGTGTACTACAACAAGGGAGAATTCGAAAAGGCGATCGCAGCTTTCGAGAAGTCGATCGAGTTCAACGCCGATCAGACGGCTGAACAAAAACGCGTCAAGAGTGAGAGCTATGCCAATGCCGCCGAGGCGTACCGGCAGGCGAACAAGATCGACCTTGCAATTTCGCGATATCGAATCGCCGTCACTCGGATCAAGGATGATCCCGAACTATTCACGACCTATGGATTCGCGCACGCAGAGCGGGATAACTGGGTCCCCGCGATACAGGCGTTCCAGACAGCATCGGGATTGGCTCCAGACTCCGCCACCGCTACAACCAACCTAGGATGGGCGCATTACAAGGCAGCGGAAAGTTACGAGCGCCGGAATATGAAGAGCGACATGGACGCGTCTTTGCGGCAGGCCGACAGTTTGCTGGAGAAGGCGGTCGCGCAGTATGAAAGTGTAGGCGGTTCCGATCAGAACAAGGCAGCGGCCAATCTTTATCTTGGGGTCGTGAGGAACAAGCTCGGCGATTACTCGGGTGCTGAAGAAGCACTTGAGAAAGCGAATGCGCTTAGCAACGAGCGGTGGGCCGCGGCCGTGGTCGAACTCGGCATTTCGGAACTGAACCTGAAGAAATTCGGAGATGCGATCAAGCACTTCAAGCAGGCACAGGACATCCAGCCGGGATTTCCCGAAGCGATGTACTACCACGGTCTTGCCGAATACAAACGCGGAGATGAAAAGGAAGCCCGCAAGATACAGGCTAGGCTGCAGGGCATAGATCAGAGACTCGCCCAGCAGCTTGAGCGTGATTTCTTCAGGGTCGATTTCAACTAGCAGGTTGATTAGT
The DNA here is from genome assembly GCA_003385635.1 of Acidobacteriota bacterium. Taxonomy (GTDB): domain Bacteria; phylum Acidobacteriota; class Blastocatellia; order Pyrinomonadales; family Pyrinomonadaceae; genus Aridibacter. The sequence goes on along the minus strand of QQUY01000001.1, from coordinate 1,907,062 downwards.
CCATCCATTTAACGGATTATCTGAGTGAGAGCGGTTCGCTCTCACTTTTTTTGTGCGTTCCCTTAAGCCGATGAACACAGGTTTGAAGATCCGCGAAAACGTCCTGCTCGCTCCATACACGACCTTCCGGATAGGCGGTGCGGCTCGCTATTTTGTCGATGCAGGCTCCGAAGAGGAGATTGCCGAAGCGATAGGCTATGCCCGCAGGAAAGGCCTTTCAGTGTTCCTGCTCGGCGGCGGAAGTAACATCCTGATATCTGACAGAGGGTTTGACGGGCTTGTGATAAAGGTCGGCATCAAGGGGATCTCAATTGCCGAGATCGGCGACGAAAGCGAGTCTGAATCGATGCACGTTACTGCGAAGGCAGGAGAGGATTGGGACGCCTTTGTTGAATGGTGCGTGGCAAATGACCTCGCCGGGATCGAATGTCTTTCCGGCATCCCCGGGCTGGTAGGTGGAACACCGATCCAGAATGTCGGCGCGTACGGACAGGAAGTGTCCGAGTCGGTCGTATCAGTGAGGGTTCTCGATCGGGAAGACTTCAGCTTCCTGGAACTGGCTGGTACCGAATGCGATTTCGGCTACCGGTCCAGCCTGTTCAACACGTCCGGGCGCGAAAGGTTTGCTGTGCTTTCTGTCAAATATCTGCTAAGGAAGGGCGGAAAGCCCAAGATCGAATATCCAGATCTTGTCCGTGTGTTCGACAACTTTGAGCCTAGCCTTGCCGAGATGCGCTCCGCGGTATGTTCGATACGCGCTTCCAAAGGAATGATGACAAGACAGGGCGGACCCGACTCTCAAAGTGCAGGATCGTTCTTCAAGAATCCCGTCGTCAGCAAGGAAGACAGGGCCAGGATCGAAAACGCTGCACGCGATATGGGTCTGATGAAAGACCATCAAACTGTTCCGGGTTTCGCAATGCCCGGCGATCTGGTGAAGATCCCGGCGGCATGGCTAATCGAACGAGCGGGGTTTCCAAAAGGTTATCTGAAAGGGAATGCGGGCCTGTCCACCCGTCACACGCTTGCGTTGACAAATCGCGGAGGAGCGACTGCGAACGACATTCTGGCTTTGAGATCCGAGATAAGTGCAAAGGTCAGGGAGCTCTTTGGTGTGGAACTCGTTCAAGAGCCCGAACTTGTCGGATTTGAAGCGGACGCCTAGGTTAGCCCGCGCTCGCAATTCTTGTATAATGCGGAACTTGCGGGATTCGAAAGATGGAGATACTTGAGGTTTCGGACGGACTCGAATTGCTGCCCGTCGCGGAGGAAAATCTCGAAAAGCTGCACGCCGTTGTCGTGAACAATTTCGAGCACCTTCGCGCGTGGATGCCCTGGACTGTAGATGGCTATTCCCTCAGCAATACAAGGTCTTTTATCGCCAAGAGCACAAGGGATTTCTCAGCGAATGAATCGATGAATTTTCACGTCATCGAGAATGGGGAGATCGTTGGCGCACTTGGACTGAATTACATCGACAAAGTAAACAAAGGCACAGAACTTGGATACTGGCTCTCCGAGCACGCCACGGGTCGAGGCATCATCACTCGCTGTGTAAAGCGTTTGACGGACTTCGCTTTTGAGGAACTGGGCATGCACAGGGTTGTGATACGTGCCGCTCCCGGAAACATAAGAAGTTGCGCCGTTCCCGAGCGCCTCGGGTTCACGAAAGAGGGAACTTTGCGCGAGGCCGAATGGCTCCACGACCGGTTCGTCGACCTTGTCGTTTACGCGATGCTGAAACATGAATGGGATTCAGGTTCCATGGAATATGGATCAGGTATCGGCGGACAGTGATCTCGTGGGGTCTTCCGCGATTCGAGCGTTCGTGTTTCGCGATACAGGAGCATTGAGAGTATTGGCAAGTTAGGATTTGGGAGCATCAATCGTCGATGCGTGATACCTGATCCATGAAACCTGAACACTGAGACATGATTATCGTCATCAACGGCTCCCAGTGGGGAGATGAAGGAAAAGGGAAGGTCGTGGACCTGCTCGCGGACCGCTTCGACATTGTCGCGCGGTACCAGGGCGGCCACAACGCGGGGCATTCGGTTTACGTAGGCGACAAGGCATTTGTGCTGCGCCTTCTTCCCTCGGGGATCATTCACGAAGAAACGGTCTGTGTCCTCGGCAATGGGATGGTTATCGATCCGAAGGCTTTCTTCGAAGAGGTCGACCAGATGACCGGGCAGGGGATCTCGATCACCCCTGAAAGGCTGAAGGTTTCGAGCCGCGCCCATCTGATAATGCCTTATCACCGTGCGCTCGATCATACGAGCGAGGAAAGGCTCGGGAACGAGAAGATAGGTACTACGCTGCGCGGGATCGGCCCCGCGTACGAGGACAAGGCTGGGCGACGCGGGATCCGGGTTGCAGACGCATTGTCGCCGGAGGTGCTCAGAAATCGGATCGAACGAAATCTTGTCGACGCGAACCGGGTTATCGTCACATATGGCAGGCCCCCGCTTCACGCCGACGAGATCTTTGAGGAGATCTCGTCACTTGCGGAACGTCTCAGGCCGTTCGTCTGCGAAACCTCGCATTTTTACGCCCAGGCCAGGGCTCAGAACAAGAACATCCTTCTCGAAGGTGCCCAGGCGACTTTGCTTGATGTCGATCACGGCACTTATCCGTTCGTGACTTCGTCGAACGCCACCGCCGGCGGAGCTTCGGTCGGTTCCGGCATTCCGCCTCATCACATCACAGGCGTTCTGGGGATCGTGAGAACCTACACCACGCGTGTAGGCGAGGGGCCGTTCCCGACAGAGATGCTTGAGGAAGAAGAGGACATCGCGAATCTTATCCGCGAACGCGGCAACGAGTTCGGATCGGTGACGAAAAGGCCGCGCCGTTGCGGCTGGTTCGATGCGGTGGCGACCCGGTATGCGGCGGAGCTCAACGGTTTCGATTCGGTCGCGTTGACGAAGATCGATGTCCTTGATGCGCTTGACGAATTGAAGGTCTGCGTCGGATATACGGTCGACGGCGAACGTGAGGATACGTTTCCTGCAGTTTCGTCGGACCTGAGGCAGATCGAGCCGATATATGAAACGCTCGAAGGCTGGAAGGAAGACACGCTCGGGATAACCGAACTCGACAAGCTTCCTGCGAAAGCTCGCGCGTATGTCGATTTTCTCTCGAAGTCGATCGGCGTCGAGATAGGTCTGATCTCGACAGGCCCGGAACGCGACCAGACGATCATCGTCGACGAAAGCGTGATGTCCTCTTGGTTCTCGGGCAATTGAGAATTGAGGGTTGAATGTTGAGGGTTGAGAGTTGAGAGTTGAAAAATTAGAGTTGACCGCGTAGTGAGGAAACGTGGAATCTTAAGCTCGTACAGCAACCAGAAATCATAGAGCGTTTATGGGAGGACGCACGGAGAGTCTCTCATGAACAGAAGTAAACTTGTCGATCGGTCTTTTGCGTTCGCACTTAGAATCATCAAGCTGAGTGAACATCTTGAATCTCAACGGAAGTATGTACTGGCACGCCAGGTTCTGAGGTCCGGAACTTCGGTTGGTGCGAATATTACCGAGGCACAGCAAGCAGAATCAAGAAAGGATTTTGCACATAAATTGGGAATCGCGAATAAAGAAGCTTTTGAAACAGAATACTGGCTCAAACTTCTTCGAGATTCAGGCTATATCACCAACGCTCAAGGTGAATCGCTGTTGAAGGACTGTAACGTAATTCAGGGAATGCTCGTCAGTGCGCTTCGTACTCTAAAGAAAAAGTAGAATCGGGAAGGTGGTCCTGAGATAGATTCTTGAGTACCAAGCCTGATCTTGGGTGGGCGGTGTGCCGTTTTCTTCACTTTCAACCTTCAACCATCAACATTCCACCTTCAACTTACAACCGCATTCTTTCAGGTTTGGCGACTTGAAAATCAACCCGCAACCCGCTAAACTCTTCGTTTTGCCGGGAACCTTCCTCACTCGGAACTTGGAATCCGGAACTTGAAACTCTCTTCGGTCCGATAGCTCAGTTGGCAGAGCAACTGGCTTTTAACCAGTGGGTCCCAGGTTCGAGCCCTGGTCGGATCACCATTCTTTACAACAGTTAGCCCGGCTCAATGAGCCGGGCTTTGTTGCGAAGGGACTATGTTAGGGACTATTTGTCCCAGAAATTGAGTACATTTGATTGGATTGTTACGATTCGGACCGACGTGTCGCTTGCAGTGTCTAGGGCTATATCAATCAGAGCAATCCTAAACGAAGCAAAGCCTTCAGCGAGAGGATCACGAGATACTCAATCGTTTCGTCGTGTTTCCAGATACTTTTTCTTGCTGCTAACCCAGAACTCCGTTCTCTCATTAACGATCCCAGTTTCGAGCTGTTCTAAGCCAAGTTCACGAATAGCGAGCTCGATTTCTTTCCGGACCTTCCCAGATGCGTCAAACCCGGCCTGATCCGCTATTGAACCGGAACCACCCCACAGCAGATTCGACTTCAGGAAGACAAGCAGTTCGTCATCCGACGACGACAAGGCTTCTTCAATTATGCGAATGGAATAGTCATGATGCTGGTATCGTTTCAAGGCCTTAAGTAGCGACCGGAGCTTCTCCCGCAGTTTGACTACTTCAAGGTCTCCCATACTCTCTCAACTCTTATCTGCACCTAGAATGTACCGTCTGTAGACAGACGGAGAGCAAAGGCAGCAACAACCGCTTTGTATTCCGTGAACTGATTATCACAGAACGAGAAGATCCAACAAGGTTCACTTCGGTTCGGTCAATTGCCTGATGCCAGAAAGGCGTACACTCTTGGATCGCCTGGGTAAAAGTCTACAAACAAAGGTGCTGAGGTGTAACGCCCGATCTATGGTCAGTTTGATCGAAAAATCACCATAAACCATGTGATTGCAGATGTTTGTAGAGATTCCACAGGAGTCGTTGCACCGTTACTTCAGATTTATCGCTATTTGAGTCCCCTTTCGGCTAAGTTGTGTATTCTCTGCCAGTTAGAAGATTTCAGCGGGTCTCGATGCTTTTTAATACGAAGTGATCCGGGTTTTCGCTCCCACAAGTGTTCCAGGTTCCCGGTTGTGATTGCATCTTGCAGCCTATTACTCCTTGGTCCGGAAAAGGCTGGAATGCAGTCTTTATGGCTCTGACAAATCACGGCCTATTTTTCTATTCTCGTTCGGCTCATTTGTGGTCGGGAACTTTAGTCTCCGGGGTTATTCTGAAGCAGAGAACGGATAGATCACCGAACCTTTATGGATTCAAGCAGTCGCTACTTCTGTTTCCCTCGGATCCAACAGAAACCCTTGTAGGCCGTAACGCCCGATGTGGTGTCTGTTCTCACAGTTTTTCGCCATAAGTTTATTACAATCAGGTGGTTACAGGATTTCACCAGGATTCATTGCAACGTTACGAGCGACTTACCGCAATCTATGTCCTTTTGCCGCTAAGTTGCTTGTTTTCTAATGGTTGTAGGATTTCAGCGGGTCTCGATGGGATGTCGACCCTAGTTGGGTCTAAATCAGTGTGATCGGTTCTTCAGTTCACATCTCCTTACGAGCCGTTCTGCTCCAACTTCTGATATTAACCGTTACCTTGGAATCTATGCGATTCTGAGAAAGCAATGCATCCAGGTTGGCGGTAACTTATGAACTGCAATACTCCCAATAGCCTCCGGGCGATGATATACATAAGACACCTCAAGACGGCAGTCTGAAACCTGAAGTTGACAGTCTAGTGCACTACACACAGTGCATTTGCCGTTGGGATCCGATTGACCTCTAGAATCTATGCTTTCCGCCTACTTTGATGAAAGTGGTACTGACCGTTCCCGATCTGGAACGATTGTCGTTGCTGGTTATGTCAGCAAAGTGGCGAAGTGGGAACACTTTCGTGAAAGTTGGTTGGAGGTTTGCAGGGATGAGGACGTCAAGGGTTTCCATATGACGGATTTGGAGAGTTGTCACAAAGAGTTCAGGGGTTGGACCTCTGACAGAAAGGTTAGGGTTCTTAGGAGACTCCACGAGATTGTAAAAGAGTACACTTTGAAAGATATAGATAGGTCATTGGAGTGGAAGGATTACGACGAGTTGATTCAAGAGTATAGAGCTCCAAATCCCCCATCGGCATATGGAGTGCTGGTGAATGCATGCCTCTCTAGCACCGGTGAATGGGCACGAGGCAAGGGTTACGAGGATCCGATCGAGTATTTTTTCGAGTCTGGTAACCTCAATCAACAGGAAGTGAACGAGTGCTATCGGAATGCAATAAGCGACCCTGCTGCTAAAGAAGCATTCCTCTTTGGCGGATTACAGTTTAAGCGCAAGTACGAAGCTGTCGAACTTCAAGCGGCCGATTTCAATGCATACGAGAGTTGGAAGCAATTGGAGAATCGAATCCTGCAACCTGACGTCAAGAAAATGCGGCGTATCCGGAAGTCCGTACTTAATTTGAAGGGCGAAGTAAGGGAGACTTTGAAGGGAGTCTATTCCTTTCATTTTGATAGGGAAGGCCTTAGAGAGTATTTAAAGGAGATTGAAGATGCGGACTTTGATTCGGAAGGAAGTAAACCAAAAGAGCACGAATAAGCAACTCGACAAGGCTAGCCTCAACCGCTTTTCAACTCTGTTAGCCACAATCGTCGGTGTGCCTAAAGACGAGATCGACAAGCGGGAAAAGGAGTGGCGTAATAAGAAGGAGCAGAAGGTCGACCCCCCTTTTACCCTCGACGATTGAGCTGCTCAATAGCCAGTCAAATTGCTGTGGCTCTAGCTTTCTGGACTGAAGGATTCGTCGATCTCCAGGAATCATTTTCTATCCTCGCCTGGCGAACTTCTAAGCGAAAAATTTATTCCTCCATATATGTTTGTGGATGGATAGATTCAAATGAAAGGTCGGTACCATGAGGGTGCGTTGCAGAAGTGGGAACAAGCCTTGGATCCTGTTGACGAGTGCGTCGTCTGGCGTCTACTTGATTAAGTGATTGATGCCTTCACACGCATCGGCAGCAAGCGAATGTGAAGCTTCCCAGTCGTCCAGGAAAAGGGCTAAACTGGATTCCATTTGTTACTTAGTTTCGTTTTGAAAGTTCTAAAACTTGGCCATTTTAGTAAGCTCCGCAAGCAATTGGCCTCGATTCTTCAATGCTGCGATTAAGGCGGCAGTCGAGTCCTTACCGCAGTCCTCGATCTCTAAAATTCTCTTCGTCTCAAGCTCATCGTTTGCGACACTGCCGATGTCGCTGTCGTCGGTTTCAACATCGACCAGTCCAGTGCCTCCCACTTCCATAGCAAGACGGATCCTGTGAAGCATGAACCAAGCGGTCTTTTGAGTGACGCCAATTGATCTATGAAGTTCGTAGGAGCTGACGCCTGCTGTCCTATTGGCAACCAGCCAAATAGCGACCAACCACTTGTTCAGGCCGATTGGCGATCCACTAAAGACTGTTCCGAGTTTCACCGAAAACTGCTTCTTGCATCCTTTGCACTTCCAAAAATTCCTGGTCGATACAAAAGAGGATTTGGTGCTTTCACAGCGGGGGCATACGGGAATACCGTCAGGCCAGCGAAGCGAAGCGACGAGTCTTACACATTCGGATTCGTCATCGAAACGGGTGATAACCTGTCTAATGGATTCCGGTAACCTCTTACTATTCCTCATACGGGAAGAATTTTACTAAAGCAGGGCGAGTGACCTAAGTATATCAATATCCTTTAACGTCCGATGTGCTGCTTGCTACCACCTTATTTCGCTTTAAGTGCTCTTCACTCAATAGTTTGTAGGATTTCCGCAGGCGTCTATGCAGCGTTAAAGTCTATTTCCCTAGAAGAAATTTATCTATCATCGGTTTCAGCTATTACCTGAGTGTTCTGAATCTAGTACAAAGACGCTTTACCCAACCGTTCACAACTCGACAGTCCTGTCCGTTGTTCAAATTCAGCTGTTCCGCCCCACATCGAGGAAACCTGGCAGTCTCAATCTAGCGGATTCTGAATTAATCTGAATCATTCTTAATTTTTCTTAATTTCGTTGCTTAACAGAAAGAGCAGGGATGGGTATACTTCCGCACGGCTGAACTAATACAACTCTACTCCTGCTTCTACACGAACTATGGCGACGGATATACAAACGCTTTCGGGGAAGCTGTGGTCTGCAGCTGACCAAATGTGGGCGAACACGGGCCTGCTCCCGAATCAATACGCCGCTCCGGTCCTCGGGCTGATCTTCCTCCGCTACGCCGAAAGAAACTTCAACAAGGCAAAGGAGAAACTCGGAGACACGGGCACAGGTCGCCGTGAGATAGGAAAGACTGCATACCATGCAGAAGGTGTCGTGTACCTGCCAGAGAAAGCACGATTCTCAAAGCTCCTGGAACTTCCTGAATCCGAGAATCTTGGAAAGGCGATCAACGATGCGATGGCGGCGATCGAAGAGGAGAACGAGGACCTCGCCGGCGTGCTCCCTCGCACGTATCAGCAGATTCCGAACTCAACTCTTGTTGAGATGTTCAAGCTACTTGCACCTCTCGAAATCGAAGGTGACGCTTTTGGACAGATATACGAATACTTCATGGGGAACTTTGCCATGAAGACCATGCAGAAGGGAGGAGAGTTCTATACACCGTCGAGCCTCGTCCGTCTGATCGTCGAGATCATTGAGCCTTACTCAGGCCGAATCTTCGATCCGGCGTGCGGCTCAGGAGGCATGTTCGTTCATAGTGCCAATTTCGTCCGAAATCACCAGAAAAGTCCCGGTAAGCAGCTGTCGATATACGGAACTGAGAAGGTGCTCGAATCCTTGCGTATGGCAAAGCTGAACCTGGCGATGCATGGTCTATCGGGCGACATCAAGGAGGCCAATAGCTACTACGAGGATCCGCACGAGGCACTTGGGCGTTTTGACTTCGTGATGGCGAATCCTCCGTTCAATGTGTCAGGGGTCGACAAGGAGAGAGTAAACGATGATCCCCGTTTCCCGTTCGGAATCCCGACGGATGACAACGCCAACTACCTCTGGATACAGCTTTTCTACGGTTCGCTCAACGATACCGGAAGGGCTGGATTTGTTATGGCGAACTCTGCTAGCGATGCAAGGGGTAGCCAGGGAGAGATCAGAAGGAAAATCATTGAGACCGGTGCTGTAGATGTGATTGTTGCGACAAGCGGCAATTTCTTTTTTACGGTCACACTCCCGTGTACGCTTTGGTTTCTTGACAAAGGTAAGACGGAAACCTATCGAAAGGACAAGGTGCTTTTTATTGATGCCAGGCACATCTTCCGACAGATAACTAGGGCTCATCGGGATTTTTCAGAAGAGCAATTAGAGTTTCTTGCCAACATTGTTCGGCTCTATCGAGGAGAGGAAGCAGAGTTCTTACAAGCTAGCGATGGGTTGATGTCAGAGCATTTTCCTGACGGCGAATACACTGATATTCCTGGACTCTGTAAGGTCGCAGACTTGTCAGAGGTCGAAGGGAACAGATTTAGTCTCAACCCGGGAAGATACGTGGGTGTTAAAGAGCGGGAACAAGATGAATTTGTTTTTGAAGAGAGGCTCGAGGAGCTAAACGAAGAGTTGGAGTCTCTCAATGCCGAGGCAAGAGCACTTGAAGCGTTGTTATCGAACGCAGTTAATCAAATACTTCAGAACGATTTTCGTGAATAGTTACTAAAGGAAAGGGAGCAGCTGTGCAAAGTTGGGAGAAGTCAAGGTTAGGAGATATTTCTTCAAAGATAGGTAGTGGTGCGACGCCGAGGGGTGGGAGCAAATCGTATAAGGACTCCGGCACTTCCTTAATCCGTAGCCTTAACGTTCATGATTTTCGTTTTGAGAGAGACTCCCTTGCATTTATCGATCACGATCAGGCCAGTGCTCTCGACAACGTTAGAGTTCTGCAAAATGATGTCTTACTAAATATCACGGGGGCGTCAGTAGCCAGATGTTGCATGGTTCCCTCTGACATCTTGCCTGCAAGAGTGAACCAACACGTTTCAATCATACGATGCAAATCAGAACTGGCCGACCCGCAGTTTGTGCACTACACCCTTACTTCGCCCATACACAAAGCCCGACTCTTATCGATCGCCCAAGGTGGGGCGACTCGGGAAGCCCTTACGAAGGGTGACCTCGAGGACTTCGAGATTGATCTCCCTGACATAACGACACAGCAAAGAATATCCAGCACTCTCTCCGCCTATGACGATTTCATCGAAAACAACAATCGCAGGATAGCCATCCTTGAGGACATGGCTCGCCGAATCTACGAAGAGTGGTTCGTCAGGTTCCGCTTTCCCGGCCACAAGAATGTGAACATGGTCGAATCTGTACTAGGGATGGTCCCTGAAGGTTGGGATATCGAAACTGTCGGAGAAATCTTGATTCACAGCATCGGAGGAGGTTGGGGTGAAGAGAAGGTTGACGAGAAATTCGATACTGCTGCATTCGTTATCCGTGGGACCGACATACCATTTGTGAAGCATTGCTCAATTGGCGGGGCTCCACTTAGGTATCACAAGAAATCAAATTTCAAATCTAGAAGGTTGGAAGATGGTGACGTGATTCTTGAAGCGTCGGGGGGAAGCAAAGACCAGCCGGTCGGTAGAAGCGTTTTGGTTCGCCGAGAATTGATTGAGTCATTGCATCGTCCAGTAATCCCTGCGAGCTTTTGTAAGTTGATGAGGGTGAATAAACAGAGAATCTTACCTGAACTTTTGCAACTTCATTTGGAAAGGATCTATGCGGATCGACAGATACTGAAGTACCAATCTCAATCTACAGGAATCTCGAATTTCAAGTTCACCTATTTTCTCGAACACGAAAGGCTCCTCATTCCAGCAGCACCAATCCAAGAAAAATTTGCTTCTTTGGTACGACCGATTTTGAAACTCGTAGGCAACTTAGGTTTACGTAGAGACATACTCGCCGAGACAAGAAACCTTCTTCTCCCAAGACTGATCTCAGGCGAGATTGACGTCGCTGACTTTGCCAATCCCGTATGAGTTCTGAATACTCCGAAGATGCTCTCATCGAACAGCCGGCAATCGAACTTCTAAAGTCGCTCGGTTGGGACCACACCAACCTCTACAGCGAAACATTCGGCGAGTCGGGGAGCGAAAAACGTCAATCCCGAAAAGAGGTGATTCTCAAACATCGTTTGCGAACATCGCTGAAGTTTCTCAATCCCGAACTTCCATCCGAGGCGATCGAACTCGCTATTGAGGAGCTCACGCAAGATCGGTCCGCATTGATTCCAGTCAATGCTAATCACGACTTCTACAAACTCCTCAAAGGCGGCGTAAAGGTGACGATCAAGGACGAAAGCGGCATTTCCCGCCACGAGACCGTCAAGGTGATTGACTGGAACTCGCCTGAGAACAACGACTTCTTCCTGGCGTCACAGTTTTGGATTGAAGGCTCGCTCTATACAAGACGGACCGACTTGGTCGGATTCGTCAATGGGCTCCCTCTTCTGTTTATTGAACTCAAAGCTGCCCACAAGAAGCTCTACAACGCATTCAAGGACAATTTGAGGGACTACAAGAAATCGGTTCCACAGCTGTTCGTGCCAAATGCCCTTGTAGTCCTTTCAAACGGTTCTGATACCAGAGTGGGTTCAATTACAGCAGGATGGGAACACTTCTTCGAGTGGAAGCGGATAAACAGCGAGGGAGAGCAAGGAGTCATTTCTCTTGAAACGGCATTGAGGGGAGTGTGTGAGCCTTCGAGGTTTCTGGACATAGTCGAGAACTTCACAGTATTTGAGGAAGTCAAAGGGGGCCTTGCCAAGAAGGTAGCCAAGAACCATCAATACCTAGGAGTAAACCAGGCGTTTGAGTCTGTAGAGAAGACGAAAGAATCCAACGGCCGTATCGGTGTGTTCTGGCATACACAGGGAAGCGGCAAGTCGCTTTCGATGGTCTTCTTCACCCAGAAGATCCTGCGTAAGCGACAGGGAAATTGGACGTTCCTGGTCATCACTGACCGTGACGATCTCGATTCCCAGATCTACCAGACTTTTGTAAACACGGGAGCCGTAACAGAAGAGCGAGCCCAGGCGACAAGCGGAGAGAACCTCAAACAGCTGCTCACCGAGGACCATCGATACGTCTTCACGCTTATTCAGAAATTCCGTACAGATAAAGGCTCGGAGTATCCGATGCTATCCGAACGTGGTGACATTATTGTCATGACCGATGAGGCTCACCGGAGTCAATACGATGTTTTTGCATTGAACATGAGGAACGCCCTACCGAGAGCATCCTTCATAGGCTTCACCGGGACACCTCTGATCAAGGGGCAGGAAGAGAAGACCCGTGAGGTCTTTGGAGACTATGTCTCTGTCTACAACTTCCGCCGGTCGATCGAGGATCGAGCGACGGTCCCTCTTTACTATGAGAATCGAATCCCAGAACTGCAGCTCACGAATGATCAGTTCAATTCGGATATGGAGGCGATTCTTGAAGAGGCAGAGCTCGATGAGGCTCAAGAGAAGAAACTCGAACGTGAGTTTTCCAACCAGTATCACTTGATCAGCCGAGAAGATCGACTAGAGACGATTGCGAAAGACGTAGTGGATCACTTCATAGGCAGAGGTTATCAAGGCAAGGCGATGTACATCGCAATCGACAAGGCGACGGCCGTGAAGATGTATGACAAGGTGCAGAGATATTGGCAAGAAAAGATCCAGAGCCTGAAGTCAGAATCGTTCTCAGAACAGGATGCCGATCGACGAGTCCGCCTGGACGAGATCATAAGCCAGATGGAAAGCACAGATATGGCGGTCGTGGTTTCTCAGTCCCAGAACGAGATAGATGACTTGCGGGAAAAAGGTGTCGAGATCAAGCCTCATCGTGAGCGGATGGTCAGCGAGGACCTGGACGAAAAGTTCAAGGATCCGAATAGCAACCTGCGAATGGTCTTCGTTTGTGCAATGTGGATCACCGGTTTTGACGTTCCTACATGCTCCACGATCTATCTCGACAAGCCGATGCGAAACCATACCCTGATGCAGACCATAGCCAGGGCAAACAGGGTGGCAGAAGGGAAGGTCGCCGGCGTCATAGTGGATTACGTGGGCATGTTCCGTGACCTACAGAGGGCACTGGCGATATACGCCTCCGATGACGACGGAACAGCTGGCGATGAGCCGATCAAGGACAAGAAGGCTCTCGTTGAGCAATTGCAGTCGATCATCGCTGAACTTAAGAGAATCTGTTCGGCAAACGGGATTGACCTCGACACAATTACTCAAGCAAGCGGCTTCGAGAAGGTTGGACTCCTTGATGACGCTGTTGAGAAGTTGATAAAGGACGAAGACCTTAAGAAGCACTACATGGTCGAAGCTCAGGTTGTACGGAGAGTTTTCAAGGCGATTCTGCCTGACAGAATGGCAAATGAGATCGCTCCGGACGCAATACTGATCTCCGTTCTTAGGCAAAAGATCACTGAGCTAAATCCAACTGTTGACGTTTCAGATGTTATGGAACGAGTTGAGGCCCTCCTCGATCGTTCTGTCGCAGCTGAGGCCTACCGGATTGAAGCAGAGACCGGCGAGGAGAGCGAAAGGCAAGGGCTCGTGAATCTGAGCGAAATCGATTTTGAAGCCCTTGCAGAAAAGTTCAAGACTTCGAGCCGCAAGCACACCGAGGCGGAGAAGCTAAAGAATCTGCTTCAGGCCAGGTTGACCAGAATGCTCGACCTTAATCACTCTCGGATGGACTACCTCGAGAAGTTTCAGAAGATGATCGACGAATACAACTCCGGTAGTAAGAACCTCGAGGAGTTCTTCAAGGAACTAGTCGAGTTCGCCCAGGCACTCTCCGAAGAAGAAGAGCGTGCGGTCAAAGAAGGGCTCACTGAGGAGGAGCTTGCCTTGTTCGACCTGCTTACGAAACCCGAACCTGAGTTAACAGAAAAAGAAGAGACTGCTGTAAAGAAAGTAGCAAGGGATCTGCTCGAGAAGGTGAAGAAGGAGAAGCTGGTGCTCGACTGGAGGAAGCGTCAGCAGACCAAGGCTGCCGTGCAGCTGACGATCGATGAAATGCTAGACCTCCTCCCGGCCGTCTACACGAAACGGATCTACGATGAGAAATGTAAAAAGGCGTTTGAGCATTTCTATGTGCAGTATCCAGGGGCTCGGGAATCCGCAATTGAAATTGAGAACTAGAAGGGACTTTAGCTGAAATACGGAGAAGTAATCATGACGCTTTCTTTTGTTGAATGTCTGGAAGATCTCAAGCGGTCGGTAAGCCTTGCTGAATCGGCGACAGATCCTTCGGAACAGCGAGACGAGATGGCGGCTCTCCGGGCCTACTATCGTGACGTCACGGAATTGTTTGAATCAGAGATCTCCAGCAACCGCACCCAACTGCTTTCGGATCTCGAGGTTCATTACTACGAGAATGTCGAGCTGACGAATGCTGCTGAATCCCTTCTTGAATTTCTTTCCGAAGTGCCGAGCTTTAAATCCAAAGATGTCAGGGACAACCTTCGTCAAGACATACAGTGGCTGGAATCGTTTCTGAATGAACTAATTCGATCGGTAGTGGTTTCCGAAGACTTTGGCCAAGGTTGGGTTTCGGACTCTAACCTTCCTGTATTAGAGAAGCTCGAATTGATCGAATCGACGAACCGAGCATTCTATTCGAGAATCGAGGATCAGTTAAACATTTCGGTGCTTGCGAGATTGCTCCGGAGAATGAAACGACTTTTGGCCGCCGAGAAAACGAAGAATGCTGAGTCGAAGAGTAGTGCTGCTGCCCGAATCCTAAGGTCAACTTCAGCGAACTTTGCAAAGTTAGAGAACCTGGAACAAAGGATCTCTAAGATCAAAGAAGAAGTCTCGGCCCTTGAAAGAGTAATCGACGAAATGACGGAATCTACGGCTCGGAGGCCAAATGGTGATTCACTCATTCGTTTCAAGTCCCAAATCGTCAAGGACGTCTCCGATCCCTCGTATGAGGGAGCGATAATCATGACCGAGATCGTCCCAAGATGGGATGAACAAAGCAAGCTATTGAAGACGCTCATCTCGCACAGAGACAGAATTATAAAAAGAGAAAAGCAGGGAAGCCCCAACCTTAAGGGCTCGACGATTTACCGGGATCTTCGGAGAAGGGTTAAGACTGAACTTGTTCCAATTCTGGAGGTTTGGGTAGCGAACGGGAGCTTGGAAGAATTGGTGAGCAGCATCGTAGAACGCCGTGCATATTCCGACAGTGAGCTTCTCATGAAAGCCAGAAAGGAAATGGAACTGATCGGAAATGCGATCAATCCTGATGGCGAGTTGGATCCTTCATCAGTGAGCTGGCGGATTTTCCCGGAAGGTGAGATCACTGTTGCGGGGATAGTAAGGCAGTTAAAGAGCACGTCAATCGTTCCAAGTCACATCGATCCATCTCGCCTTAGTCAAATCATTACCTCGTTTAGTCCATCCAAGTGCTATGTCGGAATCGATAGTTTTGATGGATATGTTGTGTTCCGATTCAAGGCAACTGAGCGAGTTGTTCTCGAATGTCCCAAATACGGTAATGCTTTGTACGTGCTCCGAGGTGATTGGCGGACACTTTCCCGTTTGTCGAAGTCCGAGTTGCTTCGAGAACATTCCAAAAAGGTTAGGCGAATTATTCACTCCGAGCACTGGCTTGAGAACTTGGGAAAGGAGCTAGGAGTGACACCTCGAAAAAGATCGAGGAAGCGGTAGACAGGGATTGCTCGGATGTATTGGAGTCCTTATAGGATTCCAGTCTTTGATCTGCCCATATTCGTTGATTCTAGATTGATGTGAAAAAAGATGAACTAAGCCGACTGCTCGCCGTCCTGGGTTTGGAGGAGGGTTGTAGTTTGGAAGAGCTGAAGCAGGCTTACAAAGATCACGTTGCTGCGTGGCATCCAGATCGATTTCCCGAAGGAACTGCTAGAAAGTTACGAGCTGAAGAAAAACTCAAAGAGATCAATGACTCCTACGATCAGCTCAAAACATACTTTGAGTCCGCAGCGAGAAATCCAGCCGATGAGACAACTTCCGAGAGCGAGTCCGAAGAAAGCCGTGAACCGGAGGATGTTGGCGACGATGCTGAAACCGAAGTTGGCGAAACTTCCGGAGATTCGTCCCAAGAACCGAGCCATGATTGGCGTATACCAACCAGTTGGAAGGTAGCGGCGGGAATGATCGGCTTACTCGTTGTTATCTACACGATCGCATTCGTTTCGAGCTACTTTCGGGAGGATCAAGTCGAGCCTGAAGTGGCGACTCAGTCAGACTCACTTGCCGATACGACCGATCCACAACATATGATTGATCCTCCTTCGACGGACGGATCTGAAGAACCCTCGCCGTCCGACACTGAGAGTATGAACTTTGAGAGGCTGACCAGGTACGAAGGTGAGTTTCCCACTGTGATGCTTGACGGTAGTCCGCAGCTGAAGAATCGGATACAGCGACTGTTGAAGGGCAGGTTCGGCCTGTTTATGAGGAACTGGGACGTATCTCCAGAGGTCCGGGTGGACAATGGTGTAGTCTTTGCCGAAGGTTGCAGGGCTCACATGTGTCAAGACGAGATTTCATTGCTCGCCATAGACACCAGAAGTAAGACCATTTCTGTGGGCCTCCATTCAGAATCAGAATTAAAAGGCGTTGTCCGAACTTTCAAGGAAGACGGAGGCACCGTGCCACGGATTCTGTACGACCGGATCTCATCTGTAAGGGACCAGAGCAGCGAATTTCAAGATCAGTTGGACGTTGAGGCCGTTGTAATAACCGAGAACGCCAATCTTCGGAGATACCCTTCTAACAGCTCAGAAGTATTGGAAGTATTGCCCAGAGGGTTTTCAGTAACGGTCCGACAACAGAAAGGGCAGTGGTTTGCTGTCGTCATAGGGAATCGAATTTCCGGATGGGTTCACGGCAATACGATCCGGTTTTCTGAGAGGCGATATTGATGGCTTGTTGATTCGGGGTAACTTGTCATTTCATGAATACGAATGCGTTAGGTCAGAGAATCAATGCACGCTGTAGAACTAGAGTTTGAGTATTCACCTGAAGACTTCTTCGAGTTTGAGTTCAGTTGTGAAGTTGATGAAGGAATCCTGACGATTGACCAAGGTATCGTCAAGTTTAAGTTTATTGGGTCTGAAAGTGTCGCATCCCCAGCCTTGGAGGCCAAGATTGTCGAACTCGCTAGAAGAGAGTTCCTGGCACGCCAGCTGCTCAATCACAGACAGTTTGAATTTGGCGGGTGTACATTCACCTCGATCGATGACGATGGAAATCGCAAGAACCACGGATTCCATTCGGTAGATGAGAAATTGTCTTTCAGGGAAAAAATGGACTTTGTCATCGAGGATAGGGACGGAAATATCATTCGAGATTCCAAGAACGAAAGAAAAGAAAAAGAAGAGAGATTCCTAAACCTTGTGCGAGAGGCATCTTTGAAAGATCGAGCTGTAGGAGAGCTGATGGAGTTTTACCACTCATCAGTTTTAGATCCTAGAAACGAGTTTCACCACCTCTATCAGATCCGAGAACTGCTCAGGGAACGATTAGGCAAAGATCTTGGGATTCTAAAGGCTTTAGGGATTTCAAAAGATAAGTTGAGCCAATTCGGAAACATCACGAATGAGTACCCTGTTGAACAGGGTAGACACCAGGGAAAATTCTCCGATCTTCTACGAGAAGCGACCCAAGAAGAGTTGTCTGAAATCCGAGAGATCTCGAAGGAGCTAATCGAGAGATTCGCAACTTACGTCATCGAACAAGAAAATGACATCCAATCGCAATAGAGTTCTTCTTGAACGACTGATTACACAGTGCTATTCGCTTGTTCTTGGGGACTTTTGATTGTAAACCTAGTAACCTTTCACTTGTTCCCAAATACGAATAGTTGCGAGTACTTTGGGCAGATAAACAGGCAATAGTCTCATCCGTTCAACTAGAAGCATTTTCAGACGGCTCACAACTTCAGTAACGTCGCTTCTTTTGCCTAGTGATGTTAAAAGAAAATCGATGAACAAATCTCGAGAGACGTCTTGGGACAGATTCAGACAAGCATTTTTAACTAGTTCAGAAGTCACGTTTGCTACGAATAAGGCCGATGTTTGAGCATCCTCCAATTCCCGAAGGAAGTACTTCACTTCTGGCTCGAGCCGCCAACTAAATCGCTGACAAACCCACAAGAAGTCTTTGACCGTAAGCACAGGAGATCTGTAGTTTGATAACACGAGTTTCATAATCGATTCGTGGTATTCCTCTTCCTGCAAGTCACCCGATTCCAGGGCACTCAAGAGGACTGTTTGAAAGGAGTAGGACGGGAGGTCAAATTCTTTGCCAGCTATGGTGGATATCCCTAAGTCGTCAACAAGCAGCGGAATCCCTTTTGTTTTTGCTATTGCAATTGCTGATAAGGCAGTACGACCTAATACCTTTGCTATTTCATCTACTTTGGCACGGTCACCGATCTCACTAGTTGCACCTTCGATTCTTGTCGCAGAATTGGTCAGAAACTCCTTGATTCGTGTCAGCCGATCTAACCTAGCTTCTTGCAGACCGGAATTACTGACAAAATTGTAATTGCCCTCGCTAGTTCGATAAACAGTTTCGGAACTCTTCTTCGTGTTCTGAGACTCACCAATGCATTGATTCAACTCCTCAAAGAGCTCTTGCGAGTAGTAAATAGTGCCAAATTTCTTTTCGAGTAATTGTAAGAGATTTAAACTTTCGCCGGTCAATAAAGCTATCAAATCGATTACTACATCCTTACAATCGCTATCGATGGCCAATAGCTCCCTTTCTCCACCTCGAAAAAAGAGTTGGCCCTCTTCTTTCGCTGTCAGTGCAAGCCACGAATCTAACCTGGATCGCCCAACAAGTTTAGATACAAGACTAACCGGCAATTGATGCTGCTTATAAAGTTCGAGAACATGGCTCACATGTGCAAACCTGCGATCCAACTGGCGAAAGAAGAGAGAGAAGTCATCCTCGCCTACGTCTAAGCTAAGGAGCCTATTGTCTGCTCCGAAAAGTCTTTCAAAGTCCGCCAGTAATCGTCGGACGGCAAAGGTGTACTTACTTGTTACGGAAATGACCTTAGCATTCAGGTCACCGAACTCTGACTCTTTTAATGCGACAGCATCACCAACTCTCTTTCCCAATAGCTTTCCAGAAAGACTATCTGTTTGTCGCAAGGTTAAACCCAAATGGTTACTGGGGTCAGAATCGGATAGAACAAAAACCTGTTCATTTCCATTGTCATACTTAAGCGTTACTGCAGTCTCCACATCAACAACATCCAGTTCAACTTGCTCGTTCTCATTCTCACTGTGCACGCAAATTCCAAGGTAGTTGATATGCATCTGCGGATTGCCGTAATCGGTCAACAAAGCTCTATACGCCAAATCTCGAGCATCTGGAAGTCCTAAGACATAAGTAAGTCGAGACAGCTTCGCAAGGGCTCTTGAGTCTGAAGCAATTGCACTTCGATCTATTTGAGAGACCAGCTTCGTTGCCTGTTCGCTTTCGCCAAGTCTTATGGACAACCTTGCCGCTTCAAGCAGGTAGATGGGATTGCTTTCTACCTCGCAGAGCTCGCCAAGCAATTCATATGCTTTGCTAATGAAGCCAAGAGTTTCCATAAGTCCAACTTCAATCTCGACAAGACGTAATTCAAATTCGATCTCTTCTCGAACCCTGGTAAGAAAGGCCAACGCATCCTTATCTCGCCCTGAATTGATGAGCGTCTCAACGTAAACGAATGCGGTTTCAGTTGGTACCCCGGGAGAAACAACTTCATCCAAATAGACGGCAGCGTCCGTCCATATTCCTTGGAATGCGAGCTGAGTGCCGAGTTCTAGTTTCAGCTGTATAGCCTGATTAGCAGACGCAATAGTCAGAAAGCTCTCAAGTTCAACCCTCGCACGCTCAAATTCGCCGGATCCCATCAAAAGCTTAGATCGAATAATCCGAGCATGAAAATTTTCGTCCAGTTCCGGATCACTTACGTATTTTTCAATTTCCTCCTTCGCAACTGCGTGTGGTTCGGCAGTGCTAAGAATGTGAACATTCAGGAACATGTCGGCAATAAGGACCATTCTTGAAGAAAACTCTGTTGGGTCCCAATTCTCACTAAGAACGGTGGAGGCTTCCTGAAACCGCTCAAGTTTTGCAAGACAAAAGGCTCTTTGGTAAACAGTCCGATCGAGGACTTCCTGGTCTTCGATCGCCCTATACACCTTTTCCGCTTCCCGGTACTTTCCATCCTCAAAGAGCGATTGTGCCAATATGTCCTTTGCGGCATCGTTATCCGGGTCAATGTCGATGATTGTATTGCAATCTTCAATTGCGTCACTGTAATTGCCTAGCAATGAGTTTACAGAAGCTCTCAACCTGTAGCTTTCGATTCTGTCAGTTCTCGCTTCACTCTGGCCAAAACTTTTAACGGCTAGATCCGAATACTTGAGGGCCTTTTCTAGTCTTGAATAGGTTGTATCGGGAAGCTTCCACGCCAGAGGAGGATCTACTTGCAAACTCTTTAAAACTGGACTGATGTGCGAAGCTCCGAGTATTAAATAACAAGATTTGTCGAAGCCTTCTATAGCAATCGCTTTCTCTAGACATTCGGTGGCCTCGTCAAATCTTTCTTCCTCGTAATACGCTATTCCCAGTCCTAGAAGACAGTTCGCATCGTCCCTGACCCAAGGCTTCTCTTTTATTAGACTACTCACGGCTTCGATTCCAGATGTTTTCTGGAGTGCACGAATCAGGATTGAAGTTGACTGACTATGTCTTGCATCAACTTTCACTGCTTGTCTTGCTACTGAAACTGCGTCTTTCAGGTTGCCATCCATAAACGTCAACATCGCCAAGTTTCCCAATGTATTGGGGTTGTCTGGCTCAAGTTCCAGCGACCTGTTGAAGTGAGATCTAGCTGCCCCCCGCTCACCGACCATCAGTTCACATACGCCGAGCTGATTCTCAATTCTTGATATCAAGGACCTGCCCAGGGACTCTACTGGAACGGTTTCGAGAACGATATTGAGGGTGTTCCGGGCGTCCTTATACTTACGATCCTTGAGTTTGTCGGACGTGACTTCGAGAAGGTCCTTCAGTTTACCCTCTGTCGATTCAAGAAATTCGCCAAAGGGCAGGTTTGAGGTCTGAGCAACAATCTGTTTGAGTAGCGACGTTTGTTCTTGTTCTCGTCTCTTGCTTGCTTCATTTCCTTCTTTTACCTGGCTCGAGAGCGTGGTGAGTCCTTGTTCCGAATTAAGTAGGTGATTTTCCATCTCCTCTAAGAAGACGGTGACTACTCTTTCTGCTACCTCCAAGTTTCTTTCGTCCGTCGCCTCCTCCCCGAGATACAAATCGACGGATTCAATGAAAGACATCAACACTGATTCGTCAGTCGCTGAGATCTTTGTAGATACTACGTCCTTACAAATTGACTGAAACTCTTTGCTGATTATCCAGCTCTTAAGGTGCCCTTCGATTTCAAGTCCCTCTTTAGCAAGTCTCACGGACGCCGTTTGGATCGCCAAACTAACAGGCGTCCTACTCGTGAGCCTTCTATACGCTTTCTTGCCGAGTTCTACTGCTAAGGCGGATGCTATGGATTCTGCTAAAGGCATAATGATATTCGGGGCTATCTCGTCAAGTGGGTGCTGTGAGTTCGACTCACTCTAACAGCGGTTCGTCTTGCTGTTAAGTAGGCCTCAAAAACCGCTAGTCCTCAAATGCGGTGGATTCGTTGCGAGCAATGTATAGAGGCTGATAAGAACTACCAGCTCGATCTGTAAGATTTTATCGGAATATCGCCTCTTGAGAAGTATCATCTATTTAACTGGCACATTTCTTGGGCTTCTACGAACGACTTGAACTTCAATGAGTAAGAGTGAAGCTCCTGGAAGTTGAGGACACCGTTGGGTAGCTTGCCGTCTGGAAGGGTGGCTTCATCATGATTAGCGTGTGCCCGCAAGGAACTCGAGTTTCCAGGCGACGGCGATCAACGTTGTACTTATGACTAGCCTTGGACTTCCTGATGAAAGGGCGTGGTGTTCTCGTCAGCCATGCAACGTTCCTACTTTCGATCTGCATTGGAAAGTCGAACGCTACAGCTACGTCCGGGGCAAGTCCTGACGTGGCTCACAGATCGCTTTCAGAAATACTTAAAGGGCTACTTGGTCTGTAGTGGAAATTCAAAACCGCAGCCCGGCAAGAGTGATAAATTCAGCGAGAGGGTACTCTTCTCGCAATTCCTTCATCCTCTGCCGACGTCTTTCGACAATCATCTTCCGGTACTCCGAGAGCATTACTTCAACAGGGATTTCAGGAGATCTCTTGTTGGTCTTACGACTTACTTCGCTTTCAAATGCGTAATCGGAATCCGATTTCTCCTCAGGGTCACAACTGGTCGACTCTTCTCGATTGTCAGTTATATCCCTGTTATCAAGAATAGGATCCTCGGGCTGACCTGTCTGGTGCGCTTTCCTCCATTCCTTAAAACATCCGAAATCGCAAATCATTCGTGGAAAGCGAGTTAGGCTAGCGAGCTGAATTATCAAGCCTTCATCTAGGGATGAAAGTTGGTCAGGCTTCATCATGTAGTTGAAGATCTTAAACAGAGACGAATGTGAAAGCACTCTTTGATATCCGACCTGAACAGCGTTCTGTTCGAGGCCCGGAAGATCCGGAAGGTGCTTCTTCAAAAAGTCGGTCCAGATCTTGATCATGAATGCACGGTTTGGGACAGCAACAGCCTGCGTAGAAAACAACAACAAGTGAAAATGTATTCGGACAGGTCGCTTGCTGTCTCTTCCATTTGTGACTTCTTGCCGGTTGATTCCTCCTTCAAAAAAATCCGTGAATGCTCGGCTCCTATAGAATTTTCGCCAGAGGTCATTCGTCTTCAGATATGCTTCGGTAAATGTGAGACCCTGGAATAGCTCAGCAGGGAAAGTTAGTGTCACTGCGGTCGCTTTGTAACTCTCAGAATGGCTGATCGCTTCTTCAATTCCAGTTCCGTAGCTCGATCGAGCTTTTGCCCAGTGACGAGCGTTGCAGGACGGACAGAGGCGTGCCGAGCATCGCTGCAATCGTCCGTACCATGAATTGGAACGTTCACCGCAAACGACCTCATCTTCTTTGACAAGATAAATATTTGATTCTTCGCTACACCATTCTATTTTCTTGGCACGCAGGAGGAGCTGTTCGGAGTCTTGAGCTGTGAGAACCTCAGAGATCCAAAGTCCCATTGAACGTTCAGCTTTCGCAATGCGGATGTCTTTCTCGGAGAACTGGGAAAGGGGTGGTTTAGAATCATTGCCTTCAAGGGCGAGTAGCGTAGTCATTAGTAGTTTCCTCAAGTCATTGAGACCGAGGCGTGCTACAATACAAAACGGCTTGCGAGCCGGCGTAACAGCCCAGTCTCCAAGTTAAAAAGCATCGGCAGTTGAAAGGCTGCCTAGCTAACCGGGCTTGTCGTTTGTGTGTTTTGGTTGACGTTCAAACGACAGGCCTTCTTCTTTTGTCAGTCCTTCCTTCTTTTCTTCAGTCCGGCAATCTCGCTCAAAGAAAAATAATTGAGTCTTGATCCATCTCGTTGGAGCGGACTCAATCGTCCATTCTTCGCCCGATTTGTAATCGTTTGAGTGTGCACACCGAGGACATCCGCTGCGTCCTTTTGCCTGATTGCTATGTACTCCAAGAGCAGATCCAATTTTCCATGAAGATCGTGTAGCTGCTCGGCAATCTCTTGCACCTCTGATTCAGGAAGGATCAGTTTCAAAATGGAATCTCGTTTGTTGTCCTTGTGTTTACTCATTACTTCAATCTGGTCTGCAAACGGAATTTCTTTTTTCCAAAAACGGAGCTCTTTGTCGAATACGAATGCGAGTTTAGAATACGAATCGTTGCATAGTTAAGTGATGGACTGTCAGAAAGTGGCACCACCTAAATTGAAGAATTTTTCGATTGAGTCGTAAGCGTCGATGTTACCTATATGGGAGTGAGTCGTGTGAGTCTAGATCACTTATTATTTCTTGCGAACAAACTGCCTCTTATTCACGGGCTAACGGATCTCGACCACATAGTTTATGACGTGGTTCTGAAGAAAAAGGGAATTGGCTTATTCGGACTGAGGCTTGAGGAATTGAAAGCAGAAGAGATTGGGTTGATTAGGAAAGAGATCGACACGAGGCTCGAGCAATATAAAGAGTTCAAAGAATATCTTGACGACAAGGGGTCAGGCGACGATCTTGAGTACCTTCTAACTTACGATAGGTTCTTATGTGAACATCAAATTGCAGGGCGTGTTTTTTCACAGTCGCCTCACATTCACGAGAAGGTTCTGAAGCGTATGTTTTCTCCTTTTCGATTCGAGAGCATTCCTCTCGGCCTTGAGTTGCAGATTAAAGATGGTCTTGTGACAACGGGTTTGGATGACGTGGTTCTCACCTTAATTGGATTAGATCTCGATCGCATACGACCATGCCGATGGTGCGGAGAGCTCTTCTATGCCAAGCCCAAAAATAAGCTGTCATGTACTAGGAGATGTACTGACAGCTACAACCGCACAAAGAAGAATATGAAGAAGAAGGAGAGGAGAAAAGAGTTAAAAGAGAGGAGGGAAAATGAACGTGAAGAGGCTTCAAAGACGGACTGGCGTCGCAACATTGATGAGTTGAACCGAGAGAACTGGCCGGAGATATTTAAGTAGGAATGTTCAGAACCTCACCACCATTCAGAGTTCCGTCACCCACTCCGCCTTTCCATCAGGAAGCCCAGTCTTTAGATTCAGCCGGCTATCGAGACTAGCAATAATCTCACCAAGTGCATTGCGAAATGAGATCATTCTTGATTCTTCAAATTCTAAGGAGAATGGCGGAGCAAATTCATATCCTACGTACGCAACCTCATCCTTAAAGTGGACAATTCTATTCCGGAGTTTAATCAACTTATAGAGATCGTCTAACCAAGTTAGTTGACCAAGGTCGTAATCGTACGCCTTCAAAATTGTGCGAATTTTGTCTTTCGTGCGAAGCTCCTTCAATGCAGATTCATGCCGATATTTCTCAGGCAGTCGTTCTTCTTCAGAGTTGTTCCAGGCCAGATTCATGAATGCTTCCAAGCAGATCGCCCAGCCGACAACTGCTCGAATCGAGTATCCGAACGACTCACGTGAATCTGGCAATCTTGCATTCCGTAGCTCGCCGGATTCCTCGTCTACGTACTCGCCCGAAGAAAGGTGTCGCTTCGCTTGCTCCCATTCTTGGTCCGCCGAATCCAAAAATATTGCTTCAACGTTTACTCGTATTCCGTAAGTCAAATCGTATCTCCACCAAGATCTTTGTTTGCCGTCTGCCCTTTCATCCCAAAGGACCAGTCCCATCATCATCAGCATCAAGCATCCTTCTAGCGAGGTGTACAGCCTCTTCATCCGCTTCCGTGTAGTTATAGGACATTGTCGCAGTCTTGTGTCCGAGCAATCGTTGAGCCAGATGATCTGGGAACCCTTTCTTCGCCAGTCGGGTACGGAAGTCCCTTCTCAGGTCACGAAGCCGGAGATCCGGAAGGTTCGCTTCCTGCCTGACCAAAGACCATGTCTTCTTGAAGGACTTCACTGGGAAGACAAATGAGTCAAGTTCCATTTCTGATTTCAACCATAGCTCGGTCAGTGCAACACTCAGCCTTTTTGTAACAGGAACCACTCTGGATTCAACACGCTTTCCTTTGAAGGAGTAAAGGGTACATGCTTTGAAATCATGTTCTTGCAGATCCTTCCACCTAACAGGTCGGCCGGCATTGCCATTCACGTTGTAGATCTCGGAAGGCCGGGCCCCCGTGTCCCTCAACATCAACAGAGCGTAGTACAAGTATGAGTCCTTTTGCTTTGCTGCCTTAAGAAGCCTTGCCTCTTCCTGTTTTGTGATTGTGCGGCTTCTCCGTTTTTCTAAGGACTTCTCAATAAGTCGCTCGCCGTAACGAAAGGGATTGACCTTTAGCCAGCCTTTCCGGACAGCTCGGTTGAACATAGTTCTAAGGAGCTCGAGATCACGATTGACCGTCGTGATCGAAACACCATCTCTACTCCGCCTTCGCTTAAAAGCTGTTAGATCATCAGCCGTTATCTCATCAAGTTTCATCTTCACGAAGAAGCGGGAGATCCGATCGAGCTTGTTTCTTTCGGCCTTCCATGACCTCATTCCACTTACCTTCACTCCGTTCTTGTCGTAAACAGCTTCTACAAGGTATTCCTCCTTATACCATGCTGCCAGATCCTCAAACCGCATATCACGGCTCTCAATGAATCGCTGCCCACGAGCTGAGTACTGTCCCTTGATTTCACTCGCCAGTTGGGAAACGTGTGTCAGGTTTTCCGCCCGCTTCTTGATCGTCTTGTATGATCCGTCATTCTGTCGGATCTGTACCCTTGCGTAGAGTCTTCCAGCTGCGTCGTAGAAAACATACTTCCCATAGCGGCTCTTCTTCCTTCGAGGCATTTTGATTTCTCCAGTTAAGGGACTATTAAGGGACTATTCAGATTCGTTGAGCGAAGGCATTATAGAAACAAGGGGAGCGTATAGGCAAGTGTTTTAAGGCTAGATGCGGGATTAACGAAGAATGGCCAATCCGTAGAAAGTGGCTTTTAACCAGTGGGTCCCAGGTTCGAGCCCTGGTCGGATCACCATTTCAAAAAAGCCCGGTCATATTCGGCCGGGCTTTCTTTCTTAAGGCGCGAGTAGCGGACCAGCTTCGGAAGATCGGTCGATTCGAGACCCCTGCGGACGAAGCCTTAAATCTCCCATGACACGCAGACCTACCTAGAAGCAGGCAGTGCGACCTAGTTTAACGGAATGACAGAACCGGGAACCCAGGGCGCTCCTGCGTCAATTAGTGCCTTCTGGAATCGAGGAATCGACTCTTCCTTCAGTCTATTGATTCGCCGGACCGCTTCGTTCAGGCCCTGCAGACCGTAAGCGAACTGCTCCCGATTCTGCTTGGTCGGCCCATAAGTGCTTATCCAGTCCGCACGCTGGATCCGTGTCGCCGTAGTCGTTGGTGTCGCGCCCATCCGGAAACGGCTGTCGAGCCCGTTCAGATCGTTATCAAGCGCATTCATCTCATCACGTATTGCCGCATAGTCCCGTTCAAGCGCAGAAACATCACCCGGTGTACGGTCGATAGCCGTTCTGAGCAGTTCCATCTGTTTCTGCATATCGCTCAGGACCGCCGCGAGAGCCGTTGACCGCCTTTGCGCTTCGGCGACCTCCTTCAGATACTCAAGTGTTTCCTCGTAAGATGAGCCCTCAAGGTAGCCTGTGCGGATCGGTCTTAGCTCGAAGGAAACGGGGCGGGCCATCTGCGAGACCCGGCCGCCTTCGCGTTTGAACAACGTCGCCGTGTACTGCCCCGGAGCCGCCGGGATACCTGATGGAGGACGGTTCGTGTTACTCGTGCGAACACCCGTGATGGCGTCTCGAGACGCATAGGTCATGTTCCACGTAATGCGGTGCAGCCCTTTCTTGGTCGCAGCCGGCAGACGATTCACAAGATCACCTGCCTCATTTCGGATCTCCAGATAAACTCCCGGTTTTGCTTCCTCGATCTCCTTTTCGATCGCTTCCCAGCTCGGGTATCTCGGAAACTCCTTTTCCTTCTCCATCTTCTTCTCGGCTTCCTGCCGCTTCTCCTTGAGCGTCATAATGCTGTCCTTCAGAAAGTATGTGAAGGTAGCCCCGTGCTCAGGATTCTTTGCGACATAGGCATCGTCGCCGTCTGTGTCAGAAAAAAGGCCGTCCTGCTGATACCACTTGACGGGACGTCCGGGCGCAAAAAGAAGGGCATCTTCTTCCAGCGCGCCGGCATTGATGGTCCTGAGCGGCGTATAGTCGTCGAGAATATAGATGCCGCGGCCAAAAGTGCCGACGACCAGGTCGTTTTCTTCCCTATGGATCTTTACATCCCGGCTCGAGATCGTCGGGATCCCGCCATCCAGCTCGATCCATTTTCTGCCGCCGTCAACGGTAAAGAAAACGCCGAACTCTGTTCCGAGGAACAAAAGGTCCTTATTTACGTGGTCCTGAACGATGCGCCAGACAAGATGCTTCTCCGGCAGGCTGCCCGCCAGCGACTCCCAGCTTCTGCCGAGATTGGTGGACTTGATCAGGTACGGTTTGAAATCACCATACTTATGATTGTCGAGGGCGACATAGACGGTATCTTTGTCAAACAGATCGGCGCGGATGTCGTTTACATAAGCCGTTGCCGGCACACCGTCAACGTCGGCCAGATCGATCTTCGTCCAGTTTCTGCCGCCGTTAGTAGTCACCTGGATAAGCCCGTCGTCGGTGCCGACCCAGAGGATGTTTTCATCAACGGGACTTTCAGAAAAGTTGGCGATGGTGTGGTAGTTGGACATCGCGTAAAGGTCCCATCCGGCCTCCACGGACCACGTCCGGCCCATCATCGGCATATGCATACGATTGCCATCCTTGGTCAGGTCAGATGAGATGGCGGTCCAGCTGTCCCCGCGATCATCGGACCGCCAGACCCTTTGTGAAGCATGGTAAATGCGCTTCGGGTCATGTGTTGACACGTTGATCGGTGCATCCCAGTTGAATCGCTCTGCAGGCTCTCCCGGTTTCGGCTGGGGCTGTATGAAGTGAGTTTCACCAGTCGTCGTATCACGCCTCGTCAGGAATCCCTGCTGTGACTGAGAGTACATAACGTTCGGGTTTCCGTGCTCTGTGGCGGGCTGATGACCGTCTCCGCCCTGTGTCAGGAACCAGTCGCTGTTCTTGATGCCGTCTGTCCGGCCGGTCTGGCTCGGACCGCCCTGGGTTGAGTTGTCCTGCGTTCCGCCATACACGTTGTAGAACGGCTTCTTGCTGTCGACATCGATCTTGTAGAACTGTGTGACCGGCAGATTTCGTATGAAACGCCAGTTTTCCATCCTGTCGTGGGACATATAGATGCCGCCGTCAGACCCGATCAAGACAAAGTCCGGGTCCGTCGGGTGGAATGCGATCGCGTGGTCATCAACGTGCTTCCTGCGTGTACTGATCAGGCTCCAGGTCTTGCCGCCGTCGTCGGATACCTTGCTGTTGTTGCTGACGATGTAGATACGGTCAAACTGGTGCTGATCGGCAAACAGTTCCTGATAGTAGTGCGGGCCGGTTCCGCCGCCTACCTCGTCCGACATCTTGGTCCAGCTGGCACCCCGGTCGCTCGAGCGCCATACGCCGCCTTCGCGGTTATCTATCTCGATCGTGGCGTAAACCACATCGGGGTTCATTGGCGAGATCGTCAGTCCGATCTTGCCCATGTTGCCCTTCGGTAGCCCTGTCTTCAGTTTCGTCCAGGTCTCGCCGCCGTCATCAGAGGTGTGAATACCGGATCCTTTTCCGGTGCCGACATAGTTCGCGACCGTGCGTTGACGGGACCATGTCGCGGCGTAGAGTTTATCGGGGTTGCGAGAATCGATCACAAGGGAAGCGACGCCGGTCCATTCGTCGATCTCCAGCACATTACGCCATGTCTTGCCTCCGTCGGTCGTTTTATACAGGCCGCGCTCGCCGCCACTCGACCACAGAGGCCCTTGCGCGGAAACCCAGACCGTATCGGGTTTTTCGGGGTGGATCACGATGTCGCCGATGCGCTCGGATTCAGCCAGACCCATGTTCTTCCAAGTCTTTCCGCCATCTAAAGACTTGTAAACGCCGTCGCCAAAGCTGATATGCCTGCCTCCGTTGTTCTCTCCTGTGCCCACCCAAATGACATTGGAATTGCTTGGATCTATGGTGACGTCGCCCGTCGAATAGACCTTTTGCTTGTCGAAAACGGGTTTCCAGGTTGTGCCCGCATTCTCCGTTTTCCAGACCCCGCCTGAGCTTACCGCGACGAACCAGGTGTTCGGATTCTTCTGGTCAACTGCGATGTCTGAGATCCGGCCCGACATATAGGCAGGCCCGATGCTTCGCAGCACGAGCGATTTGAAAGTGGCACTGGACATCGTGCCAACTTTTTCATCTTCTTCAGGCTGTTCTTGTGCGAACACATAGCCGGCGGAAACCGCCAAAAAGGCGGAAAGAGCAAAAGACAGGATCGATCTCATTTTTACCTCGCAGAATTGGAATTTTAGGAAAAGCATTGAATTGTCGAACTTTGAATCTGTACCGAGCGCTCAAGGACCGGGAGGTGTCAGCGACTTCTTCTCCACCGTGCGTATCTCGGTTGGAAAAACATATATAGTCCCGTGAGCCAGAGACAAAAAAGGCAGATCCCTGCGGGAAGGAACACCAGGTATTTGAAATAGTCGTGAAAGAAGGACCCGTCATGGATCGATTCGATCAGGTCCGATCGCCGATACTCTACTTGAAGCACCGTTCCTTTCTGCAGATCGATCTGGATCTCCCAGTCGTTCTGCGCGCGGACCTTGACCATTCCCTTTGAAGGCCTTACATCCAGGCGGTTTATGTCGTCCCAGGTCTCGACCTCCGCTTCGGGCACACCCTTGCTGACCTCAAGGATCTTCTCAAGGGAGATCTCCGGGACATTGCCCGTTCCGCGGACCTCACTTGGCTGGATCCAGGCGACGTCCTTCTTAAGCTGCAGCAGAAGGCCCGTCGCAATGATCACGATGACCGGCAGCGCAATTATTACCGATACCCAGCCGTGTATCTTTCTGTTTAGGAGATTGAATTTCAAATCTTGAAGGCCCCGCCGGGCTTACACGCCTTTCCAGATGCCGCCGATACCTGCGTTGAAGAGCACTCTGTTGTATGCCGGGATATCCTTGTTTACGATCTCCAACGCCCTTGATCTGAGTGCCTCCCACTCGGCATCCATCTGTTCCTTCAGTTCGATCGAAGGCCGAGTGACCCTCGGGATCGCGCTTTCGGTCTGGTTCATAAGGAACATGTAGTTTGCCGAGAATTTGTTCTGGAAGTTCTCGACATCGTCATACGCCTGTGTCTTTCGCTGAACCATATCGTCGTCCCAGGCCTTCATCTTGTTCAGAAGAGCGTTCCCGTCTTCACGAGCACGAGCGAATTTCGAGTCATTCGGAAGGGACTTGAGCAAGGACTGCAGCTGAGAACGCTTGGCATTCAGCGAGTTCACCATTATATGCATCGATGTGACCTTTTCTTCCATATTGCTCATCATCGAGTCGAATTCTGCATACTCCTCCGCGGTGGTCGGATACGAAGGGTTGGCAAGTATCTCCGCTTCAGAGGAGACCTTCTGTTCATTCAGGGCAAGCGTGAAGCGGTATTTTCCGGGGGGAGCCTTGTGTCCTCTGTAGCTCGCCTCAATGTAAACACCCGGGACTCCAGGAATGATCGGATGCCGCATGTCCCAGACAAACCGGTTCAGCCCTTTTGATCTGCCAAGCACCGGGGCTGCGGGCGGGCCGCCGGCCCACGGTTTGAATTCGGGGTCCTTTCTCGACGAAAAAGAGCGAATGAGCTGTCCGGCTGGATCCCTGACCTCAAGCGTTAGTTCGTCCGTGTCTTTGAGTTCCGGAAGAGTGTAGTAGATCACGATCCCGCTCGCGGGATTCACCCCCCGGTAGGTGTTCGTTCCGTCAAAGTCAGTATCCGGCTCGTCCAGTTCGCTCGAGCTGCTGACGATATGTGCGTTCTCCGGTCTGTACAAATGAAAGACCGGTGTGCCGGTTCGATACTGGCGCAGAAGGCTTAGATCATCGAGGATCCAGAACGACCTGCCAGAAGTGGCGGCGATCAGGTTCCCACGGTGAACACGAAGATCTGTAAGAGGAGTGATCGGCAGATTCAACTGGAACGGCTGCCAGTTCTTTCCGTCGTCAAACGAAATGAACAGTCCGATCTCCGTGCCCGCGAAAAGCAAGCCCTTGCGGACGTCGTCCTCGCGAACAACTCGCGTGAAGGCGTTGCGGGGAATTCCGCTGTCGATCCTTGTCCAGGTCTTTCCATAGTCATTCGTCCTGAAGAGGCCGGGCGTATGGTCATTGAACTTGTAGCGGGTCGTGGCGATGTATGCGGTAGCCTTGTCGTGCGTTGAAATCTCGATAGCATTGATCAAACACTCTTCCAGGCCGTTTGGAGTCACGTTCTCCCAGGTCTTTCCGCCGTCTTTCGTAATGTGCACGAGGCCGTCGTCACTTCCGGCCCAGATCACACCGGTTTCGTGAGGTGACTCTGCGACATAAGAGATGGTCCCGTAGTTCTCGGCACCTACAGCTTCGTTCGTATACGGGCCTCCGCCCTTGCCCTGCTTCTCTTTCTCATTTCTGGTCAGGTCGGGCGAGACCTCCCTCCAAGACTTGCCCATATCGTCCGTTCTCAAGAGCACGTGAGCCGCGTGGTAGAAGGTATTGGGTTCATGCTTGCTTCGAATGATCGGGGCATTCCAGTTGTACCTGTATTTCAGGTCCTTTGCGTCGACGCCCAGCGCCTGCATGGGGTACGCCATGATCTTTGTCCCGGCGTTGAGCTTGCTGTCAAGGACCTCGATCGTGCCCTGATAGCTTCCGCCGAGCACGTACCTTGGATCATCGGGGTCGAAAGCAAGAAAAGCGCTCTCACCTCCGGCGGACGCCGACCAGCTGTCCGTCGTGATGCCCCACCCACCGATTTCTCTGCTGGCGATCTTAACGGAAGTGTTGTCCTGCTGGCCTCCGTAAATGTTGTACGGAAACAGATTATCGACATTTATGCGGTATATCTGCGCCGTCGGCATTGTGGATTGCGTGGTCCAGGTCTCGCCGCGGTTAAAGCTAATGGCCGCGCCGCCGTCGTTGGCTATCACAAGATTCTTCGGATCATCCGGATTGATCCATAGGTCGTGAAAATCTCCGTGGGTGCCCGTGATCTGCTCCCAGGTCTTTCCCCCGTCCTTCGACCTGAGTGCAGGCGCGCTCAAGACATAGACCATGTTCTCGTCCCTGGGATCTACGAACACCTCGATGTAATACCAGGCTCTCTGCGTCAGCCGGTTGTCGCCGGAGACCATCGACCACTTCTTGCCGCCGTCATTTGACACGAACAATCCCCCGACGTCCTTCTCCGTGTCGCTCTCGATCAACGCATAGACCTTCTGTGGATTTGAAGGACTGACGGCGATCGCCATCTTCCCCATTTCCTTTGGCAATCCTTCGGTAAGCGGCGTCCACGTCTCGCCGCCGTCGGTCGACTTGTAAAGCCCGCTTCCGGGACCACCGCTGATCACTTTCCAGGGAAGCCTCTGGTGCTCCCACATTGCGGCATAGATGATACGGGAATTGGTCGCATCCATCGAAAGTTCAACGCCGCCTGTCCGGTCGTTTACGTACAGGACCTTCTTCCAGGTCTCGCCGCCGTCCGTGGACTTGTAGATCCCTCTTTCCTCGGAGCGGCTGTACAGTGCGCCCTGCGCCCCGACAAGTATGGTGTCCGGGTCATCCGGATGAACGAGGATACGTGAGATATGCTGAGTGGCGGCGAGCCCCATGTGCTTCCAGGTCTTTCCGCCGTCCGTCGATCTGTAGACTCCGTCACCGTGGTGCGTCATCACGCCCCTGGGGGCATGCTCGCCCATCCCAACATAGACCACGTTTGTGTCGCTCGGTGCGACTGCGATCGCACCTACCGAGCCGGTCTTGAAATAGCCGTCCGATATGCTGTGCCAGCTCACACCCTTGTCCGTCGTCTTCCAGACTCCGCCGCCCGTCGTGCCCATGTAATAGACCCTGTCGTTACCGGGAACGCCCGTGGCGGCAACCGAGCGCCCGCCTCTGAATGGACCGATCGATCGCCATTTCATGGCTTTGAAGAATTCAGATCCGCCACCGTCCGACTCACCGGTCTGCGCCGGTACAGATAGCGTGACAATACAAAATAGCAAGACGAATAGTGTTCTTGTTCTCATTAATGGTCCTATGGTTTTCGCGATCGCGGTGATCCGGGAGTCTGAACAGTCTCGGGAAAACCAACGTTCGGGTGAAGATCCTCAATCCGCGATCAGCGCGGCGATCGTCGGTTCGAAACCGGTAAGTTCAAGCTGGTTCTGAGACGGATCAAGTCCAGAGCCTGGCTTGACCTGCACTCCCTGGAAGGTCAGCCAAGCGCGCCATTCTTTCCTTATATTCGGAACTCGGATGGTCCGTCTGTCATCGATTACGATTTTGGCAACGCTAAAAATCCCATACTTTTGAGCGGAAGTCACGAACGTGGCTCAAAGAAACTGAACTTTGTACCGGTGTTTTCTGGAAAAGTCGCCTTACGGATGTGATCATCACCGTCGCCGTCAGTAGATGTTCCGACAGTGAGATCGTTCTTACATTTCAGCGGATGGCATAGGACCCCAACAACGAAATGGACGCTGCAACGGCCACGGCGCACTCTGTGTTAAAAGGTCCCTTCGATCCCGGCACTTTCGGTCAAACGAGCAAGTAGTCTGGGATCGAGCTTCCAGCGAAATGGGGCACAGGAGCTCTGACATCCCGACACTTCGCAGATTCGACACTGTCTTTCGTCAAAACACAATTGACTACGAACATCGTTGTATCCCGAGAACTCACTATCCGTGCTATTGAGACGTAATCTTACGTAATCGTCGACGAAAGAGAAGCAATTTCGAATGAAAGGTCGCAAATGGCCAATGGACGGCTCGAAATGGGAAGTATGAAACGCTCGAATAGAGAAACCCGTGCGGACCATCACGATCTTGTCAACGCGGAAGCGGAACTCCTGAAGAGAGCGTCAAGAGAGTATTGATCTGCCGGCCCGCGTACCGTTCCTGGTCGGATCACCGCAAAATAGAAATGCCCTGCGATCAGCACCAAACTGTTTATCGGACCTCCCGGCCTATTGGGAGCGTAAGGTCCCCTCAGCAGTGCGTCCAGGGTTAGCGCAAGTCCTTCCCAACGACACGTCTCCAGCTGTCATACGAATAAGAAAATGCTATGCATCTCTGCGTAGTCCGCTATATGATTCGAACGGAAATTCGAATTGAGGTCCTGGTCGGGAGGATTCCATGAAGTACTATCTAAAGCTTGGCGATATTGAAGGAACGGGAACGGGCGAGTACCGGGGATGGATAGAACTTGAATCCGTGAAACTGCTGGCCGAGCCCACGTTCACTCCCCGTGCAAGTTCTGGAGCTACGAAAGTCGAGGCGACCAAAAAATATGACGTAGCCTCTGGCAAGATCCTGAAGCTCCACATAAATGGGGAACCGCAGCCGGCGAAAATCGAGATAGTGGCTACAAAGCCCAGCACCATAACTGAGATCGAGCTAAAGAATGCGATCGTGACTTTCTATGCTGTTGGTTCCGAATCGAAGGGTGGGTCGCCAATCGAATCAATCACTCTTCACTTCACGGAGTTCAAACAACAGACTTTCTATTTAGAAACTCCCGAATAGTAACCGTGAGCCGGGAAGGAGCCCGGGTTCGCACCGGCCGCCCCCATCTCAAAAAGAACAAGGAAGAAATGTTCATCGGCCGGCAGGTTTGCAGGTTCTGGAACTCTGATCCCGCCTATTCTAGAAATGCAAGCGACATACGCCAAGTGTTGAAGCGAACATGCTTTTTCTTAGCGCCCTCTGCGACCCTTTCAAGTTCCAGGTTTCGAGAGGGGAAATAGCCACTAATTTCACGAATTTCACGAAAGGACGAATAAGTTCGAAACCCGCAACCGGAACTCGGAACTATCCATTCCCAATTATCAATAGTACTTTCGCGTCCCGCTTAGGCACGCTCCCTTACGGTCGCGTTTCCGCCGCGAGCATCGTTTCATTCTTGGAACTTGGAACTCGAACTGGTCGCGTTTTCGCCAAATTCTCCATTCCCAATTTCCAATTATCAATCCGCCCATCCGTGTTCATCTGAGTCCTTTCTTTTTCGTCCGCGCAATCAGCGGCGGAAACGCGACCGGTTCAAGTTCCGAGTTGCGAATTCCTAGTTCCGGGATTCGAGTTTATTCGTCCCTTCGTGAAATTCGTGAAATTAGTGGCTATTTCCCCTCTCGAAACTTGGAACTCGGAACTAGCCATTCCCAATTATCAATCGTACTTTCGCGTCCCGCTTAGGCACGCTCCCTCACGGTCGCGTTTCCGCCAACTCTGCCTCGTGTCTAGTTTGAACCTTGAGTTAACTATGAACCCTATCCGAACTAGGGAGTAGGAACTCGGAACCTGGAACTTGGAACTTAGAACTAGGAACTAGGAACTAGGAACTAGGAACTAGGAACTCGGAACTATCCATTCTCAATTCTCAATTCTCAATTCTCAATTCTCAATCATCCCATCTCTGTCCGATTCGCTCTTTTCTCCGCGCTCTCTGCGGTTAAATCCAAATTCATCCGAGCGCATTACAACGCGATAGGGCCGTTTCACAGCAATTCGATGCCTGCCGGGACCCCAGGCATATATAATCCCAAGGATCTGCTTCCGATATCCGTATGTCCGCCGAAATCTCCGACAACCAGGACGAACCGTTCGCTGATAACCGTGCCGCACTCTGGCTGATAGTTTTCTTATTCTGGACTCTGATCGGGGCGATCGCCTCGGTCCAGGAGTACGTCGCCATCGAAACAAGAGGGTCCGAAGTGTCGATCCTGCGGATAGTGATCTCGAACCTGCCGATCTACTTCTGGGCGGTCGGCACGCCTCTGATCTTCTACCTGGGACGGAGATTCCCGTTCAACGATCCCGAAAAGAAGTTGGTGTTCATCGTCCTGCACCTTGTCCTCGGCCTGGTCTTTGCCGCAGTCTACCTGGGGCTCGTGGCTTTTGTCGCCGAAGCGTTCAGGGATGAGCCGATGACCGCCGCAGATCTTTGGGGCTATTTCAGGTACCGCTTTGGCAGGGCTTTCCACGTAAGCGTCCTTACGTACTGGGCAGTTCTGGGCTTTGGTTTCGCGGCAGATTCATACGCCAGCCTGAAGAGAAAAGAGCTGGAATCGGCAAAGACAGAGCTGGAATTGGAGAAGAGACTTGTGCAGGCGAATCTTGATTCGTTGAAGATGCAGCTCAACCCGCATTTCCTGTTCAACACCCTGAACACGGTGTCTGCGATAATGAGCGACGATCTGAAGGGCGCAAGGCGCGTGATCGCTCGGCTCAGCGAGATCCTTCGGATCAACCTCGACAGCTCGAACCGGCAAACCGTGCCGCTGAGAAAAGAGATGGAGCTGCTGGGCCTCTATCTGGATATCGAAAAGGAAAGGTTCGGGGACCGGCTTGAAATAGACATCGACGTCTCGGAAGAGATACTAGATTGCGAAGTGCCGCATTTCATTCTTCAACCATTGGTCGAGAACGCTCTGAAACACGGCCTGTCGGCGACCGAATCCGGCGGGCGAATTGGGATAAGCGGTACGCGGGAAGGCGATATAGTCACGCTTCAGGTCCGCGATAACGGGCGCGGCCTCGACGGCGAGCCCGAATACGGAGTCGGATTGACGAACACCCGCGAGCGACTGCGAAAGCTGTACGGCGAAAAGTCCTATTTGAGAGTATCCGGTATCGAAGGAGGCGGTACCCTGGCCGAACTGTCCGTTCCGTGCCCGGTCGGCAATGAACGATCCGAATAAAAAAGCAAACGCAGATCCTGCCGTACGGGCCCTGATCGTCGACGACGAGGCCCCCGCGAGAAAACGGATCCGCGAACTTCTTGAAAACCGTCCGTGGATCAATCTCGCAGGAGAATGCGCCTCCGGTCGGTCGGCTGTCCGTGCGATCGGGGAAAAGCGGCCCGACCTGATCTTCCTCGATATTCAGCTTGGGGATGCTGACGGCTTTGAGGTGCTTCAAGGGATCGATCTCGAATCCCCGCCGCTGATCATATTCGTCACCGCCTACGACGAATATGCGCTGAGCGCATTTGATCATCACGCACTCGATTACCTCTTAAAGCCGTTTGACGACGAGCGCTTTGAAGAGGCGCTCGGCCTTGCGCGCGAAAGGATAGCATCCCGTACATTCGGAGACCTGAACCGGCGGCTTGAAGGATTTCTTGACGATATCGGATCGCGGCGCATCGCGGATGCCCATCCCTCAAGGCTGGTGATCCGTTCCTCACAGAAGGTCACGTTCGTAAGGGTCAGCGATATCGAGTGGATCGAGGCGGACGGCAGTTACGTTTCGATAAGGGCCAAAGGAAAGGACCACCTGATGCGCGAGTCCCTGAAAAATCTCGAAGAAAAGCTCGATCCTGCGCACTTCCTGCGGATACACCGCTCGACCATCGTAAACGCCGACCTGATCAGGGAACTGCATCCTCATTTTCACGGCGAATACTACGTCGAGCTCGAGAACGGAAAGCGGTTTAAGCTGAGCCGCAGTTACAGAGACAACGCCGAAAGAATACTCGAAGGCCGTTTCTGACCAACGGCCGGACCCCGTTTTCCTGCGTTCCGCATCACGATAGGACCGTTCCGCCTCAAATCCGTTTCCTGCATTCCCTACATCTTCTAGAGTCGCCTTCATACACCGCGCCGGCGATCCTTTTCTCGTTCAACAGCCGGCGAAAGGAGGCAAGAATGACGAAAGCAATACTTGCGGCGATCTTCGCCGCGGCATTGGTCCCGGCCGCAGCCGCACAGGCTCAAGAAACTGTCCCGCCGGTCATCAACAGCTACATTTCCTTTTCGCTTCCTGAGAAGGACCTTCTGCCGGAGAACGTCGCCTACGATCCGGTCGAAGAAACGTTCTATGTTGGAAGCACCAGAAAAGGGAAGATCGTCCGGTTCAAGGACGGCGAACACTCGGTCTTTGCAACGCGGGAGGAACACGGGCTGTGGCAGGTGATCGGAATGAAGGTCGACGCCAAAAGGCGGCTGCTATGGGTCTGCAGCTCGTCGGGCGAGAACCTCGTGGGCCATTCAAAAGGCGAACCCGCCAAAGGCGGCCTATTCAAGTTCGATCTGAAGACCGGACGGCTCCTGAAAAAGTTCGTCCTCGAAGAACCCGGAAAGTCGCACTTCTTCAACGACCTGGTCGTCAGCTCGAAAGGCGATGTGTACGCGACGCATATGTTCGATGAAGCGGCGATCTACAGGATCTCCGCTGGAAAAGATGAGCTCGAGCTGTTCCTGAAACCCGAAAGGTTTGCCGCTCCGAACGGCATCGCGCTTTCATCCGACGAGAAACTGCTTTTCATAGCCCACAGATTCGGGGTCAAGACGCTCAACACCAAAACAAAGGAGTTTCTTAATCTGCAGTACCCGGAAGACGTCACGATGAAGGGCATCGACGGCATCTACTTCCACGACAACAGCCTGATAGCCATCCACTCCGATGCAAAGCTGGTCCGCCGGTATCCATTGGACGAAACGCTCGGACACGTCGTCAGGGGAGAGACGCTTGAGTCAGGCCACCCGCTTCTCGACAATCCGACGACCGGAGTAATAGTCGGAAACTGGTTCCATTACATCGCCAATTCGCAGTTCGGACGCTTCTCTGAGAACGGGGAACTCTTGCCCTACGAACGCCTGGTCCAGCCCGTCATCTTACGCGTCCGGATCTCCGGCGAAACACAAGCCGCGGCCCGGAAATAGCGGAAGGAGCATTATGAGATCGCAGATCGTTTTCTTGTTTCTGCTCTTGTCTGTGTACGCCTTCTCCCAACAGGAGACCGTCGAAGTCCCGGCCAGCATCGCCTCGGACGACCCCGTAACCATCGGGCAGGCGTCAGGGGCGCCGGTCATCGACGGCACGATCGAT
Organism: Acidobacteriota bacterium; assembly: GCA_003385635.1. GTDB lineage: Bacteria > Acidobacteriota > Blastocatellia > Pyrinomonadales > Pyrinomonadaceae > Aridibacter. The sequence continues at coordinate 1,867,421 of QQUY01000001.1, read as the reverse complement.
CCGGCCGAATGGTCCGCGGCGTCCGTCTTCGAGACACGCTACGAGACCTATCCCGGCGAGAACTCAAGACCCGTGCTCAGGACCGAGGTGCTGTTGATGTCGGACGAGACGAACCTTTACGCGGCGTTCAGATGTTTCGACGAGGCGGGGAAGGTCCGCGCGACGGTAGCCCGCCGCGACGACATTCTTTCGGATGACAACGTGCGGATATGGCTCGACACGTTCGACGACCGGAGGCGGGCTTATGTCTTCGCATTTAATCCTTTCGGCATCCAGCAGGACGGGATCTACACGGAAGGCGAAAATCTTCCGGATTACAGCGTCGACTTCGTCCACGAATCAAGAGGCGAGATCCACGAATGGGGCTGGTCGGTCGAGGTCCGCATCCCTTACAAGTCCCTTCGGTACAAGGCCGGCGACGGTGCGCTCTGGGGATTCAATTTCGTAAGGAACATAAAGCGTTTGAACAGCACTTTCGACGCGTGGATGCCCCAGGACCGGAACAGGTCCGGTACGCTTGTCCAGCACGGCAGGATCACGGGATTCGGAGCGATAAGGCGCGAGCGGACGCTGGAGCTTGTGCCAAGCGTCACCGTCCGCGAGACGGAAAGACGCGTGCGCAACATTCCAGGACCGAAAGGCGAAACAGGAAACGGTCCGACAGAACGGTTCGTCAATCAGCCGGTCGAAGCGGACCTGGGACTGACGCTTAAGTACACGATAACTCCGAACATCACCCTCGACGCAGCGATCAACCCCGATTTCGCCGAGATTGAAGCGGACGCACCGATCGTGACCGCGAACCTGCGCTTCCCCGTGTTCTTCACGGAAAAGAGGCCCTTCTTTCTGGAGGGCGCCGAGATATTTACTTCGCCGCTAGATGTCTTCTATTCACGCTCGATAATAGATCCGGATGCCGCCGCAAAGCTTACGGGAAAGGTCGGCAGGAATTCCTTCGGCTTTCTGTTTGCCGCGGACGGCGCTCCCGGGAAATTTGAGGAAGAAGACCTGAACGACCCTTCGGTCAGGCCCCGCATCGACGAGTTCGTCGGAAAGAAAGCGTTGTTCGGCGTCGTGCGGGCAAAGAGAGACGTCGGAAAGGACAGCTCAGTAGGCCTGTTCGGGACGGCACGCAGCTTTCCCGAACAGCGAAATTTTCTGGGCGGGATCGACGGGCGGTTCCGTGTAGACGATTCGACCGTTTTTACCTTCCAGGCGGTCGGAACGCATTCCAGGCGGTGCTTCTTCGAGCCCGCCTTCGACCCCGTTCGCGATCCCGCTCAGGCCATGAGGAACAGCGAGATCTGCGGCGGAAGTACGTTCAACGCATACAGAACCGGCAACGGCATCGGTTATTACGCCCGGGCACAGAAAGACGGGAAGACGCACGGCTGGCAGGCCGAATTCATTGGCAGGTCGCGGTTTTACAGGGCGGACGCAGGGTTCACGGAGCGGTCCGACCTGAACGACTTGTTCCTGTACAACCGCGTGAACAAGAATCCTGAGCCGGACGCAGCGCTGGTCTCGCTGCGTTCATTCCAGTTCTGGTCTGCGCAGTACGACTTTCGCGGTCGCTTTCAGAACATGTTCACCGGCGCAAACGTCTCGTTCGGTTTTCAGAACAGCACCTCGCTGTTCGTAGAGACTGCGTTCCGGGCGCAGAAGATATATGAGGACGAGTTTGGGATCAGCAGAAACCCGGGCCGCGACGGCGCCTTCTTTGGTGCGCCGGACCGCCTGACGCGGCAAAGCAGGACCTTCGCCATCTTCTCAAGCGCGCCGGTAAAACAGTTCTCGGTCCGAATTCGTGCGCAGTACAACTACAACGCATTCGACTTTGATTTCGGGGCAGGAAGATATCCGAGGGTGAGTCCGGCTGCCATTTCAGGCGATCCCAGGCTCGATCCCGGAGGCGGCCGCGAACTGTCTCTTCAGGCAAGCGCCGAATACAGGCCGATCGAGCCGTTCAGGATCTCGGTCAGCTACAACCGCACAAGCCTGAAGCGGTTCGACACCGGCCTGGCGGCGTTCGTATCGGACATCACGAGCGTCCGTTCGACATACCAGTTCACGAGATTTATGTACGCCAGGATCAGGCTTGACTACAACTCGCTGAGAAGGAACGCCTCGGGACAGGCGCTCTTCGGATGGTCCCCGAACCCGGGCACGGCTTTCTACGCCGGATACACGGACGATTTCAACTACAACGGCTTCAGCCCCGTGACGAGGCTCTACGAACCCGGCTTCGCGAGAAATTCAAGGACGTTCTTCATCCGCGCCTCGTATCTGTTCAGGAAGACGTTCTGAGCGGACCGCGGGAACAACTCTCGCCGCCGGACCGCGGGCATCCTTGCCCGCATTCCACTCAAAACCAGGGACACAGATAAACACGGATGAAGCCACGGATTCTCACGGATGACAGATTTCACTCTGACGCTGTGAGGACGAGTGATCCCAAATCTTCCGCGTTCATCTGTGTCATTTCCTGATCCATTAAGCCTTCTTTCCGAACCCTCAATTCCCAATTTTCAATTATCAATCGCTTCCATCTGTGTTTATCCGTGTCCAATTCTTTCTCTTTGCTAGCTCTCGGAACTCAAAGCTCGAAACCCGGAACTTGGAATTCGGAACTATCCACTGCCAATTTTCAATTTTCAATCGCTTCCATCTGTGTTAATCCGTGTCCTCCTTTCTGTAGCAGTTGTTTATAGGTATGAGACCGCACGTATTAGCGGAACCCTCCATTCCCAATTCTCAATCATCAATCGCTTCCATCCGTGTCCAATTCCCTAATTTTCAATTTTCAATTATCAATCGTTTCAGCCTGTGATTATCAAGCTTCTCAAGATTCCTTGACCCTGCCCGCCTTTCAGATTATCTTTCCGGTTAATGAAAAGGTCGAAATCTCCCGAAGCCGGAGGAGTCCATCCTCCCGGCGGACCCCTGAACAATAGAACAACCGACATCTGCGGAAAGAGAGCCAACCGCAGAGACGCCGAGGCGCTAAGCAAAGACCGGACACGGATAAACACGGATAAAAGCACAGATCTAAGGACCAACTCAGACGCGAGGCAGACGAGTTATCCCAAACCATCTGTGTTCATCCGTGTCCTTTTTTCTCTGCGTTTCTGCGCCTCCGCGGTTAGACCCAATTCGTGAAATCTGTGGCCAATCCAAATACGGATCGAAAGTTCGAGGCACAGCAACGCGAGTGCGACCCCTGTTACGGGTCTTCGGGAATGTTCGTCCAGTCGGTCGAGTTCATACGCGCGCATTCCACGGGGAACGGCAACGGAGGCAGCGCGACGTCGAAGATATCGATCTACGGGCAGGAATCGAACCACACGACCTTGCGTCTGGCGCGTATGAACCTCGCGATCCGCGGCATCGATGGCTAAATGGATTATGATTAGGAAAGTTTTCGAATCTTTCTTCCTCACAATGACAAACTTGAGAACAGCTGATGTCCCGACTTACTGACCTGATTGCGAAAGCTAAGGCTACAGACCCACTACTTGGAACCGATCTCGAACGTGAGTTCCGAGCGCTTTCGTCACGGCTGTCCTTTGGCTTGAACTTCGAACGGCACAGACCTGAAGCGGTGGAACTGCCGCAGTGCCCGATCCGAAGGGGAGACAAAGTGCGAGTCCTGCCTGAACGGGGCTCGACCGCTAAGGGCGACCAACGGCTTTGGCATGTGAAGGCCATCGACAAGGTGAAGAAGTCAGCTGACCTTGAATTGCTAGACGCCAAAGAATCCGAGGTGCAGACCGTGGCTCTTGACGATCTCGTCGTAGTTGCAGAGTTCCGCGACACCATTTATCCGGGATTGGTTTCGACGGGAAAAGTCGTACGAGGCGGCGACAAGCCTTGGCACACGGTAATCAGTGGCGAGAACTATCACGCGCTGAAGGCCCTGACTTGGACCCACCGAGGAAGGGTAGACGCAATCTACATCGACCCTCCTTACAACACAGGCGCGAGAGACTGGAAGTACAACAACAATTATGTTGAGAGCGACGATCTTTATCGCCACAGCAAGTGGCTGGCGATGATGGAGCGCCGCCTTCAGGTAGCTGGCGAGTTGCTGAATCCGAGGAATTCGGTTTTGATCGTAACTATCGACGAGAAGGAATATATGCGTTTGGGAATGTTGTTGGAGCAGCTTTTCCCAGAGGCACAGCTCCAAATGGTAAGTAGTGTTATTGCTCCGCAGGGTAGCACCAGGGGCTCCCAATTCAAGCGGTCGGATGAATACATTTATTTTCTATTCTTTGGAGCTTCGAGCGTTACGCCACTCCGGCTCGGGGCTGAATGGGCGAATGGACAAGAAACAAAGACCGTGCGGGGAGCAATCCACTGGGCAAGCTTGAAACGCACAGGCACGGAAGCTACCCGTCGCGATCGGCCCCAAATGTTCTACCCTGTTTTCATATCAGATGATTGTTCCCAGTTTCATTCAGTCGGCGAGCCGCTTCCGCTTGAGGCTAACCGAAAGGAGACTCCTATTCCAGAGAATTGCCTTGCGGTTTGGCCTATTCGCAGAGATGGATCCGAAGGACGCTGGCAAGTGGGACCATCAGCGTTGAGAAAGCTGATATCAAAAGGTCATGCTCGATTGGGCCGCCCCGCGGGGTCCAGTACCGCAATTGCATATCTTAAAGCAGGTGAGCGAAAAAAGGTGCAACGTGGAGAATACAAGGTCCTTGAGACTCGTGTTGATGGATCGATTGTCACAGATCATGAGAAAGGAACCGCGTCGCAAGCTGAATACAGACCTACAACAGTTTGGAACTTAGCAAGCCACAGCGCCGGCCATCATGGATCAAATCTACTTCGTGCTCTTCTTCCGGGGCGATCATTTCCATTTCCAAAGTCACTTTACGCTGTCGAAGATGCCTTGCGCTTCTTCGTCACAGACAATCCAGAAGCGGTTATTCTCGATTTCTTCGCCGGCTCTGGAACGACCGCCCAGGCAGTAATGAGGCTTAACAAACAGGACGGGGGCAGGCGCCAGAGTATCAGCGTCACCAACAATGAAGTCGGCTCAGACGAACACAAGGCACTTCAAAAAAAATGGCTGCGGCCCGGCGATGAAGAATGGGAGAAATGGGGCATTTGTGAGTACATCACGAAACCCCGGATAGAGACCTCTATCACCGGCAAAACACCAGAAGGCAAGCCAGTTAAAGGCGAATACAAATTCACTGACGAGTTCCCGATGGCCGATGGATTTGCGGAAAACGCCGAGTTCTTCACACTTACCTACGAATCCCCGGTCGCAGTTAATTATCAGACCGCATTTGTTCGCATAGCGCCTCTGCTTTGGCTGCGCGCAGGCAGTGAAGGCCGCCGTATCGACGAACTCCCGGCTAATGGTTGGGAAGTGGCTGATACCTACGGCCTGCTAGTTGAACTTGATGAAGCCGCCAGCTTCTTGACAGCTGTACGAGACCATGGCTCCTTGCGAATTGCTTATGTCGTTACCGACGACGAGCGACGCTTCCAGGCGATAGCGCGTCAATTGCCCGACGACGTCGGGGCGATCCGGCTTTATGAGTCATACCTGACGAATTTTGCGTTTGCGAATGGAGACGAAGCATGAAGTTCACATTGAAGGACTACCAGAAAGAAGCGGTCTTCGATGTACTGGATAATCTAAAGAAGGCGCGCAAACGGTGGCACGAGGACGAGGACCGGCACGCGTTTTCGCTGACTGCCGCAACGGGCGCAGGAAAGACGGTGATGGCGGCGTCCGTGTTTGAGGCGCTTTTCCATGGAGACGACCTTTACGAATTTGACCGAGATCCCGGCGCAGTGGTGATTTGGTTTAGCGATGATCCGTCGCTAAATGAACAGACCCGGTTTCGCTTAATGGAATCGTCCGACAGGCTCCGGCACACTGATCTCGTGGTGGTCGAAAACACGTTCAGCCGAGCTAGGTTTGAGGCGGGAAAGATCTACTTTCTAAATACGCAAAAGTTAGGAAAGAAGAGTCTCCTTGTGCGAGGATTCGACGACGACGAGAATCAATTTGCGTTACCAGAAATGCGGCCTGATCTGCGAAGCCACACAATCTGGGACACGGTCCGCAATACAATTGAAAATCCATTCCTAACGCTTTATCTAGTCTTGGACGAGGCCCATCGCGGTATGGGCAAGCAGAACACTGAAAAGCCCACGATTGTAAAACGTCTCATCAATGGCGGAAAGGGGGTACCCGGAATCCCCGTAGTTTGGGGCATTTCGGCAACTGTAGATCGCTTCAACACCGCTATGGAGGGCGCAATTGACCGGAGCATTCTACCGCCGGTTACAGTAGATCCAACACGCGTCCAGGATTCCGGTCTGTTGAAGGACACGATTGCGTTGGATATACCAAACGAAGCCGTGGGTGATTTCGATACGGTGCTGGTCCGCCGCGCAACTGACAAACTGCGCCAGAGTTCTGAGGAATGGACAGCCTACACTTCTGAACAGTCCGGCAGCGAAACTGTAACGCCGTTAATGGTGTTGCAGGTGCCTAACAAGCCGAGGCCAAATGACATCGCTCGCGCACTGGATAAGATCTTCCAGCAATGGGGAGACTTGCCAGCGACTTCCGTCGCCCATGTATTCGCTGAACACAAGACACAAACCTTTGGGAACTATTCCGTGCCATACATTCAGCCGCAGCGAGTGCAAGACGACACATCTATTCGGATCCTTCTTGCTAAGGACGCCATAAGCACTGGTTGGGACTGCCCGCGCGCTGAAGTGATGATTTCATTCCGACCAGCAAGAGATCAAACTTATATTGCACAACTACTGGGGAGAATGGTGCGTACGCCCTTAGCACGTAGAGTCCCAGGTAATGACGTGCTTAATGGCGTGGACTGCCTATTGCCGAAGTTTGATAAGAAGACAGTCAAGAGAGTCGTCGATGCACTGCAAAGAGGTGGTGGCGAATTGCCTCCAACGGGTCGAATCCTCGTTAATCCGATTGCTGTGAAGCCCAACCCCGCCGTGCCAGAATCGGTGTGGAAGAAGTTTTCCTCGCTGCCGTCTCAAACCCGACCGCAGCGTGGCGCAAAGCCGGCTATTCGGCTTACCGCGTTGGCGCACGAACTTGCGTCCGATGGACTGCTGCCTGGTGCCGGTGGTAAGGCACATGCTGCAATGCATAGCGTACTGGACCACTTTATTGAAGCGCGAAAGCAAGAATTCGCCGAGAAACGCTTGGAAGTGATGACGGTTGAGGGTCACACCATCATTGCAGATTTGCATAGAGGCAGCACGAAGATTGGAAGGTTCCAGGAACTCGCTGATGATGTCGTAGTAGGGGACGCTTTTCGGCGAACCGCCCGCATCATCAGTCCCGACATCGCACGCACTTATACGCTCGAAAGGGCAAAGCAAATAACGGACGGTGATGGAGATTTCGAAGACGCCCTCATCGAGGCTCGTGAAGATGTTGCTGCACTCCATTTGCTGGAGAATCTCCAGATCCATTTCGACGAAGAGGCGGAAAAGTTATCCGATGAATGGCTTGAACAATACCACGGACGCATCAAGGAATTGTCGCACGAAAGACAAGAAGCGTACCGGCAGATCATTGCTCTAAGCACGAGGCCTCAAGACGTGGATCTTGCTCGTCCTTTATCACGCTTCGAGCCGACAAAGGCGCGCGAGAGAGATGGCTCGGAATCAGAGATCCCAATGTATGGGGAGCACTTGCTTTGCGACGAAGAGGGGGCATTTCCCGCAGAATTGAATGATTCAGAGAAGACGGTCCTAAGGTCTGAAATGAAAAGGGATGGCTTCAGTTTTTGGTACCGGAACCCGGACCGCCCTAGCCAAGATTCGCTCGGCATTGCGTATGAGGTAGACACCGACACCAGAATTGTCAGGCCTGACTTCCTTTTCTTCGCGCAGCAAGGCGGGGATATTGTTGTGGACATCATTGACCCACACGGATTTCATTTGGCGGACGCGTTGCCCAAGTTGCAAGGACTCGCAAACTACGCCGAAACCCATTCACAAGTCTTTCGCCGGGTGGAAGCAGTAGCGGAAACGGCCGGTGTTCTTCGAGTATTGAACTTGGCGCGGCCCGATGTGCGAAAAGCGGTTATGGGCGCGACAACTGCGGAAGCTCTATATAAGGGGGCAGTCGCGGGTGACTTCTCCTAGGTCTTTAGCTCCGTGCTTGGAGTGGAATAAATGCGACGCAAGCAGGTGGGCCGATGGAAATGGACAAATCAAAGTATCCGTCACTATATTGTTCTGCTGATGCAGCGTCACTAAGGGCACAAAGCACCTATATACTCCTTCACAAGGTCTACCTTGGGTCTCTTGTCCTGAGCAGCGCAATAAGTGCGATTGCGTCAATCGGTTATGTGCATGTGAATACCTACCTCTATTCTGTCCTCGCTGCAGTTCTGGTGATCGGATTCATAATTCTATGGATGACTCGCGCAAGACAGGACGACAAGATTTGGTTCGATGGTCGTGCAGTTGCCGAATCAGTCAAGTGCGCCACTTGGAAATTCATGATGCGGGCTCAGCCGTTCACAGACGATAGCAAGGCAGAAAGACTTTTCATTTCCAACCTTAAAGAGATTCGCGAGGCGAGGCCGCATTTGGGAAGGCATCTGGCTGCTGCGAACGTTGGAGAAGGCGCAACCATCACTGAGTTCATGAAGGAGATGCGAGGTTCCTTTACGGTCGAACGACAAGGATTTTACAGGGACGAGAGAATTCGTGACCAGAAGGCTTGGTACGCTACAAAAGCAAAGAGCAACGCCGATAGCGGGCTCACCTGGTTTTGGATCATGGCCTTTCTTCAGATCGCTATTGTTGTACTTGCCATTGTTCAGGCTGCGTCCGCCGGATTTGGGATTAATCCCATTCCGATCGTTATGACAAGCGTTGCTGCGATTGCCGCATGGAGCCAAATGAAACGACACAGTGAATTGTCGCAGTCCTACGCCCTCGCTGCACAAGAATTGGAAGAGATCGAGGCAATCGCAGGCAGTCAAATGAGCGAAGAGGAGTTCTCCCAACTCGTCGAACAATCAGAAGACTCGATTTCCCGAGAGCACACGTTGTGGTGCGCGCGAAGGGACGTTCGGCTTTCCAAGGCTGGGGGCACCAGCTTAAAAAAAGAAGGGTAATAAATGGCCAAGCCCAAGATTTTCGTCAGCTAAGCCTACGACAACAATAAACAATACAAGAACATGCTCCTCGCCTGGGAAAGTAACGACGAATTCGGGTTTGGCATTTATTCGGCTGGCAAGTCCATCCGGAGCACGAACGCCGACGCGATCAAGCGGGCCATATCGGCCAAGATCAACTCGGCCACGCACTTCTTGTGCATCGTAGGGCCAAAAACCTGCAATAGCGGCTGGGTAGCCTGGAAAATCGACTAGGCGCAGGAACTGAAGAAGCTCGTCGTGGTAAAGACTGCTTCAGACAATACGACAACGAGTGGAATGCTGAGCGCAGGCGCAACGTGGGCGATGTCTTTCACATTTAACGCGATCAAAAAGGCAATTGACAGCGCGTTAGCCTGACGAAGAACGATGGCGACGACAGAGGAAGAGACAATGGCGCAAGACCGCACATTTGAATTGTCCGTCGCACAGACGGTCATCCCGCTGCCGTGTTTCTTTCCGTCAGTATCCAGCGTGAAGACCAATCTGATGCCTGTCGATTACGTTGAACTCCTGTGCGCTGCCGGGCACCCGCTCTTCCTCGCTTCGGCATTCGATATTGCCAACTGCCCGCCCGAGCATCTACCCCGCATGAACGCCGCTCTGAGCCGAAGCAAAGAACGGGGCACAGCGATACTGATGGATAGTGGCAACTACGAAGGATTCTGGAAGGAGGAACTGGCTTGGACGCCCGACCGCTTCCATGAAGTGGCGAAGGTGAGTGAGCACCACTTGTGCTTCTGCTACGACAACCAGGAGCCGCCGGACACCTATGAGGCCATTGCCGAGGATGTGGTTTCGAGCGTGCTACGAGATCAAGAGCATGCGCTTGGCACGGTTGCGCCGATCATACATGGGCCGACGGAACTGCTCCCCACCGCTGCGCGGATGGTTGCCGAGCAGTTGTTCCCCGTGATGCTCTCGGTTGCAGAGCGTGCGCTTGGAGACGGCATTATTGCGCGGATGCAGACCGTGAGACGGATTCGGAAATCGCTAGACGAGCTTGGTTTTTATTGCCCCTTGCATCTACTTGGAACGGGGAATCCGCTGTCCATCGCGGCGTACTCGATGGCTGGCGCGGACAGCTTCGACGGGTTGGAGTGGTGCCAAACGGTCGTGGATCATGAATCCGGGCGGCTGTACCACTTCCAACAGTGGGACTTGTTCAAGGGCCAGACGGACTGGGGAAGCAACGGGGCATTGCCATATATCCAATCGGCATTGATGCACAACCTGGAATTCTATCGAGCGTTCATGGCGGACCTGAGGGAAGCTCTGATGAAGGAGGCGGAAGAAGATTTCCTGCGGCGCTACGCCCCTGACAAGCAAGCCTCGCTACTCATGAACGCAATAAAGGGAGGCGATTGATATGACCGTCACGCGCATTCCGCTTCCGGCTATAAACAAAGCCATTCGAGAAGTCTGTTTCGCATTAGAGGGCAAATGTCATCATTCGCCTTCCTGGTCCAGGATGACAGAAGACAACCTGTGGCGCGAACTCGTCGCGTGCATTTTAGGAAGCCGGGTCCGTTTCGAGGCGGCGCATTCGGCTCTGGAGCGGATGGAAAGACGGCGCTTGTTCTCCGAAAGCCGGAGATCGACGTGCTTCCAAAAATACGAGCAGGATGTCATGGAGGCGCTTTCCGAGCCAGAGACTCCAGACGAGCCGAACCGCTATCCTTTCTTTCGAGTTCGATCCAACCAAATACGGAAGGCGGCCGAGCGGCTATATGAAAACGGGGATACCCTCCGTTCGTTCTTGGAGGGCTCACGCGACATTCGGGAAGCGCGACGCCGCCTCTCTTTGGAGGTGTCGGGATTGGGACCGAAGCAGGCCAGCCTCTTCCTTCGGAACATCGGTTATACCGCGCATGTTGCGGTCTTGGACATCCACGTTCTTACCTATATGAACTGGGTTGGCTTAACCGAAGCACCGATAAAGTCCGTATCCACCGTTCGGAAGTATGAAGCCCTGGAAGACGCCTTCATCGAACACGCCTACTCGTTCGGATACCCCCCCGACCATTTCGATCTTGCCGTATGGGTGGTAATGAGGGTTGCTAAGGAGGAACAGAAAACGTGGGAATAGTCACGCTCGTATCCGGTGGCTTCGATTCCACCCTCATGAGCCTGATGGCTCAAGAGGAAGGGGTGGAACTATTCCCGCTCTTTGTTGACTACGGACAGCTCGGGGTGGAGAAGGAATGGGATGCCTGTAAACGGCTACACGAGAAACACGGATTGCCATCTGTCACGCGAACGGACCTGTCCGGATTCGGAAACACCATTCCCAGCGGAATAACCAATCCACGCTTGAGGATTAACGAAGACGCCTTTCTGCCGGGCAGAAATCTTTTGTTCGTGTTGATCGGTGCGGCGTACGCATTCAAGGTACATGCGAACAGCATTGCCCTCGGGTTGATTGACCCTTCTCAACACTTGTTCCCTGACCAAACACGTGAATTTGCCGAGGCGTGCGAGGCGATGATCGAAACGGCAATAGGCGCACGAATTCAGGTTCTTACTCCACTGATCGAGTTCTCCAAGCGCGACATCTTGGCAATGGCCGAAGCCCGTGGATTGACCGGTACGTATTCGTGCCATGCGGGTGGTGATAGGGCATGCGGGGTATGTATTGCGTGCGTCGAAATCGCGAATGCGAAGAAAAGGAGGTAATTATGGGAGGAGGAGGTGGCGGCGGTCGTGGTTTGACGCTTGATGAATTGAAGGCCTTGGAACAGAAGGCCAAGAAATCCATGAAAGACCCAGGCTCAACCGGGAAATGCAATGTGTTCATTAGTTTCGTCGAGGAAGACCTAAACGACGTGAAGATGCTTCGCGGGCAGGCCAAGAATCAGAATTCGGACATCGAGTTCAATGATTGGTCTCTAAGGGAGCCATACAATAGCGAAAAAGCCGAGTACATCAAACGTGGTATTCGCGAGCGCATACGGCAGTGCTCGGTCACCGTCGTATATGTCTCCGACAAGACTGCGGACAGTAAATGGGTCGATTGGGAAATCCGCGAGAGTATCGCCATGGGCAAAGGCGTCGTGGCGATGCACAAAGGGGACGATCCTCCGGCGCGTCTGCCAAAGGCGGTAATTGATCACAAGGTGCCAGTCGTCAGGTGGAACCAAAGGGAGTTAGCAAGAGCGATAAAGAAACAATCAGAAGACCGATGACGAAAGACTACAGACCGCAAATTAAAGGAGAAGTAGGCACATTTCTGAAGTCAGATAACTAGCGCATGCGGGCAAACGTATGAGCGGGACAAATCGCTCATCGACGGCTACGCGCGGCATATGCGGGACGCTCTTCCGCACGCCTCGTTCATAGGCTTCACCGGAACCCCGATCGAACTGCAGGACGCGAACACGCGCGCGGTGTTCGGCGATTACATAAGCGTTTTTGACATGCGCCGCGCGGTCGAGGACGGCCAAAGAAGTGATGAGTGATGAGTGATGAGGACAGAGTACTGAGGCAATTGATATTTAAGAGTGGAGAATTGAGTCATTCGAGGCGCTCGGCAAGCGGTTCCGCGTCAAGAACTACACGTTTTCGGTCGCGATCGTGCAAACTGTAGTTCGCCTACCATTGCCGAGTACTAATTCCACCTTCTATTAGACAAGTTATGAGCGAAACAGTCTTCACGAAAGTCGATTACGATCTCAATTCCCTTATCCGATACATCTCGCTGGGCGAGATCGGGCTCCCCGATATCCAAAGGCCGTTTGTCTGGAAGAACAACAAGGTGCGCGACCTCTTCGATTCGATGTACAAGGGTTATCCGGTCGGGTACTTCCTGTTCTGGCAGAACGCGTACGAGAAAGTAGGCGACAAGCAGATCGGGACGGACGACAAGCAGAAAGTTCCAAGGCTTGTGATAGTCGATGGTCAGCAAAGGCTTACGTCTTTGTATGCGGTCGTCAACAGTGTGCCGGTCGTTCGGGATAATTTTGAGACCGAGAATATCCAGATAGCATTCAATCCTCTCGAAGAGAGATTTGAGGTAATCGACGCCGCGATCAGGAAGGACGCCGCATTTCTGCCGGATATCTCGCAGCTTTGGAGCGCGGATCACGGGTTGTTTGAGGTCGCAAGGGAGTATCTGGAAAGACTAGAAGCGACCAGAGAGGTCAGCCCTGAAGAACAGCGAAAGATCCAGGACCGTCTGAACAAGCTTCAGCGCCTGATGACCTACCCCTTCACCGCGCTCGAACTCGCCGCTGACATATCGGACGAGGATGTGTCCGATGTATTCGTAAGGATCAACAGCAAAGGCACCCCCCTTAACCAGGCGGACTTCATTCTGACGCTGATGTCTGTCTTCTGGGACGAAGGGCGCACCCAGTTGGAAGACTTCTGCCGGGATGCCAGGAAGCCAACGAAAGGCACTGCAAGCTCGTTCAATTACTTCATTGAGCCAAGACCGGATCAGTTGCTGAGGGCGTCCGTCGGCGTCGCGTTTAAGAGGGCCAGGCTCAAGTACGTGTACTCCATCCTGCGCGGAAAGGACCTTGAGACTGAGAAATTCAGCGCTGAGAGGCGGGATCAGCAGTTTGATCTGCTGAAGGATGCACAGGAGAGATCGCTTAACCTTCAGTACTGGCACGACTTCATGGGCTGCCTGCGTATGGCCGGATTCCGGAGCAGCAAGATGGTCAGTTCCTACAACAACCTTATTTTCTCTTACATTCTGTACCTGATCGGCCGAACTGAATACAGGGTGGAAGAGTTTGAGCTTCGGAGGACGCTCGCCCGTTGGTTCTTTATGTCGAGCGTGACGGGCAGGTTCACAGGTTCTCCGGAATCAAGAATGGAATTTGATCTTGCCCAGCTTCGCGGCGTAGACACTCCCGAAGGGTTCGTAAGGGTCCTGAATCGGGTTTGTGAAGTCGCCCTAACGTCGGATTTCTGGTCGGTAACATTGCCGAACGACCTGGCTACGTCATCCCCGCGAAGTCCTTCGCTTTATGCCTACAATGCCGCGCTGGTTCTGCTCGATGCCAGAGCGCTGTTCTCAATGACAAAGATCTCTGACCTGATGGACCCTTCCGTGAATGCCAATAGGTCTGCCGTGGAACGGCACCATCTGTTTCCAAAAGCCCACCTCGCAACTCTTGGTCTTACGTCCACACGCGACACAAATCAGATCGCGAACTATGCCTTCGTGGAATGGAAGGATAACTCGGACGCTTCTTCGAAGCCGCCTTCCGAGTATCTCCCGCCAATGCTTGAGCGGTTCACTACGAGCGAGATCAAGGAGATGTACAGCGACCACGCGCTTTTCCTCGGATGGGAGAATATGGAATACGCGGACTTTCTCGAAAAGCGAAGGGAGTTGATCGCGGATGTTATAAGGCGCGGGTATGAGACTTTGGTAAGAGATAGGTCAGAGGATGACGCGTCTGTGACGATCGACCTCCAAGCGCTGCTTGATACAGGAGAATCGGAAGCAATCGAGTTCAAGTCCACACTTCGTACGAATCTTCATACCAGAAATGTAGATCCCCGAATGGAATTCGCTGTCCTGAAGACCCTTGCCGGTTTTCTGAATACGAGAGGCGGGACGCTTGTGGTCGGCGTTTCAGATGACGGCAGTCCGGTCGGCATCGGGCAGGACGGTTTTCCGAATGAGGACAAGATGAGTCTCCATCTGTTCAACATCATCAAGAGCCGTCTTGGAACCAATGTTTCGACTCTTGTCCACGCCCATTTTGATTACCACGAGGATGAGAGGGTAATGATGGTCGAATGCGAGCCGTCTCCGTCTCCTGTATTCCTGAAGGACGGGAACTCAGAGAAATTCTTCATACGCACGGGACCTTCGAGCACGGAACTGCTCGCAAGCGAGACCCAGGAATACATCAGGCAGCGGTTTTGATTGCGAGATCCGAGAGATTTGCACGATGAAACAGATAGATAATAAGCGCTTGAAAGGAACTAAGAACACGATACGTTCGGACAATACAGACAAAACGCGTTACTCCAGTTGGGACGAGTTCTACGATTTGAATCCGGGAATCAGGCTTGGTCAGACTATTAAAAACCAGATGGACTTTCTTCGAACCTTAGGTTTGGAGTTCACCATAGATTCACCGACAAACTTTGAGATCTTCTGGAACGAATCTGAGTTTCAAAAGGAATTGCAGGACCTTTTCGATCCCGCCTCGTTCCGCAATCATCGCGGCAACTGGAATTTGATCGCGCGGAATGGCCAGAAGTTCACGATCAGATTCAATGAAAGTTTGACTAACCCGCCTAACGACGCGATCGTCTGGACTCCTTGCAGGTTAGCTTTGAAAGCCGTCGATTCCGAATAACTGTCGAGTGATGAGGGATTGAAGAAAGAGATTAACCACGAAGAACCACAAAGCAGCACGAAGCTCAAGTAGGACAGGCATAACATACTCCGGCTATCCACATTTCAGACCCTCCTCCGCATAACAGAGGAAGCGTTTGAACTCCTTCATCGCTTCTGACTCATTGTTTCCATCGGCTCCCGAGTGCTTGTTCCATTCCTTTTGGATGTTTGCCTTCTGGCCGGGCGTCAGATGCCAAGATAGCGGGGGATTCTCATCGGGACCTCCCCGGAAATCGAATTCGACCACACTGACCGGCCTCTCGAACACTGGTACCACTTCCTCCGAGCCGGCTACGACGTTTAGAAGTTTCGCATTCCAGTACCTCTGGAAGTCCTTGAGATCGCTCGCGGATGTCGAGCGTTGGGCCTCGGACCGGATGTTGTTTAGCGTCAACAGAGGTGAATACCATTGAAGGAGAAGATCGGACCGCGGCTTTCGGCCCGTTACTGAAGGTGAGTTCTGCTCCGAAGTGATCTGGATTATCAGGAACTTCTGCCCGATCAGCTGTTCTTCTTCGATCCCGGACAATGCTTCTTCAAGCCAGTCTATGAGGCTCGCCGTTCCGAAGTTGTCGTGATACCCGCCATCGGCGATGTGCAAAGACGATTCGACACAGGGCTTGGAATTCTCGAACAAGCCGCTCGAGGTCGGGGATACGAAAGGGAACGATGAAGATAGTCTTGCAGCGGTCGAAACACGGAGATCAATGTTGCCGCAGTTCCGGGTCAGCTCCCGGAAGGTAGGCTGGTGAGAGTGTTTGTGGTCCAGTTTGCAACCGCCGTCGGATTCGAACGCGGTATCCGTGATCAACAACCTCTCACCGGTCTCGACGATCGTCGCATTGAAGATCAGGGAGGGTCTGAATCTTTGACTGCCCCAGCGATCCAGGGTCGCTTTTGAATCTCGCGCGACGTGAAACTGCGACTCGGTCCCGGTGCTGTTTCTTTCCCATTGTTTTTCCAGGGCCACCCCGCGGCTCCATCCGGAATACATCGGCAGCCCGAGGAAACGTGCTGAATCGGGATAGACCAGGCCCCACGCTGCAGCATCAAGACTGGATTTCGACGCGCGGGTCACAATCGCGTCGAGAGCCGGCTTGTCAGCCGGCAGACCTTGCTCGCCAAATGAAGCGGCAACGAACATTGCTCCCACGCTTCCGCCCGACGCACCGCTGATCAATCGAATACGACGAGAACACTGGCCTGCATATTTAACTCCCGCCTCCTTGTAGATCTCCATGCACTTCTGCTCCAGGCCGGTGATAACCCGGGCTGTCCAGGCGGCCGCCTGTATGCCCCCGCCCTCGGCGGCGACGAGGACTACGAACTCGCGGGATTCGGACGCGGGATCATTCCTGAGGATCATCTCTCTGGGTGTCTTTAATCCTTCAGGGGCAATGGCGGATCTGTCGCCGTGATAAAAGTGCGCTGACCGCCAATGAGAATTGACCGACGAGAGCACAGGGTTGAAAAGGTAGAGTCCAAAGGCAACAGCAATGAAGAAGATCACGACTGACAGGCTGGTGGGCAGCCACGTCCCGTCCAGGTAGAAGAACACGCCTGCCAGAATCCACAACACCAGGGCTGCCTGGAGAACGATGCTCACGATCGTCGGCGCAAACAAGTTCGCATTGCCGGAGAGGTTTCTTATCAAGAGCGGTACCGCCACTCCAACTAGTCCGAAGATCACAAGAAAAGAGGCAAAGAAGAGCATGTTGAGCAGGTGTTCGGGGTTAAGCCTCTCTTCATCTTCTTTGCCTCGAACGTATCCCCTAAGAGTCTGTGGCGGCAGCCGCAGGAAATAGGACTCGAAAAGTTTGAAAGGGTAGGTCAGAAAAGAAAATCTCTTCTTGCTTTCTCTCGACCGCGTAATCCGTGTCGAGAAGGGGAACACAAATCCTCTCGTGCTCTTGGCGTCCCTTTGGTCGGTAATGTTTGCACGATGGAAGTACTCCACGAGAGCCGTGACAATCAAGAATGCTAGGAACGCAGCTGCCACCGCCAGTAGCGAGGCCCAGAAAGAGTAAGACCCTCTATCCTGCTCAAAGGTCACGGTGAATATCGCAAGGTGAAACGGTACCGTGAGACCGACTCCGATAAAAAAGAAGAGGAGATTGAAATTCCTGCTCGTCGCGCGCACTGAGATTCGATGGCTGAGTCCGAACCGGTCTCCGCCGTAAAACAGGATCGTCTTGGAAGTTAATACAAGTGACCAGCTGAGAAAGAACAGTGCCAAAGATGCGAGGAAGATGGCCAATAGCTGGTACTTGTCGGGCAGGCCGTCGAGATCGTAGCCCCGGCTCAAGTCAAACAGTCCGAGAAACAGCTGCCGCTGAAGGAACAGACCGACCAACGGGAACAGTAATAGGAACAGCACCCCTAGGAATTGGAGCCGTAGATAGTATAAGAGCCGTAGGGTGAGGTGTATTTTCGATCGAAAGGAAGAACTGTCTTCTGTTTCCGTATTCTTGATCGGATCTTTCATGGCGGTTTTTTCAAAGGACTTGGGAGTTGATGAAACTGAACCCATTCTACACGAGACGAAAAGTTCCTGGTCCGGTCCAGGGCCTTATGACTGGTGCATAGAAAGATCTGACAGGTTTAGGAGGTAAGCTTTCTTATAGGTAAAAGATAGGCAAATCAGCCACGGATTCTCACGGAAGTGGACACAGATAAACACGGATGAAGCCACGGATTCTCACGGATGACGGATTTTACTTTGACGCCGTCCTACCGAGTAATCCCAAACCATCTGTGTTTATCCGTGTCCTTCTTTCTGTAGCCGTTGTTTATAAGGGTGAGACCGCACGAACTCGCTTAACCCTCCATTCCCAATTTTCAATTATCAATCCTTCCATCTGCGTTTATCCGTGTCCTTACTCATTCGTCCGCGCAATCAGCGGCTGAAACGGGACCGCTCTGAGTGCCGGGTTTCGGGTTCCGAGTTCCGAGAAAAGAACGGCGACGATCGTAGGCGGAAACGCAACCGTCAGGGAGCGTTGACCAGGGAGCAAGGAACATTGACCAGGAAGCAGGAAATGGTTAGAAGATCCGCGTCGTATCCAATGCGAGTCTTCCTTTGTCCGGGACGGCCATCGCAGCGCCCCTCGGACTTACAGCGATCGTTACCCCTTCAAACCGGAATTCGGAATCCGGTCGTTGCGTATGCACGCCCCCTCGAACCGGGCAATCCATGAACTTCGCGATCTGCCTCAGGAAGTTGACACCGGAACCGCCGCCCGGCGCTATCGTGCCCGGAATAGTACACGAGTTATCCCCTGTTATCAGCTCTTCAAACCATCCCTCGGGATTCCTTGTGATGTAAGTGTCGCTGGCCGGTCCGCAGGAATGAACCGCCACCCCGATCCCGCCCGGGGTCATATAGTCCCTGAGCGCCTGAAGTTCGTGGCAGTTGTACCTGGAGATCCCGTGTTTTCCAATGCTGATGTGACCAGACGTGCCGTGTGACATGATCCGCAAGAGCCAGATCGATCTCGGGTGAGTACAGGCACTGATGACCCGGTCAAGAATGGACTCCAGCGACATCGTACTGTAGACGTCTATGACCGCAACTCTGGTGCCCGCAGTAGATCGTCTCGCCGCAGGCAGTGTTGAGTTTCCGCTTTCGGAATCGATCAGATTGACGATCATCCGGGACCTCCTTCAAAACGAAACGAAAACACGCAGCAAGCAAGTAATTATACACAGGATGTATACCGTTTTCACTGGTTAAGCGAAGGCTGTTCGGTAGGTAATGAAGCAGAAAACCAACAACACGGATAAGACGGACAGGTTGCGGAAACTGAGAATCGAGAATTAAAAATTGAGAAAATGAACTGATCGCCGATGATCCTGAATTCAGGTAATTGGCGAATTCGGAGGCTGGGATTATTTATTCCCATTTATCAATCGAACTTTCGCGTCCCGCTTAGGCACGCTCCCTTACGGTCGCGTTTCCGCCAACTCACCCTCGCGTCCAGTTTGAATCTTGAGCTAACTATGAAGCCTATCCGGAATTCGAAACCTGGAACTCGAAACTCGAAACCTGGAAGCCGGAACTATCCATTCACAATTATCAATTATCAATCGCCTCCATCCGTGTTCATCTGTGTCTCCTTTCTCTTGCCGAGGGTTTAAGGGACGTACGAAAGATAGGAAGACGAACGTCACGAAAAACGGCCCCGGGGTCTGGATCCGGAGCCGAATTTGTTGACTTTGAAATTGGGGACGGATATAAAGACCCTCAATCGGTCGTGGCCGCCTTGTGAATTAAGCCCTGGAAGCGGTTCGCCTCGGATCAGCGGGAACTCAGACTCTGCAGGACCGACGCAGGCCCTTCGCCACCAATACCGGGGAAGAAGGTCAAATTTAACCACCACCACAGGGGTACCTTATGAGTTATGTAACGAAAGCAAGTGACTGGGAAGTATGTTGCATTGCGAGCCTGGCCGGGGGCGAGGTAATCGCAGGGGGATCGTTCCTTTTCTTCTTTCAGAGCAAGTCCGCCGGGCTATTAATGAATTGTCGTTATCACGGGGCGGGGATCGGAGGAGGCCTCGACCTGGGTCAGCTTGCCAAACAAGGCGGCAAACTGGCTAAGACTGACAAGTTGGCAAAGCTCCTGCAGACATATCCGAAACTTGAGAAAGGTTTTGCGGTCCTGGCCTATGGCGCTGCGGCGTTCCTTTCGTTCAGCCCGATCGAGACTGAAACGCCCTTTAGTATGAACGACCTTCACAACACAATGGGCCGACTCACCTTTGGAAGTCTCGCGCCGGGTTATGGTTACACGATCATGTACATCACGGCGATGACCGGGCCGTTTAGTAATTACTTTGCGAGCCAGCCTGCTCATGGCTGGGGATTCGGGTTTGGCCTTGCGGGTATGACTACGGTGGGGATGTGGTTCAACCGCGAAGGCGGTCAGGCGGGTCAAGCGATCGAAACTTACGAACGCACGCTACAAACTGCCGCGCGTTAGCTTCAGACCAGTTTGAAAGTGCCGAACCCAGCTGTTGGGAATGTGGAAGAGCGGTTGCCGTAGACAACATCCTCCCGGCCTGGAAAGTGAACGATGAGTTCGTATGGTAAAAGTGGCACGGATTGAGGCGACGGCCGGAAGCTCATCGCAGCTTTCATAGCTCGAATGTTTCGGAGCGGACGGTCAGGCCGGTGACACATTCTTCGTTGACGCCGTAGCCGATGCCCTTGTTGTTGGGGACGCAGATCGTACCCGCAGGGCTCACTTCAACGACCGGCTCGGTGATGTCCTTGTCCCAGTATCTAGCTGAAGCAGACACGTCTCCGGGCAGGGTGAACCCTTCCAATGTAGACATCGCGATGTTGTGCGCACGGCCGATACCGGTCTCGAGCATTCCCCCGCACCATACCGGGATCCCTTTCCCGACCGCATAGTCCTGGATCGCTCTCGCTGCCGTGTGGCCTCCCACGCGGCCCAGCTTGATGTTGATTATCCGGCAGGCGTCCATATCGACCGCCTGTTTGGCGTCCGCAAGGGACGTGATCGATTCGTCGAGGCAGATCGGAGTGCTGATCTTCGCCTGCAGCTTTGAATGGTCCAGCAATGCGCCCCCGGCGAGAGGCTGTTCGATCATCAGCAGGTCATATTCGTCAAGCTCCTTCATCAGGTCGATATCCTTTTCAAGCCTGTACGCGGCATTCGCATCTACCGACAATCTTATGTCCGGGAATTCGCGCCGGACGGCGCTCACCAGGTCCAGATCCGCGCCCGGCTTTATCTTGATCTTGATTCGCTGATAACCGCTGGCGATCTCTTTTCCGACCTTCTCAACCAGCCTTTCCGGGCTCTCCTGTATACCTATCGAAACGCCGCAGTCGATCTCGGTCTGCTTGCCGCCGAGAAGCTGCCAAAGCGGCCGTTCGCTCCTGACAGCTTCAAGGTCCCACGCCGCGGTCTCGATCGCCGCGATGGCCATCCGGTTTCCTTGGATCGAACCGAGCGTCTCTTCGACTCCGCCGGCGCTTTTGACTCCCGACCTTCGAAGTATCGGCACGATGAACCGCGAGATCACGCCCCACGCGGAATCGACCGTCTCGTGGTTATAGAAGGGCCCGTCCATCGCCGTGCATTCGCCGTAGCCGAAAGAACCGTTTCCATCCGATAAGCGAACGACTATCACCCTTCGTGCGGTCGTCACGCCGAAGCTCGTTTCGAACGCCGACTTCAGCGGCATTGCGATCTCGCTGAGCCGCACTTCTTTCATATGCAATTTGTCCATAAATTGCTCCGAAAGTGCCTTCTATCGATACTGGTCGATCCCGGTCCGTTCAAGAACATACGACCCGGACCCTTCGCCCTCTCGCCTGAATCCCGTAGCGATGAAACCGGCCCTCAAAGCCTCAAGAAATGCGTTTCGAGTTCCGCCCCTCCAGAGCTTTGCGGCTTTCAGGTCGCTCTTCTCGACCTCGCCGATGTCAGCCGGGATCTCGATCGCCAGGCGTTCCTGTCCACGGATAGTCGCCTCCCGAACGGGAAGCCCGCTTTCCGAGACGCGGAGAAGATACTCGATCTCAGATCGGGGATCCGTTTTCGTCGCATAGGAGCCGCCGCCCGCATCTGCCAAAACCGAGAGGACCCGTTCGCTGTTCACGAACCAGCTTACGAGCAGTCGGTCTGTCCCGGTCCTGTGCATGAAACTGGCCGCGTCCTCGCCGTACACATTTACTAAATAGGTATCCGAAACGACTCCCAGCTTGGCGAAGTTGAAATAGGCGTTCAACGAACGCAGTGGGTCGAACGTCCAGGTCATTCGCTTTGCGAAGCCATCTCCTCGGACCCTGTTCAGCTGGTCCGCCTTCAGGCGAAAACCCAGATTCTTGTCACGGTACTCGGGGTCGACCGCCAGCATATGGGAATGGTGGACCACCTCGTTCCTGAAATGACCGTAGAAACCGTAGACGAAACCGACCAGACGGTCGCCATCGAAGGCCCCGAGCAAAGTTCCGCCTACGTGTACCGCGGCCGAGAGCTGCGTATACGGCACGATCGACAGATCGTCTATCCCCCAAGCCTCGCGCTGCATTTCTTCTACCGCGCGCATCTCGCCTATTTCTGCAATGTCGCGTATCGCGATTCCCGATGTCGTCGTTCCGGTGGTCATTTATCAGATCCAGTCTGCAGTGCCGCATTGCGGCGATCACGAACCTGAATACCAGCGGTTGCTGGCCTCGTACTCTTCCTCGCTCTTCTTCAAATGCTCCAGGGCCCTTTCCGACTGGCTGTGAGCGCTCGCCACGAGGATCGCATTGATCGCCGCGACCGGAGCTACGTACGAATCGAGGAACGATGTCCTGGCGATCGTCGCCACCAGGTAGGAGTCGCAGTGTTTAGCAATCGGCGTTGCGTCCCCATTGGTGATCCCGAACGTAGGAATATTGCGCCGCTCGGCGCTCTTTACCGCTTCTACAGTTTCCCTCAGCCCTCGACCGAAGCTGATGGCGATCAAGAGATCGTCGGTGGTCATGATCCTCAGCCTGTTCTGCAGGACGCCGGTCGAACCTGTCGGACAGTCGGCGGTATATCCGAGCCTGACCAGGCCATACGAAAGAGAGTTCGCAAGTGAGGCGGCAAAATCGATACCGATCACGACAATACTGCGGGCTTCATTGATCCGGTTCGCAATGTCGCCGATCAGGTCGGGGTCGAGCGCGGCCCGAAATTTGTTGATGTTCTCAATGTCCTTGTCGACGCTGTGGAGGATACGGTCGTGGACGCTCAGATGAGTCCTTTCCGCCGCCCTCATAGACGAGTAGGGAGTGATCTGCATTACGAAATGCTCGCGAAGATCGTGGGCAAAGTCTGCGAACTTTTCGTAGCCGAGAGCCTGAACGGTCCTGATTATCGTGGCGGCGTGTACATCATAGCGTTCGCTCATTTCCCTCGAGGAAAGGAAATAGGTCTCGTCAGCATCATCGAGTATCTGCCGCAGTAGGTTCCTGCGGCTTTTGCTCAGCGAATCCTTCTTCCGGACAAATCTTCCTCCAAGCCTTGTGGTTTGAGAGGCACTTGCGTCCTGCTCTTTACGGTCACCGACCGGAAGATCCAGCGTTGGCGCCTTGCCGTTCTGCTTCTTTCCGCCTCGTTTCCCCATCGTAGGTGTTTCCTTCCCGCAAGGGTCATATGCTTTTCGCCGGCCGGCCTCGGTTCTGCCGTTCGATCGTTCGGTTCGACGTGGTCCCTACTGATCGATCCGCCGACTTTTCGAACAAGCCGTTAAGCCTGTGACCATGGCAGAGCGTGTATCTTAATGCAATTTTGCAACGAACGCAACAGATGTTGCACCTGTTGCATTTTAATATGCACAACTAGTTGCGCAAGTGCTTAAACCTACCCATCTTCATTAAATACAGAAGTTATATCTTATCTGTTCGAAACACAATTGAATTAGGAGTGCCCTGACGAAAGAAAAATGTGCAATAATCTGTGCGTTTTGTTGACAGCGTGCATTGATTCGTGTAGAAATGTGAAACATTTAACAGCCAGGTCACACCTGAGCTTCAAAGAAGCACCAGCTAGGAATAGGCGTCAGGACCCCTCGAGATCTTTCGGCAGCGTAATAATTCTGTTCACAAAGGAGACTTAGGTATGAATGCGATCACCAGTTTCAAGATCCTCCATGAGGATTTGACCAACGAAGATGAGGCTGCTTCACGCGGCACTCTTGGCAAGCGGCTGTCAGCTGTTCTGTTGGCTTTGTTTGCCGTGTCGATCCTGTCGATAAGTGTCGCAGCTCAGACCACAACGTCTTCGATCGAAGGCACCGTAACGGATCCGACCGGCGCAGTTATCGGTGGTGCTATCGTCAGAGCGAGCGGCGACACGCTAGCAACGGAGCGCAACACCGTAACGAACAGCCAGGGCTTCTACCGGTTCGCAGCGCTTCCTGCAGGCACGTATAAGATCACCGTCGAGCAGACAGGTTTCGCGACCAAATCAACGGAGTTTGAACTGACGCTGAATCGCACGGCGACTTTCAATGTCCAACTCGAGGTCGGCCAGGTTGGCGGAGAGGTTGTCGTAACAGAGACGATCCCGCTGATCGAAACAACAAGCTCTTCAACAGGAACTACGGTCACACCGAAGCAGATCCAGGAACTGCCGGTCAACGGCCGCGAATACCTGGATCTACTTCAACTGGTTCCGGGTGTAGCGATCAACAGACAGTCCGGTGGAGACAACGCCAATCCCGTACTCGGCGAACGAAGCGGCAACAACAACTTCTTTATTGACGGCCATCCGAACAAGGACACCGTCGACGGCGGCTCGGCCGCTCCGTTTAATCAGGAGACGATCGAGGAGTTCCAGGTGCTCACCTCTGCCTACAAGGCGGAGTTCGGTCAAGCATCCGGCGCGATCATAAACGTGATCACGAAGAGCGGCGGAAATGAGTTTCACGGCGTGGGCTCGTTCTTCCATCGTAATGACGCATTCGACTCCTCAAACTCACTGGAAGAAGGCGTAACGGAACCGCCGGAGCTCAAGCGTTACAACTATAGTATCGCCGGCGGCGGACCGATCATTAAGGACAGGTTCTTCTTCTTTGGTTCTGCCGAAAGGATCCAGGAAGATCGAGGCGTTGACTTCAATTATCCCGACCTCGGCCCATCGGATGGTGCCCAGACGGTCTTGAATCTTCTGCGAAATCAGGAAGACCCACTTGACGGCCCTCAGGAGTCCGAAGCGACACGCCTTTTTCTAAAGCTAAACCAAACACTCGGCAGGCACTCTCTTGTTCAAGAGGTCAATTACTCAAACCAACTTTCGCGAGCGACTGGTTCTGGACTCCCTTCAACACGCCGCAGCAGTGGAGCACGCACTCTCTTACTCGGCTTCGGCGACACGATGCTTCTCGGAGACGAAGGCAATCCGTGGATCGTCACTCTCAGAGGCGCATATCGAGGAGAGCCTTCCGACAATCGGCCCGCATTCCCGGAATTCACGGGCGCTACGCTCCTGAACGCTTTTCCGGCACCCCAGGTCTGCCCTCCGACGTGCGGATTCTTTAGCACGCTTCCGGGAATCCAATTCGGGACGGCGACAACTGCTTCAGATTCTCACCAGAAATACACATCGCTTATCGCGAACGCAAACAAGCTCTGGGGCGACCACGACTTCAAGTTCGGCTGGCAGTTCCTGAGGACGAAGGTCGACGGCACAGATCCGCAAACCTTCACAAATCAATTGTTTGCTACGATCGATGACTTTGTAACTCTGGGGCCTGTGAACAGCGGCATCTTCCTTTTGCTTGACGCAGGGGGTCCGACCCCTGAAGCAAGGCAGATCAATCTCAACAACTATTACAACGGCTTTTACGTTCAGGATGACTGGAAGATCCTCCGCAATCTCACCGTTAATCTCGGACTCCGTTACGACCACGACTCGGAGTTCGAAGCTGACTCGAATTTCTCACCGAGAATCGGTTTCGCGTGGGCGGTGAATCCGAAGACCATCATCCGCGGACACTACGGAAGGTTCTATGACCAGTTCCGTTTGGGACTCGCAAGCCAGGTTCCCGAGTTTGGGGGAGCTGACAGGCGAGTAGTCCAATCGCTTTACTTCCCGAGAGGTTTTTACGGCTCGCCAAGTCTCATATCGATGCTTGCATTCGCGGTCGGCCTGCCTGGCCCCTGCATTTCGAACAGGCTGACGGATGCTCAGATCCAGCAGATGAGCGCTACTTGTCCGCTCGGCGGAGGCCCGATGGTCGGCGTTGACCGGTTGAATAACGTTGTTGCTCAGGGGAATCCATCGATCCCGGCGAATACGATCATCAACATCAATAACGTTCAGCAGCTGACCGGACTTACTCCGGCCCAGTACCTGACACAGGCAGCAGCGGCCATCGGTCAGCCGGACGGCTATTTCGAGTGGGGAGCGTTCGGCGTTCTGAATAATCCGATCATTCCTCCGGCAGCAGCACCGGTCGCGGTGGCAGATACCTTTGCCACACCGCATACTGACGGATTCAGCATAGGCATTCAACGGGAAATCTTTGACGACATGGTCTTTGAGGGAACCTACCACCACAGAGAGATCAAGAACCTGCTCGGTACGCGACTTAGCAATCTGGCATTCCGCTCAAGGGTCGCAGGAATCGGCAGAAGCTTCGATCCTCCGGGCTCGGGTGAACTGCCTACATTCGGACCCTTCTACGAAGGTAAGTATGACGGGCTTGTCCTTAGCCTGAACAAGCGGTTCAGCAACCGGTTCACGCTCGGTGCAAATTACACCTACGCGAAGGCAACCGATAACTCTCGCGGAGTGTTCACGAACCCAACAGACAATTGGATCGGTATCGTGCCCGTGGTGACAGAGCCTTGTCCCGCCAGCGATCCCGGCTGTACTCCACAGACAAATGCCAACGGCCCGTTCATAAGCAGAAACGGCAACCTTGTTCAGGAAGCCGGGACATTCCACAACGGACCCGATCTGGACAAGGGCCCATCGAGTCTGGCTCTGGATCACATTTTCCAGGTCAACGGCGTTGTGACGCTTCCATACCAGTTCCAGATCGGCGGAATCTTTCGAGCCCAGAGCGGATTCCATTTCAGCAGGTTCGATACTCAGAACAGAGACCCGGACGGCAACGGTAACTTCAACGGCGTTGACTTTACCGCCGGCCGAAACGCATTCACGGCACCTGCCTTCGTAAATCTCGATATGCGCTTTTCGAAGATATTTGACGTCGGTGAAAGGGTTCGGGTAGAGGTGCTGTTCGAGTTTTTCAACATCCTGAATCGTCAGAATCCCGCCGCGGTGCAGAACCGCGACGACATTCCGACGGAGCCTTTCGGATCGGCGACACAGGTCCTGCCGGGAAGAGAGGGACAGATCGGATTCAGGGTTTCTTTCTAACTGTCGGCTAACGATTCGGACGCCCCCCGCCCTGGCGGGGGGCAACTGATGTACACCCAAGACAGATTCGAGTCAGACTCGAACTGGCATTCATAAAGGCTTTCATCCCAACGAATTCAAATGAAACTGCGCATTGTGATCTTCGTCGCGATCCTGTCATTGCTCATATCGGGAACCGCTCTTGCCCAGGGCACCCGTCTACTTCGCCATCCCGATGTCAGCCGCGATCTGGTGACGTTCGCATATGCAGGAGACCTGTGGACAGTGCCTCGCGCAGGAGGACGCGCTCGAAGACTTACTTCGACTCCGGGAGTCGAGACGGAACCGCATTTCTCACCCGACGGATCTCAGATCGCTTTCACCGCGACGGTTGGGGGAAACACCGACGCATATGTGATCTCGACGAACGGCGGAAATCCTGTCCGGCTCACTTACCATCCCGCGCTGGACAGGGTTCGCGGCTGGAGCAGCGACGGCCGCAGTGTAATGTTTGCGAGCACCAGGACAAGCGCGCCGCAGGAAGCTTATTACCAACTGTGGGCGATCGATCGTTCCGGAGGTCTTCCCGAGAGACTTGCGCCTCCGAGAGCGGCAAGAGGAAGCTATTCACCCGACGGAGGACGGCTTGCGTATGAAGAGATAACGATGCAGTTTGTCCCCGCGTGGGAGGAGACCAGTTACTGGAGGCATTACAGGGGAGGCCGCACCCATCCGATAACGCTGATGGACCTGTCGAATGCGTCCACTACAAAGCTTCCGTGGGAGAACAGCAATGACAGCCATCCGATGTGGGTCGGTGACACGGTCTACTTTATTTCCGACCGCGAACACACGGCAAATGTCTTTTCGTACAAGCCCGGTTCCCGAACCGTTTCAAAGCTTACCGATTTTGATGATTTCGACGTTATGTCTGCCGGCGCTGGAGACGACGCAGTGGTCTTCGAGCAAGCGGGTTACATTCACTTGCTCGACACAAAGACCGGACGATCGAACCGGCTTCGCATCGATGTGTCCGGCGATCTACCGTGGACGCGTCCGCAGTTCAAGAACGTCGCAGGAATGATCCGGAACGGCGTCCTTTCCCCGACCGGCGTGCGCGCGGCGATCGAGGCCCGCGGCGAGATCTTCACCGTACCGGCCGAGAAAGGCGATTTCAGGAACCTGACACAGAGTGCGGGCGCACATGACAGAAGTCCCGCGTGGTCGCCAGACGGCGGCACTCTCGCGTGGCTCTCGGATTCAACGGGTGAGTACCGGCTTGTCCTGAGCGAGCCAATGGGGATCGAGGCACCCCGAAGCTTTGCGCTTCCCACCAAGGGATTCTTCTCCGAACCTGTGTGGTCGCCTGACAGCAAGTCGATCCTGATCCAGGACAATCACAGAAACCTCTGGACGATCGATCCTTCGAACGGCAGTGCGTCGAAAATTGATACTGACAAGTATCCGGACCCTTTCCGCAGTTTTGACGCGTCCTGGTCACCGGATTCGAAATGGATCGTTTATTCGAAGAACCTCCCGAGCCATCTAAGGGCGATCTACATATATTCCGTCGATCAGAAGAAGTCGTTCCAGGTGACGGATGGACTCGCAGATTCCATCTCGCCCGCTTTCGATGCCGGCGGAAAGTACCTCTATTTCCTGGCAAGTACAGACTATGGCCCGAGCACGGGATGGCTGGAGATGAGCTCCGTCGATCGCCCCGTCGAGAGGTCCGTCTATCTCGCGGTCCTGAGCGCAGAAGAGCCTTCTCCGCTGCTTCCGGAATCGGACGACGAACCAAAGCCGAAAACCGGCTCGGACGAAGATCCGAAACCGGCCGGTGACGGGGCGAAAACGGAAGAAGACAAAACGATAAGGGTCGACACTGAGGGAATCAGCAACCGCGTCATCTCGATCGATCTGCCCTCAAGGAACTACCGCCGGCTGACCGCAGGTCCCGAAGGAACGTTCTTCTTTCTCGAGCCCGGCGCACAGGGCCCGGTAGCGACACTCAACAGGTATTCGCTGAAGGACAGGAAAACCACGCCTTTTTTGGCCGGGATTACAGACTATTCAGTCTCGGCTGACCGCAAGAAGCTGCTTTACAGGATCGGCCCGAGGATGGGGATCATCGGTACCGCCGCGCCTGCAAAGCCCGGCGACGGTGCCCTTAACCTTAGCCAGCTTCAGATGAAGGTGGATCCCAAGGCCGAGTGGGAGGCTATCTACAGGGAAACGTGGCGTATCCAGCGCGAGTTCTTTTACGACGAGGAGATGCACGGCGCCGACTGGGAAGCGATCTATCGGAAATATCTACCGCTTGTCGCCCATGCCGGTCACAGGGCTGACCTCGGCTACATCATCGCGATGGTGGGCGGCGAACTGACCGTCGGTCATTCATACCTGACGGGAAGCGGCGACGTGCCGCAGGACGATCCGATAAGTGTCGGCCTTCTCGGAGCGGATCTTGCCGCGGAGAATGGAAGGTACAGGTTTAAGCGGATAATCGACGGTGAGAACTGGAACCCTGGGCTAAGCGCTCCTCTGAGCGGACCGGGAATCGACGTCGAGGAAGGCGATTATATTCTTGAAGTCAACGGAAGGGAGATCGTACCTCCCGCAAATCCATACGCTGCTTTTGAAGGTACCGCGGGACGACAGACCATAATCCGCATCAACGACTCGCCTTCGAAAGAGGGCTCCCGTTTGGTCACCGTAGTGCCGGTCGCGAGCGAGAACGCGCTCCGGACACGCGCCTGGGTCGAAGACAACCGCCGGCTTGTCGACCGCCTTTCAAACGGAAGGCTTGCCTACGTCTGGCTGCCGAACACAGGCGGCGGCGGTTACACGTACTTTACACGATACTTCTATTCCCAACAGGAAAAACAAGGGGCAGTGATTGACGAGCGTTACAACCAGGGCGGGATGGTGGCGGACTACATTGTAAACGAACTTGACCGAAAGCCGATGGGCTTCTTCGCTCTTCGTGACGGCGACACGGTCACTTCGCCGTTTGCCGGGATCTATGGGCCGAAGGTAATGCTTATCAACGAATCGGCCGGCTCCGGCGGCGATGCGTTGCCATTCTACTTCCGTCTCAGAAAGGTGGGTCCGCTTATCGGCACGCGAACCTGGGGCGGTCTCGTGGGAACGCTGGGCTTTCCGCCGACGATTGACGGCGGAGGGATCACCGCGCCAAACCTCGCTTTCTACAATCTCGACGGCGAATGGGATGTTGAAAATGTGGGGGTCGCTCCGGACATCGAGGTCGAATATACGCCCTCCGAGGTCATGAAGGGCCGCGACCCGCAACTCGAAAGGGGGGTTCAGGAAGCTATCAGGCTTCTACGTGAAGGCGGATTCGAACGGAAACCCAGGCCGAGGCCTATCGACCGCGTGTCGCCTCCGCCCGGCAAATAGCGGGAGTTTGTATTGGTTTTTAGCCGAAACATGATGAGTGGACGTATTCTCCGGACCGGAGCCCGAAATCTCCGTTCCATTGCCGTACTGACCGCGGTCTTCGCGATCCTGACCGGCGTCGTTCCGGTCTTTGCGCAGGATGCGGGCGATGTCCAGTACACGCGCTATGAATCGATGGTCGAGATGCGTGACGGAGTGAAACTCTTCACACGGGTCTTCACGCCTGTCGATCCTTCCAATAAGCCCGCGATCCTGATGATCAGAACTCCTTACGGAATTGGAGATCTCAGTCCCGAACAGATAAAGGCGGCACTCGCGGACCTTGTTCCGTACGAATACATCATCGTACAGCAGGACATACGCGGAAGGTTCAGATCCGAAGGACAGTTTGTAATGCTCCGCCAGCCCAGGGATCCCGGCGACGGCTCGGCGATCGACGAAAGCACCGACACTTACGACACGATCGAGTGGCTTTTGAAGAACTCCGACAGCAACGGCCGCGTCGGGATCGCGGGCACCAGCTACGGCGCCTGGCTCGCGGTGATGGCAATGCTTGACCCGCATCCGGCCTTGAAAGCCGTGGTGCCGCAAGCCTCACCTGCCGACATGTGGATCGGCGACGACTTTCATCATAACGGCGCGTTCCGGCTGAGTTACGGGCTTGAGTACACGTACCGGATGGAGACGTCGAACGAGATGGCGAGCCCTTCTGAGATCGTGGACACTTACGATGTCTACGAGTGGTATCTGAATCTGGGGCCTCTTTCGAATGTCGACAAGAAGTACTTTCACGGGAAGTATCCGACCTGGAACGACTTCAGGAACCATCCCGACTACGACGCATTCTGGAAACGGCAGGCTTTCGCGCCCTGGCTTAAGAGGGTCACGGTCCCCACGCTGAACGTCGCAGGATGGTGGGACCAGGAAGACTTCTACGGTCCGATCAAGATCTATGAACTCCTTGAGGAACACGACACAAAGAACCAGAACTTTCTAGTGGTGGGCCCCTGGAATCACGGCGGCTGGTCGCGGAGGGACGGAAGAAAGCTCGGTCCGATCGATTTTGAAAGCGATACCTCCGTTTACTATCGACGGAACGTTCAGGCGAAGTTCCTGGCCCATTACCTGAAAGGGGAAGCCGATCCGGATCTGCCCGAGGCATTGACCTTTAGAACGGGCGTCAACGAGTGGCAGCGGCACGACGCGTGGCCGCCAAGGAAAAATATCGCGAACAGGGAACTCTATTTCCAGCAGCAGAGGGGACTTTCGTTCGAACGTCCTCAAGCACCCGATCGAACCGCCTATGACAGCTATGTGTCGGACCCGGACAATCCCGTGCCGTATCGGGCGAGGCCCATCAAGCTTGGTCCGGGCTGGAGTACCTGGCTTGTAGACGATCAGCGATTTGCTTCTCACAGACCCGATGTCGTCAGCTGGCTGACGCCGCCGCTTGAGGAAGACATTATCGTCTCGGGCCAGATCGTTGCCAATATCTTTGCCTCGACCACCGGAACGGACAGCGACTGGATCTTCAAACTGATAGATGTATATCCCGAGGACTATGAAGCAGATCCGGAGCTGAGAGGCTATCAGCTGATGATCGCCGGGGAGGTCTTCCGCGGCAGATACCGCGAGAGTTTCGAGAAGCCTGCGCCGATACCAGCGAACGAGGTCCAACTGTACAGGATCCCGTTTCCGGCAAACGATCACGTGTTTAGAAAGGGACACAGGATAATGGTTCAGGTCCAGAGCAGCTGGTTCCCGATTATCGACCGGAATCCGCAGACTTTTGTACCCAACATCTTTTTCGCGGAAGAGTCCGACTTTCAGAAGGCGACTCAGAGGATCTACCGATCGGCGCGTAGTGCCTCACACATTGCGCTGCCGGTCGAGATTTCAACGGGCACAGGCCGTTAACGGGAAAAGCATTCCGCTGTCCTGCGGAAGCTCGGCCGTACTCGTTGTAAGAAAACGAATCTTGGATACTTCAGACAGCTTCCAGATGTGATCCGCGATCAAGGACCGGACAATGGCGGTTCACGCCGAACGTACGAACTATGCAGCTAATAAAAGAAACCTTACCTGCTTCAAAACTGGTCTCACCGCTTTGCGGCATTCTCTTCACGCTACTTTTCGCGGTGTCATTTCCGGGTTTTGCACAGTCGATCCAGGTCGACAAGCTTGCCCACGATCTGGAACCCGAGATCCGAAAAGCGATGATCGAAGGCAAGATACCTTCGTGCACCGTCGCGCTTGTATCAGGGGACAAGGTGATCTGGACGGGCGCCTTCGGGGAGTCCAATCTGTGGGCCCGCACCCCGGCAGCTAGCGACTCGGTCTATCTAATCGGATCCACTTTCAAGGCTATGTCCACTGTCGCGCTGCTTCAGCTGATGGAAGAGGGAAAATTCAAACTGGACGATCCCGTCAGCGATCATCTCGAGTTTGAGATTCCCGGGAACGATCCCGCCAATCCGATCACGTTTCGACACCTCTTCACGCACACTTCAGGCCTGAACGGCGAGTTCGGAGCGATACCGGTCTGGAACAACGGCGGGGCGGTAGATCTGGATACATATGTAAGGACAAAGCTGAAGGTCGATCATCCGCCGGTGACAAAGGTCGAGTATTCGAATCCGGCATTCACACTGATCGGCTATCTTGTTGAAAAGATCTCCGGCGTTTCGTACAAACAGTACATTAAGGAAAATGTGTGGGATCCGCTCGAGATGACAAGCACGGCGTTCGATCCGACGCCGGATATGGGTGAGCGCCTGGCAGTCCCTTATGTCGTGAATCAGGAAACCGGAAAGCAGGTTCCGACGGTGAGGATCAGGGCTGCCGTTTATCCGGCGGGGATAACGTACGGGACGATCCACGATCAGGCGAACTGGATGATCATGAACCTCAACGGCGGGATGTTCAAAGGCAGGCAGATCATCAGCAAATCGACGATGGACATGATGCACACCCGTCAGTACGACCAGTTCAAAGGCCCAATCGAGGGGATCTGGGGTAACGAAACCGCGGGTTTCGGTCTGACGTGGTGGGCGCAGGAAAGGAACGGCGACCAGTACTTCGCGCACAGCGGAAGCCTGTCAGGTTACACCGCATTTCTCCTTGGGAACCGCGACCGGAAGTTCGGATTCGCGATCCTTACGAACGGCAACCGCTCGCATCCGCACCTCTTCAAGCTCGGCGACAGGGCGATCGACCTTATGATCGAGCTCTCCGCGGGAAGCGTTGCAGCAAAGGAAGACTAGGACGAAATGGACAAGATTAAACAAAGACTCAGATCTATCCTCTCCATCTCACTATCGCTTGTACTTCTGGCGAACGCCTTCGCTTTTCCCGCAATGGCGCAGAATGGCAGTCCTACTTATGACATCGTGATCCGGAACGGCAAGGTGCTTGACGGCGCCGGAAACCCCTGGATAAGGGCGGACGTTGCGATCAGGGACGGTAAGTTCGTTAAGATCGGCGTCGTTCCCGGCAAAGGCAAACGCGAGATCGACGCCACAGGGAGATATGTTACACCTGGCTTTATAGACATGCTCGACCAATCGGGCGGCACTCTCACGCAAAACGGCCTTGCAGAAAGCAAACTTTTACAAGGGATCACCACCGGTATCGCCGGTGAGGGCGGAACCCCGGTTCCGGCGGAAAACCTTGCCGAATACTTTTCAAAGCTCGAAAGTGACGGCATCGGAATGAACTTCGGAACCTCCTTCGCCGAGCGTCAGGCAAGGGTCGCAGTGCTTGGCTCTGAAGACCGTGATCCGAACGAAGAAGAACTCGAACGGATGCGCGGGATCGTCGAGACCGCGATGAAGGCCGGCGCTTTAGGCATCACGACCGCGCTGATCTATCCACCCGCCAGCTATGCCGAGACAGAAGAACTGATAGAGATGGCAAAGGTCGCGGGCAAGCACGGCGGCTTTTATTCGAGCCACATACGGGGCGAAGGCAAGGAACTGATAGAGGCGATCGAAGAAGCCATCGAAATCGGTGAGAAAGCGGGAGTTCCGGTTGAAGTATTCCATTTGAAAGCCGCGTATCAGCCCGGATGGGGCACATTGATGAAGAAAGCGGGCGAGACGATCGAAGCCGCCCGGGCCCGAGGTCTGGATATCGCGGCAAACATCTATCTTTACGAAGCCGGCGGGACCGGACTCGCGGCAGTGATTCCTTCCTGGGCGGCGGACGGGGGCCGGGAGAAGCTGATGGAGCGGCTGAAGGATCCCGAGATCAGGGAGCGCCTGAAACGCGAGATCAAGACGGGTTCGCCCGGTTGGTGGAACATAGTCGAGGCCTCAGGAGGGTGGGAGAACGTCCTCTTAGTTTACGCGGGCAACAAGGATAACGAGCGATTCGAGAACAAGAACCTGGCTGAGATCGCGAGGGAATGGAACAAAGATCCCGCGGACGCAGCTTTTGATCTGATACTGCAGGGAGAAGGCCGGGTTTCCGCTCTGTATTTCATGATGTCAGGATCGGATATCGAAATGGCGCTCAAGTTCCCCTGGACCAGCCTCGGGAGCGACGCCGCAGCCTCGGTCGAAATGCCGGACCCGTCGACTGTTGGAATGGGCCATCCGCGAGGGTACGGGAACTTTCCGCGGATAATCTCGCAGTATGTACGCGAAAAGAAGCTGATCTCACTTCCGGAAGCTATCAGGAAACTCACCTCCTGGCCTGCGACGAGGATGAGAATACCGTCGAGAGGAATGATCAAGGAAGGCCTTTGGGCCGACGTCGTGATCTTTGATCTGGAAACTATCAGCGACACTGCCACCTACGAACATCCGTTCGGCCGTCCGAGGGGCATCGACTGGGTTCTTGTGAACGGCGAGGTCACGATCGAGAAAGGAAGGCATACCGGCGCCAAAGCAGGCAGGGTGATCTATGGCCCAGGGAATACAGTTAATTAAAGTTTTCCGGTCAAGCATTTATGAAAACGGAAGTTATGCGAACCAACAACGGATCGCGGCAGATTAGCACCCGTGGGCTAGCCGCGATTCTCGTCGTCCTGTTCTTTGCGGCGGCGATCCCGGCATATGGTCAGGATTACGACATCGTCATACGGAACGGGCGTGTGCTGGACGGGGCGGGAAATCCCTGGATCAATGCCGACGTCGCTATCAAGGACGGGCGTTTCGTCAAGATCGGACATGTAGCCGGCAAAGGGGTCCGGGAGATCGACGCCGCTGGGAAGTTCGTATCCCCCGGATGGATCGATTCGATGGATCAGTCGGGAAGCGTATTGCCGAAGAACGGGCTTGCGGAGAACAAGGTCTTTATGGGAGTAACGACAGCCATCGGCGGCGAGGGCGGTACACCGGTCGCCGCCGAAGAGGTCGGGAACTACTTCAAAGCCCTTGACGAAAGCGGGATGAGCATCAATTTCGGTTCGTATTTCAGCGCCACACAGGCACGGGTTGCTGTTCTAGGAATGGACTCGAGAGCGCCGAACGCTGAAGAGCTCGTGCGAATGAAAGCCATCATCGAGAAGGCTATGAAAGGCGGTGCGATGGGGATGACGACCGCCTTGATCTATCCGCCTTCGAGCTATGCCAGTACTGAGGAATTGATAGAGCTCGCGAGGGTCGCCGGAAGGTTCGGGGGTATCTATGCGACGCATATGCGTGACGAAGGAAAAGGCCTCGTCGGTGCGGTCAAGGAGGCCATCGAGATAGGAGAGAAAGGCGGACTTCCGGTTGAGATCTTCCATTTGAAAGCAGCGTACCAGCCCGGATGGGGCAAGCTGATGAGCGAAGCGGGGCGGGAGATAGAGGCTGCCAGGGCCAGGGGTGTTGACGTAGCTGCAAACATTTATCTCTATACAGCCGGGGGTACTGGCCTTGAGGCGGTTATCCCCTCGTGGGCGTTCGAAGGCGGAGTCGAAAAGCTGGTCGAACGGTTGAACGATCCGGACATCAGAACGCGGCTGAAGAAGGAGATAACGACGGGGTCTCCCGGTTGGTGGAACATTGTCGAAGCGTCGGGCGGCTGGGAGAACATAGTCCTTGTAAACGCACAGAATGA
This sequence comes from Acidobacteriota bacterium, assembly GCA_003385635.1. Taxonomy (GTDB): domain Bacteria; phylum Acidobacteriota; class Blastocatellia; order Pyrinomonadales; family Pyrinomonadaceae; genus Aridibacter. Next base: position 1,830,523 of record QQUY01000001.1, on the reverse strand, counting down.
AGAGAACGCCCGGTTTGAAGGAATGAACCTCGCCGAAATAGCGAGGGAGATGAAGAAGGAGCCGGCGGACGCCGCATTCGACCTGGTGCTTCAAGGAAACGGCCGGGTCCTTGCGCTGTACCACATGATGAGCGAGGACGACATTATCACGGCTCTGAAGTTCCCCTGGACAAGCATCGGGAGCGATGCGGGTGCGGCACTGGAGCCGGGCGCGGTCGATACTCTTGGGCTTCCTCATCCGCGTTCGTACGGAAACCACCCACGCCTGATCGCGAGGTACGTTCGTGAAAAGAAAGTGGTCAGCCTCGAAGAAGCGATAAGAAAGATGACTTCGTGGCCCGCCACGCGGTTACGGATCAACGACAGGGGATACGTAAAGGAAGGCCTCTGGGCCGATGTCGTCGTCTTTGATTACGAGGAGATCCAGGACCGGGCGACCTACGACGAGCCGCTTCTGAGTCCGGTCGGAATTCAGTACGTGATCGTGAACGGGACGGTCGTCGTCGAGGAAGGAAAACATACGGGCGCCAAACCCGGAAAGGTGATCTACGGGTCAGGCAGGGATATGTGATCCTGCAGGCCGTCGTTCACAATGGAGACAAAGCTATGAAGAAATCAGCAGCGTTGGTGGTTCTCTTACTCGCACTCCTGACGCTTCATTCCGGTCAGGTTCCGGAAACAAGTCCGGCTCCGGAGTCCGCGGACCTGCCCGAAACGGAGGTTGCTGAACCGGAAGAGGGCGCCGAACCGACTGACAACATGACGGCCGCTGATGTTGAAGCTTTTCTGGACGGGATGCTTCCCGCTCAGCTTGAAAGGGAAAACATAGCGGGGGCCACGGTCTCTATCGTAAAGGACGGTGAGCTGCTGTTTGCAAAGGGTTACGGCTTTGCGGATGTAAAGAGCGGAAAGCCGGTCGTTGCCGAAGAAACGCTGTTCCGTCCCGGATCGATCTCAAAACTGTTTACCTGGACCGCTGTTATGCAGATTCACGAGCAGGGCAAGATCGATCTCAACCGCGATGTAAACGATTATCTTGACTTCAGGATCCCGGAAGCGTTCGGAAAGCCGATCACGATGAAGGACATTCTGACCCATACTCCCGGTTTCGAGGAGTCGGTCAAGGACCTCTTCAAGACCGAGGCCGTTGAGCTCGATCTTGGAGGCTATCTCAAGACGCATATCCCCAGCAGGATCTTCCCTCCCGCCACCGTGCCGGCTTATTCGAACTATGCAACGGCACTGGCGGGATATGTCGTCGAGCGGGTTTCCGGTCAGCCGTTCAATGACTATGTGAAGACGAACATCTTCGATCCTCTGGAGATGAGCAGTTCGACGTTTGCACAGCCGCTTCCCGAAGATCTCGCCAAGAGAATGTCGACCGGCTACAGGCTTGCCTCGGATGAAGAACCCGTGAAGTTCGAGATCGTCGTACCCTTCCCGGCGGGAAGCCTCACAAGTTCCTCGACCGACATTGCAAAGTTCATGCTCGCTCATCTGAACGGCGGAGCCGTCGGCGAGCGAAGCATCCTGAAGCCCGAAACTACGAAGCTGATGCACAGCCGCCTGTTTGCTCTCGATGAGAATGCTAACGGCATGGCGCACGGCTTTTATGAAGAATCGAGGAACGGCCTAAGGATAATCGGGCACGGCGGCGATACGATAGCGTTTCATAGCGATCTACATCTGATTCCCGAAAAGAATGTGGGCTTTTTTATCTCGTACAACAGCGGCGGAAAGGGAGAGGTTTCCGGCCGGACGATCGTCTGGGAAGGCTTCCTCGACCGCTATTTCCCGTACGAGCAGGAAGATGTCTCACCGCCGGATTCTGCCGAGGCGGACGCTCAGGCAGTCGCTGGCAAGTACATGGTCAGCCGTAGAAGCGAGCATTCCTTTCTGAGGGTCGCGGCGGTTCTTGGAGAGGCGGGCGTATCGCCGACCGGTGAAGGCGACGGAACCATCTTCATCGACGCCTTTACTGAGCCGAGCGGAGCTCCAAAACGATTCAAGGCGGTCGCGCCGATGACGTTTCGGGACGTCAATGGAAAGGACACGATCATATTCAAGCCGGACGCCGAAGGGCGGATGCAGATGATAATCCAGTACCCTTTCATGGTGTTCAAAAGAGTGGGCTTCTTTGAGAACTCGGGCGTCCTTCTTCCGGTGCTGGGTATCTCGCTCGGGCTTATGGCGCTGACATTGATACTTGCTCCGATCGCCTGGATCGTACGCCGGCGATACGGCTATAAGCTCGAATACACGACTATGCAGAACTGGCTGCGACGAGGCGTCTGGGTCGTTTTTGCTCTCGATCTGATCCTGGTTATCGGTCTCGTCAGCCTTGTTACCTATGCGTTGTCCAACATCGATTTTCTAAGCGACGAGGGCAATGTGTGGTTCCATCTGGTACAGATACTCGGAGTTTTAGGAGCACTTGGAACTATCGCGGTGATCGTTAACGCAGTCTACTGCTGGATGATCGAATGCTCGATCTGGTACAGGCTTAGGGCTGCTTTGTTCGTGATTTGCTGCTTCGGTTTTCTCTGGTTTGCGTACGTTTCCAATCTGCTCGTGATCAGCTCGACCTACTAACGGATATGAATGAAGAAAAGTCCAGGATGACAAGGCGAAAGGCGCTGAAGAACATCGCCGCAGCAGGCGCCGCCATCATTGCCGCGCCGATGATAAACCGCGGCGGTTTCAGGGTTTTCGCAGGCTCGGCGACCGAGTATTCGGCAAGAGCGATTGAGCTCGTAAACCGATCGACCGTGATCGACATGCTATGCGTCCTGACACTTGATTTTCCGAAGGGGAACAAGTGGATGGCCGATCCAGAGTCGTTTACGGACGAGGATTTCAAGCCGTTCAGGGAATCGGGGATAAACGTAATGCACCCCGCGATCGGCCTGGGCGGCGGGAACGCTTACGAAACGGCGCTTTCATTCTTCGCGATGTGGAACGGTTTCATCGCAAACCACGACGACAAACTGATCAGGATCGACAGCCCGGGCGATCTGAATCGGGTCAAGCGTTCGGGAATGCTGGGCGTGCTGCTCGGTCTCCAGAACTCGCAGCATTTCCGCAGGCCGAGTGATGTCGATACTTTTCACGCGCTTGGGCAGAGGGTCTCTCAGCTTACCTACAATTCGCGGAATCTGATAGGAAACGGCGCGACGGAGCGGACCGACGGGGGCATTTCAGATTTCGGCTTGGCGGTCATCGAGCGAATGAACAAGGTCGGAATGGCGATAGACGTATCCCATTGCGGCGACAAAACGACGCTTGATGCATTTGAACTGTCAAAGAAGCCGGTGCTTATTACTCACTCGAACTGCAGGGCGCTTGTCGAAGGGCATCCACGGACGAAGACCGATGAGGCTGTGAAGGCTCTCGCAAAGAGCGGCGGCGTTATGGGAATCACGGGCGTTCGCATGTTTGTAAAGGTCGATGAACCTACTACGATCGAGCATTGCCTTGACCATTTCGACCACGTTCGACACCTGATCGGGTCAGAGCATCTTGGCGTCGGAAGCGACATCGATCTTTACGGCTACGACAAGATGCCGCCGGAGCTCAACAAACAGCTGCGTGCCGGATACAAGGGGAGCTACGGATTCAGGGAAAAGATCGACATCGAGGGGCTCGATCACCCGAAGAGAATGTATGACCTGACAGAAGGTCTGATACGCCGAAAGTACTCTGATGATGAGATCGAAGGTGTTCTTGGCGGAAACTTTAAACGCGTGCTTTCGGAAATTTGGCAGAAGCCGGCGAGCAGTGAGCAGTGAGCCGTTTAGCCCACCCATTTATGGGTGGGAGCGGTGAGCAGGAACCTGTATACCGAGGAATGACGACCGCGTAGCGGCGATACAGACAGGAGACAGAAATCGGAACCCGGAGCGCCAGCGACGGGCATAGAGAAACTCACATTGACCTAGATAGACAATGAAATATCCAGATTCCTACTTGCGCCTTATTCTTTCCGTCATCTTCACCATCCTCCTTCTCGCGCCTTTGGTTCCCGCGCAAACCGAAGGCGCGCCGCCGGCCGATCTTGATGAGAAGGTCGAAGAATACATGGCCGCCGCGGTCAAGGTCCACGGCTTCAGCGGGTCAATAATGATCGCGAAAGAGGGTAGCCCGTTGGTCAGCAAAGGCTATGGATTGGCGAATGTCGAACTCGGCGTCAAGAATTCTCCGGCAACGGTCTATCGCCTGGGTTCGATAACGAAACAGTTCACGGGAATGGCGGTGGCGCAGCTACAAGAGCGCGGGAAGCTGACGGTTGATGACCCGATCTGCGGTTTCTTCGAACAATGCCCCGAATCTTGGAAGCCGATAAAAATCTCGCACCTGCTCGCGCACAATTCCGGAATTCCGAGCTATACGGCTTTTCCGGAGTTCGCGCGCGACACGATCGTTCCGACCTCCACTTTGGAGATGTATGCGAAGGTCAAAGACAGGCCGCTCGATTTTGCCCCGGGTGAGAAGTTCGCCTACAACAATTCGGGCTATTTTCTTTTGGGAATGATCATCGAGAAGGTATCCGGAAAGTCTTACGAGGACTACCTGCAGGAGCACATCTTCGAGCGTCTTGGAATGAGGAGTACCGGCTACGATGTATCGGCGCGTATCATTCCGAACCGTGCAGCCGGCTATAAAAAGGAAAGCGGAAAGCTTCTAAACGCTTCTTATCTGGATATGTCAGTGCCGTACGCGGCCGGCGCCCTCTATTCGACGACGGGAGATCTGCTCCTCTGGGACGAGGCGCTTTACACCGAAAGCCTTGCGAAACGCGAGACTCTTGAATCGATCTTTGATACAGGTGAAAAGGACTCAGCCTACAGATTCGGATGGAATGTAGGCAAACGGTTTGAACGGCGCTCCATTTCGCACGGCGGAGGGATCTACGGTTTTTCTACTTCGATGTCCCGCTATCCTGATGACCGGGTCGTCGTGATCGTGTTGACAAATATCGAGGGCTCCCCGTCCGGACGTGTCGCGAACGATCTGGCAGCGATCTATTTCGGCAAGGACTATGAGATTCCGGAAGAACGCAGGTCGATCGAACTTGAAACAGGTGTGCTGACGAGTTACGTCGGAAAGTATCAGATCAACGAAACGATCATCATCACGATCGCATTGGAAGACGGCAAACTTATCGCCGACCTTGCCGGACGAAACAGATTCCTTTTGCTTCCTGAGACAGAGGAGAAGTTCTTTTCGAAGGACATTAATCTGACGATCACATTCACGAAAGACGACGACGGGAAAGTGAACGGATTCCTGCTAAGCCAGGGCGGCGGCGGAACGCCGGCGAAGAAGATCGAGTAGCTAGGAGACTTAATCACGGAGAACAAGGAGAGCGCAGAGAAAATCAAGGTACGTGTGTCTCCGTGACTAGCGCACCCGTTTCCCCGATTAACGACTTGGCGAAGGCGACTAAGAGATTGAACTGAACAAACGAAAACGAGGAATCTGATTCAGACGTACATCCTAAAGCCCAAAAAAATCTCTGTGTTCTCTGTGGTTAGATCTCCATCCTATGCGTTCTCTGCAGTTGCGTTCTTGCTCCAGTATTAGATTTGGAGATCGCATCTTGTGGCTTTTAACTTCGACCTAAACATATGAAAAACTTCACGAACAGACTGATATCACTCTTTGTTGTGTTTCTTGCGGCGGCGACGATCGCTGCAGGCCAGCAAGATCCACTGGTCGGTTTTGACGATTACGTGAACAAGGCCATCGCAGAGTGGGAGGTGCCGGGAGTCGCTATCGCGATCGTAAAAGATGACCAGATCGTTTTCGCGAAAGGGTTCGGCGTCCGAAAGCTTGGCGATGCGACCCCTGTCGACGAAAACACGCTCTTCGCGATCGGCTCTTCTTCCAAAGCATTTACCGCCGCTACGGTGGCGATCCTCGTGGACGAAGGCAAACTGAAATGGAATGATCCCGCGGCCGAGCATCTGCCGGGCTTCCAGCTTTTTGATCCGTACGTTTCCAAAGACCTGACAATACGCGACACATTAAGCCATCGAAGCGGACTTCAGCGAGGCGACTTTCTCTGGTATGGGACGGACAGGTCCCGGGAAGAGATCCTCCGTCAGGTCAGGTTCATAGAACCCAGCTGGAGCTTCCGCAGCAATTTCGGGTATCAAAACCTTATGTTTCTCGCTGCGGGTGAGATCGTCGCGAAGAAATCGGGTAAATCGTGGGACGCTTTTGTCGACGAGCGCATCTTCACGCCTCTCGGAATGGAAGATTCGAACACAAGCATCAAGGCGTTTCGCGATGGCGCAAACATCGCGACCCCGCACAGTAAGATCGATGGTGAGGTGCGGCAGGTTCCCTGGAGGGACATAGACAACATAGCCCCTGCGGGTTCGATCAACTCGAATGTTGTCGAAATGGCTCAATGGATCAGGCTGCAGCTTGGAGAAGGGAAGTACGGCGAAAAAAGGATCTTCAGCTCTGGTGCTTGGAAGCAGATGCATACGCCTCAAACCATCATCAGCCTGGCGGGAAACTTCGAAATCCTCTATCCCGAAGCGCATTTCCTAAGCTATGGTCTTGGTTGGTTTCTTAGCGACTACAAAGGAAAGAAGCTCGTTGAGCACGGAGGAGCTATCGATGGCATGCGCGCGGAAGTAGCTCTTCTTCCGGAAGAGAATCTAGGCGTCGTTATCCTGACAAATTTGAACGGAACTGCCTTGCCGCATTTCCTGACTTATCGAGTGCTCGACCTTTACCTCGGCAAGGCCGACAAAGACTGGGCAGCTGAAGGCTTAAAGACGTTCAAGGCTCTGGAAGCAGCAGCTGAAGAAGCTCAGAAGAAGGCTGAGGAAGCGCGGATAAAAGGGACATCGCCGTCTCTGAAGCTCGGGGATTACGCAGGTACGTACAAGAATGACCTCTACGGAGAGGTAACGATCAAGAACAACGGCGGGAAGTTGAGGGTCAGGTTCGGCCCCGCTTTTGAAGGAGATCTGGAACACTGGCACTACGATACCTTCCGTGCAAACTTTGCCGGGCCGCTTGGAGGAAATACGTTCGTGACATTCTCACTGAACGCGCAAGGCAAGGTCGATGACGTTACCCTTGGGCTCGTGTCCGATTATCCGTTCGACAAGGTGCCGGAAGCTGCGAAAGCTGAGGCCAAAGTTGAGATGAGCGAGGCTGAACTCAAGACGCTTGCGGGGCAATATGCCTCAGAAGCACCTCCTATCGAGATCAGCATCGAGTTCGTTGCGGGTGAACTAAAGGTTGTTATCCCTGGTCAGCCGGTCTACACGCTAGTACCGCAGACCAAGACAAAGTTCGCCATTAAGGGATTGCCGGAGGGATTCTTTGTGGAATTCACGAAAGAAGGAGATTCTGTCAAGAGTGCCACCTTCATTCAGGGGCCGGCCGGGAGTCTTGAACTGAAGAGAAAGCAGTGAGCGGTGTGCAGTGAGAAGTGAGCAGTGAGCGGTGAGATTGTTTAGCGGCGGGCTTGCCCGCTGTAGTAGGCAGTGATCAGTAAGCAGTGAGCCGTGAGCAGATGTACAAGTCCTGCCATCAAAGAACGGGCTCCGGTGTCTTGCGACCCGGAGCCTTAATTATTAAACCTTAAACCCTACTCGGAATTTGGAACTTCGAACCTAATCCGGCCGCCTTTCTGACTTAGCCCTCGGTGTGATTCGGCATCCGCCTCAGGCACGCTCCCTGACGGTCGCGTTTCTGCCTCAGAATGACAACACTTCTGGAATTCGGAATCTGGAATCTCTTTTATGAACCCAGAACCCGAAACCCGGGACTTCGAACCTGAATAAGGGACACGTACCTCGAAACCTTAATCAACGTTTTGCGCCGCTATGATCGAACGCATCTTGTTCAGAGCAGGGTTTGCGCCCCCTCCGTAGTTTGAGAGAACGATTGCCGTCCAGCCGCTTTTTGGGAACACATCCATGTTAGCGCTGATTCCCATAAAACCTCCGCCGTGTCCGAATCTGTTTCCGGCCGGGTCCGCTTGAAAGCCGAAGCCGTAGGAAGGCGATGAAAGATCCGGTTTGGCGGTCGTAAACTCTTCGGCGAGCTCCTTGCTCACGATCTTGCCTGCCTGGAGTGCCACCGAGAATTTCAGAAGGTCTTCGGCAGTCGAGTAGCAGCCACCCTGAGGACCCCCGCGCATCACGTGTGTGAAAATGTTGTTGCGGAACGCCACGCCATCATCGGAATACTCTTTTTGGTAGCCCACCGCCAAATTCTTGTTTACTTTGTCCAATTCGAAACAGCCCGTATTTTCCATTCCTGCGGGCGTAAGCACGTTCTCTCTGACGAAATCAAAGTAGCTCTTGCCCGACGCGACCTCAACGATCTTACCAAGCACAAGCATTCCGGTATTGCTGTACCGCCAGTCGGTTCCAGGTTCGAACCGCAAGCTCTCATCAGGCTTGGCAAGTGCGATCATATCGTCCACCGTCCGGGTACTTCCACGCGCCTTTTCGGCCCACCGCTGTGAGAAGTAACCTCCGAGTCCAGCGGTGTGAGTCAGGAGGTGCTTGACCTTGATCTTCTTGGCCGACTCGGCATCTGGGAAGTCGGGGAGGAATTTTGACAACGGGTCGTCCAGAGACACCTTTCCATCCTGAACCAGCTTCGCGATCGAGATGCCCGTGAACATCTTGTTCATTGAGCCGAGATTGAACTTGGTGTCGATGCGGTTCGGAGCGTCGAAATCCTTGTTCGCGATTCCGAACGCGCCCTTGTAGACCGGCCTGCCGTCTTTCGCCAGTATCACGGTTCCGGAAAAGACATCGGCGTCTGCGAGCTTTTTCAGGAAAGCGCCGAGGTTTGCGGCTATTTCGGCTTCCAAGAGTTTTGGCGCGTCCGGATCGGCAGGCGCCGGCGCGGTTCCGAGCCCTACGATCTTGTATGGAGCATCTGGCAAGATCCTGACAAGAAGACTGGTCGGCTCACCGGTGAGATTGCTTTTCACCAGAAGCGTGATCCGGTCCCCTTCCTGAGCCAGGACCCGGACGACTTCGAATCCGCGTGTTGAGTCATACACGGAAGAATAGAACCCAAGATGCTGTTCCATCGGCAGATCGCGGAAGTCTCCGTCGAAGCTGCTCTTTACGTAATCGGCAAATGCGGCCCGTTCGCCCAGGTTGATGATGCGAACCAGGTCCCTAGCTCTTTCCTCGGGTGAGTTAATCGTCTGTCCGAGAACAGGAAACAACGAGGCCGCGATAAGAAATGTGACAGTAAGAATCAGTAGTTTCATTGCGTGTACCGTCCGAGAAAATTAGTCTTTTAAGAATTATGACCAAAATACGATAGCGGTCAAATGTAAGTTCTGAATTAGTGAGCAGTGAGCAGTGAGCAGTGAGCGGTAAGCGGTGAGCAGTAAGCAGTGAGCGGTAAGCAGTAAGCAGTAAGCAGTAAGAGGAGGACCGTTTAGCGGCGGGCTTGCCCGCGACGTAGTTCAAAGTTCAAAAAAGTAAGCAGTGAGCGGTAAGCGGATCATTCGCGTCCGTTGAGTCTGTTGAGTCGATTGGGTCTGTCGAGTCTGTTGGGTCTTTTGGGACTGTCGAGTCTGTTGGGTCGATTGGGTCTGTCGAGTCTGTTGGGTCTATCGAGTCTGTTGAGTCTATCGGGTCAGTCGGGTCTGTCGAGTCTGTTGGGTCGATTGGGTCTGTTGGGTCGATTGGGTCTATCGAGTCTGTCGGGTCTATCGGGTCTGTTGAGTCGAGCGGGTCTGTCGATTCAATGAAGGCGACCGCGTAGCGGTCATGTGCGTTCAGCCGTGGGTCAGCCCGAAGGGCGCAGCCCACGGTAATAGTGTCCCGCTAAAACGCTCAGCCGCGTAGCGGCGACAATAGAAAAGGCCCGGCGTTCACCGGGCCCTTTGAAAACGATACAGAAGATCGAAGTTCAGGCTACTTTTTACCTTCCTTTTTGTCCTCTTCCTTGATCTCATTTACGGTAACACCGTGTGTTTCGAATTCAGCAATGATCGCGCGGTAATTGCTGGACCCGAGCTTCATCACGGCAAACTCGTCTTCGGTCTGAACCGTCAACCAATGGTTCTTCTTTTTCATGAAGAGGAAAGGAACCACAAAGACACCCAGCAGGACTGCAGTAGCTACCGCACCTCCACCGGAAAGCATAGGCTTCTTGGAGTAAGAATAGTCCGCCGTTTTCAGGGACGTGTAGTCAAATTCCTTGGTATCCTTCTTGAACTTGTCCTTCTTTGGAACGATCTTGAACTGTTCATCTTCGACCATCAAAAGAGCATCGGTCTCCTTTGATTTCTTTCCGTCCTGGACGACTAGCTCCACCTCGTATTGCTTCGAAAGCCCAAAGGGCGTGACGGCGATCGTGAGACAAAGCAGTGCCACTGCAGCAAATATCTTATTTTTCATCATTATCTCCTCTCAGATTGCTGATGCCCTCCGGGCAAAAAGAATTAGCGAGTTTAGGCCAATCGGCAGGCATTTGCAAGTACAAACTCGCACCGACTGACAACGAGGGGAGAGATGCCTATCGAACCTCCGCCGGGACAGGAGAACGTCCGAAATGTGATGCGCCGGCGGAGGTGTGGAAGTCGAGTATTCTTGATTATGTTGATATTCAGAATTTTGTCAAACCTGTTCGTTCTTAAACCTGAACAAGTATCAAATGTCACAAAACCGCTTCGACCGGAAGAATGAGCTCCAGGGCCGGTCCCATCCTGAACTCGTTCTGGAGGGTCGGGCGCGGATCTAGGGATTCTTTCTTGTCTTCCTCTTCTTGATCCCGAGCTCGTCGAACAATTCAGGAAACTGTCTTCGAAGTATGTCCGAAAGCATTGCCTGAGAGATGCCGAGGTCGGCCGCGGCGTCTTTCATTAGATGATTTGCGTCGTTGAGCGCCTCGCGGAGAATGTACTTTTTGAATTCCGCGACCTCGCGCTTGTACCCGCGACCTTCCGGATAGAATATCAGTCCGTCGAATCTTCTTGCGAACCTGCGAGCGGCATTCTCGCTGATCTGTGTACGGGCGGTCTCGACTAGCGACGAGAACAGCACGAGAGCCTCTTCTATCTCCTTGAGCTTGAGCAATATCCTTATCTTGTTGAAAATCGCCTCACACAGTCCTGCGTGATCTTCTCCTTCACTAAAGAGTTCGATCGAATGGTCGATTGCAAGCAATGCGCGTCCATACTGGCCTTGCCCGAGAAGCACTTGCGCCTTCGTGTCGAAGTTGTGTGCGAGGAAGCCGTTTTGAGCACTCTTACGATTTATCGCGATCGCCTTTTCGATCTGTTTGCCTGATTCAGCAAACCTTCTCTGCTTCAGAAGAACGAACGCGATATTGCCGTAAATGATAGCGCGGAATCGCTCGTTTCCGAGCATTTTCGCAAATCGCTCTGCGTGCCTGTAGTGCTCAAGTGCCTCGGTAAATCGTTCCTTTTCGGTGTTCACGTAGCCCGCTTCAATATGGTATTGAGCGCGGATCCCAGGATCGTCTGACTTCTTCATCGCCTTTTCGAGCGAATTCACGCACTTGAGCGCCTTGTCGAATTCACCTGCCGCGCTCGCCGTGACGCATTCGAACATCCTTAAACACAAATAGACAGGACTCGATCTTTTCGAACCAAAAATACCCTTGGTGTATTCGAGAATCGCTTCCGCTTCGTTATGGCTCCCTTGCTGCAAGTAGCGCCAGGCGAGATTAAGGCGTGCTTTCCCCGCTTCTTCGTCCATTCCTTCGGACTCGAAGAGATCAATGGCTTCCGAAAGCAGGTCCTTGCCTCGTTCTTGAAGGTCAGGTTTGGAATTCAGGTGTCCATAATAGCCAAGGTAAAAACCGCTCAACCTCAATAACTCCGCTTTCTCACCTCGGTCAACGTCCGGGAGATCAGGGCGGCGGTCCAGGTCAGGCCAGATAGGCGACAGGATTTCACCAAGTAGTTCGATATCACGGCACGATTCTGCATTTCGGGCCTCTGAAATCAGGCGCGAAACCTTTGATTCGATCCTCAGATCTGTATTCACGGTCAGGAGCGTTCCTCCTCAAAAGAGATCAGTGTTTCCGATTGTCCGCACCGGGCGACATTTATCAACAAAGCTTGATAGTCGTTCGGGCCGTTACTGCCGGACGGGGTATCAGTATGACCAGATCGGAGAAGAAGAATGAAGAGACTTACGCTTGCTTCGTTTCTCGCAGTTGTGCTGGTGACCGCCCCGGCGGTTCACGCAGACGGCTGTGGCCACCAACACGCCGAGAGATGCCTTACAGCGGCTCCCTCAAAACAGGTCAAGACCGAGTTCCCGGTCCTTAAAACTATCATTCTGCGCAGTTTACCAAAACTGCACTGGTTCCCTACAGGTATTTTTCTGTGAGGGGTTCGAAAGAGGTCGGGTGTAAGGGGCCCGGCCTCGTTTCTCTTGTGGGGGCTAACTTAAGGCGCTAGTCTACCGTATATTGGCTCGGTTGTCCCGAACCGAGCAGGAATCCCAAGTCAGAGGTCTTCGAGGAAACCGGAAGTAGGTCCGTCGACGCAGCACTAACCTCTCCCGGTCAAGAAAGAAACCATGATCACAGACGCCTTTGAGGTAACTTTCGTTTGTACGGGCAATTACTACCGGAGCAGATTTGCCGAGATCTACTTCAATTACAGGGCGTCGGAATACGGTGCCGACCAGAAATCCCGTTCCAGAGGCTTCCGACTGAGTCCTTTCAACATCGGTCCGATCTCTCCTTTCGCACTTGAACGTTTAGAAGTACTCGGAATCCCTCCAAGTGATCCTCCAGGCGAGCCGGTTGCGCTAACTGCTGAGGACCTCAAAACATCTCCGAGATTGATAGCGCTGGATCGACGTGAACATCTTCCGTACGTCCGGGCCCTGTTTCCCGATCACGAGCACCTGTTCGAATTCTGGGAGATCGGGGATATCGATGTTACAACTCCAAGGATCGCGTTGCCGAAGCTGGAGGCATCGATCGACGAACTTATCGCAGAGTTCCGGCAATACGATTCTGACGGCGACTAGCCGCCCGTGTCGTCGTCATCCTCTTCGTCTTCTTCGTCCTCGTCTTCGAGCTCTACTTCAACGATGTCTCCATTGTCGGCATTTACGCAAACCTCGTAGATCCTGCCTTCGGCGTCCTTGATCTCAAACTCCCAGACGATCATCCCGTCTTCCTTTTCGATCTCAGACTCGATGACTTCACCTGCGACCCGCGCAAGAGCGATCGCCTTGGCTTCGTCCATCTTTATTTTCGCTTTCCTGGCAAGGCGTTTTTGTTTCTCAGGCGATTCATTGTCATCATCCTGAACTACGGGTGGTTTGTCGGGTTTGTCCTGCGCAGACGCGTTCTGCGCCGAGACCGCTCCGACAAGCAGAATCGCGATGATCAAAAGAAAGTATGTTTTGAACTTCATTATTGTCCTCCCTTCGATGTGGAAAGTGTATCACCAGGCGCAAGTCGGGGGTGCCGATGAACGGAAGATACGCTAGAGTCAGGAATATATGAAGATCCTCCTCACGGGCGCCAACGGCTATATCGGTAAACGCCTCCTCTCTGTCCTGGTCGAATCAGGTCACGACGTCGTCTGTATGGTCAGAGATCCCGACCGCCTGAATCCGCCCAGGGCGGTAAAGGGCAGCATCAGCGTGATCACCGCAGACCTGAACGAGCCTTCGACGCTTTCGGCCATCCCGGAAGATATCGATGTCGCCTACTATCTGGTCCACTCGATGACACAGTCTTCCAGCGAGTTCAGGCAACTTGAGCGAAACGCAGCCGGGAATTTCGTAGAGGCCATCGACAGGACATCGGCCGGACAGATCATCTTTCTGAGCGGGATTGCCAATGACGAGGAGCTTTCAGAGCACCTCAGGTCAAGACTGGAGGTTGAAGAGATCCTGGCGACAGCGAAGTCCCCTTTGACCACACTTCGCGCTGCAATAATCATCGGGTCGGGAAGCGCTTCGTTTGAAATAATTCGGGACCTTGTCGAGAAGCTGCCGGTGATGATCGCGCCAAAATGGGTCAACGTAAGGTGTCAGCCGATCTCTGTTCGGGATGTCATCCGCTATCTCACGTCTGTCGCTGGCGACGACAGGGCAAAGGGCCGCACCTTTGACATCGGCGGGCCTGACATTCTCACATACCGCGAAATGCTTCTTGGACTGGCAAAACTGAGAGGTTACTCACGGTACATAATCACAGTCCCCGTGCTGACGCCAAGACTGTCTTCCTACTGGCTATATTTCGTCACCTCAACCTCGTTCTCACTTGCCACATCTCTCGTCGACAGCCTTAAGAACGAGGTCGTTTGTGAGCTGGATGGGATAGAGGAGATCGATCCGACGCCCTGCCTTTCATACAAGAAGTCGTTGGAGATGGCTTTTTCAAGGATCGAACAGAACGAAGTGGTTTCACGTTGGACCGACGCGCTCGTTTCTTTGAAGATCAATCCGGAATTCGCGGAGTACATACAAGTGCCCGAATTCGGATGCCTGAATGACAGGCAGGAAGTGCCGATCGCTGCCGCGGACGTCGATACCGTAACCGAGAACATCTGGCAGATCGGAGGAAAAAGAGGCTGGTACTACGCAACGTTCTTGTGGGAACTGCGCGGGTTGCTGGACAAAGTGGTCGGTGGCGTCGGGCTGAGGAGGGGAAGGCGCAGCGAAACAGACATCGAAGCCGGAGAGACGCTCGATTTCTGGCGCGTGATCCTCGCCGACAGGGAGAACCGGCGACTGCTATTGTATGCCGAAATGAAGGTCCCCGGCGATGCATGGCTCGAATTTGAGGTGGCTGAAAATGAAGGTCAGTGGTACCTGAATCAGACCGCGACATTCAGACCCAGAGGAATTCTTGGACGTCTTTACTGGTATGGGGTCTATCCTCTTCATCTTGCCGTATTCAGAGGAATGGCACGGCGGATCGCAGGTTACCGGAAATCTTGAACTATTCAGATACGCTTTCCTGACACGCGATATCTGAGATCTGAGATGGAGGTTTCGGCCGAGTTCGAGATTTCCAAGATTTGAACCATGCTCTTTTTGCGCGGGGTCGGCCTGCGGCCGAATTTCAGATTCCAAATTCCAAATAGCAGAGCTACGAAACAATACAGATCAGAGCAGCGCGGTCGGCCTGCGGCCGAATTTCAGATTCCAAATTCCAAATTCCAAACATCAGAGCTACGAAACAATACTGTGTAGAGCTGAGCTTGCGCTGCCCTAAGCGGGTTGCACCCGCTTCGCGCCTATTAGTACTGCAGTTTACGCCGTAAGCTTTCAGGTTTATTCTTCTGGAATGAAATCGAAGTCACCCGTCCTTTTGTTGATATTGCTGACAGCAGTCGGTCAGGTCGTCGGCCAGAATCAGCCTTCACCGACAGCAACTCCGTCCCCGACACCTGAAGCGAGGAACGCCGAAAAGGCGAACGAGCGCCCTAAAGAACCGGAGCGCAAACCAGAGCCCTGGGACGATGCCGACGTGAGTAAAATGGCTTCGCAGTGCGTTACCTTCGAGACCGCGAAAGGGAACATCACGATGGAGCTCTATCCTGAAAGCGCCCCCGAGACTGTCAGAAACTTCCTTAACCTGGTTTCAACGGGTGCGCTGGACACCACAACGTTCAGCAGGGTCGTGCCCGGCTTTGTTATCCAGGGCGGCAATCTATGGACGAGCGAGAACCTTACAAATGAACTGAAGTGGCGGGCTCTTAGGACCATCAGGGACGAACCTAACCAGATACTCCACGAACGCGGTGTCCTTTCGATGGCGAGGCCTGATGAGCCCGACAGTGCCAGGACGAGCTTTTTCATACTTCTGCGCTCAGCGAGCGCTTTGGACAACAAATTCGCAGCCTTTGGAAGGGTGATACAGGGAATGGACGTGGTCGAAGCCATCAACAAAGGCGAGGTCGAGGGCGAAACTCCAAAAGACCCGGAAAGGATTCTGAAAGCGACGGCGGCAGAATGCACTCCTAGATAAGTTCCGAGTTCCAAGTTCCTAGTTCAAAGAAGTTACTACCTTCACAAGGCCGAAACGCGACCGTCAGGGAGCGTGCCTGAGCGGAACGCGAACAGGCACTCGTGATTCGAGAACAAGAATCAAGACACTGACTGCGGATCGTAAAAATGAAGTTATTGACAAGAATTGTCGGGTTTGACAAGTCGCGGTCAAGTCATACTTTCGCATGATTCGGCTTGCGCCTCCGGCACGCTTCCTAACGGTCGCGTTTCCTTCAACTCGAATCTCGGAACCTGGAACCTGGAACTAGATACCGCTATTCAAGAAAGTCCCCGGCCTCCTGTTTCGGGCCCAGCGAATTCGCTTTCATTACCCTTACGCAGCCGTTCCATCGCAAGATTGCATCATCGTTCCCATCCGGCTTAAGAGATTCGGCCTTTTCAAACCAATCCAGCGCCTGCATAAACATCTCGTATGCGTTTGATTCCGAACCTTCTGGGCCTCGCTTCAAAATCGCTTTCGCACGGCGTTCAAAGACGATCCCGGTGTAATAGGCTCTGAAGTATTCGTCCTTGATCCTCTCGAGATACTCCTTGGTTTTTGCGTTGCCGACCGCGTAGTCGCTCGCCAGCCTGTCGCTCATTGCAAGGACGATGGTGATCAGCGCTTCCTGATTCTCTGGTTCGACACGTAGGATGTCGCGGCAAATGCTCTCCGCCGCTGCTGGTTCATTTAGCAACCGGTAGTGTTTAGCGCGATCGAGGGCGGCCGGAACGGCGTATGGCGATAGTTTCTTAATTTCGGGCATAGCATTCAGGGACCATGTGTCAGGGATCAAGGACCAGGGATCAAGGACCAGGGATCAAGGACCAGGGATCAAGAACCAGGGATCAAGGGCCAGCGATCAAGGATCAGCGATCAAGGACCAGGGATCAAGGACCAGGAATCAGGGACCAGCGATCAAGGACCTGGGATCAGGGACCAGCGATCAAGGACCAGCGATCAAGGGCCAGGGATCAAGGGCCAGGGATCAAGGGCCAGAGATCAAAGACCAGCGATCAAGGATCAGCGATCAAGGACCAGGGATCAAGGACCAGCGATCAATTATCAATTATCAATTTTCAATCTTCAATCTGGATCTTCTCTAGAACCGATTCTCAAAACCCAGTACTCATCTCTCAGTACTCATCCCTCACTTTCCTTTCTTTCGAAATATTTTCAGGAGCTTTCTTACGGGATCGTAGTACTCGTCTACTACACGCTCTTTCAACGGAATGATGGCATTGTCAGTGATCGTGATGTGCTCGGGGCAGACCTTCGTACAGCACTTGGTGATGTTGCACAGGCCTATATTGGCTTCGTCCTTTAATGCTTCCAGGCGATCCTCGGTGTCCAGCGGATGCATCTCGAGCGCGGCGGTGTAAACAAGGAACCTTGGACCGATAAAATCGTCGTGCTGATGATGGTCCCGTAGGACGTGACAGACATCCTGGCAAAGAAAACACTCTATGCACTTCCGGAATTCCTGCACGCGGTCAACATCTTTCTGATCCATCCGCCATGTGCCGTCCTCAGCATCGGGCTCCCGAGGTGCGAAGGGCTTGATCTTCTCCTTGACCCTGTAGTTCCACGATACGTCAGTGGTCAGGTCCCGGATCGAAGGAAAGGCACGCATCGGTTCGACGGTGACAGGTTCGTCCATAGGTAGCGAATTCAGCCGAGTCATACACATCAGCTTTGGCATTCCGTTGATCTCGGCAGAGCACGAACCGCATTTTCCCGCCTTGCAGTTCCAGCGGCAGGCGAGATCGTTCGCCTGTTCAGCCTGGATCTGAAGCACCGCGTCGAGGACAACCATCCCTTCCGAGATATTCGTGTCGTACTCGACGAAATCGCCTTCGCCGCGTTCTCCGCGCCAGATCTTGAACTTGGCCTTTTTCATCAACCCATCTCCTTGATAATCTCCGACAGCTCCGGAGTGATCTCCGGAATATCCCTTCGTACGACTTCCATCGACCCGTCTTCGAGCTTTCTGGTGACGATATTGAACTTCGACATCTCCGGGTCCTTGTCGGGATAATCCTCTCGGAACTGCGCTCCGCGGCTCTCCTTTCTTTCAACTGCCGAGCGTGCGATAGCTTCCGAAACCGTCAGGAGATTGTCCAGATCAAGTGCCGTATGCCAGCCCGGATTGTATTCGATATTTCCCGGTGCCCCCGCCTTTTCCGCGCGGGCCCGCAGCTCAGCTACACCGCTGATCGCTTCAAGCATCTCGTCCTCGGTCCTAACTATCCCCACCTTGTCCTGCATCATTTCCTGCAGATCGGCCTGGATCTCGTAGGGATTCTCCGTTCGCCCGCTTTCAAATGGAAGAAGGGCTGCCCTCGTGCAACTCGCTATCTGGCCTTCGTCGACCGTTACTTCGCCATGCTTCTTTGCAAACGTCGCGGCGTGCTCTCCCGCCCTCTTTCCAAACACAAGCAGGTCCGAAAGGGAATTGCCGCCCAGTCGGTTGGCGCCGTGAAGTCCTACCGCACATTCTCCGGCCGCAAAAAGGCCCGCAACCGTCGACATCTGTGATTCGGCATCGACACGAATGCCGCCCATTACGTAATGGGTTGTCGGGCCGACCTCCATAGGCTCCTTTGTAATGTCGATATCTGCCAGTTCCTTGAACTGGTGGTACATTGAAGGCAGTTTCTTCTTGATATGCGTTTCGGCGTCTCCGCGTTTTTCCTTGATCCACGCAATATCGAGGAAGACACCGCCATTGGGGCTTCCGCGACCCTCGCGTATCTCCCGGACGATACACCGCGCTACGTGATCGCGCGTCAGAAGTTCGGGAGGCCTTCGGGACGCCTTGTCTCCCTGGGTATATTTCCAGCCTTCTTCGGGATTGTCCGCGGTCTGGTCTTTATAGAGCTCCGGAATATCGTCGAACATGAACCGTTTGCCCTGGTTGTTCTTCAGAATGCCGCCCTCGCCTCGAACCCCTTCCGTAACCAAGATGCCGCGTACGCTGGGAGGATAAACCATACCGGTAGGATGGAACTGTACGAATTCCATGTCCTGAAGCTCCGCCCCGGCGTGATACGCAAGCGAATGGCCGTCGCCGGTGTATTCCCAACTGTTCGAGGATATCTTGAATGCCCGGCCGATACCGCCTGTTGCCAGGACCACGGCTTTGGCTTTGAACACCTTAAAGCGCCCGCGTTCCCGTTCATACGCCAGCGCTCCGGATACCCTGTCGCCGTCCTTCAACAGTGCGATCACGGTCACTTCCATATGGACATCGATACCCTGGTGGATCCCGTGATCCTGAAGCGTGCGGATCATCTCGAGTCCGGTCCGGTCGCCAACGTGAGCAAGCCTCGGATACTTGTGCCCGCCAAAATTCCGCTGAAGGATCTTGCCGTCTTTTGTCCTATCGAAGACCGCGCCCCAAGCTTCAAGCTCTCGTACCCTGTCTGGCGCTTCTTTGGCGTGAAGCTCGGCCATACGCCAGTTGTTAACGTATTGGCCTCCGCGCATCGTGTCCGAAAAATGGACCTTCCAGTTGTCCCTCTCGTCGACGTTTGCGATCGCCGCCGCCATTCCGCCTTCTGCCATCACGGTGTGAGCTTTGCCAAGCAGGGACTTGCAGATCAGCCCGACAGAGACTCCCGCCGCCGAAGCCTCGATCGCGGCCCGCAGTCCTGCTCCGCCGGCGCCGATCACGATCACATCATGTTCGAATGTCTGGTGTTCCGCCATTAGAAGATCCTCCAGTCCGTCCAGAGGCCCATCGAGCACATTCGGACGTAAATGTCAGAGAACCCGACCACAAAAAGGCTGCACCAGGCCCAGATCATATGGCGGTTGTTAAGGCAGGTGACGCAACGATAACCGTCCCATCGCAGGCGAAACTTCGATATCTCATCCAGCCGTCCGCCGATCAGGTGACGCAACGAGTGGCACCCCAGCGTATAGCCGCCCAGCAGAAAGACGTTCAAGGCGAGGATCAGCGTTCCCACGCCAATACCGAAAGTCTTTTGGCCTGTTGCGGGGTCGACGAACCAGAGAGCTTCCCAGACGTCGTAAGCGAGGATGATCAGGAAGATCAGCGCGAGATAGAGGAAATACCGATGAACATTTTGAAGGATCAGAGGAAATTTACGCTCGCCCCTGTAATTGCTTCGAGGC
Organism: Acidobacteriota bacterium; assembly: GCA_003385635.1. GTDB lineage: Bacteria > Acidobacteriota > Blastocatellia > Pyrinomonadales > Pyrinomonadaceae > Aridibacter. Next base: position 1,810,381 of record QQUY01000001.1, on the reverse strand, counting down.
TCGCCCACAGCGCACGACGGCGGGTCGGCCCAAAACGCTTTGTAATAAGCGCCGCGATAGTAGTAGCAGGTCAGGCGGAATCCGGCGGGTGCCCATAGGATCAGGAACGCGGGCGAAAACGGTAGCCAATCGGGGATCCAGGCCGGTTTTGCGCCGAACCAGGCGTGTTCGCCTCCCAACAGTTCGGGCGAATAGAAGGGCGACAAGTAAGGGCCGAAGCGATAATGTTCGGCCTGAAAAGCCGCCCACGTCGAGTAGACGATAAACGCCGAAAACCCTAGGAAGACAAAGATCGGATAGATCCACCACGCTTCCTTCCGGAGCGTCTCGCCGAAAGATCGTCTCGGGGTCAAAGAATAACTTTTGGAGGTCATAATTCCCGGGGCGCGGTTCCTGCCCTTTTGCATTGGTCCGCAGGCCTTTGAGGTCACTTCTGCCGCCTAAAATGCGGCTGCCGGAATCGGTCACGGACAGGTCCCGCGGACTGAATTCCTGTTCGGAAAGCCTGAGTTTCTGTTGGAGAACAAGTGGTCAACCGGTACGGTTGCTAGAGTTTAAGTTCAGTATTCTCGAATAGTCAAGTAATTGGGGCTCTCGGGCAGATCAAGCTGTGCACCAAGGGCCAGATCTCACGATGAACCGAAAAGCGGAGCCACGATCGTCCAGAGGCTAAAGCCTAGCATGACCGCAACGACGAGCCAGCCGGTGACCTGAAGCCACATCGGATGAATGTAATTCCCGACGGTCTTTGATCGTCTCGCTGCAAGCAGGATGATGGCGAGCCCGACCGGAAGTATGAAGCCGTTGAACGTTCCCGCAAGGATCAGGACCATCACAGGGCGGCCGACAACGACAAATATAAGGGTCGAGAAAGCAATGAACGCGATCACAACGTATCGCGAGTGTTTCTCTATCTTGTCGTTGAACGTCTTCAGAAATGACACAGAGGTGTAGGCCGCTCCCACCACGGAAGTGATCGCCGCCGCCCACATAACCACGCCGAAGAGCTTGTAACCGATCTCGCCCGCGGCATTCTGAAAGACGGATGCCGGAGGATTCGAGTCGTCGATCGCGAGGCCCATCCCGATCACGCCGAAGGCCGCCAGGAACAGAAGGAACCGGATGACCGCGGTAAGGACGATCCCGGTAGTTGCCGACCTGTTGATCTCGCCCAAAGATTCCTCGCCCGTGACGCCGGCATCTATAAGTCGGTGCGCACCGGCAAAGGTGATATATCCGCCGACAGTCCCTCCGACAAGGGTCACGATCGCGAACGGCGAGATCGTCTCCGGCAGGAACGTCCGATAAGCCGCTTCGCCTACATCGGGACGGGACACGGCGACGACATAGACGATCAGTCCTAGCATGACGAACCCGAGGACCTTTACGAATAGGTCCATTGCCTTCCCGGCGTCCCTGAAAAGGAAGATTCCGATCCCCACGCAGGCGCTTATCAATGCGCCGTATTCAGGAGCCAATCCGAACAGCACATTGAATCCGAGGCCGGCACCGGCGATGTTGCCTATGTTGAAAGCCAGTCCGCCGAATACGATCAGGATCGCAAGGACATAGCCGCTGCCGAAGATCGTCTCGTTCGCGACGTCCTGTCCCCGCTTCCCGCTCACTGCCAGCACTCTCCAGATATTCAGCTGGGCGACTATGTCGAGAACAACGGAAAGAAGGATCACGAAGCCAAAGCTGGCAAGGTAGTCCTTTGTGAACTTTGCGGTTTGAGTGAGAAACCCGGGGCCGACTGCAGAGGTGGCCATCAGAAATGCTGCGCCGAGAAAGACTGAAGAAGTGAGCTTCTTGTTCATATCGACGCTGTTTCTAAGGAGCCTTTACCTCTATTCCGTTTCCGTCGAGCGACCTTCGGATCGCCTTGGCAAATTCCAGCGCGTTTGGACCGTCGCCGTGAATGCAGATCGTTTCTGCACGCACAAGGATCTCGCTGCCTTCGACAGACGCTACAGTACCTTCGACGGCCATCTTCAACGCGCGATCTGCCGCCTCCTCGACGGATTCTACGAGCGCGTCGGGTCTGCTTCTTGGAGTAAGCGAGCCGTGATTGAGGTACGTACGGTCCGCGAAGACTTCCGAAGTAGTCCGAAGGCCGACTTTCTCGCCTTCAGATACGAGATAGCTTCCGGCAAGGCCGTAGACAAAGAGCCCGCCGTCTATCGCAGATACGGCTTCCGAGATCGCGGAAGCAGCTTCGGCATCGCGCGCTGCACGATTGTAGAGAGCCCCGTGGGGTTTGACATGATGGAGCCTGCCGCCAAGCGACTCGCAGATCCCTTTCAAGGCGGCGACCTGGTAGACGACCGAATCGTGTATCTCCCGGGCACTAAGGCTCATTTCGCGCCTTCCGAAACCCTGTATGTCAGGGTAAGACGGGTGGGCACCGACCGCCGTTCCGGTATCGATCGCGATCGCAACAGTTTCTCTTATTGTAGTAGGATCGCCGGCGTGGAAGCCGCAGGCGATGTTCGCCGAGGATACAAGAGGAAGAATGTCGCGGTCGCGGCCCATTGACCAGGCGCCGTAACTTTCTCCCATGTCGCAGTTAAGGTCGATCGATTCCATTCAGGATCCAAAGAGTGCCCTAAATCTTATCCCCATTCGGAGAAAAGACAAGTCCTTTTCAAATCGCCGATGAAGATCTAGCGCTTCCTGTAAATCTATGATCCTGAATCGAAGCTTTTCGCCGGGTGAAGTTTGGGCTACTGCTGACAAGTCACGTGAAGCTACTTGGGCTATCCTGGGATAGCCCCCGGTCGTTTGGCAGTCGGCGAGCAGAATGACGGGACTGCCGTCCGGAAGCAGTTGAATCGTCCCGGGCGAAACAGCAGATGACACGAGCTCGGTTTCAGTAAGTCTCGTAAGTCGGGGTCCTTCGAGCCGAAGTCCCATACGGTTCGAATCCATGGTTGCGGCAAAGGTGCCTTTTGAAAGGTCTCGGACAGCACGGGCTGTAAGTTGATGGTATTCCGGGCCGATCGTAATTCTGATGGTTCCGCGGGGCGAGCACCCTGCGATCAGACCGGGACCGGCCTTTGCACCAAGAGGAGACCTGTTGTTCAGATCTGATTTTCCGATCGCAAGCCGGTCGCCGGTTTTGAGTGCCCGTCCTTCGAAGCCGCCAGCTCTGGCAAATGTGTTTGTGCTCCTGCTGCCTAACCATTCATCAACATCTATCCCGCCCTTAACCGCAAGATAGATCCTCGAACCCGCGAGACGCTTTCCGATCTTCAGAACAGCTCCGGATCTCGCCCGCACTGACGCCCACAGTGGGAAGGATTCTCCGTCAAGGCTGATCTCCGCATCGGCGCCGCCCACGGCAAATGTCGTCTCTTCCCCGAACACGATCTCCGCTGAAGGGAAGTGCATTTCGACAACAGCATCGCCTTCGTCGTTGCCAAGTAATGTATTGAGCACACGTACGGCGGAAGCGTCTGCGGCCCCTCCCGGATTTACGCCAAACTGCCTGAAGCCTGTCCGGCCGAGGTCTTGAACCGTGTCCAGAATCCCAGGTTTTAGGATCGTGAGAGCCATCTACATCAGATCGTCTGGGGAGAAACGGACGGTGTCACCCGGTTTGAATCGAGAGGGATCTTTCGAGCTGACATCAAAAACCTTGTACGAGGTCCTTCCAATGATCTGCCAGCCGCCGGGTGAGTCAAACGGATATATTCCCGTTTGTGATCCGGCAATTCCGACACTTCCGGCAGCCACTCTTGTACGGGGGTTACCTCTTCGCGGTGTCGCGATCTGATCGTCGACTTTGCCCATATAAGGAAATCCCGGCAAAAACCCGAGTATGTAGACCCTGTAGGTCGTCGAGACAAACGTGTCTATAAATTCCTTAGTATCAAGACCATTGCGCTCCGCGGCCTCTTCGAGATCGGGTCCGTGTTCGTTGCCGAAGAGCACGGGAATCGTATGGTGCCTGCCTTCGCCAGGCTCAAACACGGAGGAAGAGCGGACGACGATATCAATTTGTGATCTGACGGCGGAAAATCCGAACCCTCCAAGTCTGCAAGGATCGTAGTAAACGGCTACTGAGCTGTAAGCCGGAGCGCATTCGATGAACCCTTCAAAAGGCGATTCCTCGATGGCTTGAGCGATGGCTATCGCCCGGTCATTGATCGCTTCATCGATCTCGTTTCCGAGATCGATGATCGCGCAGTCCTCGCCGAGCGGCTTGATCTCGAATTTCGGTAATTCAGGACTCATCCTTGTTACCGCGACGCCCAGGATCGCTCTCTTCCTTTACAGTAAGTCCTTCTTTTCCGAAGACTACCTGCACCGAGCCGTCCGATTCCTTGATCTCGCAATCACGCAAGTTGTTTAGCGTGATCTCCACCTCGTCGCATAAACCCTTTAACTCGATCTTCTTCATAGCCTGGCTATTCTTCCCTGTTTTTGCAGATTCCTATCTTCGCCTTTGTTTCGGGTCCAGATACTCGCGAAGGCCGTCGCCTATGAAATTGAAAGCAAGCACGGTCAGCGCCAAAGCGATTCCGGGGAACAGCAGATTATGAGTAGCGTTGGTGAGTGTGTTTATTCCCCGCGCTTCATCGATCATCGTTCCCCAAGTCGGCGCCGGAGGCGGCAGGCCTAGTCCAAGGAATGAAAGCGATGCTTCGGCAAGGACGGCTCCGGCCATAGCAAGGGAAGCCTGGACGATCAAAGGCTGGATCGCGTTCGGCAGAATATGGATAAACAACTGCCTCATACCGCCCGCCCCAAGCGCCCGCGCAGCCTGCACGAAATCGTACTCCCTTACCTTTAGCACCTGGCCGCGCATCACCCTTGCATATCCGACCCATCCCGTGATGCACATAGCAATTATCAGATGGCGCATACGGTCTTCAGGCGATGGGTTGGTCCCGCTCAAAAAGGCAACGATCGCGATCGCAAGCAGCAAACCGGGAAAGGCAAGAAAGACATTGAACACGTAGCCAGCAAGGAAGTTGTCGAGCCAGCCGCCATAGAATCCTGCGATCGCGCCGATGATGGTTCCGACTATCCCGGCTATCAGGACGACCGTAATGCCAACGAAGAGAGAGACGCGGGCACCGTATACAAGCCTCGAAAATACGTCCCTGCCAAGGGAATCCGTCCCAAACCAGTGTTCGGAGCTTGGCCACTGGTTCTTCAACGTCCTTTCAACCCCGGTCACCGGGTCGACATATTCGAACGGCGCCAACGGATCGTAAGGTGCGATAAGCGGAGCCAGCGCCGCGGTGATTATGAACACCGAAGCTAGAACTATCCCGATGAAGAAAAGTCTGTTCATCGTGCGTCAGGACAGACGGATTCTCGGATCCAGTAGCCTGTAAACCCAGTCGGTCAAAGAGTTCGCGAGAATGTAAGTAATGCTGATCACAAGTACCACTCCTTGCACCAGCCTGTGATCACGGGTGCCGATCCCGTCAAGAAGCAGAGTTCCGATTCCTCTCCAGTTGAAGATCTTTTCCGTGATGATCGCTCCGGCCAAAAGAACTCCAAGCTGAAGCCCGAGTATTGTAACGACAGGGATCAGTCCATTCTTGAGAACGTGTTTGTAGATGACAACGCGCTCGCTCAGGCCTTTCGCCCTTGCGGTTCTTACGTAGTCTTCGCCGAGCTCTTCAATCACACTGGAGCGGACCATCCTTGTAAGGATCGCGGACAGTGCGGCGCCGAGAGTAATAGCTGGTAGAACGATATCTTCAGGATAATAGCTTCCAGTAGGCGAGAATATCGGTATCCTGACCGCGAACAGATAGACGAGAAGCGGCCCGATCACGAAAGAAGGGAGACATATTCCGAGCAGGGCGAAGGTCGATGCGACATTGTCGATCAGGGAATTCTTGTGAGTTCCTGCAAGGACACCGAGCGGGATCGAGATCCCGACAGCGACCAGCAATGCCGCAAGTGCCAGTTTGATCGTAGCCGGATACCGCTCGACGATCATTTCCCGAACCGGCCGGTTCGTGTCGAAAGAAATCCCGAGATCGCCTTGAAGAACCCCTTTCCAATAGGAGAAATAGCGGTTGTCGGTACCGTTCCAGAACAGTCCTTCGTCGCTGGTGTACGAAACGAAGAAGGCAGGTTTGTCCAGTGAATGGAGTCTACGGAAGGCCTGGATCTGCTGGTCGGTAGCCTGTTCGCCAAGCCTTGCGAGGGCTGGATCGCCGGGCACAAGTTCGATAAGGAGCGTGACTGCGGAAACAACCGTCCAAATGACGAGCAGAAAGAGCCCCAGGCGCTTGAACAACTTTAAGACCCTGTATTTGTTCATCGATCGGTAAGGTCCGAGCGGGAAGCGATCACTTTGTTCCGGAATGGATGGCGGCGATGCCGCCCGTAAGATTCTTGTATTCTACATTCGAAAACCCGATTTGTCGCATCAAGGAGGCGAGCCCTTCCTGATCAGGGAAACGTGACACGGAATCGGGAAGATACTCGTAGGCCCCGCGGGAGCCGCTGATGATGCCGCCGATCCTCGGAAGGACTGACGAGAAGTAGAAACGGAAGGCCTGCTTGAAGCCGGGAACCACAGGGCTTGAGAACTCGAGTATCACGAGTTTGCCGGATGGTTTCAAGACCCTGTAAAGCTCTTCAATGCCGTTTTCCCAGTTTGCAAAATTTCGAAGTCCGAAGGCGATCGTTACGGCGTCGAAGGTCGAATCGGCAAACGCCAGATTCATCCCGTCGCCTTCCACGAACGGGATCGAAAGCGTCGACGATTCCGACTTTTCTTCCGCTATTTCGAGCATAGGCCGGCAGAAGTCCGTCCCTGTAACTCTTGCCGCATTCCCAGACTGAAGCTCGATCGACAGATCTCCGGTTCCGCAGGCCACATCGAGGATTAGCGCATTCTTATCGGCCAGCACTTCACCGAGTTTTCCCGCGACCTTGCGACGCCAGCGCTTGTCTATGTTGGCGGAGAGCAGGTGATTCAGCAGGTCATATCTTCCGGCGATGCCCGCGAACATCTCCTTGACGGCGCTCGCGTGCTCCTTTTCCCCTCGGGCGGGATCTCCGGCTTTGGAAAAGCTCGTCATTAGGTAGGCATCTGAGGCCGCATTTTCAGGAAGGGTCTTTAGGATCCTCAGGGACGTCAATCGAAACGGGCGGCCGCGAGATGATGACGACCTCAACAGGTTCCTTTGAGATCAACGCATTTCGGACCGACTGGACCTCGGATAGTTTTAGGTCTCTGATCCGGGCCAGCTCGTCCGCGGGATCCGCCAGTTGAAAAGTGTCGATGTCCATCCTCAACTCGTCCGGGCCCTGACGGCTGAACTCTGCAAAGTACGAGGCTTTCGCGGACTCCATCTCGATCGAACTAACCGGATCATTCAAGATCTCCTTGAAGAGCCTTCGGGCTGCAACAGCAGATTCGTTCCCAGGAACGGTAGCCGCGGTGGAAAGATCTTCCGAAGTCAGCTCGAACACCCCGCGGATCAGAAATCCGTGGTGGACGACCTTTGCAGAAGCGTCCGTCACTGCCTCCAACCTCTTCTTCATCCTCGCGGCTAGAATTTTGGAGAATATCTCAGCCGCATAATAGGAAGCGTCGGATCGCTTGTATCCTTCGGCGACCGCTGCGGCTCGGTACGCGACCTCCCCTTCGGTATAGATATTCAGAGTCTCGGTCTCAGGGGATTCAGGAAGCTTGAACGTAGCTGGGATGTTTGAACCGGACTTGTTCCAGGAGCCGAGAAGTCGCCTTGCAGCGAGGTAGGCATAGTCAGACCTTACGTTACCTTTGATCGTCAGTGTCGCATTGTCGGCAGTAAGAAACCTTTCTCTTACATATATAAGGTCTCCAAAGTCTATGTTCGCGAGCGATTCCTTTGTCCCTTCCACGGGCCTGCCATAAGGAAATGAACCGTAGAGACGCTTTGACGCCGCTTTTACGACTGCCGACCTTCCTCCGGGCTCTTCAACCTCCAGTTTCTCGAGCCGCGAGGCGATCAGTTTCTCTGTCGTTTCTTTTGTTATCTCGGTGTTGATCAACGCCGGCGCAAGTGTTTCAAGCACGGTCAGAAACTCTTCCGAGCGAGCCGTTGCCGTAACCTCCACGTAGTCGTAGGTGACCTCAACTGTTAGATCGCCCCCGAGGTCCTCCCGGAAATAATCCCTGATCTCTTCTTCGGGAAAGAGGATGTCGCCCAGTAATGCAAAAGTCCCTGCCTTGTCGACCGGGTCGTAGGCGGCGCCTCTGTGGATCCTCAATCGAACAGTTACCGTGTCCGATTCCGCCTGGCTCCAGATATATACCGGCAGGTCATTCAGCAGCTTCTCGGACCTGGGTTTCGAAAGGATCCCGTCTTGTGGAAAAACGGAGGTCACGGATGCGAACAATACGGCCAGCGCAAGCGTAATGATTCGGGTAAAAAAGGGCTTCATAAGTTGGGAATTGAGCTGAGATTTGCAAAAATTTTAGTTGCAGACTCTTGATCAACGGTTGTTGACCGGGTTTTGCAATTAAAATCTCCCAAAAGGAAAGAAGTTTAGAGGTGCCCGGGCATCGCGTCAACCAAGCGAGGCATCAACAAAAATGTTATAATCAAGACAGTTTTTTAACTGCCTACTTCACAGCAGTCCCCGATACGTATAGGTCAGCAAAGTCTGATCCTCGACTAACCAAGCTAGAGAGGCTAAGTCAAAAATGGGAAAAATCGTTAAGTTTTGCTCCTCTTGTGAAGAGAGTTTCGCCGAAAAGTTTTCATACTGTCCGAATTGTGCGTCGGAACTTTCTGCTTTTGAAATGAAACCTGTAGGTCACGAGGGAGAAACGGAGTTCGCGCCTGAGCCTGATAAGCCCGCATTCCTCGATGCGGAAGAGCCGACTCTTGAAATTCCGGAAGCGGCTCCAGTAGAAGAGATCAAGGCAAAGGAAGAGTTAGTTCCGGAACCCATTGAGGTTTCTGAGCCCGAGATCGTCGCCGAGGCTGAGTCCGTTGCAGAAGAATCATCGTTTGAGACCGAACGTCCCGTGATCGCTTCAGAACCGGGTGACGAGTGGGAGGAAGAGGATTCCGCAGTCGAGGAAGAGGTTGAAGAGACAGAACCTGTGATCACGGTGCCTGTGGCAGCCGCCGCCGGTTCTGTCAGTGCGAATAAGAAGGCGGCTGAAGGAACTTTTCTCGGCTTGCTGGAAGTAGAAGACAAGAGCCACAGCGCCGATACGGGATTCCGATATAACGAAGATGAATTGGCCCGCTATAATTTTGAGTCGGATATTCACGATGACAACTACAAGGTAACTGTAGTTTCTGAGAAGTCGTCAAAGGTCCGCACGGGTCTGCTCTTGGTCTTCTCCTTGGTTTTTGCATTCGGATTTGCAGGGCTGATCATCAATTCGCTTTTCGGCTATCTTGCCGATGTCGGTTCGCTGGTTGATGAGGAATCACTGGTCGCACTTGTCGATGAAGTGCCTTTTGAAGAGGAAGAGGACACGAACGAGGACGAGGGCGACGATGAAGACGGCGGCGGCGGCGGCGGCGGTAAAGAAGAAGAAAAGCCGGTTTCCAAAGGAGAGCTTGTCACACAGACCAGGCCCCCGATGATGCCTCCGACATCGCGCATGCCGCAATTGACGAATCCCGAACTGCCTGTGGTCATGTCGACCGAAGGTGATATCAAGCGTGACAGGATACTTCCTCCGGGAATGCCGAACGCGATCTCCGGAGATCCTTCCGACGGTCCGGGTTCCGGCGGCGGAATGGGTACCGGACGCGGAACCGGAATGGGCTCCGGATTCGGAACCGGTGAGGGAAGCGGAACCGGGTCTGGAAGCGGATCAGGCGTTGGTGACGGCACGGGCCGGGGCACCGGCACAGGCGGGAGAGGGAACCCTCCCCCGGCGAGAAGCGGTCCGACTACGAGTTTGAAGATCAATTCGAAGCCGCGTCCCGGATACACGGACGAGGCCCGTCAGAAGAATGTCACCGGCCAGGTGATCCTCAAGGTTACCTTTATGGCTAACGGCTCGATCGGGTCGGTTTCCACCGTCAAGGGATTGCCTTACGGTCTTACTGAAAAGGCGATCGCGGCGGCCAGAAGGATAAGCTTTACGCCTCCTATGAGGAACGGCCAGCCGTACACGGTGAACAAGACCATTCAATATAATTTCACGATCTACTAAAGCGATTCGCTTTGGAGATTTTTGAAAGGCTGTCCGAAAGGGCAGCCTTTTTTCTGTCTGCCTACTTTCCTGTTGCCGCGGCGAGAAACCTGTTTGAGATAAATGCATTGCACACGCAGCGGAAATCAGTTGCCACTTGCGCAAGCGGGTGGAACGGATCGCTGAGAAAGCGTTACACAGGGGTTTTACCCCTAAAAGGAGCCGGCGAAAGTCGGCAAAAGGTCTTGGAACTAACTATGAACCCCCCGTTAAAACGGGGGCAACTGATGTTTCCGTTCCTTGGGATGATCAAAACATCTGGCTAGGCCAAGAGAATCTCTGCTCTTTAGATACCCTCCCAAAGACAGGAATCAGGTCTCAGAAGCAATTTCCTGAAATCTCCTATCTCAACCCAAAGAAGCTGCGGATAGACCGTATGACGCCTTTTGTATCTGCTTCTGAGACCGACTGAGCATCTTCTTCATCTGTCACCAGCAGCTGGCGGCGATCATCGATTATCTCGGAGATTATTCGAACAAGTTCGGGATTGTCCTCAAGAATCGGTTTGAGGATCGAGGGCTGGATCTCAATCACCTTGGTCTCAACCTCGGCAACCACGTCCGCAGTTCTCGGTTCACCCGTGAAAAGGCTCATCTCACCGAAGAAATCGCCCGGACCGAGTGTGTTGATAGTACGTCGGCCGCCTTCGTCCCTTATCTGGACACTGACCGAACCGGTGTGAATGATGTACATCGCTTCACCTTTCTGGCCCGTTCTGATGATCGGTTCTTCAAGAGCGAAAACACGCACACGGCTGGCGGCGGCGATCTTTTTCGTTTCTTCAATCGAAAGAGGGGCAAACACGGAGACGTTGTTGATTCTCTCCAGGATCTCGTCCGGAGTGTCGATGAACACGTCCTCTTCGTCGGTCTGTTTCGCCGTGTAGATCGTTCTTGTCGGATAAGCGAAATCCAATCCTTCACGCTGGAATGCGTACCAGATCCTCTCCCTGATCCTTGCGTCGGTGTCGTTAAACCGGCGGTAGTCGGTGATCCAGTATTTCACTTCCCAATCGATACCGTTGTCGCCCAGGTTCCATATCCTTACCTTCGGCCTGCGTTTGGGCGATACATTCTCAACCTGCCGGACGACCTCGCGGACGGTTTCGATAACCCTCGAAGGGGAATTAGTGTAGAGGGTGTTGAAGCGGACTATCCTTGCATTGAGATTGCCTTTCGGCGCGATCTCGATTATCTCTTTTCCGATCACACTGTTGCTCATCACAAGGAGCTTGTTCTGATATGTCCTGATCTTCACACCCCTCCAGGAAACGCTTTCGACCTCTCCGAAGCCGCGCTCGCCAACGATCACCGTATCGCCGACCTGAAACGACTGGTCGGCCTGTATTGCGATCCCCGAAAAGAGGTTCCCAAGCGTGTCCTGAAGGGCAAGACCGACGACGATTCCGATTATCGTCGAACCTGTGAAAAGAGGAGCCAGCGGAACGTTGGGGTACTGGGTCTGAAAGATGATGAAGAACGCGACGATGTAGATGATGACCGACATCACCGTCTTCAATAGCGAGAAGATCTCGTTCTGACTCGTGCTCTTTAATGCAGTCCCGAAGAGCAGATTGATCACGATCCTGACCGCCGCGATCACGATCGTCATCCACAACAGGATCTTGACGATCTTGAAGAAGTTCACCAGCAGCCCAAGCAAAGACTGGGATAGTTGCCCCGGCTGTCCGTGTACCTCCTCTCCCTGGATGTTCTTGCCAAGTACTTTTACAACCTGATCGTCCGGCGGGATGACTTTGAGGTCAAAATACGAATAGATGTTCTGAAGCAGCCAGAATTCTACGAACGGAATGACAAGCAGTATCAGCGTAACGATCAGGATGATCATCACGAGCAGCGTAAGTCGTCGCCTTAATGCTCCGGATTCCATAGAAAGGGCCTAAAAAATATCAGCAAAAGTTTGTGCAATCAACAATAAAGAAAGCGTTGATACGACGATCGTGATAAGCCAGGCGAAGGTCTTGAACACTGTGCCGTTCCGGTATTCGCCCATGATCTCGCGGCTGCTGGACAACTTAACGATCGTCACAAGGATTATCGGGAGCAGCAGGCCGTTGACGGCCTGTGTGACAAGAAGGAGCTGGATCTGCGGAATCGAAGGGATCATCGAGACGAAAGCCCCGACAAGGATCAGGCCGGTGAACATCCCCAGAAAGATGGGAGCTTCCCGAAAGCTTCTCGAAAGCCCTTTCTCAAATCCGAGCGCCTCGCTGACGGAATACGCCGTCGCAAGCGGCAGGACTCCCATCGCCAGCAGGGACGCTCCGAACAGTCCGATCGCGAAAAGGTACTTTGCGTACTCGCCAACGACCGGCGCCAGCGCCTCGGCCGCGGTTGCTGCCGAATCCACCGTGGTGATCCCGTTAACGTGAAGAGTCGCCGCCGTCGAGATCACGATGAAGGCCGCTATCATAAGAGCGAAACAGGTGCCGACGATCACATCCGCTCTTGCGATCGAGAGTTCGTCCTCGTCCATTCCTCGCTCGACCGTCGAAGACTGAACAAAGAACTGCATAAACGGCGTGATCGTCGTTCCGATCAGCGCGATAACCATGAACAAGTAAGCGGGATCAGTGCTCACGCCTGGGGAGGCGACCTCCGAAGCGATCTCGCCCCAGTCCGGACCCGCGGCGAAAGCAGAAACGATATAGCAGAGAAACACAAGCGAGATGATCAGGAAGATCTGTTCAACCCGTTCCTGCGTGCCTTTTACGACCAGCCACCACATCACGACGGAAGTGATCGGGATGGTGAGGTACCTCGGAATTCCCAAAAGCTCTGAAGCCTGCGCCACGCCGACGAACTGCGAGATGATCACTCCCGAGTTGGCGATCAGAAGCGCAGACATCACCAGCGTTGTGAGCCGTACGCCGAAACGCTCTCGGATGAGGTCGGCCAGTCCCTGCCCGGTTACAACGCCCATTCGCACGCACATCTCCTGGACGATTATCAGGCTGACCACCATCGGGAGAAATACCCAGAGAAGTGAGTAGCCATAAGCGGCGCCTACGCTTGAGTATGTGGCAATGCCGCCGGCATCGTTTCCGGCATTGGCGGCGATGATCCCGGGGCCAAGAACGGCGAGATATGTGAAAAAGGTGTAACCGGACAGACTACGGCGCAGACGCGCCCGAAAGCGCGATACGGCGGAGAAATATCTTCGCAGGGAAGTTCCCGTATCTGCCATAGAACAAACTGTCTGCCTCGGTCATTTTTGCCTCGTGGGTATGGGGATTGTAGTTGGATTGGCGGCTCAAATCAAAGGTGGGCGGCATATAAACTCACCTCGTCAATCACCCGCGGATTAATTAGAAGTTCGAATATTTCCGCCGCCTGATTGAAAAATCCTTATCAGCCTGCCGTTTCCTTGTCTTTTCCAAAGGCGCCCCATAAACTTAGACCATATTCAAAAGCTATCCTCAATTTTCTTAACGGTTACGGCTTCCGGAGGAGTTCAGAAATGGCACACAATCTATTTGAAACAAGACGGACATTTGAAGCGGGAGGCGGAAAGCAGGGGACGTTCTACTCACTCCCGGCGCTTGAGAAAGCAGGCGTAGGCAATGTGTCCCGGCTGCCAATATCTATCCGGATCGTCCTTGAATCCGTACTCAGGAATTTTGACGAAGGGGAAAAGATCGGCAAGGAACACGTCGAGCAGCTTGCAAAGTGGCAGGCGACCGCTGAAAGGACCGATGAGGTCCCGTTTGTCGTCTCACGGGTCATTCTTCAGGATTTTACGGGCGTACCCCTGCTGGTGGATCTTGCGGCAATGAGATCCGCAGTCGAAAGAGCGGGCAAGGACGTTAACGTCGTAGAGCCGCTGGTTCCTGTTGACCTTGTTATCGATCACTCGGTGCAGGTGGACTTTGCCGGGAGTGAGGCCGCTTATCAGCGGAACATGGAAAAGGAATTCGAAAGGAATGAACAGCGGTATAGATTCCTAAAGTGGGGAATGCAGGCATTTAACGGATTCCGCGTGGTACCGCCCGGTATCGGGATCGTTCACCAGGTCAACCTCGAATACCTCGCGAAAGGCGTCTTCGAGAAAGACGGAACTTATTATCCTGACACGCTTGTGGGGACGGACTCGCATACGACGATGATCAACGGGCTTGGGATCGTCGGCTGGGGAGTAGGCGGGATCGAGGCAGAGGCGGCCATGCTCGGACAGCCGGTCTATATCCTGACGCCTGATGTGGTTGGAATGAACCTCTACGGAGAACTGCCGCAGGGCGCAACCGCAACAGATCTTGTTCTTCGCGTGACCGAGATTCTCAGGGAAGCCAAGGTAGTGGGCAAGTTCGTCGAGTTCTTCGGAGAGGGCACGGCAAGCCTGCCGGCGACGGATCGCGCGACGATAGCGAACATGTCTCCTGAATATGGAGCGACGATGGGTTTCTTCGGGATAGACGAGAAGACGCTGGATTACTTCGCCGCTACCGGAAGGTCGGACGAGCAGATCGAGACGATACGCAACTACTACCAGGCTCAGGAAATGTTCGGGATCCCGCTAGCTGGTGATGTCGATTATACGAAGGTCATAGACCTCGATCTCGCCTCTGTGAAGCCCGCGGTTGCCGGGCCGAAAAGGCCGCAGGACAGGATAGATCTTGAACGTTTCAGCGACGAGTTTAAGGCTTTGTTCACGAGGCCTGTTTCAGATGGCGGATTCGGAAGAGACGGCGGCGAATTTACCCGTTTGTATGACGTAAGTTTGAACGGCGGCGATGCGATTAGGTCAGGCGGAGGTGAGCAGGACCCGAGATCGATCCCTCTGCCGGTTATCGACGGCCAGTCGGCAGCCGCTACAAGCGTAGAGACCGAGGCGGAAATGGCGAACAACCGTCCGACCCCGGATGTCGTAAGTGAAGACGACGGATTCGATGCGCGTTCAGACGTCGAGATCGGACACGGTTCGGTCCTGATCGCCGCGATCACTTCCTGTACCAACACTTCAAATCCAAGCGTGATGCTTGCGGCGGGCCTTCTAGCGAAGAAGGCGGTCGAAAAAGGACTGTCCGTTCCTTCATACGTAAAGACCTCGCTCGCGCCCGGCTCCAGGGTTGTAACAGACTACCTGGAGAAAACAGGCCTGCAAGACTACCTCGACAAGATAGGTTTTGACCTTGTCGGGTACGGCTGTACGACGTGTATCGGCAACAGCGGGCCTTTGCATCCGGCTATCGAAAATGCGGTCGTCGGGAACGATCTGGTCGCCGCCTCGGTGCTTTCCGGCAACAGGAACTTCGAGGCCCGTGTTCACCAGAACATAAAAGCCAATTTCCTTATGTCGCCTCCCCTCGTCGTCGCATTTGCGCTCTCGGGTACGGTCAACACAGACTTGAGCAAAGAGGCGATCGCCACCGATAGGGACGGCAACGAGGTCTATCTGAAGGATATCTGGCCGACGCTTGATGAGATCCGGGAGATGATGCACAACGCATTTGAACCCGAAGTCTATAGAAAGCTCTACAGCGATTTTGCCGAGAAGAACCCGATGTGGAACGACATTCCGTCTACACCGGGCAAAGTTTATGAATGGGACGAATCGTCGACATACATTCAGGAGCCTCCGTATTTTGATGGTTTCACGATGGAGGCCGGGACGTTTGAGGATGTCGAAGGAGCCCGGCCGCTTGCCGTTTTCGGCGATTCGGTTACCACCGATCACATATCGCCGGCCGGCGCGATCAAGGCCGATTCGCCCGCGGGCCTTTATCTCCAATCAAGAGGAGTCGAACCGACGGACTTCAATTCCTACGGTTCCCGGAGAGGGAATGATCATGTAATGCTTCGCGGCACGTTTGCCAACGTACGCATTAAGAATCGTCTTGTTTCGCCGAAGGAGGGTGGATTTACCGTTCATCACCCATCGGGTGAAGAGATGACCATCTACGACGCCGCGATGAAGTATGGGGAAGAGGGCGTTCCGCTTGTCATTCTGGCCGGAGCAGAGTACGGGACCGGGAGTTCCAGGGACTGGGCGGCGAAAGGGACCCTTCTGATGGGCGTTAAGGCGGTCGTTGCAAAGAGCTTTGAACGGATCCACCGGTCGAACCTTATCGGAATGGGTGTCCTGCCTCTCCAGTTCAAGGACGCGGACAGTGTCGATTCGCTTGGAATCGACGGCACGGAGACCTACGACCTTGTCGGACTGAGCGGAACAGATGTCAGGCCGCTGCAGGAAGTTTCGCTTAAGATCCACAAAAAAGATGGATCGACGGCCGAGACGGATGTGATACTCAGGATCGATACGCCGGTCGAGGCGGATTACTACCGGCACGGCGGGATACTGCCGTATGTACTTCGTCAGCTGATAGCCGGCTGAACACGAGTCATCCAAAGAAAAAAGGTCAAACCTGAACGGGTTTGACCTTTTTCAATTTTCGTTGGCTTCAGCGTCAGTTAATCGTCGGGGCAGAGACTCCCGGAACGTCCGGGGGCGAATTCAGTTCGAAGAACTTTGCAGGTACTGAACTGTTTTGACGCGTCTTTTCCTTGCGCATCTCATACCATTTGTCGCAAAACGAGCAATGATAGAACTTGAATGAAAAATCTGCCGCCTGATAGTTGATATCCAGATCGCTGTTGCAGTGCCAGCACTTCATACGGTGATACCTCTCTGTTTGCTAGTTTGACAGAACCACCATTGTAACATGCAGCTACCGTGCCTTGGCAAGAAATTTCTCTCCTGGCCCGTGATTACAATGCGAAACGCTCAACGTCCTTTAGTGCCCCGACCCCTTGAGCGGCTCGTTCCGATACACCAAGGGGTGGAAATAGTACTAACGGAATAGCGAAAGGATCAGAATCAGCAGCACGATCACGAAAATGATCGCGAGGACGAGACATCCGATCTTCAAAGCGCTATACGGCCGTTCCCCGAACACCTCACCCGATCGACCGTTGACTATTACCTGATAGACCTTGTTGTTGTATCGGTACGCCCCGGCGTAAACGGGCACGAGCAGATGTTTGAACGTGACATTAGCGTAGCGTGTGTCCATCGAATCTATTCGTTGATGATCGCCGCCGATGTCGGAAGCGACATCCCTCCTGATAACGGATTCGGCGATCGACTGAAATGCTCTTAATCCGCTTTCGAGAGTCACCTGGTAGGTCTGGGCCTTGTGTCCCGAAAGAAATGCCGGATCGTAAGAAGTCAGGCCTGTGAAATCCCATTCGAGACGGCTCAGGTACTTCGGAAGCACGGAAGTCGTCGCGGGAACGGTTACATCGTCAAAATGTCTCGAAACGTGCCCCGAAGCGTACGACCACCTTGTTTTGGTGACAGTTCTTGACCGTTGCTTGCCCTGCGCATCCCTGAAGTGTTCGGTTTCGTGATAATTGTCGCCCCTCTGTCCCGTGTAGTCTGTCGAAGTGTCGGCATCGAAGGTCCAGTACGGGATGTAGATGCTTGTAGCGCGGTCGTGACGAGCCATGGTCTTTAGCTTGTTCGGGGCGAACCAGCGGGTCTTCGTCCATTTCGAGACCGCCCTGGCCGCGGTCTTGTTCTCGACAGAGAACGGGAGAACTCCCTCGGGAGCGACAAGCGGATCAGCGGCCTTCGGCTGCGCGACGATCTTCGCCGCGCAGAAATCGCACGAAGTAGCGGTCTCCGGAGGTACGAAAGTAACGGTCGCGCCGCAACTGTTGCAGGATACTTGCAGGGCCTCTTTCGCGAGCGGCTGAAGCCGTTCCGCCTCGGGCCGCAGGAAAGTCGCAAGGTCGCGCTCCTTAACGGCCGAGGGATCGTCCTCGATCTCTTTGATGGTCCCGCAATACGGGCAGGAAAGCTCGCCTATCTTCGGGTCAAAAACCATGTCGGCACCGCATGCGTTGCAGGAGTGCCTCTTTACAAAGCCTTCGCCCGTGTCTCGTTCTTCTGCCATACGTCAATTGTCCACCGATCTTCGGAAACAGCTATGAGAGAAATGAATGCCGACCCTTCCTTCCGATCCTCATATTTATCAGCGGATCGAAGAACCTGTTTCGAAGTTTGCCCGGAACGAGAAACTCTCCAATACCGAGCGAGCGCCTTGGAACGCCATCCCGAACCGATAGTGTCCCGTCAAAAAGCATCCGGGTATAGAAGAAAGAAGAATCAATCGCCTTCGTATCTTTTAAGCGGAGCTTGATTCCGTCTTCGGTCGTTATTCTGAGCCGCGACGGATACTTAAGTCCGAACACATCACGACGGGTCTCTTGTATCTCAAAGTCGGCCCGCCTGCATACGATCCCGGATCCGTCGGCAATGTAAAGGCTCGAGTCCCTTTCCGATCCTTCTCTTCCGTTGTAATCGTAGAAGACGGCCGTTGAATCGGAGAAATGGACCCGTCCCCAAAGCCATTTGTCTACAGCCGATGGAAGCCATCGACGGTCGCGGTTGTGATCGTGATATCCAGTCCCGCGGAAGTTCAATTTCTCCGTTTTCTTGCCGTCATTGTCTAGAACGAAGATGCTGCCTGTAACGTCTGACCTTGGTGAGACGAGGTTCCACGAGTGTCCGTCGCCTTCAACAGCATCCCCCGGCGCCAGATCGCTCTCGACCGAGAGCCATTCAAAGCTCGCTTTCAGAGTCTTTTTTCGCCGAAGAGGAGAAGTTATTTCTACAAGATACCTGTCTCCGTAAGGCGTCTCTTCATAGCGGAAGCTGCTGCCGTTGATCTCGCAGTGAGGCCACTCGGGATCGGCTGAGAAACTTTCTTCGGAGAATTCGTTGATACACCTGAAAAACGGCTTGCCGTCCCGATAGTAAAAGAACGCCACGGCGGGAAATAGCCGATCTCGTTCGCCTTCCGCACCGTTTTTATCGAGCTTCCTGTTGAGGTTGTTGTATCTGGGCGAAAAGATGAAGTTGTCCAGGAATATTACGACTATCGCATCGCGCTCGTTGTCGCTCAAGGCATCGAAATACCACCACTCGTACCCTTTCGGGCCCTTTCCGGGAAGCCACACGTCGTCTTTGACACTCGATGAAAACGCGAACTTCGCACCGGTATCTGTTCCTTTTTTACTTGCCATTTTCTTCAGGAGATTTGTCGTTCGCGCTTGAGACGTGGAGAGCGTTTATAATCCTCCAAAGTTGGAAACAATTCAAATCCGCGGCAGAAATCCGGCCTTTCGGAGTACGCCGTTTGGGAAGGCGATCGATTCCGGGTTAATTTAGGCGCGAACCGAATGGAACCTGTAACCAGAGCATTCAGCGAGCAGTTCTCCGCATTGAGCGGGATCTGGCGATCATTGGCACAGAGGATCAAGTTCTGTGAGTCGGGATATCCGGATCAGGGGGACAAGGCGAACAACCCGGCTGAGATCCTGGTTCGAAGCGCCGCAAAGGTCGAGCAGACATTTGGAGGCATCAATGCTCAAATGTGGGATGATCCCTTCGAATGGACACTTCCCGAAGCGCTCGGTTCAAAAGATAAGCTGTTCGAGTACCTGGACGAAGTAGACGATGCCAGAGAGCAAGGGTTTGCCAGGCTCGTCGCTGACAGCGATCTCTCAAAAGTGATTTGGACCCCGGCAGGCAACCGGACGATCGCCGCACTTCTCCTTGAGACGCTCAGCAGTGCCTCTCGAATGTCAGGTCTGGCAGAGGCCGGACTACGCCGAGATACCGACAAAACTTGAATTCCAATGAACTCTGCGACATATTTGAGCGTAGTGTTCACAGATCAGCGTCAGCTATTTCAGCTTTTCGGAGGCGCTGGACCTAATAGCCCAATTCCCGGAGATCAGAATGTATTGCCCACGTTGCGGCACGCAGCAGGTATCAGGCCGACTTAAATTCTGCCCGAAGTGCGGACTGCCGATGGGTCTCGTATCGGAGATCCTCTCGAACGGCGGGACCCTGCCGCAGCTTGAGGAGCTTCTCGGCAAGAAGTCGACCTTTCTCACGCGCAAAAACGGTCTCCTGTTCAGCCTGCTCTGGTTTATTTTCTTCGTCCTGATCCTGACGCCATTCTGGGCGATCGTGGAAGTAGAAGAAATGGCTGCAATGTCGGCGGTGACCGGCGTTTTTGGCGGACTCCTGATCTTCCTGTTCTCTCTATTCTTTCTGGGCAAGGCACCTAAGAAGTTGAATGACTTTGTCCAGTCCCAGAGCGACCAGCAGCTGCCTGGCGGAGTTCAGCACGGTGCACTGCCGCCGCACATGCAGCAATCCGCTGACGAATACGCTGCACCCGGGCCTGGCACCTGGAAAGCACCTGATACCGGCGAACTTGTTGCTCCGGGAAGCGTAACTGAGGGAACTACTAAACTCCTAAAGAAGGAAGAAGAAAGCAAATGAACGGTGTTCACTGCCCTAGATGCGGACAACAACAGGCCTCGATCGAGTCACGATTCTGCTCGCGGTGCCGTTTCTTGATGGCCGGGATTCCGGAGGTTGTAGCGAAAGGCGGTCTTCCTCCCGAATTGTCCGATCCTGACGCTGCCGGTTTCGAATCTCCGCGCAAGAAGGGTGTCAAACAAGGTGCCCTGATGATGCTTTCGAGTCTGATCCTTGTCCCGGTCGTTGCTGTTGTTTCTGCTGCTCTGGATATAACGCCCGTCTTCGTTGCACTTACTGCGATAGTGACTTTCTGGGGCGGATTCCTCAGGATCCTGTTCGCACTGATATTTCAATCGGGCAAGCCTGCTCGAAACGAATCCGGATTTGTAGAATCATTCAAGCGTACGATCAAGGGGGGCCGCCAGGCACCCCAGTCGCTCCCGCCGTCAGATGAGATCCCCGCTGACGCGGTGTTCACCGCTGCACCGGGGAGCTGGAGGGACACCAACGACCTTTCGCCCGCAAGCGTTACCGAAGAGACAACTCGGGCACTCAACCATCCCGGCCTGAACCAAAATTGATTATTTTTTTGCTCGCGGTTTAGAATCCTTGGGTATTCGGACGATGGATATTCGAAATACTCAAGAGCGATTGTGTGTCGTCTTGACGATCGCCCTTTTGGCGGCGGTATTTTTACTGCCGGAAACGGGTGAGGTGAAGGCAGAGCTGCGTCCATCAGGGGCTGTCATTGATCAAGCGAGACCTTCGATCAAACGCTTCACAAGCTCGGATGGCCTGCCGGTTAACTCCGTGATGACGATCGAGAGGGACGAACGGGGATTCGTGTGGTTCGGCACGCAGGACGGCGCGGCCGTATATGACGGAAGCAGTTTCAGCGTCCTGAACATGCCGAACCGGTCTGCTTCGAACTATGTTTACGATATTCTGGCCGCGCAGGACGGAAGCATATGGTTCGGCACCAACGGCGGCGGCGTTCACCGGTATAAAGAAGGCGAATGGGAAACCTTCAACACCGGTAACGGGCTCGGCAGTAATGAGATAAGGGCATTACTTGAGACTGTGGGGCCTGACGGCGAGTCGGTGATCTGGGTCGGAAGACGTGATGGACTAAGCCGCTTGCAGAAAGGGAAATGGGACAACTTTGGGGTAGACGAAGGCCTTCCGGATTCCAGGATCCGCTCGCTTCTTTCGGTCGGTAACGAGGTCTGGATAGGGACTTACGGAGGAATCGCTGTCTGGGATGGAAAGCGCAAGAAGGTGTACGGTGAGGACGATGGTCTCCCGGGAAGCACCGTTTTTGGGCTTGGATTGTCCGAGACGTCCGCCGGGAGAACGATATGGGCCGGAACAGACAAGGGTGTAGCTTCTTATTCCGAAGGAACGTGGACAACCTATGAAGGGGTCGATGAACGGCTTGCAAGGTCTGCACGGGCACTAGGCGTGTCCGGTAAGGCAGACGGAACAAAAACCGTCTGGGCAGGATTTGACGGTGCGGGACTGGCATTTCTGGAAGGAGAAGAGTGGCGCTTCCTGGACAAGGACAATGGCCTGCCCAACAACCTCGTCTATGCATTCGAAGAGACCGGTGCGCCCGATGGATCAGTCTGGATCTCGAATCTCACGGCCGGCGTCTCGAGGTTCCAGAGAAGCGACTGGCGATCGATCGGTGTGCAGGAGGGCTTACCGAATGACATCGTTTTTTCTGTCGAGGAACTAGCTGGAGACTATTTTTTCGGTACCTACGGCGGAGGACTTGCTGTTTTCAAAGGTGGAAGATGGATCACCTATGACCGCGATGATGGTCTACCGAGCAATTTCATCCAGGCGCTCGAACGGGTCGGCGAAAGGTTAATTATCGGGACTGAGGAGGGTCTTGCTGAATACTCGGCAGGGAAGTTTCGGAAGCTCGAGTTGCCGGATTCTCAAGGAGTGTTCGAGATATGGGACATCGAGTCGTCAGGTTCAGAAGGCAGCCCGCTGCTGCTTGGGACTTCTGGCGGCGTTGTAAGCATTTCTGATTCAGGCTCTAGGGTCTTCACGAATCATGACGGCTTGAAGGACAGGCGCGTCAGGTCGATCTCCAGACATCTCGGTAAAGACGGAAAAGTGACTCTCTGGGCCGGAACTTACACAGGCGGACTGGCGAGATTTCGGGATGACGATTGGACCACGTTTGGAGAAGGGGAGGGCCTTCCAAGTTCGAGGGTCTACAGCGCAGAGCTCATACGCCGGGGTGAAACTGAACAGTTGTGGGTCGGCACAGGCGGCGGCGGGATCGCGGTTCTTGATCTCAAAGACGAAGGCGCGGGATTTCAGGTCCTCACGGCTGAAGGAAGCGGCCTGATACCGAGCGACACGGTCTATCAGATCTTTGCTGACCGCACCGGGCGGATCTACGCGACGACGAACAAGGGCGTCGCCCGCATCACTCCGGCTGAAAGCGGTTCGTTCGATGAATTCCGCTCGTACGTCTTCACCACGGAGGACGGCCTGCCCGACAACGAATGCGTGTCCGGCGCGAGCTTCCTGGACAGCGAGGGCAGGGTCTGGATAGGCACTGTAGCGGGAGCCGCCGTCCTCGATGTGGCCAATGAGTTCCTGGACGACAAGGCCGATCCGATCTACATACGTCGAGTTACCGTCGGCGGCGAAGAACAGGGTCCGACATCGGGAATGGAGATCACATACGACCGGAATTCGCTGGTTTTCGAATACGTAATGCCGACGAGTTTCAGGGAATCGGCAACCGAATACCGGACACAGCTGGTTGGTCTTGAAGACGCTCCTACAGAATGGTCGCGCGATACCCGAAGAGAGTTCACGTTCGTGCCCAGCGGCGATTTTGAGTTCAGGGTCTGGGCAAGGGATTCGCAAAGGAACATAAGCGGGCCCGTAACAATGCCGTTCATCGTGCATCCTGCCTGGTGGCAGACGTGGTGGGCATTCGTGCTGTACTTCTTCGCAACGGCAGCGGTTGTTGCGCTGGTAGCGTTTTTGGTCTATCGGAATCGCTACAACCGCCTGCTTGAGATCGAGCGCGTAAGGGCCAGGATCGCTTCGGATCTTCACGATGATGTCGGTGCAAGCCTATCCAAGATATCGATCATCAGCGAGATGCTTGCGTACGACGGGCAGGGAAGGGCGGAAGAGGAAAAGGACTCGCTTCTAAAGATCGCGCAGACATCGCGGGATGTTGTGGGCTCGATGGGCGACATGGTGTGGTCGATCAACCCTTCGAAGGACAATCTTCAGGAGACCGTCCAAAGGATGCGAAGATTTGCGTCTGATGTTCTCAGCCCAAGGGACATAGATCTTGAATTCAGTGCTCCGGAAAAGGGAAGGCTTGTGAAGCTGAATGTCGACCTGAGACGCCAGCTCTATCTGGTGTTCAAGGAAGCAGTGAACAACGCCGCCAAATACTCTGATTGTGAAAAGGTCTCGGTCGATCTGAACGTGCGCGGTTCAGAGATCAGGTTGAAAGTGACGGACGACGGCAAGGGGTTCGACGTTTCGTCTTCTAACGGCGGAAACGGGCTTTCGAACATGAAGATGCGAATGGAAGCAGTGGCCGGGGAACTCAGAGTAAGGTCATCCGAAGGTGACGGGACCGTGATAGAGGCATCTGCACCTTTGAGGCAGTGACCGAGGCCGGAAAACGAGGCATATGGGGGAGAACGAAACAAGGGAAGAGGGAACGAAGAGGAATATAAGGGTCGCGATCGTCGAGGACAAGGACGAGATCCGGTTTGGTCTAAGCCGGCTGATCGGAGGCTCAGAGGGATTCGAGTGTATCGGCGAATTTGGCAATATGGAGGATGCGCTGGAAGAGCTTCCTACGGACCTTCCCGATGTACTGCTCAACGATCTTGGCTTGCCCGGGATGAGCGGGTCGGAAGGGATATCGATCCTCAGATCCACCTACCCTGATCTGAAAGTCCTTATTCTAACGGTCTTCGATGATGACGACAGGATAATCGACGGCATATGCGCGGGGGCAAGCGGTTATCTTCTCAAGTCCACGCCGATGGCGGAGATCCTGGAATCCATTAGAGAGATCGACCGGGGAGGGGCGCCTATGTCGCCCCAGATAGCGAAACGTGTAATGGAGCTTTTCCGCACGAGCCCTCCGCCGAAGAAGGTGGATTACGACCTTACACCGCACGAGACCCGAATTCTGAAGATGCTCGTCGACGGCCACAACTACAAAACAGCCGCAGAAGAACTGCGGGTCAGCGTCAACACAGTCTCATTTCACGTCAAGAAGATTTACGAGAAACTCCACGTCCACTCAAAATCGGAGGCGGTAGCCAAAGCCCTCAAGGGAAACATAGTCAGCTGAATATATGTCACAGGCCAACAAGAATCTGAGCAAAGGATGTCTTGCGATCGCAGGCAGGTCGATACTCACGTATGTCCTGTCTTTCGTGGTCGTGGGCATTCTGGGTGCAGTATCTATATTCTTCGGGATGATCGTCGGCTCCTTGACAGAGGCCATATGGGGAATTGTCGCCGCGCTGGGTATGTTCTTCCTTCTGGGAGTCGGCGGCGGCTGGGCGTTCATCATTGGGGCTGTTCTGAGGCGAAAGATGCTGCTGGACAAAGCATTTACCCCTTTGGGGCTGAATGGGAGCATGTTTCGCTTAATGTTCCGAAAGTACGAGGGTTCTTTTCAGGGGAGAAACACGGAAGTCTTCTTTCAGCGCGGTCCAAACCTCGAGATCATGATGCCGACCAATTTGCAGACCCGTGCCGGGTTCACGCTCGATTACGCGGACACAAAGTTCGCGGCGGACCTGTTTGGAAATGATCCCGTGCCGCACGCCGTGGCAGGTATGGATGATGTTCGCATCTATTCGGACGACCCGGATTGGGCCCGTAACCTGCTAGCCGATTCCGACGCCGGGGCCCTGGTGAAAAGAATGCTCGAGGACAATGCTTTTTTCGTAAGAAGCCACGTGAAGTTCATCCCCGGGTTCCTACATCTTCAGAACTACGGCAACACGAACCTTTTTAGGTGGTCGGTCACGCCGGAACTGGCGAAGGAATGGACCGGGTCACTGGCAGCTCTTGCGGACCGTGCTGAAAGGAACATTCCCCGACCCGGACACGATATGGAAAGGACGAAATCGGAAGAATTCGCCCTGACGCTCAAGAGAAAGGACACAACACGATTTACCCTGTTCGTCGTCTTCGGGCTGCTCGCGTTCTTCGCCGTTATGGCCGTCTTTGTCGCGATCTTCGTAGCCGTGCTGGCGAATCTTGGATAACCTCAGTTGCCCCCCGTTTCAACGGGGGGATAATGAGAGGCTCCCTGAGATCTATCGCCGGCTTTTGCCGGCTGTTTTCGGAGCTGAAGCCCCTTTCAGTCTAGAGGTCCCTGAGAACCCCCCGCTAAAGCAGGGGGCAACTGATAGAAGTTCAGTTGCTGAAGGAGTTGTTTCCAAAATCCTGAAAAGAAAAGGAGACTGACTTTCCAGACAGCCTACAAGTAATGATCTGAGCTCAGCGCCGAATAGACTCACTCACTAAAGCAAGATGTAACCCAGTGTCGTATTGTTATCGGTTCCGGTCTTGAAAGCGACGACCTTCGTGCTTGCAACGACGTCCGAGCCCAGGAGAAAGGCCGGCCGGTTCCCGCGATCCGGTTGCAAGACGAACTTTGAGCCGCCCAGAAGCTGAAATCTCTCTGTCCTTCCGACGGCGTCGGTGCCAGCAATAAAGACCCGTTTGCCATCCGATGTCACCGCAGCGCTTGAACCAAATCCTACTGTGCCGTTGTTCCGGGAGCCTCCGACCCCGGTTGCCCCTGCGCTGAATTTTGGCTGTCCTCCTGCTTTACCTACTGCCGCACGGGCGATGATGCCGTGATTGTCATTTGAGTCCCGGCTGGCGAAGTACACATAAGTATCTCCTGAAAATGCCAGTCCGTATATAGCCCTGCTCATCTCCGTGATCTTGCCCGTGGCCGTATCTAGAAGGAAGGCGCGGGCATACGACTCGCCGGTTTGGAACAGGATCTTGCCGTTGTCGAAACGCATCTGCATCGTTCCGACGCCATTTACGCTCTTTACATCGAACCGTTTTGGTTCCGAATCCGGCGCGTCAATATCGAAGATGTTGATCCCGTAATCCATTCCGCCCGCTGCGGCGACCTTTCCGGAGATCGCGTCGATAGCGACCTGTCGGTAAACGGCTCGTGCATTGGCAATCTCTCCTGATCCCTCAAAGCTGATCACCTTGGGCTCCGGCCCGGAAACGTCGATCACCTTGAATGCCGAACTGTCGGATCCCGTTGTGTCGGTGATGGCGACCGCGTAGTTCCCGCTCGTCTGCATCCCGCCGCCCTGATGCATATCCCCTGTGATGGCCCGCAGCCGGAGCACATCTTCCGGTATAGCTTTGAGGCTTCCGTCCGTTGTATCAAATACCGCAACCGTGAAATTGCGCGTATTCGCGAGAATTATCTTTGTGCCGCAAACGCCAAGTGATTTCGAAGAATAGTTCTCGGACCCGGGCACCTTAGCCGCCTGCTTGTCTCCGGGCTTTAAGTACTCAACGCCCGTATTGAATCCGGTCCCGAATGCGATTACCTGGTCGCTGACGGCGATCGTCGCCTTGTAGGCCACCGGGATGTCGGTCTTTACGATCCGCAAGCCTCTCTGCGAAAAGGCGAGCCCCGGCAGAAGCACGACCAGAAAAAGGACAGTAGTAAAAGAGCCAATGCTTCGTCTTACGTTCATTTCACACCTCGCTTTGAAACAGGATGAGCCGCCCGCGATTTTTTTCGAAAGGCCGGGGGCGACTCATTGAGGGAGTCTATTTGAGGGGTTCAAGGGCCTTTCCAACAAGCGTGTACACCTTTAAGCCCTTGAACTTGCCCTGCTTGTTCAGTGCCGTGTAGTCCTTCTCGTTGAAAAGCGCCGAGTTGGTCTGAAGGTCCCCGGGATACTGCTTGTACTGCTCAAATACGTACAGCATCTGCTTGAGGTCGTGACAATTGCTGGCGCTCTTGGTTATACGACGGTAGTGGTCCTTCTTTTCGGGATTGACGCAAAGGTTGAGGTCAGAGAGCGCGAGGCCCGCTTTTGCTACTTCTGGCACTACAACTACATACAACGCGGGCGCACTGAATTCTTTAATAAGCACCAGCGCATCGCCGGAAACTTCGTATGCGGACCTCCCTGGATTTCTTTCCGCGAGATCTTCGGGCTTCCGGTACTTGTGTGAAGGATTATCGATCACGTGAAATCCCATCAATTCGCAACGTCCCATCTCGTACATTTTGAGTTGCGCTGTCGGCGAGATCTCATCGATCCATTGTTTAAATCTCGGGCCGAGCGTAGTCTTCGCGTTCCTGTTGTTTTCTGAGCAGGCGCGTAACTCGCTAAGGGCCGTGCCCTCGAGTCCGTTCTCGCCGACAAATATGAAATCCGCATCACCTGCGGATGGGTTGGCTGAAGGAACCGTCTTCGTACCAGAAACCGGGTCGGAGTTCTCTTTTGGGGATGATTTCGTTTCGGATGACACGGCGGACTTGACCTTCTTGACGATGTTGCCGATCTGGGCTTCAGCCGGGATCGCGAGAAGAGCCGCTATCAGAAGTGCTGTGAATGCAGTTTTTTTGTTCATTTGAATCTCCCTAATTGCAGGTATTGAATGGCTTATGATCTCTTGAACGCCTTTGCGGTAAATATGCCTTTGACCTCATTCTGCCCATCCGAGAGGTCGATCTCGCCGGCCACATCGTCTGTGGATGCGCTTGTTAGCTTGATCGATCCTTCAGACTTCGCGGTACTGAACGAGTGTCTTACCTCTTTTCCATCTTCCATGCTTCGAATGAAGACCGAGGAGATGCTGTTGAACGGGAAGTCGTCTCCGCGTTTCTCCATTTCATAGGTTCCTGCGACGGGCGCAGACTTGTCCGTTCCGTTCTCTTCGCCGTTCAAGCTGAAGCAGATCTTGGTCTGATCGTCGGCAGACACCTTGGCACCTATCGATATTGCACCCTGCGACATGTCAATGTCGTAGTTGGCGACGCATATGAAGTAGCTGGACGATTTCGCCGTCTTGCCGGGTCTTGACCAGGTCTTGGTCGATGCGTAGAATCCGCCAGACCTAACGGGGACTTCGATCGAATCACCTCCGTCTTTCTTGACGGTCAAAGTTGCAGGACCCGATGCTGATGTTCCGCAGGCGGCAGCGAAAACTGCGAGTGCCGTCACGGCCAGAATGAGTTTGAGCTTCATATTTTCCCTCCGTATGAGGAAAGGGTATTCGGAGGGCCGAACTGAAGCACTACCTGTGTAGGTAGGAAACAGGGATCAGGTATCGAGGATCAAGTGTCAGGTATCAGAGATCAAAGATAATGTATCGAACACCGTAAAAAGGCTGACGAACGACTTGGTGATATTGATTGGGGAGAAGAACAGAAGAGCCCGACAAGTCATTGCCTGCCGGGCTCGAATGGATGCGTCAGCGATACTTGATCCCTGATACGTGATCATTGAATGCGGTTCAAGTTCTCGTCATAAAGCTCGCTGTACACTCTGTAATTCGCCATCACGATCGAGACGTATTTCTTCGTCTCACCGAATCCAACTTCCGACGCGAAGATCGCGCGGTCCTTCGGCTTGCTTCGATTGAGCCAGCGTTCGGCATTGTCCTCGCCGCCGTTGTATGAAGCCGCGATCGGTTCATAAAGCCCGCTGAACTGATTTTTCAGTTTCTCGACGTATGCTGTGCCGATTGCGATGTTGACCGCTGGTGAATAAAGGCTGTTGGCGGTTATCTGCGAATACCCCGCCTCTTCTTTGTAAACAAGCGCTGTGTCGTACGTTAGCTGAAGAAGTCCGCGGGCTGCGGCAGGAGATTTTGCACGCGGCCGGAAACTGCTTTCCTGCTTCATTATCGCCAACAAAAATCGCGGATCGATGTTCCTCTTTTTCGAGTGTTTTAGAAGCTCGCTCTTGAACCTTACGGGAAACTGGCCCGAGATCCTCGAGGCTCCTGATCTCATTTGGGCTCTTCTCGCCGCGGTATTCTCTCCAAGACCTTCCAGCCTGTCGGAAGCCAGACCCGCATGATAGATCTTCGGGTTCGCAGGGATGGATGAATAAACTCGCGCCGCGAGATCTTTCGCCCCGGACCTTTCCAGGGCATAGGCTTTCAAGTAGACCACCTCATATTTTTCGGCGAAAGTTCGGGAGAACCGGTTTAGGCTGAGCAATGTTTCGGCGGTGCCGATCGCTGCTTTCCAGTCTTCCGTATAAACATTCATCCTCAAACGCGCGTGAAGCGCGTTGATCTCTGTCGTCTGTCCCTTAAATTTCGCGACCGTTTTATCGACCCATTCGTCGGCGTTAGCGTACTGGCCGGCCTCCCGGTAGGCATCGATGATGTTCATATACGCCGACTCGATCCGCTTTCCGTCCGGGAACATCGCAGCGTACATCCCATAAGTACGAGCAGCATCGAGATTGGCTCCAATCCTGACATAGCAAGCGCCCTGGTAGTTCAGCGATTCTTGGCCCCATTCGTTGTCGATGTGGTTCTTGACCGCCTTGTCGAACCACTCGATCGCGGTCTCGTAGTTCCTCTGCCACATGTTCGATCGGCCCATTCCGAACAACGCCTTGGGGATCGCTTCGTCTTCCGGGTACTTCTCGAGCACGATCTTCCAGTGCGCCTGCGCGGCAGGGAATTGCCGGTTCGACATATAAACGTCTGCCCGATACATATGATCGGCGACGCCCATCAGGGGAAGCGAGCCGTCTGAATTCTTGGCTGCGGAATCGAGTGACTGGACCTTTGAAAGCTCTGCGTCCCGTGCTTGTGAAAATGCGAGCGGTGCGCAGACAAGAAGCGCCGCGATAAGAAGGAATTTCATCGTTTTCATAATCTGAGGGAACGGGAGGGATTGGAACTTCCTGAGCATAGCAATTTATTTGAGCGATATGCAACGGCTCAGGTTGCAGCGGCACCTCACGCTGCATTAACGATCTTCTCTCGACAGATGAGATTTTTACCAAAGATCACGTTTCCAGGCTTTGTTGCTTTCGGCTTCTCTTTGTCAGTGGGCCTGTTTGTAGCTGGTGCCCTTTCCGGCTTTATAGGTATTCCAAGGCCCGGGGCGGGTGAGTCGAATCGCGAATTCGCTGCGGTCGGCCATCGACATGCGACGGATTCCGTCGTTTGGGGTACCGGGGAAGCTTCCTGTGCAGCCCGAGATCCGAAATCTGAAAGAGGAACGGGTTTTGGATCGGCGATTGGCGGAACTCAGACTACAAGGCGTGAGCATGGAGAATGTTCAGGTAAAGGATGCGACAAGTCCGAGAACAGTGCTAGTGATCGACCATTGAAGATCAGCTCAAAACCAAGGCCCGGTTACACAAGCGAGGCTCGCCACAACAACGTCTCAGGAAAAGTGATCCTCAAGGTCACGTTCAAAGCTGACGGATCAATCGGTTCCGTAACCGCGGTAAAGGGTTTGCCCGACGGTCTTACCGAGCGGGCGATCGAAGCTGCAAAGAAGATCCAATTCTCGCCTCCCACACGAAAAGGCCAGCCATACACAGTGAACAAAACGGTTCAGTACAACTTCACGATCTACTAGCAAGCATAATTCCATCAGATCTGCTTGCTATTCGAGCTTTGATCGAACGGCTCCCGCTTAATTTTCAACAGGGTTCGAATTGGTTCCCTCAGCGTCGCATGCCGGTGCGGCGTCGTGATAACATCTTCTTTTCTAATCACCTATTTTCGGAGACATATATGAAGATCGCATTGAACGGCGCGACAACCATGCACGCCGATCTACAAACCGATATAAAAGCGGCATCGAAAGCAGGTTACGACCTGATAGAAATCTGGGCCTCAAAGCTAAGGAAGTTTTTGCAAACTAGCACCGTCGAAGACCTGAAGGCGCTTCTAGACGAAGCGGGTCTTGAGCCCTATTCGATCAACTCGATCGAACACGTCACTTTCCGCACCCCTGAAGAATACGAAGGCATCAAGGCGGAGTGCGAAGAACTTAGCTCCATCGCTGGAAAGATCAGCTGTCCGTATGTAGTGATCGTTCCTGGGAAACTCCCGGAAGGGAAGTCGGAAGAAGAGATCATCGAGGGCTCGGTCGAGGTATTGCACGAGCTTAGCGATATCGCGGCAAACCACAATGTTTCGCTGGCATTTGAGTTCCTGGGACAGACGGATTGTTCGGTGCAGACGCTCGACCTGTGCAAAGAGATCGTTGAAAGGACCGACCGCGAGAACATAGGACTAGTGATCGACACGTTTCATTTCTACGCGGGGAATTCCACGTATAAGGCGATCGACACGCTCGATCCTGCGAAGCTCTTTATCTTTCACATAAATGACGCGGAGAACCTACCGAAAGAAGACCTCACGGATGCCCACAGGCTTTATCCGGGTCTCGGCATTCTTCCGATCAAGGAGATCAAGTCACACTTTGACGGGATAGGCTACGACCGAATGGTCTCGATAGAGATTTTCCGTCCGGAGTACTGGGACCACGATCCTTTCGAAGTTGCCGAAAAGGCGCGAAGGGCCACGATCGATACACTTGGACTCGAGCAGGGAGCTGCCGGGGGGACTGCATAGTCTATGTCAAAGGTCAGGATCGGGATAATCGGGACCGGGTACATAGGTAATGTCCACGGGCGTATCTACACCGGGGACGAGCGTGCCGAGATCGGTGCTCTGTTCGACATCGTTCCGGAAAGAGCTGAGGCAGCCGCCAGAAAGATCGGCGGCAAAGTCTGCTCTTCGCGAGAGGAGTTGTTCGATCATTGTGACGCCGTGCTCGTATGCACGCCGAACAAGACCCACGTCGAGATCGCGAAAGACGCAGTCGCGCACGGTAAGCATGTTTTTTGCGAGAAGCCCTTTGCGATCGGTCTGGAAGCTGCTCAGGAACTGCTGGATTCGGCTCTTTCGAGTGAGAACGTATTTCAGGTCGGGCACAACCGCCGATACGCGCCGGTCTACGCAAAACTGAAAGAGCTTCTCGGCGAAGACAGGGCTCATTCAGCGCATATCAAGATGAACCGAGGCGAGCTCAAAAATCCGGAGTGGACCGGCGATGTGAATGTGACAGGCGGCTTCCTTTATGAAACGACGATCCACCTGTTCGACATGATGCGGTTCCAGTTCGGGGAGATCGAAGAGCTTGTAGCCTACGGCTCTCAACACGAGTATCCGGAACTTGACGAGTTTTCGGTGATCTTCAAGTTCAGGAACGGATTTCACTGCACGTTTGCTTCATCGTCGGATGCGAGCTGGATATTCCCATTTGAGCGGATCGAGGTGTTCTGTCATCACAGAACCATACTCACCCAGGAAATGGAGCACCTCATCGATTCGCAGGGTTGGGACGCGAATTTTGATACCCATTCCTGGGCCATGACCGAGAAAGAAGAGCGCTGGGGGTACGTACAGGAAGACCTGGCCTTCATTGACGCGATCATCGAAGGGAAGGAACCTCCCGTTACGGCGCTCGATGGATACAAGTCAGTCGAACTTGTCGAATCGGTCTATGAAGCGATCAAGACGGGTAAAAGGGTAAGGTTCGACTAAGTGGCACTACCTATGATCGAATGCGGAAACTGTGGACAGGAGAATCCGGATTCGGCGCTTTTCTGCAGGCGCTGCGGGATGTCCTTCCGCGATGTCCATTCACGACAGCGGCAGCGGTCGGACTTTGAGAAATCGCCGCCGAGGCCTTATTCGTGGAGCACTGGGGAATTCCAGGGTGAGCGGCGCGGCGCACGCGATACCGAGCAGATCGAATATGGCCAGCCGATCGACGATCCGTTCCGCACATCGGAGCTTCCTGCAAGACACGGCGATTGGAACATGCGGCCCGTTTATCGATGCCCGCACTGCGGTACTACCGCACTTCCGATCGTCACAAAGCGCGTTTCTTCTGCAGGCTGGGCGGTTTTCACGCTGCTGCTGATCTTTACCTTGTTCTTGTTTTGGATAGGCCTGCTGATGCAGGAAGAAGTGCGCGTCTGCTCAGTATGCAAAGGGCGAATCGATTGATACGCAATCGCTACCTTCGGCGACGGTAATAGTAGCCTTTTGGATGCTCGATCTTCACCACCGGATTCGAGCTCAGGACTTCGACCTTGTGATACCCCTTCTTCATATGTGTTGAAAGGTAGGAGAGAGCGAATTGCCTGTTCAACGCACGATCCAGGTCTCGGAAGAAAGGTTCGAACGAGACAGGCGTCAGGCTGCCCTGGAAAAAGGCTTTTCCACCCGTTTCTCTCGCTATCCTCAACAACGAGCTTTGCGCGTTACCGATCAATCGGGAGTTGCCGCCTGAAGTGTAGGTAGCGGAGGCATAGAAACCGTAGATGGCTACGCCATTGCGCTGTGCTCTCAGGATGGCCGTATCGAGCGCCTGGCTTAGCGTCGGCGAAGAGCTGTTCACACCGTTTGAGAGATCGAGACCGTCGGAGATCAGCAGAATGGCCCGGCGGCCTGTCGGAACACCTTCAAATCGTTCGATCGCCTCTTTCACGCCGTCATAGGGATTTCTCGGCGCTACCGCCGGACTTCCGGCGACGATCCGTAGCGAATCCGCCGCTTCTTCAAGGTCTTTTGTAAACTTCTGGCGGATCTGTATGGTCCCGGAGCGAAGATACGCGACCATCACACGGGATCCTTCGGGCAATCGTCTGATGAATTCACCCAGGTCCTTTAACTGGTTGTTGATGTTCATCGTCAGATCTTCCTGAATCAATACTGCCAATGCGATCGGTTGATTCGAAACGCTCCTGATAGAGAGTATCTGCTGTTCTTCACCGTCTTCCTCGACGGTTATCTCCCCGGCTTCAACGAACTCTTCAGCCTGCTTCTTATCAAGTTCCTTTTCGGTGAAGATCGAAATTGGGATCGTCACAACCCGCACGTCCTCCTCGAGCCTCGGTTTCGGCGTTGCCTCCGACTCCTGGCCAAAGGATTGAAAAGAAAGCAATAACAGCGAGGAGAAAGCCGCTGCGACGATGGTTCTCTTGCAGTACTTCAGCATCATTTCTTCATCCGGATAAGGCCTGTATGAACAGAAATTACGATATTATACACCAACGCTTTCGGCTCGGCGCCATAAGGTTTGAACTGAGTGTGTCCAGCCTGTAGAGTAAATCCCGCAAGATGAATGACTTAGTCCCAAGATACGAGGTGACGAGCAAGGATGAGTTTACCGACAAGCTCCTTAGATACGGAGCCGTCGCGGCGCCGCCCGTATTGGCTGCAGTACCAGCCCTTTTGTTCTTCGTGCTTTTTCTTTTCTCAAGCGCGACACCAACCGCGGCAATGTTCTTTTTTCTTTCGATCATCTCGCTGATCGCAGGATTCGTGGTCGGACTCGGAGCTTCCGCCGGATCGCTTATCTACAGGGCGCGCTGGCTGACCGGCCTCAGGGAGAGGATCGCGGTTGACGGGATTCGTGCCGATGAAGTGAAGTGGTTCAACAAGGAACTTAAGACATCCGAGAAGAGGGCGTTGAAGGAGATCAAGTCGAGGAACCTTTTGCTTGCCGACGCATACACGGAAACTCTGGCTTCAAGGCTAACCGCAACGCGCATTGTGCGTTCCAGCGGACAGGAACTTGTTCTTGCAAAGCGCAGAAAGAACAAGCTCAAGTATCTGAAGAGCGAGAACATGGAAGACTTCAAGAAAGAGGTTGACCACGACATCGAGAGCATTCAGAAAATAAGGCAGGAAGCTAAGGAGATGGAACTTGAGGCCGAATCGAGGCTTCAAATGATCGAGGCGGCTTCGCGAAGGGGGACCGAACTGGCAGGGAACGAACTTGCTCTGAAAAAACTGTCAGCACGCTCAGAGCAGCTTCCTCTCGCACTTGAGGAGGCGAAGATGGAAGACCAGCTTCGGCGCGAGATCACGGAAGAGCTTGAAAAGGAGCTGGAAGAAGACTTGTAAGTTCCGAGTTCCTAGTTTCAGGTTTTGAGAACGAGTTCATAGTTCAAAGTTCAAGCTTCAACGAAAGAGTGTTGCGTGGATATGGCGGAAACGCGACCGTCAGGGAGCGTGCCTGAGGCGCTAGCCGAATCTATAGTTCCGAGTGCCGAAAAGAGTTCAAGGTTCAAAGTTCAAGGTTCAAAGTTCAAGATTCAAAGGTCAAGATTCAAGGTTCAAAGAAAGACTTGCGTCCGGTAGGGACGATGTATCTCAGCCCCGGTCTCCAGATCGGGGAATCCACACCTTCCGAACCTACTGCCGCGTAGCGGCGGCGAAATACTAGGGCATCGCATAGTGGTGCTCCAAGCGGCGTTCTTCGCTTCGCTGCTTGATTTCACTCCATGTTACAGATTTCAGATTTGAACCTTTGAAATTGAACTATACTCGGATCTCGGAACTCAAGATCGGTTCGGTCGCGTTTCCGCCTAATCAGCCTCGCCCCATTGAACCTTGAATTTTTAACCCTTAACTCGGAACCTGGAACTTGGAACTCGAAACTTTGATTCAGCTTACGCCTCAGGCACGCTCCCTGACGGTCGCGTTTCCGCCTAATCAGCCTCGCCCCATTGAACCTTGATCCTTGAACCTTGAACTTTAAATGTTGGACTCGAAACTTTGATTCAGCTTACGCCTCAGGCACGCTCCCTCACGGTCGCGTTTCCGCCAAATCAGCCTCGCCCCTCTGAACCTTGATCCTTGAACCTTGAACCTTGAACTTTGAAAGTTGAACTCGGAACTCAATTCACTTCTTTCCTGAACCGCTCGATCGTCAAAGCTTTTCCAGTCTCATCATCGATCTCGACAACGATGTAGCAGATCCAGACCGAGCCTTTACTATGGCCCGCGCGGTCGTGCGGCATGATAGTGAATCTCTTCAGGACATCTTCCTTGTTCATCCCGATCACACCGGCGTAGCTCCCTGTCATGCCGAGATCCGTAACGTAAGCTGTCCCGTTCTCAAGGATTCGTTCGTCTGCCGTCGGGACGTGGGTGTGAGTTCCGACGACGAGCGATACGCGGCCGTCGAGATGCCAGCCCATCGCGTATTTCTCAGAAGTAGCTTCGCAGTGCATGTCCACGATCCTGATCTTTGACTCCGGATCGAGCATTGAAAGACATTCGTCCACCGAACGAAAGGGATCATCCACCGGCGGCATAAAGACACGCCCGAGAAGATTGATGACGGCGATCTTTCGCCCGGCGATCTCGCCCTCGAAACATCCTGCTCCCGGAGTACCCGGAGGATAATTCGCCGGTCTGATTAGTTTGGGCTGCTTGCGGATGTAGGGAACCACTTCTTTCTTGTCGAAGATATGGTTCCCGGAAGTCATCAGGTCGATCCCCGCCTCGAACAACTCTTTCGCGATCGGAGGTGTAATCGAGAAACCTCCGGCGACGTTCTCGGCGTTCATCAAGACGGCATCGACTGCGTGCTCTGTCCGAAGGCTTGAAACGTGATTTAGAACGGCGCGCCTCCCCGAGCGCGCCACAACATCACCTATGAAGAGTATCCGCATTGAATAAACCCCGATCCAAAAAATGAACGGTGATGCGCGCTTCGATGTTCTTTCAAGCGCAGACATCACCGGTCGGATGTGTAGGCGGCAGTCAACCGAAACGGCCGTGTGAGGACAAGTGAATTGAACCTGTTTTCAACAGGTGGGTGGCCTTCTATCCGAAGATATCAAAGCCGCTTCCTTTGGCATTCTTTAACCTCGAAAGACTGCACCGAAAGACAGCATCGGCCTCCCGTATATTCAAATGTTGGCTCAATATGTTTATTGCC
This sequence comes from Acidobacteriota bacterium, assembly GCA_003385635.1. Taxonomy (GTDB): domain Bacteria; phylum Acidobacteriota; class Blastocatellia; order Pyrinomonadales; family Pyrinomonadaceae; genus Aridibacter. The sequence goes on along the minus strand of QQUY01000001.1, from coordinate 1,773,086 downwards.
TCAGCACGAACCACTCAGAAAGTGCTTCCGCCTAGTTTTCAGTCTAACACATGGGTCCGGGCCAAAAAAAGAAAACCGGCAAAAAACGCCGGCGTCAGGGATACGATGAAAACTCTCTTACTGCTCTATCTCGACTTCCTGCGTGATGTTGTCCTTTTGTTTGAGGAACCGATCCAGAAGGTCAGCGCATTCTGCGCTCCTCGTGGCAAGCTGTGCGTCATTCTGCTCGGTCTCGTTCTCGAGACGATGATACTCGTCTGCGATGTGCAGGGCAGCAAGAATGGCGACTTTAAGGGAGTCGACGGTCAAAGTGCCCGAGGCGATCTCGCGCATCTTTGTGTCGACGTACTCCGCAAGCTTGATAATGTAGTCGTTGTCGCCGTCCGATCTGATGTTGTAGGTCTGGTTATAGATCTCAACCCTGATCGATTGTGCCGGCTGTTCAGATTTTTCCTTGTTTGCGTTCATTCTCAGCTGCCCTGGAAGACCTCTCCGACCTCTGGCTCAATGACGGTGATCGCATCCAGCATAGCCTCGATCTTTAGCTGGATAGCATCACGTTCGCTCATCAGTTCCTCGATCTTCTTCTCAAGCTCCGCATTCTGCGCGGAAAGTTCGGTGATCTGGTCCTTTAGATCGTTCATCTCAGAGTCGATCCTCTCATTCTCTTCACGTATCTTCTTAGCGAACTCGATCGTGAGATAGATCTTGTCTTCGAGATGGGAGAACTTCTCCATTCCAGCCAAACCGTTCATTGATTGCTCCAGATTGTATTGAAGATTGGGGAACTGCGCCAAACGATTATAAATCGTTTAGTTGAAACTGCAAGTAACTTGCATTGTCGGCGGTTAACGTAGTTCGAAGTCGATATCAGATGCCAGGTTCTTTAGTATCTCGCTGTGAACTGAATCAACTTCTTCCTCGGTAAGAGTTCGTTCGTCCGAGCGATAATCCAGCCTGATCGTCACGGCCCGCTCGCCCTCAGCAAGACCTTGCCCCTCAAAAACGTCCACGTATGAAACGTTTCTGAGCAGCTCGAATCCCTGTCCCGTTATCGCCTGCCGGACGTCCCCGTATGAAACGGACCGTTTGATCGCCATCGTCACATCGCGCTGAACGGACGGATAGACTGGCAAGGAGGTGTAAGCAGGGGGCTCCTCCGACTTCTTCAAAAGCGATTCGAGATCGATCTCGGCCACAAAGACTGGCTGTTTGAACTTGTAGCCCGCGGAAACGCCATCATTGACCTTCCCAACGTACCCGACCACCGATCCGCCTTCCAGGACCTCCGCGCTTTGTCCCGCCTGAAGGTGGCTTACCTTGCAGGGCCTGAGTTGGGGTCTTTCTATTCGAAGCGAATCGAACACAAGCTCCAGCGCTCCTTTGAGGTCGTAGAAGTCCATTTTGCGGACGGCGTTTTCTCTATCCGACAGGAGTTCGCTGCCCGTAATGCAGATCGAAAGCAGTTCTTTCTCCAAAGGAAGCCCGGTCTCATTTGCTTCCGGCACAAACACTTTTCCGATCTCGAACAGCTTCAGATCACGGTTCCTGTGATTAAAATTAACCTTTACGGCGTCGAGTATTCCGGGCAGAAGGGAAGGGCGCATCATCGAAGCGCCTTCAATGATCGGATCCCTGATCTCGACGAAATCCCCCGATTCCGAGGTCCCGAGCGAGGGGACCGATGCGAACACGCCCTGATGTCCTGAATCGATGAAGCTGTATGAAATCGCCTCGCTGTATCCAAGTGTCGAAAGCGCACCGCGCAAGCGCCGCTTGCGTTCCTCGGACGGCTGATACTCGCCGGCCGAACCTCCCGACGGAAGCTCTTCGCCGATCGTATCGTAGCCGGCGATCCTGACCACTTCTTCGACCAAGTCCTCTTCGATCGCCAGATCGTGCCGCCACGTGGGCGACCGATAACTGTCTGCGGAAAGTTTCTCGATGCCGAGGTCTGAAAGAATGCGTTCGATCTCGTCCTGTGAAACATCGAGCCCTGAAAGCCGCAAAACCTCGCTCCTTAGTTCCGGAGCATCGATCCTCGCCGGCTCGCGCTTGGTGGGATAGACGTCGGCGAATTCTCCGATCTCTCCTCCTGCAAGCTCGGCTATCAAGTCAGAGGCAAAATCAGACGCCCTGACAAGATTCTCGATATCCACCCCTCGTTCGAACCTGTAGCTGGCCTCCGTCGAAAGGCCAAGTTCACGCGACGTACTGCGAATGCTTAGAGAATCGAAACAGGCCACCTCGAGCAAGACATTCACGGTGTCTTCGCCGATCCCGGATTCAAACCCGCCCATTACTCCGCCGACCGCTAATGGCTTTTCGGCATCGCATATCGCGAGCATCGAGCCATCAAGTTTTCTTTCGACCTCATCAAGCGTAACCAATGACTCGCCCTGCTTCGCTCTTCGAACGATTATCCTGCCTTCCGCCAGCTTGTCGAGATCGAAGGCGTGCATAGGCTGGCCGAGAGTGTGCATCGCATAGTTCGTTATATCGGCGATGTTGTTGATCGGGCGTTCTCCGACCGCTTCAAGCCTTCGAACAAGCCAGTCAGGCGACGGACCTATTTTCACGTTCCGAATGATCCTTGCGGTGAACCTGTGGCAGAGATCGGGATCGTCGATGCTTACCAGATCTCTATCGGGCTCTTCGTGGGGGAGCTCGGATTCCGGCAGTCGAAGGGACCGCCGGGTCGAGACTGATACCTCGCGGGCGACGCCCAGGTGCGAAAGGCAATCCCCGCGGTTCGATGTGGTCTCGATGTCCAGAACCCAGTCATCCCCCGCCTGATGAAGGCCGTCGAGCTCGAGCCCGATAAGTGTCAACTTCTCTGCGAGTTTTTCGGCCGGGAGATCCAGATCGACCAGGTCCTGAAGCCATTTGTAGCTGATGTTCATAAAAGGAACGGTTCCTTTCGATAGCGGCCGCTCCAAAAACAAAAAAAAAACCGGAGCCCGGCCAGAAGTTAAGCTACAAATTTAAAGCAGAAGGGAAGGAATGTAAATCTGAAGTTCGTTCGGCGCCTAGGCACGTTTCCCGACACCGGTGGTTGATTTGGAAAGTGATTCTTTTATTTCGGTATAAACCGTCGCGAGGGAAGAGTACTGTTTGTTGAAGTCATCAAGCAGCTTTTCGCAGCGGCCGGTTTGATTCTTCCTGGCAACTTCCATCAGGTCTTGACATATCCTCGAGAGGTCGAGAGCGCCCATGTTCGCCGTGCTCCCTTTCAGCTTGTGGGCCTCTGATTCGATCCTGGAAAAGTCCTCGCGCTTTAAAGCTCGCTTCAACCTTCCAACAGTCTGCGCGGTATCCTTTTCGAAGAGCCCAATACACTCCGCTACCACCTCGTATCCGCAGGTATCTCTTAGCTCCTCGAGCCTCTCAGCGACGCTGTCTGGATCGGAAACCGGGTTCTCGCCATTCCGTGTTGATGTTTGTTCATCCCGGAAAGATAGTGCTTCTGCCGGATCGGAGTTGCGGAGCCATCTTCGGATTGTCTCTTCGAGCACGTCCTGCCGCGTCGGTTTCGAGAGGTAGTCGTCCATCCCCGCTGCAAGGCATTTGTCTCGCTCCCCGTTCAGGACATGCGCCGACACGGCGAGAATCGGTATCCTGCGATCGCCGTTCTGTAGATCGCGGATCTCGCGGGTCGCCTCAAACCCGTCCTTTTCGGGCATCTCTATGTCCATCAAAACGAGGTCGAACGGCTCTTCGCGAAAAGCAGCGACCGCCTCCACGCCGTTTCGAACAGCTTCAACGTCGCAACCCATCTTCTTTACCTGATTGAAAAGGACCTTTCGGTTAACGAGATTGTCCTCTGCTATCAGTATTCTTGGCCGATAGGAAGCATTAACGAACTCGATCTCGGTTTCGAGGGTCTTGACGAGTCCTTCGTAGTCAGCTTTGTGACCTTCCTTATTCGACTCTGAAGCCCTGGGATCGTCAAGCAGGAGCGACATCTTCTGAAGAAGCTCACGGTGCCGAACGGGTTTTGTCACGATCGAATGTATTCCCCGGCTTTCGGCATCCCGAATCTCCGAACGCGCTGCGGCGGAGGTCACGATCACGAACCGGGTCCTTCTGAGAAGCGGTTCGTCCCTGACCTTCTCCGCCAGCTCGATTCCGCTCATGCCCGGCATTTCAAGGTCGACGGCGACGATCTCGAAATGTTCGCGATTTCGTGCGGCGGCCTTCAAGAGGGCGAATCCGGCCTCCGCCGAAGAAGCCTCATCTGCTGTCATACCCCAGGTCTTGACCTGATGCAGAAGCGACCGGCGGTTTGAATCGTTGTCGTCGACGATCAGGATTCGCCTGTTCATCACCTTTTCGAGTTCCGGTATGTCCTCGATCTCGGACTGGAGTTCGAACTTCGCCGTGAACCAGAAGGTGGACCCGTTTCCTTTCTCGCTTTCCACGCCGATCTCGCCTTCAAGCATTTCAACAAGCTGTTTACAGATGGCGAGTCCGAGCCCGGTACCTCCGTAATCCGAGCCTGAATTCGATCCATTCTGAGAGTACGGCAGGAACAGGGACTCGCACGCCTCTTGTTCGATTCCGATTCCTGTATCGGATACAGCAAACTTCAGAACTGGCTCGTCCGAGCCCTGCTCGAGGCTGACTCGCAGGACTATTTCGCCAGCCTCGGTGAATTTCACGGCGTTGCTCACAAGGTTCGTAAGGATCTGCCTTATCCGGCCGGCATCACCGCGAAGCTTGTTTGGCACGTCGTGGCTGATCAGAACCGAGAGTTCGAGGCCTTTCTTGTAGACTGTCTGTGTGAACAACTCGGAGACTGAGTCTACGAGCTCGCGAAGGTCCAGGTCTGCAGTTTCAAGCTGCAGCTTTCCTGCTTCAAGCTTTGAGAAGTCGAGAATGTCGTTGATTATGGTCAGAAGCGTCTCGCCGCACTTCTGAATCGTTTCGGCGTAATCGTATTGCTCCTCGTTCAGCTTTGTGCCCAGCAGGAGCTCCGAAATTCCTATGATCCCGCTCATAGGCGTACGGATCTCATGCGACATGTTGGCGACGAACTCGGATTTATTGCGGATCGCTTCCAGTGCCTCGTCACGCGCTTCAGCAAGGTTTTTCTCAAGTCTTTTCTGGCTTGAGATATCACGGATCACTGTAGAGAAGTACTCGACCTTGCCTTTCTGGTTCTGGTGCGCAAGGATCAGCTGGGATGTCGGGATCTCCTCTCCGGAAGGTGTCTTCAATGAAGTGGTCCCGAGCCAGGACCCTTTCTTTATAGCGGTTGGGATCGATTCCGTCTGAAGGAGCTCATTCACCCATCCCGGCTGGTAAGCGTTCATCCGGATCGTGCTCAGATCGGCGTCGTGCTCGATCCCAAGCATCTCCTTTCCTGCCGGGTTCAGATATGCAATGCGACCCTGAAAATCGTAAATGCTCACAAGGTCCGGCGAGTTCTCCAGGATCATCAGCATTCGGTTTCGCGCTGTCTCGAACTCGCGCTTCTCGGTGATGTCGATACCGGTACCGACGATGTACTTTACATTCCCCTGGTCGTCCCTGATCGCGGAAACCTGCCACGAGATCATCTTGGTCTCTTCGTCCTTGGTGACCCACTGGTTCACGTAGTCCTCGGAGAAGAAGGTCGAATGAAAGTTCCTGTAAGAGGATTTTATCTTGGCGATATCTTCCGTCGGGATCAGTATGTTCCAGAAAACCCTGCCCTTGACCTCTTCGAACTTGTAGCCCGAAAGTTTCTCGCACGCCTGATTGAATCGAATGATCCGGCCCTCGAGATCGAGCACCATCACGAGAGAGCTGTTTACGTCGATCGCAGCTGAAACGAAGTCCATTTCCTGCTTGAGGCGTTCTTCGGTCCGTTTGCGGTCTGTGACGTCCCTGCAGATCTGTGCGGCACCGGTGACGTCGCCATTCTCGTTGAGTATCGGCGTATAGCTGAGGTCGTAGTGAAGAGAATTACCGTACTCGTCGGTAAACTCCTGTTGTGCTGAAAACTTCTCGCCGCTCAAGGCTCTTTCCCAAAGCCGTACGGAATGATCGCGTTTTTCAGGATGGGATTCCAGCGCCTCAAGGATCGACATCCCGTTCCGGACCTCAGTACCGAAAAGCGACCTTATATTTTCTTTGTAAGCCCTATTGAACGATATGTAGCGGATCGACGTGTCGACTGCGGCAATAAAGTCGGTCGTTCCTTCCAGAATGCCTCCCAGCTGGCCGGTCGTTCTCGAGAGCTGCTGATGTGTGATGTGCAGCTCATCGGAGGTGCTTCGCTGGCGTTCCATCTCCTCGCTCAATAGCCGGCGGTTGTGTTCAAGTTCCCGTCTTGCTCTCACAGCCTTTGCAGATAACAACGCTGTCCATCCTCCCAGAAGAGTAACGGCAAATGCGATCAGGAGGATCATCTCAATGATGACAACTTCGGCGGAATCGCCCTTGATAGATGTCTGCAAGGCCGCTTCAGAAGCGGCAGGCTGATCAAAAGTGAACGGAATTGAAAGGTTATCGGCCTGTCTCCCGATAAAAACACCGGTAGCGAGGACCGCGCAACATATCACGAAAACGGCTGCGAGTCTGATAGTTCCTGAAATTACTCCTGAAGAGGAATCTTTTCGCATTTGAAAGGACGAAGTGGCGCGGGCTCGAAACGAGGATTCCCGGGACGATCTGACTGGGAGGTACTCCGGGGTTGGCGATAGATCTGGCTGGGAATGAATGCCGATTTGCGGCGATCAACCGCGTTGTACATTGTAAAACAGCTAAATAGATCTTGGCAAGGGGAAAGTGCTTATGGAAAAAGGAGAAACGGCCGCTCGAAGCGGCCATTCTGGGAACTATTTTCCTAGCGGAATTGTTCAAGGAAGCGGATGTCGTTGTCGAACATCAGTCGAATGTCGTCGAGGGAGTACATCAGCGCGCACATTCGTTCAAGACCGAAACCGAAAGCAAAACCGGAGTAGACCTTGTGGTCCACGCCGCAATTTTCCAGGACGTTCGGATGAACCATTCCACATCCGCCCAGCTCGATCCATCCGGATCCCCGACAGGTCCCGCATTTCGATTCTTCAAATTCACCGCTTCCATCGCATTTGAAGCAGGAAAAATCGAATTCCGCGCTTGGTTCGGTAAAGGGGAAATAACTCGGCCTGAAGCGAGTGCGGGTATCTTTTCCGTACATCCTTCGAAGCCACTCGGTCACGGTGCCCTTGAGGTGGCCCATGTTGATGCCCTTGTCGACGCAAAGGCCTTCGATCTGGTGAAACATGGGGGTATGTGTCTGGTCGGGCGTATCCCGACGGAAAACGCGACCCGGCGCGATGATGCGGATGGGTACCCCTCGACGTTCCATAGCGCGGATCTGGACCGTTGACGTTTGTGAGCGCAGGGCAAAGCCGTCTGTCGTGTAGAACGTGTCCTGGGATTCGCGTGCAGGGTGGTGTTCAGGAATGTTCAGCGCATCAAAATTGTAATAGTCCGTCTCGATCTCGCGATCGTCCTCGATCGCATAGCCCATCGAAACGAAAATGTCCTCGATCCTCTGCCTAAGCAACGTGATCGGATGCAGATGCCCAGGTTTCGGCCGGCGACCGGGAAGCGTCACATCGATCGTATCCCGCTCCGTCCGGGCCTTGAGAAGGTATCTCCCCAGCTGATCCTCGACCTCGTCGAGGGCTGACTCTATATCAGAGCCAACCGTTTGTACGAATTTTCCGAACTCCGCCCGATGTTCAGGCTCGATCTTTCCGATCAGGCGTTTGGCTCCCGAGAGAGGGCTCTTCTTGCCTGTGTGACGGATCCGGACCTCTTCGATCTCTTTCTTCACGGCTTCCGCGGCTGAAAGCGTCAGATCTTTGAAGTCCTGTTTGCGCAAATCGACGAAGCGACGGAACTCAGCGGCGAAGTTATCCCTGATCTCTTCAATCTGGGCTTTCTCTTCCTGCATATCTCTAGCCGACAACGGGCACCTGCCCTGAAAATCAAATGCACAGGCCGATCCGTTTCATCGAATCTGCCTGTGCCGGTTAAGTGTGGACGGTCAAGAGCCCGTTCAGGCCTTGCCGTTGTTCTCGATAGCGTCCTTGGCTTTTCCGGCGATCACCTCAAAAGCCTCGGGCTGCTTTACCGCGAGATCTGCCAGGACCTTTCGGTCGAGCTCTATCTCCGCGAGTTTCACGCCGTGCATGAACTGCGAATAGCTCATCCCGTGATTGCGGGCCGCGGCGTTGATCCTGACGATCCAAAGCCGGCGAAAATCCCTCTTCTTCCTCTTTCGGCCGACGTACGAATACTGCAGCGCCTTCTCAACGCTTTCCTTCGCATGGCGGTACAGCTTCGACTTGTTGCCGCGATAGCCTTTGGCCATCGAGAGGATCTTCTTCCTCTTGTTAAGGCGTTTATTTCCTCGTTTTACTCTTGGCATTGTTAAATGACTCCCCGATCAGATTTCGGTCTCACCGGGCTACCACCCGGCAGTGCTGCCTGACTAGTTTCTTCCGTACGGCAGCATTTCCTCGACCAGTTTCTGGTCGGCTTTAGATACATAAGTGTCGATATCGAGCTTTCGTTTCCGTTTTGTCGATTTCTTCGTCAATATGTGGCGGGCGTGCGATTTTCCGCGTTTGAATTTGCCGGTGGCAGTTCTGCGGAAGCGCTTTGCAGCGCCCTTATGTGTTTTTAGTTTAGGCATAATCTCAGACCTTCCAGTACTACTTTTTCGTCTTTTTCGGGGCGAAGATCGTAAACATCTGGTATCCCTCCATTTTCGGGTGCACCTCGATCTCGCCCACTTCTGACAGCTCCTCTGCCAGCCTTTCCAAAATCGCTCTTCCGAGCTCCCTGTGGGACATCTCCCGTCCCCTGAATGCTATTGTCGCGCGTACCTTGTCTCCTTCTTCAAGCCAGCCGTAAGCGCGCTTGGCCCTGTAACCATAATCGTGGTCATCGGTCGCGGGCCGGAATTTGATCTCTTTAACGCTGACCGTCGTCTGCTTCTTCTTGGCTTCCTGTTTCTTCTTCTTCTCTTCGTACAGGAATTTACCGTAATCGATTATCTTGCAGACAGGCGGTTTCGCCTGCGGGGCGATCTCAACCAGATCGAGGCCCACCTCCCGGGCCCTCGCGATTGCGTCCCTGGTGTCCATCACTCCGATCTGTTCGCCGTCTTCGTTCACGACACGCACCGAAGGAATCCGTATGCGCTCGTTCGTTCTGTGTTTCGGTCCGCGGAACCTCTTGCCGCGGTTTCTGCTAAATCTTCTAGCTATCTCTGCACCTCCGTATTTCGTCTTCCATTGTCAGCTTTTTCAGTTACCCCGGCTTTCGAACGTCCGCGGCAGTCCAAGATTCTATCTTAAGGAGCCTCCAAATGCCATAAAATCGGGCTTAGAACTTCCTTAAAAATGGTCATTGGCGATCGCCCGGATCGCTTTCAGGCTCGAAACGCGACCTACGAACTCATCGGTCTCCATGGTTCCGAGATCTCCTTTTGCACGTTCTCTGACCGCGACAAGCCCGGACTCCTTCTCCTGGTCGCCGACGATCAGCATAAAGGGTACCTTCTGAAGCTGAGCCTCGCGGATCTTGGCGCCGATCTTGTCGCTTCTGAGATTCGCCTCGACCCGGATCCCGGCATTCTTCAACTTTGAAGCTACCTCTTCCGCGTAATCGTTGATCCGGTCGGTGATCGGCAAGACTGCGACCTGAACCGGTGCGAGCCACAAGGGAAGCGCTCCGCCGAAATGCTCCAGCATCACGCCGAAAAACCTCTCTATCGAGCCAAACAGCGCCCGGTGGATCATATACGGCCTGTGCGGCGAGTTGTCCTCGCCTATATATTCTAGGCCGAATCGCTCCGGAAGATTGAAATCGACCTGGATCGTTCCAAGCTGCCAGGTCCTGCCTATCGCGTCCTCGATCTGGATGTCGATCTTCGGGCCGTAAAATGCGGCTTCGCCTTCGATCCTTTCAAATTCGATTTTCCTTTCGTTAAGCGCCGCTGCGAGCGATTCCTCGGCCTGTTCCCAGTCCTTGTCCTTGCCAAGAAACTTCTTGTTCTCCGCTTCACCTCTAACGGAGAGCTCAAATATCACCTTGTCGAATCCAAAGGTCTCAAAGACCTCGATCGCGAAATCAAGGCAGTCGCCCACTTCTTTTAGAACCTGGTCGGGCCGAACGAACAGATGAGCATCGTCAACAGTGAAACCGCGGACCCTCATAAGCCCGTGAAGGGTGCCCGAAAGCTCCGCTCTGTAGACGGTACCCATTTCGGAGTACCTTTGCGGAAGGTCCCTGTAAGACCGCATCGAGGATTTGTAGATGCCTATGTGAAGCGGACAGTTCATAGGCTTCAGCCTGTACTCAACATCCTCGATGCTGGTTGGCGAATACATGGAATCGGCGTAATTGTCCTCGTGGCCGCTGATCTTCCAAAGGTCGCGCTTTGCGATGTGCGGGGTATACACAAAACTGTAGCCGTAATCGCTCAGCTTCTCCTTCAGGTAGTTTTCCATCTCCATCCGAACGATCCCGCCCTTCGCGTGCCATAAAATAAGGCCCTGGCCGTAATCCTCCTGGATCGAGAAAAGATCGAGTTCCTGCGCAAGCTTCCTGTGATCGCGTTTTGCCGCTTCCTCGCGCTGTTTCAGCCACGAATCAAGCTCTTCCTTGGTGAAGAAAGCGGTCCCGTAGATCCTCTGCATCTGCTCGCGCTCCGCATCGCCTTTCCAGTAAGCGCCGGCGATCGCCAGAAGCTTGAAAGCCTTTAGCTTTCCGGTGTGCGGGACGTGCGGGCCCAGACAAAAGTCTATGAACGGTGAATCGTCGATATAATAGATGCTCGCTTCGCCTTCGACCTTCTCGTCGATCAGCTCGCATTTCAAGGGCTCTTTCCGGTCTTCAAAGATGTCCAGGATCTTCGCCTTTGAAACATCCTCGCGGCGATACTTCAGATTTCGTTTGGCCATCTGAAGCATACGCTTCTCTATCTGCGGCAGATCGTCAACAGAAAGAGGCTCAGGCGTTATGACGTCGTAGAAGAAGCCGTAACGGGGATCGTCAAGCAAAGCGGGTCCAATGCCCAGCTTGGTTCCCGGATAAAGATCAAGGACCGCCGCAGCAAGCAAATGCGCGGTCGAATGCCTCAGGACTTCGAGCCCGTCCCTCGTATCGGGAACGATCGCCTCGATCTCGAGATCCCCATTCACGGGAAGCTCCCGGCCGAGGTCGTATTCCTCACCATTTACTTTCGCCGCGAGAGCCTTCTTGGACGCGTCGCGGTCGAACTGCTTGATGGCGTCGAAAACGGTGCTTCCGCCGGGGACGGAACCGCTTTCGCCGCCGTACTTGACGTTTATCTCGCTCATTGACCCTTCTCCGGAAATTCAACGCCCAAAAGGCGCACACCTGTCCAACAATCCAACCGCCGGGTTAGCTCTGGGATAAGACCGGGTGTCCAGGAATTTCCGCAACTACTAAATGATCTGATCTGACAAGAGCGACTTTGCCCGGCGAGTATTTACACACGCCCGTTTACCGTGCTTGGAAGCACGTCGTAGTTGATGTCAAAAACGCAAAGTTCTTTCTCGGCATCTTGCCAAAAGTGTCAGCCTCGGGAGCCGGATGCCCCTTCGGCTATCTGTCTCAAATGGTAGGCACTAGCAGAGTTGAACTGCTGACCTCTACCGTGTCAAGGTAGCGCTCTACCACTGAGCTAAGTGCCTGTAAAATAAAAAACTCGCCCGGTAAAAAGCGAACTGCTAGAGTACCGAGGCGAGTGGGGGATGTCAAGAAAGGAGATTGCGAGTTCCGGGTTCCACGTCTTAAGTTCCAGGTAAAGTTCAAGGTTCAAACGCACTTCGCTACGCTTTGTGATCTCAGATTTCAGATTCCAAATTCCAGATAGCTTCCGGCCGCGGAATGTGGCGGAAACGCGACCGAAATAAGCTCCTAATTCCGAGTTTCGAGTAAGTCTCATTTAGCAACATTCAAAGTTCAGCGGTTCAAAGTTAGAAGAATCTAGGCCGTCCCGTAGGGACGATGTAGCTTAGCCCCGGTCTTTAGACCGGGATACGATGCCCACCCGAACCCATCGCCGCGTAGCGGCGTCCTTCTACATCGTCAACATTTCGTTCCGCTCACGGCAGCGCAAGCGCTGCTCTAAACTGAGATCGTGCTTCGCACGGATGTCAAATTGCAGATTTCAAATTTCAGAAATTTGATATCTTTCTGACTTCTGACTTCTGACTTCTGACTTCTGACTTCTCTCACTCGATCTTCTTCTTGTGGATCTTCGAGTGTATCTCGTTGACCTGCATCAAGGCCGCGCTTCCGTACAGCTTCTTCAGCTCATACACAAAGATCCCCGCCTCCACGGCTGGGTCAGTTTTTACGAGCTCCTCGGCCTCTTCGATCGTCGTTACGTTAAATATGTACATTCCGCGCCAAGGCTCGGCATCTCCGAAGGGCCCCGCAAGAACCAGCTTTCCCGCTTCCGCGAGCTTGCCCATATTCGAGAAGTGGCCGCGAAACAGTTCGCTCCGTCTCGCAGCATCCTCGATCTTCGCAGGTCCGGTCTTCAGCACGCAGAAAACGTAACTACGCATACCGAGTTCATCGGCACCGAGCCTTTTCGCCAGCTCGGCGTCATAATTCGGATTTGACGGCGGTTCGGAGCCGTTCTGGGCAGATATAGAAACTGCGAACAAGCAAGTAAAAAGGATCAGAGCGGAAACAGACAATCGAATTGAACGCATAGGAACTACCTCTTTAGTCATCGGTTTTCAGACTTCGCCGGGAGCGAGTCTGTTGAACGGTCAGCGGAAAATGAAGATAATCATACCGTAATCCGGGACCATTCGAGAATAGCCATTTAGTCCGAAGTGGCGGCAGGAACGTATGTTCTACGCATCACTTGCCAATCTGGTTTTGATCCTTCACCTCGCATTCATAGTGTTTGCGATCATCGGGGGACTGCTCTCTCTCAAATGGCCGAGGGCGTGGATGCTTCACGTGTTGGCACTCGTGTGGTCGTTTCTCGTTGAGTTTCTGATGCTTTCCTGTCCTTTGACCAGACTCGAGAATTACTTCAGAACGATGGCCGGTCAGGCGGGATACGAAGCAGGGCTGATCGATCATCTCCTTTCCAAGATCATTTATCCCGGACTGCCGCCCGAATCTCACATCGTGCTCGGCGTCTTGCTGGCGATTGTCAACATTGCGATCTACGCATTCCTATTGCGGAACGGATCGTTGGCATTTACAAGTAGACCTTATGAAACGTGAAGTGCGCGCTCCGCGCGGGACAGAGCTAACCTGTAAAAGCTGGCTGACCGAGGCCGCTTACAGGATGATCCAGAACAATCTTGATCCGGATGTAGCGTTTGATCCGGACAACCTGATCGTTTACGGAGGGCGCGGAAAGGCAGCGCGTGATTGGGAGAGTTTCGACGCGATCCTCGAGAGCCTAAAGAGCCTTGAAGACGACGAGACTTTACTTGTTCAGTCAGGAAAGCCGGTCGGAGTTTTTAGATCGCACCTCGACGCGCCAAAGGTCCTTCTTGCCAATTCGAACATCGTTCCGCACTGGGCAACACAGGAACAATTTGACGAATACGAGCGCGAAGGCTTGATGATGTACGGCCAGATGACCGCCGGAAGCTGGATCTACATAGGCACACAGGGAATCCTTCAAGGCACGTACGAAACCTTTGGATCGCTTGCTAGGCAAAAGGGATGGAGTTCTCTGAAAGGGAAGGTCGTGCTGACTGCGGGCCTCGGCGAAATGGGGGGCGCACAGGCGCAGGCGATCACGTTCAACGGCGGAGCGGGGCTTCTTGTCGATGTGGATCCGTGGCGTATCGAAAGGCGCCTGAATCTGAAACAGGTCGATCGCGGGTCGGACGATCTCGACGAAGCACTTGAAATGGTCCGGGCCGCGGCCGCGAACGGTGAGGCGCTTTCTGTGGCGTTGCTTGGAAATGCCGCGGAAGTCCATCACCAAATCCTTGAGCGGGGAATTGTTCCTGATATCGTCACCGACCAGACATCCGCTCACGACGTTCTTTTCGGCTATATCCCCGAAGGCCTCTCACTGGAAGAAGCGGACGATCTCAGAAAGTCCGATCAAGCCCAATACGAGCGTCGCGCGATGGACTCGATGGCGAAACATGTCGAGGCAATGCTCGAGTTTCAGAAGCGCGGCTCGATCGTATTCGATTACGGAAACAACTTGCGACAGAGGGCCTTGGACAACGGCGTTCCAAACGCGTTCGACTATCCGGGATTTGTTCCGGCCTATATCAGGCCACTCTTCTGCGAAGGGAAAGGCCCCTTCCGATGGGTTGCTCTTTCAGGCGAGAAGGAAGACATATATAGAACGGACCAAGCGATAATGAACCTCTTTCCCGAGAACGATCACCTTACGCGATGGTTGACGATGGCGCAGGAGCAGGTCGAGTTCCAGGGGCTTCCGGCCAGGATCTGCTGGCTTGGCTACGGTGAAAGATCGAAAGCCGGTTTGAAACTTAACGAAATGGTCGCAAGCGGTGAGCTGAAAGCTCCGATCGTGATCGGCCGTGACCACCTTGATTGCGGTTCGGTCGCTTCTCCGAACAGAGAGACGGAAGCGATGAAGGACGGATCGGACGCGATCGCGGACTGGGTGTATCTCAACGCGATGATCAACGCCGTGGGAGGCGCGACATGGGTCAGCCTTCATCACGGCGGCGGTGTTGGCATCGGCTACTCACTTCACGCAGGACAGGTGATCGTCGCGGATGGTACGCCGGAGGCGGCGAAAAGGATCGAACGCGTGCTCACGTCTGATCCGGGAATGGGTGTCATCAGGCACGCAGATGCGGGCTACGAAGAGGCGATCGACTTTGCGGAAAAGGAAGGCGTCATCGTGCCGATGAAGTGATTCTTCCTTCGTGCTCTTTGTGACCCGTTGTGAAACCTTCGTGACCTTTGTGGTAGAAAAACTCGTTCAATGTTCGTGATTTCGAAAGGAAATTAACCACGAAGAACACAAAGGTTTCACAAAGGGTCACAAAGTAGAACTACCGGGTCGAGATGACCAGGTGCTGAGGCGTCGGCGGAAGCGGAACTTGACGGTTGTTCTCGAACCCGGCTTCCCTGAACATTGAATCAAGCTCCTTGAACGTGAAGGCGTCTCCTTCCGGAGTCGTCGCAAGCATTACCGCCGCAAAGAGCGCTTCTCCCGGAGGCGATACGCGGTCATCATTCGGAATGAACTCGAGCGTGATGATCACGCCGTCAGGGTTCAGGCTCTCACCTATCTTCTTGATCAGCCTGGAATTCGTTTCAGCGTTGAAGTGGTGCAGGAAATTCGTCAGAAGCGCCACGTCATATCCCTGGCCAAAATCGACCTCGAATGCTGATCCCTCGATCTTGTTGTATCTTTCCGCCATCCCGAACTTCGCCGCGTTCTCCTCGGCGACAGGCAAAACGTTCTTCCAGTCCACTCCGTAGATCTGCGCGTTCGGATACTTCTGCCCGATCATTATTCCGAAAATGCCGTGACTAGCGGCGATATCGAGCACCTTCAGAGGCTTGTCACGCTCCCATTCGAGATGGTCAGCGATCGCGATAGCCGAAGGCATCATCATCGGCATCATCCCGCGGGCGAAGTCGATCCAAACCGGGTCGTCGTCACCAAGTGTTCCTTCTTCATCGATCACGGTTCCGCCCTTTACGGCGGCCTCGTCGATCCGCCGGAATCCCTCGGTTAGTTTAGGTGTCAAGAGAAACTGAGCCGTGCCGCCTAAATACGCGGGAGAATCTTTCGTAAGGAACTTCTCGGAGACCTCCGTGAGCTTGTAAGTTCCTCCTTCTTTTGAAAGAAATCCGTGCACCGTCATCGTATCCGCGAGGACTCGGGCGCCTTTCTGCGACATTCCGCAATCCGATGCGATATCGTCCGCCGTGCTTCCTTCCGCTTTGATATTAGAAAACAGATCCAGCTTCAGACACGCAGCGAAAGCGTTCGAGGACTGGTACGCGTTGATCGTCTCGAATATTAGGAATGGTGAAACTTCTTTTCCGGGTTCCATATGCGATTCATCTCCTGTTTTGTCAGTCTGTTGCAGAGAATCATAACCCTGATCAGAACAAATGCAAGCAGGACTTCCGGTCGATTCGGAATTGCGGTCAAACCTGACAGACACGAGCCGAATCACACACCGACAGCGCAGCTTTGCTATACTCCGATTGAATTTATTGATCTCCCGTAGCGGAAGACCCGCTCGAACCACAATGAGAGCTTCAAGACTACTCGCCGCATTTGCCGTTTGCCTGCTGGCATTTTCTCTCGCGTTTTCCCAGTCCGGCAGACGCATCAAAAGCGAGCCGACACCCGCCGAGGTCACGCCTCTAGAGGAGGGCTATTCGGAATCCAGGCCTTACAAGCCGGTCCAGATCTTTCCGCCGAACTACAAGAAGAAAAAGGATGACGCGGAGAAGCGCGTAGAAACCGAAGAAGCGCTTGAGGAAGATCCCGATCTCATCAAGATCGATTCGTCGGTCGTCAACATCCCGGTATCGATCTATAACCGCGATGGCCTTTATGTTTCGGGACTCAGGCAGGAACAGTTCGAGGTCTACGAGGACGGCAAAAAGCAGGAGATCGCATATTTCGGCATCAGCGACAAGCCCGTTACGGTAGTGCTGCTGATCGATACAAGCGGTTCGACCCAATACAAGATCGACGACATACGTAACGCCGCGTCTGCTTTTGTGCGGGAACTGAATGCCGAGGACACCGTAATGGTGATCGCGTTCGATGATTCGGTGCGTGTCCTGACTGAACCGACCCAGGACCGCGAGAAGATATATAAAGCCATTCGGCGGGCTAATTTTGGCGGCGGCACTTCGCTCTATTCCGCAGTTGAATTTGCGCTCACGAAGCGTTTGAACAGGATCGAGGGCAGAAAGGCCATCGTGCTGTTCTCTGACGGTGTCGATACGACCTCGATCGGCGCGGACTATGGAGAAAACCTGAGAGATGCTGAAGAGTCGGATGTCGTCATCTTTCCGATCTACTACAACACGTTCCTCGACGGACTGACCGGTGGCGGGATCATGAAGCAGCCTACCATCATAAATAACGGCGGTATCCTTAATCCTCCTCAACGCGGGAACCGGCCGGAAGACTACACGCTTGGGAAACAATACCTCGAGACCCTCGCGGCCTACACCGGCGGAAGGCTCTACACGGCGGGAACTTCACGGTTCGGGCTCCAGTCGACGTTTGAAGCGATAGCCGAAGAACTCAAGAGGCAGTACCAGATCGGCTATTATCCGGCAGAAGAAGGGAAAACCGGTCAGCGAAAGATGATCAAGGTTCGTGTCTATCGACCCAATCTTAGGGTAAGGGCCCGCGACAGCTACATAGTCGATTGACGGGTTCCTTGCAATAGGTGAGAAAAAATCTAGGATAGTTGGCGCCCCGCGCTGTTCCGGGATCATAGGAACTGCCGGGGCGAAACACTATCTGGCATTTACCACGATATGCAGGAGATGAATTGCAGATGTCCGAAGATCTAAAGAGACAGTTCGGTGTTTGGACAGCGACCGCGTTGATAATCGGTCAAGTGATCGCGGTCGGAATTTTTCTCACGCCCGCCGGGATGGCGAAAGGAGTTCAATCTCCCTTCTGGCTTTTCGTTATCTGGATAGTAATAGGCCTGGCTACACTTTGCGGCGCGCTTAGTTACTCCGAGCTGTCGGCCCGGTATCCGAAAGCAGGAGGGCCGTTCGTGTTCCTCCGGGAGGCATACGGCGACGGACTCGCGTTCTTGTACGGGTGGGTCGTGTTGCTTGTTGTCGATCCGGGCCTGACGGCGATCTTCGGTGTCGGCTTTGCAAGCTACTTTTCCTTCATAGTTCCGCTTTCGTCATCTGCTCAAACCGCGGTCGCTATCGTTGTCGTTATCGCGGTGGGAGCCGTGAACATGTTCGGTGCACGGGTCGGCGCGTCCGCACTTACGCTCCTTACGGTGCTGAAGATCGGAGTCCTTGTTTTCCTTGTGGCTTTTGGATTTTTTGGGGGCTTCGGGGACTGGGACAATTTTTCGCCTTTCTTTTCGGAGCCGCCTGAATGGACCGGCGCTCTGATAGCTGGTTCGATCGGCGCTTACTTTGCCTTCGCGGGATGGTGGGACGTGACGCGGATCGCGGGCGAGGTTAAAGACCCCCAGCGCACGTTGCCGATCGCGCTTTCAGCAGGTGTAGGCCTGATAACTGTTCTTTACGTCTTGACCAGCGCGGTCTTCATTTATCTTGTACCGATCGCAAATGTGAAAGACGATACGACATTCGCGGCTCAGGCGGGAGAGGCGCTGTTTGGCCCGGCCGGCGGAGCAGTCTTTGCGGCGATAGTTGTGATTTCGGTATTGGGGACGCTCTTTGCTTACCTGATGTCAGGACCGAGGGTTTATTTCGCGATGGCCCGGGAAGGGTTGTTCTTCCGCGCTTTTGGAAGGCCGCACGAGAAGTTCGGGACGCCATACCTGGCGATCCTTGTCCAGATCGTGCTCGCCTGCGTGCTGATCGCGTCCGGTTCGTTCGGGCAGATCATCTCCTACTTTTTTATGATCGCGATCCTGTTCCCGGCGGCGGCGGTCCTTGGACTTTTCTGGCTCAGGAAACGACAGCACGAAGGCTATCGGACGCCGCTATTCCCGCTCGTGCCGATCGTCTACATTCTGATCACGATCGGCGTCTGCGTAATGATCTTCCTCCAGGATCCGGTTCAGAATCTCGTAGGGGTCGGCATTGTGCTGGTCGGGATACCTGTTTACTACTTGATCTTTAGAAGAAGCAACGATTAGTTCTCGGGTTTTCTTTGCGGTTCCTGGCGGCTTAGCGCCTTTGGGGGAGTCTGTGTTCGTTTGTCATCAATCCACACAGAAAGGCAACGAGCCTCTCGCCAAGGCGCTAAGCCGCAAAGTAACGCAATGAAGAAGGTTGGACACACTCTGAACACATTACTAAACTAACTTCCCATGGCGTGGATAAAGACGATCAAGCCTGAGAATGCAGAGGGCGATCTGCTCGAACTGATCGGAAAGGTGCGCGAGACCTATCCGAAGGAGTACGGAACGGTTCATCCGCAGACTATCCAGTTTGATGAGTCGATAATCGAGTCCCATACGCTTATCCCGGACGCCCTCTATCACTCGTTCATGCTGCTGAGCACTCTTCTGAAGGACGACCTTCCGCTCGAAAGGCGCCAGCAGGAGATGATCGCGACGGTTGTTTCGGACACGAACGATTGCTTTTACTGAGTGGAGTCCCACGCAGAGTTTCTGCGTCACGTCACATTGGACGACGGTCTGATCGAAGCGCTTCGCAGCGATTACGAAAATGCCCCGATCACGGAGGCGGAGCGCGTGATGTGCGACTTCGCGATCCAGATGACGAAGGATGCCGTCAGACTTCATCCGGGCCATATCGAGGAGCTTCGCAAGGTGGGGTTCGATGATACTGCGATCCTGCAGATCACCCTCATTGCCTCCTGGTTCAACTACATAAACAGAGTAGCCGACGCTCTCGGGATCGGGCGGGAAGAAGCGGCGGGAGCGGCGGAATGAGATCGGGCCGGAAATCGGTATTGGTGGCTACCCTGATCCCGGTCGTATGGATCGGATACTCGGTATTTCTCTTCGCACTTGGACCTTATTCAAACCTGAAAGCGGCGGTTTCAGGAGCCGAGCTTCCCGAGGAACGGTTCGGTTTCACAGGCGCCGATCTGTTCGCCTTTCTCGAACCGCTTTCTGCCGAGACCATAGACCTTTATTCGCGATTTCAGTATTTCGACATACCGAACGCTCTTCTTACCGGAGCTGCATTCGTGACTTTGATATGGATGCTCAGCCGGATCGTAACGGAAAGGTCCTGGGTCCGGCTCCTCGTCGCATTTCCGGTGACGTTGGCAGTTTTTGATCTCGCCGAGAATGTTGTTCTTATAAACACGATCGACAGATTGCCTCTCAGATTTTTTGGGCTCGGCGAGTTGGCCGGCACTCTGAACTTCTTCAAAATGATTGCGGGTTCATTCACATTGGTCGTGTTCGCCGTCTTGCTAGTCGCAGCTGTCGTTGTCTGGTTCCGAAGGCGAACCTCAAAGAATTCTCAGGAGATCGTTTAGCCCCTGTGTGGCTCCCCACGTTGTCCAGGTTGCGGAAGTTGTTTCTGATAGGAGTCGATTTCCGGAGCAGTTGGACAAAAGGGATCCTCACGGGATGTTGAAGACTTCAGAAAAATACATAGCCGGTTTCGTTTCTATCCTGGTCGGGGCCGTGATCGCCCTTGCGATTAGAGCATTCGGTATATCCGAACTCCTGAACTTGGATGTTGGAGCCCCGGTGTTGCCGGAACATCGCTTTGGATATTCACATCGTGAGCTCGTGGATTTTATGGGCCGCCTTGTCATCGAGGTGTGCGATGCCCACCAGCAATATATAAGCGCGTACTACGACCTGCAGTTTTATTCGCTGGGGATATCGCTGCTCGTTGCGATCGGACTTGTGTTTTTGTCGCTTGGGGTCGCAGATAGTGTCGAAGATAGTGAATCCGCGAAGTGGCTGGCTTTCTTTCCGGCATCGATGTTTGTTTTTGACGCTTTGGAGAACTGTTTCCTGATTCAATTTGCGACCTACAACGTTGAATCGATTGACCGGGGTCTGGTGGCTATTTCTTCGGTGCTTACACAGCTGAAATTCACATCTGCATTCGTTTCTCTTGCCGGAGTGGTTCTGTTCTTCATAGTAGGAAGGTCTCGAAACTCTTTACCCTTCGAAAAGCGTTTGTAAATGTGCCCCTAATGAAAGCAGATCTCTTAATCTTCAATATCGGCGAATTGGTCACGTGTGCGTCTTTAGGTCCGAAGAAAGGTCCTGCGATGTCGGACGCGGGCATACGGAAGGATGCAGCAGTGGCCGTCGTCGACGGGATCATCCACGGCGTCGGCGACACTGACACGGTTCGACGTTTGTATGACGCACAGGAAGATCTCGATGCCGAAGGGCTTGTGGTGATGCCCGGCTTCGTCGAATGCCACACGCACATCGTCTATGCAGGTGACCGGCTCGATGAATTCGAACTACGTATAAAAGGCGCGGAATACCTTGAAATCCTTGAAGCCGGCGGCGGGATCCTGGCGACGGTAAGAGCGACGCGGGAAGCTTCCGTTGAAGAACTTGTTGAAGAGACCGAGATCAGGCTTGACCGCCTTATGGACGCGGGTGTCACGACCTGCGAGATCAAGACGGGGTACGGCCTCGACACCGAAACAGAGTTGAAGATGCTGGAAGCGATCTCGATCCTCGCCCGAGAGCACCCTGCCGAGATCGTCCCCACGTTCCTTCCTGCCCACGCAGTCCCTCCAGAATACCGCGATGGCAAAAAAGGAAATGCCGACGATTACGTCGATCTGATCTGCGAAGAGATGATCCCGAGGGCCGCTGACTGGTTCAGATCAGAGAACGGTTTGAAGAGCGATGAAAGGATGAATCTCTTTATCGACGTTTTCTGCGAAAAGAACGCATTCGATCTTGAACAGTCCAGGCGCGTGCTTGAGAGGGCGAAGAAAGAGGGATACAGGGTTAAGGCACATGTCGACCAGTTCACAAATCTGGGGGGCGTGGAAATGGCGCTGGGTTTGGAAGCTGTTTCGATCGATCATCTCGAGGCGACAAATGACCGAGAGGTCGCCTTGCTTGCGGACTCGGGAGCTATAGGAGTGGTAACCCCTGCGGTTAACTTCAATCTTGGGACGGACGACTATGCGGACACGAGGAAGATGATCGATTCGGGCTGTGCCGTCGCGGTTTCAACCGACTACAATCCCGGTTCGGCGCCCTGTTCGTCGCCTGCAATGGCAATGGCGATCGCCTGCAGGTATCAGAAACTTACGCCCGCTGAAGCTATCAACGGATTCACGATAAACGCGGCGCACGCACTTGGAAGAGGACACCGCGCCGGATCGGTGGAAGTTGGGAAGGCCGCCGACCTGATCCTGCTCGATACATATGACTATCGAGAGATCTGCTACGAATTTGGCGGAAACCTTGTTGACCAGGTGATCAAGTCAGGCGTCCCCGTCTGAACCGGCATTTCCCGACACCTGTTTTATGTAGATGTCCTGCTGTGGGAACGGAATCTCTATGCCTTCCCGGTTGAAGGCTTTATAAACCTCCCGGTGCAGCTCGTGAAGCACAAGGCCCTGCAAAACAGGCCGGTTTACCCAGCACAGCAGCTCGTAATCGAGGCTTGAATTCCCGAATGCCCTGAAACGGACCCTTGCAAACGGGTCAGCGCATACCTCTTTGTGATCGTTCGCAGCTTTCAGCAACACTTCCTCTACCTTGTCGATATCAGAACCATAAGCGACCCCGACCTTGAGACGTATGCGGAACTTTTCGTGGGGACCTCCGGATTCGTTTATCACGGTCGTGGTCGCGAGAATGCTGTTGGGTACCGTGATCTCGACATCGTCGCGGGTGAGAATGCGTGTGCTCCTGACGCCTATCATCGTGATCATTCCTCGCTCGCCGGTTCCGAGGATTATGTAGTCGCCCACCTTGAACGGCTTGTCGGCAAAAATGGTCACTCCGCCGAAGACATTGGAAAGGGTGTCTTTCGCCGCAAAACTGACCGCAAGACCGACTATTCCCGCTGATGCGAGCCAGGCCGTGATGTTGATGTCCCAGATTAGAAAAACCGCATAGACCGCTGCGGCGGCAAGAACCAGTGTGACCGAATTCTTGATAAGCGGCATCGTCGTCGAAGTGACGAATTTGAAGCGCTCCTCGTGACGCTCCATCTGTTCGAGGATCACCTGAAGCAGCCTGAGAGAGAAATTGAACCAGACGAACACGACCAGTGTTTTTATAATGTCGACCGTTATCACGGTGACTCTGTCCGGGAGCATCAAGAGATGGGTGGCGAGGCTTAGTCCCATCAGAACCACTGTCAGGAAGATCGGGCGGTGGAGGATCTCAAGGACCCTGTCGTCGATATCGGTTTTAGTTCGTTGAACAAGACGCGAGACCACTCCCGTGACGACCCAGTCGATTACCTTTCCGAGCAATATGAAGATCAGGATCGCGCCCAGCGCGTTCAGATACGGATGAGGGAATAGATTGTTGATCTCACGCGCGAGTCCCATTTCGTCGGCGCGCGTGGCGGCGTTCAGGATGTTGGCTCCCTGTTCGCCTACAGTCTGGTTCGAGTTCGAGTTGGAGTTATCGGTCGTGTTCTGTAGCATCTTTTAGCGGATTGAATGGCGAAAAGTGGATATCATACTATCAGAGCCGCAAATTCAGCTATTCGGGAGATCCAGAAGCAACGCCCTATTCCTTTGATCAGCTATGAATGAACTGTTCCTCGACGGCGAATCGCTTACCTTTGAACAAGTCCTCGCGGTGGCGGAAGGAGCCCCCGGGGCTCCGATCGTTTTGCTTTCTGAAGAGGCTCTTGAAAAGGTGACGCGCTCCGCGACAGCAGTGGAAAGACTTCTTGAAAGAGGTGAGGTCGCTTACGGGATCACTACCGGGTTTGGCGCTTTTAAGGACAAGATCATCTCCCGTGACCAGGTCGAGGTGCTTCAGGAGAATATCGTCAAGTCGCACGCGGTTGGTGTGGGGGAACCTCTCGATGAGGTTCAGACCCGTGCGGTGATGCTCATACGAGCGAACACTCTTGCGAGAGGATTTTCGGGGATCAGGCTTGAAACCCTTCAGTTATTACTCGATCTTCTGAACTCGGGTATCCACCCTGTGATACCTAGTCAGGGAAGTTTGGGTGCGAGTGGAGATCTCGCGCCTCTGGCGCATATGGCACTTCCCCTGATCGGCGAAGGAGAAGTCTTTGTCGGAAACGAGAGGGTCCCGAGCAAGAAAGCGCTTGAACGTTCAAGACTGGAACCGGTCAAGCTTGCAGCCAAAGAAGGCCTCGCGCTAACGAACGGCACGTCAGTAATGACCGCCCTCGGGCTCCTTCAGACTGCGCGCGCCAAGTGGTTGGCCGATGCCGCTGATGTTGCCGGGTGCCTCAGCCTTGAGGCATTGAACGGCACAACAGCGGCGTTTGACGAAAGGATCCACGAATTGAGACCTCACCCCAGGCAGGTCGAATGTGCGGCCAACCTCAGAAGAATTCTGGAGGGAAGCGAGTTTACCCGCGGACACGATCCCGCAAATATACAGGATGCGTATACTCTCCGGTGCATTCCGCAGGTGCACGGCGCTTGCCGTGATGCGATCGCATACGCGGAATGGGTTGTAAATATAGAATTGAACGCCGTTACCGATAACCCTTTGATCTTTGCCGACGAGGATACCGACGAGATCGAGGTGATCTCGGGAGGCAATTTTCACGGGGAACCTCTGGCGATCGCGATGGACTACCTTGCGATCGCGCTATCCGAACTGGGGAACATCTCCGAGCGCAGAATAATGCGGCTGACCGATGAAGATTCCAACGCCCACATCCTGCCCGCCTTTCTCACGGAGAACGGCGGTCTCAATTCGGGGTTCATGATCGTGCAGTACACCGCCGCGGCGTTGGCGACCGAGAACAAGGTTCTCTCGCATCCTGCGAGCGTTGACACGATCCCGAGCTCCGCAAACGTCGAAGACCACGTGTCGATGGGCGTCACATCGGCTCTTAAGCTGTGCAGGATCTCGACAAACCTGGAAAGGATATTGTCTCTTGAAATGCTCTCTGCTGCGCAGGCGATCGATCTAAGAAGACACCGTGACCCGGACGTGGGCAAGATGGCACAGGAAACTGAAACGGTCTACAAGAAGATTCGCGAGAAAGTGCCGTTTATCGAGAACGACGAGGTGATGTACCCGCATATTGAGAACGTGATCGAGATCCTGGGGGATCACTTCGGCGGACCCAGGTGATCAGCTTGGCGGCAGTTCCGCAGGGAATGCGTGCGACTCGTCACTGCCAGTCATCAGCATCGCTTCATATCGTTTAGGCAGGGAAATGATCTTGTTCTTTCGGTTGACGACGATGTGCATTGTCTCGCCCTCTGCTATAACGGTGTCGTCCGAAGGCCGGAAGACCTCGTAAACAAAAGAGATACTTCGGCTGCGGATCCTTGCGATCTGGGTTCGCAACAATAGAAGGTCTTCGTAGTGGGCGGGAGATTTGTATCTGCAGTAGCTTTCCGCGACGACCAAAAGGGCGCCATCATTGTCTTCCATGTCGCGATAAGAAAATCCGCGTGAACGGCAGAACTCGCTCCTGCCAAGCTCGAACCAGACGTAGTAGTTCGAGTGATGAACGATCCCCATCTTGTCGGTCTCGGCGTATCTGACCCTGAGTTCAGTCTCGTGCCACATCCCCTCGATTATCGTTTTCGGGCGCCGATTTAGTCAAACAAACAGTCTGTTGAGTAGATGGAGTATGTTGAGTCTGACTGGGGCGCGGGCGGCCCGCCCGCAATGAGCGAAGCTAAAAGAGCGAGTCGGCTTCTCTTCGCCGCGCCCGCGGCAGGACATTCCGGTTGTTTCTGAAGCCCAAGCGTCAGAGCGGGTTACTGTTAGCATTACAGATCACAGGAGATAATTTCGACGAAACGCTTGAGGCAGATCGGATTCCAAGATACCGAGTTCAGACAGGCTTCTCACGTCACCCAATAGTGAGTCGTATGTTTCGACAAGATCCTCGGCTACACCATAGATCCCGATCTCAAACCATCCATTGTCCCATTTGATCGAGAAAGTTCCGCTGACATAGAGCCCCCATCTTCCGGAATTGCCGAACACGAAGTAGTCTTTGAATCCGTTTCCGACGTGTTCAGATCCGATCGATCCGCCCGAAATTATCTCCGGCCAGGAGATGTCGGACGGATATCGATATCGCACCGGCAACCAACCCTCGTATCTGATCTTTTCGTTCTCGATCACTACAAACTGGGAATCTCCTACTGTATTCATCCATCTTTCGAATGCGAGTAGGTCGTTCTCACCGTGAAAGATCTCTCCATTCGTTCTTAATTTCGGAAGGTATGACTGGGAGAACATACTTTCGGGAAGGCAACGAGCTTCCGTTCGGAAGACACGCTCCATGATCGGCAGCCAGAGGGAACGGAAATCTTTCTCCGCAAGCCAATACTTCTCAAAATAGGCCCTGCATCTCTGGCGTTCCTCGACGTCGTAGATTTCGACCAGAATGTCTTGGTACTCGGTCATTGTGTTGAGGTCCGGACCTTTGGTCACGAAACGATAGTATATCTGGCTTTTTAAGAAAACGGTTTCCGCCGCTGCGCGGCTGGAGGTCCGGGCGGACGCCTAACGCCGGTCTTCAGATACGGGCCAAGATACTTCGTCCTTAAGGAGCGGCATTCATTGAACCCCTGTACTTTGAACTCGGAACCTGGAACTAGGAACTTCGAACTCGAAACCCGGAACACCGAAGCGGAACTTGCGACGTCTGACGTGTACAGGCACAATGAAACGCTTATGCCAGCAGGGGATAAATCGATTGTCACCAATCGTGCGGCGTTCCACGAATACATCATCGAGGACACGTACGAAGCCGGGATCGTGCTTCAAGGCACGGAGGTGAAGAGCATCATGGCCGGCAAGATACAGCTCAAGGAATCGTATGTTGCCGTTCGTGACGACGAGGTGTGGCTGATGAACGCTCACGTTTCGCCATACAAGCACGGAAATATCCACAATCACGATCCCCTCAGAACCCGCAAGCTGCTTTTGCACCGAAGAGAGATCGAAAAAATGAAGAAGGCGGTCGACCAGAAGGGAATGACACTTGTGGTAACGAAGGTCTACTGGCGAAACGGTCGGATCAAGTTCGAGATCGGTGTGGCGAAAGGCAAAAAGCTCTTCGACAAACGGGAAACTCTGAAGCGTAAAACGATCGCCAAGGAAACTGAAAGGCAGTTGAAAGATGACCTTAGATAAGTTATAGATAAAACGGAACTTTCAATAAATCTCAATTCTGAGGAAGCTAATGAATTCAAGAGGTATAAACAAAAATTTTACGGATGCCCGTGTGGATGCACTGGCAGTAGTTGTATTCAAGGACGACAACACCAAGAAGGGCCTTTTGGGTGAACTGGACAAGCTGACGGGCGGCGGTATCTCAAGCGTTCTCGCTTCCGAGGAATTCAAAGGCGAGAGCGGGGAAACCTACATGCTCCGCTACAAGGCTGATAAGGGCAAGGCCGGCCGAATCCTTCTCGTCGGCGGCGGAGATCAGGAAAAGTACAAGTCAGCGGAAGCTGCAGCGTGCGCCGGAGCGGCGGCCAGAAAGATCCGTGATTACAATCTGAAAAAGTTTGCTTTTGCGCCGAGGTTTGGCGGAGACGCGGTCGAAGCCGCAGCGGCCGCTACTCAGGGCGCCATCACGAGCCAGTTCGAGCTCGACAAGTACAAGACAAAGGACAAGAACGAGAAGTCCGTTGATGCGATCACGATCTTTGTCGATGGCGCGAAGCCCGCTGAACTAAAGAACGGCATTGAAAAAGGTACGGCTATCGGCGAGTCGATGAATTTCACCCGCGACCTTGCCAACGAGCCTCCGAACATTCTGACGCCGACGGAAATGGCCAATCGTGCGAAGAAGATGGCGAAAGAGGTGGGACTGACATGCGAAGTCCTGACTGAAGCCCAGATGAAGAAGATGGGCATGAATTCGCTCCTTAGCGTTTCACTTGGATCCGAACAGCCTGCAAAACTGATCTTCCTCAAGTACACCCCTAAAAAGAGCACGGCGAAAAAAGGAGATCTTCTGGCGCTTGTCGGAAAAGGCGTGATGTTTGATACCGGCGGCATCTCGCTCAAGCCCGGAGAGGGAATGGACGCGATGAAGTACGACATGTCCGGCGGTGCCACCGTCGTCGGTGCGATGAGGGCGATCGCGCTTCTTAAGCCATCGGTGCCGGTGATCGGCGTCGTAGGCTGTGTCGAAAACATGCCGGACGGGAAAGCATCGAGGCCGAGCGACGTCGTCACGGCGATGAACGGCAAGACCGTCGAGATCCTCAACACCGATGCCGAAGGACGGCTTGTTCTCGCGGACGCGGTTCATTACGCCGAGAAGAAAGGCGCGAACCAGATCATCGATCTTGCGACGTTGACAGGCGCCGTTATCATCGCTCTCGGAAACCGCAACACCGGCATCATGGGTAATGATCAAGACCTGGTTGATCGCGTCATCGAAACCGGGAAAGAGGTCGGCGAGGGATTCTGGCAGCTTCCGCTCGAAGGCTATGAAAGCGAGGTCAAGTCGGACATCGCCGACGTGAAGAACATCGGCACTAAACGCCGTGCTGGAACGATCGCCGGCGGATTGTTCATCCAGGAATTTATCGACAAAGCCAAGTGGGCACACCTGGATATCGCGGGGACTGCGTGGGCCGACAGCCCGAAGCCCCACCAGGCGAAGGGACCGACGGGAGTCGCCATCAGGACGCTTGTAAGGCTTGTCGAGAACTCTCAGTAAGTTTCGGAACCTTCAAAGTTTTGGAAAATTTCGGTCTTGGTATTATGATTGGTCAGCGTCAAATGAGGCGGTGACCAATTTTCTTTTGAACCCGCCTATCTTCCGTGAACACATACGATCGAATGTCCTCCGGGGAGGGGGTCGCTTCTCCCGAAGGCTCGAAGTGAACCGAATGGCCTCATTTAGCCGGAACAAGCTGAACCTGATAATCGCTCTTGGCACACTTATCCTGGTGGTCGGCTGTATGTGCAATCCGGACCGCAACGGGTCCGGGGACATCTCGCGGCTTTCGGACGAGAACACCAGCTCGGACCGTTCGGACAGCGACGACACCTCAACATCCGGTTCAGATTCGGAAGACAAGGACCGAAAAGAGGACGAGGGCGACTTTATAGTCCAGAGCACTGATGTCGAGAACCCCAATTTCGAGAGCATTCACCGGGAGATAAAAGACGCGAAGGTCCTGGAGAAGGCTGCGGACAAGCTGAACAGGACGCTCATCCTGCCACACGATATTACCCTTCGAACCAAAGATTGCGGAACGGTCAATGCTTTTTACGATCCACGAGACAAATCGATAACGATCTGTTACGAGCTCATGTCCCATCTTTTCAACCTTTATCGCAGCGACGGCAGTACCGTTGCTGAAGCGAACGAGAGGATGGGAAAAGCTGTGAACTTTATCTTTCTTCACGAGCTTGGACACGCGTTGATCGACAGCTACGAACTTCCGATCACTGCGAACGAGGAAGACGCTGCTGACCGTTGTTCCTCCTACATATGTATCGAGGAGATGGGCGACGAGGGGGTTGAATGGGTAGTGGCTGCGGCGGAGGCATTCTACATACAGGCTCAGAACCGCAAGATCGGAAAAGGAAGTCTTGCAGATGAGCATCTTCTTGAGGAACAGAGGTTCTTCAATTCTCTTTGTATGATCTACGGGTCAAATCCAAACAAGTACTCGGGATTTGTGGAAGACGGGCTATTGCCCGAGGCAAGGGCTCGCAGATGCCCTTCGGAGTATGCGCGAACGGCGAAGGCGTGGGAATCATTGCTCGAGCCGTGGCGTAAGGACTAGGTGTAACAACCGCCGTGCAGGCGGGAGAAGGTTATGATCGAACTTGTTAAGAAACTTATGAATTCGCGCAGCCCTCTTTTGAACGGCATTCTCGCGCTTTTTGTGATCTCGGGCATCGTCCTTGGCTGTACTTGCAACGACAAGGAAGGATTCCAGTGGGGATCGAACAGCGGTTCAGAATCGACTGATACCTCGGCCGATGAAGACGGACCCGATTCGGATACGAAGGAAAAAGCAGACGCTTCCGAGAAAGAGATCCCTGGCGACGAAGAGATGGAAGAGATGATAAAGAACACTCTTCTCGACTTTGACCGGGCGATCAAGAGCGAGGACTTCGAGGACTTTCACGATAATATTTCCGAGGAATGGCAGAAGCAGACGACGCCTCGCCAGCTCAAGCGGCTATTCCAGAAGTTCATTGACGGAAAGGCCGACGTCGGAAAAGTTCGCAGTCTTGAACCGGATATCAGTGAAGGTCCGGAGATAAAGGACTTTCAGGGGTTCGATTCGCTTCAGGTCAAGGGCAAGTTCGACACAAGTCCGCGCGAAACAACCTTCGACCTGAAGTACATCGCGAACGGCAAAGAATGGAAGCTTGCCGCGATCGAAGTGTACACGGGAGTAAATCGCTGATTTACCTTTGAAATCAGGGCCTTGAGCTCAAGAGGCAGCCGTTTTCGGCTGCCTTTGATTTTTGGTTTGGCTCTATATAGACTCGAACTCAAATCTTACAAACGGGGACCGATTTTCAGATATGAAGATTCACGAGTATCAGGCGAAAGAACTGCTCAAAAAGTACGACGTTTTTGTACCGAGAGGAATCGTGGCGACTTCAGCTGACGAAGCTGAGGCGGCCGCGCGAGAGCTTGGAACGGACGTAGTGGTAGTAAAGGCCCAAATCCACGCCGGCGGGCGCGGTAAGGGCGGCGGTGTGAAGCTGGCGAAATCGCCTGAGGAAGCGAGGCAGCTAGCCGAACAGATCCTCGGAATGAATCTCGTGACCCATCAGACGGGTCCCGAAGGCCGAGAGGTAAAGACGGTGCTAATTGAAGAGGGGCTTCCGATCGACAAGGAATTCTATCTCGGCATCACGCTTGACCGGGCGACCGGGAAGAACGTGTTCATGGCATCTTCCGAGGGCGGAACCGAGATCGAGGAGGTCGCGGCGGCGACACCGGAGAAAATCCTGAAAGAGACGATCGAACCCGGTATCGGGCTTCAGCCATTCCAGGCAAGGAAGCTTGCTTTCGGTCTCGGGCTGGAAAAAGACCTGATCGGCCAGGCTGCCAAGTTCATGATCAAGCTCTCGCAAGCTTTCGAAAAAATGGACGCCACGATTGTCGAGATCAATCCGTTCCTTAAGACCACCGACGGCCGCCTGATCGCACTTGACGCGAAGGTCAATTTTGACGGGAACGCAATGTTCCGCCACAAGGATTATCCCGAGCTAAGGGACCTCAACGAAGAAGAACCGCTTGAGATCGAAGCTTCAAAGTTTGACCTCAGCTATATCAAGCTCGACGGCAACATCGGCTGTATGGTCAACGGTGCAGGGCTTGCGATGGCGACGATGGACATCATCAAGCACGAGGGCGGCGAGCCTGCGAACTTCCTTGACGTAGGCGGCGGAGCTTCACAGGAACGAGTCGAGAACGCTTTCCGGATCCTGCTTGCCGATGAAGCAGTTGAAGCGGTATTGATCAACATTTTTGGGGGGATCGTTCGTTGTGACATGGTCGCGCGAGGCGTTGTCGAGGCGGCGAAGAACCTGGGCGTTTCGATCCCGATCGTGGCAAGGCTTGAGGGCACGAACGTCGAGGAGGGAAGGCGAGTCCTCGATGAATCGGGCATCAACATCATTTCAGCCCAGGGAATGCAGGACGCGGCCCAAAAGGCGGTCGGCGCGGCGGGATAGTGAATGGTGAATCGTGAATCGTGAATCTCGGAAGAATTGAACCGCAAAGGCACTGAGGCGCAGAGTAGAGATTCGGCAGTTGATTTAGATACCAGAATTCACTCTGCGCCTTTGTTTCATCGGAGCGCCTGCGTTCCGCGGGCATTTTGCGAAGAAAACAACCGACCGTTTAGAGCAGACTTGCCCTGCGATGGGCGACAAAGGCAGTCGAACCAAAGCGCCCGCGTCCCGCGGGCATAGTGCGAAGAAACATCCCCACCGTTTCGAGCATCGTTTGCGCTCCAAAAGCCGTGAGGAGCGCGACTAAACCGTTGCAATAACTCCAACCGTTTAGAGCAGCGCTTGCGCTGCAAGAGTCGTGCGCAGCGCGGCTAAACCGTTGCAATGACTCCAACCGTTTAGAGCAGCGCTTGCGCTGCAAGAGTAGTGCGCAGCGCAACTAGAGCCTAAACAACAACACTCACCGTTCAAAGTAGCGCGATCGTGCTTCGGCCGAATTCCAGTTCCAAATTCTAGCGAATCCCTTCATCTTGTTTGGAGAAGCGCTTGCACTGATAGAGTCGTCTCTCAATGATTCACCGCATAATTCCACCGTATCCGAATCCAAGCTTACATTCCCGCGGAAGATGCGACCAGCCTTTTGCCATACAAGTCGTCGAAAACCAATGGCCAGGTTTGCTCGGTTGCTTTTTAAGGAAATGGCAACTGAATATAGTTGTTCGTTGGTTAGCGATTCTCGGCGATTCGTTTTTTGAGATCAGGTCGCGTACCAGATCCGCTAACCTGTCTTTGGAGTAAGTACGCTTCTCTTCTTGATTAGGATCTCTAGCTTTAAAATAGCTATCATACTGGGTAAGCCTTCTGAATTTTCAGGCGAGGTACAAGGAGTCGTGGTTTCCTCTATTCAGTTAGGCGATTGAATACACGGAGCAGGGCGGAACGGTCCCGCTCTTTATGCGTTGCGCAAATCCAATGAGTCCGGTGCGAATCAGGAAATCGGGGCAGCGACTTGTCGCTGACCTTGAGAGTCAGATCAAGTTTCTCAGAGAGGCAATCCAAGCCCTTGCGGAAGAATCAGACAGATACAAGCAAATTGCAGCCACCTTACGGGTGTTGGTTTGCAGCTTTGGTAAAAACCGGCCTTTGCTCTTGGACTTAATGGATGAGCTTGATGCAGTTTATTTCATTTCGCCAATCCCAGATCTCCCATTTCCGATTCCCCTCGTAGATGATTCCGATAAGGATGACCTCCTCGACTTAGGCGAGATGTCCTCAGACGACATTTGGCAGTATTACCGCAGCATAGCGAAGTCATACTCTCTTCGTGAATTCGTTAGACGTGCGGAAGCAATCCATTTTATGGGTCACTCCTATAGCTATCAAGACCTAATTCGTACTTTGGCTGAACAATCTGGCTTAGGACACGAGGATTGGAAGATCGATCAGAACGTACCAGGTATGGAGTCCTTCGTTATTGGTGGGGTTCAGAGCCATATGGCTCCCCTGCTGAACTTGTGCGAACACGTGCTCTCCGCGGCCACTAACGTCGTGAACTTTGCGTCCGATCAGGGTTATCGTCCTCATTATTTCGTTCTTAGAGACGAATACTACCAACTTCCACACCTTTTTGCTGAGGACTGACAATTTTTGAAGACTACAGCATAGGCACCGCGCCGCTAAGTTTTCGTTGAGCGCTCATTGAAAGCGCGACCATATTGGTTCGTAGAATCGAAAATGAAATCGTTCGATTGAGGTTGAGGACGATTGTATTACGTTGAGGGATTAGCGTTTAGCGGTTTGACCGTCACGTTTGTGGCCAAATCACTCTTCCCGTTTGAAATTAGCTTCGCTCAAAGCCCGCGGGACGCGGGCGCTCCGGTTTCGCCCGGTGTCACCGGCCAATGCAGCGCAAGCGCTGCTCTAAACGGGATGTGCCGTAGGTCCTCTGAACACCAATAACTCACCAAACTCAGCCAACTCAGCCAGCTCAGTCAACACCCCTAACTCACCAAACTCAGCCAACTCACCAAACTCGGCCAACCTACCTCCCAAAAATAATTCGTCCGCTCGATCCCGATTCGTATAGAATCGGCCTGTTTAGAAAGTTCTTGACGTCGCCTTTGTCACTCGTTGAAGGGGGTTAAAGATGATCAGGCAAGAGGCCGGAAAAGCAAGAGAGAGCCTTTTCGACCAGTCGACAAAAAATCCACGACTTTCGGGCGTGAAGGCCTCGGCGACGCTTTCTATCAACGAGCTATCGAAACGCCTCGAGGCTGAGGGAAAGGAGATTTTCAAGCTCGGTTTCGGACAGTCTCCCTTCCCTGTACCCGAACTGCTGGTGGAAGCGCTTCGGAAAAATGCCCACCGAAAGGAGTATCTCCCTGTAAAAGGCCTTCCGAAACTCCGCGAAGCCGTCGCGGAATACTATCGCTCGAGGCTCGGTCTTGATGCCGATGACGATGACATAGTCATAGGGCCCGGCTCAAAAGAGCTAATGTTCCTACTTCAACTTGTAAGGAAGGGCAGGGTACTGATCCCATCTCCAAGCTGGGTCTCATACGAACCGCAATGCCGTCTGACCGGGAACGAGCCGGTCTGGCTGGAAACGGAACAGAGGGACGGCTGGCGGCTGGATCCCCTGGAACTGGAAAGAGCCTGCAAAGAACACACTGGCGGGCAAAAACTCCTGATATTGAACTATCCCTCAAATCCTACCGGCACCACCTTGGATCCGGACAGGTTGAAGGAGATTGCAAAAGTTGCAAGGCAGCATCGTGTGATCATCCTGTCGGACGAGATCTATGGAGAGCTGGACCATTCGGGAAATCACATTTCGATCGCCCGGTTCTACCCCGAGGGCACGATCGTGAGCACAGGACTGAGCAAGTGGTGCGGAGCTGGCGGCTGGCGGCTTGGAACGTTCTGTATTCCGAAAGAGCTTAGAGAGATCGGAGATATGATCGGGAAGGTTGCAAGCGAGACTTTCTCGGCAGTGAGCGCTCCGATCCAGTATGCGGGTGTGGATGCATTTGCATACGGTCAGGAGATAGCGGACTACGTGGAGGTCACGCGCTCCGTGCTTTCGGCTGTAGGGAAAGAAACTGCAGATCGACTGCGATCGATGGGTTCAAGGGTCGCGGAGCCTGAAGGCGGTTTTTATCTGTTTCCGGACTTTTCGACAATGAGGGGCCAACTCGAAGCCCGAGATCTCCGGACTAGTGAGCAGTTGTGCAAGGCCCTTCTGACGGAAACAGGTGTGGCGGCCCTTCCGGGTTCGGAGTTCGGAAGACCAGAGATGGAGCTGAGTCTGCGAATCGCCTATGTGGATTTCAACGGCTCGGAATGCCTTGCTTCTCTTCAGAAGGGTGCTAAGCCGGATCTCCCCTGGCTGAGAGAACATTGCGGACGCGTAATCAATTCGATCGAAAGAATTGCGGGATGGGTGGCCAAGTGAGTTTTTGAGGGCGGAGATTATGATTCTCAGACATTTTCGAACGTATTGTTGCCTGTTGCTCGTCGCATTCTTGGGAGCGGGCCTCTGCATTAAGGCTTCCGCACAGTCCGACAGGAATTTTGCGAGCAGCACTGAAGGAATGGTCGCCACGGGTTCTACTTATGCGACAAGTGCCGGTGTAGAGATCCTCGAAGCAGGCGGGAACGCGGTCGATGCCGCGGCTGCCGCGTGTCTCGTGCTGATGGTCACGGACCCCGCTAATGCGAGCCTCGGCGGACGGGCTCAGGTGATAGTCAGATTGAGCGATGGGCGTGTCATCACGATCGACGGTGCAACTGAAGCGCCGGCGGTAATCCCGCCGATCGCAGAAGGCGACGAGCGAAGATCCGGGTTTCAGGTAGCACCCGTTCCGGGCGCACTTGCAGCGCTGGAACAAATGGTCAGTAAGTACGGCAAGCTCAGGTTCGGACAAGTTCTCGAGCCGGCGATCCGATACGCGAAGCAGGGGTTCAAGGTCCCTGAGAGACTTGCTTCCACCTGGGAGAGAAGGGTTGAGGTCCTTTCCAGCGATGAGGGGGCGCGAAAGAACTTTCTGAAAGAAGATGGAAGTTCGTATGCCTCGGGCGAGATCTTCCGGCAGCCGAATCTTGCAAAACTGCTCGAAGAGATCGCAACGGAAGGCATCGATGTCCTTTACCGGGGACGCATTTCAGGCCTTATTGAACGGGATATGAAAGCCCATGGGGGCTTTGTCCGAAAGACGGACCTCGATGCTTACAGGGCTACGCCCGGCAAAGTCGTCATTACGACCTACCGAGGTTACGATGTTGTTTCGGCCGGAGGAAGGGCCTGGGGAAACACACTTGCCGAGCTCCTGAACATTCTCGAGAACTTCAAGATCGGTCCGGAAGGGCCAGACGAGCGTGAGATCGAGATCTTTGCAAGGACCATAGCCCAGGCCATGGATGACCGGCCGCAGGTAATAGGGACTCTGGAGCCGAAAACAGACGGTTTTTCCCTTGATCTGATCAGTACTAAGGAGTTCGCCAGGAAACGTGCCGACGAGATCCGAAAAAAGTTGGAAACGGCGCACAAGGGGTCAGAAAAGCGCGAAAGGAGGGGCGAAAAAGATGATGACGATCCGGCCGATACCTCTCATTTGTCCGTTATGGACAAACAAGGGAACGCCGTTTCGCTCACCACTTCGATCGGCCCTTCGTTTGGTGCCAGGGTTGCGACTCCGGAACTGGGCTTTATGTACGCTCACAGCTACAGGATGAGGTCCTCTCCAGAGCCCAAAGCAAGGGATCTTACCGAGATGACCCCGACCATCGTCTTCAAGGACGGCCGCGCTCTTCTTGTCGTAGGCGCCGCGGGAAGCGAGAGAATACCGACGGCCGTGATGCAGGTTATCTCGAACTACCTTGACAGGGGCTGGCCGCTCACGAGATCTGTCTCAGCGCCTCGTTTGTTCTGCAGGGACGACCAGTTGAGGCTTCATTCAGATTTTCCGGAATCACTCTTTGGCGCGATGAAGGGGAGAGGATTCGAGATCGAGAGAGTGGCAAGGGACGCTTCGAGGCACAACGGCCTTGTCCATGCAGTGAGTTACGATCCGAAGCTGAAGATCTTTTATGGTGCCGCCGACGAAGGGGACAGCGGAAGTGCAGCCGGTCCGTCGGGGCGCTTAATCAAGTAAAACCGTTGGCGCCCGGCACGATCTTCTAGCGGACCATGATCGGCCTTCGGCCGATCGAGGTGCTCTAAACGATGGGTTGCAATCGTAGGATCTTCGCTTCGCTCAATGCCCGCGGGACGCGGGCGCTCCGGTTTCAACCGCAAAGAAACAAAGGCGCAGAGTTTCATCGGCTGACAGGACGAACGATCCGATCTATACGCTGCGCCTCCGCGCCTTAGCGGTCAAAATCTTCCGCAATTCACCATTCACAATTCACGACTGACGATTCATAACTCACGATTCACCATTTACCATTGACCATTCACGACTTGCAGCTCCTCCTGCAGCATCTTCTGCGTCCACGGAGATCTCGGATACTTTGTCATCATCAGGTTCTTCAGCTTCTCCCGGTCAACCGGGTCGCCTTCGCAGCCGTATTTGTCCCAGCCGTTCGCCTGCCACGTGATGAACAGGCCTTCGGGCACACCCGGATCATTTGGCGCCGAAGCCTGCCAGGAAAGAACGCTTTCAGCCAGGAACTTCGGCGCTCCCCCCAGTGCCTTCAGCTTCTTCATATCGTCAAACGCTGCCTGCGACTGCCCTGCGGTCAGAAACGGCGGCCTGTCGGATACCTTTACGGGAACCATCTTCTGTTCAGAGTCGCTCCATACCTCTGAATACGGTTCGCACCACCATCGGGTAGCGTAGGAAATGCCTTCGAGCG
This sequence comes from Acidobacteriota bacterium, assembly GCA_003385635.1. Taxonomy (GTDB): domain Bacteria; phylum Acidobacteriota; class Blastocatellia; order Pyrinomonadales; family Pyrinomonadaceae; genus Aridibacter. Next base: position 1,735,746 of record QQUY01000001.1, on the reverse strand, counting down.
GTGTGCCGAATCCTCCGGCAAGGAACGGTGTGATCCTCTCGTTCTTCAGAATCGCAAACAGTGCGGCGCTCTTCTTTTCGGCAGGTGTCGCCGCATCAATAAACGCCTTTAGCTCGTCGTGCAGTTCGGGGTGATTGCTCTGAGCGGTGGCGGCGATGAAATCGGCCGTCTTCCAGTCGTCAAGCAGAACGGCCCTTGTCCAGATGACCAGAGAAAGGCGGCTGCGAAGGTATTCGGGCAGCGCATCCGAAGCCTGTAACTCAAGGAGGGTTTCAAAAGGGAAGTGATAATTGATGACACTGATCGAATCGTCAGTGAGCATCAATTCTCCCTGGATCGACTTCGCATAACGATACTCTTCTTCGATGCTTCGTTCGTACTCTTCCCGGCTTTCCTCATAATACTCTTCTTCGTAGTAGCCCTTTTGCTCCTCGATCAGCTCATCGATCGTCACGTAGGAGTTCCCCCACTCGAATGCGAATGGTTTTCGAAGCGCGTGTTTTATGAAGTCCCCAAGGGAATCGGCAAGCCCCATACGCATCTGAGACAGTTCATTTCTCGCCGAAATAGGAATTCTGAACGACGAATTGAGTATTTCGTCGAGCACTGTCTTGGCTTCAGCCGGTCGATCGAGTTCGAGAAGAAGTCGCGCTCTGTGATACGCAGCCGTAGGGAATGCGGGCGAGGTGACCGGGATGCGTTTGGCGCCTTCCAGGACCTGGATCACATCTCGTGAGCCCTTGTTGGCTTTTAACACTGCCGCTACCAGCCACGCGTCCGAGTTGGTCTGTCTGTATTTGTTCAGCGAGTGAAGATATGCCCCCTCGCCTTCAATCTGGAAAGTGAAGAGCCATTCGGTCAGATCGTTCGTCATCAGGAAGGGTGGCAGGATGTTCAGGGAAGTTTCCTCGTCTCCCCAGTAATGGCCCTGATACTCTTCCTCCCGGTCGCCGTAGCGGCCTTGGTACGCGCTCTGCCGCGCACTCTTTAGCCGCTCGATCATCTTTTGCGTCAACGGCCCCGCTGTTTCGGTCGCCTTCTCGATAACTTCCTCATCTGTGGACTCAGGATCGATCCATATGACCCAAGACTCGGAGTAATCGTCGTTGTAGAGGTATATGCGCATCCAGCCTTTCTCCTGCGCCTCGACCTCTGCGGGGTCAGGAGTAGAAGATGAGACATTGACCATCGTGTTGTCGATCACTGCTGAATTGGAGTTCGTGGAAACTGCCGTTGAACGGTCGCCGCCCGACTCCGACCGGGCCTCCTCCTTTCTCCTTTCTTCAGCCTCCAGAGCTTCGGCCTCGAATTTTGCAAGCAGCCAGGTGTAGTCGATCAGGTCCTGTTTCAGATTGCTTCCGCCGTAATAGCTAAGGTTCTGTGCAAGCTCCTGGACCCTCTGTTCCGGATGCAGGCGATATTTAACAAGCCCCAACAGCTTCTCAGCTGCAGAGGAGTACTTCCCGCCGCCTGCAAAGACAGTCTCCAGTTCCTGTTCCGCCTCTGAGTACAGTTGTCTTGTGCGCTCTTTGTTTTTTGTAAGGCTCGCCTCCCTGACGATAGTCCTGGGCACCAGGTACTCCGATACCTCCTGCCAGGGAGAGTCAGGATCTTTGGCTATGTCGCCGAACAGCTCCTTTGCCTTGGCGTAGTTGAGCGAATAGAACTCCGCCGCGGCGGTCTGGTAAGCGCGGTCCTTTTTCAGCCATTCTGGCATCGAGGCATTCATAGGTGTCGGAGAGGCCTTTGAATCGGCGCAATTCCTGAATACCGTGTCCTGCCCCCTGATCCATTCCTGAACCCACTTGTCACCTGAACCGTGACTAGCGGCACGGTCTGAAAGCGTCTCCCGTGCGACGACGAATGCGTCAGTCGAGCAGTTCGGGAAGAATTGGTAGCCGGTTTCGGAATATGGCTTGTCGACGTATATGTCCGGAGGCGCTTCCTCGTTCACAATCACACTGGCCCTTTCCGATACCCAGGCTTTCACGGCCTCGCTGATGTTCTCCCGGTCCGAACGCTTGCGGCTGTAGAACTCCATCCACGCCGCGGTGAGTTCCTCCCTTTCGCTCGCCGTGAAGTTGCTGCCCGCCATGTAACGATAAGCCGCAAACAACACGATCCTCGGGTACTCGGCACTGACAATGCCCAGTTCACCATCCGCAAAGCCGTTGTAAGGAAACTCCGGTGCACGATCGTTCTCGAAAACAGGGATAAGGTCCGCAGGCCCACACGGGTTGACGGGAACGACGATCGTAATCGAAAGTGAAGCCAACAAGACGCAGGACACGACGGTTCGAATGTAGTTTTTCATATCTTCTAGCGTTTGATCGCTTCCTTATCTTCAGGTGTCCAGGGCACGCGTTTGAAGTAGTAGATCCTTCGCGAAGTGTCTATGGCATCAACGAGCCGGTCGTCTGCAAGCAGTCCGTAGCTCTTTCGGCAAGTCCTTTCGGTCCAGTCGTTTCCGTCCAAAAGGAACTTCCGGATCCTCTCCTCATCAGCGCCCATCTCGAAAGCCATGGGAACGACTTCGTCCACAGGAAGGTCCCGGAACCAGCGGTCCCCTATGCACCAGCTCGCAAGCGACGTAATAGAAAGCGGAATCCGCTCCGGAATACTATCTCTTAATGCTGTCAGTAGTTTCCGGTAGAACACCCTTTCGGACACTACTGCGTCAAAGTCGACCTGCACAGCGCGAACGTTCGGGAGATCAAGCGTCCTTTCGATCAGGTCTACTGTCTTCCTCAACTGTTCGTCCTCTAGATTGGGGCGCTTGTCAGGCTCCTTTGCTGTCTCGATCCTGGTCACTGCCATCACGAACGAACCTTCGGGGATCTCGAGCGGCTGCATCCGAGGTCGGCGAAGTACGTCCTCGTTCTGCAGTGCGACAGTCTGCGCAAGAAATGCGATCCCCGTTGTGTCGGTATCGATGAACGAAAGGTTCTCAGGCCTTTCCCAAGCCCACAACATCGTTTGGGGTATGTTCGCATCCCTCCCATTTTCAACGATTCCGCAACCCTTGATCGAGAAGAGGGCCGCCGCCATAAGCGCCGCGGCGAACAGTGTAAAGACCGATTTTTGAAGAGTGGAAGCCGGCACGGCAAGTGACCCCATAAGCAGCCCTAACTATATATCCATAGTATTGAACTGACTAGAGTAAAGATCTGCCATCTGATATATTTTAGCCAATCTAAAGTCCCATTCACCTGCCTAAATCCAGAAATGATCGAAAGAGAACAACTCGAGATGGACATCGTGTTCGTAGGGGCAGGCCCCGCGAACCTCGCCGCAGCATATCACCTTAAAAAGCTCATCGATTCTCACAATGAGTCGATCGACTCGGGCCTCAAGCAGGGCGAGAAGATCGGTGAGATCGAGATCGGCGTTATCGAGAAGGGTCCGCGTGTCGGCGCACATATCTTGTCGGGAGCGGTAATGGACCCCAAGGCAATGCGCGAACTGATGCCAGATTTCCTCGAACAGGGATGTCCGGTCGACACGGTGGTAACGAAGGATGCGGCCTGGTATCTGACCAAAGACAGGATGATCAAGGCGCCGATCACTCCGCCTCCTCTCAAGAACAAAGGCAAGTACATTCTCTCATTAAGCCGAATGTGCGAATGGCTGGCGGAAAAGTGCGAGGAAGTAGGCGTAAACATCTTTCCCGAGTTTCCGGGATCGGAGATGCTCTACGATGCGAACGACCGTGTGATCGGGGTAAGGACCGGCGACAAAGGCGTCGACAAGGACGGCAAGCCGAAAGGGAACTTTGAACCGGGAATCGACCTGATAGCTAAAGTGACAGTGCTCGGCGAGGGTTCGCGCGGTTCGCTTACCAAGAAACTCACGGAAAGGCTTGGCCTCAACGAAGGTAAAGAACCGCAAGTGTTCTCGCTTGGCGTAAAAGAGCTTTGGGAAGTGCCGGGCGGCAATATTGAGGAAGGCGAAGTCATTCACACGCTAGGTTTCCCGTCTGACAGCAAGACCTACGGCGGCGGTTGGATCTACGGAATGGCTAACAACACCGTTTCCATAGGTTACGTCACGGGTCTCGACTATATTGATCCGGGCATCGATCCCCACTCGGAATTTCAGAAGTTCAAGACGCATCCCGCTATACGTAAGATCCTCGAGGGCGGAAAGATGGTGAAGTACGGCGCCAAGTCCATCAACGCCGGAGGCTATTACACGATGCCGAAACTTTACGCTGACGGCGTTCTGCTTGTTGGCGATTGCGCCTCATTTCTCAACTCGCAAAGGATAAAGGGGATCCACACTGCGATGAAGGCCGGGATGATCGCGGCGGAGACTATCGTGATGGCGCTCGAGGCAAACGACTTTACCTCGCATACGCTCCGGCATTACGCCAAGAAGGTGGATCACAGCTGGATCTACGACGAGCTCTACAAGGTTCGAAACTTCCACGGTGCATTCCAGAGAGGGCGCCGGGCGGCTCTTCTGAACACTGGTCTTCAATATGCGACCAACGGAATGGCCTGGGGCTTTATGCCCAAGGAACATCATGTTGCGGGCCACGAGCGGATGGGCAAGCTCGATTCACTAAACGGCGCCGGTGACCCGAGCCGCTACGAGGACCTGAAGATCGACAAGGAACTCACTTTTGACAAGGAAACGAACGTATTCCACGCATCGGTCGCGCACGACGAGGATCAGCCCTCGCACCTGCACGTCCTGGATACCGAGATCTGCGCGACCCGATGCGCCGAGGAATACGGAAATCCGTGCGAGCAGTTTTGTCCGGCGGCAGTGTACGAGATGGAAGAAGACTCGTCGACCGGCAGGAAAGAGCTTAAGGTCAATTTTTCGAACTGCGTCCACTGCAAGACCTGCGATGTAGCCGACCCGTACCAGATCATAAACTGGGTCACTCCTGAAGGCGGCGGCGGTCCCGATTACAAGGGAATGTAGCCGTCCGAATTTCGCTTCAATGAAAGGAAGCCTTTTCATCATCAGCTCGCCGTCGGGTGGGGGGAAGGGAACCCTTATCCGGCGCGCCCTTGCCGAGCTGGATAACCTCAGGTATTCGGTCTCTTATACCACGCGAAAAATGCGCGAAGGCGAGGCCGATGGCGTCGAATACCACTTCGTCTCGGTCGGTGAGTTTGAAGAGCTGATGGCTGACGGCGATCTGCTTGAGTACGCGCTCGTTCACGGAAATTACTACGGCACTTCGAAATCACAGATCGAGACTGCGACCGCCGAAGGCTTTGATGTGATCCTCGAGATCGATGTGCAGGGAGCGAAGATAGTCCGCAGGAAAAGGGAGGAGGCGATAAACATCTTTATCCTTCCGCCTTCTTTCGAGGTGCTCGCCGAGCGCCTGAAGAACAGAAGGACTGAGACCGAGGATCAACTTGCGATCAGACTCGAGAATGCCAGGCAGGAAGTGATGTTCTATTCGAGCTGCGATTACATCATCGTCAACGACGATCTCGAAACGGCGGTGACCGACCTGAAGTCCATCGTTCGGGCAGAGCGCGTCAGGCGCAATAGACAAATGGACACTCTTCGCGATATCCTAACTACTTTTGAATCCTGAATGGGAGTTAAGGAATGGCAGAAGATAAAGAAAAGGTCGAGAAAGAAGAAGAGGTTATTACAGATCCGGTTGAATTTGATCCGAAGGATATTCCGGACATCGATTCCAAGTACCGCCTGATACTGCTTGCCGCACAAAGGGCGAAGCAGATCCAGAGGGGCGCTTCTCCTCGTGTGGATCTCGACGCGAGAAGGATCAAGCCGACCACGATCGCACTTGAAGAGTTTGAGGGAGACAAGGTCAACTTCCGGTTTATTGAGAAGGACAAGATCTCGTAGTTGAATTTGGTTTGAAAAGGATCCGGGCGTTTCAGGTTGTGCGAGGCGCCCGGATCTAATTTGTTTCGGATTTGAGAATTCGGAGTTGAGAATTGAGGACTGAGGACTGAGGACTGAGGACTGAGAACTGAGGTCAGAAATCTGAGACCTGGAATTTGAAATTTGAAATTCGGCCGAAAGCCGATCCCGCCGCTAAACTATTCTCCATTCAACCAGTTTTCCGCAGCGCTCTCGCTGCTCTAGACGACCTCCCCACACTCACTCAACATTCTGCACCTGCTCGCGAATCTTCTCGATCTCCGCTTTCATCGTCAGTGCTGCTTCCTTGATCTCGATGATCTGAGTTTTCGAGCCGATAGTATTTGCCTCGCGGTTTAACTCCTGGGTCAGAAAATCAAGCCGCTTGCCAACGGCGCCATCTTCCTTGATTATCGCGCGAAACTGGTCGATATGGCTGTTAAGGCGGGCAAGCTCCTCAGAGATGTCGCTCTTGTCCGCAAGATACGCAACTTCCTGCGCGAGCCGCCCTTCTTCGATGTCAGCATCGGTTTCGGTTCGGGCAAGGATCTTCTCAAGCTTCTTACGAAGCCTTTCCGCGTATTCTTCAAGAACGGATCCGGACCTCTCTTCTATGAAAGGGATCTTGCCCTCGATGACCGCCAGGCTTTCTTCCAGGACAACTGCGAGAGCAGCGCCCTCGGTCTCGCGCATCGCAGTAAGTTCATTCAAAGCATCCGACACCGCGGACTTGATACCCGACAAGAATTCTTCGGTTACATCCTGAGACTTTGGCTGCATCGCATTCGGCAGGCGTGCCACATTGTTCAGATCGGGCTCACCCGGAAGATCGAACTTCTCTTTGATCTCCCTCAAAACCTGAAGATAGCCCGCGATCAAAGGCGTGTTAGCCTCGTACTCCAGGTTCGTAGTTCTCTCGTACTGGATGTTGATGTCGACCCGGCCGCGCGAGAGCCGGTCAGAAGCGAGCTTCTTAAGGTCCGCTTCCACTCCGGCCAACTCGCTTGGAAGGCGTAGATTTACGTCAAGAAAGCGGTTGTTCACGGTCTTGATATCTACAGCTACTGTGAAACCTTCACCCGAAGACTCGCCCCGGCCAAATCCTGTCATCGATCTCATAATTAGTCTTAATCCATTCAGTTCGTGGTTTCGTCAGCGAACTGCAACTCGTAAAGGCGTTTGTAAGCACCATCTAGCGCCATCAGTTCGTCGTGAGTGCCTGTTTCAACTATCCGGCCCCTGCGCATCACAACGATCTTGTCAGCCTGCCTGACCGTCGAAAGCCTGTGGGCGATGACAATCGAGGTCCGGCCCGCAGTCAGATTCGCAAGCGCCTTCTGGACAAGCTTTTCACTCTCGGTATCAAGTGCCGAAGTCGCTTCATCAAGTATCAACAAAGAAGAATCGGCGAGTACGGCTCTGGCGATCGCGATCCTCTGGCGCTGACCGCCTGACAAGGAACTTCCCCTTTCGCCGACCAAAGTGTCATATCCGTGGGGAAGTTCTTCAATGAATTCGTCGGCAAACGCAACTCGGGCGGCCTCGCGTATCGCCTCTTGATCGGCGTCCGGCTTGCCGTAGGTGATGTTGTAAGCGACGGTTTCATTAAACAGAACGGTCTCCTGCATAACAAGCGCGATCTGTCTACGAAGACTGATCAGGTCGGCATCTCTCAGGTCCACGCCGTCCCAGGTGACCGAGCCGCTGGCCGGATCGTAGAGCCGCTGAACAAGCTTAATCAGGCTGGACTTGCCGCTTCCACTCTCCCCGACCAAGGCCACCATGCGGCCTTTGGGGATCTCAAGATCAATACCTTTGAGGACTTCCGATCCGCCGTCGCGGTATCCGAACGAAACATTGTCCAGACGCACCTCTTTTGAAAGCGGCCCAAGCTTTCTTGCGTCCTTTCTGACCGGTAGGTCCTCAGAATCGTCCAGCACCTCCCAAACGTCCTCAGCCGCAGCGAGCGCTCTCGAAAGCTCATTGTGCTGTCGTGACAGCTTTCTCATAGGCTCGTAGCTTCGGAAAAGGAAGAACAGGAACGCAAAGAACTGCGGCGCCTCCATGTTGCCGTAGTTGATCTCACGCAATCCGAAATAAAAGAACACAACGATCGCAATGATGCTGATAAGCTCGATGGTCGGAGGCGAGAGTGCAGAGATCTTGCCCGACCGGAGATTCGCGCGCGCGATAAGTTCGGCGACGCCGGCAAACCTCTTTCTTTCCCGTTCTTCAGCCGAATACGCCTTTACGACCGTCTGGTTGGAAATGGTCTCTTGTGCGGTGTCTGTGAGGCTTTGATTGCCCTTTAGCGAGACTTCGGAGAGTTCCTTTAATGCGCGGCTGAAAAGTGTGGTCAGGTATGCGATCACCGGTCCAATGATCAATGCGCCAAGCATCAGGCGCCAGTTGAAATAGAATGCGGCGCTTACAAATGCGATAAGCATGAAGGTCTCGCGCAGGACGTCCCGGAGGTTTGCCGAAACCGACGTTTCTATCGCCGCACAACTCGTAACAAGTCTCGCGACAAGGAAGTTCGTGCGGTGCTTTTCAAAGAACGCGGCAGGTTGTGCAAGAAGATGGTCGTACAGCTGCTGCCGAAGTTCAAGGATCACCGATTGCCCGATCTTGGCCATCAGGTAGGAGGCAAAGTAAGCAGTGATTCCCTTGAGGACGGTGAACGCAAGCAACAATCCTGCGATGACCAACCAGGCCTGGTACCAGTTCTCCCTCCCTTGCGGGATGTACTCGTGGATGTTGAACAACGTGCTCGATCCGCCGCCTCCGACAGTCTGGAACTGATCCAGCATGGGCACGAGCAGGGCTCCGGTCGCTGTTTCGAACAGAGCAGTCAGCACCATCGCAAAGATGGCGAGCGCAAAGGTCAGATAATGCGGGCGGAGGTATTTGAAGAGCCTCCTGAATTCATTCATTGCCGGTCAAGCCAATGAATATACTTTAGTCGGCTGAACCCGCCAAATTAGAACTCGATGGCAAATTTCCCGAGACGCTACAACGCGCGTATAATCTCAGGCATCATTTTGAGGTTACCGTCCCAATTCTCCGGAGAAATAAAAATGACAATTCTTAAGAAGTTTCCACTGCTTCTCTGCAGTCTGTTCATCTTCGTTTCCTCAACAGTATTCGCTCAGGTCGACGTACCCCGCGAGACCAAAGCGATCACCTATCCCCTCGACGAAAAAGTTGAAGTTCGTTTCCGCGGAACGACCCGCTTTCCCCGTATGAAAGGAGAAGCGAACGTCGAACGGACCAAAAAGAACGGCACCGAGATCGAGCTCACGGTCTCGAAGATGCCGAGACCGTTCGAGCTTGGAGCCGGTTACGCAACCTACGTCCTCTGGGCGATCTCGCCAAATGGCCAGATCGACAACCTGGGTGAGATCAGGAGGCGCGGCTTCTTCGAGTTCGACTCAAAGATAAGCGTAACGACGCCGCTTCAGACTTTTGCTCTGATCGTGACCGCGGAACCGCATTTTCTCGTGAGCCGTCCGAGCCAGGAGATCATGCTTGAGAATTTCACCGCTTACACGCGCTCAGGAAGCCCCCTTACTACCGCGACTTCCATCTCTTATTTCGGAAATTCGAGCGACTTCTTTAACGACGCCCGCACACCGCAGATCGCAGACGTAGATTACAGGCGGACGCCGCCATCGATCTTGCAGGCTCAACAGGCGGTCGCGCTTGCCCGATATGCGGGTGCGCTTCGTGATGCCGCCGAAGAACTGGACGAGGCGGAGGGCCTTCTGAAGAATGCTGAAGCAGCGTGGCAGGCCGGACGTGATGAGGAGTACATCGATATTGCAGCTAGAAAGGCGATCAGCACGGCGGTAAAAGCAGAAATGACGGCGAATGCCCGAAAGGACGCGCGTGAGAAGCGAAACGAAAAGATGCGTCAGGATGCTGAACTTCGCCAGGCGGAGAACCGGTATTCGGATGCTCAGAATGAGATCGAGACTCTGCGGACCGAGCTTGCGAGGGAGACCCGTGCAAGGGAACTTGCCGAGCGCGATGCCCTCAACTACTCGAACCAGGTCAAGGACCTTTCTGCGGAGGTCAATCGCCTGAGGAAAGAGTCCGAGGATGTAAAGATACGTCTTGCGACGGTGGAGGCCAGCAAACAGGCTCTTGAGGAAGAAAGGGACCGGGAGAAGCGCATTCAGCAGATGAAGGCCAACATCCCGACGATGAAAAAGTCCCTTGAACGGTTCGGACAAGTAACAGAGACCGAAACGGGGATTCTTCTGACGATAGGGGAAGATCTTTGGGAAAGCTATCGAGTCTCTAGTTTTGCGGCAAACGCAGAGACAAAGATCACCTGGCTAAGCGAGGTCATAAACAGCAGTCCGGACTACAGGGTTGTGATCGAGGCACATACCGACGACCGCGGTACTCCCGAGGAACTTCAGACGCTCACCGACGAACGCGCTCGGGCGATCGCCGATAAACTTGTCAGTATGGGTGTCGGAAGCGACCGGCTCGATGCAAAGGGATTTGGCGGTACGTTCCCGATCGGGCCCAACAATACTAGGCGCAATCGCGCTAACAACCGTCGGGTTGAGGTCAAGTTCGTTCCCAACCTTCAATAGAAAAAAGGGGGGCGTCAATGCCTCCCTCTCTTTTACGAAGCAAGGATCCTTATCCTGTCCGGGGGGATGCCGACCATGCATTCTTCGCCGACTTCCAATCCGACGAGCCTCAGTACGATCGCCTGAAGTTTCAGGCCTTTCGCATCAAGCCTGATCTTTGTCAGTGGCCCAAGGAACGTAACTTCAGTCACTCTTGCTTTTACAAGATTGTCTTCGGGAAACGATGCGCCGAACGATATGGAGATTTCTTCGGGCCTGATCGAGAGAAGCGTGTCCTGATTTATTGGCGAGAGCCGGTTTGGGGAAACTGCTGACGATGTAAGCCGGTGTTCGCCGTCGACCGTCACGAATTCGTGAGCATCCTTCTTGCTTGAAGTAAGTCGCCGTGCTCGGATCAGGTTCACATATCCGGTGAGGCTTGCGGAAACTGAAGAATCCGGGTCTTTGTAGACCTCTTCCGGGGTCCCGATCTGAAGAAACTCGCCTCTGTGGAGGATGCCGATCCTGTTGCACGTGAGATAGATCTGGCGACGGTCGGTCCCCGTGATGATGAAGCTGTTGGTTCCGGCCTCGGCGCGTTCGTGGATTCTCGTTCTCAATTTGTCGGCATTTGCTGGATCAAGGCCTTCAAATACTCCGTCAAGCAGGAGAAAGGTCTTGCCGCTTTCAAGTGAACGACTGATCCTTTTGATCCGCTCCAGAGGGGTTTCTGGCACCGCACGCCGAAGAAAGCCCTTGTTTGGAGCAAGCGCTACTCCGGGCACGAACTCGCAAACCTGTTTCAGATCCGTGACCTCACCGCCGATCGTAATCGTCCCCGTATCCAGTGTTGCCAGGCCTGCGAGCGCCCTTAATAGGAGGCTTTTTCCGCTGTCGTTCAGGCCCAGCACGCCAAAGACATCTCCCGGTCGGGTCTCGAACGAGAGGTCGCGAAGCACCCATTTGTCGTTGATCCTCTTGGAGATCTTTTCAGCCCTGATCATCATTGGCGGAACTATGTCTTAAATAAGGCGTGAACAAGGATTTGGACCCGTTGTAAACGGAACAAGCGAAAGTATAAACTAACCGGGAAGAAATTCGAATCAGTCGCCCGAAAGCCTTCCCGGTTCGACGAGGATCACCCGATGCCTTTGATAATCAATCCATTCGAAAGTCCCCCCCGATTCTTTAAACTCGCCTCGTTTGCTCTTCTGACGATGGCTGTTTGCTTTGCCCCCTCAGTCGCAACCGCTCAGGTTCTCCCGAGCGAGCCTAGCCCGACCCCGGACCCCGACATCCCAATCGTTGTGAGTCGCGACGATGATATCGAGAGGCTGATCCGCGGGCGCACCGACCCCGTGACTCAAGAGGCAGGAAATGTCTCAAACCGCGGCACAAGAGAGTCCGATGTCAGAACAGGCCTGGACTCACTTTCGGAGAAAGAGCAAAAAAGGCTGGTGCTTTATCTCGACATTCTCACGAAGCTTGAGGACCGCGCGGAGACCCTGCGTTCCCAGCTGATCAATATGATCGAGAAACAGAACAACGTTTCGACGAAGATACAGCAAGTCGAATATAACCTTCGGCCAGAGGTGATCTCCGGAGTTACTTCGCTATCGGGTTCCTTCAGACCTGAAGACCTTCGGGAACAAAGAAAATCTGAGCTGGAGATCGAGAAACGAAATCTCGAATCCCTCTTGTCGCAGATAGAGACCGCGATCAGCTCCCTGGAGAACAATCTAAGCCGCGCCGATCAGATGGCCGAACAGGTGAGAATCGCTTTCGAAAGGCTTCTTGAGGACGCTCTTTACAACGAAGTCAATCCCTGATCTGCAAGCCGGGTAAACCGATCCGTTCCTCCGACCGTCCAAGCAAGCACACTTTCAACTGCGCACTCTCCCGCGCGTCATCACGGAAGGAGAAGCACAATGAGTCTCAGGAGCGTATTTCTGGCGGCCTGTACAGCGCCGCTTTTGTTGTTGTTCGTGCCGGAGGCCCCTGCACAGGGGATCATCATTCCAAGGCCCTGCGACGTGGTCAGAAGATGTCCGATCCCGGTCCCTCCCGTCCGGCTTCCCGTAAACCTCCCGGTAAAATCCATTGAGATCGATACAAAGATAGAGGGCCAGGTGGCCAGTACCACCGTTACCCAGGTCTTCGAGAACAAGACGCCTTATACTCTCGAGGGTGTCTATTTCTTTCCTCTTCCGGCAGATGCTTCGGTCAGCGGTTTTTCGATCTGGGAGAACGGCAAGAAACTCACGGGCGAGGTGCGTTCCAAAGACGAAGCCAGAAAGATCTATGACGAGATCGTCCGGTCGATGAAGGACCCTGGACTTCTCGAGTATGCGGGAAAAGGCCTTCTGCAGGCATCTATCTTCCCGATCCTTCCCAATTCCGAAAAGAAACTGGAACTTAAATATTCGCAGGTTCTGAAAGCGGATTCAGGCACTGTGGCGTATTCGTACCCGCTTGGAACGGGAAAAGCCGTCTGGAACAGACAGCTTGCGGAGGGCGTGTCAAGACCGGTTCCTCAGATCGGGGCCGTATCCGGCAGGATCGAGGTGGCTGCGAGGCTTCCGATCAGAAACATCTACTCGCCTTCACACAGCATTGATGTAAACAAGCGCGGTGACAATCGAGCGGTCATCAGCTTTGAATCCAGCGGAGATCCGACCGACGTTAAGCTTTTTTACGGCCTCTCGGAAGAGGAGTTCGGCTTGTCACTGATCACATACCGGGAAGCGTCGAAGGATGGCTACTATCTTTTGATGATCTCGCCGAATGACGGCAGGCAGAACGCTGAAGTCGTTGCAAAGGATGTCGTATTCGTGCTCGACACATCCGGCTCGATGCAGGACGACGGAAAGATCGAGAAAGCAAGGCCCGCACTGAATTTTGGGATCAAGTCGCTAAACCGAGGCGATCGCTTTAACGTCATCAACTTTTCAGGGGAAGAGCATTTGATGGAGGTCGGCCTTGTCGATGCCACCGACGATAACAAGGCACTTGGCGTTGAATTCGTGAACAGGCTCAAACCAAATGGCGGGACGAACATCAACGATGCGCTTCTTGCCGCACTGGATCAGTTTGACAGCCGCGAAAGGCCCAGGATGGTCGTGCTTTTGACCGACGGGCTTCCGACTGTTGGTGAAAAGGACGCGGCGAAGATAGTTGCCAATGTACGTGAAAAGGGAGTTGAAGGCCTTCGGCTGTTCCCGTTTGGCGTCGGTTACGACGTCAACACAAGACTTCTCGACAGTTTGGGATCAGAGAACTCCGGGATCGCAGACTATGTAGAGCCCAAGGAGGATCTTGAGATAAAAGTCTCGAACTTCTTTACTAAGGTGAACTCTCCGGTGCTCTCGGACATTTCGATCGACTACGGAGCGGTCGTGGTTGAGAAGCAGTACCCGCGAAAGCTCGCGGACATCTTCAGAGGAGCACAAAGCGTGATCATCGGGAGGTACACGAACCAGGGAGACCTGAATGCGGTCATACTCAGGTTGAGGGGGCTTTTTGGCGGCTCGGAGAGAACTTTCGATTTCGGTTCCCTGGACTTTCCGATGCGCGCGCTCGACAACGACTTCCTTCCGCGCCTTTGGGCCACGCGCCGCGTTGGCTGGTTGATCGAACAGATCCGCGTGAACGGAGAGAGCAAAGAACTGAAGGACGAGATCGTTGATCTGGGTACCCGCTACGGCATCGTCACTCCTTACACATCTTACCTGGCGGTCGACGGAACGTTCAGGATGCGGGAAACGGTCGGAAACAGATTCCAGATCGATGGTGCAGCGAGTGCTGACATATCGGCCGCGATCGATCAGGAATCGGGCCGCTCGGCAGTGAAACAAAGCGTCCAGCAGAATTCTCTGCAGATGAATTCAACTGTTGCGCCTTCAGCGGGCGGGAGCATCTTCCTGAGGCAGAGTTCCGCAAACCAGTTCGTGGCCAACAAGAACTTCATCAGGGACCGATCGGTTTGGATAGATGCCGAATACGACAGTGATCTGAAGCTGCCGGAGACCAACTTGAAGTTCGGGAGTGAAGGGTACTTTGATTTTGCGCTTAACAACCCCGACGCTGCCCAATACCTTGCCATATCGAAAAACGTCACATTCGTCCTGAACGGACGTGTGTACAACGTTCGGGAATGAAGGTCGGATATAACGTTTTTTCCTGAGTCAGGGGTGACTTTTTCGCTTTGAGACTGTATTTTTGAAGTGTGGGAGTCACCTCCTTCCCATTCTCCCTTCTCACTAATTCAGGAGTAAATAACGATGTACTTATTGAAGTTGGTTTTGGTCGCTGTAGTGCTTCTGACGGTGTCCGCAACCGCAATACCTCAGGACAGTTGGCAGATCCGGACCAACTCAAGCAAGGTCGATCTGATAAGCGTGTATTTCACTTCTTCGGACACCGGCTATGTAGCTGGAGATGAAGGCTATCTTGCGCAGACCCGTGACGGCGGAAAGAACTGGAATCAAAGGGTCTTGAACACGTCAGCGAATATCAATGAGATCTACTTTCGAACTAGCGACGACGGATATCTCGTCGCCGGACGAACAATGTTCGAAACAACGGACGGCGGACTAAACTGGAGAGAAGTAGAATTCGCGAACTCGTCTGAGTTCGAGGACGGCGTCCCGGAACTGCTGAGCATTCGTTTCACAAACAGCCGCCACGGCTTTGTCGTCGGGTCCGTCCTTGACCGCAACAATGAGGACATAGTCGTCGGCAGCCTGTTGATGCGGACCGTTGATGGCGGAAAGACCTGGAACAGGATCGAGGTGCCGACGAATGTGGAGCTCTTTAACCTGGACTTTGACGGCCGGACACACGGCTGGATCGTCGGCGACCGGGGAACGATCCTTTCGACGGTCAACAACGGAAATACCTGGGAGCTCCAAGACTCGGGAACGAGGGAAGTTCTCTACAACGTGGATTTCCGGGACGAGAATGACGGTTACGTGGTCGGAACCGGCGGCACGATCCTGAGGACAGAAGACGGCGGCAGGACGTGGATGCCGGTGTCTTCGCCCGTGACGGCAACGTTGTTCCGAGTGAACTTCTCCAACGACCGTGAAGGCTGGATCGTGGGCGCCAACGGTACGATCCTCCGAACAGAGGACTACGGCAAGACCTGGCAGGTCAAGGGAAGTGCCACGAAGAATCATCTCTATGGTCTGTGGGTGGACGGCGGCCGCGGCTGGAGCGTCGGCAAAGACGGGATAATTATTAGTTACAAGGATTAGAGGAATCGAGGGGCAACTCAAACCCGAAGAGTGGTCATCATTCAAACAGACTTTCAGTCGAGCATAGTCCGATCATTGATCAAGCAGCACGGCTTTGAGTCTTCTGATTCCTCCTGTTTCTTTAGCCCGCCGGCAAGTGAGCCGGCGGGCATTTTTTTATTTCTGTGCCGCCACCTTTTTCGAGGCCATTTGGCGAGCCTTCGGCAATAGATCAAGCGCAACCCGGACCTGTGGATCGGTATCATTAAGGATGCGTTTTCCACTTTCGGTTCCGTATGCGGCAACATAGAGATTGTACCTAAGGCGCGCCTTTATGAACGATTCTTCCTCCACAAGAAGAGCTTCAGTGACACCTTCCGGTCTGACAGTCGATACATAGTCCTTAAAAGCGTTCAACACCTCGGGCGATATGAGAAACTCCCTGTCGCTGCCGGATCCTGAATAACTGGTCTGCCGGAAAACTCTGTAGGAGTCGAGACCGGAGATCTGGCCGGCTGAAAGATCGCGTGAGAAAAAGAAGAGTGGATCCAGAAGGGATAGCCGCCTCTCGTTCAATTCGAATGCTTCAACTGTCTGATCAGGGCGGATACCGTCGCCGCCGAAAACCGTTCTTCCTCCGGCAGTCTCTTTCTTGTGCTTCTGATCCTGGCTTTCGGTAATAATGGACTTGTGACGGTAGTAATCGTAAAGGCCGACATTTGAATAGTCCCTCTGAATGAGTCGTCCGGACGGCGTGTAGTACTTTGCCGAAGTAAGGGTCATTCCCGCGCCGTGCGGCAGATCGATCACGCTTTGAACCAGGCCCTTGCCGAATGTTCTGGTACCAACGATCAGCGCCCGGTCGTGGTCCTGAAGCGCACCGGCCACGATCTCGGAAGCAGAAGCAGTTTCTTCATTGACAAGAACGATCAGGGGGATGCCTACGGGTGTCTTGGTCCCGGAATCCCAGTCCCGATTGTCGAACGGCGAGCGGCCCCGCTGAGAGAGAATCCTGCTTCCCCTGGGGAGAAATTTCCCTGCAACGTGAACAGCCTGCTCAAGTATGCCCCCCGTGTTGTCTCTCAGGTCCAAAATGAGAGATCTCATTCCGGAGCGTGCCAGGTCTGAAAGAGCCCGGTCCAGTTCATCCTTTGTTGTGTAATTGAAGCCCGCTGAAAGGTCTACATAACCGACCGTCTCATCCAGCATGTAGTGATCAGGGATCGAAGGCTGTGGAACTCGCTTCCTGCGGAGCTTGTAAGTCAGGCGCTTGTCGACTCCCGCGCGCTCGACGACAATTGTCACCTCGGATCCGATGGGACCCCTCACGCGATTTCTCACGATCAAAGAATTCCTGCCCACGACGCGGAGTCCGTCGACCTCGACGATCCTGTCCCCAAATCTGAGGCCCGCAACATAAGCTGGAGAGCCCTCGAACGTAGCTACGATATATGTCGAAAGGTCTTCCCCATATCCAAAGTTCGCAATGGACGCCCCGATGCCGAAGTACTCGGAACGCTGTTCTGCCAGAAGTTCGGAATACTCACGAGGATCGAAGTACGAAGAATGCGGATCGAGCGTCGACAGCATCGTTTCGATCGCCAATTTTGTAAGCTTTTCAGGGTCGGCCTCGTTTCCGGAAACGTGATTGCGGAGTACGACGTCCAGAGCCTCTTTGTAGTCAACAAGTGCCTGAGTCGCGCTATATCTAGGCACACCGTCTCCCCGGTCTCCTTGCCCACCGGGTGAAGCGGAAAAGGATTGGCCGCGGCTTATACGAAACGGTTCAACCTCTTCGCCGTCGGTACGCTGCGCGGAAGCCTCCTGCGCTGGCACTACACCGGAGAGAACCAAGGCAAGAAGCACAGAAATATATAAGGCATTCTTCATCTTGAAGCAGCTGAAGGAGCACTTCGCAAGATCCTGAAATGCAGTACGTGACCGTTCTGTGAAAGTGGGGAGAATCTTACAGAACGGCCCGTACAATCGCAAGACCTTGCGATCAAAGTGCACAAAACGAATTTCAAGTTCGGAGGGGAAAAACTCCTAATGCCCTCGGATTTCCAATAGTTGTTTTTTCGTCCTCCTTGAATTAATTTGTTCCCACTTGGTTATGGAAGATCAATCCCCTGAAAGGCTCGCCGCAGCGCTAAAGAGGGTCTTGGAGACCATCGAACTTGCTGACGTCCTTACTGCGCCGTTCAATGAGTCGATCGAACACCTGCTTTTGGCATCTTGCCGCGGAATCAATGCCGACGGAGCGTCTGTGCTGCTGCCGTATGGAGACGAGGGTGATCTTGAGTTCAAGTGGGCCTGCGGAGCCGTCTCCGATTCTTTGGTAGGGGCAAGGATCCCGGCCGGTAAAGGCATCGCAGGGTTTGTATTTTCGACCGGTCAGCCGATGGCGGTTAGTGATACGGAGCAGGAGGCCAGCTTCTATTCAAAGATCGATCGCACAACCGGCTTTTCGACGCACACGATACTTGCGACCCCCCTGCAGTTCGGAGGCGAGATCACAGGAGTGTTGGAGTATGTGAACCGGGAAGGGACGCCGCCTTTCGAGCCCTTCAGCCCTGAAGAGATGGACCTTGCTGCTTTGTACGCGGAGGCTGTTTCCTCACTTGTCCACGCGCATAATTCGGCGGAGTTTACAGGAAGATTCGGAAGCCGGGTGATCGAGAATGCCTTGCAGGATTCAGATGCGGATTCAGGCGAATTGTTGAATGCGATTGGAGACTCCGGCAATCAGAGCGATGCGATCCGCCTTGCGGAGCTGGTTCGTTCGGTTTCTTCATTGGGAGAACGGGAACGGAAGCTTTGCATGGAGATCCTCGAATCATTCAAGAAACTCACTGGATCAGGGGAGAGGAAAGCGTGATCGACGATCGGGCAGTGTCATCGCATATACCTGATCCGGGTGCTATGCCTCCGGTTAACCGATCATTACTGAACCGGTTGGATGAGAGCTGGAAAGAATGCACTGGCAAGGGAGTTTCGGTCGCGATCATCGACAGCGGGATCGATACTACGCATCCAGACCTCGAAGGCAAGGTCAGATCCTCCTACGAAGCCTCCAAAGAAGGCCCGCGTGTCGTTTTCAACGAAACGGATTCCGGGGATTCCGCAGGACACGGGACTGCCTGCGCGGGAATCGTTGCGGGAATCGCCCCGGACGCCGAGATCCACAGTATCAAGGTCCTGGGCTCGGCAGGAATCGGCGATGGCGATTCGTTTCTTGCGGGGCTAGAGTTTGCAGTCAAACTGGAATGCAAGATCATCAACCTCAGTCTTGGAACGACGAAGCCTCACTATTCCGCGCCCCTGCGTGATCTCCTGGATCGTGCCTATCTTGCGGGAAGCATCGTCGTCTCTGCGGCAAACAATCTGCCGCAGCCCAGTTTTCCTTCAGTCTTTTCTTCTTCTCTCATATCAGTTTCCAAGCACGCCGAGACAGATCCCTACAAGTTTGGTTTTCGGTTCGGAGAGGTGATCGAGATGACCGCGCCGGGGGTGAATGTAAAGACGGCGTGGCCCGGCGGGTCACACAAAACGATTACCGGAAACAGCTTTGCCTGTCCGCACATTTCCGCAGTACTTTCGCAACTGCTCGAACGGTATCCGGACCTTACGCCGTTCGAAGCAAAATCTGCCCTGTTTGCGATCTCGAACTCGTCTCGAAGCGGCTGAATTCCCGCAGCTTGAACCCTTTTGCAAATCAGACCCCAAAATGGTTTGATTTAAGTTTCCGGTCGCCGCCTTTCGAAAGGTGCGGCTTGAGATAATTTAGCTGCCGGGGGGTTGATCAAATGACCAAAAATCTCGAAATTGGCGATGTTCTGCTTGAGGAATACAGGCTCGAAAACGGTTTGCGGGTCGTGTTGAATCCTGATGATTCGATTCCGGTCGTTTCGGTGGCCGTCTACTACGATGTCGGCTCGCGAAATGAAAAGGAAGGGAAATCAGGTTTTGCACATCTTTTCGAGCACATGATGTTCCAGGGTTCGGAGAACGTAAAGAAGGCCGAGCACTTCCAGTTCATTATGAAGGCGGGCGGTACGATGAACGGAACCACAAGTTCCGAACGCACGAATTACTTCGAAACGCTCCCGGCGAATCAGTTGCCGCTTGCCCTTTGGCTCGAAAGCGATCGTATGCGGTCGCTGGCGGTCACGCAGGAGAATCTCGACAATCAGCGAGAGGCAGTGAAGGAAGAGAAGCGGCTCAGGTACGACAATCAGCCGTACGGCCAGATCTTCGATCTGCTGATCTCGATGATGTACAAGAACTTTGCGAATGCACACTCGACCATAGGTTCGATGGAGGATCTCGACGATGCAACGGTCGAGGACGTGCAGGAGTTCTTCCGGATCTACTACGCCCCAAACAATGCCGTGATGGTTATCTCAGGTTCGTTCGACCCCGAAACTGCGAAGTCCCTTGTCGAAAAGTACTTTGGGGACATACCGGCCCAGACGCTTCCTCCGGCAATCGATGTCGACGAGCCGGAAGAGGTAGCTGAAACCTACAGGGAATACAACGATCCGCTTGCTCCTCTTCCTGCTTTTCTGATGGGCTGGAAGATCCCAAAAAGAAGGACCAAAGAGTTCTATGCATTGTATCTAGCGGGCAAACTCCTCTACGACGGGGAAAGCTCGCGCCTTTATCAGAAGCTTGTAAAGGGTGAAGAGTCAGTGACTCAGCTGTTCGGATTTACTGACGAAAGGAGGGGACCTTCGGGAGTGATGATCGGAGCGATCCCGAAGCCCGGCAAGGACCTGGACAAGATCCGAAAGACCATAGTGGACGAGATCCGGGACCTCGCAGAGGAAGGACCGACCGCTTCTGAGCTGGAGAAATTGCGAAACCAGCTGATCAACAGCGAGGTCCGCTCGAGGCAATCTTCGCTGTCACGTGCCCAGAGTCTGGCTGAATACGCTTTGTATGACGGAGATCCAAAAGTGATCAACGTGGAGATCCACGATCTATTGTCGATCACCGGTGACGAGATCAGGCAAGCAGCCGACAAATATTTGAACACCGAGAACAGGGCGCTTCTTGACATAATTCCGGGCGCCGCCGGAAACGGATCGGAATAGCTAAGGAGACAGGAGACGGGAGTCAGGAGACGGGAGTCAGAAGACAGGAGACAGTAGACAGGAGTCAGGAGTCAGGAGTCAGGAGACAGGAGTCAGAAGTCAGAAGACAGAAGACAGAAGACAGAAGACAGAAGACAGAAGACAGAAGACAGAAGACAGAAGACAGAAGACCGTTCGATTCGTGGAAGGGTATTTTGAAAACTGGCTGCTCGGGCCGAGTCCCGGAGGGATGGCTATAGGTTAGCCCGGGTGCAGCCGAAGGCGCTGTATGGGGTAAGGGAAGACAACCCGTAAGATCGCCGCGTACCGGCGATATAGAAGAAGACAGAGTAAAGAAGTATGAGTGAAGAATTCCGCAAACAGGCTCCGGCACCGCTCGAACCTGTTCCTTTCAACCTTCCGCCAGCAGAGACCTTTGCTCTCTCAAACGGCCTGAAAGTCGTAACAGTCAATGACGACCGGCAGCCGCTGGTTAACTTCCGGCTGGTCATCGGCAGCGGCGATATCCACGATCCGGATGGCAGGACCGGTGTTTCCTCCGCGGTGGCTTCATTGCTCAATGAGGGAACAGCGAATTTTTCGAGTAAAGAACTTGCAGAAGAGACGGACCGCATAGGTGCGACGCTGTCTGCCTCTTCCGGCTCAGATCATACCATCGTAAAAGCTTCATCGCTGGCAATGTATTCCGGCGAGATCCTTGATCTGTTCGCAGAGCTTGTGCTCCGACCAACCTTTCCGCAGAACGAACTCGATCTATACAAGCAAAACACGATCGAGGGGCTAAAGTACCAGAGGTCACAACCTGATTTTTTGGCCGAAGAACAGGTAGGAAGGATCGTCTACGGCGATCATCCGTATGGGATCAACTCACCGACTCCCGAACAGGTCGAAGCGCTTGACCGGGAGTCTCTTGTCGAGTTTCACAGGGCTGAGTATGTCCCGAACAACGCTGTTCTGATCGCGGTAGGAGACATTGCGTCTGAAGAGCTTGGCGACCATTTAGAGAGGCTGTTTGGCGGCTGGCAGGCAGGTAAGAGGTCGGAGAAGGATTTTCCGGAATCGCCTTCCCGCACAGTTCGAACACTCACGATCGTAGACCGGCCAGGGTCTTCGCAATCGAATATAGTACTCTCGAACCTCGCGATTGATCGCAGGAGCCCGGACTATTTCCCGGTCCTCGTCATGAACCAGGTCCTGGGCGCAGGAGCTTCCTCGAGGCTCTTTATGAACCTGCGCGAAGAAAAAGGTTACACGTACGGCGCCTATTCGAGAATCTATGCGAAGCGCTTTGGCGGGTCCTTCGAGGCCAATGCTGAGGTGCGGACTGCCGTAACGGGCGATTCTTTAAAGGAGTTCTTCTACGAACTGGAAAGGATCAGGAAAGAAGCGGTTCCGGCAACCGAGCTCGAGGACGCTCAGAATTACCTGACGGGTGTGTTTCCGATCCGGGTGGAGACCCAGAGCGGACTGATAGCCCAACTCGTCGCCCAGCAGGTTTATGGGCTTCCTGATGACTATCTGGAAACATATTCGGAAAACGTCCGATCTGTAACGGCTGACGACGTGAAACGGGTTGCCGGATCCTACATTCATCCGGACAAACTCGCCATCGTCGTTGTAGGAGATGCGGGCGAAGTTCTCAAGCAGGCCTCGGAATACACCGGAGATATCGAGGTCTTTGACACTGAAGCCAGACCAAAGGACATAAAGGTATATCTGGAAATGCTGGACGCCCCGGACGCCGAAGTTTCAGGGGCCTGGGACCTTGCGATCTCTGCTCAGGGACAAGAACTTCACCTAAAGCTCAAACTGGAACAAAGCGGCGTCAAAGTGACCGGAGGCCTTGACTCTATGCTTGGACAAGGGGTTCTGAAGGAAGCTTCGGTCGAAGGCGGAAAGCTCAGCGGACTGATCGCGACCGAGATGCAGGGCCAGGAGCTTTCGCTCGAGTTCTCAGCAAATGTCATCGGAGACTTGATGGAAGGCGTGATCACCATTCCGATGATGCCGGAGCCGCTTCCGTTCAAGGGCGAGAGGGTTTCCGAACAAGGCAGGGAAGCCGCCGCAGATGGCTAACGAAGCTAATTTCCCTTCGGGATATCCCCTTGCATCCTCAAGCTGGGACGACTCCGAGATCCGGGCTCTTCAAAGAGTGATCGAATCCGGAATTTTCACGATGGGCGAAGAGGTCGCAGCCTGTGAACGTGACTTCGCCGCATCTGTCGGCTCACGGTTCGCGGTGATGGTCAATTCGGGATCGTCGGCGAATCTTCTTATGATGGCAGCGATAACCCTTCGAAAGAACGGCGAATCGCTCGCTTCCGGCGATGAGGTAATCGTACCCTCAGTTTCCTGGTCCACTACTTTCTATCCCGTTTCTCAGCACCAACTAAAGCTTGTATTTGTGGATATCGACAGGGCAACGCTTAACCTCGACCTCGACCTGCTCGAATCAGCGATGTCGGAACGGACCAAGGCCGTCCTTGCCGTCAATCTGCTTGGAAATCCTGTCGACCTTGTCCGGCTCAAAGCGTTCTGCGACGAGAGGGGTCTGATACTCCTTGAAGACAACTGCGAATCGCTTGGCGCGACGCTGGATGGAAAACAGGCCGGCACGTTCGGCGAGATGGGGACCTTCAGCAGTTTCTTCAGCCACCATATTTCGACCATGGAAGGCGGTTTCATCGTCACTGATGACGAAGAGATTTACCACATACTGCTTTCGATCAGGTCTCACGGATGGACCAGGCATCTTCCCAGAGAGAATCTCGTTGTAGGTACAAAGGGCGACGATCCGTTCGAAGAGTCTTTTAGATTTGTTTTGCCAGGCTACAACCTTCGTCCGCTTGAACTACAGGGCGCGGTCGGAAGGGAACAGATCAGAAAGATCGGCGACTTTGTCATCGCGAGACGGAAGAACGCAAAGCATTTTCAGGGTCTTTTCGAGAACAACGAAGTGTTCGCGATCCAGAAAGAAACGGGTGAGAGCAGCTGGTTCGGGTTCGCCCTGCTGATCAGGCCAGAGGCGACAGGATTGAACCGGGCAGAAGTTCTCTCGCGGCTTGGAGCGGAAGATATTGAGGTTCGGCCGATCGTAAGCGGCAATTTCGCCAAGAACGAGGTGGTCGGGCTTCTTAACCACAGGATACACGGTTCCCTTGAAGTATCAGAATGGCTTGATCGCGCTGGGTTCTTTGTCGGCAATCACCATTTCGACATCCGCGACAAGATCGATCAATTGGCAAATGTCCTATCTGAATTCGGATAGTTGTCGCCTTTCGGTAATCGCAATCGGAACCAGGAGCGCAAGCGACGGGCATAACAAGAGAATCCAACCGCAGAGGCGCAAAGGCGCAGAGAATGGGTAGGTAACCCGTGCGGTCAGGCGGCTGAATTTTCTCCTGACGGACACGCGATTCCACCAACAACGGTTCGCAACCAGTAGTTCTTTGGGAGCCGTATGTGATAGATATGCGGGTGGCCTTTTGTTGAAAGGCGATCAACCTCTTTTACCTGCATCGTTATGACGAAAACCAGAGCCAAGAACGCTACCAAGCTCCTTCTCCTTTTTATCTGCTTGAATGTCCTCCTTGGCGCCGTCTTTTATACGATCGGGTACTACACCAAAGACGTCTCGCGATGGGAAAAGCTGGCTGCCGATAGCATACGCGTCGAGGCAAAGATCACTGATATTACCGACAACAAAGGAGGCACCGTTTCTTTCGATTATGAGGTCAATGGGAAACGGTACTCTGGCACCACCACTTCGTACGCTGCTAGCTTGCTTGTCGGAGGTTCAAAGGCGGGCGACACGATTTATATTTATGTTGCGCGAGGTCAACCAGAAATTGGTGAATATGAGAATCCTAAAGCTAAGTTGAGGGTGGAGCAAGAGATGCTTTGGGCATATGTCGGAATATCAGTGTTCATTTTTGTCTGGGCGCCTTTCATAATCGGAATAATCATTTTCAAGACGATGGGCGTTCATCAAACTTCGAGGCCATGATCATTCAATATGCGCCGCGTATTTGACCTCCCGGCAAATGTAGAGATTGATCCGTCATCGGCTAATGACCGATGTCATTGACGAATGACCGATGAACATTGACCGATGACCATTGACCATTGACCGATGAATCGGCGCCTTCGGAGCCCGATGATGCTGGCACATCTCGTGTGCCACGCTGCTCGAGCTTGTCTCAAAAGCACTGTGTTATTGCCCGGACCCGGATGAGAAAATTTCTGAGGACCATCTATATCAGTTGCCCCCCGTTTCAACGGGGGGATAACGAGAGGCCTCCTGAGATCTTTCGCCGGCTTTAGCCGGCTGTTTTCGGGGCTGAAGCCCTATCAGGTTAGGGGTCCTTGAGAACCCCCCGCTAAAGCGAGGGGCAACTGATCTTCCTTTAACAGCAGGTCAGGGATCCGGCACGAATATAAGTCGGCACGATGGCGCATTTTAAGACAGCCCCCAAATGATTGTAGCTGGCGGCCCGGAAAACGAAAAAGGCCGCCCATTACCTCAGGCGGCCATCATCTTATCGAATACTTATGACGGTTACTTGCCGGCGGCGTCCGCGATCGGGGCATCGGGCGCGTTCTTCGCCACCGAAGCGATCCCTTTCTCCATTCCCGATTTGTTAGCGTACATCTCGCTCTTGCCGATCTCGAGGTTGTTGCCTGCTTTGAGCACGAAATAAGGTTTACCGTTCTTCGCCTCACGCCTCTCGAACCGAGCGTCGTTTCCGGCGTTGCTCTTCACCGATTTGATTCCTTTCACTGCAGAATCTCTCGATGCGTACATCTGACTCGTAAGCACGACCTGACCGTTACCCGACATTAAGTTAAAAATGTATTTTCCGTTCTTTGCTTTCTTGATCACAAACTTTCCTGCCATTCCATATGCCTCCCTGGATATTGGTGTAATACATCCCAAAGTTAGCAATCAGAGAACAGCAAAGCAAACAACGCCCATTTTTTACACTGCCAGGCACAATCTATACGACTCGGAGGCAGGACTTTCCAGGTGCTCGATCAAATGGTCTGCAGCATTTCTCGATAACTCGCCGAGCAGACATCCGAACAGACGATCTGCTTCGGCATCCGCCGATATACCCAAACTGTCCGCTAGCCTTTTCACGGATCGTATCTGGGACGGCGATATCAGATCTGAGAGCGACGCGGCATTGGGAGCGGCAGTTTCAATCGATCGATCTTCCACTATCGTCAGTTCCCGCCTAAGGGGCAGGCGGACGGTTCCAAGTCTGAACTTCTCAGCGGCTGCATCGAGTGCCCGGTCCTCTGCCGTCCTGATCGGATGGGCTTCCTCGATCCGGCATACGCCGATTCCCTCGTGTGCTACTCCATTCCGTTCGACTGTAACGCACACAACTGCGTGACCGCGAACGATCCGAAGTTCCTTAACGCCGTAATCGCTAGTTGCGCCTTCATCGATTCTTTCGGATTTGTGTGACCTTTGTACGAACGCCCCGTCGCCAAATCCATCTCCTTCTGGAGTGCCTCGTCTTCCATCAGGGAACGTGACAATCTGCGGCGGCCGATCCCTGTCTGAAACTTCTGTGTTGTTCATCTGTTGCCTGCCTCCTGATCTTATCGGAAAAAGCTATCGATGTTTCATCTGTGAAACACTGTACTATAACAATTCCGTTGTTGCAAGAGTGAAACGGGGTGTTGCAATTAAAATTTCATTGTGGTATTTTGTTTTACGGATGAGACAAGTTTCATTCTATCTCGCATTCCAAACCACTATTTAAGGTGAGTCAGGAGACGGAGAAATGGTGAGAAAATCAAAAGACGACAGATTGATCAGCACGGCCGAGTTGGGCAGGGCGATCAAGCGGAGAAGAGAAGAATTGAAGTTGAGCCTGAGAGATGTAGCTGACAAGACTGGCGTTTCAGCTTCGACGCTTTCGCGGATCGAGAACGGTACGGGTAAACCGGATGCGGACAACATAGCCCGGCTGACCAGATGGCTTGATATGCCGATAGACCGGGTGATGGTCAGAGAAGCTGGTGATGACGGTAAGAAACCGGTCATTTACTACCCGCACGAAGCGACTCCGGAGATCGTCGAGGCTCACTTGAGGGCCGACAAGAATCTTTCGGAAGATACTGCAAATGCGCTTTCAGAGCTTTTCAGGGTGGCTTACACCCAGTTTGCAACTCCTGAATCGCAAAAGAAGAACAAGAAGAAGTAGACAGGTCACCTATCCACCAATATGCAAAACACTCGCGCTGAAGCAGTTGTTGGAACGGGGAACTCTGTAGAGTTTGACACCTCGTTCATCGTGTTTTTTCTGGCGATGGAGATCGGGCGTACAGGTAGCATTTTCGCACTAGAGAACATCGTGATGCTGCCTGCTTTGGTAGCTGTGATGGTCGCCCCGTTCTATTTCCTGCCTGAAGATATGTCTTATAGCAGATGGTTTGCGGGAAGGGCGGTTATCGCCGGACTTGGATTGATCATCGGTGCGGCCTTTGGCGCTGCAGTTGGTCCTCTGTTTCCGGAAGTGTTTTCGTTTCTCCCCTTCACTTTCCTTGTGATGG
This sequence comes from Acidobacteriota bacterium, assembly GCA_003385635.1. Classification (GTDB taxonomy): domain Bacteria; phylum Acidobacteriota; class Blastocatellia; order Pyrinomonadales; family Pyrinomonadaceae; genus Aridibacter. The sequence goes on along the minus strand of QQUY01000001.1, from coordinate 1,708,404 downwards.
CTTCAATGGTCACTGCCTTCCTGAGTTTTGCTTCGTTGCTGAGGTTTGAAGAAGCGAGATAGACCAGCGACTAAGATTTTACGGGTTAATGGCTGCCTTTCGAAGGCAGCCTTATTCTTTGAGGGAAGCGAATTGATGTCGGCCGGTTCTTTTAGTTGCCTCCGGCTTCAGCCCCCGAGGATGCTGGCTAGAGCCAGCGATAACCTTCGAGGGTGCTACAACCCCCCGCAAAAGCGAGGGCCAACTGATTTTCCAAGTGTCGTAGGCGTAGCGATGGGCGAAGATCTAAATCGGAGAAGGGTTGATTTCAAGAAAGATGGTCATTTCAAGAAGGAGCAACATCCCTCTTAGACTTGTAGAGCTACTGTTTCTTCTGCAGGCTGAAGCACGTTTCTGATCGCCTGAACCTGTTCGAACAACTCAATAAACTGACCGGGAAGCAACGCTTGTGCTCCGTCGCAAAGAGCTTCTTCGGGGCACGGGTGCACTTCGATGATCAGTCCGTCAGCTCCGACCGCGACTGCCGCCCTCGCCAGAGGATCAACCATGTAGTTGCGCCCCGTTCCGTGAGAAGGGTCGACTATGACCGGCAGGTGGCTGAGTTTGTGCAATGCGGGAACGATCGAAAGATCGAGAGTGTTCCGGGCGTGCGTTCCGAAACTCCGCACACCCCGTTCGCATAGAATGACGTCGTAATTTCCTTCCGACATGACGTATTCTGCCGCGAGCAGAAACTCGTCCAGTGTTGCGGAAAGGCCTCGCTTGAGGAGGATCGGCTTTCGTGTTTGACCTACATACTTCAAAAGCGAGAAGTTCTGCATGTTTCTCGCGCCGATCTGGATACAGTCCCCGTATTTCTCTACAAGGTCGACACCGTGCTCGTCCATCGCCTCGGTCACGATGTTGAGCCCGAACTGGTCGCGTACCTCGGCGAGGACCTTTAGCCCGTCCTCACCTTTCCCCTGGAATGCATACGGAGAGGTCCTCGGCTTGAAAGCGCCACCACGAAAGAACTTTGCACCGCTGCCGGCTACGACCTCAGCAACTTGAAAAACCTGTTCAGGCGATTCGACTGCGCAAGGCCCTGCGATCATCGCGAGCTTTTCGCCGCCGATCTCAGAATCGCCGACCTTGATCACTGAACGCTCAGGACGCAGGTCTTTCGAGACAAGTTTGTAAGGTTTCGTGACGCGGATCGCATCTGCGACACCGGGAAGATTCTCAAAATGAGCCCTGTCTACTGCACCCTTGTTTCCCGTGATACCGATCGCCGTCCGCGACGCGCCGGGCATCGCATGTGGCCTGAACCCGAGCGTTTCCACGATCTCCATGACGCGGTCGATCTCCGACTGCGTCGCGGTAGGTTTCATTACGATCAACATAAGCTTTCCAACGCACAAACGTGCGGCAAATTACAGAGGTTAAGTTCTAGCTCATCCTTTTGCAAACCGCGATAAAGAAAGTGCAGTCTGCAAACGAGTTCTTCGTGATATCAAGTGTTTTCTGACGATTCACGTTGTTCGACGCTTACGTTGCAACACTCTTGCCAGACGCTTCATTATCCTTGGGATTCGATAGTAAATTGCTCACGAAATGGCGGACATCATCGACAACGCTGCCTTCTGCTGCGGTCTCGATCACCTTCACTATCCCCGACCCGACAACTGCAGCATCCGCGAACCGGAGTACATCGCTTACCTGTCCAGCAGTCGAAATTCCGAATCCGACTGCGACAGGGAGGTTCGTAGCCGTCCTGATCCGTATCACAAGTTCCTCAGCCGAATCACGCATCTCGCTGCCTTGACCAGTGACGCCGGTGCGCGAGACTGCGTATATGAACCCCCGTGCAGATCTCACGATCTTTTCGATCCTTTCGTCGGTAGTCGTCGGCGCGATGAGCGAGATGAGATCTAGGTCAGAACTGCCCAACTCCCTCGAGAGTTCTGCAAACTCTTCGTCCACGACATCGGTGATCAGGAAACCGTCGACCCCAGCCGTCCAGGCGTCTTGCTTTAGTCGTTCAAAGCCATATGCGAGAAACGGATTTAGATAGCCAAAGAGGATGATCGGAACTTCGGTTCGCTTTCGTGCTTCCTTTACGATTCTCAGGATCGACGCAAGATCCGAGTGGCCGTTTTCCAGTGCCCTCTGAGAGGATCTCTGTATTACGGGGCCATCCGCCATAGGATCCGTGAACGGCACCCCAAGCTCGATCACCGTCGAACCATGTTCGGCGAGCATCACGATCAATTCCAGCGTTGTCTCAGGATCGGGATCTCCGGCGGTGATAAAAGGAATGAACCCTTTTCCGCCTCTTGAAGCAAGCCGTTCGAACGCCGAGTCGATCCGTATGCTCATTCCGCAGCGACCTCCTTCTGTGCAAGATCGGCAACCGTCCTGACATCCTTATCGCCGCGTCCCGAGAGGTTAAGGATGATCACCTCGTCTTCGTTCATTTCGGACGCCGCCTTCAGAGAATATGCGACGGCGTGCGCCGATTCGAGCGCCGGTATTATTCCCTCGGTTTCCGAAAGAGTGTGGAACGCGGCAAGTGCCTCGCTATCTGTTACAGAATCATAGTCAATCCTTCCCGAGTCGTGGAGATAGGCATGCTCCGGACCGATCGAGGCATAATCCAGGCCGGCTGAAACTGAATGCGTACCTGCGATTTGACCGTGATCGTCCTGGAGCAGATAGCTCTTCGTTCCTTGAAGCACGCCGATCCGTCCGCCGGAGTACTCATTAAAACGGGCGGCATGCTCGCCAAGCGCGCTTCCGGTTCCGCCAGCTTCAACTCCGACCATTCTTACGTCCTCGTCAATCAAAAACGGATGAAACAGCCCGATCGAGTTTGATCCTCCGCCGACGCAGGCGATGAGCAGGTCGGGAAGACGTCGTTCGGCCAAAAGAACCTGTTCTCTGGCTTCCTTTCCGATCACACTTTGGAAGTTTCGGACCATGACCGGGTAAGGATGCGGGCCGAGTGCCGAGCCCAGAAGATAATGAGTGTCCTCGACGTTAGTCACCCAATCCCTCAGCGCCTCGTTGATCGCATCTTTCAGAGTCTTTGATCCCGAGTCCACTCCACGGACCTCTGCACCCAGAAGCTCCATGCGATAAACGTTTAGTGCCTGCCGCCGCATGTCTTCCGTGCCCATATAAATAACGCAATCAAAGCCGAACAAAGCACAGACAGTCGCAGTCGCAACCCCGTGCTGCCCCGCGCCGGTCTCGGCAATAATCCGCCTTTTTCCCATCCGCTTAGCCAGCAAGGCCTGCCCAAGTGCGTTGTTGATCTTGTGGGCTCCGGTGTGATTGAGGTCTTCGCGCTTTAGATAGATCTTCGCGCCCCCGCACTTCCCGGTCAGGCGCCGGGCGAAGTAAAGCGGGGTAGGCCGTCCGGAGTAGTGTCTGAACAGGGTGGTTAGCTCTGTTTCGAAATCCGGATCGCTCTGGGCTGTGACATACGCGTCAGTAAGTTCATCAAGCGGTGCGACGAGTGTCTCGGGTACGAAGCGCCCCCCGTAGTCGCCAAAAAATCCTCTCTTGTCCGGTTCAAAAAACTCGCGATCCGCCGTCCTTGCTCTTGAAACGAATTCGGCCATCTTTCTGTGATCTTTCCTCCCCGGTTCCAATTCTACGCCACTACAAACATCGATCGCATAAGGCTTTAGCCGACAGACGGCTTCTGCGACATTCGAAGGTTCGAGCCCGCCCGCAAGGTAGATCCTTCTTTCGCCTTCAAAAAAAGACCGTGCGTCCGACCAATCAAATGATTCTCCGGTCCCGCCGAAAGCTCTTGCAGAAAAAGTATCGAGCAATACAGCCTCTGAGATTTCCGGAGACGGAAATGCGGGTTTTTCTCCTTTTCTTACCCTTACCGCCTTAATCACGGGCAAACCGGTCTTTTTTCCGACTGCGGCACATTCGGCCTCGGATTCGTCGCCGTGGAGCTGAATCGCGTCGAGACCGACTTCTTCGGCGATCGCCGCTATCCGATCACTGTCGTCATTCACGAAAACGCCGGTTTTCCGAATGCTCGACGGAATCGAAGAGGTGATTTCCGCCGCTTCTGAAGGCTCGATGTATCGAGGACTGCCTTTATAGAAATTGAACCCCAGCTCGTCTGCGCCGCATTCGACAGCCGCAGTTGCATCCTCGTGATTCGTAATTCCGCAGATCTTAATCCTCACAATGCTCATTGCTCGATGATCATTGGTCAATGTAATTTGAAAACATCCTAATCATCCTGCCTATCCTGTTTTCTCCCCCTATCATCAGCGCTTCGCCGATCAGAAAGCCGTCGAAACCAAGCTCCCGCAATTCTACGATCTGTTCTGGCGTGCTGAGTCCGCTCTCGGAGATCATCAGAACACCTTCAGGCTTGTGCCGGATCAAACGCCTGGAGTGATCGAGCGAAACCTCGAATGTGTTCAGGTCACGGTTGTTTACACCGATCAGATCGGCCCCTAGCGATATTGCACGCTCTAACTCCTTCTCATTGTGAACTTCTATCAAAACTTCCAGATCGAAAGATCTCGACAGATCCAGCAGTTCCGCGATCTTGTCGTCCTCAAGCATCGCGGCGATCAGCAGCAATGCGCTTGCCCCTAAAACCTTCGATTCATAGATCTGATAGGGATCAAAAATGAAGTCCTTCCGGAGGATCGGGATCGAAACATTGTTTCTAACCGATGCGAGGTCTTCTGAACATCCGTCAAAGTGTTCCTCTTCAGTCAAAACCGAAACAGCCGCCGCACCAGCTCGCTCATACTCCTTCGCCCTTTCGACAGGACTGACGGAGTCGTTGATCACCCCTTTCGATGGCGACGCGCGTTTGAACTCTGCAATGATGTTGACGCGGTCCATCCTGCTTACCGCTTCCGAGAGTTTGGCACGAACAACCCCAGCCTCTCTCAGTTTGACGAGATTCAGTTGGATCATCAGGTCCTCGGTCGGTATCGTGCTCTTCGTCCTTTCGACCGAAAGCCGCTTTGATTCGAAAATCTTTTGGAGAATCGAGGGAGCACTCATTTTTAGTCTGTCTCACCTCGCAGCACTTTCAGTTTCTCCGCCGCTTTGCCAGAACGCAGGCTCTCCTCAGCGAGTGCCCGCCCTTCCCTTAGATCTTTCACGATGTCCGCAATAAAGAGCGCAGCCCCGGCATTCATTACCACCAGATCCCTTGCAGGACCGTTTTCATAGCCCTCTATCACAGCGCGCACCAATTGTGCACTTTCTTTCGGAGTGCTAACTCGAAGGCGATCGGTCGAAGAATCTTTTAATCCGAAATCGGACGGCGACACTTTGAAATGATTGACGCCTCTCTCGTTGATCTCGGTGACCCGGGTCGGTCCCGAAAGCGTGATTTCGTCGAGGCCGTCCGATCCATGTACGATCCAGGTCCGTTTTGTTCCGAGAGAGCGAATTGCCTCAGCATAGATCCCCGAGAATGAACCCTCCCAGATTCCGATCAGTTGAAATGGAGCGCCCGCAGGATTTGCAATGGGCCCCAAAAGGTTGAAGATCGTAGGTGTTCCAACTTGCTTTCTTGCCACAGCAAGCTCTTTTGTAAGGTTGTGAAAATGCGGCGCAAACATAAAACAGATCCCGCTTTCGTTCAGGCTCATTCCGGCGGCTTCTGAATCTGCGGTGAGTGACACGCCGAGTTCTGAAAGCGCGTCAGCGCTGCCTGTTTTGCTCGAAGCCGCTCGGTTTCCGTGCTTTGCGACCGGCAGCCCAGCGCCGGCAGCGACAAGGGCCGCCGCAGTCGAAACATTGAACGTCTTTACCCGGCTTCCGCCTGTACCTACAACATCGATGAACGAATCATGTCTGCAAGCCACTCTCTTGACCTCTCTTCGGAGAATCGAGGCACACGAGGCGATCTCCGTGGACGTGTATCCTTTTTCTCTCCAAGCGTTTAGAAGTTCAATGAGCTTTTCTATGCGGGTTTCGGCCCGCAAAAGGTCGAAAAGGACCGCAGCCTCTTCAGATGCAAGATCCCGACCGTCCCCGATCATCCGCAAGAAGCCATTGATCGAATAGGTCTGGTTGGAAACCTTCATACTCCGACTGCCTCCCCGGAATCATTTCGTCGACCGATCGCAAAGCGGCCGCCTTCTGCCATCTCAACCGCCTTCATAAGAGCCCTCGCCTTGTGAACCGTCTCCTCAAATTCCTTCTCCGGAACCGAATCAGCGACGATGCCGGCGCCGGCCTGGATCTTCACCATCCCGTTTTCGAGATAGATAGTTCTGATAGCGATACAAGTGTCGAGATTTCCCTGATGGTCAAAATATCCGACTGCTCCGGAATAGATCCCACGTTCCGTCGGCTCAAGTTCCGAAATGATCTCCATTGCCCGAACTTTCGGAGCCCCTGAAACGGTGCCGGCAGGGAAGCAGGAAGCTAGAGCGTGAAACCCGTCAAGTCCTCTCCTCAACGTGGAAGATACCGAACTTGTGATGTGCTGGACGTGAGAGAACTTCTCGACACTCATCAGATCGTCGATCACGACCGAACCGTACTCAGACACCCTCCCAAGATCGTTTCTTCCAAGATCAACGAGCATTCTATGCTCGGAGAGTTCCTTTTCATCTGCCAGCATTTCGTCGGCGAGCGCTTCATCTTCAGACCGGGACTTTCCGCGCGGTCTTGTGCCGGCAATCGGCCGGTATTCAAGTTTGTCGCCCCTGCATCGAACAAGCATTTCGGGAGAAGCGCCGATCACTGAGCGGCTCCCGAGATCCATCAGGAACATATACGGTGAAGGGTTAAGCGATCTGAGAGCGCGGTAGAGCTCAACCGACGTGGCGGTCGTCTGTTTTGAAAAACACTGCGACAGAACCACCTGGTAACACTCGCCGGCGGCTATCAGTTCTTTTATCTTTCGGACGGAACCCTCAAACTCCTCCTTCGAAAAATTCGAATCGAAGCTCGCCTGCGCGTTCCTGCGTACCTTGTCCGATCGGGCTGGTCCGAATCCTTTCGATAACTTCGCAGCTGTGCGCTCGTTCTGACGATATGCCTCGACGATCAGTGACCTGAATCCGGCTCCGTTCCGAGCGTTTTCAGAGAAGACCAGTGAAACAAGATTTATCGCCTGCTTGACGTGATCGAAGGCGACAACATGCCTGAAGAACATGAACTCAGATCCGACACGTCCTTCCCGATCATTACCGGTTCCGGAAAGCACAGGTTCGATCTCTCGCGAGATATTAAAATCCAGAAACCCGACTGCTCCGCCGAGAAAAAGGGGGAGGTCGTCAAAATCTGGAAAAGTTAGTCTGGGTAGTGATTCCCTTAGAAATGCGAGGATCGAGCCCTTTGAAGTGCTTTCGACGCCTTCATTGGTGATTCTCAGCTCAGAGCCTTCATCGCGCACACTCAGGACCGGGTCCGCGCCGATAAACGAGTAGCGAGCCAAATGTTCGCCACCCTCGACGGATTCGAACAGGAATGATCGTTCGTTGCCTTCCGAGAGCGCACAATACGCCGCTAGAGGCGTAAGCAGATCGCCCGGCATGCGGGTGATTACTGGAACCACGTCCGCCTTTCCGAAAAGGCTCGCAAGACTATCGATTTCCTGATCTTGTGAAGCGTACATAAACAAAAACACCACCGGTGTCTTCCGATGGTGTGTGCTTTCGTTCTAATTGTGCGAATCCTTAAAGGGTACGCTTTGCGGACGACACCATCTGATGGCTATCATGCATTTGCCAAAGCCATTCGAAGGAATCTTGAGTTCTGCGGTCCGCAATGTTCATTTCAGATATTGTTAACAGACGCCTGCCGAAACTGTCAATCTCCGACTTACATTCTCTCCGGTACGCGGATGCCCAAAGTAGCGAGAGTCTCGGTCAGAGCGGTTCGAGAACGGTCCGCGACTGAGATCAGAACGGCACGTTTTACAGGATCTTTCTCATCGATGATTCTGTGATGATGGTAAAAAAGATTGAATGCCTTTGAAAGGTTGAACGCGTATCTTGCGAGCGTCGCGGGTTCCGCCGTCGCAACGGATTGGGCGATCGTCTCCTCAAGCCTTGCCGATAACGCCGCAACCGGCCATATGCCTTCACCTTCATCACTCTCGAAAAGCGCATTCACTGCGTCACGCTTTTCCAAGATCATCCTCGAAGCATTTGTGACGTCTTCGTCCTTTAGCTTTCGAAAGATCGAATTTGCTCGAACCGCAGTGTACTGGCAATAGACACCGGTCTCGCCTTCGAACGAGAGCGCCTCTTTAAAATCAAAAACGACGACAGTGTTTTTCGTAAACTTGAGCAGGAAGTAGCGCAGGGCGCCGACCGCGATCTGATGCGAGATCGCTTTCTTCTCATCGTCCGAAATGTCCGGATGCCTAGACTCGACCTCGTTGAACGCGTCTTTTTCGAGCCGGTCGATCAGATCGTCGGCCTTTACTCCTAGCCCTTTTCTTCCGGACATCTCGACAAAGGACTTCGAACGGTCCTCGTCACTGAGCTCAAATCCCAATTCTTCGGCCGCGGAAGGCGAAAGCGCGACCATTTCGTAGCTGAGATGCACGCTGGCATCCTCTCCGCGCTCCGGAAAGATTAAGGCAACTCCCTTCTTTACAACCTCTTGCGGATAAGACTGTCTGGTGTCGATCACGTTGTAGACCTTCTCGGCGCGCCCGAATTCCGGAAGTCCGGCCTGGTCGTTCATCTCTTTGGAGGTCGTGATCCAAACATCCTGGCCATTCTCGTAGGTCGTAAAATGTCTGTACCGGAAATCGAGACCAAGAAGGCCGAGCTTCCACATCTGGTAAGCGATGTCTTTGCCGGTATAGGTGACGGTCCCGTTCGAACGTACAAGGATCTTGTCGGTGTCGTGCTCGTCACTGCCTTCGTGCGATTCGAAGGGCATAACCCAACAGCCGGCATTTTTGCCTTTCTCTTCAAGGCGGATCGCACCGCGCTCCTTCATCATTGTGAAGGCCTTTTCCCAGAAATGGAGATGCAGGATCTCAGATTCTCTGGGAAGAAGGTCGTAACGGATCGAGAGCCGCTCCATCGTGTCGAGAATGCATTCGACGTTGCGTGTGGCAACATAGTCTGCCAGTTCAGCGGTTTCATTGCCGCCTTCTTCGATCAGGTGGAGAGTTTCAGCACGTTTTTCTTTGAGCGATTCGTCATCCTGATAGGCGAGTCCGACTTTTGTGTACAAGTCCCAGCAGTAGAAATCGAATGAAATTCCTTCCTCTTTCAGCTGCTCATCGAGTGCCTTGATCTGCTCCAGGTCCTTCTTTTCAAGATGCATAAAGCCGACGACGACGTCAGCGACCTGTACCCCAGTGTTATCGATGTAATTCTGGATCTCGACATCAAATCCGGCAGAGCGGAGTATCCTGACAAAGGTGTCACCCAGGACCGAGTTCCTTACGTGTCCGATGTGCGCCGCCTTGTTAGGATTTACCGAAGTGTGTTCCACACAGATCTTCGAGCCTTGGATTGCTTCTTCTTTTGTCTTAATCGATCGGGCGAGAAATGACGCTCGGTCGTAATAAACATTGATGTATCCGGGTCCCGCGATTGAGACTTTGCCGACAAAATCGAACGATTCGAGGACGGGAGCGATCTTTTCCGCTATGGCCCTGGGATTTTGCTTCTCACCCGTTTCTTGTTTGAGAAGTTTCGCGAGCTCAAAAGCGACCGGAAACGCCAGGTCGCCAAGCTCGGTCTTGGGAGGAACTTCGGCGGCGATGTTCTCAAGCTCCACACCGAGATCACTGCGCGCGAAATCGGCGAGCGCCGAGGTCAGTTTTTGCTGAAAATCGAGAAAAGCCATATCTTTGGAAAGCCCGAAAAAATGAAGGGAAAGTATAGCTTTCACAATAAAGTATTCAAAACACTACAAGTGATGTCGCAAAAAGGTAACGATGTAGAAAAAGTATCGGACCTGTTGAAAAGCGCGAAGAGAATAGCTGTTCTAACAGGTGCCGGGATTTCAGCGGAATCTGGAGTGCCTACGTTTCGCGGAGGCGGCGGGACGGCGGTCTGGAAAGGAATGCGATTTGACAAGATATCTTCCGCAGAGATGGTCAGAAGCGATCTTCCCGCTGTCTGGGAATGGTTTGATTACAGACGCGGCGTACTGAGGGCTTGTGAACCGAATCCGGCACATTTTGCGATCGCGGAATGGCAGGAGCGTTTCGAATCGCTGACGCTTGTAACTCAGAACATCGACGGTCTGCACCGGGCAGCGGGTTCGCGCGATGTGATCGAGGTTCACGGGAACATACACAGGTCGCGGTGTGTGAATTGTTCGAAGCTGTTCCAGATGAGCCGCGATGATGTGCCGCACGATCCGGACATGTGTAAGGTCTGTAAATCGCCTGTAAGACCCGATGTCGTGCTGTTTGGCGAGATGCTTCCTGAAGGAGCCTATGAAAAGGGCGCCGAAGCTGCCGCGTTGTGCGACATCTTCTTCACGATCGGCACATCAGCACTGGTCTATCCCGCTGCTGCATTGCCGGAAGTCGCGAAACGCGCGGGTGCGTTTCTCGTAGAGATCAATCCCGAGGAAACGCCACTTAGTCATTTGTGCGACGTTTCGTTAAAAGGTCCTGCGGGGGAAATCGTTTCCAAGTTATGAGAAAGGGATGAAGGGGATTAAAGGGATTGAAGAAAAAAATACCCGCGGGTGTCGACCCGCGGGCTTGGATTACCCAGTTGGTGGGTGAAACAGGGCAAGCAGGATTTTACCCTGCCGCGGCCCTGGACCTGTCTCTGAGAGCCTTGACTCTGTCGTGTGCGGCCTTCACAAGATGATACTGTCTGCTGACCACGTCGGATACGCTCTCCGGCAGCCTTGACTTCATAGCGTCTTCATACGCTTCCTTGGCCACGTCCTCGGCTCGCTCACACTCGTTGAGGACCGCGGTCTTGTCGTCACTGGTCACGGCTGTTTTGATGTTCATCCAGCCTCTTTTCAAGGTGCCGGAGAACGTACCGGACTCTGCGGGCTCGCCTCCGAATTGCTGGACCATGTCCTGCAGTTCCCTTGCAAAATGCCCTCTTTGATTTGAAAGTTCCTCAAAAAGCGCCGTCGTCTGATTGTCCTCGACACTCGCGGCGGCTGTCTTGAAGCCCTCTTCACTGTCCTTGTTTGTCTGTATAAGTTCGTTGACTTTTTCTATGATCTTGTCTTTCTCCATCATAATTAAGAACTCTCCTTTCTGATTTGCTCTCACCCTTTACAAGTGCAACCGCCGTGCCGTTGGCCAAAGCCTGTAATTCCAGGGGAATAATGCCCCTGTGCCCTGATCTATGAGAGAAATCGAGACACGGAAGTACGCGATGCATACATTCAAAGGCCGAGCTGGACATTATTACCATTGAGTTCTTTCAGACCTTGTGGTCAAATCCGCGTATGCGAAAGCTTTACTTCGATTGCTTCGCGGGTGCGAGCGGCAACATGATCCTCGGAGCACTTCTCGATGCAGGAGCTGACAGAAAAGCCCTGGAGACGGAAGTCGGCAATCTTGGTCTTGAAGGAGTCGAACTTGCCGTTAAGCGGGTGAACAGGGCCGGTATCAGCGCCACTCACGTAGAGGTCATTTACCCGAAACAGGATCACCATCGGCATCTCTCAGACATAATCGAGATAATCGAGAACGCGAGTCTTTCCGAAAAGGTGAAAGAAAGATCGACGGCAGTCTTTAACAAGCTCGCCGAGGCCGAGGCAAAGGTTCACGGGATCGACATCGGAAAGGTTCATTTTCACGAAGTCGGCGCACTCGACGCGATCGTTGACATTGTCGGGGCATGTGTTTGTTTCGAAATCCTCAAAATTGACAGCTTTGCGGTTTCGAAAATCCACACCGGCAGCGGATTCGTCGAAATGGATCACGGAAAATATCCGGTTCCGCCTCCGGCCGTAGCTAGCCTACTTTCCGGATTTGAAGCTTACTCCGAAGATGTCGATGGTGAACTCCTTACACCTACCGGAGCGGCGATCATCGCTGCGCTGTGCAACGCGTCAGAGCCTATGCCCCGAATGAAGATCGAGTCGACCGGCTATGGCGCCGGTACACGGCAATACGATAAATTTCCGAATGTGCTTCGAATTCTGATCGGAGAATCGAATGAGACAGCTGATGAAGCGTATGAGAACCTGCGTCTGATAGAGACGAATATTGACGACGCCACGCCTCAGGTTCTTGGGCACATAATGGACAAGGCGTTTGAGAAAGGAGCTCTCGATTGCTGGTTCACAGCGATTCAGATGAAGAAGAACCGCCCAGCGGTCCTGATCTCGATCCTCGCCCAACCTGCAAAGGAAGAAGAACTAAAATCGTTGTTGTTTCGCGAGACCACGACGATCGGTCTAAGGCTTAGGGATGTATCCCGGCAATGCCTTGAAAGGGAAGTCGTTTCCCTCCCTACGCGATATGGCGACATAGAGATAAAGGTCGCGAGATTCGAAGGCGCAGTTGTTAACGCGAAGCCTGAATTCGGGCAGGTCCGCGAATTGGCCGACCGGAACGATGTGTCGGTCCGCGAGGTAGAAAGGGAGATAGATTCCGCACTCCGGAATGAGAACGCGCTCAAAGCCAAAAGTTAAAATTTGCTGTATTTCGTCCAGGGAAGAAGCGGCGATGGCTGTCGAACACGGCGCGAATGCACTGGGACTCGTATCCGAGATGCCCTCCGGGCCCGGGGTCATCCCGGAGGAATTGATCGCCGATATCGCGGCATCTGTTCCAAAGTCCGTGGCGACATTCCTGCTAACGAGCAAACGAAAACCCGAAGAGATCGTTAATCAGGTACGCCGGTGCGGTACGAATACTGTTCAGCTCTGTGATTCGATTGAAGGAACCCTCGAAGAACTCAGATCTGCGCTTCCTGATATCCGAATCGTCCAGGTTGTCCACGTCAGGGAAGAAAGTTCGGTCGATGAAGCCGTTGCCGCTTCAAGGTCCGTAGATTTCGTGCTTCTCGATTCAGGAAATCCGGCTCTAGAGGTCAAAGAACTCGGAGGTACCGGCCGAACGCACGACTGGAGTCTAAGCCGGCGGATCGTTGATCTCGCTCAGTGCCCGGTCTATCTTGCGGGCGGGCTGAATCCTTTGAACGTCGCGTCAGCAATTGACGCCGTAAGACCATACGGAATCGATCTCTGTTCGGGTGTGCGCACCGAAGGCGCTCTCGACGGGTCAAAGTTATCCGACTTTTTTGCTAACATCTAGCCTTACACCTTTTTACGCCCCAAACTTCATTGTCGGAGAATCGGTTTGAGTAAGGAATTTGATCAGGAGAAGATCGCACGCGGAGTCCGCCTGATCCTGGAAGGGATCGGCGAGGATCCCGACCGTGACGGACTGAAACGTACGCCGGAGCGCGTAGCCAACTTCTATGAGGAACTGACCGAGGGAATGCGCCAGGAAGCGCGTGATGAGGTAGTTCCACTTCCCGGTGATTCGCACGATGAGATGGTCATCGTAAAAGACATTTCGATCGCGTCGGTCTGCGAACACCATCTTGCGCCTTTTGTAGGGGTTTGCCACGTCGCCTACATTCCGAAAGAGGGTCGGATCGTCGGCCTCTCAAAGCTAGCGAGGATCGCAGAGATCTTCGCCAGGCGCCTGCAGGTCCAGGAAAGGCTTACAAAGCAGATCGCGGATACTCTGTTTGAAGAGTTGAAGCCGCTCGGAGTGATGGTCGTTATTGAGGCCGAACACACTTGTATGACACTTCGCGGCGTTAAGAAGCCGGGAGCCAAAACGATCACCTCAGCTGTTCTCGGAGGATTCCGCCGGGACCCAAGAACCCGGGCTGAAGCGATGAGCCTTATTACGGGATAGGGAAGGGACAGGAGACTGGAGACGGAAGACGGGAGACAGAAGGCAGGAGACAAGAGGCAGGAGGCAGGAGACAGGAGACAGGAGACAGGAGACAGGAGACAGGAGACCGGAGACAGGAGACGGAAGACAGGGGCTGTTCAAGGCTTTTTCGAATCGCTGACCTGATTGCGAGTGGGAACTGAAAAAGATTTTAATACTCTCCTGAACCCTTACCGACGATGACGCCTTTTTACATCACAACCCCCATTTATTACGCGAATTCACTTCCGCATCTTGGCCATCTGTACACGACAACAGTTGCGGATGCAGTGCGGCGATACAAGCGTCAAAGAGGCTTTGATACCTATTTCCTCACGGGCACTGACGAGCACGGCATCAACATTCAGCGCGCCGCAGAAGCGAACGGCCGGACGCCTAAAGAGCAGGTTGACTTCATTGCAGATGAAATAAAGAAGCTGTTTGCCGATTTTGAGCTCGATCCTACGCACGGCGGTTACGACATCTTCATGCGGACGACCAACGAGTTTCATTACGCGGCAGTTCAGAAACTCTGGCTGAAGATCGCCGACAGCACAACACCGAAAGACAACGAGGCTATATACAAAGGCTTTTACGAAGCCTGGTTCTGCGCCGCATGCGCCGAATTCAAGACCGAGACCGAGTACGAGATCAGGGATGGCGAGGAGATTCCGCGCTGCCTTGTCCACGAGAAGCCACTCGACAGGGTCGAAGAGGAAAGCTACTTTTTCCGGTTATCAGATTACGAAGATGCGCTGCTCGATGCGATTCAGTCCAACCCGAATCTGATACGGCCCGTTGCGAGGAGAAACGAGATCGTGTCTTTCATCAAGTCGGGCCTGCAGGACCTCTCGATCAGCCGAGAGAAAAAGGCAGTTTCTTGGGGAGTGCCCGTTCCCGGCGATGACGGCCACGTAATGTATGTCTGGATGGACGCGCTTTCGAATTACATTACGGCGATCGGCTACGGAGATCCTGGAAGGACGGACAACTTCGAGAAGTACTGGTCAAATGCCTATCACTTCATCGGAAAAGACATTCTGAGATTTCATTCGGTCTATTGGTTCTCGTTTCTTATGGCGGCCGGGATCGATCTGCCCAAGACGGTCTACGCCCACGGGATGTGGCTTGATGCCGACGGTCGGAAAATGGGAAAGACGTTAGGGAACGTAATCGAGCCGTCGATGCTCAAAGAGCACTATTACGTGGAAGGAGTCAGGTATTTCGTTCTGCGGGAGATGGTGTTTGGCCAAGATTCCAGATTCGGCTATGACAGCCTCGCCGACCGGCTTAATGCGGATCTGGCGAAGGGCCTTGGAAATCTTTCGGCGCGCACTCTCTCGATGATCCATAAGTACCGCGAGGGAAAAGTACCTTCCGGGGTGATTCACGAGTCGAAGTTCATTTTTGCGAAACGCGCTGGGCTCAGTCCTGATGAAGCTGAGCTGGTTGCTGTGATCGAGCTTGCTCGAGATGAATTCTTGCGAAAGTTCGATGATTTTGAGTTCTCTGGCGCGCTCGAGGCCGTGTGGCGGATCATAAGTTTTGTTGACAAGATGATCACGCACACGGCTCCCTGGAAACTTGTAAAGGACGACGACCAGCAGGAAACACTCAATGCAGTCTTGTATAGGTCCATAGAGACCCTGCGTTGGCTTGGCGTGATCCTGAATCCCGTGATGCCTGAGGCTACAAAAGAGATTTGGAAACAACTGGGTCTGGAAAGAGAACCCGCCGAATTCGACCCTTCGGAATTGAAATGGGGCGGGATCGCCGAAGGCCATAAAGTTGGAAAGAGCGAGCCCGTATTCCCGATGCTGGACAAGGAAAAAATAATGAGTGAGATAGAGGCGGCGAAAAAAGCGCCGGAACCTAAGCGGGAAAACAAGCAGGAACCCGCACCTGAAGACGACGGTTTTATATCGATCGAGGATTTTGTAAAGGTAGAACTTCGCGCGGCGGAAATTCTAAAGGCTGAAAGGGTCGACGGTTCAGACAAGCTCCTCAGGTTCGAGGTTGATGTTGGTGAAGATGAACCGAGACAGGTTTTGGCAGGGATCGCTCAACATTACGATCCGGAGTCATTGGTTGGTACGAAGGTCGTCGTTGTATCGAATCTCAAACCAAGAAAGCTTTTCGGGCTTGAATCGCAAGGAATGGTATGCGCGGCATCCGATCCGGAATCCGGGAAACCGGTCCTCGCGACGTTCTCTGAAGATATTGCCAACGGCACGAGGCTCAAGTGAGGCTGGTCGACTCCCATTGCCATATTGACGGGCCAAAGTTCGAAGAGGACCTGGATCAGGTCATCGAAAGGGCGAAGAATGCAGGGGTGGTTGCGATGCTGAACGTCGGGACCGGGAGTCCGGAGCACGATTCGTTCGAACGCACGCTGGAGCTGGCTGAGAAATACGATTGCATATTCGGATCAGCCGGTATTCACCCCCACGACGCTTCCGAATACACTGAAGGAGTTGAAGAGAGGCTTCGCAAACTAATAACCTCGTCGGACAAGATGATCGCCTGGGGCGAGATCGGATTGGATTTCTACTACGATCATTCTCCCAGAAATGTACAGAAGCGGGTCTTTCGAAAGCAGATCCGTGCGGCGAGAGAACTTGGCCTGCCGATCATCATTCACAGCCGCGAGGCGAATGACGAGACGGTCGAGATCCTTTCGGAAGAATGCTCGATCGAAGGTTTTGCCGGCGGGATCATGCACTGTTTTGGTGGGACTGCTGAGATGGCGGAGTCGCTTATCCCGCTCGGATTCATGATCTCGTTTGCTGGAAATGTAACGTTCAAGAACGCCGAAGTGCTTCGGAGTGCTGCTGCGGTGGTTCCGAGAGACAAGCTGCTCATCGAAACCGATTGCCCCTACCTGACACCTGTTCCTCACAGGGGCAAAAGGAATGAACCGGTCTATGTCGCCGACACTGCGCGTTTTCTCGCGGAATTTTACGGAGAGAAACCGGAAGCTATCGCGGCCCAGACGACGAAGAATTTTGAGCAGTTTTTTGGAATAGAGATTTAAGAGGAAACAGGATCAAAAGGTAAGATGGCAAAAGACAATTCATTCGATATCGTTTCAAAGACCGATTTTTCGGAAGTACAGAACGCGATCAACCAGACTCGCAAGGAACTCAGTCAGCGGTTCGACTTCAAAGGAAGCAAGGCTCTCGTAAGTCTTCACAACGGCGAGCTGATAATCTCCGCGGAAGACGATACGAGACTGAAGAACCTCAACGACGTGCTTCAATCAAAGCTCGTGAAGCGCGGAGTCTCGCTAAAGGCCCTTAATTACGGG
This sequence comes from Acidobacteriota bacterium, assembly GCA_003385635.1. Lineage (GTDB taxonomy): Bacteria > Acidobacteriota > Blastocatellia > Pyrinomonadales > Pyrinomonadaceae > Aridibacter. The sequence goes on along the minus strand of QQUY01000001.1, from coordinate 1,691,251 downwards.
CCGAAAGAGGACGCGGCGGGCGGCACCATCAGGCAGATCGTGACCATCCAACAGGGAATTCCGACTGAAAAGGCCAAAGAGATCGTGAAGTTCATCAAGGGCACCAAGATCAAGGTCCAGGCCGCGATCCAGGGCGAATCGGTGAGGATCTCGGGCAAGAAGCGGGACGACCTGCAAGAAGTGATCGCGGAACTCAAGAAGAAAGACTTCGGCATAGACATGCAGTTCGATAACTATCGTTAGATACCGATGCAAACCTTCAGCGCGCAATTTGCCGAATCGAGATATCCCGCGGGAATGGCTGGAATTCTTCGGCTTATCCGAGGCGAGATGGAACTCGTCGAGGCGGAGTTTGCCCGGCAGGCGAATTCGAACGTACAGGTGATCAGCTATCTTGGCGAGTACCTGCGGGCTTCGGGCGGCAAGAGGGTGAGGCCGGCGCTTCTGGTTCTGGCGAACAAGGCGGCCGGCGGCGAAGGAAGTTCGGAGAACGTGATCCGGCTCGCCACAGTGATGGAGATGATCCATACTGCGACGCTCGTACACGACGACATCATCGACAACGCCGCCACGCGACGAAACACGGTCACGGTAAATGCGAAGTTCGGCAATCAGGCGGCGGTCCTTATGGGCGACTGGCTATATATGTCGGCCTTCGAAACCTCTCTCAAAGAGAGAAGCCTGGAGATACTCTATATTCTCACGGAACTGACGCGGAAGATGACCGAAGGCGAGCTGATCCAGCTTACGATGCTCGGCCGGACAGATATTTCCGAGGAAGACTATTTCGACATTCTTCGGCGTAAAACCGCTTATCTTTTCAGCGCTTGCTGCGAGATCGGGGCGATTCTCGCGGGTGCCGACCCAAATGAAAGAGAAGAGCTTAGGAATTACGGAATGAACCTCGGTACGGCATTCCAGCTTGCCGACGACGTACTGGATTTCACGGCAGACAAGCAGGTTCTCGGTAAAGCTTCGGGAGCTGACCTGCTTGAAGGCAAACTTACGCTGCCTTTGATATTGCTGGTGAGAAAAGATCCATCTGTCTGCGCATTGCTCGAGCAAATAATGCGGACCGGAGAATACGACAGCGGAATCCGCGAACAGCTTCTCGGAAAGCTTGAGAAGTCAGGAACCCTTGAAGAAACCCGCTCAACGGCACACAGATTTGCGGCCAAAGCAGTAAAAAATCTTGAACTCCTGCCGGAAACGAGGTATGGTGAAGCGTTAGGTGAAGTTCCTTCACTTATGATCAACCGTAAAAACTAGTTACCCTCTTCAAGCGGTTACCTCTTTCCAGTTATGTCCGACATCAATCCGAACGAGACTCTCATAGCTACATTTGAGAAGAGCTTGCGTCAGACAAGAAACGCTCAGCAGCGTCTGCTCGTGCGATTGCGGGAGGTGGAAAGCGAGGCGGACCGGCTTCGCCAGGATATCGAGGCACTCGATACGCACGCCCAACAAACGGAAGCCGCAATCTATGGGCTTCTGGAAACGATGCGATCCGACAAGAGACCGAGGCACATCCCTACGCTGAAGGTCGACGACGATTACGAGCTGCCGCCGGACCTGCGAAAATTTCAGGAAAGAGAAGCGTCAAAATCTGAACGATACAAGAGCGACTCAAATCTGCTAGACGGCTACGAAAGGGCTTCTGAGCGAGGAGGTTCCAGTGGTTCTCCCAGAGGCGGTAGAAGTGTTCCTGCGATCAGCGATCACATCGAGCCTGTAAGCCAGAGGTTTGCAGACCGGACGATCACTCAGGCCTGTACTTTGATCCTCAGGGAGTCCGGAGAGCCTCTTCACGTGAATGAGCTCTACAACTTGCTTGTGGCAGGTGGATTTGAGTTCAAAGGCAACAATCCAACCATTTCGATCGCAGTTTCGCTGAACAGGAATAGGCGATTCAGAAAGGTAGCGCCGGGAACATTTGACCTCGTGATTAGAGAGGCGTCGAAGGCTTCCTAGCGATTTTTCATAACCGGATCCAAGGCGAGGCTGCTTGAAAGGGCAGCCTCTTTCTTGTCAGTTTCGCCGTAAGCCGAGTCAGGTCTGGGTCAAACGATGGTGGCTCGCCCCCGGCATTAAGCGGGAGTGAGATAGTCAAGATGATTCGTTCCGGGGCATCTCCATCGCAATATCCGGCTAGAACCGGCCGGCGAGCAGTTTTGCCCCTGTCAATTCCCTCCTCGAAAGCGGGGCGTAACTGATGATAATGAGGAAATTCGCAGACCTTCTGACCTTTTCGGCTGGATGAATACAGACATCTGAATTACCGACAGCGATTCGCGTACTGACGCGAGTTCACCGTTCGCGAATAGACAATTCACTTGACAAATTAAGTCCCCGTTGAAGATAGTGCGCGTATGAAATTGCGACTGACCGTGATGAATGGCTCGATCGCCGGACAGGTGTTCGATCTTGAAAGTGGACATCTGCTTATCGGACGAAGCCAGAACTGCAGCGTGAAGTTCGATCCGTTAGAGGACAAGATCGTCTCTTCCCAACATGCCTTTGTTTACGCTACCGACGATGGGTTCTTTGTCCGCGATAATGAATCGACGAACGGGACTTATTTAAACGGAGACAGGGTTTCCAACGCCTTGCTGAGCAATGGAGACGAGATCTCCTTTGGAAAAGACGGCGTCCGGGCGCAGGTCCAGATCGATATGTCATTGCCCGAATCGGTTGAGACAGCGGTTCCCGGACTGGCACCCACCGAGGGCTTTCAGATCCCGAGCCCCCAGACAACCGGACCGATGTTTAAGGCTGAACAAGAGCCCGAAAAGGTTAAAAGCGCACCCGAAAATCTTTCGCAAAGCGTGAGCGGTTTAGGGCTGAGCGCCCCTGCAGTCAAGATGGCTCCGCCGCAGACCGGTATGTATATAGCAGTCGCCGTAATGACCGGTCTGATACTTCTCGCTTCGCTGCCGGTCCTGCTGCTCATCGTGGCCGGTCTTGGACCCATAGCGACCGTTGTAGCGACCGTAACCGCTTTCCTTCCTGTCGCGCTCTATCTGGCACCTCTTCTCTGGCTGGATCGTTACGACCCTGAGCCGTTCTGGCTTCTCTTGCTTTGTTTTGCGTGGGGCGGCGTGGTGGCGATCCTCGCATCTGCGATCGTGAACGACGTCTTCACGATCGTTGCCGCAGCTTCGACAGGAAATGCCATTATCGGACAGTTGGCCGGCGCAGTGATCTCTGCACCGTTTATCGAGGAGATCATGAAAGGCGCGGGCCTGCTGGCGATGCTTCTGTTTTTCCGCCGGAAGTTCGACGACATATTGGACGGGATCGTGTTTGCCGGGGTGATCGCGCTCGGTTTTGCCGCGGTTGAGAACGTACTTTATTACGGACGCGGGTTCCTTGCTGAAGGTATCGGCGGTCTGGCGATGATGTTCTTCCTGAGAGGTATCCTGTCGCCCTTTGCTCACGTGACGTTTACCGTGATGACGGGGATCGGATGCGGGATCGCGAGGGAATCGCACAACTGGTTTATCAGGATCCTCGCTCCGATCGTCGGACTCGGCGCTGCGATGTTTCTCCACGCGACCTGGAACGGCATGGGTGTGTTCTCCGCGATTCTGCTCGAGGCAAGCGGTACATCGGTCTATTGCAACGCCGTGGGGCTCGGCGGCATGAACTTGGGGATCTGCGGATTTCTGATCGGTTATGCCATCCTCGAGATCCCGGTCTTTCTGATATTCATCGTTTTCAGCCTGTTTATCATGCGGCGGCAGAGCAAGACTCTTCGCGAAATGCTTGCGATGGACGTCGCGCGCGGCCTTATCCAGCAGGAGCACCTCGATATCGCGACTTCGCTGGTCCGGAGCATTCTCTGGCCGATCGGCGGTATCACAAGCGGAAAATTCCTTAACCGGCGCAGGTATCTTAGAGCGATCGGGAGCCTGGGGCTCTCATACTGGCATATTCAGAGAGCCACAAAAGCGGAAGGCCACACGGCGAGCTTCCAGACGAATCCGTTCCTGCGCGCCGAGGTGGAGAAATACTCGCAGTTGGTTTAGCTGCGCGGGTTAATCGTTAATCGTGAATGGCGAATGGTGAATCGTGAATGGTGAATTGTGAATTGTGAATCGTGAATGGTGAATCGTGAATCGTGAATCGTGAATGGAGAATCGTGAATCCTGAATCCTGAATCGTGAATCGTGAATCGTGAACAGCGGCAGAAACGCGACCGTCAGGGAGCGTCGGTGAAAGCTAGTGAGGTCAGGTTCACTATTTCTAATCTCTGCGATTCCCAGGAAAGTCTCAGACTGTTTCGAATCATGTAGTTGATTGCACAGGGGCCTTTGAGATCACGAACGAGACGTCGAGAAAAACGAATTAACCAGATTAATTAACCCGAACTTGCAAGTCTTTGGACCGTCGTCGTTAGAGAACCGTAACTAATACGGAGCAATTCATACGAGGTGACCAATGACATATACAGCAATCAGGGCATTTTCTTTTCTTACTGCATTCACGATCGGCCTGTTCTTCGTTTCAGGGGTACAGGCGTTCAGTGAACTCCCGGACGGGGCGGCAACTTCGAAATCAACCGATGTCAGACCTAACTCAACACTCTCCCCTGTGGATAAGGGATTTGTAGAGATTCGGTACCTTGGTTCAGAAACAAAGAATAACAATGAGGTGCTTAGGTTTGTCGCCCATAATGCCGGCGATACCGACGCGGTCTACATGTCTTATCCCGATTCCGGTCTGGACGGGCTTCAATTCAAGATAGACGGAACGAAACGGCCGCTCTTTCTCTGCGGTACGGGGATGGAGGAGCAAGTTCTACGGCCCGGCGCAAAGATCGAGTTTACCATTTCACGATCATTCATCGACCACTTGCAGAAGGACGGTGGGAAGATCCTGAACGTCGGGCATTACTTTAAAAAGGCTGACACTGCCGAATATGTCGAGGTCTGGAGTGAGGATGTGTTCCTTGGATAATCTGGACGAATAATTCTTCTCTTGAAGTCAAACTAGCGCCTGCCGGTAAGGGTTAAAGGCGCTAGTTATCTGTCTGGTTGCTTCATATCAGAACTGATCTCAGTGAAAAAATGGACTCGCTCCCTGACGGTCGCGTTCCCGCCACTGGTCCGGCTACCTAGTCGTCACTTCTGACTCCTGACTTCCGACTTCTGACTCCTTCTTCAATACGCCCTTGCAAAAACGACACGTTTCGCGGAGGGCTCGCCTGAGTAGACACAGCTCCCGGCTTCCTCGAGCGAATTCAAGGGGATGAGGCGGATTGTGGCCTTGGTCTCGTCCTTGATCTTCGCCTCGGTCTCGGCTGTTCCGTCCCAGTGGGCAGAAACGAAGCCGCCTTCTTCGATCTGAGCTTTGAATTCTTCCCACGTATCCACCGAAAACGTGTTCTTTTCACGGAATTTCAAAGCGCGGTCGTAGAGGTTCGTCTGGATCTCTTCGAGCAGGCCTTCGATGTGATCCGACACTCCTTCGATCGGACGCGTTTCCTTTGAAAGTTCGTCGCGGCGGGCGACCTCGATCGTGCCGTTCTCAAGATCCCGCATTCCGATTCCCAACCGCACGGGAACTCCTTTCAATTCGTACTCAGCGAACTTCCAGCCGGGTTTATATTTATCATCGTCGTCATACTTGACCGATATGCCGCGAGATTCAAGATCTTTGATTAATGGACCGACCTTTTCAGAGATCTTTGGCAGGTCGGCTTCGTCCCTGTAGATCGGGACGATCACGACCTGTGTGGGAGCAAGATTCGGCGGCAGTACAAGCCCGTTGTCGTCCGAGTGTGCCATCACAAGCGCGCCCATCATACGTGTCGAAAGCCCCCAGCTTGTCGCCCACGCGTAGGTTTGCTCGTTGTTCTGATCGACAAACTTCACATCGAACACTTTCGCAAAGTTCTGACCAAGAAAGTGGGAGGTCCCCGCCTGCAGAGCCTTTCCATCCTGCATGAGTGCCTCGATGCAGTACGTTTCGACAGCACCTGCGAACCTTTCCGATTCGGTCTTCAAGCCCTGTATCACCGGCAACGCCATCCATTCTTCGGCAAAGGTCGAATAAATGCCGAGCATCTGCTCGGTTTCCTCGATCGCTTCCTGCTCTGTGGCGTGGGCGGTATGACCTTCCTGCCACAAAAACTCAGCCGTTCTTAGGAACAGGCGCGTTCTCATTTCCCATCTGACGACGTTCGCCCATTGGTTCAGGAGGATCGGGAGATCACGCCACGACTGGATCCAGTTCTTATAGGCGTTCCAGATCACAGTCTCGGAAGTAGGACGGATGATAAGCGGCTCTTCAAGCTCGGAGTTCTCGTCGACGATCAGCCCCGGGCCATCCGGATTCGCCTTAAGACGGTAGTGGGTCACCACCGCGCACTCCTTGGCAAAGCCCTCTGCGTGCTCCTCTTCCTTTTCAAGAAACGATTTGGGAACGAAAAGAGGGAAGTAAGCGTTCTGGTGACCGGTAGCCTTGAACATATCGTCAAGTGCCTTTTGCATTTTTTCCCAGATCGCGAAACCGTATGGCTTTATGATCATGCAGCCGCGGACTGGCGAGTTCTCAGCCAAGCCGGCTCGCTTTACGATCTCGTTGTACCACGCCGAGTAATCCTCGCTTCTCTTCGGTAATCCTTTGCCCATCTTGTATGTCCCCTAAAACCAGAATGCCCCGCCGGGGGGCGAAAAACCTAAATGATACGGCATTAGCAGATGAGTGACAATTCCTTCTGCGGCCGGTCACTTTCTGTCCTCTCCGCGATCGTTCAGAACCTGTGTTAAATTATTCGTATGGGTGAATTTAGGCTGGATTTCCAGGACACCGAAACGGCGTTCAAGGACAAATCCAACAGTGAACTTCGCGAAAAATACCGGCTGTTCCGCCTTTTGAACTCGCCGATCCTTAACGAGATAGGTACCCGCTCCGCCTCTTTCGCTTTGTCTGTCGGGCTACCGGTGGAGTGGCTGATCAAAAGGACCGTATTTGAGCAGTTTTGCGGAGGCGAGACTATTGAGGAATGCCAGGCGACGATCGACCGTCTCGGAAATTCCGGGATCGGTGCGATCCTCGACTACTCTGTCGAGGGAAAGACAAGCGAACACGACTTTGAACACGGGAAAGAAGAGGTCATACGCAATCTTGATCGTGCGAAGAATGACGACGACATACCTTTCGCGGTCTTCAAGATCACGGGCATTGCGCCCCTCGGTACGCTTGAGAAGATCTCTTCAGGGGCCGAATTGAAGCCTTCAAACGTGACGAAATGGGAAAGCGCGCAGCGAAGGGTCCGCGAGATCTGTGAATATGCGAGAAAGATCCATCAGCCCGTCTTCATCGACGCGGAAGAATCCTGGATCCAGAACGCGATCGATCAGCTGGCGATGGGAATGATGGAAGAATGTAATCGCGAGGAACCCATCGTTTATACGACGATACAGCTCTATCGCCACGACCGGCTTGAGTATCTCAAGAAGACGCATCTGGAAGCGAAAGAAAAAGGTTTCATTCTTGCGGTGAAGCTTGTTCGAGGCGCTTATATGGAGAAAGAAAGGGAGCGTGCCAAAGAAATGGGATACACGGATCCTATCCAGCCCGATAAAGCCGCGACCGACGATGCATTTAACGCGGCCGTCGCGTATTGCCTGGACAATATTGACGATATCTCTTTCGTCAACGGCACCCACAACGAGGAAAGCACCCAGGAAATGGCGCAGTTGATGGAAGAGAAAGAGCTTCCGCACGACCACCCCCACTGCTTTTTCTCGCAGCTTTACGGAATGAGCGATAATCTCTCGTATATACTTGCCGACAACGGTTACAACGTCTCAAAGTACGTCCCTTATGGACCCGTGAAAGATGCGGTCCCGTATTTGATCCGACGAGCGCAGGAAAATACTTCGGTGACCGGCCAGATGAGCCGCGAGCTCGATCTGATCAGCCGGGAGATGAAAAGACGCGGAATTTAGTCGAGTTCCGGGTTCCTAGTTCCAGGTTCCGAGTCGGTTTCAAGTTCAAAGTTCAAGTACACTGCGCTTCGCTTCGTGATTTCAAATTTCAGATTCCAAATTCCAGATCGAATCCAAAGAGAGACTGAGCACCGTTCCGTAGGGACGGCGTATCCTAGGAGGCTGTCTGAAAAGGCACTCCTGAGGCGCTCGATCATTCCTCAAGCTCGCAAGACCTCTTGCAAATCGAATATCAGTTGCCCCTCGCTTTAGCGGGGGGTTACTTGGCATCACACTCAAAAAAGGGGCTTCAGCCCCAAAATTCGCCGGCTAAAGCCGGCCGAGGATAGTGAGAGACCCTGTGCTTCCCCCGTTGAAACGGGGGGCAACTAAAGAGCGACTTCCCTGGAAACATCGGTACTCCGGTTCACGACGAGGAGGCTGCCCTTTCAGACAGCCTCTACAACGTGCCCCCGAACGTTTAGCCGCGAACCGGCGTCACCTTAGCCCAAGTAGTAATCGAACCGACAGGTCAGAGACCTCTTTTTCGTCGGACGATTTCCAGTCCTTCAATACTACAAGTTCCGAATCCTCAAGCGGCACATTTCCCATCCTCGCGGTCTGAGTAGCCTCGAACGCACGGTTCGTCAGAGCGAGGTGGTGTTTGGCGATTTTGAACGATCTGTTGGCGATTATCGCTTCATCTGCACTGTCAACATCGAGGAAGAGATCCTCGTAAGCGATCAAGTGCCAGATCCGCTCGTCTTGGTATTCATCGATGTCCAAAAGCCGCAAGAGGCCATACCCGGCTTCGAGCTGAAAAATAAGAAAGTCGCCTGCCTGAAAATCCTGTGACATAATCCGAATCTTATGGCGCGGGGGATGGCGATTCAAGAAGCGGTAATGTTATTAGGTGTGACGTGATGACAAACGAGGAAATGCTTGCGGTCGCGATCCGCGAAGCCCGGATAGGATCTGAAGAAGGCGGAGTGCCGATAGGAGCTGCACTTTTCGACCGCGAGGGAAACTTGCTTGGAAAAGGCCGCAACCGTAGGGTCCAGCACGACGATCCATCGGTCCATGGCGAGACGGATGCATTTAGAAACGCGGGCCGCCAGAGGGACTACACGAATACAATAATGGTGACCACGTTGGCCCCCTGCTGGTACTGCAGCGGTCTCATTAGACAGTTCCGTATCGGGACGGTAATCGTCGGTGAATCTCAGACGTTTTCAGGCGGCATCGACTGGTTGCGGGAACACGGCGTGGAGGTCGTCGACCTTGATAATCCGGAATGCAAAGATCTACTGGGTAATTTCATTGAAGAGCATTCGGAGATCTGGAATGAGGACATCGGCGAAAGTCAGAACTGAGAGATAAGGACTGAGGACTGAGCAATTGAAAATTGAAAATTGAAGATTGAAGATTGAAGATTGGTGATCGAATGATGCCTTATTGCTCGATCTGACTGCAATGCACAATCGAAACTACTCAAACAATTAGGAAACCCAATTCTCAATTATCAAATATCAACTTTCTCGACTATCTTCCCTCAGTCCTCAGCGTTTTGATTCCGTTTTCTCGAAATGAGAAGATTTAAGTTTCGAAAAACCAATACCAGACTTCATATTTCAGAGGGAAAAGAATAAATGAGTGAACTAAAAGAAGCAGTAATAATCAGTGCGGCCCGAACTGCTACCGGCAGGTATATGGGTAGCCTTATGCCTTTTTCTGCTACCGATTTAGGAGCTGCCGCGGTAAAGGAAGCTGTGAAACGCGCAGGAATTAGCAAGGAAGATGTAAGCGAAGTGATCATGGGCTGCGTGGTTCAAGCCGGCCTGGGACAGGCTCCGGCTCGGCAGGCGGCTATCAAGGCGGAACTTCCGCCCGAGGTGTCTGCGTTGACCGTGAACATGGTTTGCGGATCCGGGCTTAGGGCAGTCTCTCTTGCAGCGCAGTCTGTAAGGCTGGGCGATTCGGACTTTGTCGTTGCAGGCGGAATGGAGTCGATGTCCAACATCCCGTACGCGCTTCCCGAAGCACGCCAGGGTTACCGGATGGGGAACAAAACCAATGTAGACCTGATGATACACGACGGCCTCTGGTGCCCGTTCGAGAACTGGCATATGGGGAACACAGGCGAGGTCGTCTCTGAGAAGTACCAGATAGGCAGAGACGAACAGGACGAGTACGCATACAATTCTCATCGAAAGGCGATGGAAGCGCGTGACGCAGGGCGTTTTGACGAAGAAATCTTCCCGATCGAGATCCCGCAGCGGAAGGGCGATCCGGTGATATTCGACAAGGACGAGACCATCCGCGACGACACTTCTGTAGAAGCGCTCGGAAATCTTCGCCCTGCCTTTAAGAGGGACGGCGGAACCGTAACGGCAGGAAATGCGCCCGGTGTTAACGACGGTGCGTCGGCAGTCGTTGTGACATCGGCAGAAAAGGCTGCTGAGCTTGGCGCGGAACCGCTCGCAAAGATCGTAGCGTATGCAACATCTGGAATCGAGCCGAAGCTGATCATGATGGCGCCGGTCCAGGGAGTCCTGAACGTACTCGAGAAGGCCGGATGGACTATGGAAGACGTCGATCTTTTTGAGCTAAATGAGGCGTTCTCGGTGCAGGCTCTTGGAGTGATGAAAGAACTCGGTCTGGATATGGAGAAGGTCAATGTTAACGGCGGAGCGGTCGCACTTGGGCACGCGATCGGCAACAGCGGATCGAGGGTCCTTACTACGCTGCTTTACGAAATGAAGCGCCGGGGAGTTAAGAAGGGTGTCGCTGCGCTTTGTCTCGGCGGCGGCAACTCCGTAGCTATGGCCGTCGAAAGAGATTAGCCGCCTTGGAACAATGGCCGCCGAATAGCCGTAAGTGTCTGTGAAAAAAGAACTACGGCATTGGAAACGGAGTTGAACAAATGACAGCCAGAGACCACAATAGACTTCTTGGCATTTTCTTTATGATACTCGGCGGCCTTACGCTTCTTGGAGCTCTAGGTATCGGACTGATCTACGGTGGGATGGGAACGATGCTGATCGCCGCAGGACCGGACGAGGAGGCTGCCATTGCGGGCGGGATCTTTGTGGTCCTGGCGATCGGTATCGCTTTTTTCTTGCTGGTGTTCTCGATCTTTTTTTTGATTTCCGGCTGGAAGGTCTACAAGGAAGCCCAGATCGGAAAAATACTCGGTATCATCGCAAGTGTTTTGAGCCTAACAAGCTTTCCTCTCGGAACTGCCTTGGGTGCCTACGGGCTATGGTTTTTCCTGGGGGAACAGGGAAAGTCGCTGTATGACGGTTTAATTCATCGGAATGCCCCGCCTCCGAATAGCTGGCAGTAGCGGCAGGACTGAGAGAAAAGGACTGAGGACTGAGAAGAAGGTCTTGAGTGGGGAGTAGTGGGGACGAATCCGCTTTGTGACTAGACAGACTCATTAGAGTCAATGGACTGTTTAGACTCGATAGACTCAATAGGCTTAATAGACCCAAAAGACTGAGTAGACTCAACAGACTGAATACGAACTAGAATATGACCAACAAGATAGGTGTGATCGGTGCAGGAACGATGGGAAATGGGATCGCCCAGACGGCGGCGGTGAATGGATTTGATGTCGTAATGTGCGATGTCGCCGAAGAGTTTGTAGAAACGGGAATCTCAGCGATAGACAAGAGCCTTTCCAGGTTTGTGACCAAGGAAAAGATGACCGAGGAAGAGAAGACCTCGACCATCGAGAGGATAGAAGGCTCGACAAACTATGAACCTCTTTCGGATTGTTCTTTGATCGTCGAGGCGGCGACGGAGAACTTCGAGGTCAAGCGTACTATCTTCGGCGAGATCGATTCAGTGGCTTCGAACGACGCGGTTCTTGCAACCAACACCTCTTCGATCTCGATCACAAAGATCGCTGCTACCACTTCGAGGCCGGATAAAGTGATCGGCATGCACTTCTTCAATCCGGTGCCGATAATGAAGCTTGTTGAGGTGATCAGGGGAATCGAGACTTCTGACGAAACCTACTCGTTTGTTAAGGAGCTTTCAGAAAAACTCGGGAAGGTGCCGGTCGAATGCAACGACTATCCGGGGTTCGTGTCGAACAGGATCTTGATGCCGATGATCAATGAAGCCGTGTTCGCGCTCCACGAAGGCGTCGCGACCCGGGAATCGATCGACGAGATAATGAAGCTCGGGATGAATCACCCGATGGGACCTTTGACGCTCGCGGATTTCATTGGCCTGGATGTGTGTCTCGCGATCCTGAACGTGCTTCACGAAGGCCTCGGCGATCCGAAGTACAGGCCTTGTCCGCTTCTCAAGAAGTATGTCGACGCGGGCTGGCTTGGAAGAAAAAGCGGGCGGGGGTTCTACGAATACTCTTGACATTGATCAGGGACCATTGAGCATTGACCAATGAAAGACTGAATGCGGTGCGACGAGCTTTAGCTTGACGCAGATTGCCACTGAATCTCGGGAAGCAGGCGCAAACTGAAGTTCGCGCGACGATTCGAAAGCCATATAGCCGACGGTTGCGATCTGATTGCTTTCTTCTTTGCGGAACTCTGCGTCTTCGCGGCTCTGCGAGAGATCTCATTTGCATCATAGTCGCATATTGAAGAAACCTCGGTTCCCGCAAAGGGGCGGAGGCGCTAAGAACCGCAAAGATACAAGTCGCAGCTCATTTGGAGAAAACAGAATGAAGAAATTATCCATAGCTCTCCTTTTGCTAGCACTTAACGTCGCCGCGTACTCGCAGACGAAGGTGCCTGAAATGCCCATCTTTGAGCGCACGCTCTCAAACGGGCTAAAGGTCGTAACCGTTCAGGACAGGTCGAATCCCGTGGTGACGGTCCAGGTGTGGTACAGGGTCGGCGGCAAGGATGATCCGGAAGGCAAATCAGGTTTTGCGCACATGTTCGAGCATATGATGTTCAAGGCGACAAAGAACATGCCGAACGAGACCATGGACCGGCTTACAGAAGACGTCGGCGGCTGGAACAACGCTTCGACCCGCGAAGACCTGACCAACTACTACGAAGAAATACCTTCGAACTACCTCGAAACTCTACTTTGGGCTGAGGCAGAGAGGATGGTCAACCTTGCCGTCGATGAAGGGAATTTTGCCTCCGAGCGGGATGTCGTAAAGGAAGAGTACAGGCAGGGAGTCCTTGCTAATCCTTACGGAATGTTCTTCCAGTATCTCGACAGCCTCACTTTCAAAAAGCATCCTTACAAACGCGGCGTGATCGGTAATCTCGACGAACTCAACGCTGCGTCGCTCGAAGACGCTTTCGCTTTTTATCGCGAATATTACAGGCCTGACAATGCATCATTGATCATTGTTGGAGATTTTGACCGATATCAGCTCGACAAATGGATCGACAAATATTTTGGCTCGATCAAGAATCCCGAAGGCGAGATCAGACGGGTCTCGGTTGTTGAACCAGACAAGACCGAAGAGGAGAGATACGACCGTTTCCGTCCCAACGTACCCGAATGCTGTCCCGCGCTTGGCATCACCTACCTGGCACCGCCATCGGACTCGGATGACGTTCCGGCTCTTGAGATCCTTCAGGCGATCCTTTCCGGCGGTGAGAGTTCCAGGCTTTATCAATCGCTGATCTACAAAAAGCAGATCGCACAGGACGTAGGTTTCTTTGCCGACATAAGGACGGAAAAGGGGCTTCTGATCTTTTACTCGATAGCCGCCAGCGGAAAGACGACTTTAGAGATGGAGAAGGCGATCGATGAAGAGATTGCGAAGCTTCGTGAAGAGGCACCGTCTGCGATCGAGGTCGAGAAAGCGAAGAATGTTCTCATCACCCGTATACTTCGCGAGAGAGAGACCGTAAACGGCAAAGCGGTCGCTTTGGGCGAAGCCATAATATACAAAGGCGACCCTAAAGCTGCTAATAAGGAAGTGTCGCGATTGCAGTCAGTTACACCGGCTGACATAAAGCGGATTGTTAACAAATACATGGGCGGGAAGAACCGTGTAGTGATCAATTACAGGAATGGTGAAGAAGACGCCGAGGCCAACGTCGCTGCAAGCGATGAAGGGGGTTCGAAATGAGGAATAATATCTCAGCCTTATTCACACTTTGTGTCGTTCTTTTGGCAAGCAGTACAGTATTCGTAAGCGGCCAGACTCCAAAAGAAACTCCGCCTCCTCCGACGGACCCCAGATCAGTACAGATCCCTGAAGTTGAAGAGGTGGAGCTGATCAACGGTCTCAAGATCGTGATCGTGAGCAAAAGGGAACTCCCTTTGGTGACAGTGTCGCTTCTTGTAAAAGGGGGCTCGGGCTTGGTCAATGCTTCTCACTCCGGACTGGCGGATATCACAGCCGAGATGATCACCAAAGGCACTGAACTTCGGTCTGCGACACAGATAGCCCAGGAAATGGAGTTTCTAGGGGCCAGCCTTTCTTCAGGCGCGGACTGGAACTCATCGTTCGTGAACGTCAGCGTAATGAAGGACAAGCTTCCCCGTGCACTCGCGATCGTGGCGGATTCTGTCACGAGGCCGACCTTCCCCGCGGAAGAACTCAATCTCGTAAAGAGCCAGAAGATCGACGGGCTCAAGGTAAGGTTGAAACAACCCGGCCCCGTCTGGTCTTACGTGGCTTCCCGCTATACATACGGCGAGCACACAAATGACGGCACACCGGAATCGATCTCCAGGATCAGAACACGAGATGTCGAGACTTTCCACTACTCGAATTACCATCCGAAGAACGCAGTGCTGATCTTTACCGGGGACGTTTCGAAGGAAGAGGCTATCCGGTACGGACGGCTCTTTTTTGGCGGATGGAAATCGCCTGAAGGCGCGCCGAGAAGCGGTACCGGAGGACTGACCGCTTCGAATGACGACGAGAACGGGATCGTGCGCCGGATGCTGGTTATTGACCTTCCAGATTCCGGGCAGGCTGCTGTTGGCTATGCCAAGCGTCTTTCGGAGGGGCGGGTCGACTGTGATGATTCGGGTGAATGCAAGGAGAGACACATCTTCGATTCGGCACTCGTGCTGAACTCGATCCTGGGCGGCGGCTACTCTGCTCGGCTCAACCAGGAGATCCGAATAAAGAGGGGCCTAAGCTATGGGGCGCGAAGCGACTTCGATTGGCGAGGCTCAAGTGTTAACTTTAGCGCCATCACTCAAACGAAGAATGAGTCTGCGGCGGAAGTGGCAGAGTTGATCGTTAAAGAGATCGAGAAGCTGACGAAGGAAAAGATCGCTGAAACAGAAATGGTGCCAAGAAGAGCGGTCGTTACGGGAAGCTTTGGAAGGAGCCTCCAGACCAACAACGGCCTTGCAGCAAGGGTTCGCGATCTGTACCTGTACGGACTTGATCCGGGTTTGCTGAATTCCTTTATCGACGATATCGGAGGGGTTTCCGAGTCCCAGGTTCGAAAGTTCGCGGCCGACAATCTCACCCGAGGCGACCTGATAATTGTCGGGGATTCAAAGCTGTTCATCGATGATCTTGGAAAGCGTTTCCCGAACCGAACGATCGAAGTGATAAAAGCGGACCGGCTTGACCTCAACAGCTCTGATCTGAAGGTCGCAAAAAGTCCGTAAAGGCAATAGAATATCGATATTGTATGGCGGTTGGTTCTGAGGCCGACCGCCTTTCTTTACCGAAATTCGCACTTTCAATGCACAAGAATCTCGGGACATTCCTTGAGGCGCTCCGACGCGAAGGCGATCTTAGAGAGATCACTTCCGAGGTCGATCCGTATCTCGAGATCGCCGAGATCCACCGCCGCGTTATCGACGAGGGCGGTCCCGCATTGCTCTTTTCCAATGTCAGGAACTCCCGGTTTCCCGTTGTAACCAACCTGTTCGGGACTGCAAAACGGATCGAGACCGGTTTCGGCAAGATGCCGAAGGACTTTGTCAGAAGGGCCGTCGAGATGGTCGAGGTCCTGTTGCCGCCAAAACCGACGGAGCTTTGGAAATACAGGGATATGGCTTACACGGGATTGAAACTTGGGGTAAAGTCCAAGAGCTACGGTCCTGTGATTGAAGGAAGGATGGAGCCGCCCGATCTGGAGAAGATCCCTTTGCTTCAGCTTTGGCCCGAAGACGGCGGCCATTTCGTCACACTTCCTCTCGTCTATACTGAAAGTCCGTCGACAGGAAAGCACAATCTCGGGATGTACCGTCTCCAGAGGTATGGTCCGAAAGAGTGCGGTATCCATTGGCAGATCCACAAGGGCGGCGGATTTCACTACTTCGAGGCAGAAAGACGCGCCGAGGCACTTCCGATAAACGTTTTCCTAGGCGGCCCCCCTTCGATGATCCTCGCGGCCATAGCTCCTCTTCCCGAAGATGTTCCGGAGCTGATGCTGGCGTCGCTTCTGAACGACGGAAAGATAGAGACTATCAAGAGCCCGGTTGAGGGCGGCCTCAGACTGCTTTCGGAAGCCGAGTTCGTTATCTCTGGTCAAGTTCCGCCTTTGCGTCGCAAGCCTGAAGGCCCTTTCGGAGATCACTACGGGTATTATTCGCTTCAACACAAATACCCAGTCATCGAAGTTCAGAACATCTACCACAGAAAGGGGGCGATCTATCCCGCGACCGTTGTAGGAAAGCCCCGGCAGGAGGATTTCTTCATCGGGGATTATCTCCAGGAGCTCCTTTCGCCATTGTTTCCTCTCGTGATGCCTGCAGTGATCGATCTTTGGAGTTACGGAGAGACCGGTTTCCACTCACTTGCGGCCGCGGTCGTAAAGGAAAGATATGCAAGGGAGGCCCTCGGAGCGGGTTTCCGAATACTGGGAGAAGGTCAGCTCTCGCTTACCAAATTCCTGATGCTGACGGACAAACCCCAGGACCTCCGCGATTTCAAGTCGCTCTTTGAGCACATTCTCGAGCGCGTCGACTGGGCTACAGACTTCTTTATTTTCGACCGCACCTCTTTCGACACGCTCGATTATGCATCCGGAAAAATAAATCACGGTAGCAAGGCGATGCTGATCGGCGTAGGGGAATCGAAGCGGGAACTTGAGAGGGAGTTTAATGGCGATCTTCCAGGCGGTATTACAGCAGCGAAGCCGTTCTGCGGCGGCTGTCTAGTACTTGAGGCGGATGACTATGCGTCCGACAAGGATCTGAAGGAACGCATTTCAAAAGATCAGAGGTTCCGCGGCTGGCAGGTAGTCGTTCTTCACGATTCGATAGAATTCGCGGATTCGGCCGACAGGTTTCTGTGGGCGACATGGACCAGGTTCAATCCATCCACGGATATTACGGCGATGATCGCAACCGTGGGCAACAATCATATTAGTTACGGGGCTCCGATCGTCATAGACGCAAGAATGAAACCCTGGTATCCGGCGGAAGTGGAGCCTCATCCGGAGACCGTCAAGCTTGTCGACGCGCGCTGGCGCGAGTATTTCGGGAAGTAAGTTCATGCCATTTCTTACCAAGGACAGGATTCAAAGGGCGGGAATTCTTCTCGCCTTTTTAGCAGGATTGGGCGTTGCCGCCCTCGGATATTCGTACTTTGTCGAGCCGTCGCGGCTTGTCGTGACGCGGGCAGAGATCGAGGTCTCGAACTGGAACCGTGCTTTCGAGGGGCTGAAGATCGTGGCGATTTCTGACATACACGGTGGTTCGAACGGCGGCGACGCTGCGAAGATTGACCTCGTAGTTCAAAAGGCGAACGAAGAGAACCCAGATCTAATAGTGATACTCGGCGACTTCATTTCGGAGACTCGCGCCGACAGGACAAAGCTTAAGATGCCGATCGATAAGATCGCCGAGCTTCTGCGGCCCTTGAAAGCCCGATATGGCGTTTACGCTGTACTTGGGAATCACGACATCTGGAACGACCCCGGAGTGATCGCAAAGACGCTCGAATCGAATGGGATCGAGGTCCTTGAACACGAGGTGGCTACGATCGACATCGGCGGCGCGGATCTGCGGCTTCTCGGGCTTAAAGACCACGTTCTCGTCGATGAATGGGCAGTGTACTCACGAGGAGCAAAGCGCGCAGTCGATACTTCAAAAGGTACAGGAGACATCATCGCTTTGAGTCATAGTCCGGATATGATCCGGCTCGTTACGGGGAACAAGCACAAGGTTTCGGATCAGCTGAAAGTCTTTCTCGCCGGCCATACTCACGGCGGTCAGATCTGGCTGCCGATAATTGGCTCGCCGGTGATCCCTTCAAGCTATGGCCAGCAGTATGCCCGTGGTCACATCACAGAGAGGGGTGTCGAGATGTTCGTCACGTCTGGTGTCGGGACTAGCATTCTGCCGTTTCGTTTTCTTGTCCCTCCGGAGATAGCGGTATTGACGATTAGGAACAAGGTAAGCGAGCAGTGAGTGGTTTATCGGCGGGATTACCCGCGTTTTTAGTTCAAAGATCAAAGTTCAAAGTTCAAAGTTCAAAGTTCAAAGGAAGAGACTTAACGAAGTGGCGGAAACGCGACCGTCAGGGAGCGTGCCTGAGGCGAATGCCGAATCGAATTGTAAGCGAGTTCAAAATCAATGTAGAAGGATCAAAGGAAGAGCTGTTCCCGCTCCGCCAGGAGCACGATGTCTATAGAAGACTCAGATCCCAAAAGAATCGGGCTCCGTTAGGAGCCCGACTCGTAGCATTCTTGGAATCCTATTTTTCCTGGCTTCTTCGGGCCTCGCAACGTATTGCAGGCAGGCTGCCTGCGGTCAAGTCATAGAGCCCCAGAAACATCAGCCATACTAATCGAACTTAGCAAACTCACTAAACTCAGTTAACTCCTTCCTGCAGCGCATTGCAGGCGGGACGCCTGCGCTCCGATTCAACTCACCAACTCCGCCAACTCACAACTCACCAAACTCCGCTTTCGCAGCAACGAGCGCAGGCATGTCGTCGTCGGCGTTTTTCCAAAGCTCGAAGAACTTCTCATACTCTTCTTTGTCCTTTAAGATTCTGGCCTTTCCAAGCTGTGCAAGAGGGTAGATCGAGGAAAGAACGGACTCGGTCCGGTTGTCGAGTATCTTTACGAACTCTCGCAGTGCGTCGTCAGGGTAACCCAGGGCCTCGAACGCAAAGGCTCGAAGATACCGCTGATAGAAATAACCCTCCCGCTCAAACCTTTCAGCAGGTTCAAGAGCCTCAATCGCGTCCTTCGGCCGTCCGTTCTGCAGCTCAAGTGCTGCACGCACCGTAGGGATCCAAAGCTCATTGATGAGCGTGTCCTTTGAGCGCGATTCACGGAGTTCACTGACTAGTTCAAAAGCTTCGTCTGACAATCCACCGACGGCTAGCGCGATTGCCGAAAGTGAGAGTGCGACAGCGCTTCTTTCATACGAAAGCGCCTTGTTAGTCTGCGTACGAAGCACGGAGGACAACTGGGAACCGCCGGGTTCAGGAAGTCCTCTGCCGGACCGCCAGAAAGCGATCCTTATCGCTTGTTCGGCGGCAAACTGGGCCGCCACCTCTCTTGCCCCGCTTCTTGCAGCCTGTTCGACCGACTTTCTAGAGAAGTCCTGCGCCTTTCTCCATTGTCCATTGAAAGCAGCGGAACCGGTCCGAAGATCGAGTGCAAGATATTCATCCGGGCGCCCGTTAAACCACGCCAGATGACGGTTCATCTCTTCCTGGTCGCCCTCCATAAAGGCGACCATATAAGGAAGCATGTGGAAATAGTCGCCGTCGAGATTTTTCTGGGTAGCCTTTTCGCACACCTCTTTGAACTCGTCCATCCGGCCAAGTGAAAGGAGCGATTCGGCAAGATTCATATACGCGATGGCGTTGTTAGAATCCAGCTTCATCGCGCCGTAGGCGACCTCTACCGCTTTCTCGGATTGGCCGATCCGCTCGTAGCTGTCCGCAAGATTGACCAAAGCGACGACATGGGAAGGATATGTTCTTCGCCAGACCTCAAGCGTATCGATCGCCTTGTCCACCTCGCCGGTCACGAGCTTGTAGTAGAAATAGACTATCCTCAGCTTTTCGTTCTCGCTGACCGAATGCCGGAGTTCATAGGCCTTCTCAACCATTTCCGATGCCAGCGTCCATTGCTCGGTGTTCGCATAGATCACACCAAGACCTGAATAGACGGAAGCAAAGTTCGGGTCGTATTCGAGAGCCTTCTTGTAAAACGGTATGGCTTCGAGTGTCTTGCCCGTATTCTGCTGTTCGTAAGCTAGCGTGAAGTATTCCAGCGCTTCGAGGGACGACGTCGTAGCGAACTCGACGGGAATGTCATACTTCTGGATCGACGAAAGACTTTCGCCAAGCTGTTCCCTTAGACCTGTAGCGGCGCTGCTGAGAGCCGTCAGGACGTCTTCCTTGGAATTGACCTGTTCGAACTGGCGTCCCAGGCTCTCACCAGAACGCGCATTGATCGCCTCAAGCGTGATCACGAAAGTGGTCCCGATCGACGAGATCGTGCCGGTGATAAAAGCCTTAAGACCTTGTCTGAGGCAAATCTCGTAAGCGAGTTCCTTCGTGACCTTCTCATCTCCGGTACGGCCCATCCATCCCAGGGTCTGTCTGACTTTCGTATCGGGAAAAATGTCCAGGAAAGGCGACTGAGACAACGAGAAGGCCAGCGCCGTCTTAAGCGTCTGATCAAAGATCGCCTCGCCGGTCAGGTTCTCGAACTCGGTAAGGAGCAGAGCGTCCTTGTTCCCGTCCGTACTGGCTGGGGTCGCAGAACCGGTAGGTTTTCCTTCTGGCCGGTCAGGGACCGCTGTGGACTCGAGCTTTGCTTCAAGAAGAAGCTCATCCCTTAGCTCTTTCAGATCGACCAGAAGATCGCGAGTCGAGTGGTAGCGCTGTTCCTTTCGTTTCTTGAGGGTCTTTCCAACGATCCTAAGCAATTCAGGCGGAAGATGAGGCGCAAGGCTTTTCAGCGGGGGAGGCTCCGAGTTGATTATCGCGGCCAGTATGTCCGTCATCGTTTCGCCCTGGAAAGGCGGCTGGCCTCCAAGCAGTTCGTAAAGAACAACACCAAAGCTGAAAACGTCCGAACGCGCGTCGATCTCCTTTCCACGCGCCTGCTCAGGCGACATATACGCTACGGTTCCCATCACGACGCCTGGATGGGTCTTCACAAGTTTGCGCGTCATGTCCTCTGAGTCGCCGCTCGGGACCGTGTTTTCCGCAAGTTTCGCAAGGCCAAAATCCAGGATCTTCACATAGCCATCAGGCCGAAGCATTATGTTTTCGGGCTTTACATCCCGGTGCACTATCCCCGCGTCGTGAGCCGCAGAGAGCGCCTCGGCGGTCTGGATTACGATCGATAGCACTTCGTCAAACGAAAGCTTCTCGCCGTCCATCCGTTCGCGAAGCGTTTTCCCGTCGATGAACTCGGTGGCGATGAAATTGGTTTCTTCAGATTCGCCGACCTCGTAAACTGTGATGATGTTCGGGTGGTTGAGAGCCGATGCCGCCCGTGCTTCCTGCTTGAAGCGGTCAAGGCCTTCGGAATCGACAGAGAACTTCTCCGGCAGGACCTTCAATGCGACCTTCCGTCCCAGGTCCGAGTCTTCCGCAAGGAATACCTTACCCATTCCGCCCTCGCCGATCTCGGAGAGCACCTTGTATCTTCCTATTTTTTCGGATGTGGATGCAGACATTTACGCAGAGATTTTCGAAAAGGGGAAACTTCTCTTTTGAACACCGTAAATACAACTGACTATTTGATTTGCATAATACAGGAAATGATGATGATTTGGAATCGAGCCGATAAAGAGCCGTAGAGAATAAAAAGGATGAGAGGATTAATCGGATTATTGGGCCAGAGTGCTCGCCGAATAGTGTTGGGCGTTAAAGGAAGAAGCACCCAAACGGATGGCTTATTCTAATAATTGAGCCATCTGATCTTTTCGGCAAATGCACGGTGCTTACAATCCGTTGAGCTCGTTCATAGAGAGTTTCTAAACGCTCCCGGTGTAATCCCGGTAACAGCTTTGAACACGCGAGTAAAATGACCCTGATCAGAGAAACCCGAATCGAAAGCAATTTCGGAAAGGGAAAGCTCGTTTTCAGACAGCAGCTGCATCGAGTAATTGATCCGCTTCCTCTTTAAATATTCTCCGACCGTCAAATTTTGAAACTTACGGAATGCAGTTGCGAGGTGGACCGGGTGAAGACCCACCTCGGCGGCAAGGCTGGCGTTCGTATGTTTCTCCCTGAATTCACTGTCAAGTTTGTCGATTATGTAAGTCATCCATTTCGGGCAATGCTTTTCGATCTTCGATTGCTCTTTGGAAGCATGACCCAGAAGTTCAAGCACCAGTCCTTCAGCAATGGGCGTCGAACACTCCTCCCAGTTTCTAAACTCCTTCTGAATTCGGATCGCCAGGAACACAAGGAAACTGTTTCTTTCCGAGAATTCTGCAGGGATCTTCGCGAACTGCGAGAATTCGTTCAGGCATTTGTCCCTCACGTAGATAGAAAAGAACCGACGGTCGGGATCCCTGACCTCGTCCGCATGAGAGATTCCTTTTGGGCGCCAGATGATTGTCTTTGGTTGATGATGGTGGGTAACACTTCCCATACGTTCTCGATAAGAGCAATTGTCGGTAAACATGAAATAGGCGATCTCATGACCATGATTCGAATACTTGAAGGGCTTACGGACGTGGTTTTCGACCAAGATAGTTGAGTTTACGAATCGTTTAATGATTAGAGAATCCCTTGTCTTGAACTCCTTGTAGTTCGGATCTTTTGATGACATAGCGAGGCCTGCTCCCTGAATTCCCGTCAAACTGACCTTTCCAATCTTCAATACATATGTTCTGCTGCATGAGACTATGACCTTCGCAGCTTTGAATCAACTTTTTTCAGGAGAACAGTATGTCTAAGAATTGGATAACACCATTCTTCGAGTGGTGGATGATCCTTGCTTTTCTTGTATTGAACCCGGCCGCATCGGTACTTGGTCAGGATATTCCACGGATCTGGGGCGATCTTCAAAGCGGTCCGCACGAGGTCGGTTTCAAGACCTTGTTCGAGTTTGATGTTTCACGGCCCGCAATCCCATATTCAGGCTGGCACGGGAGGCTCGTTCCAACCAGGGAAACGAGAGGCAGACAAATGCAGATCAATGTTTGGTATCCCGCAGATGTACGCAAGGGAGACAAGCAGGTGCTGTTTTCCCACTACCTGGCACTGATGGCTCAGCAAACGGAATTCGGATCGCTTGATGATAAGATGAGGAAGTTCGCCGATGAGCAGTTCATTTCCAAGACGAATGACCTTGGAGGCAATGGCTCGTTCACGATTGAAAAGCTAAAAGTCCTTAAGGATCTGAAGACCAATTCATACTTCAACGCAGAACCAGTAAACGAAAAGTTTCCCCTGATAGTTTTCCCGAATGGGGGCAGTCCGGCGTTTCAGAGCACTATGTGCGAATTCTTCGCCAGCCACGGGTTCATAGTTGTCGCCTTTGCACTGAAGGGTCAGCATGCGTTCACAGAGGAGATATCGGTCCGGGGGATCGAAGTAGCGGTAAGTGATCTTAGTTTTGCGATCGGCAAGGTTCTGGAAATTCCACAGGTGGACAAAGAGAAGATTTGTCTGATCGGCAATGCCATAACCGCATCGCAGAGTATTGCTTATCAAGCCAGGAACCAGAGTGTTGACTGTGTAGTGAGTCTGGATGGCGGTTTCCTGAGTCAATTCGACCATAGCCTGTTACGCCGGACGGCTTTCTATAGTCCTCAAGACATGAATAAGCCGATTCTTGCAATTTATGCCCCACATCCCTCGATCGACCCGGAAAACATCTCTCATCTTAAATTCTCTGACAGATTCTTCTTCCATTTTCCCCAGATGAGCGAGTTTCACTTCTTGAACTTTGGCGTTTTCGAGAGGTTTGTGCCGGGGATCATCGGACAGACAAAGGGTGATGTGCAGAAAGGCTTCGAAGTAGCCGCACTGTATTGTCTAAGGTTCTTCGAAGCATACTTAAAAGAGGATCGAAAGAGTTTGCAGTTCTTGAGAGCTAAACCACCAGACACATCGGTTATCGACAAGCATTCATTCAAAGAGGGACTGCCTTCGCCTCCTACAACGACGGAACTGAAAGATTCATTTATAAGAACGGGTTTTGGATCTGTTGAGAAAGTCTATGCCAAACTAAAGGAACGGAACCCGACCCCATTTTCAAAGGAGTTCTACAACGACTTCAGGGATTGGCTGGCCTGGAAAAAGGACCCGGATTTCGAAAATAGATTTAAGCTCTATAGATTGGGAACAGACAGTTTTCCGGAATCTGCGACTCTTAACTATTATTTCGCATACTACGCACTCAAGACTGGCAGGAAGGACGTTGCCCTGGAGTACAACCGGAAAACCCTGAATCTGATAGATACTGATGACTCTTCAGAATTGACGCCCGCGAGGAAAGCGGAGATGAAGGAAAACATCCTGAAAGACCTGAAGACCTTGGATGTTGAACCTTGAATTTAAGAGAAGCTGTCGCCGCTACGCAGCTAAAGGCTTGGGCGGGAGCCGTACCCCGGTCTGAAGACCGGGGCTACGATACTTCGTCCCTACGGGACGATTATTCTTCATTGATGACCGGACAGTTAGTCGAACATCTTAATCCTTAAAAGAAGAGTAACAGGATGGACAGGATGATTAGGATAGTTTGATCTGAATGGTAGCGTAACTGAGTATTGGGCTGCGTCAGTACTTTGGAGTAGCAATCCTATCTATCCTGTCCATCCTGTTGGGTTTTTCCAGCAGCCAACTTCGAAGTCGCTTCTCAGTTTCAAAGAAAAAGAGTAACAGATTGATTAGGATAGCTTGATCTGAATGGTAGCGTAACTGAGTATTGGGCTGCGTCAGTACTTTGGAGTAGCAATCCTATCTATCCTGTCCATCCTGTTGGGTTTTTCCAGCAGCCAACTTTTGACTTACTTGAGAATGTTCTTCACATTCTCAAAATCGCCGTCGTTCGGCGCCGGATCGAGGCCAAGAATACTGCACATCAGGTTGTAGATCTCGATGTTTCGTATCGGGAGGATCGTCGTCCGCTTCTTAAAGGCGGGGCCGCTGGCAATGAAGAGTGCCCGCATCTCAGGCGCAAGGTTGTCGTACCCGTGTGAACCCCGAACGTCATTGAGTCGACCGCTCTCTTTCATCTCTTCGAAACGTTCCCGGTTCACTACAATCCAGCCCGGATCGGGGATAACGACGATCGGCGGTATCCGTCTGTGGTCGGTCCATTTGAACCGAGCCGGAAGATCTTCTTTTCGATACACTCGTACACTCCGCGGAAGTCTGGAACGGATCGCCTCGTAGATCTCGCTTGTTTTTCCTTCTTTCGGCCAGATCTGAACCAGTTCGCTGACCCATATAACCCTCTCGGCGAGACCTGAGTCGAAGTAGTCGTCCAGGACAACTGAATTGTTCTGCGGCACGGCCGCCATTCCGTGGTCCGACACGAGGATCAGATTTACCTTTTTCTCGATCCCCCTAGATTTCAGGCCTTCGACAAGCCTTCCGATCATTTCGTCAACGCGAAGAACCGCCGCTTTGGTTCCCTCGCTGTCGGGTGAGAATTCGTGTCCGGCGTCATCGACATCACTGAAGTACATCGTGAAAATCGTCGGTCTTTCCGAGCCCGGAAGATCGAACCATTCCAGAACTGTATCGACCCGCGTCTCGTTCGTTGTCTCCCCGTCGTACTCACGCCAAAAGGTAGCCTGAAAACCATTGATCTTAGTTTCTGTTCCCGGAAAGAAATATGCGGCCGCTCTCTGACCCTGCTTTTCAGCAGTCACCCAGATCGGCTCACCGCCCCACCACCTCGGATTCTGAACCTCTTCACGTTTCCCGAGAGTGAACATCGCGTCAAATTCCGGATCGAACATGTTGTTTGCGACGATTCCGTGCTTCGCGGGATATAGTCCGGTCGCGATGGTGTAGTGGTTCGGGAATGTTTTGGTCGGGAAAGAAGGGGTCATCCACTGCGCGTGAACGCCTTGGCGTGCAAGATTCAAAAGATTCTTTGGCTGATACTTGAAAAGGTAGTCAGCGCGAAAACCGTCGATCGAGATCAGGATGACCGTCGGTTTGAGAACGCGTATCTGCCGTTGGGCTGCGGCCGGGATGATCAAGATAAGTGAGATCAGCAACGCGGCGGCGGGAATCCCGGATATCACCTTTCGGATTGCGTATGCGTATAACATTTATAAAGTATGTGCCGGAGCGTGATAAGTTCGTGTTAACTCGTTACAACTATCTGGGCGAGGTCGATGTTACAGAAGAAAGCCTGATCTTCTTGATTCGCTCCGCTCATTGCAGGCGGGACGCCTGCGCTCCGAACTCACTGCTCCCTGCTTACCGCTCACCGCTCACGGGCGAAGCCGGTACAGCATCCTCGGGAAAGGGATGGTCTCGCGGATGTGTTCTATTCCGCACATCCACGCGGTACAACGCTCGATCCCCATTCCAAACCCCGCGTGGGGAACGGAACCATAGCGCCTGAGATCGAGATACCATTCAAACGATTCTTTTGGCAGGTTGTGTTCTTCGATCTGTTTTTCAAGGTAATCGATATCGGTCGCGCGTTCGCCGCCTCCGATGATCTCGCCGTAGCCTTCTGGCGCCAAAAGATCTACTCCCAGTGCCAATTCAGGCCTTTCTTTGTCTTTCTCAAAATAGAATGCCTTGATCGTGGCGGGGAAGTGATGGACAAAGACCGGCTTGCCGAACTGCTGTGAAAGATAGGTCTCATCCGGAGCGCCAAAGTCCCCGCCCCACTCGAACCTGCTCTCAAGTTCGCCGTCGTCGTGACCTTTCTGCAGCATCTTTACCGCTTCGTCGTAGTGGATCCGCGGGAACGGCGACTCAATCGCCTCCAACTTTGAGACATCGCGTTCAAGTGTTTCCAATTCTTCTTTTCTTTCCTCGAGCACTCTTGAGACGATCGCCAGGATCAGCCCCTCACCAAGATCCATCATGTCCTCGAGGTGGGCGTAAGCCACCTCGGGCTCAACCATCCAGAATTCAGTCAGGTGCCGGCGAGTCTTGGATTTCTCGGCCCTGAAGGTCGGGCCGAATGCGTAACTTTTTCCGAATGCCGCGGCGGTGGCCTCGTTATAAAGCTGACCGCTTTGCGTCAGATACGCCTTGTTGTCATCGAAGTAATCGACTTCAAAAAGCGTGGTCGTGCCTTCACACGCTGCCGGCGTAAAGATCGGGGTATCGGCGAGAATAAAGCCGTTGTCGTCAAAATAGTCCCTTGTCGCCTTTATGACCGTATGGCGGACCCGAAGCACTGCGTGTTGTAGCTTTGAACGTATCCACAAGTGCCTGTGATCCATCAGGAACTCGGTCCCGTGCTCCTTGGGAGTGATCGGATAGTCCGTGGCGGACTGCACGACTTCGACATCGGTTACGTCGACCTCGACGCCGATCGGGGAACGCGCATCCTCTTTCACCGAGCCCTTCACGATAAGCGATGATTCCTGTCCAAGCGCTTTGGCGGCTTCAAACACATCGTCTTCGACATTGCCTTTGAAAACAATGCACTGAACAATTCCCGTACCGTCACGCAGTTGCAGGAATACGAGCTTTCCGCTGGACCTCGAGTTATAGAGCCAGCCTTTCAGAACAACTTGTTCACCGATCTTCTCCGGCAGGTCCGAAACATAAGTCTGATCCATCATCTGTTTGTCAGTTTCTCCGCAGTTTTGATCATTTCTACGATCGCAGGATACCGGTCCTGCCGCTCACAGGCCTCTTTTACGATCCGGAACATGGGAGGTATGTACCTGAGGTATTGATCTCTGCCAAAATTTCCTGCCTGGTTCGAGAATGTCCCGATCGCCTTAAGGCACCTCTGAATCGCCACCAGGTCGAATTCTTCTGAGAAATTCACCTCATCTATCGCCTCGAGACCAACAATCTCGCGTTCCCGAAGAAGGAGCCAGCGTTTCGAGGCAAGCCAGTTTTCATCGGGTATCGAACTGACGCGGTCAAGGAGAAGCGATACGAGATCGTATGCTGCCGAACCTAGCCTCGCATCCTGATGGTCGATTATGTAAAGCCTTCCTTTCCCGTCCACCATCAGGTTTGACGCGTGAAAGTCTCGGTGGACGAGGAACTTCGAATGACTCTCCAGACGGGTGGACAACGCAGCGAATTCTGCTCTCACATCGGTTTCCAGACCACCCGCGAGCGGAACCTTCCGAAGGCTTGCAAAATGATGCTCGAGAAAAAAGTTCAGCTCCCATTCCAGCTTTTCACGGTCAAACCGCAGTCCGGACGCTACCGAACGCCTCTGAAAAGACAGTTCGGTCGCTGCCTGTATGCGGGCGATCAGTCGGATCGCGTCGTCTACATAACTTTCCCTCTTTGCCTCGCCGGATTCTTCAAGTTCTGAATAAAGAGTCCGCGATCCAAGGTCTTCCTGAACAACGATCCCCAATCCGTGGTCGGATCTCAGGATTTTAGCGACCGGGATACCGGCTGCAAGAAAAAGTGAGGTCGTGTCCAGAAATGGCAGATCGTCGCCGAATGAACCTTGGTAAACACACGCGACGGCGCTTCCGGATTCCCAGGGGATCCGGAAATAGCTGCGGGTCGATGCGTCCGGCGTAAGCGGTTCGATCTCTTGTGGCAGACCTTCGGCGATCAGAAACGTCGAAAGCCGCTCGAAAGCGGTCCGGTCTTCGGTTGCCATCGGGCCGGTTCTCATTGAGTCAGGGAAACTATGTAATTCTCGCCGACGATCTCGCCTTTTAGCGCCTTTTCCGGAATCGCTCCGAAGCTGTCGATCATCTCGCGTCTCACGATAGCCACGTCCCGAAGAACGTCTCCTCTTCGGACAACGACATCGTCCCCGATGATAGAACGCTCGACTGTCGCACCTTCCTCGATCGTCACATTGTCCCAAAGGACCGAGTCATCGAGCCGCGCGTCCCTCGCGATTCTGGGGTTTCTTCCTACGACCATTCTCTCGGCACTGCCGTTCAGAAGCTTGAGGCTAATCTCTAGGTAGCGAGGAATGGTCGAAAGCTCGAACCAGTTCGCATTAGTAAGATGCGCGCCGATCATCTCGCCTTTCCTGATCGCCGGATTATAGAAGGTCGGGACAATGTCTGAATAGACCCCTCGGGGAATGTATTCGAATACGCTCGGTTCGAGGATGTGAATTCCGGTGAACATCAGAGGCAGATCTCCTTTTCCGTTCGGATCAGCAAGGTCACCAAATCCAGTCACCCTCGAGCTCTCGACATAAACTTCGGAGAAAGACTCGCGCCTGGAATTCTCTTTCAGGACCATCGTTGCCACGGCGCCGGAAGATCGGTGAGCCTCGACAGCGGCGTTGATATCGATATCTGTGACTATCTTGCCGTTAATGATCAGGAACGTGTCATCGATCAGGTGATCGCGGGCATTGTCCAAAGCGCCGGCGGTGCCGAGGATCGAAGGCTGTTCAAGCGTGTAGTGTATCCTGACGCCGAAGTCGCTTCCGTCACCAAGGGCCTGCTTGACAGACTCCGGCTGATGATGAAGATTTACGATCACGTCCTCGATGCCGAATTCTGCAAGATATTCGGCGACGTAACCGACCAGAGGTTTGCCCAGCAGAGGGATCGCCGGCTTTGTTCTGTCTACTGTTAAAGGGAAGAGCCGCGTGCCATAGCCCGCGGCCAAGATCATTGCTTTCATTACCGGATCTGTATAATTCTTGCGGCCTTCCGATGCGGACACCGCAGTGTATAAAACGACATTCAAAGTTACTTATTTTAAGGGGCAATTGCAAACAGGTGGTTTCCGTTCGCGGAACGGTTTGAAGTGTCTGGCCGATCGATGAAAAACGGCACAATAGCGGTGCTTGGAGGCGACAGGAACTCGCGGAATGCCGATAAGTTGCGGAGGCTAGGTCTCACTGTTTTCGAGATGCCCACGGTCAGTTTCGAGCCGCTGGACCTGCCGAATAGCAAACTGGTTGAACTTGCGAACCCGGACACCTTCGATCTTGTGATCTTCGCCGATGAAAGAGCCGTTGAGTTCCTTGGAGATCGTTTTGCGGAATCTGCGATCGATCCGATCGGTTTTGATCATACGACGGTCGTTGCCCTTGGTGAACCGGTAGCCGACCGCCTAAGGTTTCTCCTGATTCACGCTGATGTTATTCCTGCAAGGTTAACCTCTGAAACTGTCCTCAACACCATAAGCGCATACCTCGGCGGCGCAGACGCCCTGAACGAAATGTCGGTGCTAGTCGTCGCTTCGATCTCCGCATCCTGGATACCACTGAATGAACTTCGTGATTCCGGGTGCATTGTTGAAACGGTGTATACCTCGAGGATGTCGATCGACGACCAGAGAGCGTTGAACAGAATGAAGGCACTGGCAATTGGCGGCGGCATCGACCAGGTCTTCTTTTCTTCTACACTCGATGTCTTCGATAGCCGCGTCTTGAAGGAGCTGGGCTTTGACCTCTTTTCAAGAGGTGCCACCGCGATTTGCAACGATGGCCTTTCACAGGCGGCACTGGAGGAAACCGGTGTCAGATCGCGGATCATGCGGGTGCTGAGTTAAAGTATTCGAATCTATGAACTCTGTGATCCTATTCTTTGTCGATGGCCTGGGGATCGGGAAAAGGGAAGACCACAACCCGCTTTCGAAGTGCGAAGCTGGGCCGCTTGCGCATTTTCAGGAAGAGGAGCATCCGGTAGAGCTCGGGGGCCATCTGGCGAGGACAGATGCTACGCTTGGTGTTGAGGGCCGCCCGCAAAGCGCCTCCGGCCAGACGACGATCCTTACCGGAGTAAACGCACCGAAGAAACTCGGAAGGCACAAGCAGGGATTCCCGAACGAAGAGCTCAGGGAGATCATTCGCACGGGATCGATCTTCAAAAAACTGAAACAGGCCGGGATCGGGCCGAACGTATTTGCCAATACCTACACCCCCCAGTTCTTTGAAGGGACTCCAAGATGGAAATCCGCAACGACGGTGGCAGTTGAATCTGCCGGTATGGATTTTTGCAGGATCCCGGATATGCTGGGCGGGCGTTCGGTATTCCACGACTTCACGAATCGCTCGCTGAGGGAGCGAGGTTTTGACGTACCGGAGTATTCGCCGGAAAAGGCGGCAGAGATACTCGCAAGGCTGTCAGAGGATCACCGTTTCGTTCTCTACGAACATTTCATCACCGATAAGATCGGGCACGCGATGGATTCTTCACATGCTCTGGTTCACCTTCCGGAACTCGCCGAATTTCTCAGACTGACGGTCAAATTTACCGATCCGGAAAGGACGACAGTAATATTGACAAGCGACCACGGCAACATCGAGAATCTCTCCGTCCGCAACCACACACTTAACAAGGTTCCGACCGTGGTCTGGGGCCGCGATGCCGAGACGAAAGCAAAGGGTATTCGCGATCTCACCGACATCGCGCCAACGGTACACGGACTCCTGACCGAATGAGCAACAGAGCCGTCCTCGAGACACCGGCAAAGAACGACCGAAAGGAGATCTTCGGCTGGTTGATGTACGACTGGGCGAATTCGGCGTTCTACACCACCGTCATAAGTGTTTTGCTCGGACCCTATCTCACTGCTCTTGCACAAGCGGATGTCGGACAAGAGGGGGTGATCTTCTCCCTTGGTTGGCTGGGCGTGATCAAGGCGGAAACGCTGTTCCCGTTCGCGATCGGCATCTCCGTTGTCGCGCAAGTAGTGTTTTTGCCTCTTCTTGGCTCGATCGCCGACTACACCCACCTGAAGAAGAAGATGATGGCGGTCTTTTGCTATCTCGGAGTGTTGTCGAGCAGCCTTTTGTTCTTCATCACCGGAGACAACTACTTATTGGGATACGTTCTGATGATCGTGGCCAATATGAGCTTTGCCGCGTCAAACGTGTTCTACAACGCGTTTCTTATCGACCTCACCACTGAAGACCAGAGAAACAAGATCTCAAGCTACGGTTTCGCAGCGGGTTATCTCGGCGGGATCATAATGCTTGCTTTCAACATCGGGCTGATCCAGTACGCGGATACGCTGGGTCTCGAAAAGGCGATGGCGGTCAGGATCTCTATGCTTGCCGCTTCATTATGGTGGGGCGCCTTCGGACTTGTAACATTCCTGATGGTGCGGTCCAGGAACGCGGCAAAGCAGATCCCGGACGGCAAAAAGATACTGGTCATCGGGTTCAGCGAGCTATGGGAGACCATCAAGGAACTCTTTCGTCTGAA
Source organism: Acidobacteriota bacterium (assembly GCA_003385635.1). Lineage (GTDB taxonomy): Bacteria > Acidobacteriota > Blastocatellia > Pyrinomonadales > Pyrinomonadaceae > Aridibacter. Next base: position 1,659,146 of record QQUY01000001.1, on the reverse strand, counting down.
GTATACGGCTTTGTTCCTTCTTGCCTATCTTTTTTACAACGACGGCATCCAGACCGTGATCCTTATGTCGTCTACTTTTCTCTCGCAAGAGCTGTTCGTACGAAACGGCCTTGAGACCGATGAGGCCTTTCTGCTCGGTATATTCATGCTCGCGCAGTTCACTGCGCTCGTCGGGGCGATCGTATTCGAAAGGATCGCGAGACTGATAGGTGCCAAATGGACCGTAGTCATCAGCCTTGCGATCTGGTGCGGGATCGTCTTCTTTGCCTACGCTTATCTGGACACACGCGCCCAGGCTTGGGCGATGGGAGCGTTCATAGGCCTCGTATTAGGCAGCTCTCAGGCGCTTTCGAGATCGCTTTACTCGCAGATGATTCCCAAGGAACGAGAGTCCGGTTTCTTTGGTCTCTACGAGATCTCCGAGAAAGGGACATCCTGGCTAGGCGTGCTCGTGTTCGGGCTTGTCGTAACCTACACAGGCTCTTACCGGCAGGCGATACTCGGAATTATTTTCTTCTTCGCCGTAGGGATCGTGCTTCTGGTCGTGACAAATACTGCCAGAGCGATCCACGAGGCCGGAAACCTCACCCCCGAAGAAGCCGCCGGGGAGCCGGGAGCAGTTGAGTTCCAGGATGCGTGAAATATAATCGTATTTTTCTTACCTTACCTAGCGGAGGAACTTTTCCGTGTCGCTTCCAGATTCAGAAAAAATAGTCACCATCTTCGGCGGATCGAAATGCGGCGAAGACACCGAAGAATACAGACAGGCGCAGGAGGTCGGCTCACTTCTTGCCGATGCCGGATACACGATCTGCACCGGCGGGTACCTGGGTGTTATGGAGGCTGCGTCACGCGGCGCGCGGGAACATGGAGGCCGCGTATTCGGTATCGTGATGAACCAGTTCAAGTCCGAACCGAACAGGTATCTGACTGACAAGGTTGCATCAGATCACTTCTACGATCGTCTTCAGAATCTGATCACGCGATCGGTCGGGTTCATTGCGATCCGCGGAGGAATGGGAACTGTAACCGAGATCTCCCTGGTCTGGAACAAGCTCCAAACAGGCGTTCTCGACTACCGTCCTCTTGTATTGCTGGGTGATTGCTGGAAACCTGTAGTTGAGGCCTGGAAAAAGAATCTCGTAGTCAGCGACGAGGATCTGCAGCTTCTTCACTTTGCAGATTCCGCTGCCGAGGCAGTCAAGATCGTGAGATCGGGTTCGGAATAGGGAAAAGGACCGCAAAACAGGGAAAGTAATATGAAATGTCCGAAATGCACGCTTGAATTGAAACCCGATTCCAGATTCTGCGGCAGCTGCGGGTATCAGATCGAGATCGAGGATCCGACAGTGCAACAGACGGCTGCTCGGCCTTCGGCTCCTTCAAATCCGAATGAGACGTTCCATCTGGACCACGACGGCAAGGGAATGGGACGCGGGTACAAGTGGGAGATCCAGTATCAGGGAGCCTTCGCACTTGCCGTGATCCAACTGGAAGCGGAACAGGCGATCTCTGCAGAGGCCGGCGCGATGGTCTCGATGTCGCAGAACATCGATCTGCATTCCGAGTTAAAGGGCGGTGTGATGGGCGCGTTGAAGCGTTTCGGGGGCGGGGAGTCGGCATTCGTTTCCACGTTCACGGCTCAAGGAGCGCCTGGTGAAGTGACATTCGCGCCCGGCGCTCCGGGAGACATCGTCGGTATCGAGCTTCGGAACCAGTCGTTTCTCGTTCAATCGAGCTCGTATATGGCTGGAGACAAGGATCTTACGGTAGAAACCAAGTTCGGTGGAATGAAATCCTTTCTCGGAGGAGAAGGACTCTTTTTGCTGCATATCTCGGGACAGGGCCTATTACTCGTTTCTTCTTTTGGATCGATCCACAGAAAGGTGCTCAGGGCCGGAGAGGCCTATGTTGTAGATACCGGTCACCTCGTAGCCTGGGAAGCGTCGATGCAGTACAACGTGCGTAAAGCGGCGAAAAGCGGGTTTTTCCGATCGATGCTGAGTGGAGAGGGCCTCGTCGCAGAGTTTCAGGGGCCGGGAGAGATCCTTATCCAGACCCGAAACCTAAGGGCGTTTGCGGGTCTCCTGAAGCCGTTCTTCCCGAGCCAAAGCAGCAGCAACTTTTAGAGACAACATGCCTTGCGGTATCACAGGCAGAAAATGACGGAACAACACGGAAAACCTATAGTGAGCGGTCCTGCAGGGAACACGGACGGAGAGATCTCACTTCAGGGGAGGTCCGTATCTAGAGGAGCGGTAGTCGGCACCGCCCTGTGCCTATACGGCGGAAAGCGGCAATTCTACAAAAAAGAGATCGCCGGCGAGCAGGTCGACGGCGAGGTCATGCGTTTCCGCGAAGCGGTCGATGCCTCGAAAGAACAGCTTTCCACGATAGCCTCAGACGGAAACGGCGACGGGAACCAGGCCCGTATCTTCGAGACGCACATACTTTTCCTTGAGGACAGATCGCTTCTGAGCCAGATCGAATCGATGATCTCGGAACAGAGGGTCAACGCTGAGTGGGCGGTTCGGACGGTGATCGACAAATATGCCAGTCGCTATAAGGCGCTGACAGACAAGCATCTGCAGGAGAAGTACATCGATTTGGAAGACGTCGGTGAGCGAATACTGAGCTCACTCGGGACCGACAGCGAGAACGACCTCAGCCTCGATTCAGACACCGTGATCATCGCGAAAGAACTAAATCCTTCCACGATGATCGAGCTCAGCAAGAGGAATCCAGCAGCCGTCGTCACAGAGAACGGCGGCTGGACCTCGCATACCTTCATTCTTGCGCGGGAACTGGACCTGCCCGCCGTGACTGGCATCAAGCAACTTCTGCGATCTGTTGAGAACGGTGAAAAAATAGCGGTCGATGGTTACGAGGGGCGTGTGATCCTCAGGCCTGGAAAAGAAACGATCGACAATCTTAAGTCTTCAAAACACGAAGGGATCAACCTGGGGGACACGGAACTAGATCCAGGGGCACGACTCGAGACTCTGGACGGCCAGGAGATAACTGTCCGTGCGAATCTAGACCTGTCCACCGATTACGGACCGGCTAAGAAGGTTGGCGCGAAGGGCATAGGGCTTTACAGAAGCGAGTTTCTTTTCAACCGCTACAGGGGATATCCGTCCGAGGAAGAGCAGTTCAAGATCTACAGCCGAATCGCATCGGAATCTGATGATCACGGAGTCCGGATCAGGACGTTTGATCTAAGCATCAACCAGGTCTCGGCGGGTCTGGCAGGGAGGGAAAAGAATCCGGCTTTGGGACTTCGGGGCATCAGGCTCAGCATGCGGTTCGAGGCCGAGTTCCGGATCCAGGTCCGTGCCTTGCTTAAAGCATCGTCTGCAAACAGCATTTCGGTTGTGCTTCCGATGATCAGTGATGCTGATGAGATCAAGTGGGCTAGGGGCGTGATCTCTGAGGAGAGGGAGCGGTTGTTGAGTGCAGGCGTACCTTGCGGAGATCCGGCAGTAGGAGTGATGGTAGAGGTCCCGGCAGCCGTTTTTGCGATAGAGCGAATCCTTGACGCTTCTGATTTTGTAAACATAGGCACGAATGACCTGGTTCAGTACCTACTTGCCGTCGACCGGGATAATGAGGAAGTCGCGGACTGGTTCAGGACGGTACACAGTTCGGTGATCGGGGCGCTTGGCAAGGTCCTTCAGGCCGCAAACAGGAAAGGTGTCAGTGCGCTGGTTTGCGGCGAAATGGCTGGTTCACCGCTCTATACGCCGATCCTTCTTGGGCTAGGTGCCAGGGAACTGAGCATGAACGTCAATTCCGTCCCAAGGATCAGTGCCCTGATCTCCCGACTGGCAATCGAGGAATGCGAGGAAGTTCTGAAAGAGATCGAAGGGCTTTCAGATGGACCGGACCGCGATGCCGAGATCCGCAGGATCTATCAGAACAAGTGGGCCGGACTCTTCGACTTTTCAAGCCTTCTTACCTTCAGCCGCAGATAGACCCTTATAACTCCAGCCTTTTTCTGAAGTTTCAACAGCTTTAATCGTTTAGAACAAGTGTTAAATCACATGAGGCGGATCAGCAGGCCTTGCTTTCTCTGTTCTTTATACTCCTGCTCCGGAATTACGGAAAGGCAATACCAGCAGGCAGGAGTTGTACAGGGGACAATAGAGAAAAACCCAGTTGTTGCTGTTCAACAGCTTTTGCTATAGTAAGGCACGCCCCGTAACTGAAAGGTACCGGTAATCGCTCCCGGAAACTCCGGGAGAGGAAAGTCCGAACACCGTAGAGCATCGAGCCGGCTAACGGCCGGGCGCCTGCTTCGGCAGGTGACGACAAGTGCAACAGAAAGCAGTCCAGCCGAAAGGTAATGGGTGAAATGGTGGGGTAAGAGCTCACCGGCGCGTGTGGTGACATGCGCGGCCAGGCAAACTCCTCGAGGTGCAAGACCAAATAGGGAAACGAAACCGGGCTGCTCGTCCGGGTTCCTGGAGCGATCCGGGAGGCGTTTTCGGGTAGGTCGCAAGAGCCGTCTGGCAACAGCCGGCCCAGATGAATGATTACCGCCCGGCTCGTACGGGTAACAGAATTCGGCTTATGGTCCTTTCCGGCGCGGGGCACAAGACGTCGCAAAACATATTAGGAGTGACTGATCACAATGGCTAACAGAAAAGGAGTTTTTATAGGCGCTTACGTGCCGAACGAACTGAAGGAGTCTCTGAAGCGCAGAGCGGCGATGGAGCATCGTACGCTTTCACAGGAGATAACAAGGATCCTGGTTGAAGCAGTTCACGGCAAGGGTCTACCGTCTGGCAGTGTCGACCGCCGGGCGCAGAACAGTACTCCGCGACGAAGGGCTACGGATCCGCTTCCGAGGCGGCGAACGGACGATCTACCGTACATCGCCCCCGAGAACAGCAAGCACTAGCCGTCCGTAATTTTCGGATCTCTCCGGCGCCGCCCGCTTGCTTGCGGGGGCGCCTTTCGCTTCGTTCTTCCCGCTCTGATAAAATTCTCCTGAATGAACACTAACATCGCATTGGGTGCCGTGATCGGACTTATTGTCGGTCTCGTAGCCGGATTCCTTACCGCCAACTATCTCAACCGTAGCGAGATCCAGGCCTCTCAAACCGCGCTTGCCAACCTTCGGCAGGCAGGAAGTGCTGGCCAAAGCCCTGGTTCAGGGATGGAACTGACGGACGCCGAGATCCGTGCAAAGCTGAAGGAAGCCGACGATAACCCGGAAAACTTTCAGTTCCAGAAGACCCTGGGCCTTGCTCTCTACTCATACGCCGCAATGAAGCAGGATGCGACTTTGCTTAAGGATGTGGGCAGGCTTTTGGAACGAGCTCATAATTTGAACCCAGAAGATTACGAAGTGCTCGTGTCGTTTGGGAATATCACCTTTGATCTGGGCCAGATACAGAAACAGGAAGATCTGAACATCAAATCACGCGAGATCTATCAGAAGGCACTTGAAAAGAACACCCGGGACGCGAACGTTAAGACGTCATACGGAGTGTCGTTTCTTGCAACCGCGAACCCTGAACCGCAAAAGGCGATCGAGCAATTGAGCGCTGCGACGGAAATCGATCCGACGAATGAGAAGGCTTTGAGGTACCTCACACGGGCCTACACTGAGGCCGGAGACAATGCGAAGGCTTCCGAAACCCTTTCCAGGCTGAAGGAAGTTAACCCGCAGAATCCATCGATCTCGGATCTTGAAAGCAAGATCTCGTCTAACTGAGTTGATCCCCGACGTAACCGGGACACGAGTATTCCTATCTTTCAACCCGACCTAGCAATATGAAATGGCTGATCATCCTTCTGCTGTTCCTGGTCCTGATCGCGGTAGTGGCCTGGTACTTCAGGAAATATCTGCAATCGGCGTGGTTTCTCTATCAGACGTTCCGGCGTATGCGTAAACAGATGCGCCCGCCGCAGGAAAAGCAGGTGGAACCGAAGTCTCGGTCAGGCGATACGGAACTCGTCAGATGTCCGAAATGCAACAAATGGACACCCAAAGAAGAGGCGGTGAAGCTGAAGTCTGATTTCTTCTGTTCTCTGACCTGCCTGGAAGAGTCGGTGACGTTCAACAAACGCGCCTGACTATTGCGGCACGAAAGTAAGGAAATACCAGTCGATTATCGACTCGCCAAAGAGGATCGCGATGATCGATCCAATACCTAGGAAGATACCAAACGGGATCTGCGCCTGCAGGTCCTTGTCCTTTTGGTACGCTATATAACCGACCCCCGCAACGGCCCCCGAAAATGCGCCTATAAAGATCGCTAGAAAGGTCAGCCGCCAGCCAAGGAGGGCGCCGACGCCGAACATCATTTTCACATCGCCGAGCCCCATCGCATCGACACCGCGAAGCCGTTTCCAAAGCTCTCCGATAAGCCACAAGGATCCGCCTCCGAACAATCCTCCAAGGACGGCGCCGGCGAGTGATATTAGCCATACAGGCTGTCCCGCGAGGTACGTCATCGGAAAAGCGAGAATATCCGTAAAGTAGAGCGCGCCAACCGTCAGCGGAAAAATGAGCCTTACAAGCAATGCAGCTATCAGGAGCGGATAAGTGATTACGTTCGGCAGTATCATGTGCTCGGCATCAATTGAGATCAGCGCGAGCATTGTCGTCACGAAAACGATAACGACCGGCAAATACGCATTAAAGCCGATCTGCCAGAAACACAAGACCCATAAAAGAGCCGTGATTAACTCTACAGCGGGATAGCGGAACGATATCGGCTCTTTGCAGTTCCTGCATTTTCCGGCCAATAAAAGCCAGCTGAGTATCGGGATGTTGTCAAATCCCTTTATCGCCTTGCCGCAATTCGGACAGGCGGAGTTCGGAAAAACGATCGATTCCTCACGCGGCACACGATGAATCACGACGTTCAGGAAACTTCCGACGACCGCTCCAAATACGAAAGTAAAAACGTAACCGATCCAGACCGGTAGACCTGTGGCGAGTTCGAAGGATGGTTGGAAGAGAAACATAAGAGTTGGGTGAGTTGGCTAAGTTTGGTGAGTTCGGAGCGCCCGCGTCTCGCGGCCTATGAGCGAAGCGAATGCTTCCTTAAAGAGGCAGGCCCCGGAAAGTGAATAGGCCCACGCTCATTGTCGGCAAATCTTGCGAATTATTCAACCTGCGGTCCGACAACCACGGAGGGTACAGGGCACACTGAGAAAGGATCATTCACTTCTCAGTGCGGTTCTGTGTTCCTCCGTGGTTGAATCAGTCCTCAGTCGGTTTATGAGGTACAGCTGCTAAATACTTAACTAATCTCCCGCCGCACAATGTGATAAATTATCGGCGTTCTCGTCCTTAAAAACCATTCCATTCTTTTCGTTTTGCGGATCTCGGCGCTGTGGCGTCTTTGCGAGCAGTCTTTTTCGCGATCTCGGGTTTCGAAATCGCAAAAAGGGTTCCCGCAAAGGCGCCAAGCGGCAAAGTCCCGCGAAGGTTTACAGGCATTTTAGAATCGATGATGAAAAACTTCCTGCTACTGACGGCAACTTGTTTGTTTCTATCATTCTCAACGTCGGCCCAGAACTTCGAATGGCTTCCCGGCGGTACTTACGATCAATCCGTTCCCACGCCAAAACAGTTCTTTGGGTACGAGATCGGCGACTATCTGACCGACAATCTGGAGATGGCCGCTTACATCAAGAAACTCGAAGAGGTGTCCCCGCGGGTAAAGGTCTTTCAATACGGCGAGTCTGTAGAAAGGCGAAAGCTGTGGATCGTCGCCGTGAGCACGCCTGAAAATATTTCGAGGCTCGAGGAGATACGTTCGTCGATAGCTCGTCTCACCGATCCACGATCAACTCCGCCAGGCGATGCAGCCCGGATCGCGACGAACACCGTCCCCATCGGATGGATGAATTACGGTACCGACGGTGGAGAGACATCGGCATTTGAAGCGGGTCTGCAGGTGCTTTACCAACTCGCGGCCGGTACCGATCCTCTGACAACGAAGATCCTGCAAAATCAGGTCGTGATCATCAATCCAGCGCTGAATCCCGATAGCCATCAAACCTTTGTCACCTGGGCAAAGAACATGACGATCGCCGGCGGAACGGCGGATCCCGCCGCTTCCGAGCATTTCGTGGCCTGGTTTGCGAGTTCGGACGGGAACCACTTCAAGATCGACCTTAACCGCGACGCCTTCGCATTGACTCAGCCTGAAACACAAGCAGCATCGCGCGTTCTGCATCATTGGAATCCGCAGGTGTGGATCGATAACCACGGAGAGCCAGACGAGTACTTCATGGCACCGTTCACCAAACCTGTGAACAATAACTACCCGGAGTCTCTTGAAAAATGGGCGGAGATCGTGGGTCGGAATTCCGCGAAATACTTTGACCGTTACGGCTGGGCGTATGCAAAGGACGAAAACTACGACCTCTATTTTCCCGGCTATTGGGATTCGTATCCGGCTTTTCACGGAGCGATAGCGGCGACCTACGAAAGCAATGGAGGTGGCAGCAAAGGGTTCAAGTGGGAAAGGCCGGACGGAACGATCGTAACGTTGCGGGAGGCGGTCCACAAACATTTTATCGCCGACATGGCGACCCTCGAGGTCCTCGCGGACAACAGGGAAGGGATACTCCTCGATTACTACCGCTTCTTCAAGGACGGAATGGATGAGGTCACGAACGAGAAGTTCAAGACCTACGTGATCCACGACCAGAGCGATCCCGGCCGGTTGAACGACCTGGTAGAGCTCTTGAATCGCCACAACATCGAAGTCTATCGGTCCGGCGGCGAGATTGGTTCGGCACGGGCGCAGGACTATTTCGACCGGTCGACCCGTGCAAAGACGTTTCCTTCCGGAAGTCTTGTCATACCTCTGCGGCAGCCCAAAAAGCGGCTTTTGAAGACCCTTTTTGAACCTGATCCCCAGATGGAGCCCGACTTTATGGAGGAGGTTGCGGAAAGACTGAAGCGCGACGCAAAGCTCGGTTCCGACGCGCCTAAGGAAGGCCCCGGGTTTTACGATATAACGGCTTGGGCACTGCCTCTCTTGTACGGTCTGGATACTTCGTTCTCGGAAGATGAGATCAGTGTTTCGGGAATGATGAAGCTGACCGAAAGGCCCGCCGCACAGGGAATCAGTTTTGCACGAAGCAATTACGGATACGTATTTTCGAACCGGACGAATGCCGGAGCGCGTCTCGCCGGAAATCTGCTGCAGGAAGGTTACAAAGTCGCGCTGACAAGACGCCCGACGCAGATCGGCACGCTTCGTCTTGAAAAGGGCACATATCTGGTTCGAACGATCAGAAACGGCGACTCGCTGTTCGAAGACATATCACGTTTAGCGAAACAAGCTGGAGCAGAGGTGATTCCGATCTCATCATCTTGGGGTGAGGGCGGGATCTCGCTTGGATCGGATTATGTGCTGAATTTGAAGAAACCGAGGATACTTGTCGCCACGAGGGAACCGACGAGGGCAGTCACCTTCGGCTCGGTCTACAGCGTGCTCACCCAGAGATACGATCTCGAATTCTCGGCGGTCGTCACGTCGATGATCCCGCGGGTCGACCTGAACCGGTACAACGTCATCATTTTTCCGGACGGAAATCCGGCGGGTTATGAAAGAGAGCTTGGTCAGCGGGGAGTTGAGCGACTGAAGAACTGGATCGAGGCGGGCGGCACGTTCATAGGGCTGGCCGGCGGAGCCCAGTTCACGACACTCGAATCAACCAATTTCACCGATGTGAAGATCGTAAGGAACCAGCAAGACTCGGAAGATCCGATCGAACCGGTTCCGGGTTCGATCTTCAAGGCGGACGTGAACGGCGATTACTATCTGGGACTTGGATACACGGGAGATGTCGCCGTGCAGTTCCGTGGCGGTTCGCATATGACGCCGACAAAAAGCGGCGCCAATGTCGTGACTTACAGGAACGACGGACACATCATGGGCCATGTCTGGGATTCCACTGTCGCGAACATAGGCGGAAAGATGTACATGGCGGATGTCTCGCTCGGAAGCGGACGCGTTATTCTTTTCGCGGACGACCCGACGTTCCGGGCTTACTGGCGGGGTCTCGATCGCCTGTTCATCAACTCGATACTGATCAGTACGGCGTACTAAGAAGTACTGATATGAAAGGACTGAGGACTGAGTCGAGTGACATCGAACCACGAAGGGGCACAAAGATATGAGTATGAGACGAAGCGCGATCTGTACAGTATTCCTTCTATTCTTAGCCGTTGCATCGTCCGCACAATCCGCGATTATTGCGGACGCTTCGCGAATGGAATCGCGGATCAGGGCTCTATCCAAGGTTGGCCTCAACGCGAACGGCGGGTCGGACCGCGTTGCGTTCAGCGATCACGATAAACGAGGTCGCGAATACATCATCGGATTGATGAAAAGCGCAGGACTTTCTGTATCTGTCGACTTTGCAGGAAACATCATCGGTCGCAGGAAGGGCCGATCTGACGAGCTGCCCCCGATCATGTTCGGGTCGCATATAGACACGGTTCCGAACGGGGGCGCCTACGATGGATGTGTCGGTGTCATCGGTGCTCTTGAAGTCATAGACCTTCTAAACGAGAACAAGATCGAGACACAGCATCCGTTGGAAGTGGTTGTGTTTGTCGATGAGGAAGGCGGTTTGACGGGCAGCCGGGCCCTTATCGGTGATCTCGGTGACGAGGCGCTGAGGGTAAAGAGCCAGAGCGGCAAAACGATTGGCGAGGGCATCAGCTTTCTCGGAGGAGACCCTGACAGACTCTCCGAAATGGTCCGAAAAGAGGGAGATATCGCGGCCTTTATCGAGCTGCACATCGAGCAGGGAGGAACTCTTGAAAGCACATCGACGAACATCGGCGTAGTCGAAGGGATCGTGGGGATCGAATGGTGGGAGGTCACGATCGAGGGTTTCTCGAATCACGCAGGAACCACACCGATGAAGGGCAGGCGCGATGCGGTGATTGCCGGCTCGATGTTCGCGTTGATGGTCAACAAAGTTGTCAATTCGTATAGCGGTTCGCAGGTCGGAACCGTTGGAAGGTTTTACGCTGAACCGGGAGCGCCAAATGTCATTCCGGGCAAGGTGACGTTGAGCCTGGAACTGAGGGATCTCTCTGCAGAGAAGATCTTCAGAATGTATAGCGCAATTGAGAAACGCGCGATAGAGATCGAAGGTGAGACTGGAACCGATATCACATTCCGTCATCTCGATGTTTCGGCCTTGCCGGCGTTGACGGATGAGAGGATAAAGACAGCTATTGAAGCTTCTGCAGAAGGACTTGGCCTTTCGTACAAAAGAACGCCAAGCGGAGCGGGGCACGATGCTCAGGATCTGGCAAAGATCGCTCCGACCGGGATGATCTTTGTTCCGAGCAAAGGCGGGATAAGCCATTCTCCGGATGAGTACACTTCAGCACAGGACATGGCGAACGGTGCATCGGTGCTCTTAAGGACGGTTCTCGCAATCGATGGGAAAGAATAGTTTTCCGACTTGGCTGAGTTGAATGAGTTGCCGGAGTTCGGAGAGTTGACTTAGTTTACCGAGTTAGAAGAGTTTTCAGGCCGCGGAACGACGATCTGCCTTTAGCCGTGGGTGAAGCGAAGCGAAACCCACGGGAGGGGAGTTGAATATTCGATCTCGCCGCGTAGCGGCGGCATGCGGGCAGGATCGATGATTGCTGGTGAATCAAGGCACAAATCACGCAATCGCTACGCGATGCTCTATTCAACAGCAAACCGCACCGTGGACTGCGCCCTGCGGGCTTGTCCACGGCTAAAAGCATGCTGTCGCTGCGCGACTCAAGAACTCACCAAACTCCGCCAACTCACCAAACTCCGCCAACTCACCAAACTCGACCAGCTCAGCAAACTCCGCCAACTCAGTCAACTCACAGACCTCACTGAGCCTTCGCATCCGCGACGATCTTTCTGACCTCGGCGGCCATTGTCGGGGCGTGGAACGGGATGCCGTCTTTTACAGTCCATTCAACGCCGCCTGTCTTGCGAGCTTCTCCGTCGACGATCTCTTCGGTCCCGGTAGCGTAGAGCACCTTAAGGTCCTCAAGCGGATTGCCGTTGACGACCAGGATGTCCGCCTTGAACCCAACACGGATCCTTCCAAGCTCGTCTTCCTTGCCCATTATCTTTGCATTGTTCCCGGTAGCGTGCTTGATCACCATCAGCGGATGGAAACCTGCTTCCTGATGGAGTTCGAGCTCGCGTATTAAGCCGAACCCATACACCTGATAGATGAATCCCGCGTCCTCGCCCGCACCGATCGTACCGCCCCGCTTTTCGAATTCCCTCAGCGCCTTCATCCATATACGGTAATTCTCTTTCCAGAAGACCTCATCGGTCGAAGTCCAGCCGATAAAATACGATCCGTGATTTGCGGGATTGGGAATAAAGAACTCCGCCAAAACGGGATGCAAGTATTCCGCGTAGTGCGGCTGGTTCTGCGCCCTCTGAAGGTCGCGCGAGGCCTCGTAAATGTTTAATGTCGGATTCCACGCGACGTCGGCTTCGATCATGGCGTCGAATACCTTCATAAGCCGGTCCCAGTCTGCTTCGCGCCAAAGCCTGCCCGCATACCGGAAACGGTCTACCTCGTCGTTGTAGTTATAGTCCGCGGGATAGTTCTGTCGGCCATTCGGAATTGCCGCTTCCGGAATTCCGTACCAGTGTTCAATACTAGAGGTGCCGAACCGAATGTCGTCCCAAGTATTCGTTTCCTCTACGCCCGTGTGATGAGCAACGCGCAAGCCTTGCTTTTTGGCCTCATCCATAAGCGCGGCCATAATGTCCCGGTCCACGCCAAAGAGCTTCATACCCTCATACCCTTCACGCTTTAATTGACGGACCCTCTCACGAGCTGCTTCTACGTTCTTTGTCGATTCTCCGTTGTTGAAAACGCCATAAGCCACGATCCTGGGCGAGGCGATCTCATTATTCGCCGACTTGTCGCGCCATTCAAGGGTTTTCGAATACGAACCCACATCCCTGATGGTAGTGATGCCGTGGGCAAGCCAAAGCTTCTGGCAATACTCCACCGGCATTGACTTGCCGCCTCTGCCGTCGTGGGTGTGGCCGTGAAGATTTATCAGTCCCGGCATCACGTATTTGCCTTCCGCATCGATCTCAAAATCTCCTTTGGCGGGGCGTCTTGCCCGCCCTTCCTTTACCGCCACCGGGTCGATGTTAACGATCTCAGCGATACGGTCGTTCTCGATGACAATGTCCTTGGGTCCCGACGCAGGGGTCCCGTTTCCGTCGATGACGATCGCATTGCGGATCACGACCCTTTGGTAGCGCTCGCCGGAACCTGTTTGTGCAATGGCACTAAGAGTAAAAAACAGAAGGACAAAGATAGCGAGCGAATGGCTGATTCTGATATTCATACGTAAATCTGACCTGAAAACGGTGGAGTTGAAAAGCGGTAGCGCGAATCTACCACCTTTTTAGCTTGCGTACAAAACAAACCGCTAGAATGGGCGTTAGTGATCATGAAAGGACATTCAATAATGTCCGGACGACAAAAAGAAAACCGCCGGGGACAAGGTCCCGGGCGGCGTTCGATCAAAAAGGAACCCGTCACTCGATCACTGTGAATTCGGCCGAATGCGCCAATCCGGGTTTATTGCTCGTCCGGTCGGTCACCGCCAACTTAATCTGGTACAAGCCGGGATCAAGACCGGAAGTAGGGATCAGTCTCGCGAGAGTGATCCGGGCCGCGGATTCGCTCAGTCCCTGCCAGTCTTCCTCAAGCCGCAGGATTTCACGTCCGTCCTTTGAGATCGAGTAGACGACGTCGACTGAGGGCTTCAACGTGGTCTGGTCGATCGCCGCATTGTAGACCTGCATATAAACGCCGATGTCCCGGCCCTTCTTGAAAATTCCTGTGAGATTCGGAATTACCTTCTTTCCGCCGATCACGAACCTTGAGCCGGTTTCGGAAAACTCCGCTTCCCGGAGAGTAGAGGCGAGGACGAGGGTTGACGTCGAAAGCTCGTTCGTCGAGTAATCCGGCACTTCAAATCCGATCTCCCGGACGCCCTTGCTTCCGGATTCGATATCGGTAAGGTTGACGCGAACCTTGTAGCGTCCGGGAGTGAGTGTACGCGCGGTTTGATAAACGGATTTGCGGTTTCCATTGGCCACAGGGTCGCCTGAGACCTCCGTAGCGACGACAGAGTCCTGAAAACTTCCTGCCGTCCGGCTAGTCACGGAAGTTATGTGTCCGAGAATGTTAAGGCGTGCGGTCCTGACTCCGCCCCTGTCGACAAATGCCAATTCGGTATTGTCCGCCACGACCGTGAAGGTAGCGACCACCTGGCTGTCGCCCTGGCGAAAGAGATCGATCCTCATATCGAACTCCAGCGGATTGTTATCGATCACGGGGGATTCGCTTACGGTACTGCCCGGAGATGAATTCCGAACGGGCGGAGGGCTTAAACCCTTCTGAATGTTCTCAAGCTTGATAAACGGCGAATCCTGCTCGCGCATAAACGAGTTTCGGCCGATCCCCGCGATCCGGTCCGACCGCCGCTCTATGCCCAGCAGTTCGTTGGTGGTCTGTCCGGCGCCGGGGATGTGAAGAAGGGCGTCTTTGTCATTCGGATTTATGCTTAGTCTGTACTCACCCGTTCCGGATCTGTCCACAAACTCGAATTCGATCCCGGTTCCCAAGCCGTCCTTGTTTCTGTAAAACCAGACTTCAAAGGGATAAGTGGAGGTCGTTCCACCTCCTTCCCACGAGGGCCGGTTGTAAGCTCCGCCCATTGGTCGCGACTCAACACTGTCTGGCTTTCCCCACGTAATGTATATTCTTCCGCGGTCAGTCTTCCAACCGGGTATGCCTGAAGCGAAGTGTTCGTTCGCATAGGCAATTCGCTCGTAGAACTCCTCCCGGTATTCGTTCTCCTCCGTGTCGGGGTTCGGATCGCGTATGTGCCAGAACCAGGCGATGAAATTTTCTTTTTCTTCGCGGGTCGCAAGTTTCTTGTAGGCTTCCTTTTCAGCCTTCGACGCGATATACGCGACATCCTCTGAGATCCAGTCATCGTAGACTTTGTCAGCTTCCTGCACTTGAGTGCGATTCTTCTGATCTGGTTCCGGTGGCTGGGCGATGACCGTTGTAAAGGCCGTAAAAAACAGGGCCGCGGTCAGGATCGTTGATGAAGCGGGAATCTTCATGATTGACTCCAAATCCTTCTGGTTTTCGTTCCGGGATCGTCGAAAGGAGATCGACAGTTCAAATGATGCGTCGTCGGGATGCAACGGTTGCGCAGCGCGGCCGTGATCTATGGTGTTGAGCGAAGCCCTTTCAGACCGTACCATCGATACGGTTGCAACTCAGTTAGAGTCTGCAGCGTCACTAGACTTGAGTCTGTCCCACTTTTCAAGAACAACGTATAAAACTAATTGGCTGAAGCACTTTACAGCCCTTAAACAGAATTATGAAGAAGTCACTTTTGAAGAGCCTTGTGGCCGCAGTAGCGATCGTTGTCGGTTTCTCCTCAGCGTTAGCACAGACCAAAACAAAGGAAGATTTTCCGAATGTATCGATCAAGAATTTTGGCCAGATGGATGATCGTTTTTACAGGGGAGGCCAGCCCGAACGGGAAGAGTTCCAGGCTCTTGCCGATATGGGGATCACCACCGTCATAAATCTCAGGAACGACCCGAAAGAATTCGAAAAGGAAACGGTTGAGTCGCTTGGTATGAGGTACGTACACATCCCGATGAGCGATAAAAAGTATCCGGACGAAGGAGTCGACGTCGAGTTTCTTAGGGTGGTCGACGATCCCGACACTGGAAAGTTCTTTGTTCATTGCCGAGGCGGCAAGCACCGCACAGGAGCTATCGGTGCCGTTTACCGGTTCACCAAGTACAACTGGAATTACGATCAGGTCTATAGTGAGATGAAGGATTTCAACTTCTACACATTTCTTTGGTTCTACAAGCCTATCAAGAGCTATGTAAAGGACTATGCTGAAGAGATGGGCCTTCGGGACGCTCCTCCGGCAAAGCAAGCCATCGAGGCAGTCGCAAACAATTAGAAAGGCAACTAGAAAGAAAAAAGGCCCGGTCCGTAAACGGTCCGGGTCTTTCTTCGTTGCTAATAGATACCCTTCTGCTTCTTTGCGCTTTTCCAGCGAATTGCTTCAACCGAGTCTCCGACGCGCTTCATTATCTCTTCACTGAACTCGTCTGTAGAGATGGCGATCTTGAGCTGGACCCGGTATACGATCGAACTCAGAGAATCGTCCGATTCGTTGAGTCTTAGAAGCTCCGACTCCATATCCTGTTCCTCAAGGATTTCCTCAACTGCCGTTCTTGTGCCGTCCGCATCGTGCGTCTTCAGGCGAAGTTCCATTGGCCGCACTACCAATTCCGGTTCGCTTCTTTCGAGGAACCAAAGAACTATCAAGGCGAAAACGCACAGTATGACTCCGAGGTCCCATCTGCCGACTCCCGCCGCAAGGCCGAGAGCCATACAGATCAACAGAACGGTGATCTCTTTAGGATCGCGTATGTTAGTTCTGAACCTTACCAGCGCAACTGCCGCAAAGATAGCGAATGCCCTTGCGGCGCTGTCGCCAACCACAAGCATCAGACCCGCCGCGACGATCGACAACAGGATCTGTGTTTCGGCTACGTGGAGGCTGCGCACGAACCCGCTTACGTATCTCCTCGGTCGGAAGACGAGCAGAGACGACAGGATAAGAGCGACAAAGAACCGGAAGATGATGTCGCCGGGCGTAGCTTGCCACGAATTCGAATTCACCACTGTCTCACCAAAAAGGATCTCGGTGATCCCGGGCGTTTCCACTCTTGTACCCGTTGCAACGCTGTCGGTTGAGGTAGAGGCGACCTCCGTATGGTTTGCCGTGTTGATGTGCATCAGATGCGCGACGGCAAACGCCAGAAGGACCATCACGACCGCGCCGTAAAGAACGCCAAAGAAGATCCCTCTGGACATCAATCGCCTGGATCGATGCTTATCGCGTATGCCTGTCAAGTTCTTGTATCCTCTGCTTGATCGCTGTTTTTAGAATTGACGCGTCCGAGGCCTCATAGTTCGCCGCCCGCAGAGCATCATCTATTTGTTTGTCGGTGAGCTTAAGAAGCCTGTTTGCAAGCCAACGGCCGTGTTCTACAGGAGCTTCTTTGAACGTATCGTGATTGAATCCGCCAAAATCGAACTCGATCATTCCGTCCTCAACCTCCTTTATGAAAGTAGATTCGGCATAATCTTCCGGATCGTTCACGCTTCTCCCGATCCTCCAGATGATCGGCAGACTGTTCGATCCGAGCGAGCCCATTCCGGCTCCGAGATCGCTGACGGCATAGTGAGCGACACCGTTTTTGTGAAGGATGATGTTATTGCCATTTTTCGTGTCCCAATTTCCTAGCATCACCATCATGATCTTTAGTCCGCCAAGCTCAGGAGTACCGGCAAACGGGTTTTCTTCCCAGTCCCATCGATCGCCGCGATCAACAGCCTCGGGTCTCGCCTCAAGCCTCACATTCTGATATGTACCTTTGCCCGGGATGGTGATCTCCGGAACTAGATAATTGATCTCGGTCGTATATCCGAGCCCGTAGAGCAGGCGGACCGCTACTGTTTCAGGCTGACTTTCTTTGTCTATCTTTGCTACCCATTCACGGCCGTTCGCGTCTGTGATCCGGTACTTTAACGAACTCCCTCCTGTTTCCTTCTCGATGACCTTCACCTTGCTGACATCCGGGACCATCTCTTTTCCGCCAGGGCCGTAAAACAGGTCGCGGGAAGGAGTATCGACTTCCTGCCACATGAATGGCTTGGCCGGAGCCTTATCGGGCTGTGCGAGCACCATGACGGGAAGCAGCAGGACAATAAACGCCGTAGCTGTACGTATCATTTGTATATTCATTAGATATAAACCTCCTTTCTGTTAGGAAGCAACGGCTGTTCCCAATAATACGATGTTGTTAAAAGACTGTTGTACATCGGGTTAGAGTATATGAACTGTGAGGTCCGAAAAGGGAGAGGTGTCGTCATACCGTACGTGAGATGTCCGGCAACAATACAGAAATGGCAAGAAGGCCGCTTTCTCGGAGGTGCATTTGGCGACCGGCTTTAATGCAAGCGGACTGCCGGAAACAAAGAAACGTAGTCGGTGAGAAGAACCGCTGCATAAACGTCGTCAGTGATCGCTATTGCGCTTGAGGCTCGGTCCTCGAAGACGATCGTTCGAGCTTGCGGCCACTACCTCATGCAGATCTCACAATTCTGTTTTGTGGACGCTTCTTGAAAGAACCTGTGAGCGAGTCCCTGGAAAGTTACCGGGTTTGCAAATAGGGGAAATAATCAGCAGGAGTTGAACGTCTCCCGCGGGGGTGGATGGGGTCTTTTTCGGCGATCCGAATAGAGGATGCCTGGAGCTGAGCTTTTGCTAAAAAAACGGAAAGAAGATCTCTAGAAAGAAGTATGGAGCGGGAAACGGGACTCGAACCCGCGGCTTCAACCTTGGGAAGGTTGCGCTCTACCAGCTGAGCTATTCCCGCGCAACGGCAATTCTACACCTGAACAGGGGTCTGTCAATAGATCTAGATGGAATCTCTAAAGGGGGCCGCAAGTTTGCTTATCCTAAAGATAGCTTCGCCGGCGGCCTATCCTGATGTACGATTTTCAGGTGCAAGAGCGTGAATAGGGAATGAAATTGGACGGGAGTGGCCAACAGCTATGTATCAACAGTCTGGAAACTTCTTTCGAATGCCCGACCATTCGGCTTTCTACAAGGTAAGGACGGGGATGCAATGGGGAAAGCGATGGATGATCGATTTCTTGGTGCAGTTGGGCAGGGCGTGGGACAGCGATATCTACTGGCAGATCGACGAGAGCGGCAACTACTCCCAGATACCGCTAGGAGATATCAGCGTTGAAGGGGGATCTCCTCCGCGTTGGAAAGTCCCCAGGGTCGGCGGGCACGTATCCCACAGGTGCGGTGTTGACGTCGATATTTACGTGATCTCGAAAGACGGAACTCCTACCTCGAAGTCCTTTTACGGTTCGACCAACTACGACCTCGCGCGGACGAAGGAGCTGGGCAGGTTGATCCTCAAAATTGGAAAGCAGGACCTCGAAAAAGTGCTTATCGGAGGCGACGATCTGGTCAGCTATCTGAAAACAAAAGAGACAGAGTACGGGCATTCGAATGTGATCGAGCACGATCCCGGTGCAATGCACCTGAATCACTTTCACATACGCCTTAAGAACAAGGACGGGGACAAGAGCTGCTGAAGATCGAACGGGCGCCGACCTTTTGGCCGACGCCCATTCTGACAGTCGAGATCACTGCTCTATGGATACGTGTAGGGTGCTTCCAATCCGAGCGGTATTCCCAGGGCCCAGAAGATCAGAAGGAACACTACCCAGGTGATGAGGAATGCTATCGAATAGGGCAGCATCAATGACACAAGCGTTCCGATCCCAGTATTTCTCACATACTTCTTTGCAAAAACCACTACCAGCGGGAAATATGGCATCAACGGCGTGATGATGTTCGTCGAGGAGTCCCCGATACGGTACGCGGCCTGTGTTACCTCAGGCGATATTCCGAGCTGCATCAGCATCGGCACGAAGATCGGTGCAAGCAGTGCCCATTTGGCCGAGGCCGATCCCACCACCAGGTTCACGAGACAGGAGAGAAGTATGATGCCGACCACTGTAACCTGGCCAGGCATCGCCAGGTCTCTTAAGAAATTTGCTCCCTTGATCGCAAGGAGGGCACCGATGTTCGACTGGCCAAATGCGGCGATGAAAAGTGCGGCGAAGAATGCAAGGACGATGTAATAGCCCATCGTGCTCATCGATTTCGACATTCCCTCGATTATGTCCCTGTGGTTATCAACGGACTTCGCGGCATATCCATATGCGATGCCCGGCAGAATGAACAACAGGAAGATGAGAGGAACTATGGACTGCATCAAAGGTGAAGCGGATGCGGTTAACTGCGGGGGATCCTGTTCCGCACTTGCGAGCATAGCTTCGCTGTGCTCTTCTACTTCTTCCTCGCTCAAAGCGGTATTTAGAGCATTATCAAACGCCGTCTTTCCAAAAAAGACATTGTCTTGCACTGACTTCGTTTTGGCCAAAACATCTGCCGGAACACCTGCAGATTCCGCTTTTTCTATAGAAACAGATGTGAGCTTGTACCCGACCGGTGAACGCATGGGCGAAGAATCAGGGAGCGAAACGGCCACAAGGATCAACAATCCGATCACGAGCGTGGCATAGCCAGCCCAAAGGCCCCTTTTCTCTTCCTTTGTCAGGCCTTCCATCTCAGGAACGTCCTCGACGTCACCGTCGATCTTTACGTCCTTCAGTCTGGGTTCGATAATGCGATCGGTAATAAACCAGCCTACGGC
The DNA here is from genome assembly GCA_003385635.1 of Acidobacteriota bacterium. Lineage (GTDB taxonomy): Bacteria > Acidobacteriota > Blastocatellia > Pyrinomonadales > Pyrinomonadaceae > Aridibacter. Next base: position 1,638,762 of record QQUY01000001.1, on the reverse strand, counting down.
GACGATCAGCAGACAGGAAGCCGACATGAAGAACCAGTTGCTCAGAGGATTCACGCCCCTGTTCACATCAAGTATCTGGACGGCGGACTGGGTAAGCCCTGACATCAGCGGATCAAGAGAGGACGGAATGAAGTTGGCGCTAAATCCGCCGGAGACTCCGGCAAAAGTTGCGGCTATTCCAGCCAACGGATGCCGGCCCGCAGCGTAAAAGATCACAGCCCCAAGGGGTATTACGAGGACGTAACCAGCGTCCGCCGCCGTGCTGCTGATGACTCCGACGAATACAAGGACCGGGGTTAGCAGCTTTGGCGACGTGAATCCTAGAGCTCCTTTGAGAGAGGCGTTTATAAACCCCGTGTGTTCGGCGACTCCCACACCCAGCAACGCGACAAGCACGACTCCCAAGGGATGAAAGCTCGTGAACGTCGTGACCATTGTTGATAAAAAGGTCGCGATCGCGGTGCCGGTAAGCTGATTGTTGATGACGATCGCCTGACCGCTTCTCGGATCGATCTCCGTGAAAGTCATCGTGGAAAGCAACGCCGAGAGCGCCCACACGATGAACATCAGGATCAGAAAAAGCGCGGCCGGGTCGGGCAGCTTGTTCCCAATGGTCTCGATCACGTTAAGGGCCTTGTCCACCAAAGAGCCCGATCTCTTCACTTCTTGATTCTCTTCTGCCATACGAATCCTTTCGGTCGACGTAGAAATCTCAGACGCTTAGTTTGTATTGCTTGAGGGAAGGCGGGAATTGTAACAGATTTTTCGCTTGCAGGGCAGAAAAACGGAGAAAGCCCGAAGCCTGAAAGAGCTTCCAGCCGCTGTTTTGGGGTTTAAGAGCGGGAAATGCGTGGACCAGCTCTACGTCGAACGCGGGTCGCGGGCGCTTTAACCGTGATGTTTAGTGGAACGGGCGATCAGAATTCGAGAAGGCCGATCTGATAAGCCTTTATGACGAGGTTCAGTCGGTCCTTTACACCCAATTTGCCGTAAATGGAGCTGAGGTGGCACCTCACCGTCGGTTCGCTGATCAATAGCTTCTCGGCGATCTGCTTGTTCTTGAGTCCCGTTCCAATGAGATCCAGTACTTCGAGCTCGCGACTTGTAAGAATCTCGGTGCCCGACTCGGGATCGAACTTCATATCCTGTTCTGCACTGGGCGCTCGGCCTGCATTCTTCTTTTGAAATACTTTTGACAGCACGACCTGATTAAGCCACGTGTCGCCGGCGTGAGTTTGTCTGATAGCCTCGATGAGAAGGGAAGGACTCTGATCTTCGTTAACTATGCCAACTGCACCGAGTTCCAGCGCGCGCGCCTGCAAATCCAGATCGTCTCGTGCGGCTATGACGACGACTCGTAAATTAGGAAGGTTCTTCAAGAGCTTTGTGATCACATCAACGGCATCCGAATGTGCCAGCGAGACCACAGCTACTTCAGGCAGAGGTGAGAATTCCGATCGTTTGAAGCTGTCGCTGAATGACTTTACAGCAGTTACTACGACCTCATCCGAAGACTCGATCAACAACTTAAATCCATCCTGAACCATTTTGTGCTTTGCTACGAAGAGCACGCGTATGGGTTCTTTCAACAAACTTCGCTTGTTCGCATTCATGCTAAGTAAATCATTGTAGGAGATCGCAACTTTTAGTCATTGACAGTGTAGGAGGCTGCGATTTGCGGAGACTTACTCCAAAGCCTGTAACTGAGTTCAACCGAACTCATGTGAATAATATCTCTAATAGCACGAATTTCCTAACATAATTGTGGAATGCATTGATACATACAAGGCGTAGAATGGTCCTCCAACCTATTAGTATGCCGCCCGACTGCGTATTAATGGTCAGAATGTGCTGGTATTTATCGGTACTTATCGGGTGGATCGCCAGGCAAACGATCATTCTTGCTTAAAAAGAACTTGATAGAATGCATTAGTGTTTTGCTATAAACCCACAAGGCAATCGATTTAGCTGGCTTGACGTCGTTTACCCGGCAGGTCGCAACTGACCCGCAAGAAAACGTTGTCTTTACGGGGTCTTCCTTTGTTGTTTTCCGTGGAACTATCGAGGTTTGTACAACAAATGACACTAAACGAGCCTATATAAATGTTGTAGAAAACCCGTTCAAACCTCCGACATTCCACCAAAAAATAAATAGCGGATTAACGGATGCCAGCTTTGGGTTCGTTCGCTATATTACCGAGAAATAGCAAATAGGCACCACTTGGCTCTTGTCGCCTTTTTCGGTGATTTGGTTAAGAGCATTGTCCTCGTTCTGTGCCGGGACCTAATACCTGTGCCTCTTATCGGATTTTTGGAATTCGCGCGCGATTCAGTGTTTTCGAATCGTAACCGAGAACACGATTCTCCCGCGATCAAGGCAAAAAAAGAAAAGAGGTCAGATCACTCAACGCTGAGAGTTGTTCTGCGTGAGTGGGGATCGCGTTGTCCGCTGTCTTCATTTGAACATGATGCATTACGCATTTGTTGTATACGTTCTGTTTAAGAAGTGAGCTCTCCTATGACTACCTCGATCATCAAAATCTTCCTCATTGGCGATTACTCGATCTTTCGAAATGCACTTCGGATGTTGATCGAGACCGACGAACGGCTACGGATAGTCGGCGAGGGCGACGATCTTCGCTCGGCGTCAAAGACAGTTGCTGCAGAAAGCCCCGATCTGGTATTGGTCGATCTGCCGGACAGTCAGGTTCACAAGACCCTCAATCAGCTTAAGGGGTTTGATCCTCCGGTTCTTGTTCTCATAAACAAATGTGATGTGGAGACCTATAAGATGTGTCTCCAGATAGGCATCAGCGGGTTGATCTTAAAGGAAGAGCCTGCCGATACCCTCTTCAAAGCAGTTGAGAAGATCTATGACGGAGAATTGTGGTTCGACCGGGCAATGATGGGAGAGACCATCAGAGACCTGATGGAGAGGAAGCACGAAAGGAGCGAGAGCGACGTCCAGGATCCGGCTGACAGTCTTACCGATCGGGAGCGCGAGGTTGTAGAGCTGATCTGTGCCGGCAAGAGAACAAAGGATATCGCGGAAGACCTGTTCATAGCGGAGAATACGGTTCGGCATCATCTGACGGCCATCTTCAACAAGCTAGAGACCAAGGGCCGTTTGGAACTCGTGATCTACGCGTTCAAGAACGGGCTGGCTAAATTACCAAATGAAAACGGGGGGTCGAACGGGAACGGAAGGTCCCGAACGATCAATGCGTAAGTAAGGCGGCAACGATCCGGCCTACGGAGGATTCGGAGTGCTTCAGGTTTTAACAGGAGATTGGTACGAGATCGATCAGATGATCGGATGTTATTGACTCGGGTATTCACCCGGCCGCAAGCCTGAAAGGGCAGACGGGCCCGGTTTACGAATGAACGAGCACTGGACAATTAGAAGCTGCCTGGTTTCAGGTTTCCCTTCGGGGTTTTATGTTTCGCGACGATTGGAACATCAGGGGTGAGGTGTGTTATGACCCGGCAAGAAAAGGAGCTGGCAAGAAAAAAGAAGAAAGAGAAAAAGAAGCTCCGCAAAAGACGTACCAAGAAAAATGCGCTGGTCTTGTGTCATGACGGAAGAGAATACTGGACGACACAAGTCGAATTTTGGCAATGGGTACGCGCCGGAGTGGTGATCAAGGTCGGTGACGGACCTCTAACAGGGAGGTTCGCATCGCAGAATGAAGAGTATAATGTGGTAATAAGCAACACAGTTCTCAATCTGAAATGCCCCAATCACCTGAGGGAGGCACTCAGCACGCGCCGCAGAGCGCTTCGGTAGGTAAGTTATGCAGAGAGTGAAAGTTTCAACAAGATTCGTGAACAATGCCAGGTTCGCGAGCGTCTTGGCCGTTTTCCTGTTGTTGGCTTCTGTTTCCTTCAGTCAGCAAATAGACGAAGCAGTACAGGTAGGGAACTACAAGATCGGCCCAGGTGACGTAATCGATGTGATCGTTAGCAAGAACCCGGAACTTTCCAGAACGGGCTTGCGGGTAAGCAACCTCGGTACGGTTCAGCTCGCGATGATGGATACAGATGTACAGGCGGCGTGTCTGACGGAAAGGGAACTCGCCGACAGGATCAAAGAGCACTACCGAAAATACATGGTCGAGCCGTATGTGAATGTCGCGGTTACGGCATTTAATTCAAGCCCCGTTGCGGTGATCGGCGCCGTCAACAATCCAGGACGATTTCAATTGCAGAGATCGATCAACCTGGCGGAACTGCTTACCTTCGTGAACGGGACAAGTGCGAATGCCGGGGATAATGCTGAGATCCTCAGGGACACGGGCCGCCCCCGGTGTGTGGGTAACGAACTGGTAATTCCAGAAAGCGGCGAAGACGAGTTGATCTCGGTGAATCTCGCTGAGACCTTTAAAAGAAATTCCACGATGAACCCCGAGATCGTCCCGGGCGACATAATTCGGGTCTCTACCAGTACCCCTATGACGGCGTATATCCAGGGGAACGTTAACTCCAGCATCGCTATCCAATTGGGCCAGCCAACAACGCTCACGCAAGCGATCGCGATGGCGGGAGGGCCTTCTCAGGGGGCAAATCTGAGCAAGGTAAGGATTCGCCGACAGATCGAAGGATCAGTAAATCGTGAAGAAATGATCGTGAACGTCAAAGACATTATTGACGGCGAACGCGACGATGTGCTCATTGAGCCGTTCGATATCATAGATGTCCCCGGTCCGTCGGGATTTAAGAAGTTCTTCGGAGATATTTTCCGGGCAGTCGTGCCTACTTTGACAAGAGTTCCGGTAGGCGTCGTCCCCATTCCTTGACCATGCAAAAGAACAAGCAGTTAGCATTGAGGCCTAAAGAAGAGGGTCAAGAGACGATCGTCTACGGCGATTACGAAGGCGACTACTTCGACTCCAGTTATTACGGCGGTGCGCCCGCACCCTCGGAACGCCAGCAGCTTATGGCCGCGATCGGCGTTCTGCGGAAGTACTGGCTGATGATCGTTGCGATCACCTTGCTGGGAAGCTTGGCGGCGGTCGTTTACGTTGCGCAGAAGCCGGATTATTACACGGCTACCGTCCGGATCCAGGTCAATAACGAAAACAATCCGGCTGTCGGAAACGACACGTCAAGCTCAGTCATCCTGAACTCGGGAAGTGATCCAGCTTACTTTGCCACCCAGCTCCAGATCCTGGAAGGGCCCGGACTGCTTCGTCGTGTAGTTCGAACGCTCGGGCTTGAAAAGAACCCGGAATTCCTTCAGCCAAACCAGGGGGAACAGTCAACCGTATGGCAGAACGTCTTGAAGATGTTCGGTTTCTATCAGACAAAATCGATGACTCCTGTGGAGTTTGCCGACAAAGAGACCGAGGACGCGCTTCAGCTCAGTTTGGATTCGAATGAACAGCCGTCAGAACCCGAAAAGTTGGCTCCCTTCGTAAACTCCATCCGAGGCAACTTGTCGGTCAATCCCGTAAGAGACAACCGCACCGCTGCCCAGGAAACCAGGCTTATCGAGGTGCAGTTCACACATTTTCGCCCGGAAGTTGCGGCAAAGATCGTGAACACCCTGGGAGAAACCTATGTGCGGCAGAATCTTGAACAGAAAGTTCAGACCAATGCCTCAGCCGGCGAGTTCATACAGAAACGCGTTGCAGAACTTCAATCCAAGATACGTGCCGGAGAACAGAACCTCCTCAGCTACTCTAGGAATAACGAGATCCTCTCGCTCGATCCGGACCAAAACATAGTGGTTCAGCGACTCTCTGACTTGAATGGCAAATTGAACCAGGCTGAGATGGAGCGGATTAACGCCGAGGCCGCCTTGAGCGCTGCACAGCAGGACCCGATGAGGGGCGTAACGGTCGCATCGAAGGATGCCCGGACCACCTCGCTTGAACAGGAGCTTTCGACATTGCGGCTTCAGCTGGAGCAGCTGAAAGTTGAATTTACCGAGGAATGGCCGGCGGTCAAGGAAGTCAGGCGGAAGATCGCAGCAGTAGAGAACGAGCTGAAGGGGACACGCAAGCTTTCAGCGGATGTTCAACTCTCGGACCTACAACGCCAGTTCCGAGAAGCGTCTTCGCGTGAGAATGAACTGCGGCGAAACTTCGAGGCCCAGCGGAACGCGGTCCTGAACCAGAACGAGGCGGCGATCAATTACAACATCATCCGACAGGAGATCGCTACTAACAAGACTCTGCTCGACAGCCTCCTGCAGCGAGCTCGTGAAACAGAGGTCATTCTCAACGGAACTCCGAATAATGTAAATCTCGTTGACCGGGCGCAACCGCCTTCCGCGCCGCAGGGGCCGAATCGCTCCAGGGCAGTGCTGATGGCCTTTGTAGCGTCTCTGATCGGCGGAATCGGGCTCGCATTCGTATTGAACTGGCTCGATGACACGGTCAGGGCGGACGACAACTTCGAACTTCACGAAGGGGTGTCGGTTCTCGGAATGGTTCCAGGTGCTGACAGGCGCCTGGGGAACGGATTCGTGGGTTCTTTGATCCGGAAAACGCAGACGAAGCTTGTGGGCGAAAATTTCTATTCGCTCGACCGCTTTGCCCGGCCGGTGATGGTTGAAGCGTTCAACCAGATCCGTACGTCGCTGATGCTTTCAACTGCAGGCGGGCCGCCGAAAAGCGTGCTTGTGACCTCCGGCCAGCCCTTCGAAGGGAAAACCATCAACTCGCTGTGCCTGGCAAAGAGCATGGCGGAACTTGGTAAGAAGGTGTTGCTGATAGACGCGGATATGCGGTGTCCGAAGATGCATCTGATCAACGATCTGAGCAATACGACGGGGTTGAGCACTCTTATCACGGCGGACTATCTGAGCGACGAAAGGATCGACAACGCGATCAGAAAGGAAGTGGACTATTGTCTGGATGTGCTTCCTTCAGGACCTAGGGTCCCCAATCCGGCGAACTTGCTTGGATCTATCGAAATGCGATCGCTACTCGATCGGCTGGGAGCGCGCTACTCCCACATAATCATCGACTCTCCGCCGATCCTTTATTTTGCCGATAGTGTCATCCTAGCGGCAAACGTCGAAGCAGTTGTGATCGTCTCGAGGGCGAACTTCAGTTCGTACGAGGTTCATTCACAGGCCAAGAAAAAGATTGAAGAGGTCGGCGGCAACGTCGTGGGCGTGATCCTAAACGACGTGCCGATCAGTGAGTACAAATACCATAACAGCTACTATTACAGGCAGCTGGAGGAATTTGAGGACGAACAAGCTAACAACGGTTCTCTCCACCTCGAATAGGGCAAAGGCAGTCGGATGACGACAAAGGAGCCTTGTTGCGAGGCTCCTTTATTTTTGGGACACAAAGAACTGAAGAACAAAAGGACCGAATCGATGCAGGGTTTCAGAGAGGTTTGTCTGGATGGTTCGACCCGAAAGGGAACGGACGGCAGGTGTCTCGTGATCGGTGAGGTCGCTCAGACTCACGACGGGAGCCTCGGCCTTGCTCATTCGTTCATTGACGCCATCGCCGATGCGGGTGCAGACGCGGTAAAGTTCCAGACCCATATCGCGGATGCGGAAAGCACGAGGGATGAGCCGTGGCGTGTGAAGTTCAGTCCGTACGAGGAATCCCGATTCGAGTACTGGAAGCGAATGGAGTTCAGACCGGATGAATGGGCGGGTCTGAAAAAGCATGCGGATGACAGGGGGATCCTGTTCATGAGCTCCCCTTTTTCTACAGAAGCTGTCGAGCTGCTGTCCCGTATCGGAATGCGTGTATGGAAGATTGCTTCAGGCGAGGTATCGAACCCGTTTCTCCTCGACTTGGTCACTTCGACGGGCGATCCTGTGATCCTTTCGACGGGAATGAGCGGGCTCGCCGAGCTGAAATCCGCGGTTAAGCGAATCGAGGACAAAGGGAATCACCTCGCCATATTGCAGTGTACTTCCGCATACCCCTGTCCGCCCGAAAAAGTAGGATTGAACCAACTCGAAACCTTGAGAAGCGAGTTCGGATGTCCAGTTGGTCTTTCTGACCATTCCGGCAACATTTATACGGGTCTCGCGGCAGCCACCCTCGGTGCGGAGGTGATAGAGGTCCACGTTGCGTTGAGCAAAGAGATGTTCGGGCCGGACGTGCCTGCGAGCATCACGACCTCGGAACTCTCACAGCTCGTTGAAGGAACGAGATGGATCGAGAAGGTCATTGCAAGTCCCGTTGACAAGGAAGAGCTGGCCGCGGAAATGGAGCCGCTCAGGAAGCTCTTTACTAAAAGCGTCTACGCGGGAAGCGATCTGACGAAAGGTTCGATCGTCACGGAAGGCATGATCCGGTTCAAGAAACCAGGGACCGGCCTCCCCGCGCAGAAAGCGCACGAACTGATCGGAAAGCGGCTGATTCGTGATATTGCCGCTGACCAGATGATCCAGCTGGACGATGTATCCGAAGTCGACTGAACCTTATTCTTCACTAACGTGACCAGACAAACTCCCATTTATGAGCGATAAAAGAAAAGTCTGCGTTGTCATTACAGCCCGGCCAAGCTACAGCCGGATCAAGACAGCCCTAAAGGCGATCCTCGAACATCCTGATCTTGAACTGCAGCTTGTTGTAGCGGCATCCGCTCTACTGGACCGCTACGGTACGGCAGTCAACTACATCGAGAAAGACGGCTTTCCGATAGCGGCCCGAGTCTACATGGTTCTCGAGGGCGAGAATCCTGCATCCATGGCCAAGACGACGGGCCTCGGAATGCTCGAGCTTGCGACCGTGTTCGACAACCTCCGGCCCGATGTTGTCGTGACGATCGCAGACCGTTTTGAAACCCTTGCCACGGCGGTCGCGGCTTCGTATATGAACATCCCGGTCGCTCATATTCAGGGCGGAGAGGTGACAGGTTCGATAGACGAAAAGGTCCGTCACGCCGTAACGAAGCTTGCAGATATCCATCTGGTCTCGACAAGGGGTGCGGCGGAGCGTGTCAGAAGGATGGGCGAGGAGGACCGGAAGGTTTTCGTTACCGGTTGTCCTTCGATCGATCTGGCCGCAGCCATCTGTGACGATCCGAGCCTGGGCTTTAACCCTTTCGAAAGGTACGGCGGAGTGGGTGATCTTCAGCAGCTGGACAACGGATATCTGGTAGTGATGCAGCATCCTGTCACCACTGAACACGAAAAGGCCCGCCAGCACGTTATGGAGACCTTGGAAGCGATCTATGAGTTCGATATACCCACTCTCTGGTTCTGGCCAAACGTCGATGCAGGTTCAGACGGAACTTCCAACGGGATCCGTTCATTCAGAGAGAAGTACCGACCGAAGAACCTGCATTTCTTTAAGAACATGGAGCCGTCAGATTTCCTTCGCCTGCTATACAACAGCAGGTGCCTGATAGGGAATTCGAGCGTCGGAATCAGGGAATGCTCGTTCCTTGGCGTGCCGGTAGTGAACATTGGCACACGACAGCACGGCAGAGAAAGGGGATCGAACGTGATCGACGTAGGGTACTCGAAAGTTGAGATTCAGGAAGCGATGCAAAAGCAATTCTCGAACGGAAGATACGAAATGAACCGTTTGTACGGGGATGGCAACGCGGGAGAGGCCATTTCGGACGTGCTCGCGAAGGCACCGCTCGAGATCGACAAGCGCCTGACATACTAATTCGGGAAACGGAACATTTGAGAGTTTTAGGCTTAATTCCGGCGCGCGGCGGTTCCAAAGGCGTTCCGAGAAAGAACATCAAGCTGCTTAACGGCAAGCCGCTCTTGGCTTACACGGCGGAAAGTGCGTTGAATGCGAATCTGCTTTCCAAAGTAATTCTGAGCACGGACGATAATGAGATCGCACGAGTCGGCAAAGAGCTCGGACTGGAAGTCCCATTCATGCGTCCGCCGGAACTCGCGGAAGACTCGACACCAACATTTCCTGTTGTGGCTCACGCCGTCCGCCATATGCAGGAAACCGGCGAGCTCTTCGACGCAGTATGTCTGCTTCAGCCAACGAGTCCCCTTCGCAGGCCGGAAGACATAGACGGATCGATCCACCTCCTTGCAGAATCAGGAGCCGATTCGGTAGTCAGCGTTCTTCGCGTTCCACACGCTTATAACCCGAAATGGGTCTACTGGAAGTCAGAGAACGGTGAATTGGCTCTGACCTCCGGAGACAAAGAACCTGTCTCAAGGAGGCAGGACCTTCCGGATGCTTTCCACAGGGACGGGTCTGTCTATGTGGTCCGGACGAAGGTATTGAGGAAGTACGAGAATCTTTACGGCAGATCGGTCTTTGGTTATGAGATCGAACGCCGTCACAGTGCGAACATCGACACGCTTGAGGATTGGAATTTCGTCGAGAATCTGATTTTGAACAGTTAGAGACAATTGTAGAAGCGCGCGCGAACCTTGCTTGAATTCAAGCACAGGCGCAGAGGCTTTTTAGAACGAAGTGTTTGCAGGAATCGGTTGACTGCTCCCACATGAGATCGAGCTCGAGACTCAACAACCAGGCAGGACAAATCGCGGCCGTAGAACGGGCTGGCGCCGCGTTACCGGTGCCGATCCACAAGGCTGTCGAGCACCACGCTGCCTTCAGAGGCGACGCTTCGGCTCTCCGATTCGAAGATTGTCAACTTAGCTACTCAGAGTTGGAGAGACGTGCGAACGCATTTGCGAACTACCTGGTCGGTCAGGGGATCGGTGCGGAAGATCGGGTCTGCGTTTGTCTTGATACTTCATTTGAGGTCATCGTATCGATGCTCGGCATCTTCAAGGCGGGGGCGGTTTACGTGCCGCTCGACCCGGATTTCCCGCGCGCCAGGCTCGAGATAATGATCGAGGATACTGACCCGGCTGTCATCATTTCCCGGGAAGGGCTTGTTCCCTTGATCGACGATGGCGATTTCTCGACCTTTCTATACGGCCGGGACGAAGATGCGCTCCTGGGTCAGCCAGAAACTGTACCGGATGTGCAGTACGAGCGAGGTCAAACAGCTTACGTTGTCTATACTTCCGGTACCACCGGTATGCCAAAAGGGATCCTGGCCTCATACGAGAACCTGAGCCACTATGTCTCGGTCGCCTGCGATTCCTATCGCTTCGGGCCTGAAACGGTCATGCCCTCGATAGCGAGGTACACATTCAGCATTACATTCTTTGAGCTCCTCATTCCTCTGGTCGCGGGCGGGTCTGTTCGACTGCTCACACGGGACCACATTCTCGATTTTCCAAGACTTGTAGACACACTTGAAGGTCTCACAGCGATGCATACATCGCCTAGCCTTTTCAGAAAGCTTCTGGGATACATCGAGGACAATGGGATCGATCCCGAACGGTTCAGCCATTTCACGCATGTTTCAACCGGGGGCGATCTTGTCCCGCCCGACGTTCTCGAGGCAATGAAGCGTGTATTCAAGAACGCCGAAATATACGTTATCTACGGTTGCAGCGAAGTAGCTTGCATGGCTTGTTCCGAGTTCGTTTCAAGAGAGAAAACGATCGATCGGACCCTTGTAGGCACACCGTTTCCCGGTGTCGCGGTCGCCGTTTGCGATCTGAAAGGGCAAGAGGTTTCGGCCGGAGATTCGGGCGAAGTCTATATTGGCGGTGCAGGGGTCGCGACCGGCTACTTGGATCGTGACGAATTGTCGGCTGAAAAATTTGTGGATCGAAACGGGATTCGTTTTTACCGAACCGGTGACAGGGGCAGGTTGGATGAGAATGGCAAGCTCGAGATCCTGGGCCGGACAGACTTTCAGATCAAACTGCGCGGCATTCGGATCGAACCGGGCGAGATCGAAGCCGCGCTGCTTGCAATAGGTGAAGTCAGGGAAGCCGTCGTAGTGCTTCGAACGATGCAAAGCGGAGAACCGGGTCTTGCCGCCTTTATAGTACCGGAGCCGGGACACACTCCTGATGCTCATTTACTGAGATCATCGCTTATCAAGACGCTCCCCGAATACATGATACCCTCGGCGTTTGTGCATCTGGAAGCCCTTCCGTTGAACGTCAACAACAAGGTCGACCGGAGTGCCCTACCCGAACAAGTCGAATCGATTACGGCACCGGCAGTGGTGAAGCAACCAAACACTGAGACGGAGCGAACGGTTGTTGAGATCTGGAAGGAAATTCTTGGAATCGGGTCCGTGGGCCTGGACGACAACTTCTTTCACCTCGGGGGCGAATCGCTGCTAGCAACGCGCGCCGTCGCCGTTATCAACGAGCGATTGAAAGTAAATGCGAACATCTCCGATATCTTTGGCTTCGAGACCGTTGAGGCACTGTCTTCCCGCATAGACAAGTTAAAAACCGGGCTTGATCCGGTCGACCTTGAAGTCCGCATAAGGAAATTGTCTCGAAAAGGAGCGGTCCCGCTTTCTCCCGGCCAAGAGCGAATATGGTTCTTTGAACAGCTTAATCCCGGTACGGCCGTGTACAACGTTCCAGCGGCGTTTCGCTTGGAAGGCGATCTGGACGCTGACGCACTTGAAGCTGCCATCCAGTCCGTCGTTGCGAAGCACCCGATCTTGAGATCGGTCTTTGGCGCAGTAGAAGGGCAGCCTTTCCAGACTCCGGGTGCCGGCCAGCTGCCGGAGCTGGCCAACATTGATCTTGCAGGGTTGGATTCTGAAGAAAAAGAACCTCGATTAAGGGAGATCCTCGCGAGCAAGTCTCAAGAGCCTTTCGACCTGGAACGAGGGCCGTTGATGCGGACGGATCTGATCCGGCTTGCCGAAACCTCCAATGTCCTTTTGGTCACTGTTCACCACATTGTTTTCGATGCGTGGTCGCTTGACGTCTTCCTGGACGAGACCTCCGAATCTTACAACTCGATTCGCCAGGGCCGGCGGCCTGCAAATTTAAGAAACGAGCTTGATTACACAGATTACGCCATTTGGCAGAGAGAACAACTTGAGGCCGGAACCCTAAAAGAATCGATGGCGTTCTGGAAGAGGGCGCTCGAGAAACCGCCCAGCCTTCTAAGCCTGCCGGTAGACAAGCTTCGGCCTCCTGTACAAAAATTCCGCGGTCATTCGAGTTTCTTCAGTTTGGGTCCTGACACTTCCGAAAGCATCCGTTCGTTGAGCACCGAATTGGGAGCGACTCCCTATATGGTCTTTCTTGCGCTCTTTGCAGCAATGCTGATGCGATACACGAGCGAAGAGGACATCATTGTCGGCACCCCTGTAACGAATCGGGATCAAAGCGAACTGCAATCGGTCATTGGTTTCTTCGTGAACACGCTGGCGCTTCGACTCGACCTCAATGGAGACCAGAGTTTTAGAAGCCTCGTGGAACAGGTGCGAAGGACCTGCATCGACGGATATGTCCACAAGAGCGTGCCGTTCGAGAACGTGGTCGAGTCCGTAGTCAAGGAGCGCTCAACTGCATTCAATCCGCTGGTCCAGGCGATGTTTGTTTTTCAGAACTCACCTGATGCAATGCTTGACCTGGCCGGAATAAAAGGGACTCATCTTAACATCGACCGCGGGATATCGATGTTTGACCTCACTCTCTGGATCACTGATACGAAGACCGGGTTTGAAGGTGAATGGGAATACTGTACGGACCTCTTTGATGAGAAGACTGTGCGGCGTATGGCCGGACATTTCGAAACCCTCGCAGAAGCGGCTGTGAAAGACCCGGAAGGACAGGTCGCGGAAATGCCGATTCTGACCGTTGCCGAAGAACTACAGATTCTAAAAGAGTGGAATGATACGGCGGTCGACTATCCCCAAGAGGATACTGTCCACAAGTTCTTTGATGAGCAGGCGCGAAAGACACCTGATGCCGATGCGGTGGTCTACGGAAACGAGCGGCTGTCATACGCAGAGTTGAACAACAGATCCGATAAACTGGCGCACTACCTTCGAAAACGAGGAGTTGGTCGCGATGTTCCTGTCGGTCTGTGCCTCGATCGTTCGTTGGAAATGGTGATCGGAATCCTTGGGATCCTCAAGGCCGGTGGCGCTTACTTACCGATGGACCCCGAATACCCAGCGGAACGCCTTGCGTTTATGGTTCAGGATGCCGACGTACCGATCATCCTCACGACTGCGGGCATCGCCAAAACGCTTCCTGAGGGTCCTGCAAAGTTGATTAGGCTCGATGCTGACTGGGGACGAATCGCTGAAAACGATGAACAGTATTTTCCCGTAGAAACGGATCCCGGCGCATTGGCCTATGTCATCTATACCTCGGGTTCAACCGGAAATCCTAAGGGAGTGATGGTCGAGCACAAAGCGATCCTCAATCATATGAGATGGATGATCCGGCATTTTGAGCTCACTTCGGAAGACCGGATCGTCCAGAAGACGCCTTTTAGTTTCGATGCTTCGGTTTGGGAGTTCCTGGCGCCGCTCTTGGTCGGGGGTCAGCTCATCGTTGCAGAACCCGGGGGTCACCTCGATCTGAAATACCTCTCTGACCTTATCGTTCGCGAAAGGGTAACTGTGCTTCAGCTAGTGCCGTCACTTTTCGAGGTACTTGTCGAAGAGCGGCTCCTTGAGGATTGCGGCTCCTTGCGTCTCGTTCTATCGGGTGGCGAGGTCCTTTCCAGGAAACTGGCATCGGAGTTCGCAGCGCAGCACACGGCAGAGCTTCACAACCTATATGGCCCGACCGAAGCCACGATCGATGCAACGAGCTGGAAGTTTGAGCGGGACTTTGATGGAAGGTCGCTACCGATCGGGCGTCCTGTCTCGAATGTCCGGACGTACATTCTGGACGATCGCCGGCAGCCGGTTCCGACAGGAGTGGTTGGCGAGATCTATATAGGCGGCAAGCAGCTTTCCCGGGGCTATCTGAACGGCAAAGAACTGACCGCAGAGAAGTTCGTTCCGGATCGCTTCAGCGACGAGCCGGGCTCAAGACTCTATAGGACCGGAGACCTGGGGCGGTTCCTTCCGGATGGAAACATCGAATTCACCGGGCGCAATGACCATCAGGTGAAAGTTCGAGGCTTCCGGATCGAGCTTGGAGAGATCGAAACTGCGTTGTGTGATCTTGATTGCGTGAAAGAAGCGGTCGTTATATGTCAGGAGAACGGCGCTGGGGAAGGCGGGATCATTGCCTACGCTGTTGGGAACCGCGAAAGCCATATCGACCGGGAACTTGTTTTTGGAATGCTCCGGAAAACCCTTCCGGGTTATATGCTCCCGTCCGCGATCGTCGAGATGGAGCGATTGCCCAAGACACCCAACGGAAAGCTTGATCGCAATGCCCTTCCCAGACCCGAAGCAAGAGATAGCAAAGTCCAGAACGGATTTCGGCTTCCGCGTAACGAAACAGAACGGGGTCTGGTGAGTATCTGGGAGGATGTGCTCGCGACGTCACCCATAGGGATCACAGACAACTTCTTCGAGATCGGGGGACATTCGCTTGCGGCCTTGCGAATGTTCTCGAAAGTTGAGGCCAATTTTGACAAGACCATTCCGCTTGCAACCTTGTTTGAAGCGGATACGATCGAGAAGCTCGCCGATGTGCTGGCGAATGAAGATTGGGCGCCAAGAGAATCCTCGCTGGTTCCGATCCAGCCTGAGGGATCGAAACCTCCTCTCTTCTGTATGCATGCCGTTGGTGGGAACGTTTTGTTCTACAGTGACCTTGCGCGCAGGCTCGGAGAAGATCAACCTGTATACGGTCTTCAGGCACGAAGGCTAAGCGGACGACAGTTGGGGCATGACTCGATAGAAGAGATGGCCGCCTACTACATTCGTGAGATTCGTGAAGTTCAACCCGAAGGCCCGTATTTCTTGGGCGGCTCCTCTTTCGGCGGACTCGTGGCGTATGAAGCAGCAAGACAACTGACCGCTGCTGGAGAATCCATCGGCATGGTTGCATTCTTTGATACTGCGGCGCCGGGCTATCCGAACTATCTGCGGAGAACGACCGCATTGAAGCGGACCATATTCAAAGCCTTTCGCAGGTGGCAACATCACACGAACAGCCTCCTGAAGCTCAGCTTCAAGGCGAAGTTCGAGTACATAGACGAACGACTTGCGAAAGCGTTAACGAAGTATCGGAGGAAGTTCCGCGATACGATAAGGGTAAAGCAGACTTCCGCCTACATTGAGGAGGGAAGAGCGCTTCCAGATCATCTCCTGCGACTTGAGAACCGCCTCGAACAGGCTGCAAAGAACTACGACCCTAGACCTTACCCGGGAAAGGTCACCTTGTTCCGTGCTAGTCGGCAGCCACTGGGTATAGTTCCCGATCCTACGCTTAACTGGAAGAATTTTGAGATTGGGGATTTGGAGATTCACGAGGTCGAGGGGCATCACGGATCGATCGTGAGAGAGCCGTATGTTGGAGGATTGGCGGAGGTCTTGGCTGAGTGTATTGATGAAGCGATCGACGAATGATATCGTCGCAGGCTTTGTATCAATGTCCGATGACCAGTCGTGTTCGTTTAGGGTCCAAAACAGCTGACCGGCAGCAAGAGTTACAAGTTTCGAAAGGTTGAAAATGAGTCCAACTCTATTTGAAATTGCCCGCGGTGCAGCAGAGCCGTTTCTGCCGCCGATCTACGGAATGGTCAGGAAAAGCCTAAAGTCGGAATTGCGTGACCGGGAAAGTCCGGTTTCGATACTCGATGTCGGCGGAAGAAAGTCTCCATATACGATCGGGATACCGGCAGCTATAACCATAATCGACCTGCCAAGGGAGTCCGAGGTCCAAAATGATCTTAATCTCGGGATCACCGACGCGATCTCCGAATCCATCAAGACCAGGCGGAGCAATATCGAAGCGGTTCTTTTTGGGGACATGACAAAGTCGGATCTCCCTTCAGAATCATTTGACGTTGTCGTTTCGGTGGAGGTTCTAGAACATGTCGAAGAAGATGACAAGTTCGTAAGCGAGATCAGCCGGGTATTGAAGCCGGGCGGGCGTTTCATTATGACGACGCCGAACGGTGACTTCGTGGAGAACAGAAATCCGGACCACAAGCGGCACTATAAAAGATCGCAGTTGATGGAAGTTTTGAGAAGTCATTTTGAAGAAGTGCGTGTGGAGTATGCGATCGCCGGCGGATATTATCGGCGAATCGGGCTGAAATCCTGGTCGATCAAGAAACCGATCCAGACTTCGCTCAGTGCCTTTGGAAATATTGTGAACACTTTCGAATCCTCGCGTAAAGGGATCGAACAGCAGGCAACCGGCACACACCACCTGTTTGCAACCGCAACAAAAAGCGGCGGAGAAGCAGTTCAAAACGGTTCAGAAAAGAGATAGCAATGTGCGGAATTGCAGGAATATTCGGTAATGACTGGCAGGTCGGCGACCTGGCTGCGATGGTCGAATCGCAGCGGCACAGGGGTCCAGACGGGGACGGACTCTTTATCGATGAGTCCGGGGCCGGCGGCATCGGTCACAACCGGCTGAGCATTATCGATTTATCCGATCGCGCAAGTCAGCCGATGAAAAGCGCGGACGGTCGTTACCTGCTCATATTGAACGGTGAGATCTACAATTATCTGGAGCTTCGGCGAGAACTAGGGAGTGAGTTCGATTTTAGGACCGAATCCGACACAGAAGTGCTTCTCGCTGCATTCACAAAGTGGGGGGAAGACTGTCTCGATAGATTGACTGGGATGTTCGTGTTCGTTATCTGGGACACGGTTAATAGGAGCGCGTTCGCCGCGCGGGACAGGTTCGGGGTAAAGCCTCTCTACTTTCACGAAAAACCTGACGGTACATTGGTTGTCGCCAGCGAGATCAAGGCAATACACGCTGCCGGTATAGATCGACAGCCTGATGAGGAATCTTGGGCCACTTATCTTTCGCTTGGATTGTACGATCATTCGGAAAATACGTTTTGGAAGGACATACAGTCGCTTCCGGCGGGAAGCTTTCTGTTCTGGAAAGACGGTAGAAAGAAGATCAGCCAATGGTACGACCTTGCCGCGAGGGTCGGAATCGCTTTCGATGATCGTTCGGAAAGGGAAGTCAGGGAAGAGTATTTTGAACTTTTGAAGAACAGCGTCGAGCTCAGGTTCAGATCCGACGTCCCTGTAGGCATCAACTTAAGCGGGGGACTCGACTCTTCGACATTGCTGGGTCTGGTTCACGAGGTTCAAGGCACAGACAGCGATGTAAAAGCGTTCACCTTCGTTACCGGTGACGGGAGGTACGACGAGCTTCCCTGGGTGGAGAGGATGCTGGAAAAGACCAATCATCCACTCGTAACAGCCAAACTTAGTCCCGAAGAAGTACCTGAACTGGCCGCCAGCGTTCAGATGTATCAGGACGAGCCCTTTGGCGGACTTCCGACGCTTGCTTACGCGAAACTGTTCGAAACAGCCAAGGATGAAGGCGTCACCGTACTGCTTGACGGAAATGGAATGGACGAGCAGTGGGCTGGATATGACTACTACCAGCGATCGGCCAACGGCCGTGATCCGGGGCTTGTCCAGGGTATGTCTGAGAGCCCTGTGCGCCCGGAATGCCTTGTCCCTGATCTGCGGGCGAAGGCAGCTGCGATCGGGTTTCCAGAGGTCTTTCCGGACAGGTTGAGAAACACGCAGTACCGCGACGCGGTCCAGACGAAGATACCGAGAGCTATGCGTTTCAACGACCGGATCTCGATGAGGTCGTCCCGTGAACTCCGCGAACCGTTCCTGGACCACCGGCTGTTCGAACTCGCACTCAAACAATCCACCGGTCGAAAGATAGGAAACGGCACTGGCAAGAAGATGCTTCGAGAGATAGTCTCGAAATTTGTTCCGTCCGGAGTATCGGAAGCCCCCAAGCGGCCGATGCAGACCCCTCAGCGTGAATGGCTCAGAGGACCTCTGCGTGAATGGGCTGAGGCGGAGATCGAGGATGCACTTGCCGGACCCTTCGGCGGATGGTTCGACAAGGCTGCGTTGCGTGCCGAGAGGGAGAGGTTCTTCAGAGGCGAATCGGACAACAGTTTTTATGTCTGGCAATGGATCAGCGTGGGTCTGATCGGAACTGAAATGTCCAGTGGTGTCAGATCGACGGCGGCCCGGAAGTAATGCAGGCGACTGAAGATACAAATTGGGACATGGTCATCGAGAGCAAGGGCTCTCTTTTCGATCTGAAGCTGCGGGAGGTATGGCGCTACCGGGATCTCTTGTTCATGTTCGTGAAACGAGACTTCGTGAGCTTTTACAAACAGACGATCCTGGGGCCTTTGTGGTTCTTTATACAGCCGCTGTTCACGATGATCGTCTTTACGTTCGTCTTCGGCAACCTCGCCGGCCTTAGTACCGATGGCCTGCCCCAGCCGCTTTTTTATCTTGCAGGGATAACAGCGTGGAACTACTTTGCCGAATGCATCACGAAAACTAGTACCGTGTTCAAGGACAATGCGAATATTTTTAGCAAGGTCTACTTTCCCAGGTTGATCATGCCGTTGAGCATTGTCACCAGCAATCTCGTCCGTTTCGCTGTCCAGATGCTTCTTTTCTTTGGGATGATGACGTATTTCTGGTTTGCCGGAGGGGGCTTCGAGGTCACTTCCGCTGTCGCATTGTTCCCTCTGCTTGTCCTGCTTATGGCCCTTTTGGGTCTCGGAATGGGGTTGATCATAACCGCTATGACCACAAAGTACCGCGATCTCAGCTTTTTGGTGCAGTTCGGGGTGCAGCTGCTGATGTATGCGACGACGGTGATCTATCCTTTGAGCTCGGCTCCCGAACAATACAGATGGATCCTTGAGTTGAACCCTATGACGGCGATCATTGAGGCGTTCCGCTTCGCTTTCCTTGGAAGCGGTGAGTTCGGCTTCTACAGTCTCGGGTACAGCGCGGTCGTTTCGATTGCGATTCTTGTTTTCGGCGTCGTCATCTTCAACAGAACAGAGAGGGATTTCGTCGATACGGTATGACCACAGCTATCAAGATCGAGAATCTCTCAAAAGCGTACCAGCTCGGACAGATCGGCACGGGGACGATCAGCCGGGATATCGAGCGCTGGTTCGTTACCCGGGTGCTTGGCCGCGAGGATCCCTTCCTGAAGCTCGGTGAAGTAAACGACCGGGCAACGAAAGGCGAGACAGGTGTGGTCTGGAGCTTGAGAGATATCAATCTGGACATCGAGCAGGGCGACGTCGTAGGGATTATCGGTCAGAACGGCGCCGGGAAGAGCACACTTCTAAAGTTGCTTTCCAGAGTCACAGCACCAACGACCGGACAGATCAAGCTAAGAGGGCGCGTTGCCAGTCTGTTGGAGGTCGGGACCGGATTTCACCAGGAACTGACGGGCAGAGAGAACATATACCTCAACGGATCGATACTCGGGATGCGCAAGCGAGAGATCGATCGGAAAGTTGACGAGATCGTAAATTTTAGCGGTATCGAACGGTACATAGACACACCTGTAAAACGATACTCCTCCGGGATGTACGTCAGGCTTGCGTTTGCGGTCGCTGCACACTTGGAAAGCGAAATCCTGATCGTAGATGAGGTGCTAGCGGTCGGTGACGCGGCTTTCCAGAAGAAGTGTATCGGCAAAATGGAAGAGGTCGGCAAACGTGACGGAAGGACCGTCCTTTTTGTGAGTCACAATATGAGCTCGGTCCATTCTTTGTGCAAGCGGGGGATTCTCCTCGACAACGGGAATATGGCCTTCGATGGACCGGTTAAGGAGTGCGTCGCAGAGTACTCGAAGCAAAGTGTGCTGGAGGATGCGGCGGAGCACTTAAAGGAGGTCGGCTCCAGATCGGTGAGGATCTCGGGAGTAAAGGTCAACGGCGAGCTTTCGTCGATGGTGGGATTAGGTGAAGGATTTGATGTCACGGTCAGGATTCAGGCGGCCGGGCTCAAGGATCCTGTACTTTTTCTGATCGTCGAGAACATGACGGGGCAACAGGTCATTCACGACCGGGTCGCCGGACGAGATATCGGGCTGGAGTTTGTGGACGGAAGCCGCAAGTTGCGGCTGAAAGTTCCGGAGTTGTGGCTGAGTCCCGGCGTCTATTCTCTTTACTTCAAGATGATTTCCTTTGACGGCCCCAATGCCGGAAGGTCTGAATCAGAACGGATACTGCTTGAAGTTGAAGGGAAATCGACGAATTCCGTCAGAAGCGTTCTGCTGCCCAATATCGGGTGGAGCGTGGAAGACCCGAACGGAAACAGAAACAAGGGCATTGATGAGCGAACTCCGAGGGACCATTCATTTCAAAGTTGAGCTCGGGATATCCGACGCGGAGAATGTTGGAATGCGATGAGCCAGCAAGTGGGGTGATCATTTATCACACGCTTCTAGATGGAGCCCGAACGAGGGCATCAGGATGATGAAAATCAAATGAGCAAACGACCGGGAAGATCAATAGACTCCCACCAAGCCGCTCTTCTGTACTGAAGTAGTTTTTAACAAGTATGTATTCCTCTGTCCGAAAGGCCTTGCGAAAACACGAGTTTTCCTGGCGGTATATTTTCAACCTTTCTACTACGGTGCGACACAGGGTCTTTGACTCTGAGGCGCTGACAGAACCGGAATCCAGGATCGTACGCTCGCTTAAGAGCGACGGCATCGCTGTCACTTCCGCCGAGGAGCTTCTCCCAAACCAGGATCCGTTCGAAGAACTCGTTTCCGAAACACAGAGAGTCCTGCACGAAAAAGCTGATGAGATCGAGGATTTAAGAAGTCAGGCGAACGACGAATCAAGCATCGGAAGCAAAAGCTTCAATTACGAGTTGTTGGGATCGGAGCCGGTGTTCGATCCTAAGAGCGCAATGGCTCGAATTGCTCTTAACAGCGCGCTTCTGAGAGTTGCTGACCACTATTTTCGAATGTGCGTGAAGTTGCGCTATTACAATGTTTGGGAAACATTTGCTTCCACAGGAGCGTCACGAGAATCTCAACTGTGGCATGTTGATCGCGAAGACAATCGCATACTGAAAGTTTTTCTCTACCTAGATGATGTAGACGAAGGAACAGGTCCGTTTACCTATGCGATTGGGACTCAAATGGGCGGCCGGAATCGGTCGGTGAGACCGGACTCGTTTCTGGAGAGCGGGGTCAGCCGCACCACCGATGAACAGATGAAAGCGGTTCTTCCAGAATCGGAATGGTTAAAGTGCACAGGCAAGAGAGGGACCTTGATACTTGCGGACACAGCTGGCTACCACAAGGGCGGTGAGGCAAGGACAAAGGACCGACTTATGTTCACGTGTATGTATACCTCCCCGGCTTCAGAATCGAAACGACTGCTCAAGTATCCTTCAGCCGTGGATGTCTCAGATCTGGGACCGAGGCAGGCAAGAGCCCTTCACCTATCTCAGCGTTAAATAGAAATAGTATTGCAATCTAAGTCCACAGATCACTTGCTTGGCGTAGAAGCCGGAAGGCGGATCCGCTCATCCGGCTCAAATGATTCGACGCAGTCGGAGTTGAGAGTTCTGTTGTTATCGACCTCACTGCTTGTCGACAGAGTACTTCTCTATTCTGACCTAGTCCCCGAGCTATCCCGGACTGGCACCGTAGATATCTGGGCATCTTCATATGAGGTAGGGGCCTCAGCTGAGTATTGGGATGAACTAGACGCGAATGTCGATCATTTTCCGAGAATACGTCCGTTCAAGGAATTCCCGTACAACTATTTGAGAAGATTGAATGAGTATGTCTGGGACTTTCGCTACCGTCCTCCCAGCAGGCTGAGTATGATGAAGCACAGGAGAAACAAGCGCTCCCACTTCGTGATTCGTGCGCTGAAGCCTCCTGCCAGAATACTCGCTTCTGTAAGGGGAGAACGGCTTTTAGAGCGGAGTCTGGAGAGGCTCCTCCTTTCCTATCCGCGGTCAGAAGAAGCGAAGGCAAGATTGGAAGCGGCCCGGCCCGATGTAGTCGTAGTGACAGGACCTTTTCAGTTCGAGCAACCCGCGGTGGTAGCGGCCGCTAAGGAACTTGGGATTCCCACGCTCGCTTACATACCCTCGTGGGACAACGTCTCGACCAAGAACCGTATGGTGTTCGACTACGATGGTTACATCGTGTGGAACGAGACGATCAAGAACGAGCTTAACGAATTTTACCCCAGATCCGCTGATCGTCCGGTCTACGTTGTCGGCGCTCCACAGTTTGACCTGCTTAGTGGAAGCAGGTTCGAGGTAAGCAGACAACGGTTCTGCGAGGAACAGGACCTTGATCCGGACCTTCCGATAGTGGTCTACGCGATCGGCTCACCAAACTTCCTTAACGAGCCGCCGGGTGCAGAGCATCTTGCGAAGAGGGTGGCGGAAGGTCATCTTGGAGAGATTCAGCTTCTTATAAGGCCGCATCCCATCCATGATAACGGCGAAATGAGGCGCATGTTTGACAATCTCACGCCTGCGGTTCGCCTTCAGACGACACCAAATGCTGGAAAGAACCTGACAAGGCGTACCCAGGACGAAGCACAGATCGTCGAGTGGTTCAACACCTTCAGGCACGCCGACGTCGTCGTGAACATGTCGTCAACGGTTACGATCGATGCGGCTTTGTTTGACACGCCGGTTGTGAACCTGGACTTCGACCCCCAGCCCGGTCAACCGGATCAAGAGCTGATAAAAGAGATCAATCACCGGTGGGAGCATTTTAGACCGATCGCAGAATCCGGCGGGGTATGGCTGGTAAATGACTTCCAGGAGCTGGAGTCCGCGATAAAGTCATATCTGGAGGACCCTGCTCTTCATTCTGAGAAGAGAAGATGGATCGCGGAGTACGTATGTGGCTATCTAGACGGCGCTTGCGGGAAGAGGATGGCCGATGCGATCGCCAAATTCGTTGCGGAAGAGGTTCCGGGAGAAGCAAGCGGCTTGGGTAGGTAGTAGGTCAGGTGTCGTCCAGCAAGCAATCAGTCAAATGATAAACGATAGAAACGAACCTTCGATACCGCCGGAGTTCCGCAGTCCGATGCACGATCAATTTGATCTCCCGATGAATAAGCGAGGAATGAATCCGAATAGGCTTTCGAAAGAGAATGAGTCGGACCGTAAGAAGATAATCGGACTCATACCCAGGGGCGAGGTGATTCGCAACTTTGTCTACAGCCGTGCATTCGATGAGGTTAACGAGCGGGCCGATCTGGACCTTTTCGCTGTCCCGCTTGCTGCCCAGATCAAAGACGATCTTGAAGGGAGGTTCGGAAAGATCTACGAGCTTGACGAGGGATACGAAAGCTGGCCTGTCCGCTTTCAAAGGGAGTTGATCGATATCTCGCACAACCGCTGGCTTTGGTCGCGGGCGGCGAAGGAGCGCTCAAGGCTCCGCGACTCGGAGGCCGTTTCTCTGCTCCAGAAGTCCAAAAGGTCTGTGAAGAAGCTGATCAGCTACCCTTTCTCGACACCAGGAGGACTCCGGCTCTTGAACAAAGCCGAGAGGTCAACCAGCAAATTGCTCAGCCAGGACGATTATTACGAACGGCTTTTTAAGAAGCTAAGTCCATCTTTGGTGTTCAACGGATCCCACGTACACAGCCGGGTCGCGATTCAGGCTGTTCAGGCGGCCCAGTGGCTTGGTATTCCGACCGCTACCTTCATTTTCAGCTGGGATAACCTGACATCGCAGGGCAGGATCACATTACCCTACGACTATTTCCTGGTCTGGAATAAATCTTTGAAGGATCAGCTCGTGGCAATGTACGACTGGGTCCGTGAAGAGAACGTGTTCGTCACGGGCACCCCGCAGTTCGATTTTCATTTCCGGGATGAGTTCTATCTAAGTCGTGAGGAGTATTGCCAACAGGTGGGCGCAGACCCTGAACGTCCGATAGTCCTGTATACGACCGGAATGGCAAACCACATGCCCGGCGAGCCTGAGATAGTGGAGCAGATAGCGGACATGCTCGGAGCTTATGATGCCGAGCCCCGGCCGCAGTTGTTGGTAAGGGTTTATGCAAAGGATCGCACTGGCCGGTTTGAAGATCTGAAGCGCCGGCGCAAAGACATCTTGTTTCCTGAGGTCGAATGGGAAGAGGCCTGGTTGACGCCAAAAGCGGAAGATACGTATGCGCTTGTAAATGCCCTGAGGCATTGCGCCCTCGGCATTAATGTCGCTTCGACGGTTTCACTTGAGCTTTGCATGTTTGATAAGCCCGTTATCAACGTGGGTTATAACCCTTCCGTGGTGCCAAAGAGCGTTCTGTCATATGCGGACTATTACGAGTTTGATCACTACAAGCCGGTTGTTGAAAGCGGGGCTGTGCGTGTCGCTTTCAGCCAGGAGGAAATGTGCAGTTTGATCGACGAGAGTCTGGCTGCGCCCGAAGAGCACTCCCGTAAAAGAACGGCGCTTGTAGACGGCATGTTCGGATCGACACTCGACGGCCGGTCCGGCGAACGGGTAGCTGAGGTGTTGCTTTCCCTTGCGGCCAGATCAGAATAGAACTCACTGATGAATCAGGTATCTCCAACAGTTTCAGTAGTCACACCGACCTTTTTGAGGCCGGGCGAAGTGGAGGGACTTCTCGAGAATATTTCTGCGCAGAATTTGCCGGTGCTCGAATTGATACTCGTTGACGGGGCGCCGGAAGGCGAAGAAACTACCCGGGAACTCGTTCGGAAGATCGGCCGCAATTTCTCTTTTCCGATCAGATATATCAGGCGGGGAGGTGGCACCGCCATTCAGAGAAATGTCGGGATCGATGAGGCAAAAGGCGATTACATTGCCCTGGTCGACGATGACGTCAGACTAGATAAGGATTTCCTGGAAGTGATCGCACGAGAGTTCCGCGATGATCCGGATCGCGAGATCGGGGGCATAGTGGGGTATCGCACTAATCAGCATTTTACTGCGGACGAGTCTGCAAGGTGGAAATGGTATCGGCGGCTACGCCTGCTGAAAGAGTATGAACCCGGCAGGTACGACTTTCATTCGGGATATCCGATCAACGCCAATCTACAGGCCCCATTTTCTGGCACGAGGTCAGTGGACTTCATGACGACCGCGTGCGCCGTGTGGCGTCGCGAAGTGTTTGAAACGGGTCTTCGATTTCACGAGTTCTTTAAGGATTACGGCGTGCTGGAAGACGCTCATTTTTCTCTTCGTGCAGGCCGGGACTGGAAGCTGCTTCAAGCGGGAGACGCGCGGTGTGTAGAACTGAGATCCCCTCACGGCCGTGTCGACCGACGCAAGATCGGAGCTAAGTGCGTGATGAATTACTACTTTGTGTTTCGGGATATAGCAGGTCCGCTTTCGGTCTCTCAGCAATTTAGGTTCTGGAGGTACCAGGCATTCGAGTTCATTCGAATCTCTGCGTCAGCGATCAGAAGACGAAGCTGGGACGACGTCAAAGAATTGCGGGGACGGATCGAAGGGATGTTGGGCCTTTTGGCGGGACTTGGATCGGAAGAGAAGTAGGTGCACCTAACGGTCATAACTCATAAGAAATGCTGGCGTGCTGACGATTCGCCTACCGGGTTTGTAACCGACGGGGGATTTCCTCTGCAAATGGAGGCGATCTCCGAACTGTTTTCTAGTACGGAACTTGTAGTCCCTTGTGAGACTCGCGGGGCCGGCACGGGTGTTTCGCCGGTTCGCGGAAAGTCAATGCGGGTAACGCCGATCTCGATGCCGAAAGGTAAACGATTTGTTCGAAAACTGGGCCTGGCGATATGGCTTCTCTCGAACGGCCCCACCATCTGGCGATCCGTAAGAAAAGCAGATGCAGTCCATACCCCGATTCCCGGAGACGTCGGGACATTCGGTATGATCTTCGCGCTCTTGTTGAGAAAAAGGCTTTTTGTGCGGCATTGCGGAAACTGGCTTGAACCCAGATCGATCGCGGAAAAGATTTGGAAGTGGTCGTTGATAAAGCTGGCAGGAAACAGGATCGTCGTATTCGCCACCGGCGGTGCTGACGAGCCGCCTTCGAAGCGCAATCCGAACATCCGATGGATATTTTCAACATCGGTCAGAAACCGAGAGATATCTGAAGATGCGGTTCGCGAGTACCCTACAGTTTCGGATCTGCGGTTGATCGTAGTCTGTAGGCAGGAGCCGAGAAAGGGAACCATCATCGCAATCGAAGCGATGCCGGGATTGATCGAACGTTTCGAAAAAGTATCTCTAGATGTTGTGGGAGACGGATCGGAACTTGAGCGTTTGAGGCGTAGGTCAAAGGAGCTCGGATTGAACGGGTCCGTGAACTTTCACGGCAAGGTCCCTCAGGCGGAAGTGAAAGCGCTTCTCGAGCGGGCACACATCTTCTGTTTTCCTACTTCTGCTTCCGAAGGTTTTCCTAAGGTAGTGATCGAGGCGCTGGCGGCAGGATTGCCCGTCGTGACAACTAGGGTCTCAGTACTTCCAAAGTTGATCGAGAATGGCGGCGGCATCCTACTCGACGAACCGACCCCGGACTCGCTAGCTAACGCCGTTGCAGAGATCTGGTCGGATCCCTGTGTTTTCACGCGGCTGTCATCGGAAGCGGTAAGGACAACTAAGGAGTACTCCCTGGAGGAATGGGGTAGTTTCATTGGAAGGTCACTTAGGGCTTCATGGGAACTGGGAGCTCTCGACGACGAAACATTGGAATCGAGACGAGAGGCGTACCAATGAAGATATGCTTCGTCGTTGGAACTCTCGGTCGCGGAGGAGCTGAGAGGCAGCTCTTGTACATGCTTCGGGTTCTCACCGGTCAGGGTATCGAAGCGAGGCTTCTTTGTCTGACCCAGGGAGAAGCATTTGAGTCCGCTGTACGGGAAATGGGAGTCGGGATCGAATGCGTCGGTAAGTCGCGTTCCCGGATCTCCAGATTTAGAACGATTATCAAGGCTGTAAGGAGTTTTGCTCCCGACATTGTCCAGAGTACCCACTTTTACACGAATTTGTACTCCGCTGTCGCAGCCAAATTGGCCGGCAAGCGAAGCATAGGGGCGATCAGAAGTGACTTGACGCGTGAGATCCCTTCCAGATTTTCACCTGGACGAGCTCAGATCATGCTCCCGGACCTGTTGATCGCAAATACGGAGACCGCGGTCCGGAGGGCAGTTTCTTTCGGAGTGTCTAAGCGCCGGATAGATGTCGTGAGGAATGTCGTTGAATTCCCGGTCGAGTGTGAAAACTCGGATTCGACTCGAGGAAGGGGGCTTTTGATCTCGTTCGTCGGACGCCTTGTTAAGGAGAAGCGGCCCGAGCTGTTCGTTCGGATGGCAGGAAAACTAAAAGAGCGCTTTCCGGGCGATCATCTGCGATTTAGAGTGGTTGGTGAAGGTCCAATGAGATCTTCCCTCGAAGATCTAAGTGACAGTTTGGGTCTTTCTGCAGAAGAAATGGACTTCGCAGGCGAACAGGCGAACATGCTGGAGGTTTACGAAGAGACAGATATCCTCGTCCTAACGTCTGATTCCGAAGGTTCACCTAATGTCTTGCTCGAGGCCATGTACTGTGGCATTCCGGTGGTCGCCACCCGGGTTGGTGGCGTAGTCGAGATACTCGACGGGGACAATGGGATACTTGTCGAGCCCGGCAGCCTTGACGAACTGGTAAAAGGCACTGAAAGGCTCATTGCGGATGATGAACTAAGAGAATTGTTTGGACAAAGGGGAGAGACCTACGTCAGGGCAAACCATTCCTTCGACTATCTCGAAGGTAGGTTGCAAGAGATCTATGGGAGGCTCTTAGGGGAGTGGCAGAGGTAGCAAAAACTGCAGAAATGAGATCTTCTCGAAGCGTTGCGGTTCCTAAAAAAAGGGGCTTAACAACGTTTCGATTGATTCTGCTCGTCAGTATTGCGCATTTGCCGATCGGCATCCTTGTTTATTTGACAGGTTCCCTGGCCTTGCTTCACCCGTTCGCGGTCCTTGGTGCAGGCCTCTATCTGGCATTCAACAAGAAGTTCCGGCTCGAGCAGATTGCCTTGGTAATGGCGTACCTTGTGGGAGCCGAAGTACTATGGAGAATGGCGGAAGTCCCGGTCTTCTGGGAGTTCGGAAAGTATGGTACAGCGCTGATCGCGATCGTCGCCCTTATGAGGCGGGGCAAACTCACCATTCCATCTTTGCCGCTGGTCTACTTCGTTTTGCTCGTTCCCGGTTGTCTCTTGGTCTTGACGGAACAGGGCCTCTTTTCGTCCAGGCAAGTTCTGAGCATGCAGATGTCGGGCCCATTTCTTCTGCTGATCGCGTGCTGGTTTTTCTCGCACTGCTCGATGGACACCCAGCGGGTGCGCTACCTTTTGGCTGCAATGATCTTTCCGATCCTTAGCGTCGCATTCGCAACTCTTTTCTTTACTGTTTCTGTTGAGAACATCCACTTCACCGGAGAGTCAAATTTTGCGACCAGCGGGGGATTCGGGCCCAACCAGGTATCAAGCATTCTGGGCCTTGGTGCGTTTCTTGCTGCAATCTCAATCTTGATCCTGAAGAACGATTCGAGGATACGGATCTACTATTGGGCCATTGCTCTTTTCTTTACGGCCCAATCTGTACTTACATTTTCAAGAAGCGGCATATATAACGCGATTGGAGGGATCATTGCCGTCCTTCTGCTTCACTTGCGACGGCCGACTGATGCACTGAAGAAACTTATTCCGGTCTTCCTTATAGCTTCAGTGTTTCTCGTGTTCATTTTTCCTGAATTGAACCGATTCACTGGGGGGCAGCTCTCCGATCGTTTTCAGGACACAAATACATCAAGCAGAACTCAAATTGCGGAAACCGATATTCAGTTGTTTCTTCAGAATCCGATCTTTGGAGTCGGCATTGGAGAGTCTCCTACTTCGCGGGAAGCCATTATTGGACGAGATCGAATGAGCCATACGGAATTCACACGGCTCTTGTCTGAGCATGGTGTGTTTGGTCTTGGTGCGTTGCTAGCTATTGGTGCAATGACCCTGCTGAATTTCAGAAAGCAAGGTGCGATTGAGGGCAAAGCTCTTGCAGCTGGTACCGCAGTCTGGAGCGTTCTGTTTATGGCCAACACCGGCATGCGCCTCGCGGCACCGGGATTCCTGCTTGCGTTTTCGTTCATCACCGTTGTCCCTTCTGTCAAAGTGATCCGGAGTGTTCTGAGGCGCGAACCGCGTCAAAGCAATGGTAGAACAGGAAAGGGCGCCCGGTCGCGGGCAGCATCAATTTAGTCTGTGAGAAAAAAGCCAACATTGTGTTTCATTGGCAACCTGATTGGTCGCAACCCGGGCTTTATCACGACACAGGGCGAGATTCTCTCGGACCTGTTTGAGAAGGATGGGTTTGAAGTGGTATCGGCATCGTCTAATTTGAACCCCGTCATCAGGCTATTTGACGTGTTGAGGACGATCGTCGGAAATGCACGGAAGATCGACATTTTGATAATAGATGTGTTCAGCGGGAGAGCTTTCATGCTTGCCGAATTCGCATCTCTCCTCGGGAAGGTATTTCGAATCCCTTCGGTACTTGTGCTTCGGGGCGGAAATCTGCCGGAATTCACTGAAGAGCATCGTTCACGGGTTTGCCGTGTGTTGGCACGTGCCGATAGTCTGGTTGCACCTTCGACGTTTCTTTCGGCAGAAATGTCGCCGTTCGGAATGACCGCGGAGGTGATTCCCAACAGCATTCCGATCGATGGCTATAGTTATCGTCACAGAAATGTAGTCTCGCCGTCACTTATCTGGATGCGCAGCTTTCACGAGATCTACAATCCGCATCTCGCTCTCGATGCATTTGCACTTGTGAAGAAAGAGCATCGTGAGGCAACGCTTGTCATGGCAGGCGTCGACAAGGGGCTTGAGGAGAGCGTCAAGACCAAGGCGGACGAAATGGGACTTGCGGAATCAGTACGCTTTCCGGGTTTTTTGGACCTGAGTGGTAAGAACGAAGAGTTCTCGAAGGCCGACATCTACCTAAACACGAACCGTATCGACAACATGCCGGTAAGCGTCGTTGAAGCCTGCGCTATGGGACTTCCGGTGGTCGCAACCAATGTGGGAGGACTGCCATACCTGTTAACTCACGGAGAGACCGGATTGCTCGTGGATTCAGAAGATGCCGAACAGATGGCTGACGCAGTTCTCCAACTGCTCAGCGATCCGGATCTTTCGGAGCGTTTGTCGCGAAATGGCAGGAAGCTGGCGGAAAGATCTTCCTGGAAACAGGTTCGCAAGGACTGGGAGCATTTGTTTGACCGCATCCTGGACCGGAAAGGCTTGACGGAATCGGAATCATCTGGAAAGGCTTTGGTCGGGGACCGTAGATGAGCGCTGCTTTGAAGATATACCACCGGCTCCCTCCGTCGGCCCGCAACGCTGTGGCGAGCGTCCGTGGCTACTATCTGAACTGGTGGAGGTACGGTGCCCGTTCCGAGGCGTTGGTTGAAGAAGCGCTGGAAAGAGACTCTTGGAACGATGAACAATGGCGATCGTGGCAGGAAGAAAGGTTGGAGTTTGTCCTCCAGCGCGCCGCAACCAGGGTTCCATACTATCGAAGGCTTTGGGAGGAACGCCGGCGTCGCGGAGACAAGTCGTCTTGGTCGCAACTTGAGAACTGGCCGATCCTCGAAAAAAAGGACCTGCGATCGGATCCGATGTCATTCGTCGCCGATGACCGCTCGCCGTCCAGAATGTTTCAAGATCATACGAGCGGCACCACAGGATCATCTCTGGATCTTTGGCTTTCCGGGGACACGGTCAAACAATGGTATGCACTATTCGAGGCTCGTGCGAGGCGCTGGTACGGGCTGTCGAGGCAGGATCGTTGGGCGATATTCGGCGGACAACTGGTCACTCCGGTTTCGCAGGAAGATCCTCCTTACTGGGTCTGGAATTCAGGGATGAATCAGCTTTATATGTCTTCGTACCACATCTCTCAGGACTCCGCGAAAGCGTTTGTGAAAGCTCTGTCTGATTACAAGATCAAGTATCTGCTGGGATATACATCCGCAATCTACTCATTGGCGCGATCGTGGAGATCGATCTCCTCCAAAGATCTTGAACTGAAGACCGTGATCACCAATGCGGAACCGGTCTACGATCATCAGCGAGAGGCGATCGCTGAGGCGTTCGGTTGCGAAGTGCGCGAAACCTACGGAATGGCTGAGATCGTAGCGGCGGCCAGCGAATGCGGCCACGGTACGCTCCATCAGTGGCCTGAAGCGGGATTGATTGAAGAGAATGAATACGTGGACGGCGAAAGCTATGAGTTTATTTGTACCGGTCTTCTAAACGCCGACATGCCGCTTGTCAGATACAGGGTAGGAGACAGCGGAAGGCTCTCAAAGAGGGAATGCGGTTGCGGTAGGAACCTTCCCGTGATCGAAACGATAGAAGGCCGCAGTGACGACGTTCTTCTCACCCGCGATGGCCGACGAGTCGGCCGGATGGACCCGGTTTTCAAGGGCGGATTGGGTATTCAGGAAGCCCAGATAATTCAAGAATCGCTGGAGAAGGTCAGGGTAAAGTTTGTTCCGGATCAGGGAGCTACGCGCGTTGAGGCAGGAGCGCTGATAGGACGCATTCGGGAAAGAATGGACGATATCGAAGTAGAACTCGAAGAGGTTGAGAGTATCCCAAGGACTGAAAGAGGTAAGTTCCGCGCCGTCATTTGTAACCTCTCAGAAGAAGAGCGGTCGCAAGCCGGCGTTTGAGCTTTCCGGCGTTTTGTTAGCGTTTTAGTCGATGGAAGAACGGTCAAATGAACATGTGGGCGAGCCGCTCGTTTCGGTGATCATGCCCGTTTATAACGAGGCGGAATATATCGAGAACGGCATTCGCTCGTTGCTAGCACAGACGTATCCGATCGCACGGATGGAGGTGATCGTCGCGGACGGAATGTCCTCGGACAGAACACGGGAGATCGTCGAGGGGATCGCTTCCAATACAGAACTTGCGATCAAGGTCGTTGATAATCCGGGCCGGATAGCTCCCACAGGGCTTAATTGCGCGCTCAGGCGCGCACGAGGAAGCATCATTGTCAGGATCGACGGACACTGTGAGGTTGATCGCTATTACGTCAGCAATTGTGTGCGTTTGCTGTCGGAAGCAAAAGCCGACGGAGTCGGCGGACCCATAGAGACAATTGGCGAAGGCGTTGTCGCTGAATCAATCGCGCTTGCGATGAGCTCTGTCTTTGGGGTCGGCGGATCGGCGTTTCGTACGGTCGATGACCGCGAGATGTACACCGATACGGTTGCGTTCCCGGGTTATACGAGAGAGATCATTGAAAGGGCTGGTGCGTTTGACGAAGAGCTGGTTCGCAACCAGGACGATGAATACAATTACAGGATCAGAAAACTGGGCGGAAAGATCCTTTTGTCTCCGTCGATCCGTTCCCGGTACTACAGCAGAAGCACTTTATATTCGCTTTGGCGCCAGTACTTTCAGTACGGGTACTGGAAAGTTCGTGTCCTTCAGCTGCATCCACGGCAGATGAGCCTTCGCCAGTTCATACCATTTGTGTTTGTTTTGTCGCTTGTTGTCCTTTCACTAGCTGCGGCATTCACAACCGCCGGAAAGTGGTTGTTCGGGGCAACTGTGGTTAGTTATCTGGCTCTCAACCTGGCGGCTTCAGTTTACGCGGCCGGCCGTAGAGTGGCGCTGATCCCCTTCGTGGCGCTCAGCTTTCTCATACTGCATTTGTCTTACGGATTCGGTTCTATGTTTGGGCTCTTTGCTTTTCGTGGCCGTTGGCGCGACCACGATAAGAGCGCTCCGGGAGTCGGGATTGAAACGGATGGTGAGCGACTCGGAGAAAGGTCCGCGAGAAATTCCGGTTCAGTTTAGGGTATCGGTCTTGGATGTTCGGACGACTGAATAGTCCAATCGTGCTACCGTAAGCCACCGAATGAGTAAATTTTGTAGGAGGAATGTCGGATGTAATGAAGGAATCGCGGCATTATTATTAGAAAATAGGAAAAATGCATTCCTAAATTGGCGCGAGTATTACCCATTTATTAATGAGGTATGTCTCCATTCGTATGAAATATTTGATTAAACGGGCATTGCAAGGCATTGATGACAAGTAAGGCAGGTTTTAACGCCGAAGATATTATCGTTATTAGTTCTTCCCAAAATCCATCAGATCTCCCACGTTTTCGGGCAATCAAAGAGCACTTGTACTCTGACTTGAATGGCGAAGCCGTGATCCTGTCTCTGAAAAACGGTAAATACTACGGTTTGAATGAGGTCGGTATGACGATATGGGGCGTTGTGCGGGAAGGTGGAACACTGGAAGAGATCGCACGTGTGGTGATATCGGAGTACGATGTCGACCCTGAAACGTGCCGTCGCGAAGTGAACGGGTTCGTTGGAAATCTTGTTGAGGAAGGACTCGTAGAGAAAGCGTGACAAAGTTGGTCAGATTTCTGTCCCTGGACCGCGGGAAGAAAGCGCTTGCTCTGCGGACCTTGTACTGGATCCTGATCTACAGAGTGTCGCTCATTTTGTTTCCGGTGCGCTCGTCGAGGTGGTCAACGGCGCCGCTGAAAAAGCCGGAAACGTCGAATGAGGTCAGTGATCCGGAGGCTCCTGAACGGATCGTCAGGGCAGTAAGGATTGTCAGCCGTTTCGTCCCTGGTGCGACTTGCTTGACTCAGGCGCTTGCGGCCCGAAAACTCCTCGAGCGGGAGGGACGCACTGCATCATTGAAGATAGGTGTGGCGAAGGACGGCACGTTGTTTCTCGCTCACGCCTGGCTTGAGCTTGACGGTCGAATAATCCTCGGCAAGCAGGCAGGTCATACAAGCTATTACGTGCTTACCTGATCCGGTTCGATCTTATGAGCGCAATTGCCGCCATCTGTTTCCTCGACCAGCGTCCGGTAGCACCGGAGCACATCGGGCGTATGCTCAAAGCTCTCGAGCACCGGGGCGGCGACGATAACGGAATTGAGGTGTCGGATTGGACTGGGCTTGGTCACCAGATGTTGAGAGTGACTCCGGAGTCAGCCCGGGAAAGTCTCCCGCGTAAGGACACCGAAAGCGAGAATGTGATCACTTGCGACGCGCGCCTCGATAACCGGGATGAGCTGATCGACCGTCTTGGGCTCAGAGATAGGCCGAAGGAAGATGTTACCGACAGCGAGATCATACTTGAGGCTTATAAGAGGTGGGGCGCCGATTGTCCCGCCGAGCTTCTGGGTGACTTCGTTTTTGCGATTTGGGATGGACGCAAAAAGACCTTGTTCGCGGCGCGCGATGCGCTGGGCATAAAGCACTTTTACTATTACTTCCGCGCAGGCGAGATCTTTGTTCTCGCGTCGGAGGTCAAGGCCCTGTTGGCAGTTGAAGGCGTTCCCTGTGAATTGAACGAGCTGCAACTAGGGGACTATTTGTTCGCCAACTCGGAAGACAAAGAGGCGACATTTTATAAGGGCATAAAGAGGCTCCCGGCAACAAGTGCATTAACAGTCTCAGCATCAGGTCTCAAGACTCGGGAGTACTGGTCGCCGAAGTGCGATGAATTGAGGTTGAAGAACGACGGAGAGTACCGGGAGGCTTTCCGCGAACTTTTCAAACAGGCCGTCACATCGAGGCTTCGAAGCTCGTATCCAGTTGGGTCGATGCTTTCCGGGGGGCTGGATTCTTCGTCGATCTCGTGTATCGCAAGCCGCGCGCTTGAAGAACAGGGGAAGGGGCCGCTTGAAACGTTCTCGGCGGTCTTTCCGACGGTTGCGAAGGTAGATCCGCGAATTGACGAACGGAAGTATATCGACTCGGTTGTTAAAGAAATCGCCTGCAGACCGAACTTTGTTGAGGCAGATGCGGTGTCCCCATTTGTCGATATCGACTCGCTTCAATGGCATACAGATGATCCTGTCGGTATTCCGATGTATATGGATTGGGAGATCCTGAAGGCTGCTCGCGCCAAGAATGTGCGGACGTTGCTGAGCGGATTTGACGGCGATTCAACGGTTTCGCATGGCTACGAGGACCTTGCGAATTTTGCTCTTCAGGGTAGATTTTTGAAGCTGACCAGGGAATCTATGGAGTTGCGGAGAAACATGCCCCGCGCCGGCCATAGTTTGAAGCGCCTGATCTGGCAGAATGGAATTGCAAAAGTGATCCCTGATCCGGTCTATTCAGCTTGGCGCAGGATTCGCGGCCGTGGAGACGTAAAAGCCAGCAAGGCGATTCAGTTTCCCCTCCACGCAAGGTCCGTAAACAGGAAGTTCAGCACTGAGAACAGTCTGGAGGAACGGGTAAGTGAGCTCCGGGCGTTGAACTATCCCAATGACATATCCCCGAGCGAGCACCACTGGAGGGCATTGAGAAGCGGTCATTTTGCCCGGGTTCTCGAGAATCTGGAAAAGGCTTCCGGGGCATTTGGGGTCGAAATGAGGTTCCCGTTCTTTGACAGGAAACTTATCGAGTTTTGTATCGCCCTTCCGCCGGGACAGCGGATTAACAAAGGATGGACAAGATCCATTTTGCGTTACGGCATGGAGGGAATTATTCCGGACGAAATCAGGTTTCGTACGGACAAATCGAATATCGGCGCAAGTGTCAAGATCAACATGCTCAAGCATGGCCAGAAGCTTTTGAAACAAACCGTTTGGGACGATTCGACACGACTGGAAAAATTTTTAGACCTTGACGTATTGCGAAAAGCATATGATGATTACGTTGCCGATCCTATCAAACACGAGTCTGAAGCGCTTCTGATGATGACAAGCGTTTACCTTGTGAATTGGTATTGTCAAAGCGGTTTTGACAAAAGGCCGGAGGGTTCCAGGAGCAAAACGCCTGGGGCACCTGTGGCCTTGAAAATGGCGTGATTATCAAATAGATTTGACTGTGAGTCCTGGTTATATATAACTTCGGTTGTCGCTAACGCGGAACTCAAGTCAGATCCAACCGCATGAACTTGCGTGTTGAAGATACTAGAGCGAGGGAGGAAGACCGTATGATAAAAAATGAAGTGCGTGAAAGCCGGTCCGAAGTGCCACGCAAGGAATGGGTTGAACCCAAACTGGTGGTCTACGGCGACATGACCGCTTTGACGCAACAATGTGCGCCCCCAAGTTGCAAACCGAAAGTGCTGGGACTTGGGGATGACTTTGCTTCGAACATATCGACTGTTTGACGATGTCCTGATCGGGACGGATCCTAAACGGATCTCACCCATCGCATCGTTTGAATAGTTTGATCTATTTGGACAAAGCTTAAAAAGCTGCCGTTCTTTCAGGGCGGCACGTTGTTCAGTTTAGTGCTCAAATTTTTGGGATCTGAACGGAATGCGTGCCAACCGTGTTGGAACGGTGGCTTTTGTATGTTCGATCATGACGGAAGATTCTGGATCATTTAAATACCTCGCCTACGGCGTAAGTATCGAGTCAGAGGTTGAGCTTCGCGAACTCCAGCCCGGACCAAGCGGCGCAGCGGATGCCCGGATCAGGCTTGGTGAGGTAGGAGAGCCTCTAGTTGCCAGGCATATCCAGGCATCTGAGGTTTTTGAACGCCCCGGGGCCAGGGTCCGGGTCTCCGACAACGCGATGAATATCGTTTGGGACCGGGTAGGAAAGTTCCTTATTCATTCGGGAAGAGAGGTCCTCATCGAACCTGAAGCCGGCTGTCGCGAGGATGATCTCCAGCCATTCGTTACAGGTCCTGTGTTGTCCGCACTTCTTCATCAGCGCGGATACTGTGTTCTTCACGCGAGTGCGGTCCTGCTGGAGGGTCAGGTAGCGGTTTTTCTCGGCGCAAAGGGTTACGGGAAGTCGACGATCGCGGCTCAGCTCCACGAGCGCGGCCACAAACTGGTAAGTGACGACATAGTGCCTGTAAGTGTTGAGGAAGACAGGATCTTGACCTATCCCGGGTTTCCAAGGATCAAACTCAGCGAAGAGGCGATAGTTGCTTTGGGCAGAGATCCGGAAGAGTTTCCGAAAGTTCACAGGTACGTTGAGAAACGATCCTTCAACAACCTTGAGACTCTGCCGCCGGGCCCGCTCAGACTAAGGGGGATCTTTCTCCTCGCAGAAGGAGACAGCGTTAGCATCGAACCACTTTCTCAGGCTGCGGCTTTTATGGAGCTCGCCACTCATAGTTTCTTGAATCGGTACCTGGCTGCGATGAATTGTCTGGAGAAGCACTTCCAGCAGTCCCAGGCCCTTGTTCGTTCTGTTCCTATGTTCAGGCTGAGCCGGCCATTCGGTTTTGCCAAAACGGCGGATATTTCCAGGCGAATAGAAGAACTTATCCTTGAAATGGATATTGGACAAAATGGAAGCAGGTGAAAGGCGCAGAACATCGTCGTTCGAAAACGCACCTGACATCTTTTGTAGAACGTGATCCCGAAAAAATTCGGATTTAGCGCTTACCTGAAGCTATGGCTTCGGACGCTCGCCCTGATCTGGGAAGCCGTTCCACGGCTCACGGTGTTGTGGGGAGTTTTGATAGTCGTGCAGGGAGTCCTGCCAGGAATATCGGTCTATCTGACTAAGCTCACGATAGATCACTTTTCCGTCGCCTATCATAGTGAGAATAGCTTCGACAACCTCAATGCGACGATCTTTTATTTCGTTTTGACAGGCGTGTCATTGTTGTTGATCGAGGTCTCGCAGCACGCATCGGAGATGCTGCGTACCACACAGGCGGAATACTTTTCGGATCATCTTAAGGACCTTCTTCATAGGAAGTCGGCTGAGGTTGACCTTGAATTCTATGAGTCTCCCGGGTATCACGACCTAATGGAGCAGGTTCGAGGCGAGTCACAGACCAAGCCCCTGGCACTTCTCGAAAGCCTGGGATCGGTCGCGCAGAATTCGATAACTCTCATAAGTTTCGCTGCGCTGCTTCTCACCTATAGCTGGCTGATCCCGCTTTTGTTGATCTTTGGTACACTTCCGGGCCTTTTAATCTCATTGAGACTGGACAGGAAGTACCATGGCTGGTGGAAGAGTTCCTCGGTCGACCGGCGCTGGCTCGCATACTTCGATTCAATGTTGTCGCACAGCAATGCCGCTGCCGAGATGAGGTTGTTCAGCTTGGGCAAGCGGTTCCGGAAGCGATTTCAGACACTCCGGAAGAGGCTTCGCGGCGAGAGGTTCGGCCACCTGCGGCGGCAGTTTGCCGGAAAGCTCTTGGCGAATGCCCTTACTCTCGCTACAGCTGCATTCGCGATCTCCTGGATCGGACTCCGGGTTTTCTACAAGACCGCGACCATCGGAGACCTGGCGGTCTTCTTTCAGGTATTTAGCCGCGGACAGTTGCTAATGAGGGGCCTCCTGGGCGGCATCGGGCAGGCCGTCAACAACAGCCTGTACATAGAAAGTCTCTTCGCCTTTCTTGATCTCGAATCGAAGTTTGCTGAACCGGACTCGACAAGATCGTTTCCCGAAAAGGTCCGGCACGGGATCGAGTTCGACGGTGTATCGTTTCAGTACCCCGGAGAAAAGCGGACGGCGGTGTCTGATCTCGATCTAACGATTCCGGCCGGTAAGGTGGTGGCGATCGTCGGGGTGAACGGAGCCGGGAAGAGTACGCTCATCAAGCTCCTGAGCCGATTCTACGACCCGACCGAAGGATCGGTGAAGGTTGACGGGATCGACCTAAAGGAAATTGATGTAAAGCAATTGAGGAGGAATCTGTCGGTCCTGTTCCAATTCCCGATGCAGTTTCACGAAACGGCGGCAGAGAACATCGCCCTTGGTGACACTGAATCAGGGATCGAGATCGAGAAGGTAAAGGCCGCAGCTAGAAGTGCTGGAGCAGAGGACTTCATTCTGGGCCTGGACAACGGTTACGAGACACTTCTGGGCAGGTGGTTCCTGAAAGGCGTTGAACTGTCCGGTGGCGAGTGGCAAAAAGTTGCTCTTGCGAGAGCCTATTATAGAGATTCACAGATCATCGTGCTCGACGAGCCCACCAGTTTTATGGACTCGTGGAGCGAGGCGCACTGGTTTGAGAGGTTCCGGGAACTGGCGATGGGGAGGACCGGACTGGTTATTACACACCGCTTCACGATCGCAATGCGCGCGGACATTATTCACGTGATGGATGAAGGTCGGATTATCGAATCGGGAACGCACAAGGAGCTCGTCGAGCTCGGGGGCCACTATGCGCGATCGTGGAACGACCAGAAGAAGCTCGCCGACAGGCATCAGGCAGAGAACAGTGGGCCAGCGCCCGGCAACCATTGATGAGCGTTACAGACCGAACAACACAAAGGCTCGAACGAAGGCTCGTGGTTCTATGCGCTCGCACATCGATGACTGACGAATTGCGTGCGGAAATACGTTCGATATTGCAGAACGAGCTGGACTGGGACTACGTGGTAGGAATTAGCTCCCGCAATGCGGTTACCCCTCTTGTCGGCCTCAACCTGCTCGAAATAGCCGAGTCTCAGCTGCCCAAGATAGCAAAGGAACAATTCGAGGAGTTGGTATCTGCGATCCAGTCGAGGAATTTGCTCCTAACTGCAGAAATGCTCCGGCTGGTCAAGCTCCTTGAGGAGAATGAGATAGAAGTTCTGCCGTTCAAGGGTCCGGTTCTCGCGTTTCAGGCCTACAGCAACCCTTGCCTCCGGCAATACACGGATCTGGACGTTCTTGTTCATCCTTCCAGTTTTAACGCTGCTGTGGAGCTGCTTCAGGAAAACGGTTTCAGATCTCTGACCAGCGTCAGTTGGCTCGAAAAGTACGATTGGTATGTAAGCCCAAAGAAGGACGTCTACCTGGTGAATGAAGACCGTAGTGTAACCCTGGAACTGCACTGGAAATTGTCAGGGTCTCATTTCGGAATGGGGCGAATGAAGGGGCTATGGGATCAGCTTGAGACCGTCGAAATTGCGGGACGGAAGCTAAAAACTTTGCCGTTCTACGACAACCTGGTCTACCTGTGCCTGCACGGCTCAAGGCACAGTTGGGAGCGCCTTCAGTGGATTTGTGACGTCAATGAGCTTATACGATCCCGAACTGCGATCGACTGGTACTCTATCCATGACGAGGCGAAACACTTGGGTTGTGAGAAAGTCGTCAAACTTGGTCTTCTGCTCGTCAGCCGGTCTTTCGGTGTGAGGGTGCCGGCGCCGTTTGCGTCGAGCCCTGGAGCGGATGGCGTGCTGGAAAGAATGGCCGAGGAGATCGAGTCCCGGCTGTTCTCGAGAAATCCGGACTGGGCAGACATGGAAGAACGTTACCACTACCACCTGGGTCTCAAAGAACGAGGAACAGACAGGTGGAGGCTCCGATACAATTACATCAGTCGTGCAGCCAAGATACTTCTGACCCCGAATGAGAAGGACGCTGCATGGTTCCCCAACCTGCCCCAACCGTTCCGGCTTTTTCTAAGACCTATTCGTATAGTGTTAAGCCGTATAAGAAGTGATGAATAAAGTAGGTTTGCGAGGCGTTGCCGAATGATGCCGCCGCCATTTCTCGTGTGTTGTGGAGCTTTCACGGCACTTTCAGTTTCATTTGAAACAGCACCACTCGCTGGATAATCACCATCTTTGGTGTCTCGTAGTTAATTTCTGTTTCACCAGGAACAGTAACAGGTTGCGCCCGGTATCGGCAGGTAAGCCAGCCGTACTACTTCAGTATCGATCTATGAAGTTTTTCGTTGATTATTCAGCGCTGAGAAAAGGCAAAATCAAGAACCTGATCCCAATACTCAAATTCCATTGGCTAGGTCTAGACAAGCAAGCCATATTCTCAGGTCGAACCAATCCTGATTCGCGTATTGAACTGACAGAGGATCCTAGGGAAGCCAATTTTGTCCTGCTTCCAATGCACTGGTCTTACTACCTATGGAACGACAAGGAGAACTTTACTGACGCAGAAGCAGCCGCAGAACTGGCGGCACGCTTCAATAAGAATGTTGTCGTCTGGTATCAGGGCGATCTTGTCCCGAAGGTCCCGTTTGATAACGCAATCGTCTTTCTTCCTGGAATAGTAGGCAATGAAACCGAGCAACTCAGAGCATGTCCGGTATTCATTGACGATCCTAGCGAAGACTTCGGAAGACGATCGGAGATCTATCGTTCCTGGAAAGAAACTCCTGAGATAGGGTTCTGTGGTTTTTCCGCTTCCGGTCCCGTTAAGCAGTGCTTTTCCGTGGTTCAAGGCTTGCGACTGAGTCTACTTAGCTCCCTTGGCTATTACGACTACGACAATGTGCCGGTCATCCCGTCTACAGTTCTCCGAACAAGAGTGCTTCGACGATTGGAGGAATCCGAACTGGTCGACACCAATTTCATAAAGAGATCCAGGTACACTCCGAAAACAGTTACAGATTCGGGCAATCCAGGAGAAATGCGAACCGCCTTTTTTGATAATCTTTACGGTTCAGACTACTCGGTTTGCGTAAGAGGTTACGGAAACTGGTCTTATCGTTTTTACGAAACCCTTGCCTGCGGTCGGATTCCCATTTTCATCAATACCGATTGTGTATTGCCTTTGAGTTCTTCTATCGACTGGAAGAAATATTGTGTCTGGATCGAAAGGTCTGAGATAGACGAAATTGTCGAAAGGATTCTGGACTTCCATTCCTCGTTCGACGAGGAAGGTTTTATTGCGCTACAGGTTGAGCTTCGAAAGATCTGGGAGGAACAATTCACTCTCGGGGGAATGATGGCGAACCTCGAATCATACTTGTAACTCCCGCTGGTAGATGGGATATGGCCGAATCAAGGCTTTATCGGCTATCAACACCTTGTCGAGCGCGTGAAGGCCATAACTTCATGCAGACCCTGAGTAAGACTTGGGACTGCTAACCCGTTTAGATTCCACCGCACACATAAGGGAATGGTGCCCCGAGAACCCTCGAATGAGAGCACCTTGAACTAGACACGTCCGGCTTTTCCGTTATGAAGACTATCTTAAAGAAAATCCTGCCCCGCAGGCTGGCGTCGGCCCTTCGGAAACTATGCTGGGATGTCCTGGGTCTTTCTTTGACCACGAGATCCGGACTGCATTTGGATATCAAGTCGCCTGGCGATTGGTACATATTGAAGGAGATCTTCATAAATTGTGAGTACGACCAAGCGATCCAACACGCCATAAAGCTTTGTTCAGAGGATAAGAAATTTAGGGTGCTCGATCTTGGAGCGAACGTCGGCTATTTCTCATTTCGCGTCGTCGATCTCTCGTTGATGAATTCTATGGAGCCCTCACAAATCGAGATCGTTGCGGTCGAGGGAGATCCGAAGACCTATAAAGATCTGGTTCAGCGAATAGACCTGAATTCTGCGAATCGCTTGTCGATACGCCCAGTATTAGGCCTTGTAGGCAGTAGGGGCGGTTCGGGAAGCATTCGTCACAGTGAGTTTGGGCCAAAGAGTTCGATCTTGGAGTCTCACGGAAACGACGTTTACTCGGTTCCCTTCATAGACCTTGAAAAGCAGACGGAAACGTACTCTGAGATCGACTTGTTGAAGTGTGACATCGAGGGAGCGGAAGAACTGTTTATCGAGAATTATCCGCAGTTGCTATCCAGGACACGTGTCGCGGTCTTCGAAATCCATAGGCTGCTATGCGATGCCGACCGATGCATCAAGATGTTGGAGGATGCGGGGTTACGCTTGATCAAGAAGATCAAGAACAGCAAAGGAACAGATCTGGTCTTGTTTGTTCGCAGATCCGAGGTCTGACGCCTGTTGCATTGGTGCCTTTCGGCCAAACCGAGCCATACCTCTCAGTACCTGAGAAAACAGCTCGATCGGATTCCGAATGCTCTTTGGAGGAGGTTGATTTCGCCACTGCCTGACAGAACCGGGCAGAATACAAAGAAGCGTTAATGACTGATCATTGACCAACGGGGGTTACGATGAATACACAAAAACGTGGGCAGGTGGTTGGTGGAGTGGTAGCCATCCCGTTCGGACTGGCAACACTCTTCGCGGCTGCATTCAAGGGGAGTGTTATCGTCGGGTTGCTCGCGTTGAAAGTACCTGATGTCACTGCTGCCCCGTTTATGTTGAATGCGTTCTTGATCGAGTAAGATTGACCGTGATTCAGGCCTGCCGAGGTCAAATCAAGTTGAACAGAGGCCGGAAGACTCGGAGCGTAAACCACCACGTTCGCCCTTCCAGGTTGATGTGCGTTTGGCCTCAGTATTACGGTGTCGGGCATCGGATTGTCGTTTCGCACACTTGCTGTGTCGAATCCGGTCGTCGACTGCCAGTTTGAAAACGTGTGTCCACCTACTCCCGGAATTCCAAGCTTCGTAGTGGTTGATTCCGTAGTTGAATAGTAAGAGTTGTTGTTCAAATTGTAATTGCCGGGATCGGAAATGACGTGGTAACCGTTCCCTGAGACGCGATCGAATTTGTTTCCCGTCATTGTCAGGGAGGTTCCTATGTTCCCGACGGTAAAGAGTGCCCCGGACCCGGGTTCGCCCAGAAAGTAGTTGTCTTTGACTGTTGCTACCTGAACTCCTGCACCGTATCCCATGATTACTGATGTGCCATTTGAAGGAGCGGCATTGTAAAAAACAGATTCGGTGAGCTTCGCGGTTGGACTGGCCTGCGAATTCGGACCCCAGAGCAGATTGTAATGGCT
Organism: Acidobacteriota bacterium; assembly: GCA_003385635.1. Lineage (GTDB taxonomy): Bacteria > Acidobacteriota > Blastocatellia > Pyrinomonadales > Pyrinomonadaceae > Aridibacter. Next base: position 1,594,476 of record QQUY01000001.1, on the reverse strand, counting down.
TTCTCCTACCGGCGCCCCGCTTCCGGCTACGACCACTCCTTCGAGCTCGCCTCCGACGAACGGGCCTGTAACGCCGTACAACTGCATTCCAAGGCTAAAGCTGTTAAGGCTGAAACTCTCTTGAACTTTCGAATATCCCAGGGCATTTAACAGGTAAAACCCGTGACCGTACTTTCTACCGTTCGCACTGCTGAAGCTCCCGTTATTGTACGAAATGCACCCGTAGATCAGTGTGTTGGATGAACTTGAACTCGTAAAGAATCCGTTTCCTCCATTGTCATGAACTGAAAGATTAATGAAGCGATTTCCGGAACCTGTTATAAATACGCCGGTTTGATTCGTCATGATAGGCAAGTTCGCGATATCCCTGCCCGGCGCACTGTTCATTATTTCAAAGTCACGATAGGTCGTATCATTTCCCGTTACCGTAAACTGATTGCCGAACAGATAGACGGTCGAGTTTGCAGCATGTGCCGACGCTGACGTTCCGCCCCAGGGTCTAACCACTCCTACCCGAGTGCTGTTGACGATATCGGCAACCTGCATTCGTTCGGTATCGATTAGGATCTCGCCGGCTTCGACCAACTGGGAAGTCGACCCAACATCGAAATATACGGTGCTGCCATTGTCGATTGAATTGGTAAGAGTCGTAGTCCAATAACCATCAATCACAGCCCATTCACCCGGCGCGCTGCGGACGACTCCTCCGCCACTCAACAAAGATCTGAACTTTCCTTTATACGTGCCGCCCCTCATGCAGAGCGTCTTGCCGTTCCGTACGACAGACGACTTTCGCAACCCCGTCTGGAGGTCCCATGGATTTGAGAGCGAGCCGCTTCCTGATGAAGAGCCGTTGGGTGCCGCGTAGAAGTCGCAAGTGAATCCTGGCGATGGTGTAGGTGTCGGGGTCGGCGTCGGAGTTGGTGTCGTTGTAGGGCTCGGAGTCGGAGTCGGTGTCGGTGTCGGAGTTGGCGTTGGGCCGGCTGCCCCGCCTTCACAGCGGCGCCGTCCACGGCAAAAACCTTCTTGCGCAGGAACCGGAATATCCGAACCAACCCCGAACTGCGCTTGAATGTGCCCTCCGTTGCTGCTGGCCATTACGTGCCAAAAGCCGTCGTCAGGACGGAAGACTGCCAGATCGGCCTTCTGATCGCCGTCGAAGTCGGTCGGCACAGGCACATCCGACTGGATCCCGAATTGAGAGACCGAAAGATCGCCAGAGCTCTGAAGGACGTACCAACTTCTGTTCGACGGGCGCCAAACGGCCATATCGGACTTCAAATCACCGTCAAAATCAGCAGGTACAGGTATATCATTCCCACTGCCGAATTGAACGGCCTTGAACCCTTCACTGCTCTGAAGCATGTACCAGACCGCCTGAGGCCCTTCTCTGAAGACCGCCATGTCGGTCTTTCCATCAGCGTCAAAGTCAGCCGGAACGGGAATGTCGGAAGATATGCCGAACTGTACGGCCCTGAAGCCAACTGTGCTTCCGAAAATGTACCAGACTCCGTTCGAAGGCCTGAAGACGGCGAGATCTGACTTGCCATCCCCGTCATAGTCACCGGTGACAGGTTCGTCTTCGGCAACGCCAAACTGATGCGCCGCAAAGCCCGCAGTGCTCTGCTGAAGATACCAGATCCCGTTCGAAGGCCTGTAAACACCAATATCGGTTATTCCATCGCCATCGTAGTCCGCTGCTTGCGGGATGTCGCCTTCCCATCCGAACTGGACAGCAGAAAATGTACCGTCCATGCTCGCGAGGCGATACCAGACTCCGCTCTCCGGCCGAAACACGGAGATCTCAGAAACCCCGTCCCCATCGAAATCAAGCGTCAAACGCTGACCGCTCCCGGAATCCTGCTGGCCGGGGAAGACAATAACTGCTGTGGACAACAACGCGACGACGGCGAAAAACAGGTTGGATCCAAACTTACGCATGAATAATTTTCAACCTCAAAAGGTGTAAATTTAATGCTTTGAAATTGCGAGGGTCGCAACCTATTCGAGAACTAAAGGAATTGGTTGAATGGCACAAACGTTCGATTCGGATCGGTAGCCGGGCACCCCCTAAATCCATTGCAACGAACGAATCTGTCACGAGCCTCTGGCCATCGAATGTGGCCGCCTACGGTGGGAGTTTAACCTTGCGAAATTGCGCTTCTGCAACGTAATTTCACTCGGTGTTCAACACTGTTAAAAACGTTCAATACGGCACAGGTTCCACAAATACGGGTGCTGAAACGAGTCACCGATTGCAGAAACCTTTACAGCTTTATAAGATCTGAGAGCTAAGCGTGCGGCAAGTTTGTTGTGGATTGCAAGTACGACATTTCACCGAAGCCGACTTACATTATATGGGTTATTTGTGCCAGAGAAAACCGTGCAGATGGCCGATAAAACGAATTCGCCGTTTTTGGTATCTTCTTCCTATTCAATCTATCTCAGTTCCAGAGAATCCCGGTTGCCGACAAACCGAAGAGATTAAATCGTTTACGAGACCTTGAGATTAAGGCAATTTGGTGTCGGCAGGTGCGGAGTCTTGAATTAGAATCTCCGAGCAAAGTGTTGACAGGAACACTTGATCACGACCTATGCAGCGAAATATGACGGGAACAGTATCTCTCGCAACCAACAAAGAGTCCCCGGTTCGTGTCCCTTTCTTTCGTCCTCATTTGAAAGAAGAGGAAGTCGAAGAAGTGGCCTCAACATTACGAAGCGGCTGGCTGACCACGGGACCCCGCGCGGCTGCCTTTGAGCAAGAGTTTGCAAAGGCCGTAAATGGTCGATACGCGGTAGCATTGAATTCGTGTACCGCAGCGCTCCATCTTGCAGTTGAGGCGATCGGTCTCAGGGAAGGCGACGCAGTGCTGATCCCTACAATGACATTTGCTGCGACTGCCGAGATCATCCTCTACAAGAAGGCTGTGCCTGTCCTTGTCGACTGTGACCCGGTGACCGGCAACATGGATCTTGAGGACGCTGAAAGAAAGATCGCTCAGCTCAATAAAAAGACCCTGCCCTACCTATATGGCAGGGATCTGCGTCCGGTAGGCATCATTCCCGTCCATGTCGGCGGGTATATGCTCGACGTCGACGAAGTAAAGCAGTTTGCGTCAAAACACGATCTCTGGGTCATAGAGGACGCTGCTCACGCGTTTCCCGCAGCCTGGCGACCTAATTCCTCAAGCCCCTGGAAGTATTGCGGCGACAACACATCGTCAGTTACGTGTTATTCGTTCTATGCCAACAAGACCATAACGACTGGCGAAGGCGGAATGGCGGTGACGAATGACGAAGAGCTCGCTGACAAGATACGGCTGATGTCGCTTCACGGGCTTTCTCATGATGCATGGGGAAGATATACCGGAGGAGGGAAATGGGACTACCAGATCGTTCGAGCGGGGTACAAATACAATCTGACAGATATCGCAGCGGCAATCGGGCTGAAGCAGCTCGACCGAGCAGAGGAAATGCGCAAGCAGCGTGAAGACGTGGCGAGATATTTCCTAAGCGAACTTGGCTCAATCGAAGAGATCGGTTTGCCGCCTGAAAACGAGAACCGGATACACTCGTGGCATCTATTCCCGATACGGCTCAAGCTTCCGATGCTCAAGGTTGACCGGAACGAGTTCATCGATGACCTTAACAAGAACAACGTCGGAACCTCTGTTCACTGGCGTCCGCTTCACAAGCATCCGCTGTACCGTGAGCGGCTTGGCTGGTCGGACAATCACTGCCCCTCGGCTTCTCAGCTCTGGAAGGAGATAATCAGCCTGCCGATATTCTCTGCGATGAACGAGATTGAGATGGACCACGTGGTCCAGACGGTAAAGGATCTTTGTTTCAAGCACTCAAAAAGTTCGGTTAGGAGTCTGGCGGTCACTTCGGTTGCCTAAGAGGTTGTTGGCGATGAAGAAACGAGCTCGATCGATCCCAAGGCAGTACGAAGTAGCGCTCGCGTGTTTTGGTTTGGTAGTAATCTCCCCATTGCTTTTTCTGGCCGCAGTGCTGATCAAGCTTGGTTCAAGGGGGCCGGTCCTGTTCCGTCAGGAGCGGGTTGGCCTGAACGGCAAGAAGTTTACGATGTTCAAGCTTCGGACGATGACTGTTGCGAAGTCTGGTCCAAAGATCACCTCCGCCGACGATGTCCGCGTCACGTTTGTAGGAAGGTATCTTCGGCGAAGCAAAGTGGACGAACTTCCCGAGCTCTGGAATGTCCTTCGCGGAGATATGTCATTTGTCGGTCCGCGGCCTGAAGTGCCTGAGTTTGTAGATCTGAATGATCCAGAATGGGTCGAGGTCCTTGAGCATCGACCTGGAATTACCGATCCGGTAACGCTGCGACTTAGAAATGAAGAGGCGCTTCTGGCGAGGGTAACCGACAAGGAAAGGTTCTATCGTGAGGTGATCCAGCCCTACAAGCTGAGGGGCTATCTTCGCTTTGTACGGGACAAAAGCTGGAAGACCGACCTTCGGATCGGCGCTCGCACAGTGTGGGCAGTCGCTTTTCCAGCGACCGTGAAGCCGCCTTCCAAGGAAGAACTACAGTGGTCCTTTGCTGAGTAGTCACGTTTATAAGTCGGACAGACGAAAGCTTGACGACTACGACTTCTGCGCGATCGATGGTTTCAAGATCGAAGCTCATTTCAACCAACGCGCACTCATACCTTGATGCCATCGCGTTTTACGGCATCGTTCTTGTCCTCCTACTTTCCTACGCATTTACAAGCCTAGAGAGCATATGGCAGCGGTCTGCAATAGCGGCCCTGATAGCGGTCTTCGGGATCGTACGAGCGATTTCCCTGAGCGTCGGCGGAAGTATTCGAAGAAGGACGATCGTTTATTTGCTGCCGCTCGCAGGAATTTTTCTCATCGGGATGCTTCAAGCGGGGATTCTGCCGGGTATTCCGGCACTTAGCAAAGACCCTTACAACACGCTTGTATTCCTTGTATATTTCGGTGCACTCGTAATAGCCTTCGAGATCCTTTCCTCCGGTGCGGGTTCAAAAAGGCGGGAATTCGTTCTGCTCTCCGTATTGTTCTTGATTGCCTGCGCAACTGCCTTATACGGTTTCGCAAGACTTCTGGCTCCCGATTCTTTCGGTGTGACACCGGAGGATTATCAGAGCTTTGCACAATTTTCGAACAGGAATCACTTCGCGCTGGCGATGGAGATGCCTGCCGGTCTTCTCGCAGGGATCCTTATCTTCGGCCGTCAGAAGGCCGCTTGGAGACTACTGGGATTGGTTCCCTTCGCAATTCTCTGCTATGCCGTGGTTACATCATCTTCCCGCGGGGGGTTGGCGGCGCTTGCCGCGTCATTGGTTTTTGTCGTCTTTGTCAGGTTGATAACTGCCATACGGCCTCAGCGCGATACAGGCGCCGTAGGCGTCAGGATCGGCAAGCGCCCGCGCAATCGGATTGGCAAATTGGCTGTCTCGATAGCCGCATCTTTGCTTGCCGGTATTTTCATATGGGCGGCGATCGGCTTCATAGGGGGCGACTACGTTGTCACCCGTTTCTCTCAGGTGAACGAAGAGCTGACGGATCCGGAATCGACTCGCGTCAACCGGAACGTCATATGGTCGGCGACTGTTGACCTAATCTCAGACCGACCGTTACTGGGAAGCGGATTCGGGGCATACGGCGAATCGATAACGAGGTTTAGTCGCTCCAACGGAAAGTTCCAGATCGAGCAGGCACACAACGACTACCTTGAACTGTTGGCCGGAGGCGGCCTGTTAGGATTCCTTTTTGTTGCGGCTTTTGGCGCGCTGATATCGTCGAGGATCGCTAACAACATTCGGAAGTCTGAAGGAAATGACCGAGCGGTTCTGGTTGGTTCTGCAGCAGGTATCCTTGCGGTCCTGATCCACAGCTTTGTCGATTTCGGTTTGCATGTCCTCGTCAATGCACTGGCATTTGCAGCTCTGATAGCAATGGCAACTGCGGGCAGAGAGGATCGCAGGAGTTACTCGGATTGAACAAGAGTGCCCGTTCGTGAACATGGGACATTAATTTTGAGCAGAAGCGAGAAAAACCTCGCGCGACGCAAGTTCGTGAACGAAACGAATGACAGGCGTTATCGGGCCCTTCATATATGAGCAATGAAAGAACCTCCGTTCAGCGCGTAAAGACTGTAGTCGGGGTATCCATCTACATTCTGGTTGCGCTTGCGGTAGGGAGTCAGGGAGCGTTGCAGGCACTTTCTGATTATCACGCCGAGAGTGCGGTCAAATCGGGTTCTGTGCGCGAGGCGCAACTCGCGTCTTTTTGGCGACCTGGGAATCCGGACGCTTATTCATCGCGGGCAGAACTAGCAGCAAGGAATGAAGACCTCAAGAAAGCAGAATCAAGTCTCTTAAGTGCAATATCCTTGCGAGAGAATGACGTAGCCTTGTGGCTGGAGCTTGGTGGGGTTCGGGAGCGAGCCGGTGATACAGATGGAGCAATTGCAGCTTTTGAAACGGCACGCCGACTGGCACCCTTCCACAGCCGGCCTGTTCGACGACTTGGGCTTCTCCATCTGAGGAACTCTGAAAAGCAAAAGGCTTTCGAGCTACTGAACCTGGCGGCGAACAGGGAACCTGTCTTTTACCCGGAGGTCCTCGAACTGGCGCGGACTGCATCCGAAGGTGATGCGGGAAAGCTCGATGAATTCATCCAGCCTGAATCATCGGAGACCAGGATGAGAGCCGCGCTCTATCTCATCGACAATGGTCTTATGACCAGATCGATCAAAGCCTTCATATTGTCGGATGAACTTGCGACGGGACGGAAGAACGACCTGGTAAGGATTCTCCGTGAGAACAGGAACTATGAACTCGCGCGAGAGGTTTGGCTGTCCACAAGAGACACCAGAACAAATGCGTCGGAGGGCCTGGTCTTTGACGGAGGTTTCGAACAAACTTCGTCCAGCGACGAGTCCGGTTTTGGTTGGCGGTTCGACCTTAATCAAAGCGATGTCACCATCACGTTAGACAGGGAGATCGTACATTCCGGGTCGCGTTCATTAAAAATGCGGTTCTCGGGGTCTCCGGAACCGGGTCGAAGACTTCTCCTGCAGTTTGTCAATGTCCGTGGCGAGACGGAATATGTGGTGAGTGTGTTCGTCAGGTCACCTGAAATGATCAGTGCAGGTCCCCCGCAGATGGTCGCGAGAGACCCGGACTCAGGCAAGGTTCTTGGAATGAGCGATCCGTTGTTAGCAACAGAAGGAAATTGGAAAGAGGTCAGATTCAAATTCAAAAGCGGTTCAACCCCAATTGTTGAGATAAGCCTTTCCCGGGCCCGCTGCCCGGAAAACCCGTGTCCGATCTTTGGTGACCTGAATCTGGATGATATTTCTGTTTCGGAGATAGATACCGCAAGTAAAGAATGAAGGGGAAGGAGTGATCAGAGATAGGTGAGGGGTTGCGGCGACGGAGGAGTCTTTTCGATCAGTTACGACCAACTATTGACGATTCACTATTCACGATTTACCAAGAATTGGAGGCGGCGATCGGAATCGAACCGATGCTGGAGGTTTTGCAGACCTCTGCCTTACCACTTGGCTACGCCGCCCAACGAGAAATGAAGAAAAAGGACTGAGGATTGTGAAGGGAATTGGCGGGTGCTGACTATTGCGGTCTCAACAATTTACGATTCACCATTCACTAAGAGTATGGAGGCGGCGATCGGAATCGAACCGATGAATAAAGGTTTTGCAGACCTCTGCCTTACCACTTGGCTACGCCGCCGTCTCGAGGACTGAGAAGTAGGGAGCGCACGCGTCTCGCGTGCAACGGGCCGATGAGGCACGGCCACTATCTGAAACCGGCTCAACTGGGAGTACAAGTTCGCTCGATGAGCTCAATGCACGCGGGACGCGTCCTTTCCGGTCTCTCCTCAAAGAACTAAGCGACGCCTTTTGTGGGCGCCGCTTCGGATCTTGATGGAGCGGGAAACGAGATTTGAACTCGCGACCCCAACCTTGGCAAGGTTGTGCTCTACCGCTGAGCTATTCCCGCCCAATGCAAAACTCAATTCTACAAGCGGACGTACTTTTGTCAAGCCGTTCGCCCTTGAGGATCCCTAGTTTCCGGCGTATGTGATCTTCCTGATGAAGTCCCAGTCTCCGCTCGCGTTCATCGCAATGTTTTCAACACCTTCGCTGGCGATGATGATATTGTTCGGGTACCAAAGAGGGATCAATGGTATCTCTTCGCTTATGATCTTTTGAGCTTCCGCATAGAGTTCCTTTGCCTTCTGCTGATCACGTTCTTTGAACGCCTGTTCAAGCAGTTCATCCACCTTCTCGTTCTCGTATCTTCCGCGGTTGAGGCCGACACGATCCGGAACCGGTATATTGCTTGACGCGAACAGGTCTTTCAGGAAGATCGGGTCGCTGTTGCCGCCTACCCAGATCCCGGTGGTCATAATGAACTGACCTCCTTGCACCTGCGAACGCATCGTTTGCGGCTCAAGGCTCTCTATTTCGAGAGGGATACCTGCTTCTTTCAACTGGTTCTGTATGACTTGTGAATACTGCTGCACCGTGCGGCTCGAGGAAGATATCTTGAGGATCACGGGCTTCATTTCGCGAAGCCCGTCGCCATTCGTGTCTTTGATGCCCGCTTCGTCCAGGAGCGATCTAGCCTTTTCAAGGTCGTGGTCGTACCTTGTCCCTGGCTCGTAAGCCCACGATTGTTCGGGAAGGATGGAATACGCCATCGTGGCCGAACCTGCAAGGACATCGTTGATCAGCCTCTCGCGGTTAACGGCATAGGCAACTGCCTGTCTGACGGCTTTTTCGTTTACTGGCTCAGCCTGAGTATTGAACCATAAATACTGAATATTTGATCCGGGAACCTTGACGACTTTCAGGGAGGGGTTGTCGTCGATGTCTGTCAGACTGTCAGGCGGGAGGCTCGAAGCACCCGGCGCAAGATTAACGCGGCCTGAAAGGAGTTCTGCCTGAAGCGCATTCGCATCCGCAAGCACCATAAGCCGTATTTGCTTTACGTTCGGAGCTCCTTCCCAGTAACCGTCAAACGCCTCAAGCTCTACAACATTTTGGGCGGTGTCGAACGAAACGAACTTGTAAGGACCGGTGCCGATCGGAGGATTCGTGTTTGCACCTGAATCTTTTCCTACCGCGGCGTCTTTCGGTATGACCGCGATCGGGACCAGGTTTGGCAGTAGCTGGTTCTTGAATTCCGGCCTGGCGATCTTTATCACCACCGTTCTTTCATCAGGAGTCTCGATCGCGGTGATAATGTCGACCTTGTTTCCTTCTTCCGTGATCGAGAACGCACTGGCCTTTGCACCTTCCGACTCAAAAAGTTTGTCAAAGGTGTATTTTACGTCCTCAGAAGAAAGCGGTTTCCCGTCCTGAAAGTTAACTCCTTCACGGAGTTTGAAAGTAAATGCAAGGCCGTCCTCGCTTGGTTCGATCGACTCTGCAAGGTCTCCCACGTACTCGAACTTTTCGTTCTTCCTGACGAGAGAATTGTAAATAAGAGTTCGAATTCGCTCAGAGTTCGCATCAACTGTGATCGAGCCGATCGGGTCGAGTGTTGAGAACTTGCCGTCCATCGCGATGGTGAACACGTCCCTTCGAGAGCATGTAGAAGCCGTCACAGCTAACCCAAGAACGATGAGACCAATAAATGTAAAAACCCTCTTCATAACTACATTCTTCTCCTAAGGCGGTCAGCCGCCGATTCTCTTCTTTAGATCAACTATCTCGTCTGAAAGCTCCATCAGGCGGTCTTCGTCAAACCTGAGCGGTTCCTCGAGCCCTCGCCTGAAGCTTGATATTCGTTCAAGTGATACATTAAGACGGTCTTCGGAAATCCTTCCGTTTCTTACTGCTTCCAGAATTCCACGATAACCTAGTTCTACCGACGAAAGCGAATTGCAAACCAGAAGAAGGTCGTGCCCCGCTTCAACAGCCATCACACAGGCTTCGCCCATTCCGTAGTTCCGCACGACCGCTCCCATCTCAAGATCATCCGTAAGTGATGCGCCTTCAAAACCGAGTTCAGTCCGCAAGAGCCCGGTAACAACATTCCTGCTTAGGGAAGTAGGAATGTACCGGCCTTCGCCATCGGTTTCCTGGAAATCAGTGTTCGGGAATGCTGCGTGACCGGTCATTACGGCCAATGCCCGGCCGGAAGAGAAATGTTTGCGATACGGTTCAAGATCAACCGATCTGATTTCCTCTTCTTCAATAAACACTTCGGGAAGTTCATCGTGCGAATCGACTTCCGCCGCCCCTATTCCCGGAAAATGTTTCAGACATCCCAGGACGCCTCCTTGCTGGAGCTCGTCGAGATATGCGGTTGATCTTTCGGCTACGACTTTAGCGTCGGTTCCCAACCCCCTCGAGCGCAGACCATTGTTAAAATGCTCTCTTGCCTTGGTGATCACATCAACAACCGGAGCAAAATTCACATTAAATCCAAGAATTCGGACAGTTTCAGCCGTTATCCTCGCCAGCATCCTGAGGTCGTCCAGGGTGCCGCGTTCACAGACATCTGTGGGCGAAGGCATCGGCTCGACGATTCTTCGCAGCCGGTCTACGAGGCCTCCTTCCTGATCGATGCAAACAAATGGCTCGTAGAGAAGAGCGTCCCTCAAAGACTCGATCTGCATACGGGTCTTGGAAGCGCTTCTTGTGTTTCGCGCGAAAAGACAAACTCCGGACGGAGCCATCTGCACTAGAAGGCCGTATGTCGATTCATCGAGCTGTTCGCCGGGAAGGCCGATGATGAACAGGTGGCCGACCTTTTTCTCGATGGGCAGGGAAGCGTATCGCTCAGACAGTTCAGGCATAAAACGTCGTTAAAGAAGTTTCTCAAGGGTCTGCGTGCAGACACGTGTCAATTTACTTTAGGTCGGTCAGACAAGTTTTGACTTGACCTTCTCCACAGCGATTCGCAGGTCGCTATCCGAAATGCTCTCAAGATCCAGCTCACGTAGTTCATCGATCGCAGATTCATTTGTAACGGCGAACAGGGAAAACTGCGCCGCACGCATTGAGTCTCCTGCTGTTGCGGCGGCGGCCTCGAGTCCTTTGGCCTCTTTCGCGAACTCCCTGTCAGAAAGGACCGCAAGTTCATACTCTTCAAGCTTGCCGAGTACGACCTTGGCGCGCTCGATGACCTGGACCGGAAGCCCTGCCAGCTTGGCCACGGCGATTCCATATGACTTGGAGGCGCTGCCCTTTTCCAGCTTGTGAAGAAAGATTATGTCGCCGTCCTTCTCGATAGCGGACATGGAATAGTTCCTTGCTCCCGGGAGATTGGCAGCGAGTTCGGTCAGTTCGTGGTAATGCGTTGCAAACAGGGTCTTCGCCGAGTGGCCCGCGCTGTCGTGCAAATATTCAGCAACTGCCCAGGCTATGGAAAGCCCGTCGAATGTCGATGTTCCCCGGCCAATCTCGTCTAAAAGTATCAAGCTGTTCGGTGTTGCATTGTGCAGGATAGACGCTGTCTCGGTCATCTCGACCATGAAGGTGGAACGTCCGGAAGCAAGGTCGTCCGAAGCCCCGACCCGTGTCCAGATCCTGTCTACGATCGGCAGCTTTGCGTAAGAAGCGGGTACGAAGGATCCTATCTGAGCGAGAATCTGAATAAGTGCCGTCTGCCTTAGAACTGTAGACTTTCCGCCCATGTTCGCACCCGTGATGATCAGCAGGCGGTCGGTCGAATTGTTTAGGTGTATGTCGTTCGGGATAAACGCTTCGTTTGAAAACGCCTCAACTACTGGATGCCGCGCGCCTTGAAGGGTAAGGTCGTCGCCCTTATGAAATGTCGGTTTGACATAATCCCGGTGCGCAGCTGTTTCTGCCAGCGCTGAAAGCGCGTCCAGGGCCGCAAGGGCTCTTGCGGTTGACTGAAGTTTCTTGGTCTCGGATGCTATGCGAGAGCGAACCGTACGGAACAGCTCTGCTTCCAGGTCCCTGATACGCTCCTCCGCACCCAATACCTTTCCTTCCCACTCCTTGAGCTCGGGGGTGGTGAAACGCTCTGCATTCGTAAGGGTTTGACGTCGCTCGTATTCCCCGGGGACCTTTGAAAGGTTCGTTTTAGATACCTCAATGAAGTACCCGAACACGTTGTTGAACTTCACGTGAAGAGAACCGATGCCGGTCCTTTCCCGTTCCTCGCTTTCAAACCCTGCGATCGTCTTTTTCGCGTTCGAGGCGAGGCCGCGGATATCATCGAGTTCCGAACTAAACCCGGCTCTGATCACGCCGCCGTCAGCAATATTCACCGGCGCATCGCCGTCAATGGATTCTTCGATCAGGGTTCTGATCTCCGGCAGCTCGTGTGCGTGCTCGGCCAGGACCCTGATCAGAATGCTAGAAGCGTCTTCAAGACTGCTCTTGATCTCCGGCACTTTCGCAAGGGAATCTCCCAGCGCCAGAATGTCGCGCGGCGTTGCAGTTCTGAGATTCAATTTTCCGACCAGGCGTTCCAGGTCCGCCACCTCTTTCAAAAGAATGCGAACACTCTCGCGGAGCATCGTGTCTTCAAACTCGACCACCGCGCCCTGTCTGCTCTCGATCTCCGAGATCTTGAGTGAGGGTCTGAGAATCCAGTTTCTCAAAAGCCTGCCGCCCATTCCCGTAACTGTCTGGTCTATCACGCCGAGAAGGGTGCGTTTCGAGAAGGCATCCGGCCTGGAAGGCGATACGATCTCGAGATTTCTAAGCGTCACAGGGTCGAGGACCATGTGGTCTTCGGACTTGTAGAAATTAACCGAGGTAATGTGATCTGCGGTCGATCTTTGTGTCTCGAAAGCATATCCAAGACAGGCTCCGGCCGCAGAAACAGCATTGGCATTACCTTCGATACCGAAAGCGGTCAATTCCCGGACTCCGAACTGCTTCTTCAGATCATTCAGGCAAGTGTCATAACCATATGTAGATTCATCAAGTTGAGTCAACGCGGATGAGAATGTTCGTGAAGTATTGGCGTCGCCATTCAAAAGAGGCTCTCTTCGCGACTGAGAATCTGCACCGATGCCGCTTTCCTGCATAAGTGGCCGAATCGAATCGGGGAAGATGACTTCCTTCGGAGAGAAACTCTCGATCTCAGCTAACGCCTTCCTGAAGGCGTCCTGACCCTCAAGGGAAGTAACGGACAGCTCACCGGTGGAAAGCTCCAGGAATGCGACGGCAAAGTCCTCGCCGCTGCCGCAGACGGAGGCAAGATAGACAGGCTCCTTTTTGTCGAGCAGTTGTTCGTCGATTGCAGTTCCGGGCGTAACGATCCTTACAACATCGCGCTTAACCAGTTTCTTGCCCGGCGACGCCTCCTCAGTCTGCTCACAGATCGCCACCCTGTAGCCCTTCCTCACCAGCTTTGCTATGTAATTCGCAGCGGCGTGATGCGGGACACCGCACATAGGGATCGGGTCGTCCGATTTTTTGTGGCGCGCGGTAAGCGTTATGTCCAGTTCCCTCGCCCCCGTGATCGCATCGTCCTGGAACATCTCGTAGAAGTCGCCTAACCGAAAGAATAGAATGGTCCCGGGGTACCTCTTCTTGATATCAAGGTACTGTCGGAGCATCGGTGTGGCTTTGGACATCTCGGTAAGGTGCGAAGAGCTTCTGGACCGCGTTATTCTAGTTAATCAGAAATTTACATTGATTGCTTTCAACTATCAAACTGATGGTTTTATATGCCGCTTAAATCTGATAAGCTTGAACCTTTGAAGATTGCTCTTCCCGGCAACCATTCCGCGATTCAGAATTAAACGCAAACGTTTCGGTTTAGTGGTGAATCTGAGGACGAAATTCAGCTCACAAGTTCAGCTACCAGGAGACCGATGATGATCAGAAAGAAAGCAGCGGCCATTGCGGGAGTATTTTTGTTTGCCCTGATGTTCGTGCCGTCCATTTCGGCTCAGGAGACAGTAGAGAACAAACCGACGGATCAGCCGACACCTGTTAACTCAACGTCAACTGCGGCGATCGGCGATGAAATGGCCGTGACCCGAAACCTGGACAGATACCGGATAGGTTTTCAGGATGTGATCCAGGTAACCGTCTTTCGCCATTCTGAACTTTCTCAAACAACTTCGGTAGCACAGGACGGTACGATCGTCCTACCCAGGATCGACCAGCCTATCGTTGCGGTATGCAAGACTGAGAGAGAACTGGCCTACCTTATCACTGAACTATACAAAGGAAGCCTCCTCAGAAATCCCTTCGTAAATGTTAGGGCGATCGAACAACGGTCTCAGCCTTTTGCTGTCATCGGAGCCGTACACAAGCCAGGGCCGTTCTTTCTTGACAGGAGAATACGGCTTCTTGAGTTATTGTCGATGGCTGGAGGGCCGGATACTGAGATCGCGGGCCAACGGATTCGGGTCGCAAGAACCGGGAGCCGGTCTGCCTGTACTGACAATGACACGAAAGCATCCGACGTTGAGCTCCTGGCGTTTAGGTTGAATGATGTGCTTGGGGGCGAAGTCAATCCTTGGATGCAGCCGGGCGACATTGTATCTATTCTTGAAGCTGAAGAGGCTTTCGTGGTTGGGGACGTCATTGAACCCTCTAAGATCGTCTTGAAGGAGCCGATCACGCTGACTCAGGCGATCGCCAAGGCCGGCGGAATCAACAATTCGACCGCCAAGTCCAGCAAGGTCAAGATCTTGCGCCAGCAAGAAGGCACGACGGCGAAAACTGAGCTTGTCTTCGACCTCAAGGATATCGCTGAGAAGCGAGCAGAAGATCCCCTTATCCGGGGCAATGACATAATCGAAGTGCCAACTGACAGCGGAAAGGTCCTGAAGAATGGCATTTTCAAAGTGCTTGCTGGCGGACTTGGAAACCTCTTCTATCGGTTCCCGCTGTAGCCTGACATCAATATGAGAGAATCCCGCGACATCGTCCGGAATCCGCGAACAGAAAGTGCGGAAGTCGAGAGGCCGTTCGAGGCCGTTGCTCCGATAACGAACTACGGTTACGCGCGTTATCGTAACGAGGACCTCCGTGAGCACAGCCCGCTGTTCGAATACTGGCGGATCATCCGCAAGCGCCTCTGGCTTGTTCTCGGAATTACTGTCCTGCTGACAACGGTAACTGCGATCTATATGGCGCGAAAGCCGAACGTCTACATGGCCAGCGCCACCGTTCAGGTCGATCTAGAACAAGCCAACCAGGACCTTGTAACTCCCGACCGCAGGATGCCTGTGATGACCTCCGATCCTGCTTATTTCAATACCCAGCTCCAACTGCTAAACAGCGAGGTCCTTCTGCGACGAGTGGTCAAAGAGTTGAACCTCGACACAAACGAGGCTTTTAGAAAGGACAGCGCCGAAGGCTCCGGATCAGCTCTCAGGGGAATGCTCACAGCGCTTGGACTGGCCAGCGACGATTCCAAGAAAGAAGATGTCGTGGAGGAAGTGCCTCTTGCTTCGAACACGGAACTGGCGACCGTCGAAGAAATGAACGAGGCTGTTCGGCTGGCTCCATTTGTTGACGCCGTACAGCGCGACCTGATCGTAGACCCAGTCAGGGAATCCAGGGCCACCGTCAAGGACACACGCCTGATCTCGATCAGTTACCGGAATCAGGATCCGAACGTTGCGGCTTTCGTGGTTAACGGGATCGCCGAGGTCTTTACGAGGGTTAATGACGAAAAACGTACGGGCGTGAACTCGAAAACGAACGAGTTTCTGAAGAAAAGGATCGGCGAACTTCAAAGCGAGATCCGGCAGGGAGAGGAAAGGCTTGTTGATCTCAAGAAGAATGCGGGAATCCTGAAGACAGACGAGAACACGACCATCGTAACCCAAAGGCTGATGGGCTTGAACGAGCAGCTGCTTGAGGCGGAAGAACAGCGAAAGAACGCCGAGGCCCAGTTCAATGCCGTTCGCGATTCGCCCTCGAGGCTCTCGGCGCTGGCGGAAGAACAGATGGCGCGGTACATCACAGAGCGCGAGAACGACATACGCCGGTTTGTTAACGACACCCAGAAAGAGATCACAGCGCTCAGGGCCAAGCGTCAAAAGATGCTGGTCGAATATGTCGAGAGAGCTCCGGAGATCCAGGAGATCGACCGCGAGATCGCGACCCTGATGAATGAGATAGCGGATTTTCGAGACAAGAACGACAAAGCTCTCCAGCAGTACAGGAAGACGGTCGGCGAGACTATCCTCGAAAATCTGAAGACCCGATACCTCCAGACGAAGGAGCGGGAAGACAAGGTGCGGTCTGCCTTCAACGCACAGTACAATGAGGCACAGGGCCAGAACCAGTCAGAAGTGACGATCAAGCTTTTAGAACAGGACATCGAGACAAAGAAAGGCTTCTACGCAAATCTCGAGAACCAGCAGAAGGGTAATGACCTGGCGGGCGCGGGTACCGAGAACAACATTTCCGTTGCCGAGATCGCCATACCGCCAGAGCGGCCCGTATCCCCCAGAAGGCTGACCACCGTTGCGGTCGTAATGATGCTTTCGCTTCTGTTCGGTGCGGGTTTGGCGCTGTTCCTCGAGTATCTAGACGATTCGATCAAGACCACGGAAGAGGCCGAAACGTATCTCCAGCTTCCCGCGCTCGCGGCGATTCCAACTGTCGAGGCCTCCTCAAAACGCCGTCTGCTTCTGGTAGGAGTGAACGAGAGCGAAGAGCCGGAACCGGGGAATGCGCTTCTGATCAGCAACGATTCAAGGTCCTCAACTGCGGAGGCCTACAGACAGCTTCGAACATCAATCCTGCTTTCGACAGCAGGTCACGCGCCGAAGTCCCTTCTGATCACATCGAGCCTTCCCGCGGAAGGGAAGACCACTACTGCTGTCAACACCGCGATCAGTCTCGCGCAGACTGGTGCGAAAGTGCTGGTGATTGATGCGGACATGAGACGGCCGAGGGTGCATTCGTTCTTCAACCTGGGTAATGCAGAGGGTTTGAGCACTGTCCTTTCAAGCGATCTTGCTGAAAAGGAGATCCTTAACCTTGTAAAGAAGGACGAGGCTTCCGGACTTTACCTGATGCCCTCGGGCCCACTGCCTCCTAATCCGGCGGAGCTGGTCGGTTCTGAGCAGATGAAGCGGCTGTTGGTCACGCTCGAAAAGAACTTCACCCATCTCGTCATAGATTCGCCGCCGATTGCTTCGTTTACAGACGGCGTATTGATGGCATCTCTCGTTGACGGAGTAATAATGGTCGTTCATTCGGGCAAGAGCTCGCGAAGCGTTGTAAGGCGCTCGACGCAATTCCTGCACGATATCGGAGCGAAGGTCTTTGGCGTTGTGCTTAACAATGTAGATGCACGCTCGAACGACAACTACTACTATTACCAGAGTTACTACCACAGGGATGACGATCCCGACGATCCCGAGGCGGCGGATGAAGCGTAAGAACCCTCACCGATCTGATTTCTTGAATGACAGATACTAGGCCGTTGAAGAAGGTGGCAGTTGTAACACCTGTTCACAACCGGCGCGACATCACACTGCAGTGCCTGAGGAGCCTTTCCCGGATAGACAGGGAAGGGCTTCAGCTTTCTGTGTATGTGGTCGATGACGGTTCGACGGACGGAACTTCCGAGGCAATAGCCTCGCAGTTTCCGGATGTCAAGGTTATTCGAGGCGACGGGAATCTGTGGTTCACCGGTGGAATGAACCGCGGGATTGAAGCGGCGCTTGAAGAAGACCCTGAGTACATTCTCTCGATCAATGATGACTCGATTTTCCAACCCGACTGTCTGGTGCGGCTCGTCGAGTGCGCCGAATCGAATCCGCGGTCGGTTGTTGGACCGCTTCTCTTGCTTTGGAACGAGCCCCACAGACTTTTTCAGGTTTCACCTGAATGGTCAGTACTGGCCGGAGGCTTCCGTCATTGGCGGCATCAGACGGTGTGGAGCGTTCCCGAACAGCCCTGGGAAACCGACATCATCGTCGGCAATTGCGTACTTCTACCGTCTGATGCCATTCGCGAATGCGGCTTGATGAATGAGAAGCGCCATCCTCACTGGGGTGACGCTGAATACACTCCGAGAATGAAAAGGATGGGATGGAAGCTGCTTGTCGAGCCAAAGGCAAGGGTATTCTGCCAGCCGAACGATCCGCCGCCCAGGCTGAGGGAGATGCCTCCGCGGAAGTTGCTAAATGCGCTTTTCGGAGATCTCAAAGGCCCTCACAGTCTTCGCAGGAGGCTCCTTTGCAGTCTGGATGGAGGACCTTCAAAAATATCGGGTCTGGCGGCTTTTGCCGTCTTTCTCGCGAGGACGTTGCTCGGGAACAATCCCGAAACGTCCTGGGCCGAGGGAGTCGAAGAACTGCCTCTCAAGGAGAGATTCAAGGACCGCGTGATCACTGGCCGGATTCGGAGTAATGATCGAGCCAGTGTTCGATCATCTCGTCCAGCATCTCCTCAAACGTGATCTTAGGTTCCCAGCCGCACGCCTTTTTGAGTTTTGAAGAATCGCCTTTCAGATGATCGAGCTCCTCGGGCCTGAAGTAACGCTCGTCGATCGTAATATGACTTTCGGGATCGAGATCCAGTTTTTCGAACACATAGTTCACTAGATCCCTAACTGTATGTGAGACTCCGGTTGCACAAACGTAATCGTCGGGTCGTTCCAGCTGCAGGATCATCCACATTGCCTTAACATAGTCCCGTGCGTGACCCCAATCCCTGGAAGCATCCAGGTTTCCGAGTGCAAGTGAATCGGTCTTCCCGATTTTGATCCTTACCGCCTCCTTACAGACCTTGTTTGTAACGAAATTGGAGCCTCTTCGAGGGCTTTCGTGATTAAAGAGAATCCCGTTGCTGACGAATATGCCATATGCGTTCCTGTAGTTGCGCGCGAGATGGTACGAGAAAACCTTTGAACAGCCATATGGAGATACAGGGTTCATCGGGGTAGTTTCCCTCTGGTACCCGTCTTCATCCACGGTGTTTCCGAACATTTCTGAAGATGATGCCTGATATACACGCACGTCAGGCTTGATCAGTCGAATGGCCTCAAGCAGGTTCATCGTGCTGACGCCTGTCGCCTGGGCGGTATAGATCGGCTGGTCGAACGAGATCTTTACGTGCGACTGAGCGGCGAGATTGTAGACCTCCTCAGGCTGAACCTCCTTCAGGACGTATATCAGAGACGAAAGGTCCGTCATATCCCCATAGGCGAGGTTCAGGTCTCGCCTGATATGTTCGATCCTGGTCGTCTGGGTTTCGGCGACCGAATTTCGTTTGAGGATGCCGTGCACTACATACCCTTTCTCAAGCAGCAGTTCTGCAAGGTAACTGCCGTCCTGGCCGTTTATGCCCGTGATCAATGCCTTTTTCATACTTAGCGCTATTCTGAGTATCGACTGTAGACCTTACTGATACCCTCTCTCAGGGAAGTGAACTCAAATTCACCGATTAATCTCTTCATTTTCTCATTCGAAACGTCCTTTCTGAACTGACCATCAGGTGATTCGTTGTCAAACTCGATAGCAAGCATTCCGTCGGCACAGACTTCGACCGCTAATTCAGCGATCTCGCGGATACTAAGGTTCTCGTCTGGCGCGACATTGAACGATTCCGTAAGGTCCCTTTCAACGCAGATCTTGATTACCCTGCAGAGGTCGTCCGCGTATAGGAACTGGCGGAGGGGACTCCCTGTACCGAGCAGGTGAATGCTTGAAGCGCGATCCTTTCGGGCTTCGAGTATCTTGCCCAGCAAAGCGGTGACAAAGTGGCTTCTTTGGAAATCGATCCGGTCGTGTTCGCCGTACAGGTTCGAAGGAATGAGATAGTTGTAATCGAGTGAATACTGTTTGTTGTAAGAATCGATCTGGACGGCAAGAGCTATCTTAGAGATGGCATATGCGAAATTGGTTTCCTGAGGCGGCCCCTGATGAAGCGCCTGTTCAGTCATCGGATAGCTCTCAAACTTGTCCGGATACACACAGGTAGAAAGTACTGCAGTGAACCGTCTCGAGCCCTGAATCCGCGCATACTTTAGCAGGAGGGTGTTCATCAGGAGGTTCTCCTCGATAAACTCACCCGGATGGTCGATATTCTCGAGGATACCGCCTACCCTGTTTGCCAGGTGGATAACGCGATCCCATTTTCTTTCAAAGAGCGTTCTGACGTCGGACTCCAAAGTAAGGTCGAAGTCTTTCGAAGATATGTATTCAGCGTCCGGCAGAAAGCGCTTCAAGTGGGACCCGACCAGACCCGTCCCGCCGGTCACTAGGATATTTTCCATACTGAACCTAAAATACATATTTTGAATTTATGCAACAAGTTATCTACGCTTGGAACTACCTCCAGTGGGGAGGCGCGCAGACATATTTCCTATCCCTTATCCGCACTGTAAGGGACAAATTCGATATCCTGATCATCTTGCCGGAAGGCTCCAACGAGCAGTTGCTGAAGTTTATAAGGGACGAGGGCGTGAGGTATGAGTTTTTCAGTCCTTCGTATGACGCTGAAAGGCGCACAGGTCTGACAGATCGAGTGCGGGCTCGCTGGAGGAAGATCCAGAGTGAGGCAGCGCTGTTGAGAAAGCTCAACGAACATGACCTTGAGAACAGCATCGTCCACGTGGAGCTCGCACCCTGGTATTCGCTCTTCGCGCTCGTTTGGCTCTCGCTTAGAACAAAGGTCTTCATAACAATGCACAATGCCCTGGAGACGGACAATCCGCTGCGCAAGCTGCTTTGGAAGCTGAAACTTCGTGCGATCTCTCACTTCGAGAATTTCAATGTTTTTGCTTCGAATGAGCATTCAAAGAGCTATTTCCGGGGACTCTACAGCGACAGGCTGTTCGAAAGCATCTCGGTCACTTATACGAATGTTGACGCTTCGGAAGTCGAGGGGGTTCTAGGCGCCCGGCCGTCCCGAGCGGAGATGTGCGAAAGATATGGTCTTCCAGGAGGGAAGTTCTTGTTCTTTTGCGTCGGTCAGTTCATCGACCGGAAAGGCCGTTGGGTCTATCTGGAAGCTGCGAAAAGGGTCCGGGAATCGGATCCGGAGGTTGCATTTGTATGGATTGCAAACTCGCCGCCTTCTGAAAGGGACTTGAAGAGATCCCATGACTTCGGATTGGGCGACGACTTCGTTTTTATTACCTCGGATCGGATCGGTGACAAGCACATCGAGCTGATGCGCCTTTTATCGGTAGCGGATGGATTTGTGCTCGCGAGCTATATCGAGGGCCTGCCTATATCGCTGCTCGAGGCGATGTCGCTCGGTATTCCGAGCATATCGACCAACGTTTATGCGATTCCCGAGACACTGAAAGACGAAGAGACCGGCTTGCTCATCGAGCCTGGTGATCCCGAGGCTCTTGCTGATGCTATGAGGCGGATCAAGAACGATCGGCAACTTGCGGAGAATGTGTCCAGAAAGGGCAGCGACTTCGTGATGGCCAATTTTACGGACAGGGAAGTCGGAAAGATAGCCCTGGAAAGATACCTGGAAGCCGCCTCCCAGTGAGCGAATCCCCTAAACAAACTGGCAAAAGCGTCGCGAAGAGTGTCCTCTACGGGTTCTCGACGTGGGTCTTTCCGCTCGTTCTTAGCTTTATTGCGACACCGATCATTGTCGGATCGCTCGGAAACGAAGATTACGGTATCTATGTCCTTGTCCTTGGTTTTATCGGCTACTCGTTCAATTTGAACTTTGTCCGGTCGGTTACTAAGGAGATTGCGGAATCAAGGGTTTCGGGTAACGAGCAAAGAATGGGCGATGTCGTTTCGGCCGCTCTATTGCTGAACGTTCCGATGGGGCTTCTTGGCGCAGCAATCCTCGTCTTCGCAGCGGAATGGCTGGTGAGGGATGCGCTTCTTGTTTCTCCTGAGAACCAGGAGCAGACCATTTTCGCTTTTTATATTGCCTCGGGGATCCTCTTTCTGACGATGATGATCCAGTTCGTCAATGCGATCCTGCAGGGAATGCACCGGTTCGACCTGTTCTCGAGGCTATTCAATTTGAACACGGCACTCCTTCTGACCGGGAATGCGATCCTTGCGTGGTTCGGCTACGGTCTGAACACACTGCTTCTCTGGAATCTCGGAGTGCTTACAGTCGTTGTCGCGATCGGAGCGTTTATTTGCAAAAGCCTGCTTCCGCCGTTCAGGTTGAATCTCTCGCTTCAAAATTCCGAATTGCGGAACGTGCTGGTTTTCAGCGCTGGAATAATCGGGTACCAGATCCTCTCGAACGGTCTGCTGTTGTTCGAAAGGGGCTGGCTGATGCGGAGGCTGGGGCCTGAGGAGGTAACGTTCTACGTCGTGCCCTTGACGCTCGCAATATACATCCACAGCTTTATTGCCAGTCTCCTGTTGGTCGTCTTTCCGCTAACAAGTGAGATCTCGGGTGACACGAAGAGACTCGAACGGCTCTACTCTCGGGCCACAAGGATGACCGTTTTTCTCGTCTTCTTCATCCTCGCAAGCGTTCTTGTAGAGGGTCGTGAGTTCCTTTCGGCGTGGCTTGGAAGTGAGTTCTCGAATTCAAGCTGGCACCTGCTTTCGATCCACGCCGCGACCTTCAGTATCGTTGCGATCCAGGTCGTCACGTGGCAGATGATGGAAGGGCTCGGCCGAACAACGTATAATTTCCTCGTTTTTATTGTATGCCTCGTCATCGGTCTGACTCTGATGGTTACGCTTACTCCTGAATACGGCAGTACGGGGGTGGCAATAGCCCGTTTGACAGGCTTCGGGACGATTTTCCTTTCGGTCTTCGTCGTGGAAAAGATGGTTTTCGGTTCTGTGATGGCAGGGTTTTGGCTACGGACTGCCGGTGGATTCGGAGTGGCGGCGCTGATCGCGGGAGCGTCCGAATACGGTCTGCTTATGATCCTTCCCGGAGGTTGGTTGGCTCTCGTGGCCTCCACCTTCGCGGGGATTGCCGTCTATTTGGCTTTTCTTTTGCTGACCGGCGCGGTTACGAAGGATGAACGAGAGTACGTTCGCAGCCTGATTTCTCGATAGTTTATGAGTGACAAACCGAAATTGGTCCAGCGGATCGAAAAGATCGAAGAACTTTGCACGGGCAGATCGGTTTTGCACCTGGGCTGTACGAATTGGCCTTACACGAAGGAATCACTTGATAACGATTCTCTCTTACATCTCTCGCTCGACCGGCTTGCCTCGGAGTTGTACGGGTTCGACTTTGACGAGAACGGGCTGGAAATACTGCGCGGAAAAGGCGTACAGAACCTTTACAGGGCGAATCTAGAACACCTAAACGAAGTTGATCTGGACCGCAGGTTTGAAGTTATCGTCGCAGGTGAGATGATAGAACATCTGACTAACCCGGGGTTGTTCCTGAGGGGAATCAAGCGTTTTATGGATCGCGATACGCGGCTGGTAATCACAACAGTGAATGCCTACTGCGGAATGCGGTTCGTGCAGTACGCGTTGCGGGGCAAGGGCGGGACTGCCGAGCCGGTTCATCCGGATCACGTGTCATATTTTTCGTATCGAACGCTTCGACTGCTTGTCGAGAAAGAGGACCTTGAAGTGAGGGAGTTCTTTTTCTATGACCTTGGCAAAGAGCACCGGCCTCACAATCCGAGGATCTGGAACATCGTCAACGATATTCTGGTTGGTGTTTCGAATCAGCTAAGCGACGGTGTGATAGCCGTCTGCGGACTTCCTGAAAACGGTACGCGCTAGCAATATGAGCCGTCCAATGCCAGAAACGGGACTGCCGCCTGCCAAACGCAGAGGCGAGCTCGTTATCCCGATACTCATACTCTGGAGCCTTGGGGCCCTCGTCATCGTCGCATATTTCTGGACGGACGAAGGCTTTTCCGAGTGGCTCGGGGACCTGTATCTCGTGCCATGGGCGCTGATCACCGCAGCCGTGATGCTCGCACCGGCCGCTTATCTTTATCGGCAAGGCAAGTTCGATCCGTTTCATCCCACGGTTTACGGAGTCTGGAGCTATCTGTTCTGGACTTTTGTCGGCGGTTCGTTTGTCCTAACCATCGGTGTTACAGACCCCTATTTCCTAAGCTTTATCGAGAATCCGGGTTTCAATCTTCCATTGTCGCTCGTTTATGTTTGTCTCGGGTTCATAGGTATGGTCGTCGGCTTCTATGTCCCGATCGGCGGATACGCGTCCCGGAATTTAGAGAAGATAATGCCGAAGTGGGAGTGGGGAACGAGGGACGTGTGGCTCCCCGGCCTCTTTCTTATCTTTTGCGGGATCGGTCTCAACATCCTTGGATTTATACAAGGCCTGCTCGGCTACCAGCGGGTCGACGAGATCGGGATATTCGACAGTCTCCTGGTTTTTCTGACCACCATATTCACACTTGGATATGTGCTGCTCTGGATGGGAGTGTTCCATCTTAAACGGGGCACGATGATCTCTTATGCGATCGTCGCATTCCTCATTCTCCTGATACCTCTCAGAATGGCTCTCTATGGGAGCCGAAGCAGTCTGGTAGTGAGCGTGATTCCGATCGGTCTTGCGTACTGGTACTCAGGCAGAAAGATCAAGTGGGTGCATGCCGCTGTTTTCGGTGCGCTGATTTTTGTGGCTGTGACGGTCGGCATCATTTACGGTACGACCTTCCGGAATATCAAGGGATCCGAGGCAAGGATCAATGCTGGTGATTACGCGGGCCAAGTTGCGGCGACGGTCGAGTATCTCGGAAAGACCGACCCCGGCGTTCTGTTTGGTCAGGCGGCGCAGGATTTTGCGGAGAGGATCGAGAACCTGAGCTCGCTCGGTGTCGTCGTTTCCAACTACGAAAAACTTGAACCGTACGAAGAGAGTTACGGGATAAAGAACAACATCGTCAACGAGTTCCTGACTTCGTTCATTCCAAGGTTCGTTTGGCCCGACAAGCCGATGGTCTCCGACGCGAGGGCGTACAGCGACCTTTATTTCAACTTTAGCGAGAATTCCTTCGCGATAACGGTATTTGGCGACCTTCTCCGAAACTTCGGACCGATCGGGATACCTCTTGGAATGATCCTTGTCGGAGTCTATCTGCGCATCATCTACGACCTCCTGATTGCAACACCGGAGCCCAGGCTCTGGAAGAAGGCAGCCTATTTCCCATTGCTCGGTCTCGTTCACTGGGAAGGATTCTATTCAAGCATTTTCCCAAACACGATCCGCGTTATTGCGGTTATCGCCGTGGCTTTACTGGCTGCGAACCTGTTTACGCGTAAACGCTGGTGAGCGACGTCAAACTTGGCGATTACCGGAAGATCCTTATTTCAATGGGACTATCTACTAAACTAAAGGCCTTCAAGGCGATGCGCCAGATGGACAATGGCTGGCAGCTGCTACTCAACCGGATCGTATTCCCGAACGAGCCGATCCAGATGTGCAGATACAAGGGCCTTGAGTTCATCACCGATCTTGCGGGCGGAGACGCGAACGGTGCCCGCGAGTTACTCACTTCGGACGAATACAGGCGATTCTTTCCCGAGCTTCAGTTCTCGGGTCCGATCTCCGTACTGGATATTGGTGCCAACAATGGTGGATTTCCGCTGCTTCTGGCCTCTGAGGGCTACCAGATCGACAAGCTTGCATGCGTCGAGTTGAATCCGGTTACGGCTTCACGGCTTGAATACAATGTGACGAGGAATTTTGGCGAGGCCGCGACTATCGTAAACGCAGCGATCAGCGGCGACGAACGCGAGATACCTCTGCCCGAGACACGGGGTAGGACGTCGGAGAACATATACACTGGAAAACGGCCTGAAACAAAGACAAGCGTTCGCGGAACCACCCTTGATCTCCTGATCGAAGCTTTGTTCGGCGATGAGGAGATCGATTTGTGCAAGATCGATATTGAAGGTGCGGAGTTCGAGATCTTCAAAAGCGGGAACTGCGATCGTGTGAAGCAGTGCAGGAACGTGCTTGTGGAGATCCACCATTTTCCGGATTCGCCTAGAAAGCTTGTGATCGACGAGATATCGGCGCTGGGTTTTGGGGAGGTCGAGATCGAAACCCACGATGATGACGGTCATTATCTCCATCTGTTCAAAAGGTCTGACTTAGTCTGAAACGGGCCGATTTGCAGACTTTCGATTTTTCTAGGATTATAGTCGCTTGCGCCCCAACCCGGGGCTCATCATTCGTATGAAAACGGTATTCACCAACGGGTGTTTTGACCTAATCCATCCGGGGCATATCGAACTGCTCAAGACCGCCCGTTCCTTCGGGGACCGGCTGGTCGTGGGACTAAACAGTGACCGGTCGGTCCGTTCGATCAAGGGCCCCTTACGGCCTGTAAATTCTGAAGATGCCAGAAAAGCGGTACTGGAAGGGCTAGAGTCGGTCGATGAAGTCATTATATTTGATGAACTTACACCTGCTGAGCTAATAGATCGCATTAAGCCAGATGTATTGGTCAAGGGCGGGGACTGGGAGGAATCCGAGATCATCGGCGCCGAAACGGTAAGGTCGAATGGGGGAGAGGTGCGGTCGGTCCCTCTGATCGAGGGATTCTCGACTACCTCCCTCGTCGAGAAACTTTCGGGTCCCGGTCCGGAACCGGTGTCATCTGCTTCAGCCAAGAATGCAAGTTCGCCTACACTCGCCTCGCTGAACGAACACAGGGAAGTTTTCGACCGCATTATCGTCGACTGCCTTGATTCGATAAATGACTGCGCAAACATCATTCTTCGCTCTATTTCCGATGGAAACAAGGTACTGATCTGTGGAAACGGGGGGAGTGCGGCTGACGCCCAGCATATCGCTGCAGAATTTGTGGGAAGATACGAAACCGAACGAAAGGCACTGCCGGCGGTGGCGCTCACGACCGACACCTCTGCTCTCACCGCACTTTCCAATGACTACGGGTTCGAGAAAGTCTTTAAACGTCAGGTCGAGGCTCTCGCTACCGCCGGCGATGTCCTGATCGCAATTAGTACAAGCGGAAATTCTCCGAACGTGATCGCGGCGATGATGAAAGCCCGTGAAATGAGCTGTTCGATCGTGGGTCTCACAGGTGCCGGTGGAGGGAAGTTTGCATCCTTGTGCGACGCCTGTGTGATGATCCCTTCGGAAAGGACCGCAAGGATTCAGGAAGGACATATCGCGGTCGGCCACATATGGTGTGAATTCGTGGACCTTAAGCTCGCCGGTTCGTCCGGTTAGGCCGGATCCCATATGAAAGACCTCCTGAAGAACATATCTGGCGTACGGATTACCGTTGTGGGCGATCTGATGCTTGATTCCTATATCTCCGGAACAGCGGAGAGGATCTCGCCGGAGGCTCCGGTTCCCATTTTGCGAGTCTCCGGCAAGCGATCAGTCCTCGGAGGTGCCGCCAACGTAGCGGCCAACGTGCGCGGATTAGGCGCTGATGTAAGGCTATGCGGAATAGTGGGGGCTGACAGTGAGGCATCTGAGCTGACGGAAGCTCTCGAACGGGCAGGGATCGGACGCAAGGGTGTAATTTCCGCCGAAGGAAGGCCGACTACTGTAAAGACCCGTCTAATCGCTCAGCATCACCAGTTTGCAAGATTCGACAGCGAGACCTCATCTCGAGTTGAGGGCGAATTGTTCGAGCGGTTTTGGGAAGCGGTAGGCGACGAGCTCGGAGGGGCAGATGCGGTCATCGTATCGGATTATTCAAAGGGCGTTGTAACCCAGGAACTTTGTACGCGTCTGATAACGAAAGCACGAGGATCCGGACTTCAGGTGATTGTTGATCCCAAAGGCGTTAACTATTGGAAATACGAGGGTTCATCATTGCTAACGCCTAACGAAAGAGAGGCGCTTGAAGCCGCTGCGTTTCTAGGATGCCTGGAGGATTCAGTGGAAGAAGCGGGAGAACATCTTCGCACTAAGCTTAGCCTTCCGGCCCTTCTTGTTACCAGGGGCGAAAAGGGTATGACGATCTTTGAAGACGGCAGCAGTCCGCGGACCATCGCGGCTCTTGAACGCAAGGTCTTTGACGTCACGGGCGCAGGAGATACTGTTATTGCGGCGGTGGCCGCGGCACAGGCTGCGGGCGCAGATCTTTCTGCGGCGGCGGAGTTCGCAAATATTGCAGCGGGATGTGTGGTCGAAAGGCTGGGCACTTCGCCTGTATCTCTCGAGGACATGCGTCGCGAGATCGGGGCCGAATGAGCCGGGCATCGCAGCCCAAACGAGATCGAATCCTTGTGTTCCGGATCGGGCATCTTGGGGATACAATCGTGGCGCTTCCCGGATTCCAGGCGATCAGGGAAGCGTATCCCGATGCTCACATCGCCTTCCTCTGCAACGCGGTAGGCGGCCGCGAGTTCAAGGTTCCTTCTACGGCGGCGCTCCCGCGAGAAGGACTCTTTGACGAGTTGATCGGTTACGGTGTCTATGGTGGGGCTCGAGGTGCCTTTGAGAAGCTGGGTCTCGTCCAGCGTTTAAGAAAGAAGAAGTTTGATACGGTCTTCTATCTTTTAACTCGAAACCGGACAGCTGCTCAGATCGAGCGGGACAAGAGATTCTTCAGACTTTGCGGTATCCGTGAAGCCCTTTGTGTCGATCACTTGTCTAACAATCTGCTTGAATTCCCGACAAATGCTCCTTTAGCCGCGGTGCAATATGAAGGGGATTTTATTCTGGATTCTCTTGCCAGCGAAGGAGTCCCGGTTGGCGGCGGAAAAGTAGAATTTCCTTTAAAGTCAGGGTTCGGTGATCAAACCGCGGCACTAAAGTGGTGGGAAGATCAGTTTATGCACGGGGAGCGGCCTGAGTCCTTTTCCGTGTTAGGGGTCGGACCGGGAAGCAAGTGGCCATCAAAGGTCTGGTCTGAAGAAAAGTATGAGAAGACTGTTGCTCAGCTGCTCGCGCTGGAAGATCACAACCTCTTTCCGGTCGTTTTTGGAGGACCGGAAGACAGGGAAAAGGGTAAGCGATTGATATCAAGTTGGGGGAAAGGACTTTGCGCAGCCGGCTCGTTGAATGTCAGGGAGGCGGCTGGTGCGATGACCTTCTGTGATCTCTATCTGGGAAACGATACTGGCACGTTGCATATGGCCGCTGCTGCGGGCGTACCCTGTGTCGCAGTTTTTGCGGCAATCGATTATCCGGGGAGATGGGAGCCGCCTGGAAGCGAGCACCGGATCTTCAGAAAGAAAGTACCATGCGAGGGATGCCATACACCGGATTGCTTTAATAACCATCTTTGTCTGGAAGAGATCGGTGTAGAAGAAGTCGTAAGCGCTTGCAGGCGAATCCTTGATGAGCAGAAAGGGTAAAAAGCCGCTCATACTGATCATAAGCAACTACTATCTGCCCGGGATCAAGAGCGGCGGAGGCACCC
Organism: Acidobacteriota bacterium; assembly: GCA_003385635.1. Lineage (GTDB taxonomy): Bacteria > Acidobacteriota > Blastocatellia > Pyrinomonadales > Pyrinomonadaceae > Aridibacter. The sequence goes on along the minus strand of QQUY01000001.1, from coordinate 1,565,245 downwards.
GGACCGTGGTCAACACCGTCGACCGGCTTTCAGATCGGTATGAATTCCGGATTATCACACGGTCTTACGATGCAGGTGAGGATAAGACCCGATACAGCGGCGTCGAAACCGGAGCCTGGACTCAGGTCGGAAACGCACAGGTCCTGTATCTTGACAGCGACTCAGACATCAGGAAAGTGCTCCCGGAGGCATTGGAGGCGTTTTCACCATCTTTGGTCTATGCCAACAGTTTCTTTTCTCCGCTCACTGTCAGAAGCCTGAGGCTGAGGAGGATCGGGAAGTTGGGCGAAGTGCCGTTTCTCCTTGCTCCGTGCGGCGAGCTTTCGTCAGGGGCCAGAAAGCTGAAGAGGATCAAGAAGACTATTTTTGCGCGGACAGCGGTCGCAGGAGGGCTATACGACGATATCGTCTGGAAAGCGTCGAGCGAGATCGAAGCGGACGAGATTCGGGAACTCCGGGCACAGAGAAAGACAATAATTGTTGCGCCAGACCTGCCGCCCAGGACGATATTTGAAGAATACTCAAAGGAAAGAAAGTTGGAAAAAGAGCGGGGAAAGGTAAATCTGGTCTTTCTTTCAAGGATCGATCGTAAGAAGAATCTAAAGTGGCTTTTCGATAATCTAGAAATCCACGAGGGCAGTATAACCCTTCATGTTTTTGGCACGATCGAGGATGAAGAGTATTACCGTCAGATAGAGGAAAGTTCGATGAGGACCGGGATCCGATTCGAATACAAGGGGTACTTGAAACACGACAGAGTCCCGAGAGAACTATTCAGGTATCACTTTAAGATCATGCCGACTCTCGGTGAGAACTTCGGCCATGTGTTTCTCGAAGCGCTCGCAGCGGGCTGTCCTTTGTTGATCAGTGATCGCACTCCCTGGCTCGATCTGGAAGAAAAATCTGCGGGCTGGGCATTGCCACTTGAAACTCCCAAAGTATGGAATAAAGTCATCGGGAAGATCGTCGCGATGGAAAATGAAGAATATCAGGCAATGTCGAGAGCCTCTCGGGAATATGCCGAAAAATTCTTGTCCGATCCGGAAATTGAGAACGCGACGGTGGAGCTTTTTGACTTTGCGATCGGGAGCCGACATTTTCCGGATAAGACGGCAGAGGCTTAAAGAGGATTCTAGCTGTCGGCATGCCGACTTTTAAAGTTTTATGTCAACAAAGAGGGTGTTGGTCCTCGGTGGAACCGGAATGCTGGGACACAAGCTTGTGCAGGTCCTTCCCGATCACGGCTATGAGGTTTGGGCCTCGCTCAGGGGCAAACCGGTCGAACTCTCACGATTCGGGTTGCTCAGCGAAGAGCGGATCGTAGGCGGGGTAGAAGCAACAGATGTCGATAGCATTCGGCAGGCCTTCGTAAAGTCAGATCCGGATGTGGTTGTAAATGCCGTAGGGGTCGTAAAACAGAAGAGGGAAGCCGGTAACGCGACGATCTCGATCGAAATAAACTCACTGCTGCCTAACCGGCTTTACGATCTTTGCCGCGAGTTCGATTCCGCCCTGCTGTCAATAAGCACGGACTGTGTATTCAAGGGCGACAGGGGCCGTTACGATGAAGAGGATGCGACCGACGCCGAGGACCTTTACGGCCGTAGCAAAGCTCTTGGAGAAATACGGGGAAAAAATGCGGTCACGATCAGGACATCGATCATCGGCCGCGAGCTGAGGTCCACGCAAGGGCTTCTGGAATGGTTCATTTCTCAGAACGGCCAGACGGTTTTCGGATTCAAGAACGCATTCTTCTCTGGCCTTTCAACCGAGGCTCTTGCAAATGCAATTGCCAGGTACGTGCTTCCGAGCCGACAACTTGAAGGGATCTATCACGTATCGGCCGATAGGATCAGCAAGTTTGAGCTGTTGAAGAAAATTCGCGCAGCCCTTGACCTGGATATCAAGATCGTGGCGAAAGGAGATCCGAGGATCGACCGGAGCCTCGACTCGACCAGGTTTTCCGAGATGACAGGATTCGAGGCACCTTCGTGGGACGACATGATCAGAGGAATCGCTGAAGATCCGACACCGTATGAAGAATGGCGAAAACTAAGTACCTAGACAACAAAAGCATACTCGTCACCGGAGGCACAGGTTCGCTTGGACAAGCGCTAGTCAGGCGAATTCTGACCGGCGAATACGGTAAGCCGTCGAAGGTTACCGTATATTCGAGGGATGAGGCCAAGCAGCATTTCATGCGGCTCGATTACTTGCAGAATGCGGCGGCCACCGATGAGGTCATCTATCATAACTCGCGCGATGTGCTCGATTTTACGATCGGCGATGTACGAGATTACCCGGCGCTTTTGGCAGCCTTGAGAGGGGCCGATATTGTGTTTCACGCTGCCGCCCTAAAACAGGTCCCTTCCTGCGAATATTTTCCTTTCGAAGCGGTTCTGACCAACATTCACGGAGCCCAGAATATCGTAAGGGCGATCCGTGAGAATCCTCTCGATGTTGAGAAAGTCGTTGGGATCTCTACTGACAAGGCTTGTAAACCTATTAATGTGATGGGGATGACTAAAGCCATTCAGGAAAGGGTATTGATCGAGGCGAACCGGCAAAGCAGGAATACTGCATTCAATTGTGTTAGATACGGAAATGTGATCGCGTCACGCGGATCGATCGTGCCTCTATTTGTCGATCAGATCAGAAACGGAAGGCCTGTGACGGTGACGCTTGCGGAAATGACGCGTTTCCTGCTGACTCTTGAGAAAGCAGTGGACACAGTAATGGAGGCCTTGATGGAAGGGAAGCCCGGCGAGACATACGTTCCAAGGGTCGAATCCGCAAAGATCACTGATGTAGCAAAGGCACTGATGGGCGCGGAGCAAAGAGAGATCGTATACACAGGCATCCGTCCGGGCGAGAAGATCCACGAGATAATGGTCTCGGAAGAAGAGTGTTTTCGTACGGTCGCCCGTAACGGCTATTACGTGATACTCCCTGTCCTGCCGGAATTGAGGGGAGAAGGGGAGGCCGAAATGGCTCTAGACGCCGAGTATTCCTCGCAGGACGACAACATATCCGTTGAAAAGCTTCGAGAAGTGTTGTCTGAAGCGGGCGAAGAGATACGCCGGTTTATCGACGATTCCAATCAATAGTTCAAGTGTTACTTTAAGAATGAGAAAGATCTTAACGATATTCGGGACAAGACCGGAGATCATTCGCCTCTCGCGGGTACTCGAGAGGCTCGACTCGGCCTGTGAACTTACGACCGTTCATACGGGACAGAACTTCCAGGAGGGTCTGAGCGGGATTTTCCTGAAGGACCTTGGCATCAGGGACCCGGACTTTCACTTAGGGATCAGGGCTTCTTCATTCGGTGAACAGGCAGGACAGATACTCGAGAAGACCCAGAAGGTGCTGGAAAAGGTCCGGCCGGACCGCTTACTCGTTCTAGGGGATACGAATTCCGCACTGTCTGCGATCGTTGCGGCCCGTATGGGAATACCGGTTTTTCACATGGAGGCCGGTAATCGCTGTTATGATGATCGTGTCCCCGAAGAGATAAACAGGCGGATCATCGATCATTCGAGTTCTGTCTTGCTTCCGTATACCTACAGGAGCAAGGAAAATCTAGTACGGGAAGGTATCGAACGGGAGAGGATCTTTGTAACCGGCAACCCGATATATGAGGTGATCAATCATTACGCCGACCGTACCGAATCGTCGAAGGCACTTTGGGAAACGGGTGTTGAGCCGGGCGGTTATTTTCTGGTCACAATGCACCGCGCAGAGAACGTCGATCTTGAGGACCGGCTCAGAGGGATCGTAAAGGGGCTTGATCGGGTGGCGGATGAGTTCGACAAACCGCTTGTTGTGAGTGTCCATCCTCGCACTGCTGACAAACTCTCGAAGTTCGGCATCGAGCCCGGGTCCGAACGTGTGAAACTGCTTGAGCCGTTGGGATTCTTCGACTTTCTTATGCTCGAAAAGAATGCCTCTGCGGTATTGACTGATAGCGGTACCGTTCAGGAGGAATGTGCGATCTTCGGAGTCCCGAATGTCACTTTGAGGGATGTGACCGAACGACCCGAGACCATCGAGTGCGGAAGCAATATCTTGAGCGGCGGCGATGCCGACGCCATACTCTCCGCGGTAAGGCTCGCCGTCGGTCGTAAGGGAACTTGGAAAGCCCCCGGGGAGTATTTCACGGAAAACGTCTCAAGTACGGTAGCCAATATCTTGCTCGGGCATACAAGTATCAGGAAACACCTGTAAATATAAGGAAATGCTGCTTTCGACAGTTCTAGTCGTTTTCGCGTTCGCCGCCTGTTTGGCAGGGACGTTCGCGTTCACTCGATGGAGCCGCCGAAAGGAATTTCTGGACGTTCCTAATGAAAGAAGCTCGCATTCAAAGCCTGTGCCTGTCGGCGCGGGACTGATCATCAGTTCAACCGTTCTTGCAGCTCTTTCCGTCGCGTATCTTTCAAGGACCTTCGAAGGACTCCCGGTTATCTCGCTAAACCTTGCCTCGGTCTTCCTTATAGCCGCCGTCTGCCTCGTAGCTATCAGCTGGCGGGACGACATAAAGAAAGTTCCGGTTTTTCTTCGTTTTCTTACGCACAGCGCTGCTGCGGCCCTTGTACTCTGGTTCTCATCTGGTTGGATCGAAGGGTTGGGAGATTATTGGCTTCCCGGAATCATCCTGAGCTTCATCTGGATCGTCGGCCTCACCAATGCATACAACTTCATGGACGGCATCGACGGCATATCCGGCGTTCAGGCATTGACCGCCGGAATTGGCTGGGGCGCCCTCGGAATTGTTCTGGGACTCGACTCGATCGCCACCGCAGGATTCGTTGTCGGCTCCGCAAGTCTGGCGTTCCTGGTTTTCAACTGGGAGCCGGCGCGGGTCTTTATGGGTGACTCGGGCAGCGCATTTCTTGGATTTACGTTTGCTTGCTTACCGATACTCGCAGTAGAAAGGCTTAATATCGTCGGGTCTGCAGATGATTCGGTGTCCTGGGTCTTTGGATTATTCGGTGCTGTACTGGCGGGTCCGTTCGTAGTCGATTCATCCTTGACGTTCCTGAAGCGTCTCTTGAAAGGTGAGAGAGTTTGGGAGGCGCATCGCAGTCACATGTACCAGGCAATGGTGATCGGCGGAAGCCGGCATGCTACGGTGGCTTTGATATATGCAGTCGCGGGTGTCCTCTGTTCGGCGACGGTAATCGCATCGGTATTGAATCCCTCGCTGCTTTTTCTTCCGGCCGTAGGACTGCTATCGGTTGCGATCGGCCTGGCGTTCTTTGCGTACAGCCGAAATGGCAAGATCGTGTCATCGGCGACCGAATCTGAATAGCTGTCGGATTGGTGCTTTATTGAAAAGGGCGATAACGAGTTTGCCTTGCTCGCCACGTGAGAAAACTACAACTCGAAAGCTTTGGGGTTCGGCTGAGACTCGATTTCGAGGATGAAGAAGCACTTGTTCCCGTGATTGACCGGCTTAGGTTCGTGTTCCGGGACCAGATCAGAATTGGCAACTCGGGAAACCACGAGCACAGATTCGTGATCGGACGTGCTAACGGCGACGAAACCCAGGTAATGGATGTTTATCAGCGGACCCGGCACCCTGTTGCCTCGGCCAGGCTTACGAAAACGATCGAGAGCATGGTGCGAAACAAGATTGCCGAATACGCCGTCGGGAAGGTATTTTTGCATGCGGGAGTTGTATCGATCGACGGAGAGGCGCTTGTGATTCCGGGAAGGTCGCGGACGGGGAAATCGACCCTCGTGAATGCACTGTTAAACCATGGTGCGGTCTACTATTCGGACGAGTATGCGGTGATCGATAAAGACGGTGAAATACACCCTTTCGCGAAACCGATATCGTTGAGAAGCACTGAGAGAGATGAGGGCATTGAAGAGGTCGTTCCGGAAGAACTTGGGATCGAGGTCGGGCACGACCCGGTTCCGTGCAAAATGGTTTTGTTGACGGAGTTCGTGGAGGGCGGAAAGTGGTCGCCTTTTGAAGTAGGAAATGCAGCCGGTGTGCTGAAGCTGATAGAGAACTCGGTGGGCTTACGAACGAATACTTGTTTCTCACTTAAAGTCTTGAATAAGTTAGCACTTCGTGCCATAATCGCTCAAAGCTGCAGGTCAGAAGCTTTAGAAACAGCGATAAAGTTAATAGAATTCTTTAAGCGTCCAAGTATCGGCATACAACAACAAGGATCAAATACCTCATAGGTTGTCAGGAGGAGAAATGAACAGTTCCCAAATTCCAATTGCTCGAAAGGAAGGTCTCGTTATACAGGAAGCATCCGGCGAGGTGCTCGTATACGACCTCGATAAAGACAAGGCGTTTAGCCTCAATCCCACTGCGGCTGAAGTTTGGAGGGCATGCGATGGGAACAGTTCGGTAGCGGAGATCGCAAGTAACTTGAGCGGGTCGCGTGACCAGGAAGAGAAGGAAAAGGTAGTTTGGCTAGCTCTCGATCAACTTAAAGAGAAGAATCTTATCGCCAACGAGATCACCTCGCGATTTGAAGGCGTTAACCGTAGGGAAGTTATCAAAAAAGTAGGATTAGCAACAGCGATCGCTTTGCCGGTGATTGCGATGCTTAGCTTCCCGTCCTCGACGCTTGCAGCGGCTTGTCCGGTTTCTCTTTGCGGAGGACTTGGCGTTTCCGGAGGTTGCGGCCCCGGTGAGCGTTGCTGCCCGAGCACCGTGATTCCCGGTACTTTCCAATGCGTTTCTGCATTCGGCCTTGATTGCGGAGCGATTCCTGGAACGACCGCTTGTCCGTAAACAGCGCATTCGATATATCAAAATGGCCAAGCCGGGCAACGGCTTGGCCATTTTCGTTTAGAGAGATGGCTCGATCGAGTGTCTTGAGACGCGCGTAGCGATATGGACTCAAGTTTTTTCAATGTCCTTGGAAAAAGTTTCGGTCTGAAACTTCCTGAATCCGCTCCCGACGCATGGATCCGGAGATGGCTTCCTCAGAACAGTGTGTTCTCGGAGGAGGCAGTAAACTGCATAGGGACTTTCGAACTAAGGGTCGAAGAATCAGAGCTTGAAAACGGCCTCTATTGGCAGGATGAGCTGCTTTGCTCTTTTGGCGGATATGATGAAGAGACGGCGGATGGTTTTGAGGCTTTGGTACAGATGACCCTTGCTTCGAATTCGCTTCCGGAGCATCTTTTCCTTCACGCCGGCGCAGTCGACCTTGACGGTATCGGGATCATATTTCCCGGTGATTCAAGGAGTGGAAAGTCGACGCTGACGAGATGCTTTCTTGAGAAAGGCGCAAAGTACTACTCGGACGACTGCGCGGTCGTGGATAGTTCAGGCAGGCTTGTTCCATTTCCGAGCGCACTGAAGCAAAGAGAAGGCAGAAAAAACCGGAGAGTCGAGGACCTGAGTTTCGAAACAGCGGGAACCGGAACAAACAAAAGCATCGACCTGGTCCTCTTTTCAGACTTCGAGTCCGGCGCGTCCTGGGCCCCTGAAAAACTCTCGGACTCCGAGGCAGTTTGGAGGCTCCTCCAGAACCTATTTTTCCCTCCTGCGATGCGCGAGAATCCTAAAGAGGCACTCGGCATACTCCGTTCCGTATGTGGCGGTGCCGAATGCTATCTGGGGAAACGCGGTGAGGCGTCAGAGATCGTCCAGTTTGTACGCGGTCTATCTTGACCATGGTTTTTAGCCATTGATGCAGCAAGAAACAGCAAGCGAACGCGGGGTCCTTTCCCTATACCAGAAGGTCTATGAGCGAAAGCTGGCGGACCTGTTTCAGAGGCTTGCGGATTCTGGGCAAAAGGCGATCGTTATCAAGGGTTGGGCCTCTCAGAGACTCTATGCGGACAAGCTCGAAAGAAAGCCAGGCGATCTTGATCTCATAGTCGATCCGAATGAAAAGAACGAATTCTGGCGGGACACTTCGGGTCTGACGGATCTCGGCCTGGATCTTCATTTTGGCCCCAGGCATCTCGACTCGATGAGTTTTGAAGACCTGCTCGATCGTTCGGTCACGGTCGATCTGGAGGAAGTCCCCGTCCGTGTTCTCTGTCAGGAAGATCACCTGAGAATTCTATGCGTTCACTGGCTAACTGACGGCGGGGAACGAAAGGAGCGTCTTTGGGATATATATTGGGCAGTCGAGAACCGGTCTCCAGATTTCGACTGGCAGAAATGCCTCAACGTAGTTTCGGAGAAACGGCAGAAGTGGATCATCTACACGATCGGGCTAGCTAACAAGCATCTTGATCTGAGCCTTGAGGATCTGCCTTTCAAGGAAGAAGCACTGGACTTGCCAAGCTGGCTTTCCGAAGCCGTTGAAAGCCGCTGGAGAAAAGGCATTCCGCACGTACCACTTCAGCATGTCGTATGGTATCCGAAGCAGTTGTTACAGCAGCTCCTGAAGAGGTTTCCGCCGAATCCCGTAATGGCTCTCGTGGGTTTTGAGGGAGATTTTGACGCGCGGTACAGATTCCACTATCAGATCGGGTTTATCTTCAAACAGGCTCTTCCGTCATTCAGGAGGGTTTATAGAGCGGTTCGGCAGTAGGTGAGACTAATGACCTGTACCCTTTCTATCGACACCTGCATCGGTTCGGGAAGCGCCGTCCTGTACAAGGATGACGTCAGACTTGCGGCTGCAAATAGTTTGCGAGACGCTGGGCGTGAAACAAATGCGCTGGTCCTTATCGAACAGATAGTCCGACTTACCAACCTTGGATTCAAAGACATTGACGAGTTCGTTGTAACGCGAGGTCCGGGTAGTTTTACGGGTGTTAGGACGGGGCTCTCGATCGTCAGAGGTTTCCTCAGATCAGGCACCTATGGCTTTCGATCCTGCACGACGATGCAGGCACTTACTGTAGCTGCCGGAGACGGACCGGTTCAATGTGCCACATTGATCAATGCAGGCAGGAAAGAACTGGCGGTTCAGGAATTCGAAAGAGATCAGGGCGAACAAACCTTTGTCGAGAAGGGCCCGCACAAGGTGATCTTCGATTCCGATCTTGTCACGGGATTTGCAAGATCGGAAAAACTCATACTGGTAGCTGAAGCCGGGCTTTCCGAGCGATTGTCCGTATCGCCGTTGGAGATCATCTTTGCAGGATCTGGAATTGCCGACCTCGCTTATGAGTTCGTTGGCAGGGCAGAGGGCTCTAAGGGTCTCGGCTACATTGATGCGATCTACACGAGGGACTTCATTGGCGGGAAAAGCTGAAAAATCCGTATCTATCAGGAGAGCCGTTCCCGGAGACGCCTTCAGGGTCAAGAAACTTGAGATTGATGCAGGACTTTCGCCGTGGCCGGCCGCAGATTACGAAAAAGAGGCGGTCCGCGACGGGTCTCTCTTCTTTGTAGCTGTCCTCAAGAACAACGATTCTCTGTCCGGCTTTATTTTAGTGCGTCTGATAACGCATATTCAACGTTATGATAAAGGGAGCATCCCTTTGGCTCACGCCGAGTTGCTAAACATTGCAGTTTCCAGTGAGAACAGGCGGTCAGGGATAGGGAGAAGGCTTCTGCTTGAGGCCGTGAAACACTTTGAGGCAGATACTACGAACCTAAATCTGGAAGTGAGGAGATCGAACAATTCCGCGATCGCGTTCTATAAAGATTTTGGCTTTGTTGAGGTGGCTATTCGACCGGGCCTGTATCGAGATCCACCAGAGGACGGGATCTTGTTGAGTATGAGAATCAACAAATAGCTTGCCTAGAAAAATAGGTCTGGGGTATCATTGGGTTTACAGAAGACAATCTGAGTCCGAAGACGTTTCCGGCTCGTTTTGAAAATTAATCACCAAGAAAGGAAGGGAAACCCAAACTTATGGACATGTCGACAACCGAGTCTGTGAAAGAAGAGTTGATGAAAGAAAGTCAGACGTTCAGGGACCTTGTTCACCAGCACCAAACTTACGAAGAACGCTTAACCGAGCTCGCAAACCTCACGTACCCCAGCGAAACCGAACAAATCGAAGAAGTAACGATAAAGAAGAAGAAGTTGAATGTGAAGGATGAGATATACGCCATGATGGCGGAGTATGAAAAATCTCACTAGTTTCGGTTAGGGAACACATTTTGAGAAGGACGGCTACGGGCCGTCCTTTTCTTTTCCACATGTGGATTTTCTTGCAATCCCCAGAACGCCGCGATCGTAAGGCACTATCAGAATGCCGGCGACCTTCAATGGCGGACTTACAAAGAATGCTGCGTTGTCGACTTCAAAGGCATTTACCACTCTTCCGTCATTCATCCTTATCACATGAACATCATTTGAGCCGAAGCTCAGAAAAGCCGAATAGTCCTCATTCAGTTCCACAGATCCAACTATCCTCCCCGCCAACTTGCGCTTCCAGATCCTCTGTCCGCTATTTCGCGAAAGCTTGTATACGAAGTTGTCCCGCGAGATCACGATCAGGTCTTCTCGATCCATCGAAAGGCCGTCGATCTCTCCGCCTGTCCTGGACCTCCACAACACTGAGCCGTCTTTGATATCCAGGGCATACACAGAGCCTTCCTTGGTTCCCACGAACAGCAGATCGCCAGACCTAAGAAAGGAACCTGATGCAGTTTCTTCGATCTCAAGCTTTTGACTCGTAGATCCGGGGTACTCAGAGTCGATAGGATAGATCGCCCGTTTGGTCCACGCGTAGAATTCACCTTCGCTCTCTGAAATGCCTATGAATCCATCGCCGGAAAGCCGCAGGCCAGGGACTGTCTTCTGCGAATCAGTGATCAAGAGATCGCCTGCAAACCCGAGGATCGCAGCTTTACCCTCGCCAAATGCGGCTAACCGATCGGACGGAAAGGGAATTTCAGACGAATTCTTGTAGATTCCTGTCTGGGTATCAATACTGTAGAAACGAATCGAACGTGAACCGTCTCCTGAATCAACAATTCCAGGCGTTCTAAGCACGTCCCCCGTATACGTAATCCCGGGAGAAAGAGAACCGCCAATTTCCGTTGACCATAGCAGGTCACCGGTATTTGCTTTGAAACCTTTGATTGTTGAGGGCGTCTGCGGTAGAAAGAAGATTAGATCGTTATCAGACGCAATGGGAATTCGTGACATTGTCGCCGATGGAATGCTCCAGCATTGTTCCAGCGGTTCTGCCCAGCTGACATCCTGCGACAGGCAGGGAAACCCGAAAGCCAGAATCCATATGGTCGAAAAGAGTTGAATGTCGAGCAGACGTTTTTTCAAGGTGATCGCTTCTTTGTAATTTCAGATTTTGTTAAATAGAATTGTGCCGGATCGGGACAAAGCTTTCCTCATAAAACAGTCCCTTCCGATGAGCATCGGCGGTTGTTCCGTTCGCTCACAACTACCCACACAGAAGGAGTAACTTATGTCATTCAACAAGATCACTATCGTAGGCAATCTCGGACGAGATCCGGAACTGCGATACACCCCTCAAGGCACCGCTGTCTGCAACTTCTCTATGGCCACCAACGAGAAACGCCGTGATAAGTCCGGCGAGCTTCAAGACATTACGACCTGGTTCCGCATCACTCTCTGGGGAAGGCAGGCCGAAAATGCTTCAAAATATCTTCAGAAAGGAAGCCAGGTCTACATCGAAGGCCGACTGCGGATAGACGAGTGGACGGATCGTGACGGAAATACCCGGCAAACGCTCGATGTCAATGCTAGCGATATGCAGTTTCTTGGCGGGAGACAGGACGATTACTCTTCTTCTTCAGATGACGAGTACGATTCGAGTTCTTCTTCCGGGGAATCCGCTAAGGCCGCGGCTTCAGGAGATTCAGGAGACGATGACGATATCCCTTTCTAGGAGCCCAAGACATTTCACCTCACTTGATAAGGGCGCCTGATTCAGGCGCCTAACCATTTACCCATAGCCCTGAATTTCTCGAATCGTTTTTCAAGCAGTTCTTCTGTCGAAAGGACCGAAAGCTGTTTCAAATGCTTCTCGATCGAGCGTTTTAGTTCTTTCGTGACCGGATCGTCAGCAAATGACTGATCTTCTTCTTCGTCAGACACTTCCCAGTCACTAGCTTCCGGAACGATCTCGTCTATCAATTCCAGCCTTCGAAGGTCGAGCGCCGTCAGTTTCAGGCTGTTGGCCGCTTTTTCGGCTTCCGCCGCGTCTTTGAATAGAATGGCCGCACACCCTTCAGGTGAAATGACAGAGTAAACGGCATTCTCACACATTAAGACACGGTCCCCGATCCCTATCGCCAGCGCGCCGCCGGATCCGCCTTCTCCAAGCACTACGATTATTGTCGGGACCTTTAACTGGGCCATTTCGCGAAGATTGAATGCGATTGCCTCGGCCTGTCCTCGTTCCTCAGCGTCAATTCCTGGATATGCACCTGGTGTGTCGATGAAAGTGACGATCGGCCTGCCAAACTTTTCAGCCAGGCGCATCACACGCAATGCCTTCCGATAGCCTTCCGGTTTGGGCATCCCGAAATTCCTGTGCCGCCTCTGGTTCGTATCTCGGCCTTTCTGATGACCGATCACCGCGACCTCCGCTCCGTTCAGCCGTGCAAATCCGGAAACGATTGCAGAATCGTCGGCGTATCTGCGGTCGCCGTGAATCTCTACAAAGTCTTCAAAAACGCTTTCGAAAATATCGAGCGCATACGGCCTGGCAGGATGCCTCGCCCTCTGAACCCGTTCAAAAGCGCTCTCCGATCTCTCTTCCATAGCTTCAGCCGAAGTCCCAGTCGATGGCACAGCCAAGTTCCTCCAATTCTGTTGAGATCTTGCTCGAACCGCTGATGCGCATCGGCGGTGAGTCAAGCGTAACCCAAACCCCTCTTCCAGCCGGTATTTCCAGCGTCACTTCGCACGATCCCTTTCCGGAACCGAGCAAAGTGAAAACTCCCTCCAATAGAGAATCTTCGAGACGTTCGGGAAATTTGATTATAAGCTTTCGAGCCTGTTTGTAAATCGCTTCAGTCAGGCTGGTTACGTCGTTGACGATGACGACGAGATCATTCCCGTCGTTCGATTCGACGCGGCCCTTGACTATCAGCAGCTCGTCATCCTTCAAAAGCCCGGCGTGTTTTGCGAATGCCTCTGCCCAAGTGAGGCACTTCACAGTACTGGTTTGATCCTCAAGAGTGAAAATGCAGAATCTGTTTCCCTTTCGGCTTTGTCTTACCTGAGGCTTTGCGACCATTCCCGCGAGGGTGATCTCGTCTCCGGGCATCGCTCCGGAATGATCTACTATCTTTCCAATTTTCATTTCATCGAGTGTTCTCGAATGACTGTCGAGCGGATGACTCGAAAGATAGAAGCCCACAGCCAGTTTTTCCTTTCCGGACAATTCATTCGTTGTCCAGCGTTTCGCGAAAGGCAGTAAATCCTTTGCCTCCGCAACTCCGGCAGAGGCATTAGCGAACAAAGCGCTCTGTCCCATCTGTTTGTCGTTCCAGACCCTCTGGCCATGGCTCAGTGCCGCATTGACGCTTTCGAAATGCCTTGCCCTCCAGGAGGCAGGGTCGCTGTCCGGATCTAGAGAATCAAACGCTCCCGCGCAGATCAGGCTCTCTAGCGCCCTGCGGTTCAGAGCCCCTTGCTCTATCCTTGAAACAAAATCGAAAAGGGAAGTGAACCTCCCGCCCTTCTTCCTCGCCCTCAGGATCGCTTCTACACTACCCGCGCCTATACCCTTGATGGCGGTCAATCCGAATCGCACCGCTCCCTCCAGCGGAGTGAACCCCGCGTCGCTTTCATTAACATCAGGCGGAAGAAGTTTGAGACCTGAATCCCTTAGCTCGTTCGCGTATTTGTAGATCTTCGCAGAATCGTTCGCTTCGCTTGAAAGTACTGCAGCGTAGAAAAATGCGGGATAGTGAGCCTTTAAATATGCGGTCTGAAACGCCACGTATGCATACGCGACCGAATGGCTGCGGTTAAACCCGTAGTCCGCAAACTGAGCCATAAGGTTGTAAATCTCTTCCGCTTTTACCTTGTCTATGCCGCGTTCGACGGCACCGTCGATAAACCGGCGTTCGTGCTCGGCCATCGCTGCCCGCTTCTTCTTACCCATCGCCCGGCGCATCATGTCCGCCTCTCCCAGGGAGTAGCCGGCAAGTTTCTGCGCCAGTTGCATAATCTGCTCCTGATAGACAAGTATCCCGAAAGTATTCTCAAGGATATCCTCCATCTCGGGAACTATGTATTCGACCTTCTTTTCACCCCTTCGGCGGGCGATAAAATCCTCGACCATGCCGCCGTCGAGCGGCCCGGGACGGTAAAGTGCGTTAAGCGCCGAAAGATCCTCAAGGTCTTTCGGTTTCAGTTTTCTGCAGATCTCCTGCATACCGCCCGACTCGAACTGGAACACAGCATCGGTCTTTCCTTCGCCAAACAGCTTCAGTGTGGGTTCGTCGCTGAGAGAAACAGAAGACCAGTCGACTGTCTCACCGGTCTTCTGCTTAAGACTGTTTAAGCAATCGTTTATGATCGTGAGAGTCGTCAGCGCGAGGAAATCCATCTTAAGCATGCCCGCATCCTCAAGGTCTCCCATCGGAAACTGACTTGTAAGTTCGTCATTCCGGCTGGATACCGCTACAGGGACGAGTTCTTCAAGAGGCTGCGGCGAGATCACTACTCCTGCGGCGTGAACGGATGTATGCCGGGAGCAGCCTTCAAGGCGCAGCGCGAGATCCACTAGCTCTTCAACCTTCTTGTCCTTTTCGATCGCTTTTCTGAGCTCCGGAACCTGTTCGAGTGCCTGGCCTATGCTGACGTTTCTGCCGCGAACCGGAGGCGGGATCAGTTTTGCGATCCTCTCCACGTCCGCATATGGCATGTTTAATGCGCGGCCGACATCTTTAATAGAGGCGCGGGACGCCATCGTGCCGAACGTGATTATCTGGCACACCGAATCGCGGCCGTAGAATTCCGCGACGTGCTCAATCACCTCACCGCGTCCCCTTACGCAAAAGTCGATATCTATATCCGGCATCGAGACCCTCTCCGGATTAAGGAAGCGCTCGAACAGAAGATCGTGTTGGATTGGATCGATGTCGGTGATCTCCAGGCAGTATGCTATGAGCGATCCAGCCGCGGATCCGCGCCCGGGTCCGACCGGAATGCCTTTAGCGCGTGCGAAGCGCACGAATTCCCAGACGATCAGGAAGTACCCTGGAAAGCCCATGTCATCGATGATGCGGAACTCTTCCTTTAGACGTTCGCGATAAGTGCCAAGGTCATATTTCAGCTGACCTTTGTCAGCAGATGGATCCCAGACGTTCGCCTTCCTTCTGTTAAATCCCTCTTCGGTGACTTCTTTCAAGTAGTCGATCTCGGTCGTGCTTTCGCTTTCATCCGGAATCGGGTACTTGGGAAGGAAGTATTTGTTGCCGAGATCGAACGTTACCTCGCAAGAGTTGGCGATCCTGACCGTGTTCTCGAGGGCTTCTGGAAGATCATCTCCAAACAGGGCCCACATCTCTTCCTTTGATCGCAGGTGAAAATTCGAAGCCCCAAGTCCAGGCCTTGTCGAATCCTCTACCGTCTTACCTTCGCCGATGCACAGCAGTGCTTCGTGAGCTCTCGCGTCGTCGGTCGACAGGTAGTGCGCATCATTCGTCGCGACAAGAGGAACGCCCATCTCCTTGGAGAGAGATATCAGATCGGGTCTGATCGTCCTCTCAGCTTCAATGCCGTGGTCCTGTACTTCCAGAAACAAGTCCCGGCCAAACAGGCTTTTCAAAGTCTGCAGGTTGGACCGGGCCTTTTCCTTGTTTCCGTTCTGTAGATGGTGTCCGACGGGTCCCTTTAGATTCGAAGTGAGGCATATCAATGATCCCGCCCTCTCGGTCAACAGATCCAGATCGATCCTGGGCTTATTGTAAAAGCCTTCCGTGTAGGCTTTGGACGAAAGATTCACGAGGTTCAGATACCCTTCATAATCCTTTGCAAGAAGCACCAGATGATAGAAAGGCAGTTCTCCAGATTCGACTACCGCTGACTTGTCGAATCGACTGCCAAAAGTGAGGTTGGCCTCGTAGCCTATGATCGGTTTTAGGCCGCTTGCCTTCATTTGGCGGTAAAAGGAAACGGCACCGAACATATTGGCGTAGTCGGTGATCGCACAGGCTTCCATCTCGAGCTCAGACAGCTTCTCCACAAGCGGTTTCAGACGGATGCAGCCTCTTAGGAGGCTCAGGTCCGTGTGGACGTGCAGATGGACAAAATCCCCTGTTTTCGACATAATTTTGCGTTTGATACTGGCGCGGCGAGGCAGTCTTTTTATGAAGAAAGTGTATTTGGAAACGTTCGGATGTCAAATGAATGTTTCGGACTCAGAACGGGTCGTGACATTGCTAGAGAACGAGGGGTTTGAGATCACGAAAGACGAGGGTTCCGCCGACGTGGTCATCTTCAATACCTGTTCAGTAAGGGAGAAAGCCGAGCACAAACTATACACCCGAGTAGGACAGATCAGGAATGACCCGGACGCCAATAAACTGGTCGGGGTCATGGGCTGCGTCGCCCAGCTTGAAGGAGAGACTCTATTTGAGAAGGACCGGGGTATCGATTTTGTCGTCGGCACCAAAGCGGTCGGGCGCGTGCACAAGGCGATTCGCAATGCTGAATCCGGTACCCGAAACGTCATCGACCTGAAGGGCCGCGAAGATGACTACGACTGGGACGTTTCCCATACCGCCCGCCACTCTCCTTATGTCGCTTTCCTTCCGATCATCGAAGGCTGTAACAAGTTTTGCACTTACTGCATCGTCCCATTTTCGCGAGGCAGGGAAAAGAGCCTTGCGGCTTCGGAGATCGTCCGTCAGGTGCTGGAACTCAGGCGCGGAGGAGTGAAGGAAGTCCATCTCATAGGACAGAACGTAAACAGCTACCGGCCAAAATCCGAGTCGGGGCTCGAGGATTTCAAAGGGGCTACCCCTTTTTCGAGGCTTCTTCGCGCGGTCGCGGCGACCGGCATCGAAAGGATAAAGTTCACGACTTCCTTTCCGAGGGACTTTCACCCTGACATAGTCGATGCGATCAATGAATACGAGAACCTGTGCAACTGGGTCCATCTTCCCGTTCAGAGCGGCAGCGATCGGATCCTGCGCGCGATGCGGCGGGGACACAACGTCGATAGCTATAAGAAGAGAATTGATCACATAAAGGCGTCGCCACGGTCATTGTCTTTGACTACCGACATCATCGTCGGATTCCCGGGGGAAACCGAAGAAGACTTCGAAGCGACGAAAGATCTGGTCAGATATTGTGAATACGACGCGGCATACATCTTCAAATATTCTCCGAGGCCTGGAACTCCGGCCGGTGAACTGGCGGACGACGTTTCCGCGGGGGTGAAAACCAGTCGTTTTCTGGAGTTGGAAAACATCCAGAAACGTAATGTCAGCAGATCTCTTTCAAAGTCCGTGGGATCGACTTTTAGCGTCCTCGCAGAAAAGCGTTCGGGAAAAGACAGCCGTCATCTGTCTGGACATACGACCTGCCATAAAGTCGTAAATTTCAACAGTAACGGGGCATCAGAAGGCGATATTTGCAACGTCCGCATCACCGAGGCCAAAAGGAACACTTTGTTTGGTGAAAGGATTTAAATTTTGTACGATAGTCGAATGCAGATCGAGGTTAAAATCGGTGCTCTGATCATGGATCCGAACAGCAACACGCCGATTGTCGTCCTCAAGGGAGTCGATTCAGACCGCATCCTTCCGATTTGGGTTGGAGCGTTCGAAGCAAATGCGATCGCGCTTGAGATCGAAAAGATAGTGCCGCAGCGGCCTATGACCCACGACCTGCTCCGAAACTTCATCATCGAGATCGGCTACACCGTCAACAAGATAGTCATTTCCGACCTCAAAGAGAATACGTTTTACGCAGTCATCGAACTGAGCGACCAGAACGGTGACACCGTGATCTTCGACGCAAGGCCCTCCGATGCGATAGCTCTGGCGTTGAGGACCGATTGTCCGATCTATGTTGAAGAAGAGGTGTTCGAGGTGTCCGGTCAAAGCGCTGACTCCGAAGAACCCTCGTTCGAAAGTTCCGAACCTTCCCAGACAGAGGAGTGGCCTGATCTGATCGATTAGGTTTGACCGAATGATCATCGCAATAGCAAACCAGAAGGGCGGCGTCGGCAAAACGACGACGGCCATCAATCTCGCAGCGGGCTGCGCAATAAGAGGAAAGCGGGTTCTTATCGCTGATCTCGATCCTCAAAGCAATACTTCGCTATCGTTTCTCCAGCACGAGAACCTGAACGGCAGCGCATATGAGCTTCTGACGGACCTCAACCGGGATCTTGAGGATTTTGTCTACCCTTCAGGTATCGAAGGTGTCGACGTGATCCCGTCAAAGATCAATCTCGCCAAGCTGGAATCGAAATTGGTTGGCGAATTTGACGCCATCTACAGGCTGAAGGACAGGATCGAGCCCCTAAAGAAGAAGTACGACCTGATCATCTTCGACACGCCGCCCACGCTCGGATTGATAACCGTGAACGCGCTTGTCGCGGCTTCCCACGTCCTGATTCCGATACAATCTTCTTATTTTGCACTCGAGGGTACGGACGACCTTCTGGAAACGATCGAGAAAGTGAGGTCACGGCCGAATCCGAAACTGGAGCTCCTAGGCGTCCTCGTAACACTTGTCGACAAGCGCACGACGCTTTCAAAAGATGTCGAAGCGCATATCCGGGACGTATTCGGATCAAAAGCCTTTAAGACCACAATAAGCAGAAGCGTACGTCTTGAAGAATCCCCCGCACACAAAGAGTCGATCCACACCTTTGCTCCAAGTTCGAGCGGCGCTGAAGAATATATGAGCCTTGCCGAGGAGGTCCTGAAACGTGCCTGAAAGAGGGTTGCCAACCGGTTTGAAGATGCGACACGACTCGCATTACGTTGAAGAGCTTTCAAAAGCGAACCGCTCGCTGGGAAAGATGATCTCGATCGACAAGATCGAACCGAATCCGGACCAGCCGCGTTCGGAGATCGGGGACCTGACCGAACTCTCAGCATCCATTAAAAGTAAAGGAGTACTTGAACCTTTATTAGTTAAACCACGTGACGATGGGAGTTATATGATCATCGCAGGTGAAAGGCGGTGGCACGCTTCCAAACAGGCGGGTTTGCAGGAAGTTCCGTGTATTGAGCTCGATATCGATGAGAATTCGATCGCAGAGATCGCTCTTATCGAGAACATGCAGCGAAAAGACCTTACGATCTGGGAGGTTGCAGACGGTCTCCTCGATCTCGCTGTCCGGTTCGGATACACGCACGACGACATTGCCGAAAAGATCGGAAAGAGCCGCACCACGGTCACGGAATCGATCGCAATAGCGGGTCTTCCGAAACCCGTCCGGGAACGATGCAGCGAAGCCGGAATCTCTGCAAAATCAGTCCTTATCGAGGTGTCCAGGCAGTTCGACGAAGACGCGATGCATAAACTTCTGGACGAAATCGAGGGCCAGGACCTAAAGAGAACCGAAATCCGCGACAAGGTGCGGACTGAAAAGAGCCCATCGTCAAAAACGCCGAAAAAGAAAGCAGAGAAGCCGGATGAACCAGATCCGGGTATTGAACATTCACGTGAAGGCAACGACGCCGACGATATCCTTTCGGTTGAAACATCCGAACCGGATCACTCGAATCTCTTTGAGTACTCATCTTACGACGGGACATTTGATCTGAGGGTCAACTTCAATACGGACGATGAATACTCGAGAAAGGAAGTTCTTCTGGCACTGAAGGAAGCGTTTGAGGCCGTAAAGGCCGGGCATGCCGGGGATTAGGCACCTTTGTGAGCAAGTAGATCAGGCTTCTTACTTTTATAACATAATCCTTATTATCAGACGCAGACCGTGTGAGGCTTTTAACGGAGTGATCCACCTCCCTTTGTCAGTTTTTCATTCTTAGAAACAGCACCCATTGTTTCACTGTACTGGAGATCCCCTACTCCCAGCCCAGGCTCCTTAATTTTCGCTTTCGGTTTCTGGCTTCTGATTTGCAACTTCTGTATTCTTCTTGGCGATCACCTGAGATTCGGCGCATACCTGATTTGATCGAAATTTCCCTCAGGGATTCGGTAACGTTTGGTCAAGCTTATCTACGAACACCCGATTGACGAATATCCTTGCGCGCACCCAGCCAGAATAGAAGCCGGATCACGGCGCCACGCCGTCAGGCTCTGTGATCTTCTGGATAGCCCTTGTTCTTTTATCTCGACGGCATCTGCTACTGCAATACCGAACCTGGTCCCAGCACTGCTTCCATTTTCGGCGCCACTTGAAGGGCCTCTTGCAGTCGGCGCAGATCTTTTCCGGTAGATGCTGTTTTCTCTTCATCTTCCGTTTTCGAGTATCTCCTCAGCATTTTCCGGACGCGCATACGGAAAGTCGGAAAGTTTTTTTAGGGCATAGTAGCTGTTCAAGCCGGAAATACCTGCCGATCGGGAAAATTCAAGATCGATATATCCTTCCTCTGTTAGCGCCGTGGGCTCAATGAAGACAAATTCGACCTCCCCAATAATTAGGACTGTGCCGTTGCTTTCGATCGGGACACGGTCTTTGAGGCTCATCGCGATCTTTACTTCTGATTGACGAACGAACGGCGCATGAAAGCCGTTGATGAACTCGTTTTCGATCCCGCACTTTTCAAATTCGGATTCGTCCCTTTTAAACTTTGCAGACGTCAGGTGCGCATTCGCAACCAGATCAGTCCTGACATGGTTTATGGTGAATTTTTTAGTTTCCGATATGTTTTCGAGCGTATGCCGGGCGACTTCGCCCTTCGGTCTCGAAACAAATCCTATAAGGGGCGGATCACTACCGAGGTGAACAACGGAACTGAAGATCGCGACGTTGTCCGAGCCCGAAAGGCTACGGGTGCCGATAAGGTTCGCGGGCTTCACACCGGTTATCGAATTAACAATATTCAGCCGACGGATACGGTGCATCGAGCCAAGCTCTTTTCTGGTGATGATCATCTCGCTTTCAGAAGAGGGTAGCCTGGCCTGTTAGTTCCCGTTCGCACTCCCGCCAGAATTTAGAGAAAGAAGGAAAGTAGCCGTCGAGACTGAACATCCAGTCTCTGGGTTCTTCCCTTCCTGCAAAATGCCGTGCAAACGGATGCTCTTTGAAAATGATGGCAGACTTCCCTGCCGCATCTTGAAGTTCGGAGAATTCACCGGAAAAGATTTGAACACCGTCGATGTTTCGTGCCAATTGAACAGCGAAATCGATGGTATTCGCCGAGACCGGATACTCCTTGAAATGAGATGGTTCGAAAAGAAGAACCCTGTTCGCATCGAGTTCTTTGTGCCAGATGGGATCCAGATTATAGAGGGTGTAGATCAACGTCGGTCGCGTTTGATCGATCTCCGGCGGTCTTGATTCTGGAAGCTTCGTCTCAAGTATCGGTAAACACGTAGACAAGAGTCGTTCCGGAACATCTGTACCTGAAAGTTCGTCGTAGCCCAAGTCTAGAAACGTATCCTCTTGTTCTGTGTGGCAGTATCTGTTGATGTTCTGCTGATTGGCAAAATACTTTTTGTGACTGTTCGTGCCCGCGACCCACTGCCAGCTAAGTGTGTTGCTCGCCCAGTCCCCGTCGAGGAGATGAAAATACATCCATCCTGCAGGGACCTTCCAATGGCTTAGCCCTATGTTGCACGCGATTGACGCCGTGTACATCCGGACGTGATTGTGCATATACCCCGTTTCATAGAGTTCTCGAATATCCCTGTCAACTGCCTCTATACCTGTTTCAGCGTCCACCAGCGCCGAAGGCATTTCCAGGTTATTTACCGCGACCTGCCGTGAACGAAGATCGGAGTTGATGCCTTCGCCCTTGCTGATCCATACCCGTTGCCAGTAGTCCCGCCAGGCCAACTCCTGAATGAACTTTTTGATCTTTCGCGGATCGTATCCCCGCTTGAGAGTCCTCTTGAGGACCTGCTTCGTCGATATAACCCCTCTCGAGATGTATGGGGACAGCTTTGTAACGGCGCCGTCCACAAAGTTCCTTGTCCGACCGTATGAAACTGGATCGATAGTGTCGATCCGTTCCAGGACTGCTTCATAATCTGTTGGAAACATATACTCTTGGCTTCGAGGTAGGGCGCCTCATGGATGCACCTGTTCAATGCCGTGAAGAGATCAGCTGAGGAACCGCGAGCAGGCGTGTTTATACCGTTGACGGAACTGAGTTTGGACGGTATGATTGCTGTTTTGAGCAAATCCGGCTTGCCTTTCAGGTACAGGCTGTAAAGGAGTATAGGAACTTTGGCTAAATCACATTTCTTTTTTACATCGGAATCGGTCACGGAAGGCCATCCGGACAAGATCTCGGATCAGATCTCTGACGCGATCCTGGACGCTATCCTAGACCAGGACCCTACTGGTCGCGTTGCGTGCGAAACTCTGGTTACAACCGGTCTGGCCGTAGTCGCTGGTGAGATCACAACTGACGCGAAGGTAGATTTCCAAAAGATCATCCGCAATACGATCAGTGATATCGGATATAACAATGCGCATTACGGTTATGACTCGAACACGATGAGTGTCCTGAACGCCGTGGGTACCCAGTCGCCCGATATCGCACAGGGTGTCGACACAGGCGGTGCGGGAGATCAGGGGCTTATGTTTGGTTTCGCCTGTAACGAAACTCCCGAACTCATGCCGATGCCGATACAGCTGGCTCACGACCTCACACTTAAGCTCTCTGAGGTCCGCAAGGACGGCACACTTGATTATCTGAGGCCGGACGGCAAGTCACAGGTCACAGTCGAGTACAGGAATGGAAAGCCAGCCCGTGTCGACGCAGTCGTAATCTCGTCTCAGCACGCGGATGAGATCTCGAATGAGCAGATACGCGAAGACATCATGGCAAAGGTCATCAAGCAGGTCATACCCGGCGAGCTTCTTGACGAAAATACCAAGTACCATATAAATCCTACGGGCAGGTTCGTCGTCGGCGGCCCGATGGGAGATGCAGGCCTAACCGGCCGCAAGATCATAGTAGATACTTACGGCGGTTACGCACCGCACGGCGGGGGCGCTTTTTCGGGCAAAGATCCGACGAAGGTTGACCGATCCGCAGCGTATATGGCGCGTTATATAGCGAAAAACATCGTTTCGGCAGGGCTGGCGGAGAAATGCACGGTCCAGCTCGCTTACGCGATCGGCGTAGCCGAACCGGTTTCGGTTCTTATTGATACGCACGACACGGGAAAGATCGACGAAGACAGGCTTTCGGAGCTTGTGAGGGAACATTTCAAGCTTACACCGGGTGAGATCATAGAGACGCTCGAACTCCGAAAACCGATCTACAGAAATACGGCAGCCTACGGGCATTTCGGCCGCGAGGGCTTTAGCTGGGAACGAACCGACAAGGCGGAGGCTCTCCGGCGAGCTGCTTCAAACGAAGCTGCTTCCGGGATGTAGGATTTTCAAGGGAAGGCGGCTGAACGGACGACTTCCCTTTTTCATTATTTAAAAGGACTTATCAGAGGATCTAAACAGATGGCACAAGAAGGAAAGGTAATGCAGTACGACATTAAGGACATAGGTCTTGCAGATCACGGAAAGCAACGTATCGAGTGGGCTGACCGCGAGATGCCGGTCCTGAGACTCATTCGCGAACGATTCCGTGAAGAAAAGCCGCTTGATGGCGTAACAATGGTCGCATGCGCTCACATCACTACCGAAACGGCAAACCTCGCGCGTGCGCTCAAGGCTGGAGGTGCTGAAGCGATCCTCATCGCCTCAAACCCGCTTTCGACACAGGACGATGTCGCTGCAGCTCTTGTCGCGCACTGGGATATTCCGGTCTTCGCGATCAAGGGTGAATCAACCGAGACCTACAACCGGCACGTCAGGATCGCGCTCGATTCCAATCCCGATATCATCATCGACGACGGTTCTGACGTTGTTGCGACGATGCTAAAGGAATATCCGGAACTCTCTGGAAAGATCATCGGCACGACAGAGGAAACAACGACCGGGATCGTCCGGCTGAAGGCAATGGAAAAAGCCGGCGTGATGAAGTTCCCCTCTATCGCTGTGAACGATGCTCAAACGAAGCATTTCTTTGACAACCGTTACGGAACTGGCCAGTCGACGCTTGATGGAGTGATCCGGGCGACAAACGTGCTGCTTGCAGGTAAGAACCTTGTGGTCGTTGGATACGGTTGGTGCGGAAAAGGCGTCGCGATGCGTGCACGCGGGATGGGCGCGAACGTGATCGTCACAGAGGTCGATCCGATCAAGGCTGTGGAAGCTGTGATGGACGGATTCAGAGTACTCCCGATGACAGATGCTGCCAAGATCGGCGACTTCTTCATCACGGTGACTGGAAATAGACACGTGATCGACCGCGAGCACTTCGAGGCTATGAAGAACGGAGCTATCGTGGCGAACAGTGGGCACTTTGACCTTGAGCTCAACCTCGACGCGCTTCGTGAAATGTCGTCTGAACCTGTAGAGCGAAGGCCGTTCGTGGAAGAATATCGCTTCAAAGATGATTCTAAGAGCGTTATTGTGCTTGGCGAAGGCCGCTTGATCAACCTAGCCGCTGCAGAAGGTCATCCCGCTAGCGTTATGGATATGAGCTTTGCAAACCAGGCTCTTTCCGCGGAATACCTTGTGAAGAACAAAGGATCACTGAGTCACAAGGTTCACAAACTTCCGGAGGAGGTCGACCAGGAAATCGCCGCTCTGAAGCTGGAGGCCCTTGGAATTGCGATCGATTCTCTAACCCCCGAGATGATCGAGTATCTAGGGAGCTGGGAAACCGGAACCTAAGACGCTACTTTAATCAGAACAAGTTAAGCCGTTGAGAACAAGAAGTTTTCAGCGGCTTACTTTTTCGTCATCATGCAAGTCTATGCCATAGTTGGCAGACGTGATGCAAAGAGCTTAACCGCTAAAATCTCAAAGGTATTCGTAAAGGACACAAAGCGAGTTCCGCCGCAACGCGGCTGTTGAGACTGGTTGGCGTCTGATGGCCGGAGTTGCGCCTTCGGCTTACCCCGGGGCAAACTCCGTCGTCTCTCCGGGACTCGGACCGTATTGTCATATAGCCTGATATCCTGCGACAACCTAAATTCGCTCCCGACTTCTGACTTCTGACTTCTGACTTCTGACTTCTGACTCCTGTAATGCCCGTCGCTGGCGCTCCGGGTTCTGATTGCTCCCGACTTCTGACTTCTGACTTCTGACTTCTGACTTCTGACTCCTGACGCCTGTCTTCTGACTCCTGACTCCTGACTCCTGTCTTCTAAGTCCTAACCCTTGAAACCAAGATCATTCCGATAGTAGCGAAGACCAGAAGAGGGCTCCAGATCGCTAGCACAGGACTGAGCATTCCTCCGGTCCCAAATTGTTCGAATACACTTACTGTACCCATGAAAGCAAGCCAGAGCGCCACCGCATATGCAATCGTGACCACATTGCCCTTTCGGCCAAGCGTTAGTGCAAATGGTGCGGTGAAGAGCGTGATTACAAATGGCAAGAAAGGAATGGAATACTTCTTCTGGAGCGATACTTCATACAAACGCTGCTCGGTAGCAGAGATACTGTTGGCTATCTTTTGCCGGGTCTCAAAGACATTAAGATGGCTGGGCTTCGTCACAACGCCCCTTAGAGGGTTGTAATCTTCACGCAATAGAAATCCTGATAGCGGGACCTTTTTCGCTTGTCCAGTTTTGGATATTTCAAGTTTCTCCGCCCCCTCCGAGAGCAGGATCCCGCCTCTTCTCCAGATTGCCCCCGGCGCCTTGTATACTGCCTCCAGGCGTTTATCGTCCAGACCGAATTCGTACACTACCAACTCCCGAAGATCGACGTCATTATTATTATCAGACGCATTCGGAAGATTAAATCTGAAAATGCGGTTCTCATTCGAAGCCCACAGGTTCGATCCACTGTCGACAATACGGTTTCTACTTCTGATCCTGTCTCTCAGCGAGTCCTGCATGCGATTCGCACCGGTAGCTACAACTTCCTGAAAGCCAAAGTTCAGGACACCGATTATTGCCATCAGGATGAAGCATGGCGCCAGAAGCCGATAGATGCTCCTCCCTGCAGCCGTCCACGTAACTATTTCGTTCTGTCTGGACTTGATGACATAGGTAGCGATGGTTGCGATCATCAGCCCAGTCGGCGCCAGCTGTGTGTATATGAACGGGATAAGGAAAAAAAGATATGCCGCCAGCAGAAGGACTCCGTTTTCGATCGTTCCTGCAAATTTCCAAAGCTCAAACGCCGTAAATATGAGGTAAACGATTGTAAGAAAAACGACGACCGCGACGTAGTTTCTGAGTAGTGTCGTTATAAGGTCGAAATCGAGAATTCCTGTCGTGAGGTCTATCAGCGAACTCTTGGTCGACCTCCCTTTTCGGGTGCCGTCCGGGATTAGTTTTCTGAAGGTCTTCAGCCAGTTGAGCCCTCTGGAAATGAACAATCTGCGCGTAGAGAACAACCATACGATCACGAACCCGCTAACCATGATCGGCAACAGCCCGCCTGTGGTGACTGAAATTGATCCCGTACGCGCCAACTGTTCCCCAAGCAGCGTCATGAGATAGTAGAAGACCAGGCTGACCACTGACAGCAAGGCTCCAAATCCGCGACCCCCACGGTTGAACTTGGTAACTAGTGCCAGACCGAGCAAGACAAAGATCAATGGAGTGATCGAAAGGATGATTCGGCGCTGCCAAAGAAGCCAGGCTTCCGTCTGTTCCAGTCCTTCCTGAGTCTTCGCATATTCTGCCAGTTCGGAGAGTCCTAGTTCTTCCGGTGATTCCCTCGTCTTGGCGAGCCTCTCAATAAGCTCGCCCCGGCGGGTCTCAACCGAAAGGCGAAGTAGCTCTACCGTTTCTGAGGCTACTTTTGTCTGTGTTCCCTCCGAAAGGGTCGTAACCGTCGCGTCGTTCAATACGATCTCAGAGCGGTCCGCTTCTTCATTCTCTTGTCCGTATCCGATCCGCCCTGACTCTGCCGTTATCAGACGCACTTGTGAGTTTTCTTTGTCGTCCTGATGGATAAAGATCTTCTGCCAGGTGCCTGCCTCCAGGTCACCTCCCTTAACGTAAACTGTGAACCCCTCTATCTCAGTGTTGAATACGCCCGGTTCGACCGGCGATTCAAGCTTGAGAATCGCGGCCTGGATCGCCACCTGCCTTACGATCTGAGCTGCGAAAGGTACGCCACGAAGGTTAACGTAGAACGCAAACAATGAGAGGATGATTCCGAGAAGTACGATAAAGACAGAGATTTGCAGATTCCCGACCCCAGCCGCCCGCATAGCAACCAATTCCCGATCGCCCTGTATTCGCGAGATCCCGATTATGACCCCGACAAGGGCTGCTATCGGACAGGTAAATGCAATCACGTTCGGGACAAGTGCGATGGCGAGCTGCCAGACCAGACTTCCAGGTATCGAAGTCCCAAAAAGAAGTTCGGAGAAACGACCGGCTTGTTGGACAAAGAAAATTACGCTGAGAATAATCCACGTGAGAAAGAAGTACGGCAGGATAGCTGCGAGTACGTATCTTGAGATTAGAAAACTGAAACCCCTCATTTAACCTGAAGCAGATACCTTCGCACCCGAGTTATTGATCTCGCGGTTTAGAATGCGGGAGATCATTCGCCCTAAGACTCTCGAAACCTCTTCAAGTTCACCCTCTAGACTGTCGGCAAACAGAATGAACTTTTCCGGAGAGGCCTTCTGTGCTCTAAGGAACAGTGCTCGCTGGGCCGGCGAAACGGGTTGTCCCCCTCCGCGTCCAGTGCAGTTCTTGCAAACGATCCCAAAATCCGGCTGTAGACCGACGGACTCGGATTCCTCCGGTGATCGGCCGCAATTCGAGCACATCTCCCAGGATGGAAGGAACCCGCCCAGCTTTAGAAGCCATATCTCGAAATACGCGACGATCGCAGGTATCGCCTCTTGCTTGTATGCCGCTGTCTCAAGGCAGACCTTCGTCATGTTGAACAGTCGCTCATTCGGATCGTGAGGCGGTGCAAAAGACTGCAGAAGTTCCGCAGCGTATGAAAAATGCTGTAGAAAATAGGGATTTGATGCGACTGAAAAAAAGGACCTTTCCAGATCGATCCCGGTGATCGAAACAAGTTCGCGTTCTTCTTTTCGGAAATACGAAACCTTTACAACAGAGAATGGCTCGAGACTGCTTCCGAACCGACTTTTGAGTCGTTTCGCTCCCTTCGCCACGCCACGGACCAGCCCGTCGTCCTTGGTAAGTAGGACGACGATCTTGTCAGCATCGGCGAGAGCATAGGTCCTGAGGACCAATCCTTCGGTTTCAACTACTGCCATCTCTTACCAGGGGATGAAATAGAAGATCCAGGCAAGCACGAGGCTGATCAATATGAACTGTCCGAACAGTTTACTGGCGTAGATCAGTCTCGCTTTCAAATCTCCCTTATGAAAGGCGCCAAAGGCGGTCGACACAATAAGCGCGAAAGTAATGAGGTAAAGAAAATGTATCATTCCTTCCTCCCTTTCAGCAGGTCGAGCGAATCGACGATCGCAAGGTAGTTCAAAAGCCCCGCGACTTCCAGGAACCTGCCTCCATATTCGAACGTTGCCGCTCCTGCGGCATCAGGGGGCGGATTCGTACCCACCAGGTAACTTACACCAGCAATAAAACCGCTCCCTAGTCGAGCAAAAATATTAAGGAGATAAAGTAGAGCTCCTTCCTCAAACTTCAGTCCAGGGTAATAATGCCCTCCGCTTGCAAGGGCTATAAAGAACATCGCGAAAATCGAACCGCTGACGACGGCGCCGCGAATCCAACGCTTCTGAACAAAATAGCCGCCTCCCGGGATTACCCAGGCAGCCACGCCCGTCAAGAATGTATTCTCCATACCAAAGCCTAAACCTGCGTATCAACTGTCTGCATGCCGACACCTAAAGTATCGCTTCAGGCACTTCGACTCGTTCGATCTCAATAAAGCAGGTAATTTTCCCTCAATCGCTTAAAATCGCTTTCGTCTTCTTTCCACGTCTCCGCGATATCGACCGCAGAGATCCCTGATTCGATCATCTGCCTGAGCCGGGTCGTGCCGGCGATCACGTCAAACGGATTCCGGTCGTATTCATACTCGTACGGTGGCTCCTTCCAAGCGAACTTTCCGGAATACATCTCGAGAATCTTGGACAAGATCGCGATCCCGGTCAGGACCGGACGAAACGCACGCCTGTCCGTGACATGCAAGAACACGCCGCCGCAAGGGCTTCCGCTGTGTTTCTGGAACGTTGGAAGAAACACCGTCGGCCGGAAGTAAACACCCTCGAGATTCATACGGTTCATCTCTGCCGCCAGTTTCTCCGAATCGATGTACGGTGCCCCAACCTGTTCAAACGGCCTTGTGGTTCCGCGGCCCTCAGAAATTCCCGTGCCTTCGAAGTAGACAGTGCCCGGAAACACGAACGCGGTGTCAACCGTAGGGATGTTGGGCGATGGCAATACCCAGCTGCACCCCGTGGCTTCGTAACCGGACGCCCGTGCCCATCCTTCCATTTTCACAACTGAAAGATCACATCCGATGCCGTACTCACGATTGAACAACTCTGCAAGTTCTCCGACCGTTAAACCGTGACGCATCGGGATCGGAAACTGCCCGACAAATGACTCGTTCCCTTTTTCAAGCAATGCCCCTTCTACCAAATCCCCGCCTATCGGGTTTGGCCGGTCGCAGACGATGAACCGCTTGCCTTGATTCGCACAAGCGCGCATCGCATTCGCCATCGTATAAATAAATGTATAGACCCGGCAGCCCACATCCTGAAGATCAAAGACCAGAGCATCAACCTCATTCAGCATCGCCGCTGAAGGCTCTCTCGTTTCACTGTAGAGCGAAAAAACAGGCAAACCGGTCTGCGGGTCCACGGAATGCGCGGTCTCTACCATGTTGTCCTGCACATCTCCGCGGATACCGTGTTGAGGTCCAAAAAGCGCCGTGAGCTTTAGAGCCTTCGAGTTAAACATTAGGTCAGCAACATGCTGAAAGTCCGGACTGACAGATGCCTGATTGCAGATCAACCCTATTCGTTGATCATCAACAAATTCGCTCGGTTGCTCTAACAGCCTGCTAATGCCTAATTTAACTGTCATCGGATGACCAATGAATTTAACTTCACAAGATGCTTGAACACCTTGGTCAAATACTTAATGTGTAACATCAGGCCCTTTTAATGTAATGCTTCATCATTCTGGATTTCGATTCGAAATCTCTTCATGCTGAAGTCCCTGCGGGCTGATCAATAAATTGGCAGTGGGAAGCCAGCGCACTACTACGTCAGTCCATTTCCTTCGTGAACAAGAATCCGAATTTGGGACCCATTTTGCCTTCTCTGGAACACGTTATCTTGCGACTTTCGCAAGGCACTGTCAATTTGAGCAATCCAGCCCAAAGTCTTATGATTACATTTCGATTTTATGAATGAAAGCGGCCCGAACAAAGGGATCAGATCGACTACCGTTCTGCTCGTTTCCAAAGACGGTGAAACTGCAATGGGAGGCGACGGACAGGTTACTTTAGGCGACACCGTCATAAAGGGAAACGCCCTTAAGGTGCGGCGCATTTACCAGGGCAAGGTTGTCGCCGGTTTTGCTGGAGCCACCGCAGATGCGTTCACGCTTCTTTCCAGATTTGAAGGGAAGCTCGAGCAGCATCAGGGCCAGCTGGAAAGAGCTTCCATAGAGCTGACAAAAGACTGGCGAACCGACAAGTTCTTGAGGCACCTCGAAGCCCTCATGATCGTCACGGACGGCAAAGATTCATTCCTTATTTCAGGGAAAGGCGATGTCATCGCTTCAGACGAAGGCATTCTGTCAGTCGGATCGGGCAGCATGTACGCAATGGCGGCCGCCAGAGCACTAACGCGACATACGGAGATGTCGGTCAGGCAGGTAGTTGAGGAATCCCTCAAAATCGCCGGAGACATCTGCATCTATACAAACAGCGAGATCGTAGTTGAAGAGGTCTGATCTGGATAAGAAGTTTTACGGACTATAAAGAATGGCAATTATGTTAGGTGGAGAAACGAAACAAGCGCCGGCAGAGCGAATGCTGGACGAGCTCTCCCCGCGCGAGATAGTTGAAGAACTCGACAAATACGTCGTTGGTCAGGCCGCTGCAAAACGGGCCGTCGCGATAGCTTTGCGAAACCGTATCAGGAGACAGAAGCTCCCCCCTGACCTTGCGCGGGACGTTCTTCCGAAAAACATCCTGATGATCGGCTCGACGGGCGTTGGAAAGACCGAGATAGCCCGCCGACTTGCACGTCTTGCCGATTCGCCGCTTATAAAGATCGAAGCCTCTAAGTTCACGGAGGTCGGTTATGTCGGAAGGGACGTTGAGAGCATGGTTCGAGAGCTTACGGACGTCGCCGTGGACATGACAAAACAAAAGGCTTTCGAGGATGTCCGCACCCGCGCCGAGGAAAATGTCGAAGAGATCATTCTCGACGCACTGCTTCCCACATCGGGATACGGTGAAGAACCCGATTTTGAAGCAGACAACCGGATCGACTTTATTGATTCGAAACCTAATCTTGGACGGACCCGCGAAAAACTCCGTCAACAGTTGAGGGACGGAAAGCTCGAAGACAGGGTGATAGAGATCGAGACTCAGGACCGATCCGGAGGAATGATCGATTTTGTAGGCGGCCAGGGAATGGATGACATGGGCGTCAACATAAAGGATATGTTCGGGAACATATTCCCCTCGAAGACCGTCCGGCGTCGCGTAAAGATATCCGAGGCAAGAAGTTATCTGATCCGGGAAGAACAGGAGAACCTTGTCGACATGGAGCAGATAACCAGGGAAGCCATCCACAGGACTGAAACATCGGGAATCATATTTCTCGACGAACTCGACAAGATCGCTGGCGGCGGTTCTTCCGGCGGAAACCCGGACGTATCAAGAGAAGGTGTTCAGAGAGACCTTCTCCCGATTGTGGAAGGGACCACCGTAAATACACGGTACGGGATGGTGAGCACCGAACACATTCTTTTCATTGCCGCAGGTGCTTTCCACGTGGCCAAACCGTCAGATCTGATCCCGGAACTGCAAGGCCGATTCCCGATCAGGGTCGAGCTTGAGTCGCTTACCCTCGAGGACTTTAAGCGAATTCTTATACAGCCTAAGAATTCGCTTATTAAGCAGTACCAGGCACTGCTTAAAACTGAAGGCATCGAGCTCGAGTTCAAGGAAGATGCCATTTCGACGCTTGCGGAAATGACCGAGGAGATCAATCGAAACACCGAAGATATCGGAGCCAGACGCCTCCATACGCTTCTCGAAAAGGTTCTCGAGGAGATCAGTTTCCAAGGCAGCGAACTTCCAGACAAGCATCAGGTCATTGACGGCAACTACATCAAGGAGCGGCTTGAAGGACTTGTTGAAGATCAGGATCTGCGACGCTACATCCTTTAGCTTATGCATTTGCTTTTCCAACCGCTTAGCGGGCTTAAGCAGTTCAAGCTTAAGCAAAGCATGACCATTCTATTGGTTTTTTCAGCTTTGCAGTTTGCACTTAGTTGCGGAAAGCGGAGACCTCCCGAGCCCCCAACCGAACGTGTCCTTCAGCGGGTTCAGATCAATGGCACACAATTCGGCAATCAAATTCGTGTTACGTGGCAGATGCCCGCCAGGAATGCACCGGACGGCAGTTTGCTCAATATAAGCAGGGCCGATGTATATAGGCTAGCCGAACCGGTTAGTGCGTCTCTCACTCTGACGGAGGAGGAATTTGCTTCGAAGAGCACCCTTATCGGTTCCCTTCCTATCAGCGACTCGGACTTTGCACTCAAGCAAAAGACGTATACGGATCAGTTGCAGTTCGCAGGTCAGCCTGTACGGCTGCGATACGCAGTTCGTTTTGTAAACGATGAAGGGCAGAGAGCCGCATTTTCAAATTTCCTTCTTATCGAACCGACGTCCAGAGTTTCGGCACCCCCTTCGGGCGTAACTCTCGAGGTGGCACAGGCGGCGGTGACCGTCAGGTGGACCGAGCCTGCCACTAATGTCGATGGGAGCACCCCGGCGAATGTGCTGGGATATAACGTTTACAGGCGAAATGAAGAAGGAGCCGTTCGTCGACTTAATACTGAAGGGCTTGTTGACGCCAACGAGTTTAGAGACGAACTGTTCAGCTTTGGAGAGAGCTATGAGTATTTTGTGCGCACTGTTTCGCTCGGTAACAACGCTGGCCAGGTAGAAAGCCTCGATTCGGAGCAGATCAGTATCTCGCCGGTAGACACATTTGCGCCTGCTCCGCCGGATGCCGTCACGATCGCCGCATCTCCTACAACAATTTCGCTCTTCTTTGCGGCAAATGTTGAGATTGACATTGCCGGATACAGGGTCTATCGGAGCACAGACCCGAATATCGATCCGACCAATTGGTTATTGCTGACGCCAGATCTCCTGGATTCAACGACTTACCAGGACCGCAGCGTGACACAGAATGTAACCTACTACTACTTCGTTCGGGCGATCGATAAGAACGGCAATGTGAGCGATCCGTCCGAGATCGTGTCCGACTCTGCCTTTTAAGAATGAGGATCTGTAGGATAAGGCATCGCGATAATCTTCGATTTGCCGAATGCGTTGGTGATTCCTTGCTGCTGTTACCGCGCAACTGGAAGTTGGGAGACCCTTACGAATCCGGTTCCGGGGCACCATCCGTCTCTGTTTCAGCAGCTGATTTTACTGTACCCGTGAATCCATCAAAGATCGTGTGCGTGGGAAGGAATTATGCGGCGCACGCAAAGGAACTAAACAATCCGGTACCTGCTTCCCCGCTCCTTTTTCTGAAAGCTCCTTCGTCCCTGATCGCTGACGGAGATCCGATCACTATTCCGAGTCAGTCCTCACAGGTAGAACACGAAGGAGAGCTTGGTGTCGTTATCGGACGCAGATGCAAGGACCTTTCCGAAAGCGACTCGGCGATCGGTCACGTTCTAGGCTTCGTCTGTGCCAACGATGTAACAGCAAGAGACCTGCAGAAATCCGATGTGCAGTTCACAAGGGCAAAGTCGTTCGACACCTTTTGCCCAATCGGACGGTTCGTTGAAACCTCGTCCGACGTCTCCGACGTTCTGTTGTCGGTCTATGTAAACGGGTCCCTGAGACAGAATGGCAGGACATCAGAGATGATCTTTGATATTCCTTTTTTGATACGTTACATTTCAAGACAAATGACCTTGAATGCGGGCGACCTTTTACTTACCGGGACACCTTCCGGGGTCTCCCGACTCCTTCCGGGAGACATTTGTAAAGTCCAGATCGAAAGCGTAGGCAGTTTGTCCAATCCTGTACAGGCCGGCGAAACGGGCTGAAAGAACCATTTCACATAATTCGATTGATAAACGGAGAGAATAATGAAGTTTTTTGTTGATACTGCGAATTTGGAAGAGATTCGAGAGGCAGCAGACCTCGGTCTGCTTGATGGCGTCACCACAAACCCCTCGCTGATAGCCAAGGAAGGCGACGTCGACTTCGAGACCCGGATAAGGGAGATCTGTGAAATCGTCGATGGTGATGTTTCCGCCGAGGTTACCGCGGTCGACTATGAGGGAATGCTAGAGCAGGGACGCAAACTCGCCGAAATCGCGGATAACGTCGTAATAAAGTGCCCTCTAACGTGGGATGGCTTGAAAGCTACCAAGACATTTAGTGAAGAAGGGACGAAGGTAAACGTAACGCTTTGTTTTTCGCCTTCGCAAGCCCTGCTTGCAGCAAAGGCCGGTGCCGGATATATCTCGCCATTCATAGGAAGGCTTGATGACATTTCGCAGGACGGAATGGAATTGATCCGACAGATCGTCGAGATATATGACAATTATGGATTTGAAACGGAGATCCTGGCCGCGAGCATCCGGCATCCGGTGCACATCGTTGACAGCGCACTGGCAGGTGCCGACGTTGCAACGGTTCCGTTTTCCGTTTTCAAGAAGATCGTGAAACACCCTCTTACTGACAAGGGCCTTGATGCATTCCTTTCCGACTGGAAAGCGAGTGGAAGAGAATAGACGTCTCAAAGAGGGCCGCCGCGTTCAAGGAAACGGGAGTGATCAACCAAATGGCAATGCATCACTCCCGTTTCACTCTGCTATAGCTTCAGTACCTACGTGGCTCGAACTTGACCGGTAACTACTTTTCCGTGGCGTCCTTTCCCGCCTCTTTCTTGGCGGTGAACTCCCCTTCGATACCGTACGGATCCACCTTTACTTTCCCTTCGATATTCGAGATTGCATCATCCATGGTCCCCTCAAACACCAGCGTGATCGGACTCCCGTTGTAGGTCATATCAAACTTCCAGACCACCTTCTTGTCGTTAACAGTGCCCGTGATCTTTGCGTCAGGTTGACCGTCCCACTTGCAGGTACCGGAGATCTTGTCTTCCTTTTGCTCAATAATGCAGTCCTGGTTGATCGCATTTCCGGATACGTTTCCACTCACCTTCCAGGAACCAGATACCCCATCAAAAGAGCCCATTACCAAAAAAACCGAAAGGATCAGGATCAGAAACGTACCAAGTACTTGTTTTTTCATTGAATGTCTCCATAAACCAAATGTCGTTGGATCGCACTCTTTTATTCAGCGTTCAGTTCCCTGTAGATGTTCACTATTGGACAGTCGACAAGGAACTTCACTGGATAAAAGGTCTGTATATGATCTTCGAGAGCATGATACGTCAAGCACACCTCTTTTCCGAGTCAGCATGACCCGCGCTCTCTGAAAACGATCATTTCTGGGTGCACTTTGATCAAGGAGGTGCTCCGAACTTCAGCAAGAGCAAACCGAACGCGGCCTTTCCGTCGCGGCGTACTGTCTAACTCACAGGTTACCAGTCGATTTTCGAAAGAATCTCCTCGCGAAGTCCTTCAGCTTCGTTGACGCGGGTTACCGCAAGATTAAACTTCTCTTTGAAATCCGTGTATTCCCCGGACCGTTCGTCGAATATGTCGCGAATCTCCTGCCTGTAGCCCTCAAGCATTTCCATCGAAACGCCATCGTCGAGATCGAACGATTCATCGATCCTCACGATCAGCGTTGAAAGAACACGAAGCCATTCGAACCTCGGCTCGCTTAAGAGCAGTTCAAGAAACTTTCCTGGAGACTGCATTCCATGTTCTGTTTCGTACCTAAGCCTGTCCCAATCCATCAGGACCTTGTGCAGCCTTAGAAGCCGGTCCCTCGATTGCTTAATTCCTTCTTCAGCCGCTTCAATATGTTTAACCACCGCTTAACCTCTCTTGACCATTGTTATGCAACTTATTAAAACGATTACTTAACGAACTCGCCCTTGCTTAATTCCTCTAAAGCAGTCGCTATCTCCTCGCGAGTGTTCATAACGAACGGGCCGTACCGTGCGATAGGCTCGTCGAGCGGCTCGCCAAATATGAGTAGGAACCGCGCCCCTCGGGTTCCACTTACGAAATGTACCAATTCACCTTCTTCAAGGACGATTAGGACGGGCCCCTCATAACGCTCGCCTTCGATTTCTCCAGATCCTTCGTAAATATAAAGGACAGCGTTGTCCGATCTGGATGTCTGGCATTTGAATCCCTCTTCTGGTGGCAGATCGACATCCAGGAACCCGCCTGCCGCCTCAAGTTCCGTTATTGCGCCCTCAATTCCCTCATACTCGCCGGCGATGACCCTGACTCTCTCACCCGAATGCTTCTCAACCTTCGGTATCTCGTCCTTTTTGAATTCGCGGTACCGGGGCTTCATCATCTTGGACTTTGCCGGTAGATTCACCCAAAGCTGAAAGCCTTCCAGTTTTTCGCCGTCCAATTGAGGCATTTCTTCATGAATGATCCCGCTGCCTGCCGTCATCCACTGAACTCCCCCGCTTTCGATTATTCCTTCGTTACCTTCCGAATCCCGATGCTTACTCGAACCGGAAAGCATGTACGTTACCGTTTCGATGCCTCGATGAGGATGGTCTGGAAAACCCTTCATGTAGTCATCAGGCTCGTCGGAACCAAAATGGTCGAGCAGGAGAAATGGGTCCACATAGCTTAACGAATTCGTGCCAATCACTCGCTTAAGCAGTACGCCCGCTCCTTCCTGCATTGCTGTCGGCCTGACCACTTTGGCCGCTTTTCTGATCTTCCTCATCGACAGTGCCTCCGGCTCAATACCTAAGAATTTATATTAGCTAGGTAACAATGGTACTATTAGCCGACTAACATTCCAACAATGGTCGGAAGTCTTATGGATACGAGCTTGAGTCGACTGCTTTCAAGGATCTCGATTGCACACAGGACCGCTTCCGAGAAGGCCCTTTCGACCGCTGGCCTACACGCTGGGCAGGCAAATTTGCTTTTTTGTCTTTGGGAGAAGGACGGAAAGTCTCAGGCGGAGCTGACGAGGGAGTTGTGTGTTGCCCCTCCCACGGTGAATGTGTTGGTCTCAAAGCTAGAGAAACAGGGGCTTGTGATCTCTAGAGAATGCCCCGACGATGGAAGACTTAAAAGGATCCATCTCACGGAGGTCGGGAAAAGGAAGCGAATTGAGGCCGAATCGGTCGTTATCAGACTCGAGGACCGGACTCTGCACGGACTGTCTGACATTGAAAGGAACACTGCATTTTTGATCCTGGAGAAGATCTACGCGAATCTGGTCGAATCTGAAAACGATTCGGAAACGTGATCGTTAGACGTTTCTGAAAGGGTTCCTTCCCTAATTCCCGGTCTGAATGTACACTTGGCGGAGGAGAACCAAAATATGAAAGCAATCCTTGCAACCGATGGCACTTCTGAAAGCAACGCTGCGGTTGAAATGATTGAGAGTCTTAAGTTTAACGATGGCGACGAGCTTCTCTTGATCACCGTCATCGACATGGCAGTGCCCATGGCTTTTGACGCGTACGCTGGTTATCTTCCCAATACCAAAGAGATCGAAAAGGTCGCAAGAGAGAATGCCGAAAAGGTCTTGACCGAAACCAAAGTGGCGATCGACGAGCACTTTTCTGATCCTGGGGTGACCGTATCGACGGAAATCCTGATCGGTTCTCCCGAGAGCAGGATCGTAGAGAAGGCGGAGGAATTTGAAGCGGACCTGCTGATCGTCGGATCGCACGGGTACAACCGCTGGGAAAGGCTCCTTCTGGGATCGGTCTCGGATTCGGTTGTTCATCACGCGCCGTGTTCTGTGCTCGTCGTGCGAAATGAACCTTCAAACATCTGATGGCACTTTCATTTAGAGAATACGGTTCCGGCCCGTCCGTGGTGCTCCTGCACGCGTTTCCCCTCGACGGGCGCATGTGGGAACCAAACGTTGAAGAAATAGCGGATGCCGGGTTTTCAGTGGTTGTTCCGGACCTTACAGGGTTCGGGCGTTCCGAAGCAGGCCCGACTACCGTCGGAATGGAGTACATGGCGCGCGAGGTCTCGGAAGCCGTAGCCTCGACCGGTGCAGCAAAGTCAGTGTTTTGCGGTCTTTCCATGGGCGGATATGTACTCTTACGATTGTACGACATCTTTCCGCTTGCATTTGCAGGAATGGTGCTCTGCGACACATCAGCTCGGGCGGATACTGACCAAAAGCGAGCAGGCCGCGAAAAGATGATCGAATCTGTAGAATCCGGAGGCTCAGGGGTACTCGTAGATACGCTGCTGCCTAATCTTGTTAGCGACACAACGAAAGAGACCAACGCTGCACTGACGAGCAAGATCGCCGCGATCACCAGAGATCAGGAGCCGGAGGCGATCTGCGGCGCACTAAGGGGTATGGCTTCAAGACCGGATTCGCGGAAAATTCTTTCTGACATAAGGGTTCCGGCGAGGATGATCTTTGGAGCCGAGGACCAGGTAACGACGCTGGATGCCGCTAAAGAACTTGTGGAAGGAATCGGCAGTTCCGACCTTGAGGTAATTCCAGGAGCCGGCCATTTCTCAAGCCTTGAAGCGCCGGAAGCCTTTAACCAGTCCTTAATATCTTTTCTTAAGTCAGTCTATTCAAATAGTTGATAAACAAAGAGATAATAGTCAACTCCCGAAAATTCGATTTCGGCATTCACAGGACATGGAAAGGTCGGCTTGCCGCGACAGAAGAGTCTCTGATACTGGTTCTCGGTCGGTTCGAGTCCGAAGTTCGCCACGAAAAGCTGGGTATTATCAGACCCGGCACCTTTTCGTACGAATATTACTGGCTCGACCGATGGTACAGCGTTTTTCGGTTTCACGAACCCGACGGCGCGTTTCGTAATTTCTACTGTAATGTCAATCAGCCGCCTGTGTTAAACGATACTGGCGAGCTCGATTACGTCGATTTGGATATCGACATTCTAGTTACCGAAGACTTCAGTTACGAGATACTGGATCTGGATGAATTCGAATCCAACTCGCGAAGGTATAGCTACCCGGAACAGACCGTCTTCAAGGCCGAGGACGCCTTGAAAGAGCTGGAATTGATGATCATAAATCGCGAATTCCCGTTCAATGACAACTCGGCATTGCAGCCGCCGCCGAAGGCGAGCATTTCCTGCGAAGCTTAGTCATTTGAAAATACGCAACCGCATCGTAAACTTTTTCTATGCTTCCAAAAACCTCAGAAGACAAGCACGACAAGCTTGAACAGCTAAAGGACCGTTCGAAGCGCGCCGAAAAGGGCGGTGGCGAAGAGCGGCTTGAAAAACAGAGAGCGGCCGGGAAAATGACCGCCAGGGAGAGAATTGATTTCTTCCTCGACGAAGGAACTTTTGAGGAATTCGACAAATTCGTTGTTCATCGATCATCAGATTTCGGACTGGACGAACGCAAATACGACGGAGACGGTGTTGTGACCGGGCACGGCCTGGTGGACGGAAGGCCGGTTTTCGTGTTTGCGCAGGACTTCACCGTCTTTGGTGGTTCTCTGAGCGAGACGCATGCGAAGAAGATCTGCAAGGTCATGGACCTAGCAATGAAAACCGGCGCCCCGGTTGTGGGATTGAATGATTCAGGAGGAGCAAGGATTCAGGAAGGGGTAGTTTCGCTGGGCGGTTATGCCGATATCTTTCTGAGGAACACCCTTGCAAGCGGCGTTGTGCCGCAGATCAGCTGCATCATGGGCCCGTGTGCCGGCGGAGCCGTGTATTCCCCCGCGATAACAGATTTCAACATAATGGTCCGGGAGACGTCGTATATGTTCATTACCGGACCCGACGTTATAAAGACCGTTACTCACGAAGATGTGTCCAAGCGCGAACTTGGGGGCGCGATGACCCATAACTCCAAATCAGGAGTCGCACACTTCGCTGCAGATGACGATGAACACTGCCTGCGTCTCGCCAGAGAGTTGCTGTCCTTTGTTCCCTCTAACAACCTCGACCCTGCGCCGTTCGTCCCCACCGAAGACCCTGAGGACAGGCGTGACGCCGTGCTTAATTCGATGGTCCCTGAATCCTCGAATCAGCCTTACGATATAAGGGATATCATCCACAATGTAGTCGATGACGGGTACTTCTTTGAGGTCCAAGAGCACTTTGCGCAGAACATCGTGGTCGGGTTCGCACGGCTCGGTGGCCATTCGGTTGGAATCGTAGCAAATCAGCCCGCTTTTCTCGCAGGGGTCCTCGACATTGACGCATCGATAAAGGGCGCTAGATTCGTGCGTTTCTGTGACTGTTTCAATATCCCCCTCGTCACGTTCGAGGACGTTCCCGGGTTCTTGCCCGGTGTTAATCAGGAACACCAGGGCATCATCCGTAACGGCGCGAAACTCCTCTATGCTTTTGCAGAAGCAACTGTGCCGAAGATCACGGTCATTACCCGTAAAGCCTACGGAGGGGCTTACTGCGTCATGGCCTCAAAGCATATAAGGACGGATGTCAATTTTGCTTATCCGACAGCTGAAATTGCTGTAATGGGTGCTGACGGTGCCGTAGGAGTGCTTTATCGAAAAGACTTTAAGGAGACCACCGACGCCGAAACATTGAAGAAGCAGAAGGTTGAAGAATTCGAAGAGAAGTTCGCAAATCCGTATGTGGCCGCGGAGCACGGATTCATCGACGAAGTGATAGAGCCTTTGGAAACGAGACCCAAACTTATACGTGCGCTTTCCCTTCTTCAGACCAAGCGCGATACGAATCCACCCAAGAAGCACGGGAATATTCCTCTTTAAGTATTGGTTCAGGAGTCTGCGCGCAGACACCTAAAGTAGTTTCTACGGAGAAAAAGAAAAAGAGACGCGAATCGCTTCGCGTCTCTTTCTATTTTCTATGGTGCCGAGGGCGGGACTTGAACCCGCACGGATTGCTCCACACGCCCCTCAAACGTGCGCGTCTACCTATTTCGCCACCTCGGCTTCTGATTTTCAAAACGCCGGCTACTGATCCGGCGGCCTCGACCTATTTGTCGCCTTCGCTTGGAGATGAGCTCTCGGCTGGCTTGTCAGCACCTTCACCCTGCGCAGGCTGCTCGGCAGGCTTATCTTCCGAAGGAGCCTCCGATGTCGCAGACCCTGAATTACTGGCCGGACCTTCGTTGGCAGAGTTCGTATTCGTTGCGCCTTCAGAAGTGTTAGCCGGAGCATTCTCACCTTGTGTCTGAAGTACAGATACGTTGCCGGTAATTGCGGGCAGCGAAAGCATCAACGCCGAAAGCATAAAGATCGCCGCCATCGCGATCGTCAGTTTCGAAAGAACCGACTGGGTCCCGCGCGGATTGAGTGCAGCGCTGGCCACGTTGCTTGTAAACAAGGCTCCGGCGTCTGTCTTACCCGGCTGCAACAGCACAGAGACAACAAGCAGAACGCAGGAAACAAAAAAGACTATGTATAAAATCGTCTCTAACACCTGATACCCCTTCAGACCCTCACTTGTAATTTACGATCGAAGCGAACGATTCCGCGTCGAGGCTCGCTCCTCCGACAAGGGCCCCGTCAATGTCTTCCCTGTCCATAAGGTCCGAGATGTTACCCGGTTTTACAGATCCGCCGTAAAGGATCCTTGTGGAGTCGGCACATTCTCTGGAATGCGATCCGGCGATTCTCCGCCGTATGAAGGCATGCATTTCTTGAGCCTGTTCAGGCGTGGCGGTTTTACCCGTACCAATCGCCCAGACAGGCTCGTAAGCGATTATGATACGTTCCATGTCAGCGAGTGTCAATCCGGCAAGTCCGCCGGCCAACTGCTCTGCCACGACTCGTTCGGCATCCCCGGATTCACGCTGTCGAAGATCCTCTCCCACACATACGATCGCCCTCAATCCGTGCTGCAGCACTGCCCTTATTTTTGCGTTTACCGACTGGTCTGTTTCTCCGTTGAACTGCCTTCTTTCGGAATGACCGACGATGACGTACTTCGCCCCCGAATCGGCGATCATGTCTGCACAGATCTCCCCCGTCCTTGCGCCGTGATCGACCTCGGTCGAACAGTCCTGTGCCGAAACGCTTACATTGCTTCCTTCCAGCCGGTCTGCTACAGATTTCAGGGCGGTGAACACCGGCGCAACGATGATCTCGCAATGAGTTGCGCCCGAAACCGATCTCTTTAGATCTACAGCCGTATCGACCGAATCGCCGACGAACTTATGCATCTTCCAATTTCCTGCTATCACCGGTTTTCTCATATCAATTTCCTCGTTTCAGGCGCGGTTGCTCTTCCCCAATGCATCATCAAGTGCCGAGACACCCGGAAGCTCCACTCCCGAGAGAAATTCCAGAGTCGCCCCGCCTCCGGTCGAGATATGCGAGATCCGGTCCGCGAGCCCAGCTTCGTTGACTGCTGCAACCGAGTCTCCCCCGCCAACTACTGAAAAAGCTCCCGCGTCCGTGGCTTCGGCCACTGCGTCAGCGATCGCAAGCGTTCCTTCGTCGAAAGGCTTTTCCTCGAACATCCCCATCGGACCGTTCCACACGATCGTTTTCGCACCTTCAAGTGCGCGTTTGTAGACCTCGGCTGTTTCGGTTCCGATATCAAGTCCAACAAGGCCGGCATTGGTAAAGTCGATCGGGATGATTCGCCTCGAATTCAAAGGATCAAATGAATCAACCACCTGGTGGTCGGTCGGCAACAGCAACTCCACACCGGCTTCTTCTGCAGCTGATTTCATGTCTAAAGCCGTGTCGAGCATGTCGTCTTCGACAAGAGACTTTCCCGTTGTATAACCCATCGCCTTTAGAAAAGTATAGGCCATCGCGCCCCCTATTAGGAGTCGGTTAACCTCCTTGTCTATCAGCGATTTAATGACAGGAAGTTTATCCGATACTTTAGCTCCGCCAAGTATCGCGACGAAGGGCCGTTCGGGGGCTGAAACGACCTTTCCCAGGACCTCCAGCTCCTTTTCCATCAGTAGACCGGCCGCGCATTCCTCGACAAACTCCGTTATCCCTTCTGTAGAAGCATGAGCCCTGTGTGCGGTCCCGAACGCATCGTTTACATATACATCAGCCAGCTTCGCCAGGGCTTCGGCAAAATCCGGATCGTTCTTTTTCTCGCCCTCGTGAAAACGGACGTTCTCCAGGACCAGCACCTGTCCATCTTCTAGCGATCGTGCCGCCTTTTCTGCTTCCTCACCGATGCAATCTGAGGCGAATGCAACGTGCTGGCCAAGCAGCTCGCCAAGATAAGCAGCGACAGGACTTAGGCTGAATGCCGGATCGGGTTCACCGGTTGGCCTCCCGAGGTGCGATGCAAGAACAGGTCTTCCACCGGCTTCGATTATGTACCGGATCGTCGGCAATGCGCCCGTGATCCTGGTATCGTCCGTTACTTCTCCGTCTTTGAGAGGGACATTGAAATCCACCCTTACAAAAACCCGCTTACCTTTGAGTTCAAGGTCCCTTACGCTTTTCTTC
This sequence comes from Acidobacteriota bacterium, assembly GCA_003385635.1. Taxonomy (GTDB): domain Bacteria; phylum Acidobacteriota; class Blastocatellia; order Pyrinomonadales; family Pyrinomonadaceae; genus Aridibacter. The sequence continues at coordinate 1,521,487 of QQUY01000001.1, read as the reverse complement.
TTCATCTTTCGAACCTTCTACTACCTCGATGGGTATAACAAGGGCCCTTCGCATTTTTGATACCGCGAAAGGCCCTTTGAACTAATATCTACGTGGATCATACAAGCCGTTTAAAGCCCTCTTGAACCGATGTATTTCACAAGGTCCCGCACCCTGCACGAGTAACCCCACTCGTTGTCGTACCAAGAAAGGACCTTCACAAAGTTACCACCGAGTACTGACGTATTATCGGCATCGACGATCGACGAATGCGAATTTCCTCTGTAGTCGATTGAAACCAGGGGTTCTTCAGAGAATCCGAGAATTCCCTTCAGCTCACTATTGGCCGCACTCTTCAACACTTCATTGACCTCATCGGTCGATGTGGATTTAGAAACGTTCATAACCACATCTACGAGTGAAACATTGGGCGTCGGGACCCTGACTGAAATACCCTCGAATTTGCCCTCCAGCTCGGGGATGACCAGGGATACCGCCTTCGCGGCCCCTGTCGAGGTGGGGATCATGGAAAGCGCGGCGGCTCGTGCTCTGCGAAGGTCCTTGTGGGGCAGATCCAGAAGACTTTGACCGTTCGTGTACGCATGGATCGTCGTCATCTGCGCACTTTCGATACCAAAGTTCTCGTGAATCACTTTGGCGACCGGAGCGAGACAGTTGGTGGTGCACGAAGCGTTTGAGATTATGTCGTGACTTTCAGGATCATACTCTCCTTCATTGACGCCAAGTACGAACGTTGCGTCCGGGTCCTTGCCGGGGGCAGATATCACTACCTTTTTTACCGGCCCGCGAAGATGTTTGCCCGCATTCGCTTTATCGCGAAACAGTCCTGTCGATTCAATGACGACTTCTGCGCCAACATCTTCCCAGGGAATGTTCGCCGGATCTCTCTCGCTGAACACCTTAAAGCTGTCGCCTGCAACTGTGATCGATCCGTCGGACGCTGAGATATCTTCCGATAGATTTCCCATTACCGAGTCGTACTTCAAAAGATGTGCAAGCGTACTGGTGTCAGTTAGGTCGTTGACCGCTACGAAATCTAGCTCGCTATCACCGAGCGAAGATCTCAAAACGTTTCGCCCGATCCTTCCAAAACCGTTAATCCCGACTTTTATAGCCATATCGTAAAAATGTCCTCCGAAGATGCGTCTCAAAAAGAGGAAAGATATATCAAATCAGTACAAAGTTCAAAGGACTCCCCCGGTTGTTTAACCTGTTCGAAAAATGGAATACCATACGAGGTCTTGAACACTTTTTATGAAACAAAGAAAATTTTCAGAGCGTATCAGAGCCTGAGTTTTACTGTCCCATTTCTTTCTAAGTCTTTTAATTTTGGAGCTTTCCGATAATGAGATCGTCTCACTGCTTTTTAATTACCTGCGCAACACTGTTCACCGTCCTGGCGTTCGGTGCCTTTGAGGCTTCAGCCCAGGCTCCGGAAACGCAGATCGCTCGCAATACGAACGGGACCGATTCTCCATCTGCGGAGACCGACGTCGCAGCGCCTCCGGTAACGGAGAAGGTTGATCCGGATGCCTACAAGACTATCCCGGGTATCAACAACCGCCGCGTCGGCGTCAATATGACCCAGACCCGTTCGCTGTCGCTCAGCAACGCGATCACGCTCGCGCTGCAGAACAACAACGATATTGAAGTGACCCGAAATGACGTGAAGATCGCAGAGGCGAACCTTCGATCTCTTCTGGGTTTCTACGATCCGATGCTGAGCGTTTCGCCGAACTATACGAATCAGGTCACCCCCCAGCCAAGTACGCTCGGCGGTGCAGATCTTTCCGGAGTTACGAGGAGCAATGAGTTCCGCGTTAATTCGAGCGTGTTCACGCCGCTAAAGGCGGGCGGCGGAAGTTTCAACGTCTTCTTCAACAATACCCGTGACGAGACGAGTAACAGTTTCTCTCAGCTGAATCCGACATATTCCACTAGTTTCGGAGTCACGTTCACGCAGCCTCTTTGGAAGGACCGGTCGATCGATTTCAATCGCCGGCAGATACGCATTCAGCGAAAGGTGATCGCTCAGTCTGACGCCGATTTCCGCCGAAGAACGATCGAGATCATTTCGCAGGTGCAGAGAGCGTACTGGGACCTTGTTTTCGCGCTTCGGGATCAGCAGAACCGGCAGGCAAATCTTGAATTGACGAAGGAAAACCTGAGGCAGATCGAGGCAAGGATCCAGTCGGGCGCTGCCGCTCCGCTACAAAGAGCGGAAGTGAGCACGGAACTCGCGAACCGAGAGTCTGAATTACTGCTTGCGACCCAGCAGGTTTCGATCGCAGAGAATTCCCTAAAGCAGTTGGTTCTGAAAGACCCCAACGACTCTCAATGGTCAGAGTCATTTGTCCCGACCGATCAGCCGGTCTTTAACACGGATCCGATAAATCTCGACAACGTGGTTTCAGATGCGATCAGCAATCGGCCCGAACTACAAAGATTGAAGCTCCAGAGCGAGATTAACGAGATCGATATAGAGTTCTTCAAGAACCAGATCGCTCCTCAGATCGATTTCAACGCGAACTACACGATGATCGGTCTTTCCGGTACGGGCACGGCTCCGACAGAGTCATTCACCGTCCCGTTGATCTCCGGAGACCCGGCCACCAGCTCGAGCGCATTTCTGCTCAACGAGCTGAGAGCCTTGAATCCCGATATCGTTGTGCCGCTCGTTACGATCGAACCGTCCGTACCTCCCCAGTTCCTCGGTGGGTACGGTCAGTCGCTGAAGAACTTGTTCACCAACGACACACGCAGTTATTCTGTCGGCGTCACATTCAGTTTTCCCATCGGCAACAAGACAGCAAAAGCGAACCTTGCGGCCGCTCGCTACCAGGAAGAGAGGATTGCCGCACAGACCCGGGCTCAGGAACAGTCCGTGATCGCAGAAGTGCGGAATGCGGTCCAGGCTGCGGAGACCGCGCGGGAAAGGGTCCTGACGGCAAGGAGAGCCCGGGAGAACGCGGAGATCCAGCTTGCCGGAGAGAGGAAGCTCTATGAGGTCGGAAGATCGACGACGTTCCTTTTGTTCCAAAGAGAAAATGCTCTCACGAACGCAAGGAACGCTGAGATCAGAGCAGAGACCGATTACAACAAGGCCCTTGCCGATCTGCAAAAGGCGACTTCTACCACTTTCCGGGCGAACAACATTACCGTTGATTCTCCTACCGACGATGACGGAAATTAGGTACCAGTGATAAATTTTAAAACTGAGGCTGTCTGAGAAGGCAGCCTTTTTCTTTGCATCTATCCGGATTCAGATCCGAATGCGCGAAAAGCGATCGGTCCTGCAACTCGCTCTCCAGCGTCGGTATCAAAAGTTCATTCGCTTTCGTGGTAAGATAGGATTCTCGATACTTCCTCAAACAAAGGGCCAGCTTTATGACCAGACTTGCTCTCGCGCTACTACCTATCCTGGTGTTCCTTCCTTTGACGGTTGTAAGTCAGGAAAAGGGTATTGACACACAGACCCGCACCATCCGTGATTCAGCCACTAACGACAAAGGAAACGATGTCAGCCGGACCTTCACCTGGGATGGAAAGACGCGCGTCCGGAACAGGCTTCCGAACCCCTATACACTTGTTTCACGCAGGGACGTCTTGGTGACTATGATCGTCGAACTTCTCAAGGAGAATAAGATGATCCTGGATGAGTCAGCTTCGATCCTCAACGAAGGATTGGTTGTAACCCAGCCGGTCGTGTTCTCAAAGGGGCCTATCATTACCCGAACCGAATTGAACCGCTACGCGGAAGTTCCTGCGACTGACCAGATCTGGACTCGCGGCAGGTACACGCTAACCGTTGATGTTCAGTCTGTTGACGGTATAAAGAACAATGTCTATGTAACTGCGAAGATCGAAGGCAGATCGGAAAGCGGGATCTTCTCGGAGTGGTCTACACTTGAAAGCTCGGGAGTCGCCGAGGAGGAATTCCTTTCAAAGCTCGTTACTATGACCGGAAGCGATCCGGACCAGGACGGCCGCAGGCCATAGTCCCAAAGATGTATCATCGCAGTATCACAATTTTCTCAGCAGTCATTTTTGCGGTATTCGTGGGGTTTCTGGCCTTGCCGGTGTCCGCGCAGATCGAGCAGTGTCCGTATATCGAAAACCCTGCACATCGCGAGCCGATCAGCCCTCAGGTCAAGGAACGGATGATCGAACTCTGCATAGAAGACAACAAAAAGGACTTCGAACGTCTGCTGGAGAGAAGTGAACAACTTGCAAGGCTTACAAGCGAGATCAAGGTCTCATTTGGTGAGAACAACCAGCTTTCAAAAGCAGACCGGGAGAAGCTCGAAGAGGCGGAGAAACTTCTCGACAAGATTCGCGATGAGCTTCGGGCGGATGACGACGATGACGACGAAGATCGCAAGAGGCCCGAAAGTGTTATAGAGGCGGTTGAGATGCTCAGCGAGAATGCCGCACAACTCGTCGATGAGATCAAAAAAACGACCCGGCATACGATCTCGGCGGTTGCGATCCAGTCATCCAACACAGTGCTGAAACTCGTGAAATGGCTTCGCATTAGGAATTAGTCCGAAACCGAAGCGATCCTTTTAGAGGTATTACTTTTGCAAGTCGAATCCTATTTTGGTCGCCGGTCAGCTTCCCCGCTTCTCCTATCGATCTTTATTCTTGCCCTTTCATTTCCCGCATTTGCTCAGGACAATGACGTGATCACGATCGATACGCCGCTCGTGATCATGAACGCCACCGTCACCGACAAGGAAGGAAGACCTGCCCTGGGCTTAAAGAAGGAACAATTCGAAGTTACCGAGAGAGGAACTAGGCAGGAGATCGAGATCTTCGAGACGCAGGAGACCCCTTTTGCAGCAGTGATACTGATCGATACCTCGGGAAGCATGGAACAGCGGGTGAGTCTCGCGAGGGCCGCGGCGATCAAGTTCCTCGACGGGATCCGGCCTGATGACCAGGTGGCAATCTATAACTTTGACTCGAGACTCTCGCTTGTTCAGGATTTCTCAAACCTTCGGGATCTGATGCCGGCCGGCTTTGACCTCAAAGCCTCCGGCTGGACCGCCCTCAACGACGCGGTATTTAACGCCGCTGAAGAGCTGTCCAAAAGAAATGAGAAGCGGAAGGCGATCATCGTGTTATCAGACGGAGCAGATACCAGAAGCGGAAAATCCGCCTCCAAGGCACTCGACGCGGCGTTGGAGGCGAATGCAACGATATACACAGTGGATATGTCGGGCCTAAACACCGGCGGCAGCGCCAGGATGCAAAACCGCGGTGTTCTCAAGAAGTTTGCCAACAGGACCGGAGGACGGTTTATAGAAACTCCCGGTGGAGTTCAGATGAGGCAGGCGTTTGAAAACATAGTCGAGGAGCTCGGCATCCAGTACACGATCGGATACTACCCGACCGACAACACCCGCGACGGCAAATGGCGCGAGATCGAGTTAAAGGTTTCGCCGGATTCGTTAGACGTGAGGACTCGAAAAGGGTACAACGCCCCGTCCAAATAACCGCCTTCCGAGTTCCAAGATCCAAGTTCCGGGTTCCGGGTTTCATGTTCCAAGTTTCCGGTCTCAGGTCTAAAGACCCGACAGGCCCGACAGACTCAACCGACCCGACAGACCCGACAGACTCAACAGACCTAACCGACCCGACAGACCCGACAGACCCGAAAGACTCAATCGACTCAACAGACCCAACCGACTCAAGCGACCCGACAGACTCGACGAATCCGCGGCCTATCTGTTCGTCCTGTTTCTGGCCTTGTCCTTCGCCCTTTCAAATGCGAACTCCACAAGTTTGTCCAGTACCTCTGTAAACCCGATCCCTGATCCTGCCCACATCTTCGGAAATCCAGATGCATCGGTCAGGCCGGGAATCGTGTTTATCTCATTGATCAGTAATTCGCCGCTTCCATCGACAAGGAAGAAATCCACACGCGCGAACCCGGACGCATCAACAGCCTTGTACGCAGTGACCGCCATTTCCCGGATCCGATCACTGAGCGATTCGTCCACTTTCGCCGGCACTACAAACTCATTGTTGCCGGTTCCGGAGTACTTTTCTTCGAAATCCAGGAACTTTTTATTTTCATCCAGAACGATATATTCACCGGGGAGGCTTGCTTCCGGATGATCATTCCCGAAAACAGCGCATTCGATCTCGCGCATGCTCAGGTTTTCCTCTACGATGACTTTTCGGTCAAACTCCGCCGCAAGATGGATCCCTTCTACCAGAGACTGACGGTCTGTCGCTTTGGAAACGCCCACAGACGAGCCGAGATTTGCCGGTTTCACAAAGCAAGGAAACCCGAGTTTTTGTTCGATCTGATCAACAACCGCCTCTCTGCTATCTTCCCATTCACTCCGCAGCAGCCAAACGTATTCGCATTGCGGCAGATCAGCATCACGGAACAAAGTCTTCATAAAGACCTTGTCCATTCCCGTTGACGAAGCGAGGACCCCGCATCCGACATACGGAATTCCGGCCATCTCAAGTAGCCCCTGGATCGTGCCGTCTTCACCGAAAGTTCCGTGAAGCACCGGAAAAACGATATCCAGCGGAATCTCCTCAGCAGCACGGTCTCCGGTCCCCAGCATCGTAAGGCCCCTGATAGATGTGTCCCCAAGCAATCCGACTCTGCGTCCGTCAAATTCAGTAAGGTCGTATTCGATCGCGGCCCTTGCGTCTTCCGGCAACATCCCGGCCGACTCAAAAGGGTTAAGCCACTTTCCCTCCTGAGTGATCGCAATGGGCAAGACTTTGAACCGATCTTTGTCGATCTCCCTGATGACGGTCGAGGCAGACCTGATCGAGATCTCGTGCTCGCCCGAACGGCCCCCGAAGATCACTCCGATCTTTGTCTTTTCCATATTTTAGAGAATCAGCTTGCCGAGAGCGGACAGGATAAGCTCTCCGGCCAGTTTTGCGGTGATATTGCTGCGGTCCAGCGTGGGATTTACCTCTACTATTTCAAACGAACGCATCCCTCCGTGCTCAGCGATCATTTCAAGAGCGAGATGAGCCTCCCGGTAGGTTATTCCACCCCTTACAAGCGTTCCGGACCCGGGAGCAAACCGGGGATCGATGATGTCAACATCAAACGTGACCGCGTATCCGGCGGGGGCTTCAGAAGCGATCTCGATCGCCTTCCTGACGCATTCTTTCATGCCGCGCCTGTCGATATCGCTCATCGTAAAGAACTGATCCCGAATACCGAGATTTCGTATCATCATCCGCTCTCCGTCATCGAGATCACGTCCCCCGATGTGAGCCAGATATTTCGGATTGAGCTTCGGGGAGAACCCCTGAAGGTTGACCATTTCCTCCATTCCTTGTCCAAGGAGCGTGGAGAGCGGCATTCCGTGAGTATTCTGGCTCGGCGACGTCTCAGGAGTGTTCATATCTGCGTGCGCATCGAACCATATCAAGCCTACTTCCTCGTCATGATCCCTGAAATGGCTTGCGATTCCCGAGAAAGTCCCGGCGGCTATCGAATGATCGCCGCCTATCACGACAGGCAGGTGCCCTTTGTCCAGAACTTCCTTAAGCTTGTCTGAGATCTTTCGTGATGACGAAAGTATCTCTCTAAAATACTTTGGCCTCTGAACTTCTTCCGAGTCGTAAACAGGATCGTCTATGTCTACGTCTCCATGATCGGTCACCTCGTAGCCAAGATTTCGTATGTGCTGGCTCACGTGTTTACCCTGGAACTTCGCCATACGAACGGCGGACACGCCAAGCTCGCTTCCGGGTTTCCCTGCCCCAAACCCGAGAGGAACGCCAACAATTCCCACGTGGCGTCCTTCTCCCGGCAGATACATCTTGTCCAATTCCATAGATCAATTCTCGCTTACGATTCAAACTTCACCAAACCCAGTTTCAAAAAGCGACGAAATTGCCTCAAATGCAGCGTTTTCATCCGATCCGTCAACTTCGAGCATCAACTCCATCCCCTGGGCCGCAGCTAGCGTGAGAACACTCAAGATGGATTTCGCATCAGCATAGATCGACTTCTCTTCCCTAATCAAGGTTATCTTACTCTCGAATTCGGCAGCCTTCTTTACCACGAGCGCCGCCGCCCTCGCATGAAGTCCCAACCTGTTAATGACCTTCACCCGACCTTTGATCATGCTTTGGACTTGTGCGGATCAAGAAGGTCGCCAGCCCTGTAAATTGACTCCCTGCCCTGCTTCTCGACCATTTCCGCCATTTCTGCGAGTGTCGACTCTTTGTTCTGCGAGGCGAGCTTGACGACCATCGGGAGATTGACACCGGTAAGCACATCGACCTCGTTCTCCTTTAAAAACATCGCGCTGATGTTCGTTGGGGTACCACCGAACATGTCCGTCAAGAGAAGAACGCCTTTTCCGCTGGAAACACTCTTTATCGCTCTTTCGATCTCGGACTGCGCGACTTCCACGTTGTCGTGCCAGCCGATCGAAACCGCGGCTATATGAGGGATCTCACCAACGACCTGTTCCGCTGCAAGCAAAAGTTCGTTTGCAAACTGGCCGTGTGAAACGACGACACCACCGATCTTGTCCATAGTCATATCTCCGACGCTTATTTCATCACATCGCGATGCTGGACTGAAGTCTCATAACCCAACCCTCTCAGGAATTCGCCCATCTGCTCGGCCGCCATCACGGACCTGTGCCTACCGCCAGTACAGCCTATGCCGATCGTAAGGTACGACTTTCCTTCTTTACGGTACAGAGGAAGGAGATACTCGAGTAACTCGTCGAATCGCCTGATCGTCTCCCGGACCTCGTCCTGAGCTACAAGGAATTTGATGACCTTAGGATCGGTGCCCGCCAGCGGTCTAAGCCGTTTCTCGAAATATGGATTCGGAAGGTGCCTGACATCGAAGAGCAGATCCACATCCCGCGGCACCCCGTGTTTGTGCCCGAAGCTTATGATCTGTACCTGCAGAGGGACGCCGTCCTCCATATCCCCGAACTTTTTCAGGAGAAAGCGCCTGAGCGTGTGGACCGTGTGCCGGGAGGTGTCGACGATCAGGTCGGCCCTTTCGCGGACATCGTTCATCGCATCGCGCTCGGACCGTATGGCTGCTATCACCCCTGCGCCGTCATCGTTCGGATGCGGCCGCCTCGTTTCGCTGAAACGCCGTTTGAGGATCTTGTCGGTCGCATCGAAAAATAGAATATAGGGATCCAGTCCCTTCTTGCGCAGCTTCTTCATTTCGTTCGAGAACTCTGACAGGAAGTGTCTTTCCCTTATGTCAATCACCAGTGCGGCTTTTTCTATCGCAACGACACCCTCCGTGTTCGGCAAGAGGAGCCGTGCGAACGTAGCCAGCATCGTTACGGGAAGGTTGTCGACACAAAAGTAGCCCAGGTCTTCAAAGGCGTTCGTTGCCGAAGACATTCCAGAGCCGCTCAGTCCTGTAATGATTATAAAGCGCTCCTGGATCTCGGAACCGTTCTCGGAACCTGACATCAATTTTCGTCTCCCTGTCCCCCGACGGCTCTTGAATGCCGCTCAATCAACTTTCTTGCTCCGTCGTGTCCGGCCGCTTTCAATAGATGGATTCGAACCGCCGTCTCGACAAGAGTGGTGAGGTTTCTGCCGGAACTGACGGGCAGGACATACTTCGGAACATCTATCCCGAAGATCTCTTCTTCAGCAGTTTCGAGTCCCAGCCGGTCAACATCAACGACCTCGTCCCAACGCTTGAGCTCGATACAGAGATCTATCACTTTCGCAGTGCCGGTCGCGCTGACGCCGAAAAGATCCCTTATGTTCAGGATGCCGAGTCCCCGTATCTCCAAATGATCCGCGGTTAACGGCGGCGAGGAACCTTCCAGCAGTTCCCCTATCCTCTTGATGATCACGGAATCGTCAGAGATGAGCCTGTAGCCGCGGGTTACAAGATCGAGCGCACATTCTGACTTTCCTATCCCCGATTCTCCGAGCAAAAGTACCCCTACACCATACATTCCCAAGAGCACACCGTGGACGGTGATACTTGGCGCAAGCACTCTCTGAAGAAAACCGGAGACTTCTGCAATAGCCACAGAGCTGACCGCATCCGTTCGAAGAAGGGGGATCCTCGCATTCCGAACTACGACTGACAATTCTTCCGGGACTTCAAGACCCTTTGTCACCAGTACACAGCAGATTTTCTGCAAATCAAGGTTTTCCACCGCTTTCGTGCGCCGTTCGGGTGAGAGCTGATTCAGGTACGAAGTCTCGCTTTGACCCATTATCTGGAGGCGGCCCTTGTGAATGTAATGTGCGTATCCGGCAAGCGCGAGTCCTAGCTTCTGGATCCGGTCCGAGTCGATATGGTTTTCTTCAAGGGATTCTTCCCCCGAGATCAACTCTAGCTTCAGGCGGGCAGGGGCGTTCGCGAAGAATTCGCGGATCGTGACAGCTGGCTTTTTGCCGGGGGGACGGGGCATCAGAGATCAAGGATTAGGGACCAGGGACCAGGGACCAAGGATCGATTGAAAACTATCAAAGCTCAGTGTTCAGGGATAAATGATCAGTGGTCAATGGTCAATGATCATTGGTCACCGATCCTTGACCGTCGGGATCTTGCTCACTTTTTCAGCCCTGTGCGATTTGTCGATGATCTTGTTCTTCAGGCGAAGCGCCTGCTTTTCGATCTTGTCGATCGAATGTGAAAGCGACAAATACATATCGGGTTCGGAACTTGTCGCCGCGAGTACCTGGTTGCGCCATTTGACGACTACCTCTGACCGATGCGACCCGCGTTCGACCTCGATAATGATATGTGCGTGGTTGTCGTCCTTTTCAAAAAGATGATCTATTTTGCGGAAATGCTCTTCGACGTGTGCCCTGATAGCCGGCGTCACCTCGATATGACGGCCGGTATAATCGAATTTCATTCAGTCCCCCTCTTTTCGAAATCCGCCCGCTACACGGGCCTGAATCAAATAAGCACTTTTCGCTCTCTCGAACCGGGTATATTCATCTGATCGCGATACTTTGCGACCGTTCTTCTCGAAAGTTTCACCCCGTCACGTCCCAGCTGTTTTGCGATCTTGTCGTCTGTCAGAGGTTTCTTGGCATCCTCTTCTTCGATCATCTTCTTGATCTTCAGCTTGAGTATGCGTGTCGAAACCTCTTCTCCGTCCTCGTTCATCATCCCTTCGCTAAAGAACCTTCGAAGCTCGATCACGCCCTGCGGGGTATGCGCATACTTCCTGTTGACGACACGCGACACGGTGGAAAGGTGCATCCCGATATCCTCTGCAACATCTTTGAGCATCATCGGCTTTAGTTTCTCAACGCCGTGATCGAGAAACTCCTCCTGACGCTGGACGATGCACTCAACTACACGGTAGATCGTCTGCCGCCGATGCTCGATATTTCTGAGCAGGTCCACTGCAGACCGCACCTTGTCCTTGATAAAGTCTTTCGTCTCTTTCGACGTCTGATCCTGCGAGAGCATCTGCTGATAAGAGTGGCTGATCCTGAGGCGCGGGCTACCACTGTCCGAGAAATAGATCACCCATTCTCCCTCCACCTTTTCGATATAAACCTCAGGTGAAACGTAAATGGGTTTCTCGTCAGTGTATTCTCTTCCCGGATACGGATTCAGGACTCTGATCTTTTCGATCTCAGCGTCGAGTTCCTCGAGCCCGAGACCGGTCTTCTTTGAAAGATGATGGAGCCTGTGCGGCTGCAGATCCTCAAAATGGTCGCGGACAAGCCTAGCGGCAAGACTGTCGCCGTCGCCTGTGCTTTCAAGCTGGGCGACCAGGCACTCTTTGACGTCCCGCGCGCCGCAGCCGACCGGATCAAGTTGAAGTACAATATTTCGCGCCCTCTCGATCACCTCTAAGGAACAGCCGGCCATGAACGCGAGCTCCTCATCGTCAGCATTCAGCCTTCCGTATTCATCGAGGTTGCCGATGATGCATATCGCGGCATTCTCGGTCTCGTCAGTGATCTTCTGGAGATTCAGCTGCCATTCAAGATGCTCCGTGAGGGACTCTGACCCCGAAAGGAATTGTTCGAAGCTCGGCGTGTCTTCCTTGTACTCGAACTCCTGGGTCTTGTATCCCGGATCAAGATAATCCTGAAACTCTCTGCCTAGATCGACATCCTCAAACGGGTCAGAATGGTCATCCTCGTCCCTATCGTCGTCAGAATCGCCGCTGACAGAATCTTCGATCACAGATCTGGTCTCATCTGAAAGATCGGAATCGTGACCGTTGAGCTCGGACATGTCATGACCCAGTTCCGCATCGTCGCCATCTCCGCCTGACTCGCCGGATTCGGGATCTTCATATTCCCTTTCAGTGCCGTCGGCGTTCTGATCGAGGATCTTCTCTGCCAGTTCCCTTATCTCGTCCTCGGTCTGAACCTCTTCAAGGATCGGGTTCTCGTCGAGCTCCTGCTGAATAAGCTCGCTGAGCTCAAGAGTCGTCATCTGCAGCATTTCGATGCGCTGCCTCAGCTGAGGCGTAAGCACCATTTTCTGCTGTAATTTTTGAGTGAGCCTAAGAGATGACATTGATTCCCAGCTGCTTCGATGCGAAGCAGGCAGTGTGGAATGGCTAATTCGAACGCAGTCGTATTATAACCGATATAAAACTCAAATGTGAAAATTTGGGGTCACAGACGGAACCGTCTGCCGAGGTAGAGCCGCCGCACTTCCTCGTCTTCGATGAGGTCCTTGGGTTCGCCGCTCCTGAGTATCCGCCCCTCGGACATTATGTAGGCGCGATCAGTTATTCCCAGGGTTTCGCGTACATTGTGGTCGGTGATTAGAATTCCAATTTCATGCCCTTTCAGGTAAAGGATAATGTCCCTTATATCCTCGATCGCGATCGGGTCTATCCCGGCGAAAGGCTCGTCGAGCAGGATGTACTCGGGCTCGGTAGCCAGGCACCTCGCGATCTCGACTCTCCGTCTCTCGCCGCCTGAAAGCGAATCGCCGCGCGTCTTCCTCACGTGAGCGATGCCAAATTCCTCAAGAAGTTCCTCCAGCCGGTCAAATCTCGCATCGCGCGACATCTTCATCGTTTCAAGGACCGCGAGGATGTTCTGTTCCGCGGTCAGACGACGAAAGATGGAAGGTTCCTGCGGGAGATATCCGAGTCCGAGACGGGCGCGGAGGTACATCGGAAGGCGCGTCACATTCTCGCCATTCAGAAAGATGTTCCCCTGTTCGGTCCGCTCAAGCCCGACCATCATATAAAACGTGGTTGTCTTGCCTGCTCCATTTGCCCCCAGCAGACCGACGATCTCACCTTTTGACACATCGAGACTGACATCGTCCACGACCCTGCGCTTCCCATAGGTCTTCTGGAGATGTTCCGCTTCAAGTCTTTCTGTGCCGGCGGATGCGCCGTTGTTTCGGGACATTCTTTTCTACTGCCGAAAAGGCCGAACACCGCTTGTGGCGATATCCGGCCAACAACCACTTATTGTAAAAGGATGCGGGAAAAGTTCAATTGAGGTCGCCGTCTTTCAGTTTGTACACCGAGCGGATCCTTCCAGCCCCGTTCGGCGATCCCTTTCCGGTTCCGGTAACTACATTCTGCCTGAGGTTCACGACGACCTCCCTGCCGCTTGAAGATCCCCGCTCTTCGTCGAGAACGGTAGCAGGATCTCCACGAAGTACTATCATCTCTTCGACCGCGTCATATTTGGCGTAACTCCCGGTCGCTTTTCTTCCTGGCTGGGTGATCACAACGTTCTCCTCGACGACCGTACTCACAAGCTCATTCTGCTTATTCAGATTGATCGAGGCGCGCTCGGCCCTGATACGCTCGGGCCCTTGCCGGATATCGACCTTCTTTTCATACCGGATGAGTTTTTCGCCGTCGAGATAGATCATCGACTGCGATTCCGCATAAACGGGTACTGAAGACCGTTTGCCGCCTGATGTTCGCTGCGCATCGTAGAGCAGACTCTGTACGTCTCCTTCTGCATAGAAACGCCGGCTCTTCTGTTCGATCAAAAGCCGGTTGGCACGCACATAGTTCTTGTCCTGCCACGCTCTTGCCTTGCCCACGAAGACCGCGGTTTCGCCAGCATGATCAAAACTAGCTGCATCGGATGATACGAACACCGGTGAAGAGCTCGCCGAGAACGGCGTAGAGCCGCCTGCCGGGCCGTTTCCATAGTAGGTCGCGCGAACTCCGCCGCTCATCGAGGACTTTCTTCTGCTTACCTCCCAATCGATCGCATCCGCCTTTACTCTCGCCGTTGAATCCCAGACCGCCGGCTCGCCTCTGAAACGGGCCGTCTCATCCGAAGTACCGTAGATGATTCTTGCTGCCAGTCCCTGGCGGTCTCCCTCGGAGAATTTCGCACTTCCTACAGCTTCAAGCTCGGACAGATCCTTCGTCTTTTGCGAGAATCTCGCGATGAACTTTTCAGCACCAAGTTTTTGATCGGGACCATTCCCGACCAGAGGGCTTCGAGTCGCCTGCGACTTTCCGATTCCCGTGCATGACTTCGCATTGTTGCCGCCGTAAAAATCGCATACGAACCGCGGCGCTCGTACCTCAGTCCGGTACTTCCCGTTGTCAGGTGTTTTCGGAAGGATCACAAGATGCGCATTTCCGTTCGCTTCTGCTGACGCGAGTTCATCTTTTCCGGGCGTAAATTTCGTGTTTACCGAATCCGCGGTAAGCATTTTGTCCGAACTCTCCGGGCCGTTGTCGACGGCCGTCAAACGGATCGTCGTGCGCCCGTCGCTGCCCGCCGATACAGGTCTACCATTCGCCGAGAATTCGACCCGAAGAACAGATGGAGTAGAAAGCGCATATCTAGAATAATCAGAACGGTTAAGCGGGATCACCTCGATCTCGGAGCCTCCAAGCGCCAGCGCACTTGCAATAGAACCGCTTTTGTTAAAACGGGCTTTGATCTCTTGTGCCTTAAGCGTAGAATTCCGTTCCGACCCGGCCTGCACTACCGCCGCATTACCAGATACATCCGCCGACCGTAGTGACTGGTCCGGGAAAAGCGTGGCGTGAATCTGGTTGCCGGACACGCGATCCGCTCCCTGCGAAACCGATGCATTGCCGGTAAGGAAGACCTCCCCTGAAGCCTGTTTGTAGACGGCGTGATCCGCTTTGACGTCTGTGTTCCTGCCGTCCGAGATCGTGGTTATCCGTACCCCGCCGTCTAATTCAAAGGACTCGCCCGAAGTAGAATACTCAGCGGTTTGGCTTAGTATCTTTGAAGCCGGGCCATCATTCGGTGCAGTCTCGATTTCGACGCCACCTTCCATCTCAAGTCTTTCGAGGTCTCCGTCGAGATCGGCACTGATACTCCGTGCCTTCGCATTTGTGAAGCCGCCGGGGCCGGCCTTTTCCTGGCTTACCGTAGCGTTTCCATTCAATTCAACGCGTCGCAGCTGTTTTTCGGAGAGAAACGCCTTAGCGGAGTTTCCCCTGATTCGAGTCGTTTTCTTCAAGTTCGAGTTCCCCGGTTCGGGTTCGACGATGATGTCCACATCCCCGTTCAGGTCGATCGTTTCCGCCTCCTGGTCTACGAATGCGTTTCCCGCACGGATTGAGGCAGTCTTTATTTCAGGTCTCGCGAACTGGGGATCGGAACCGCCCGAACCGGAAAAGATGTTCACTTCGCTGAGCAATTGAAGCGTCTTTTCGTTTATCTTTACCACCGCTCCAACTGCATTTCCGGATATGTTCTGTCGCTCGAATTCAATATACTCTTCAGCTTCCGCCGTCTCGGTAGCCTTTGTGTAAGTCAGCTGATCAGTACGCACCTCAAGATCATCTCTTGTAACGATCCTCACGTCGCCGGCAAAGAATATCCTGAAGTCCTTGCTGTTTTTATCATCTGGAACGTAGATCGCTTTCTCAGCCCTGAGCGAATCCGATTTCGAAAGATCGCCGTCCGCATATACCTGCAGGAAAACGTTTTCCAGCTCCTGATGTTGATCGTCAAACGTAGTCGCCCTGTCGGCTTTGATCGTGTATTTGAGTACGGAATTCTCGGACTCCTTTCTCTCGTAACCATCGACTACTGCGACGACGTTCTCCGACAATGAGGTTGGGAGCGACTTCATCCGAAACTCCTTCCGGAAGCTGCCGAGATAGAACCCGATGCCGACCAAAAGTACAGCGGCAATGATGCCGAATACGGCCGCCGCGCGAAGTACCTGTGGCAGCTTTGCCCGCGCGTGGAATTTCTCGAGTTCTACTTTCTTGTTCTCGGCCATCAAGAGGGACCTTGCTCAAATTGGTTGCAAGTCGTCTGAGATCCTTGTTCGGATGGGGGAGAAGCCGATTTCGCTTGCCGGCAATTCCCCGGGGAGGGCTCTGGAAAGTAGAAAGTATATCAAATGAGGGCGCGCAATTCCGCTATTTGTGTTTAATGTCCTTGATGTTCAGCTGCAGCCTCGTCACCCCGCGCCACGTGTTCTCCTCGGGAGTATAGGCAAGTTCGTACTCTTGTCCGCTCCTGAGTTCCAGTTCGGCAGATCTTTCAACTCCGTCCCACCAAACTGCCTCAAAGGGCCTTCCGTCGTCGTCACGGAGCTTCAATTTGAGATGCTTCTCTTTCATCACCCACGGCTCATCGACGAGTGTTAGACCGCCCGTCGCAAATACCGGTTTCGGGTTTCCCTGGCCGAACGGCTCCAGGTTTTTCAACTCCTTTGTCAGTTCAAGCCCGAGCGTAGCGCTTGATACGGGCGCATCGATCCTGATCTCGGGAATTAGATCATCCTGTGAGATCTCCTGTGCTGCGTGGCGGTTCAATCGATCGGAAAGTTCTTCGATGTTCTCGGGTCGAATCTGCATTCCCGCCGCCGCGGCGTGTCCGCCGTAGGTTTCGAACAGATCTGAGCAAGTATCGAGACCTTTCAGAAGATGGTAGCCGGATACGCTCCTCGCAGAGCCGTGTCCCATACCGTCCTCAACCGAGATCACGATCGAGGGCCTGTGCAGTTTTTCGGCCACCTTGGATGCTGCAAGGCCGATTACTCCGCGGTGCCAGCCTTCTCCGTATACGACGATGAACCTCGAGTCAGCGCCTCCGTTCTCGAGTGCCGAATGCAATGCCTTCTCGGTTATCGTCTTCTGAAGTTTCTGCCGTTCGATGTTCTTCCTGTTAAGGTACTCCGCAAGTTTTCTGGCTTCTCCGAAATCTTCAGATTCAAACAACTCGACAACGTGCCGGGCAGCGTCCATCCTGCCCGCCGCGTTTATTCTCGGCGCAACCCGGAATCCTATATCAAGCGCTGTCATCTCGTCCCGGCAGTCTGCGACCTCTATAAGTGCTTTAAGCCCATAGTTGACCGTCGACGATATTTCGTTGAGGCCGGCGGTGACGATCGCGCGGTTCTCGCCTGTCAGCATCATCACGTCAGCGATCGTGCCGATCGCCACGACCTTCAAGAAATGCGGAACGGCTGACTCCCTGCCCCTCTCACGCAGCAGTGCGTGGGCGAGTTTGAAAGCCACCCCCACCCCTGCAAGATGCTTGTCGGGATATCCACAATCGGGCCGGTTGGGGTTAACGACAGCGAACGCCTCGGGCAGCCCTTCGTCCTTTGTAAGGTGATGATCTGTGACTATGACGTCGACATCATTCTCTTTCGCCCAGGAGATCGGTTCGAACGAAGTGCTTCCGCAGTCGACAGTGATCACGAGCTTGTAGCCCTCGTTCCTGGCATTTTCAAGCGCCGGTATGTTCAGGCCGTATCCTTCGGTGAACCTGTGCGGCACGTGATA
This sequence comes from Acidobacteriota bacterium, assembly GCA_003385635.1. Classification (GTDB taxonomy): domain Bacteria; phylum Acidobacteriota; class Blastocatellia; order Pyrinomonadales; family Pyrinomonadaceae; genus Aridibacter. Next base: position 1,503,782 of record QQUY01000001.1, on the reverse strand, counting down.
GCCGGATTCCGCACCGATCATCTCCAGCGCTTTCCGCAGCACGACCGTCCCCGTCGTGCCGTCGACGTCGTAATCTCCCCAGACCAGTATTTTTTCTCTATCTTCGACCGCCCGGAATATTCGCTTTACGGCTCGGTCCATGTCCTTCAAGAGGTAGGGGTCGTGAAGATCCTCGTATGAAGGATTGAGAAACTTTTGGGCAGAATCCGGATCACCGTACCCCCGGGCTATGAGCAGCGCAGCGATCAGCCGCGAGAGACCGGTTTCTTTGGAGAACGCTTCGACGCGCTCCATATCGTGTTCAATAAAGTTCCAGCGTTTCATAGTTCACCAGGGTGAGGCGGTGACGGGTCCGTTCGACACACCGTTCCATCAGACGCGTGCGGTAATAATTCCCTGCCACAACATAAACAAAATGGCGGCACCGAGCAGGATCCGGTAAATCACAAACACAGTCGTCGTATAACGGCGCAAATATGCGAGAAGAAACCAGATGGACAAGTAGCCGACGATCCCAGCTGCGATAGTGCCGGCAAATAAAGGTAAAAAGCTGTCGTTCGGAAGAATGTGCCACGCCTCGACCAGTTCCAAAAGCCCGCTGGCTGAAATCGCGGGGATCATGAGCAGAAAGGAAAAGCGCGCTGCAGCCTCCCGTGAAAGGCCGGCGAACAGCCCTCCCATGATAGTCGATCCCGAACGGCTGGCACCCGGCATCAGCGCCAGGACTTGAGCTGCACCAACAAGAAGAGCTTCACCTGCTCCCAGTTCTTTTATCCCCTTCCGTTGACGGCCTACGTACTCAGCGATCTGCAGCATTACCGCCACTACGATAAGCATCGTTGCGATGATCCAAAGGTCTTTCGTCAAAGCGCCTTCGATCGTTTCTTTGAACACGAGGCCAAAGATCGCGACGGGAACCGACCCTACCACTATCATCCACCCGAGCCAGGACTCGTCGGAAAGCCAGCGCGGCCGCTTTTTGTTCGCACCCTCGAGTTCCACGCGTTGTCCACGCAGAAGAGCAAAATGGTCTCTCACGAAAGCGGTAGAGATACTCCAGATGTCTTGCGCGAAATATACAAAAACAGCTGCGAGGGTGCCCAGCTGAATGACCGCCATCGTCGCGGTGATCTGCTCGGGATTTCCACCGTATATCCCAGTGTAACGGCTGGCGAAAACTAGATGTGCGGTCGAGCTGACTGGAATGAATTCGGTCAGGCCCTGGACGATGCCAAGGATGATCGCTTGAAGAAGATCCATAGACGGAATGCGGGAAGCGGATGCCTAAACTTCGACACGGGCATTTTCCGATTTTTGAACGAGGTCGTCAAAAGCGGGTTTGAATTACTCGCGGTAACTGTTCCGGTTAGCAAACTTGTCGTAGATCGACGGCGGAAGGAAAGCGGCGAGACGGACCAGCGTCGCAAGCTGCCAGGGGAATGCATAGAAGGCCTTCTTTTTCTCGATCGCCTTTACTATCCTCGCGGCCCCGTCTTCAAGTTCTAGCACGAATGGCAGTTTTTTGCTCCTTCCTGAAGTGAGCGGTGTCTTTATAAAGCCCGGTGCGATTATCGATACGTCGATACCCTTAGGTGCAAAATCTACCCTTAAACTCTCGAAGAACGCCGACATTCCGGCCTTGCTCCCGGAATACGCCGCAGACTTCGGAAGCCCTCTGAATCCCGCGAGGCTCGAGATAGCGACAAGATGTCCGCTTCCTTGCTCCAGCATCTGTGGCAGAACGGCAGACACCGAATTGACGGCCCCGATCAGATTGATGTTTATGACCCTCGCTACTGCATCATTCTGAATCTCGCGTGTTTCCTTGTTGTTTCCCCCTACGCCGGCGTTTGCGATCAGAATATCCACTTTGCCGAATTCGTCTTTGAACGCGTCAACCGCGGCTTTGACGTTCTGCATATCGGTGACATCGCCGGGAAACACCCTCGCCTCGCCGCCTTCTGCAATCACGGCTTCGGCCACCTTCTCAAGTTCTGACTCCCTCCGTGCAAGAAGGCCGAGAACGGCTCCCTTGCGAGCCATCTGGACAGCCATTTCCGACCCGATGCCGCTTGAGGCACCGGTAAGGAAGATCTTCTTGTTTCTTAAGTATTCTCTGGCCATACAAAGAAATGCAGGAGGCCAAGTCTACATTGACCCGGCACTCCTGCACAAACTTCTGGTCGAGAGATCGCGCTACTCGAAAGGAACAAACCTCAGAAGTTCTTTTCCTTCGCTATTGATGGAGAACGAACCCCCATGCGACTCAACCTTACCCCCTATCGAAAGAGCTTTGTAGAACCCTTCCTCGACTCCCCAATCGATCAGGCAGGCTCGTTTCGTCGATCTAATTGCAGAAGTGGCAAACGCGTCTTCAACAAGAGCGAATGAACCACCAAAGCTATTACAGCCGCCGTATCCGTAGATGCCGCCTTCTGCAGCGTTGAATGCCATCCACGCCCCGCTCGCCTTGTCAACGGCCTCGCCATCCAGCCTTTCGAGCCGCCACTTTGTTCCGTAGAGATCGATGTCGAGCCCTCTATGGGGCTTTTCAGTCGTTTCAAGAACCTCTTTGAGCCGGTAAATATAACCGGATGTGTCCTTCGGCGGCGCTGCGACCTTCTCGATCTCAACCTTCAAGAGATACTCGCTTCCGGCCTGATAATTGAAATCTTCGATTTCGTCACGTATAGGCTTGTACTCGGTCTCATTCTGGCGTTTAACGACCAGGCACTTCTTCGGAACCACTCCCTCGCAGAACTGCCTGTAGTGGGCTACTTTGATCTCTTCCGTTACTGTTTGCGCTTTGCTGCTTACAGGCAGGACGATGGCCCCGGCAGTGAAGAGTAGAAGTGCTACAAGTAGTCTATTCATATCTTTCGTTCCTCTGGCACATGTTTGCTGTCCGCTGCGAACTTTCCAGTTCTTTGAACGGCCAGTGGAACGTCGTGAAAGCCGGTACTTGCGGGATCCGCTTCTAGCAGACTTCCGAGACGATCCCTCGAAAGGCCTTCAGCGCTTTCGGCAAGTCGTCCTGTTTGACCAGCACGTGATCCCGGTTGAAGGAGAAAAAAGGAAGGATCGATATGTTCTCCGCTGCAAGGATGGACGCAACTGCCGACATAAACCCGACGACATCGAAACCCATCTCCGCGTCAAAACTGAGCAACCTGAAGTTCCCTTCCACCGAAGCGCCGTCGATCGCCTTTCCAAGATTTCCGAAATCCGCGCTGTCAACGACCAGGGTAACTTCCCATTTATCCTTGAAGATCAGAAACTCCGAGTTCATTCGGGGAGAACGGTCCGGGTCTGAAAGCAACTTCACGAAGTTCTCGTGGTCGACTGAAACAACGAAGAAAGTCTCCGGAGAAACCACGATTTTCGAGCTTTTCAGGATCTCGCGTGCCGACCGTGTCATTCCGCCCTGCTCCCGGAGGCTCGGACTATCCTTGGAATGATAAGTGGTTTAGAACCTGCGGTTTTCTTGATATACCGCTTGAGGGCGAGACGCAGGTGTTCTTCTGCCGAAGGGATGTCGGCAAGGCCTTTTACGCCTATTTCATTGACAGCCTTTCTAACGATCTCAACAGCGTCGGCACTGAATCCGTTTGTACCGTTGACGCCGCCCACGCCACGCACGGAGAACACCGGGTCCGCAAGCATCTTTCCCGACGATTGATCGATCGTGACTGTCAGGTTGACTACACCGTTGAACGCCAGTTTCTTCCTTTCCTTCAGGGTCTGCTGTGCTATCTCACGAAATCCGTCATCTTCGATAAACACTCTTGATGGCTCGATCTGATCGATGATCCTTGCAGAATCCGGAGTCAGTTCCAGAACATCTCCATCTTCGACTATAACGACCCGGTCATCCCTGTACCCAAGATGGTTCTTCAGGAACTCCTTGTGCCGGAAAAGCATCCGGAACTCTCCGTGAATCGGAATCACGAATTTTGGCCGCGCGGTTTCAGTTATGATCCGTATGTCCTCCTGGGACCCGTGTCCGGAAACATGTATCAATCTGCGTTTTTCCTCGATGATGTTGCCGCCCTTCCGGTAGATCGCACCGATCATCTTTGAGATGCGCTTCTCATTACCGGGAATTATTCGGGCTGAGAGGACCACCGTGTCCCCTTGCCTGATCGACAGGCCTTTGTAACTTTGGGTCGCCAGGTTCCACATCACCGCCCTCGGCTCACCCTGGGAGCCGGTGACGAGATAAACAAGCTGATCATCTTCAAGCGCCCTTGAATCAGCGAGTCCGACAAGAACCCCTTCCGGAACCTCAAGAAATCCCATTTCCTCGGCAAGTTCCACATTGGCCATCATTGAACGTCCGAGGACACACACCCGCCGTCCGAACGCTTCCGCGAGATCAAGAATTATCTGGATCCTGTGAAGAGAGGAAGAAAATGTCGTGACAATCAACCTGCCCTCGGAATCGTCAAATATCTTTTCCAGTTCTGGTACAACTTCAGATTCCGAAGGTGTGCGCCCCGGAACTGTTGCGTTGGTTGAATCGGAGAACAAGGCAAGTACACCTTCATCTCCTATCTTCCTCAAGGCCTCGAGATCATAGGGATCTCCGATAACAGGGGTGTCGTCGATCTTGTAGTCGCCCGTGTGGACGATCGTACCGACCGGTGTAGTGACAGCAAGCGAGAAACAGTCGATAAGCGAATGCGAAGCATTGATGAACTCAACGTCGAAACTTCCGACCTCCACGACGTCGCGCGCTTCGACGGTGTGCATGAGCACATCTCCAAGAATGCCGTGCTCCTCAAGTTTTCTCTCTATGAAACCGAGCGTAAATCTCGACGCATAGACCGGTACATTAAACCTCTTAAGAAAATAGGGGACAGCGCCTATGTGGTCTTCGTGGCCGTGTGTCAAAAAAAGAGCGGTGATCTCAGCACGATAGGGTTCCAAAAGTTCAAAATCGGGGATGGCGATGTCGACACCGTATGAGGATTCTTCCGGAAAGCCCATTCCGGCGTCGATGACGATCATTTCGTCATCGAACCGGACCGCCATCGTGTTCATACCGAATTCGCCGATCCCGCCGAGCGGTATTATTTCAAGTTTGTTCACGGTAATCCTGCTCCTGCCGATACAAGCCTCGGCCGGAATCTCTACCTTACGGCATCGTTCGGAAATAGCAAAAGCGTAGAATCATTACCCCGTTTTGTATGTGAATAGGATCTCGTTTCGTGCCTGAATCTCGGCTCCGGTGTTTTCATAAAAACTTTCGGCGCCCCCATATGCAGGGTTCGTAAGACCAAAGATCGTACCGACTCCTTGGCCTTTTGCAATCTCCCTGATCTTCTCAATAAGGCCCGTACCGATTCCCTGCCTACGAAAACTCTCACGTACCTCTATTTCATAGATAAACAGCTTTGCTCCTTCGTCCCTGATCCTTGTAAGCTTATATGCGAGCAAGATCCCCGCGGCCTCGCCGTGCTTTTCGGCGACGATCAAGTAGTTTTCCTTCGAATTCAGAAAACGGGACAGATGAGCTTCGGACACTTCCTCGAGCAACACCGTCCGAACAGCGTTTCTAGCGCTACTGCCTTCATCGGGCTCAAGCCGCTTCACGTTGATCATCTACCAAGTTCCTCCGGATGGAAAAGTTCCTTCTTACGTCGCCGGTTCGCCTGTGCGTGAAGCAGTCGCTTCCTCTTAAACAACTCCGGCCTTCTTACAGAATCGGACTGCTTGCGCATTCATCAGATCGCGATCTCGCGAAATCCATAGCGGCAGGATTTGCTGGCCTTCAATGCTCGTGTACGTAACTGGCAAAGTCGTCCAAGCACGCCGATCAGAAAAAACTCCCTCGAGAATCATAAGAACTATGCCTATGGTTTCTTCGGACACCCTGAAGGCCTTATACGGTCCGTCCTGTTCTCCCGCCCGGCCGGATGGGCGACGGTCAAAGCCAATCGATGACAGCCCACTCGTCAAACAAAATTCAGGTTGAAGGATCAAGAACAAGCCTCTCGGTCCTCAAACCATTTCTCTAAGGGTTAGGACAGGTAGTCCGGTACATACGCGAAGGGCATTCGGTCTCCTTGTTCGGTTCGTAAAGGAGAATCGATCGTTCTGTCCCTCACCGATTTTTCGAATCAGAGACCACTGTAATATACTCTTGCTTTCGCAGGGGGCCGCATTCCCAAGGCTACTGCCCGAAACCCGGCTTATTCGCACCAACCCTGATTGCAAAACAGACTTATGAAGACCGACCGGCACGCCACCAGAGTTGTTAAGGCCTGCGTCACGATGATCTTTGCCGTGATCGCAGGTGTTTCTTTCGTACTTTTCTATTCCGGGCCGGGCCCGAATGTTGAGGCAGCCGGAGAGCCGCTGTCAGCGCCGACCGGAGTCACGGCTTCTGACAACGACTATAACAACAAGGTCGGGCTCCGGTGGGATACGATCTGGGGCGCAGACACTTATACGGTCCTTAGGAACACCGTTGAAGATCCAGGGACTGCAACCGAGATCGGTTCCACACCCGCGAACTTCTTTTTCGATCACACTGCCGTTGTCGATCAAACCTATTACTACTGGGTCCGAGCCGAGAATGCTTCGACGCAAAGCGCCCCCAGCACTCCCGATACAGGAACTCGTGCGATGGGAAAAACAGCCCCTGGCCCTTTTGATCCGCTCGGCCCTCCGCCGATGCCTGCGGGAAATCCGATCACCGCCGCCAAGGCATATCTGGGCAAGGCGCTATTCTGGGATGAACAACTTTCTTCAACGCGGACCGTGGCATGCGGTACGTGCCACCAGCCTGCAGCGGGCGGAAGTGATCCAAGGGCAGTTCCGGGAAACCAGGCATCGGTGAATCCCGGTCCTGACGGGGTCTTCGGGAACGATGATGATGTGGTCGGATCTGCCGGCGTGCCCGTGAATTTTTCGGACGGGACCTACGGAATCTCACCGACTTTCGGTGTGAATGCTCAAGTCACCGGCCGAAAAGCGCCTACTTATCTTAATGCGGCTTACACAGCGAACGGTTTGTTTTGGGACGGCAGGGCCACCGATATCTTTCGGGACCCTATCACCGACGCACAGATCCTGGATCTGTTCGGAGGGCTTGAGAGCCAGTCTGTCGGCCCTCCGCTTTCCGACGCTGAAATGGCCCATCAGGGTCGTGACTGGCTCGAGGCAGCGGCGCAGATAGAATCGTCGACTCCACTGGTACTTGCAGAGAATATTCCGGCGGCACTTGAAACCTGGATCGGCGACAGGACATATCCAGAATTGTTTGAAGAGGCATTTGGCACGTCCGACGTGACACCGGCAAGAATCGCGATGGCGATAGCGACTCACGAGAGGACACTATTTTCGGACCAGACGCCTTTCGACCGTGCACTGCAGAACATCGAGTTCCTTCAGCCTAGCGAAGAACAAGGCAGGCAGGTCTTTGTGGTCAATCAATGCAATGTTTGTCACGGCGGGCAAGTGTTCTCTGACGGCAATTTCCACAACATCGGGGTAAGACCGGCTACTGAGGACGGGGGCCGCTTTAATGTGACGGGAGTCGAGGCTGACCGCGGCAGTTACCGTACGCCGACATTAAGGAATGGCGAATTGAAGTCTTCATTCATGCACAACGGGCGGCTTCAGTCACTTGCCGAAGTGGTTGAGTTCTACGACCGTGGGGGAGACTTTGACGCGCCAAACATCGATCATGCTTTGATCCGGCCGCTGAATCTTACGGCTCAGGAAAAGGCTGATCTGGTCGCATTTCTCAGCCGACCGATGACCGATCCAAGGGTAGCGAACGAGCTACCGCCTTTTGACCGACCGACCCTTTACAGCGAAGGCTCGAGAGTGCCGGTTGTAAGTGGAAACGGAAGACCGGGAACGGGCGGGATAGTACCGGTAGTCACGGCTATCGAGCCGCCAATCGTCGGAAATCCGAGTTTTACGGTCGCAGTTTCGGATACCATTTCCAACACACAGGCAGTGCTTGTGATCGATGATTCCGATCCGGGGATTGGATCCTCAGTTCCTGCCTCGGGAATTTTTACTCGAACGGTTGTGAACATCCCAGCAAACGGGAGCCCTGCAGTCGTGGCATCGGTCAGCATCCAGATACCCAACGATCCGGCGCTGGTCGGCCAAACATTCTTCGGTCGGTGGTATGTCAATGATCCGGCAGCTACTAACGGCTTTAGCGTATCGCGACTCTTTACGTTCACGGTGTTCGGTGAAGCTACCGCGATCACGCCCTCAACCGTTTTCGATTTTGACGGCGACTCAAAGACCGATGTCTCGGTCTTCCGTCCGAACGCAGGCTCTCTTGCCGAGAATGTAGGCCCCGAGGGGTCTTCCTCGCAGTGGTGGTTCCTCAGGTCCTCGGATCAGGGGACACGAGGCCTTCAGTTCGGTAACTCGGACGACATCCCTGTAGCTTCCGATTTCACAGGCGACGGAAAGACCGACATAGCCTTCTGGCGGCCTTCCACCGGAGAGTGGTTCATCTTGAGGTCCGAGGATGATTCCTTCTTTGCCTTCCCGTTCGGTGCTTCGGGAGACATTCCCGCTCCGGGTGATTTTGACGGCGACGGAAAGGCCGATCCCGCTGTTTACAGGCCTTCTTCTGGAACATGGTTTATCGTCAGATCTTCCGACGGAGGCCTTTCGGTCGTTCCTTTCGGAGTTTCTGCCGATCAGCCGATCGTTGCCGATTACGACGGAGACGGGATGGATGACGTGGGTGTCTACAGATCGCCTGACAACCAGTTCTGGCTCCTGAGATCTTCTGAAGGAGTAAAGGCCTTCCAGTTCGGGGCTCCGGGGGACAGGACCGCGGTCGGCGACTGGACGGGAGACGGAAAGGCCGATGTGGCGTTCTTCAGGCCCTCGACGTCCGAATGGTATGTGATCAGGAGTGAGGACGACTCGTTCTTCGCATTCCCCTGGGGAGCGAACGGCGATGTCCCGTCACCGGGAGACTTTGACGGAGACGGAAGGTTCGATCCCGCTGTCTGGAGACCGAGTGACAGGACGTGGTACATCTTCGGCTCGACTAACGGCTTCCAGGCGGTGCTGTTCGGGGCGAACGGCGATGTCCCGCTGCCGAGCTCAGTAAGCGTGAACTAACACGGAAGAAGAGAAGACAAACAGGATGGACAGGATGGGCAGGATGGAAGATTGATAATTGAAAATTGAGAGTTCAAAGTTCAGGAATTCGCATACGTGAAAGAGGATTGTCTTTCAAAGGAGATGAGCGACGAGCCCCACTAAACATCCGGCTCGAGTGACTACGTTGGCCATTGGAAACTGAAACTAGAATCAACCATTTTCAATTGTCAATTATTAATCTTCCAACCTGTAGATCCTGTCTATCCTATTTTCTCGCATTCTTTTGACAGGGGTGAAGGGGCTGGAGAATTGAAAATCGAGATTTCAAAGTTCAGGAATTCGCATTCATGAAAGGGGATTGCTTTTCAAGGTAGATGAGCGACGAGATTCCCCACTTAATATCCGAGTCAAGCGACTACGTTGGCCATTGGAAACTGAAACTAGAATCAACCATTCTCAATTGTCAATTATCAATCTTCCATCTTGTAGATTCTGTCTATCTTGTTTTCTTGCTTTCTTTTGACAGGGATGAAATTGACCCTTGAGCCTTGAACTCTTAATTCTCAATCATCAATTCTCCATCCCCTTCATCCCCTTAATGGGTCTCAAGCCTTCGTGTTTCCTCCCCTTCTTCTTCGCAAATATGAAGTTTTGGTGTGTTTAGGCGTATACTATCCGTTAAAAACAACTTTAAAAGCATCGGAAGATCAAACACGCGCCAGAAGTACGTTTCCAAAGGACTCCCAGAGATGAAATACCGTTCACTCAGCATTCTCGTAAAAAAAGAGCTTATCAATACATTACTGTCACGTCTTGCAACTGCCGGGTTGTTCATCGCACTCTCATTGATCGCAACAAACGTCATCGCTGCCCGGTCAGATGGACAGCTAGCTGTGAACGTTAATCCGGTTCCCGGAACGAATCTCGGTGACATCCCGGATGCGATTTCTGGCTGCGGGAATCCAGCACCAACATCACGAGACGTAATGTTTGACGTTTCAGGGATGCTCGGCTCCGTTACTTCGGTCGAGATACAGGTCACGATCGATCACAACTGGGTCGGCGACATATCTGCAACTTTGATAGCTCCCGATGCGACGGAACATCTTCTGTTTGGCCGAACGGGTGCCACTGCGGCATTTCCATGTGGCGACGGTTCTGCTTTGAGTGGTGTATATACGTTTCGCGACTCTGCCGCAGGAACAAATTGGTGGACCGCCGCGGCTGACAACGTGAACTCGGTTCCGCCCGGGGCTTACCGCACGACAGAGACGGGTCCTCTTGCCGCCACAACAAATGCTCCGCTGACAGAATTGTCCATCTCGTTTCCGCCGACGATGGATCCGAACGGCGTCTGGATCCTCAGATTGAATGACGTCAACTTTGAAGATGTTGGCTCGGTTACGGCAGCCACCCTTACGATTACAACCGCGACCAATCCCGGAGCAGCTTATCTTGATTTTGACGGTGACGGGGCAACGGACGTATCCGTCTGGAGGCCGTCACCGGAACCTCCAGGAAGCGATTCGCAGTGGTGGTTTCTTTTTAGCGGCAACGATGGTACCCGCGGCCTGAACTTCGGCACATCGACGGATATCCCGGTCCCGGCGGATTTCACCGGAGACGGAAAAACCGATATCGCCTTTTTCAGGCCCAGTACAGCAGAATGGTTTGTGCTCAGAAGTGACGATGACTCGTTCTTTGCTTTTCCTTTTGGTGCGACCGGCGATGTGCCGGCACCCGGGGATTTTGACGGTGACGGGATCGACGATCCCGCAGTTTTCCGGCCGTCGAGCGCTACGTGGTTTATTTACCAGTCATCGAACGGCGCCGTGTCAGCTGTAGGTTTTGGCATTGCAGAGGATCTCCCAACGATCGCTGATTTTGACGGTGATGACATCGACGATATCGCCGTCTTCAGACCTTCAGTTCAGCAGTGGTGGCAGCTTCGGTCGTCCGACGGTCCGATCGGTTATTCGTTCGGATCACCTGGAGACCTCACGACGGTTGGCGATTACACAGGTGACGGCAAGGCGGACCTGGCCTTCTTCAGACCGTCGCTTTCGACCTGGTATGTGGTTAGAAGCGAGAATCCGTCATTCTTCGCATTTCCGTGGGGCTCACCCGGTGACACTCCGGCGCCCGGGGATTATGACGGGGACGGAATCACTGACGCCGCGGTCTACAGAAACTCCGACAGGACCTGGTACATTCTCGGGTCCACCTCTGGATTCTTTGCGAGACAATTTGGGGTTGATGGAGATGTCCCGCTCCCAACCCTTCCGGTTCATCCCTGATCTGAGTTGAATCAAGGATTGTTGCCCGGACCAGCCTTTGGTCCGGGCAGTTTCTATTTGTGCCGATCGATCAGATTCGTTAGTAGCCTGGTCCACTCGGCCGTTTCGAGGGCCTCTGCACGCGCCAAAGCCTCGATCCCAGATCCTCCCAGCAACTCTGCAGCCCCGCCAAAAAGTGACACCTGCTCGCCAACCCATCCGTCCGAAACATCAAGATTGTTCTTCAACGTTTTCCGCTTCTGCCTGAAGGCAGCACTTACAAGCATCTCAAACTTGCCATCGGGAAAGTCAGGATCGGATAGTATCGGGACGAGCCGAACAACTGCACTATCTACTCTTGGCACAGGACGAAAGGCGTTTGGCGGTACCTCGAACAGCCTTCGGATGCCAAACCCTCGTGCGATGAGGACCGTCAGAAAGCCGCGTTTGCTGTCCCCCGGAGCTGCTGCGAGACGTTCGGCGACCTCTTTTTGCAGCATTACCGTAACCTCTGAAAGCAGGTGCCGTTGTTTAAATAGCTTCCTGAGAATGGGGGTCGAAATGTTATAGGGAAGATTTGCAGCCAGCTTCAGCTTTCCGTTCTCAGCTCTGGAAATCTGCTGCAAGTCCGTTTCCAGAATATCTCCCCGCAGCATCTCGAAATTCGAATCATGTAGAAAGCGCTCCTCAAGTGCATCCGCCAAATGATCATCCAACTCGATAGCCGTCACCTTGGCGCCTGAAGCGACCAATCCTTCAGTAAGCGCGCCTCTTCCGGGACCGATCTCCAATATATGATCTCCGGCCCTTGGATCGACCGCGGATACGATCTTCTCGATGTAGTTTCTGTCTGTGAGAAAATTTTGGCCGAGCGATCTTTTCGAGAACGGAACGCGGGGCTCCTGGGGTTCATTTCCCATAACTGAAGCGCGGAACTATTCGGACGGATACGCTGTGATCATCAGGTCCGGTCCGACGAGCTCAAATGTCATATCTCTGAGACCGATAGCCTCTGTCAACGCTGAAGGGCCTTCGCCTCCGATCGCTGCCGGTGCTGCCTCTCCTCCGATGATCTTGGGTGCCAAAAAAAACGTGAACTTGTCGACGAGCCCGGATTCGACGAATGAACCGGCGACGGAAGGTCCGCCTTCAACAATCACACTCGTGATCTGACGTGTGTAGAGTTCATCGAGAACCACAGAGACGTTCCTCGGGCCGCCTTGAATGACCGCTACTTCCGCTCCCGAACCGCGAATCTCCTCTGCCTTGCTTTCACCTTCCGAACCGGCAACAAAAAGTGTCGGATGTTCCGGCGCTGTGCTTACGACTCTGGACCCTGGGTCTGTGCGCAGTGAACTGTCCAGGACCACGCGGAGAAGATCCCGGTCCCTGGGCTTTCCTGTGCGGTCTGTCAAAGCAGGATCGTCAGCCCTCACAGTATCCGCACCGACAAGGATTGCGTCATATTCATACCGCAATTGCTGACCGTACTGTCGTGCGCTCGCCGACGTGATCCATTTTGAATCTCCCGTCTTTGTAGCGACCCGGCCGTCCACCGACATCGCCGACTTCAGATGTACGAATGGCCGCCGGTTTCTATGCCAGCAGATGAACTTCTCATTTTGCTTTTCGGCAACATCCTTGAGAATCCCTCGAACCACCTCAATTCCTGCTGATTCTAGTTCCTGAAATCCCTTTCCGGAAACCAGTGGATTCGGGTCTTCCATCGGACAAACGACGCGCTTGATGCCCGCTTTTATCAACGCCTCGGTACAAGGCGGGGTCCGCCCGTGATGGGCGTGTGGCTCGAGCGAAACGTACGCCGTTCCGCCCCTGGCGCGTTCACCTGCCTCGTTCAAAGCATAGATCTCTGCGTGAGTCACTTCGGAGAAAATATATGCCCCTTCGCCTACGATCTCACCGTCATTCGAAACCACGACGCATCCCACAAGCGGGCTTGGCGAGACTCTGCCCCGGCCGGCTTCGGCAAGGTCGATGGCCCTGCGTGTCAGCGACTCGTCATAAGAACTGGTGGTCTTGGCTGTCTTCTCGTGCACGGTATTTGAACTATGCAAAAAGGCCGTTTACGTAGTCTTCGGGATCAAAGACCATGAGGTCGTCGGCTTTCTCGCCGATACCAACGTAGCGGATTGGCAGATCCAGTTCTTTCGAGATGGCGACTGCAATCCCGCCTTTAGCAGTACCGTCAAGTTTCGTAAGAACGATCCCGGTAACGTCTGCGACCTTGGTGAACTGTCTTGCCTGTTCGAGACCGTTTTGGCCGGTCACGGCGTCAATCACGAGCAGGGTCTCATGAGGCGCTTCTTCCACCTCTCTCGAAGCAACCCGCTTCATTTTTTCAAGCTCTGCCATCAGGTTTGATTTGTTGTGAAGCCTTCCCGCGGTGTCTACGATGAGTACATCGGCCTTCTTTGCTTTCGCAGATTTAAGTGCGTCAAAAAGAACGGCAGCCGGATCGGTGCCTTGTTTTTGCTGAATGATCGGCACGCCGGCCCTTTCGGACCATATCTCAAGCTGTTCGGACGCTGCTGCGCGGAAGGTGTCAGCAGCACAGATCATCACCTCGTTCTGTTCCTGTTTGATCCTCTGAGCGAGCTTGCCGATTGTCGTCGTTTTACCGACTCCATTGACACCGACTACCATCAGCACATAAGGGGTGACGCTCTTCGGCGCTTCCGTCTCAGATCCTACTCCGTGATTCCCCACGCCGCCAAGAATGGTCAGAAGTTCTCCTTTGATTGCTGACTTCAGAGCTTCCAGATCACGGATCTCGTCCCTTGAAACTCCCTTTCTGACCGCCTCGATGATCTCGAACGTGGTGGAAACGCCAATATCGGTCGAGATGAGCATCTCCTCAAGCTCTTCAAGAAATGCCTCGTCGATCTTTTTCCGGTTCTCAAAAACGGTGTCCAGCCGGCTGTTTATAGAGTCGCGGGTCTTGGCAATTGCCTTGTTAAACCGGACACCAAATTCCTTTTCGACCCGTTCCTCTTCCGCCTTGAGTTCCTCGAGCGACTTGTCGAGGCCCAGAACGGATGAAGAAAACTTGTCTTCTTTACTCTTCCTTCGCCAAAAAGCCATAAACTACCCTATCCAAAGCGGATTCGCGCCGGATACTGCCTTAAAATCGTAAACTTAAGATTATAGACACGAGCCAAAGCGCGAACAAACGGTCGCGCAATACGAAAAGCCGCCGACGAGCGAATCGCCGGCGGCAAACCAACCCTTGCCCGAGCTAACTCCTGTAGAAGCCAAGCTTTTCGGAATTCTTGTAGAGTGCGTATCCGAGGGTCACGGAAAAGACTACAGAAAAGTAGAAAGTCACGAAACCGCCGAAAAATTTTGCCGGTAGATTCCCGAAGGCCGGAAGGTCGAAGGGAAAGAAGATCATACCGAGTATCATCCCGACGATTCCGGAAGCTATCGAGATCAGAAACACCATAACGAGAATCTTCAGGTAGTCGACGCCAAGGTGCCGGATCGTATCAAGACCGACCAGCGGATTGATCGTTGCAGTGAAAGACCGTGTATATCCCGCAACGGCGCACGCCGCCGGAAAATAGAAGATTCCCCAGAAGAATGCGAGTCCGGCAAGGATTATGAAAGCCCCGGCGACCCGTATAAACTGCATCACCGCGGCATGAAGCTGTGCCTCCTGCTGTTCAGGAGTGGGCCCAACGACAGATTCGAGCTGCTGACCGCGGTAGTTCTCGGCCATCTCGTTGAGCCGCATGAACTCAGCCTCTTCTTCCAGTGTCGATCGCTGAAGATCCGTCAGCCCGTCCTCGCCCACCTCGGTCTCGCCAAGCATCTCGTTCTGCTCGCGAGCCTTTCGCATGATCTCCTGGAGATGTGCGGGAGTCTGCCCTTCGTCTTCCGCAAGCATAGCCATCGCAGGGTCGCCGCCCGGGCTTATAGCCTGGGAGAACGTGCTCCAGGCGTACCACACCATTCCGACGACAAGCAGGATCAATAGTCCGAACGAAGATGCATAGACCGCAACGCTGAGGAAAAAGGGATGAACGACGTCCTCCCATAGGGAAAAGTCATCGAAGCTCGGCATGAAATCCTTGCCTATCTTTCCCTGGGAGAAGTCGTTCACTGTGTGCGCCAGCACTCCGAATGTGAGCGCGTTGGCCATCATAAAGCAGAACAACGCCGCTGCAATCAGGAAAATGCTTCCCATCGAGCCCGCGCTCTGACCGATGGTCAGGATAGCGAAGAGGAACCCGCCTATCACGAGGCTTGACTTGTACTTGAAGGGATAGGAGATGGCCTTGCCGAAATCGTCAAATCCGAAGCCAGCCGCGATGTCTGCCCTGAACTGGCGTTCTTCCTGATCCTCCATAGCCGCCTGGGCGGCGTCCTTGCACATTGCACCGCAATATGGGCAGATCCTTACGTTTGCGCCGAACCCTTCCGGACATTCTCCGCAGAAAGGGTGATGACAAGCGGAACAAACGTACTTCGAGGGTACTTCCTTATGAATACTGCAGAATCCCTGATTCGGAACGGCGACAGCTTCCGTGGCGGGGGCAGAAGTCATTTCTTGATCGTTTTCATTGTTCTGCCACGTTCCGTGGACATCAGCCTCTTGTTGTTCAGGAACCGCCTCCCGATCAGAAGGTGTTTCGGCGACCGTCGTAGTCACCGAGACCCCGGGCAATTCTCTTCCCTCGGCCTTTGCGTTGAAGAAAGGGACGAGAGCAGGTACCTTTCCGGCCTCCAGCCAACGCAGCTCACCCCTTCGGACCTTGTCGGTCTCGAGCAGAGCATTGTCGGCGATCCAGGTCGGCAATTCTCCGAATGTCGTGTCGTAGACCTGACCGTTAACGTCAACCTGCCAGGCCTCTTCAGGATTCCTCATTGGAAATTCTCTACTTGAGTGTTGTTGTCTTTCGATCAGTACCCGCTTAAGGACAAGCGGATTCTCGTACAGCGGATCAGGCGACCCGCTTGGCAGAAGAGCCTTCGCTGTTCGAAGGCTTTTCGGCAAACTTCTTCAACTTCACGCGGCCGACACCGATCTGGCCGTCCTCGCACGCCTGCCTAAGCGCAGAGACGACATCCGGATCGTAGCGGGAGCCGACGAAAGACTCGATCTTGTCGAGCGCTTCGCCGAGGGCCATGCCTTTCGAATAAGGCCGGTCAATCGTCATCGCGTCAAAGGTGTCGGCAACCGAAACGATCTTCGCCTGAAGAGGGATCTGTTCATCCTTCAACCCTTGGGGATAGCCCTCGCCATTGACCATTTCGTGATGCATGTACATTCCCGGGAGAAAGTCTTTCATCGCAGGGATGTTCTTCATGATCTTGTAACCCTGCTGAGGATGAGTCTTCATGATCTCGTACTCCTCAGCAGTGAGGGCCGCCGGTTTCTTAAGTATCGAGTCGTCTATACCGATCTTGCCGACATCGTGGAGAAGTGCGCTGATCCGGAGCTTTTCGAGCTCTTCTTCATCCATCTGGAGCCTTTGACCAATAGCGACGGAAACTCGAGAAACGCGTTCCGAATGGCCTCGTGTGTAGCGGTCCTTTCCGTCGATTGCGGCGGCAAGGGCTTTGACGGTTCCAACGAAGAGTTCCTTGTTCTCTTTGGCGGCCTTCGCAAGCTTTGCGATGTGCTCCTCGAGTTCGTCGCTCATCGTGTTGAAGGCCTCGCCGAGCGTACCGATCTCAGTGATACTTTTCGTCTCGATCCTCGTTGAGAGATCCCCGGACGCGATCTTCTGTGCTACCGATACGAGATTGAGAATCGGAAGCGAAAGCTGGCGTGCAGAAAAAAGACCCAGCAGCAGTGCGATAAGAGCAAAAGCAAGACTTATAAGCCACGTCTGGCGTCGCATTTCGCCGACTGACGCGAGGGCCTTGCTCTCTTCCTGCATTACGATCACCCCGAACTTCAGTTGGTCAAAGATGCTTGCTGTCGAGTAGGCGCCGATCATGTCATGGCCTACCGCATCACGTTCGACATTAAAGGGCAGAAGGGCCGACTGGATCTGGTCTCTGGTCTCAAGCCATTCGCTCACGATCCTGATGTCGATGAGCGGTCGCCTGCTTGAAAGCACCGCGGAATTCGGATGATAGATCGGCTTCCCGGCCTCATCCACCACGAATATGATCGGGAGACCCGCATCCCACAGCTCTGCCTCGCTCACGGGTCTTTCCGAGGCAATGGTCGAGATCGAGTCCAGAGAGACGATCGCAACAACGGCCGCCGAAAGTTCCCCGTCATTGACGACTGGTATCGCGATCGTAAAAACAACCTCGCCGGTCCTTGGGATCATTGTCGGCTGGCCGATGGACATCGGCGAATCGGAAATGTCTCCCAAAGCAGTTTCAGACAGCCGCTCGATCTCTCCGCGGTCGATCAGCTCTGACCTGAATGCCGAGAGGGATTCTCCGGAAACCGGCTTGATAATGAGCGCGAGAAGCTGCGGTCTTTCCTCGAGTGTGGCCCCAAGCTCCTTTTGGGTCTCAACGGACGAAAGAAGCGCCTCGTTGTCGGCGATCTCTAGTGCTTTGGCGAAGCTTCGGACCAGTTCAACATAACTTTGCCCGAACAACTCGATCTGCCGCGCTTTGTCCTGTACAAGCTGGGTCTGATACCTGCCTTCCGCGGAACGAAGTTCACGGGCGCTTCCTTCGGAAAGGAACCAACCCGTAATCAAAAGAGGTACCATCCCTACAAACACAAGTGTCAGGGTAACGATGTACTTCAGGCTTATGAATCGCTTTTTGGAGGCCATGGAGGGATTCGCGGAAAGGTGAGTGAGGATCCGCCAACCCCAATAATAGGACACAACCGCCCGGTTGGTCAACAGGTTTTAACAGTATTTAACCCTAACTACGCGGTTGCCGAGACTCCCGCTTCGGCGTGTTTTCGTTTGACGATCACCAGCGTGATGTCGTCGTTGGCAGGAGCGGTCCCTGTAAAGGCAGAAAGAGAGGATTCTATCTTGTCCCTGAGGCCCGAGGCGGAACGCGAGATGTGTTTTTTGACAACGGCAGAGAGCCGGTCAATCCCGAATTCCTCACCTTCGTTGTTCTCCGCCTCGGAAACACCGTCGGAGAAGACGATTATAGCCTCGCCTTCTTCCAGCTTGATGCTTCCGACCTCAAAATCCGCTCCGGGCATGATCCCAAGCGGGAATCCACCCGAGGCAAGCTCCTCGACTCCCCCGTCGGATCGCCCGACAAGGGGGGGATTGTGGCCCGCGTTAATGTAGATCATTTCTCCCGATTCGGGATCAAGTTCACCGACAAAGAACGTGATGAATCGGTTCGAAGGAGTATTGCTCGCAAGGTATTCGTTGACGGCGGACACCATATCCGGGAGCGCACTTCTCGCCATCGTCTGTGCGTGTATCGCGGCGTGAAGCGACGACATCAGCAATGCGGCGGCAGTTCCCTTTCCTGACACGTCACCAAGAGCGATCAGCATGTTCCCGTTGTGGCGCGGGATAAAGTCATAATAATCGCCGCCTATCTCATAGCAGGCAAAGGAGATGCCCTGAAGCTCATACGAATCCATCTGCGGCGGTGCGGAAGGCTGGAACCGCTGCTGGATCTCTGTGGCGAGTTCGAGCTCCCGTTCCATCCTTTCCCGTTCGATCCGCTCTTCTGTCAGCGTAGCATTCTCAACACGAATGGATGCAACAGAGGCAAGTGTTGTAAGGATGTTCAGGTGCTCTTCCGTAAATGTGTTCTCGTAGGTCGGAGAATCGGCGTAAATGATCCCGAAGACATCCTTGTCGGAAACGCTCAAGGGCACGGCGAGAACCGAACGAACCCCCAAGAGAGCCATCGTCTGGCTTGCGAACTTTGGATCGTGCTGGGCGTCCGAGGTCAGGACCGACTTTCCGTTCACCATGACCTCTTCCATTACGGTCGTACTGATCCGAACTTCCGTTAGTTGGTCGGTCTTTTCCCGCTCGCGGGCAACGGCGATCTTCATTCCGTCTTCCTGAGCGCTTTCCTCGTCGCGAAGCATGATCACCACACGATCGGCCGGAACGGCCTCAAAAACAAGGGAAGCCACCTGGTTCAAGGTTTCTTCCAGCCCTGTCGAGGAAAGTAGGGCGACGCCTACCTTACTGATAAGACCGAGGAGGTCGGTCCTTGAGGAGAATTGCGACTCGAGGATCTCGGCAGTGGGATTTTTCTTTCTCGCAAACGAGATCGTCATCGAGGGATCCAGCGACTGCGTGCTGTCGGCGATCAGTGTTGCATTCTTGCTCTCCTCGATCGCTTCGTCCTCAAAAACGAGCGTGGTCTCACCGATCTGGATCTCGCCTCCGGGAACAACCGGAATGGGATTCGAGATGAGGGTCCCGTTGTAGCGGGTTCCGTTCGCCGAACCCAGGTCCTGCAGCCAATAACCCTCGCCCTCTTTTCGCAATTCTGCATGCAGCCTGGATGCAAATGCATCCGGAATACAGATATCCGACCTTGCCGACCTTCCGATAGTGGTCCTCAAACGCGTTATCGGCTGTGTGTCGGTGGACTGATCTGCGTTCTTTATGCGTAGAAGAGGCATATCTCAGGGGTCCTGAAGGGACAGAATCTCAAGCGCGAAAAGTATTTTTATAACACAGGTCTTGTCGATCGGTTAAGAGCAGCGTCCTATTTCTTCTCGGATTCCGATTTCTTTACGTATCTCTTTTCGGAGACCGATTTACGGCCGTAGACGACGACGGTTCCCGCGATGTAATCGTGGAGGGCCCGCCCGGATGGGCTCAGGGCCGACCATATGAAACCAAGCCCGAATGTAAGCAGCGTCGAAGGGTATCCTACGAAGTGCCTGAGTGCCAAAGCGCCGAAACCCGCGGTAGTGCCGTCTCTGGAAGCGATCTTGATCCCGGTCAACAACTTGCCAATGCTCTGGCCTGTAAAAGCCGGCAAGACCAGGAAATTGCAGATGGCGATAACAAAGGTCACCAGCCAGCCGGAATTACTGAGCGAGCTGTTGAGCAGCTTCGACCCGTCGTATCCGGACCATCTCGCAAGAAGGAGCGTGATGACAGGTACGATTATAAGCACTATGTAGTCGATCAGAAGTGCGCCGCACCTGAGCAAGAAAGGAGCTTTGAGTTCTTCCGGATCAAAGCCGACGACGACCCGCGTGGTCTTTATCCTGTTCCGCGGACGCGGCTTCTTCTTATTGGAGACCATATAGATCAGGAAGAATCATTCCGTGGGGAAATTCCGGATGAATGTGATCAGGCAGAGATCACGAAGTGCAGCATCGTGTCGCCAAGCTTTATGCGGTCACCGTGCGATAAAGGCTGTGCCTGATGGGGAGCCAGACGGATCGACTCATTCGATCCCGGCAAAAGCAAAGTGCCGTTGGAAGAACCCAGGTCCTCAACCATGTAGTTCTCGCCATCTCTGAAGATCCTGGCGTGCTTGCGCGAGATCTTGGTCTGGGGATCATATTTAGAAAGATCGACCTCGGGAAAGATGTTGGACATCGGATCGCGTCTGCCCACAAGGTTTTCGTCTTTTGCCAGATCGAAAGATGGGTAATCAAGCTGGCTCGTCCCTTCGATCAAAAGTTTTGCTGTCAGCTTGACCGGCACATAATCCTTCGAATGAACCCCCGGCTGCGCAAGCGGCTGTTTGGCTCCGCAAAACGCGCAGAACATATCTGTCGCAACGATCTTCTGGCCGCAGAATCCGCAGAAGACATTCTGGTCAGAGAACGCCACCGATTTCGGAGTTTCGGTTTTTCCGTATGTAACGGAACCCGCATTCAGGTTCGACAGGTGTTCCGTCAGCGCGTTGCGCAGTTCAGCGGCGGTCGTAAACCGGTTCTCTGACTTATACTCGACCGCACGCATCAGGATCGACTCGATCTGGTCCGATAGCCTGGAATTGATCTGTCGGGGTTTCGGATTCTTCTCAAAGTCGAAGATCAGCAGAGGGTTGTTCTGCGGGTCGGCCCCTGTAAGTAAGTGGAACACGGTTGAACCGAGACTGTAGATGTCTGAACTCGGGACCACATTTCCGCTGAACAGCTCGGGCGGGGCGTAGCCCATCGTCCCGACCGCGGTAACACCCTTTTCTTCCTTGTTTATCCAGCGCGCGATGCCAAAATCGATGAGCATCACCTTGCCCGAATTTCCGTCGAGCATGATGTTCGCCGGCTTCAGGTCCCTGTAAACGATAGGCGGCTGGCGGTTGTGAAGATAATCGAGCACGTCGGCGATCTGGATCGCCCACTCGGTGACCTCCTTCTCATCAAGCTTGCCTTCCGGCGCCGACCGAAGCCTCGCGGCGAGATCCCCTCCCGAGATGTACTTCATCACGAGGTAGAAGCGGTGTGCCTCCTCATCAAAGAAATAGTCGTAGATCGTGGGGATGGACGGATGCTCGAGAGAAGTCAATAGCATCGACTCGCGTTTGAAATCCTGAACGGCCTTTTCCTGCTGGTCCTCCTCTATATAAGACTGGACCATTTCCTTTACCGCGCGCAGGACACCGCCAAGGTTCTTATCGCTTGCCAGGTAGACAGCACCCATTCCCCCGCCACCGATCTTCCGTACTACCTCGTAGCGGCTGTTCAGCACGGTTCCTTCAGTCAAAGGTTGGAGCTTTGGAGCCTTGCTTCCGTCGGTGTCACCAACGCCTATATTCGGAGTCGTACTCGGCCCTTCACTTCCCTCTTCGACATCTTCAATGTTCTCGGACACAGAGGCCTGATGAATCGCGACATCCTCGTCGGATGCCGGAAACTGTTCTTGCCCGGCTTCCTGTACGGGAGAACTCGGCTCTGATGGCTTGTTCGCAGCTATAACTGTTTCCGCTTCCGTGTCCGGCTTGTCGGGTGGCTGTTCCTGAGCGGGTTCTTCTGTCGATTGAGGTTCGGAATCTGAAGCCAACTCGACATCTTCAAATGCGGGCTCCTGTGCGGATGTTTTCTTTTTTTGCGCCTCCTCGAACTCGGCCTTTGCCTTTGCAATTTCATCTTTCGACACCGGCATTGCTATAAGCGTCGCATCCTCAAGAAATCCTTCTTCGTCGCCGACCGATCTATCTTCAGGCGCCCCAATCTGTGCTTCTGATCCTGCAGCGTCCTCAACGTCGGTCGCCGATTCAGATTCCAGAGGTGTTTCTTCCCGGGATTCAGCAATTACATCCGCCGGTGGTTCGGTTGACTCCCCAAAACGTTCGCGGATCTCCTCAGGCGCAGTTTCCCTGGAAACCGGCTCGGAAGGACTAACATTAGCGTCCCCCTCTCCCTGCGATGTCTCTGATACTGCCGGCTCGCCGCCCAGAGGGGTCTGGATAACCTCGTCCACGGGCCGAACTTCAGACGCGGCACCGGAGCTCTCAGGGGCCTGCTCCCGAATCTGTGGTTCAGCCGCGTCGTCAGCAAGAATACCCGGTGCAGGAGGTTCTGCGATTTCCGGCGGCGTCGTTGCCTCACGCTCTTCGATCACCGGAGTTTCCTGCTCGGAAGTATCGCGTGATACGGACTCTTCCGAAGAACTACCTTCCATCTCTGGCTCGGACTCTGATTCCTCGGATTTCAATGCGCTGATGTCCACGAAATCATCTTCAGGGACAGACTCAACATCGGAGTCCGAGGCCGTATCATCAGTTTCGGCAGACGATTCTGCCGCAGCGGCACCGGTTTCGGACGCGGGCTCCGGCGCTTGATCTGGCAACGGCTCGGCGGATTGAGACGGCGCATCGTCTGTATCCTCTGATCTCAGATCTTCGACAAGGGGATTGCGCAGGGCTATTCCGCAGATCGAGCAGAACGCCTCGCCCTCGCTGACTTCAGAACCGCATTCGTGACAGAAGGCCATTATTAGTAGGGAGCCCGCCGGCGTTGACCGGATAAGAATTGGTCGCTGGCGGGCGTCAGTTTCTAAATCTTATTTAACTACCTTAACCTGAATCAAGGACGACTAGCCTCAAAAAAGTCTTTCCGACTATAACTTCATCCCCGTCATTCAGTTTGTGCGGATTGCCGGGGATGAGGCGCCTTCCGCGATTAACGAAAGTGCCATTCGTGGATCCGAGGTCTTCGATCATGTAACTGCCGTTTGTGCAAAGAATCCTCGCGTGGCGTCTCGACACCTTAGCCTCGGGGTCGTGCGCATCGAGGTCCACATCGGGAAACACGCCATTGTCCGCATCCCAGCGGCCGATGTTCGACTCTTCCGAACTGAGCGGAAATTCCGTCCCGATCGCAAGGCCGCGCTCGATTACTAGCTTTGCGTGCACCTTTTTTGGCGCCGGCGGCGGCGCCTCCGGCTCTCCGGCTTCGGGTTCTGTCGCCGGACGTTTCCGTACACTTGTCTCTTCTTCGATCGGCGGGATCCCGACCGAGGTCACGCTTGCCGATTGATAGATCGGGATATCATCATCCGCCGGTTCCGCTTCCGAAACATTTCCGTTCTGTACGTCCTCTACTTCCGGGGCTTTGTATTTTTGAAGCGAATCACCGCACTCATCACAATACTGCGAGGTCTCAAGATTCTGGGATCCGCACGCCTGACAGACGATCATCTTCATTAATCACCTAGTTAAGACTGCGTAAGATAAAGAATTGCAGGGACATTCTAACTTGTAAATGTCTGTTCGTAAATGCCCACGACCAGCTGGCAGGGCTGAGGTCGGTCCGTTATCGTGTGTCTTTGATAAAATTCCTATAAAATGCTCATCAAACGCCGGACCGGCTTTTTTTGAAACCAACGGAAGAAAAGGGTCGTACCACGATGGTGATGCTTCACCGGAATCCGCCCGCCGATCGGGCGGCTAATTCTTTCGAAACTTTCTAGATCAGAGGAAGATAACAAATGGCACTCAGCCGAAAAGGAAAGATATTCATAGGAATAGGTCTGCTCGCCGTGCTCAGCGTCGTAGTCGTCGCGGGCATCTACGCGTCCCGCTCGGACGCAGCCGAAGTTCAGGTTGTCGCGACCGAGAAACGAGCGGAGCTTCGATCTACTGTCACCGCCCCAGGCGAGATCCGACCGATCCAGTTCATAAACCTCACGAGCGAGGTACAGGGCAGGATCGAAGAGATCTACGTGAAGGAAGGGGACGTTGTCGAGAAAGGACAGCAGTTGGTAAGGCTCGACCCGAATCAGCTCCAGTCCAGCACGGATGCTCAGCTTGCGGCTTTCGAAGCCGCTCGTGATGACGTTCAGAGCAGCCGGACACAGGTGATCGCGGCCCAGAATCAGCTTTCTCAGGCCCAGCAGGGACTTAACGCGGCGCAGGCGTCGGTCAACACGGCTGTGGAAGCAGTCAATCAGGCGAAACAGGGCCAGGCAACGGCCCAGATCGAACTAAACGCAGCCCAGCGCGAGTTAAAGAGGATCGAAGAGCTTCTCGAAGCGGGCGCGGAAAGCAGGCAGAATTACGATACCGCGAAAGACCGCGTCGAGACGGCTCGCGCGAACCTTGCGTCGCGCCGTATAGCGGTCACGGAAGCCGAAGCCAGGGTAAAGGAAGCCAGGGCCCGTGCCGATCAACAGGCAGTTTCCGTAAAAGATGCCCGCCGCGGCGTTCAGACAGCTCAGTATTCCTCGAGCGCAAGTGAATCGAGGGCTGACCAACAAGCCGCAGTTCTGCGCGGACAGAGAAATCAGAGAGACAAAACTCTTCAGGTCGCCCCGATCAGTGGAGTTATTGCTGACATTCCCTCCAAAGTAGGTACCTTCGCGACTGCAAACCTCTCTTCGACACCTCTTCTGACGATCGCCGACATGTCGACGATCAACGTGGAGGTCAAGGTCGATGAAACGGAGATCGACAAGGTCGCGGTCGGCCAGCCTGCAGTCGTGAAGGTCGACGCCTTCGGTGACGAAGAGATTGTAGGAAAGGTCACTCAGAAGACGCCCCTCGCTGTTGGTAAATCGCAGACTTCCGGCGGACTTTCAACGAACATCAATGTTCAGGAAGCCAAAGAGTTTCGAGTAGTGATCGAACTCCAGGATGTGCGCGATGAAATTCGGAACGGCCTCAGACCCGGAATGAGCGCTACCGCCGAGATAACTACCGACGTCAAGAAAGATGTTGTTTCAGTTCCCATCCAGGCGGTGATCGAGAAGAAGAAAGAAGACACCGAAGAAGGCGAGGGTGAAGGTGAAACCGAAGAAAAGGATTCAAAGGACGAAGAAGAGACCGTCAAGGGCGTCTTTGTAATGGATGGTAACAAAGTTGCATTCCGTGAAGTTACAACAGGAATCACCGGCGAATCGGACATTGAGGTCACTAGCGGCCTGGAAGAAGGTCAGGAGGTTATAACCGGGCCAAGCCGCGTGCTGAATACTCTCAAGGAAGGAGATCCCGTAAAACGTCAGGAACGCGAGGAAGGCGAAGGTAACGGATCCTGATAGGAACGCCCTGTAATCCGGGTTTGGTAAAGGCATCGAGATCAACACGAAAATGGAAAGTACCGAATCAAACGGGAACGGCATTTCCCATCCATACAACTCGCTTATCAAGATGCGCGGCATCTGGAAAACCTATCAAATGGGTAATGAGCAGTTGCACGCCCTTAGAGAAGTATCATTCGATGTCAGACGCGGAGAATATCTGGCGATCATCGGCCCTTCGGGATCCGGCAAGTCGACTCTGATGAATCTGATCGGATGTCTGGACACACCTACGAAAGGCGAGTACTGGATAAACGGCGAACAGGTGGCCAAGATGTCTGACGACGAACTGGCACGGATCCGCAACAAAGAGATCGGTTTCGTCTTTCAGACTTTTAATCTACTTGCGAGGGCTACCGCTCTTCATAATGTAGAGCTGCCCTTGATCTATGCCGGAATCGGGTCCGGTGAGCGCCACGACCGTGCCGTCGATGCACTTTCATCGGTGGAGCTCGGCGACCGCATTACGCACCGGCCAAACGAACTTTCGGGAGGACAAAGACAGAGAGTCGCGATCGCGAGAGCGCTCGTTAACCAGCCGTCGATCCTGCTTGCTGACGAGCCAACCGGGGCGCTCGACACACATACGAGCGCCGAGATCATGAACCTGTTTGAGAAACTACACGCGGACGGAAACACTATAATCGTGGTCACACATGAAGCTGAAGTTGCAGAACGCGCACACCGGATCATAACGATTCGCGATGGCGAGATAGAAAAAGACGAAAAGATCAAATAGCGTGGAACCTAACGCTTGCTAAAAGGCTGTCAGAAAAGGCAGCCTTTTCTGATTTAGGGGCCAACGGCCGATTCAGAAAACATAACCTCAGATATGCTTCCTCCGTAAACTAAGTTAGAGCAATGGCCTCGATCCCTTCATTTTCGTTGTTGTGGGAGTCTTTCCGTCTCGCGGCGGGAAGCCTCAGGAGCAACAAACTTCGCACGCTTCTTACGCTCCTCGGGATCATCGTCGGCGTCACTGCGGTTATCGCCGTCGTGACTATCATCAACGGTCTTGATTCGACCGTGGCGGATGCTTTCTCCGCCCAGGGGTCAACGGCCTTCAGTGTCTCGAAGCGGCCTCTCGTCATCACCTCGCGAGAGGACTTTATTAAGTTCAACAAGCGGAAGGACGTAACCGAATCGGATGCGGCCGCGATCGATCGTCTTTGCGACTCTTGCTGGCGAGTCGGCACGGCAATAAACGGAAGCAGTCTTGTTAAATTCGGTGACAGCCGGGCGGAAAATGTATCGGTACGCGGACTCTCCCTGGAGATGTTTGCCATCGAGAACGTAACCATCCAGTCCGGAAGGCTTTGGACAGAGCAAGAGGGAAATTCCGGGCGCAACGTCTGCGTCATCGGAACAGACCTGATAGAAAACCTATTCGAAGGAAGGTCGCCGTCGCGGATCCTCGGGCAGGAGATAAGGGTCGACGGCGTGCCGTACACGGTGCTGGCGATCGCAGAACCATTCGGGAAGGTCCTCGGATTCTCGAGGGACAACTTTGTTTACATTCCTTTCGAGTCCGGTCAGAGGATGTTTGGCGCAAGGGACTCGATCACCGTTCACGTTCAGGTAATTGATTCCAATGTCTTCGAGACCGCGAAAGACGAGGTCCGGATGATAATGCGTAATCGCCGCAAGAAGACGTTCGCGGACAAGGACGATGGGTTTTCTGTCGAATCTCAGGACGCATTCATAGGCATATATCAAAACGCTACATCCGGGATTTACTTCGCGACGATCGGTGTTGCCGTGATCTCGCTCGTTGTCGGCGGAATCGTGGTGATGAACATCATGCTCGTATCAGTCACGGAGCGGACCAAGGAGATCGGCCTGCGCAAAGCCGTCGGTGCCAGACAGACGGACATTCTTTTACAGTTTCTGATTGAATCAGTGACAGTGACGATGGTCGGTGGCGCGATCGGAGTTTTCACGGGTTACGGGCTGGCATATCTGCTTTCGTTCGTGATGGGCTTCCCTCTTCTTATAAGCGCTTCGTCTGCGCTTTTGGGAGTCACTGTCTCTTTTATCGTCGGCATAGCCAGCGGTTCATATCCTGCGTGGAGAGCTTCGAAGCTCAGTCCTATCGATGCGATGAGAAACGAGTGATGACTCTTGACGACCTAAAGGAATCTGCTGTGATGGCGCTCTCAACCTTGCGCGCCAACAAGCTAAGATCCTCGCTCACGATACTTGGAGTGTCGGTGGGCGTTTTGACGGTCCTCTCGATGGTCTCGATCATTCAGGGACTGAACAAGACCTTCGCCGAACAGATCGAATCGCTGGGCTCCAACACGATATTCATCAACAAGTTCAATCCTAGTTTCTCTCCCCAGAAGACACAGGAAGAGCTACAGCGGAAAGAACTCACCGTCGAAGATGCAGAAGCGATCCGGAACGAATCAGAATCGATCGCCTCCGTCGCGCCGTTCTACAGAAAGCTCTCGGAAACTGTGCGTCTGAAGGACAAGCAAACCGAAACACCGATCATTTTCGGGGTTACTCCCGAATACAACTTCACATTGTCGCAATATGTCGCTGACGGGCGTTTTATCTCGGAGGTAGACATGTCGGAACGCAGGAATGTAGCAGTCCTCGGCCGTGACGTGGTCAAGGCTCTGTTTCCGGAATACGCTGACCCGATCGGAGAAAGAATCAAGGTTGGGGGAAATGTCTTTCGGATCATTGGTGTGATGGAGGATCAGGGTACCTTCTTTGGGCAATCGAGGGACAATACGGTCTTCCTTCCTATAACGACATTTGAAAAATACTATCCCGAGGTCATATTTCCCGACTTCGTCTTTGTGATCATCGTCAGGCCAACGACGCGTGCCGAGGTGCCGAACGCGATGGCGGAGATCAAGGAAATCCTTCGCAGGAGGAGGCAAGTGCCTATGGGAGAGCCGGACAGCTTTGGGATCTCTTCACAGGACGCCCTGCTTGATATCTACAATCAGCTTACAAGTGCGACATACCTGGTTCTAACAGCGATCTCGGCGGTGGCGCTCATGATCGGCGGGATCGGCGTGATGAACATAATGCTCGTTTCCGTGACGGAGAGAACAAAGGAGATCGGAATACGAAAAGCGGTCGGGGCGACAAGGATAAGCATCATGAGCCAGTTCCTGATCGAGGCGGTCGTGCTAACGGGCATCGGAGGGATCATCGGCCTTGTGATCGGAGAGATTCTCAGCATTCTTATCAACACCTATTCACCGCTTCCCGCTTTCATACCCGTGTGGGCGATCCTGCTGGGCCTGATCGTAAGCGCCGGTATCGGCATAATCTTCGGCCTTTATCCGGCGTGGAAGGCTTCGAGTCTGGACCCGATCGAGGCGCTCAGATTCGAATAATGCGAATCCGAATACCGCGATGTAAAGAATTGTAAAGCACAGCAAATACGGCGGTTCCGTTTGATATACTTCGATTTTCGAGAACAAGTACATGAACTTCACAGAAACACTAAAGCTGGCTCTTTCAGCGATCTGGGCTCACAAACTCCGGTCATTCCTGACCCTGCTCGGAATGATCATCGCCGTGGCGGCTTTCATGCTAGTCGTTTCTTTTCTGCTTGGGTTCATAGGCTATGTTGATGAGAAGATCGCCGGCGTCGGATCAAACGCCTTTACGATCCAGCGCTTTGGGTTCGACGACTTTAAGGACACCGATACGCTTGCCGCCGCACAACGGAGAAACAAGGACCTCACTTTTGAAGAGCTCGAATTTATACGTGAAAGAGCGGATCTGATCGCCCTTATCGGCGCGAAAGCAAGGCGCGAAAGGGTCGAGGTAAAACGAGGCGGCAAGTCGCTCGAGGACATAGAGATCTCGGGGTTTGAACCCGTCATTGAGCAAATAGACAAACTGGATATCGAGGAAGGCCGTTTTTTCTCTGACGTCGAGAACGAGAACTCCAGGCGTGTGGCGTACATAGGCAAGGACATTGCAAATGAGCTCTTCCCGCGCACGTCGCCGATCGGCGGGGAGATCTTTCTACGCGGAATTCCCTACCGGGTCATCGGAGTCCAGGTCGCCAAGGGGACGGTGTTCGGACAGCCGCAGGATAACTTCGTCACGATTCCCATCAAGACATTTGAAACACAGTTCGGATCCCTCGTCGGACGTCGCGGCCCCTATTTTCAGGCGCTCGCCGTTTCTGAGGACAAGTTCGAAGACGCCGTCGAACAGGCTCGAACGCTGATGCGTATCAAGCGCGGCATCCCGTTCGGGGAAAAGGACAATTTTTCGATCATCACGCCGGACGCCATCACGGGTTTGCGTGACAGCATTTTTGGCCCGATCTTTGTTGCATTTCTGATCGTTCCTTCGATCGCGATGATCGTCGGGGCGATCGTGATCATGAACATTATGCTCGTTGCCGTAACCGAGAGGACCAAGGAGATCGGCATCCGGAAATCTCTGGGAGCAAAACAGACGGACATCCTCAGGCAGTTCCTTATCGAGGCAGCTACTCTGTCAGCCATAGGGGGCCTTATAGGCCTGGGTATCGCGATACTTCTAGGGGTCCTTGTGACGATGTACATAATCCCCACGAGCATACCCTGGTGGGCAGCGGTTCTGGCGATAGGAATCTCTGCCGCGGTCGGGATCCTGGCGGGACTTTATCCGGCGTGGAAGGCAGCACGACTTGATCCGATCGAAGCACTGAGAACTGAATAGGAGAGCGCGATGAGAAGGCTGGTTGGGACAACATTCTTCGAAAACATAAAGATGGCGTTCGACACGCTCATCTCAAACAAGATGCGCTCGCTCCTGACGGTAGTCGGCGTCGTGATCGGTGTCGTTGTCGTCATGCTGATGTCATCGGTGATCAGCGGGATCAATGTCGGCGTCCAGAAGGAAGTCGAATCGTTCGGCACCAATTCCATCTTTCTCTACAAGTACGAGATCGGCATTCAGTTTGGCCGGCGCAGCCGGGAAGAAAGGATGCGCCCGCCTCTTACGATCGAGGATGCCGAAGCGCTAAAAGACCTTCCCGCTATCGAGACCGCAGTTCCGTTTCTTGACGTATCGAGCAATCGCTGGGGAGAGAAGATCCTGATCACGGGCAAGAATGGAAAGACGTCTTCTTCAGTAAGCCTTCAGGGAACGACGCCAGACCTCGAAAGAACGAACACCGAGATTCTCGTTAAGGGCCGATGGTTCACGCAGTCGGAAAGCGATACGAAAAGGGATGTGGCGCTGATCGGCGACACGGTCGCCCAGGACTATTTTCCGAACGAGGATCCCCTCGGAGGCAAACTGGAGATCGGCGGGCGCGAGTTCACGGTTATCGGGGTACTACAGAAACGCGAGCAGTTCTTTGGCGGCGGCGGCGGGGATAACGACCAGAGCAACATCATCTATATGCCGCTCGGCTCAGGAATGCGAATCAAGCCGAATTCAGAGGACTTGTTCATTCTCGCAGTGGCACAGCCCGGGAAGCTCGAAGAAGGAAAGGACCAGATTCAGGATCTGCTAAGGGTTCGTAGACAGGTGCCGTTTGGCGAGCCTAACAACTTTTCGATGGCCACGGCGGCCAGCATAATCGAGCAGTTCACCGCTATCACTCAAGGAGTGTTCATCGTGATGTTCGTCATATCCTGCGTCGGCCTTATGATCGGCGGTATCGGCGTGATGAACATAATGCTGGTGTCCG
Source organism: Acidobacteriota bacterium (assembly GCA_003385635.1). Taxonomy (GTDB): domain Bacteria; phylum Acidobacteriota; class Blastocatellia; order Pyrinomonadales; family Pyrinomonadaceae; genus Aridibacter. The sequence continues at coordinate 1,472,328 of QQUY01000001.1, read as the reverse complement.
TGACCGAACGAACCCGCGAGATCGGGATAAGAAAATCGATCGGCGCGAAAAAGTCGGACATACTCCTTCAATTCCTCACAGAAGCAGCCACCTTGACCGGATTCGGAGGCATTTTGGGACTAGCTATCGGATGGGCGCTGACCTTCATTATCGCGTTCTTCTTCCCGTCATATGTGCCCTGGTGGGCGCCGCCGCTCGGTTTCTTCGCAAGTGTGGGGATCGGAGTCGGTTTCGGCCTGTGGCCTGCGTGGAAAGCTGCGCGACTCGATCCGATCGAATCACTCAGGTACGAGTAGGACTTGGTTCAAGTCAATAAAAAAGGAGGGCGTCTATTGGGACGTCCTCCTTATCTTTTATCAGGAACCACTTTCGCCTTACGACGGTACCCCGTTGAAGTACGCGCCAAGAACGCGGAATGCGAGCAAGATCAGGTTCAGCACTAGTACGATCGCCCACGCGGACCCGGCTGAGATTCCAGCTACCTTGCGCAGTCCGATCGCGGCAAGCACAAGGCCCCAGATCACGAAGAGGTCGATGTTACTTATCACCGTCGCAAGCACGGGCATTTCCTTGCCGTCGAGAAACATGGTCGGATTCGCATTGATCAGTCCCCGCTGACTGCTCGCGATGTCGATCTCTTCTGCGGGTTTGATAAGCAAAACTATGAAATTGGCGACCGTAGACACAAGTCCAGGCGCAAAAGTGGAGTAAGCGAATACGGAAAGGCCGTGAGTGAATCTCGCGGTCCCGCCCATCATTTTCGTGCCGACCCAGTAGAACAGACCCCCGATCAGGAACGAGAAGAGTATGAAGATCGGCATCGCATATGTCGCGACCTTCTGGATCGTGAGAGCGAATTCAACACCTTGTCGCTTCTGATCCTCGGAGGCTGATTGCATCTGCGGACTACGGTCCTGCTGCTGGGCAATAAACCTCCGGATCGCATCCTCGCCAACCTTCTGCTGGAAGGCGATCGAAAAGCCCATCAGCGCCACAGCAAATATTACGAAGGCAATGATCCATCTGGGCTTTCGCCTAAGGTCTTCAAACGTCCTTCCGGGCTCGATGAAAACGTTGCCGAGCGTCGCCACCTCCGACATCTCGGGCTCTTCCTTTTCATCCGCCTCGATCTGCTCCGGTATCGGAGGCGCTTCCCATTCCTGGACAGGCTCTTGCTGTTCCTCCTGCGGCTCTTCCGCAGGATCAATATTATCTTTGTTTTCTTCGCTCATAGATTCTCCCCGGCATTTCTGGATCAATGCCTGCAATGCTTGGTTTTTTTGAGTGGACCTACATCACTTCTACGGCCATTGAACTTCTTTAGTTTCAGAAGGTTATGCGAATGGGGCCCCAGTTTCATAGCCTTCTGCGAAAAGGCATGCGGAATAATGCCCTTTCGAGACTTCCCTGAGCTCGGGTTCTATTTCAGCGCAATCTTTCCGGGCGGCCGGACACCTCGTTCTGAAGCGGCAGCCGGACGGCGGATCTATCGGCGTCGGTACATCTCCGGTAAGTACGATACGTTCCCGTTTGAACTTCGGATCGGGAATGGGTATCGCGGAAAGCAGAGCCTTTGTGTAAGGATGCTTCGGTCCGGCATACAACTCAGTCGAATCAGCAATCTCGACTATCTTACCGAGATACATTACTGCAACCCTTACCGAAATGTGTTCTACGACGGCCAGACCATGCGATATGAACAGGTATGCAAGACCGAGTTCCTTTTGCAGATCCTGCATAAGGTTCACGACCTGGGCCTGGACCGAAACGTCCAGAGCGGAGACCGGCTCGTCGGCAATGATCAGCTTGGGATTCAATGCGAGGGCCCTCGCGATCCCGATCCTCTGCCGTTGTCCTCCTGAGAACTCGTGCGGGTACCGCGACATATATCTTGGATCGAGACCTACCTTCGAAAGAAGTTCGGCCACACGCTCCTTTTGTTCTGACTTTGAACCAATGCGGTGGATCTTCAGAGGTTCCGAAACGATCCTGAATATACTCAGACGGGGGTTTAGCGAAGAGTATGGGTCCTGAAAGATGATCTGCATTTCCCTGCGCAGTTTCTGCATCTTCCGGCTGTCTAGTGCCGTGATCTCGAGTCCTTCAAAGCTGATAGACCCGCTGGTTGGTTCTATCAAGCGCAAGAGGCTTTTGCCGACAGTAGATTTCCCGCATCCGGATTCTCCGACGAGCCCAAGCGTCTCCCCTTCAAAAATGTCAAACGATACGCCGTCGACGGCCCGTACGACGTCGTCCGATCCTTCTACGGGAAAATGCTTTACGAGTTCCCGCACTTTAACAAGCGGTTCCCGTCCGATACCGTTCGAATTCTCCATTCTCTGGCTCAGTTCTCCAGATCTTCCGCTATGATCGCCCATCTTTCGTGGTCGCGCCATTCACCGCCGATCCTGAGATACTTCCTGGAAAAACCCTCGCGGGTAAAACCGCATTTTCTGACCAGTCTTTTCGAGGAACTGTTGTGCGGCTGGATATTGGCTTCAAGCCTGTGAAGACCGAAATCCCGGAGTGCAAAGGCGACCAGCGTCCTCAACGCCGACTCCATCAGCCCCCGCCCGGTGAATCCCTTAAACAAGTAGTATCCAAGATAGGCGCTTCCAAACCCGCCTCTGTAGATCTGCGTCATGTTGATCGCGCCTGCGATCTCATCTGACGAATGCTCCACGATCACGAAGCAGGCGCTTGCCCCATCATGGTTCTTCCGAACGTACGCCTCAAACGTCTCAGTATCCGCGGGAGGATGAACAAGACCGGCATGAAGCTCAACGCTAGTCAGCACAGACTCAATAAACTCCGTCGCATCTTCCAAAACGGGAAAGCGAAGCGTTACGAGATCTCCGTCGATCGGGTCGATTTTATTCGCGTTCGTGCTCATCGTACAGGACACACCTGACGCGAATGCCCTCGCCCAGATCGTAGAGAGGTATATCTCCCGACTCGCACCTGGATTCCCTGAGAGAACATCGCGGAGCAAAATGGCATCCGTCCGGAAGCTCGGTCGGGCTGGGAACCACTCCTTCGATCGTCGAGAGCTTTTGCGACTTCTCTTCAGCTGTTTCGTTAAGCTTTGGCACGCTCTTTAGCAGCCCGCGCGTGTAAGGGTGCTTTGGCTCTTCGAACAATTGTCCGACCTGCGATTCCTCGACGATCCGGCCCGTGTACATCACACAAACCCGATCTGCCGTCTCCGCTACGACCCCGAGGTCGTGAGTGATTAGCAAAACGGCGAGATTTCGAGATTCCTGCAGCCCATTGAGCAATTCCAGGATCTGGGCCTGTATGGTCACATCAAGCGCGGTCGTCGGCTCGTCGGCGATAAGCAGGTCCGGATCGCAGGCAAGAGCCATTGCGATCATCACCCTCTGTCGCATCCCGCCCGACAACTGGTGAGGGTAATCACTGATCCTCCTTTCCGGGGACGGGATCGCAACTTCCTGCATCGCCTCGATAGCCGCGTCGCGTGCCTCTTTCTTCGAAAGTTCCCTGTGAAGCCTCAAGGCTTCGGCTATCTGCTCGCCAACCGTGTAGACTGGGTTGAGGGATGTCATCGGGTCCTGAAAGATCATCGCAATGTCGTTCCCTCTGACCTTTCTCATCCGTTCTTGAGAGGCCTTTGTCAGTTCTTCTCCGTTAAATTCGACGGAGCCCGAGACGATCCTCCCGGGCGGTGAAATGAGACGAAGTATTGAAAGCGCCGTAATCGACTTGCCGCATCCCGATTCGCCCACGATCCCGACCATCTCACCGCGGTCGATATGGAAAGTCACGTCGTCCACTGCACGCACGAGCCCTGCCTTGGTCGGGAACTGTGTCTTCAGATTTCGTACGGACAGCAGATGGGCCATCGTCGGGGTGAGGATACCGACGCACTCAAGCGCGCGAGACCTCGTAAAATGTTGATAAAACGGAAGCTTTTGGAATTCGGCTGAGCAACCGGCTGTGTCGCTTTTTACACTAAGCAATGTTATCATTTTTCAGCGCGATTGCATTTTCGGCAAAGTGTTTTTGAGGAGATCTTTAGTAGTGATAAGAAAATCCGTCCTTTTAGCCGCAATTCTAGTTCTATTCTCCTTTCAATTTGCAGTCATAGCCCAGTCCGACCCGGTTTCTAAAGCTGACGCTGGAGATCTGGCAATAACTACGACCGGGAACACCGGTAAAGCTGTCCGTATGGAGAACGTCGAACGCGACGTTGCGGAAGCGCTCACGATCATTCAGGACAATTATGTTCAGGGCGACGACCTGAACTACAACGGCCTGTTCAAGTCGGCGATCGACTCGATGCTACACACCCTCGACCCCCATTCGAATTACTTCGACGCCAAGGAATACCAGGAATTCCGCACAAGTCAGCGCAGCCAGTATTTCGGCATAGGTGCCACGATCGGGGATCTATCCGATAAAGACGGCAAAGTTATAGCGACCTTCATTAAGGCAACGTTTGACGGGGCCCCTGCAAACCGTGCGGGCCTTCGATATGGCGACAAGATCGTGGAAGTGAACGGCAAGTCGATGCTTGGCAAACCGTATTACGAGGTTCGCGACTTTCTGCGCGGCCCCCGGGGAACGCTGGCCAAGGTCGTCATCGAACGGTTCGGGACAAAAGAGCTGGAAACGGTAGAAATAATTCGCGACGCCGTTTCAACTCCTTCGATCTCGGAAGCCTACATGCTGAAACCCGGTATCGGCTACGTCGCGATGACCGGCGGATTCAACCGAACGACTTACACGGAGTTCGTCGAAGCGATGCGCGAGCTCAAAGCCAAAGGAATGAGGAATCTGGTCCTCGACCTTCGGGGCAACGGCGGAGGACTGGTCCGAGAGGCGTTCATGGTCGCGAACACTTTTCTGAATGAAGGCGAAACGATTTTTGTCCAGAAGGGCAGGATCCGCGGCTTTTCTCAAACTTATAGTTCTGACAACGGATCTCCCGACAAAACGCCGATCGTTATCCTCGTGAACGGGAATACTGCTTCGGCTTCCGAGATCCTGGCAGGAGCGCTTCAGGATCATGACCGGGCGTTGATCGTAGGAGAAAATACTTTCGGTAAAGGCCTCGTTCAGAATCCGTTCAATCTTGAGTATGGCTCGATGCTTTTGCTCACGATAGCAAAATACGAGACGCCTTCGGGAAGGCAGATACAGAAGGATTATTCCGACGGGAATCTATACAACTATTACACCAACGGCGGGACCCTCGACGACGATGAAAAGCCCAAGCCGCCGAAGGGTGATCCGAAACTTACGGATTCTGGGCGAATCGTCTATTCAGGCGGAGGGATCGCTCCCGATGTCATGGTTGAGACGCCGACGATACCTACGGCGAGGGCCCGGTTCCAGAGAACGCTCATGAATCCGATATTCGCGTTCGTGCTGGACCTCAGCTACGGAAAGAAGCGTGGATTCGAGCCCTATCAAGTGGACCGTGCGATCAGGTTCGACCACGACATCACGGCATCCGACTTCCCTATCACGCGGGAGGTGTTCGACGCGTTCAAGAAGTTCGCAACGTCCAAGTACTCCTTTACAAGCAAGCAGATCGACACGGAAAGAGAGTTCATCGAAAGGATGCTCAGGACCGAGTTCGTCACATCGGCTTACGGTTCGCAAACCTCTTTCCAGGTGTATAACGAGTTCGATCCGCAGCTGGCAAAAGCTGTAGAACTCTTGCCGAAAGCCGAACAGCTCGCAATGGAAGGAGCAAAGGCTCAGGCGGCCAGCCGTGAAGATCGGGAGAGGCCGTAGCAACCTTTCAAGTCGTTTAAATGCAACAAAGGCTGCCTCGCAAAAAGGCAGCCTTTCTCATTGTTCGCACCCGGATCTTGAGGCTTCCAAGAAAATTAGTTGCCCCCAGCTTTAGCTGGGGGACTGAAACAGAATCCAAGACCCCTCGCCGGCTTTAGCCGGCTTTTTTCGGGGCCGAAGCCCTGTTCGGTGGTACTTAGCTTGATACTCCCCCGCTGAAGCGACGGGCAGTTGATATTTGCTCTTGCCCGATACGACACCCATCAACGGAGACATCGAACCTCGAAAGAGTCCCCTATTAGGCAGCCTTTTTCATTCTTAGCCAGCGAGCCAGGCGATCAGGTAATAGAGGCCGACGATCGCTCCAAGTAGCACAAGCACACCGATCGCGGCGGCGGTGCCGACGACGATCTTGAACTTCCGGTACCTGTTCTCATCCTTAGGATTCAGAGATCCCTGAGGAAAATATGGTGGTGGTCTGTCCATAAAAGCTTTTTGATCGGCTCCCGAACACCGAATTATAAGGCCTTGGATCAATACTGTCATCTCGGTAGCGGTCTTTCCAGGTTGGATAGCCCGTACGCCAGAACGGCCATGACCGAGGAGTTCTCGCGAAGCCACTTTGGATTAACCTTGTCGAGAGTGTCCGCTTCCGTGTGATGATAGTTGAAATAGGTCCTCGCGTCGTACCAGGGGGCGAGCGAAGGCACTCCTTTTTCCGTCAGGCGGCTTATGTCTGAACTTACCGATGGGCGCACGTCGATCAGCGACGCTCCCTGTTTGGAAAGTATGCTGGAGAGCGGCCGCAGCATGGGAAGGGCTTCGGTATTGCCAGCGAAGAGGAATCCGATCGGGTGCTCAGCTCCAAGGTCGCTTTCGAGGGCCGCAAAGTGGTTTGCTATGTCGGCATTGCTCGCGTACGTGTCCGCGCCCACGAATCCGTTCTCTTCATTCATGAAGGCGACGACCCTGATCGTGCGCTTGTTGTCTAGATCGAGTTTTTTTATCAGGTACGGCACCTGCATGGCCATCGCGACTCCGACGGCATCGTCAAGAGCTCCGGTCCCGAGATCCCAGGAATCGAGATGTCCGGAAACGACGATTATCTCCTCAGGTTTCTCACTGCCCTTCAGATCGGCGATCACGTTATAACTTGTGGCATCGGGAAGGGTCTGGGGAGTAAGCACAAGCTTCATTCTCAATTCGCCTTTGTTTGCCAGGTCCGCTATAAGTTCCGCATCCTCATAAGGTACGGATGCAGCGGGGATTTTTGTAACGCCGTCTTCATAACGCATACCGCCAGTATGAGCGAGGCGATTCTGCGAACCTCCGGCAGATCTGACAAGTACCGCAACAGCCCCCAGTTTTGCTGCTTCGATCGCAGCACCGCCCCGGTACCTTGTGATCTGCCCGTACGCAGCACCTCCCTGTCCCGCAGCGGCAAGCTTCTGATCGTATTTAACATTGAACAGGACGATCTTCCCTTCTATGTCTGAACGCGATCTGCTGCCGAGATCCGAAAAATCCTCTACAACGACCACCTCAGCGGTGATCCCGTTGTCGCCGGTTGAAACGCTTCCGCCGAGCGCGGTCAGAACGATTTTCTGTATGGTCCCGGGAGCCATTCCCTCGAACCGAACAAGCTCGCCGGTTTCTTTTCCTCGAACCCAGTGGGGCACCTTCAATTCCTGCAGGTTCACCTCGAGACCGAGCTTCCTCATTTCTTCCGCGACGTACTGGACAGCTCGCGCGGCCTGTGGAGATCCGGAAAGCCGTGGTCCGATGTTGTTGGTCAGATATGATGTCTGACGGTAGGAATATTCGTCGGCTAGTGCTGCGTCACGAAGCTTCTCGAGCTCAGAGATCGTCTGATCGGAATAGAACTGGACCGACAACGTCATCTGTGCTGAGGCGGTGACGCAAGAGACTGCCAGGATGGCAGCTAAAACTAGAACAGTCTTGTGCATATTGAATTCAAATCGCTCCATATTGGGGATCGGTACATCATACCTTACGATATTCATCCGGCTAAACCGCTCTACCGCCGTCCCTTTCCTCGATTTTCGGTCTGCCGGATGAGATAATTTTGGTTGGTCAAATATCCCGGAATTCACTATGAGAAAGCTTTTACTATCTATCGCAGTTCTTGTTTTTGTCGTTCCCGCATCACTTTCAAGCGAGAACAAGTCATTTAACCGCGAACGTACGTACGACGTACTCCATTACATAATGCGGCTCGACTTTGACCGTCCGGCGAAGATCGTGAAAGGAGACTCCACGGTCGAGCTTACTCCTTTGGAATCAGCAATATCGACCGTTGATCTAGACGCCCGCGACCTGAATTTCGAGTTCGTAGGGCTTGAGGGCAGTAATGACGAACTACCCTACAAGGTGATCCAGCCCAAGACCCTCCGAATCACTCTCCCCAGAGAGTACAAACCGGGCGAAAAGATCGCCTTTCGGATCCGATACACGGCAAAGCCTAAGAAAGGGATATATTTTGTAGATGAGCTTAGGGACGGCAACCGCAGGATCCACTCATCCCAGGTCTGGACGCAGGGTGAATCCGAAGAAACTCACCATTGGCTGCCGTCTTTCGACTTCCCCGACGACAAGGCGACCACGGAACAGTTCCTGACTGCCGAGCCTGGGGAGACCGCGATCGGGAACGGCGAATTCCTGGGAAAGAAAGAACTGGAAAACGGGCGTGCGGTTTTTCACTACAAGATGAACGTCCCGCACTCGCTTTACCTTACCTCCTTCGTTATCGGCGAATACAACAAGGTCGAGGACAAGTACAAGGATATTCCTCTCGGCTATTATGTTTATCCGGGTCAGGAAAAGATCGTCGAGCCTGCCTACGGAAAGACCAAGGACATGTTTGCCCTTTTTGAGGACCTTACCAAGGTTGATTACCCGTACAACAAGTATGACCAGACGATGGTTGCCGATTTCGCATTTGGCGGGATGGAGAACATCACGGCGACCACTATGGCGGATTCCCAGATCATGCTCGCGCGGCTCGAGTTCGGAAGACCACTTGTTGAGGACCTCGTTGCCCACGAACTTGCTCACTCCTGGTTCGGCAACCTCGTGACCTGCCGGAACTGGGCCGAACTTTGGCTGAATGAAGGTTTCGCGACATTCCTGGAGGCCGTATTCAGGGAAAAGGCCTACGGAAGGGCGAATTATGACGGCAAGATAAGAGATGAAGCCGCAGCCTACATGGGTTATGCAGTCGGTCAGGGCAACATCGACCACGCTCTCTTCAACACGCTGGCGGACGCATCTGACGACGACTCAATGTTCACGACGGTCACCTATCAAAAAGGCGGCTCCGTGATACACATGCTGCGCGAGGAATTAGGCGACGAGGCCTTCTGGAAAGGCGTCAACATCTACCTCAAGAAGCATGAGTTTCAAACTGTAGAAACGCCGGACCTTATCGAGGCAATGGAAGAGGCTTCGGGCCGGGACCTAAAGTGGTTTTTCGATCAATGGGTATACAAACGAGGCTTTCCGAGACTCAAGGTCGCACACGGTTGGGACTCGAGGACCGGAAAAGCGAGGTTGAGGATCGAACAGACCCAGGCGTCGACTTCTGCCAACAAGGTGCCCTCCGCTTTCCGACTTCCTTTTGATGTGAAGTTCGAAACGTCGAATGGTGCCGTTACGAGGACGGTACTGGTGGAAAAAAGATCGCAGGAGTTTATTCTGGATGTCCCCGGTCAGCCTTCGAAAGTAGAGATAGACCCGGCAAACAAGATCCCGATCAAGCACGTTTCCTATTCAGCAATAACGATCAGATAACAAGACTACCCATCCGAAAAAAAAATTCCGAAACATCCGCGATGCTTCGGAATTTTTTCCTTTGAGAAGACTGGATCGTCTAATGGTGTTGAAAAATCAGGCACCAAAGAGTTGAAAAACGTGCTCAAGAGGCAAATCTTTTCGTGTCTTCTTCGCCACGCCTGCGAGGTTAGCTGTCGGGCTAGGGATGAAGAAGTTTCCCCGCTCCTACGAAGAGCCTCGCCCCGATCCCGGTCGTTCGTTACCGGGAAATTGGTTCCCCCGCGGCAAATTCCAGTGGAAAAAGCCTTAGGCGCTACATTTTCAACACTAAAAATATACACGCCGCGGAAGCATTAGGCAAACCCAACCGTATTTTTTTTAGTCAGGCGGAAATAGCTGATATAGAAGAAGATAGACGATTACCCCCGTTACCGATACATAAAGCCATACCGGAAACACGATCCTCGCCAGTTTCTTGTGAATTTCAAACCTGCCCTTGACCGCGCGCCAGAACGTCAACAAGACGAATGGCGTGATGAGAGCCGCAAGAACGGTGTGCGTAATGAGTACAAAAAAGTATATCCAGCGAATCGGGCCCTCCGCTGTGAAATTCACCGAATCAAGCCCGATGACAACCTTGCTGGTAACGTAACTCGTGAGAAAAACTGCTGAAACGGTGAGGGCGGTGATCATGCAGACCTTGTGTTTTTCCCTTTCGCCCGACTTTATAAAGTAGAACCCTGCGACAAGGAAAACTCCGCTAAGGCCATTGAGAAATGCGTTCAGATGCGGAAAGAACCACCAGGTGTCCATAAATTACTACTTCCAGAAACCCAGCAGAAACAGCAATACCAGCCAGAGACCATCCATCGTGTGCCAATACCACCCGATCACACCTGCCTCAACCTTGTTTTTCTTCTGCTGTTCGTCGGTGACGCGTTTGTGCTTCCAGGTCTTAAGTAGGATGTAACCAAGCGCGACGATCCCGCCGAGCACGTGGACAGCGTGAACCGCCGTGAGAACGTAGAAGAAACCGGCGTACGGATTTCCCCGCATGTATAGGCCACGCTCGACAAGGGCCATCCATGCAAGTATCTGCGATGAAATGAATGCTGCGCCGAGAACCGTAGTCAGCAAGAAGGACCGTTTGGCCGATTCCGTATCGTCCCGGTCCAACGCTTTGTGGCCAAAGTGATAGGTGATGCTGCTAAGCAGAATAATGACCGTGCTGACCCAAACCTGCACAGGCAACTCGAACGGCCGCCATTCAAGAGCGCCATTCGTTGCGATGACCACATAGGCACCGATCAGGCCTCCGAAGGTCATTAGCACCACGATCAGGAGAAACCAAGTCAGAATCCTCGATTTTTCGGGGTTCGTCTCTTCCGGCATCGCATCTCTTCCGCGTGGCTCGGGTTGGCCGCCGCCGTTGTCGTCGGGACCATCGTCACCTCCGCCGCCATTTCCGTTGGAGCTGCCGCCGCTGGTGCGCAAGGAAGATCCTTTCTTCTTACGCTTTTCGTCTTCCTTTAACTCTTCGGTCTCAATAGTTCCGATTTCCATACCGGTCAATGATTGAAGACCATTAGGGCAAACATGAGTGGAAGGTACAACACCGACGTCAGAAGAAGCCTCCTGGCGCTCTTCTTATCGGGCTGACGCGCCATTTTCAGACTAGCCCACAAAAACCAAACTCCGAGAAGACTCGCTCCCGCCAGAAAGATCCATCCGGAGACACCCACGAAAAAAGGCCCTATGCTGATCGGCAGCATCAGCAAGGTGAAGATGACGATCTGCGTGACGGTGACCCTTCCCGACCTCTCAACCGCGGGCAGCATCTTGATTCCTGCCTTCGAGTATTCCTCGCGGTAAAGCCAAGCGATAGCAAGGAAATGTGGAAACTGCCACAGGTACAGAAGAACAAAAAGGATCCACGCGCCGAGGGTTATCTCATTAGCGGCCGCGGTCCATCCCATAAGAGGCGGCATCGCGCCAGGGATCGCGCCGATCGCCGTGGAAAGCGTCGTCCTTGTCTTCAGAGGCGTGTAGACGAAGACGTAACCGACGATCACAGAAAGCCCGAGGATCGCTGTAAGCGCATTGACCGCAAACAGGAGGTAAAGCTCCGCAGCTACACAAAGTACCGATCCGAACACCAGCGCTTCAACCGGCGAGATCTTTTTTGCCGGTAGCGGGCGACCCGCGGTCCGGTCCATAAGTCCGTCGATCGCCCTCTCGATGTACTGATTAAGTGTCGCGACTCCGAACGCGAGAAGCGTGATCGCGGCCATTGCATTCAGGAAGAGCAGCCAGTTGAACGCCCCGTTTGTACCCAGGTAAAACCCCGCGGCCGAAGTAAGGACCAGCATGAACGCGATCCGCGGCTTCGTGAGCTCAAAATAGGAACTCATCCGCGCCTTTGCACTGATCGCGCCGGAATTGCCGATGCCTGCCGTAGCTGTGTCCATAAGCCGCAAAATCTGGTGTCGTCTAACGCATAAGAATACCGCCTCGAATCCCATTATCCAAGTTCCTGAACGCTAAGGAATTCTTCTCTGATAAAGCAGATCTTCTAATTTTTATCGGGATGACAAATAAATGTCGCTACGATAATATTTCGTCAAGTAATCAAACTCTTCGCACTCAAGATGTCGTCAGTAGAGGAAACAGTCAAATCGCCCCGTCAGGAAAGATCAGCACACGGGGCTGTGTGGGATATTTTCACGGCGTTTGTCGAGTTTTTAAGCTCGGTGAAGCTTGGTGTGGTGCTGCTGGTCATCCTTGTGATCCTGTCAATCCTGGGAATGGTGATAATCCAGCAGAACGTTCAGGGATTTGACGCGCACTATGCTTCGTACACGCCAGCCGAAAGGACCGTGTTCGGAGCGCTCGGTTTCTTCGACATCTATCACAGCTGGTATTACAACTTCCTGCTGTTGATCCTTTCACTGAACATCATCCTCGCCTCGATCGACAGGATCGGTACCGCCTGGAGCTACATTTCAAGCCCGAAACTTTTCGGAACGGCCGGCTTTCTCAAGAGACAGATAAAATCCGAAGAGGCGGGACTCGATGGCGACTCACCACAGGACGTTGCTGAACGGGTCTCAAGGGCCTTCCGGGATCAGGGATTCAAACCTGTAGTCACGCTTAGCGAAGACCTTGATGCCCGCTCGCGTATGCAGCTCGGGATCAAGGATGAAGGGAGTGAGGGGCCTGCTTATGTTTTCGGCCAGAAAGGAAAGTGGAATCGGATGGGCGCATACATCGTCCACGTTTCCCTTCTGACACTGTTTCTCGGCCATTTTGTCGCGCTTCAGACCGGATTTGACGCCGACGTGAATATGATCCCGGGCGAGGTCACGAACGAGATCCAGCTTATCGAGATCAACCTCGATCAGCGTGAAAGATACGCCGTCGGTCTTCCTTTTACCATCACCTGTCTTGAAATACAGCAGAAGTTGATCGACCCGAACGGGCCGATAGAGACCTTCAACACGCTCGACTGGAGAACTAGGATTCAGATCGACGATCCGGACTACGGCAGGACGGTCGCGGACGTAAGCATGAACAACCCGTTCTCATACCGAGGATACCGCTTTTTTCAGGCTCAGACGATACCGGTCGGAAATGCCCGTACGATGGAGATACAGATGACGCCGCAGGACGGCGGCTCTCCGTTCACTATCGATCTCGAACGGACCAAGAGCGTGAAGCTTGATGATGGCACTGTTGTGGCACACGAAGCTTTCATGCCCGATTTCACTTTCAATGCTCAGGGCCAGCCGGATACGAGATCTGCCGACTACAACAATCCGGTGGCGATCCTTCAGGTGACTCCCCCAGGCGGTGAGACGGAACGGGTTTTTGCCTTCGCGGCAAACGTGTCAGATGATATTCCCGTCGGAGCCCCAAAGCTTGGATACAAATGGCGGATGACCGATTTTGAGAAGTCGCCCCTCGCGCACGTGCTCTCGATCAAGTACGACCCTTATAACGGCGCTTTCATAGCCTGGTACTGGGGCGGATTCGGGTTGATGGGGGCGCTGGTCTTCGTGTTCTTCTTCTCGCACAGAAGGGTCTGGGCGATGATCGGCGACCGCAAGCCGGACGGGACGTACAGAGTGATCGTCGCCGGGGACACAAACAGGAATCACTTCGCATTCGAGAAGAAATTCAACGGCATCGTGACACGGCTCACAGGCAGGCCGCCTGTGGATGTAGATAATGACCGAGAATCAGATTAACCGGCTCGCAGGCTCATTTTTTGTGCCTTAGAATCAAAAGAAAGAAATGTCACAAGTACTATCTGCAGACGAGATCAATGGGACCGGATTTAAGTCTCCGGTTTTCGAGTATTTGCCGGTCATCCTCGTTTTCGTGGGATCGCTCGGAATGCTCTTCTGGAGGCTTCAGACCTCAAACTTTATGTCGGACGAGGCTCTGATGATGGTTGCGCTTGCGGCGTATATCCTCGCGGCGCTGTTTCAACTCACCAACCTCTACGCGCCTTCCGGAATGGCGGTTCGGATAAGCCTCTGGATGGCGACTCTCGGCGTGTTTTTCAACCTGTCCTCGTGGCTTGTGCGCTGGGTGGCCGCCTATGAGCGAGAGATCGCAATGCTGCGGGACGCGGGCAATCCGGAAACGCCCTGGATGTTCCGCTACATACCGTTCGCGAACCTCTACGACCTGAGCATCGCCTTCGCTTTCGGCGCAGGGATCACGACGCTCTTCTTCCTGAACAAGAAGAATTTTCAGGTGCTGGCCGCGTTTACTCTGCCGCTTGCCGCTTTGATCCTGACGCTTGCAAGGTTCATCGGCTCGGAGTTCATCGATCTTCCTCCGGTACTCGACTCTTACTGGCGCCCGATCCACGTCGGCGTCGCTTCCTTGAGTTACGGCATAACGCTCGTCTGTTTTGCCGTTGCCGTGATCTATCTGCTCAAGGACAAAGTAAAGCCCGAATCGATGGCGGTCTGGGCGGCCGGATTTTCGTTTGCCGTCATAGCGACGATCAGCAAGTTCTCTGTTTTGACCGGATTCGTCTATCGGGCGGGTATCTTTGTACCTGCGCAGGACCCGACAGCCAAGCCTTTCTTTAGCCCGTTCAGGCTCGAGATCCCGTTTGTAGGGCCCCTGCTTGCTGTTTCCGCGATTCTACTTTTGGGAGTGATCGCCGCTTTTCTCGCATATCTGTATCGCGAGAACCTGCAGGCGAAGAAGATCGGCCACGGGCTTCTTGCTGCCGCCTTCGTGGTCCAATTGGCGGCTGTCGGTTTCTGGGTAAATGGTGTCAACGGGGCAAAGGACGTCTATCCGAGGCTTCAGGCCCAGATCCAGCAGCATCCGGAAATGGTCGCCGCTGCAGGAAAGGAACTGATCTCGAAGCAGAATCTTACTGCGCAGGAGTTTGCCGCGGTTACGCAGGCTCAATTCCAGCAACAGGGCCAGCAGTTCCTGCAGTCGGCGGGAGGTTCGATGTTCCTTTCGCTTAAGACCAATCCTGTCGAATTTGCCGGAATAATAACGGGGATCGCCGGTCTTTTTTTCGTAATGCTTTTCAGTTTCCGGACAGAGACGATAAGAAAGCGGCTGCCTTCACTCGAGTCTCTGGACAGCCTTATGTATAAGACGGCGTGCCTTGCGTTTGCGGGTCTCGCCATGCTTCTTATCACGGGCGCGATCTGGGCAAACGAGTCCTGGGGCAGGCCCTGGGGATTTGATTCAAAGGAAACAGGCGCGCTGGTCGCCTGGCTTACCTATGCAGCATTTCTGCACACGCGGATCTCGAGAGGCTGGTCCGGAAGAAGCTCTGCTTACTTCGCGATCGTCGGCTTCCTGCTTGTCATCTTTACGTATCTGGGCGTGAGCTACCTGCTTCCGGGTCTGCACAGTTACGCGTGACAGGGATCTGGGATCAGGTATCACAAGAGATAGCAGGATAGACAGGATATTCAGGATAGTTGCGTCTTACTGAGTGCGTTGAGAAATATTTCTCGACCTGAGAATTAGGAAGCAGCAATCCTGTTTATCTTGTCCATCCTGTTTTTTCTCTTATACCCAATGGTCCTGGGGGCATTGAGCGAAGCGAAGAAAGGAAAAAGACAAGAGATAACAGGATAGACAGGATGTTTAGGATAGCTGTGTCTCACCAGGTGCGTTGAGAAATATTTCTCGACATGAGAAGTAAGAAGCAGCAATCCTGTTTATCTTGTCCATCCTGTTTCTCTCTCTTACTCACCGTGTAGCGCAGTAACTCAACAACACGCAGAAGAGAACATGATAGACAGGATGTTTTGGATAGTTGGGTACTATTCATTCCGGTAAGTTGTACCCTTCAACGGGAGAATCATGAAGCAGCAATCCTGTTCATCTTGTCCATCTTGTTTGCTCTTTCGCTTTCGCAATTGGTCCTTGGTCCTTGCTCCCTGGTCCCTGATCACTGCTCGATCGTCATCTTCAGGACATCCAGGATAGGGATCCTGCGCGTTTCGCCGTCGATGGTGACGATCGTGAGGACGCCCTCGATCACGTTGACGCTCGTTACCTCCGTCATAGGCCTCTCAAGCCGCGTACCGTCCTTCATCTCGACTTTCAGAAATACGCGTGCCAGCGGGTTCTCTTCCGCGGGCGCTGAATCCTCATCCTCCTCAGCTGGAGCTGATTCGTCCTCCTCCTCGGCAGGAGCGGCGGTGGGGACTTTACCGTCATCTTCCGGAGGATCGGTCGTCTCCGGATCGTCTGCGGCGGCGACGTCATCTTCTTCTTCAGCGATCTCTTCCGATTCTATGATCCCCTCGGCTGCGGTCTCGGGTTCGGCAGTTTCTTCGGGAACGCGCTCGACTGTCACTACCGCCGATAGGTCCTCAGCTTTCTTCTCGCCTGTTAGATCGACCGTGACCTCTCTTGGCTTTTCTTCAAGATCTGCAAGGGGATCGGTGATTATGACCCTCGGGCTTGACGGCCTGTCTTCAGTTACCTTGTCTTCTTCATCAGGATCGGCCGCGTCCTCTTCGGCAACTTCGTCCACTGAATCATCGACGGTTTCCGCAACAGGAGTTTCTTCAAGCACCTCGGCTACCGGGTCTTCAACAGGCGCGTCCTCAACTCGCTGATCTTCAGTTTCCGCAACCGGCGTCTCCGGCTTTTCTTCCTCGATAATCGTCCCGACTGCATTTACCTTGACCGGGGCATCTGAATCATCATCGAGAATGTCCGGAAACTCGTTCGTGTTTTCTGCCGCAGCTCCTGTGATCGGTGCAAAACTCCCCGCAAATTTGACCTGGTAAGTTGCGGGGTCATCGTTCGGACTTCGGCCCTGGATTCGAAGTATCAGCTTTTCCGGCCGCCTCTGATAGACTACGCGGCCTGTTTCGCGCTCCGGATTGTCGGCATAGATCGTGATCTTCGTTCGTGGATCCAGACCTCTCTCGGTATATACATCTATCTCACCCTTGAAGTTTGTAGTGACGATGTTGAGGAAGACGTCTCCGCGATTGCCGTTGAAGACGAAATAGTAAGTTGTAAGCCTTGGGTCGCCGATCGGCCGGGCAGGAATGACGCCGCTTACCTCGTTCGAAGTGACAGGCGTCGGGAAATTCTGGTCGTTCGATTGAGCAAAGGCGGGGAGCCCGCTAAGCAAGAATGCGAAAGCGACAAAAGCCTTCACACACAGTGTCTGAATCGATGTACCGCTACTTAACACTTGCTCCTTTTGATCCCCTGCATCGACGAGCCTTCTGATGGCGAGGATTCTATCAATTACTTTCTCAGTGTAACAACAAAAAGTGAAAGAGCCGGGCACTTTTGCACCCGGCTCAATAGAGACTAATGCTTCAAAACTGATCAGGCTCCGGCCGCTGCAGCCTTTCCGTTAAGGATCTCGATAGCCTTCTCAAGCTGGATGTCCTTTCCGGGCTTTGCAGGCTTTGAAGGCATCTCTTCAACAGGCTCCTCAACCGGAGGTGGTTCAATGCCGTCCTCTTCTTCCTGAGCCTCGACCAATTCTTCAACTTCCACCGGCTCGGGTGTTTCAGGTCTCTTCACCTCGACACTCGGCTTGACGCCCGCGTTCGCACGGCTTGAAGCGAGGAACGGATTGCCGGAAGGCGATGCCCACTTGGCGATGGTCAAAAGGAATCCGTCGCCGCCCTTCAAAGTGAAAAGGTCCTGCTCGACGCCGGCTCCAAAGCTCTTCTCGCCGACGACATCACCGCGCTTCGAATCAAGGAAAGCCGCTGCAACGACTTCCGCTGCCCCGGCCGAACCCAGATCGATCAGGACAGCAGCTTTCCCGTCGAAAACATGCTTTGAGGCATCTGCAGAGTATGTCCGTATGACGGCATTCTGCCGGCCGATCACCTTCGCCAGTTCGCCCTCCCTGATGAACAGGTTGGCGACGTTTGCAGCCTCTTCGATGTCGCCACCGCCAACATTTCGGAGGTCTAGAATAATCTTCTTGACACCCTTCGACTTGAGAGAACTCACAGCCCTCGCTACTGAAGCCGACTTACCCTTGTCGAGGCTGTAAACCTTTACAATACCTACGCCGGCCCTGGTTTCCGTTGAAGCGTCTGGAGCAGAGTAAACGGAACGTGTAACTTCTATGGTCTGCGGTTTGGCGCCGGAGCGAAGTACTCTTAGTTTCACCTTGGTTCCGGGATCTCCGAGAACAAGGTGGACCGCGTCGTAAAGCGAAATGTCTCTCGTAGCCTTCGTATCGATGTACTCAATGACATCACCCGGCATCAGCCCGGCTTTGTCCGCGGGCGAATCCTTTACGACCGATACAAGATAGAGATACGCAGACACCTGGGAGAACTCCGCTCCGATACCTGCACGCCCGGAATCCTTTCCGGCACGGTAATCGGCGACCTGCTCAGCCGTCAGATAAGAAGAGTAGGGATCAAGTCCGTCGGCAAGGCCGCGGAGCGCACCGTTCCTGACCTTCTCAAGGTCCGGCTCATCAACATAGTCGTTCTGGATATGCTGAAGAACGCTCTCAAAGATCCTGATCTGAGCGCCCGGATCGTTGATCGGCTGCTGGGCGTTTATATAACCCGTTACATCGCCGAGAAACCCCACGAGCACGGGAGCGAAAGCAAAGAGCGCGATCGCCGAAGATATTACTGCTAGAGTGAATTTACCGCGGTAAGTCATAATTTCAATGGTCAGTGGTCATTGCGCATTGATCAATGAGCGACAAACTTAGAGATTGTGAACGCGCAAACGATGGGCAATAATTGCTCCTCGATTATCCATTATCGTCTTTTATGGTGCAAGACAATAAAAGTCCCAATCCAAAGGAACTTACAGATATCAAAGACGCTCCGGGCAAGGGTCGTCTGATGTGCGTCGATCCCGGAACGAGAAAGATCGGCGTCGCCGTCAGCGACGAAATGCAGATGACGGTACGCCCGGTCGAGCTCATTGTGCGTAGATCCTGGAAGAACCTGCTTGAAAAGATCGTTGAACTAATTGCGCGGTACGATGCCCGCGCGCTCGTCGTTGGTTTGCCGCTCGGATTTGAGGGCGGCGAGACGGAAATGTCTGCCGAGGCTAGGGATATGGCCCGCAAGTTCGATCTCTCGCTTGAAATTCCCGTATATCTGCACGACGAGAGGCTTTCCACATACACCGCAAGAGGACATCTCTGGAAGACCGGAAAAGAAGGAGACGAACTACGGGAAAGGCTTGATGCGGAATCCGCCGCCGTAATTCTCTCTGATTTCATCGAGACCAGAAACATGATCGCCTCACGCGACGCCTAGGCCGCAGGCTTCATATTCAAGGTCGTTTCGGCGGCTTTCACGATTGCATCCTTACTGAAGAGAAGGATCGCGGGCTTGCCTGTCCGCCAATGCTCGAACTGGTCGGTCCAGTGCGGCGATCCGGGGATACCCGACTGACCAAGCGGCAGGACGAACCGCGTTTCGTCCCACGCTCCGGGCTTCGATATATGCCGCATCGACACCGCGGCACCGACGTTGGGAGTAAATCTGCTTCCATCCACCGTCGTATAGCTCACTTTGAACTGTCCACCGATCAGAGGAGCTGCTGTCAAAGGATGCGAGAAGACCGCGGGATTGCTTTCGCCCCAGGTTTTCGCATTTGCGACTCCGGAATCGCATTTTGAGATCAGATCGTCGTAGCCTGCGGTGCCTTCCGGCAGCCATTTCTTGTCGTTCGAAGCCAGTGCGTTTTGAAATACACGGTCCCTCAGCCAGAAGATGCTGGCATCCGGATTCGCACGGGCCATTGCCCCAATTACACACTGATGGATGGAATCGGCGACCTCGGCAGCCTTTGAATCATAAGTTATCCGTCCGTCCCAGCCTTTGAGAAGATCTGCCGTGTCTTTCTTAAGTCTGCCGCGGCGGACAACTTCCCTTGCGAACTCAGACAGCGGAATGTCGAAGACGTCGTGTTGAATGTCGCTGACGTCATTCATCGTGATCTTTGTGTTGGCATTTAACAGGTCGTAGATCCGGCGTGCGCGCCACGGAGCCGCGAATTGCCTCGTTAGCTCCTGATACTTGTAATCCGTCCCGACGATCCTCTGGTTGGCGGTAACTATGAAACCGCTCGGCGGGTTAAAGAGGTTCGGAAGTTCTTCGAACGGAATGTATCCGGTCCATTCGCCGTCGCCGGTCTTCCCGTCATACGGCACCGATCCGTCGCCTGCCTTTCGAAGCGGTACCTTCCCTGCGGCGTACCAGCCTATGTTTCCGTCGGTGTCCGCATAAATAAAGTTCTGCATCGGACCGCCGTAGGTCGAAAGTGCCTGTTTGAAACCGTTCCAGTCCTTGGCCCGGTTGAGAAGAAAGAAAGCTTCGAATTCCTGATTCGATGGATCACGAGCGGTCCATTTCAATGCGTATTTCCGGTTCTCGTGGTCACCCACGATCGGGCCGTTCCGGGTCTCCACGACTTCGATCTCAAGCGGTTCTGTCTCCGGCCCAATTCCCTTTCGAACGTTGATGGCCTCTTTCCTGAGTTTCGGTTTCGACCAGCCAGTCTCAGTCCGATACTCGCCCTTGTCGTTGAACTCCTCGAAAACTAAGTCCTGAACATCCGGTCCCACGTTTGTGGCCCCCCACGCAAAATTTTCATTGTGACCGAGGACTACTCCGGGGACACCTGGGAAAGTTACGCCCGAAACTTTTACTCCCGGCGCGGAAAGGTTTGTGAGATACCAGATCCCCGGCGCGCCGGGACGCAAATGCGGATCATTAGCGAGGATCGGCTTTCCATCGAGCGTCCTCTTGCCCGAGATCACCCAGTTGTTGCTTGCTGCGAGTTCCTCGGCGTAGAGACCAACAAATTCAAGCGAATCTTTTCGAACCTGACTGTCCGCCTCTGCAAGGTCCTCAAGGGTCTCGATCTCGTCACCGGAGATGTTCAACGCGGATGCCGCCTTTTTCACCTTTGCCTTTTTACTTTCTCCTTGCTCTCCCCCGTCTTTGCCAAAGAGCACAACGTCTCTCGGATTGACAACATTCAGTAGTTCTTCACGCTTCTCTTCAGGAAGCGACTGAGCCTTGAGCGCTTCGATGTCGTGGCGCCATGTCGTCGAAAGCGATTCGGCGAGTATCTTTCCGATAATCATCGTGTCGGAAGGCTTCCACTCTCCAGGCCTGTACTGAAGGACCTTGAACTCGATCGGAAGTAGGTCGTCTTCAACGGCAGTCTTGATGTAAGCATTTACGCCGCGGGCGTAATCGTTGAGCGCATTTCGGAGTCCCGGCCCCATTTTGTCCAAACTGTCTTCCGCAGTCTGCTTGAATCCGTACCTCCTCCAACGTTCATCCTGGCTCAGCACTGCCCTGCCGAACAGCTCAGAAAGTCTGCCGCTCGCCACCCTTCTGAGAAGGTCCATCTGCCAGAGCCGGTCACGGGCAGTCTCGTACCCCTGTGCGAAATACAGATCGGAATCGTTCTGCGCTTCGATATAGGGAACCGACCTCGAATCCCTGCGGACGATCACTTCTTCCTTCAGGCCTTCAACCACGAGCCCCTTGTCCCGGCTCTCGGCCTTTGTGTATTCGAGTGAGCAAGACAGACCGGAAAGGGCAATAAGATTGATCAGCGAGAAAACGATTAACTTGTTCATGATTTTCGTTCTGGATTCTGAACTGACAAAGAAGAAAAGAGTAAACAGGATGTACAGGATACTCAGGATTGCGAGATCTGAGATCGAATGTTGCCGCATATTCCGCTGAAGGAACATCCTGAGCTCTGACTTCTGACTCCTGACTTCTGACTTCTGACTCCCGTCTCCTGTCTCCTGTCTTCTGTCTTCTGTCTCCTGTCTCCTGTCTCCTGTCTCCTGTCTCCTTTCTCCTGTCTCCTGTCTCCTGTCTTCTGTCTTCTGCTTCGCCGGTCGCTACCGCTCCCGGTACTGATTATCTCGCCGCTACGCGGCTGAAGACGATTGCGTGCGCTGTCCCCGGGCTGCAAAAAATAATTGGAAATTGAGAATTGAGAATTGGTCATACCCAAGTTGTCCCTCTCGACGCTAAACGAAGTCAACCCGAAACCCCGACGATTTGATAGCTACAAGCCTCAAGCAGCCGCATTATCCATTCTCAATTCTCAATCCTCAATTCTTTTAATCTCCTTCGTCCTTTTTGGCTCCCTATTGAACACTGAGTTACTGAAAAGAAACGAGCCTGATCTCCGACATCTCTTCCATCGCGTACCGGAGTCCTTCCCTGCCAAAGCCCGAGTCTTTTACGCCTCCGTATGGCATGTTGTCTACACGAAATGTCGGCACGTCGTTGACGATCACACCGCCGTATTCAAGGTTCTTCGCCGCGAACATCGCACGACCGAGGTCGCCCGTGAATACTCCCGCCTGAAGACCATACCTGCTTTCGTTGGCCAGGCTCACCGCCTCTTCAAAATCACTGAAGGTCTCTACGACTGCGACCGGCGCAAAGATCTCGTCCGTCACTACTTTCATTTCTGAATGCGCGTTCTTCAGGATCGTGGCGCTTAGCATCGCACCGTCGCGTTCATTCCCGCAGAGGGCCTCTGCACCGCCGTCGACCGCTTCATCGACCCAGCTTTTTGCCTTCTTCGCGGCACCTTCGTCGATCATCACCGACAACTGGGTCGATTCTTCGAGCGGGTCGCCGACTTTCAGCGCATTAGCCCTTTCGACGAACTTTTCCGTGAACTCATCGGCAATCTTCTCATGGAGCAGAACCCTCTGGATCGAAATGCATACCTGGCCGGAGAACGCGAAAGCGCCGGTTGTTACCCGTTTGACTGTCTCGTCTATTTTCGCAGTTTCGTCGACGATCACCGGCGCGTTTCCACCGAGTTCCAAAGATACCGCCTTCTTCCCGGATTTGGCTTTCAGACCCCATCCTACCTTGTCGCTTCCGGTGAACGAGATCAGCTTTACGCGTTCGTCGTCGTGCATCCGGTCTATATACTTCGTGTCCATCGGTACGACCTGGAACGCTTCCTTTGGAAGCCCACTCTCAAGAAATATCTCGCCGAGGATCAAAGAAGTGATCGGTGTCTTTCTGCTTGGTTTGATGATCACCGCGTTTCCGGACGCAAGCGCCGGAGCCACCTTGTGTGCGACAAGATTGAGGGGGAAATTAAAAGGAGTGATTCCGTAGACGATCCCGCGCGGGATACGAAAGGAAAAACCGGTCTTTCCTTTGCCGTTCGCCTGAGTGTCAAGCGGGACCATCTCGCCGCCAAATCTCTCGGCTTCAGAGGCGGCCCAGGCAAATGTTGCTTGGCCTCTCTGGACCTCGCCGCGGGCATAAGAAAGCGGCTTGCCGGATTCGAGCGCGATCGTTCGGGTGATCTCGTCTGCTCGGGAGGCGATCCCTTCGGAAATGTTTCTCAGCCCGGATGCGATCCTGAACCTTGGAAGTTCGCGCATCTTTCCCGCTCCCTGGACGGCGACCGCGATCGCGTCTTCGAACGTATCGGGCCCCGCCGACTGCACGCTGGCAACGATCTCGCCCGAGTACGGCGAACGCACGTCGAACGATTCTTCAGCTTCTTTCCATTCTCCGCCGACCAGTAATTTCCTGTTGTCGATATCCACCTCCCGTTGGCACGATCTCCGCCGGCGGGCGTGTCATCTTCCCAACCGACTGTCTTTGCAAGCGCTGTATTTTATAAGTTAAACTCTCGGTTACTTTTCAGCAAACTATTCGGAGGATAAGAGATGCGCCTTGTCAAATTCTTTGTAGTATTCGCGTTTGCGGCCTTTCTGGCAGTAGCCTGCAATACGCAACAAACGGGAGGACCCGCCTCGCCGGAAACGCCTGCGACGCCTGAAGCTCCGTCCTCACCGGAAGTCCAGGAACCTCCGAGCGAACTGGAGATTGGCAAAGCGAAGTACACCGAATACTGCGTCAAGTGTCACAAGGAAGACGGTACGGGCGGCGAGACCGAGATTGAAGGACGGACGATCAATGCTGACGATCTGACCTCAGATAAGATGAAGGCCGAGCCTGACGAAGAGTACATCGAGTACATGGTCAAAGGGATTCCCGACGAAGGAATGCCCTCGTTCCGCGACGAATTGTCGGACGAAGAAATGAAAGCGGTCGTCCGCTACATAAGAGAGGAGCTTCAGAAATAACTTCCCAGCGTCAGGGATCGCGATCATGTATCACGGATCAGGGATCATGTATCTCGGATCAAGAATCAAGCGTCTTTTGCGACATCAACATTAGAAAATTGGGACATGAAAGTTGATACTTGATCATTGATACTTGGCACATGTTTCAGCACCCTTAGCTCAGTTGAATAGAGCGTCTGACTTCGGATCAGAAGGTCGCAGGTTTGAGTCCTGCAGGGTGTACCAATTCGAAATCTAGTATTCTTACTAGGTTAGTGAGCTAAAAAGGTGGGCGCGTCGGCCCACCTTTTTTGTGTTTGTCCAACAAAGGTCCAAACAATTAGAGAGTCTTTCGATCTAGGAAGGATCTCGGTCGTGTGGATACCGAAGTTCCGTTTGAGCAAATGGCCCTGGCTATTCGCGGCAGCATTCCTTGTTGTTCAAATGATCGTTGGATTCATCGAATGGCGGCAGTATCTGACGGAGATCCAGGCTCAACGATCTGCGGTGATGTCCGGTGAGGTCCGCAAAGATTCGGGATCCGGCGTTCTGTATGTTCCCAGCTGCGAGTCCTATTCGTTGGTCTCTTCGGAGAGGATTAGGGAATTCGAAACAGTATCTGTTGCGGAAAGGGCCGGATTCGAGTATGCGAGTAGATGTTTAGGGTCAGACCCATCGACGTGTGACCAAGCCTCTCAGAAATTACCTTCGGATCGATACCTTCCATCAAGAAGATGTCGCAGTTGAATGCCGCGCTTCGTAAAGCCGGATTTGCGTGACCTGAGCCCTTTTGAGAACTGGCTTGGAGTGGCGCCGGTCAAAGTTAGGAGAACCATCGGGGTTGTGATCTACGGTAAAAATACTAGATCCGTTGCAGAATGCCCCGGTTTCGAGGAATCCAGATTGGTCCAGGTTCCTGAAGGTTGGACCTTCGCGGCGGGATCATCTGATCAGCTTCGGCCTTTATGATCGAGGGGTCTACGTAAGGTCCTTCCTTCTGCAAGAAGCCAACCGTCAGCGATCGAGACCTCACACATGGAATCGTTACGAGCGAGGTCCGAGCATACCTGCTTCAGGGACGGCGCGTGCAATTGCCGAACTATCTATTACGGACAGGACCGAAGATGGCTTCTGAATTACGCTCCCACTATTTTCAGCTCAACGCTAATGGGTGACAGGCACGAAGCTTTGCCAACTCCTCCGCGCCTATACTCTGGATCACAGATCTCGTCACTTCCTGATGCCACCTGTCATCCGGAAAAACAAGCGGTGTCCACTCGTTTCTTTGATTCGTGCCAATGGATGCGGCTCTGTGCATTTGAATCGCCACGCTCTCCCAGAATGCTGGGTTCTCGGTGCGCCAGTATGAGAAGTAAAGGTCATTCGGAGGTCCTGAAGGCAGCCAGCTTGCGTTCCTGCCGCTGAAAAACAGCTTGATCCACTTGTTGTGGCATCTAGCGCTTCCGTAGGTCTTCAGCCGACCTTTAAGCCCATTTCTGCCGGCCGCTTTTCCGACATATATGACCTTTCCTTTCGGGCACGAAAGTGCGTAAACGCCTTTTTCTTTCGGGACACTTCCGCCCATGATGTATTGCCTATCGTACTTTATCCATTCTGCTTCGTTTATATTGAAACTGTTCATGACTCCTATCCAACCTAGTTATACTTCGGTCTACATCGTTCCGACCTGAGTAGCGTTCTACGAAAGCCTGACTGCCAACAAACCGGATTTTGCCGGCGGTGATCTTCACGAAGAGCTGACAACATCAACGGCCGGATCAGGAATCTAGGTTTCCCGCAAGAGCACAATTCCTTCCGTAAACTGGTACGCTTATCGAAATCCATTCTTTAAGTTCTTGGTCTAAAAAGTCTTGACTTGAACCTTGGTTTCGATACCATCTGGTCACACCGAGCAGTCAATAGATGCGACCGCCCGGGCTGCGATCTGGAATTTTCACCCCCTTTACGCAAAAAACTTTGAATCTGCCGTCCGCTGCGATATGGACACCAAAACGCTCGGATTTTCTGACAATTCGATCTGCTGCTTGCTCGTCTTAGTGATCTTCGTGATCTCAGGTTGCGGAATCGGCAAGGCTTCCGATTCACGGACCCCGGGATCGCGTGCTCTTGAGACAGCCGTCAGCCCTTTCAGCGAAAAGACCTCTGATGCTGAATACCCGGCTAGATCCGGCGGTGATGTCGAATCGATATACACCGATATCGGCTTCGAAGAGTGCGAGACCATTGAAGTGGAGCACGTCAACGAAACGCCCTACAGCACACGGATCCTGTGTAAAGGGGTCGGAGGATACGATCTTGAGGTGGTTGACTCGGACGCACGGCAATACGTCTATCTCGTGTACCCTGACGGCAAGAAACACGACCTTAGGTTCTCAAAGATCGTCTCTTCGGCCTTCTCTGAAGTAGGTCAAAAAGCAGAATGGCGGGTCATTCGGGACGGTGACAAAGTAAAGCCTGTCGCCGTCATTATCCGCTACATATTCTCTATCAACGCTGCGATCTCTAGCGACAAGGCCTCTTACCTTACCGTGACGAAGATCACGGATGAAGACGCGTGCATAACAGACGTTGTCGAAAACGTGAAAGACCAGAACGAAAAGGCAAGGCGCCTGGCAGATGAATCAGGCGACGCGTCCTGCAAAGAGCCGAAGAGACACCCGACAGAAAGTGACTTATGAAACCAGAAAAAAGCAGATCCACGCCGAAGAACAAAATAAGATGCTTGTTACTGACCGTTGTCTCGGTATTTCTGTTAGCCTTCCCTGCCCTGGTACAGGCGCAGATCAATCTAGCAGACCCTAGCAGGGGAGGCACGCTTGTGTCGTATCCGAGACCGAACAAGATCACGCGAACAAGCCTCTTGATCATGCGCATTGGTGCCGGCGAACCGGTTTGGACTACCGAAGCGGGATCGCCACCCCTGGATTTTGTGTTTTCCTTTCAAGGCATCTGCGAGGCATCTGTCAGCAGTGTTGAACTGCAGAGGGTCCGCCAGGTAAGAGGCCTTGATCAGCGTTCACAGGTAAAGGATTTCAAGGTCGAGGTGTCGGATACAAGCCCCGTTGACGGCTTCAGGACCGTGGGGCAGTTTACATTGAAAGACGTTTCGGGTCCGCAGAAGTTTGACCTTCGCACTCCGGTCAATGCCCGGTTCCTGAAGATCAGGGTACTTTCGAACCACGGAGCCAGTAGCACGGTGCTGGGCGGCGGTATACAGATCATCGGCAGCCTGCTTTCGAAGGGCTCGAAAGAATGTTCGGAGAGCGCTGAGGAGGATCTGGTGGAAGC
Source organism: Acidobacteriota bacterium (assembly GCA_003385635.1). Taxonomy (GTDB): domain Bacteria; phylum Acidobacteriota; class Blastocatellia; order Pyrinomonadales; family Pyrinomonadaceae; genus Aridibacter. Next base: position 1,444,865 of record QQUY01000001.1, on the reverse strand, counting down.
TCAGACGATCCGGGTCAGCGAATCCTCGCCAATGAAGCCGGTCGACAGGACGGAAAGCGAGAGCAACAACACGATAGCGACCGCAAATCCGATCGGTGTCGGCGAGAGCGTGGGCGGGAAGATCGAACGATCAGGGGAGATCGATCTGTACAGCTTGCGGTTGAAACCCGAAGAACGCGGGATTATCAATCTGTCCGTCGAGTCCAGGCCGTATCTTCGCACCGATCTGGAACTTCTGGACCGGAACGGAAGGGTCATCAACCGGATAGGCTCCGGCAATGTTCTGGGCCTTGAGAAGTCGTATTCGCTTGAACTCACCGAAGAACAGTATTACCTGAAGCTCTTTCAGCCCGGCATGTCGGTCGTCTTGCTCGTGGACAACAGCGGGAGCATGAAAGGCCGCGAGAACGATCTTCAGAGAGCGGTGGAACAATTCGTTTCGGAGCGAAACGAGGAAGACCGCGTGGCCATCATGAACTTTGCCGGAGGTGCGGAGAACACGGCTGCGGTCGCAGCCAACATCAAGAAGATGATGGAAAAGCTCCCCAAGGCTATCAGGGACAAGATGCCGAAGAGCATGATGCAGACCCCGGATCTATGCGAGAACGAGGGCGACTGTGAACCGCTAGGAGGCGGAGTCGGCCTGCTTACGGACTTTACGAGCGACAAGCAGACACTGAAAGCAGCTGCGGCCAAGACGGGCCGGGCATTTGGCGGAACGCCGCTTAACATGGCGATGCTGAAGGCATTTGAGAAGCTGGCAGAGGAGTCCGGAAACAAGGCGATCCTTTTGTTCTCTGACGGGGCGGACACCACCTCTCAGCTCGAGTATTCCGACGTATGGAAGCAGCTTGCAAAGGATCTGGGAATCAGGATCTACACGGTCGGTCTCGGCAATAGCCTTCTTGCTCAACAAATGAACGGCATTACCGGCCGCAGCTTTTTGAGGCACCTTTCGATCGCGACCGACGGCCGAAGCTTCTTCACGACTGAACCCGCTAAACTGACCGACTTTTACGCGCAAATTTCGAGAGAGATAAGTGAGGAGACCCGCTACCGGCTGGAGATAGGGACCCCGAAAGGAAAAGGCACACTAGATCTCATTGCCCAGGGAGAAAGACTCCCTGCTGAGGTCACTTCCCGCCGGGTCGAGCTTGTCTTCGACGCCTCGGGAAGCATGCATCAGAGGGTCGGTGAAAAGACCCGTATTGAGATTGCCAAGGAGGTAGTAAAGGACCTGATAGGTAAACTTCCTGATGAGACCGAGGTCGGAATGCGGGTCTTCGGACATCGTCGCAAAGGAGACTGCAGCGACATCGAGATGGTGGCTCCGTTTGCGCAGATCAACAAAGCAAGGCTGACTTCACAGGTCGATGCGATCGATGCGATCGGCATCACTCCACTCGCCGCCTCTCTCCGAATGGTCGGTCAGGATATGGCGAACTTCAGCGGCAATACGACGCTGGTGGTGCTTACCGACGGGAACGAACAGTGCCGCGGAAACCCTGTTGCAGAGGTCAAAAAGCTTCAGAGGCAGGGGATCGACATCAACCTTCATATCATAGGGTTCGCCGTCGATGATCCCTCGGTCGCACAGCTGAAGGAGATAGCGGAAGCGGGCGACGGCCAGTTCCACGAGGCGTCTGATGCTTCGGAACTTGTTACTGCGCTCAGAACTTCCCTAGGAGCGAGATTCGAGGTCCACGATGCGACGGGTAATGTCGTCGCCAGGGGAGTGACGGGCGCGACGAACTTGCAGCTGACCGAAGGCTATTACAGGGTCGTGATCAAGGCGGAGCCGGAGATCGTGGTCAAGGACGTTTACATCAAGAACGGCGAGACGACTACGGTGATAGTGACCAAGGAAGGAAGCGAGATCAATACGGAGGTGCGGTCGCCACGAGCGAGAGCAAGATAAGGTTGTAATTCGTGGAGCTGAGGTCTTTATAGATTTTGCGCCGCGACCTCACCTTTTACGATCACATATCCTTGTTTGCAATTTCGAAAAGGCGAAACTTTAGGTAACAATTTTGAGGATAATCACAATGAAAAAGAGCTTTTCGCTCCCGTTTAGTCTGACTTCCTTTTGGAATGTCATTTTCGGTACTCCAATCATAGCGGTCTTGGCTTTTGGTATTGCCGCGGGGCGACCGCTTCCAACCCCTACTCCCTCGGATGACACCGTCGCTGATTACGGTCGCGAGCAAACTTATGATTACTTCAAACCAACTGCGTTGAAGGATGAGTGCAAGCACATTCAGTTTCTAGGCAAAGAGGACGAAGATCTGGTTCCTTCCGACCACAAGGACTTTATAGTCGACCCGGGAAGGTATCAATTGAAATTGACTACGATTGCACTGAATCAACTCCCTGAACTTGTATGTAAATCGATTGGAAAGGTGGCGTTTTACAGTGAAAGACCCACAAGCTTAAAGGAAGATGTCATTAATACTATTGATGATGCGATTGATTCATTAGACCCCTTTTCCGAAGAAGAAGAAGAAGATACAAGTAAGGCCGTCCTGGCAAAGGTGATCGGAAGTCATCCTGATCTGATCAACGTCTACACTGACGCGCGCAGATTTACGGAGGCGGAGATTGCTCCAACTTACAAGAAAATACGGGCAGGAAACGAGTTCTTCTACGATTTGGCAGTGTCCTATTCAGAATGGCCGGAGAAGATGAAAATGATCATCCACGAGGCAGGTCATTGCGCCCAGTATCTGCTTGACAGCCAATCAGAAGCAGGATCTTCAAATGCGAAGCCATGGCCTGCGGATTTACAGTCGAGAGCAAGAGACATAGTAAAAAGAACGGGGCTCGAGAAATCAGGAGTTACGGCGGAATGGAAGCGGGTACATAATGCTTTTCTGGAACTCGACCTAGCCAACGCATATGCCGAAGAAGCTGTCATTGACGACCTGGAAGCCAGTCCCGAGCCGGGTTTCCTGACGAAATACGCCAAAAGGGACGCCTGGGAGGATTTTGCTGAAACGTTGGCATGGATGGTGATAAATGGGTCTCCGATACAGTCGGGCGAGTTTGCTGACGAACTTGAGTATCATGAGGCCCGGGTCGAGGGATCAGAAGTCAGAAAACAACCCATAAACGATGAAGACCGGGAGGCTGTCTGGCCTTCCAGCTGGTACGATCCTTGTGAACCCTTGCGAACGGTAACACAAGAGCGTGTAACTTCCGGAAAGGCCGCCGTTTACACAAAGATAATGTTTCTGATCGACCTCCGGCTGATTGATGAAGAGGTGTATACGCGTTGCGCTTCAAACGGTCGAGAGACCAAGCTTCGGCTAAATTACTCGAGGTATTACAACGGCTTCCATCGAATGAAAGCCTTTGAAACTGGCGAGCACGACTATAGCCACAAGGACATTTGGCCAGTTTGGGCTGTTCATAAGTCAGGATCACACCACTTCAGGATTGCAGGTAAAGGCGTATTGGAGACCGACGACGGAAAGAAGTACGACCAACAGATGTACCTGACCGTTTGGGACGCAAAGAGACCATCATTGCCGAGAGGCCTGTATACGATCAAGGTTGAAGAGTTCGAAATCGATATGCCTTGCCCTGGGAGCAATGGATGGACATTTGAACTCGCGGTTCCAAAAGCTACTTCCAACAGTTTTTGTGCTACCGATGGGTTTCTGCTAATAACGCGCTCGTCGAGGGATTTCATCGAAGGAAAAATGCAGATCAACACCACTTTGGGTCGAGTTATGAGTGCTCCTAAACATGCCGCACCTAAATTCCAGGTTTACGTCCGCTGGAAAAGGGGTCCATAGAGAAGGATCTTCAGCCGTCGGCTATAGTGTTTTCCGACCAGTTCAGGGCGATGTGGGAAACACGTAACAATTTAGAAGATCCGCACAAATTTCGCTGATCTTCTCCATTCAACTTCCGCCAGTCGTCATAAGCATCTAGGCGTGGGATCTTGGACATTCTGAAAGAGCTTCACCGACAATTAATACTTGCTCCACGCTTACGCTATCTATCGCGATCGGCATTCTGAACGGGAGGCGGGCGCGCCACGTCGTCACCAACGAGCAGGATTTCTACGGCGAACCCTTCCTAACATACCTGCGATCTGGATCCGCGGCCTCGCTTTCCAAAGGTTTGTATTCGCAGTTCGAAAGACGGAGCGGTCCACTGCTCTCGGCTCTTGTGGGTCCCTTGGTCGTTTTAGCAAGCGCTGCAAGGCGCGTTATTGCCCGAGAGTCGGAGAAGCACAAACTAGCAAAACGCATCTCTTTGACCGCCGGGCAGACCGAGAATCAGAAAGTTCTTTAGAATAATTCAGTCTGACCCGCCGCTTCGCTTGTTTTCGCCTACGATGCTGGGCACATCGTCTTCGACCCGCTTAGACCTCTTGAAATAGAAATACCCGACAATCCCGCCGACCAGGCAAAACACCGCAAAAATGCTCAGCAGAATTACCGCGCCGGACATGATCTGCTGGATCACGACTATAAGGAACGCTACTCCAAGAAGTAAAGCTACAAGTCCGTAGCCCGTCTTTTCTCGATTGGAAAAAGGACTCATGATAGATCCCCAAATTTTCAGCAAATGGAAGAAGAACTAACATTTGAACCGGCACCGCGTTTTACTCCGTAAGACCACTTTAGATCTGCCCAGAGAGTCGCGGCGGAAGAAATTGCTTTTATCACTTCCGAATGGTGGGCAGATCGATTGCCCACGCCTTTTGCAAATGTGTGGCTGCTTACAACTAACGGCACCGTTAAACTGGCGAGCTCCTAAAGTACTCATTGACAGAGAGCTCGATTTGAAATTTGGGGATTGAGAATTGAACATTGATGGTTCAATGGTCAAGATAACTGAAGGGTTCACTCCCCAAGGCGTGATGAGGGTGAAGGCTGGTCTCATGTTTCTACGATCAAAATTGAAACTTGAATATTGAACCTAATTCAGCCATTGCCAATCTTCGGTTATCAATTTTCCCCTTTTAATCACCTTCATCCCTGCGTAGTTCCCCGTTTCTCCTGCCTACCGGCGTCGTTTCCTGGAATTTTACTCACTAACCCTGCTTAATGTTCCAACATTGATCTCGGCTTGCGGCTCAACGATCAGGTGGCGCAATTCGAGCAGACTTCACCAAACTCGTCGATGGTCGTTGCTGCCTTTCCTAACTTTTCATAGCTTGAGGGAGAAATAGAAAAGGAACCCCCGCCGATTGCCCTACCCGTCAATCTGAATGTTCCTCCGCTCTTGTATGTGAATCCCCCAACGCCCGTCGAAATGATAAACGCGGTCACCGTGCCAGGCATTGGAACCGGCATGATCTTTTCAAAACCCTCAGCCTTTCCCGCGATGATCATTATCCAGAAATTCGCAGAAGCAATGAGTGATGAGGCAGCCACTTCGTACATCCAGAAATGCCCCCAAAGGTCAGTATTGACGAGCGGTTTACCGCCAGCATTGATCCTGTAGGCCCAGCCTTTTCTTGGCACACTTGGCAGTTTTATGGCAATACCTGCCGGTTTCGGGTTTATTGCCCACCCGAGACTTACTCCACCGCCAAGGAAGACTACATATTCTCTATCTTCCGTTATCTTGTTTGTGAACTGCAGCCCCAGACCAGTGCCTACCCCTCCGAGTCCCGGTTTCAAGCCTTGACTCTTGGCTCCGGCGCCTCCGGTAACCCGCACCGAGTTCGTAACCTGCCAGTTCGATAGTGAAGCTTGGGCGATTTGGGTACGCACGTTCTCTAGCATTAATCATGTCCTCCAATCTTTGTCTCGCCTTGCATACTATGAGACAAACCCCGGTGCGACAAGTTTTTCAATTTGCATTTATCATTTTTGGACCGGTTCGCTCTCAGTTTCATTGTAGCGATCTATTGCCCCGAAACGATGTGGAGAAGAGTCTCGATATGCCAAAGCAACGGGCTGATTTGCTGTGAAACCAATACGTTTCCCTTTCATTCTTGCTATCTTGTGTACGAAGCAAGTCAAACAATCCAAAGCCTCAAGTGTTTGTTTTAGTCCTCCCCTCTAAATCTCGAAAATTCTTTACATCCTACGACCGTTCGACTAGCCTGTCGTTGAACAACCAGGATTCTTTTCCAGGTCTGATATCTTCCCGAGAGGTGCTCTGCAAATGCTCGTATATAAAGCGTATTTCTCGATCCTGCTGATTTTCGCTGCCTGCTTGTCGACATCAGCGCAGATCGTCGATTCGGCCCAGCAATCGATCCTTACCGCCGAAGCTGGACCCGAAGACGCTTCTGTTAACCGCGTTCGCGGCGAGAAGATCCTCAAAGAGGTAAAGGAAACCATCGAGAAGCATTACTACGATAAGACCTATAAGGGCATTGACCTCGATAGCACATACAAGGCGGCCCGCGAGAAGATAAAGACCTTTGATCACAACTGGCAGATCTTTCGTGTGATAGCCCAGTTCGTGATGCAGTTCGACGATTCCCACACGCGCTTTTATCCCCCGAACCGCGCGGTGACGGTGGATTACGGTTTTGACATGCAGATGATCGGCAACGTCTGCTACATCGTCAATGTTAAAAAAGGGAGCGATGCCGAGAAAAAGGGCCTGAAGGTCGGCGATGTCCTCGCTGGTATTCATCAGTACAACCCGACTCGCGAGAACCTCTGGAAGATCAACTACATTCTCAGATCGCTCGATCCCCTTAGCAAGATCAACGTCTTCATCCTCGGTCCTGACAAGAAAGAACAAAAGATCGAAGTCGAGGCAAAGTTCATCTCCATCAAGGCCCGGAACGAAGATGCCAAAGAACGAAGAAAGAACTTCGAGCCTTACCGGTGTCACGAAGTTGATGCCGAGGTCATTGCCTGCCGGCTTGAGACTTTTTCGGTCGATAAGGACGTGATCAACGACATGATGAAGGAGGTCCGAGGTCACGGGAGACTGGTACTTGACCTTCGTGGAAACGGGGGCGGACTGGTCGAGATCGAAGAGTACCTTCTCGGTCACTTTTTCGACACGGACATCAAGGTCGGCGATTTTGTTACGCGAAAAAAGACCGAAGAAAGAATCGCCAAAAGCCGCGGAGACAAGGTGTTCAAAGGTGATCTGACCGTTCTGATCGACAGCCGCTCGGCATCGGCAGCCGAGGTCTTTGCTCGTGTTATCCAAATCGAAGAACGCGGAAAGGTGATGGGCGACGTAAGTTCCGGTTCGGTAATGACCAGCTATCTGATCGGCTCCTCCATCCGCCGGGGATCCGGCGAGCTGATGACGCTAACTGTATTCAGTATGAACGTTACGGTCGGCGACCTGATCATGACCGACGGAAAACGGCTGGAGAAAGTGGGGGTAACTCCTGATGTCGCCATTGGGCCTTCAGGGTTCGCGCTTTCAAACGGCGACGATCCGATCCTTGCTCACGCCGTACGGGATTTCGGAGGCGAAATGACCGATGCGGAAGCCGGACAGCTAAAGTTTCTTACGAAGCGATACAACTGGTCCGAAGATGAGGATCTGGAGGATCAGTAACCTTGGCTTGTCCGTTTTCTTTCGACTTTGCTCGTTGGAAATACGTGCTTTAACCCACGAATCGAAGGTTTTTTATTGGGGAGTATTGATATGAAATTGATCGCTAACATCGCCTTCGCGGCTTTTGTCTTTGCATCACTTGGGGCTTTTGCAGCGGCCCAGTCTGCTAAGGGCCCGGACAAGGCTCGTTTGATACTAGAAGACGGGGTCGCTCCTCACAGCGGAGTAGATTCCATATACACCAGGTTCAGCAAAGCTTATGACGAACTCGACGCAAAGCTGGTCGCCAGCCTCTATACAGATGATGCCGCCTATCTTTCTCCCGGGAGTGACATCAGGATCGGAAACGACAAGATCCTGGAAAGCTTTTCGCGGTCATTTGCGTCAGTTAAACAGAGGAACCTGAAGTGGGATATCAGCTTTCGGATCGTCCAGCGCGAAGTCGGCGACGAACTGGGATTTGACGTGGGGATATACTCCCTAACGACAACACAGCCAAACGGCGAGTCTCGAATAGATCGGGGAAAGTTTGTCGTAATTACGAAACTCGGGAAGGACGGTATATGGCGATTCCAGGTGGACGGCTATTCGGATATGCCGGCCCAAGACTGAGGTCCGAGTTCCGGGTTCCGAGTTCCAAGTTCCGGGTTCCCCGTTCCAAGTTCCGGGTTCCGGATCTTAAATCTGGAATCTGGAATCTGAAATTCGGACGAAGTCCGACTTCTGGAATTTGAAATTCGGACGAAGTCCGACTTCTGGAATCTGAAATTCGGACCAAGTCCTACTTCTGAAATCTGAAATTTGGAGTTTGCGATTCGGACGTCGTCCGATTTCGGAACCTGGATATTGGAACGTCGAGCTCGGACCCTGATCATTGATCCCTGACCCCTGAAAATTGAGGATTTATGACCAACGATTCTCCATACCATTCACTTACCAGCTACGGCGGACACACGAAGCGCTTTGTGATCATCGCGGTGATCGTTATCGGCGCGGTTGCACTGCTCTACTACTTCACATTGCCGGGCCACGGCGACTCGGTAGGAATGTCTCCTGAACTGGGCAACGCCGTAAGAGCTCACTTTAAGGAAAAGGAGAACCGCTCGGTAGCGCAGATGAGGAGCTACAAATGCAGCGAGTTCAGGGATGGCGAGAACGTCATATCCTCACCTGAGGTCACCGTCCATGTCGTCCTCGATAACCGACCAGCCCGGCGCGAAGACGACAGGAGATCCGGCCGCTGGGTAGTACTTGCGAACTACGCGGGAGACCGCCAGTGGCAGCTGAACTCAATCAATCTGCCTGTAGATGGCCAGGAAAGCGATCCCTGCCGTCGATAGTCTCTTTAGTGCCTGACCCTTACGGATAACGGGGTTTAGAGGATGAATAAGCAGGCCGCGCCAAGGTGAATGCTCGGGATAGCTACTATCCGCAATTGCCAGATCTCGGCACGCCTCTTGGTTCAGTTCGGCCTTCTCCGTAGCCTTTGAACTCTAAACAGAAAGCAAGTGCTTTAAACGCAACTGCTTTAAAATGCGAGTGCTTTAAACGGAAACGCTTTAAACAGCACAAGCGCTTTAAATTCCGGGGTGCTTTAAATAAGGAGACAGGAGACAGGAGACAGAAGTCAGAAGTCAGAAGTCAGAAGTCAGGAGACAGAAGTCAGAAGTCAGAAGACAGAAGACAGAAGACAGAAGACAGAAGGAATCATACATCCGGTCACGAATCGCTTGATAGCGGTGTGTTTCTTCCAAAGAGACTTCAATACCAAATCCTAAAACAACAAGGACTGAGTTATGAATCGGACCGTCACCGTACTTGTAGTTACTCTGATCACGTTTTTTTCCCTGTCTCCGCCTGTCCTTGGACAACATACCAAGGCCGAGAAGATCGACAGACTCGCCAGCCTGTTTGCTGATGAAGGACATTTCGCAGGTGTCGTCATCGCGAGCGAGAACGGCAAGGTTATCTATGAGAAGGCGTTCGGATATGCCAACGCTGACTTTAAGATCCCTAACAGGCCGGATACCAGAATCGGCATAGCATCTATTACAAAACCGATGACCGCCGTGATTCTCGTTCGTCTGATCGAGGCAGGCAAACTCGCGCCTTCCGACAAGCTCAGCAAGTTCATTCCCGATTTCCCACGCGGCGACGCGATAACCGTAGAGATGCTTGCCAGGCACCGTTCCGGGATTCCCCACCGCGTGATGCCTGCTGAAATGGAGGCCGTTTCTTACACCTCGGCCGAGATGGTGGAAAAGATCAAGGAAGCAAAACTGGATTTCGAACCAGGAGCGCAACGGGGTTACAGTTCCGGCGGCTTTACGGTCCTTACCAGAGTGCTCGAGATCGCTTCCGGGAAACCTTACGCTGATCTGCTTGATGAATACGTGTTTGGTCCGGCCGAAATGAAGGATTCCGTCGACTTTCGCGGTGAAAAGATCATGGAAAGAAGGGCCCAGGATTATCTTCTTTCAGCAGACGGAATGATCAACGCCCCCTTGAAAGATTACTCGTTCCTGATCGGCGCGGGCTCGGTCTTCGGTTCCGCCCGAGACGTCCACAAGTTTGGCGAAGCGATGGTGGACGGCAGGCTTGGCGACACCATCAAGGGCCAAATGGTCACTGACGGGGTTTTCGACTCAAGCGGCAGGACCAATGGCCACCGAGCATACCTTGAGATCAAAGAGGACAAGAGCTACGGATATGCCGTGCTCGCGAACATTTCATCAGGCGCTTTCGATCTGATTACAGAGGGAATTCGCGAGATCCTCAAAGGCGGCGAACCCGCGGTCAAGGACTTTAGGGTCCCAAGAATCATCCCCAACCCGAACAAGGACCTTCCGGATTTTGCAGGCCGCTACGCACGCGATGACGGAGGAGCGTTCAACATAGTGCTTAACGACGGATATCTCTATTCCGGCACGATCCAGCTTCTTCCGACAAAGCCCGACTGCTTCTTTGAGTATTCTTTCTTTGCTGAGGTCTGTTTCTTCCGGAACGCTGAAGGAAAGGTCGACTCGATAAACTGGAAGGGTTTCGGATTCGAGCTGAAAGGAGTCAAACAGTAACTCCGATCTACAGGGATGAAGGGGATGGGAAATTAAGAATGGATAATTGAAAATTGATAGTTGAAAGTTTTTTCTTAGGCATATTGACACTTTGTGCACCAATCCGTTTTGGTACTCGACGGTTCTCAATCTTCAATTCTCAATTATCAATCTTAAACATCCTGTCCATCTTGTTACCTCTCTCTTCGAACCTTGAACAATGACGGAAGAGGACGAACAAGATGTACAGGATATTCAGGATAGGTAAATCAAAGAGTGAACGCTGATCAATACGCGGCAATGTAGTGAGTTTAAAGCCTCCATCCTAACTATCCTGTCCATCCTGTTACCACTCTCTTCGAACCTTGAACAATGACGGAAGAGGACGAACAAGATGTACAGGATATTCAGGATAGGTAAATCAAAGAGTGAACGCTGATCAATACACGGCAATGTAGTGAGTTTGGAGCCTCCATCCTAACTATCCTGTCCATCCTGTTACCTCTCTCTTCGAACCTTGAACAATGACGGAAGAGGACGAACAAGATGTACAGGATATTCAGGATAGGTAAATCAAAGAGTGAACGCTGATCAATACACGGCAATGTAGTGAGTTTAAAGCCTCCATCCTAACTATCCTTTCCATCTTGTTATCTGCCTCTTTGAATCTTGAACCTTGAACGTTCTTAATCGCAGCAGGTCTCGCCCCTCAGTCCCTGTATGCCCTCTCTGACGATTATTGGCACCATGACCAAAGCGGCGACCGGATCCGCCCACCACCAGCCGAACGCGGCATTGAGGATCAATCCCCCAAGCAAGATCGCCGAGAGATAGGCGCATATATCGGTCTGTTTCGAATCTGCGATCAGGGCGGCGCTGTTTATCTTTCGTGCGACCTTCCTTTTTTCGCGGGCTAGCAGGGGCATTACTATCAACGAAAGTGCGGCGATTGCGATACCCAGGTAACTGCTTTCAGGCGGTTGTTGAAGTATTAGGGTCCTGGAAGCCTCGAATCCTACGTAGGAGGCAAGTATCAGGAAACTGACACCTACAAGCTTGAGCGCAAGTGCGTCCCTGTGTTCCCCGGCGGATAGCCGCCACAGGAGAATGCCTCCGGAAAGGCTTTCTATAACAGAATCAAAGCCGAATCCGACCAATGCTATAGAGCCGGCAAGCAGTCCGGCACCCACGGCAGCGATGGCCTCGATCGAGTTCCAGCTAATGGTCAGATACTCAAGCCAGCGGGCTGTCTTTAGACTATCTCCGCGATCGGCGGTGGTTTCGCAACGCGGTTCGTCTTGCGGATTGATTCCAGTATGTGCGGACAAATCAGGACCTCTCGACAGCTTGTTTCTGTTGCCGATTATACAGCCCGTGCCGTTCGTGTCTGAAGCCGTCGTATCTCAAGGATGCGAGAAGCTCAGCAGATCTGATTGTTTTAGCTTCGCTCGAAAGAGGCGGGACGATTGCGCTCCTTCAAGGTGCTTTAAATCGAGTGCTTTAAACAGCACAAGCGCTTTAAAGTCCGGGGTGCTTTAAATATGCGATTGCTTTAAACCGGAGTCGGTAAGCCTGCGAAGCAGGCGGGATAGTTCAGCTCCATGCAAGCCGAAGGCGCAGCGTGGAAAAAACTTGCGAAACTGTTGATGAGCCCGCAAAGCGGGCGGCATATCGGGCCAATCAGATTTCAGGCTTCATAGATCAGTTATCATCGCCCCCAACTTGAAACCTGAAACCTGAAACACGCAACCTGCCGGCGTAGCCCGCTCTTACGCTTGGGCTTCAGACATCGGCGCCTTAAATCGAACCGCTTTAAACAGCGAAAGCGCTTTAAATTCCAGTGTGCTTTAAATATGCATCTGCATTAAATCGGAATCGCGATCAGCCTGCGAATTGGGACGGACACTTTTGAGTGAGCTGCGCTCTTCGGCTGACCCGGGGCTAAACACAGGCCGTCGCTACGCGACTCGACAGACCCGACAAACCCAATAGACCCAACACACTGAATAGACTCAACAGACTGAATAGACTCAACTAACCGAATCGACCAATCAAACCTAGAACGAAACGTTGTAATTGAATCCGGGCCTTTTTCCTTCGACGAGAATGAACCCCAGTTGGTGTCTTCCGCGGCCGTAACCGGCCAACGGATGCACTTTCACACCGTCGAAAAGCACCGTCGATGAGAATCCCAACGGCAACCGTACACTCAACCCACCTATGGGCCTGAACTTGTTCTCGAACGTCCCGAAAGTGACGCCGGCATAGGGAGCGATGGGAAGGCCGGTTTCGCGTTCCAGATCTTTGCTGACCGTTGCGTAGAACGATTGTCCCGACGGCGTGCCGATCCTGTCCGAACTGGTTCCAAGGATAATTGCAGGACGGGAGGCATTTTCGGTAACAAGTACATAATTGGCGAGCGGCGAGACCCTTCCGGCTAGAGGATTGTATTCGATTCCGAGCGATAACCTCGACGTTACCTGGTAGGTGAGCGTGTTGCGCCATTTAGCACGGTCAATAGCGTCCGGAATGAACCGAACGCCGTACGTCCAGCTATATTTGCTCTCTCCCGTCCCGCTCACGGCGCGACCTTCACCCGGTCAAAGAGGTCAGCTGGGAACCGACGACGCAAGCGAGCGCTCGTTCGACGCCATCGGATCCGAGCCGGTTCCTGATTCAGGTCCTGTGGCGACTGCTTCGGTGGGCATTGCCAGAAGCTCATCGATGTCCTCCCGAAGCTTCTCGGGGTCAACCACCCCTGAAATGACTTTCGATACGCGGCCCTGCTTGTCGATAAGAACGGTGCCGGGCAAGGCCACGCCGAGACCAAATCTGACCATGTCGGCCGTAGAGGAATTCATCCAGATCGGAAAGTTCACTTTTGCTTCGCGGATAAACTTCAAGACCTTCGCCCGGTCTTCTTGCGCGTCCGCATTGGCGCCTATGACCTGAACTCCGAAAGGCGCGAACTCTGACTGGATCTCGGCGAGATCAGGCATTTCCTTCCGGCACGGCTCACAGAAAGTAGCCCAAAAATTGAGTACCACGACCCTGCCCTTGAAAAGAGAAAGGTCCTGCAATGAGCCTGAAAGGTCAGCAAGCCGCAAGGGTATGGTCTTCCCGAGAACTTCTTTCGCTTCTCTTGCCGCGAGGCTCTCTTTGACAACCTCCAGACCGTCCACGACCAGATGTTCGTGCTTTTCCGCCTTCTCTGACCTGCCTTCGATCGTAACGGTCTTCCCAATGTACTCAATCCAGTTCTCACCGGGAAGCCTGAATTTCCCTTCCTTGAGGACATACAACTTGAATCCTTCATTTTCGCGGACCGCAAGCATTGTTGGGTCACCGCCTTCTACACATCCGATCGCCTTTAGCAGGTCCTCTGAAGATCCGTATTCCACCTTTGACCTGTCTTTTTCTTGCCAGCAGTCGAGACAGCACACTACCTGCCCAATAACGCTAACTGGATCTCCAGCAGCCTGACCTGCAACGGACACCGCGAAAAGAACCCAGGCGAATGCCGCGGAGAGTGACTTAAATACAAATCGTCGATTCATAAGGATTAATGAGACAACCTATAAGACGTCGCCGCTCCGCGGCTGTGACGGGGTTTAACTCCTTACCCCGGGTTGCGCCTTTCGGCTGACCCGGGGCTAACCTCCGTAGCCCCTTTGGGGGCATAAGACCTTTCAGACTCAATAGGTTCAACAGACTGAACAGACTCAACAGACTGAACAGACTCAACATACTCAACAGACTGGACAGACTCAATAACCTTCGTCAGCTCTCGTCCTCTTCCCGAAGCTTCTCAAGCACGCTGAAGTCTTCAAGCGTCGTCACGTCGCCTGAAACCTCGCCGCTTGCCGCAAGTTCCCGAAGGAGCCGTCGCATAATTTTTCCGCTTCTGGTTTTCGGCAGAGCGTCGGTGAAACGTATGTCGTCTGGTTTTGCAAGAGAGCCGATCTCCTTGGTGACGTGGGCGCGAAGCTCTTCTTTTAGATCTTCATTTCCCTCTTCCTTTCCCTCGAGAGAGACAAATGCGGCTATCGCCTGTCCTTTGAGATCGTCGGGCCGGCCTACGACCGCGGCTTCCGCAACAAGCGGATGCGACACGAGTGCCGATTCGATCTCGGCTGTCCCCAGCCTATGACCCGAAACGTTAATTACGTCATCGACCCGGCCCATTATCCAGTAGTATCCGCGGCTGTCCCTACGGGCACCGTCGCCGGCAAAGTACGCGTTCGGTACATCTGACCAATACTGTTTCTTGTATCTTTCGTCGTCACCCCAGATCGTACGTAGCATCGACGGCCAGGGATGCTTGACGACAAGATAACCGCCTTCGTCCTCTTCGGCCGGTTCACCGTCGCGATTCTGTATGTCGGCGATGATACCGGGAAACGGACGGGTCGCGGTTCCCGGCACGGTAGGCGTCGCGCCCGGCAGAGGCGTGATCATGATCGCACCCGTCTCCGTCTGCCACCACGTATCGACTATCGGGCACCTGTCGCCGCCGATATGCTTGCGGTACCACATCCAAGCTTCCGGATTGATCGGTTCTCCGACGGTCCCCAAAAGTCGGAGGCTCGAAAGATCGTGTTTGTCGGGGTATTCATCGCCCCATTTCATAAACGCGCGGATCGCGGTCGGAGCGGTGTAGAGGATCGTGACCTTGTGCCGCTCGATGATGTCCCAGAATCGGTCAAGATCAGGGTAATTTGGAGCGCCCTCGTACATCAATACCGTCGCGCCGTTGGCAAGCGGGCCGTAAACCAGATAAGAATGCCCCGTCACCCAACCGACATCTGCAGTACACCAATAGAGGTCCTCATCCTTTAGATCAAAGACCCACTTTGTGGTGATGAACGTGCCGGTCATGTATCCGCCGGTCGTGTGCAGAATGCCCTTCGGCTTACCGGTCGTCCCGGAGGTGTAAAGAATGAAGAGTGGATGTTCCGATTCAAGCGATTCCGCCGGGCATTCGTCGTCCGAGTCTTCGACTATCTCATGCCACCAATGATCACGTCCTTCGTGCATCGGCACGCCCTGGCCTATTCGTTCCAGTACGATCACGTTCTCCACAGATGGGCATTTTTGAACTGCCGTATCTACGGTCTCTTTGAGATTCAGAACGCTTCCCCGACGATAGCCGCCGTCGGCCGTGATGATCATCTTGCACTCGCAATCGTTCACACGGTCGCTGATCGCTTCTGCTGAGAAGCCGCCGAAAATAACCGTATGAGTCGCTCCGATCCTTGCACAGGCAAGCATTGCCATCGCAGTTTCAGGGACCATCGGCATATAGATCGCGACGCGGTCTCCCTTCTGAATCCCGAGCGCTTTCATCGCATTTGCGATCCTGCAAACCTCCTGCTGGAGCTGAAGATATGTTATTGTGCGGTTCTCGCCATCGGGCTCTCCTTCCCATATGATCGCAGCCTTGTTTCGCCGCCACGTCTCGAGATGCCTGTCAAGACAGTTGAAAGAGGCGTTCAACCTGCCGCCCAGAAACCATTTTGCATGAGGCTCGTTCCATTCGAGGGCCGTGTGCCACTTCTTATCCCAATGGAGGTTTTCGGCCACCGATTCCCAGAATGCAACGGGGTCCTTCGCCGCTTCCTCGGAAAGATTCGTGAACTCGGCAAAGCTCTTAATGGCCGCTGTTTTGGCGAATTCTTCGGGCGGATCGAAAACCCTGTGCTCGTGGAAGAGGGATTCGATCTCTGTAATGCGCGGACTATCGGACATAGATAAGTACTCTCCGGGTGTAGTTTTGGGAGATTATAGACGAGCAAAGGTGTTTGTTGTAAATCGTGAATAGTGAATGGTGAATTGAGGATTGAGAATTGAGAATTGGGAATTCGAGATTGGGAATTGGGGATGATGCGCGTCTATAGCTTCTTCGGCAAATGCGGGATTGGGCATCGCCGGAATGATTTCTGTTTACATGCGGAGTAGTGATAAGCATTCTTTAGCTAAATCAATTCTCCAAGATCAGAATTTTGCGAACGCCGTTCGCGGTCAAACTTGGAGCAATTACTTCCTTATCAACAGTCAAGACGATAAGCGTCAATATTCCATCCCCAATTCTCCAATCCCGAATTCCCGATTCTCAATTCTCAATTCTCAATTCTCAATTCACCATTCACGATTCACCATTCACGATTTACTAGCCGCAGAGCGACGTTTACTATTGAGCTATGCCAACAACCGAGACCGCCGAGCTTTATTTCATAGCCGGGGCGTTCGTCCTGATACTGATCATCTGCGGCGTCGCAACATATGTTTTCTTCCGGCAGCTTCGCCGCGAGAAGAACTCTTCGCAGGAGGAGGCTATCTCAAAAGAAGACACCCAGACTACCGCCGCAGAAGAGGAGCAATAGATGGCACACGCGTCGATACTTCATCCCGAACAAACCGTGCTCGCGGTTGTCGACTACCAGGAAGCCTTCCGCGGCTTCATCGATCAATTCGAGGCAGTCACTCCCGCAATCATCAACATTATTCGGGGATTCTCGGTTCTGGGCCTTCCGGTACTCGTTACCGAGCAGTATCCGAAAGGGCTCGGGCATACGATAGCTGAAGTGATTGAGGTACTTCCGGAACTGACTCCGGTGATTGAGAAGACGGCGTTTAGTTCCTGCGGCGCCGATCCGTTTGAGGAACACCTGCGGGCAGCCGGTGCGAAGCAGGTCTTGATCTGCGGGATCGAAACGCACATCTGCGTCAGTCAGACCGCACACGATCTACTGGACAAGGGGTATCAGGTCCACATCCTTACAGATGCTGTGGGATCCCGGTTTCCTGTTAACAAAGAGGCGGGGCTTGAGAAGATGATCGCGTCCGGAGCGATACCCTCTTCAGTGGAGATGGCCCTGTTCGAACTGATGCGAGATTCGAAACACTCCTGCTTCAGGGACATCCAGGCGATCATCAGGTAGGTTCCAGGTTCCGAGTTTCGAGTTTCGAGTTCCAAGTTCCAAGTTCTAAGTTCTAAGTTCGGAGTTTCAGGTTCAAAGAGGAGCCTGAAAAGACGGAGAGGATGTTCAGGATTAATGATAGAGAATTGAAAATTGAAAGTTGAAGATTGCTTAGGGTGAATTGACAAGTTGTTCCTGATTCCATATCGCTCATTAACAGTCCTCAATTCTCAATTCTCAATCTTGTACATCTTGTCTATCCTGTTGGGACGTCTCGCGGTACTTGGAATCGGAACTGGACCGAGCCCCTGCTGACGCGGCTGAAGAGTTGTGGCCCAACTGTACCCGCGCTACGCCTTCGGCTTGCACGGAGTAACATATACCCGTCCCCTTGGGACTCCGCCGGAGCCGACACGTCGCCGGGTATCCTGCCAAAGAGGCTCCCCAGCTTCTGCCTTCTGTCTCCTGTCTCCTGCCTTCTGTCTTCTGTCTCCTGTCTCCTGTCTCCTGTCTTCTATCTCCTGTCTCCTGTCTCCTGTCTCTTCTTTGTACCTTGAACGGAGCCGGGCCGGTCGTTACCGCGTCGGCCACCGTTTTCCGATGGTCTATGGTCAATGTTCCCTGTTCAATGTAAACTGTTGCCTTCGCAACATGGAATTCCTCAACGACCTCAATGAGCGTCAGCTCGAAGCCGCCAAACACACAGAAGGCCCACTTCTCGTTCTTGCCGGAGCAGGATCGGGCAAGACCCGCGTAATAACTGTCCGCATCGCATACCTGATAGCCAAAGAGATCGCGAAGCCGCACGAGATCCTCGCCGTAACTTTTACAAACAAGGCCGCAGGCGAGATGCGCGAGCGTGTGAATCAAATCCTGAAAGGCCGAAAACTGATATCAGCTCCCCTTATCTCTACCTTCCACAGCCTGTGTGTACGCATCCTCAGACGGGATATCGAGGCGCTTGAAGAAGGCTACACCCGTTCATTCACGATCTACGATACTGACGATTCGATGAAGGTCATAAAGGCCTGTATCAAGGACCTTGGCCTTGATCCGAAACAGCTTGCGCCCAGACAGGTGCTTTCGGCGATAAGCGCTTCCAAGAACCGGGGTGAGGATCACGAAATGTTCGCCTCACGTTCAGACGGATACAACGAGAAACGAGCCTCAATCGCAAAGATCTTCCGAATGTACGAGGAGCGGCTGACCCGTGCGAATGCGCTCGATTTTGACGACCTTCTGATCAAGACCGTACGGCTTTTGCGCAAGAACAAGGAGGTTCGCGACAAGTACAACGAACGCTACCGCTACATCCTTGTCGACGAGTACCAGGACACGAATCCTCTACAGTTCGCGCTCGTAAAACACCTTACCGAGAAACAGCAGAACATCTGTGTTGTAGGGGACGATGCCCAGAGCATTTATGGGTTCCGAATGGCGGATATCCGGAACATCCTAGACTTCGAACAGCATTTCCCCAATGCGAAAACGGTCCTGCTTGAACAAAACTACCGGTCGACACAGACGATCCTGGATGTTGCCGACGCCGTCATCAAGAACAACATCGGCCGGAAGGAAAAAAAGCTCTGGACCAATAACAATGGAGGGGACAGGGTTTATTACTACCAGTCTTTCGATGCCGACGGCGAGGCGCGGTTCGTCGCCGACAAGATCTACGACCACCGCCGTATGAACCCGCGCGAAAAAATCGCCGTCCTTTACCGGACGAACGCACAGTCGCGCGTATTCGAGGAGGCGCTGCGTAAGCTCCGGATCGACTACAACATTGTCGGAGGATTCTCGTTTTACGAGCGGGCTGAGATCAAAGACGTCATCGCCTATCTCAAACTCGCTTTAAATCCTCAGGACGATATCGCGGTGGCACGAGTCATCAACACCCCTCCGAGGGGGCTTGGAAAAACCTCCCTGGACGAGGTCGCGAGGATTACTATCGCAACCGGAAAATCGACCTGGGACACGATACTCGAGATCACGGACGAGAAGTTCGAGGGCAAGGTCGGTCTTACGCCCAGGGCACTGAACGCTCTGAAGAGCTTCCGGGAGATCATAGAGACGCTGACCGCCAAAGTGGAGCACTACAGATCGTCAGATCGACCTGTCACAAATGTAGTGGCCGCTGCTGTCGAGAATACCGGCCTAGCAAACAGCCTTCGAAAGGAAAATTCCGAAGAGGCGGATAATCGGCTTCAGAACCTCGAGGAACTGGTTAACGCCGCCGTTGACTACGATTCGCAGGAAGAGGACGGGCTGCGAGATTTCATCGATCACGCCGCGCTGACGTCAGACACTGACAAGTTCGACCGCAGTGCGGATGTAACGCTGATGACCGTTCATGCAGCGAAAGGGCTTGAGTTCTCCACTGTTTTCATCGTCGGCCTTGAGGACGGCATCTTCCCTCACGCCCGGAGCATAAACGATGCACAGGAACTTGAGGAAGAGAGGCGTCTCGCTTACGTAGCAATCACGCGAGCTGAAAAGACATTGTATGTAAGCCACTCGACGAGGCGAAGGGTCTATGGCGAGGAGATGGCGTCAGAGCCTTCGCAGTTCCTGAATGAGATGCCTCTCGAAATGGTCGAGGACCTTTCGCAGGGAAACAGCTGGCTTTCGTTCGCAAAGAGCGACACAGTTAAGGAGAACCGATACGTGGCGAAGGCTCTTCGGGGCGAGATCGAAAAGCCAAAGACGCGCTCCACATATTCCGGAAAGACCTACGACAGCAAGGAAGCGATCGAGGATTTTTTTAGCGGCGCGGCGAAGAAACGCGTTGCCGAGGCTGCATCTGAAAAGAAAGAACCCTCAGGAATCGAGAAGCTGAAGCAATTCGCTTCAAAAGACCGAAAACCCGCTCCAACACCTCCCAAAGGCCGGTTTCTTCCCGGCGTCCACGTAAAGCACTCAAAGTATGGAAAAGGCCTTGTTCTAAGGCGCGAGGGCTCTGGTGACAATGTGAAACTGACCGTCAGCTTTCCCGGCTACGGGCAGAAGAAACTGATCGAGAAGTTCGCGAATCTCGAACCGGCTTGATCGGTCGTTTCAGTCTGTCGGGTCTGTCGGGTCTTTTCAGTCTGTTGGGTCTGTTCAGTCTGTTGGGTCTTTTCAGTCTGTTGGGTCTATTGAGTCTGTCGGGTCTATTCAACTTGGAACTCGAAACCTGGAACTTGTGAATCAAGAGATGTGTGCGGGCAGGGATGCCCGCGGTCCCGCTTGGAACCTGGAACTCGAAGCCAGAAACTACTGTTGCGGAGGGCTTTGATAACCCTTCCTGTAAGTAAGCTTCGCTTCCCGTGATCCGTCCAACATCTCTACGTCCACCTTCAGGTCGTGCCATTTGCCGTCGACCTTCTCGGGATAGAATCCGAGCGAGTATTGGCTTCGCATTTCGAGGTCGATCCTTTTGTAAAGACTTACAAGATTCAGGACGTTGTCGGCCGGCCTTTCCTGAACATTTCCGCCACTTTGTTTCGACAGCTCGGCCAGCGCCGCCCTGTCAAGTGAAAGGTCTTCATCCAGAGATCTCGGCTGTTTTCCAAGCGTGATATCCGAATACCTGTAAACCGGCTCTTCGCCGACCAGAATACTGAAAACCTGGACGTTGACGTTCTTCAGCAGCCGACTAAGTTCGTTGAAACTGTGGTGGCTGTCTTCGTCCTTTCCGTCCGAGATGATTATGAGCGTCTTCTTTACATTGGGCCGCTCTTCCACCTTTTCTGCCGCCAGAAAAACCGCGTCATAAAGCGAACTCGGCTCGTTCCTTTCACCAAGCGAGAGATGCCTGGTGACCTGGTCAACAGACGGGACAAAGTCGAGCACAAGACTCCCTCTTTCATTGAAGACAATGGTAAAGAAATCGTCAGCATTTCCCAGATTTCCCGTGAACTTTCGGATAGAATCCAGGATCAGGCGTGTCTTTTCTGAAGCCGCAGGATGCAGATCGTAGACAAAGCCGTATGAAACAGGTGCCGTCTCGTCCGAAAAAAGCACGATCTCCTGTTCCTGTCCATTATCAAACACCTTGAAGTTCTCTTTTGACAGGCCTTTAACCGCTCTTCCGTCTTTGCTCCGGACCATCACTCCGACATCAACAAGAGTGGTATCGACCGTGATCGTGTCGTTGTCCTGGGCAAACGAAGAAACGACTAGAAGGTTTATGAAAACGCCGATCAATAATGTCCTGACGTTCGAAACTGGTAACAATCTCATATGCTTTGCTTCTCACTCGTTTGTATGAAAGCTATATCTGTACTTCTAGACTACGGCAGAGAGCAGACGAGAGCAATGCATCAGCAAGGGCTGAATTTCGGAAGCCGATCTTCGGCCGAATCTCAGATTTCAAACTTTCGATCTGACAACAACCGCCGCTATATCGTCTGAATTCCGGAATCAGAATTTTTATATCGCGATGCACCCGGAGTTCGAAATTTGAGATTCAGTTGAAATTTGGAGTTCGAAATTCGGCCGAAGGCCGACTATGGCACAATAACAAGCATGAAGGCCACCATCACATCTTTCTTCTACGACCTTTACAACAAAGCGTTTGAAGAAGACATTTTCAGCCGCGCGGCACAGGTAGCGTTCTACTTCTCTTTTGCCATTTTTCCTTTATTGCTCTTTCTCGTAACGCTGCTTGGGTTTGTGCTCGGCTCCGACAACGATTTCAGGTCTGACCTTTACTTTTATCTCGCCTCGATCATGCCGATATCGGCTTTTGAGCTTGTAAAGACCACGATCGAAGAGATCACGGAAAGCAGCACCGGCGGAAAACTGACGATCGGTCTGCTTGTCGCGCTATGGTCCGCCTCCGCCGGTGTCGACAGCCTTCGGATCGCCCTAAACGATGTTTACGATTTTGAGGAGAAAAGGACCTGGCTTTTCACGAAAGTGATCTCGGTGACCTTCACCTTTGTGCTGACGGCGCTGATCACGTTCTCTCTGGGCGCGATATTCTATGGGTGGCAGGCGATCTCGTACGGATTCTCGAGCATAGGCATTGAGGTGACGTCTCCGTATTTGCTCGTTTCGCTGCAGTGGGCCGTCACTCTTGTCCTTCTGATCGTCGTGTTCGAGATCCTTTACAACGTGCTTCCCTGCCGGAGGCCTTTCAAATGGTTCTGGATCACGCCGGGATCATTTGTCGGGATAATCCTGTGGCTTCTGCTCTCAAACGGCCTCAAGACCTACTTGTATTACTGGAACACTTATGACCGCTTTTATGGATCTCTCGGTGCGGTCATCATTCTGATGCTATGGCTATACCTTACCTCGCTAGTGATACTGATCGGAGGTATGATCAACTCCATCCTTGCAGACATTAAAGCCGCGAAGCGGATCGCCGCCGCAAACGAGGCGGCAAGTTGAACACCTATGAGTAAAATGCTTCGCGAGATAAGGCAGCAGCCGGATGTGATCGAGAAAACGATCCGTGCTGAATCCACAAAGCTCAGGAAGCTTGGTAAGTTTTTACGCGACCGCGATGTCGACCTGATAGTCCTTGCCGCAAGGGGAAGCTCTGACAATGCCGCGATCTTTGGCCGGTATCTGCTCGAGATCGCCTGCGGGATACCCGTGTCGCTGTGCGCACCTTCGGTTTATACGCTCTATAAGGCGAAACTGGACCTCAAGCGGGCTCTTGTGATCGGGATCTCCCAGTCCGGCGAAGGCACCGACGTAAACACGGTCCTTGAACAGGCTCGCAAGTATGGCGCGTTCACTTTAGGCATAACCAACTCGTCACGTTCGCCGATCACAAAGGTAAGCGACGAGACCCTTCTTATTCACGCCGGCAAGGAGCGCTCGGTCGCCGCAACGAAGACATACACCGGCCAGCTTCTGCATTTCTATCTTCTTGCGAATTCCCTGACCACAAAAGCGAAGATCAATCTCGAAAAGCTCCCAGAATACGCTTCATCGGCCCTTGAACTGGAGTCCGAGGTTTCGGAGATTGCGGCGCGTTACACATTTATGGAGAACTGCGTCGTCGTTGGACGCGGCTTCAACTATGGAAATTCGTTCGAGCTGGCCTTAAAACTGATGGAGACCTGCTATGTGGTTGCGGAGAGATTTTCGACCGCTGACTTTCAGCACGGCCCTCTCGCAGTGGTCGAAAGGCGGTTTCCCGTAATCCACATAGGGCCCAGGGGCGCGCCTAAGAGAACAGATCTAGAACTCTTAAGAAGGTTGAAAGAACTCAATGCGGATTGCTTCTCGATCACAAACGACCGGTCTATCGCCCGGGCGAGTTCGCGCTCCGTGATGCTCCCGGCGGGCATTTCGGAGTTGCTTAGCCCGATTCCATTCATCATTCCGGGACAGCTTTTTGCAGCACACCTCAGCGCCGCCAAAGCCCTCGATCCCGATGCGCCACGATCGTTGTCAAAAATCACCCAGACTGTCTAACTCAATTTCTTGTAATCACTTGTGTTTTCTAATACTCTGGACAGTTGGCCGGTGTCGCAACCAATCTTACCCTCCGGCCGGGATCGAAGTATTTATTTATGAGCATTTTAAGGAAGATTGCCGTTTTCGCATTTGCGGCCTTATTCGCTGTAGTATTTTCCGGTGTTAGCGGCGATTCCGCGCTCAAGGCCGAGAAGAACGATGTATGGATCACGATCGAGGCTTCCGAGATGGAACAGGTTCTTTCTTCGGGCGAGCGCGCATTGAAAGGACTGCGGATGACCCGGCTGGACGAGAGAAACGGCATCGCGGTCGTGAAGACACGGGTCAATGACCTTGAGATCCTCTCGTCGTTGATGCACAAGCATCATCACAAGTGCGGGGGCTTCATGGCCCACGACACCTTCAACGAGGCACTGAGATCAGCCCTGTTGGCCTCGCCTGAAAGCAGCGTCGGACAGGTCACCTATACCATCGACAATCAGAGCACGGCGACTGCAATGGTCGCAGCGACAGAAGAGATGCCGATACGACAGATGATCCTTGATCTGTCCTCGTATGAAACGCGGCGCCACAATTCGGACGACGGCCAGCTATCCGCAAACTACATCAATTTCAGGTGGTCTACCTTGGCCGCGGGCCGTGAGGACATTTCGGTAAGTTTTTACGAGCACCCGCAGGCGACAACTCCTCAGCCCTCGGTGATCCTGACGATCGAGGGCACAGAATCCCCCGACGAGCTTGTGATACTCGGAGGACACCAGGATTCCATTAACCGGTTCGGTTCTACTCTGGCAGCGCCCGGTGCGGACGACAACGCGTCAGGTATAGCGAGTCTCACGGAAGCGATCCGCGTGATCGTTGAATCCGGCTTCAGGCCAAAGAAGACCGTTCAATTCATGGCCTATGCTGCGGAAGAG
Source organism: Acidobacteriota bacterium (assembly GCA_003385635.1). Lineage (GTDB taxonomy): Bacteria > Acidobacteriota > Blastocatellia > Pyrinomonadales > Pyrinomonadaceae > Aridibacter. The sequence goes on along the minus strand of QQUY01000001.1, from coordinate 1,420,055 downwards.
GTCGGATTGAGAGGTTCTCAAGACATTGCTCAGAATTACTTAGCTGAAAACCGAAACGTAGTTGGGGTGCTTCAGCTTGATATGACAAATTTCACGGCAGATCCTGGCACGGACTTTGTGTTCATTACAGACTTTACAAACTCTGAGCAAAACCAATTTCTGAAAGATCTTGTCGATGAATACCTGCCTGGGTCAATCTACGACGAAGATACATGCAACTATGGCTGTTCTGACCATGCGAGCTGGCATCGTGAAGGATTCGTGGCGTCCTTTCCGCACGAAGGCATAATTACGCCGGACCCTGAGATTCCCGGCCAGATTAGAACGAGCAATCCTGAGATCCACACAGTGGACGATACTATCGAGCTAAGTGAGAACCACGCGGAGAACTCCGTGCCGTTCGTAAAACTCGCGCTGGCTTACACCGCAGAACTTGCGAAGGGAGTGCTTACCACTCAATCGGGAGCGCGAGCAGTATTTGACTTTGACGGCGACTCAAAAACGGATGTATCGGTCTTCAGGCCGAACGCATCCGGGTTGGCAGGTGCCGAAGGTTCAGCATCGCAGTGGTGGATACTAAATTCCTCCGATCAGGGAACGCGCGGAATGGCGTTTGGCAATTCGGACGACATCCCGGTGGTGGCGGACTACACCGGCGACGGCAAGGCGGACGTCGCCTTCTTCCGGCCCGCAAGTTCGGAGTGGTTCGTACTTCGAAGCGAGGACGATTCATTCTTCGCGTTTCCGTTCGGAACAGCTGGCGACGTTCCAGCTCCGGGTGACTTTGACGGCGACGGAACCGCAGATCCTGCAGTTTTCCGACCCGGTTCCGGCACCTGGTTCATTCTCCGTTCTTCTGATTCACAGCTACAGGTCATTCCGTTCGGTGTCGCCGGCGACCAGCCTACGGTGGCCGATTTCGACGGCGACGGTTTGGATGACGTGGCGATCTACAGGTCTTCGGAGAACCAATTCTGGCAGCTTCGCTCGACGGACGGTGCGATCGGATACCAATTCGGATCGGCTGGAGACCGTACGGCGATCGGAGACTGGACGGGGGATGGAAAGGCCGACGTAGCCTTCTTCAGGCCTTCCGACTCATCGTGGTATGTGGTCAGAAGTGAGGACTCTTCTTTCTTCGCTTTTCCCTGGGGAGCATCCGGCGATGTGCCTTCGCCCGGCGACTATGATGGCGATGGATCGACCGATCCTGCCGTTTGGCGACCCTCGGACAAGACCTGGTACATCCTAGGATCGACAAGCGGTTTCCAGGCTGTCGAATTCGGGGCAAACGGTGATACGCCGCTACCTTCGAGCATAAGCGTCCAGTGACCGTCTGTTATTGATCTTCCTCAGTACCGAAAGCGGTAGCGATGACCTGTAGCTGAAAGAACGGTCGCTACCGCTCCCGCTACTAACCCCTGATCGGTGACGAGAATGAACGCAGATCAAGTCAGTCGAATTTGAGATCGGTAGCGTTCGGGAATCGTAGCTCGAGATTTTGATCGACGGAAACGCTTTGGACTGTCATCAAGGCTAGCTTAAAACATCTGTTTCCAGCTCTTGTTATGCCCGTCGCTGGCGCTCCGGGTTCAGATTGGGCCTGTCGCTACCGCTCCCGGTAGCGATGACTTGTAGCTGGAAGAACGGTCGCTACCACTCCCGGTACTATTCCACTGATCCTTGATCCTTGGTCCTTGGTCCCTGATCCCTGACACTTGATACCTGACTCCCTGATCATTGCCCAGATGCATTCAGCAGAGCTTCCCGCATGGCGCCGGCCGACCTCCATCGGTGGTCAACTTCCTTGGATAGCGCTCTTTCGATAACGCCTGCGATGTTTGCAGGAACTTCCGGAGCGCGACTGGCTATCGGGATCAGGGGCTTCTCAAATATCGCTTTAACAGTTTCAGAGATACCGGCCTTCGGTCTGATATCAAGCGCGTGCGCTCCCGTCAAAAGGGAGTAGGCAGTCATACCCGTTGCGTAGATATCGGAAGGCGGCCGGACTTCCTTAAAGTCCCTGACCTGCTCGGGGGGCATATACGCAATGGTCCCTGCGACATCGCCGACCATCGTCACGCCGCTCATTCCGCTTTGCTTGTAGCTCTTGGCCAGACCGAAATCAGTGAGTTTTGCTTCGTACTTAGGGAATTCACCCTGAACGAGGATGTTTTGCTCCTTGATATCGCGGTGCACGAATCCCAGATTATGAGCGAAATCGAGCGCATCGAGCGTCTGCGAAATGATCTGCACGACCTCGGGATACGGCAGGCGACCGCCTCTCTGTTTCGCGAGTTTCGCGGCGTCAAATCCGTTTATGAACTCGGTGACGAGATAGACTATCCCGTTGTGCGTCCCGTGGTCGATATAACCGACGATATACGGATGCTGAAGGCTCGCGGAAACCTCTATTTCGCGCGAGAACCTTTTTAACGATTGTTCGCTGACAGCGACCTCCGGGAGCAGTGTCTTGATCGCGACAACTCTTCCGTCCGCTACGGCCCGAGCCAGCATCACGCTTCCCATTCCACCTTGTCCAAGGACCCTTATCATCTGGTAGTTCGGAATCGGCTGGGGGTTCTTTCGTAGCTTTTCCCTGCAGTTCTCGCACAGGAAGGACAGCTTTGAATCCGGTCTCGATGCAGATGCTTCCGCCAAAACTCCACAATTCAGGCATTCGACGGTGATGATGGAAGGCTGAGTCGATGTATCCGCGTCCAACCCGAAATCCTCGGTAGGCGGTGTTTCTGCCGAAACCTCGACTTCGAGAATGGTCTCGCCGCCCTGGATCCGGTCGCCGGATTTAAGATGGACAGCGTCTATCCGCTGACCGTTTACGTAAGTTCCGTTTGTTGAGCCAAGATCACGTATGAAGATCTGTGGGGGTGCTATCTCGAGAAGACAGTGGTGACGGGAAAAAAAACGGTCCTCGGGCAGGCAGAAGTGCGCCGCATCGCTCCTTCCGATCAGGAAGGTCTCGTGCTCGCTGAACGAGAAGATCCTTCCCGTATGTGGTCCCGCGATGACGCGGAGCGTGACATTCATCCGTAGAGTCGTTGACGATCGGCGTTCAAGCCGATCAGCCGATCATTCCCCCGATCGCACCGAAAATGAACAAGAGAATCGTGAGAAAGAAACTCACTCCCCCAAGCACCATCCCGACGATTGCCATTGAACCGCCTCCATACGCTTCAGGATTCTGTCCGGTCCTGGAATAACCTATGTAACCCGTAATAACCGCCGCCGCTCCCAGAGGAATTCCCAGGTAACAGCAGATAAGAACCCACGACGTAATGCCAAGTACGAGCGAGATCGTTGGCAGAGAGTTGTCTGTCCCTGCGGCGTATTGGGCTGCGGGACCTCCCGGGGGCTGGTACATTTGCTGGGGTTGGCGGGTGGCGTAGATCTGCTGATTGTCCGCCTGTTGGCCGGAATCCACCTCAGGCCAGTTCTCCTTGGTCTTGCGCGGCGAATCCATATACAGCGTCGGTGGAGCATCCGACGTCTCGAACTCAACGAGCAGTTCGCCGTCATTGAGACAGAAGTTGAGGTTCTCGTCTTCGTAACGCTGATTGCAACGCGGGCAATGTTTCATATTCGGCGAAGGTTACCGTTTAAGGGTAAGATCTGAGAACGCTATCTTGACGTCGTCGCTTGTATAGATCCCCGCCACCCCGCCGTCAAAATCAGAGTAATCGGTAACGGTTCGGACAAAGTCCCCGTTGATGTAGAAATGGAGTTTGTCTTCTTCGGCCCGCACCTCCAGCTCATTGGTCGCGCTTCCTTTCTTGATCGAATCAGACACTTTCCAGCCTACGATATCGGTCTCCTTCTGGTTCACGTGCTCGACGATCCTGTACCTTCCGTTGTCAGCTCGGATAAGGAACGCATAGTCGCGTTTCAGGACCTGCTCCGGATCAGAATGCATCACGATGCCGTATCCGAATGCAGTTGCCGCTCCCGAGGGGTTACGGACCTTCAGACTGACGGTGCTGTCCGACGTCCTGAATCCTTCGCCGGTAGAGATAACGTAGTAAAAACCTTTCTTGGTATTGACTATAAGCTCGCCGTCGCGAAAATCAACATCCAGCCCTTCGAACTTCTCAAGCGCCCTCGGCCACGTAGCCATGCTCTCGCGATTTACGATAGTGCGTGAACCGTTTTCTTCAACAGGTGAATCCGACGTCAGGGCGTCCTCCATCGTCGGAGGGTCGTCATCCTGATCGCTGAGGGCTCCGATAGCAACAAGTCCGGCGAAGCCGCCGCCGCAAACCACTACGACCGCAAACAAAGCGACGAGCACCCAGATCCACGCGCGTGACTTCCTGGGCTCCATCGAATACTGATTGGGTACGATTCCTCTAGGTTCGGGCGATGTGTTCGGGGCAGGGCTTTGAAGATTCGTCTGTACGGGCTCCGACACCATTACGGTCGGAGGCGGCTCCTGCCTGGCTGTGCTTTCGGCGCGATTCAGCACCGTTCCATCTTCAAGACAGAAATTGAGCGTTTCGTCGTCGTATGTCGCGCCGCACTTTGGACAGATCTTCATACAGGGGAAAAATCGCTGAGATCGATGCTGAAGCAACCGTTAAGAAACGGCCGCACAGGCGGGGGACCGGCCCCTCTAAGAAGGCACCTAGATTCTAGATGAAAGCGCGCAGGATTCAAAACGGGAGAGACCTGCAGCTAGCCCAGTGAAGTACCGCACCTTCCGCAGAACTTTACGTTGAGGGGAAACCTTGAATTGCATCTTCCGCAGACGTTCTCGGGCGCAACAGACGGATTGCTGACCGGAACTGAGACCTGGACCTCCGAAAAACTCAATCCACAGCGGCCGCAGAACTTTGCGTTCTGATGAAGCGGCGAACCGCACCTGGGACAAGCGCCGCCCGCATCGCCTTTCGACACCAGATCGAATTCCCTGTTGCCGCATCGCCCGCAAAACTGGACTCCCTGGGCAAACCTTGAGCCGCATTTCCGGCAGGCGACGATCCCCGGCATTAGCGAACCGGGAGCACCGCTGCTGCTGGATCCCTGGGAGGGTGAAGGTTTACTTGATGATTCGGTCCGTTTCGGTCGTAGTTGGGCCTGGATGACCTGCTCCTCGCCCTCCTCGCGTATTTCTATGACTCGTTCGTCGTCGCGCAACCCGGACTTCGATACTCTAAGAATGTGTTGACCGGCGGGAACCGTGGAAAGGATAAGGCGGCCCGAATTGCCAATACTTCCCTTACGTTCATCGTCCACGTAGACCTCGGCGCCCTGAGGCGCGAGGATCGTAAGTTTGAATGTGCCCGCCTGTTGACGTCCGCCTGCTTTGTCGACAGTCCCTTCCAGCGCCTCCATCCAATCCTCGACCGTTGCGGGCCTCCGGGCCGGATCTTTTGCAAGAGCGCTCATTATGACGCTCTCGACTTCCTTTGGAAGATCAGAGCGCAGCTCCGAAAGGGGCGGTGGATCGTGGATTACTTTCTGCATCACGAGCTCCATCATGTCCCCGGTAAAAGGAGTTCGCCCTCCGATCATTAGGTAGGCGATCGTCCCGAGCGCATAGACATCCGTCCGTGCATCAACGCCAAGTTCGGGCTGCATCTGCTCGGGCGACATGAATTCAGGCGTCCCTATGATCCCTCTTGATGCCGGCGCGTTTCTCGCACTTATGTCGGTCGCGGTCTGATTGACGATCTTGGCGAGCCCAAAGTCGCCGACCTTCACAAAGCCGTCTTTGTTGCGGCCGCGGCTCATTATGAAGATGTTGGCGGGTTTAAGGTCTCTGTGGAGAATTCCCCTTTCGTGTGCTGCGCCTACTCCGTCCGCGATCTGCCTGAGAATGCTCACAGCACGCTTGATCGAGAGCGTTCCTTCCCTGCGGAGCAGTCTGTGAAGCGTCTCGCCTTCAACATACTCCATCACGAGGAAGAACACCCCGTCCTCGGTCTCTCCGAAATCCGTAACGTCGACTACATTGGGGTGCCGGACCGAGGCAGCGGACATCGCTTCTCGCTCGAACCGCGCTATCGCCTCGCCTTCCTGAAGGTCCTCGCTGGAAAGGATGTCCTGCCGGACCGTCTTTACTGCCACTTCCCGGGTACCGAGGTTTGTATCCCTGGCCAGATACACCTGGCCCATGGCACCTTTTCCGATGCGTCGGGTAAGATGATACCTGCCCGAAAGAAGCTGGGGTCCGGGCAGGCTTATGCGGATCTTCATCTCGTCCTCAGGGCACAATTCCGCCTCATCCTCAAAGCAGAGTCCGCATTTGGCACATTCTTTCATTGCTGATGACCGGCTGACTGGACCGCCGCCGGAAGGTTAGAGTTTAACATTTTTCACAGCCGCGAAAAGGAAGGAACCCGCGGCCAATGGACTTGGACTTTCGAAATTACGGTTGGTATAATCCTCTGTCTTTGCAAAAGTTGTGGGTCGTTAGCTCAGTTGGTAGAGCAGCGGACTCTTAATCCGCGGGTCGCAGGTTCGATCCCTGCACGGCCTACCATTTCCCTCCTTTGCTCCCTTTCCAGTTGATCTTCAGGTCCTCTTGCTTGACGCTCGGTGTAGGATTACCCCGTCCGTTGAAAGTGATTCCTCCGGGACAACCTGTCTGTTTGACCTGGCGAGAAGTTATGGCTGAGAAGAAGAAGGTGCTGGCACATTACGATGCGCAGTATACGTCGTTTGCCACAGATCTCTATTCACGAATCCGTGCCCGGGTTTTCGGAGAGGATTACGGCCAGAACGGCTGGCAGACGGCGGACGAACAGGATCGCTTTATCGAGTGGCTATCACTTGGAGACTCAGATCTCCTGCTTGATGTGGCCTGCGGTTCGGGAGGCCCTACGACACGAATCGTAGGGAAGACGGGTTGCCGTGCTGTAGGGATCGACATCAATCCGAAAGCGATCGACGAAGCGCGTTCCCGCGCAGAATCCGCCGGAATCTCTCAGAAAGCTACGTTTCGCACTGTAGAAGGAAAAACGGCGCTCGATTTTGAGGACGGAAGTTTCGACGGGCTAATCTGCATCGACGCCGTGAATCACCTGCCCGACCGAAGCGCGGTGTTTGCAGAATGGAAGCGCATCCTCAAACCAGGAGGAAGAATCGTGATAACTGACCCGATAGTTGTCACCGGCCCGATCACCGATCAGGAGATGCGTGTGCGGAGTTCGATCGGGTTCTTTATCTTTGTCCCACCTGAAGTTGACAAGAGCCTCCTGGACTCCGCGGGCTTCGAGGTAGAGCCCGTTCAGGATCTTACCGGCAATATGGCCCGCATCGCAGCTAGGTGGCGGCGGGCGAGAGAAGAGAACGAGTCGGAACTGCGAAGGATCGAAGGCGACGAAACATACTACGGCCAACAGGAGTTTCTTGATGTCGCAGCAAGGTTAGCAAAGGAAAAGCGGCTCTCCCGCCACCTTCTTCTCGGAACCAGGCGCTGACGCAGGTTCGAGGCAATCGGAGATCATATCGATTCCCACGACCTGAGAGGCTTTTCTGCCTACTCCCCAGAAACAGTATTCTTTCGTCCATTTGACCGCCTCCGGCGTCAAAAGCATTGTTGTCGCTGTCTGTGTCCGGACGCGGCGCTATTTGTAGTATTCTGACAAGTTAAGGCTTGTTTATGGTGAGTGATCTTACGGATGAGCAACTGGTCAGGCTGGCGGTGGACCGGGACCCGGACGCGTTCGGTGAGATCGTTACGCGATGGCACCGGAAGATCTTTGCCCTGTGCCTTGGAATCCTGAAACGGGAGGACGAGGCGAAAGACGCCGCGCAGGAGACGTTTATCGCGGCGTACCGCAATCTTGAGAGGTTTCGCGGCGAAGCGAAAGTCTCGTCGTGGCTTCACAGGATCGCGGTAAACCAGTGTTTGAGCCGGAAGCGAAAGGACAAACGGCTCTCGGAGAATCTGATCGACGACAGCGATCCGGAAGAGATCAAGATCTTCGTCGCTCCGATTCGTGAGTGCCCGTCACATGTCTCGGAAAAGAAAGAAAGGCTTGAGGCTGTAAGAACGGCGGTCAATGCTCTGCCGCCGGACCTGAAAGAGATCGTGCTTATGAAGGAGTTTCGGGAAATGACGTTTCAGGAGATCTCCGAAGAGATGGACGTTCCGCTCAGCACGGTCAAAAGCCGTATGTACACTGCACTTAAACAGCTTCGAATGAAGCTCGAGAGCACTCCCATAGAGGTTGTGTGAGGCGAAAATGGTGAACGAAATGTTTGATTCGGGAAACGGTCCCCGCGGATGCGGTTCAGAAACGACTCTTGTTTCGTATCTGTACGGAGAGATGGAGGGGCGAGAGAGACGTTCATTTGAGTCGCACCTTGAAGACTGCGACCTCTGTGCCGAAGAGATCGCTTCTTTCTCTTCGTTGAGGATCTCGCTCGGGGCGATAAGGAATGAATTTTCCGCAACTGAATCCCCCTCGACGTCCGTTCCGGAAACGCCGGCCAATAGAGGCTGGCTGGAACCACTTGCGGCGTTCTTTGGGCCACTGGGTGTTCGGCCCGCCGTAGGGGTGGCTGCTTTTACCCTGTTGTTGCTGGTTGGAGCGTTCGCTGTTTCGTATCTGTTTACCGGAGTGGGGACGGAAGAGATCGCCGAGGACGTGCCCCCGGTGACCGAGCCTCTGGAGTCCGATGTTCCGGTTTCGGAGCCGAAAAGGAACGAGTTGATCGCCGAGGAGGACGTGGAAGAGATGTCCGAGTCGGAGCAAGACACTTCAGCAAGCGACAACGAAGTACGACAGCCGCAAAAGGTCAACGTGAAAAGAAAGTCCCGGGGTCCGGCATCTGCTCCTCGTCGCTCGATCGAACAGATAGCGGAAAACACTGAACCGCCCACGCTATCAGAAGCGGCCGCGGAAGACCTGGACGACGACTCCCTTCGGCTCACCGATCTTTTCACGGAAACGAGCGAGGACTAGGAGATAGCGATGACAAGGATACCTTTCACTGCAATGCTGTTCGCAATGGCGATGGCTGTTTCCGGTGTATTTGCGCAGGACGGCCCTCCGGCGAATGAATTTGTGTCGGGTGACCCGGATTCGGCAAACCGGTCCGAGGTGCTTCGGCGCGAACTTCGACTCTCCCCCGAGCAGATGAGACAGATCCGCGAGGTGAATGTCAGCATCAGGCCGAGGATGAGAGAGGCTCAGAAGGCCTTTAGACTAGCTCGAAGAGATCTGGATGCAGCGATTTATGCCGACAATCTTGACGAAGAAGCACTTCGTATCCGTGTTAAGGATGTGGTTGAAGCGCAGGCTGAGGTTACCAGGCTCCGCACTATGTCGGAAGTCGCGGTGCGCAAGATACTGAGTCCGGAACAGCTGGTCCGATTCCGTGAATTGCGGCTGCGATTCCAGCGGATCGCTGAAGAAAAGGCGAAGGCGGCAGAACGGAGACGAACAAGAAGACAGATGAGAAGGGATCGAAGAGACCCGCCTCCGCCACCGCGAGACCAGCCTTAATTCGCTTACAACACTTTACTTATCACTGCAGGCCGGCCAGGATTTCTGGCCGGCTTTCTGTTGTTGTTTTCCCGGTCACGTTGTATCTTATTGGGAGCCGAATTAGCTCAGAATCGCAGTATTCTTGGTCCCGTCTTGCGGCGATCTCGTCCGCATAAGCCTCACTGGCAGGCGCCCCTGAACCATTAGATGAACCCGTTGAAGAAATTCATATTCGAGCTGCAGGAAACTGCGTTCCTCGTCTATTACGCGTTCATACGAATGTTCAAGCGGCCGGTCTATCTGGCTGAATGGGTGCGCCAGATGGATTCCATCGGTGTCGGGTCACTTCCGATCATTCTTCTTACAGGTTTTTTTACCGGCGGTGTCCTGACACTTCAAAGCTACGATACCCTTGCTTATTACGGTGGTCAGAGCGAAACCGGGCGTCTGGTGGCTTTCACGCTGATCCGGGAACTCGGGCCTGTTCTTTCAGCACTGATGGTCGCCGGCAGGATCGGATCGTCGATCTCGGCCGAACTCGGTTCGATGGTCGTATCCCAGCAGATCGACGCTATGAGAGCGCTCGGAACTGATCCGTATCGCAAGCTTGTAGCGCCACGGATCATCGCGCTTATCATCACTCTCCCTTTGTTGACCGTCGGCGCCGACATCTTCGGCATTATCGGCGGGGGTGTAGTGGCACACAATCTCTTTGGGCTGGATTACAATGTGTTCCTGACATCCGCGCGCAACGGCATCGCGATGGAGGACATCATCGGCGGTATCATCAAGCCTTTGTTCTTTGGACTCATTATTGGTGCCGTTTCTTGCCACAAGGGACTCAGCACACGTGGCGGAACGGTAGGCGTCGGAGTCTCGACAACAAGTGCCGTTGTGATCTCTTCGATCGTCGTCATCATCGCGGATTTCTTTCTGTCCAGGGCATTGCAGCACGTCCTCGAATAGAAGGCCGACTGAACGAAAATGGTCTCATTCCTAAAGAGGAAAAAAGAAAAAGAAGGGTCGCACGCCACGATGCAGCCCGTGTCGAAGGATATGGAAGACGCGTTCTTCCAGCCGACACGCGCACTGCCCGCCATCGAGTTTCGCAACGTGCATCTTGCCTTCGATGACAAGGTGATCCTCGACGGTATCAGTTTCAAGGTCCGGCGAGGCGAAACGAAGATCATTCTCGGCCGCAGCGGTAGCGGAAAGTCGACGCTGATACGCCTGGTTCTGGGACTCTTGAAACCTGACGATGGAGAGATCCTTGTTGACGGCGAGGACATCACCTATCTTTCCGAAGCGCAGATGATGGATGTTCGTGCGAAGATCGGGATGGTTTTCCAGGAAGGTGCGCTTTTCGACTCTTTGCCGGTATATGACAACGTCGCTTACCGTCTTCACGAAAGAAAGGTCGATGAGGAACTTGTCGAAGAGCAGGTGAAACGGATGCTCGAATTCGTCGACCTTGAAGATGCGATCGATAAGATGCCGGATGAGCTGTCGGGCGGAATGCGGCGCAGAGTCGGGATAGCACGGGCTCTGGTCGGAAATCCGAGGATCGTTCTTTTTGACGAGCCAACTGCCGGGCTGGACCCGCCGACCGCTAGAACCATCTGCGAGCTTGCGATCAAACTGAGGGATATTCAGGACGTGTCCTCGATCTTTGTGACTCACGAGATGAAGAACCTGGAGTATCTCTCCTCTGAATACGCGATAATGGAAGATGACGGAAAGGTGATCTTTGAGGAAGAAGGAGAGCGCCTTTGTATCATCAACACCGAGATAATAATGCTCCACGAGGGAGAATTGATCTTCAGCGGAAAGGAAGAGCAATTGCGCGCATCGAAGGACAAGTACATACAGAGATTTCTTAACGGCAAGTAACGGAGGAAGGGTCCGCGGATCCGACGTATTTTTATGCCAAAATCCAACAAGAATCTTACGTTTGCCCAGCTTCGGGTAGGACTATTCGTCATTGCCGCATTAGCGATCCTTGGTTTTCTGATCCTAAACGCTACCGGTGAATTCAATCCCTTCGAGGACCGGCTTACGCTTAAAGCGAGATTCGTAAACGCCGATGGCCTTCGAGAAGGGGCGGAAGTTCAGCTTGCGGGCGTAAATATCGGAAAGGTCACGGAAGTCCGATTTCTGGCGCCCGACAGCCCGGAAGCATCAAACATCGAAGCATTGATGAGCGTGGATTCAGTGATCGACGGACAGCCAACCGGTGAAAGGATCAGGACCGACTCTACTGCGCAGCTTGTCGCTACATCGGTGCTTGGAAACGACAAGATGATAAACATTACTCCGGGCACGCCCGAGGCTTCGCCGGTTGGCGAGTTTCACGTGCTGGATTCGAGCGCAGCGATCTCGATCAATCAGCTTACGCAGACGGGAAACGACCTTCTTCAGCAGATCAACAGGCTTGCGATCCCGGCCAACGAGATCCTGAACAAGGCGAACCAGGGCGAAGGGACCCTCGGGAACCTGATCAATGACGAAGCTCTCTACAGAAATCTCTCGGATTCTATTGAGGAGACAAAACTGCTCGTCGACAGGATCCGTACCGGACAAGGTACGGCAGGCAAGTTAGTCAACGATCCTGAGCTCTACGACAACCTGAATAAGTCCGTCGCAAATATGGAAGCGATAGCGCAGAACCTCCGGGAAGGAAAGGGCACGGCCGGAAAGTTCCTCACGGACGAGGCGATCTACGAAGATTCGAAGCAGATGATCCGCGAGTTGCGGACCGCTCTGAAAGATGTCGGGCCGTCACTCAAGCGGCTCGATCAGATCTCAGCGGACCTTGAGTCGATAACCAACGACCTCAACGAAGGTAGAGGCACTGCCGGTAAGTTCCTGAAGGACGAACAGCTTTACACGGATGCCAGGCAGGCGATTAACAGTCTGAGTTCGATGACTACTAAGCTCGACAATGTTCTAGGGGACGCTCAGACCGGCAAAGGCACATTCGGCAAACTCTTGACAGACGAAACGCTCTACAACAACCTCAACCAGACGATGTCGAACGTGAACCAGCTGTCGAGCGAAAGCACCAAGCTGATATACGACTTCCGCCAGAATCCGAAGAAGTATCTGACGATAAACTTCAAATTGTTCTGATTCAGGTTTCAATTATCATTGATCAGGTATCAGAGGCGTAGGGTCAGGTAGTCAAATTCCCGTTTAGCGACGGGCTTGCCCGCTTCGGTGAGCGGTGAAAAGAGATAATTCAACTCTCTGAAATCTGAAATTTGAAATCTTAGATCGCGAAGCGCAATTTAAATCAGATCCCGGTAACCTGCAAACTCCCGGGATACGATATCGTTCCCCAAGGAAAGCAGAAGATCTTCCATCTCTTTTTCGAAAGCATCCACCGTGACTTCCCTCCCGGAAACGAAAACCTCGCACTCGGCAACAGCTGCGTATATTGACGGTTTGTACTCGCCTTCGAATTCGTATCTGAATACCACCGGCGCGACCCTGCAATCACCTGCTATTTCGACAAGCTTGCCGATTCCCTTGTAAAAACCGAGCGGTCTTTTGCCAGCGGGGGTGATCTTTCCCTGAGGAAAGATCCACAGGCATCTTCCGGGATCTTCATACAAAAGATCGGCGGCGTATTCAAGCGTACGGTACGCTTCACGCGGATTCTCGCGAACAACCGAGAATGCTCCGAGTTTTCTGAACAGGAAATAACGGCGGAGCTGACGCTCCTCCATCATCAGGTAGGCGTCAAGATGCGCGGCTCTTGAGATCTGGAATGCCGCGAGTCCGTCCCACCAGCTTGTATGGTTTGCATATAGAATGAGGGGCTTTGAACGGTCTGGTTCTGTCAGACCTGGGAGCCCTTTGATACGGAATGAGTGGAACCGTCTTCTGAGAAGGTTCGAGTTGTAAAGCGCGAACAGGTTCTCAAACCATCTACTCTTCGCTGCTGTCAACATAGACTCTGGTGACGCGTCTGTTTATTCCGCAGGTTATCTCGTAGGAGATGGTATCTGAAAATGCGGCTAGATCTTCCGCCGAAACTGACACGCCCGAATTCTCGCCTATCAGAATGACCTCATCGCCAACTTCGACTCCGTCGATGTCTGTTACGTCAACAAGTGTCCAGTCCATGGACACACGGCCGACGACCGGTGCGAGGGCGCCTTTGATCAAGACGCTGGACCTGTTTGAAAGAACCCTCGAATATCCATCCTGGTAGCCTATCGGAAGCGTCGCGATCCTCGACCGCCTCCCGGTCACGAACGTCCTCCCGTATCCCAGAGGCTCACCTTCTTCGACAGTCTTTAGATGTGCGATCCTTGTTCTTACCGACATCACCGGGCGAAGATCGGGAATGTCGACATCGGGTGGAAGCACATCGCCGGTAAGTCCGTACAACAGGCCTCCGAGCCTTACAAGATTTGCCCTTGCAGCGGGATAAGCGACGGTCGCGGGAGAGTTGGCGAGATCTTTGTAGACCGGCCTGTGTTCTCGGGCTTCGATCGCCTTGATCGCATCCTCGAATCTTGCGATCTGTTCGTTCGTGAACGTAATCGCCTCAGGATCGTCCGCCGCTGCAAAATGGGTCATTACCCCTTCGACGTGAAGGTTCTCGAACCTAGCGAACTTGTCCAAAAACTCGTCAAGCTCCCCGGGCCGGACCCCGATCCTCCCCATTCCCGTATCGATCTTAAGATGGATCTCTGCGATCGAGTTTCGCTTCCGGGCGCCCTTATTAAAAGCCTCCGCCTGATCCAGCCGATAGATCACCGGAGTGAGACCGTGGTTGAGGAGCGAGTTGACCTGTCCCTTCCAGAAGCTGCCTAGACAGAGGATCCGCTTTCTTATCCCGCTGCGTCGGAGCTCGACTCCTTCGGAGGGGATCGCAACGCCGAACCAGTCGATGCCCGCCCTTTCAAGGGCCCAAGCGCAGTCGACGGCGCCGTGGCCGTAGGCATCGGCCTTTACAACAGCCATCAGCCTCGTGTCGTCGCCGATAAACTCCTTGATGTTATTGAAATTTGACACGAGCACGCCGAGATCGATCTCGGCACGCGTCGGCCTGTTCGAATCACTGGTTTTCATTTTTTAGCTTGATCGTATGGAAGCAAGACGGATGGCTGAGGCTACCAACCGCTTCTTTCTCTCAGTGCAGTAATGTGCGCCGTATGGTGTTTTGAATGCCACGAGTAAAGAGCGAGTAACTCGGCAACGCTCATCTCACCGACTTCCGGATGATTGAATTTCCGTGCAAAGTCGTCCTCGGAAAGGCTTTCGAGAAGGGCTTCGAGACGGGCGTGTACGCCCTCGATGATCTGAAGCGATACTCCCGGATCAATTTTCGTGTCGCCAAGTTCGGCCCAAGCTCCCTCGACATAGGTCTTGATCGTAGGAACTTCCTCGGTCAGTGCCAGTTTGAATCTGCACATCGCGTTAACGTGACTGTCGGCCACATGATGAATAACCTGACGCACCGTCCAGCCGCCTTCGCGGTAGGGTGTATCGATCTGCTCTTCAGTAAGCCCGTCAGCAGCCGCGGCTAACTTTCCGGGCAGAGCTCTAATATCGGAAATCCATTCGACACGCTTTTCTGCGGAAGTATCAGACGGGTTTCTAAAACCCCCGATCGGATATTTAAGTTCTTCGCTCATAATTACCTTCCAGATCAGCCAAAGTAGTTTTCAAATCTCGTGAATTCCTTGAGGAATGCCAACCGCACTTTTCCGGTCGGCCCGTTTCTCTGCTTGGAAACAAGGATGTCCGCGATCCCCGCATTCTCGTCGGTCTGATTGTAGTACTCCTCGCGGTATATAAAGGCCACAACGTCGGCATCCTGCTCGATACTCCCGGATTCCCTGAGATCAGAAAGAAGAGGAATAGGAGGATTCCTTGCCTCCGGCGCCCTCGAAAGCTGTGACAGGGCGACCACAGGAACGTTGAGCTCCTTTGCCAGCGCCTTGAGTTCGCGCGATATCTGCGAGACCTCCTGCTGGCGGCTCTCCGAACGGCTTGAAGAACCTGACATAAGCTGAAGATAGTCGACGACGATGAGATCGAGCTTTTTCTGCTCCGCCATCAGACGTCTTGCCTTCGCCCGCATCTCGAGGACCGATATCGCCGGTGTGTCGTCGATAAACAGGCTCGCTTCGGAAAGCGTACCGATTGCTCCAGCCAGCCTTACCCATTCTTCTCTTGAGAGAAAACCCGTCCTGAACCGTTTTGCATCAACACGCGCTTCCGAGCTGAGCATTCTCATAACGAGCTGCTCTTTTGACATTTCAAGCGAGAAAACCGCGACGGTCGCCTTCTCCCTTATCGCGGCATTTTGCGCCAGCGTCAGACAAAGGGAGGTCTTTCCCATCGACGGGCGCGCAGCAACGATTATCAGATCGGTCTGCTGCAGCCCTGAAGTCATCTCGTCGAGGTCGCGGAATCCTGTCGCGAGGCCCGTCAATGCGTGCGTCTCGCGGCTGGCAAATTCCTTTACTTTTGCGAGCACGTCCTCGGCGATCGGTTTTACGTGGGCAAATCCCTGCCGCGTCCTTTCCTCCGCAAGCGCGAAAATCATCTGCTCAGCGTGATCCAAAATGTCCTCGGCGTCATCTTCTTCCGCAAGCGCCTCGCTCGTGATCTCATTGCAGATCCGGATCAGGTTTCTGACGATCGCCTTGTCACGGACGATCTTCGCGTAGTCTGAAATGTTCGAGAAATGCGGAAGGCCGTAGGTGAGTCCGGTAATCGCAGAGATACCGCCGATCGAATCAATAAAACCGTCCTTCTTCAGCTCCTCGCTGATGAGGACCGGCTCGATCTTCTCGCTCTTCTCAAAGAGAGCGATCATAGCTTTGAAGATCTTGCGGTGCCTTGGTGAATAGAAATCCTCGGGATTGAGAAGTTCTACCGCCTGCGACATGAGCGCATTGTCGAGCAGTATCGCTCCAAGTATCACTCGTTCGCTTTCATCGCTCGAAGGGAGCGGCTTCTCTAAATAATGATCGCGCGATACCTCGCTTTTAGCAGTCGCCATGCGTACGGTCGGACCTCGAAAGAAAGAGAGCTCTCTGCTTTTCGGGCTGGATTTTTGGTCTGGAGGAGGGGTTGATGCTCCCGCAGTTCATAGATGATATTACAAGTTTCGAAGGACTCCAAAGGTAGGACAAAAATGTGCTTTTACAGGAAGAAGTGGTAGCCTTTTTAACCTGTTTAGAGCAAAATTTGCCCTGCAATATAAAGCAGAGCGCGCCTCAAAACGTCAGTCTGTCCTCGGCTTTGCCTATCCGGCTCTGCCGAATCGACTTGGAATGATCTCGATCAATAAGCTCGACGTGCCCGGAAGACTGCGTTTTCAATCGGAGCCTGATAGTCAAGAGAACGTCTAATCACTCATCTTTTCGTCAACGAACTTCTCGAATTCTTCTTCCACCTCTTCGTCAAACACGATCTCCGCATCCTCGTCAAACACTCCCGCGTCAGGATCTTTGTATATATCAACATCTATCTTGCCTTCGCCCTTGGCAACCACCGTCGAGACCATCGCGTCGCCGGTGATGTTTACCGAAGTACGGCACATATCGAGAAGGCGATCGACGCCCATGATGATGCCTATCCCTTCCAGAGGAAGCCCTACCTGGTTGAGAACCATCGCGAGCATGATCAACCCGACGCCCGGGACCCCGGCAGTACCGATAGATGCGAGGACGGCCATTCCGATGACGGTCAGATAACCACCCAGACCCAACTCGATGCCATATACGTTCGCAATGAACACGGTGGCGACGCCCTGCATAATTGCGGTCCCGTCCATGTTTATCGTGGCACCAAGCGGGACGGTGAAAGATGCTACCGAGTTCTTTACGCCAAGCCGTTCGGTGACCGACCGCAGCGTCACGGGGATCGTCGCATTCGAACTCGCAGTAGAGAAAGCAAATGCCTGGGCATCCCTCATCTTCTTCATGAATGTCACGGGATTAAATCGCGTGAAGATCCAGAGCAGAAGACAGATGGTGATAAAGAAATGAAATGCCAGCGCCCCCAATACCGTAAGGAAGTATCCGGCCATCGGCATCAAAAGGCCGATTCCCTGCTGGGCGAATGTCTTGGCGATAAGGCAGAAGACTCCGATGTGGGCAACGGCCATGACGAGGTCGACAAGTTTCATCGCCACATCGTTCAGGAGTTCTACCCCTTCGATCACCGGTTTGACCTTTCTTCCGAGGATCAGAAGGCTGACGCCGACGAGGATCGCGTAGAAGATGATCCCCAGCATGTCGCCGTTCGCGAACGTCTCCACAGGGTTGCTGGGGATTATGTCGATAAAGACCTGCGTTACCGGTGGCGCTTCACTTGCGGAGACCTCGCTGATCTCCAATCCTTCCATCTGGAAGCTCTTTCCCGGACCAACCAGCTGCGCAAGGATAATCGCCGTACTGATCGCGACGGCGGTAGTCAATACATATAAGAGGAATGACTTCGTACCGATGCGGCCCAGTGCCCTGATATCTCCGATCCCGCACACGCCACAGATCAGAGAGAACGTAACAAGCGGAACGACAAGCATCTTCAAGGCATTGATGAACATTGCTCCGCCCATATGGAAGATACCGTTTACAAGCCAGGCATCAACAAAGGCGTTGCCTTCGAAGAAGTTGTTGATAATCACGCCCGTTATCAGCCCCAGGACGAGGCCCAGCAACACCTTCATCGTCAACGACATTTTCTTTCGTTCAGCCATTCTTTCTCCTAGTCTTTCGGATTAATGGGATTTGACCCGACTCGGGAATTTCTACGTCTTGTTTATGGCAGGGTTTGCCCTGCTTTGCAACGCGAAGTGCTCCGCGTGAAGCTGATCGGAGCCGCTGAATTCCAAGAGATGATTCGAATCAAGGTGCCCCGCTCAAGCCGGTGCATCTGCTAGAGATCACTAATGTTATATCAAAAAAGAAAAAGGCCGCGGAATCCACGGCCTTTGCAGCTATTTGCGCTGAGCAATTTCAGAGTCAGGCTTTGCCCGAGTTAAAAACTTCAAATTCCAGTTTTCAGAACCTGACTTCCGTCATCTGTCTCCTGTCTTCCGTCTTCTGTCTCCCGCGTTTTACTCTTCCTCGGTAGAAGCAGCCTCGGCGGAAGCCTCTTCGGTCTCGGCAGCTGGAGCCTCCTCGGCAGCTGCATCGACAGGCTCTTCCTCAAGGTGCTCTTTCATTGCTTCGCCTTCGACTAGAACAGTCACCGGAAGTTCGAGAACGACTTCCCTGTGAAGTTTCACAGGTACAGTGAAGTCACCTATTTCCTTGATCGGACTCTTTAAGGTGATCTTCCTGCGGTCGATCTCGTAGCCCTTCTCCTGAAGCGCATCGGCGATGTCCATCGACGTCACGGAACCGAAAAGCGTCCCGCTTTCGCCCGCGAGTCGTTCAAACTCCAGCCTGAGGGACTGCATCTGCTCAAGCTGAGCCTCAGCCGTAGACTTTTCTTCGGCCGCTTTCTTGAGCAGGATCTTGCGTTCCTGCTCTACCTGGCGGATATTTCCTTTTGTCGCAAGGATCGCAAAACCCTGCGGAAGCAGGTAGTTCCTCGCATAACCCGATTTGACCTTGACGATCTCACCCCGGCCTCCGAGGTTGTCAATGTCTTCCTTCAACAAGATCGTTGTTGTTGCCATTGTTCTATACCTCCTTGACCTAGTCAGAAACATACGGGATCAACGCCATAACCCTGGCCCGCTTGATCGCCCTTGCCACTCGTCTCTGGTCCTTGGCCGAGACCCCGGAAATTCGTCGCGGCATTATCTTTCCGCGCTCCGGTATGAACCTCTCCAGAAACTCGACATCTTTCCAATCGACATACGCAGGCACCGACTGGCGTTGTCGCCGGCGGTTGTAACGCCTGAAATTTTGCCTTCTCGGCGGCCTCTTCGGCCTTTCGCTTCTGGAATCGGATGCGCTCTTGGAGGACCCGGAATCTTCACTTTCTTTCTTCTTTACTTCTTCTTTTTCTGCCATCTTATCCGTCCTCCTTATTCTTCTTCTTCCTCGTCACGGCGCCGCCTAGAATCCTCATCGTCGGACCTTCCGCCGGTCAGCTCGGAGAGTTTCTCTTTCCGCTTTCGCCTCTTCTCTTCGATCTTTTCAGCCGCCTTACGTTCTTCATCGACACGCACCGTCAGATACCTGACGATCTTGTCGTTCACACGCATGCGGCGTTCGAGTTCTGCGATCTCGGAGCCTGAGCCCTCGATCTCGAAGAGGCAATAATGCCCTTCCGTGAACTTCTTTATCCTGTATGCAAGCTCGCGCTTGCCCATATCCTCGAACTTAACAACTGAACCGCCTTCGCTTTCGACCAATTCGCCGATGTCCTTGTTAAGCTGTTCGAGGGTGTCCGAGTCCGTCGCCGGATCGGCGATGTACATCAATTCGTATACTCTCGATTCTGCCAAATCAGTATCCTCCTTTTGGCTTTCGAACCTCGGCCTGTACCGGCCGAAGTAAGAAGGTGTTTGAAAATTATCCGGCGACAACGGCCGCCGGGGTCTATCCGTTGAACTCCGACATTGCCGATTCGAAACCGTCGCGGATCACCGCGAGTACCGCATCGGCGCTTCTTTCCACGATCTCGACAACCTCTGCCGAATCGCCTGCCGGAAAACTGTCAAGTACGAACTTCTTCGTGTTAGCGACCGGATGCTCGGGAGCGATCCCGATCCTCAGTCGCCCAAACTCATCAGTTCCCGTCGATCCGATTATCGACTTGAGGCCGTTGTGGCCTCCCGCGGAACCCTTCTTCCTGAGCCTGATCGAACCGAACGGCAACGCCAGATCGTCGACCACAACGATCATTCGCTCGAGACCTCTGTCAATCTTGTGAAGCAGGCATTTCACCGCCTCCCCGCTAAGATTCATAAAGGTCTGCGGTTTTACGAGCTCCGCGACTTCCCTTTCGTATTCGAATCGGCCCACCAAAGACTGGCATTCCAAACGCTTTATCTGCACGGAAGCTCTCCGCGCGAGTTCGTCCGCGACGAGAAAGCCTACGTTGTGCCGGGTCCTCTCGTACCTTTCACCGGGATTTCCTAGACCGACGATGAGCCAATTCAAATCTTCCACGTCCACGTTCGGGCCAGAAGACATCATCGAACCGGCTCTCCGTTATTCGTACGAAGCAAGGACTATTCGGAATCGCCTTCCTGGGACTCTTCCTCGCCTTCGCCAGCCTCTTCGTCCACTTCGATCGGTTCGCCGTCCTCGCCGATAAGTACCGGTTCTTCGAGTTCTTCCTCGACTTCCGGTTCGAGCTCCGGCTCCTTGACGAATACGACCGATGCGATGGTCGCTCCAGGTGATTCAAGGATCTCGATCTCGTCATCTACCGATATCTCGGCAATGGAGATCGAATCGTTGATCATCAGGCTCTCGACATTTACGTCGATCGACTCCGGAATTTTACTCGGAGTACACGAAACCCTTATCTCTCTAAGCTGCTGCTCAAGCAGTCCGCCCTCTTCCCGGACGCCTTCTGGCGTCCCGATCAGATGAACGGGTACCGTGACCTCGATCTTCTCGCCTTTCGCCAGTCGGCGAAGGTCGGCGTGAAGAAGACGTCCGTGTACGGGATCGATCTGTCGGTCCTGAAAGATCACGCGGGCCTCTCCAACACCATCGATATCAAGGGTGAAAAGCGTGTTTGCACCAGTGTCCGAGCGGAGGATCGCCGCAAGTTCCTTGTGATCGGCGTGAACAGCGACATTGTCCTCTCCGCCGCCGTAGACGTTTGCAGGAATCCTTCCTTCCCTTCTGAGCCGGCGAGCCGCATTCGTTCCGCGCTCGTCTCTTTTCTCAGCCTTAACTACAAATTTTTCAGCCATTTCCTTTGCCTCTACCTAAATCTGCTCCTTTCTATATGAAAAGAAACGAAACGCTCGTTTCGTCGTGGATCGATTTGATTGCCGTAGCAAGCAGTTCAGCAACGGAAAGGACCTCGATCCTTCCCTGCTCCATCATCTCCTCACCCTCTTGTCGAAGAGGGATCGTGTCTGTAACTATGATCTTCTTGATGTGCGATGCGGCAAGGTTGTTGATTGCGTTGCCGGAAAGCACAGCGTGCGAAAAACACGCGTAAATCTCGTTCGCGCCGTTGTTGTGCAGCGCCGCGGCGACCTTGCAGATCGTCCCTCCCGTATCGCACATATCGTCGACGATCAGGCAATTCATACCTTTCACGTTGCCGACGACGTTCATCACTTCCGCGACATTCGCCTTTTCGCGGCGTTTGTCGACGAGAACCAGTCCGGCGTCCAGTCTTTTTGCGTACGCCCTTGCCCGCTCTGCACCGCCGGTGTCCGGCGCTACAACCACCAGATCATCGATCGGGTTCTTCTGAAAATAATCAACGATCACCGGTGCCGCAAAAAGATGATCGACCGGGATGTCAAAGAAGCCCTGTATCTGGGAAGCATGCAGGTCTACGGTTAGCACGCGGTCAGCGCCCGCGGTCCTGATGAGGTTCGCGATAAGCTTTGCCGCGATCGGGACTCTCGGACGATCCTTCTTATCCGATCTCGCGTAACCGAAATACGGGATTACAGCCGTCACCCGTTCGGCGGAAGCGCGCTTGAATGTATCGAGCATGACCAGAAGTTCCATCAGGTTCTGGTCGGTCGGCGGACAGGTCGGCTGAATGATGAACACATCAGTTCCACGGACGTTCTCGCCGATCTGGAAATTGAACTCACCGTCGGAGAAGCGGTCGGTGCTTGCCAACCCGAGATCGCAGGTAAGATGCCTGCAGATGCGTTCGGCCAGACCGACGTGGGCATTTCCGGTGAATATCTTGATGTCGCCAGTTACGCTCATTTAACCAAAAACAAATGACGAGCGATCCGATCCAGAAGACCGGACACTCGCCCTTACGACCTGAAAACTGCTGGGGCGGAAGGATTCGAACCTACGAATGCCGGGACCAAAACCCGGTGCCTTACCACTTGGCGACGCCCCAATAAACTCTCTAAAAGCGCTTCGGAAGCAGATCACCACACGGGTTCATAGTTTGTCTGAATCTCTCCCGTGAGATGGTTTCGGCGGCGAACACGCGTAAGTTTCCAGAACTCGACAACTTCTGTTTCGCGTCCTGCCGTCGATCGTCATTGTCAAAGATTCCGAAAACACTTGCGCCGCTTCCGGAAAGAAGCGCGTCTTCGGCGCCTGCGGAGATCAATTCGTCCTTTGCGGCGAGTACCTCCGGAGCCGTTCTGAAAACAGCCGGCTCAAAATCGTTTTCCAGGGGCAAACTGCCCGAAATCAGCCTCTCAGCTAATTCACGGCAAACAATAAGATTAGTTTCAGCCGATTCCGATGTCAAGCGCGTCCGGCCCAGCGATTTGTAGGCCTCCGGAGTTGGAACGTGGATATCTGGTACAGCGATCAAAAGCAGCCTCTGAGGCAAGTCGCGGACGGGTTCAATGTCCGTTCCACGACCTGATCCAAGGGCGGTACCGCCGTAAAGAAAAAAAGGAACATCCGATCCTATCTTAGCTGCGATCGAAACAAGCTCTTCGAACCCAGGATGCAGGTTCCAGAGCACCGAAAGACCCAGAAGAACCGTTGCAGCGTTCGAAGATCCGCCGCCTAATCCTCCCGGAAACGGAATTCGCTTCTCGATCGTGATTCTTGCACCAAGGTTGACACCGAAACTTGATCTCAAAATCTCGGCGGCACGAATGGCGAGATTGTTTTTATCGGTAGGAAGGCGCTGATCGTCGCATGCCAGAACAAGATCGTCTGAAGATTCGAAGGAGATCGTATCTCTAAGGGATATCGACTGAAATGCGGTGCAGATGTCGTGGTATCCATCCTCACGCTTCCCGAAGACCTTCAGGAACCAATTGATCTTTGCAAAGGAAGGGAGCTTCAGAACGCCGTCTTTCATCGACGTTGAGGATAGATGCACGCGGGCGAATGTGCAACGACAAGAGAAGAGCAGCACTGAGGAATCCCTTGCAGAGCAACGCCTTGCGTTGCATTTCGGCCCGAAGCGCCGATCTAGACGCAAGAATCTAGTTTACAAGGAAAACCTGGGTGAAATAGTAAGTGCCGTCACTGGTCATTGCGAGACCTACACCAGTTTCACGCCATCGAGGATCCAGAAGGTTCTGGCGGTGGCTTCGGGAAAGCATCCATCTTTCGACCGCGTATTCCGCGGGGTCGTCGTATCCTCTCAGATAAGCGATGTTCTCTCCGATAGAGGTCCATTTGTCGATTCCCTCATCTGTTGCTCGAGCGTCCACAAGGTTTCCTTCTACGTCCGTATGGCTGAAATAATCGTAGAGAGCCATCTCGTTCGAGTGTGATCGGGCGATATCTGCGATCTTCGAATTCCATAACAGCGGCGGCGCGCCGAACTCTGATCGTCGTTTGTTGATGAGATCGAAAACACGTTTTTCGACAGATACGGACGAAGTGATCGATCGTGGGGACCTTCCGGGATCCTCGCTGGATACGACGTCCGGACCGCCCGCGAGCCTGGGTCTGGTGATCTTTTTCTTTGCAGATGACGCTCGCACCACTCCCTGCGCGGAAGCTGTTTGAGCTTGGATGGGGACAGTAGCGATTAGCAGGATCGCGGTCAGGATGGCGGGGACAACTAGTGCTGGATGAATCTTCATTGCTTCTTCACTTCGGCAGCCCGACCGTCTCATTCGAGAGACTCGTGACTTTGCGTTCACACGCATTGCTGCGCGGTTGCCTTTGTCGGTAAAGAGCGGGACCGTTGGAAGTCCGCAGAAACCCTTTCCAACCTCCGAGGCTAGCAGATAAATCCTGTATTGACAACAAATTTAACGATGTTTATCAACTAAATAAGAAAAGGCGCCAACGGCGCCTTTAATAAATTGCCCAGTTCTGCCTATGGATCAACGGCCGATCTTACCCCTTATCCGTTCCGCATCACCTGAACCATTTGCGAGGCGAAGGGCCTTCTGCCAAACCGATACTGCGCCGTTCACGTCGCCTTTCGCCTTCAACACATCGCCAAGATGTTCGAGGATAGTGGGCGAAACAGGATCATACCTGAGCGCCTTCCTTAGTTTTGCTTCCGCGAGATCGAACTTGCCGAGCTTGAAATAGGCCCACCCGAGACTGTCGAGATAAGAAGGGTTCTTGGGATCCGTCTTTACAGCCTTCTGGATAAGTTCCAGAGCCTCCTCAAAGTTCTTGCCCGACTCGAGAAAGAGATAGCCAAGGTTGTTGAGGGCGATCGGATTATCGGGGCTACCGGAAAGTACCTCGCGAAGGTTCTTCTCTGCTGACTGATAATCGCCGGACGACTGTTGGGCAGATGCAAGTGTCAAGATGGCGATCTGTTTCCGCTCTTCCCCGCGAGCTTCAGAGAACGCGTTTGTTGCAGCCTCAATCGACCTTCGGGAATCTCCTGCCTGGTTGTAGAGCGAGGATATGAAGACGTAATTCACGAAGTCGTCGTACATTATCGACGGCGATACGTCTGCCGGCTTTGCATTGATAAGGGCGCGCACAAGTGAAACCCCTTCTTCCACGCGGCCCATATCGGTGAGAAGTGACGCTTCCGTTCTTATCAGGCTGTAATCTCCCGGAACACGTTCTCTCGCAGATCTAAGCCTTGCAAGAGCAGCCTCACGGTCTCCCTTCTCGCGATAAAGCGACACAAGTTCCTTGTCCAGGGAAACATCGGACTCGCCAAACATCGACCGGGCTTCGTTTATCGCCTTTAGCCCGGCTTCGTAATTCTCAGCACGCTTGTGAGCATCGATCTTCTTCGAAACAACGGAGATCGCAAACTCGCGGTCCTCAGCATCGCGGATCAAGCCGGATCCGATGCCTCTTACTCTCAGCGCGCGGGTATAAGCGTCCAAAGCTCTGGATGATCGGCCGGCGTCAGCGAGCAGATCTCCGAGTGAGACGAGATATTCTGATGAGGCTTTCTTGTCCTGAACAGCAGACTGAAGACTTGCATTCTCGAGCACCTTTGCCCCGTCTTCAAGATCGCCGCTTCGAGCCAGTGTTGTCGCCAGGAGCCTGTTCAGGGACAAATTCTCGGGATTCGCAAACACAGCCTGTCTGAGGGCTTCGATAACGGGAGACATCGAGGCGGCTGAAACGTTCTCGAGCGCTTCGCCCAGCATATCGGCTGCCTCAAGATTCGAGGGGTCTTCCGATACAGCTCTTGTCAGAATCTCAAGCGCCTGTTCGTATCTGCCAAGATCAAGCAGTGCTTCGCCAAGCTTCAACGCCGCTGTTTCAGGCGTCAATTCCCCTTGATCACGCATTACCCGGCCATAGAAACCCTGATCTACAGGAGCCGCCGACGAAAGCCAATTTCTGAGGGCTGTAATCCTTTCCTCTTCCTGTTCCGTATAGTCGTAGAACTCGCTGAGAAAAGCCCACGCTTCCGCGTTTCTTGGATCGAGGCGAACTATCTGTTTCCAGGCGTCAATAGCACTCGCTGCGGAATCATCATTCACCCGTCCACGGCCTAAATTGCTCTTGATCGTGTACAGGCGGCCAAGGAATCGGTATCCGCCAAAGTTGTCAGGGTCGAGACCCACAGCGATCTTTGAAAGGCTTATTGCCTCTTCAAGATCCTGAGGCGGAGCTGTAAGTGAAAGCTCGGCAAGAGCGGTATACCCTTCAGCAAGCTTCGGGTTGATCTCGACTGCACGCTGCAAGGCATTCTTTGCCATGCGCGCGCCTACCCTTACACCAGGATTCGTCGAGCGCATGCGCCGCATGCTCCACAGATATCTCTGGCCTTCAAGCAGTTTTGCATACGCTTCTTCCCTTTCTTCTCTGGAGATCGCAAACTCCCGTGGAAGATTCTCCAAGCGGCTGGCAAGAAGTTCCGAGAGAGGCTCCGAAGAATCTATGCGATCGGCAGGCGGGGGAGGCGTGGGTACGGGCGCCTGCTCAGATTGTGCAGGGACCGCGGACACGACGAGGACCAGAAGTGCAAAAAGGAACGGAACGGAATAAAGCTTGTTCATGTCTTCCTCGATCTGTGGGCAAAAAGGCATCGTTCGCAGAAGATCGGATCGATCTGCAGAACGATGCCGTGAATTGGTTCAATACTCTCGGCTCGGCGCCTAGTCTACCGCGGTCCGCCTTCCGGGCGACTCTCCGAGATGACTGTCGTAAGTGCCTTGGGTATCTGTGAGCTGTCTAGTTCACCCTGATTCTCGATGATCTGGTCGATCAACTCGAATTTCTTTTCATCGAACTCCTTTGTCATCAGGACCCCGTTCTTGTCTATCGTCAACGGATAGATGCCGAGGAATTCGTTTTTGAAGTTCTCGAAGAAAGAAGCTTTCTCAGGCGGTAGAACGTCCTTTCTCTCGGGATTCGGTTCAGGAATCGTCGCGCCGATCAGATTGAGCTGTTCCTTTGCCTTCTCGACGTAATCGCTGTTCGGGAAATCGCGCACAAGCCTCTGGAAATACTTGGCTGCCTCATCGGTCTCCTCTTCGATCTGGTAAGTAACCGCGAGTTTGTAAAGCACCTCATCCATCAGACTGAACTCAGGATACTTGTCCAGGTTTTCGAGATACCTGGACTGGGCACCCTTCAAACCGCCCTTTTCGAACTTCACCGCCTGCTTGTAATAGAAGTTGCCGACGATCAGATTGTGCATTCCTAGATTGTCCTGAACTTCTTTCAGCCTCTGTTCCGCCTGCGGCCGCAGGATCGTATCCGGGTACATCTGCAAAAGCGCACGAAGTCTCTGCTCAGCACGCTTCGCCCGCGTAATGTCCCTGTCGGGGAGCCCGATCTGGCGCATCTCCGATTCCGCTATCTTTAACAAGACCCTGTCTGCAAGAGGATGGGTCGGAAAGAACGTTCGCCAGTCCTGATATGCCGCTGCCGCCTGGATCAGTGCGCTTGTGTTGCCCTCAAGGTAGAAACTGTCCGCGATGGCAAGTTTGGCCATCGGAAGGTATGGAGAATCGGGATAGGTCGTAACGATAGTCTGAAAAAGCAGGCGTCCGACCTCGTAGTTCTTCTTTCGTACCTCGCGGGTGGCGACGATGAAAAGTTCCCGGTCGCGACCAGGGGTGACATTTCCGATAAGTTCTTCGTACTCGTCATCTCCGCCGCCGCCAAAGATCCACAGGAATTTCTTCTTTTTCTTTTTCTCCCTTGGCTGTCCGACATCAGAAGAAACCTGAGCTCTGGCGTCCGCAGTTTCCAGCAGCCCGTTATCGACCCTCGACTGCAATAACGAGACCCTGTCCTCGAGGCCGTCCACATCCGAGATCTCGTACTCGTCTGCCCGCTGGACCTTTCCACGCAGGCTGTTCACCTCGCTTTCAAGGCTGGAAACCTCTTTTTCCAAAGAGATAAGCCTTCCCAGAGGCGACTCAGGGTCGTCCTTCGAGCCCTTCACATCGTCGTCCTCCGCCCGCAGTACCGATGACGCACTGCTTAGCGACCTCTTCATACGGTCAAGCTTCTGGCGCATAACTTCCAGCCTCTGGGAGGGAGTTATGTCCTGCGGATCCTGGGCCACAACTTCGACCGATGAAAGCACAAAGACCGCCAAAACGGCGGTAAGAACGAATTGAAATTTCTTGCTCATAATCGCCTCAAACTTCCTGCGTAAGAATTCTCACTTAAATATCGGATGATTTTCCCGGTCATACCCAGACGGTCGCGGCTTCGATCATCTCCCGGGCCGATGCTGTCGGTGTCCCGTCACCGTAAACGGCCGAACCGGCCACGACGATCTCCGCTCCAGCCTCGACAACTTTGGCGACATTTGTCGCGTCGATCCCGCCGTCGATCTCGATCCGTGTCGATAGGCCCTGCTCCTCTATCGCCGATCTGAGCTTTTTGAGCTTCGCATAAGAAGTCTCGATAAAACTCTGTCCGCCGAAACCGGGGTTCACCGACATCAACAGGATAAAATCCGCAAACGGCAGCACTTCTTCAAGTGCTGAAACGGGGGTACCGGGATTGATCGCGACTCCGGCCCTGGCCCCTTCTTCCCTTATCGCTGTCAAAGTTCTCTGCAGATGGACATCGGCTTCAACGTGAACTGAAACCATGTCGGCACCGGCCTTAACGAACTGGACCGCGTACCTGTCAGGCTCCGAGATCATCAGGTGACAATCGATAACCATGTCCGTCGCTTTTCTAAGCGACTTCACAACTGGAAGCCCTATCGTGATGTTAGGAACGAAGTGGCCATCCATTACGTCGACGTGAAGGACGGTTGCCCCGCCTTCCCTGACCGCTTCGATATCTTCTTTCAACCGCGTAAAATCCGCCGACAAGAGCGAAGGTGCGAGTTCAAACATAGCGTCCGGAACAAATTTGGAGAGTTGGTTGCCCACCTACCTGAGCAAGTTGCTCGGCGGGGTCTTGCGTGGCCTTACCTCTCCAGCCGGAGGGGGCTTGGCCGTGTCCGATCCCGGTTTTGGCGTGTCGGTTTTCGGTCTTTCGTTTGCAGGTTTGGACGTACCTGAATCCTTTCTGTCTCCTGCAGGTCTGTCACCAGGGTCGTCGTCGCCCTTTTGATCTGTGCCTGTCGCGTTCGGATCAGACGGATCTTTTGTCTCGGGCTTATCTTCTATGACGTCGCGTGTCTTAGGCTCTTCCTTCGAATCATTCTTTTTCGAGCGTTTTCTGGACTTCTCAGTCTCAAGCTCCGGAAGATCCTGGATCTCCTCGATCGCTTCCTCATCGTCCTTGACCTCGGGAAGCGGCTCTGTACCCGGAGGATTGGGTTCACTGACCACAACGCTGATGATCAGTCCGGATTTGGCTATCGTTCCTGCCCTTGGTCGCTGTTCAAGGATAGTGTTCGGAGGCTCGTTGCTGAATCGGGTCGCGATCTTCTTGATCCTGAGACCCATGTCGCTTAGTTCATCCTCACCGTCGTTGAAGTTCTTGCCTACGACTTTCGGAATGGAAACTTCGGTGCCCGTCAGCTGCATGTACACGACACCAAACAGTCCCGCGAAAAATGCAGCGGCGAGGGCGCCTGCGATCAGGAGTTTGCCGAGCGCTACGGCTCCTTTTCTTAAGAAATCCATTTCAAATTGACCCGTAAAGAGCCTGAATTAATACCTGAAGTCTAACATTTTTCGGCTTGATGCCAAAGAATGCAGGGTCACCGGAGACGTCTGAATCCGGCAATGAAGAACCCCGATGTCGAGTGTTCTTGAGGGGTGAGCGACACACCGCTTTTGCCGTTTGAAAGGACCTGCGGCAGCCTGAGTCCTTCAACTTCATATTCATCGTTATTACCCAGGAATTCTTCAGCTACAGAGTCGTTCTCTTCGCCCTCGAGTGAACACGTGGAATAGATCAGAGTTCCGCCCGGTTTGACCGTTTTCGATGCGTTCTCAAGGATCGACAGTTGTTTGGCGGCCATCAGCGGAAGATCTTCCGGTCTCACCCGATATCTGATCTCCGGATTCTGCGCGATCGTCCCGGTTCCGGTGCAGGGTGCGTCAACAAGGACCTTGTCAAAGCTGCTATTGGCGAACGGCAGTCGGGATTCTGCGTTCAGCCTTACGAACGAAACGAACTCTGCTCCCTGGCGCAGACAATTCTCCTCAAGGACCTGAATCCTCCTTTCGGAAACGTCACACGCCGTGACCGAACCCGCAAGAGGGTCAACCTTTCTCGCGATCTGCGTCGTTTTGCTTCCCGGCGCCGCACACAGGTCGAGCACCTTGTCCGCTGGTTGCGTATCGATGGAATCTGCAACGACTTTTGAACCTTGATCCTGGTAGTAGATCAGTCCTGACTGAAAAGCCTTGCGAAGGTAATTGTCCGCTGAGACTGCCCTGAAGCTTCCGTCTGCGAGATCAGATCTGACCGCAAGCGCCGATATGACACGACTGATCCTCTCCTGCTCCTTCCCGTCAAGTTGATCGAACTTCCTGGTAAATCGGAATTCCGAAGACGGTGCCCGGTTATTGAAAGCGAGCAACGAGCGTGTGTTCGCGATCCCGAACCGTCCTATCCAGCGTTCGACAAGCCAGCGCGGATGTGACTCCCTGACCGCGAGTTCCTCGATCTCATCAACAAAACCTAGGTCGGTTCGACTGCGTATGGCGCTTCGGAGGATCCCGTTCACAAATCCCTTCGCAGAACGTTTTCCGGCGCGGACTGCCAGAGATACCGAATCGCTTACCGCGGCGTGGTCAGGAATTCGGTCCAAGTATCGCAACTGGTAAAGCCCCATCCGAAGCGAAACAAGGACCTCGGTATCAAGTTTCGAAAGCGGTTTTTTGGAATGGCTGTTGAGTACGGCATCCAGGAACATTTGTCGGCGGAGGGTCCCAAGGACGATCTCGTGGCACAAGCCGCGGTCCTTTTCGTCAAGTTCGTCCGCCCGTTCAGCAAGCAGGCTCGAGGAATCCTTAGACTCGTTCTCAACCGCCAGCAGGATGTCGAAAGCGGCGGTGCGCGAAGGGGAAATCGGCATCAATCATTCTCGCAATCTTTGCGATTCTTGAAGAAGGAGGGGTCGGACGCCTCGCCTTTCTGAAGGTCTTCGTCAACCGATACCCGTTCGTCAAAGACGAAACACTCACCTTCCCAGAGGCTTTCGGCTTCAAGGGTATCCTCGAGATACTTAAGTATCCCGCCTTTCAGCTGATATACCTCCTTAAAGCCCTTCTGTTTGAGGTACGGTGCGAATTTTTCGCACCTGATACCGCCTGTACAGTACATCGCCACTCGTTTGAACTTTGAAGGGTCCAGGTTTTCTTCCACGAATTCGGGAAGCTCGCCAAAGCTTTTTGTAAAAGGATTTACAGCGCCTCGGAAACGGCCCACTTCAACCTCGTAGTCGTTTCTCGTATCGAGAAGCAGGGTTTCGGGATCGCTGATCAGCCTGTTCCACTCGTCTGACCCGACGTGAGTGCCTCGACCGGCCTCGATATCCACCTCTTTCCGCAAAGTCACTATCTCGCGCTTGATCTTTACTTTTCTTCTCTTGAAAGGCGGCTTGTCGAACGTCGAGAGCTTCACCTCGAAATCCGTGCCGAGCGTTTCGCCTGCCTTGAGCAAAAACGCTTCGAGGTCGTGTGAAGTGCCGGAAACCGTTGAATTGAAACCCTCCGGAGCCAGAATGATGGTTCCGAAGATGGAGTCTTCCTCCATCAGAGCCGAAAGTTTGTCCCTTAGACGCTCTAAGTCGGCAAGACTCTTGAACTCGTAGAACGTCGCGATCTTGTAGGCACCAGCCATGGTCAATCCCCGAATTTTTCCCCCACCTTGAGCTTTGCGCCGTTGAGGAAGTCTTCGACCGCCATTTTTCTTTTCCCCTCCTGTTGCACGATCTCGACCGATAGAGCCGTTCCGGATCCGCATGCTACAGCAAAAACACCGTTACCGGCTTTCAGCACGGTTCCCGGTTCGACCTGTGATGTGTGATCGACTAGCGAAGAGCATTTCCAGAAAGTCAGCCGGCCGATGCTCGATGACGTGAAGCTTCTTGGAAACGGCTGGAAACCCCGCACCCTCCGCTCGATCTCTTCAGCGGTCATCGACCAATCGATCTCGCCGTCTTCTTTTTTCATCAGCGGCGCAAGCGTTGCTTTCGCGTCATCCTGTTTTCTTGGATTTATAGTGGGCAGTTTCTCGAGGGTTTCTACAATGAGGTCGGCTCCGAGATGCGCGAGCCGTCCGGTCAACTCATCGGACGTCTCGTCCTCACCGATAGGGGTTTCCTTCTGCAAGAGGATATCGCCGGTGTCCAGACCTTCATCCATCAACATAGTAGTGACACCGGTACGGTTCTCGCCATTGACGATAGCCCAGTTCACGGGAGCCGCTCCCCTGTATTTCGGAAGGATCGAGAAATGCACGTTGATACATCCGTCGGGGAATGCTTCCAGAAAACGAGGAGGCAGGATCTTGCCGTAAGCGACGACGACCGCGGCATCAGCGTCTAGCGAGCGAAATACCTCGATCTGTTCTTCGCCCTTGATCCGCTTCGGCTGGTGGACCGGTATCCCCTTTTCCTCTGCATAGGCTTTTACAGGAGGGGGCGAAAGACGCTTACCACGCCCCGCGGGTCTGTCCGGCTGTGTCCAGACCGACACGACGTCGTGACCCGCTTCTACGATAGCAGCCAGCGAAGGTACCGCGGCGGCCGGTGTTCCCATAAAGACAAGCTTCATTTCGAACCCTTGTTTCTCAGAAGTTTCTTTTCGTCGAGCCGTAGAGCGTCGCGCATTACATAAAAGATCCAGTTCTGCTCCATAACTCCGCTGATCAAATGCGCGTTAACTCCGTCCGCGTAGATCGGCACATCCTCGCCGGCGTGAGTCTCCGAACTAAGTGGAATGATCGCTTCCTGAATGAAGTCCGGATCCGTGACCTGTTCCTGCTCCAGTAATGCTCGCTCCCCTCGTCGACCACCCGGTCCGTTTCCATACCCCAATGCCGTGAAAGGCTTACCCTGAAGGTCCTTTGCCGGCACAGACGCTTCATTCGGATCGTCCGGCACGCCGCGCGTTAGCCCAAGGATGTTATTTCCGCGTTCAGAATACCCGGCAATGACCAATGTGTGGCTGTGGTCCGCGGTTACGATTATCAGCGTGTCATCCAGATCCACTTTTCGACGCGCGGTCTCGACTGCCTTCGAAAATTCCACAGCTTCATTCAGTGCGCGAAACGCATTTCCGGCATGGTGAGCGTGATCGATCCTTCCTCCTTCCACCAGAAGAAAGAACCCCTTTTTGTTTCTTGAGAGGATGTCTATGGCCTTGTCGGTCATCTCGGATAGTGAAGGCTCTTTGTTTCCGGTGCGTTCCCGGTCGTTCGCGTACTGCATGTGGGACCGTTCGAAGAGACCCAGAACAGGACCAGTGGTCGAGGGGTCGATGTCCTCAAACTGTTCGCGGTTCCAAACGAAGACCGCATTCTGCCGTTTTTCGGTCCATTCCTTAGTAAGATCCCGATCGTCTAGTCTGCGTCCCGTTTGACCGCTGTCTTCCGGGTCGGAAGAAGACTCGGGCAGGAAGTAGGACCTGCCACCGCCCATTGCCACGTCTACCCCGTCGCCATACGGAAACTCGATCAGCTGCCGCGCGATATCGGGAAATCCGTCCTGCCAGGCTTCGATGGCCCAACGCTTGATCTCTGCATCACTTTCCCAGTTCCTGTCGGGCGTGTGTGAATAGGTCGCAGCAGGGGTCGCGTGCGTGATCCTGGTGGTAGTTACGATGCCGGTAGATCGCCCGCTCAATTCAGCGAGCTCGAGAATCGTGACAAGCTCTCTTCCCTCGACACTCCTGTGATCGCCCCGCACTGCATTCTGATCGACTGAGATCAGCCCCTGGTCTGTCTTTATCCCTGTAGAGATCGCGACCATCGTGGGGGCCGAATCCGAAGTCTGTTGGTTAACGCTGTATGTCTTCGAGAATGCGCTGTACGGGAATCTCTCGAAACTTAGCCAGTTCTCCTCTCCGCTTTCGCCCCGCTGCTGTCCGGCGAGGATGCGCGCTGCGGTAACAGTCGCGATGCCCATCCCGTCTCCGATGAACAAGATTACGTTCTTCGCCTTTCCTTTTCTACGCTTCGCCTTCTTCGCGCGTTTGATCGCCTCAAGGCCGTCGCGGCGCCACGTCTCGCGGGTCTCCTCCCTTTTTGTCGGGAAACCTGTTTGAGGGACGGCAACAGATGTTAGCAGCAGTACCGCAATCAGCAGAATGCATAGGCTTCGTTTCGAGCAAATGTTCATATCGACTCTTCAAAAAGACAAAGGACAGATCAGGGATCGAAACACCTGACCTGTCCAAATCTTTCTTACTCCTCCTAAACTTTTTGTGAAACCGACTTCGCCTGCATGAACTGAAGCAGGTACTCTCGGCCTCCAGCCTTGGAGTCTGTACCACTCATGTTAAATCCACCGAAAGGATGAACCCCTACGAGCGCCCCCGTGCACTTCCGGTTGAGGTAGAGGTTTCCAACGTGAAACTCGTTCTTCGCACGATCCAGCCTCGCCTGGTCCGCGGAATAGACGGCTCCAGTAAGCCCGAATTCTGTATCGTTCGCGATCTCAAGGGCGTGATCGTAATCCCGTGCCTTGATAACCGCAAGAACTGGAGCAAAGATCTCTTCCTGCTCGATCGTCGCCATCGGCTCAACGTCGTCGATGATGGTCGGCTCGATGAAGAAGCCTTGCGTCTCGTTTCCAGAACCACCGGCGACAATTTTTCCGCCTTCGCTTTCGCCGATCTTTATGTATTCGAGGGTCTTGTCAAAGGCACTTTTGTTGATAACTGCGGCCATGTTCGTGTCGCCTTCGGTCGGCTCGCCGACCTTAAGCTTCGCCGTCCGCTCAAGCACCTTTTCCATAAGCTCGTCATGTACTTTTTCATCGACGATAAGCCTCGAACAGGCTGAGCACTTCTGGCCCTGAAATCCGAATGCTGCCTGTACGACGCCTTCCGCCGCAGCATCAAGATCTGCGTCATCGGCAACGATGATCGCGTCCTTGCCTCCCATCTCGGCAACGACACGCTTAATCCAGATCTGACCTTCCCTGGTCTTGGCAGCTTGCTCGTTGATGTGAAGCCCGACCTGTTTGGAGCCGGTGAACGATATGAAGCGCGTTTTCGCGTCGGTAACCATCGCCTCGCCAGTGGCCGCACTGCCGGTCACAAAATTGACGACACCTGCTGGAAGGCCTACTTCTTCGAGTACCTCGATGAACTTGACCGCGATCGTCGGCGAATCTGATGAAGGTTTAAGAACAACTGTATTTCCTGCGACGATCGCAGCGGTCGTCATCCCGACCATGATCGCGAGCGGAAAATTCCAAGGCGGGATGATAGCCCCTACACCGAGCGGAATATACTCAAGCGCGTTGTCCTCGCCCTCGATCTTCGTGACCGGTTGAGGCTGTGACCAGCGGATCATCTCGCGGCCATAGAACTCGAGAAAGTCGATCGCCTCAGCCGTGTCACCGTCCGCTTCAGCCCAGGTCTTGCTCGTTTCGAAAATCATCCATGCGCTGAAGTAGTGCTTTCGTTCGCGGATGATATCCGCGGCTTTGAAAAGATAAGAGGCACGTTCTTCAGCCGGGACGTTCTTCCAGGTCTTGAAAGCTTTCGAAGCTGCAGAGATCGCGTTGCCCACGATCCTTTCCGCGTCGTCGTCCACTTCAGGGAAGATCCCTATCACCTGGTCTTTGTTGGCCGGATTATGGCTTTCGAACTTGCTGTCAATCGTTATCCATTCTCCGTTGACCCAGTTTTTGTATTCGCGGCCGAGCTCCGATCTGACCTGTTCGATCGCATCCCGCATCGCCTCGGCGTTCTCCGGCTTCGAAAAATCTGTGAATGGCTCGTTCCTGAACTCATCTGTCGTTCTTTGTGTCTGCATAGTATTGATCCGCCTTCATTTAGATCTGTGTCGCCGTCGTCTCAGACCCATTCTCCTGTCTGTCTCAATTTCTTTATTTTTCTTTTTGCCAGCTCGCGCTTGAGCACCGACATCCGGTCAAGAAAAACGATTCCGTCGCAATGATCAGTTTCGTGCAGCACGCACCGCGCAGGGAGTTCTTCTAGATCCAGCTCACTATCCTCGCCGTTTACGTCCTGAAATCTGACGATCGTGCGCATCTCGCGCCTCACTTTTGTAAATACTCCCGGAAATGAAAGGCATCCTTCTTCGCCGTATTGTTCGCCTTCTACATTCACTATCTCGGGATTGATGAACGCGATCTTCTGTTCAGGATCATCGCCGCCCGAACAGTCCATTACGAAAAGTCTTTTCGAAACCCCGATCTGCGGAGCAGCGAGCCCGACGCCTCCGGCCGAGTACATCGTCTCAAACATGTTGTCGACAAGGCTCGCGAGCTCTGGGCCGAATTCGTCTTCTCCAACCGGCTTCCCGACCTGGAGCAGGACAGGATCCGGATAATGAACGATGGTCAGAAGTGACATAAGACTATTCTATCGCCGGAGCCTTTGCCTGCAAACCGTCGTTGGTCACCAACGAAGCACGGTCAGGTACGGAATCTGAGGCCTCGAGCGTCCAATTGCACAGCGTTTCAATATCCTGCTTCGAAAGAACCGCGTCCCGATGAATCCATAGGTACTGCGGATGAGGCATATGGCGATCCCGCACCTCTTCGCATATTTCTTCTAACTTCCGCTCTTTCCTGTCTTCGCTATAAGCGGCCCACTCACTGAAGTTCAGCTCTTCCCGTCCGTGATCGACATGCTCTGCTACAGACCAGGAGATCGGTGCAACGTTCGAATACCAAGGCCAGACGGTCTGATTGCTGTGGCAATCCGTGCAAGAGCGTTCAAGGATTGCAGTTACTTCTGCTGGCACATGTACGGAAGAACTCAGCGTCTTCGTAGGGTCGACTGGCGGGTTCGAACGTTCCGGCCGGAAGAACTGAATTCCTGCTACTGCCAGCAAGATCAACGCTGCGACAACTTTCAATGCGGTCTTCATCGGTTGATGCTATTTCTTATAGTAGACACGCCAGATCTTGTTTGCACCATCGTCAGTGACAAGCATAGATCCGTCCTTAAGAACAAGAAGCCCGACCGGCCTGCCCCACACATCGGTAGAATCCGGATCAGGGAGCCAGCCCGACAAGAAATCCTCGTACTCATTCCCTTGCGGCTTCCCGGACTCGTCGAATCTGATCCGTATCACCTTGTAGCCCGTGAGCTTCTGCCGGTTCCACGATCCGTGAAAAGCCACGAACGCATCCCCCCGGTACTCTTCGGGAAACATCTCTCCTTGATAGAAGATTATGCCGAGCGCGGCGGAATGTGACCTTACGAGGACATCCGGTACCAGCACACTTTCAAGGTGCTCCGGTTTCACGTCTTCCTTACGCCTCGGATCGATGTTCTTTCCGATGTAAACATATGGCCACCCGTAGAAACCGCCGTCTTTGACCGAGGTAACGTAATCAGGAACGAGGTCATCTCCGAGACCATCCCGCTCATTCACTGCCGTCCAAAGCTCTCCCGATCTCGGGTTGACGGCTACACCGACCGGGTTCCTTATTCCGCTTGCAAAGATCCTGTGATTTCCACCGTCGGGATCGTAGACAGAGATAGCGGCCCTCCGGGGATCGGGCTCGATGCTGACGTTGGACTCAGATCCGACGGTCACAAACAGCTTTGATCCGTCGGCCGAAAACACAAGGTTCCTGGTCCAGTGCTGCCGGTAGCCTTTGCCCGGCAGGTCGATGATCTTTTCAGGGGAACCAGTCGCCTCAAGATCTCCGGGCTTGTACCTGAATCTGACAACTGAATCCGTGTTCGCGACGTAAAGCCACTCTTTGTAAAAAGCCATTCCGAACGGCTGTGTTACATCATCTGTAAACACATAGTCCTCGTCTGCTCGACCGTCTCCATTCTTGTCTCTCAGAACGATGATCCGGTTTGCAGACGAGTCGGAAACGAAGACGTCTCCATTTGGCGCCAGTGCCATCATTCTAGGGTTCCTGAAAATCCCTTCGGAGAAGGTGTTCACCCCAAATCCCTCCGGAACGCGCAGCGATGCCCCGGCCGGCCTGTCGACCTTCCTCGACGACCTGCGTACACTTTGCGACGCGAAGGGCTCAGGCATTTCGTCGGGCTTGATACTGTGTTTAGTTGCAGTTTCAAAACTAGATAGCGGAACTTCGTTTTCGGAAGTGCCCGGCCTGTCCTGCGCACAGGCAACAGAAACTAGCAAGACGGACGCGCAGGCGGACGTAATCAGGTACCTTTTCATGTGTGCTATTCTTTGGCTCTCAATGACTGGATCAGGGCTCACTTTGATAGAGAATATACTCCCGGAGGAACCTTCCACAAGCATTGTCGGTAACGAAGGCGAAAGGCTCGCAGCGGCCTACCTGCGGCGACTTGGCTACACGCTGGTCGCGAGGAATTTCAAGGTTC
Organism: Acidobacteriota bacterium; assembly: GCA_003385635.1. Taxonomy (GTDB): domain Bacteria; phylum Acidobacteriota; class Blastocatellia; order Pyrinomonadales; family Pyrinomonadaceae; genus Aridibacter. The sequence continues at coordinate 1,381,700 of QQUY01000001.1, read as the reverse complement.
CCGTCGGCAGGAATCGCAACGGTGCCCAAATCACTGGCGAGATCGACCTGATCGCGCTCGATTCAGATGTCCTTTGTTTTGTCGAAGTTAAATCCCGGTCCGGCACATCTCTGGTTCCGCCTGTAGCATCGGTCGACCGAAGGAAACAGCGACAGATAGTCAAAACCGCACGTATCTATCGCCGCTTGTTCGGACTCGAACGCATCCGTTCTAGATATGACGGGATCGGGATCACGATTCTTCCCGGGAGCCCTCCTCTGATAGATCACCGGAAGGCTTACTGGGACGAATCGGTGACGAAGCGATCCCCTTAAACCGGAGAGAATGCTCTTGTCTCCAGTCGACCTCTCCCCATAACAAGAGACGAGAGATCTGATTAGAGCATCTGTCTCGTTTGCGGCCGTCCGGATCGACGACTGACAGCCAATCGTGAAACGAAAAAGGACGCGCCTTTTTTGGCGCGTCCCTTTTCGCTGACCGAGGGGAACTCTAGTTGAATTCCCAGCGTGTACCGAAGACGAACGATCTGCCCCGTGCGGGCGCAAGAACGAACTGTTCGCTGTACTGCTCGCCAAACAGATTCGTCACTCCTGCGTTGAAAGAAACCCTAAGGCGATCAACCCGGAAGATGTATCCGCCGCGAACGTCGCTCACGACAAATCCAGGCTCCGGACCGCCGTTGAAATCCAGGAAACTTTCCGAAAGACGGTCCTGTTCCGCAACTGCACGCGTGGTCCACTCAAAGAAATAATTGCTACCCAGGTTTTCCCAGCGCAGGTTTACAACTCCTTTCAAAGGTGTGATCGCGTTTAACGGTGACCCATCCGTCAGATTGTCTCCGTGCAGGTAAGAAACGTTTCCGCCCGGAGTCAGAAAACCGAAGCCGAGCCTGATCGGAACTTCTATCTCGGCCTCAAATCCCTGAATACGCACCTTGTCAAGATTGACCGTCTGAAACACCTGTAGCGTAGAGTTGCCGCTTGGGATCTCGATCGGATCGCCGTTCCGGTCCAAAGCAAGTTCGCTGGACAGGAAATTTTCATAGGAGTTTCTGAAATAGGTCACCGATGCCGCGACTTTCGAGTTCCGAAATCTCAACCCGGCATCGAAATTGACTCCGCTCTCCGGACTCAAATCAGGGTTTCCCACCACAAATCCTTCCGCAGAACCAAGATCGGTAAAGAACCGCTCGAATATGTTCGGAACCCGGAACGACCTTCCTACTCGGGCGATGAGACTTAGATCATCGGTCAGCCCTACCACGGTCCCTATGTCGCCGGTCCACGCCGTTTGCGCTATATCAAGTCCCTGCTCCAGTCCTTCGAGGCCCAGATCTTCGATCTGCGAAGGAGTCAACGCACCGGGCAGGCTAAACCCTTCGGTAGCCGAAGAACTTGTGGCAAATCTCTCGACCCTTAGACCTCCGATCAGTTTGAACCTGTTGTTAGCACGGTAGCTGTTCTGGGCAAAAACGGCGAAGCTTCCGAATCTCGCATCGGGGACGCTTCGCGAGTCGTCCACTGTGTAGACCGGCAGGAAGTTCTCGATCGTTCGGGTGTCGTTGTTGTTGTCCCGGAAACCGCTTGCGCCTGCGATAAGCAGATTGTCGTTCCCCAAAAGCCAATTGGTTTGGATATCGAACCCGACCGAATCTGTATCTGTGATCGTTTCGCTTTCCTGCAGAATTCCCGGGAAGAACGGCGGCACCGGAGGAATGCTCAAAATGTTCGTGAAGTTCCTGTTTTGGTTTTGCCAGTAAAATGTACCAGACACCTTTGCAAGGAAATCGTTGATATTTCTCGATTCAAATCGGGCATTGAATTTGTCACGATCTGAAAACGGAAAGAAGGCGTTGAAGACTCCGACCAGGGTAGGAACGCCAATGTTGGCGACTCTCCGCCTCTCATAGTTCAGTTTTAGGTCATTGTTGTCGTCGATAAAAAATCTCGTTGTGACCTGAGTATTGCCGCCGTGCGACTGCGAGTTCAATACCTCCCCATCCGCTCCGACTCCGTCGAAGGTCTCGCCGGACAAAGACCCGGTGAAATAGTTGTCGTACCGTTCCAGAGTCTGTGCCACACGGAACGCGAATCTGTCTGAGGAACCATTTACAGAAACAGATCCCCTCCGCCCGGCTTCGTTCGTGCTGAAATACCCGTTGAACGCTGCTCCAAAGCGAAAATCCCCGTCGCGGTTGCGCTCGACACCTTTAGTGATGATGTTGATCGTACCGCCAAGAGCGTCTGTTCCGTACAACACAGAACCGCTGCCCCTCACGATCTCCACAGTTTCGATCTGGTCGGTTTCGACAAGTCCGATCTCGATACCGGAGTTAGATGTCGACGTACGCCCGTTATTGAGTCTCTCGCCATCAACAAGAATCAAAACGCGATTGCTGTCTAGTCCTCTGATCTTTGGCCTTACCTGAAACGAGCCTTCGTTCACTGTGCCCGTACCTGGAAGATCTCTGAACACATCTCCAATGGTGTTCACAGGTTTTTCTTCCAGCTCCCGGCTGTCAACGACGCTCAGCGGAACGGCAGAGTCAGATTCAGCTATTTCTGTCCGGGTCGACGTTACCGTGACAGACTCAGAAATGTTTCCAATCGAAAACACTATTTCAATGCCCGACACATCGCTCCTCCCAACGATGACCTCCCGCACGAATTCCGAGAATCCGGGAGCTTCGGCCTTAAGCAGGAACCTGCCTTGTACGACCGATGAGAAACGGAACATGCCATTTGGATCGGACTGAACTCTCGCCGCCTCTCCATTTGAGATATTTACGAGAATGACCGTCGCACCGGCAACCGCATCACCAGAGGTATCAAGCACTGAGCCTGATACCGCGGCCAAGCGACTCTGAGAAAGGGCCGCACTTGAAAAAAGAACTGTAAAAAGCGCGATGGTCAATGCCATCAGGCTCTGATTTCGGTAATTTCTGATCATTGGAGAATCATGCCTCGCCCGCTCGGGCTCTAATTCAAATTTTCGTACAATAAACGAATGGATGAAAATGAAAGTCGTTTTCAATAGAGAAAAATCTAAGAGACTTGTACCAAGATGTCAAGGCGAGTCGCGATCATGATCTTTGAGGGTTTGGCGGAGACTGCGTTCTATTCCATTTCGCAGATCGCTGCCGAGAGTAAAGGAAGGGTTAACTCGTGATGTCCTGTGATCGAGTAGCCTCGCCCCGCAGCTCCCGAGGTAGGCCGCCTTACGACGTTCGTCAAAGGCCGGTAATGTTGAATGAAATCGAGATTGGCCGTCGTTATTTCTTCGAGTGCAAAACCGAGGTTGCGAGTAACTGTAACAGCTTTAAGAAATATCTCCGGGAGGACCACTGCTGAACCAAGATTTATATAGACGCCGCCTCCGTTCATTTCCCTTACTAACGAACAGATCAATCGAAAATCATGATGTGTCGCAGCGCCCAGCGCCGCGCCATCGGTCCCGGGATGAAAATGTCCGATATCAGCGCCGATCGTCAGGTGAGCCGTGAAAGGGATCTTTTGTTCAGCACAGAAACAGAGCAGGGAGTGATCTCTATACAATGGCTCTGACGCCAGGAGTTCAACACAAACAGCTTCCCCAAGGCCGATCGAATCCCTTGCTGCTCGTTGGGCAGATCGGTTAAGCAGCTCCCCTGTCTGTTTGGCAGCTCCGAACCCGCCTTTCCCGAGGGTCGCATCGACATCCTCACTTGTAGAACCGGAAAGCGCGATCTCGGAATCGTGCACGAGTACAGAACCATTAGTTGCAACCGCAGAAACGTAGCCTTTCCTGGCAAGGTCAATCAGAATTGGTGCGAGGCCTGTCTTTATCACGTGTCCTCCGAGACCCCAGATCACGGGCTTACCTTTCTTTCTCGCAGAGACAATGCTCATGGCGAGTTCTTTTATCTGTCTTCCTGCAAGAATGTTCGGAAGTGATTCGAGCAGGTCCGCAACAGTCGCTCCTTTCGAAACAGGACTGGCAAAGTCATCGAGCGAAACCTTACTTGGACGCTCGAGTAGATCGTATGTGTCGATGTTGTCAAAATCAGTTGGTACAAGGTCCTCGTAGATAGACATAAGTGTTGGATCAGGTCTTGATCGTAAAAGGATTGAAATCGGTTTCCCGGTCGTAGAAGTCCTCGTGTTCCGCTCGTTTCAGAAAGCCGACTATTTTGTAGGTAAACGGCGTGGCTAGCACTTCCCACATTACCTTCATTATATAGTTGCCGATCATTACACTGATGATCAGGTCATTTGACCAAACACCATAGAAAGCTACCGGATAGAAAACCGCCGTGTCGACCGCTTCGCCAACGAACGTAGATCCGATCGTCCTTGTCCAGAGCCATCTTCCTGCGGTGAGGATCTTCATTTTGGCGAGCACGAAGGAGTTTGAGAATTCGCCCATCCAGAACCCCAAAAGCGAGGCGAGAACGATGCGGGGAGTCTGGCCGAAGATCAACTCGATCGCATTCTGCCGTTCGGGGTCCATTGTGGAAGCAGAAGGAAGATTGGTTATAACTGCGGCCATCAATGAAGCGAAGATCATCGCTCCAAAGCCTGCCCAGATAACCCTGCGCGACCGCGCATATCCGTATACTTCGGTAAGGATATCACCAAAAAGATAGCTGATAGGGAAGAAAAGGACGCCGGCGCCAAAGATGAACTCGCCGTAATATGGCACCCACACCTGCGTGACCTTGTGAACGCCGATGAGATTGGAACACAAAAGGACCGTCACGAAGACGGCCATTATCAGGTCGTAGAATTTGAAGGTCTTTCGGGTTTCCATTCTCCCGCCGACTACTTGCCGATATCGCTTCTATACTGCATTCCCGGCCATGAGAGTTCGTTGACCGCCTTGTATGCACGATGCAGAGCATTTGAAAGGTTACTTGCGGTCGCCGTTACAGCGAGCACCCTGCCTCCGGAGGTGACGACTTCTTTATGATCGTCGTGAGCTGTACCGGCATGAAAGATCTCGACGCATTCGTGTTTACCGGCTTCGTCGAGGCCTTCTATCCTGTCGCCCGTTCTCGGCTGTGCAGGATAATTCTCTGCGGCTAGTATCACGCAGGCCGCACTTCCCTCTTTCCACGAGATTATCTGTCTGTCGAGACTTCCTTCGATCATCGCTTCAGATATGTCAACAAGGTCTGTCTCGAGATTCACAAGGATCGCCTGGGTTTCCGGATCTCCAAATCTGACGTTGTATTCCAGTACCTTCGGCCCAGACTCGGTCATCATCAGTCCGACAAAGAGTATCCCGCTGAACGGAAAACCCTCTTCTGATGATCCTTCAATCGTCGGCCGAATGATCTCTTCGATGATCATGTCCCGCTGATCAGCTGAAAGCAGGCTCGGATCGGAAACGACTCCCATTCCGCCCGTGTTTGGCCCAGTATCTCCCTCACCGATCCTCTTGTGGTCCCGAGCCGGAGGCATAAGCGCGAAGTTCTTGCCGTCGGCGAACAGTATTACCGATATCTCTTTACCGACCAGGCATTCTTCCAAAACGATCGTCCTGGCTGCATCCGCGCTGACGATCTCACCCTCCGTCAAAGATCTCACCGCTTCAACGGCTTCAGACCTCGAGCGACACACTACAACGCCCTTTCCGGCCGCAAGACCATCCGCTTTGACAACAACCGGAGCCGATTCACCGCCGAAGCGCCCGCTCTCAAGGAACGAAACGGCCTCTTCCGCCGAGTCAGCGACTGCAAAAGCAGCTGTCGGGATCGAATGCCGCGACATAAATTCCTTCGCAAAAGACTTGCTCGCTTCAAGTCGCGCTGCATCCTTCCCCGCGCCCACGATGCGGAGGCCCCTCGACTGAAACTCGTCCACGATCCCGGCCGCTAGGGAATTCTCGGGACCCACAAAAGTCAAGTCGATCTTTTTCTCCTGAGCGAATTCAGCAAGAGCAAGGATATCTTCGGGCCCGATATCGACAGTTTCGGCGATCTCTGCGATACCGGCATTCCCTTTGGCGCAGTACAACTTCGTGGTTCTTGGACTCTTTGAGAAGGCCCAGGCGATGGCATGTTCGCGCCCGCCCGATCCTACGACAAGGATTCTCATAATTAATTGAGAGGTTTATAGCAGAATCGTCAGCCGGGCGCCAACTTGACTCAGTTGTGCAATGGGTATAATTTCTTCGACGTGTCCGGCCGGCGCGGGTCATATCCCCAACGTCGGGCAACCCCGCCCACGACCGTGACTTTGAAGTCTGACTGTCCTATCTGATCAGCTAAAGGGAAGAAAGATACTATGTCCGAATCGAGGTCAGACGATCCAGAACAACTAGAGAACAATCAGTCCGATCAAGAGCAAGAATTCGATGACCAGCAGATCGACTGCGTCGACTGCGGAAAACCATTTGTATGGACCGCAGGCGAGCAGCTGTTTTTCAGGGACAAGGGCCTCAAACATGCGCCGAAACGCTGTAAGCCTTGCAAAAAGGCCAAGAACGAAAGACTTGACGCTGTAATGAAAGCTCAGGAGGCCGGGGTAAAGCAGCGAGTCGAGGTAATCGTGAACTGTGCTAAATGCGGAGTACAGACAACCGTTCCCTTTTACCCTTCGCAAGGAAGACCCGTATATTGCCGATCGTGTTTCCTTGTCAAGAATCCCGAAACACTTCCTTCAGACGACGGATAGATCGTTTACCCGCCAACGTGGACACTCGGCCGCTTTTCCGGATCGGGTTCGGCCTGTCTAAGTATCTCTCTTGTTACTGGAGCTGTATCTCCTTCGCCAAACAGAAGATACCTGATGAGATAAGAGATCGGGTTCCCTTCGCTCCAGCCGAAATACATGTGCGGGGTCTTGCCCGTGTCGTCGCGAAGATAAAGTAGTAACCCGGCGATCGCATTGGGCACTGCCGGCGACTCGGCCCTGAGTATTTTATATCCTCCGACATTAAAGCCGCGCACAAGCAGTTTTCCCGTAAACTCCGAGGCATCACCAAGTTCCACCTCGAAGAACAACACGGGGTCGTGCGAGGGAATGTGGTTGTCGGTTCGCTTTTCGTGCTCTTTGAATCTGTATTCGTCGACATCACCGCTTTCCCTTCGATTGGCAACGATCCTGATCTCACCTTCGGCCAGATCACTCAACATTGCTTTTGCGGATTCATCGAACTCTATGGAATCTATTCGAATCTCGGTCGATCGCATCACTCTCGATATGAACGAAGTGAAAACAATGGCAACTACAAAAAGAACGGCGATCTGCAGCCCTTCAGGTTGCCACAGAACGTTCATAAAGGTTGTGTAGAAGAAGACCAGCGAGATAATCATGTAGCCCAGCCATATTCGCTGCCCCCTCTTCCTGGCAGAAATGGTCACGGCTACGGCGGCGGAAGCCATCAGCGTGAGAACGCCAGTCGCGTACGCTCCGCCCTGTGAATCCACATCAGCTCGGAACAGGATCGTCACGAGGAAAGAGATGGCTGTAAAGACGAGCACGAGCGGCCTTGTCGCGGTCGCCCAGAACGGCGCCATTCCATATCTGGGAAGGTAACGCGGAACAATGTTCAAAAGACCGGCCATCGCCGAGGATCCTGCAAACCAGAGAATGAGGATAGTGCTCAGGTCATATAACGTGCCAAAGATCTCTCCGAGGTGATCGTGAGCTAGATAAGAAAGGGCACGCCCATTTGCCTTACCTCCCTCAAGAAATTGTTCGGGCGGAATCAGCATTGAAGTGACCACGCTGCTACCAATGAGCATCAGGCTCATTATCAGCGCCGCGCCGGTCAAAAGTTTCTTTCCGTTCCTGATCCTTCCTTCAAGATGTTCCTCGGCGGTCTCGCTCATTGGCACGTTTCCGATCCTGGACACGTGGATCGATTCAACGTCCCTTTTTTTCAGGTCGGCGCCTCCCTTGACCAACGGCATTACAACTACGCCGGTCTCAAATCCGGAAAGTCCCAGGGCAAGTTTGGGGAAAACCACGAGGGAGGCCAGTATCAATGCGAAAGCGCTTCCACCTACGTCCGGGTGACGCCATACCAAGGTCTGCCAACTAAAAAAGGTCTCAGGAGCGAGTACAAATATCTCGTAGAGACCATAGCCGATGATCACCAGGTTTAATGAAAGATAGATAGCTACTATCCCTACCGCTATTCCGATCGCTTCTTTAAATCCCTTTAGAAAGACCAGGCCAAGTAATGCGATCAGGACAAGCGTTACGATGATCCGGTGATTGAGGAAGGAAAGGTGATGCTCTACAAAAGGGTTCTCTATGATATGCGCCGTTGCGTCCGCCGCAGATAGTGTGATCGTAATGATAAAGCTGGTCGCTACGAAGCCCAGGAGGACGAGGACGAACAGCTTTGCTTTCCAGCGGTCCAGCAGCCGCTCAAGCATAGAAATAGAACCGTCTCCGTGAGGGCTCTCCTCGGCTACCCTCCTGTACATCGGCAGAGCACCAAAGAGGGTAAGCAAAACAAGAACCAATGTAGCAAAAGGGGAAAGCGCGCCAGCAGCGACAAACGCGATGCCGGGCTGATAGCCGAGAGTGGAGAAGTAGTCTACACCGGTCAGGCACATCACCTTCCACCAGGGATGTTCCTCGGATTGTACCGACGCGGCAGATGTGTTCTTGCCGTCTCTTACGCCTCTTAGTAACCAGTCCCGAAAAGACCGGCCGTGACCTTTTCTCATCCCTTATTCAGGATCGACCACCTTCAACATACTAAGATCTGACATAAACTTCGAAGGCCGCGCAATGTGTAGCTGAAGCCGTAAGGATGATACGCTTGAACTAGCCAAAATCAAGGTCGGAAGCAAGTGGGTTTAAAAATTAGTAGGGCGACGTCTCCCACACCGTCGCCCTTAGGTCACAAGTCCTCACCCCTCGTGACCAAACGTTCACCGGGGAGGTGAACATTATTAGATTATGCACAGATCGGTAAAAAAAGCAAACAACTTATCTTGTCTGTTTCGACCGCCGATCGGCGTAATTACAAATCTCTGTGAACCCAGGGATTCACCTCAGTCTCGACGCTGATTGCGCCCACTAGACAGTCGATCAGCTTGTCTCCGTCGTACAGTCTGATCGTATAGTCTCCGGTTGACACCGCGTCGCCAACTTCAGCAACAAAGCTAAGAACGATAGAGTCTTTTCCGTAATCTAGTACCTCCAAAGAACCCTCTTCGACTGCGATCTTTGGAGAAGAAATTTCGAGCCGTGGGTGGTCGAGCGTGCCAGCGCCTCCCACAAACAGCCTGAAAACCCGGCCTGCGTTCACGGGCACCGACACTTCAGAGAGCTGGCCGTTAAATCCGGCCTGAACAAAGCCAGCGCGCGCGTCGAAAGGCTCGGGATCGATCTCGAAGGCTTTGTCTTCACCGACCTCGGTCGAAATGATTCCGAGATCGAACGCTCCGCTCGTCCCACTGGCAGATCTTGCAAACAGACGGTAATCTCCTTCCGGAATTCCCTCTAGTCGAAACTCACCGTTTGCGGATCGACGGACCGATGCAATAACTGAGCCTTCGGCAAGATCCTCCGCCCAGACGACGAATTCGCCAGCGTCCGGCAAGTCACCGGTCATGCGTCCGGCGATCGTTCGGCAGCACCCCTCTTCACGCGAAAACTCGGGGTAAAGAGCCCGAATGCCGGCGACGTCGTCTGCCGAAAGAGTACGGTACGTAGTGAAAGGAATCGTGTATAGGCCGTTCCTGGCGCTTACCTCGTTCATTGAGGCTCCCAAGACATCGGAATGACCGAGCCCGAGGACGTGGCCAAGCTCGTGAACGACGGTAGACTCAAGATCGAAAGCGCCAAAAATCCCGTCTGTTGAAATCGGATGGTAAGGATTTAGCACCACATCCGCCTCGATGATCCTGCCCTTTCCGTTAAAGAAGATACGCGTGAACGCAGGACGGGAAACATTCTTTCCCGTAAACAAGATAAGATTCTCAGGAGTCTGGGCGATCGTTATCAACGAAACCCCATCCCCTTTTCTGCCGTGAGGGCTGATGGACTGGGCGTCCGACTCCTCAAGCGAGATCTCGATACCCGATGCAGAACTCCATGCCAACGCGGCTCGCTGTATCGACTCAAGCGGCTTCCAGTCGCCCCTGACGGCCGGCGAAATTTCAATCAAGGAAGAAGAAACGGAAAGTGTGATCTTCTTTGAAGCCCACTTTACAGGGGTGCCTTTGTCCGGCAACCTCTGCAGCTCATACGGAAAAGCTGACGCCGCAAGCAGCGCCAGCATCGATATCAAGACTTTGGGCAATGACTTCATACCCCACGCGAGTCCGAAAATCTATTGTTCTCCGGCCGTAAAACCGCCTCCTTTATTCCGCCCAACATTCTCGAGATCCGAGAAACCGACGATAATAAGAAGGAAAACCAAGGCTAGTGTCGCGAGAACATAAAGAAGCGCGATCTGTTCAAAGAAGATCATAGCTCCGATCACCGTCGCGACAGCAAGGCACCAGAACAGTGCGACCGTTCTTCTGCTAAATCTGTCCTTTTTCATGTTTGTAAAAAAATTCTCTGTTCTAATCGATCACCCGGACCGGAAGGTTCGCCGCAGCCGTTGGCGTGTTGTCGAGATCTCCTTCCACAGGGGTAAATCTGCGCTCTGAGCTGCCCTCCTGGGCAACATCAACTATATCATAGGGAGCCAGCATGACATCAGCAGCAGTGCCGCGTTCAATTGCTGACAGATCCGCTTTGATTACTTCTGAGTCACCTGCAACTCGCCGGATTATCCGTACGTTTCCGGCGTCTGCGCCCTTCGAAAGCCCTCCGGCTGACGCGACGGCGCGCGCAAGACTCAAACCCTCGCGAAACTCTACCCTCGACGGGTTGGCAACCCCTCCCATCAAATACACCGGTCGAGTCTGCTCGACCGTGATGATATCGCCATATTGAATTAATGGATTGGACTGCGCGTCGCCGGCCAGAAGCTTTCCAACGGTGATCGATATCCTTAGACTACGTCCTATCCTTTCGGCATTCTGAAACTCCGAAGCCTCAGCAGCTTCACAGACGGCACTGTTTTGACGTAGAACGACGATGTCACCGCTGGCGTCTGAATTCAGGCCTCCTGACAAAACGATCAGTTCTGACAACCGCACTTGCCGCAACAACTTGAACCGCTGTTGAGTCCTGACCGCTCCGAATATCACGGCGGCCAGTCTACCAGAACGATCAAGAACGGAAACGTTCACCTTAGGGGAATTGAGGAAGGTCGCGTAGGCCTTTTCTATATCCTTTTCAACTTCTTCGGTAGAACGACAAAGTGCGGCGATCGGGTTCTCTGTAAAACTGAAACCGGCGAGGAACCCTTCCGGGTTGATCCTTCCTCGCCAGTCGAATTCTGTACTGCCGACAACGTCGACATCGACGAGGTCTCCGGGATGAATGAGGTCGATGTTCGACTGCCCGAACAGACTGAGACAGAAGATCAGTACGATCGTGGATGCGGCAACGGCCGTCGAAGGAATCTTGAACAACTTCATTCCGGTACTGATGGGCCTTGAGCCTTTCTGTGCTTCTTGCGCTGAGGCCGGCTTGTGACCGTGCCGGGGACGGCGAAACCCGTGAACTCCCAGTTACATCCGTCGCACAACAGGTAATAACGGAAGGCCAATTTCATGAAGACGGGGGTCCTACGATAACCACGTCGGACTCTGCGACTTGAACATTTTGGGCACTTTTGACTAATCATCTGATACGGCCCTGACGCTTGGAAAGAGACTCAGTCGCCCCTTAGCGAAGAGATCTTCTCTCCTATCCTCCCGGCCAAAGCCTCTTTGTTTTCTTCACTCAGATGCTGTCGTGAAAGCTTATCCAAGATCTGTTCGTAAATCTCCAGGGCGGCAGTCTTGTCACCGACCTCTTCGGATGCCTCGGCCTCTTCGATCAATCCCTTGATCTGAACCCCCGAGATGAATTCCCTTACAACTTCAGCGGAATCCCGAAGAGTTGGCTCGCCCGGGTAATGTCCGATCGCCTCTTCGACAACGCTTAACGCCTTTCCGGCGGTTCGAGCCCGTTCGATCGGAGTGGCTTCCCTTCTGGCGTCTCTCATAAGCGCCTTGGATTCGATTTCGGACCATGCAAGCAAATGGCTCTTTCGAATGGATTTGATCCGGCTCCTGCCCTTTCTCATAGCGACATACCGTGGTGAATTGACATCCGTTCGCCTGAGCTCCTTTTCGGTAAGGTCAAGGTAGTCGCTGCATATTGCAAACACCTCTCGGTGACCTTCTGCGTAGTCTCCAAAAGTGTCGGCCGCCTCAGATTTTCTAAGAATATGAGCAAGCATCAAATCGTTTTCCCGGATCGAGATCTTTCTTGCAGAACGTGACTTCCTCAACTCCCGCGGGATGTTGCTCAGACTCCTATCGAGCCTTCGTTGTGCTGCCAAATAACGCCGACGAGCGCTTCTGAGCACAATCTCTCGTAAGATAACGGCTCCTATCAGCAAGAGACTGGCCGCTACTCCCGCAGTTACCCACGGGGCGTCCTCACCGCCTTCCAGAAGAATTCCCCAGATCAAAAAGAAACTGACCGACGAGACCGACCCGGTAAGCACATAGTAGCTGATGGCCGGCAGCCAAAAAGGTTGGTCGGCCCTTCTGACTCGACTTTTTCTCGTCGAGCTCCCGGAAGGTATTCTTCTCTTACTAGGTGGAGGCAATGGCGTCACTCTCCAACACTCGATCGGTACAAGAAAGCGCTTCTTCTTTCTGCCTGGTTATCGACCAGTCTTCTAGAACTCGTACTCTTCACCAACGATCAAGGTGCGAAGACTCTGAAACTTAAGCTCCTCAAGCTCGCGCGCGGTCTCCGTCCGATACATCGGCTTAAGATTTATCGCAAGAACAGGACAGTCGTCAATATCAAATTTTTCTAACTCAGATCTCAAAAGTGAAGGGGTTAAATGATGCGAGACTTCCGCGAGCTCCTTCATTCGGTTTGGAAAAGCACATTCGATCAACAATCCGTCTAACTTCTCCAAAGAGTTGACCTTGCGCCAGAAGTGATCCATTTCCGCCGTGTCACCGGTCAGGGCGATCACCGACATTCCGTCTGATATCAGAAAGCCGACAGACGGAACCTTGTGATTAACTTCGACGGCTTCAAATGAAAGGTGCCCGATCTCGAATGGCTTTGCAGGCTCGATCTCGCGATATTCCATGACAGGTCCGAACCTGTTCGTGAGTTCCGAGAACCTCGGGTAAACACGCCAGTTGAAAATGTCGTTCTCAAGGATGTTCACAACTTCAGAAGACGCGTGAACCCTTACGGGGGATTCGAGAGTATCGAACAGATCGTCGATAAACAGAGGGAGGCCCGCGATGTGATCAAGATGCGCATGGGTCAGGACCACATCTCGTATCTTGTCCTTTTCCGTTTCAGTCGTGGAATTCGCCAGACAGCCTGCATCGACCGCAACGAGATCATCGATGACGAAGCAGGTAAAGTGCTGACGGCCGGTAACGGCGAGTCCATCTATCGTGTTTGGCAAGAGTCTTAGTTTCATTGCCCGAATTGAAATGAGGTCGTCGTCGAACGCTAACGGGCACAGGTCTGAGCCCTTCCCCCATCGATGGCATATGTGACGCCCGTGATCCACGACGCCTCGTCAGATGCAAGGAAGTATATAAGATCTGCTACATCTTCCGGTTGACCAACCCGCCCTAGCGGATGCGTATCTTTAGAATGCTCGAGAAAATCGGAGTATTGGTCGTCCGACATACCACTTCGCCTGTGAAGCTCCGACACAACGACTCCTGGATTAACCGCATTGACCCGGATTCCCTCCGTCGCAAGCTCAAGAGACAGACACCGTGTCAACTGGTCGATCGCTGCTTTGGAAACACAGTATGCAAGCACATTCGGAAATGCGCGCGTTCCCGCTACGCTCGACACATTTACGATATTTCCTTTTGACTCGGCTAAATACGGAACACACAATTTTGAAAGACAGAACACCGTGCGGACATTGATGTCCATCATCTTGTCCCAGTTCTCCAGGCTGGTGCTTTCAATGCTTCCGCTGGCAATGATCCCGGCAGAGTTTACGAGCACATCGATCTTTCCGAATTCATCAACCGTCGATGAAACCAGCCTCTCGATCTGGGACTGCTCCCGGAGATCAGCAAGTTGAATTCGGATCGTGCCCTCTCCATCCGCGTAAGCGGCCTCAAGTTCGTTTAGCGCGGACTCGTTTCGACCTGTTGCAACAACGGTCGCACCAGCTTTGGCAAACTTCTGTGCAGAAGCGAGGCCGATTCCCGAACTAGCTCCCGTGATCAATGCAACCTTTCCTTTCATAGCCACTCAATAAGAGCAGGAGCGCCCGGAGCCTCTTGGAAAACAGGCTTCGGGAAGTCAAGATCCGAAAAGTTTGATGGTATAGCGTGAGGGTTGAAAGGACAACCAGCGAATGGTGTGTATCAAGCTGAAATTACAGGTGATCCGGGAAGGCAGCGCAGAAAGGCGAGCCTGCGTCAAGCCGAATCCGTCTGGGGATTTGCCGGGAATATCTTGTCGAGCGCTTCCTTGGTTTCCGCTCGTTTCCTTTTCTGCAATTCGTTGACCCAGCTAGAAACGTTCGTCACTACCCTCCGGGCAGAGTTCTTGTCAGGCTCAACAGTTTTCTGTCGCTTTACCTTTTGTGCCGAAACATCCTTCTTGCGGATGACCTTTATCTTCGATTTGTTTTTCATTTTTCTATGATTTCCCCTTGCAGGTACCAAGTATGAATAAGTTATGAATCCTGGTAATTGCGGTAGAAGGTTTCTTTATTCCCTAGTGGGATCTTCGTGATTTCCGGGCTGACGGATTCAGGGGGAACAATTTGCCGTCGTCGGATCCCGGAACTTCGCAATCTGCAAACGCTGGTTATGAGTTTCGCTTAATGCTAATGGTTGTAACGGAAATTGCCCGTCGGAAGTTCCTCGAACAACTATTTTGCCCTTGATTTGCCTTCACATCTCGTCAAGCGGCCCTGCCAACTAAGATCTTTGCCGCTGGAACACCGCTTGCTTCAACCAATGTTAATGGAGATCGTGCAAGCCATAATCATCTACCTGGCCTGTGGCTTCCCGTTCGGTGTTAACAGTTTCCTCGAGGCTGGGCCCAATGACACCAACCGTCTCTTCCGTGCATCTGCTGTCACGCTCTTCTGGTTCGCATTTCTTCCTGGACTATTACACACCTTTGTTACGTCGAGGTTAATTCGACCCGGATCGGAAGCATCCGATCGGACCGCTTTGGTCGAATCGAGAATAAGATCAGCTTCGAGAACCATCGAAGACCTGGCCGCCGAAAGCGGGTCTCCACACGGTACATACCAGATTCGCGATCTTGTAGAAAGATTCTGCGGTCTTTCGGCACTAACGCAAGAATCCTTGAGCGACAACCCAGCGATTTCTTTCCGGCTTTCTGAGATCGGAGATCACCCAGACAGCTCGCTGGCCGGTGCTGTGATCGCGCGCAACAACCGACTTGCGATCAAACGCCATCACAAAAGGGCATTCAAAGAACTCTTGAACCTATATACGGAACTTGCGAGCGGATCCGGACGTGATAGGGAGATCAGAGACGCATTTGAATCCCTCATCGAGATATCCGGGAATTATGATTTAGCACTTCCGGATCTTGAGCAACAGGAAGAATTGGATACCCTCCCGAAAATTAACCTCATGGATTGGAGGCGACGATGGAGCAGTTTTATCGATTCCAGGAGCCAGAAGAAGAGATCACCCAAAATAACAGTGGGGGCTTCGAAATAGAGAATGCAGAACGCAGGCTGAAGCGCCTTTGCAAGCTTAACGCAGACATCGAGAGTCGATCCGGTTCACATTCAAACAGATCTTCCCTTTCGACAAATCGAACACCGCACGAATATGAACGCGCTTTCTCGATCCTTGGCCTTTCAGTCGGTCTCCTGACACCCTTTTCCATCTTTCTTAAGATCATCCTTGAATCAAATCGCGTAGAACCCGCAATGGTCCTGATGTTGGCGCTGACCACGAATGCAGGAGCGATCGCCGGGTTCTTTTCCGGGAAGATAGTGGGGCGTAGTCATCGAGAGCTCGAGAAGTTCTCGTGGCCGATGATGGGCATTGCCCTGCCTTTCGTAGGAGCGACTTGGGGGATATTTGCCGGAGGCACTTCGGGTGCTTTCGCAATGTTGTTCGGGGCGATTCCGGGCGCGGTGATAGGAGCTCTGGTCGGAGCATTCGCGCTCGTAGTTTTTGGAATGGGGTTTCGCACGATTGCCGAGATCCAGGGCGATATCCGCACGGGTCAGTATCTCCCTATGGCATTCGGATTATCCCTGGTGATCGCGGCTCTCGTATTGGGCTCCTGATACGATCTGTAAATCGAACATTACAGCTGCGTTACTACTTTCTGAAATTGTTACAGAAATGTCATTAAGCTGTAACACTGTGGTAACACTCTTCCCATTATCTTCTATTCCGATGAAGAAGATACTTTTGCTTGCATTGATCTCAACCATGGCGGTATCGGCCGCCGGACAAGAGGGCAACGAGACAGACGGGCAATTCTGGAACGAAACGAAGCTTTACCTGCCGTCATTCGAGGTCACAGAAGATGACGGTTCAAAGAGGAAGGTCGCCACTCCGTTTATCATGGGGACGATCCGGATCGGCCAGAATTTTCGGCACTTCGTCAGTGAAAGAATAGGATTTGGAGTGGACATTCCGATCAATAAGAACTGGAAGTTCACGCCAAGTTACTATTACATCGCGGAACAGCCCGTACGAAATTCCCGCTCGTTCGAGCACCGACTCAGGTTTGAGGTCACCGGTGAAAAGAAGTGGAAGAACCTGTCGATCAGTGATCGCAACAGGATCGAATATCGCATTCGACATAACCGAGGGGACTCTGTTCGTTACCGGAACAAGTTCAAGGTAAAGATACCTGTCAGACACAACGACAATGAATTGTTCTCGGTCTTTGTTGCGGACGAACCTTTCTATGACTTCCGTGCCAAGGAATTCTCCCGAAATGAGTTCTCGGCCGGAGTCGAGAAGAAATTCACGCCGAAAGCCTCCGCGGAGTTCTTCTATATGCTTCAGAGCAATACCGGATCGCGGCTCAAGAGCGTGAACATCGCCGGCATCAATCTGAAGTTCACGATCGACTGATCAAGGCACCTACCGCGCGGATAGTGGTATCGCCTTTTGTTTCAGCTAGAATGGTACGCATGATCGGATAAGAGTCTCTATACGAGACATTCGGTTCACGTTCACACCATCAATGCTGGTTTTCCTCCATCTGTTCTCGTTGCTGCTTCTGGTCCTCCTTGGCTTCTATGTCTTTGTCGCCGATCCCAGAAGCAGAGCCAATCAGACATTTGCCGCGTTCATAGCGTTTCTAGCGCTTTGGACCGTCAAGGACCTTATTTTCTGGAACTTCTCTTTTGAGGAGGGCCTGCCCTCCGGATGGTGGGTAGCGACCAGCTTTGTAATTTCCCTGCTGATGCAGTTCGCCCTTGTCGTTTTCGCATGGGTGTTTCCCGGCAACGACAGCGTCCCAAAGAAAAAAGCTGCTGTGTTGTTTGCTCCCGGACTGATTCTCGTTCCGGCAGCGTTAGCCGGACTCTTGTGGGAGAGCGTTCGCTATGACGGACAGAGCTTCGCGATCTCCCTTACACCCCTGGCTTACGCTTTTGTTGTATACGTGTATGTCGTCTTTGGGTATGGCGCGGCCGTGCTCTTGGGCAAGTACCGGAATCTGAAAGGACGTCAGGAAGGTCAGCAAGTCGGAGCGATCATTTGGGCCCTGCTTATAACTGTCGTCTTGAAAACACTTGCGAACATAGCATTGCCTTATCTGGGTGACTATAGCTTATTGCCATATAGTTCGACGTTCGTGCTTCCGGGGGTCTTGATCTACGCATACGCGATCTCGAACTTCAAGCTATTTTCTCTTCAGACTGCACTGGATCAATTCCGGCTGTTCCCGATCACTTACAAGGTAGCCTTGAGTATCGCTTCGGTCGCGATACTGAGTTTCGCCATATTCCAGATACCGATCGTCTGGTGGGCATTCCGTGACGGTATGGACCTGTACGCGTGGAAAAAGTACCTTGTCTTCAGTGTGATCTCGGCGCTGGTTCCCAATCTACTGTTGGTGCTTTTGATCGTGAGATCGATCTCAAGGCCTCTCCAGAGGCTTACCGTCGCCGCGGTACGAGTGACCGATGGTGAGTACGGCACGGAAGCTGATCTGCGGAAAAGCAACGATGAGATAGGCCTGCTCGCCCAGTCTTTCAATGAAATGAGCAGGAAAATGCTGTCGGACATTGAAGAACTAAGAAAACTTAACGAACAGCTTATCCGCACCGAGAAACTTGCCGCCCTTGGCACACTGTCCGCCGGTGTCGCCCACGAGGTAAACAATCCGCTCGCTTCAATTTCTTCGCTGATCCAGATGATCGAGCGAAACGGCGGCGTGGATGAATCGATCTCTGAAAAGCTCGCGCTAATCCAGACCCAGATCTCGAGGATCAAGAGCGTCACCAAGGACATGATGGACTTTGCACGCGCGAGACCGGCCGCGCGGACCGCGGTCGATCTGAACGAAGTGATCAACACGAGCCTTCGGCTGGCAGGTTTTGATAAGCAGTTTCAGAAGCTGGAGCTTTCGACCGAACTCGATCCGAATCTTCCAGCAGTCCTAGCGGATTCGGACCAGCTTCAACAGGTGTTCCTTAATCTGTTTCTGAACGCTCGCGACGCGATGCCATCAGGAGGAAGGCTTACTGTCAGGACGGTGCAGGACGGTGGAAGCGTTGGCGTAACGATTGCTGATACAGGACCAGGCATAGGAAAGGAAGACCTAAAGAAAGTGTTTGACCCTTTCTTTACGACGAAATCGTCTGGCAAAGGAACGGGACTTGGTCTTGCGGTCTGCTACGGCATTATCACCGCTCATGGAGGAAGCCTCGAGCCGGAAAGCACTTCCGATGGCACGCAGTTCACTATCAAGCTACCAGTCTAGGGCCTCATACGCTTTTTCCGATTCTTGACATCTTTTTGAATTCGTAGCACTTTATCGGAGCACTTCTTTCAATTAGCTCAAAACCAGAGGGAATCAGAGATGAAGAGATACCTTTGTATTCTTTCCGTGGTACTGCTGTCTTTTTCAGCGACCGCGGCACAAAGCATGAGAACAGCCTTCGTAGGCGCGAGGATCATCCCGATCGTCGGCGAGCCTATCGAGAACGGGTACCTGCTTGTTCACAATGGAAAGATCGTTGAAACAGGGGATGCGACCGACCGTGTATTCACTGCGGATACGGTCCTGGTTGACGTCAGGGGAAAGGTGATTATGCCAGGGCTTGTGGACACGCACAGCCACATCGGCGAGGTGGCCGGCGCCGACGGATCGGAACCGATACAGCCTGAAGTACGGACGCTCGATTCGATTAACGCACGGTCCGCCAGCCTCCAGAGAGCTCAGGCGGGCGGAATTACCGTCGCTAACATTATGCCCGGTTCGGGACATCTCGACAGCGGGCAGACGCTTTACGTCAAGCTTCGCGACGGCGCGGTCAAGATCGACGACATTCTGATCTACGATTCGGACGGAAGATACATGGGAGGGATCAAGTTCGCCAACGGAACGAACAGTATCAGATCGTCTGGCAAGTGGCCTGGCACGCGTGCGAAGTCCGCCGCGCTTGTGCGTGAGCAGTTCATTAAAGCACAGGAATACAAAGCGAAGATCGAGAAAGCGGACGGCGACGAGTCAAATTTGCCCGCCCGTGACCTTGCGATGGAGACGCTCGTTGAGGTTCTGGACGGAAAGAGGGTGATCCATCACCATACCCATCGCCACGACGACATACTCACAGTGCTCAGACTTCAGAAGGAGTTCGGATTCCGCCTCGTGCTTCAGCACGTTTCGGAAGCCTGGAAAGTGGCGGATGAGATCGCGGCCGCCGGGGTTCCTTCTTCGATCATCCTGGTTGACTCCCCAGGCGGCAAGCTTGAAACCACCGATATCAAATGGGAAAACGGGGCCGCCCTGGAAAAGGCAGGCGCAGTCGTTGGTTTTCACACAGACGATTACATCACCGATTCAAGGTTGTTCTTCAGGCAAGCCGGCTTTGCTGTGCGAGCAGGAATGTCGCGAGACGCCGCACTTTACGGCCTTACGATGGCGGGTGCAAAGATGCTCGACCTGGAAGATCGAGTCGGGTCGCTCGAGAAAGGAAAGGATGCCGATTTCATCATTCTCTCGGGCGATCCCTTGAGCGTTTACACAAACGTCCTCGAGACCTGGGTAGACGGCAAGAAGGTATTTGACCGGAGCGATCCGGACGATTATCTGCTTGCGGTCGGCGGTTACGGCGCAGGCAATGACAGGATCATCCACATCGATTGCTTCGACGGTGATATAGGGGGGCAGCATGAATAGTAAGCGGTTCAGAGTTCATAGTTCGAAGTGCAATGCGCTGTTCCTTGTGATCGGCCTGATCGCATTTGTGTCCTCGTCAGCGATCGCGCAGGTCGCCGTCCGCGGTGAGAAGATCTACACGATGGAGGGCGGAGTCATAAACAACGGCGTGATCTTGACTAACAATGGGAGGATCGAAGCTGTCGGACCGGCTTCCAGCGTCAGAATTCCATCAAACTACAAGGTGGTTGCCGCAAAGGTCGTCACTCCGGGGTTGATCGATGCGCATACCGTCATCGGCCTCGCCGGTTATCTGAATCAGCCTCACGACCAGATGCAGGTCGAAGAATCATCCCCGATGCAGCCCGATCTTCGTGCGATCGACGCCTACAACGCGCGCGAAGAACTGGTGAAATGGGTCAGAGGTTTCGGTGTAACAACGATACATACAGGGCACGCCCCGGCAGCGCTGATCTCCGGACAAACGATGATCGCCAAGACCGTCGGCGACAACGTAGATGAAGCGACCGTCGTTCCGGCGGCGATGATATCGGTTACTATCGGCCAGCGTTCGATGAACAGTGGCGGGAAGCCTCCCGGTACGAGTGCCAAGCAGGCCGCGATGCTTCGCGAGATGCTAATAAAAGCGTCGAACTACGGGAAAAAGGAAGATGCTCCGCGTGATCTGAAGCTTGAGATGATGAAAAAGGTCATCGACAGGGAAATACCGCTTTTGGTCACGGCGCACAGATCTGTGGATATTATGACGGCTCTCCGGATCGCTGAAGAGTTTAACATCGAGATCGTTCTGGATGGCGCTTCGGACGCCCATATGCTTCTGAGCGAGATCAAAGCTTCCGGATTTCCGGTCATTCTTCATCCGACGATGTACCGGGCGGGAGGAGAAACGGAAAACCTGTCGATGGAAACGGCAAAGAAACTCAGGGAGGCCGGGATCCCTTTCGCTTTGCAGAGCGGCTACGAGACGTATGTTCCGAAGACACGAGTCGTCCTGTTCGAGGCTGGACAGCTCGTGGCCTACGGACTTTCATTCGAGCAGGCACTCGCGACGGTCACTATCGACGCCGCTAGAATAATCGGCATGGATGAACGGATAGGATCGATCAAGGTCGGCAAGGAAGCCGATATTGCAATGTACGACGGTGACCCTTTCGAGTACGTGACGCATTGCACCGGGACGATGATCGGCGGTGTCATGGTCAGCGAATCAGTAAACTAATAACAATTTAGAGGGCCGCAGAACAAGGGTGAACTTCACCCTTCCCCTGACGGCCCCTACCTTTGGACACGATGATGAGAAATGCCTTTATCGCGATGTTTCTGGTTGCCCTTTCGTCATTTTTGGTGGCCCAGGACAAGAAGCCGGCTCCCTCGAGCGGCGCTGATGATCTGCCCGATCCGATTGTCACAAAGCATTCTGTGCGAGTTGGAGGCCAGACCCTCGCGTATTCGGTAACGACCGGTTACATGCCAATACGAAATGGCGAAGGCAAGCTGGAAGCCCGCGTCTTTTATATGGCCTACACCAAAGACGGGTCAGACGCGGCAAGGCCGTTGATGTTCTCATTCAACGGAGGACCTGGTTCATCTTCTGTCTGGCTCCACCTCGGAGCACTCGGACCGAAGAGGGTCAAGATGCTGCCGAACGGCTTTATGCCTCCGCCGCCGTACGATCTTGTCGACAACGAGCACACCTGGCTGACCGAAACAGACCTTGTGTTCATTGATCCGGTGGGTACGGGATTCAGCCGTGCGGAGGATCCCAAGGAACAAAAGTTCTTTTCACTTAACGGCGATATCGCTTCTGTCGGGGAGTTCATACGGCTCTACCTCGTCAGGAACGATCGATGGCGGTCGCCGCTATATCTCGTCGGCGAGAGCTACGGCACGACAAGAGCAAGCGGGCTCTCGGGATATCTGATCGACCGGGGGATCGCTTTCAACGGGGTTCTGCTGGTTTCCTCGGTGATGAACTTCCAAACGCTTCGATTCGCCGACGGGAACGATCTTCCGCTTGTGCTGATCCTGCCTTCGTACACCGCTACGGCGTGGTATCACAAGCAGTTGGCGCCCGAACTGCAATCCAGGTCTCTAACGGAACTGCTCCGCGAATCCGAGTCGTTCGCGATGAACGAGCTCGCGCCGGGACTCCTCAAGGCTTCAAATCTTACCGCCTCGGAAAGAAATGCGTTAGTCGGGAAACTCAGCCGGTACACGGGTCTGAGCGCTCAGTTCATCGACAGGAACAATATGCGTATCGAGCTCGGTGAGTTCATGAAAGAACTGCTGAGGGATGAAAAGAAGAGTGTGGGCCGGCTCGACAGCCGGTTTACGGGAATTGACAAGGAACCTGCCGGCGACGGAACAGACTTTGACCCTTCAATGACCGCGATCCGTCCTCCCTACACGGCAACGCTCAACGACTACGTTCGCCGGGAACTTGGGTTCAAGAGCGATCTTGAGTACTACATTCTGGGCGGGGGCGTGGGCCGTTGGGACTGGAACGTTAACAACGGTTATGCAGACACCAGCGGGGCACTCCGAATCGCGATGCAGAAGAACCCGTTCATGCAGGTGTTTATCGCTTCCGGTTACTACGATATGGCGACTCCGTATTTTGCAACTGAATATACGATCGCAAATATGAATCTCGCGCCTGAACTGCGTTCGAACATCATAACCCGGTACTACGAGGCCGGTCATATGATGTATATCGAGGAGAACTCTCTAAGGGTATTGAAACAGGATGCCGCTGCGTTCATAAACGGCTCGGGGCGTCAGTGTTCGGTCTTTCCGGATACAAGGTCGACGGCGTGGCGCAGTATCGGTCTTATCACCTCAAAGGTCTCAGCTACGCCCTTTTCCGAACCTGGAAGATTGATTATCAGCGTTCCGTTTCTGACCCCGGCCGTACCGCGTGAAAGCATCGCCGTGGGCGTTATCTTGAATGATTCCGCCCGGATGGCTTCCGCAATCCCGGGCGCCTCTTTTTGAATGATCGAGTGCGTCGCTTCCGGAGTGTTGTCCCTTTCAGCCAGGCCGGTCCCGCCGGTAGTGATGATCAGATTCACGTCTTCCCTTTCCGCAAGCGCATAAAGAGCGTTTCTGAGGTTGTCGTAGTCATCATTTACGATCTGCCTTTCAACTATCAGCGCACCGAAGTCGGAAAGAAGATCCGCGAGCCTTTTGCCTGAAAGGTCGTTCTCTGTGGTCCGAGTATCGCTGACGGTCACTACCGCGGCGATTATGTTTCCGTCAGTTCCCATATCGGTACTTTTCCTTTAACCAGCACCGGTTCATAACCACAAGAAGGCCTGCCTTTTCAGCCTTTTCGGCAGCTTCGTGGTCAATCACCCCTTCTTGCAGCCAGACTGCCTTGGCACCCTTTGCTATGGCGTCGTCTACTGCTTCGCCGGCCATATCGGATCTGCGGAACACGTTCACGAGATCAACAGCCTCTGGGACCCTTGAAAGATGTTCAAAGGACTTCTCCCCAAAGACCTCGACTTCGTTCGGATTCACCGCGATAACCTTGTATCCCGACTCTTTCATAAATGCTGCGACTCCGTTCGAGGGCCTGCGCGGATCTGATGACAGGCCTACGACGGCGATCGTCCTGCATTCGTCAAGGATCTTTTTAATCGTCTCAGGTTCATTCATTGGTTGAATCGTAGCATCTGCAAGAGTTTAGCCACAGATGAAGGAGATGAACACCGGATGTTGACCGGGATTGAGGCCCTTTTCAGCCCGGGCGTCGTATCCTGCCTATCTTGTCCATCCTGTTTCATTTCCCCTAGGCCACCGTCGCTTCGAGTTCCTCGAGCCGATTGATCTTCCGAACATACACAATGCTTGCGACCACTCCTGCGACGACCAGTCCCATCCCCAAAAGAGACCAGACCGTCTGAGCCTCGCCGTAGTACAGCCAGCCGATTGCGATTCCGTACACCAGTCCCGTGTAAACGATGATCGCAACGCTGGCCGCTCTTTCCCGGCTGAAAGCGTTCGTGAGAAACACCTGGCCCAGCTGTGAAAAGACACCGATCATGAGCAGATTGAACCAGTCCCATCCCACGGGCGTATGCCACGCGAACGGGATCGACACCGCTCCCGCGATCACTCCGATCACCTGAAAATAGAGGATCACTGTCAGAGGATGCTCAATATCCCGCAGGCTCCTAACGATGTTGTATGCGGCTCCCGAACCTGCGGCCGAAAGGATGCCCAATCCGACAAACAAAAAGGACACCCGCGCGTCTACCTGGCCGATGAACAGAACTCCTGAAAATGCGATCGCGTAGAAAACCCACTGAAACGGCTTCACGCCTTCTTTCAGGAAAAAGATCGCGATAACTGCAGTAAATATAGGCGACAGGTATTGGATGACCATCGCGGTGGCGAGCGGGATATTCTGCAGGGTCACAAAGAAGAGAGCAAGTGCCAGGGTGCCGATCAAACCCCTCAGCACGAGAGGGACCTTGTGCGTTCCTGTCAAAGATTCACCCGCAACCTTCAACCCGTAGACACAGAAGGCTCCTGCAACAAGACATCGAAAAAACACCACCTCCATTACGGGCAGGTGCGACACCTCTTTCACGAACACATTTGCCAGTGCAAAAGAGAGAGTCGACAGGAACATCTGCGCAGCTCCGTGCGCCAGAAGTTTAGATTTTCCAGTGGTTTTCGAAGTCAATATCTTGGTCTTGAAGGACTTTTCTTCGGCAAGATTTTAGCACTCGGTGAGCAGTAGTTGGCAACTGCTTCCGCAAATTGCTGTCGCTTTTTACGACCTACGTTTCAGAATTGAGATATTGTGTAGGAGTTCGGAAGCCGTTCGCTTGGATCATCTGTCGTAAAGGAGACCCCAAATGGAAAACACGATCAGCTACTTCCTTAAGGCAGATGGATTGGACGGCGAGGTAAAAATACCCGGCGTACCAGGACTTGCCGGTGCGGTCGAATTGCTCTTCTTCAATACCGTTCGATCAAAAGAACACGGGGCAGGAGGAGTACCGGGTACTTCCCGGAGGCAATATTTACACTACGAGGGGATATTCGAGGTCACCCCTTCAAAGTCGCTGCATGAGATCACCGATCATCTGTCACGAGGAACCGTTTTTTCACAACTCCGCGTTTACGTGGTCAACAGAGTGGGTGTGGCAGGATTCGGACACACCGTGATGTACTCGTTTGAGAACTCATTGTTTGTATCGATGCGGATGAGCAAAGGGGACAATAGTTCCGATATCCGATTTGCCGTTGCTTTTAAGTTCGATGACATGAAGATCGGACATGGCCTGATGTCGGATCTTCTCACGAGTAAATGATCCTTCAATCTAAATTCTGTATATCGAGAAGGGCCGCCAAGGCAGTGTGGATCTGTTGTCTTTTATACGCTCCTTCTGGCCGACTGACTAATTGGACGACTTAACCCCCCAAGTGCCGATGCAATGACGATAGGCAAATCTGCAGAGAAACTTTCTGGCAGAACATAGAACTGCCGGCCACGTAAGAATCGAAGTGATTGGGGGACACTTGAACAAGGAAACACTATGGAGAATCTTGAGTATTACGTGTTCTGTCCAGAGATCGGCGGGAAGGAAAACGTCGGTATTTTCACGGGTGGATCTTCAGTCGGCGCGGTGATGTTTCTCCCGGATGGTAAACCTCTGCGCTCTAAAGCCTACCTTGCGATGCACGGGACTCGCGCTCCTTCCTCAATGCAGTTTTCTGTTTCAGACGGCCAGGCAGCGACTCGCTGCATGATGCTTGTCGAAAGCGGACTCGTAGTCCCGAGGGTCGAGATCCTTGTCGTACTCCGTGATGGGGCGAGGGCAAAATCAGATATCTCTGCCTTTGAACTGAAGAACGTGGTCTTCTCCGATTTCACTACTGAGATATCACCTAGAAGCGTGGATCGATATGTGACGCGCTTCAGCTACCAGTCTATAAAGATCAAAATGAATATAGGGCAAACCCACGGCTAAGCGGGAGTTTCGAGTTCCAGGTTTCAACTTCCAAGTTTCGGGTTCCAAGTTCCGAGTTCCAAGATCCGAGTTCCAAGTTCCAAGTTCCGAATTGTGAGTTGTGAGTGTTGAGCTCCGAGTTCCGGATTCATTGATCCCTGATCCCTGATCCCTGATACATCTCTTCCGTCTCCTTTCTTCCTTCTTCAGACTCCTTGCAGTTATACTTCCCATCACTTTTCCCAGATGATCGACGAAGAAGACATTCAGATCTGCCTCGGGTCTCACGAGCCCCTCGAGAGCCGCGACGGCGCTGTTCTGCCCCCGGTTTCACAGGCTTCGTTCTTCAGAAAGAGGTCTGCGAAAGAGCTCTTTGAAGCGTTGCAGGACGAGGATCGGGAGTTTGTTTATTCGCGAGGAACAAACCCTACCGTAAGAGTTCTTGAAACCCGCCTTGCAGCACTCGAAAGAGGCGAGGCCTGCAAATGTTTCGCTTCAGGAATGGCCGCGATCAGTTCCGTACTCGCGTCGCTTCTGAGTTCCGGCGACCACGTGCTGTTTATCAACAATATTTACGGACCCACCCTTCAGCTTGCTTCAATGCTTGAAGATTTCGGAATCCGCCATACCGCGATCCAGGGTGAAGACGTGACTGATTTCGAAAAGTTCATAGAGCCTGAAACTAAACTCATATATTTCGAAAGCCCCGGATCGATGACCTTTCGCCTGGCTCCGGTCAGCGAGATAGCGCGGGTTGGCAAAAAACGCGGGATACTGACCTGCATCGACAATACCGTCTGTACACCCTTGTTTCAGAAGCCTCTTACTATGGGGATCGACATATCGGTCCACTCTCTCACGAAGTACGTGGGCGGGCATAGTGATGCCGTCGGCGGTGCCGTGATCGCAAGCTGCGAGATCCTGAAGAAGATCTTTTACCGCGGCTACATGCTTCTTGGAGGTGCTCTTGCCCCACAGAACGCCTGGCTGTTTCTGCGAGGGCTGATGACGATGCCCAACCGCGTTCTCCAGCACCAGAAGGATGCATTGGAAGTGGCTGAATACCTGGAAACCCATCCGAGGGTCGTCGAAGTACTTCATCCGCTTCTTTTTTACAAGGAAGAAACGGACTTTGGTTACACAGGGCTTTTTTCCGCTGTTATCGATGTGGACAGTTTTGAGGAGCTGTGTGCAGTCGTCGATCGGCTCGAGCTGTTCGGAAAGGCCGTCAGCTGGGGAGGGGCAGAGAGTCTTGTGATCCCGGCATTCGGTTTTGACGATAGACACAGGCCGCCAGGAATCCCGGAAAACCTCGTGCGATTCTCGATAGGGCTCGAAGGCGCTTCTGCGCTCATCAAAGACCTCTCAAACGCTCTCGAGAAACGGTAAGTTGAATGGAACGATCTGAACCCGGCATCGCCGAATCCTGTTTGCCGGTACTCGCGCTTTTTCTTGCATTGCTCTCCGGTGTCCTGACTTCGGGCTTCAGCGATGCTCTTCTCATCTCTTCCCTGCTTTTCGCAGCATTGGTCGCAGGTGCCATCGCCTTTCGGCACGGATACGGCTGGAACGATGTTCAGGCTGAGACAGGCAAAAAACTCGCTTCAGCACTTCCCGCGATCTTCATCCTTCTTGCGATCGGAATCCTAATCGGAAGCTGGATGTTCTCTGGCACGATTCCCGCGCTTGTCTATTACGGCATCGAGCTCATCAGTCCCCGCTTCATCGTGCTGACTGCGTTTCTGGCAACAGCCGCGATGTCCCTAGCCTCGGGAACGTCCTGGGGATCCGCCGGAACGATCGGTGTGGCGTTAATGGCTACCGCAGCTGCTCTCGAGGCTCCGCTCGCTATGACGGCCGGTGCAGTCGTCTCAGGAGCCTATTTCGGCGACAAAATGTCTCCCATCTCTGATTCGACCAACATAAGCGCTATCGGTGCGGGAGCGGATCTTTACGACCATATTGCGGGAATGGTCTACACCGCTCTTCCCTCTTTCGTCGTTGCTCTTCTGATCTATCTGGTCGCCGGACTTTCCGGAAGTTTCGGTACAGGTGCTGAAATACCAGGCGAGGCAAGACAGGTTCAGAAGAACATAGCGGCTTCGTTCGATCTTGGAATTCTCGCTTTCTTACCGCCGGCTATCGCAATAGCAGGGATGGTAAGGCGCTATCCCGCCGCACTTGTGATCTTTGCATCTTCGATCGTTGCTCTCGCGGTCGGAGTGTTCGCTAACGGATTCGCTCCGCCGGATGCGCTAAAGGCTGCTATTACCGGATTCAGCGTGGAAATGATCGGCGGAAACGCGGTCTCGATCAGTGACTCGACGCGATCACTTCTGAACAGGGGCGGTATGGCCTCGATGGCGTTCACACTTTTGTTCATTATTTCCGCTTTCCTGATGGCGGCAGCGATGGAAGTTTCGGGCGCGCTAAGCCGTTTGCTGAATGCACTTCTATCGCGTGCGAGGTCCGTGTTTACGCTTATCGCGGCAACGATGGGATCCGGGGCGACTTTGATCTCGATGACCAGTCACGGAGGGGTAACTGCCTTGATCGTAGGCAATCTCTTCAGAAAGCCGTTCGACGATATGCAGCTATCGAGAAGAAACCTCTCGCGCTCGATCGAGGACTCGGTAACGATCGTCGAGCCGCTTTTGCCGTGGACTGTTTCGGCGGTATTCATGGCGACAACGCTGGGAGTCCCGACGGTTGAGTACGCACCCTGGGCGTTCTTCTGCTTTACCGGTGCGTTGTTCTCGTTGGGTATTGCTTTTGTGTACAGGTGGACGGGATTCGGGATCAGGGAACAGGTTTCAAGGAACAAGGATCTGGGACCGGTCACTAAGTACCCGGAGCGCTAGAAACGGGCCCGCTGTGTCGCCCACCTATCCTTCTAGAGCCGCGCTTGCGCTGCCCAAGCGGGGCGAAGCCTCGCTAGGACTGCGGTGATCCTTGCTTTACCGCAATACTCTTCATTGTTAGAAGTGGCTTGCCGAGAAGTCGAATCTCCTTTTTTCTAAACTCAATTCGCGCAGTTCCCCAACATTGTTCGGTAATCAACTTTCCCGAGTCGTCATTGACCGCAAACACTAGATCCGATCAGGGTAGGGCTCGTGATTTGCCCCGGCAGCGCGAAGCGCTGTGCAAAACTGGCTTGGAGAGCTCGTGGCACGTTGGGTTGATCTCGTGCGGTCAGATGTGTTTCCGCACAGCCTCCTTCAGAACCGGCAGGACTTCCGCTTCGAACCAGGGATTCTTTCTCATCCAGATATTATTGCGGGGGCTCGGATGCGGCAACGGCAGATACCCCGGAAGAAAGTCGCGAAATCGCATCACGTTCTCGGTAAGAGTGTGTTCCGCTTTGTCACTAAGATAGTACGCTTGCGAATAACCGCCGACCAGCAAGGTCATTTGCGGGCTGACAAACTCTCCAAATATCTTCGGATGCCAGAGCGGGGCGCACTCGGGCCTTGGCGGAAGATCTCCGCTCTTTCCTTTTCCGGGATAGCAGAGTCCCATAGGGACGATTGCGAAATTGTCGGGGTCGTAGAACTCCTTCCTGCTTACGCCCAGCCATTCACGAAGCCGGTCTCCCGATGGATCGTCCCAGGGAACACCGGATTCGTGCACCTTTCTGCCGGGCGCCTGGCCTATGATCGCGATCTTCGATCTGCGGGAGAATGAGATCACGGGACGTGGTCCGTGAGGAAGGTGTTCCTCGCAGACGTTGCAGGACCGTATCTCTTTCAGGATCTGGGTTTTCATAGGAATCAGTCAAAATAGAAGCCCGGGCGATGGTTCTCCATCGCCACGGGCGGCTTTTAATGACGGAAAGTGTTCAAGCCTTGAAATACTGCTCTTTGACGATCTTACCGTCTTTCCAGACCGAACGTATGATTTCGTGCCATAGTACCTTGCTTCCGTCCTTCATGTCGAAATCGAAGGTAAACTCAGCATACGTCGTATTGCCGTTTACAGCTGAATTGTGATAGGTGATGCCATTCACATTCTGTATACCTGATGTGAAGTCCTGCATCTTCCTTACCATCTCATCTCTCCCGTTTGTCTGCACTCCTATAAAGTCGTCGGTCTCCGCATTCTCCGCAAAGAACAGCTCCGCGGCTTCGACAACCTGTCCTTGTTTCGTCAAATCGATCTTTCTTTCCAATAGTTCGTTCAAATTCATGATTTCCTTTGATCCGGCCGGCCAGCTCGCTGTTCTTCGGCTCATCCACCCGGTATCAGTCCTCCTTTCTTTTCTCTGTATGCCGACTGCTTTCGGCCCGAAGGCGCTAAACGCTTCCGGACAGAAGGCTGAGCGACTGGATCTAACTCCCGGTCGTGTATGCCGCCCCACTCACGAGACTATGCGGTCCGACTCTCCATGTAAATGCCCAAACGTTCATATTTTTTGCTCGATCGTTCAGTATGCTTTACTATCTGAATAAATATACTTTAGACTTGCGGCTATGGATGTATTAAGCGACATTCTCCGGAGCGTGCACATTCAGGGCAGTCTCTACTTTCGGACGGCGTTCAACGCACCTTGGGGCGTGTCTGTTCCACGCTACAGCAATGTTTCCCGATATCACCTCGTAACCCGCGGTTCGTGCTGGGCCACTGTCGAGGGACACGACGAAAAGATCAAACTGGAAAAGGGAGATCTGATCTTTGTAACCAACGGTGCGTCGCACGATCTGTTCTGCGGCGCCAGCGATCCACCATTTCTGCCGGTGGATGCGGTGGTTCAGGAGTCGGGATTCGACGGAACGGGTGCGCTTGTATGGGGTGGCGACAAGGATGGCGAGACGACCGCTCTGGTATGCGGCCATTTTGAGTTCGATCACGAACGCGGGAAGATGCTGCTCAGCGAGCTTCCACCGTATATCCACATTCCGAACACGGAGATAATGCACTACAAGTGGCTTGAGGAGGCGATGCGATTCATTACCCACGAGGCCTTCGAACGGGAGCCCGGCAGCGAAGCCGTTATCAACAGGCTGGCGGAGATCATCTTCATACAGTCGATCAGAACTTATGCGAAACGCTCTTCGGACGCTTCCAGGTTGTTTTCTGCACTGCGGGACGAGCAGCTTGGGCGAGTCTTCGAGGCGATACACGAGGCGCCGGAAGAGAACTGGACGGTGGAATCAATGGCAAAGGCAGGAGGAATGTCGCGAACAGCGATTTCCCAGAGGATGAATGAGGTGCTTTCTGTCACGCCGATGGCCTACCTTACGCAGTGGAGGATGGAACTGGCACACGAGGCACTGCTTTCAACGCGCGAAGGCATTCCCGAGATAGCTGAGTCGGTGGGGTACCAGTCTCTTTCCGCCTTCACAAGGGCCTTCAAGAAGCACTTCGGCAGAGGACCGGGGGAGGTCCGTCGAAAGGGGCCGGCCGGATGATCTTATCGTCTCGGCAACTCCGAAACATGCGCTATCTTGCCCTTCAGTCCTCACATGCCGAATCAAAAAACGATTGCGGGTTCGTTAAGAGGTTTAAAGCGCATACCTCGAATACTTCGAAGCCTGTTCACGAGAGCGTGGGGTCGTAGCCCCGCCAAACTGTAGTCCCATTTTTACGACAAAGCCACAGCGCTTCGTTTCGACTGGCTGAACTAAATAGCGCCTCGAATCTACTTTTGACTCTTCACTTTTGATTTCTTGCCTGATCCGGCGTGGATGTCCTGCAGGCTTCTTACCTCAACACCGTTCTCACGCGTCTTAGTCGCGATCGCCTCGATCAGCGCCTCTGCTCCTGTGATCGTAGTAACGGCCGGCACATCGTACTGAAGAGCGGCCTTGCGGATCGCCTGCTCGTCGTAATGCGAGGTCCTCCCAAGAGGCGTGTTAATGATCAAGGCTATGTCGCCGCGCTTGATGTGATCGGCGATATTCGGCCTGCCTTCGTTAACCTTGAACACGGTCTCGCAATCAAGCCCGACCTCGCGAAGCCTGTTTGCGGTTCCGTAAGTAGCGATCAGGTCAAATCCCATTCTCGCCAGACGCCTCGCCAGGACCACCGCCTGTCCCTTGTCGTCGTCGTTGACCGAGATAAATGCCTTGCCGGTTTTCGGAAGCGTCAGAAACGCTCCTTCCATCGCTTTTCCATACGCCTCGCCGAATGTCTCCCCGACTCCCATCACCTCTCCGGTCGAGTGCATCTCCGGACCCAGGATCGGATCCACCCCAGAAAACTTTTTGAATGGAAAGACAGGTGACTTAACAAAGATCTTTGGCACTTCGAGCCGTTCCGGCAATCCAAAGTCCGTAAGCTTGTTGGCGCCGGCCATTATCAATGAGGCGTATTTCGCAAGCGGAACACCGGTCGCTTTTGATACGAACGGAACCGTTCGTGAAGCCCTCGGATTGACCTCGATCACGTAAACGCGATCATCCTTAATCGCGTATTGAATGTTCATAAGGCCTTTAACCTTAAGCGCTTCTGCCAGGCTCTTTGTGTAGTGGCAGATCGTTTCCAGGTGCTCTTCAGCGATCTTCTGGGGAGGAAGCACCGATGATGAATCGCCAGAGTGAATTCCGGCCTCTTCAATATGTTCCTGGATCCCCGCAACGACACAGCCCGTTTCATCCGCCAGCGCATCAACGTCGATCTCAACGGCGCGCTCGAGAAACTTATCGATCAGGATCGGCTTTTCCGGTGAGGCATCGACAGCAGATCGCATATAGTCGTCCAGGGCGGCGCTGTCATAGACGGTAGCCATTGCACGGCCACCCAGCACAAAGCTCGGCCGAACGATCACCGGATAGCCGATCTCCTCTGCGATCGCACTTGCCTCCTCGAACGAGGTCGCCGTTCCGTTTGCCGGCTGAGGGATGTTCAGATCCGCTAGGAGCGCACTGAACCGTTTCCTGTCTTCCGCCAGATCGATCGAATCGGGCGACGTTCCGATGATCGGAACCTGTTCTTCGTGAAGCCTCGTCGAGAGGTTTAGAGGTGTTTGTCCTCCAAACTGGACTATCACACCTTCAGGCTTCTCCAGATCGACGATGTTCATCACGTCTTCGAACGTGAGTGGTTCAAAGTAGAGACGGTCCGAGGTGTCATAGTCGGTCGAAACGGTCTCAGGATTGCAATTGACCATAATCGTCTCAAAATCCGCATCGGAGAGCGCGAAACTTGCGTGACAGCAGCAGTAATCGAACTCGATCCCCTGGCCGATCCTGTTCGGACCCGAACCGAGGATCATTATCTTCCTGCGATCTGTCGGTTCGGACTCACATTCCTCTTCGTAGGTCGAATAGAGATAAGGCGTGTGCGATTCGAACTCCGCACCGCAGGTATCTACGCGCTTGTAAACAGGCACGATACCGAGGTTCTTTCTGCGTTCGCGAACATCGCGTTCGCGCTTCCCTGTCAGAAATGCGATCCTTCGGTCGGAAAGCGCGTATTCCTTTGCGTACCTCACGGTTTCGGTGGGTACGTCGTTCAATCGGCGGTCTTCGATGCGGTCCTGAAGCCGCATTACCTCAACGAGCTGATCAAGAAACCAGGGATCGATCTTTGTGAACCTGTGAACCTCTTCGATCGAGTAGCCGTGCTGAAGCGCGTAAGTGATGTACGAGAATCTTTGTGAATTCGGCCTTGCAAGCTTTTGCTGGAGCACGTGGTCCGGAACGCCCTGGAGCCGCAAAGGCTTCACAGCTTCAAGCGAACGCAGGCCTTTGAACAGCGATTCCTTAAAGGTCCGCCCGATCGCCATCACCTCGCCAACGGATTTCATTTGGGTTCCCAAAACGTCCTCGGTGCCCGGGAACTTCTCAAATGCCCATTTCGGGATCTTTGTCACTACATAATCGATGGTGGGCTCAAAAGATGCAGGCGTTTTCTTCGTGATGTCGTTGGGGATCTCGTCCAGCGTATAGCCGACTGCGAGCTTTGCCGCGATCTTCGCGATCGGGAATCCGGTAGCCTTCGACGCGAGGGCAGACGAACGGGAAACGCGCGGATTCATCTCGATAATCCGTATCTCGCCGTTTTCCGGATTGACTGCGAACTGTATGTTCGAACCGCCGGTCTCGACGCCGACCTTCCGAATGCAGGCGATCGACATGTCGCGCAGCTTCTGGTATTCGACATCGGTCAGCGTCTGCGCAGGAGCCACGGTAATGGAATCACCCGTGTGAACCCCCATCGGGTCAAAGTTCTCGATCGAGCAGATAATGACGACGTTGTCATTCAGATCGCGCATCACCTCAAGCTCGAATTCTTTCCAGCCGAGTATCGATTCTTCGATAAGGACCTGCGTGACGGGGCTTGCTGAAAGCCCGCGCTCCACGATCTCTTCAAATTCCTCGGGGTTATAGGCGGTCCCGCCGCCTGTTCCGCCGAGCGTATATGCAGGTCTGATGATCGCCGGATAGCCCGTTTCCTTGACTATCTCCTGGGCCTCTTCCCAGCTATGGGCAAAGTCGCCCTTCGGCATCAGAATGCCGATCTCGTCCATAGCGTTCTTGAACAGCTCGCGGTCCTCTCCGACACGGATGGACTCGACATTTGCTCCTATCAGCTGAACCCCGTTCTCTTTCAGAACCCCTTTTTCATAAAGTTCGACAGAAAGGTTCAATCCCGTCTGACCGCCGACGGTCGGCAGTAGCGCATCGGGTTTTTCCTTTTCGATGATAGCGGTGACGGATTCAACCGTGAGCGGCTCGATATAGGTCTTATCGGCCATTTCGGGATCGGTCATTATCGTCGCGGGATTCGAGTTGACCAGTACAACCTCGAATCCTTCTTGACGAAGCGCCCGACAGGCCTGCGTGCCCGAATAATCGAACTCGCACGCTTGTCCGATCACAATTGGTCCTGATCCTATGATCAGGATCTTCTTGATGTCAGTTCTTTTTGGCATTTCAGAGAGATGTCTTTCGGATTTTAAGGATTATATCCGATGCCCTCTGATAGGGTAAGCCGGGAAGGCGCGATCTAAAGCTGAAGTGTGTACTTGTAGAGGCCGATGTATTTCTGGGCGGCATTTTCCCACGAATGATCCTCTTTCATTCCATTGACCTGGATCGCACGCCAGGTCTCGGGCTCCGCAAACGCGAAGACCGCCTCGTATATCTTCTCAAGGAAAGGACCGGCGCTAAAAGGACCGAACTTAAAACCGTTTCCCTGACCTGAGACCCGGTCAAAATTGTGGATCGTATCGTGAAGCCCGCCTACCGCCCGGACAATGGGAACAGTTCCGTACCGAAGTGAATACATCTGGTTCAATCCGCAAGGCTCAAATCTTGATGGCATCAGGAAAAGGTCGGCACCTGCCTCTATCGTGTGTGCAAGGTCCTCATTGTAGCCCCTGAAGAAACCGACTTGCCCTGGAGCGGCATTCCGGAGCCGCTGAAAGAAGTCCTCGTACGATCTGTCGCCAGATCCCAGTGCGATGAAGTAAGCGCCCAGGTTTATGATCTCGCCCGCAACCTGCTGGATCAGTTCGATGCCCTTCTGCGAAGTGAGTCTCGACACGGTGCCGAAAACGGGAGTGTCTAGATCGACCGGCAGCGAGAATTGATCCAGAAGTTCCCGTTTACAGGTCCGTTTTCCCGACAGGTCCTGCCAACTATAGTTTGCCGCAAGTAGTTCGTCCGTTTCCGGATTCCACACCTCGTAATCGACCCCGTTCGTGATGCCGCTTAGCCTTGAACTTCTTGCGCGAAGCAGCCAATCGAGGCCATAACCGTTCTCCGACCTTTGAATCTCAACGCCGTAAGTCGGCGAAACGGTCGAGAGCATGTCCGAAGCGCTCAAACCGGCTTTCATTGCCGACGCATAGCCCTCAAAGGCGAAATGGTCTTGTTCAAAGCGACTCCCAAATCCGAGGTCCCAAAGCTCACCTGACCCGAACCCGCCCTGATAGGCGAGATTGTGGACGGAGAAAACTGTGCGCGTGTCTTTCCAAAAGACATCCCAGAACCTTAGATGTGCAAGCTTCACAGCAGCAAACCCGCAATGCCAGTCATTCAGGTGAACGATGTCGATCTTCTTGCCAACCCGCTTCAGGAGCACGAGAGCGGCGTGATTGAAGAATGCGAACCGCTCGTAATCTTCTGTGAAACCATAGATCGAGTCCCTGTGAAAAAACTCCGGTGCGTCGATCAGAAAAGTCGGGGACCCGTTCGCCTCACTGTAGAAGGCCTTTGCCCTGTAGGAGCGTCCTCGCCATTCAAGCCAGAGATCTTCGATCGCGGTGCTCCATATGAATTCGCCTTTGGTTTGCAGGTAGCAGGGCGTGATCAGCACTGAATCCGCACCGGCGCGTTTCAGGGCTTTCGGAAGCGCGCCTGCAACATCGGCGAGACCACCGGTCTTCGAGTATGGGACCGCTTCGGAAGATATGACCGCGACGCGCATATGCAGAGAATTGTAAGAGTAAACCGAAAAATAGCAAAAGGCGGCCCATTGAAAGACCGCCTTCGCGACTAACTTCTTGTGTTGATAAGTGGTTAGCTCTGCATCGAAGCAAGGAAATCGGCATTCGTCTTCGCTTTCCCGAGTCTTTCAAGCACGACTTCCATCTGCTCGACCGACGAAAGCGGATTCAGAACACGCCTCATCACCCAAATGCGGTTTAGATCTTCCTTGCCGATAAGCAGTTCTTCCTTACGGGTGCCGCTTCTCTGCAGGTCGATCGCCGGAAACAGTCTCTTGTCAGAGAGTTTCCTGTCGAGATGGATCTCAGAGTTGCCGGTGCCCTTAAACTCCTCAAAGATTACATCGTCCATTCGCGAACCCGTATCGATGAGCGCTGTTGCGATTATCGTAAGGCTTCCACCCTCTTCTATGTTTCTCGCCGCACCGAAGAATCGCTTCGGCCTTTGAAGCGCATTGGAATCAATACCGCCGGAGAGGATCTTACCCGAAGGCGGCACGACTGCGTTGTGAGCCCTGGCAAGCCTCGTGATCGAATCCAGGAGGATGACCACATCTTTCTTGTGCTCTACAAGCCTCTTTGCCTTCTCTATCACCATGTCGGCGACCTGTACGTGACGTGTCGGCGGTTCGTCAAAGGTCGAGGAGATTACTTCCCCCTTGACCGACCTCTGCATATCTGTAACTTCTTCAGGCCTCTCGTCAATAAGCAGAACGATCAGTGCGACCTCGGAGTGATTCTCGGTTATCGAATTCGCGATCGTCTGGAGCAGCATCGTTTTACCGGTTCGCGGCGGCGCGACGATCAACGCCCTCTGTCCCTTTCCGATCGGCGTAACGAGGTCGATAACCCTCGCCGAAATGTTCTCCGGATCGTCCGTCTCCATACGGAGCTGTTCATCAGGATAAAGCGGCGTCAGGTTGTCAAAAAAGATCTTCTCGCGGGCCGCTTCAGGAGCCTCAAAGTTGATCGCCTCGACCTTGATCAGCGCGAAATAACGCTCGCCTTCCTTTGGCGGCCTGATCTGGCCCGAGATCGTGTCGCCGGTTCGCAGATCGAACTTGCGTATTTGCGAAGGCGAAACGTAAATGTCGTCCGGTCCCGGCAGGTAGTTGTATTCGGGCGCCCTTAGAAAACCGAACCCGTCCGGAAGGGTCTCAAGCACGCCTTCCGAAAAGATAAGCCCGCTTTTTTCAGTTTGTTTCGCGAGGACCTTGAAGATCAGTTCCTGTTTGCGCATTCCGGATGCGCCTTCCACGCCGATCTCCTTGGCGATCTGGATCAGTTCCGAGATCGACATATCCTTGAGCTCCGCAAGGTCCATCGTGTCGACATCGTTTGATCCGCGTGAACTGTTCCGGGATTTGTTTCGGCCGTTGTTCTTGGTCTTTTCGTCGTCCATAACAGCGGTCGGTTCGTCGTAGCCGTCATCGTTGTGCTTTGACTTCTTCGACTTTCCCGAAGTGGATTTGGTAGTTGCCATTGTTCTTTACCGTTTGATATTGAGTGGTATCCCAGTGAAGTTGGTCTGAAGTTCGATCTGTATAGAGATTGGGCTAAAGGACGCGATCTCAGCTAATCGGACGAAACGGTTCAGCCTGCTTCGCAGAGAGTATTGTGTTTGGAAAGTTCTTGAGTGGCGGTCTTTTACCGGCTGTTAAGCTCTCTCACAAGACCCTTGAGTTTTTTGGGATGTCTCTCTTTTACTCCATTTGAGGCTATAAAGCAAACAAAAAAGTGATGTTTCAGCCAACCGCGTTTATTATCTGCCCCCAAACCTCTTCCCTTCCTTTGCCCGTGACGGAAGAATAGGGCAGTACCTTGCAATCGGGCATCTGACGCCTGATATCGTCAAGACTCTTGTTCAGTTTGTTGTTCGAGAGCTTGTCGGCTTTTGTCGCCACAACCAGGGAGTTCTTACGATGGAAGGTGAGCCATGCGTAA
This sequence comes from Acidobacteriota bacterium, assembly GCA_003385635.1. Lineage (GTDB taxonomy): Bacteria > Acidobacteriota > Blastocatellia > Pyrinomonadales > Pyrinomonadaceae > Aridibacter. Next base: position 1,342,965 of record QQUY01000001.1, on the reverse strand, counting down.
AGCTGCCTGTCTAGGGCCGTAGGAGAGTGGCGGGCATCTACTAACTGTATTGATAGCACAAGTTGTTTTCGCTTGGCAAGGTAATCCTCCGCCATCTTGCCCCAGTCCTCTCTCATTTTCTTCGGGACCTTCGCGAAACCGTAACCGGGCAGATCGACGAAATAGAAGCGATCATTAATAAGAAAGAAGTTGATCGCTTGGGTACGGCCCGGCGTGTTCGATGTCTTGGCGAGCTTCTTTCGCTCTAAAAGCGAGTTCAGAAGGCTTGACTTCCCAACGTTTGAACGCCCGAGGAAAGAGACCTCCGGAAGCTCGCCCGAGACCCAGTGGCTTTCTTCAAACGCGCTCTTTATGAACTCTGCTGAGGAGATCTTCATTTGTGCCTACGATTAAAGCAGCGCGTTGCGCCGACCGTAATAAAAGGTCCGCGGCTATACCGCTTCGTTGTGCGGGACGGCCTCGCCGTTCCGTCACCCCTTTGTCCAATGAATTGGCGGGGGCTGAGCCCCCGCCAAAGGTTTGATACCGGATTTGCGGATAACCGTAAGCAATCCGCACAGCGATGTGGCAAAGCCACAAAAAACAAGTTCGGTTTTCCGACCAGATCATCCGCCGATCTTGGCGTCGGGAGACACGTTGTCGTCGGAGTAAACTGGCGGGGGTTCAGGAGTTTCGGATGCTTCGTCAGGAGCCTCGCTGAGCGCGATATCTAGAACCTGGTCGATAGAATCCACGCACTCGACGTGAAGCTCTTCCAGCACCTCTTCAGGTACATCAGCCAGGTCTTTCTCATTCTCCGTCGAGAGAATGATGTTCTTGATCCCGAACCTGTGAGCCGCCAGAAGCTTTTCCTTTACGCCACCGATAGGCAGCACCTTTCCACGAAGCGTTATCTCTCCGGTCATCGCGATGTCGTGCCGCGCAGGCCTTCTTGTCAAAGCTGAGACCATCGCCGTCGCCATAGTGATACCGGCCGAAGGACCATCTTTCGGGATCGCACCTTCCGGAACGTGTATATGAAGGTCCTTTCTGCGGAAGTCCCTGTAATCGATTCCCAATTTCTCGGCGCGAGTCCTGACACAGGTTAGGGCAGCGTGTGCGGATTCCTGCATTACCTCGCCTAACTTACCGGTCAACTGGACGCCGCCGCGGCCACGCACGATCGTCGCCTCAACCTGAAGCACATCGCCGCCAACTTCCGTCCAGGCGAGGCCGTTGACAAGCCCGATCTCACTTTTGATGGCGATGTCCTGCTTGCGGAATTTGATCGTTCCTAGAAGCTCCCGGACCTTCTCAGCGTCGATGATCTCTTTGAATTCGTCCGAACGGTCCGAAGAAACGTATTCCCTGGCGATCTTCCGAAGGCACGAGCTGATCTGCCTTTCGAGGTTCCGGACGCCCGCCTCCCGAGTGTAATGCCGGATGATCTCGATGATGCCGTCTTCAGTGAATGAAACACGGTCCTCGCTCATTCCGTTGAACTCGACCTGTTTCGGGATCAAATGACGGATAGCGATCTCCTTCTTCTCGCGCTCGGTGTAGCCCGAAAGGTTAAGGATCTCAAGCCTGTCCTGAAGGGCCGGCGGGATCGTATGGAGCACGTTCGCCGTGGCGATAAAGAATACGTTCGAAAGATCGTAATCCACATCCAGATAATGATCACGGAACGTGTGGTTCTGCTCCGGATCCAGCACCTCGAGAAGAGCTGAGCTCGGGTCGCCCCGGAAGTCCTTACCTATCTTGTCAACCTCGTCGAGAAGGATCACCGGATTCACAGTTCCGGCGCGTTTCATCAACTGGATGATCTGGCCCGGAAGCGCACCGATGTACGTACGTCTGTGTCCGCGGATCTCAGCTTCATCGTGGACGCCGCCGAGCGCTAGCCGCACAAACTCCCTGCCCGTCGCTTTGGCAATGGACTTGCCAAGGGATGTTTTTCCGACACCCGGAGCCCCTACAAAACAGAGGATCGTGCCTTTTGGGTTCTTTACGAGTTGTCTAACTGCAAGGAACTCGAGAATTCGGGCTTTGATCTTCTCAAGGCTGTAGTGGTCGCGATCAAGCACCTTTTCAGCTTCCGAAAGGTCTTCGATCTCGTCGGAACGCTGCTGCCACGGAACATTTGTCAACCAGTCGAGATATGTCCTCGAAACGGTGCTTTCAGCGGACATCGGAGGCATCGCCTCAAGACGCGAAAGCTCCTGGATCGCCTTGTCCTTCGCCTCGTCGCTCATCCCGACTTCGGCAATTTTCTTCTTTAACTCTTCAAGCTCGGCCTTTTCGTCCTTTCTGCCAAGCTCCTTGTGGATCGCCTTGATCTGCTCGTTGAGATAGTACTCCCGCTGATGCTTGTCCATCTGCTTCTTTGTGCGGGTGTGTATCGTCCTGTCGAGCTGTTTCTTTTCGATCTCAACTTCAAGGATCCCGATCAGCTTCTGGAGCCGCTCCTGGACCGAAAATGTCTCAAGCAACTGTTGTTTCTCTTCAACCGAGATCTTCAGGTGCGAAGACATCGAATCAGATATCTGTGCCGACGACACGCCCCGAAGCGATGCGTGGAGCGCGTCGGTATACGTATCGGGAGCGATCCTCAGGAACTTTTCGACAAGCCCGTGAATCTGCTGAAGAAGCCCATCGGTCCTGTAACCGGACTCGTCAACCGATTCAACCCTGCGTACGTGGGCGTAGAACGTGCCATCCTCTTCCTGATCGATCCGGACCGATGAGCCGCGCTCGCGGCCTTCGACCACTACCTTGATCTGCCCGTTGTCCTGACGCTGGGCCTGTAAGATCCGGCCGAGCGTACCCACCGTGTATATCTGATCTGCGTCCGGCTCATCGACCGAAGCGTCGTGTTGGGTTGCCAAAAAGATCGTTCTGTCACCCGACATCGCCTGTTCCAGCGCATTGACCGAGCTCGGGCGCCCGATCTTGAATGCGACCTTGGTAAAAGGAAAGATCACGACATCCCGAATGGGCACCATCGGGAAACGCTCAATGTCCGTAGGCATCTGGTCAGAAAATTCTTGCATTGTGATGGATCGTGGTGCGACTTCAGCTATCGCTACCTATCTATAGTCTGATTCGAGCAGATTTTTTAATTTTAGAACTTTGAAAATCATAAAGCCAACTTTCTTAACAATGAATGTCGGAAAGTCGGCTTAAACGGAAGGAAACAGTCTATTTCGACCAGTCTCCTTCCCCTTCGCGCTTGACCTGATATCCCTTGTCCGTCAGATATGAAACCAGTTTCTGACCGTGATCTTCGTCCCTGACTTCGAGCAAGAGCTCCACACCCACCATCCCGAGCGGCGCGAACCACATAGAGCGCTGGTGGAACACCTCGATCACATTCCCTCCCTTTTCCGCCACCTTGTCGATCAGTGCAGCCAGGTAACCCGGCCGATCGACGATAAGTACCTGCAGGATGATATATCGGCCCTGGCGGACGAGTACGTGTTCCAGGATTCGCGCAAGCAGGTTCGCATCAATGTTTCCGCCGCACAGCACTGCGCAGATGGTCTCTCCTTTACTTACCCGGACCTTGCCTGAAAGCACGGCGGCAACTCCCGCCGCACCTGCGCCTTCAACGACCAGATGGCTGTCCTGCACACAGTGGAAGATTCCGGCTGCGATCTCCTCCTCGGTCACCTCGACAACTTCATCGACCGTCTCTCGAATAATCTCAAGTGGAATTCCGCCAGGCTTCTTGATCGCGATTCCGTCGGCGATCGTGGAAGCAAAGGGCACCTCAACCGGCTCGCCTGCTTTCAATGACTCATTGATGACGGCGATGTTCTCTGCCTCGACACCGATAACTCTGGTTTTCGGCCTCAGCGCCTTGACCGCGGTCGCGATCCCCGAAATAACGCCACCGCCTCCGATCGGCACGATGACCTTGTCGACCTCCGGCAGGCCTTCCGCGATCTCTACTCCGATCGTTCCCTGACCGGCGATTATTCTTTCGTCGTCAAAAGCGTGGACGAACGTGTATCCGTGTTCGTCCCTCAATTCCCTCGCGTGAGCAGACGCTTCGTCGAAACTGCCGCCGTACAAGACCACGTTCCCGCCGAAGTTCTTCGTAGCGTTTACCTTTGTCAGAGGTGCGTATTCGGGAAGCACGATCGTGCTCGAAATATCGTGCAGTGTAGCGGCAAGAGCCACTCCCTGGGCGTGGTTTCCCGCTGAAGCGGCCACTACCCCGGTTTGTTTTTCTTCATCCGAGAGTCCAACGATCTTGTTGTATGCACCGCGGATCTTGAACGATCCTCCCCTCTGAAGGCACTCGGCCTTCAGGTATACATCCGCTCCCAGGTCTTTGGTCAGCTTGCGGTCCGGGAGTATCGGCGTCGGGTTGATAACTCCGGCGAGCGTGTCCCGCGCCTCGAGGATCTCTTTCAGAGTAACTGCCATAAGTGGCGATTATAGATTATCGGAAGGGCCTCTAACAGTACGAAACTAAGAGTTTTGCGGTAAATCAGCTATAATAAGCGAACCGCATTTAAGTCGTAATCTTTACAGGAGAATACCAAATGATCGCGTCGTTCTTTTTGCTCCAGGCTGAATTTCTCGGGCTGGGCGCTCTATTTTTCTTCTTGATGTTCTTGGGCATCGCCCTTCTGATCGTTGCCTGGAAGACCATTAAGATCGTGCCCCAGTCGTCCGTCCTTCTGATCGAACGTCTTGGCAGATTCTCTCGAGTTGCGAAAAGCGGCCTGAACATCATCGTGCCGTTTTTCGAAGCCCCTCGCGCCGTGTATTGGACGAACGCGAGGCCAGGTCAGATCTCGATCGATCTTCGCGAGCAGTACATCGATCTACCCCCTCAGCCGGTTATCACGCGTGACAATGTGACTATCAATGTGGACTCGGTCGTTTACTGGCAGATCACTGATCCGATCAAGGCTGTATACGAGGTTGCGGACCTGGTTGGTGGTATCGTCCAGCTCACTATCACCGGCATGCGGGCTGTAATGGGTGAAATGGACCTTGACCACACCCTTTCATCCCGCGATCAGATCAACTCGAAATTGCAGATCATTCTGGACGAAGCCACGGACAAATGGGGAGTGAAGGTCACGCGTGTAGATGTCAAGAACATCAATCCTCCAGAAGACGTCCGCATCACGATGGAGAAGCAGATGACCGCCGAGCGCAACAGGCGTGCCTTGGTTCTTCAGGCGGAGGGTGACAAACAGGCAGCGATCGCGCGCGCAGAGGGTGAAAAGCAGTCCGCGATCACCAGGGCAGAAGGTGCCAAGCAGTCGGCGATCCTTGAGGCCGAAGGTGCCGCGCAGGCGAGGCTGAAGGCGGCCGAAGCCGAAGCGGCGGCCATACATCAGATCGCAGGCTCGATCGGAGATGCGGGACAGACTGCTCAGTATCTGATCACCGCGAGGTACATCGATTCTTTGCGTGATATGACACGGACACAGAACTCGAAGGTCATCTTTATGCCGACAGAAACGGCCAGCGTGATGTCCACTGTCGGGTCGATCGGCGAGGTGCTGGGTATTTCGTCCCAGAAGTCCGACGACGACGATGACATCCAGATGCCGCAATCGCGGCGTGAACTCGGCAGTTAGTTTTGCTAGACTTTTTGCTTCGGAGATTCCGGGTTTTCTGATCCGGCATCTCCGAAATCACTTTTAATTTCGGACCAGATCCGGCGGAGAAAGATTATGCGAAAGATCAGTGGATTATTGATCGCGGTATTATTGTTTGCCTTTATGGCGGCCGCATACGGGCTTGGATTCTTTAATTCTGCCTCTGAAGTAAAAGCAAAACCTGTGACAGCAAAATCGTTTTACGAATTCGAAGTTCTGGATATCGATGGAAACAAGGTCAGCCTTTCGAAATACAAAGGCAAGGTCGTTATGTTTGTGAACACAGCGAGCCAGTGCGGGTACACGCCGCAGTACGCCGGTCTTCAGAAGATCTACGACCAATACAAGGACAGGCGATTTGTGATCCTTGGCTTCCCTGCTAACAATTTCAATGGACAAGAACCCGGAACCAATGAGGAGATCAAGGAGTTCTGCACGCTGAGGTACAAAGTGACATTCCCGATGTTTGCCAAGATCAGCGTCAAAGGTGAAGACCAGGACCCACTGTATGGTTTCCTTACCAGCGAAAAGGCAAACCCTGATACGGCAGGTGAGATAACGTGGAACTTCAACAAGATCCTCGCCGATCACGAAGGAAATGTAATCGGAAGGTTTGCTTCCAAAGAGACGCCTGAGAGCCCCGAGGTAACGAAGGCGATCGAGGGAGCGCTTTTGAGAATGGAAGAACCGGCTGAATAGCTCAGCCGGAAAGGTCGAAAGCTTCGATCAAAGAATATTCCGAGCCCGCAGGTTTAAGGACGCTTTCCATAAGAACGACGCGAGAGACCTTGAATCCGGCGGGCTTGAATTCTTGGGATAAGTGGAGGTCTGCTAGTCGCCGCGCTTTCGAAGGATTCTTCGATCTGGCGATCGTCAAGTGAGGCCGGAACGTCCTCGTTTCGGGTTCAAACCCTTGTTCTTCGAGGTGTTGGTCGATACTTGATTTGAGGCGTTTGAGAACAGGTAGCACGTCGATACCGAGCCAAAGGACTCTCGGCTTTTTAGAATTGGGAAACGTCCCGCTTCCGGAAATGGTCATTTCAAAACTGGTGCAGGCAGTAGCGGCCATACCCAATGCATCGATTACGTTTTGGGCTTGGCGCGAATCTATCGACTGAAAGAACCGGAGCGTGACGTGGAGTTTGTCAGTTCCGACCCATTTCAGAGATCTTTCCGGGAAGGCGCTCCGTAAGTTGTCCTGATATTTGCCGATCCTGTCTCGGATGTTCTCCGGGATCTCGATCGCCGCAAACGCTCGCATTCTTGTACCCTATCAGAGTCCTCTTGCCACTGAGCTAACTACTTGCAACCGATGGTTTCTGAAGATCACAATCCTATCGAAGATGGCTCCTCTGCAAAGGGCGAGTCGAAAAGAAGACGCGGGAAAGCCGGCATTGTCTTGACGATCGTCGCTGCGGTTCTTGTCCTCGCGGCCGCCTCGGTGGCATTGTGGTTCTATCTTGCTTTGACGTCACCTGTCGAACACGCCCACTCGGCAGAATTTCTGACCATAGAAAAAGGTTCGTCAACTTCCATTATCGTCGACTCGCTTGCGGCGAAAGGACTTGTCAGAAGCCCACTCGCGACAAAGCTTTACCTCCGCGGTTCAGGTCGTGCCGCAGCACTGAAAGCCGGAGAGTACAAGTTCCCGTCTCCGATCAACAGCCTTGAGCTTATCGAATTGCTGGAAGCAGGAAATGAACGAACGGGAAAGATCACGATACCAGAAGGCTGGACACGCTTCGAGATCTCGGAACGGATCGCCGCCAATTTCGCTTCCGAACCACCTATGGACTCCAAAGCAGTTCTGTACCTGATGGACGATACGAGTCTGATCCAGGACATTGCGCCGGAAGCGAAGAATCTTGAGGGGTTCCTGTATCCGGCTACGTACGACTTCCCTCTCGATGCAGAACCGAAAGAGGTGATCGAAAGGCTTGTAAACGAATTCAAGAACGTGTGGAAGCCGGAATGGACGTCCAAAGCAAAGGATCGCGGGCTGACCCCGCTTGAGGTCGTGACCATTGCGAGCCTCATTGAGAACGAGTCGAAAGTAGATTCCGAAAGGAAATTGGTTGCGTCTGTGATCTACAACCGTTTGGACCGCGGAATGGCACTCGGAATCGACGCCACAAACGTCTATATCGCGAAACTGCTGGGGCGCTGGGACGGCACGATTCACAAGAGCGATATCGAGGTCAATCATCCCTACAACACTCGAAAGATCACCGGTTTGCCTCCCGGGCCGATCTCGTCAGCAAGCGAGAGCGCTATCGAGGCCGCGCTAGATCCAGCTTCGACCGACTATCTTTACTATGTTCTCGATGTCGACAAAAACGACGGCTCGCACGTGTTCTATGCGTCAGCCGCCGCATTTGAGCAAGGAAAGGCGAAGTATCAACGCTGGCTGGCTGAGCAGAGGCGCAAGCAGTGAGCCGTTTAGCGGCGGGCTTGCCCGCGAAAGCAGTTCCGAGTTTCGAGTTCGAGGTTCCGAGATCAGTAGGCGGTGAGCGGTGAGCGGTGAGCGGTGAGCGGTGAGCGGTGAAGAAAGATATCTTAATACTTTGGAATTTGAAATTCGGGCAAAGCCCGACTCCCGTTTAGATCAACGCTTGGACTGCCCAAGCCCCACGAAAGGCGGCATAGCAATGAATGAGTGAATTCGGAAGTTAGTGGTCTATCTCCCAGCTTGTGAGGCCTTGCCTCGAAACGCAGCGGAAGCGCTGCTCCTGACGATAAGTTTTTTTCACGATCTCAGTTACCAATTACCAATTCCCAATTCTCAATTCCCCACTCTGTGTTCTCTCCTCGCCTGTCTCCTGACTCCTGACTCCTGTATCCTTAACACCAATGCCGATCAAACTCCTCGCACTCGATCTCGACGGGACCCTTCTTTCCTCCGAAGGGACAATTTCTGATACGAACAAATCTGCGATACGCGATGCCGAGAATCAAGGCGTGCTCGTCACCATCGCGACGGGCAGGCGGTTTCGGGACGCGAGGCCTGTCGCACTCGAAGCGGGATTCAATGCACCGATCCTCACGCACAATGGCGCACTTATTAAACACGCGGAATCCCTCGAAACATTCTCGGTCGATCTGCTTGAGAATGATGCAGTCCGCGAGATCCTCCGGGTTGGTTATGAGCACGGAGGGAACGCGCTGGTCAGCGCGGATCCGGAAGGAAAAGGCACCCTTTTCTACGACAACATCTCAGACGAGAACCTACCTCTGAAACGGTACGTGATATGGGCAAAGCACCTTCACGGAGACGAAGCCGAAGAAGCCGTACACCACGTTGAATCACTCGAATCTGTGGTCGAAGACAACGACATCATTCACATATCGTTCTCCGGCAACTGTAACCAGATGTACGAGTTCCAGATGATCCTGGAGAACGAGTTGGCGGACTCGGTCAATATTCTCGCAACAGTTTATCCGCATCTCGATTTCACACTTCTCGACATTCTTCCACCCCACGCGTCCAAGGCTGCCGGGTTGAATAAGTACGTACTTTCGAAGGGTATTTCCCGGGAAGAGGTGATGGTAGTCGGTGACAATTTCAACGATCTCGAGATGCTCGAGTACGCGGGAACCTCGGTCGTAATGGCAAACGCCGATGAGAGTTTGCTTGAGCGAGAGGAATTTTATACAACATTAGGCAACAACGAAGACGGCGTGGCGGCCGCGATCGACAGATTCATATTGGCTGTAAATTAAGCTGATGCTTTAATTTACGGCGATTATTTTATTGGAGGCCGAAATGGCAAACACAAAAGCGGTCATCGAGACCAACAAGGGTACGATCAAGTTAGAACTATTCGACAAAGACTCGCCGAAAACAGCGGAAAACTTCCGCCTGCTCGCCGAGAAAGGTTATTACGACGGCGTGATCTTTCACCGTGTGATCAGGAACTTCATGATCCAGGGTGGCGACCCGCTTGGCGAAGGCTACGGAGGCGAGTCGGCCTGGGGCGGAAAGTTCGATGATGAGATCGATCGTGATTCGAGCCTTTACGACGGGCCGTACGAGAAAGGAACGGTGGCAATGGCAAATGCGGGGCCAAATACGAATGGCTCGCAGTTCTTCATAATGCACGTCGACTATCCGCTCCCTCCGAGCTATACAAAGTTCGGTCGTGTGATCGAAGGACAGGACATAGTTGATTCGATCGCTGAGGTCGATACGAATTCGAACGACAAGCCGATCGAGCCGGTAATTATGGAGAAGGTATCGATCGAATCAGAAGAATAAAGCCGAAGTCTCGAGATGAGAGCCGTAATCCAGAGAGTCTCAGAATCGTCAGTGTCTGTTGAAGGCGAGACTGTCGGAAAGATCGGAAAGGGCCTGATGGTCTTGCTCGGCGTTACCGGCTCGGACTCGGAGTCCGACGCCGAGTATCTTGTCGACAAGACCGTCAATCTACGGATCTTCGAAGACGACGAGGGGAAAATGAACCTCTCTCTCAGAGACATCGGCGGCGAGCTCCTCGTCGTTTCGCAATTCACGCTCTACGGCGATGCCCGAAAAGGAAGAAGGCCTTCGTTTATAAAGGCTGCCCCGCCTGAACGCGCAAACGCACTCTACGAACATTTCGTCGTTACAGCCAGAAATACCGTTAAGAGAGTGGAATCAGGGCAATTCCAGGCAATGATGGACGTTGCGCTGGTGAACGACGGTCCCGTTACGATACTTTTAGACTCGAAAAAGGAATTCTGACGATGCGCATTCTCTCAACTGCACTTTGGATCCTGCTATCACTTACCCTGCTCGGCTGTAATGAAGCCGGATCGAACTTGAACGCCCAAGTCCGGGAAAATGCCGAGCCTGTCGCCGACAGCGAGGTGGCGGTGATCGAGATGGAGAATCAGGCGGCATACGGATCGATCACCGTCGAGCTTTATTCGAACATCGCACCCAAAATGGTCGAGCGCTTCAAGCAACTTGCAAAGGAAGGCGTATACGACGGCGTCATCTTCCACCGCGTCAACCAGTCGGTGATCCAGAGCGGCGACCCCCTTTCCAAGGATGATGATCCGGGTAATGACGGGACCGGGAAATCGGACAAGCCGGATGTGCAGGCGGAGTTCAGCGACATCGAATTCGATACCGGTATCGTAGGGGCGGCACGTGGACCCGATTTCGATTCCCAGAACTCCCAATTCTTCATAACGCTCAAACGCGAACCAGGATTCGACCGCCGGTATACTATCTTTGGCAAGGTGATAGATGGAATGGTCAATGCTAGGACGATTGGCGGCGCACCGCGCGATGGAGAGAAACTTATCGACGAAGTACGCATTAAGACGATCCGGATCGAGCCAAGACCGAACTCAGACTGAAGTACGGATTCCTTCCGATGAAGACTATTGATAGCAAGGACAATCCGGGCTACAAGGCCGCCTTGCGAGTCAGGAAGGGTAAGATCGAAGACAGGATCTTCGTTGAAGGAGCAAGGCTTTGCGAAGAAGCTGCCGCAAGCGGTACCCGCATCGAGTCGGCATTTCTTTCCCGTTCCTTTTTTGAGAACAATGCCAGCTCCGAGGCTGTCAGCACTTATCGGAGGGCCGGCAACACTGCAGTTCTTCCCGACCGCCTGTTCAGTTCCCTTTCAGATACACGAAATCCACAGGGTATAGCCCTTGTCTGCGTTCGCCCCTCACACGCTCTCCCGGATCTTGAATCATCGATCTCATCGCGACGAACCGGCCTTCCAGTCGTCCTTTTTCTGTTCGAAGTCAACAATCCGGGGAACCTTGGCTCTATATTGCGGACGGCCGAGGCAGCCGGAGCTGCCGGTGTCGTCACTTCGGCAGGATCTGTGGACGCCTACGCTCCGGCCGTTCTTCGCGGTTCGATGGGGGCGAGCTTCAGGCTGCCGGTTATTGAGAAGGTCCCTGAACAAGAAATCCTGGAATGGTCGAAGCGGATCGGGCTAAGACTTGCCGTCACGGACTCGTCCACGGGAAAATCCTATACCGATGAAGATCTTTCGGCCCCGTGTCTACTCGCCTTCGGGTCCGAGGCTCATGGCCTTCCCAAACTGATCAAAGATTCCGCCGAGATGACGCTGAGAATACCGCTTGAGGCTCAGGTGGAAAGCCTGAATCTTTCAGTTTCTGCGGGAGTGCTTCTGTTTGAGGCCAGGAGGCAGATGCAAATTCTTCGAAATCCGGATCACTGAATGCCCGGAGCCGCTTCACCGGGGGTCGGTGCACCCGGAGCCGATTTTAGTGTTTCAGCGAACGTCTCACGCGCCGCGGGATTTCCGACAACGGACCTCGCAAGTGCGATCTCCTTGGCAAGATTGTCCCTATTCTCCTCATCGTAGTCTGGAAGCCTGTCGGACGCATTCGTTAGGGCCACAGCGGCTTCGTCGTACCTCGCGTTGAGCAAGTATGCAAGTCCAAGAAAATAGTAATCTTCCGCGTTCTGTGGGTTGGCTCCCAGCGTGGCGATCGACGCAACGGGGTCCTCGTAAACCTTGGCTTTAGTCTGTTCGAACGAGGGCACTTCTATCTGCGCCGGCTCCTCGGTTCTTATCGGCTCAACGGTTTCGGCTGGAGTCATCAAGAAATGGTATCCGGCGACACCTGCCGCAGCGCCTAGCGAGAAAAGGATCAGCGCTCCAAACAGCATCCCTACCGCTCTCAGCGCGCCTCCGCTTCGTGATGATTCACCTTCTTCAGGTGCAATTCCTTTATCCGATTCCGTGCTCCCATCGCTGTCTCCAAGGATCGAGAGGAAACTCTTGCTATCGGAAGACTTCATTGAGATACCGTCGGACTCAGTATTCTCCTCGACTAAGGTCTCGCTTACTTCGATATCGTCGCCCGCCTCTGAAGGGTCGACCGGCACTACAATATCTTCTTCAGCGAGATGTATTACTTCTTCCTCAGTGTCTTCCGCATCAACGTCAATAGTCTCTGCTCCAGAAAACTCGTCTTCTGGCGTCTCCGCTGTTAGGACGGCTTCCTCCTCCGCCTCCGGCCTCGCAGTCGCGATCGTATCTTCCTCTCCTACATCCAGTTCAGCGGGATCGAAGTCCTCCGGAAATCTCGCTTCGGCCCTAACCACGACCGCGGTAAGATTGTCTTCAGCGCCGCGTTCGTAACAAATGTCCTTCACTGTCTGACAGAACGCCATCTCATCGGGAGCATTGATCAAAAGTTCGCGCAACTCGTGATCCTCAATATGCCGCGTGACGCCGTCCGAGCAAGCCAGAAACATCGTGTTCGGCTCGATCATGATCGTCTTCAGATCGATCTCGACCATCGGTTCTGCACCGAGGGCACGGCTGATCACGTTCCGGCTCGGATGAACCGCCGCCTGTTCCGGCGTCATACGACCTGCGCGCACCTCTTCCTCCACGACCGAATGGTCGAGTGTTTCCTGGGTCAGATCGCCGTAAGGATCGAGCTTGTAGAGCCTTGAATCCCCGACGTGACCGATCGTGGCAATATTGTCATTTATGTGAAGTGCGACGACGGTCGTCGCCATAGAGCTGAGCTGTGGAAGATCGTGAGACATCTGGAAGATCGCGCCGTTTGCACGCTCGATCGCCTGCTGCATACGCGACTCCGCATCGCCGTTCTCCTGCAGATTGACAAAGGCCTCGGCCAGGATCTCCATTGCCATCTGGGAAGCAACATCCCCTGCCTGCGCACCACCGACCCCGTCAGCGACAGCAAAAAGGCCACTTTCCCTCAATTCGAGGTAGGAGTCTTCATTCTCCGGCCGCTTCTCACTCAGACCTCTGTCCGAGATCGACGCCGAAGTTATCTGCAATTCAACTTGCATTATCGTCTGCCTCCGATTTCTTATGCCCAGGGCCGGGTATGAAGGCGATGTTTGGAATCAATCGATTTCAGGCCGGTTGAGACTGATCTGCCTGTCGATCATGTTTCTGTGCGAGAAAGCCATCAGCATCCCGAGCATCGTGAAGCTGGTAATGAGGCTGAATCCGCCGTGGCTTACAAACGGGAGTGTGATACCCGTCATAGGGAGTGCGCGCGTTATGCCTCCGATGTTGACTAGTGCCTGGAACCCGATAAAGGCCGTGAGGCCCACCGAGCATAATTTGCCAAACATATCGCGGCAGTCAAGCGCCGTCCTAACACCCGCACTGACAAAGATTATCAGCGCAAAGATTATCAACAAACCCCCTAAAAGTCCAAGTTCTTCGGCGATAGCTGCGTAGATATAATCCGAGTCCGCAACGGGTATCAATTCGACGTATCCAAGCCCGAGTCCCCTGCCGGTCGTGCCGCCCGAAGCGAGACCGAAAGTCGCCTGAGCAGGCTGAAACGCCAATATGTCGAACCAGGCGTCGACATTTATCGACCTCTGGAGCGAAGGATCTTCCTCAAGCATCTGCGGAAGTTCGGGATTGCGTTCGACCAGCCGCTTGTAATATGCCTGATAGTCGTCCTTCCACCAGTCCGTTTCCGGCGAAGGCGGATTGAATCCGTCGAGCCAGAGATGGAATCTTTGCTGGATCCGGTCAGGAAGAACCTGTTTAACAGGTTTCGAGATCGTCGAAAGCAGCGGGACATTCTCCTGAGTCTTGACCGGAAGTGCACCTACCACCAATATCGAGACGAGCAGGATCACGCTTCCGATCAGTACGAACCTTTGCGGAAATCGTCTGACGGCGATGAAATACAGCGTCACATACACCGAGCTGAAGACCATCATCTGGCCGAAATCTTTCAACACGAAAAACGGGAAGAATGGCAGGACGGCCATGAACACGAGCGGAACTACTTCCTTGGCTCTTGGAATTCCCCAGTAAGTCCTTGCGAGATTCTTGTAGAGAGCCGCCAACACCGCCGCAAATCCGACCAGAAAAGGAATCTTGGAGGGTTCCCAGGGTGTCATGTTCCCAATCGACTTGCCCGCGCTGGAAGTGATCGCGGCGAGCAGGAGAGGCCCCAAAGTGAGAGTGACTATAAGAAATCCATTGTTTTTGAGTATGTCTATGACTCTGTCCTTCATTACGAGGAACAGCGCCGCGCCAAAACAAAGGAAAGCAAGAAGCGGGTTTATCGTTTTGCCAGAGACAAGGTCCGAAACCCCTATGTCCGCAGGGCGTGGTTCGGTTTTCGAAAGATCCACAGGCGCCGGATCGGTTGGAGGAAGCCCCATCAGCCTCTTCTTCTCGGCTGAGTAGTTCTGCTGGATGTAGTGTTGCTGAAGGGTCTTTATCTTCGCCTGACGAGCCTCAGCCTTTCCACTTCGGGAGGTATACTCGGGATCGCTGAAAAGACGGTACTGGGCGGTCAGCCCTATCGAAAAAAGCAGGACCGCCGCTGTGTAGATAGTCCAGCCGCCTTTATACCTGACCACTTTCGCAAGAAAGATCGGCAGGAAGGCAAGAAACAAGAGCAGGCCGACGTTCCTCGCCGCCGTAAGAAGCGAGGCCTCGTAGCCCCTGATCAAAGCGCCGTAATGGATCGCGTAGTGCGCGATCGCCGCAATTGCGGCGATAAGCAGCAGGAAGAAGAAGTGAGTTGAGAGCCTGCTTTTCATCCTTTTTATCTTCGACGCCTCCCGGGCGAGGTTGTCACCAATCCAAGCTCCTTTGCCTTCAATACGATATTCGCGGCGATAGGGGCCGCGGTCGTTGCGCCATAACCGCCGCCTTCGACCACAACGGCTATAGCAACCGTCGGCCGTTCGATCGGGGCGACAGAGAGGTACCAGCTGTCCGTGCGCTCATACATCACGGGCGCCTCGTATTCAACAAGTTCTCCCTCGTCGTTCCGGCGCTTTTTCGTGACGGTCCTGAGTTTTCCTGTGGACTTGTCGTAGAGCGGCGCCTGCTTCTCTGCGGTTCCCGTCTTGCCTCCGGTCCTTATACCGGCAGCTCTTACCCTGGCGAACACTCGCGATCCGGTTCCGCCTGATCCCTCGGTGACAAGCGCCATGATCTCGCGAACCTGTCGGGCCTGTGCCGGAGACAACACTTTCGCAAAAGCAGCTGGAGGCTGCTCAAGTTCGATCTTTGGTTTCATTAGCAAGCCGTCAGTATTGGACGCCGCCGCCGCGATCAGTGCCATCTGTAAAGGAGTCATCTGACCGGCGTAACCCTGGCCCATTCCCTCAAGCCCGATGTCGTATGCTGAAATGTCTTTGCCGGTCACGATCGTAGAACGCTGCGGGGCTAGGGCGTTGGCTATCGAAGGGTCGCTCGTATTCCAAATGTCCGAAAAGAAAGGCGCCTGAACTGCTTCAGCAGGGGTTGAAACTGGAAGTATGCCCAACGCCCGTGCTGTTTCAGAGATCCTTTCCCTTCCTAGAGAGACCGCAAGCTGTGCAAAATACTGGTTGGAGGATGCTTCATAGGCCAGCGTGATCGGCAATGGCCTGCACCCGTACGGCGGCTCGCAGCCACCGTTCGCGTCAAGGATCGGCCGCGAGCCCCTGAACGGAATGAATCCTTCCTGCCGAGCAGAAAAGATCGAGTTCTGCTTTCCGTTCCGGAATGCAGAGATCATCGTGAAGGTCTTGAACGTCGAGCCGGGAACGTAATACTCGCGTGTCGCACGATTCAGCAGCGGCTTGTCCCTCTTGTTTCCTTCCAGCTTTAGCCAGTCCGAAAGGGACTGAGCCTCGTTTACGTTGAACGACGGATTTGAATAGATAGCGAGGACTTCGCCGTTCTGCGGATTGAGAACCACAACAGCGCCGGTCTTTCCCTCAAGCTGTTTCGCAACGTACTGCTGAAGGTCCCTGTCGAGCGTAACGGTGACATCGCGCTCCGAATCCTCCAGCCGCCTGATCGTCCAGAAGGTCTCCCAGGCTTCCGGCATCGGGTCTTCCTTCTTTTGATAAAGCGTTCGTTCCAGACCCGGCGTGCCTCGCTCTGTTCCGAGCAGATGGGCAGTTTCGACGGGGAGAGAATATCCCCTGGTCAGTTCACCGTCCGAATCCACTCCGTAGTATGCGAGCGCATTCTCGAGCTTTCCGGAACGATCGAGCATCCATCCGCGTAGACTTGCAGCGTTCGTTCTCCGGTATCGAAGGTCCTTGTAGCTCAACGCCTGAAACTGTTCGTTGTTCTCGTCGGCAAAATACGCCCAGTAGGCGTGGAAGCCGTAAACGCCGAACGCAAGAGCAAAAAAGACAAGTTGCCAGATCCGAAGGCTGCGGTTTGTTGCGGTAGAACTAAGCTTCCTCTTTACCTCGCGCGGGAGGTTTGTTTCGAATGCAAATTTCGGGCGGCGAAAATTGCCAAGGAAAGCGAGTAGGACGAGTACGATCACCCCGCCAAGCGCCAAAAGCGTGATGAGCGTCAGGGCCGCGGGCGTTCGTTCAAGGACCTGCAATCCCAACAGGTTCTCGGGCCTTAGAAAGTCCCAGTCGGATTGCAAAAAGAAAAATAGCATCAACTAAACTTCCCAGTCCTCCTTTGTGTCTTCACGTTTATCCCTTTCAGAGACGTCGATTCTGTCAGACGCGATCGTCGGAGCGGGCTCCTCAACTACATAGCTCTCGGTCGGCTGCACGGTCTCGCGGTCAACGGGGGCCGGTTCGTCAGGGATCTCACCGGCGTCGGTCTCCTCTACACTCACTATGACCTCAACGTCTCCAAATCTGAGCCTTGAGCCGTTTGTGATCGATGCTGCCTTTCCGTAAGCCATACGGTCGGACCCAATGAATGTTCCATTCGTGGAGCCGGTGTCTGCCACCACGATCTCGCCGGATCTGTTCATCGCTACAGCAGCGTGAGTTTTGGATATGCTGATGTCGTCGATCACAATGTCATTGCTTCCCGTCCTGCCGATCGAAAACCTTCTTTGTTCCCCGAAGGTCACACAAGCGCGTTTTCCCGCACCTTTCAGGCTGAATTCGAAGCAGACCTCCAGCCCCTCGGATTCGCTTGTCTCCGCTCCCTCCGCTTCTTCGACAGCTGGCTCGTCAAAAGCTGCTTCACCGCCAACCGGAATGTTCTTAAGCGTCACATTCACGGCTACCTCGTCGTCCTCAGATTCAGCGAATTTTCCGAAGCTCGCAATGAACTGGACGCCCTCGACGAAATAGTCCTTCTCGACCGTGACGAGTATAGGTTCGTAGGTATGGTAAAGGCGGTCGTTTATGTGGTCGATCGCGGCGGCGTGGAGCTCGTGTTCGAGCTTTCGCAGTTCAGCATCAGAATCCGTAGAGAACTTGTTCCACTGGATCTTCAGCTTGAAAATATGAGGAACAAAAGTCCCCGAGTCTTCGAAATTCCGTGCCTCGCTGTCCAGCAGCAGTTTTAGTTTTTCCTCGAGTTTGCTTGTGGCGAGATTCGAGGAAGGGTTCCACTTTCGTCCGGTTACGCGGTCGAACGTGTCGCCGAGTTTTGACAAAACACCGCCAACGAGCCAATCGAGTGTCAAACTCTTTTTTGCGGTGCTTCCCTTTTCTTCTGTCATCTAATCGCCGTGGATTTAGGCAAAATCGGCGTAATTTTATACAATTTGATAGTCGTTTGAAAGCGATTCCGCTTCCGTGCCGGCCTCGGGCGTCGTGATTGAACATCGAAACCCTGCATTCGTACATATTCCCGTAACGGCTTGGCAAACCTCTTCCCTGACCGCTGATGAAAGAACTTTCGCTCATTGATTCCCGGCTTGAGGGCCGGTACGAGGTACGCAAACTACTCGGAAGGGGAAGCTACGCCGAGATCTATCTGGCGGAAGACACGCTTGCCAGCCCGGCATCGGCCCACCGGCGAGTAGTAATAAAGGCATTGAATGTCTTTATGCATGACGATCTCGACCGCGACCTCGAGCGAACTCTTGTCGAGAATTTTCAGAACGAAGCTCTGGCGTTGGACCGGGTGCGGCATCCAAACATCATCAGCAGGCTCGGACACGGTACGGCTCAGGATCTGAACGGAATCCTCTTTCATTTCCTCGTTCTCGAGTTCCTTCCGGGCGGTGACCTTGCAAAATACTCCCGGACGAACGGGATCAGCTTTGAGGAAGCGCTTTCATACCTGGAACAGGTGAGCTCGGGTCTGTCCCACGCGCACGGGAAGAATGTCATTCACCGTGACGTAAAACCGCAGAACCTTCTCTTAACCGGAGATCGCAAGATAGTTAAGATAGCTGACTTCGGCGTCGCAAGAATGTCGGAGTCGGATGCGCCGATCACGCGGGTCGGGACAAACATCTATGCGCCGCCGGAACACAGTCCGATGATGTCGGGTACGACGGGCCGGCTGGGTTTTGGAGAACTCACCCCCGCTGCGGACGTTTACTCACTGGCGAAGACAGCTTATGTGCTGTTTACAGGCGAGTCTCCGAGATACTTTTCGAACCGACCGATCGAGGCGCTTCCGATGAAGGTAAGGGAAGAATCCTGGGCAGTGCCACTTCTTCGGGTCCTTCGGAAGGCGACCGATGACGACCCGAAGAACCGCCACCAGACGGCAGGGGAATTCTGGGAGGATCTTGTAAGTGCTTCTGAGCCTTCCTACAGTGCGCGAAGGACAGATCCGGGTCTTCCGGGTGAGCTTCATTCGACTCCTCAGCCTGTTCTAAGCCCCGGTTACACTCCTCTGGCGCCTGTAAAAGCGAATTTCGATACTGACAGGGACCTCAAGCTGAAAACGGCGATAAAGGAGAAACGCCCCGGCACCGGGATATCAGTATTGAAGGCCCCGGCTCCCGGCGATGCCCCTGAAAAGGTCAAGGCCCCGGAAGTAAAGTCTTCAAAAGAAGATTCCAGAAAGCCTGACGAGCAGGGTCCGGAGTTCTTACCGATCCGTGAAGGAAGAACACTGCGGTCGGTCGTCGTCGCGCTCCTACTCGTAGCTTTTTTTGCGGTCGGGATCTACGCAACATATAATTATGTCCTCTCGCAGGCGTCGATCCCGTCCGTATACTCACTGTTCGGTGCACGTGAAGCCACTGCACTGATGAATATCAACCTCCGGTCGGACGCCAGCACCGATAATCCGCGGATCGGACTCGTTCCGAAAGGTTCGAGGCTCCAGATCCTTTCATCGCAGGATCACTGGTATGAAGTACAGATCCTCGAATATGGCTCGCCAAAGGCGGATCCCGGATTCTCGGACAGGGGCTGGATAAGCGGAAAAACCCGAAGGGGCGACGAGACAATCTCGATTGAAGAAGATCAATGAGCGTTCTGGACAAAGTAAGGAGATGGATCGACGGTGAGAGTGCCGAGCTCGTCCTCGAAAAGGCGGCACGCGATGCACAGGTCAAGCCGAGAAGCGAGGCTGAGGAGTTCATCGTAAAGATCGCCCGTGCTGTCGAGGACGTGATGCAGAAGGAGATGGTACCTCTCCCGCAGGGGACAACGATCATCCCGACCGAATACCTGATTTTTCTCAGCGAAGATGACGACAAGGACTGGAGGGGAGCAAAGCGGAGGGGGCTTGAACAGGGCCTCTATCATGTGCTCGCGGAGCGTGCGAAAGAACTTGCAGGGAAAAAGAAGCTGGAGACGCAGTCGTTCGCGGTCGAGCTTCGGGTCGATGGAACTCTTGAAACCGGCGATATCCGAGTCCAGCACAGCTGGGAAGAGGATTCTTCCTCAAAGACCGGGGTCCTTCCGCGAAAGAAACCCGGGGAAAAAGGCCTTGATGCCACGATCCAGAGGCCAGCATCCAAGACACCAAGGCAGCCCGGTCATACGCCGAGGAACCTTGATCCGCCAGATTTTATCGGACAGGGCCAGCAGCCTGTTGCGACTCCCCGCAACAACGCGTTCGCGCAGGTAACCCCGATCTCCTCTGGAGAAGAAGAAGAACTTACCGCCGTAAGTACGAGAAAGACGTCGCTCTACGAGCTAGAGGTTTGGAAAGGCGGCGTCCGGCAGACGGTCATTCCGATATATCAGAGCGAGGTCGTGATCGGCCGAGGCTCAGCATCCAAACCGGTCGATATCGCACTTAAGGGGGATCCGGAAGTAAGCCGCCGTCACGTCGTTCTGATCCTCGACAAGTTAGGCACTTTTACGGTGATAAATGAAGGCCGGAATCCGGCGATGCTGAACAGCCGGGAACTTCCGATAGGCCAGCGAATAACGCTTGAGCCGGGACAGCCGCTGTCCATATGCAGTTACATGGTCCGGGTACAGCCGAGATAAAAACAGGCAGCCGTTTCAGGCTGCCTCTCAGTTTTCGGATTCTCCCTCAAGCTATTTGACCTTCATCGCCGGATCCGCAAAAAGGGCCCAAGAGAGCCTGACATCCGCACTAGACTGAACTGCAGTCTTTGCTGACTTCACCAGATCGCCTATCCTGTTCACCTGCGGATTGTTACCAAGTTCATCATAGAACTTGGTCGCCAGGATCTCCTGAACATCAGGTGTCGTTTCACCGGTCGACGCCCAGGTCGCTACAGCACCTCCTCCAACACGGTGGATAAGCGTCTCCGCAAGTCCAGTACCCGAAGGATCCGTGAAATACCCGTTGAGACAAGTCAGCATAGTGAATATCGTGAGATCGTCGCTGTTATCAAGCTGCGACACATGGTTGTTTCTGAAGAACGATACCTGTGTCCAGCCGACCACCGATCCGTGGCCTGTATAGTTGACGATATACTTGCCAAAAGTATTGGCTGCTGCTCCGGAATTCATCTCTGAGATCAGCGTGGCGTTCGCATTGTTATCAGCCCGGTTCACAGAAGTGAAGGGAATCGTCGCCGGCAGCTCGTCCAGCACCCTCTCGCATATATCCTCGAAATTTACGACATCTGGAATGTCGCTGGCGCAGAGTGATCCCCGTAGAGGCGCATTCGTTACACTCGCCTCGAAAGCCATCACCTTCGCCAGGGCATTAGTTATCTGTGCAGGGTTGTTTGCGGGGATTCGGGCGATCGCGACTTCCGATAGTCCGTTCCCGTCATAATCCGCAAGCGATTCGTCGCTTGCTGACTCTCCCCGGACCGTTTCGATAAGGTCAGTCGGGACGTGGTCCCCGCCACCGGCGCCGGTGTAATTCCTCGGGTCGTACGATGCGTCGCCGGCAAGCATTATGTAGCCTGGAGCACCAGACCAGTTCAGCCTTGAATAATTGATGAACTCCTTGATCGCATCCGAACTTCTGATCCCGAATCCGAATTCGTCAAAGACATCCTCGACGTCGACGGCGACCGAGTTGATCCCTTCCGTGGTCCTGTATGTAGCCCAGGATTCCGATTCCGTCAGCCAGTCCGCGTGACTGAGGATAACCATTTCGGCACTGTTCGCGGTGTCCGCAAGAGTCGAAGGATTGTTCAGCACGATCTGATCAACCGTGCGAACTCCCGCCTCCGAAACAGCAAACATCGTCGAAGGATTGTTTGAAGGGATCGTCACCTGAAAATCCGTACCAAGCTTTGTCAGATTCCCTAGAGACGTGTTCGTGATCAATGCCGGCGAGTCGGCGGATGTCAGATCGAACACCCGGACAGTCGGATCCGTGAAATTGGTGACAGTGACCTGTTTGTTGAGCGGAACAGGAAAAAGCAGCTCGTCGTTGCGAGCAACATAAGATCTCGGATACTGCGCTGATACGTCGAAAAGAAAGGAAATGTCAGGCGGAGAACCAGTTCCCTGAAGACTTATTGTGTTCGCGCCTTCGTTGATAATGCTGGTTGGCACACCAATGTCGGCGACCGCCGCCGTCATTCCCGAAAACGAGAAGCTTCCCAGCGAAGTACCGTTCACTGAAACCGCGACCTTGTGTGTACCGGGAGTAAATCCTTGAACATTTATCTGAATGTAAGTCTTCAGCGAGTTATGGTCGACGGAATCGAAGTTCACAATTACATTCGAAGCGGTCGAAGAGATCACGCCGCCAAAGAAGTTTTCAAGGTCCCCGTTTCTTACGTCTGAAACGTAGAAGAGCCTGTCCCGCTTGTAGTAATTCTCGCGATAATTGCTTGCCGTATTGCTGCCATTGCTCTTTCGGACAATGTTCGCCATACGGTTCCCGGCCTGATTGCCGACAACTAGAAAATATACGTTCGTATCGGTCGAACGAGCGTCGAGCGCCTTGCCGTAAAATTCTATGAAGTCACCGTTCTGGCCGACGATGATCGCCTGTTGGTTACCGTTCAGGTACAGCTGCCAGAGCGATTCGTCTGTATTAACGTCAAAACCGGCATTCTCGAGCTCCGTGCGCGAGACCCTGTACAGCCCCGTCTCCTTTACCCCGATCTTTACACCAGGCTGAGAGGCCACCCAGAACTGCTGGTCAATATCCGGGGGAAGAGTCGTCGATCCCAGTCCTTGCCTCGAACGCGGATCCGTCGCAGGTGAGTAACGTTCGGTCACCGGCTCAGCTGACTCAGCCGCCTTCTTCATCGATTCAGAGCTTCTTCCGACCTTCGAATATAGTGAAGCTTCGTAAGAGGGGTGAACTACCTTCGTGCTTTGCGACCCGCCGTCCAGATGACGGCTGCTGATCACGTACATCGATCCAAAATGCCCTTCCGGATCGAAATAGCTGTACGTGCGATTCTTTGAACTCGCGTGCTTCAGAAGACCGCCGGGTATGAACGCCCTCGATACCCTTTCCCATCCGGAACCCGAATTGCGGTAAACCTCGAAGCCGAGGTTGTCCCGCTCGAGCGATGTTTCCCAACGGACAAATACTCCGTTGCCTTCAGAAAGCGCCTCAACTCGACCGAAAACTGTGCTGTCATCGGAGAAGCGCTTCTCCGAAGAATTCCTCGCGTTCTTCTGCGCAAATGCGGCAGCGGGGACAAGAAGGGAGATCAAAATCAGGATAAGTATCGGTCTGTTCATCATCACTAAGCTCCGGATGTAAAACGAACTGCCGTACCTGGCGGATAAGAGGCACCGCCCGAGGTGCGGGAGCAATCTTCTATTGAGAACTATAAAATTTACAAAATTACAGGCCTATGTGCCAAGTTTTTTGTGTCTAGTAAAGTTTTAACACTGCCAAAATTCTTGAAAACGAGGACTTGTCGCGCCTAGATCTTCCGTTTTGCATGATCGTTTCGTGGAGTACTTACGAAAGACAGGATTATCGGCTATTCTACGTCGTTAAAAACATCTATTATCAGAACCGTCGATGACCTTAGAGTTTATCAGTCCAAAAATATGAAAGCACGAATGGCAGAAAGAATCTCGTCGTTGAAAGTGATGGCGTTTGCGGCAGCAATGCTTTGCCTTGCACTCGCCGTTAGCGCTAGGGAACCCGTTTCGGCAAAGCACGCTATGGCCGCTTCCAATCATCCGATCGCATCAGCGGTCGGCGCCGAGATCATGAAAAAAGGCGGAAATGCGGTCGATGCCGCGATCGCCACAGGATTCGCACTTGCTGTGGTCTATCCGGAAGCAGGAAATATCGGAGGCGGCGGGTTTATGGTCATTAGGATGGCAGACGGCCGTTCGATCGCCATTGACTATCGGGAAATGGCCCCGGCAGCCGCAACCCGAGATATCTATCTCAACGAAAAAGGAGATGTGATCAGCGGCGAAGGGGGTCCCGTGACCGGTTATCGGGCCTCGGGCGTACCTGGAACTGTCGCCGGTTTTGAACTCGCTTTCAAGAAATACGGTTCAGGTAAACTCAAGTGGGCTGAGCTTGTCGAACCTGCAAGAAAGCTCGCCGCCGAAGGATACGTGCTGTCCAGACGACTCGCAGAACTGTTCAAGGCATATAGTTCAAGGCTTGAGAATTATGAGGACAGCAAGAGGATTTTCCTGAATGGGGGAGAATACTTTGAGCCCGGAGACCGCCTTGTACAGAAAGACCTTGCCGCAACGCTCGAAAGGATAAGGGACAAAGGAGCCGAAGGGTTCTATCAAGGGACGACAGCCAAGTTGATCGCAGATGACATGGCTCGCAACAATGGCCTTATCACGCTGGACGACCTTAAGAACTACAAGGCTGTCGAACGAAAACCGATAGAAGGCAGTTACAGGGGCTCGAAGATCATCTCGATGCCGCCTCCTTCATCCGGCGGAATTGTCCTGGTACAGGTGCTCAATATGCTTGAGCGACATGACCTCAGGTCGTTAGGCCACAACTCGGCTGACAAGTATCACCTTCTGATCGAGGCGATGAAACGTGCGTTTGCAGATCGCGCCGAATTGCTTGGCGACCCGGATTTCAATGATGTACCGACCGAACAGCTGATCGACAAGTCGTATGCGGCTCAAAGAGCAAAGTCCATTTCGAAGGGCAAAGCGACTCCGAGCAGCGAGTTGGGCGCCGGAATACAGGTGGGAAATGAGCCGCAGGACACGACCCATTATTCAGTCGTCGACAAGGATGGCAACGTGGTATCGAATACCTATACCACGAACAACCTATATGGATCGGCAGTCACCGCCAAGGGCACCGGGATCATCCTCAACGACGAAATGGACGATTTTGCCTCAAAGCCGGGAGTGCCAAACATCTTTGGGCTTGTTCAAGGAGAATTCAACGCTGTAGGTCCAGGCAAACGGCCGTTGTCCTCGATGACCCCGACGATCGTTCTGCGTCCGGACGGTTCGTTCTGGTTCGAGGTTGGAGCGAGGGGCGGCCCAAGGATCATCTCGGCCTCCTTACAGACCGTTATCAATGTTATCGACCACGGAATGGATCTTGAAGACGCGGTGAATGCACCCAGAGTCCACCACCAGTGGCTTCCGGACGAGGTAATCTACGAACCGTATGGCATGTCGCCTGACACGATAAAAATACTTGAAAGCTACGGTCACAAGTTTGCGAGCAGTCCAAGGTCGATTGCCTCAGCTACTGCGGTCGGGATCGACAAGGAAGGTTACAGGCTTGGGGTCGTCGACAAGAGAGCAGACGGAGCGGCGGTGGGGTACTAAAGTTAAAAATTCAAAATTCAAAGTTCAAAGTTCCAAGTTACCGATTCCGAGATCTTTACAGTTACGGCCATTGGCAGAAACGCGACCGTTAGGGCGCGTGCCTGAGCGGGACGCGAATCGTACGGTAAGAAGCGCAACCAGGCCAAGTTCCAGGTTCCAAGAAATCAAAAACCCGCCCATCAATGGGCGGGCTAAACAGATGTGCTGAGGTTTTCTCGATGCTCTGCTCCCTCCCATTAATGGGCGGGCCAAACGACTCCGTGCCTACTGCTCACTGCTCACTGCTCACTGCTCACTCACTTGATCAAGCTGCTTCCTTCTTCTTCACAGTGCCGAACGGGAGCGTTTTTCGATCCACGACGTCTTTGGTTATCACGAGCTCCTTGACCTTCTGCTGGGAAGGCAGCTCGAACATCGGTTCGAGTAGAAGCTCCTCCAGGATCATCATCAGCCCGCGTGCGCCCACCTTTCTTTCAAACGCCTGCTTAGCAATTGCCTTAAGCGCACCGTCAGTAAACTTCAGCTTGATGTTGTCGAACTCGAACTTGCGCTGGTATTGCTTCACAAGTGCGTTCTTAGGCTCTGTAAGGATCTTAACGAGCGCGTCTTCGTCCAGCTCGTGTAGGGTTCCGGTGACGGGCAGTCTGCCGACAAACTCTGGAATAAGCCCGAAATGGACCAGATCGTCCGGCTCAAGCTTGCTGGCGACCTCAGCGCGTCTTTCGGCGGCGTTCTTGACGTCGGCCTTAAATCCGAGCGACTTATTACGCAATCGCCGTTCAATCACTTTCTCCAGGCCGACGAAGGCGCCGCCGCATATAAAGAGTATGTTGGTAGTGTCGACCGGAAGAAATTCCTGCTGGGGGTGTTTTCGCCCCCCGCCTTGCGGGATGTTCGCGACGGTTCCTTCGAGGATCTTTAGAAGTGCCTGTTGAACACCTTCGCCGGAGACGTCGCGAGTGATCGAAGGGCTGTCATCTTTTCTGCAGATCTTGTCGATCTCGTCGATATAGATTATCCCTTCCTGCGCTTTCTCGACATCATTCCCAGCCGACTGAAGCAACTTGAGAATTATGTTTTCAACGTCCTCACCTACATAACCGGCTTCAGTAAGGGTAGTCGCGTCGACGATACAGAATGGAACGCTCAGGAAGCGCGCAAGAGTCTGCGCCAAAAGGGTCTTTCCCGTACCCGTCGGCCCGATCAAGAGAATGTTCGATTTCTGGATCTCGACATCGGATCGCCTTTTTGCAAGTTCCAGGCGTTTGTAATGCTGATACACCGCGACCGCGAGACGTTTCTTGGTATCGTCCTGCCCTATCACGTAATCGTCCAGAAACTCGTTGATCTCCTGCGGCTTCGGAATCGCAGTTCGGGTCGAAGCCGCTTCGGCCTGTTCGTCATCGTTTATTATCTCGTTACAAATGTCTATGCATTCGTTGCAGATGTAAACGCTCGGACCCGCAATCAGTTTCTTTACCTCATTCTGCGATTTCCCGCAGAACGAGCATCTGAGCACTTCTTCTGGTCTAAGTATCGACATAGGTTCTTAGAGACGAGTTCGGTTCAGCCTTTGATGCCGGAAAACTGAGATCGGAGGCCGAGACTACTTCGGCTTCTCGCGGTGCTCGATAACCTCATCTATTAAGCCGTACTCTTTTGCCTGGATCGGCGACATTATCCTGTCACGCTCGACATCCTGTTCGACCTGCTCGAATGACTGGCCGGTATGCTCGGAGAGAATCCGCGAAGTTAGCTCCCTCATCCTCAGGATCTCCTCCGCCATGATCCTTACATCGGTCGCCTGACCTTGCGCACCGCCCGAAGGCTGATGGATCAGGATCCTTGAATGCGGAAGTGCGAAGCGCTTTCCTTGCGCGCCCGCCGCAAGCAAGAGGGCGCCCATAGACGCGCACTGGCCAACACAGATCGTCGTGCAGTCATTTCGAATGAACTGCATCGTGTCGTAGATCGCCATGCCGGCGGTTATAGACCCGCCCGGCGAGTTGATATAAAGATTGATGTCCCTCTCCGGATCCTCGGCTTCCAAGAACAGCAGTTGGGCCACGATCAGGTTGGCGATCGTGTCATCTATCGGTGTTCCGATGAATATGATGCTGTCCTTAAGGAGCCTTGAATAGATGTCGAACGCACGCTCACCGCGCGAAGTCTGTTCGACCACCATAGGAACTAATGCCATAGTATTCCTCTCTTATCCTTTCTGATTTTACTGTGGATCCGGGATTTTTTGAGAAGTTGGTTTAACTGAGTGAAGTTAAACTGTTGGAGACAATGGCTCTCGCCACCGCCCAAGATAATACAACTATTCACTCAAATTGCCAACCCCGGAATCCCGGAGTCCGGTTTTACTCTTCCTCGGACGTTGATTCGTCCTTCTCTTTGGCCGAGGTCTTCTTCTTTCCTTTGGCCTTCTTTCTAGCGGTCTTCTCTTTCGATTCTTCTGCGGCAGTCCCGTCCGTTCCGGCAACCGGGTTATTCTCATCGATCCATTCGCCTTTCGAGATCTTGGCTTTTTCGACGATCGCCTCAACTGCTTTTCGAGTTCTCAGATTGTTTTCGATGACGCCGGGGCCTCCCTGCTGGGCCACCGAAGCCTGGATCTGTTCGATTGGCACCTGGTAATAAGCCGCCATCGTCTCCATCTCAGCGTTGACATCGTCTTCCGAGACCTCGACATTTTCTATCTCGGCGACTTTGTCGAGCAGCATGGCGCCGCGAACGTCGCGTTCGGCCTGGCCTCTCATCTGTCCGTAGGTGGATTCAATGAATCCCTGGTCGACCTTACTAAGATCAACCCCTTTCTGAGCAAGGTCCTGTGCAAAATTGTCGAGCAGATTTCTGGCCTGTGACTCAATAAGTGCGTTCGGCACTTCAAACTGATGCTTCTCGATGAGCCTCGAGATCAGATCATTCCTTACCCGGGCATCAGCGTCGCTTTCGGCGAGCGTTTCCATTTGCTCGCGTATACGTTCCTTGAGCTCCTTTACAGATTTTACTTCTTCATCGAGACTCGCGACCCACTCGTCGTTTAGCTCAGGAGTCTCGACATTACCGACCGACTTCACTTTGGCTTCGTACCTGACCGACCTTCCTGCGAGTGCCGGAGATGAAAAATCCTCGGGGTACTCAACCCTGAACTCCTTCTCCTCGTCCGCTTCTACGCCGACCAGGTTCTCTGTGAATGACTTCTCGATCAGGTCATCACCAAGCTGGACCTCCAGATCGTTCACCTCGATCGGATCCGCTTCCTCATCATCCTCGAAAGTGCCTTTCAGATCGACGATCACCATATCGCCGTCTTTGGACTTCCGGCCGTCGGCAGGAATAAACGTAGATTGCTGCTGAAGCCGTTCTTCAATCACGCTGTCTACCTCGTCATCGACGATCTTCCGGATCCTCTTAGTCGCTTCGAGCCCTTCATATTCCGGCGTAGGGATCTCAGGCATCACCTCCACATGAGCGCTTACTACGATCGGCTGTGACCCGTTCACTTTCAGGTTCTCTGCATTCTCAAGGTGGAGGTGAGGCTCAGCAAGCGGCTGAAGGCCGTGTTCTTGAATCGAAGCAGCGACCTTGTCAGGCAGGATCGTCTGAAGCACCTCTGACTTGATCTCATCGGCGAAACGCATTCTAACAACGTCCAAAGGCGCCAGTCCCTTACGGAATCCCGGAACCTGAACCTTGCCGGCATATTTCTTTGAAACGGAATCGTAAACCTTGCGGACCTCATCAGGCGGGACCTCAATTCGGATCTCTTTATTCGTTTCGGATCTGTTTGTTAATTCGGAATTCATAAAATAGGCGGGAAAGGGAACAAAGCCGGCGAAGGATCAATGTCCGGCGCCGGTCTGCCCTACCGCAAGCATCTCTTGCCGCCGGCTACATCACCGGCTTGCAACAATGCGAAGATTGTATGGTGCCGAGGGCGAGACTCGAACTCGCACGCCTTACGGCACTAGTTCCTAAGACTAGCGTGGCTACCAATTACACCACCTCGGCAGGCTTTCAAAATCGGTCCGCAAAGCGGATCTGCAAACATCTGATACGCCATTTGAATTTAACGGAACGAAGGGGGATTGTCTAGCACGGCTTTTCCACACTAAGCAGCCTATCGCAGAGTCGGAATGCGGCTGTCAGACACCTGGCGTGGCTTGCAGAAAAGGCAGCTTTGAGGTTCGAATGATTCGCTGATGTTGTGATCAGCTGTCTTTGGGAAGATACTTTCTTCTGTACTCTTCAAGTGCGCGGTCAGTGTTCTCGAGCTCACTGATCGCAATTGGCCGCTTCTCCTCAAGCTGCGGCGTGTCCTCTGAGGCTCCGCCAAGAAACAGCTTGTAACCGACGTAGCCGCCGAGCGCTACGATCGCCAGCCAGAAGCCGTACCAAAGCACTGTTGCCAGCAAACCGAACAGCCAGAAAAGGAGATATGCTCCCAAGCCAAGAGCTATCAGAAAGATGAGCAGTTTCAGGATTTTCATTTTGTCATTCCCTTTGCCTTAATAGTAAGATTTCCCTCGTTAAAATCAAGTTTTTCAATTCGTTATACGCATTTCGAGAGGTAGAAGTTGAGCGGTCATTTGATCGATACGAAAACGCTTGCCGAGAAGTTGGGCGCAGAACTGTACGGCACGGAAAGCGCTGAGGTCAACGACGTTACGCACGATTCAAGACAGGCCCGCCGAGGGTCGCTATTCGTTGCGATTCAAGGTGAAACTGTTGACGGGCATCGGTTTGTTGATGATGTAGTGCGCCGCGGAGCCGCGGGTGTGATCTCCGAGCTGGACAAGCCGGAAGGATTTGAGGGCTCGTGGCTTAAGGTCCCGGATGCCAGGACCGCCCTTGCCCAAGCGGCAAAAGCGGTCCACGGAGATCCTTCATCGGAGATCGAGCTTGTAGGGATAACCGGAACGAACGGCAAGACCACTACGACCTACCTGGCATTCGCACTGCTTGAGGCTGCCGGCAAGAAAGCGGCCATGCTCACAACGGTGGAGTACCGAATCGGAGCAGAGTCTGAGCCTGCCGTAAGGACCACGCCTGAAGCATCGGATACTCAGAGATTTCTTCGAGACGCTTTGGACCGAGGTTGCGAAGCGGGAGTGATGGAAGCCTCGTCTCAGGCAATTGATCTTCACCGGTGTGACGGATTGGATTTTCGGGCGGCGGTGTTCACAAACCTGACGCGAGACCACCTCGACTATCACCTGACGATGGAAAATTATTTCGATGCGAAGAAGAAGTTGTTCGACGGTCGCCTCGGAAAGCCGCCGGAATGTTCCATAGTCAATGTTGATGACGAATGGGGTAGAGGTCTTGTTTCTGAACTGTCGGCCAAGGGTCAGAAAGTAGTTACTTTCTCGCAAAAGACCGAGGCCGACCTGACTGCCGAGAAGATCGAAGTCTCCCTGCTGGAAGGTACGAGATTTGAACTCCGAACTCCCGCCGGCAATGTGCCGATCACTTCCCCGCTGATCGGCAGGCCACACGTTTACAATATGCTGTCGGCTGCAGCAGTCGCACTTGAATTGGGTCACGACCTCGATTCGGTAGTAAGCGGATTGTCCCGGTGCGTCGGTGCTCCCGGACGGTTTGAAAGCGTACCTTCGGATGCGGGTTTTGCTGTGATCGTCGACTATGCGCATACCGACGACGCCTTGCTCAACACCCTAAGGACGGCGAAGGAGCTTGCCAAAGGCCGGATCATTACGGTCATGGGCTGCGGAGGAGACCGCGACAAGAGCAAACGGGCCCCGATGGGCAAGATCGCGGGAGATCTCAGCGATCTCGTCATCGTCACGTCGGACAATCCCCGAACGGAGGACCCGGTGAAGATCATACGGGAGATAGAGAAGGGCGTGCAGGAAGCGGGCGGAAACTACATAGCCTGCACCGACCGCCTCGAAGCGATCCATCTCGCAGTGTCAAAAGCCAAACCCGAGGACGTTGTGATCATCGCCGGAAAGGGCCACGAAACCTATCAGATAATCGGAAATGACAAGTTTCATTTCGACGATCGCGAGATCGCGGCGGAAGCGCTTGAAGCATTGGAGGACTGATGATTCCGAGTTCCAGGTTTCAGGTTCCAGGTTTCAAGTTTCAAGTTTCAGGTTCCAAGTTCCAGGTTCCAGGAACCTAGCGGAAGGTGCGTTTGAAATCTGAAATTCGGAATCTGGAATTTGCGATCGGGAAGCGCTCTGAAATTTGAGATTCGACCGAAGGTCGATGTGAGATTTGAGACCGCGAAGCGACCCACCATTTACAGCAGCGCTTACCCGGCCCAAGCCGTGAAAAGCGTGGCTCTAAAAGAAAAACCCGCCTCTAAACGGGCGGGCGATACGATTCCCGATCTTCTGTTTCTGCTGTCCCACCCGTAAACAGTTGAGCTAAACAATCGAAAAATCACTGCTTACCGCTCACTGCTCACCGCACACTGCTCACCACTCACTGCTTACCGCTCACCGCTCACCGTCTACATCTCACTGCTCACCGCTCACTTCTGAGCTTCCTCAAGAATCCTGTGAAGCAATTCTTTCTGTGCCGAGTTAAGACCTGTGAACCTCATACCGAATCCGATCTCAACGACGTGGTTTACGACTTCGCCCGTGAACTGGATCTTCATTCCGTCCGAGATCGGAACGAATATGTTCACGACCTCGCCGTTCGCGACATTCCCTGACCCGAGCACAAAACAGCCCTTTTCACTTATATCTCCCAGGACGCCTTCTTCACGCCGGCCGACACCCTCCCATTCAATGTCGATCGTGACATCGTGTCGTTTTACCGAGCGTCTTTCGGTCCCTTTTCTCCTGTCTTTTGTCATCAGTCCTCTTCGGGCTTTCCGTCGTAGATCCGTGTCAGGTAAAAGTATACTGGCAATCCGAGCAGGATCAGCAAAATTCCGATCAATGAATTCCAGGTGTCAGTCAGGACGGTGTTTATCAAAAGAGCGCTTGCAGTCAGGATGAACAACACCGGAACCACCGGGTATCCGAACGCCTTGTACGGCCTTTCCATATCCGGATAATTTCTTCGGTAGATGAATATTGAGGCCCCGACAAGCGTGTAGAAGATCCAGGATCCAAATATGACGTAATTCGTTAGCGTATCGAACGAGCCGGAAATGGCGAGCATACAGGCCCAAATGCCCTGCAGGATCAGCGCTCCGACCGGTACGCGAGTCGCCTCAGACAATCGACCCAGGCCCCTGAACATCAGTCCATCCCGCGCCATCGCGTACGGAACGCGGGCCCCGCTCAGGATCGAGGTGTGCAAGGTTCCGAGCGAAGAAGCCATAAGCCCTGCCGTCATAAGACTCAGTGCGGCGGCTCCAAGGAACCTGACCGCGACTTCCTGGGCGACCGAAGAATCCACAGACACGGACGCGATCGCCTCCGGTGTCAATACATAAAAGTACGCGATATGAATAAAGACATAGAGGATCATGATCGTGAGCGTACCGCCGATAAGCGCCAGAGGAATGTTTCTCTGAGGCTTCTTTACCTCGCCAGCCATCATCGCGATGTTGTTCCAGCCGTCATATCCCCAGAGTGCGCCAAGCATCGCTGCACTGAATCCCCCGAGGAACGTAAACCCAGCCGCCCCGTACTTCACCGAATTAGCAACTTCTTCGCACGCACCTCCCGCACCCGACGCCGCGAAGTTTGCAAACGACCCGTCGGCAAGAAGGAATGCACCAACGCCGACCAGCAGAACCAGGGCGATCTTGATGACAGTGAAATAGGTCGCGATCTGTCCGCCTATCGAAACAGATGCACAGTTAATTGTCGTGAAGATCACGATGACCATAACGGCCACGACCTGTAGCGAGGTCAGCTCGTATGCGTAACCGAAAATGCTACCCGCATATAGGACCTGCCGGAGGGTGCCGCCCATAAAATCGTTCAGGAAGATCGCAAAAGCTACAGACACCGCGGCCTGCGAACCGGTCTTTGCGATAAACATCTGCATCCATCCGAAGAGAAAGCTGGTAACCTTTCCGTAAGAGTCCTTCAGATAGACATACTCGCCCCCCGCCTTCGGCTTCGCAGCCGCGATCTCTGCGTATGTCAGGGCACCCGCGAGAGACAACAATCCCGCGCCTATCCATGCCGCCAGCACCCAGCCAGGCGTTCCCACGTTGCATGTCATCACTCGTGCTTTCAGGAACACACCGGTTCCAATCACGTTTCCGACGATGATCGAAACAGCCGCCAACAGTCCCAGTCCGCGTACGAGATCAAGCCTGCCATTCGTTTGTTCTGTCATATGTTCAGGGGGCGGGAAGTAGCTTTAATTGCGCCATATTACGACATAAGCGTCCGTATTGAAAACGCCGTATGCGTGCTAAGATTCGGGCGTGAAGCGTCTCGATCTCACTTCCGAACAGCTTGTTTCAAGGCTTCTCGCCCAGTCCGAGTTCAAACAAGTCTGCTTGCTGGACAGCTGCGGAACAGAAGGCTGGGGAGGTGGATTGTTGATCGCCGGAATAGCTCCTTCCACCAGTATTCAATCAAATCCGGATCTACCTGAAAGCGCTTTGAGTACCTTCGCGAGGTTTGAGCAAGAAGCCCCTGCTACCTTTTTTACTCTGTCATACGAGCTTGGCTCAGAACTTCAAGGGGTTTCCGGATGGCCGGGCGGATGCGAGAATACAGGAATATTCGCGGCTGCTTTCGACGCTCTCGTCATCCACCGATACTCTACAGGCGAGACTTTCCTCGCCGGCTCGGAAAGAGGAATTCGTAGCACTCTCGAAGCTCTAGGAGAAAATAACGGCGCGCCTTTTCACACGCCAATCCCGGCAGATGAAGTCGAACCAGAGTTCGAGATCAAAAAAGACGAGTACATCCACAAGGTGGAAACCATACTTGAGTACATAAGGGCCGGGGATACTTATCAGACCAACCTTACTCAAAAGATCAGGGTCCCGGTCGGTCCCGACCGTATGGCGAGACATCTTTACGCAGACCTGAGGGTTAATCACCCGGCAGCATTTTCTGCTTTCATCGACCGCGGCGAAGATCAGGTTGTCAGTATCTCACCAGAAAGATTCCTGCGAACGAGTTTCGTTGACGGAAAGCACCGGATCGAAGCGGCTCCGATCAAAGGGACCCGACCTCGTAACGGAAAGCGTGCAATTGATCGGGAGAACCTGAGAGATCTGATCACTAGTAGCAAAGACAGGGCCGAGAACACGATGATCACGGACCTTCTCAGAAACGATCTGGGCAGGGTCTGTCTTTATGGATCGGTAAGGGTAGATTCGCTTTGCGAGGTGCAGGAACTCCCGACGTTGTTTCATCTGGTCTCCAGAATCTCAGGCGATTTAAAGCCAGTAACCGGTATCAAAGATATCCTCACTGCTGCTTTTCCGTGCGGTTCAATAACCGGCTGTCCCAAGATCCGTACGATGCAGATCATCAAAGAGCTTGAACCTTCACCAAGGGGTCTTTCGATGGGCTCGATAGGCTTCGCGTTCAGCAGATCGTTGTTTCCAGAGTTGGACAAGCTTTGGAATTCGGAGGTGTCCGCAGGTGTGCCGAACGCCGACCGTTGTTACGATCTGAACGTTGCGATCAGAACAGTTGTCGTTAAGGACGGATATGCCGAGTTCAACGTCGGGGGCGGGGTAGTGATCGACAGCGATCCTTTGGCCGAGTACGCGGAAAGCCTCGATAAGGCCAAGGCCATTCTAAGCGCTCTTGGGGCGTCAGGCGATACAACAGTTGATAAACAGCCAACCCGATCCGCAACGGAACAATCAACCTGACTTATGGTCGTATCCCGGGAACAAAAGGAAATCTCCTGAACGATTTCCCTTACGGCTCATTTCCACTGATGTTGTGCTAAGATTGTGGGGTTAGGACACACCCGGCCGGAAGTTCTTTCGCAGCCAGAATGTCCCTCATTTTTTCCTCGTAATGGTCGATTACTACAAAGTCTTGAAGGTCTCGAACAATGCTTCGCGGGCTGAGATCCGTTCGGCTTATCGAAGGCTCGCGAGGCGAAAGCACCCCGACCTGAATGACGGTGACCCGAACGCGTCGAGGGAGTTTGCGCATATCGCAAAAGCGTATCAGGTTCTGAGCAATCCGAAGGAACGGGCAGACTACGACAAGCTACGACTTAGAAAAAGGTTTTCCGAGCCGGATACGGTCTTCAATTCCGACAATCCGCACGCCAGAAAGGTCCGCCAGATGGCGTACGAGAGGCGCTACAACGCGATCATAGACCGAATGGTCGCGGAAGAAAGAAAAGAACAGATGGCGCTTCAGAGAACGATCTTCCCTGTCGTCGCGCTCTTCGTCTCAACGATTTTTGCCGCCGCGTTCAAGCCTCAGTTCTGGATCAATTCGAACGTACTCGGAAAGATCGCGATCGTAACGCTCTTTGTGGTCGGCATACTGCATCTCGCAAAAAGGCTCCAGGCGTCCTTCGAAAGGTACACGTATTCCGCCGAGGACATTCACGATTCGATACTTGAGGGGATCGAAGAAGAGAACCGCCCATACTCAAGATCTTCGGCGGTCGTCTTTCTAGTAGTTGGAACGGGTCTGTGCGTCGCGATCGGTCTTCTGTTGCGGTCGATATTCGGTCTGGGGCCGAGCCCGCTCTTTCCCGGCATGTTCGCGGACCAGTTAACGCCGGAACTGATCTTTTATCCGCCGATAGTGGTTTTGCTGGTCGATATCCTGCACCGGATTGCGGT
This sequence comes from Acidobacteriota bacterium, assembly GCA_003385635.1. GTDB lineage: Bacteria > Acidobacteriota > Blastocatellia > Pyrinomonadales > Pyrinomonadaceae > Aridibacter. The sequence goes on along the minus strand of QQUY01000001.1, from coordinate 1,306,832 downwards.
CCGCACGGACCACGTTTGAGGCCTTATTCGATGCTTGACACGTCCCCTTCCCAAACCTATACTTAGAAATTTCGTTGACGCAATTATTTAACCGAATACGGAGCTATTAAATGGCTAATCATCAATCAGCTAAGAAGAGGATCAGACAGAACGAAAGGCGTCGTGCGATCAACCGCAGCAGCCGAAGCAGCCTGAGAACCCAGATCAAAAAACTGAGGGCGGCTCTGTCGGAAGGTGACAAGCAGGCTTCACAAGAGCAGCTTCAGCCGACCATCTCTTTGATAGACAAGATGGTCAACAAGAATATTCTCCATAAGAATACCGCGGCCAGGTATAAGTCGAGGCTTACCCGGCACGTCAATGAGCTTGCAGGCTAAGAGCCTGAGCTTCATCTTTTCTCCTTTGAACTAAGGAAGCGGACTTCGAGCAGGTTCGCTTCCGTTTTTTTTCGTTATGCGACGTAGTAGATCTCAACGATCATCTTCGATCCGTCTTTCCAACGGATCCAGCCTTCGTTCTGCATTGCTATCGATTCCGCGTTCCCGGCCGATGCTTCCGCCAATTGCCAGCTGATCTTGACCCAGTCGCCATCAGCTTCTTCCGGCTTGAATATCCTGACTTTCGAATACTCGATCATTACCGGCTCGCCGTCCGGCTGCGACAGCACAGGGTTCTTCTGAGTATCAAAATCGATCGCGTAGACGGTTTTTAGATGCTCTCCGAATTCTTCGTACTTAAGGACGGGATCGTTCTTTCGCACGAATTTTCTGAGGTCTGACTCCTCGTTCACGACGACTTCGTAAAGCGCGCTGTCCTCGCCGACCACCCGCATCGCAAGAACAAGGTAATCGGGATGGAAACTAAACGGCCGAAAATCCGTGTTTATGCTCTCAAGTTCATCGAATGCGGCCTCATCATAGTACGAGAACTCGTACCAGACCGCGCCGCCCTTGTTGTATATCCTGACCGTGTCGTTCTCACCATAGGATTCTGACAGTACGATCAGTCCGTTGGAATCACCGATCTCGCGGCTGTACTTTTCCCTTGGCGGGGTGGACTCTGCGGCTCCATTCAGTGCCGGCTCAGGGGTAGTAGCATTCGGAGAAGAGTCCGTGCCCTGTGGGCTACAAGCAGCAAATGCAGGGATGATCAAGAGCGAGAAAATGATAAAAAGCCTTCTGGACATATTGATCGTATTGAGTCTTGGCGCTGCGTCAGTGCATTGAGGCGAGTTCGCAAACGAGCATTTCGATCTGCATCCTTGGCGTTCCAAGGGAGGTTTTGATCGCGAGATCGGTGTCGGCGATCTTCTTTAATATCTCCGAGAACTTCTCTCGCTCGGTCTTTCTGGCAAGTGCCAAAAACGGTTCCTGTTTTTTATAAGGGAGCCTTAGAGACCTGACGACCTCAGACCGCGGGACGCCTTCGTTCATAAGCTCTTTCGCAAGAAGAAGCCTGTGAAAATTACTTCCGATCAAACCGAGAAGCATTAGCGGCTCTGCTCCATCGTCAAGAATTTTCTTAAGCACTTGAAGTGCGCGGGTCTTCCGATTCTCAAGCAGGTGATCCGTCAGCTCAAAATTCGTCAGCTCACGGGAGTTCGGTACGAGATGCTCAACCAGTTCACGAGTTATAACCCCATCCGGATAAGCGGCTACAGCAAGCTTTTCGATCTCGAGAGATAGTTTCCTGAGGTCGTCTCCCACGTGAGCAACGATCTCTTTGACCACATTCTCTTCCGCCGTTGCATCCAGATCTTTTAGTTTATCCTTTGCAAAAGCAACCAGCTCAGGTTCCGCAAGACGACTGAACTCGACCGCGGTACAGTGTTCTATCAGAACCTTTGCTGCCTTTAGCCGCTTGTCGATCTCGTCAGCAACGAGGATTAGAACCGTTGAACCGCTTGGGTCCTTCAGGTACGATTCGATGGCTTCGGCATCTTCCTCTGTAAAATTGCACGCCTGCTTGTTGGTCGATATCACAACATCGGTAACCCGCACTACCCGCTTGTCTGCCATCATCGGAAGCTGCTCCGAAGCTGCGATCGCGGATCCGACCGGCTCAGCGTTCAAGCTGATCTCTGATTCGTTGAATTCGCGCAGATGAGCACCTTTGAGGGCTATATCCGAGATGGCTTGTGCTGCCAGGTTTCTTTGATAGCCCTCGGGGCCGAAGAGTAGATAGACCGGAGCGATCTCCTTCCTTCTGAGGCTGTTCCTGAGGTCCTGCGCGGCGAGGATCTTCATTTGAGGGAAAGTCGTCCCGGGCTTAGTTGCCTTTTTCTTCTCTTACGCCGATCCCGTTCACGACGGTGGAGATGACCGAGGCTGCGAACGCCTTAGCCATTCGTTCGACAGCAGGATCCTCTTCGTTAAAAAAGGATCTTGGGTCCTCACTGAATTCGAAGGAATCGCGGAATACAAAATTCTGATTGTCGTATATCACCTTGTTCTCTTTCAGGTCCGTTATCGTTACTGCAGAAGTGACCACGACCTCGTACACGCGTGACCGGCCCTCCCTGTCAAGCAGTACACCTGTGAAACTGAAGTCTCGGATCGTGCCTTCGACCACTGCATCTGCGCCTTCTCTGGTCCCCTGCACTTTCAGACCGCGGCCTCGCTTCAACATCTCGCGGATAACGGCATCGGTAAACCGTGATGAGACCCGGTATCGCGCACCGGTCGCTTCAAACTGAAAGGCGGGAACTGCGACACGTTTTATGTGCTTGGGAAGACCGGAATTTGTGACGGGCTTATAGCAATCAGCGGCTCCGACGGTCAAGAAAGCAACAACTGCCAATCCGGCAAATCTGGGTAAGAACTTCAAATACTTCATCGTTGTTCGGACTATTGTACTACGCTTGGGACTTCTTTCGTGACCGTCGGAAAAGCCAGATCCCCATCACGGCAACCGCGATGAAGATCAGGAATCCTCCGACACCGCCGGCGATCAGGAAATAGGAGATACCGACCGAATTTCCGGAACTATTTCCAAAGGGCCGGGCAAACGGTCTTCCCTTCTCAGAGTTCATCGCGATCTCGAAACTTTCCTTGTGCTCGCTGCCTGACTGGAGCACGTTTACGTCTTTTCTGAAATTGTGATCCAGAAGCCTTGTCTGGCTTGCAAACTGCCCGGAGAGAAGTCGTCCGTCTAGAGAACCAAGCTCTTTACCTTTCATCTCATCTGCCGCGATCGCCCAAAGCGTACAGTATCTGGACGGACCCCCGCGACCATCCGGGGAGATAAGAACCGGTCTTGAACCTTCGAACTGAATTTCCTGAGCTTCCCCCGAGCCGTCGATGAGGAAAAACCGATAGGTTGAAAGGTCGCCTACCGCCCTAAGTTCGAGTCCGTTGCCAACGGCAGAATATCCCGGCGGCGGAGCGACATCACCCATTGCCTGACCTGCAGCCAAAGCGATCGCTATTAAAAGCGATCCGATCTTCCTACTTGCCGCTTCTACGTTCATTTCCGTAAGGCCCCCAGCACTTGTATCAGGTCAAAATGCGGCCCGACATCGTGAACACGAACAACATTTGCACCGCCCATCAATGCGACTGCATTTGCCGCCAAAGTGCCGTGGAGACGATTCGAAACCGGAGCGTCATCGAGGATCCTGCCGATAAACGATTTTCTCGAGACCCCGATCAACACCGGAAATCCATTAATCTCTGCTCTCAAGCGGTCACTTGCCCCGACTAGTTCAAGGTTCTGTTCAAAACTCTTTCCAAAGCCAATACCGGGATCGATCACGATGCTTTCTTCTGCGATACCTGCGTCCAGTCCTGTTTGTACACTTTCAGAGAGGCTTTCGACGAGTTCTTTGAATATATCCGGAACAGGCTCCTTTGAGTGCATCTCTTCAAACGCTCCTCTGGAATGCATCAGCACTATTCCCGCGCCTGATTCCGCGCAAACGGCTGCGACACCCGGATCGAATCGAAACGCAGAAATGTCGTTGATTATCTCTGCACCGGCATTTAGAGCCCGCCTTGCAACTTCTGCCTTTGAAGTGTCGACGGAAATCGGGGCTTCAAATCTACGCGCAAGATCCTCAACAAGTGGAACGATCCTTTCGGACTCTTCTTCGACGCTCACCCTTCTCGATCCGGGCCGTGTCGATTCACCCCCGATATCAATGATATCGGCTCCCTCTTCCAGGGCCTTTTCGGCCGCCGCAATCGCTGCGTCTAGTTCAAGATATGCACCGCCGTCGGAAAAACTGTCGGGCGTAACATTGATGATCGCCATCAGCAGCGGCTTCGAACCCAAGTCCAGAATCCGCCGCGAGGTTTTCCAGACCAATCCCAGCTGGCTATCCGGCATCAAGACGATTGTTCCCCGTGATGCTGTTTGCCGTACTTCTTCAGAGCCTTGTTGACGTCGATCTTCGGCGCACGCAGGTCGCCGTTTCCAGCTGTCTCCGCTTTCTCGATATCAAGATTATGAATGTCGTATTTCTTTCCTGCCAGATCGAGCATGATTACGTCAAACGTGTAGGATTCATCTGATTCAGCGATAAACCAATGGACATTGTCTTTTTCGTCCGAGATCGATGAAGCATCTCCAGGCTTGACGTTTTTGTCGAGCGTCGGCCTGATCAAGAGCGAATCACCTTTATCTTCAAGCTTCTCAAAATGCCGCATATGAAATCCGCCGGCGAGGATCAAATGCGCAGATGCCATATTGCTATGCCCGTGAGGCACGATTGCCCTTCCTTTCTTCATCCCGAATATCTTCTTCACGAAAACGGTTTTTTCAGGAAGACCATCGATCACAGGAAAGACGACCGGAGCGGTCCCGACTCCGAGATCAGGCATCTCGACCCGCTTTCTCAGAGTTTCGAAATCTATATCCTTGAGGAGGTCTTTCAGCTCAATCCTCGAAAATAGAGCTTCGATCTTCTCCTGCCACATCCTCACGGGGATCGATGACGAACGGAGATCCGAGCTGATCTCCTGAAGCTCAAGGACCCAGTGTCTTACGATCGGCGCAGCCTTTGGTCCTATGATCCGAGGCGTCGCTTCGGCCACCCCTTCATTTGTGCTGCACGCTGACAGAAGCGTCTGGCTAAACGCGATCGTCGCGATCGATCCCAGTGCCAGACTGCCGAACTCGCGGCGCGATAACATCTTTTTTTCAGACTTGGGTTCCGTCATGACAAATACGCTGAGGCAGGCAAACTCCGACAATCATAACAGAAAGGAGCCGAAGCGACATTGATCAGTTCTCAACGATCATCGACCAATGAAATCAGTACCGGGAGCGGTAGCGACCGGCCCTCTTACATGGTTAGTGCGTTTAGATCGCGAAGGGAATTGGCCACGGATGAGCGAGGACGATTTACCTACATTTGTCTCCGGCTACCACTACTGCCGACAATGAACGATGAACAGTTGTCTTGGCATTCGGATCACTGATTCTTAGTGTTACTTCGTTCCTCTTCGTGGTGAAGTGTTCTTCGCGATTCATTACTGCAAACGCAAAGTTAACCACAAAGGTCACGAAGGTATTCACAAAGAACACGAAGGCTGCCGAGATTTTCTCGGTGACCTTTGTGTGAACCTTGGCGATCTTTGTGGTAAGGCTTCCAGATTGTTCAGTGTGAATCTCGCCACGGATCGACATAGATAAACAGGAATGTCTTGCACTGGTCCCTGGTCATCGATAAATGGTCAATGAAAAAGCGAGGCCGGGATCACTCCCAAACCTCGCTTCCAACTTCTATTTCCCGTGAGCCTTACGCCGTAGCCGGGTTGTTGCCCGTGATCGGCGGAAGTATCGGTTTCTTGAACGGGCTCTTGGACTTCTCTTCCGAGCCGTCATCGTCAGAACCTTCGGACTCCTCGTCGCCATCGAGCGGAAGTCCGGCAACTACGCGCCGGATCTGAACACCGTCAAGCGTCTCCCGCTCAAGCAGCGCCTCGGAAAGCCTGACCATCGCGTCGTGGTTGTCCGTAATGACCTGCCTGGCCTTCTCGTAACCGTCGGCGACGATCTTGTTGACCTCCTGGTCGATCTTGATCGCTGTGTCTTCCGAATAATCCCTGTGCTGATTGATCTCACGGCCGAGGAATATCTGCTCGTCCTTCTTTCCAAAGGTCAGAGGCCCGAGGGAGCTCATGCCGTATTCGCAGACCATTGAACGAGCAAGGTCAGTTGCTCTTTCAATATCGTTCGAGGCACCCGTCGTCACGTTCGAGTCGCCGAAGAAGATCTCTTCCGCGATCCGGCCGCCCATAAGAATGGCGATCTGGCTCGTCAGATACTCCTTCGTAAGACTGTGCTTGTCGCCTTCCGGCAGCTGCTGGGTGACGCCAAGCGCCATCCCGCGCGGGATGATCGTGACCTTGTGAACCGGATCGGCCGAAGGGACCTTCAGGCCAACCAGCGTATGCCCTGCTTCGTGATAGGCCGTCAGTTTCTTCTCGTCGTCCGAAATGACCATGCTCTTTCGTTCGGCGCCCATCAGGACCTTGTCCTTTGAAAGCTCGAAGTCGGACATCGTCACTACTTTCTTGTCGAAGCGAGCGGCATTCAGTGCAGCCTCGTTTACAAGATTAGCAAGATCGGCTCCTGTAAATCCGGGAGTTCCTCGCGCGATGATGCTGATATCGACGTTCTCGTCAAGCGGGATCTTTCGGGTGTGAACCTTGAGGATACCTTCGCGCCCTTTTACATCAGGCCTGCCTACGACAACCCTGCGGTCAAAACGTCCGGGCCTTAAGAGCGCGGGATCAAGCACATCTGGTCGGTTTGTCGAAGCCATCAGTATGACGCCGTCATTAGACTCAAACCCGTCCATCTCCACAAGCAGCTGGTTGAGTGTCTGCTCGCGCTCATCGTGTCCTCCGCCAAGACCTGCGCCGCGGTGACGCCCGACGGCATCTATCTCGTCGATGAAGATGATGCATGGCGCGTTCTTCTTACCTTGTTCGAACAGATCTCGGACGCGCGATGCGCCGACGCCGACGAACATCTCGACAAAATCAGATCCAGATATTGAAAAGAAAGGTACGTTCGCCTCGCCCGCTACCGCTTTGGCAAGAAGCGTCTTGCCTGTTCCGGGAGGACCTACCATGAGGACGCCCTTCGGGATCTTGCCGCCTAGCTTCTGGAACTTCTGCGGGTCCTTCAGGAATTCAATGATCTCCTGAAGCTCTTCTTTTGCTTCCTGAACTCCGGCCACATCTTTGAACGTGACGCGTTTTTGCTGATTATTTAGAAGCTTTGCTTTCGATTTTCCAAAGCTGAGAGCCTTGTTACCACCCGCCTGCATTTGCCGGAGCGTGAATGCGAGAAAACCTACGAGCAGGAGGAACGGAAGTATCTGTATCAGTACAAGCCAGCCCCATCCGCTTGAAGGCGGGTCTTCTTTACGCTCGATCTTAGACGACGCGTTCGCTTCGTTGTGGGCCTCGATCTTGTTGATCAGAAGCTCGCGCATCGGATCGCTGCCGATCGTGGTCACGTACTTGTCGCCGTTCGCATCGGTGAACTCCACCTGCGAAGCCTTGAAATACGCTTCCTTAAAATCCTTGTTATTGATTCGCGTGATCGCAGCGTCGATCGTGAGGTCCTGCGGGTTCTTTCCCTGCTTGCTCTGCAAAAACCACACAAACAGCAGAGCGCTGGAAATGATCATCAACCACAGAAGGATCTGTTTTGCTTTCGAACTCAAGTTAAAGCCTCCAAATAATGCCAGCACTGGACCATTTAATAAATCTCAGCAGCCTGTCCCGAAGAAAGGCCTAGGATGTAAGTACCGGAAACCACGTTGTTCACCGGGTGCTTACAGTCCAGCACCACAACCTTTGATTGTAGATTGCCGACCTTCATTTTTCAACTTTAACATCTTCGAAACACAGACGGCCGTGCCTCTTGACGACCCGGCACCGGCCCGGGAGTTCAACCAGTCTTCCGCTTTTGCCGCTTTTTGCAAGATCAACTACGGACAGTAAGTGCTTGCGAGAGATTGCCCTCAATGAACCCCTCCGAATCTTGATCCAGCGCCGGACAATGCTAACCGCAACCGCGTCAGCCATTTGCGTAAACCTGCGAACTTCCAGGCTCACATTCTCAGCTTCCGCTATTGAAGCCTGAAGCGTTTTCGCATCAAGGGACAGAAAGTCATTCTCGTCACGCAGCGTATCGGCAGAGGCGGCGATCGTTTCGATTACTCTGGGATTCAGCTCTTCTAGTAGCGGAATAACCTGGTTTCGAATCCGAATTCTTGAGAAACCCAAGTCGGTGTTCATACTATCTTCCTTCGGACTTATCCCGCAGTCACCACAGTACGCACGGTTCGTTTCTCTTGTCGCCCAATTCAGCATCGGTCTGGCGAGGAGGATGCCGGGTTCCTCGTTACGGGGACGTTGACCCGAACGTTCCCCATCGGTTCCGAGCACACGTACAGGAGCCATTCCAGAAAGGCCCGAAAGCCCGGCTCCCCTGACCAAGTTCAATAAAAGCGTTTCTGCCTGGTCGTTTCGTGTATGGGCGGTGAGCACGTAACGGGCGCTGGTCGCCTTGGCCGCCTTTCTGAGGAACGTGTATCGCGCCTTCCGCGCCTTTTCTTCCAGATTGGACTTCGAACGAAACACCGATGCGGGAGCGCTTCCGGAAAGAAATTCGAAGCCGAGTTCCTGCGAAAGTTCTTTAACAAACTCAGAATCCTCCTGGCTTTCGGCCCCTCTCAGACCGTGATCAAAATGCGCGACGATAAAATCATTTTCAAGCTTTTGTCGGTTTCGTAATTCCGATACACCGGCGGCAAGCGCACAAGAATCTGCACCTCCTGAAACCGCGAGGATCAGAGTTTCGTTCGCGAAAGGAAGTTCCAGCTTTCGCCATTCGGTAAGCAGCTCAAGCGTGAATCTTCTTTGAAGGGGGGTCGGCGACATCGAAAGGAATTGAATGATCAGTAATCACGTAGCTGCGCAATGTACCCCTCAAAGTTACGACGCATTTCAGAGATCGAATCACCGCCGAACTTCTCGCGAATCGCGTCGGCGAGCACGAGAGCAACCATCGCTTCACCTATTACGCCGGCAGCAGGAACCGCTGTGATATCCGACCTTTCGAATGCGGCCTCATCGACCTCTTTCGTATCGATATCGACCGATCTCAGCGGCTTTCTGAGGGTGGAAATCGGTTTCTTGTATCCGCGGACCCGCAACTCCTGTCCGTTTGTGATCCCGCCTTCAAGGCCTCCCGCACGATTTGTACTTCTGCCGAATTCACCGTTGTCGAAAGTAATCTCATCGTGCACCGCTGAACCACGAAGACCCGAATTTTCGACCCCGGTACCGATCTCGACTGCTTTGACTGCCGGTATCGACATGACGGCCCGGGCGAGCCTGCCGTCAAGTTTCTCATACCACGACGTGTGCGACCCGATGCCCGGCGGAATCCCTTTCACGGCAACCTCGAATACTCCGCCCAGTGTGTCGCCGGATTCCTTTGCTCGATCTACAGCTTTTACCATCTCCTTTTCGATCTCTGGATCAGTACATCTGAGCGGGGCCTCGTTGCTGATCGACGATATCTCTTCCCATCCGGCGTCGATCGGCCGCTTCGGAATGTCTCCAAGCTTTGCGACGTGGCTCCGTATCTCGATCCGGAACTCCGAAAGGAGTATTCTCGCTATTGCTCCGCAAGCCACTCTAGCCGCGGTTTCCCTGGCAGAAGCTCTTTCGAGAATGTTTCGCAGATCGCGAGCCTCAAACTTCTGACCGCCGGCGAGATCTGCGTGACCCGGCCGTGGCCTTTTTACGACTCTCTCGTTCTTGGGAGGAGATTCAGGGATCTCGGACGACATCACCTCAGTCCAGTGCACGAAGTCTCGGTTCTCGATCATCATCGCTATCGGCGACCCGATGGCTTTTCCATGCCGAATCCCTGACAGAATCTCGACGCGATCACTTTCGATCTTCATACGACCGCCGCGGCCATACCCCAACTGCCGCCGCGCCAACTCAAAGTCGATCGTTCCCTTATCGATCGCCAGTCCGGCTGGTACGCCCTCGACCAATGCGATAAGCGCTTTGCCATGGGACTCGCCGGCAGTTGTAAACCGAAAATTCATATCTCCGTTATCAGGCTGCAATCACTTTTCTGGGCAGCCGCTTTCGAAACACGATCAGGCCGACGCCTGACAAGATCAGGAGCCCCCCCAGAACTACCTGAAGCCTGAGCGATTCGCCGAGAAACATGGCGCCGAACACAACCGCGATCAGCGGAGTTACCAAGGCTATCGTCATTGCTTTGGTCGACTCGACACGGCTCAGAAGCCAATAATAGAGCCAGAAAGCGGCAATCGTTCCGAAAAGCGAGAGGTAAAGAACGCTGGAAACCGCCTTGAAAGAGTAATTGAAACCGAACGGACTCCCTTCAAACACGAGACCGACTATGATCAGGAAAGGAAGACCGCAGATCATCTGGCCGAAAACGATCGCCTCCGGGCCGAGTCCGCCTCCTTTTGCCTTCGTAAGAACCGAAGCGTGAGCCGCTGCATAAGCGCCTATCACTATAGCAACAGAACCGATGAATGCCATATAGCTCTCAAGTCTGAGCTGGTCATAGAAGATAACCGCAACACCGGCAAGACCGACAGCGAGCGCCGCTAATTTGAGAACAGTCAGCTTTTCTTCCGGGAGGTGGAACTTCGCAAGGAAAAGCCCGAAGACAGGAATTGTGGCCTGAAGCACTGCGGCCAGACCCGAAGTGATGTAGAGCTCGCTCCAGAATACCAGGCTGTAGTTGATCGAGAACTGAAGGAAGCCGGTCAAAGCAAGTAGTTTCCAGTGTTGCCTTGTCTTCGGGAACGAGAGGCCGCCGAACCGTATCACAAGCCCTATCACGAGAGCCGCAAGAATGAAACGCAGATAAGCGAACGAAACGGGTGGGAGGTCCTCAAGACCGATCTTGATAAACATCCAGGTTGTGCCCCAGATAAGGCAAAGGATCAGCCAAACAAAGATCTTCATCCCGAAAAGTCTCGCCGGCCTAGTTTCTCTCAAAGAAACTGAGCCTCGTTTCTCCCTGTTTCAAAAGCCGCCACCGGCGGATCTCGGAAACGGCATCCGGGATCACGGTCTTGGCATGGTGTTCGACAACGAGCAGCCCTTCCGGGGTCAGGTAATTCGCCTGTCCTTCCCCGAAGAGCGCGAGTACGGCGGCGTAGTCAGAGGAATACGGTGGATCAAAAAAAATGATGTCCCACTCGAGTTCAGGGTTCTTTCTCAAAAACTTGCCTGCCGCGGCACAAACTACCTCGGTCCTGCTTTCGGGTATGCCAAGCTGATCGAGGTTTTCCTCGATCAACCCGCACGCACGCCGCGACTTGTCGACAAAGGTTACTGACACTGCTCCTCTGGATATCGCCTCGATTCCGATAGCTCCGGTTCCCGCACAAAGATCCAAAAACCTGGTCTCTTCTGTGATGAGGGGCGCAAGAACGTTGAACAGTGTTTCACGAAGCCTGTCTGAGGTTGGCCTTGTTCGGGTCCCGGAAGGGCTTCGGAGCGTCCTTCCTCCATAGATCCCGGAAATCACTCGCATACCAATGAGGATATACGGGTACGGCCAAAGACGCACACGATCAGCATTAATATAAGGTGATTTTCGGTTTGATCAGTAGTATCGCTCGAAAAAGCTTACAGAACTGGATTCGGCTTCAAAAACACTCCTTCGTTTCAGTCTCCCGATCCTGCTTTCGAAAAACATCTCGGAATGGTGCCTCAGCAACAGCTTTCCTTCTGGCCGGATGACAGCTCCCGCCGCGAGGAAGCGAAAAGCGTCGTCATAATCGGTGTCGTGAGGCGGATCCCAGAAAACGATGTCCCAGAAGCGCCGCTTGCGAGACATTTTTTTGAGGAAAGGAACCGCTTCCTCTTCGAAAACCTCTCCGTGCCCGTCCTTGATCCCCAGCGCTTGCAGGTTTTCCCGGATCATCTCACAGCGCTTCAGCTTCCTTTCTACAAATGTGCAGACCTGGACGCCTCTCGAGACCGCCTCGATCCCGATCGCCCCGGTACCCGCACATAGGTCAAGAAAACGAGCTGAACCTATCAGATCTCCGATCCGTGCAAATACCGCCATCCGCTCTGCAGCCGGAATGGGAATCTTGCCTCTTAGTATCGGATAAGTGATCCGTTGACCGCTCAGTTTTCCGTCGGTTACGAGGTTATTTGTTGAAAGCAGGTCGTTTGGCGTACCAGATTTCTTGGTATCCGGGACTTGTCCGTCCCCAAGCGGGGTACGTTCGTTCTGTGAGGACTTCGCGGATTCTCCGCGACGGTTGTTGCTCATCGTACTAGAAGACGGACGCTCTTCGTTTGAGATCGGTCGTCCAGGATCATGTTCGCCCGGACGGCGGGAGATCTCATCATCTGAAAGGGGAGGCGATCAATTCACGACTGCGGCTGATGGAGTGATTTAATCAGAGAATCGGCTGATTATCAAGTGAATTTGAATCAAAGGGCGGGCTCAACCGATGCTGCCGAGCTTGTATCGATGGTCTGATTCAATAGCACACTGCAGTCTTCTTCTTTCTTCACCCTCGTTGTCGTCTTCCAGGAACCTCTCTGCTTCCTTTCTTGCCGCATCGAGGATCTCAAAATCACGAACGATGTTTCCCACGCGGAATGTCCGAACGCCGGATTGCCGCGTACCGAGAATCTCACCCTGCCCTCGCAGCTCCAGATCTTTCTCCGCGATTCGGAATCCATCACCCGTATCCTCCATTATCCCGAGTCTCTCTTTCGCTACGACTGTTTTCTTGTCTCCCGTCAGCAAAACACAGAATGACTGTTCGGCTCCTCTTCCAACCCTGCCGCGGAGCTGGTGAAGCTGAGAAAGCCCAAACCTTTCTGCGTGCTCAATGATCATCAGCGAGGCATTTGGCACATCCATGCCCACCTCAATAACAGTTGTTGAAACAAGGATATCGAGGTTTCCCGAAACGAATTCAGACATTACCGACTCTTTCTCCGGTGTCTTCAAGCGGCCGTGCAGCAGGCCAACTCTCCGGTCCCCGAACCTCTTGTCGCGAAGTTCCTCATACATCCTGGTCGCCGCTTTAAGGTCAAGCTTCTCGGATTCGTCGATCAGTGGATAGACGATGTAAACCTGCCTTCCGGCCTTTATTTCGCGTTCGATGCCTTTGTAGACCCCTTTTCTCTGGTCCTCACCGACGACGACGGTCTTGACCGGGGTCCTCCCGGGCGGAAGCTCGTCAATGATCGAAACATCGAGATCTCCGTACACGGTTATTGCCAACGATCTTGGTATCGGAGTCGCGGTCATCACGAGGACATCCGGGTTGTAACCTCGCTCCTTAAGTTCCGCCCTCTGAAGCACTCCAAAACGATGCTGTTCATCTATCACGGCAAGACCTAAACTCTTGAACTCCACGTTGTCCTGAATGATCGCATGTGTGCCTATCACCAACCCGGTCTCACCCGATTCGAGGCGTGCCTTGACCTTTTTCTTTTCTGAAGCCTTCAGGCCGCCAATCAGAAGATCGACATTCTGATCCGTTTCAGCGAAGAACTCCCTTGCGTTCCGAAAATGCTGTTCGGCGAGTATTTCGGTCGGCGCCATCAAAGCAGCCTGAAATCCCGCCTCAAGCGCGGCAAGTATCGATATGAAGGCAACGATCGTTTTACCGCTGCCGACGTCGCCCTGAACAAGCCGGTTCATAGGGGATTCCGATTCCAAATCCCGAAAGATCTCGTCGACCACTTTTTGCTGAGCGCCTGTGAGCTTGAAAGGGAGACGATCAGAAATCCGTTTGCGGGTCGCTTCTGAGACTTTGATCAGGTTTCCTTTTTTTTCCTCACGACGATCAGAACGCAGTATCTGGAGCGCAAAACTTACCCAGAAGAACTCTTCAAAGATGAGCCGGCGGTGAGCCTCACTTCTGAACGAAGAGTACTTTCGCAGATCGGCGTCCTCGGGAGGAAAGTGGATCTGCTTTATTGCATCAGCTCTTGAGATCAACTTGAGTCTTTTTAGCGTTGATTTCGAAAGCCTGTCCTCGATCGAAGCTGGGTCTATTTTTCCGAGCACATCAAAAACGATCTCACGCAGACGCTTCGTCTTGAATGGCCCCAGCTTTCTGTAAACGGGAACTCGGCGACCTACGTGAACAGCCGAAAATTCCGGGCGGTCCAGGTCTTCTTCGAGGTCTTCTTTTTTATCGGCTTCGCCCTTGGGTTCGGGTGTTTCGTGATCCTGAGCCCTCGCTTCGGTGTCATCTTCGGAGGGCAGGATCTCGATCTCGTCCGGCTTTGCCAATTTCAATGAGAACGTTTTACGGCGGTTGTCCCATTCCCACTTGCCGTATGCAACAAACGAAGTGCCGCGCGCAAATCTCTTCCTCCAGTATTCGACAATGTTCTTTGCTCCTTTGCCCGAGATGAACCACCAGACGATGACCGGCTTCCTTGTCAGTTTCTCGTCTCCGGCTGTCACCTCGAAGATATATAGCGGAGGAGCAGATTTCGGCCTCTTCCGTCCGACCCTGTAGCCGTCCGCATTTCGGACGTGGAGGACGACTGAACTTTCTATCCCTTCGTAGAGCTCGTCGATCGCCTTAGTATCTGAACGATCTTCATACCTCATCGGAAAGTAGGCCAGAAGATCATCGACGGTGGCTTCTTCAGGATCGGACTTATCTGCCGCACCGGCAACTGCGTTCGCTAGCTTCCTCGATAAGTAAGGAGAGATACCTGCGACATCGTGCCTGTAAAGCTCCGTGATCCCGGTGGTGATCGTGATGGTCATTTTGGAAGGGAAATGGTGAATGGAAATGCGGCAATCAAACGATCCCGAACCACATCTCTTCTGGAGTTCTGATCTTTGGATAAGCGGAGTGATTCAGAGTCTGGCCCGGAGTCTCCGGTGTGAGTCCGTAGTTGCGTCGAAGCCGCTGGCGGATGCCTTCGACGCTAACAGACAATTCGCCGTTCCTGACTTCAAGAAGCCCGAGATCGATTCCTTCGTCCGCGTATTCCCCTCCCCTCAATCGAAGATAGAAAGCCGATGTCAGATGGGCAGAGTACTCCCTTTGGTATGCGGTAGGATTAAACAACGAACGCCCGTTCGCTGCCGAGAAAGATGAAAGCATTTTCGAGAAATCCAGTGCGTGTTTGCCTTCGTGAACGAGGGTACCTTCAATCCCGCGCTGTCCCCCCGTATCGATGGTTTCACGCGCGATGTTGAGACGTACGTGCCTTGCCGCGTCGAACATACGGAGATCACCCGCTCCCACTGCCAGCCGTGCGCCCCACTGCCCGTTCAAGCTTACGCTGCCCGATCCGCGAACATTCTCCGCAAGATCGACATACAGCGCGAGATCCGACGAGCGTATGAACCGCGAAAGCCGTTTGTGAAACCTGTCTCCGTGTTTCTCTATGTCATCCAGCGCCTGGGATATTCTCTCCCTGTCAGCGCTCTGCACTTTCCCGTCAAACCTCATATTCTTTACAACTTCAGCAGGTTACGGGAACGCATTATAACACCGGCAGGCTGTCAGAGACCTTCTTTTGCAGAAGACCCGGTTGGCTCCCCGGTGAACGTGATCCGCTGCAGGTCCTGATCCAGGAATACGGTCTGAACTGGCATCTGGAACGAGTATCTTCCCGACAAGGCCTGCACAACATAAGTATTTCCGGTTGCGAGGCCTTCGAACCGGAATCGTCCGAAGTGGTTAGAAATGACGGTCCTTTCTTCGCCGAGACTTTTTCCCGAAAGCCTGATCGCGACAAAGGACAGTGGATCGCCTTTCGAGGTCAGCACCGTGCCTTCGATCATTCCGTCCGCATTCGTTGTTCCGAGGAAAACGCCTTCGATCGAGATATTGTCGATCGCGATTTCGTCTCGCGATCCCGTTCCTGAGAGATCATCGGACTGCCATCGAAGGAGGATCTCACCGCCACTCGGAGCGATCGAGATCGGTCCGATCGCGGCAGTTCTGCTCGGACCGCCCGACCCGATCTTGACATACATAGGCGACGCATCTGCTGCCTCCGTCGATGCGTGGCCTAGCATTGGGAGCGGTATGAAGTTGACGCCGTCCGTGGAATACGAGAAATCAAGAGAGCTGCTTCTTCCAGCATCGTTGAGCTCGTAAATGTCGTAAGAAACGGTTAACTGAACAAGTATTTCGTTCAGGTCTTGGTTCACGATCCGCAAGATCAGGGCTCCTGGCGTGAAATCACTTCCTCCAGGCTGGAAGGCTATCGCGCTTCCACCGGGATTCGGAACATCGGCAAGCGCGTAGAGCCCTCCTGTCGATGTACCACCACCGCTGATCGAGCCACGTGCCAGGTCTCCGGAAACAGCAGAGCCGCCGAAGCCGAGATCTCCGTCGCTGAACCCTAAGACGCTGAAGGCATCAGAGTCGAGTTGACCATCGAGAGGTAAAGGCGAGAATCCCACACCAGCAAAAACCCCTTCCGAAATACCGGATGCGGTACTCTCGAAATCTATTGAAGCCGTCGTCTGAGAGGATGAAAGGGTGATCTGACCGAGAATACCTGTCGATAGCACTAGAATGAGCAAAGGGGTGAGGATCTTGTGGGAACTGAACAATTTGCCGCCTCCTGTAGAGTAGTTTGCGCTAGGAGTCTCTCATCAGGAGTCACCGAAAATCCTAAATTTTTCTTAATTCAGACTGAATTCAAAAGAATTAAGAAACTGTTCGGAAAGTACGACTTGAACATCTCTATACCTCCGGACGAAGCAAGTTGCAGTTGTTAAAAATCATAATCCCGACGATCAAACAAAATAAAAAGGCTGGCTCTTGAGAACCAGCCGCTTTCGAAATAGCAATAGCTTTGTCTATCTCGTCATTCCCAGGTCAAGCCTTGCCTGCGCCTTCTGCAGTCGCTCAAGCTCGATCTCAAATTCTTCCTCGGTCCCTTTCCATTCACCCAGGACCTTCTGGGCCTCGGACTGTTCGGTCCTTGCTTCGTCGACGTTTATCTCGTCTTTGGACTCAGCTATGTCCGCAAGTATCGAGACCTTGTCGCCGCTGATCTCTATGAATCCACCGGAAACGACCATTTCTTCAGTCGATCCATTGACCGTGTACTTGAGAATACCGGGCTTCAAAGTGGAGATCAGAGGAGCATGATTGTCGAGAATCCCGATCTCTCCCATCGCGGTCGGCACGGTGACCATCTCCACCGCTTCGCTGACGACCATTCTTTCAGGTGTGACTATTTCAAGGTTGATCATTCTTCTTTTGAATATGCCCCGCCGGACAGCGGGGCTATTTCCGTCTGTTAAGCTGCCGCTGCCATCTTCTTGGCTTTTTCACGTGCCTCGTCGATGGTTCCGACCATGTAGAACGACTGCTCCGGCATATCGTCACATTTGCCGTCAATTATCTCGCGGAAGCCCTTGATAGTGTCTTCGATCTTCACATATCGACCTTGCAGGCCTGTGAACTGCTCTGCAACATGGAACGGCTGAGAGAAGAACCTCTGGATCTTCCTTGCACGCGCAACGGTGAGCTTGTCCTCTTCGCTGAGCTCGTCGAGACCGAGAATGGCGATAATGTCCTGAAGGTCTTTGTACCTTTGAAGGATCTGCTTAACTTCCTGAGCCGTGTTGTAGTGCTCGTCGCCGACCACCTGCGGATCGAGAATTCGCGAGTTAGACGACAGAGGGTCAACTGCCGGATAAATGCCGAGCTCAACGATCTGCCTCGAAAGCGCCGTTACAGCGTCGAGGTGAGCAAAAGTCGTCGCGGGCGCCGGATCCGTGTAGTCATCTGCCGGAACGTAAACGGCCTGAATTGAGGTGATAGCGCCGGTCTTTGTCGATGTGATGCGTTCCTGCATCTCGCCCATTTCCGTCGCAAGGTTCGGCTGGTATCCAACCGCTGAAGGCATACGGCCAAGAAGTGCCGAGACCTCTGAACCCGCCTGAGTGAAGCGGAATATGTTGTCGACGAAGAAAAGAACGTCGTTACCCTGGTCACGGAAGTACTCAGCCACTGTAAGGCCGCTCAGGGCAACCCTCAGACGCGCTCCGGGAGGCTCGGTCATCTGGCCGTAGATCAGCGACACCTTGGAATCCTTGATCGCTTCCCTGTTTACCTTCGAAAGGTCAAAGCTCCCATTCTCCTCGAGGGCGTGATTAAACTCGTCTCCGTACTGTATGACCTTTGACTCGACCATTTCACGGAGAAGGTCATTCCCCTCACGCGTCCGCTCTCCAACGCCCGCGAACACAGAGAATCCCTCACGCCCTTTGGCGACGTTGTTGATCAGCTCCATGATCAGAACGGTCTTGCCGACGCCGGCACCGCCGAATAGCCCGATCTTTCCCCCTCGGAGGAAGGGCTGAACAAGGTCGATAACCTTGATGCCCGTTTCGAACATCTCCAGTTCAGTGGATTGATCTTCAAAACTGGGGGCGTGGGCGTGGATCGGCGATCTGTCGACCGAATTTACCGGACCAAGCTCGTCAACCGGATCTCCGATAACGTTCATCACGCGTCCGAGTGTCGCATTCCCGACGGGAACCGTGATCGGACCGTCAGTATCGATTACCTTCATCCCACGGACCATTCCGTCCGTCGGAAGCATCGACACGGCCCTGACACGGCCTTCGCCCAGGTGCTGTTGTACTTCGGCTATGACATCGATAGTTTCCTCAACGTCGAATCCTTCCGACGTAACGCGAAGAGCCTGGTAGATCGGCGGCAGATAGTTGTCTGAAAATTCGACGTCCACGACCGGTCCGATCACCTGAACCACCTTCCCGATCTTAACGTTTCCGTTATTGTCCATTTTTAAAAGAATTCTCTCCTATTGAGGTGAAAAATGACTGTTTTACAAAGGAGAAAGAATACCATACGCGAATGAGGTCAGGCAAAGGCAATAGCCTGCGCTCAAACCCTTCGCCGAATGCACCGGGAATGTGCGCCAAAGCCATTTGAAAAAAGTGCCTGGAATCGGCGCTGGGCCGGCCAAAGTGACGTCCTTGTCGAGCGCATTGTCCGGCTTGTTCAGAGTTGACACCCTCCAGTATGAACCTGACATGACCCGGAGTTCCCTTCGTGATTCGACCAAGATGTAAATGCTCATTCGAAGTGGTTGTAAACTGGCCAGGCCAATTAAACTCGCATGTGTGACCCGGTACAAACCCAGCATTGGCTGAGGTTTTCCTCAGAATCAGGTAGACGGTGGTGCAGCCAGGTCCGGCAAGCCAGAAATCCACTGCCCTTCCATTGAGGTGAATGCTGGTCGTCCTGGCTCCGGGGGCTGGTCACTCCGGTCACCTGATGTAACATTCAGGGCTCTTTCTAATCAGCTAGCGAGATTCGTCAGAATGTCCTCTACCAAGGAGGCCTCGACGGTCCGTCCGTTAGAATTAACAGTTGCCGTCGTATCTTTCTCCTGATATAGAAATTCCAGATCCCTCAGACCTCACGACTCATCTTCCCGGCAATATTCCGGCGAAATCACTGCGGATGCCGCCCCCTTACTTCCGCTCGGATCGAAGTTGCGATACCATTTCTGCCGATCCATCTTAAGAGAAGCGATTGTCGATTTTGAAGAAATTACAGCTACCCGCACAAGGCCTGAACATGCTGTTTGGCGTTCAGGACCAGAACATAAAGTATCTTGAGTCTTTGCTTGACGTCCATATAGGGGCCAGAGGCGATGAGCTGCTGATCGATGGCGACCCCAGGGACGTGGAAACTGTCGAGGTCGTCTTGTCAGATTTCTCCCAGCTTTTCGCCGAGGGCCAGACATTCACTGACAAAGAATTGCGGGACGCTTTCAGGCAGATAGCCGAGGACCGGACCTACAGTCTTCGCGATTACGTCGTTAAAGGCCGATTCAATCCCTCAGGTAAGAAGAGCGTCGCTCCCAAGACCGCGAACCAGAGACGCTATATCGAGGCGATGCAGAAGAGAGATCTTGTTTTCGGGATCGGCCCTGCGGGTACCGGGAAGTCGTTTCTGGGCGTTGCGATGGCGGTTCACGCGCTTTTTCAGAAGCAGGTAAGCAGGATCATACTCACTCGACCGGCCGTTGAGGCAGGAGAAAGGCTCGGGTTTCTTCCGGGCGACCTTCAGGACAAGGTCGATCCGTATCTTCGTCCGCTTTACGACGCTCTTTTCGACCTCGTTGACGCGGAACGCGTCACAAAGATGCTGGAAAAGCGGATCATCGAGATCGCGCCTCTTGCGTTTATGCGGGGCAGGACGCTTTCCGACGCTTTCATAATCCTCGACGAAGCTCAGAACACTACTTCCGAACAAATGAAGATGTTTCTTACGAGGATCGGATTCGGCTCCAAGACTGTTGTCACTGGCGACCAGACCCAGATCGACCTCCCTCGGGGCCAAAAGAGCGGGCTTGTGCAGGTGCAGAGCATACTCCGCGAAGTGGAGCCGATCGAGTTCGTTTATTTCACTGAGAAGGATGTCGTCCGGCACAAGCTTGTCCAGATGATAGTTCGCGCTTACGAGGAACACTCCACCAACAACGCTCCAGAAGAGAACTAGTTTGACCGGATGCCTGATATTCTGAACCGCCAGCGCAAAGTCAGGGTCAAGACAGCCGGTCTCAGGTCGTTTTCAAAGACTGCAGCAGATACAGTGTCTGAGACAGAAGGAAGGGACTTCACTGTCGTGCTGGTCTCCGATCGCCGGATGCGCGAACTGAACTTGACCTTCCGCGGCAAGGATCGCGCGACTGATGTGCTTTCGTTTCCGTATCGCGATCCTGAATTTTCCGATACGGAGTTCCTCGGAGACATCGTCATTTCGGCGGAGACGGCATCCCGGCAGGCATCGGAGAACGGGCTAACCCTCGAAACTGAGCTTCGCCAGCTCATCCTCCACGGCATACTTCACCTTTCCGGATACGATCACGAGAACGACGACGGGGAAATGGACAGGACGGAGCTTGAATACCGTAGGATCCTGAGGATTGACGAGTGACCGGAACAAAGCTATGACCGAACCGAGGAGATCTGACCCGTGCGTAATGGTGATATTTGGCGCCACCGGCGACCTGACGAAACGAAAGCTTTTCCCTGCTCTATACTACCTTGCCCGCGATGGCTATCTGCCTGATAACTTTGCTGTTCTTGGCGTCAGCCGGGGCGAGATGTCGAGCGAGCAGTATGCCGCAAGAATGGCGGACGAGATACGCACATTCGTCGGCGATGCAGTTGATGGCGATCTCGTAGATTGGTTCCGCAAACGGATCTACTACACGGGCGGCGACTTCAACGCAGACAAGCAGCTATTCGATGACATCAAGATCCTCCTCGAGCGGATCAGTTCCGACCACGCGATCCCTTCCAATTACTTCTTTTACCTCGCGGTTCCTCCATCGCTGTTCGCAGATGTAACTACCAAGATTTGCCGCCACGGGCTTGCAGAAGAGACTGACGGGGATTGGCGTCGGGTGATCTACGAGAAGCCGTTCGGACGTGACCTGGCGTCGGCGAAGGAGTTGAATTCGCACGTCTTGAAAATCCTGAAAGAGGATCAGATCTACCGGATCGACCACTACCTGGGAAAGGAAACTGTCCAGAACATCCTTGTGTTCAGGTTTGGCAACAGCATTTTCGAACCTATCTGGAACCGCAATTTCGTGGACCACGTTCAGATCACCGTCTCTGAAAATCTAGGCGTTGAGGATCGTGCGGGATATTACGACAGGGCCGGAGCGCTCCGGGACATGGTGCCCAACCATATATTTCAGCTGATCACGCTTACCGCAATGGAACCCCCGGTATCGTTCAAGGCCGATGCCGTTCGCGACGAACAGGCAAAGATCCTCCAGGCAATGCAGGAATACTCGCCGGAGGACGTGCTGCACAAGACGGTGAGGGGACAATACGCAGCAGGCTCCATCGACGGTAAAGACGCCCCGGCCTATAGGGACGAAGAAGATGTTCCGGCCGCCTCTGAGACCGAGACCTATGCCGCAATGAAGCTAGCGATCGACAACTGGAGATGGGCCGGCGTTCCTTTCTACGTCCGAACCGGGAAGCGCCTCGAGCGAAAACACACCACGATCGTGATCCAGTTCAAACGCGCCCCTTTCGTACTCTTCCGAAACACACCAGTTGAAAAGCTCACGACCAACCGCATAGTCCTCCACATCCAGCCCGACGAAGGAATCACATTGCATTTCGGAGCCAAGATACCAGGCCCCGTCGTTAACATGGGCGACGTCGATATGGAGTTTGATTATGCTGACCATTTTGGTGAAACCGTGTCCACGGGTTACGAGCGGCTGCTCTATGACTGCATGATTGGAGATGCGACCCTGTTTCAACGCGCCGACATGGTAGAAGAAAGCTGGCGGGTGGTTTCGCCGGTGCTTGATGTCTGGGACGCTCTGCCTGCACGCGACTTCCCCAACTATCCGGCAGGGTCCTGGGGGCCGAGTGAAGCGGATGATCTGCTTGAGAAGGACGGAAGGAGCTGGAAGAACGATATCGAATGAACTCCCCGGGAATGTCTGCTTCCTCCCGTACTCCAGTTGCTCGCTGAGCCATTTTTGAGATATAGTTTTCGTTTCTTCAAATATGGCGAACGTTCACATTTTTGATCAGAAGGAGTTCTACTCCCGTCTTGCGGAAGCAATAGCCAAGGCTGCAAAAGAATCGATCAAGGCTTCTGACAGGTTTACTGTAGCTCTTTCCGGCGGGACCACGCCGATCGGCCTTTACGAGGAGATCGTGAAAGGCGGACATCTCACCGAAAAGGAGATCGCCAAGACATATTTCTTCTTCGGAGACGAGCGTGATGTTTCGCCCGAGTCCGCAAGAAGCAATTTCAAGCTTGCGAAAGACCTTCTTTTCAAACCTCTGAAGGTCAAGATCCCCAATATCATCCGCTGGCCCACCGAGATAATAAACGCTGCAGAAGTGGCCGTTAAGTATGATCAAGCGATCAGGCGCTTTTTCCGCCTTGAAGAAGGTGAGTTTCCAAGATTTGACCTCGTCATACTCGGGCTGGGAGATGACTGCCACACGGCCTCTCTGTTTCCGAATACGGAAGCGCTAAAGGAGGAATCCAGGATCGCTGTGATGAACCGGGTCGAGAAACTCGATACCAACCGCCTCACTCTTACTTTCCCGGCGATCAATAATTCCAAGCGTATATTTTTCGCTGTCACGGGAAGCAAGAAGGCGGAAGCTCTTCGCGAGGCGATCGAAGGGAAAAGGAATTGCTCAAGATTTCCCGCCCAGTGCATCGAGCCAAATGACGGAGAAGTGGTCTGGTTTGCCGACAAGGAAGCCGCATCGGCGCTTAGCAAGAAGGTCAGCAAGGCCGGCAAGCGGTAGGATCTTTCACTTCTTTTCGTACCGTTGTCTTTTTCTTCGGATCACGCTCAAGACAGTTCCATCAAAAATTCGCCGAGAGTCAGATGCTCTTCTTTTCCTGGTTGAAGGAAATCTCTGCTCGTCTTTGCTTTAATGTTTCAAGTTAGATCTACCGATTCTGTTCATCCGGCTAATCCTGTATCGTCTTGTTCTCTGCCCCAAGCACTCGGTCCTCAGTCCTCAGTCCTCATTTCTCAGTACTCAGCACTCATTTCTCAGTACTCATTTCTCAGTACTCAGTCCTCGATGATGCCCGTCGCTTGCGCTCCGGGTTCCGATTTCCTCAGTACTGAGCACTTGGTACTCTATTCTCAGCACTCATTTCTCACTACTCAGCACTCAGTACTCAGTACTCAATTCTCTGTCCTCGATGATGCCCGTCGCTCGCGCTCCGGGTTCCGATTGCCTCAGTCCTCTGTACTCAGTACTCAGCACTCAGCACTCAGCACTCAGTCCTAAGTCCTCGACGTAGCCCTCCCTAACGGTCGGGCTTCACACACGATCTACGATTCACGATTCACGATTCACGATTCACGATTTACCATTCACAATTCACCATTCACCATTCACGATTCACCATTCACCATTCACGATTTACCATTCACGATTTACTATCCCGCCCGTAAAAATTACAATCTTTTCGACAAATGGAGATCGAGATAATCATCGCCGTCTGTTTGCTTCTGGCGCTTACGCTTTTGGCCTCCGTGGACATGGCGTTCTCCCAGCTCAGCGACGTCAGCCTTCGCCGGCTCTTCTCGGATATCGAGGAAACAAAGAAGACCGGATCGGTCGTGTTCCTCAAGGAGGTCTCTGAGAACCGTCCCCGATTCCGGTTCGCGTTGTCGTCCGCCATCCAGATACTCCTCATAGTCTTTTCAGTGATCGTAGTTCTGATCGTCTATCGCTTTTACAAGAGCCCGACCGAGATGCTCGTCTACTCGCTACTTATCGGTCTTGGTTTGAGCGTACTGTTTCGGCAGGTCATTCCCAGGTTTGCGACACTCAACAATCCGGAGGGCAAACTGCTCTCGCTCCTGCCGCTTATCCGGCCGCTTTATCTATTTCTTCCCGTGATCGCGGATCCGCTTGAACCCTCATTCAAGGGCCGCGAAAAGACCGATGAGACCCTCGCCGAGATGATCGAGGAAGACGAAGATGAGGATATCCAGGCACTTATCGACGTCGGCGAGGCCGAGGGGATCATTGAGGAAGAAGATCGGCAGATGATCGAGACGATGATCGAGTTCTCCGATACCCGAGTCGAGGAAGTGATGACGCCTCGTACCGAGATATGCGGCATCACGATCGGATCGACCGTGCGCGAAGCAAGGGACGCGATGATAGAGGAGAAGTTCTCCCGTCTTCCGGTATTCAGCGACACAATCGACAACATAGAAGGCGTTATTTATGTGCGCGATATTCTGAACGCGTGGGCTGAAGACAAGGAATCCTTGCCTATCGAACCGCTCCTGAGACCGGCTTATTTTGTCCCCGAAACGAAGTCCGTTTCCGAACTGCTCAAGTCGATGCAGCTAAACCACGTCCAGATCTCGATCGTGATCGACGAATACGGAGGAGTTGCCGGGCTTGTGACCGTCGAGGATATTCTTGAAGAGATCGTCGGTGAGATCGAGGACGAGGACAGCGAAGAAGAGCTCGCGGAGATCACCGAGTTTGATGGAGGCGTTTATGAGGTCGTGGGGTCTACTGAGATCGGGAAGATCGAAAGATTGCTTGACATGGAGATCGAAGATGACGATTTCACGACGATCGCGGGGCTCATTACCAGCGAGACCGGCTATATTCCCACTAAAGGAGAGTCGCTCAGCATTCGCGGGCTCGACCTCGAGATCCTGAAGGCCGATGCGAAAAAGATCCAGCTTGTCCGGCTTTGCCGATCCGAAGATACCGAGGAGGAGATCGGCGGATCTGCCGATGCATAGGCGGCCTGTAAGGACCTCTTGTACACACAGCCCAATAGCAGTAACATCTTCTAAAGATCTGAATTCGAGACATCGGTCCGGCACTCATCGTTAGGGCTCCGCCTTTCGGGATATTTCTTGAATCGATGTCCGCTTTCCCCCTCGTTTTACGTCTTTGTTCGGGGGCGAGGTTTCTCGCCTCGAAAGACGGCAGCTGATCGGGCGTCCGATTGGCTGTGGATAATTAAAGGAGTGAAATTATGACTTTACGATTAGGAGATGACGCACCGGACTTTACGGCTGAAACAACGGAAGGAACGATCAGCTTTCACGAGTGGCTTGGCGACAGTTGGGGAGTTCTTTTCTCGCATCCGAAAGACTTTACGCCCGTCTGCACGACGGAGCTCGGATACACGGCTCGAATGAAGCCGGAATTCGACAAACGGAATGTAAAGGTTGTCGGCTTGAGCGTTGACCCGCTCGATTCGCACCTTGAATGGGCAAAGGATGTTGAGGAGACGCAAGGCACCGCGCTCAACTTCCCCGTCATCGCTGACGAAGACAGAAAGGTCTCCGACCTTTATGACATGATCCATCCGAATGCCGACGACACCTTTACGGTACGCTCGGTGTTTGTGATCGGGCCTGACAAGAAGATCAAATTGATGATCACCTATCCCGCGAGCACGGGAAGAGACTTCAATGAGATCCTACGCGTGATCGATTCTCTGCAGTTAACCGCCAACCACAGCGTTGCGACGCCTGTGAACTGGAGAAGCGGAGATGACTGCATAATCGTTCCGGCGCTGTCGGACGAAGAGGCGGAAGCCAAGTTCCCAAAGGGGTTCAGAAAGGTGAAGCCATATCTGCGGATCACACCTCAGCCCGACGTCACGGATGAAAGCGAGTCTGCTTCAGCATAGATGTCGTTTAGCGATAAGATAGGGGACCGCCAGAGCTGACGGTCCCCTTTTTCGTTTTCAGGGATTCCCGGTATGAGTACAAAACGAAGTCCGAAAAAAAAGCGGCCGGAAACGTGTCCTCGGTGCGGCAGCGACTTCAAATGCGGCTTCTACGGTGTTTTTTGCTGGTGCGCAGGTGTGAAACTAAGCAAGGGAGCACGTTCGGAGATAGCGGACCGGTTCTCAGGCTGTCTGTGCATGGACTGCCTTACGGAGTATTCTGAGAAGGCACCGACAGGGACACGGCCAACTTGAACTGCAAATGACCGACAGCAAGATACAAATTCTTCCAGATCACCTTTCGAACCAGATCGCCGCCGGCGAGGTCGTAGAGCGGCCTGCGTCCGTCGTCAAAGAGCTTATCGAGAACTCGCTCGACGCCGGGGCAAGAAGGATCGCTATCGAAATCGAACTAGGCGGCAGAAGGCTGATGCAGGTTTCTGATGACGGCGAGGGAATGGTGCCGGAGGACGCAACGCTCGCTTTCCAGAGACACGCTACCTCAAAGATCAGGTCAGAGGAAGACCTTGCTAAAATAGAGACCCTTGGATTCAGGGGAGAGGCACTTGCGTCCATCGCCTCGGTGTCAAAGGTCGAACTCCTTACTAAAGTCCACGACGGACCGTCGGCTACAAAGATAATGGTCCAAGGCGGCAAAATGGACGATCCTGTGGAATCTGCAAGGCCAACGGGGTCAACAGTTACGGTTCGCGATCTGTTCTTCAACACTCCCGCCCGGCGGAAGTTCATGCGCTCGCAGGCGACAGAGAATTTTCACATTACCAGTATCGTGACCCACTACGCGCTAGCCAACCCGTCAGTCGCTTTCACGTTGAAAAACAATGGACGCGAGACACTGAAGACTGCTCCGGCCAAGAACTTGAAGGAACGGGCTTTTCAAATTTTTGGGCCGAGGATGACTGAAAGCCTGTTGCCGGTGGACGGCGGCCGGGAGTTTGTCGCGAGGGTCTTTGGTTTTGTATCGGCGCCAAGGGAGAGAAGAACCACCCGCGATGCCCAGTACTTTTTCATAAACGGCCGGTTCGTAAAGGATCGGAACATCTCAAAGGGCCTTCAGGAGGCTTACAGGTCGGTGCTTCCTCACGGAGTATATCCGGTCGCTCTTCTGTTCCTCCAGATCCCATTCGAAGAGATCGACGTGAACGTTCATCCGGCGAAAACCGAGGTTAGGTTCCGTCGAGAACTTGCAGTGAGGGATGTTGTGACTGAAGCCGTCCGTGAGGCACTTGCCGATGCAGGAGTGCGCGGCGCATCCCGTCAGCGGGACGAGCAGGTGACTGCGGCCGCGGCAGGAACTGCGGAGAACTTTAGGCCTCCATCGGAAGAGACGGAAACGGTAAGAAGCGCCCCGGAACCGGTTCAGGACCCGATCGAATTCAGGATCGAGGCAGACACATCTGACTTTGAAAAAGAGGCGGTTGACAGGGCGGTTCCTGAAGACGCGACAGCAAAGGATTCCACTGCTGATCTGCCTGAAAGTACGCGTAAGCTTGAAAGTGATGATGCCTCAGAGCCCGGTGTCCCGATCTTTGATTCGGCCGAAGCTATCTCGCAAAGTCTTGAGCCTGAGGATGTTAGAGGGGCCGCCGTGCACCCGATCGGCCAGCTTCACGAAAGTTTCATCCTGGCGCAGGACGACGAAGGACTGCTCCTTATCGACCAGCATGTTGCTCACGAACGGATCCTCTTTGATGAATTCCGACAGAAAGAAGACGGAAGGCGGATCAGAAGCCAAAATTTGCTGGTCCCCGAAACGATCGACCTCACTCCGGCCCAGTTGGAGATCTTTTCGGAGGTAAGGGACGAGCTTGAGGCAGCGGGATTCGGCGTTCGTGAATTGTCAGGGCGGACCGTCGCAGTTCAAAGCGTCCCCTCGGGATTGCCGTCGATGGATATCGAGAATCTGCTTGCGGAGCTTCTGGACTCTGCTGACAAAGCGAAGCGGTCGGGAGTTCGCGCGTCGTTCAGGGACGATATAGCGGCATCGCTTGCCTGCAGGGCGGCTGTCAAGATCAACATGAAGCTAAGCGGGGAGAAGATGGCCTGGATGGTCGAGCGGCTTTTTACGACCTCTTCACCGACGACCTGCCCTCACGGTCGACCCGTGATCCTTCGTTTGACGATGAAAGACATCGAGAGGAAATTCCACAGGTCGTAGACGGCTGCGTCACTCGATCACTACCAGCACATCACCGGCATTCACAGTTTCCCCTTCCTGTTTTAGGATCTTCTTGACCGCCCCGTCTTTCGGCGACTTCATTTCGTTCTGCATCTTCATTGCCTCGACAACGATGACGCCATCGCCAGATACGACTTCGTCTCCCTCTTTGGCAATTATTCGCACCACTTTGCCAGGCATCTGAGTTACGATCTCCGCCACGCCGTCGGCGGCCGCACCGGCCGCACCGGGGCCTCCGAGCTTCCTGGGATCAGATACCCCGATAATTCCCTCGCCTTCGGCATCGGATACCAGGAACGTCCCGTCTTTCCGCCTGATCACTGAGAATTCGTGGACAGAGTTTCCATGTTTAAAGAGATAGACGTTTGACTCCGGTTTCGAGGCATCCAGTTTGTACTCCCTGCCTTCGATATCAGCGCGCAAGACACCATCTTCTTCAGTTATCGTCACTTCCCTGACTTCCCCGTCGATTGTTGCGATCAGTTTCATAATCAGAATGTTAAGACAGTGTGTCTGCGACCCTCGGTATCTGCCGTTTCAAGCAACCATTCGGTAAACTTGGGCCCATACTCTGCAAGAAATGACACGCCACTGAGAATTCTTTCCTGCGGCGCATCGTTCGGGAGCATCGTGTTGAACAGGTAGTCGAGACGCTTGGCGGCTACGTCGTCCTTGAAAGCCTCACTTTGTAGGAATTTTCTGTGCAGGGTCTCGATGTGCCACAGTATTTTCTCCCGCCGTTTCGAGAGACTTTCAGCGAGTGTCGGCTCGCTTTGTTCAAGTCTCTCTGAAAGGTTAGCAACAAGCCGTTCAACTTCGTTTCTCGTCCTCTCAAACAGTTGTGCCGTTTCAGGATCAAGAAATTCTTCTATCACCTTCGCACTCACAACTTCCTTTCCCTGAAGCACGTCTTCGAATGAAAGCCCGTAGGCATTGAGCGTGCGGCGGTTCCTTGGTGCAACCACCGTATACGCAGATCTATGACGGATCGGTGTGACAGGCCGTCCGAGCAATTCATAGATCTTTGAGTTTTGCGCAAAGTAGGCAATCTCCGCACTGCCACCATAATAGAGTGCATTCGGAAACACATAATCCTGGATTGCCGGTCTCATCAGCGCGTTTGGACTGAGGATCGTTGCATCAGCATCAAGACTCTTCAGAAGTTCTCCAATCGCCAGAGTTTGACCGGTATCCTGCCTTTCAACCGTATCAGCATTTGCAAGCCTTAATGGAATCCTTTTCCCTCTTTCGATCAGAAAGAACGGAAAAAAGTCTTTTCCGACGTGAACTTGGGAATGATAGCCATCGGTCGCCAGTTCTTCGTCTCTTGCAAGCAGCGCGTCCCTAATCAGGTCCGCCTTTTTCACGGCTTCCCTTACAAGCGGCCGCGCAAGCTCCCGGAATGCTTCGTCAAGCGGTGAAACCACTATCAGTCCGTACTTCCCAAAAACTTTCGAGAGGAGCCTTGCAAATGCACTGGAATATGTCTCTCCCGGCGCGTAGCATTCCGAGATTAATTCCTTCGCATTCGCTCCCGAGTCTCCCTCCGGAAGAGCATCTGCGGCCACCCTGACAAGATCGGAGACCTGAATGCCGAGGGATACATGCCCCACGGGCCTACCGACGTCTTCTTCCTCCGCGTTCATCGATAGAGAGATCTGGTTCCCTTCGTCTCCCAGTATTGTGGTGCTTCTGACCTCTTCGAGATCGTGATCTTCCGAAGCGATCCAGAAGACCGGCACAGCCTTGATCCCACGCTCCTTAAGTCTTTTCGCCTGCTTTATAGCAGTGATCGCTTTATAGATCGTGTAGGCAGGTCCGGAGAACAGTCCTGCCTGTTGTCCCGTAATCACGGTCACGCAATCGTTTTCAGCGAGTTTCTGTATGTTCGCCAGAGTGTCCTCGCCTGCTCCGTATGCGCGATTCTGTACGTCCAGCATTGAACAGAGGTCCTGCCGGTCTGCCTTGTAGGAATCGATGAGCTCGTCAACAAACTTGTAAAGCTCTTTTTGCGAGTTCGGGAAGTACTTTGCGATGGACGGTGAGCCGCGTAGAAGATCGATCAAGATAGCCGATTGCCCGGGCGCCGAGCTGTGATCCATGTATGAGACCGTGTACGGCCTTGCGCCGGCCGCGGCTCCCGGTTGATCATTCATCCGGGTATTATAAATTCCACGTCCCGAAACCTTCAAACCAGGATCGTTCTCGTCAGCCAGATCCTACTGGAAAAAGCAACACGTTTACTTGCCGTATCGCCGCATCGTCGACATACCCCCTGTTCAAAAAGTCATTCGGAGCCAATCTGAAGTCAACGATTCAAATCCACGCCGTCCTTTCTGAGCCGAAGAACATCGGAAGAACGACCGTCAGTTGCGCACATTGTTGGCGGAGAACGACGGAAAAGGTTATCCGGCCGGCTTGAACCCGCATGTAATCGGGGTGACGCCCTATAAACAATTTCCTCATCCAATTCACGCCCAGCTAGAGCACGAGAAAACTAATAGAATTCCGGAAACAGCCTGCCGAATTTAACGAGTTCTGAATAGAAAAGGAGACTGCCTTTTCAGACAGCCTCCTCAATCTGCTCCGCTAGATGAAGCTTACTTGTTGTCGATCGTTCCGCTTTTCGTCATACCCTCGGAATTCGAGTCGGAAAACTCGCTGTCGCTGTTCGCAACGGCTTTGCGGCGTGCCGCACGGTCCGTCCTTTCGAACTTGTAAATACCCGAGGAGTGCGTGCCGGCAAGCAGCTGGTTCGGATTTGAGGGACTGAAAGTCAGGCTCCAGATACGATGGCTTGCTAGATCTTCGTCGTGACCGTCTATCCTGTTCCAGGTCCAGCCCGCGTCCTGAGAAAAGTAGATTCCGCCGTCCTGTTCCAAAGCGCTAGCGGCATAGACCTCGTCCGTGTTCAATGGATCGATGAGAATCGTATTGTAATTGCCAAGAGGAAGGTTTCCGCCGCGCTTGACCCAAGTTTTCCCGAAATCCCTTGAAAGGTAGATCGTGTGGATCAGACCGACGTAAATCCTTTCGGGCTTCACTGGATCGGAAGCGATCGTGCTGACCGGGAACTTATCGGGAATTCCGTCCAGTTTCGACCAGGTAGCGCCTGAATCGTTGGACATCAAAACACCTGAATTCGCCGTTCCGACCCAAATGATCTGCGGCATCTTTGGATTCACGTGAACTGCAAACACCTGCTGAGGCTGATCCATGCCGAACTCCAGCTTTTTCCAGCCCTTGGCGATGTCGTACGAGATATAGAGCCCGTCGTTCGTGCCTGCGTAGTATCCGTCTTTTCCGTCCTCGGTATAGGTCAAAACGTTTATCTTTGTCTCGAGCGCGGCAACCACACCCGGCTCAATTTCCGGTTCGGGTGCCTTCGCCCTTCGTTTCGATCTGCTTCGCTTGGGCTTCGGGACTGTTAGATGTCTCCAGCTTGCGCCTCTGTCCACCGACAGGTATACACCGAAATTTGAAGCCAGATATAGTATCTGGGGATCGGATTTGTCCTGAACTATCGTGTAAGGGATCGTCCTCCCAGCGTCCAGGCCCTTTACGGATGTCGACCAGTTCTGACCGTAGTCATCGCTGATGAACAGGTTTCCGCCGCCTCCGGCGGTATTGATCGTTGCCGCATACATACGATTTTCCTGTTCGCGGTCCGTCGTCAGGCTGTATGTAAACCGGCTGCTGAAATTTCCATTGCTCTGCTTGAATGTCCGTCCGCCGTCAAGCGAGACCATCACACCATTATTGTCGGTCCCGATAAACACTCTCTCGGGCACATCCGGATGCACCGTGATCGAATTTACTATCGTGTCCTTTGTGGTGGTCATTCTCCACGTGCGTCCGCCGTTCGAGGACATCCAGAAGCCCTCTGTAGTACCTGCGTATATCGTCCCCGGTTTCGCAGGGTGCTGAACTATGTCTCGCGTACGTCGCGCTTGTGAGGGTATTCCCTGGATCTTGCGCCATTTTTCTCCTGCGTTTCTCGATTCATAGATCCCCGAGCAGGCAGAAGCGATGATGTAGTCAGGATTATCGGGATTGATGTCTATGGCAAACACGTCGGAGTCATCGATCATGCCATCTTTCACCAGCCGCCAGGAGTTCCCGCCGTCAGTGGATTTGTAAGCTCTCCACCACGTTCCAGCATAGATCACATTCGTGTCTCGCGGGTCGATCGCCAGGGAATCCAGCTTCTCAGGCGCCGTGTTCGAAGTGAACTTTGACCAGCTTTCGCCGGAATCCCGGGATATCCACACACCGGATACGGAGCCCACCAATAGCATGTCAGGGTCCTTAGACGCCTGAACCATCGCGTGGATCGATTCATTCTTTAGCTCTTTCGCCTCTTTCCAGGTCTTTCCGCCATCGACACTCTTGAAGAAGCCGCCCGGACGTTTTCCCCGGTGGCCTGCCACGTAGAGGATATTCGAATCCCTGGGGTCAATGATCAGGTCATCCAGCACCAACTGCGGCTCGTGCAGGTTGGCGAGAAGGTCCCACGAACTTCCCCCGTCATAGGAAGAGTAAACCTGTCCGTCGAGTGTTGTGAGGTATAGATGATTTTGGTTCTTCGGATCGACCTCGATCGATCGCACGTCCCCGCCGGCGGGGCCAATGTTCTGCCATTGACGGAATCTGGCGATCTCGTCATTGGCAAAAGCGGCTGAGAGAACCAGGCTGGTGACGAGGACCGTCAGTTTCGCCCGCATTGCATTCCGCAAGAATCTTGTTTTCATAACTTAAAGTGCTTGTTGAAGTTCGGCGGTAAAGCCTACTGAAGATTAAGGGAAAGGACGATCAAAGCAACCGTAAGAAAAGATGGTATCGCATCGGCGCATTGTTGTCTAGAAATCTTCTTTGCCTCGAATTAGTCCGATACCGCAATTGCAGGACACATATTCCGGCGGGACGACAAAAAAACGGGAGGCGGAAAACCGCCTCCCGTCGGAAGAATGTCCTTTGCCCGAAGGCTCAGGAGCTTTGGTTATTCGTTAACGGTACTTGCGTCAGCACCTGCCGGTACGATCCACAGCCTCGTCCTGATGGCGCTTTCGACACCGCCATTTACGAAGACCAGTCTCGAAGGATCAACACCGTTCTCGTTGACCATGTAGTCGCGGATCAGGCGTTCGCGACGCGTAACGTCACGGGCGCTGCCGTAGTTAACTATGTAACCGGTAGCCGTCGGATCGTTAGCAAGTTGCGTGATGAAGATATCAAGCCTTGCCTTGACGTCGTTGTTCGGGATCGGTCCGAACTCGTCCACGAGACGCGGATCAGGCGTGCCGGAAATGACTCCGGTTTCCGAAGCTTCCCTATCGCAGTTGCAGCCTTCGTCGCCGGTGATACTGACGGTAGCTCGAACGTTTGTGTCTTCGAGGCCGGTCGTATCAACAACGATCTGAGGCGTACCCTGTCCGCTCTGGATCGAACCCTGGCTGACTTCCCAACTGTATGTGATGTTCTGTTGGTTGCCGCCCACAACATTCGCCGTGAAGGTCATCGTGTCTCCTGGCTCAACAGCTGCCGGAGGTCCGTCCACGGTAAGCGTCGGGCACTCGCATACCTTCTCGCAGTCGCATTCAACAACTTCGACCGTTTCGGTCTTGGTCTCGGAGCAAACTCCGCAACCGTCATCGACTGCAACGGTAACCGTGTAGGTCCCAGTGTTCACACCGCTGAGATCCCAGGTTACATTCGCGCCCTGGCCGACGATGCGTCCGCCGGACACCGTGTAGTTGTAGGTCAGAACATCGCCTTCCTCATCAGAAGCGTTGGTCCGGATATCGACCGTCTGATCGTCACGGCACTGAACGCCTTCCTTCGGCTGGAAACCCGGCTCACAGGGCTTGGTGATCGTGTTTTCACTAAGCGTCACCGAGTTGATAACGGCCGGAACGTTCAGGATCTCCTCCTGACGTTCGTTCCTGCGTCCGACCCAGCCCTGAACGATAAATCCGTGCGGATCGGTCGAAGGCCGGAATCCGGGAGGAACTCCGGTATTCGATGTGCTGATCACCTGCGGCGTACAAGTCGGTCCGGTAGTTCCTTCCGGGTTGTCGATCTGGACCTCAAAACAGGGGATCACGACGGTTCCGTTAAAGTCGAAGTCGTCAAAAGAATCCCTGTCCTGAGGATTGAAGTGGTGTCTGTAAGCGAGACCAAATCCAAACCAACGTGCCGGGAAAACGCGAGCACCTACGAGACCCTCAAGCGGGCTGTTCTCAAAGCTGTTCGGCGTTCTGCCGCCGACATAGTGGAGCGAACGGAATTCCGCAATCGGCTGGAAGAATCTGTTTACCGGAAAGTCGACGCCGAACGCAGCGAGAAGCTCGTCGGGCCTGTCCAGAAGCGTGACGTCTCCGCCTTCCGGAAAGTCTGCCTTAACGTCGCCGTTATATATGTAGCCAACGTTGGCTGATATGTTCATCCATTTCCGGACCCTTGCATCCGCAAAACCGATCAAGCCGATGTCGCCACGCTTCGAACCAGGGCTTGCGCCGCGCTGAAGCTGAGTGAAGCTTTCGGAGCTGGATGGCCTGTCGTAATACCACCTGTAGAACGGAATAACGCCGACGCCGATCGGGTTGTTGGGTCCGGTGAACCGGATCTTTCCGCCGACAGTAAAAGTACTGAACGCCGATTCGCCATATGTGCGACCTATAAACGGCGCATCAGGCAAATAGCTCGGAATCGCGGTAAACGAGGTCGGTACCTCAACCATGCGACCGCCCTGACCCGTGGTGTCGATAAGCGCTGTCTGCAGAACGACGCCCGGAAGAATGCTGCCATAAATGGAGCCGAGTCCGGGGAACACCGACTGCGCGCCGCCGGGAACCGGCGATCCGATGGTCGGGCTGTGGCCCGGTCCGATCGGGACTCCGTACGTTCCTGCCGATCCGCCGATGTACGGGAAGAACACGAACGGCTGATTTCCGGAAGGCCGGAAAACCGCGCTACCTGCAAACTGGCCACCTAGGAAGCTGGATGGCGCCAGCACGATTGCTGGTCCGCTGCCAAACGTTGCATTCGGAAGATAGAAGCTTGAAAGGTGGCTGGGCGAGTTGACCTTGATTCCCCTGTAAGCGTCGACGTTAAAAAACAGCTCAACGTGGTCGCTAAGTCCGATCTGAAAACTTACAGGAACTTCTGAGATATCGACATCCCCGGGATCCCTGTCATAGTTGCTGAATGCAACACTTAACGTGAACTCCCCTCTGCGAAGAGTTTGTCCGTCGTAAACAGTGAACAATCCCGTGGGACCGCCGACAGGTCCCCCTGTCCCGACCGTCGGGGCAATATTCCTATCATCGTCTGCCGGCCTTAGCGTCTGAGCAGACGCGACCAAGGCGAGCGACAACAGGATGATCGTAAGTAGAAACGCCCTATTAGCGAGTTTCATCACATTCCTCCGCCGAAAATAAGTTTCTTAAACTTTAGGTTCAAATGTTAGCGTTACGACCCGCAAATCATAACACATGATTTGGGAGTAAGCTACACAATTATTGCAAATATAGCCTTTTACCCCTTCCGGCCCTTGACGCCTCAAAGGATCAAAACTATACCGAGTCGTTCAGTTAACAAATCTCTTTGTTGTCTACGGGAGCAAAGTTAAAGAGTTAACGTAAACTCCATTTTGTTGTAGATGAAGTGCTCTCCCATCAAAAACCTTACTTTAGATCATTTCCAAAATCAAGAGTGAAACCGACCTAAACCTTACCCTATCCAACATTTCCGAAAGCCCGTGCGATCGTGAACCAAACCTGGCTTTTGAACTACCGTTCGTCATCTGAAGTACCGGTCCCCCACTGCTGTTGCCGATCGCTCAATGACCGGTTCATTGAACCGCTTTCGAAGCCGTCCATATCGATCGTGACGTATCGAAAACCTATACTCCTAAATGTGTCACCGAACTCACCGTCCGATGCCATACCGAACGCCCTTTTTAATTCCGATCGGGCAAACTCGAGCCTGGCCAGGTCCCCGTGCGACCTGACCCGGAATTCCCGAAATCCAAGCGACCTCAGGAAAGCCTCTCCTTGCTCGACCTTACCTAGCTTTTCGATCGTGACCGGCGTGCCGTATTGAATCCGCGATGCAAGGCAAGGACTAGCAGGGATGTCCCAAGTCTCCAGCCCGTGTCTCCGGCTCAATTCCCGGATGTCGGTCTTGGAGAATCCGATATCTGCCAGAGGACTCGAGACCGCGAACTCCTCAGCGGCCTGTCTGCCCGGCCGGTGGTCGCCAAGGTCGTCGGCGTTGGTTCCATCCACGATAACTTCGATCGCGTGCATATCCGCGAGCGACCTGAGCCGCCCGTACAATTCCGATTTACAGTAGTAGCAGCGCCTCGAATCGTTTTTAACGTAGTTGACGTCCGACATCTCATCGGTCGCGAGGGTCAAGTGGTTTAGCCCGTGCTCAGTGGCGATTCTGATAGCGCGGTCTCTGTGCTCCGCGGCTACGCTTGGCGAGACCCCAGTAACTGCCAGCGCATCGCTTCCAAGTTCCCTGTTAGCGACAAACGCCAGATAGGTACTGTCGACGCCGCCAGAAAAGGCGACGATAACACTCGAATACCTGTTCAAGGTTTTCACGAGTTCCTCTTCTTTCACGTCAGGGTCCGTAGCTGTTGTGCAAGCCGTTTTCATCTTCCAATGCTCGATGCTAACAAATGTCGGGCACGCGTCCAACGAGGTAGGTGCTGGCAACCTCGTCTGAGCTTCGACTCTCCAAAACTTCGTTCGCGTTGCGGCGGTCCCTTATTGAAGAGTATTCTCTTGATTCCAGCGTTCTTTAGTTCAGAGCGAACCCTTCGAACAACTGTGAGAATGATCAAACCAGTTCTTTTTTTCGCGATCGCCCTCTTTGCAGCGGTGCCCTTTTCGTCTCCAGTCTTTTGCCAGGACGAGGATGAAGAAGAGTTCACCCAGACCGCGCCCTCCTCAGTTCAGGACGATGTTGAAAAAGCAGTCGCCGCCTTCAATGCAGGGCAGGATGCGCACGCGGAAGGCGATCTCTCGAAGGCGATGGAAAACTACCTTGAAGCTCTGCGTCTATTGCCCGAGTTCCCAGAAGCCGAATATCAGATCGGGACGATTCACCAGTCGCGCGGGAATTTGAAAGACGCAGAAGAGTCATTCCGGCGAGCCATTTCGCTGAGGCCGGCTTGGACGCTTCCGTCATCCGCACTCGGCTCCCTGCTCGTCAGGAAGGGTGAATTTGCCGAAGCAAAGATGGTCCTCTTAAACACTCTGGAACGAGACGGGAACTGCATACCTTGCTACCCGCCGCTCACAGAGGTCTACCTGCAGACCGATGAAGAGCCCGAGATACTCAGGAAGCATCTTCAAAGGCTCACGATCCTCACATCGAAGTCTAGGATTCCCGCTTCGATCTGGGCCGCCAAAGCAGCCGTCGAACGTTCGATAGGGGAGATCACAGCTGCAAAGGAAAGTGTCTCCCGGGCGCTATCGCTTGATCCCGAGTCTACTCCGGCGCTCTCGGAACAGATCGAGATACTTCTCGCCCTCAAGGATTTTGAGGCGGCCGCTGCAAAAGCCGGCAGACTTGTCGAGAAAGAGCCGGAGTCCGTTCCGGCGAAGATACAGCTTGCAAGAGCTGAGCATGCGGCTGGAAGATCTCAGAACGCGATATCCATCCTCGAACCGATCTCAGCTGGCAGCGATGCCGCATCCGGGATGATCGCTATGATCAAGCTCGACATGGGATCAGACCCGGGCCCTTTGATCGAATTGCTAAAGGAAAAACCAGGCGATCCCGCGGTGCTTGGAAAGCTCTGTAGCGTTACCCGGAAATCCGATCCGGAGAGCTCACTACAATACTGTCTAAGCGCTTCAGAGGCGGAGCCTACGAACATCGATCACGCTATAGGCTACGGCGCCGCATTGCTGCAATTGAAACGATATGCGGATGCCGCGAATCTGTTTTCAAGATTGAAGGAGAACTTCGGTGACAACTACACCGTCCGGGTGAATTTCGCTTTCGCGCTTTTCCAGCTAGAAAGATTCGATCTTGCACGCGAGGAATACCTGTGGATCACTGAACGCCAGCCGGAGCTCGCTGCCGGCCATTACTTTCTGGCGATCGCAAACGACCGCCTCGAGCGATACACGGAAGCGCTTTCTTCGTACCAGCGATTCCTAAAGCTGGCAGCGAAGGACAAAGAGCAGTTCGCCGACGAGATCTCGCGGGTAGAGCTCAGGCTTCCAATACTGGAAAGACAGGTTGACTCAGGAAAACGCCGAAACTGAGACTTCAAGGTCGTCCCAGAATTATTTTGTTGAAATTGTCCGACTGATTCCTATAGTCTATAGAGCTATCAGTGACTAACTCAGGGGCACAATCCTCAAACCGGAATCGCACGAGTCTTCTAGTGCGCCCCGGTTCGCGATATTTGGCTGTTCTGTTTGCGGCCATTGTTCTCTTGACGGGGTCAACGGGATTTTCCCAGACCACCGACGAAGAGCTCCCGCCGGGCGTGGTACCGCCACCCCTGAATCTGCTTTCAAAACAGGAAAAGACTGAGCTTGAATCGGAACGGAAGATGAAGAACCGGACGAAGCTTGCGCTCCAGTTCATGGACGACCGCCTGAAGCTTTCGGAAAAAGCGACCGAGACTGACGACTTTCCGGAAGCACTGGCTCAGCTCGGCAGGTTCCAGGCCCTGATCAGAAATACCGCCGGATACCTAAAGGGCAACGAAGGAAACAAAGGATCGTTCAAGAACTTTAAGCGTTTTGAGATGACGCTAAGGGAGTTTATCCCTCGCCTGGAGTTGATCCGCAGAGAACTACCATATGAATACGGCTACCACGTACGCGAACTTATGAAGTTCGTGAGCGACACCCGTATGAATGCCCTCGAACCATTCTTTGACGATACCGTCATCCCCGAAGGGGGGTCACGCTAATGAGCGTGGCACCTGGCCGGCGCCGGCTCATTCAACACTTCCTCACGGGCATTTTCGCACTGGTTCTGGTCCTTACCCTGCAGCTTGAAACCTTTTCCCAGCGATCCGACCACCTTACAACAGAAGAGATCGAACTGGTGCGCGATACCCAGGCCGTCGATGACCGTATGGAGGTGTTCGTGCGGGCTATCGAAAGACGCCTAATCTCGATAAGCGGCACCTCCGGACTCTCGGAAGAACAGCAAGAACAGCTGCGAAAAGAGGAAAACAAGTGGGGGCCTCTGCCGGAAGGGGACCGCGAACAACTGGTCTCGGACATTTTCAAGATCCTCGACGAAGCGGTCAGCAAGATAGACGATGTTGCTGACCGGAATGCGGAGAGCAAATTGTTCCCGTTCGCCGTACATATTTTGGCCGACTACTCACGCGAACTCATTCCGATACTTGAGAGTCTCGCCTCTTCCTCCGGATCGACCCGGGAAAGAGCTTTCTTGACCAGCTCCGTGAATCTTTGCCGGGACATTGTCGAAGCCTCATCCAAGATCGACAAGCCTGATCCGAAAGAAAGGAAGAAAGCGAAAAAGGGCTAACCGCTGAGCGATTCTACCTTCCAGATACCAAATTTCGAGTTCCGGGTTCGTGGTTTCGAGTTGCGATTCCCAACGGGGTGCCGGACATTCCAGATTTCAGGATCAAGATCAAATTTGAAGAGAAGTGAGTCCTTGAACACTTCGTATTGCGTAGTAAGATTGCCGGGCTAAAAGAAGAAGTCTGAAATTTGGAAATTGAAATTTGAAATGGCGGTTCGAAGCGCGTCGAAGACGCTCCGAACCGCCTTTCTTGACGCTCGTTTCAAGAGAGTGTAGTTTCTTCATTTAAGCAGCAAATTCATCTGTATGACAGAGCAGAAACTGAAGCAGACGTCTCTGAATGCCGCGCACCGCGACTTAGGGGGCAGGATGGTGGATTTCGAAGGCTGGGACATGCCCGTCCAGTACCCTGCCGGCACTATCGCCGAGCATCTGCGGACACGCGAGCATTGCGGGCTGTTCGATGTCTCGCACATGGGGGAGATCCATGTTGTCGGGAAGGACGCGATCGAATTCGTCAACTATCTGACGACAAACGACGTCTCGAACCTTGTAGACGGGCAGGCCCATTACTCTGCGCTGACATACGAGAACGGCACTGTCGTCGACGATCTCCTCGTCTACCGATTCGGACCTGAGAAGCTGTTCCTCGTGGTTAACGCGGGAACGCAGGACAAGGATTGGGAGTGGATCGAGTCTCACAAGGCAGATTTTGATGTCGAGACCGCGAATGCCAGCAACGATTATTGCCAGATAGCGATCCAGGGGCCCGAGGCAGAATCCGTTCTTCAAAAGTTGACCGACACCGAACTATCGGCCATCAAGTACTATCATTTCGAAGAAGGCGAGGTTGATGGAGTCGAGGCGATAATTTCCAGAACCGGCTATACGGGCGAAGACGGCTTCGAGGTCTACGCAGCTTCTGAAATGTCCAGACAGCTTTGGGACAAGATGCTTGAGGCAGGCGGATACGGCTCCGACACAGGGATTCTGCCTTGCGGACTGGCGGCCAGGAACACTCTCCGTCTTGAATCCGCAATGTCGCTTTACGGGCACGAGCTTAGCGACAAGATCACGCCGCTCGAAGCGAATCTTGGCTGGATCTGCAAATTGAAGACCGAATTCATAGGCTGCGAGGCCCTGCGCACCCAGAAGAAGAACGGCTTGGACCGCAAACTGATCGGCTTTGAAATGACGGACCGCGGCATCGCTCGGGACGGCTACGACGTGTATTCAGGGGAAGAAAAGATCGGTGTTGTGACATCCGGCAGCCCCGCGCCGTTTCTGAAAAAAAACATCGGGCTGGCATTCGTTCCTCCCGAAATGACAGATCCTGGACGGGAGATCCAGATCGACGTCCGTGGAAGAAGGCTTGCCGCCGAGATCGTCAAGACGCCTTTCTATAGAAGGGAAAAGTAGCAAAGGACTTCCCTGCTTGTAGTCGCGACTAGGGCTGCGGCCAGATGACGCAAGCAGTTCGGCGTCTTGCGTGGTTGCCAAGCTCTCTTGCTCTTATGGGTTTCGAAAGAACCGCCTGAGAGTTTTTGTCCCGGGATCAAAGGCGATCACTTAAACGATTCGGGCGGGAAGGAGAAGGAAAAAACATTGAGATTTGGATCCTGCGGCTTAACGCGGGCATTCGCGGTTTCGGTTCACTATCACCCCACTGGAAAGACCAATACTACCTATGGCAAACATTCCGGAAGAACTTAAGTACAGCAAAGATCACGAATGGGTCCTGGTTGAAGGCGACGTTGCCACCATCGGGATCACTGACTATGCACAGGAGTCGCTCGGAGACGTTGTGTTCGTTGAGCTCCCCAATGAAGGGGACAATTTCAATACCCACGACGCGTTCGGGTCAGTCGAATCGGTAAAAGCCGTGTCAGAGATCTTCACTCCGGTTGGCGGAGAAGTCGTCTCGACGAACGAAGACCTGAATGACGCACCGGAAGTCGTCAATGACGATCCGTACGGCGACGCCTGGATGGTCAAGATCAAAATGGACAATTCCGGCGAGGCCGACGGCTTGATGAGTGCCGAGGAATACGAAGAGTACCTCAAGTCAGAGGAAGACTAGCAACCGGCAGCTGGACGCCGTTGGTGCCCGCGGCAGGTTTCCGCGGGCCGTTCCTTTTGTAAAGCAGTTATGAGATACATTCCGAATTCACCCGAAGAGCGTGACGACATGCTCAAAGAGATCGGGCTTGAATCGGCGGAAGGTCTTTTTAGATCTATTCCCGCCGATGTTTTGTTGGGACGCAAGCTTGATGTGACCGAACCGCTGGCTGAGCCGGAAGTTATTGCCGGAATGGAAGCGCTGGCGGAAATGAACTCCGGAGCGAAGAAGACCTCGTTTCTCGGCGGCGGCGTATATTCGCATTTCTCGCCGACGATCGTCGACAACCTGATCCAGCGGTCCGAGTTCTTCACCTCTTACACCCCTTATCAGCCTGAGGTCACCCAAGGCACTTTGCAATACATTTTTGAGTTTCAAACGCTTGTGTGCCAGCTCACAGGGATGGAGGTGGCGAACGCGTCGATGTACGACGGCTCGACCTCAATGGCTGAGGCCTTCCTGATGGCGCAGCGTGTAACGCGAAGGGACAAGGTCCTCGTCGCTGAGACCGTTCACCCGGAGTACATCGAGGTTGCGAGCACGTACACCAAACATGGAGAGCTAGAGTTCGACACGGTCGGATTTGACGCTGATTCTGGAAGAATTCAGGAGTCAGACCTCGAGAAGATCGACGAAAAGACCGCCGCGTTGGTCGTCCAGTCTCCAAACTTTTTCGGCTGCATAGAAGATTTAGAGGCGCTTGCCGAGAAGGCGCACGAAAAAGGCGCATTGCTTGTCGTGGTCGTCACTGAAGCTATCTCGTTCGGATTGCTTAAGACACCCGGAAACTGCGGTGCCGACATCGTCGTTGCCGAAGGCCAGAGTTTTGGCGTGCCGATGAGTTTCGGAGGACCTCACGTGGGCCTGTTCGCCTGCCGTCAGAAGTTTGTGAGGCAGATGCCCGGAAGGCTATCCGGTGTCGCTTACGATGAGAAAGGAAACCGTGGATTTGTACTGACGCTTGCGACCCGCGAGCAGCACATACGGCGAGACAAAGCGACATCTAACATATGCACGAACCAGGGTCTGATCGCACTCGCGGCGACGATCTATATGGAAGCGCTTGGAAGGAAAGGGCTTCAGGAAGTCGCTATGCAGAATGCCCAAAAGGCCGCGTATGCGAAGAAACAGATAGCCGGGATCGATGGATACAAGATCGCATTTGATTCTCCGGTGTTTAATGAGTTTGTCGTCAGGGGACCTTCCGAGGCTGTATCGCTGCTTGAATCAATAAGCAGTGAAAATGGCATTCTCGGGGGAATTGCGATCTCGCGTTATTACAAAAACAGACCAAACGACTTTCTTGTTTGTGTTACGGAGACGAACACGAAGAAAGAGATAGATTCACTAGCCGAGGCTCTCGCATCTGCCGGCTGAGGAACAAGTTTGAACCGGCGTGAACTATGATACTGGCTCTCTTTCTGCTGATCATCGTAGCGGTGATCGTGAGCATCGTTTTCGTACTGGCGGTGCCCGGCAACAGCGAAGATCACAAGAAGTGTCAGCATTGCGGGAAGCGCGTAAAAATAGAAACTGTCGTCTGTAGATACTGCAAGAAAGATCTTGTAGATCTGCCTTACAGATAACGGTTGACGGAATCGCTTGGAAGATGGCTGAAAAGCTGAACAAAAATTTGGTCAGGGACCCAAGGGACTTCGATCGCCGTTCGTTCCTGTCAAATACCGGGAAGGCTCTCGGGCTAATGGCGGTGTCTTCCCCGGCTGTCGGTGCGTTGCTTGGTGAAGTACGCGCTGCCGGAAAAGGCCTCGGAAATGCCTCGCCAGCAAGAGTCGCAATGGACGAGGACTACTGGTCGACGATCCAGCAAGCTTTCTCGGTCACGCGCGGAATCATCAATCTTAATAACGGCGGCGTAAGTCCCAGTCCGCGGCTCGTTACCGAGGCTTTCGTACGATACACCTGGCAGCAGGAGGATGCGACCGCATACACAATGTGGCGGATCCTAGAACCTCAGTCCGAAACCGTGCGCGAGGGGCTCGCTGAGATCTTTGGCTGTTCTGCCGAAGAGATCGCG
The DNA here is from genome assembly GCA_003385635.1 of Acidobacteriota bacterium. Taxonomy (GTDB): domain Bacteria; phylum Acidobacteriota; class Blastocatellia; order Pyrinomonadales; family Pyrinomonadaceae; genus Aridibacter. The sequence continues at coordinate 1,262,674 of QQUY01000001.1, read as the reverse complement.
ATCACGAGGAATGCTTCTGAGTCTCTCGAGATCCTGCTGATGGGAATGGATTTCGAGCCGGGCGACGAGATCCTGACCACGACCCAGGACTATCCGCGGATGCTGACGACTCTCCGCCAGAGAGAAGCTCGGGAGGGCCTCAAGTTAAAGCTGATCAAGATACCGATCGCTCCGGAAGACCCTTCGCAGATCGCGCTGGAGTTCGAAAAGGCGGTCAGTCCGAAGACAAAGCTGATCCTGATCTCGCACCAGGTCAACATTACTGGCCAGATCACTCCCGTGAAAGATGTTTGCAGGATGGCCCGAAAGCGCGGAATCGAAACGATCGTCGACGGCGCACATTCGTTCGCTCAGTTCGATTTCCGCCAGGACGACCTTGACTGCGACTATTTCGGAACGTCGCTCCACAAATGGCTCCACGCGCCGAAAGGGACGGGCCTTTTATACGTAAAGAAAGAAAAGATCCCGAAGGTCTGGGCCTTGATGGCGTCCGAGGAAAAGAACAATCAGGACATACGGAAGTTTGAAGAGATAGGCACCCACTCAGCGGCAATGCGGCTTGCCATCGGTGAGGCCGTGCTATTCCACAATGCTATCGGCGGCAAGCGAAAGGAAGAAAGGCTGAGGTACCTGTCGAGATACTGGATGGACCGCCTGAGATCGATCCCGAATGTCGGCTTCAACACCTCATTCGATCCGAGACAGTTCTGCGCGATCGCGAATGTCAAAGTGGACGGGATGGACCCGGGAGAGATCGGAAACTACCTGATGTCGAAACACAAGATCCTGACAACACCGATCGTCCACGACGAATTCACGGGGATCAGGATCACGCCGAATATCTATACCGCAACGTGGGAGCTGGACCGCTTCTGCGATGTAATGGAACACATTATCAAGAACGGATTGCCGAAATCGCAGGCATAAACGAAGTAATCAATGAGTATAAAGAAAGTAACCCCGCATCCGACACAGAACGAGGCGCTTATATTTGAGCGTTCGCATCCCGGCCGTGTCGGCTATAAGCTGCCGAAGCTGGATGTCGAAGAAACGGGAATCGACGAGATCATACCCGCCCATCTTCGCCGCGACGACGATCTGGACGGTGTGCCGGAAGTATCCGAGGTAGATCTGGTCAGGCACTTTACCAGGATGTCGACGTGGAATTACTCGATCGACCTTGGAATGTACCCGCTCGGTTCCTGCACGATGAAATATAACTCGAGACTCAACGAAAAGGTCGCGAGGATCCCGGGTTTCGCGAATCTTCATCCGCTTGCTCCTGAGTCTGAATCGCAGGGAGCCTTGAAGCTCATTTACGATCTTCAGGAAGATCTCGCCGAGATCACAGGACTACCCGGAGTTTCGCTTCAACCTGCTGCCGGTGCTCACGGAGAAATGACGGGGGTAATGATCATCCGCGACGCGCTGGACGAACGGTTCGGTGAGGAATCGAAGGAACGGCGTGTGATGCTGGTGCCCGATTCTGCCCACGGAACCAATCCCGCCTCGGCCAACATGGCGGGCTTTACGGTCAAAACAATCCGATCGACCGACGAAGGCCTGACCGACATGGAACACCTTCGCGAGTTGTGCGACGAAGGGGGCGTTGCCGGGCTAATGCTTACAAACCCGAGTACCGTCGGAGTTTTCGAAAAGAACATACGCGAGATCTGCGACACGATCCACGAGGTCGGAGGATTCGTCTATATGGACGGCGCGAACATGAATGCGCTTGTCGGAGTTTCGAGACCCGGCGATATGGGTGTCGATGTAATTCATCTCAATCTCCACAAGACCTTTTCGACGCCTCACGGCGGTGGAGGCCCAGGATGCGGTCCATGCTGCTGCACGGAGGAGCTAGCGAAGTTTCTTCCGAAACCTACGGTGGTGAAAGACGGCGACACGTACAGTCTCGACCACGACCGCCCTGGATCGATAGGCCGTGTGAAGGCCTTCTTCGGTAACTTCGGAATGATGGTACGCGCTCTTGCATACATACAGACGCACGGCGACACCGGCCTGCGGGAAGCTACCGAGGCAGCGGTCCTTAACGCGAGATATCTGACCGCGCGGCTGGAAGAGGATTTTGAAAGGCCATTCGCACCGGACCCCATGCACGAAGTGATCTTTTCACACAAGAAACAGTCGCGGAAGGGCGTCCACACTCTCGATATAGCAAAGCGACTTATCGATTACGGATTTCACCCGATGACGATCTACTTCCCTCTTATCGTCGACGGTGCGATGCTGATCGAACCGACCGAATCGGTCGGTAGACAAGAACTGGACGATTTTGTCGATGCGATGAAGTCGATCGCAAGGGAAGCTCAGGAAGATCCGGAGCTCGTTATCGGAGCTCCTCACACAACCCGAATAGGAAGGTTGGACGAGGCGACAGCGGCCAGAAAACCGGTGCTTCGATGGACACCGGATTTGGGGAAACAAGCCGACGCGGCGTCTTGAGTTCGCGGAGTTTACTGAGTTTTCGGAGTTCCCAGAGTTTAGTCAGTTTCGAAAAGGGACACAGATAAACACAGATCCAAAAGGATAGCTCTGATGGTTAGCAACCGAGTTATCTGATTTCATCTGAGTTAATCCGTGTCCTTTTTTCTAAGCTCTGTGGTCTCTGTGCACTCCGTGGTGAAGCAACTCAGTCGATGAGGTAAAGCCGCAGGCCGAATTGCTCGAACGGTATGCTCGGTTTCACAGCCTGGTCGCGCTTTCGGATTCTGGACGGATTGCTGGTGTCGAAACGGTCCGCTTTCATCCTCACAAGATGGAAGGATCCATCTTGGCATTCGAACTCGAAAAGCCGCGAATGATAGTAGCGTTCTCCGTGCTCCATCGACATCTCGAAGCCCTTCGCCGTCTTGCGGATCGGATCCAGCTTGAACTTTTTGACATCCGAACCGCTCGGGAGCAGTTCGGTACGCAGCTCGTTCTCGCCTTTGAACATCGAGAGTGCCTCAGAACCGTTTTTGAGGCTTACCCTGAACAGCCGGAAGTCAGAACCTCCACACTCCAGGTCGACCCTCTGAGCGAGGTGTACTACCTCGCCTGCGGTGATTTTGAGCGTCGGCATCGGTTCTTCGTTTCCGGGCAGTTCGTCGCAGGCAGAGAAAGTGGAAAGACCGATCACGGTCAGGAGTGTCATGTGTATGAATGCGCTTTTCATCGGAATATCTGGTGGGGCTTCGGGAGCGGGCTTGCTGATCATCCGGAGAGGATTCCGGAACGGAAGTACTCGACTAGAATACCACGCTGGCTTCGTTATCGCGTGAGAAATCCAAGGGCAGAAACAGGGACATGGATGAACACAGATTCAGGAGATAATATAGAAGAACAACTTCTGAGCCTCAATCGAAAGCCCAAATGTGCCTCGTTCTCTTCCCAATTCTTCCTGCATTTTCTTCCTGCATTCGACCTTTAATGAGAGTCATTTTAGGAAAGGTAATCTGACAAACAGCGTTTATGACCGGACAACGAGCGATCTTATTCATCCGTATTCGTCGGCAGCTAGTTCTTTCAAAATCGTTCGAAGAACAGGAAATGCAAAGACCCGTCAACGTCGGTTTGGAAGTTTCGGACTCAAGCGACAGAATCGGACCTTTCTAATTGTCGGGCTTCTGACACTCAGTCCTCAGTACTTTTCTCTCAGTACTTACAAGTTGACGCCGTCGCAGAGTTTTCCGTCGACACTCGTGTAGTAGAGCGGGACTTCCTTGAACGTGTCGGTATCCGTGCAGTAGGAAAGGCAGGTATCGAATGGTTTCGAGTAGATGTGTACGCTGACAGCTTTCTCGTCGAATTCCGGAAGATTCAGTATCTGATGGATCGGCTCTTCGAGCTCGACCTTGGCAGAAAGGCAATCGGAAAGATCAAAGGTGTCGGTCTCGACCAGTTTGCAGTAGCCCTTCGACTCGTCGATCTGATCAACAGCGAAGTTCTGGCCCCGAAGTTTGCCCTCGACAGCCATCATCCAGCACATCTGGTCAGCGTGATTGTGGACCCGCGATACCTGGCCGCGATTCCAGCAGATTGCCATCAACTCGAATCGTTCATCCTTGTAAACAAGATTGCGGGTATAGAAGTCCTCGCTCCAGAAGAAATACTTCGCGAGCGAATCGATATCGACTGGGTTGTCGGAAAGAAACTGGTAGACCGGATCGCAATGAAACTCTTCGTCGGGAATCTCGCGCAAGCCCTCGACCAGTTGGCTGATCGATACTTTTCTCATCTTAAAATGGGCAGCGCGGCCGCAAATGGGTTCACCGCGCTGAGGGGGATCGAAGTTGGGTAGATGTTACTGCGATTTTTGTAAAAAGTCCACGAACTCGGATGGGTCGCGGGTCAGACCGGGAAAGGTCGTACGTGGTTGCCCGGTCGTGTCGAACACCGCATAGAACGGAAGGGCGACAGTCTGAAAAGTCTGCTCCTGAAACTGCTGCTGGCGCTGGTACACGGCGCCCTCGCCGTCGGTGTAAAGGCTTACCAGAACGAACTTCTCAAGCTCGGCCTTTACTTCGGGGCGGGTGAACATGTTTGCCTCCATCCATCTGCAGTTCGTGCAGGTATAGCCTGTAAAATCGACAAACACTCTTTTGTTCTCGATCCTCGCCTTCGTAAGTGCAGTCTCAAGATCGTTCTTGATCCAGACGAGTTCGTTTTGCTTGTCGGTCAAAACATTGAAAGCAGACTGCGCGTTCTTTGGCGGAAGGAACGACTCGAGCTCTCCCAGTTTCCAGCCCATAACTCCGAGAGCAAGATAGATGCTCAGCACGACGAACAGGCCTGCGAAGACAAACCTCAGGGGACCACGCCTCTTGATCGGCGAATCGTACTTGAATCTGAACAGCCCGAGTATGTAGGCCGCGATCGTCAGCCCGATGATCACCCATATCATCAGGACGATCTCCCTGGAGAAAATAAATCCGTAGTTCAAAGTGCCCGTTCCGCCCGAACCCCATACAAGATCGACGTTCGAAATGAACTTCATAGCCGCAGCGATCTCGAGGAATCCCATCACTACCTTCACTGAGTTAAGCCAGCCGCCGGATTTGGGGAGTGACTGAAGAAACCTGGGGACGAGTGCGAGAACGAAGAACGGCAGGGCAAATACGCAAGAGAATGCCAGCATACCAAGGAGAGGCGTTGTCCAGGTGCCCTGCGACGTGGACACCAAAAGCGTACCGATGAACGGCGACGTACACGTGAACGAAGTGAGGGTGAAGGTCAAACCCATCAAAAGAGCGCCGATGTAGGCACTTCCCTTTCCTTCTTCGGACCGCGTCAGGTTGTCGAGCTTCGTCAGGATCGAGGTCGGTATCGTGATCTCGTAAAAACCGAACAAATTAAAAGCGAAGAAAATAAATATCCCTGCGATGAGAATGTTCACCCACGGATTTGCCGCGAACAGGTTAATACCTGCCGCTCCGAGGAAGATCGCGAGCAGCATTCCAAGAACCGAAAATGTGGCAATGATGCCGACCGAGTAGACCGTTGCAAGTTTTATCGTCCTGGCGTGGTTCCCGTCCGAGTGCTTCATAAAGTATGAAACCGTGATCGGGATCATCGGAAAGACGCAGGGTGTAAGCAGCGACAACGCGCCGAACGTGATCGCCAGCCATATGAAAGCCCACAGTGTTCCGTCATCGTCACCTTCCCCAAAACGAACGACTTCGGCCGTAGACGCTGAAGAATCCGAGAACCGCGTCTTCCCTACAACCTCACTTCCGTCCAGCGACACCCTGACCGTCTTCGGAGGAAGGCAAAGCCGATCATTGCAAAGCTGGTAACGTACATCGATGCTTAATTTATCGCCATTTGCTTCAGAAGTTGCTTGAAGCGGCACGTCGAATCTCGCCGAATCCGCGAAGTAACTTGTGTCTATCTGAAAATTGGGATCGAATTCCGTGATCGGGTCGGGAGTGGTGACCTCGCCCGCGAGCTCAAAGGGGGACCCCTCACCGACCGCCACAGTTGTCGCGATCGGACCGCCTTCGGGCTGTTCGAGTGCATACAGGTGCCAGCCCTGATCGACCGCTGCGTGCAGCTCGACCTCGAGTTTCTCGCCGGCTTTGTATGCACGATCAGCAAGGACGCCCTCAAGACGCCACTTAGCCGGATCTTGTGAAAACGCGGCGGAAGAAAGCGCCAAAAGGACGGCGACAAGCAAAGGCAGTCGTAGATTTTTCAGAGTTGCCAGCATATTCTCAGCGCCCTTGAATTTTAACATCCGCACCGCAATTGCGCGGAACGGGGAGCATTCGTTTTGCACTACTTGGTTTGTGTCACTTATAATTTTCGTTCGTTTTATCGAAATCCGGACTAGTTAATAGTTCTCCGGTCGTAATTATTCCTTTAACGCAAAGAAGGGAGACCCAATTGGCCAAAACATCGACAGGCGGAAAAGCCTCTTCGCGCCCAAAGTCGTCAGCTTCCAACAACAAGAAAGCCGGCGGCGAAAACGGATCGCCGAGCTTTGATCCGGCAAAAGCGCAAGAGGAATACAAGAAAAGGAAACAGTCGCAGCTAGAGGCGATCAAGGGCACAGATAAGGATGTCCTCTCCGAGATGCTTTACGAAATGGTCCTCGGGCGCGAATTTGAACAGAAATGCGCGGAGGTTTACCGGATCGGGAAGATCGGCGGTTTCTGCCACCTCTACATCGGCCAGGAAGCGATCGCTATCGGAGTACAGACTCAACTCGAAGATCGCGATTTTGTGATCGGATCTTACCGCGACCACGTCCAGGCAATGGTCCAGGGAATTTCGGCGGAGGCAGTAATGGCCGAGCTTTACGGGAAAGCCGGTGGCAATGTAGGCGGCAAAGGCGGTTCGATGCACATGTTCTCGGAAGAACATAACTTCTTTGGAGGCCACGGTATCGTTGGAGGACAAATAGGAGTCGCGACCGGACTGGCATTTGCCCAGAAATACAAGGAAACCGGCGGAGTGACAGTTTGCTATTTTGGCGAAGCTGCGGTGAACCAGGGAATCTTTCACGAATCACTGAACATGGCTGCTCTCTGGGGGCTTCCCTGCATTTACATCTGCGAGAACAATAAGTACGGGATGGGGACGTCGCAGGAACGGGCGATGTCGATCTCGAGCATTTCGAGCAAGGCAGAAGGTTACGGAATGCACGGTGAGTTCGTTGACGGAATGGACGTGATGAACGTTCGCGAAGTGGTTGGTCGTGCGATCAAGCGCGGCCGCGAGGAATCGGCGCCCACCCTGCTTGAAGTTCGCGCTTACCGATACATGGGACATTCGATGTCTGACCCCGGGAAGTACCGCTCGACCGAGGAGATCAAGAAATATCAGGAACGCGATCCGATCAGGTTGTTCAAGGACAGCCTGAAAGAGGCCAAGATCTTTGACGACAAGGATTTTGAAGATATCGAAAAGCGGGCAAATACGAAGGTTGGCGAGGCAATCGAATTTGCCGAGAACAGTCCGCTGCCCGATGAAAGTGAACTTTTGACCGACGTTTACGCATAGACACAAAAATGGCTGAACTGACGATACGCGATGCGCTCAACGAGGCGCTTCGGGAAGAGCTGAACCGCGACGAGAACGTCTTCATAATGGGTGAAGAGGTAGCGGAATACGACGGTGCGTACAAGGTCACGCGCGGGCTTTGGAAGGATTTCGGTAACAAGCGGGTGATCGACACACCGATCACGGAACTTGGGTTCGCTGCAGTTGGTGTCGGCGCCGCGATGGCGGGATTGAGGCCTGTCGTAGAGTTCATGACATTCAATTTCTCGATCCTCGCTTCCGACCAGATCATCAACCACGCTGCAAAAATGCTGTATATGTCGGGCGGCCAGTTTAACGTTCCCATCGTTTTTCGCGGTCCGAACGGTTCGGCATATCAGGTCTCCTCGCAGCATTCCCACGCCCTGGAAGCATTCTATGCGAACTTCCCGGGATTAAAGGTCGTGATGCCTTCGACCGCAGCAGACGCAAAGGGTCTTCTTAAATCCTCTATCCGGGACGACAATCCGGTTATTTTTATGGAACAGGAAAGGATGTACGGGCTGAAAGGGGACGTGCCTGAGGACGAGGACTTCACTATTCCGCTGGGCAAGGCTGACATTAAACGTGAGGGGACGGACTGCACTATAGTGGCCCGTTCGATGACGGTCCCTCTCGCTTACCAAGCCGCGGAACAGGTTCAGAAGGAATTCGACGTATCTGTCGAGGTTGTCGATCCGAGGACGATCAAGCCTCTGGACATCGACACGATCGTCGAATCAGTCAAGAAGACCAACCGTCTTGTAATCGCCGAAGAATCCCACTCGTTTGCCAGCGTCGGTGCCGAAATCTCCCATCAGGTGATGGAAAATGCCTTTGATTATCTGGACGCCCCGATCAAGCGGATCTCGACCGTTGAAGCGCCGATGCCGTATGCAAAGAACCTGGAGGAAGCTGCCCTTCCTGATGTTCCGAAGATCGTAGAAGCAATAAAAGAAGTTTGTTATTTGTGACTTGGAAAACTGCGGTCCTTTCCCCTTCGAGCCATTGCTGATACTCCCGCCAAGAGCTAAACTCAAAGTTTGCAAAACGCGAAGTAGTGATAGTGATTACCTTTGTGCGATCACTCTAAGTGTCGGTCCTTGCCGGAGTGAAACCTGGCTAGCGACTTTAGAGTGGGAATTCTGGAATTGACAGCAAATTGTTTGTTTTTTAACATTGTTGAACGTTCGGCATTTTACGGTTTTCGGACCATTAAAGTGCCTGGTTTGGCTCCCACCCCAATTCGGCCTTTTTTCCGGCCAGCATAAGTGCAGAGGATTCCTTCAACCCCGCTTTCATCTCTATTGATAGGTTCTTTTCTTAGGATCAGACGCGAGATAGAGGGTGGGATCAGCATTTGATCTGCAGGAACTTCCTTCCGTGCCTGGTCTGATTTGAATCACTATTCGAACTGCAGTTGCTGAAGACCCAAGATGCGCAATCACAGATCCAGAATTCACGTACTGACCGTTCTCATTATTTTGCTGATCTCAGCAGGCACTTTCGGGCAGAAGGCAGGGCAAGGACAAAGCCAACTGACCCTGGACTTCGACGGCGACGGGATCTCAGAGATCGCAGTCTGGAGGCCTTTGGAAGGAAACTGGTACCGGCTTCACAGTGAGGACGGCTCTTTTTCTGTGGTCCAGTTCGGCACTTTGGGGGACACACCTCAGGCAGCTGATTACGACGGTGACGGCGTAACCGATGTGGCGGTTTACAGGCCTTCGAACGGCGTCTGGTACTTGTTGCAGAGCGACGACGGGTTCGCCGCTCACAGCTTTGGAGTGGCCGAAGACCAGGCCGTGACCGGTGATTACGACGGCGACGGCAAGTCCGATCTCGCAGTGTACAGACCATCAAACGGTGTCTGGTACATAATGGGGAGCTCCACAGGCTTCAAGGCCATCCAGTTCGGGATTCCAACCGATGTTCCTGTTCCGGCTGATTACGATGGGGACGGGAAAACCGATCTCGCTGTGTTCCGTGACGGGCCTCAAGCCGTCTGGTATTTCCTTCTGAGTACGGAAGGCTTCAGGGCAGTCCAGTTCGGAAGCACGAATGATGCTCCCGTTCCGGGCGACTTTGACGGCGACAACAGGACCGACATAGCGGTTTGGCGGCAGTCAAACCGGGTTTGGTATGCACTCCAGAGTGAAGAGGGCTTCAAGGCTGCCCAGTTCGGCATTTCTTCTGATGTGCCTGTAGCTGGAAACTACGACGGCGACAACAGGGACGACCTTGCGGTCTTCCGTCCAGTCGACGGTAGCTGGCATCTCTTGAGCAGCGCGAATGGCGGGCATTCCGTTTTTCAGTTCGGAATCAGCACTGACATGCCTGTGCCTGCTCAGGAAGGATGGTGTAGAGACCGTGGCCACCACAATTGTGGATCCATTGCTGGACCGACACCGACTCCAACACCTACTCCGACACCTACGCCAACGCCCACTCCAACTCCAACGCCTACTCCGACGCCGTCTCCAACTCCTACACCTGCGGGCAATAATATCGTTCTGGATCAGTCCGTTCGCTATCAAACGATTACGGGCTGGGAAGCGACTGCCCAAGCTGGACACGAGTACAACCCGGTTGCGGGAGCGCCGCAGTACCCTTCCGCCACGTTCGCCAATTACAAACAGGACTTGATTGACGCGACTTTAGATCTCGGCATTAATCGGCTTCGGGTAGAGGTGTTCCTCGCCGATGAAACTAACCAACCTTACGATTCAGGCGCTGGGAACACTCCTGTAAATGACAACTCCGACCCGTTCTCAGCAAATCTCTCGAAGTTCAACTTCCAGAGATTGGAACGTCAGATGGATGAACTGGTTATCCCGCTTCGTAATGCTTTGGCAGCCAGAGGCGAGCAGCTATGGGTCAACTTGTGCGTGGTCGATTTTGACCAGGGAGCGGGATTCAGAGCAGAGGATAGTCCCGATGAGTACGCCGAGTTCGTACTCGTCATGGTGAACCGTTTCCACTCCAGATACGGATTCAGGCCGAATTCGGTTGAAGCTATCCTCGAGGCGGATCTCAATCCAACTTGGAGTGCTGCGAAACTGGCAAACAATATAGTCGCGGCCCAAAACCGGCTCGTTTCAAATGGTCACACCGGTATTTCCTGGATTGCTCCTTCTAACACCAACGCCCATACAGTGCCGGCCTGGTGGTCAGGAATGAAATCCGCGAACGCGTCCGTTACCAATATCGTTGATTCGATTTCGTTCCATAGGTACGTCCCCGTTGATGATCTGTCTCTGCAGGTTCTACAGAACTTGGCAGCTGCTGACGGGAAAAGTTTAGCGATGCTGGAAAAAGGAGGAGCTGATTACTTAGCGCTCCATCAGGACCTATCCAAGGGACGTGTAACCGCATGGCAACAATTCACACTGACTTTTCCTTACATAGGAGCGACCGATGACGGATATCAGTATTTCAGGGTGAATATGTCAAACTGGCAGGTCTCGCTTTGGTCGCGTACAAAGTTCCTAAGGCAGTACTTTAAGTATGTCCGACTCGGCGCGGAGGGGATCAAGTCGACAAGCTCGACCGGCAGTCTTGACCCGCTCGCTTTCATTAACACAAACGGGAAGTATGCGGTTATTGTAAAGGCAAGCTCGGCGCGGTCGTTCAATGTCCTGGGCTTGCCTGCAGGACTCTACGGAATCAAGTACACGACCGCCAGTCAGTACGATGTTAATCATCCCGACTTCAACGTAACTAGTGGCGGAATCTTGACTACTTCGATTCCAGCGTCAGGCGTTATCACGGTATATCGCAAATAAGACAGGCCGCCCGAAAACGGGCGGCCTTGCCGCATCACATCCAGTTACAAGAAGGCCTCAATCCTTCCTTCGGTAGATCACTATTCCGTATCCCGGAAAGTCTTCGCGTTCATAGACCACCTCAAAACGCCCGTCGGCTTCGAGTCGCTTCTCCATACCTGTAAGGAACTCGTTTCTATCCAAAGTTCTGTCATTTAGCACGACAAACTCAGCATTCTTTTCAACGATGTGCCTGAGGTTCAGGTCCTGATCCTCGGTCACGGGATTGATGTGTTCGCCAAGGGCATAGAAGACTGGTCGGCGACTTGCGGCAAAAATCACCGGAGTGCCCTCTGAATTCTCTCTCAGCCACAACCCGGCGTCCCTTTCCTCGTAAGCTGTGTTCTCCCATTTTTCGTCAGTCGCCCTCAGGTAGAAGTGGACCGGCAGCGTGTAAAGTAACAGGAAGACCAAGACTAATGCCACGAAACCCTTGGGCTCAAACAGCCATTTCGCACGCGCAGGCATCAGATTCCCGAATGTTCCCGACGTCCAGCGTGAAAGGATCAGAATTCCCCTCGTCATCCATCCGAAGAATATCGGAAACAGCAAATAGAAGTAGCGGGATTGCGGAACGGTGATGGAATAGGCGATCACAGTGAAAGCGCAGAACCCGATCAGGTACAGTTCTCTTCTGATTCGATTTTCCCCCCACTTCTCACCGAAAAGCCCTAAAGAGAAAGGGATCAGGGTCAGAATCGGAAGCAGATATGCGAAGATTACCTGCATTCTGACCAGATTGTAGAAAACTGCCAGGAGCAAGAACTTGGCTTTCTCTGTAACATCTATCGAACGAGCCTCAAACTCGTCACCAGTGTCGACCCTGAGTTCTCCCCCGGCTATGTTCGCTATCAGCTTTCCGCTGATTGTCCATTGGCCGGTCTCAACTTTCAGGTAGAAAATGTAAGGGGCAGCAAGGACAAGGAATCCGATCAGCAGCACGCCGACCATTGAAAAGGAGCATTTCGAGAAGGCCCGGCCTTCCCAAATGTCCTTAACAAGTGCGAACAAAATGAAAAACAGCAAGTACCCGAATGCCTCGGGCCGCGTAAGATAGGCGAGTCCGATCAAAAGGCCCGTAGCAAAGTAGAGCCATATCGAACCTGACTTAATTCCCCTCCAGCCGATGAATAGCGCCGCGATCAAGAAAACGGTGTATATGTTTTCCGACTGTAGCGCGAAGATCGAATTGATCAGATGGGGCGAGAATCCGGCAAGGGCCGCAGCGATGACTCCGTAACTCTCACCGTAGGAATCTCTCACCAACAAATAGGTGAGGGCTACGATCAATGTCCCGCCAACTAGCGAGACAATAATCGCCGGAAGCACCAGGGAGTCGACGAAGAATGTAATGATTCCTATCAGGAAAGGGTAAACGGGCGTCCAGTATGTATCGAGCATCCCGTAAAAGTCGCCCGCCGCAAGATTCCGTCCCAGGTTGATGTTGTTTACGTGGTCATTCGTCACTACTATCTCGTTGCCGAAAACGAGCAGCTGAATGACGCGAAAAAGAAAAGCCGCACCAGTGACAAGTAGGAGAGTACGGAAGTCTTTCATAGGGAAACGATTGGGAGTGAGCTCCTTGCTATTATCAGGTCGAACCGGTCTCGGCTTTGTTACCGAATCCAAGCGAGGGGGCCAGGCCATACCTCAGCCAGCAATATCCGAAAGCCGCACCACTGTAGAAAAAGTAGAGATAGTGCCAGGCGTACGCTCCAAGCGCGAAGAGGACTCCTTTCTTTCGGAGGAAAAAGCCGAGTATTCTGCGATTGAGGACCGCGATACCCGCAATGCAGAAAACGAATGCGATCAGCAGCCAGGGCTGCACGACCGAGAGCGGGACGAGCAACAGTGACAACGCCACCAAAACAGCACTAAGGCGATCGTTCGTCTTTAGATTCAAATCATTTATGAGGCCCTGGCTGGTGACGATCAATTTTGACCACGGAATCGCCCGGCTGAAGACCTCTGTCTTGAGCAGGTTTACAAACTTCCATTTCTTCAGGTGCTTCGCCGTTATCTCCCTGTCAAGAAGGATCCTGTAACCTGCTGCCCTTAACCTGACTCCCAGCTCAATGTCCTCTATTGAAGGCACTTCGAACTTCCTGCAGTCGAATCCGCCTACTTTCGTATAGACGTCGCGACGGACCCCGCCTAAACCGGCCCAAAACGTCGAGGCCTCCTGATTCGAGGTCTGATGAACGTAGTGGTGCTGCAGGTTTTTGAACTGCGAGAGAAAGTTCGTTTCTGCCGGAGCGTCGTCGTAGGAACCGAACAGAGCCGCTAGCGCGGGATCTTCGTCGAATCTGGCCGCAAACTTCCGGAGCGTGCTCTTCTCGACGACGACGTCTGCATCGACAAACAAAAGCACCGATCCGACGGCCTGCTCCGCTGCGAGATTTCTTGCGCCGGCGGGCCCCATGTTTTTGGGGGTCTTCAACACCTTTGCTCCGCGTTCGCGTGCTACGGCGGCACTGTCGTCCGTAGAGCAGTCGTCGACAACAATTATCTCGTGAGCTTTGAGATCAGACGCGTTCAAAGCATCGAGGCATCGCTCGATCATTCCGACCCCGTTGTAGACGGGCATGATCACGGACAATGAAGCAGCCGCTGTGACGTCGTTTTCCACTAGACCTTTTCCGCCTCCGTTTTCGAAGTCCCTATCTGATTGGTCTTCGCGCCGACCATCGCTCTCGTAAGCTGGACAGGCTGGAAAACGATGCTCGACCACATAAAGATCTCGTTGGTGCACCAACACGCTTTGGCCTTGATCTTCGCCCTAAGTTTCTGGGCCTCTTCGGAGTCCCAGATCTCAAAGAACGACTTCTCCCTTAGATTGCCGAGCGGCAGATGCTCTTCGCATACGGACACGTCACCGTTTGCATACACAACGCCCGTCAAGATTCCCGCCTTGCAGGGAACGAACTGGGTTTCAGCCTCGATCGTCTTCACTTTTGCCCACTGGAGCATTGGCTCGACGCTTGATCCGAACCTGCCTTTCTCGCGGTCACTCCAGACTTCCGACACGTGGCGATAAAGCTCTTTGTATTTCTCAAGCTGCGGCCCCTGAAGCGAGGGATTCTTCCTGTCGCCCCGGATGATGGCGAGATTGTGGTGCTCCATCTTCGGACAGTTGTTGAACAGATACTCCGTCAACTGCCAGGCCTCATCCATGTTCTCGCTCATCGCCACGGTGTTGGCATGAATACGCAGCTTGGGGTGCTCCTTCTGGAGCTCGGCAAGCATTTCGTACGTCTCCATCGCCTTTTCGAAAGAGCGGGGGTTGCCGCGGAACTCATTGTGATACTCGGGCATCCCGTCAAGCGACAATTCGCAAACGAACAATTCAAGCGACTCGTGCTCGAGAACTTTCCTCAGCGCTTTCTCGGTCCTATCCGTGAAGTAGCCGTTGGTCGGAACGTAGATGTTCTTGACACCATTGTTCTTTATGAACAGCTCGCAGACCTCGGCGAAATCCTTTCGAATAAACGGTTCGCCGCCTGAAAGATTGAGGTTTTCGAACTCGCCAAGCTCGAGCGAAAGCTTCTCGAATTCCTCAAATGTAAGGTCATCCCGCTTGTTCAGGTTCTGCCAATAAAAGCAATGCTCGCATGTCAGGTTACAGATCGAGTTAATAAAAACGATCATGAACGGCGGCGTCTGCTTCTTCTTGTGGGAGACGGCTCTCATCGAGAGCCGCGTGTGTCTTCCAATTCTTGAGACTAGTGACATTTTTACTACCTGGTTAATAACTGCCGGATCAGAACCGGTCCATTCCCGCCAGAGATTTCAGGTCGCGAATCCTCTGTCGGGCAAATAGATATCCACCAAAACTTTTGGTAAAGAGCTTTTCCATGCTTGCCGGGTCCGATAGGTAATACGAATCGATCCTGTTTAGTTCGAGCAGATCGCTCCGATGCCCTACCCTCCCAAGACTCGTTGTGCACGCTATGCCAAAATGCTTCCGTACCGAGTCCTTCACTCTCGAGTCGAACTTTCCAAATGGGTACGCAAACGAAACGACATCTCGCCCGAGCTCTTGCTCGAGCGTTTGCCGGCATCCGCCGATCTCTTCTTCGATCCGGGCTTTGGCCAGTTCCGGAAGGATCGGATGTGACCGCGTGTGCCCTCCGAATTCGATGCCTTCCCCGGCCAGGTCCCGTATCTCTTCCCAGTCGAGCAATTCCTGTCTCGGAAGCTCCTGGGGGTTTCCCTCCCAGTCGTTGTGCTTTCCGCAAAAATCCGTAACGAGAAAGACGGTAGCCTTGAACCCAAACTCCTTTAAGACCGGAAACGCCTTCGTTCTAAAGTTCCTGAACCCATCATCAAACGTGACGATAACTGATCGCCCCGCGCCATTTCGTCCCGAATCGGCTTCTCCGTAATATTCGCGAAGAGTCTTTGACAAAAAGCCCTGCTCGGACAGATTAGCGATCTGTCGTCGAAACACGTCCGGAGACGTCGAGATCACGGAACCGCTGTCGTCGATCGAATGATATGTGATGATGACTGTTTCGCCGTCTGCCATTCGTTACAACGCCTGACTCGCCTCTACCGGAGCGCTACGTGCGGACATTCTATTCTGAGCCCCTTCACCGGACTTTTCTTTACGAACATCGTCGATCAATCCCAGATATCTCTCCAGATGCGCTTCCGTGTCCCAGTATTCTCTGTATGCCTGGTAACCATTGTTCCCGAGTCTCCGTCTCAGGCCGGGGTCTCGGGCGAGTTTCTCCACAGCAGTTTCGAGTTCCTTTTCGTTACGGAAAATGAATCCGCCGTCACTGTCCTCGACGACCTCCGGGAGCGCACCGAGATCGTTGACGATCACCGGCGTTTTCCTGGAGAAAGCCTCGATAATGATTATGCCGAACGTCTCATAGCAAATCGACGGCACGATCACTGCTGCTGCACAGGTGTACAGGTCCCTGAGCCTCGCCTGGTCTACCCGCCCTAGAAACTTTATGTTCTCGCTACCGGAAGCCTGCTCTTTTAACTCCTCGCCATACTCGCCGTCGCCTGCGATCAACAGTTCGAAGTCTTTCCGCCTCCTGAAGAGGGGAATTACGTTCTGAAGCCCCTTTATCTTTTCCAGCCTTCCGACAAAAAGAAAATAAGGCTTTGCAGATCGATCGTTGCTCCCGCTTTCCACTGCCTCGTCTTCCACGTATGGCGGAAGGAAATAGGGCATATGAACGATCGGGATGTCCAATCCGTCTTCAATGTGCTTCCGCAACGTAAAACGGCTTGGCGATAAGAAACGGTCGATCCTCTCCAGATTTCTGCGGAAGAATTTCCCACGACGCCAAAGCTGGGGTGGCCGTTTCCCTTTCAGCTGGCACCGAAAACAGGTCTTCCTGGTGCAAACCTCGCGATCGTATTTCCAAAGAACGTGCATCGGGCATATAAGCCAATGCTCGTGAGTGGTATAAAGTCGTATCGAGTCCGGACTTCCATACGACACCGCCGATATCCCTATCAACGACATGTTGTTGAAATGGATAACGTCATAGTCTCCACCTTCCAATGCTGACTTCAGGTCTTTCTTAAAGAACGGCCTCCCTGTCTGCTGTGTCAACAACGGAGACAGCAGCCCGGCTCGACTTTTGAGTCCATAGACATTGACTCCCGGTTCATTGTAGAACTCGCCCGTGGGCTCTTCCCCGTTCACGAGGAGGTATGCATCTTCGCAATGGAATACATCCACGCTGTGTCCCCGCTTAGCGAGTTCGTTGCTGAGCCGGTAGATGTGCATCCCGTCTCCGCCGAAGCTGTACGGCGGATAGAATGTCGAAACCATCGCAAATCTGAGGCTTTCCGATGCCATCTATCCGTAAACCGCCTCTTCAAAGATCTTTGCCGCGTCTCTCGCCGCCTTCTCCCACTCGAAGTCTCTCGAGCGCCGCAACCCGGCCTCCCTCATCTCGCTTCGAAGCGTCTCGGAGGATAGCACCTCATACGCGACCCGCGCGATATCGTCGGGATCCCTCGGATCGAAAAACTTGCCTGCGCCAGAGATCACTTCAGGAAGAGAACCGGTGTTGCTGGCTGCGACGGGCGTACCGCACGACATCGCTTCGATCGCGGGCAGGCCGAAACCCTCTTCCAGCGAGGGAAACACCAGAAGCGACGCAGCGTTGTAGAGCATTGCGAGGTCCTCGTCCGAAACGAATCCCGTGAAAATCACTTTGTCGTCGATTCCGGCTTCCTCGAATTGTTTTTTTAACGAGGGATACGCAGAGAAGAACGGATCATCCTTGTAATCGCCCACCAGAACGAGCCTTACGTCCTCGCAATCCGGCCGGGCCGAGATCTTCTCGAACGCTTCCGCAAGAGAATTCAGGTTCTTGTGCGGACTTATACCGCCTACGTAAAGAAGAAACCTCGATCCTGGCTCTAGTCCAAATCTCGAGAGCACTCCGCCCATCTTTCCATTGTTGGGAAACACACGGAACTCCTCTCTGGTGCCTTCGTTCACGACCCTCATGCGGGATTCCGACAACCCGAAATACTCCTCGATCCTGCCCTTTGAATAGTCTGAGACTGTAAGCACGATGTCTGCCTGTCGAATAGCAAGGTTCTGCTTCAGCTTCCAAAAATACATTGACCTCTTGTTCGGGAAGATCAATTGAGGATTCCTGTCGGCGATCACATCGTGAACAGTCACAATGACTTTTGTCTTGTTGAATATAGGGAAATATGAGTACACCGCGGGAAAGAAAAAGAGGTCAAGCTTGTGACCGAACACCTTTCGGCTCATCGCGAGCACGTCGGACATCGACCTCCGTCCGTCTGCGGAGGCAGCTTCGACCTGGGAGGCCGAGGTCTGAACAACGTCAACTAAGGCACCTTCGGGCAAAGGAAAAGAATCGGCTGTCTTGCTGTCTATGAAGAATACGTATTCGTTGCGTTGATCGACCTCCAGCAGACTGGTCATCAGCTCGCGGGTGAAGCGCCCGAAACCTCTCTTGTTACCCCAGCAACTGGCGTCAACTCCGATCCTCATAGAACTCTGATCACTCCGGCGTAAATTCCTATCAAAACAACCGACAAACACGCCTCACGCGATCGGAGTAAGGAATTTCAGACGCGGTGTCTAAGCGAGACGACCGCGTTGTAGAGCCAACCGATCACAAGGCCTCCAATGAACCCAAGAATAAAGCCGTAAACCGCTCCGACTAAGCTTCCGACAAAAGAGACCGAGTACCCGATAAAAAAATTGTCCAGCAGACCCAGGTGGGGCCCGACAACATCGCCGCCCCTTAGAACTAGCCAGTTCGTAGCTACGAAGATAGCGAGCGCTCCCAGGACTCCAAGCACAAGGCCGACGATCTTTCCGTCAAGTCTAAGTACGGCCTGCCGAATCAGCTCTTCGTCTTCGTCAACCGGTTCCCTTTTTGTCGCCTCAATTTGCTGCCTGTAAAGTTCTTCCGCGTCGTCGTTTGTTGTCATTCGACTATGAGATCCTCTTCGGAACGAGTGGCTGGGTCGATGCGACCTTTGAAAGGTCTTGAGCCTCCTCGCTCGTCAACTCTTCATGATATTCCTTATCGACGTTGACCTCCCATACATCGTAGTCAGCTCCGAGTATGTTCTTTACCGCAAGCATCGCGGTCAGCATCGAATGGTCCTGGTTATTATATTTGTGCATACCATTCCTGCCAACAAGATGCATATTAGGTACCCCTTTCAGGAAATCCCTGATGGTGTTCACGGCGTCCTGGTAGACCCCGTCATATACGGGATAAGCTTTCGGCATCCGGACCACTGAGCCGTCCTCAACATCCTTCGCCTCGACAAGGCCGAGCGCTTCAAGTTCGTTCTTTGCCTGTTCGATCAGATCCTTGTCGTCCTTGGTCCAAAGCCCGTCACCTTCAAAACAAAAGTACTCGAGACCGAGACAGGTCTTGCTCTGATCCGGAACCATGTGAGGACTCCAGTTCTTGAAGTTCTGAATTCGGCCAACCTGCACGTTCGAATCGTGGATGTAGATCCAGTTATCGGAAAACAGCCTTGGCTTATTAACTATCAACGAGACGGTCAGGAAATCCCTGTAGCCCAGAGCATCGGCTGCTTCGAGAACCTTGTCCGGCGGGGGCGGATCCAGCTTCTTTACCAACTCCCTCATCGGCATGCTGCTGATGAAATCGGTTCCGTCGATCATCTGAGAGGTCGTTCCGTCGCCATACTGAAGGCCGGTTATACGCCCATCCTCCCAAAAGATCTTCTCGACGTTCGCTTTCATCCGCAGGTCGCTTCCGTTGCCCTGGATCTTTTCCGCCACAAGCTCCCACATTTGCCCTGGACCTTTCTCGGGATAATCAAACGCGTCGATCAGTGTCGTGATGACATCGCTCTTCTTCTTGGGCGCTTTCGACAGGATCGCATTCTTGATGGTCGAGATCAGTGAAAGCCCTTTGATTCTCTGGGCCGCCCAGTCAGCCGAGATCTCCTCACACGGTATTCCCCAGACCTTTTCTGTATACGTCTTGAAGAAGGTGTCGTACAAACGTCTTCCGAACCTGTTACAGATCCAGTCCTCAAAGCTCTTTTCCGGCTTGACCGGAAAAGCCTGCGCCTTTAGGTAGCTTGTCAGCATAAGAAAGCTGTTCAGAAGACCAAGCCCCAAAAGCGCGTTTCCTGCTTTGAGAGGATAAAAGAAGAATTTCTTCTTGTAATAGATCCTCGAGAGGCGCGATCGCCGGAGGAATTTCTCCTCCCCCATGACTTCGCGCCACATATCGTCCACGACCTTCACCTTGGTAAAGAACCGATGCCCGCCGATATCGAAAAGAAAGCCCTTGTAGTTCACCGTCCGTGAGATTCCACCCACGACCGTGTCTTTCTCGAGTACTACGGACCTGACGTCCTCTTTGCAAAGCTGATACGCAGCCGTAAGGCCCGCCGGACCTCCGCCTATGATCACAACCTTCTTATCGGCGTTATTTCCCTTCTTATTGCTGTTCTGAACGTGTTGCATCAGATTGATTTAAGGATTGTCTATGAAGTCCCGTACCGCGGTCATCCGTCCCCGCAACTTGAATACGTTCATGTAGATATTGACTATGAGATTCCGTAGGCCCGCACCGATCCATCCCAATAGGAAACCGGTAACAAATCCCCACGCAAATCCGATCAAACTGCCGATCGGCGTCACGTCATACCCGATGAAGTAATTCGCCAGCAGCCCGAGCCTGGGGCCGACAACATCTCCTCCTTTCCAGACAAGTATGTTTGTCGCGAAAAAGACGCCGAAGCCCAGGACCGTTCCGATCGAAACTCCAAAAGCTAAAGCATCGAGCTTTGCCAGCGACTGGATGATAAGTTCGTCAGCTGCGCCCTTGGGTCGCGGCTCGTAATTTCCTTTCGTTGAAGATTGCATTTCAACTCCCGCGCTGTCCGGAATGCTCCCGGAGCGGCACCCGGTGTTACGTAAATATACTGTCGTGAATCCCCTGATAGTAGCTCAGGTCGCCCGTTAGCGCATCGGATGAATCAACCATACCGTCTAGGATGTTTGTTCTATATGAAAATCGGCGCTCCAACTGCTCTTTCTTTTACCCTTGCTGCACGTATTTACAGGGCTGTGCATGGTTCCGCACTCATTCTCAACTGAATCACTATTGTTCGTGTTGATCAGTTATACCCGGATTGTCCTTTTGCATGGGAGACGTTCCGACTATCCGACACTGGCATATATCCGTAGAAGTCGTAGCCCCATTTTAGTCGCAAAGGCTTCGGCTTCACTGCGTGATTGGCTTAAAGTTCGAATGAACTGGATATTCTAGGCATTTTCGTATGCGGATTGATTTTGTGCCTTACCCTGACACCGGAAAAGGATCAAATTGAGAACGAATCGTTGAAGATTGAGGAATTCTCCTTTCATTGCTATTAATTAGAACCGTAGTGAAACAATCAACCTCGAATGAATTACCAAACGAAAAAACGATGTCGAAGCCTGAGCTCTCAATAGTGATCGCATCCTGTGTCGGTTCGCCGTTCATAGATCGATGTCTTGAGTCTTTTCACGATCAGATCGCTGGAAAAGACATCGAGTGCATAGTCGTCGACCGTGTAGGGGGCGCCGTCGCCGAACATATCAAAGAAACTTTTCCGTGGGTTGCGCTTGAAAGCAGAGATGCAAAAGAAAGTGTCCCGGATCTACGCCGGTGGGGGATTCAACAGGCGAAAGCCGACTATGTCGCGATCATCGAGGAACACTGTGTCGCAAAGGAAGACTGGATCGAAACAATTCTGAATGAGATTTCCGGAGCGGCCGCGGTCGTCGGCGGGGTCGTCGACGATGCTGGCTATGACCGTTTGATGGATTGGGCCGTCTATTTCACTGAATACAACTCGTACATGCCGCCCGCGGAAGCGGGCAAGACCGAAGACGTCTGTGCCGCCAACTGCGTATACCGGCGCGATCTTCTCCTCGAACATCTTCCCGACCGCGGAAGCGGTTATTGGGAAGCCGGCCTTAATCACAAACTTCTGAGCATTGGCGAGAACTTCAGGCTAAATCCGGAACTGGTCGTGTACCATACGGGCCCGTTCGGGTTTTTCTATTATCTCAATCAACGGTTCCTGTTCAGCCGCGCATTTGCCGGAACAAGGCGCGAACAGGTCTCAATCGTTTATCGCGCGGCGTACATAATACTGTCGCCGCTAATCGCCCCGTTGCTTTGGTTCAGGACGGCTTCCAGGGTGTTCAAGAAGAAACGACGAATAGGAAAATTCCTGCTCGTAACTCCCTTGATGGTACCAATTACTGGCACTTACGTTCTTGGCGAGTGCGTAGGGTTCTTGGCCGGAAGAGGCAACAGTCTTGAGAAGATCGAATAGCCCCTGATGAAGAATGAAGTAGAAAATAGTGGTAGACGAGACATTGAGATGTCGGTCGTTGTCGCTGTGATCGAGGGTGGAAAGGACCCAATGGAGAGTTGTCTTACCTCGCTTGAGAAGGGCATGGACTCCTCCCGGGTCGAAACGATCGTCCCGTATGACTCACGATTGAAGGGCGTCGACGAGCTTGCAGACCGTTTTCCGTGGGTAGACTTCGTAGATGCTACCGGCGAAGTCGACTCGTCGCGATTCGGCAACTCAAGCAGGGAGCACCATGACATACTTAGATCGATAGGGCTAAAAAGAACGAACGGGCCGATTGTCGCGCTTCTTGAAGATCACGGCACTCCATCCGAAGGTTGGTGTGACGCGATGCTGAAGGCGCATCAGGAAGACGGGGTTGCTGCCGTAGGCGGCGCAGTTGCCAATGGCGTGGACCGGATCCTGAACTGGGCGGTGTACTACTGCGATTTCGGTCGGTATCAAAATCCTGTCCCGGAAGGTGACGTAGAGTTTCTGAGTGACAGCAACGTTTCCTATAAGCGGGAGGTCTTGTGGGAAGTGGAGCCGCTTTGGTCGAAAGCGTTTCACGAAACGTCTGTAAACTGGGAGATCAGTCGCCGGGGGTACAAATTAAGACTTGACCCCGGAATGGTCGTCTTTCAGACCCGAAGCAAGCTAAAGTTCCTGTCAGCACTCTGGGAAAGGTTTGTTTGGGGGCGTTCATTTGCCGGAACGCGCGTCGGCGACATATCAGCTGGAAGCAGGATCGTACTGGTGTTCACATCGTTCCTCCTGCCATTTATCCTTACCGGCAGGATCTTGCTCCGGGCTCTTTCTAAGAAGAAGTACCTGAACAAGTTATTCCTTGCGTTACCGATAATCTTCGTACTCGAGACCGTCTGGGCTGCCGGCGAATTCGTTGGCTACGTTACCGGCAAAGCGGCTTCTCAGACATAAACTCGTTCGCGGCGACCTAACGTTTGATGGGAACTCCCTATGCGTGATTTTGTAATTGAGACGGGTTTGACCTGCACGCGGCTCCCAGCGATCAATAAGCGGATCGGGTTTCGTATCACTTAATTTTTAGGACCGAAGATCATAAGCGTGGATTGATCCCGCAGTGGGTCAACGGACGCTTGAATGTCATTCTTACTCTTTAGGAACTTTTTCTCGTTAGCCGGAGCTGAGGCGTTCAGCAAGGTAATCACTTTCCTTGCATTTGCATATCTCGCCCGGCTGTTCGGCGCTTCCGGTTTCGGCTACATTGAGTGGGCGGGAGCCGCCCTTATGTGCGCTAGCCTGATCGTAGACCAGGGCTTCAGCGCTTACGGAACCCGCGAGATCGCAAAATCGCCGGATCGGACCGGGCAACTCGTCGCGGAGATAGTGACCGCGCGATTCATTCTAGCGATCTTAAGTTACTCGGCGCTGGTTGCCGCGGTGCTGTTCTTTGATATCGAACCCGTTTTACAGTCGCTCTTACTGATCTATGGTGCAAGCCTGCTGATTCTTCCGTTGCTCCTACAGTGGGTCTTTCAGGGCTATGATCGGATGAATGTCGTAGCCCTCGCCCAAGTGATTCGCCAGACAGTATTTGTAGCAGTGATATTCCTTACCGTTGACGGCGCCGAAGATCTCTATCTAGTTGGAGTTGCAGAAGTTGCCGGAGTCGGATGTGCGGCAGTATTCACTTCGGTCCTTTACAGGATCGACTTATCGAAGCTTGCGGTCTGGACACCAAGGTTGTCGCCCCAGCTGTTCATCGAGGGTCTTCCGATCGGCCTTAGCCAGATGTTCTGGACGGCCAAGATGTTCGGAGCCACATTCCTTGTCGGATTTGTCGCAACTCCGTCAGAGACCGGCATCTTTGCAGGAGCAATGCGAATATACATTGCGTTGCACACGTTTGTGTGGCTCTATTACGCGAACCTGCTTCCTTCGTTCTCGAAAGCCTGGGAGCGGAAAGATGAAAGCCTGAGCAAGCTGATCCGGGGTTCGATGAAGATCGTTGTTCCGGCAGGATTGGTAACTGCGGTCGTTTGGGTCTTTCTATCGTCATGGGTAATGAAGACGGCTTACGGCCCCGGATTCCTGGCAGGCGGTCCGGCACTGGCGTGGCTTGCAGGTGCCTTTGCAGGGGCCGCTATCAGCGGTCATTTTCGGTTTGGTCTGATCGCGTCAGGTTATCAGAACCAAGAGCTGTGGACGTCCGCGGCAGGGGCTGTCGCAGCGCTTGTCCTCATACCTGTAGGATACTCCTTTGCGGGAATAGAGGGTTGCGCAGCGGGGCTTTTCATCGCGGAGATCATTGTTCTAGTCTTTTCTGCGCTGGTTGCCAAACCATTGTTGTTTAAGGCACATACTGCTGTTTGAGCGTATGTACGGTTCGTCTCGAATAGAGCGATTGCTCCGATAGTTGGTTCATTGCCAGGGCTTTAACATGAGAGATCTTATGCTTTCAGAGAGCAGTATTGCGGTCAGGCTCTTCCTGACCTGCTGGATCGTGTTCGCCCTGCACTTCGCAACCAACACCGTCCGCGAAATCTACCCGGCGCTAAGTCTTGGTGACAGTTTCAGTTTCGACGTTTCCGAATACGAAGGCATCCACCCCGATATCTTCACGCTGGAAGGGCGCGGGACCTTCATAAATAACAATCCGGGGGCTTCGATGATGGGAGCTGTGCCCTATCTTTTCTCCCGGCCTCTGACCGATCGGATAGTTAACTCCGTTCAGATCTCGCGAAGGGCGCAGCCGGAAACGGAAATAGCCGGATACGACACTATTTATCCACTGTCCCGTGAGTTCTACAGGGAGGCGCGTGCCCGAGGCCTTGATGTAAAATTCGGTCTCGCCGCCGGGATCATGCAGGCGTTTCTGATGGCGCCGTTGTCGGCATTGAGCGCCGTACTGATGTTCTTCGTGCTATATGGACTGACCGGGAACCGCATCGCCTCGGTCCTGTTGGCAATCGTTTTTGCTTTTGGAACGCCTGTCTTCTTCAGGACAGCGCAGCTGAATCAGAACCTGCTCGTCGCTCATTTTGCCTTCTATTCGCTTGTATGTCTTTGGCGACCCTGGCGGAAAGATTTCACCCCCGGATCCTGGTCATACCTCTTCGCCGGACTGTTTGCGGGGTGGACTGTCGTCCTTGACTACAGTGGCCTGGTAGCTGTCCTTGCGTTGGGGACTTACGCGTTCTCAAAGTGGTATTTAACGGACCCAGACGACCGAAAGACTTCGCAACTAGTACTCTTAGGAGCGGGAGTCGCATTCTGCGCCTTAATATTGATGGGGTATCAATGGTACTGCTTCGGGAATCCCCTTTTGCCGGCTCAGAGCTATATGCCCGATGCCAATTTTACAGAGCGCGGATACCGCGGATTTTCGATCCCCAGTGCTTCCCTGTTCGTCCAGAACCTTTTCGGGCTCCGGTTTGGCCTGTTTACATCGGCGCCTGTGCTACTGCTGGCTATGATGTATCCGCTTTGGCTAAGAACTAATTCGGAACGTCTGCCGCGGGCGGAGATCGTGCTGATAGCAGGATTTACGCTACTCTTCCTGATCTTTTGCTCGGCCAACCAGTATGGATGGATGCAATTCAACACGGGTGTTCGCCATGCAATTCCGGTCGTTCCGTTCCTGTTCATTCCTGCTGCATTGGTCCTGACGAGGCTTCCGCGGACCATTGCCGCGCTGATATGCGTAATAGGCGTCTACTGTTCCTGGTGCTTAGCGATGTACCGGGATGTCGAACAGGGCCTCGGAGTCCTGGAATCTGTTAAATCGATCACCCTTGAGGGTTTTCGGCTTCCCTGGCTTTGGACCCTTAAGAACATGGGATTTGTGGAAAGTACCTCGGCGATCCCTATTCTTGTCTTGGCAGCTGCGGTGATCTGGGTGATCTGGCGCTTCGGACCTCGCACAAATATAGAGAGGGAGGCGGCCTGAATGAGTCTCCCGAAGTCCGTCGGATCATGGCTGCTGTTCCTGTTGGGACTCCTCTTCATTGGGGTCGCAGCGTTCATAGATCATTCCCAGTATCAAACGATCCTGCAACTTGAGAAAGGCACGGACCTCGAGTGGGGACCGGCGTTGTTCAGAGGCCTCATGCTGCTGCATGGCACGGTTTTGATTGCGGTAGTTCTTTTGAGGGCCAGGTTTGAAGATCCTGTTCGTGCCACCGACGAAAACGAGTCGCCGAACTTTAGCCTCTCGCGTGCAGAGGTCGTGTTCTTGCTTGTTCTTACCCTTGTTGCGACCGCATTACGAATCCCTAATCTCGACTCGCCACTTTGGGTCGATGAGGTCCTGACACTCGTCGACTTCGTGCGAGCGCCTTGGGGCGAGGTGATCAGCAGTTTCCCGAACCAGAATCAGCACATGCTGTACACCATTTCGGCAAAGATCTCTTCGACAGTTTTCGGAGAAAGCGCCTGGTCAGTGAGACTTCCAGCTGTGTTGTTTGGGGTTGGAAGCTTATGGGCACTGTATCTTCTTTGCCGTAAGTTGATCGGGGTGCCAGCGGCAATGCTTGGTTCGGTGCTTATGATGGTCTCGTACCATCACGTTTGGTTTTCCCAGAATGCGCGGGGCTACACAGGCCTGCTCCTCTTTTCGATTCTGGCGACATGGATTTGGCTTGAGGCGTTAGAAAGAGGCTCCTGGAAACTCTGGGTCGTGTACTCTCTGCTGGTGGCTTTCGGAATGTGGGTGCATATGACTATGGCCTTCGTACTCGCCGGTCACGGCGCGGCCTTTCTCGCCGGGTTGTTCTTGGAGAGCTTCCGGATTGGCCGGCACTATCTGCAGCAAGATGGATTGAGGCGAGCCTTTGTCAAACCGGTCGTTGCCTGGTTGATAGCCGTATCCGTTACGTTACAACTCTACGCTCTCGCACTTCCGGAATTCTTTGCAGCTGCGCTGCATGAAGAGTCGCGAAATTCTATCTGGACCGATCCCTCTTGGGTCGTAGGTGAGATCGTCCGCGCATTCGACATTGGCGCCGGGGGAATAATCGTTGTTTCCGCTGGACTGGCCTTCCTGGGACTGGGACTCGCCAGTCTCTTCCGCAAAAACCGTCACGCCGCGATACTCATGGTCTTTTCACCGTTTGTTTCTGGAGCGGTAATGCTAATGGCGGGGCATAACTTGTTTCCCAGGTTCTTCTTTTTCGCGGCGGGATTTGCAATCCTCATTGTGCTTGAGGGAGCATCGGTCGTGGCCGGACTCGCCGCGAGGGCCGTTGGCATCGTCTATTCGAATGAGCAGCTGCCGAGTTTAATGTGGGCTGCGCTGATAGTTTTGATGATACTGGTTTCTTCGACCACCGTCCCGAAGAACTACTACCTGCCCAAACAGGACTTCCCCTCGGCATATGATTATGTTGAGGAGAACCGCGCAGATGGCGATGAGGTGGTCGCCGTAAGTATTGCC
Source organism: Acidobacteriota bacterium (assembly GCA_003385635.1). Taxonomy (GTDB): domain Bacteria; phylum Acidobacteriota; class Blastocatellia; order Pyrinomonadales; family Pyrinomonadaceae; genus Aridibacter. The sequence goes on along the minus strand of QQUY01000001.1, from coordinate 1,235,044 downwards.
GGAAATATGTACTCGAAATACTTCGGACCTGATTGGCTGCAAGCTGAAAATGTCGAGGACCTTAAGAAAATTCAGACAGAGCATAAGAAGCTTTGGCTTGTCTACACGCTAAGCCCGGAAATTAAGGCGTTTCATCCGGAAATGTGGAAGATCATCGAGAGTGACTATGTAGTAGTCATGTCGTTCCCTGGCACACTGAACGGCGGAGAAGTTGTCGTCAGCAGGCGACAAGACGAGGGTGACAATGAAAGAAAGTAATCCGAATGGCAGATCGATCTCCCGCGAAACAGCGGCCCGTGGCGAAAGTGCTGATTCTGGTATCGCACAGGCTCCGTCTCAGCTAAGTATAGTGATTCCGGCGTATAACGAGGCACTATCAGTTAGAGAGGGAATTCTAGAGGTTCAAAAGGCTTTTGAAGGCGAAGGTTACGAAATCGAGATTATCGTGGTGGACGACGGTTCGGCGGACGAAACAGCATCTGAAGCCAAGATCGCGGGCGCGCGAGTCATTCAGCACCGAAGAAACCGAGGATACGGCGCATCGCTAAAAACCGGCATCATCGCTGCATCATACGATTTCATAGCTATCACGGACGCCGACGGGACGTATCCCGCAGAGTATCTCCCTGAAATGCTGAGAAAACTGGAACATGCGGACATGGTCGTAGGTGCGCGGACCGGTTCTGATGTCAACATACCTTTGGTACGCCGCCCCGCCAAGTGGTTTCTACGTATGATCGCCAACTACGTGGCTAATACGAAGATCCCGGACCTCAACAGCGGTCTTCGGGTCTTCAGAAAAGATGTCGCAATGCAGTATTTTGCGATTCTTTCGGACCAGTTCAGCTTCACAACCACCATCACTCTCGCGCTGCTGTGCGACAAGTATGCCGTGGTATATACGCCGATCGACTATCGGAAGCGGACGGGCAAGTCCAAGATCACGCCTTTCGACGCGGGAAATTTTGCAATTCTCATTCTGAGAGTCGCGATGTTGTTCAGACCGCTAAGGGTGTTTCTTCCGATTGCGTTGATGAGTCTGCTTTACGGGATCGTGAAGATGTCGGTCGACCTGACACGGGATCCGAACATCTCGGCTTCCGCCACGTTTGCGCTAGTGAGCGCGTTGATGCTTGTTCTCGTTGGGATGCTGGGAGATGCCGTCGCTATGCGACTCGGGAGGTTCAATCAGTACTCGGCGATGGGAGTCAGGCCAAAAGAACTGGAATTGAGGGATCAACCGGAGGCTTCAGAAGCGGAAGTCTCAGGTAAAGAAGTGATCGGCACATGACAGGTTCCAGTGCCGCGAGAATATCCCGTTCGAACAGCTTCATTTGATTGTTGTTGCAGGGGTTGGTCCTGCGAAGGAGTGTCTAAGCCGAGTGAGTGTTCTTTTGGAACTGACAGACACCTCCTTCAGAACCTTAGCGCGTCTGGTCTATCGCAGACTGGCGCCGCCCTGAATTCCCGTCCGTAGCAACTTTCAAATGTCCTTCGATCACTTGCTTATATGTGCGGAATAGCAGGAATACTGAATTTGGCCGGACAAGATCAGAGTCCGGAAAGGTCCCTTGTCGAGAGGATGACCGGTGCATTGACCCATCGTGGTCCGGACGATACCGACATCTGGATCTCGGGTCCGGTCGGCCTCGGACATCAACGACTTTCGATCATTGATCTGTCCTCACTTGGCCGGCAGCCGATGACCAACGAAGATTCCACCGTCCACATTAGCTACAACGGCGAAATCTATAATTTCCGGGAACTAAAAGAGACCCACAAGCTAATTGAACGCGGTCACAAATTCAGGTCAAGAACCGATACGGAAGTTCTTGTACACCTTTACGAAGAACTTGGAATTGGCATGCTTCCGGAACTGGATGGGATGTTCGCATTTGCCCTGTGGGACTCGAACAAAGGCACTCTTCATCTCGCCCGGGATAGATTCGGGATCAAGCCACTGTTCTACACGGTTCAGAATGACAGGCTCCTGTTCGCTTCCGAGATTAAGGCTTTGCTCAGAGATAATTCTGTGCCTCGACGTGTAAACCTGCAGGCGATGCACGACTTTCTTACCTTCAACTATATCCCCGGTGATCAAACCGCCTTCGAAGGTATTTACGAACTCCCCCCGGCGCACCTGCTTACAATAAAGAGCGACGGCGGAATGTATATCAAGAGATATTGGAAGCCGGAGTACAAAGTGGAAGGCGGAATGACCGAAGAGACGGCCGTCAGGAATGCCCGCAGGCTCATGGAGAGCGCAGTTCGCAAGCAGCTCGTGGCAGATGTCCCCGTCGGCGTGCTGCTTTCCGGCGGAATGGATTCCAGTGCCCTGACTGCTCTCATGTCACGTGAGGAGAAAGGGCAGGTTCACACCTATTCAGTTGGATTCGAGGATGAATCTTTCAACGAATTACCGTACGCGCGGATAGTTGCGGAGGCCTGCGACACGGTTCATAAAGAGGTAGTCGTTACCCCGTCGCTTGTCAGAGATCTCTTGCCGTCTTATCTGTCCTATATCGATGAGCCTTATGCTGACGGTTCGGCTATTCCGACATATTACGTCTGCGGTCTCGCGGTTGAGGATGTCAAAGTCGTGCTGTCGGGTGAAGGCGGCGACGAAGTATTCGCAGGATACGAGACTCACGCGGCCTACAAGGTCTCCCGGCTGTTCAGGAAAATACCCGGATTGGTCCGGAATGGGATGATCAAGCCACTGGTGAACTTGCTTCCGGTCTCAAATAAGAAACTAAGCCTGGAATTCAAGATGAAGCGGTTTCTGGGCGGGCAGGACCTGTCGGTTCCGGAAGCGCATCTTTGGTGGCGAATCGTTTTGACGGAGCTCCAGAAGAGTGAAATATACAGCGACCGAGTCCTAAATGAGTTCTCGCCGTTGCCGTCGGCAAGATTCTTCCAGTCGCGATTTGACGATTCGAATGCGTCGGGCGCACTCAACAAGCTGCTGGAGATCGATTCCGGAATATTTTTACCGGATGATCTGATGATCAAGAACGACCGGATGAGCATGGCACATTCGCTTGAGGCGAGAGTGCCTATGACCGATAACGAACTATTCGGCTTCATGGAAACCGTTCCTGAGCACATAAAGCTAAAGGGAATGCGAAAGAAGAACGTGATGCGAGAAGCGCTTAAGGGTCTGTTGCCGGACGAAATTTTGATCAAAAAGAAAGTTGGGCTTGAAATGCCTTACTCGAAATGGCTGAAGCACGAGTTAAAGGACCTGTTAGACGAGTATCTTTCATCCGAACGGATCTCCGATTCGGGATTATTCGATCCCGATTCCATTAAGAACTTGATCGATCAGCATCTTGCAAATCAGGTAGATCACGGACGGGCATTGTGGGGCCTCCTAAATTTCATGATGTGGCTTGAACTGTATATTCCCGACCCCGGCGACCTACAGGCAGCCAGCCCATTGGAGATGGTACGTGAAGGAGGACCGGGTCTTGGTTGAGAACAGCAATTCGCTACCCAGAATCGCGGTACTTGGCGCAGGCCCGGCGGGTCTCGGTGCGGCGTGGCGGCTAGCTGAAGACAAGAAAGCCGATGTAACCCTGCTTGAACAATGCGATGTTGTAGGTGGAAACGCTGGCAGTTTCGAGCTTGCCGGCCTAAAAGTCGATTTCGGCAGTCACCGGCTTCATCCCGCTTGTGATCCCAAGATACTTGGAGATCTACAGCAACTGCTGGGCGACGATCTTCTTGAACGTCCAAGACATGGCCGTATCCGTCTTGGCGGACGATGGATACATTTCCCTCTTAAGCCTCAGGACCTGATGTTGAGATTGCCGGTGTCTTTCAGTTCCCGGGTTGCTTTGGATGCGGCAGTCAAGATCGTCCCGGGTAACAAACAAGACGGCCGGGAGACCTTTACCAGCGTTCTGGAGAACGGGCTAGGAAAGACTATTTGTCGCGACTTCTATTTTCCTTACGCGAAGAAGATCTGGGGGATGCCGCCCGAAAGGCTCTCTGCCATCCAGGCAAGACGAAGGGTCTCGGCGGGAAGTCTGGGCAAGATGGTCAGAAAGGTCTTTTCGATCGTTCCGGGCTTCAAACAGCCTGGAGCAGGAAAATTCTTTTATCCGAAGAGGGGCTACGGGCAGATAAGTGAATCCATCGCGGATGCGGCAAGATCAAGCGGAGCGGAGATTCGACTAGGCACAAAGGTCACAAAGATCGAAGAGGATAACTGCTTTCGAATAGAGTTCGAGACCGACGGCACGCTTCAGCAGATTGAAGCCGATATGGTCTGGTCCACGATCCCTCTGACAGTTCTTGCCAGGATCACTGACACAGCCTCCGCTGACGTGATAGCAGCCAGCAGCAAAATTTCTTACCGTGCTATGGTGCTGATCTATCTTGTTGTCGGCACCGATCAGTGGACAGAGTTTGACGCACATTATTTCCCTGAAGAGGAGATTCCGCTTACCCGACTTTCGGAACCAAAGAACTACAGCGCTTCCCGCGAACCTGTCGGGAAAACGGTGCTGTGCGGAGAACTTCCCTGTTCCCTGGACGACGATATCTGGAATGCCAAAAGCGAGGAACTCGCGGAGGTCGTCATAGATTCGCTTTCGCAGTGCGGACTCGCACTCGATGCGGAACTGCTGGAAGTCGCTGTTAAGAAACTGCCCTTTGCTTATCCGATTTACGAGGAAGGATACGAGAAGTACTTCGAGATTCAAGACAGATGGGCCACCGAGCTTGAAGGTATACTGACCTTCGGAAGGCAGGGACTCTTTGCCCACGACAACACACATCATGCGCTGGCAATGTCTTACGCCGCAGTCGATTGTTTAGGTGCTGACGGCCTGTTCAACGAAGAACGCTGGGCAGAGTATCGAAGAGAATTCGAAAAGCACGTAGTTGAAGACTAGAATCCGGTTATGAATTTCATACCACTCATACTCGTAATCACGTTATCTTTTTTGGGCTCTTTCTGCGGTGAAGGGCCCCCACAACAAGGAGTCATCAAACTCCGTCCGGATTTGAAACACCAGGTGATTACCGGGTGGGAGGCTACTGCCCAGGCCGGTGAGCATGTCTCGCCCGCATTCGAGAAATATAACGATGAACTCTTCGACCGAGCGGTGAATGAGCTGGGGATCACCCGGCTTAGGCTCGAGTTGTTTGCCGGAGTGGAGAATCCCACCGACTATTACACGCTTTCGAAACAAGGCAAGGTAAGCAAAGAGGAATATCGCGACAAGCAGTACATAATCGTAAACGACAACGACGATCCGAATTCGATCGCAGAGGAAGGGTTTCAATTCGCACACTTCGACCTCACAGTGGAAAAGGTCGTGATCCCGTTGAAGAAGCGGCTGCAAGCCAAGGGGAGCGACCTTTACATCAACCTGAACTACGTTGCATTTGGCAGTCAGAAGGGTAAATTCAGGTACCTTGACAATCCGCAGGAATATGCAGAGTTTATTCTCGCGGCGTTTCTTCATATGGACAGGAAGTTCGGCTTTGTACCCGATGCGGTACAAGTAATTCTAGAGCCTGACAACAAGGTGGGATGGACCGGAGACCATATCGCGAGAGCGATAGAACTTACTTCAGACAAACTGAAGGCTGCCGGATTCGAGCCCGGATTCATCGCCCCGAACACCACGAACGCTGAAAACGCACCTAAGTACATTGACGAGATCGCTCGTTCGAAGAAAGCAATGAGCGCGATAACCGAGTTCGGCTATCACAGGTATTGCTGTGCGAAACCTAAAGTGCTGAGGGATATAGCATCAAGTGGGGAAGCGCATGGAAAGACTACTTCGATGCTGGAGTATATCGGCGCCGACTACACCATGCTCCACGACGATCTCAAGTTAGCGCGGGTCTCTGCATGGCAGCAGTATACGATCGCATTTCCGATCGAACGCGACAATGGTGCACAGTATTACCTGGTCGACGACACGAATCCGCATAGTCCCGTCTTGAAGATGGGGGAAAGAACCAGGTTCCTCAGGCTTTACTTCCTGCACGCAAGACCTGGCGCTCAGGTGATTGGCGCCGAGACGTCGAATGCCGCTTTTGATCCGATTGCCTTTGCGAATGAAGACGGATCGACTTCGATAGTTATAAAAGCCGACGCTCCCGGAACCATAGCGATCAAGAACCCTGGAACCGGAGAATGGTCCTACTCTTTCGCTACGCATCGTCACGGCGACGGCAATGGAAAGGCGAAACGAAATGCGTCCGGCGATCTGGAAGTTACAATTCCCGGTTCGGGCGTAGTGGCGGTTTACAACCAAAGCGCAAAGGGAGTTCAGCAATAGATGCCCTTTTCCGGCGACTCCGCTCTGAACAAGTCCGTCAGAGGCGTTCTTCTTGTAGGAGGTGTTCTCAGTTTCACAATCGCGTTCTGGAGTGACGTATTCCGGAATGCGGAAAACGACCTTACCGGTTTGATCGCAATCCCATTCGCGTTTGGGGCGGCATTCATCCTCAACGGCATCTTCCTCACAACCCGCTGGCGCTCCGCGTGTGTCTGGCTATCCCTCTTGCTTGTTTCGCAAGCCGCATCTTTTCAGTTGATAAACGCCGGCTGGCAGCTGCGGTACCAGCATTACAAACCATTTGCCGAAATCATCTCTGGCTTATCGCCCGCAATCTTAGCCTTGATCATTCTGCAATGGGTGATGGTGGGAGTCGGTGTATTCCGGCACCTTAAAGAACTGGGCAGGCGACTTTTCTCTAAGATGCCGGTATGGAAGCTGATCCTGCTTCTCGCGTTCATTTGGCTCACCTCGGCGACAGTTTCCGAAGACGTAGGATTCTATCTCTACGAGGTCGTCATTGCTTCCGCAATAGTATCGGTGAACATCCTAAACCTTCTTATCGCATATGTGACGGCACCCGGACTTCGGGATCATCAGGCGGATGCTATTACACGTTTCATCGGTGACCCTGCGGACGAATCCGTTTCGCCTGCTAGACCTGACAAGGCGGTCTATTGCCTTGCGGTTTTCGTGCTCCTCCTGTCTTCCATTCTGAATGTCGTTTCTTACGAGCGCCATCCGCACGTTCCCGATGAGGTCGCATACCTGATACATTCCAGATTCCTTGCAAACGGAACACTCACAATGCCGGAGCCGCCCGTTCCGGAGGCCTTCGAGGTCTACCTGATGCATTTCAAAGATGGTGTCTGGTACCCTTCGCCGCCGCCGGGTTGGCCGCTCGTACTCGCCGCAGGGACTTTCTTCGGAGTGCCTTGGATCGTAAATCCTCTGCTTGCTGCTCTAAACCTGATTCTCGGCTATATATTTCTGAGAGAGATCTACCCTCGTTTTGTGGCCCGGTTGTCAGTACTTCTGTTAGGGCTGTCGCCTTGGTACATCTTCCTGGGGATGAGCTATATGACTCATATGGCCACGCTAACGTGTGGCCTCCTCGCCGCTTTGGGGGTTTGCTATGCACGTCGAAGCAGCAGCCTCTGGGCCCTTGCCGGAGGGTTCGCGCTAGGGTTCGCTTCCCTGATCAGACCGTTGGAGGCAGCAGCTTTGGCAGGACTTCTGGGACTATGGTCGATCGGAATCGGAGGGAAGAGGATCAGGCTCTGGGGCGTCGCCGGATTATTGGTCGGTTCTATGATGGTCGGCGCCATTGGTCTTGCATACAACGCGAAACTTACAGGCGATCCTTTAAAGTTCCCGATAATGGAGTACACGGACAAGTACTTCGGACCGGGCTCAAACTCTTACGGATTCGGGCCCGATCGGGGAATGGGATGGGGTCTCGATCCTTATCCCGGACACGGTCCTCTTGACGCGATCGTCAACTCGAACCTCAACATAACGTCGATCAACATTGAACTCCTGGGCTGGGCGACAGGCTCGCTGCTTCCGCTGTTCGTATTTCTGCTCTTCTGCCGGTACCGAAGGAGCGATTACCTGATGATGGCTGTGATATTCGTCATCTACGCACTTCACTTTTTCTACTATTACAGCGGGGGGCCCGATTTCGGAGCGCGCTATTGGTTCCTTGTTGCATTGCCGCTAGTCGCGCTTTCAGCGAGGGGGATAGGGCGGATCACGAATGCGGAGGAAGTCGGCGGGAAAGCCGTACTTCTGGCTGTCGCCTTGTGTATCTTCTCAGTAGTAGTTTTTGTGCCCTGGCGCGCAACTGACAAGTACCACAATTTCCGCGGAATGCGGCCTGACATTCGTGAACTGGCCGCGCGACACGAGTTCGGAAGAAGTCTTGTTCTTGTGCGGCTAAAGAATGATTTGTTTCAGCAGCCGGATTACGAATCCGCGATGATCTACAACCCGCTTGATCTGTATGCCGACGTCCCGATCTATGCCTGGGACCGAACGAACGCCCGCTGTGAAAGTGTAAGGAAATGTCCTGGGATTGAAGATACTGAAACGAGGCGAAAACTGCTCGAGACCTACATCGACCGGCCGGTCTGGATAATCGAATCTCCCTCGATGACAGGTGCCGGTTACCGGATCGCGGCGGGTCCCCTCGATGCCCGAAAGCTCCTCGAAGAAGAAAAAAATCGAATCCAGCCCGGCAGTGAAAAATGATCCGCTAAGAGAATACGAAGGAGCGCGAGCACTTGTACTGGGTGCCGGGGGCTTTATCGGGCTTTGGGTGTCTCGCCTGCTTTCCGAAGCCGGAGCCGAAGTAACCACCGCCCTCAGGAACGGCGCCTCAGCGGGGCTTCTCGAAACTTTCGGAGTTAGATCTGAGATCCGCGTATCTGATCTAATGACCGCAGGCAGTCTGAAACACCTGATCTCGTCAGCAAGGCCGTCAATCGTATTCAACCTAGCAGGATACGGAATAGACCGTACGGAAACGGACGAGGAAACCGCTTTCAAGATCAATTCGGGCCTCGTCAATCAGGTCTGTGAAGCGGTTGATTCAGGCCCGGCAGGCGGTTGGAACAAGCTTCGGGTCGTTCACGCAGGTAGCGCAATGGAGTACGGAGCGGTGCCGGGCAATCTCGAAGAGGATTCAGATACGAGACCGACGACCGTTTACGGCCGGTCAAAACTCGCCGGGACACTTGAACTTCAGCAGTACTGCGAGAGAACAGGCTTGAAGGGCGCTACGGGCCGGCTATTCGCGATCTACGGCCCCGGAGAGGCGCCTTCGAGGCTTTTGCCTACTCTGATCGGCGCGGCAGATGAGGATGGTGAAATAGAGTTGACCGAGGGCCTGCATCGCAGGGACTTCACTTTCGTCGGCGACGCCGCAGAGGGGCTTTTGCGATTGGGGATGTCCGATGCGAGACCCGGCACGGTAGTCAATATTGCCACCGGAAAGCTCACCTCTATAAGGGAATTCACAGAGATCGCGGCAGGGGTCATTGGAATTGACGCTGAGCGATTGGCGTTTGGAGCGCTTCCGACGAGGCCTGAGGAAATGTTCAATGACGCAGTATCCGTCTCGAGATGCCGCTCGTTGCTCGATTGGGTCCCTGAAACCTCCATCACCGAAGGGATAGGTCGCACAATTGCCGCTGAGATCACTGGAAGCTAGGGGCGCCAAGACTGCGTACTCTACAGGATCTATGGGCTTCTCCGCCTCTCAGAACGCTCGTTCTTCGGGTATCTGACAGAATTCGAACTGATATTCGTATAGGTGGTTTGTATGATGCGACCGGACAGCAGTCGTGCTAGAGTTTAGGAAATTATACAGGTTTGAACCTTTCATAAGGGTGTTTCCGGAGATTCGGATCTGGTTTTCCTGATCCCGTTCCCTGCTCAAGGGGCGCGACGTGCGCGTATCTGCGGTTTGATTTTATCTCGCGTAAAGAATCAGATATTGGAAGAAGAGGAATTGTGAACGATGCAAGTTGTACTCGCTGATCTCGGTCACAATCAGTTGACGGTTTCATCCGACGTATATCCCCTTGGGGTCGCAAACCTCGCGGCGTATGCCGACGAGAAGGTTACCGGCAAGGTCAAAGCCAGTTACACTATAGTCCGTGAACCGGAAGACCTGCTCGCGATCCTTAAAGAGGGCGGCGTAGACGTGCTCGGGCTGAGCAGCTATGCGTGGAACCACGAGCTTTCCTATTGGTTCGCCGAACTGGCGAGACAACTTGATCCGAATACTCTCACGCTGATGGGAGGTCCTAACTTCCCTCTTACCGTTGCCGAACAGGAATCCTACCTGAGGACTTTGCCCGCGATAGATATAGCTGTTCGCGGACCGACATATGAGGGTGAAAGGGCTTTCGCGAACCTGATGCAGCGGTATGTGGATACGGGCGCCGAGAGAGAAGCATTATTCGATTCGCCGATAACCGGAAACCTTTGGATCGACAAGAAAACCGGTGAGTTCGTCAACGGTGGTGAGATCGAACGGATCACTGATCTCGACGAGATCCCGTCGCCTTATCTGAAAGGGATGATGGATCCGTTCTTCGACACCGGTTACTTTCCGATGATGCAGATCGCCAGGGGCTGTCCTTTCAGCTGCCAGTTCTGTAATTCGAGTGTGGTCAGCAATTCGAAGATCCACAGGCATTCCCTTGAAAACATACAGGCAGATCTCACATATATCGCTGAAAGAGTGAAGCCCGAGATTCCGCTTTGCTTCGCTGACGACAATTTCGGAATGTATCAGGAAGACGAAGAGGTCGCCGACGTCATCTCCTTCCTGCAGCGGAAATATGACTTCCCGCAGTACATCAGGACGACGACCGGGAAGAACAAGCACGAGCGCATCATCAAGGTGATGCGGAAGACGAACGGCGTTATGCCGATGACCTCAGCCGTCCAGTCACTGAATCCCGAGACTTTGAAAAACATCAAGCGATCGAATATCAAGCTTGAAACCTATTCCGAGATTCAGAAAGAGCTTCAGGCCCAGGGGATGCAGTCATACGGCGAGCTCATCCTCTGCATGCCGGGCGAGACTCTGGAAACTTTCATGGAGTCGGTCAGGAAACTTCTCGAATCGGGAGTGAAGAGGATCTCGGCACACCAGCTAATGCTTCTCCACGGCGCCCCTCTTAATAACCCGGATAGCCGGGAGCGATGGCAGTTCAACACTCGGTTCCGTGTAGTCGCCCGAAACATCGGTAAGTACGACGACGATCCCGTGGTCGAGGTCGAAGAGATCGTCGTCGAAACCCCGACTTTCACTTTTGAAGAATACCTTGAAGCCAGGATTTTCCATCTTCTACTGACGATTTTCTACTACGAAGGCAATTACGAGGAGCTGTTTGAGCTCGCCGCCCAGGAGGGTGTGAGCGCATTCGATCTCATCGTCGAGATGGCCTCGATGATCGAGAAGTCTCCGAAAGCGTTCCGGTCGATGATCGACGACTTCGTTAGGGAAAGCCAGGAAGAGCTGTTTGCAACGAAAGAAGAGTGTATCGAATGGTCAAAAGAACATTTCGATCAGCTTATGGACGGATCCTTAGGAGGAAACCTCTTAAGTAAGTACTCAATGATCGGTAGGTTCTACCTGTTCCACGAAGGGCTGGATTTCCTTGAAACCGCGCTCAGGTCAAAGCTGTCGGATTCGATCTCGGAAGAAACGGACACGATGATAGCGACTGTCGTAGGGTACCTGAGATCGGTAATACTGCACGTTCCGTTCGTTGAGACGCTCGCCGATTCCCCGAAGTGGAACACGATCTACGATATCGAAAAGTGGCGAGCAGAGAATTACTCCAAGCCGCTAAACTCGTTCAGAATGGACACTGAGGTCGTTTTCGAGACCAACATGCCTGAAGCAAAGCGGCGGTCTATCATTACCAGGATCGAGACTTTCGGAGAACATCCGTCGGGGCTCGGCAAGTTCACCCGGACGATGTTTGCAAAGGATTTGAGGCGTTCACTGGATTACGAGTCAGCAAACCAGCATTAGAATTCAATGGTTGGCGAAGCAAAGGAAAATAAGAATACCGATACACCGGACGTTTCGTTTGTGGTCCCGTGCTACAACGAGGAGGGCATGCTGGGCTACACCCTGCCCAGACTCGAAGCCGCTTTTGAGAAAGCGGGTTTTGTTCTCGAACTCGTCGCGGTTGACAACGGCTCGGTCGACAAGACCGGAGAGCTGATCAAAGAACTCGCGAAGGACCATCCCTCTATCGTCCATCACCGCGTAGATGTCAACGAAGGATATGGCAACGGCGTGCTTCAGGGCATACCGAGGTGCACCGCACCCTGGATCGGCATCATTCCAGCCGACGGTCAGGTCGACGCGGAAGATGTTGTAAGGCTCTATGAGACGGTTATCACCACGGACGGGAACGTTGTAGGGAAAGTCCGAAGACGTTTTCGAATGGACGGCTTATATCGCAAGGTCGTCTCGACTTCGTACAACCTCTTCGTCAGAATGCTTTTTCCGAGATTGGAGTCAATAGATATCAACGGAAGCCCGAAGCTTCTTCCGGCGAAGATCCTGCGGGCGATGGACCTTAGATCGAAAGGATGGCTCCTAGATCCGGAGATAATGATCAAGGCCCATTACATGGGGCTTCGGGTGCTTGAGCTTAACGTGTTTGCCAGAATGCGCGGAAACGGCGTTTCGCACGTAAGAGCCGAGACCTGTTGGGAATTCCTCTACTATCTGATCCGCTTCAGGTTCTCGAAGGAATGGAAGAAGAGGTTCATATCAGCACGTGAACAGGCAGCGGTTACGCCGCCGGGCCCAGCCGGTAAAATGGTTGAATTCACTATAGACAAAACCGCTCATTGAAAAGTGAATTCGGTCCCTCAAATGGAGTTTGGAGCAGTAAAAGGACCCAAGTATCGCAGCAGGAGTACGTGCAGGGGGTGCTCGGGCACCTCCCTTGCAAAGTTCGTCACGCTCGGTCCGACACCTTTAGCAAACTCATTCCTCAAAGACACTTCTGAATTTGTTCGTGAAGAAAGCTATCCGCTGGATGTATATTTCTGCGGGGACTGTTCGCTTGTCCAGCTCGCGGACGTGGTTGATCCCGAGATCCTGTTCAAGGATTACATTTACGTCACCGGAACCACAGGCACCATCCGCCGGCACAACGAAGAATACGCCTCCTCGGTAGTCGAAGACCTTGGTCTCGGGACCGACGACCTTGTTGTCGAGATCGCCAGCAACAATGGTGCTCTGCTGAGCTGCTTCAAAGAGCACGGAGTGAATGTGCTCGGAATCGAACCCGCCGTAAATATCGCCGAGATTGCCGTCGAAAGGGGAATTCCGACGGTGAACCGTTTCTTCGATTCCAGGGCGGCGGCCGACATAAGATCAGAACACGGGCGGGCCGCCGTGGTAATCGGGAATAACGTTCTGGCCCACGTTGACGAACCCGTCGATTTCCTGGAGGGATGCAATCATCTGCTTGGACCGAATGGAAAAGTCGTCATCGAAGTCCCCTATCTCGGAGACTTCATTGAGAACGTTGAGTTCGATACCGTCTATCACGAACATCTTAGCTACTTCTCGGTAACGGCGTTGTTGAGGCTTTACCGCTCGGCCGGGCTGTCTATCCTGAAAATCGACAAGCGAGAGATACACGGCGGCTCGCTTCGGATCCACGCCGGCTCGGAAGATGAGTTCCCTGCCCATTCAGATGAAGTGCTGAAGGCTGCAGAAGCGGAAAATGCCAGGGGTCTGACAGACCCTGAGACTTACGAGAGATTTGCCAAGAGAGTCGCCGACAATAAAGCCAAGCTCAGGGGTTTGATAAAGGAACTGAGGGCCGAAGGCAAAAGCGTTGCCGCATACGGAGCACCAGCAAAGGGGAACACACTTCTGAACCATTTCCGGATCGGGAGCGACCTTTTGGATTTCACGGTCGACAAGAATCCGTTGAAAGTGGGCACGTATACACCCGGCTCCCATCTTCCGGTCCTTCCGGTCTCAGCTGTGCTTGAACGCCAACCCGATTATCTTCTTATACTTGCGTGGAATTTTGGTGAGGAGATAATGAGCGAACAGGCCGAGTACAAGGAGCGGGGAGGCAGGTTCATTATCCCGATACCGGAGGCGACGATCGTAGAATGACTAAAACCGTGATCCTCGCAGGCGGGTTCGGAACCCGTCTTGCTGAAGAAACATCCAGACTCCCGAAACCGATGGTTGAGATCGGCGGAAAGCCGCTTTTGTGGCACATAATGAAGATCTATGCCAGCCACGGATTCAGCGATTTCCTGGTCGCTTGCGGGTACAAGGGAGATTACATAAAAGAATACTTCCATAGCTTCGCTATTCGGTCGAACGACTACTTCGTCGACCTTCACAATGGAACATTTGAGGTCGTGAACCGGAATGCAGAAGAATGGAGCGTCGGAATGATCGACACCGGCCTCAACACGATGACCGGCGGCCGGGTCCTGAGGTTGCGTGACTGGCTGAAGGACGCTACTTTCATGCTTACATACGGGGACGGCCTCGGAAATGTCGATGTGAACAACCTCCTTGAGTTTCACAAAAGCCGGGGCAAACTGGCGACCGTGACCGCCGTCCGTCCTCCGGCTAGATTTGGTGCCCTCACTATGGAGGGGGATCTTGTTCAGGAATTCACCGAGAAATCTCAAGTCCGTGAGGGCTGGATCAATGGGGGTTTCTTCGTTTGCGAGCCGAAGGTGCTTGACTATATTTCCGACGACAAGACCGTGTTTGAAAGAGATCCTCTCGAGAACCTTGCGGCCGAGGGACAACTTGCGGCCTACAGGCACGATGGATTTTGGCAGCCGATGGACACGCTTCGTGAAAAGCAGCTGCTTGAGGCGCTTTGGGAGAACGGAGACGCCCCCTGGGCGACCTGGCTGAATAAGGCCGGAAACGCGGAAAGTGCCTGAAACAGGCTCGAACTTTGATCTTTATGGGATTCTGGAATGACCGAAATGTCTTTGTGACAGGCGGAGCCGGCCTTCTTGGTTCCTGGATGGTCGAGGAACTTGCGGACCGGGGTGCGAACGTAACGTGTCTTGTAAGGGACTGGGTGCCTTCGAGCAAGTTCGTCGGGTCGGGATTAGACCGTCGCGCGAATGTAGTTTTTGGCGAGTTGGAAGATTACTCACTTCTGCTCAGGATTTTGAACGAGTTCGAGATCGATTCCGTCTTCCATCTCGGAGCCCAGACGATAGTCGGGACGGCCTCACGTTCGACGCTTTCGACCTTTGAATCGAACGTAAGGGGAACCTGGAATCTGCTTGAGGCCTGCCGTGTCTGCCCAAACCTGATCGAACGGATCATTTTCGCGTCGAGCGACAAGGCCTACGGTTCGCACGAAAACCTCCCTTATACGGAGGACATGGCGCTGCAGGGCCGGTTCCCATATGACGTTTCCAAGTCCTGTTCCGACCTTATCGCGCAATCGTTCTTTCATTCCTTCGGGCTCCCGATAGCGATCACCCGGTGCGTAAACCTGTTTGGCGGCGGCGACCTTAGCTTCAACAGGCTCGTCCCCGGGACCATACTTTCCGCGCTCAAGGGTGAGCGTCCTATCGTTCGGTCCGACGGAAAGTTCGTAAGGGACTACTTCTATGTTCTGAATGCGGTTGAAGGCTATCTGAAGCTCGCGGAGCGAATGCCATCCGAAGACACCAATGGCGAAGCCTTCAATTTTGGATACGGCGAACCGGTGACTGTTCTGGAGCTTGTGGAAGAGATCCTGACTGTTATGGGAAGAACTGACCTCGAACCTTTGATACTGAACGAGGCAAGCAACGAGATCAGGGATCAGTACCTCGATTGTTCAAAAGCTCAGAAACTTCTTGATTGGAAGCCGAATTACGGGCGAGAGGAAGGGCTTCGGTTGACTGTTGAATGGTACAAACGGTACCTGGAGTCGCACTCGGGACGGAAAAGATTACCCGCCTCAAGCGAGCAATGACAGGCATCACGCCGGTGAATTGCGGGAAAAGTACTGCTTTTGTCTCTCTATTCACCACACAGGCGTTTTTTTAGAGTCGGAATTTAGATCCCCAGGAGGACAAGTCAGTCCGCCTGGTCCGGATCTACCTCCTGAGGGTTTAAGCGATGGAAACAGTGGCCAAAGAAGTAAGCGCGAACGGGGGGGGGGTGCGTTCCCTGTTCAAGGCAATGCGGCCATATCAATGGACAAAGAACCTCTTTGTCTTTGCTCCTCTCCTGTTTGGTCAAAGGCTCTTTGACGTCCCGTCGATTGTCCGCGCATCAGAAGCCTTCGCCGTGTTCTGCCTGCTTGCGAGTGCGCTCTACATCTTTAATGACTGGATCGACCTGGAGGAAGATCGGGCCCATCCTGAAAAGAAGAACAGACCATTGGCTTCTGGTGCGGTATCTGCAACTGTCGCGCTCACGGCTTCCGCATTTCTGGCGGTCTCTGCGCTCTTCATATCCTTCAGTCTTGGATATGGATTCTTCCTTATCACGCTTCTTTATGGGACATTGACCTTCAGTTACTGCCTGATTTTGAAGCGCGTGATTATTCTGGATTCGATGGCAGTCTCCGCAGGCTTTGTGATCCGCGTGGTCGGAGGCGCGGCTGTAATCGGAGTCTTTGCTTCGCACTGGCTAATTGCCTGCACATACCTTCTCGCGCTGTTCCTCACGTTCTCAAAAAGGCGGCAGGAACTGCTGGCACTTGATGAGGATGCCAAGCTGCACAGAAGCGTGCTTGGAGAGTATTCGGTCAATTACCTGAGCAGGATTAATACTATTCTCACGGGTGCATCGATCGTTTGCTATGCGCTCTACACCGTCGCACCGAGAACCGTGGAAGTATTTGGCACGGACGCTTTGATCTACGGTACGGTCTTCGTGATCTACGGAATGTTCCGGTATCTGATCCTGATCGAGGATCCGGAGAACGGCGGGAATCCAAGCAAGATGCTCCTGAAAGACACTCCACTTCAACTAACTGTGCTCGGCTGGGTGATATATAACGCAATTGTCGTCTACCGCGTTGAACTCGGCGCCGCCTGGCGGTCTTTCGTCGGAACCGGATAGCGGCGTTCCCCTGCAATTTGTTGAGTCTATTGAGTGTATTGAGTCTTTTCAGTCTTTTGGGTCTGATGAGTTTGGTCGGTTTACTCAGTTCGTCGATGCTCGAATTGCCCTGGATGGGCAGCTGAGATTAGCCCGGGAGAAGCCGACAGCGTTGAGGTGACATCCAACAAGAAAAGGACACGGATTAACACATATGGACAAGATATGAATCGTTGGCCGAACTTCAGATTGCTGTCGTAAATCCTCAGGTATCTTCAAAATCCGTGTTCATCTGTGTCCAAATTCCTTGTCGCTAGTCCTTTGGCTTTCGAAGGATGTTCTCCATTTTTTTCCCCCGCGCCAGTTCGTCAACAAGCTTATCCAGATATCTGGCCTTTTGGGTTAACTCGTTCTCGATCTCCTCTACACGGTAACCGCAGATCAACCCTTTGATCAGGTGGGCGTTGGGATTCAGTGTCGCCTTGGCAAAGAATTCTTCGAAGGTCGCCTTCTCTTTGATGCGCTTGTCGATCTCTTTCTTGTCAAAACCGGTCAGCCACTCGATCACCGTCGTAAGGTCTTCCTCTGTCTTGCCTTTCTTTTCGACCTTGGTGACGTAATGGGGATAGACTGACGCGAAGGTCATCTTAGCAATGCGCTCGTCGTGATGTGCCGTGCTTGTCATAGTGCGGGTATTTTGTGGTCTTTGCTGATTCGTTGCAATTATCAGGCGCAATCTCAGTGTTCTCCGCGATCTCTTTGGTTAACGATTTCCCGCGCCGTTCGGCGCAAAGTGGGCGGGCCTCCCGCGCTCCAGTCGACTTCTGATTCACCCTACCCGAGATCCCCACTTGATTACAGCATTGACACCTGATCCTTGATCATTGATACATGATTCCCGCCGCTACGCGGCTGAAAGATTGGAGCGTACCCCACGCTGCGCCTTCGGCTTGCATGGGGCTACATTATGACGTCCGCTCCGCGGACTGAACAGACCCAATCGACTCGACAGACCCAATCGACTAAACAGACTTATCAAACTCACAATTTTCAACTCTCAATTCTCAATCCCCTCAACTTTTTCTTGACACACGAAATGACACCGTGTTAAAAACGCAATTTCGTCTTTTGGAAAAGGCGAAGAATATTTGGAGATCAACAACGATGCTTCGACTAAAACACGAACAATTATCACTCTTTGAGCCAACGGCGGATAGCCGTCTAGGCAGGAGTGCGTTCGTGTCCTGTCCGGGATCCGACTACGTGATGAGTGCGGACCTGAGGAATCGCGATTTGAGAAACGATCAATTGAAGACTTAAGAATGCGGGAGCGGCTTGTTCCCGCTCCCGTGACAGAACGGCATCGCGAAATGCGGCGGCTTTTGTTCCCTTACGGGTTTACAAAGGCCGCCGCTTTTTTGTGTTTGAGAGGTTAGACCGATGGAGAAAGCTTACAGGTTGAAAAGGCGAGAGTTCCTTGAGGATGACGAATTCGTGTCGGAATTCGTCATCGCCATCGTGGAAGACTCTTCCGTGATCCCCATCGAGGATCTCTCGGACGGAGGCCGCGTTACCGTCCGGATCAATCTGGGCGACGGCGACAACGTCGCGGCACTCGGCTTCTAACTCGGTACTTCGCAGTACCGGCAGGAAGCGGTAGCAAAAGCGCGGTTACTCGCTGAGATATTCGAAGAATTTCGAGACTCACTAGAAGCCGAGATCACCACGCTTGAAGCGCGCCTTGGCTGCGAAATCGAAGAAGAACTGCACGTGCACTAATGCCAATGCCGGCAACGGCCGGCAGGCAATGGACGCGGGTCGTGTTCGACCCGCATAATCTTAACAACCGGGAGGTGGCATCATGCCCTACCAGAGACTGAATATTTCCGGCGCAGAATCGGAGGTTCTTTCCTGGGTAAGCCACGGGCTTTCCCCGGAAGAGCAGAAGATGCTGCGCAACGTTTCCAGGCTGCCGTGCCTGTACAAACACGTCGCGCTTATGCCCGACGCGCATCTCGGGATCGGCTCGATGGTCGGTTCGGTCATCGCGACCAAGGACGCGGTGATCCCCGCAACCGTCGGCGTCGATATCGGCTGCGGAATGATGGCCGTGAAAACGCCTTTCCGCAGCGGAGTGCTCGATCGGAAGCTGCCTGAACTCAGGCACCAGATCGAGCGGACGATCCCCGTCGGCTTCAGCCAGCACAAGAATGCTGTTGATGAGGCTTACGAATGGGAAGGCTGGTCCGAGTTCGATGAACTCCACGAAGGAGTTCAAGACCGGCGCAACAAGGCGATGAACCAGCTTGGCACGCTCGGAGGCGGAAACCACTTCGTCGAAGTGTGTCTCGACACCGAGGACCGCGTCTGGCTTATGCTCCACTCCGGCTCCCGGAACATCGGGAACGAAGTGGCGCGGCGACATATCGAAACGGCGAAGCACCTCCACAGGCTGTCGGAGCTTCCGGACCCGAACCTGGCGTATTTTGTCCAGGGAACGAATGAGTTCCGGAACTACTGGCACGACGTGGAATGGGCTCAGCGTTACGCGCTGAAGAACCGTGAAGTGATGATGGAGCGGCTGGTGTACCAGTTCGCGCGCCTGGTCAACGACGGAGAGCCGTTCGAGGCCGAGCTCAAGGTGAATTGCCACCACAACTACGTCGCCCACGAACGCCACTTCGGCGAGGACGTTTACGTGACCCGAAAGGGCGCGATCAACGCCGAAGACGGCAGGTACGGGATCATTCCCGGCTCGATGGGCGCCAAGTCGTACATCATCAAGGGACTCGGCAATCCCGAAAGCTTCAACTCCTGCTCCCACGGAGCGGGAAGGAAGATGTCCCGGACGGCCGCAAAGAAGAGGTTCACGAAAGAGGACCTTGAGCGGCAGACCGAGGGCGTGGAATGCCGAAAGGACAAGGGAGTCATTGACGAGATCCCCGGAGCCTACAAAGACATCGAGGAGGTCATGAGAAATCAGGAAGACCTTGTCGAGGTCGTGGCAGAGCTCAAGCAGGTGGTCTGCGTTAAAGGCTGATTCATGTGTCAGGGATCAAGGACCATCTGTCAGGGATCGTGCGTCAAGTTTCAGAGGACAAGTGCCATGGATCAGGATGCAGTGAATTCCAAATTCCATATTCCAGATTGGGTGATTCGAAATTTGGAATTTGAATCTGGAATTTCTTCAGACCCATAAACCCGCAGGGACGATTAGCGAATCCTTTCACCTGGTCTATGATCCCTGGTCCCTGAAACGTGTCGCATGATCCCTGATACTTGAACGCAAAGCGTTCAGCCTTTAAGCTATCTAGACGTTGTTTCGGGGTCGTCTAATGGTAGGACGCCTGGCTCTGGACCAGGTAATAAAGGTTCGAATCCTTTCCCCGAAGCCAAATTAATTGAACAATGGTCATTGGTCATCGATCAATGGCCATTTTTCATTGATCAGGTATCAGCGATCAGGTCTCATGGTTCAGGTTTCAGGGATCAGGACTCATTTAACACTAGACACCTGCACACCTTCGGGTATTTAGTTGAGTACGATTCCTCAATCTTTCAACGGCTGTTGTTATGAGTTACACAAGAACTTCGAAATCCATTCTAATCCTGCTGTTTCTGGTACTTTCAGGCTTCGTTATCGAGACAAACTCCCACTGGAATGGAGTCAGGACCTTTGCGTTAACGGACAAGTCGCGGATCGACAGTTATTACGGCGAAAAAGAGTACAGAGAATTAAACGTGACGGTCTGGTACCCCGCTGAAGCTTGTATAGGAAAGCAATGCGATTACACATTTTTGATTCCCGACCTTGAAAAGGCACTACCAAGACTGAGCGGAGTTTCCCAAGAAACGATAGAGAAGTTGCGCAAGTGCAAGACGCACTTTAGAGCAGGACTCACTATCTCAAAAGAGCGTGAAAAGCATCCGGTCCTTTTGCTATCTCCAAGCCTCGGCGGGCATACGGCCTTTCACGCGAGCCTTGCCAAGGCGCTGGTTGAGGTCGGATACGTAGTGGTCGGCGTAAACCACAAGTTTGAAAGCTGGTACATCATCAACAGAGAGGGTCGGGTGGTCCCGGAAAACCATAGGTTTCATGACGAGTTGAAGGAATTGCGGATTCCTGAAGACATAACCGCTGATGGGTATCGCGAAAAACGCGGAAAGCGGCTCCGGATACTCGGCGAAGACCTGATATTTGTTCTAAACAAGCTCGGCGAACTAAATGAGTCGGAGTTCGACGGGAGACTCGAACTCTCATCGGTTGGAGCATTCGGGCATTCGGTCGGCGGTGCTGCGGCGATGGAAGCTGCGAATCTGGACAAGCGGATCGCTGCAGCTATCAACTTTGACGGGACACCGTCGGGGCAGGTCCTAAGGGAGGGTATTAAACAACCCTTCATGATGATCGAGGACAAGAAAGACCTTACCCAGCGCGGTAACAAGATCCAGTTCGATCGGAGGCAGGAACTATGCGAGAAGGTTGGCGGAGATTGCTGCCGCGTCGTTATTCCGGGGGCAGACCACAACAGCTTTAGCGAGTTCGGGATTTTGATGGAAACCGACTACGGCAAGAAAAAGCAAGCAGTTGAAATTCTTGAGACCACGCGACGATTCGTTAAGGTATTCTTTGACAAGTACCTACGGGGCCAGGAGGACACGTCGCTCGAATCCATTGGGAGACTGAAGACAGAAGTTCAGGTAATCGTTAACAAGAAGCGGTGAGCAAGCGGCACAGTCAATCGGAACCCGGAGCGCCAGCGACGGGCAGAACAGAAGTCAGAAGTCAGGATTCGGCATTTCTTCGCCCTGAAAGGGCGACGGATGTTAGCCCCGGGTCGGGCCGAAGGCGCAACCCGGGGTATGCGAGACGAGAATGTGATACAGCCGCGGAGCGGCGTCGAAAGGAGTGGGGACATTTACGCCGCTACGCGGCGAAGAGGATCTGGTGTGACTCCTTACCCGGGGGTGCGCCTACGGCTTCCCCCGGGCTAACCTCCGTTGTCCCTCCGGGGCAAACTCAACGACAGTTCTCTTTGAACTTTTTGTAATTGTCGCCGTTGGTCTTCAGCTTCTTCAGCTCTTTCTTGAGGAATTCTTTCCCCCAGGCCTCGGCTTTGTCAGGATCGAAGAACTGCGGCCTTGAAGTTTCCGAAACCTGCTCCCAGCCGTTTCCTCCTTTCGTGACCCTCTTTGACCGCCGGTAGGTGGATTCCTCGCTTCTCTCGCTGAATTCCTTCCTCTGCTCCCAGCGGCCATTTATGCAGATCTCGTAGGAAGTACACGTCGCCGTGATCTTCCTCGTGGTAATGAAAAGCTCCGCAGTAACATCGGTTACAGCCAGATTTCGGAGCTTGGATTTCGCTAGTGCCGTGATTATCTCTGCACCGCGGTCGACATAGGCAAGAACTGCTCCTGCCGCAAGGCCTCCTGCTCCCGCTCCGTCCGGGAGATTGTCCCCGAGAAAGTCACGTATCGGCTGGGAACCGTTGAGCCAGGCCGCCATACCGTCCGCCGCTCTGCCGCTGTCTTGATCGGGATAGACCTTGAACGAGATCTCGCTCTCCTCAGTAATGATCTCAAAGACCCGCCGTACGGTACGACCCCTTTTCCGATCGCCCTCAGTGCAGGGTTTCGGAGATGCAACGGGAGGAGGATCCGGTGTCGCCGTCGGCGTTGGAGTCGGTTCAGGCGTCGACGGTACTGGCGGCTTAGCATTCGGATCATCGTTGACATCGTATCCATCGACCGCGTACGAATTGCTGCTCAACTTCTTGCAATCCCGGATCCTGATCCACTGTCCTTTTTTTATGCCAGGTTTCGTAGACCCCGCGACGTAAATGTATATGGTCTTGCCGTCCGGCCCGGTCACCCTCACTTGCCAACCGCCATTGACAGGGCCGATCGGATCGCCTTCGACCTTGACAGTCTTGTCCTTGAGCTCGCAAGGCGCCGTGGGATCTTCGACCTTTGTGTAATTGTCTACGTATTCCCATCCGTCATCGTCCACCTCGCTTTCATCGATCTTTATCCAGTTGCAGATCTCGAGCGCTGGCTTGAAATCCCGGCGGATGTATATGCTCCTCAGCTGTCCGTCGAGTGTTTTGACTTTGACATACCAGACCTTATCGTCCTCACTTCCTATGTTCACGGGGTTGGTCTCGACGTGAACGGGCTGATCGGTCACCTTTAACTGCTGCTGATCGGTCTGGACATTCGCGACCACACCAAACCCGCCGATATTCCGCCCGGTCAGCCTTTTTGTCTCGGTGTAGCTGCCGTCGTTGTTCACCTGGTGGGGAGCGATCTTAAGTCGCTGGTTGTTCCCGCCCTGCATGTCCGCGACGCCAGTACAAGACAGATCGACGTTCACATCGTTCTCTATCCCGGCCAGTCCCTCGACGCGCAGCGTGAGTTCTGTGGTTTCGCCCCGGTTGAGATTTAGCTTTCCGGCGGAAAGCGACACACTGATGTTCCGGATAGGCTGTTCGAGAACATCGTCTCGCTCCCGCAAAACCAGCGTTGTGAGACCTGCGACGTTAGCCGGACTTTGGAACACAGCCTTGCGAGGGGATTCGGCGAGCGGATTGGCTTGCACACCTCCTATCTCCAGCTCGGTATTGAACAAGTCACCGTCAAATGGTCCGTGGATGTTCACCCATCTCCCAGCCTGCGCCCGGCTTGGCGGTCTGTAGAATGAAGGTTGCTCGTCTATTGGCGCCGCTTCTGCTCTCATTTCGAGTTCCGCCACGCTTTTGTCCGCGTCGTTCCGCAGAACTACATTGAATGCTTCGGTACCTCCAGACTCGGGAAGCTCGAATTTGATCACTCTCTCCGAAGCCGGACTCGTAATGCCAGAGATCTCAACCGAATATCCGGTAAGTTCGGCTCGATTCTTCTGCTGCTCGTCTGAGTTTCTTCCTGCCGGCGCAGTGTAAACAGTACCCGAAAGGACATCGCCCGCCGCTGCGTCGTCTGGAAGGTTCACCCGGATGGTGCCTTCCGGGGTTGAGAATATTGCCGTCTGAAGACCGAACGATTCTTCAAGCGTTGCCTGATAACTCCTTTGAAAAGCCTCCGATGTCGAACTGCCATTTTCAAAGAAGACCAGGGAAAGGACGACGATCAGGAGAAGGGGGAGCTTGCGCGAGCGGTTCATTCGTACCTCCGGGAAGAATAGAGTGGGAAGGCTGCTTCGTGGCAAGCGTAATTCAGGTATCGAATTTAGGCAAGAAATTGCGCGTAGTCTTTTGAGTTTATTGGGTCTATCGGGTCTGTTGAGTCGATTGGGTCTATCGGGTCTATTCGGTCGATTGGGTCTGTTGAGTCGTTTGAGTCTATCGAGTCTGGTGAGTCCAAGGCAGCGTGGTAGGTAGCGTTCAGAATTCTGTGTCAATTCTCCAGAGACTGAGTTCACCCATCAGGCTCAGTGTAGTCATAAGAATCAATCGACCCAATCGACTCAACAGACTCAACAGACCCGATAGACTCAACAGTCCCAATCGACCCGATAGACCCAATCGACCCAATCAACTCAACAGACTGCTATTTGAAAATATCACCCAAATTGTTCATTATTGTTGCTTACGCAATTTGCTCGTTCGTGATCAATTGGAGCGCCTTTAGCACCGACGCTTAGTCTTTGGAAATAGAACGTTTATGGCCGAAAAGATCCTGATGCCAAAGCTTTCGCCGACCATGGAGGAAGGACAGATCTCCTCATGGCTGAAAGAGGAAGGCGACTCGATAGAGGCTAACGAAACCATCGCAGAAGTCGACACCGACAAGGCCACGATGGAAATGACCTCGCTTACTGCAGGCACCCTTCTCAAGATAATCGTGCCCGCAGGTGAGAACGCCAGACTCGGCCAGATAATCGGCGTACTCGGTGAACCAGGTGAAGACTTTTCGGATATTCTCGAAGAGGCGAAGAGCTCTTCCAACGGAGCTGCCGCAGAGGCTGGCAAGCAAGAACCCGAAGAAACTAGCGAAGCTGCAGAAGAAGCACCCTCCGAAAGCCAACCGTCCGAAGCCCCCGCGGCAACTACCGCAACTTCGAACGGAGATTCCGGCGGAAGACTTCTCGTCTCGCCGATCGCGGCCAGAATGGCTTCCGAGAACGGGATAGATCTCCGCTCGATCAGCGGATCGGGTCCGAACGGCAGGATCATCAAGCGCGACATCGAGAAGGCACTTGAAGCTCCGTCTGAGACTGGCGAAACGGCTGAACCGTCATTCGTCTTCGGTCAACGGGCCGAAGTCTCCGGCGCTTCAGCCTTTCGCGAAGAGAACACCTCCCCGATGCGGCGGACGATCGCGAAACGTCTCGCCGAGTCGATAGGTCCGATCCCGACCTTCTATCTCACCATAGAGATCGAAATGGACGGAACTCTTGCGACCCGAAAGCACATAAATGAAGCGATCGCACCCGACAAGATCAGTGTCAACGACATCATCGTAAAGGCCGCCGCAATGGCCCTTACAAGGCACCCGTTCGTAAATGCCTCGTATCAGGACGACAAGATCAAGTTCTACGAGGACGCAGACATAGGGGTCGCGGTCGCCATAGATGAGGGGCTGATCACGCCGGTGGTCCGCGGCGCTAACAAGAAGGGATTTGTCCAGATATCGTCGGAGATAAGCGACCTTGCCGCCAAAGCGAGAGAAAAGAAGCTGCAGCCGGAGGAATATACCGGTGCGACCTTTTCGATCTCAAATCTGGGAATGTTCGGAATCAAGGAGTTTACGGCGATAATAAATCCGCCGGAGGCGGCGATCCTTGCAGTTGGGAGAGCCGAACCGGTACCTGTCGTAAGGGATGGTGAAATGGTCGTCAGGAACATAATGCACGTCACGATGAGCTGTGATCACAGGGTGGTCGATGGCGCGACGGGCGCAAAGTTCCTTCAGACATTCAAGCAAATGCTCGAGAATCCGGCGATGATGCTGGCCTGAGCGAGGTTAAAGCAATAACTTGGGGGACACGGCAATCTTGAGGTTCCGTGTCCTTTTGGTTTTCTGAGGGTGCAGTTTTTGGAACAGCACGAAAACAGGCTAGCTCCGCACATTGCCCTGTTCACGGTCCAGATCTTCTTCGGATCGGCGGCGGTACTGGGGAAGTTCGCCCTTGCTTCCTTCCCAAGCATAGCGATCGTGGGTTTTCGCGTCGGCGGAGGTGCGCTTGCCTTTTATCTTCTCCAGAGGATGAACGGAGGCATGCACCTAGACAAGCGATCGCATTACCTGTACTTCGCGCTGTTCGCCGTCTTCGGCATCATTCTCAACCAACTGCTTTTCTTCCACGGTCTCTCGCTGACCACCGCAACCAACACTTCCCTGCTCGCCGTTCTGATTCCGGTGTTCGCGATCACGATCAGTGCGATGGTCGGGAACGACGTTCTGAATTGGCGAAAGATAGTGGGAATCATCCTCGCAGCAGGCGGCGTCGTTTACCTCATCGATCCGACGAATGCCAGCTTTTCATCGGCTACAACACAGGGTGACATACTGATCATTCTCAACAGTCTTTCGTACGCGATTTACGTGGCGATCTCCAAGAAGCTCATAAGCCACTACGGCGCCCTGAAATCGATCGCTTGGCTGTTTATATTCGGAAGTATCGTAAACGTCCCGGTCGGGGCGGTCTCGCTGTACAATGTTGAACTTTCGACTGTTCCGGTCGAAGGCTGGCTGGCGCTGGCGGGTGTGATCCTGTTTCCGACCATACTTGCCTACTACTGGAATACGTGGGCATTAGCAAGGGTCGAGCCGTCCGTGGTTGCAGTGTATGTATACCTTCAGCCGCTAATCGGTACTGCAGCTGCGATCTACATTCTTCGAGAGCCTTGGAATCCGAGGATCCTGCTGGCGATGTCGCTGATATTCGCCGGGGTCTGGCTGGTTACAAAACGGAAGATCCCGAAAGAAAAAGCTCTGCCGGCAAACTGATCTAGAGGGAATTGTAAACGACCTCGCCTCCGATCGCTGTGAAGACCACTTCGCCATTCCTCAACGCGGTGAGGTCCGCTCGCCGGCCGGGTTCGATTGATCCTGTGTCTTCAATTCCCAGGAGCTTCGCCGGATTCGCAGATGCCATCGCAGCGACCTCATGAGGCTCAAAGCCTTTCGAAAGCATCAGGTTAACGGCATCCGCCATAGTTATTACGCTTCCTGATATCGTTCCGTTGTCATCCATTGCCCTGCCGTCACCTGTCTTTATCTTTTTGCCCCAGACCTCGTACTCGCCATCGTCGAGACCCGTCGCCGAGATCGAGTCGCTGATCAATACCACGTTCTCAACTCCCCGAGCCCTTGTTACCGCTGCAACGAGATCGGGATGTACGTGATGTCCATCGGCGATAATATCGAATGAGACCCCTTCTTTGCCGAGCCCCCAACCCGCGACGCCGAGGTCCCTGTGGTGAATTCCCTCCATAGCGTTGAAGAAATGAGTAAGGTGACGAAGACCAGATTCATGGGCTTCCTCAAGTACTTCGACCGGCGCGGAAGTGTGTCCCGCTGAAGGAATCCATGCCGCAGCTACGAGATCCCTGACGAGGCCGATCCCATTCACGACCTCGGGAGCCAGGGTCATCATCCGGGCACCGCTCTCCGGTACCGGCAGGTCCGAAAGTGCGCCGACTGAATACTCGCGAAAATACTCTTTCCGAAGGGCTCCGCAATTGTGCTCGTTTGCAAAGATGCCCTCGTAGTGGATTCCGGCTACTTGAGCCGAACCGGTAGCCGAGGGAGAAGAACCGGCGATCTCATTGACCGCTTTCACTGTTTTCTCATAGATCTCGTTCTCGTCCGGAACGATCGTAGGAAGCCATCGGGTAATCCCGTTCTTCGCAAGGAATCTGCCTGCTATGACCAACGATTCGCGGCTACCATCGTTGACACAAGCTCCCGCAGCGCCGTGAGAATGGATATCGATGAATCCGGGAAACAGAATACAGCCTGAAAGGACGATCTCCTTAGACCCGGACGACGACCGGCCGCCCACATCCCTTACGCAGCCGGATTCCAAGAATACCGAAGACCCTTTCAGAACGCTTCGCGGCGTTACGACGTCGCAGCCGCTAAGAAACAGACCCTTCATATGCCTGCAATCTTAACCTCACAAAAAAATATCCGGAAGCGCGATCGATCTCACGCTTCCGGATCATGCACTGCAGAAGCAGATCTAGAATGAGAACTTGGCCGACACCTGCATCACTCGTGCGCTGCTGTCGATCGTGGTTCTGATCCTGCCGAATGTGCTTGAGTTCAGGCTAGTCGTCGGAAGTCCATAGTTGACCGCGTTAAAGACGTTCTTTGCATCCAGCCTCAGGTCAATACCCATCGTTTCCGAGAACCGGAATCTCTTGGATATTGAGGCATCGGAACGAAAATCGGGAGCGCCGATGAAGTAGTTCCTGCCAACGTCGCTGAATTCACCGGGCTCAGGTGACGAGAACATCGCTCGCTGGTCCGCTGAAAACAGATAGCTGGTTCCGCTCTCTTCGATCACGCTTCCTAAAGTCCTCGGGCAGCCGCTGCAATTCGCCGGGGTCGTCACGGTGTTTGAGAACGTGAAGAGGCCCGAATAGATTGTCATCGGTCGACCGCTGGAATAGTTCGTAAGCCCGGACAACTGCCAGCCCCCGATAATCCAGTCAAGAGCCTGCGGAATATCGGAGCCCCATTTCCGGTTTCGCCCGAACGGGAGTTCCCAAACATACGTGAAGTTGAAAACGTGCCTGCGGTCGAAATCCGACCAGGCGTAGTTCAGGTCGCGATCGTTGATGTCCCACGCGGCACTGCTGCCTGATTGCGCGATCGATCCCCCAATAACGGTAAAGGTGGGATCGAATGATCCGTTGTCCTTCGAGATCGACCAGGTGTAGCTGCCGTCGATTGCAAGACCCTGGCTGAATCGTCTCTTTACGATGAACTGCAGGCCGTGGTACCTCGAGTATTGTTCCGAATCGAGAACCCTTAGGGTGCCGAATTGCGGATACGGTACGAACAGGAACGGACTGAATCCATTCACGGCGATCATCTGTTGGCCGCTAGACGTCCTTTGAGAGATCGACAGGGCGGCAGATGCCACATTTCCCTGTGCAATGTTTGTCGCGTTGGTCGAACGAAACGTCGAAGTTCCAGCGTTGTTGGCCGGATTCCCCGTGTACAGCGCGTTGATCAGCGGACTGTTGTACGCGGCGTTGGCCCGCACGGCATTGAACTCGCTGAGAAAATCATTGAAGCCTGTCGGCTGTGCGTGGATATTGGCCTGATTGGCATTATATGCACCAAACAGATGCTCACCACGTTTACCTATGTAGTTGACCTCGAGGACATTGTCCCAGGGAAGTTCCTGTTGGTAGCTGACGGTCCAGGACTGAACCTCCGGAAACTTCGATCTGGAATCGAAAACAGTCTGGAGGGACGTTCCGAACGCCGGAGGCTGTCGAAGCACATCCGGGGTCGTGGTCGGAGTCAGCGTAGGAAGTCCATTCCTTAGCAGTCCACCTCCCTGGCCGAATGCCGTGTTCGAGACGCCAATGTTGTTTCCTGGCGCGCTCTGGAAGAGTTGTGCGCCATTGACCTGCGAGTTAAAGCGGTCATAAGTAAAGCGATAATTGGCTCTGATGGCTGTCTTTCCGGTTCCGAAGACGTCCCACGCAAATCCTACCGAAGGCGAAAAATTGTTGAAGTCATCCTCAAACAAGTCGCCCTCAACCCACCGGACCGTGTTCGAAGGTTCGCCGTCAGCAGCGATAAGCTGGTCAGGCGCCAGGATCGGCAGACCGCTGGATGAAGGCGAGAATTTAATCTCGTACCGTACTCCAAGGTCCAATAGGAGTTTTCTGTTGATCTTCCACGAATCCTGGACGTAGAAATCCAGTTCCGGGTAGAAATGCCTGAACGCCCATCTCGTCCCAGGAGATTCGAATGAAGCACCGTCAGGCGATGAAACGAAAGCCTGGCTGTAGGTTCCCACCCGACCGAGGAAATCATTGATCTGGCTCCTCAGCCTCGTAAGGTCATTCGAGTTGATGCCTGTAGAAGGAAGTCCAAACGCTGTGAAATTGTTGTTAACCGAGGCGCTGAAATTCAGAATTCCCTCTATCTGTGTGCCGCTGACCGAGGACCGGTCGTCGGTATGGCGTCCGAATCTGAGATTGATCCCGGACTTAAGAAGGTGCGAATCCAGCACATATGTGAAGTTGTCCACGAACTGAAGCGTCCTTACGTGGCGCGAGTTCCCTAGAACATTCGTGTTCGGGGTAGTCACAAGGTTGAACGAGTAGTTGAATGACGGATCGGTCTCAGGCGCTATAAAGTCAAACGTGAAGTGACTGTAACCAAAGATGAACTCGTTCGTCGCCCTGGAACTGGGAGAGAACCGATGGTTGATAGCGAGGTTCTTTGGCAGCCGGTCTGTCGCCACCAGGATAGGTGTCCCGGGGAATGCCGATCCGCCGCCGTTCACAGTGTCCCCAAGCGATTGCTGACGGCCCTGTGCATAGCGCCCGTAGATCGTGTTGTTGTCGCTGAACTTGTAGTCGAGTCTCGTAACAAAATCCCACTGCTTCTCTACCTGAGGTGCCAGGAAGTTGAAACCTGCGATGTTCAGGCCGTCCCCGCTGGCAAAGTCGTTTGGCAGCGGCATCGAATTGATCACGTTCAAAAGCGCCGGATCCACACCGATGCCGGAAGGATTGTTGGCAATATTATAAGTCGCTATACAGTTCGTAGTGACCGCGCCGCCGCAAGCCGGGAACAGCGGCGCGCCATTCGAATCTACCGAAGGAGTCGCAGTTCCAGCAGGAAAATTCCTTCCGCCCTGAACGTAGCGGAACAGACCGTTGCGAGCGGCCTCAGTGAAAACCGTCCGCTGTACAAGGTTCGTCTCGCTGGCGCGCAGAAATTGAAGATTGACGAAGAAGAACGCCTTGTCCTTCAACAGATCAAAGCCGTTACCGCCAAGCCCCGGATCAAAGAGCGGTCCGCCAGCGCTTCCGCCGAATATGTGCTGAATGAACTTGCGCTTAGGTATACCCAAGAGGTTGTTTTCGAACTCATTGGCGTTGAGCCCCGGTGTCTGATAGTACTCGAACAGATTCCCATGGAATTCGTTCGTGCCGCTTCTGGTTACGAACGTCACCTGAGCCCCGCTGCTGCGTCCAAGCTCGGCGGTGAAATTGCTTGTTACGATCTGGAATTCCTGGATCGAATCGGGGTTTGGCCTCAAAGGCGTGAAGTTTGAACCGCCTGCACTTGCCTCGTTGATATCAATTCCGTCCAGCGTATAGTTGAAAGAGCGATCCCGGCTCCCGTTTACGTGAACGCCCCCTCCCGTATTCGCACCAACTGCAACACCGGGCTGAAAGTCGACGACATCAAGAGGGTTTCTGCCTCGAAGTCCCACGATCGGGAGGCTCTCGATCGCCTTTTCAGATATTGTTACGCCGAGGTTGCCGGACGTGTTTGTCTGGACAAGCTCCGCTGTATTCTCAACGTTCACGACTGCCGAAACATCGCCGACCTCTAGCACGATGTTGACTGTAGTAGGAAGGTTGAGATAGACCGAATTCTTTGCAGAGACGGTCTTCTTGAATCCGTCCGCTTCGACAGAAATGGTATAGGTCCCTGCCTGTATCAGGTCAAAAGTGTAGCTACCATTCGAACCTGAGGTTGTTACCAGGCTGGTTCCCGTCCCTTCATTCGTAAGAGTGACCTTGGCACCGGAGACTACATCTCCGGTCGAATCTGTAATGGTGCCCGTGATCCTTGAAGTCGTGCCCTGTCCAAGTGCGGCAACTGCCGCAAGGAAGATGAGACACGAATACAAGGCGGTTCTAATACTTCGTGACATAAACCCTCCGCCTATCCTGAAATTTGGAATCTCGAATCTGGGGAACTTAGCTGAAAGATGGTTCTCCAAAGGCGTCATACGCAGAATCCGTACTCGTTTGCTGGGGATTGGAAAGCCCGGCTTTTTTGGGGATTTTACCTCTGAAGAATTTTAAAAAGACAAATGGTTATAGACCCAAAACACCTTATTTGTAAAGAAGAAAATCGATTCTGCGGGAAAGAAATTTTTCTCGCGTTTCCGCCCATTTCGAGTCGAACTCACCGAGTTCAGCTCCAGTCTCAAAAAGCTTTAGGAATGAGTCGTTTGCAAGAAGCACCGAATACCGGCTCTTGTCCCACTCATTCGGATGCAGCACGTGTAAGGCTAACGCGACAGCGGTACCGGTCCTCACCGGCTCGAATAGATCGCGCCGCGTGATAAGCACATTGAAACCCGAACAAAGCTGACCAGCGAAAACGGAGGATCTCGGAGTAAATGACACAGGAACGAACCGGACGCCTTCCAGATCCCTTGAGTTTAGGTAAGAGGCTACTCTCCGGCCGTCCATCCAGGGTGCACCGACCACTTCAAATGGCGTGTCTGTTCCTCGACCGACAGAAAGATTTGTCGTTTCAAGCAAGCCAATGCCGGGATACAGCAGGGCCTGGGTCAGGCTTCGCATGTTTGGCGACGGGTTCACCCATTCCCTTCCGGTCTCGTCGAACCACATTCTCCTGGTCCAGCCTGTCATCTTTATTACACGAACATCTGCGCCGATCAGTCTTTCCGCGTTCATCATCAATGCGAGTTCGCCAACCGTCATTCCGTGCCGCACCGGAATGGTATGAGCGGCCGTGAACGAGAGTGATGATTCGTCGGCAAATGACCCCGCCAAATCGATGCCGTTAAGGGGGTTCGGCCTGTCAAGCACAAATACAGGTTTATCCGCCTTTGCAGCCTCTTCGAGTACGTACCGGAGGGTCGAAATATATGTGTAGAACCTGGTTCCGATGTCCTGAATATCAAAGACGAGCGCGTCAATCTGGCTAAGACTTTCCGGCGAAGGCCGGCGGGTCGCACCGTAAAGAGAAAAGATGGGAAGCCCTGTCGCCGTATCTTTCGAATCCGCTATCCGCTCCTGATCAAGGTCACCTCGGATCCCGTGCTCCGGAGAGAACAGCACCTTCAGTGCCACATTCTCCGCTTGGAACAGCAGGTCGATCGTCGCAGTGCCTTTGAGATTTCTACCTGTTTGATTGGTAACGAGCCCGACCTTGAGGCCTTCCAGGGGTTTGAACCCGTCTTGCTCCAAAACGTCTATCCCGGTCAAAACCATTGAGTTATGGGGCTTTGCACGGGAAACGTCGTTCGCTGATGCTGCCCGTCGAACTGAGTCGAATTGCAGGGTGCCCGCCGCGACCCTTGACGCGTACGCGCTTTCAAACTGATCTCTCAGGCCACGCGGGGGTTCGGCAAACGTAGCGGCAATTGTCGATACCGCGGCCCTTACATCGGTAATGTCGCCTTTGCCGTCAGGGTGGAGACGGCTAGACAAGAAGATGACGTATGTTCCGCTGACAGGGTCCATCCAGAGGCCGGTACCGGTAAACCCTGTGTGCCCAAAACTACCCTTCGGAAACAGCGCACCCCGGATGCCGGAAAAACGAGTATCGATATCCCAGCCTAATCCCCTCGAAGAGCCGTCGGACGATACGACCACAGGCGAGGTCATTGTCGAAACCGCGCTTTCAGACAGGACCCTTGTTCCGTTCAATTCACCTCCCGAAAGTATCATCTGGCAGTACTTCGCAAGATCGTCGGCAGTCGAGAACAGACCCGCGTGACCCGCGATTCCGCCCATGCGGTTAGCTGTGGGATCGTGAACCTCTCCGCGGAGAATGCGGCTGCCCTCCTGATCGGTGCCCCTGAAGGCAGATCCAAGGTAGGCCTGCTGTCCTGCAACGCTTTCCGAGGGTGCCACCCGCTCTATTGGGATTCCTTGCCCGAGCGGAAGGAACCCGGTCGAGCTCATACCCATCTCTCGAAGAATACGCCCAGAAAACTGGTCAAGCCGCTGGCCGCTCACCCTTTGGACTATCTCGCCGAGAATGATGAAGCCGATATCTGAGTAAACAAACCTGGTGCCCGGCGGATGCCTGAGGCGTTCCCTTTTCAACTCCTCGAGCATCGATTCCCTGCCTGC
This sequence comes from Acidobacteriota bacterium, assembly GCA_003385635.1. Taxonomy (GTDB): domain Bacteria; phylum Acidobacteriota; class Blastocatellia; order Pyrinomonadales; family Pyrinomonadaceae; genus Aridibacter. Next base: position 1,201,106 of record QQUY01000001.1, on the reverse strand, counting down.
CCATTGCTTACCAAGATCAAAATCCGGCCGATACCCGGAGGTGTGAGTCAGAAGCTGCCTGATGGTGACCCTCTTCGCATCCTCGTCCTCGATCTCAGGAAAGAACTTTCCGATTCGGTCATCAAGCGAGAGCCGGCCTTGCTCGACAAGGGCGATGATCGACGTGGCGGTAGCGACGGGTTTTGTGAGACTGGCAAGGTCAAAGACCGTATCGATGGTCATCGGCTCCTTCGAGGGCTGAACGGAACGGTCGCCCACTGCCTTCCGATACAGCACTTTGTCACGCTGGCCAATGAGGACGACCGCGCCGCTCATTTTCCCGCCGCTCACTGCCTTTTCCAGCACCTGATCTATATAGTTTCCGGGCGAAGACGTTTGCGACGATGCGGAAGCGCATACGATCAGCGCGAAACCAACCTGAAGAGCGACAAAGCCAAGCCTGCGGAATAGTAGTTTCATAAGCAAGAAAATGACCGGGACACTGACGCGGATTATAGAATAGTTCTTACCCGGCAGTCTCGCCGGAACAGTCTTTTTTCCCGTTGGCTATGCAGGCCTTGCATCGATCCTGGTTCGGCTGTAATTTCTCTGCAACCAAGATCCTTTTCCGGCCTAAGGTCGATCAAGATGGGAATTCTCGATCTCTTCATCATTCTCGGGTACCTTGCAGCGATCACGGCTTTTGGGGTCTGGTTCGCAAGGCGCCAGAAAACGACCGAAGACTATTTTGTCGGCGGCCGAAATGTCCCCTGGTGGGCCGTCTCGGCTTCGATCGTTGCTACCGAAACATCCACCATTACCTTCATTTCGGTTCCCGGTATCGTGTTTGCGAAAAATGGGAATTTCGAGTTCTTGCAGGTCGTGTTCGGATACCTGCTCGGAAGATTGGTTATTTCTCTGATCTTCATCCCTTTGTACTTCAAAGGTGAGCTTCAGACGGTTTACCAATTGCTTGGGCATCGGTTTGGCAACAAGGTCAAGATGCTCGCCTCCTCTCTGTTCGTGGTGATGCGAAACCTTGCAGACGGAATCCGTCTGCTACTGACGGCGATCGTCCTCGCTGCGGTTTACACCGCCTTTGTCCCAGACGCCCGGCCTGACCTGGTTATTGTCGCGTCTATCATAGTTCTCGGGGCGGTGATGATCGTCTTCACCTATTACGGCGGAATGGAAGCGGTGATATGGGTCGAGGTTGTGCAGCTGGGTATCTACATTGCCGGGGCGGTCGCCGCCGCTTTCGTAATAGCCGGCAGTGTCGACGGCGGCTTATCACAGGTTGCAGCCGTCGGTAGACAGTTCGACAAGTTCAGCGTGTTCGACTTTGGGTTCGACCTGACGAAGACGTTTACATTCTGGGCCGGAATCGTAGGAGGCTGTTTTCTTACGATGTCGACTCACGGAACCGATCAATACCTGGTCCAGCGCTATCTGTGCACTGATCGGCCTTCACGGGCCGTAGCCGCCTTGTTGACTTCCGGCGTTGTGATCCTCGGCCAGTTCGTAGGGTTCTTGTTCATCGGTGTACTTTTGTTCGCCTTCTATGCACCTTACGAGGCAGCCAGCTATGCGCAGGCAGGCGTCGCGGGATCTGGTGTTCCCGTCACGGCACCTTTTGCTATGGGAGATCAGGTGTTTCCGGATTTCATTACGAAACACATGCCGTCCGGACTTTCGGGACTCGTCGTTGCAGCGATATTCGCGGCCGCACTTTCCAGCTCGCTCAACTCGATCGCTGCTACTACCGTCAATGACCTGTACCGGCCGTTCAGGCCCGGTGCATCAGACCGGTCAGTACTCAGGCTTTCACACTGGCTCACCCTTCTGTTCGGAGTGATTCAGATTGCAGTTGCGTTATTGTTGATCGACCAAAGGAGATCTGCGCTTGATCAGGCGCTTTCGATTGCCTCACTGATCAATGGCCCGGTGCTGGGCGTTTTTCTGGTTGGCGTTTTTCTTCCGAAAGTGCGCGAGAACGCCGCTTTGCTGGCGATGCTTTTCAGCTGTCTGCTGATGATCTACGTTCGTTTCTTTACTCCCCTTGCGTGGACTTGGTACGTGCTGGTCGGAGCCGGTGTGACGTTTCTTTCGGCTTACATTTTTGGGTTGCTTGCGGGATCGAAGGGTTCGGACCCTGGGGATAGGATGGAATGAGAAAAATTATCTCAGCGGCCTTAGCGGTTTTGTTTTTGGTTTCGCCCTCGTTTTCGGTGTCATGGGGTAGCGGCCCCGAACGGTTCGAACCCTCCACGAAATCCTGGAAAGAGGCCCGCAAGCTGCTCTCGAAAATGACCGTTGACGAGAAACTCGGCCAGCTCGTTCACATCGGTTTGAACGCCCGCTTCATGAACAGGGAGAGTAACGAGTTTCTACGACTGAAGCGGGAGATCGAGGAACTCAAGGTCGGAGGGGTCGTCGTCTTTGCGGGCCCGGTATACGAAACAGTTCATCTCATAAACCGCCTTCAGGAACTTGCCCCGTATCCTCTTCTCATCTCGGCTGACTTTGAGACGGGAGTCGGGATGCGCTTGACTGACACCGTTAACCTTCCATGGAACATGGCATTCGCTGCCGCCGGAGATCCCGAGCTTGCTCGAAAGGCCGGCGAGATAACCGGCCGTGAGGCCCTGGCTGTGGGCGTACGCCAGGTCTTTGCGCCTGTGATCGACATAAACGACAACCCCTACAATCCCGTCATTAACGTACGAAGCTATGGTCAGGACCCAGGTCTGGTTCTGGCCCTTGGAAAGGCCTTCGCAGACGGCGTTCAAAGCCGCCGCGTGATCGCCACCGCAAAGCACTTTCCCGGGCACGGAAATACAACGGTCGATTCTCATCGCGGTCTTCCAGAGATCGACCGGCCGATCGAGAAGCTCGAAAAAAATGAGTTGGTTCCGTTTAAAGGGCTTATAGAGGGGGGCGTTGCATCGGTGATGGTCTCGCACATCTCGATGCCGGCGCTTGACCCTCAAGCGATCGAACCGATCAGGACCCGCGAGAAGGGAGCCTACGGTGACAGCGAGATCGTGACTGGAGCGGGAACGGTCCCGGCTACGCTCTCGAGGCCGATCGTCACGGAACTCCTGAAAGGAGAAATGAAGTTTGAAGGCCTGGTCGTAACGGACGCGATGGACATGGCCGGGCTTACGATCTATTTCGAACAGAAAGAGGCGGCGGTCCGTGCTCTGCTAGCGGGAAATGACATTCTTCTGAAGCCTGAGGATGCCGCAACTGCGATTCAAGGCCTTCGCGACGCCTTGGAAACGGGGAGGATCCCGATCCGGGCGATCGACGAAGCTGTTTTGAAACAACTGGCCTGGAAATTTGAGCTTGGTCTGTTCAAACATCGGCAGACGTCATTGGATACTATCGATGGTATCGTTTCATCGGCGGAAACAGCGGACCTCGCGGCGCGAGTGGCAGACGGCGCGATCACACTCGTCGAGAACAGGAACGATTCGGTTCCTTTAAGAAAGAAGGGCACTGTTTTCGTACTCTGCGTAACCAATGGTTTTGATCACGTCTCGGCCGGAAGGAGTTTCGTCTCTGAACTCGCAGCTGAAAGGTTCGAGGTACAAAGGATGGCAATCGATGAACGAAGCGGACCAGAAGCGGCTGCGGCTTCCCTGAAACTCGCCAGCGACGCCGATCACGTGATAATTGCGATGTTTGGAAGGGTAAGGTCCGGCGCGCCGAACAGCATCGGACTTCCCGAGACCGGCGTTTCAGCGATCAAACAGATCCTTTCGGCCCGGTCCGACACGATATCGGTATCTTTTGGAAACCCCTACCTGATAAACGACTTTAGCGACATGGGAGCATACGTTGTGGCCTACGGTGAAATGCAGAGTCTTCAGAAGGCGGCCGCGGAAAAGATCATTGGAAGTTCAGAGTTCAAGGGAAGGCTTCCGGTCGATATAAGCTCGAAACACAAACGCGGGACTGGTTTAAGGACGAAGTAGGGCCAGAAGCGATCTATTTGCCGGACTGCCGGCCGCTTGCTGCGAATTCCCTTTCTCTTTCTGCGAAGTTGTCCCGGCAGATCTCGGTGAACTCCCGTGCGATCGGAGAAAAGTATCCGCCCCTGAGCCGCGCGAGGCCAAGATTCCATTTGATCTCCGCGCCCTCGATCCACCACGAGACGATCTTGCCTTCCTTTACCGCCGGGAGCGCACTCTTTGCACTCGCGATGCCGACTCCCATGTTGTTTTCGACCATTTTATTAATGGCCTCCTGCCTTGAGAGTTCCATCACGATGTTCGGTTTGAGATTCGCGGCATTGAAGAAGTCGTCAATCATCCGGCGCGTGTTTCCGCCCTCTTCACCGAGGATCAGGCTTTCACCCGCGAGTGCGGCGGCGCTGATGATCTTGTCCTTTGAGTTGGGATGGCTCGGGTGGGCGATCGCGACAACCTCGTCTCCGTAAAGCAGTTCGGTCTGGACATTCTGAGTCTCGATGGGTAGCGACACAAAGGCGATGTCCATCTCGCCGTGAAGGATCTTTTCAACCAAAAGTTTGCTTGTGCCGGAACTGACGCTGATCTCGGCGTTCGGAAACCTCTCCTTCAGCTTTTCGAGGATCTGCGGCAGTTGCGCAGTAGCGAACATCGCTGATGCCGATCCGATCCTCAACCTTCCGTGCTCGGCACCTGCGACTTCGGCAAGTTCGGCCAATGCAGAATCGTGCTCTCGGAGAATGCGCCTTGCCCTTTCGAGAAGAAGTTCGCCAGCCTCTGTGAGGATGACGCGTCTTGGAGTCCTCGTGAACAAAGGCAATCCGATCTCTTCCTCAAGCTGTCTGATCTGCATCGAAACCGCAGCCTGGGTTACGTTCACGCGCTTTGCGCCCGCAGTGAATGTCTTTTCCTCGGCGATAGCGATGAATGCCTTGAGCTGTTTGATCTCCATAACGCCGGCAAGCCTCAGCTTCTCCCTTTCATCAGGCCAGGAGAAAGGCGCATTTGTAACGATCAGGTTTACTTATTGAATCTATAGGTATCGTTAGTCGCAGATTATAAGCGAACTTTTGAGAAATTCGAAACACTCTTCCGTGCTAAACTCCAGACCGTCAAATGCCTGACCGCACACGCAAACACCGCCGGGCCACCCGCGACCTCTTTCTCGGCGTTGACGGAGGAGGCACCAAGACACATTCGGTCATACTCTCGGCCGAAGGAGAACTTCTTGCCGAAGACTTATCCGGCCCTTCAAACCCTTTCAGGACGGGACTCAAGAACTCGGCGGATACCATTGCGTTGTCCGCCGCCAGAGCGTGCGACAAGATCGGCAGGACGACTGGAAGTATCGTATCCGCAGTTACCGGGCTGGCGGGAGTAAGGCGTGAGGATCTCAGATCGGAAATGCGACGCCTGCTCTCCCGGGAACTGACTCACGCAACGCTTTCCGTCGTTACGGACGCGGAAATCGCGTTGTACGCCGTCCTTGAGAAAAGGTCCGGCCTGGTCGTGATTGCCGGGACAGGATCGATAGTTTACGGAAGAAACTCAAGAGGTAGGACCGCTTTGGCCGGCGGCTGGGGACCGATCGCCGGTGATGAAGGAGGAGGCGTATCGATCGCCATAGATGCACTGTCGGCGGTCGCGCGAGCCTCAGACGGACGAGGGCCAAAGACGGAGCTCAGCAAGCTTGCGGCTGAGTATTTTCGTTCCAAGTCCGCAGATGACCTGGTCGTCGCCATATATTCTCCACACGTGAACTTCACACGGATCGCCGGATTTGCGACATCGGTTGCCAGGGCAGCTGCCCGGGGCGACAAGACCGCGGTCGATATTCTTTCGAAAGCCGGAACAGAACTCGGCGATGCGGCCTGCGCAGTGGTTAGGGAACTTGGAATGACGAGATCGGCCGTTGAGGTTGGTACAGTTGGAGGGGTTTTCAGATCGGGCGAAATCGTAAAGCGGGCCCTGGAGGACCAGCTTTCAAAATGTGTCCGATCGATGTCATTCACGGATGCGCTTTTTTCACCAGCGGAAGCCGCGGCCCGGATGGCATACGAACAGGCGTTCGCGAAGATCACTGAAAAGAGAAAAAAATGACGAAAATCACGGAACACAGGAACCTCAAGTCAAAAGACATCGACAGCCTGTCTACCGAAGCCGCGTTGCGGGTGTTTAATGCCGAAGACCAGACCGTCGCGGCTGCCGTAGCAGAAATGATCCCCGTGATCGCTACTGTCGTCGATGAATGCGCCGAAAGGATGCGCGAAGGCGGACGTCTGGTCTATGTCGGAGCGGGAACCAGTGGTCGTCTCGGAATTCTGGATGCGTCAGAGATCCCTCCAACATTCGGAGTTGAGCCCGGTAGGGTGATCGGCGTCATCGCAGGCGGAGCGAATGCGATCGTGTCGGCGTCCGAAGGGGCAGAGGATGACGCAAGCGCGGCCGTGAAGGATCTCAATTCCGTGGCCTTGGATGACATCGATACGGTAGTTTGCATATCTGCTTCGGGCGACACACCTTATGTCGCCGCTGCCGCAGAATTTGCGAGAAACATCGGTTGTTATACAGCGGCTGTGACTTGTTCCTCCGACGGAAGGCTTAATGAATTAGCGGATTCTTCGGTGTGCGTTGAAGTGGGGCCTGAGGTGATCGCCGGCTCGACGCGGCTTAAGGCCGGAACTGCCCAGAAGATGGTCCTGAATATGATTTCGACCATGGTAATGGTGAAACTCGGGTACACAACGGGAAACCTGATGACCAACCTATCCGCGTCAAACGCCAAACTCCGGGCTAGAGCAGTTCGCCTGCTGACAACAGAGTGCGGTCTATCCGACGCCGATTCTGAACGCCTGATCTCGGATTGCGGCGGCGACCTCAGGACGGCGATCGTGTCGGCGAGATCAGGCGCCGATCTTGCGACGTCTCGCGATGCACTTAAAGAATCAGGCGGTGTGATCGAAAAGGCGCTCGACATCCTCCGAAGCGGAGAATAGCTATTTACCAGAAAGCAGTTTCACTTGACCCATTCACTCTGGCGGCTCTGCCGCAGTGCTGTGCGGAAAGGCTCGCCTTTCCGTGAAGAATTCCAACGAACCGTGCCCGCGGAGGCTAAGCCTCCGCGGAAAAGACAGTCGGCTGTTCGACGGCAAGCCACAGGCTTGCCGCACAGCAAGGCGGCGGAGCCGCGGTGACCTTCTAACCCGCGAGGGGATTCTTGCATAAAGAAATTTCTGGATTCGGCAATCGCCTTAAGAAGCAACTCCGGTATGGCTGTACAAGAATTCCGACTCGCCTTCCGGCCGTTGAGTTTCAATGTCCCGTGTGGTGAGATACTCGAATGCGTTTTGACTGGGAGATCGACGGATTCCTTACGGCGAAGGGCGACGACCTTTTGATCGATGGCGTTCGCTCTTCCGACCTCGCAGACGAGTTTGGAACTCCTTTATTTGTGTTCAGCGAGCGCAGGATCTCGGAGAACATACAAAATTTGATTTCTGCCTCGGATGACGGGGGCCCGAAGATCAAAGTCTGCTACGCCTCAAAAGCGAATTCGAATCTCGCAGTCCTTAGGGCCGTCAACGAGGCCGGAGGCGATATCGAAGTAAACTCCGGAGGTGAACTCTTCAAGGCGCTTCACGCCGGCTTTGAGCCCTCTCAGATCATTTTCAATGGAACAAGCAAGGATGAGCGGGAGATACGTGAAGCGATCGAGGCCGGGATCTATTCGATCCAGGCGGATTCGGTATCCGAGATAGAGTTGATCGAACAGGTCGCTTCAGCGGTCGGCAAGCCGGCCAATGTATCGCTAAGGCTCGTCCCTGAGATCCGCACCGACACTCTTCACGGGCTTCAGACCGCGTTGTTGACCTCTAAATTCGGGATGATGCCTGATGAAGCAGTCGCTGCATTCGGGCGCTGGAAAGATCCCGTGGGACCTATTCGCCTGAAAGGGATACACATCCATCTCGGCTCGCAGAATCCGTCTCCGGAACCTTATGCAAGGGCGCTTGAAGCTTTGTATCGTGAGGCTCGTACTATCTTCGAGAAGACCGGAACCAAGCTTGAGCATTTCAACATCGGGGGCGGCTTTCCGGTCAACTATCTGCGCGACAGATCTCACAGCTCGATGCTGAACGGAGCGCAGGCTGCATTGTTCTCCGCAAATTTTGATCGTTCAAGCGCGTTGAGGGACGGCTGGAAGAGAGTGCTTGAAAAAGCGGAGAGTGAGGGATTCGATGACCTGCTTTCGGATGTGGAGCTTGTGACTGAACCCGGACGAAGCATCATCGCCGATGCTGGCATATGCCTGACGACAATCAGGCATACCAAAACCCGCCCCGCCGGCCCGGACACGACTCCGGACAGATGGCTCCTAACCGATGCGGGCTTCAACATTCTTCTGTCGATGGAAACGTATAAGTGGTACTACCACATCGTCGCAGCAGCGAGAGCGTCCGAGGCGCACGATACTCCCTACAGGCTTGCCGGGCCTTTGTGCGATGGCGGAGACGTCTATTTTGATATCGAAGGCGGGAAGCGGCTTCCGGATCACAGGCTTCTGCCGGAAGGCATTGGGCAATCCGACCTTCTTGCGCTGCTGAATTGCGGCGCGTACTCGATCGCGCAAATGTTCCCGTACAACGGAAGGCCGCTGCCAGCGGTCGTTATGATCGGCTCTGACGGGAATATCAGCCTGGCTCGAAAACGGGACGAATATAAGGACCTGTTGAGGAATGAGGTCTGAGAATTGACGATTGAAAATTGGGAATGGAGAATTGAAGTAAGAGCCGGTTTCCGATCTCCCGTCTCCGCTCATTTAACCTCTCGCCTCACTTGAGTCTTGAACCTTGAACTTTGAACTCTTTCTCGGAATCCGGAACTCGAGACTCGGAACTGCAGAACGGAGGGGTCGCGTTTCCGCCTATCTTCCGCCGCTCCGCGGCTAAGAAGGGTTAATGGGACCTCGTACCCCGGGCTGCGCCTGCGGCTGGCCCGGGGCTAACTTCTACCCGTCCCTCCGGGACTCGGACCATATACTCGTGTTGCCAGATACTCTATACGAAGCGTCTCCTGACTTCTGACTTCTGACTTCTGACTTCTGACTTCTGTCTCCTGTCTCCTGTCTTCTGTCTCCTGTCTTCTGTCTTCTGTCTTCTGTCTCCTCACGCCAGCGTCAGCTTGATCACGTCTTCCAACACGCGCCTATCGTCAGCCGAAACTTCGTAGCCATACTTGTCGAAAACTTCAGAAAGATCGCATAAGGCTGCCGCCCTGTTTCCTCCGCCGAGAATGTCGGGGACAGCTGCAAGACAATGAGAAGCGCAGGCGCGTCCCTTTTCGCTGTCTCCGTAATACTCGTACCTCTTAGCCACTTCCGTGAGGATCTCGGCTCGAAGCATCTGTTGAGGTACCGAATCTGCTAGTTCTTCAGCCTCGACCACTACTTCAAGCGCCTCGTCTTTGGCATCCAGCGAGTTTTTTGCATCGCTGATCTGCAGCAGTGCCGCTACCCTTTCAGCCTCGTCGGTCAGCGACCCTATTGCTTGGCGTGCCAGATCATCCTCGCCCTGAAGGACACAGACCTGCGAGATATTCACAAGGGCGCTTTTCACAAGTGCCGGATCAGGATTCGACTGGGCGATCTCCATTGCCCTTTCGAACTTCCCGACGCGCGCAAATTGTACTGCTATTGCATTAAACACCTGAAACCGCGCCTTGGAACTGCGGATCTCCTTGTCTCCTTCAGACTGCAGAATAGCGTAGGCCTCCTCGATCGCCTCAGACGCTTCTTCCTCGTCGCCTTCTTCCAGATAAAGCCTCGAAAACCCAACAAGGGCCGAAGCCAACTGGGTTTTGTCAGCCACAAGGTCAAGGGTCCTGTCAGCGAGATCGACGCTTCCTGCCGCAAGAAAGCCGACCGAAATGTTTCCGAGCACGCCGTCCCTGTGGGCTCCGTCTATTCTCTCCGCAAGCTGTCTTGCCTTTTCCAAAGCCTGCAGAGCGATATCCCTTCTCTCTACATCGACGAGCATCGCCGCGATCTTGTCGTAAGCTCGTATCCGGTCTTCCTCAAACTCAATCTCGACGCATCCTTCTAGAGCCCGTTCAAGCATTCTTACAGCTTCTTCGGTTTTCCCGCTGCGGTTGTAGAGTGCGGAAATCTCGGTTAGCGCGTCTATCTTCGAACTGTAGAAGTCCACTTCCTTCAAGATCTCTAAAGCTTTCTCTTCCTGCCCTCTGGCAGCGTAGTTTACCGCGATCCCGGAATAGGCCTCCGATGAATGCTCCAAATCATCCGCGATCGAGATGGCCTCATCAAAATCGCCCTTCGCGGCTTTCTGAAGCGCAAACGTCTCCAGGGCCGTGGACCTGGCGCGGTCTTCCTCTATCGCATCTATCAGCTGCCTACCGTACTCTTCATCATTGAGTTCCACGCATTTCGCGACCACGCGAATCAGCATTCTGTCCCGAAGAAACGGATCTCCAATGTTGTCGGCATACAAAGCCGCCGAATCGACGTCCCCCTTTTCGAGAAACCTCCCGATAATCGGCTCAAGTGCGGCCGCGCGTGCTTCTCCGCTCTTAATGTTGTCTGCAAGAAAGACGGCGCACGAGATTATGTTCTCGCCCGCCGTGTCCAGAAATACTTCTTCAACCATAGTCTTTGAATTACCAACCTGTCCTGATTACCCGAATACCCTTCGAAAACTTTCAGCGGTCCAGTCTCTCAAGCTGTCTGTTACCGCATCGGCACCAGCTTCCCTTAATTTTTCCTCGGCGACGGTGTTCGTTATCCCCAGGGCCTTGAGCCTGGCGCCTTTTGCAGACTGAATTCCGGGAGGCGAATCCTCTATCACCACACAGCCTCTTCTGACCAGAGGATAGCCGTTTCTGGAAGTATGTGCCGCATCTATCATTCGAAAACCGGATCGATAGCATTCCGGATCCGGCTTCGTTGAAGCTATATCGTCGGCTGTGACCACGGCTGAAAAATAGCCGCCCAATCCTGTCATATCGAATATGTGGTCGATCTCCTTCCTACGCGCCATGCTCACTAAGCCAACTTCGAAGCTGTTGCTCATACGCTTGATGAAGTCTTCGACTCCATCGAACAGCGGAATTCCCTTTTCCATCACTGCACGCCACGCATCGGATTTCGCCTCGACGACCTCAGCTACTTTTTCATCCGCAAACTCCACGCCTGCTTTCGAAGCTATCGCCCGCACAAAACTGCGGTCGTTCATACCCAGGCAGTCGTAATACATCTCTTCCGAAAGGTCTATACCGTCGGCCTTAAAGACTTCCGAATATGCCTGCATCTGAATCGGTTCGTCATCGATGACGACGCCATTAAAATCCATCAGGATCGCTTTCACCATTTTGTTGATACTCCGGTAGGAACTTCCCCTCACAAGAAGCACAATTCTATAGTCGGGAGTCCCGTCACACAAACACAAAGGGCGCCGCGAAACCGCGACGCCCGGAAACCAGAGTAGTTATGCCGCTACTTGTCTTCCATTTGTTTCTTTAAGTTCTCAAGGGACTTCTTGCAGTTCTCGGCCATCTGCTCCTTCTGCTTGTCGTCCATCTTCTCGACGCTCTCTTTCAGCCCGCTAAAGATCGTCTGTTTGTACATTTCCACGATACCACGCACGACTATCGATTCTTCTCCGATCGTTTCAGCTCTGTCGTTGATGTATGTTGCAAGTTCATCACATTCCGGGATTCCGACTTCCACAAGGTCACCGTCAGAACTGGAGCTGGTTTCCGAAGACTCAGATGACGACGACGACGAATCCCCGCTTCCGGATTCAGAATCCCCCGATCCGGTAAGGCTTCCGAAATTACAGCCAAGGACAAGCGCTAGAAGTAGAAGGAGTACCGCAAGAGAGCCGAATCTGTTTTTCATATTATTCTCCGGATTGGTTTTTGCAGGCGAGACAACGCCCCTATTGAAAAGCTTGAACGTCATTATACATGGAGAAGTTCGGATCGGTCAGAACCCGGAGTGCGATCAACGAGCATAGCGATAGACAGGAGTCAGGAGTCAGGAGTCAGGAGTCAGGAGTCAGGAGTCAGGAGTCACCCTCAACTATCAACTATCAATTTTCAACTTTCAATTTCCGTTCACTATCCTCACCTCACAAAAATCTTTCGTCGATCATATTGCCGAAACCGAGCCGGACGTCCGGATCGAACGCCTTCTTCAGCTCCGCCATTTCATTTAGGTAGCGTTCGCCGTACATCACGTAGAGGTATTTCGATTTGAGTTTACCTATACCGTGTTCGGCGCTGACAGTACCGCCGAGCATGATCGATTGCGCAACGAATCGGCCATAGAGGTTGCTTGCCCTATTTGCTTCTTCATCGTCAACCGGAAGCAGATTGATATGAAGATGGCAGTCGCCAATGTGTCCGAAAGTCACGTTCTCGATGCCGCTTTCTTCCAGCTTAGCCCTGCAAAAACCCAGAAATGACCGGAAGTTCTTATCCGGAACGGCCATGTCTGTCCCAATTTTGCGTTGTTTGTTCCTTACGACCCGTTCATTGACTGTTACCGGCAAGGCGTGGCGAAACTCCTTCATCTTTTCGAGATCCTCTTCGCTGACCGCGAACCAGGACTCCTCCACAGCCGCATTAAATCTCTCGAACAATGCGGTCCAGGCTTCCAGAAGTTCTTCTTCGCTTTCTTCTGTAGTCTCCTGCTCGAAGAAAACCGCGCCCGCAAAACCATCGGGCGCCTCGGAGAACTTCTCGGAGATCAAGGCGATCGAGTTAGGATCGAAGTACTCGACGAAAGTCGCGTCGATACCTTCCGATCCGTCTCTTCGATTCCGGAATGACTCGTCACGAACGGCTTCTACAAACCCCAGGAGGTCATCGTGTTCCGGAAAGAACACAATTCCAGAGAACGATCCTTCAGGCTTCTTGACAAGGGCCAGTTCAACCTCCGTGATGATTCCCAATGTGCCTTCGCTCCCGATGAACAGGTCTATGAGGTCGACACGTTCTCCCGCAAAGTAGCCACACGCATCTTTTCTGACGGACGGCTTTGAGTAGGTCGGAAGCTTTGCTGAAATCTTCGTTCCTGAATTTGTCTTGAAGGCAATCCGACCTTCATTCGACAGTATGTTCCCCCTTCTGACCGTAAGATCGTCGCCGTTTGCAAGCACGACCTCGATGCGTTTCACAAAATCACGCGTGGATCCGTATTTGAAGCTTCTTGCTCCGCTAGCATTTGTCGCCACTGTGCCGCCCATCTGACAGCTCCATTCTGTAGGGTCCGGCGGATAGTAGAGTCCTTCGGACTGGACTGCTTTCTGAAGGTCTGCAAGCAGCACGCCTGCCCCGACCGTTACCGAACGGCGCTCTTTGTTTATCGAGAGAATCTGGTCCAGCTTCTCAAGCGAGATCAACGTTCCGCCATCCGGAACTGCACCTCCCACGGTGCCTGTCCTAGCGCCGCTAATCGTGATCCTTCCTTCCGATGCTCCAACGGCGTTAGCGACCTCATCGCGTGTCTCAGGGATCAAAAGCCGATCCGCATTGCCGCCAGCAATGTTGCTAGCGTCCGCCAGATAGTCCTGAAGCTCGTTTGCATCCGTTTTCGTGATCATCTTGTACGATCGATCCGCTTTCTCAGCGTATTTGTAGTTCCCTGTCTCTGAGGTACTTGATCTTGTCCCTGTATTCCGCCGCCTGCTCGAACTTCATCTCTTTGGCCGCGGCGCGCATATCGTTCTCAAGGCTTTCGATAAGCGCGCGAAGCTGTTTGGGTGAGTACTCTTCGTACTTTTCAAGCTCAAGAGGGACCTTAAAATAATCCGCTTCGTAGGCGGTCACAAGCGTTGCCTCGACCGGCTTCACGATAGTCCTCGGTGTTATGCCGTGTTCCTCATTATACGCCTGCTGGATCTCCCTTCGGCGGTTCGTCTCTTCCATCGCCGCCTTCATCGAATCCGTGATCTTGTCGGCGTACAGGATCGCCATCCCATCGGCATTTCGAGCAGCTCTTCCCATCGTCTGGATAAGGCTCCTCTCTGACCTCAAAAACCCTTCCTTGTCAGCGTCGAGGATCGCGACGAGTGAGACCTCGGGAAGATCGAGCCCTTCGCGAAGCAGGTTGATACCCACAAGGACGTCGAACTCGCCGCGGCGCAGGTCGCGAAGGATCTTGATCCTCTCGAGCGTATCGATGTCCGAATGAAGATATGTGACCTTCACTCCGACCTCTGCAAAATACTCGGACAGGTTTTCCGCCATCCGTTTTGTGAGAGTTGTAACGAGAACGCGTTCGTTTCGCTCCGCGCGGACCCGGCACTCTTCAAGAAGATCGTCGATCTGCCCCTTAACAGGTCGCACCTCGATCCTGGGATCTATAAGTCCGGTCGGCCTGATTATCTGCTCGATGAACTCGCCTTCTGTTCTTGAAAGCTCGAAATCGCCGGGAGTCGCCGAAACGTAGACGGTCTGCCCGATCATCGACTGAAATTCCTCAAAATTCAGCGGCCTGTTGTCTTTTGCGGACGGAAGCCTGAATCCGTAATCGACGAGTGTCCCCTTCCTCGACTGGTCGCCTTTGAACATTGCTCCGAGCTGAGGAATCGTCTGATGAGATTCGTCGATCACGATCAGCGCATCCTCGGGAAGATAATGAAGCAAGGTCGGGGGCGGTTCACCAGGTTTCTTCCCCGTAAGGTGGCGGGAATAGTTCTCAATACCGCGGCAGAAACCCATCTCTTTCATCATTTCGAGGTCGTACATCGTCCTTTGATGAAGTCTCTGGGATTCGACCAGCTTTCCCTGTTTGATGAGTTCTTCTTCCCACCATACAAGTTCTTCCTTTATCGACCGCACGGCTTTCTGGATCGTGGGCTTGGACATGACGTAGTGGGTCTTCGGATAGATGGGGACGCGGCTCTCGTGTTTTTCCAGAACCTCGCCAAGGAGCGGATCGATCGAGTAAACGCCATCAATCTCATCTCCCCAAAGTTCGATCCGGTATGCCTGATCCTGATAGCTCGGGTAGACCTCGACGATATCACCCCTAACTCTGAAGTTCCCCCGGTCGAAAACAACTTCGGTGCGTTCGTACTGAAGTTCCACTAGCTTCTTGAGAAGCTCGTCGCGGGTGATCGCCTGACCCGGCTCCACAAACAAGAGCATTCCGTAATAGGCATCCGGATCACCGAGCCCATAGATGCAAGAAACCGATGCGACCACGATGACATCGCGTCTTTCGAAAAGGGCCCGTGTAGCAGACAGCCGCAGACGGTCGATCTCGTCATTTATCGTCGCTTCTTTTTCGATATAAAGATCGGAGGCCGGGACATAGGCTTCTGGCTGATAATAGTCGTAATACGAGACAAAGTACTCGACCGAATTCTCCGGAAAGAACGAGCGGAACTCCTGGTAAAGCTGGGCGGCGAGTGTCTTGTTGTGGGCGATAACGAGTGTCGGCCTTTGGGTCCGCTCGATCACATTCGCGATCGTGTATGTCTTTCCCGAACCCGTTATACCCAAAAGTACCTGATCTTTTATACCTGAATCGAGATTCTCGACTATCTCCCCGATTGCCGTCGGCTGATCTCCGGTCGGAGTGTGAGGGGAATCCAGCTTGAACTTCATCAGAAAATTCTAGCTTTCGCATGGCGGAAAGTCGAAAGCGGCCGGATCAGTCTGGTGAGTCTATTGAGTCTATTGAGTCTATTGAGTCTGTTGAGTCTTTTGAATCAGTTCAGTCGGAAAGGGCGACCGCATACCGGCGGCACTATTGAACCGCGACAAAACTCGTCTTCACAATCGAAGACCCCGCATTGATCTATCCAATACGGGGCTCTCAGTTAACTCTGTTTCGGAAACTACGCGGGAGCCGGAGCTCCATTCTCGGTCAGTTTGCGGACCTCTTCGATTATCTCTTCGGAGATTCCGCCCGTTTCGGCGATCTCCTTCAGCTTTCCAACGACTTCTTCGCTTTCCACTATTCGGAAAACCCGCAGAAGAGCGAGTTTGACGTCTCGCTTCTCACCCCGGACAAGATAGTCGAGCAGTTCATCCGTTTCACCCGCTTTGATCAGAAGAGCGATCAATGCCAGGGCCTCTGACGCGTACGCCACATCTTTGTGGACGAGCCTTTCAAGCGAACGCCCGACAAAGTCCGCCTCGATTGCGGCCTTGGCCGCCTGACTGATCCGGTAGGTATCCTCACATTCGAACAGCCTCAACCAGGCATCTGTCCTGTTGAAACTTAGCTTGAAGAGAGCTTTTGCACCCGCCGCGCGGACCTCACGGCTAGGATCAGCGCAGGAGAGTATAACGGATTCGAACACCGACTCGTGGTCGATGTCGGCGAGAATGCCAACTGCCTTTGAGCGCAGCGTGGCGGATATGTCATAGATCGCCATCTGAGCGATCGCATCAACTGAGTTCCTGGTCCTGCTTCCCGCCAGCACGTCGAGAGCTGCGTCTCGCACTTCTTCATCCTCAACGAACTCTACATCCGACTCTTCCAGCGCTTTCAAAAGCTCCTCTTCCTCTCCCGGGGGCAGGGCTGTGAATGGCCGTGGACTTCTCAACTCCTCTATACGGTTGATCGGCAGCCGTTCAAACCTGATCTTCTCCATTTTGACCTTGACGTCATCAAGGTCGATGCCCTGGAGAGATGGGTTTGCGCCATTCAAACTTTCGTTCATTCTCGCTTCTTCAGCTTGTTTGGAGGAGCCCCGCCGGCTCGGTGAACTGTCAGAAGCGCGCTCGCCCGGATTCGACGAAGCCGATTCTTTATCACCTGACTGGCCTTGATTCTCGCGTTCAGCATCTTTCTGATTGAATTTCCAGGTCACCACTGCGCCAATTGCTAAAGCGACGATGAGACCAACTAGAAAGACCCACAATAGACTTCCGCCCGAAGAAGAATCTGCTCCCTGAGCAAGTGTCTCTGACGCAAGTATCAAAACGGTGCCGGCTAAAATTGCGGATTTAGGCGAATTGAGGATCTTCATAACAGATTTGTCGCAGGAGTAGTGTAGGTTGGAGTATGGACCCAAAGTGGGGGTCGATGGGAATTCGAGCGAAAGAACGCCGGCATGGATCCGGCATTTCATAATTATGCCCTGTTTTATGTTAAAAGTGAAGTAAAAATAGCCAACACTGCAAAACATTTCTCGAATATAGAGATAAAATCGAAGAATTCCGAGAATCCTCTTTACCAATACGAGTTTTAGTAATAGAGTCTTAGGACAGCTTTTCAATCTCGTCTGCCATAGATCCCGTTCTCAAGATGAACCCGGCTCAGACCGTTTCCCAAACAGAGATTCCAGGACTTTCATTGCTGCATCGTGGAAAGGTCCGTGATGTATACGCGATCGATGAAGATCGTTTGTTGCTGGTAGCAACCGACAGGATCTCTGCATTCGATTGCGTAATGCCTAATCAGATCCCACAGAAGGGCGCGATTCTCACGGCATTGTCGGAGTTCTGGTTCAACTTTTTGTCGGACGTTTCTCCGAACCATCTGATCTCGACAGATAGCAGGTCTCTGGACGAAACATCCGGGAATCGCGAGTTGGTAGGCCGGTCAACAATAGTGCGAAGGACCAAGGTGTTCCCGGTCGAATGCGTGGTTCGCGGTTATCTTGAAGGATCAGGCTGGAAAGACTATCGGGCTACAGGTAAAGTTTGCGGACACGTTTTGCCGGAAGATCTCGAACAGTGCTCGAAGCTCGAATCTCCGATTTTCACACCTGCTACGAAAGCAGCTTCGGGTCACGACGAGAACATTCCCGAGTCGCGGTTTGCTGAGATAGTCGGCGAAGATGTGGCGGAGGAGCTGAAGCGCAGAACGCTCGAGATATACGCAAAGGCTTCGGCATACGCCGCCGAAAGAGGGATCATCATCGCCGACACCAAGTTCGAGTTCGGCCAAGACCGTGAAGGAAAAATACTACTCATTGACGAGGTCCTGACGCCCGATTCATCACGCTTCTGGTCGGTAGCGTCGTACGAGCCGGGGCACGCTCAGCCTTCCTTCGATAAGCAGTTCCTTCGCGAATACCTTGAGTCGATAGATTGGGACAAGACTCCGCCGGCTCCGGATCTCCCGGAAGAAATAGTGCAGGCGACCGCAGAGCGGTATAGGGAGGCCTTTCGTCTGATCACTGGAACGGAATTCACTGACGATTAGGACTTTTCAAGGTTACTTACTGATTCGCGAGTCCGGCCAGGGCTCTATTGCCCGGTACCTTTGAGATGAAGAAACAAATGGAATCACTGGTCGATGAGATGCTGGATGGCCGGCTTCTCCTGAGCGAAGCCATAGATGAGTTTGAGAAGATCTTCATCGAAAGGGCTCTCGACCGAAACGACCATCATATTTCCCGCACTGCCGACATGCTCGGTCTTCATCGGAACACCGTCGCGAAACGTATAGCTTCTTACAACGGCAATCTTCGTACGAACAGAAAGAATAAGGACCCGCGACAGAAAAGAAGATAGTGAAGCTATAAGGTTTCGATCACTTCCACTTTGTCACCCTGCTTGATCCTCGACCGAACCCCCTGCGGGATGAGATTCTGCCCGAACAGGACGCCGCCCGCCGAGAGTCCGAAGTCACCATAATTTTCCGGATACACTTCAGAAGCGCGCCTGAATTCCGAAAGCGTCCTGAGCGGCTCGTTCCCGCTGACTACTCCGCCTTCCTGATCTACGGTCGTAACGACGCACCTCGCGCACGGTTTCACCACTTCAAACTCGGCATCTCCGATCCTGATCGCTTTCCAACTGTCCTCGGCAAAAGGGCGTGTGCCATTCACCGTAATATTTGGCCGAAAACGATTCATCGGAACGGGATTCTTGAGCCTCTGATTCAACTCCTCCAAGGAGGCTTCTGAAATGAGAAGCAGGGGATATCCGTCCGCGAAGCTCACCGGGCTGTTACCGATCGATGTGTACCTTTCCACCTCTTGCGGTAATCTGACCAGGCTACAGGATTTTCCAGTTGCTTTCGAGATCCATTCCGCGGCGCCGCGCCCCAGGTCGTGAGCCGAAACCCGGTCATTCCAAATCTCGACTTCGATCAGATTCCCCCGATCGGTGTTTGGAAGCGACAATTCCCCCGCTACAGCCGAACTCAGCAGTAGAACATCATCAGTAGCCGTTACCGTAATCGCCGCAAGTCCCGGAACCTCCCTCTGGCTTATGAACCGGCCGTTCTCATCTACCACCATCCACCGGCGGTCGAATTCAAGGCCCCTCTGTCTTACTTCGGCACTCTCGCATTTGATTGCCCGCAGCGACTTCACGGGATAGATCCAGATTCCGGACAGCTGTATCGGCATTGACTTGATAACACCTCACTCAGATTTTCTAACTTGTGAAAATTACCACTTGAATCTTTCTTACACTTTTCTTATACTAGCAATCTTGATCAGAGAGTGCTAAGAATCCTGATTCCTATCTGTGAACAGGAGACTTACAAGATTACAACGCACAAATCCATAACTAAAGAAGAAGGAGTTGAATTAGAAATGGCAACAACTATCAAACCCCTACACGACAGAGTGATCATTCGCAGGGTCGATGAAGACACCACCACAACTGGCGGGATCATCATTCCGGATTCGGCCAAAGAGAAACCACAGGAAGGCGAGGTCATCGCCGCAGGCGCCGGTAAGTACAAAGAAGACGGCACCCGCCAGCAGCTGGACGTTCAGGAAGGCGACAGAGTCCTGTTCGGCAAGTACAGCGGAACGGAGATCACGATCGACGGCGAAGAGCTTCTGATGATGAGAGAGGACGAGATCCTTGGAATTATCGAGCGTGCCGGAGCGAGCGCCAGTTAGATTCGGTTGGGTTTGTCGAGCTCAAAGCGAATCAGGGGCGGGGTTTATCCCTGCCTGTGAGCGCGGCAAGCATCCCGTTCAGAGATTTTATAAGAAGAATTTTTCACGGAGGAAATTATGGCAAAGCAAGTAGTACACGGTGAGACTTCCCGCGCGGCGATCCTGCGCGGTGTGAATCAGCTGGCTGACGCGGTTAAGGTGACGCTCGGCCCGAAAGGACGCAACGTCGTCATCGACAAGAAGTTCGGGTCGCCGACCATCACCAAGGACGGTGTTACGGTAGCGAAAGAGATCGAGCTTCAGGATTCGCTTGAGAACATGGGCGCACAGATGGTCCGAGAAGTAGCTTCGAAGACCTCGGACGTCGCCGGTGACGGAACGACAACTGCGACGGTTCTCGCTCAGGCGATCTTCAAGGAAGGCGTCCGCACCGTAGCCGCAGGCGCAAATCCGATGGCTCTCAAGCGCGGCATCGACAAAGCGGTCGAGCGTGTCGTTGAAGAGATCAAGAACTTTTCCAAGCCTGTTTCGGGTGATTCGATCGCGCAGGTAGGTACGGTTTCGGCCAACGGCGACAAGACGATCGGTACGATCATCGCCCAGGCAATGGAAAAGGTCGGCAAGGACGGCGTCATCACGGTTGAAGAATCGCGTACCATGGACACGACCCTCGAGGTTGTCGAAGGTATGCAGTTCGATCGCGGTTACCTCTCGCCTTACTTTGTGACCGATCCTGAGAGAATGGAAGCAGTTCTCGACGATCCCTACATCCTTATCAACGAGAAGAAGATCTCGAACATGAAGGACCTTCTTCCGATCCTTGAGCAGGTTGCCAAGCTCGGCAAGCCGCTCCTGATCATCGCTGAAGACGTCGAAGGCGAAGCTCTTGCTACTCTGGTAGTGAACAAGCTCCGCGGCACGCTGAATGTCGCTGCGGTCAAGGCTCCCGGATTCGGAGACCGCAGGAAGGCTATGCTTGAAGACATTGCTGTTCTGACGGGCGGCAAGGTCATCAGCGAAGACCTCGGCATCAAGCTCGATGCGATCACGACCGAGGACCTTGGACAGGCCAAGAAGATCACGATCGACAAGGACGACACCACGATTGTCGAGGGAGGGGGTTCTGGCGAGGCTATTGAAGGGCGCGTCAAGACCATCCGCTCGCAGATCGAGGAAACGACCTCGGATTACGACCGTGAGAAGCTTCAGGAACGTCTTGCCAAGCTCGTCGGCGGCGTTGCCGTGATCAAGGTCGGCGCTGCAACCGAGACCGAGATGAAAGAAAAGAAGGCTCGTGTTGAAGACGCGATGCACGCTACTCGTGCCGCGGTTGAAGAAGGCATTGTTCCCGGCGGCGGCGTTTCGCTTGTCCGTGCAGGCAAGGCCCTCGACAACTTTGACACCGACGCAGTAGACACCGACGAGAATATCGGCGTGTCGATCGTCAAGCGCGCACTTGAAGAGCCGCTTCGCCAGATCGCGAACAATGCCGGCAAAGAAGGTGCTGTTATCGTCGAGAACATTCGCGCTGAGGACAGTGACACGTACGGCTTCAACGCTGCGACCGAGACCTTTGAAGATCTCGTGTCCGCGGGTGTTATCGATCCCGCGAAGGTCACAAGGACCGCCCTTCAGAACGCGGCTTCCATCGCCGGCCTTATGCTGACGACGGAAGCAATGATCTCGGATATCGAGGAAGAGAAGGACGACATGCCGGGCGGTATGCCGGGCGGCGGAATGGGAATGGGAATGTAGTTCCATTCTTCTGATAGATGAAAAAGGCCCCTGTTGTTGCAGGGGCCTTTTTTGTATTCTTAGTCATTATCCTTCACCAGTGCTCTTCGATAGCTTTTCGCGGAAGTATTTTCAGATTCCCGAAAGGGTGATCAGTTTATGAGACCATTCTTGGCAGGCACGCTCATCACATTGATGTTCATTCTTGTATTGCGTCTGCCAGTAAGAGCCAACAACCTGGACCCGACTTTTGGCAGTGGCGGAGTAACGATCCGGGAGTTCATCACTTCAGCAACGACGCCGCGATTTGGGACCGCAAGTGCGATCCAGGCCGACGGCAAGATCGTCATCGCCGGAGTGGAGCTTTCTCCCGCTACCTCTCAGGACTTTGTTACAGTTTCGAGATTTACCCCTGACGGACAGCCTGACGTTGGGTTCGGTACTGCAGGAACCGTAAATATCAGCGTCGGTTTTTTCGAAGATGTGGCGGATCTGAAGATTCAACCAGACGGGAAGATCCTGGTGTCTGGAACCGCCTCATTCGGAGCTTCCGTGGACTTCTATGTCCTGCGCCTGACCTCAAATGGAACTCCCGATCCCGGTTTTGACGGAGACGGCCTTGCTTTATTCGATTTTCAAAGCGGAGGGGATGAAGAAGGCGGAGTGATGGCTTTGCAGGCCGACGGAAAGATAGTACTGGCCGGTGATTCGGATTTCTCATCAAGTCCTTTCGAAAGCAGCATCGTGATATTACGAATGCTTACCAATGGAACCCTTGACTCAACTTTTCATGGTGACGGAAGGTTCCACGTTTCGGTAAATCCATTGGCATCGGCGGCGGCCGTTGGGCTTCAATCAAACCAGAAAATAGTAGTTTGTGGGTTCTCAAAGCTTCTTCAAGAGGACAAGAAGTTCACATGTTTGAGGATACATACAAACGGCAACCCGGACCTGTCGTTCGGATCCGGGATCCTATTGGGGATGGCGAGAATCTCTGTTGGTTCCGGAGATGATGCTATCGAGAGCATGTCAATATTGCCTGACGACAGCATTCTGGTTACGGGAGTTGCCACAAACTCAGACAGCGACATAGGGATCACGCGCTTATCCGCCGACGGACTGCTGGACACGACTTTTGGTCAGAATGGGATCGTAGTTAAGTCGTTCACGGAATCTTCTAACGAGTTCGGAATGGACGTCGCTGTTCAGCCCGACGGCAGATTCGTAATTCTAAGCAGCTTTATGGGTGGACCGGCACTCTTGAGATTTGAGAGCGACGGGTCCCCGGACTTGGACTTCGGCGCCGAGGGCGTTGCGAACGAGCGGGTTCATCCGGATCACTCACCGATCACGCAGAACCTCGAACTTCAGACGGACGGAAACTTTATTGTTTCCGGAATGACATTGGGCCCCGGCACGCCACCTCCGGCGCACTTTTTCGTGTCGAGGTTTTTACCGGTCTCCAAGAACTCTATCGGAGTCGCGCCTTTCGATTTTGACGGCGACTCAAAGACCGATGTCTCGGTCTTCCGTCCGAACGCAGGCTCTCTTGCCGAGAGCGTAGGCCCCGAGGGGTCTTCTTCGCAGTGGTGGTACCTCAGGTCCTCTGATCAGGGGACGCGAGGTCTTCAGTTCGGTAACTCGGACGACATCCCCGTAGCTTCTGACTTCACAGGCGACGGAAAGACCGACATCGCCTTCTGGCGTCCTTCCACCGGTGAGTGGTTCATCTTGAGGTCCGAGGACGATTCCTTCTTTGCCTTCCCGTTCGGTGCTTCGGGAGACATTCCCGCTCCCGGTGACTTTGACGGCGACGGAAAGGCCGATCCTGCTGTCTATCGTCCCTCTTCTGGGACCTGGTTCATCGTGAGGAGCTCTGACGGAGGACTTACTGTAGTTCCCTTCGGAGTCGCTGCAGATCAGCCGATCGTCGCCGATTACGACGGTGACGGGATGGATGACGTCGGTGTCTACAGATCGCCTGACAACCAGTTCTGGCTTCTGAGATCTTCTGAAGGAGTGAAGGCCTTCCAGTTCGGGGCTCCGGGAGACCGTACAACTGTTGGAGACTGGACGGGAGACGGAAAGGCGGATGTGGCGTTCTTCAGGCCCTCGACTTCTGAATGGTATGTGATCAGGAGTGAGGACGACTCGTTCTTCGCCTTCCCCTGGGGAGCGAACGGCGATGTCCCGTCACCGGGAGACTTTGACGGCGACGGAAGGTTCGATCCCGCTGTCTGGAGACCGAGTGACAGGACGTGGTACATCTTCGGCTCGACGAACGGCTTCCAGGCGGTGCTGTTCGGGGCGAACGGCGATGTCCCGCTGCCGAGTTCGGTCTCTGTGAATTAAGACTCAGAAGAAGAAAAAACAGGATGGACAGGATGAACAAGATGGAAGATTGATAAATGAAGATTGAGAATGGAAAGTTCAAGGTTCAAACTTCAAAAGGCAAAGGACTCGATTCAAAGGCCCGTCGCTCGGCACACCAATTACAGAATTTCGACGTTGAACTTTGAACCTTAGTCCCTGATCCTTGGTCTTTGACCCCTGAACCTTCAATAGGTATAGGACTCGATTCAAAGGCCCGTCGCTCGGCACACCGTTTACAGAATTTCGACGTTGAACTTTGAACCTTAGTCCTTGATCCTTGGTCTTTGACCCCTGAACCTTCAATAGGTATAGGACTCGATTCAAAGGCCCGTCGATCGGCACACCGTTTACAGAATTTCGGCTTTGAACTTTGAACCTTAGTCCCTGATCCTTGGTCTTTGACCTTTGAACCTTCAACTTTCCATTCTCAATTTTCAATTATCAATTCTCCATCCCTTTCATCTCCTTCATCCCTGTTGAAGATCCTCGTCTACTCTTCGCCCTACGCTTTTCCTTTGAAAAGGAACCTCACGACAAGAAGCAGAAGCAACGCACCGACGATCGACATTATCCAGCCGGCGGTATAGCCTTCACTCGCCCAAAGGCTCCTGGCGATAATGCCGCCGAGAAATGCGCCTCCCATACCGATCAATGCGGTGATCAGCCATCCGAGTGCGCCTTCGGCGATCGGTTCCTTGCCCGGCAAGATCAGCCGCGCTATAACGCCAATTACAAGACCTGCGATCAATTGCCAGATCAGTCCTAACATAGTTTTTCTCCTTTGTTTGAGTTTGCCCTATTCTGCATTAATTGTACTGCTTCACCAAGTCATTTGTTCCAAAAGCAAAGGCTCCGTGCAAACGCACGGAGCCTTCTCTTGATGATCGCCGATCGAATCTAGGGTAAGTTGATCCCTTCAGCCGGGGTTACAGGATCTGATCCCCATCGGGACGACTTGTGTTTTACATTTACGACTTCGATCTTAACCGCGTCGTCGGAGAATGACTCTGAAGGCGAGGTCCAACCACTTCCGGCATCTTTGATCCTGGCGGTCATCCAGAGCTTATCGATCTGCTCGAACCTATCCATCCAATCGTAGTCGTCTTCGTAGTTTTGGGTCCATCGCGAGCCTTCTATCGTTTCCGTCTTGATGTACCGACGTCCGTACTCGTCCTTTACAAAGAACTGGAGCTCTAGATCAAAGTCTTCCGGGGTACCCCGGGTAAAATCAAAGCTTGTTTTCAACCGACCAGAATGGACATCGTAGACCGCCGTCACCACCGAGGCCTGAGCGGAGCGTCCACTATCGAAACCGTGGGGATGCGGATGGCGCCGTTTCTTCCGGCATTTCTTACGTTTCTTGCGCTTGGAAAGATAATTGTCATCCGGACTGCCAAAGGAGGCGTCGTAATTCCTCGAAGAGAAACCTGTTCCATTCGAAGCCCCCATAAATAAACCCGCCACAAGAGCGCTCGTGCCGACGATCAAACTGAAAACGATAAAGCCGATGATGTGTTTTGTCATTGCGGTGGGCCTCCCTTTCTAAAGCTTCCTAGATACTAACCGAAAACTTCGCAAAGCTTCAAGAAATTGAATATGGAAGAGGTAAATTGATACTTCTGTCGAAAGTTGCCTGGGGGTTATCTCTTCAGATTCATCAAATCACGAATCGGTGGCTTTACCGGAACCTCGCTTCTATAACATCGCCCTTTTTTTCCCCGAACTCGATGGTCAGCAGCGGATATGTGAGCGGTTCGTAGGTCAGTTCCAAAGCATCAAGTGCGATCTCCGCTTCCCGAATCGAGTCCGGTTCGCCTTCGATCTCAAGGAAACAGCCGAATGGAAGCTCATCCAGAACGATCTCGCTCCCTGAAAATGTCCATATTCTTCTCCGCTTCTCATAGACAATCGTCAGACGCAGACCCATCTCCAGAAGGATCTTCCCGGCCTCGTCCGGGCTTCCAATTTCGGACTCATACTCGATATGTTCTTTCATCTCATTATCGGAAGACATCCGGCGTTTGTATGTAAGGGTCGACCGCGACTCGGTGCGGCGAATTCGAATCACCGAGCTCTGCGCCTGAAGGGATTCGCTCGAATAGATCAGGTTCTCCTCGGTCTGACTGCCATCCGGAACTGCCCCGAGTCGTACGAGCCTGGATTCGATCTCAGCAACTTGTTCCTCAGAAAGCCTGAATTTCTTTTCTATCTCCCGCGCCATCGTTTTTCTATCAGGTCAGCTCTGCCTTATCCACTTCAGAACCTCAGGTATGGTCGCGCGTTTTCCGTACATCAGCATCCCGACCCGGTAGACACGCGCTGCGGCCCAAGTAAGCCCGACGATTGCAGCTCCGTTTAGAACGATCGCGAGAGCGATCTGCCAGAACGGCGGCATATCGGAAACGATCCTTACGGGCATCACGATCGGCGCGAAGAAAGGGGCTATAGAGACCCAGAACGCAAAGGCCGAGTTCGGATCGCGGATGACTGCAAAGCAGAAATAGAGGCCAACAAGGAGGATCAGGATCGGAGGAAGTGCAAACTGCCCACCCTCCTGCATGCTTGTCACCATCGATCCGATCAGCGCGTAGATAGTCGCGTAGATGAAGTATCCAAGCAGGAAAAAGATGAAGAAGTAGACCACCATCGCGATGGAGATCTCCGGCAACGTGATCTCGAACCCACTTGCAGCGGCGCTGACAAGGCCGAAGGTAACGAGCACCGCTACCGTTGAGATCCAGATCGCGAGCTGGGTCAATCCGGCAAGCCCGACGCCGACTAGCTTACCCATCATCAGCTCGAAAGGCCTCGCAGACGAGAACAGGACTTCCGAGATCCGCGTCTCCTTTTCTTCAACGATCGCCGACATTATCGCCTGGCCGTATATCGCCAGGACGATGTAGATCAGCATCGCCACGATGAACGCCGTCCAGGGCCCCGAGTCCTGCTCCTTGACATCGCCCGTCTCGGTAAGAGGCTTGACCTCGAAGCTGACCTTTTTACTCAGGTCCTTGAGCATTTCCTCGCTTATGTTGGCTTCGGCAAGCCTCTGCGATCTGACGGCTTCGTTAAGCGCGTCCTGTAGCGTGGAGTTGATGACAAAATCCCCCGCTTTCCGTGAGTAGTAACCAAACTTTGCCTCGGAGTTTATGTCTTTCGGTATGATCAGAAACGCTTCCAGCTCGCCGGCGGCAACCTTCGCCGACAGTTCCCTTCTGATCTCGTCGACGGCCTTCTCTCGTGCCTCATAAGGAACGAAGGTGAACGTCCCGCCGAGCTGTTCCGCGCTTCGCTTCAGCTTCTCGTCCTGTGAGGCTGTGATATCTGTGAGTGACTCTTCCGCCGCCTTTTTCGCTTTCTCGGCGATCTTTGTGGGTGACAGATTGTCACGCAGCCGGCTCTCGACGTTTCCGTTGAGATCAGCGATCGCTATTCTCGTCGACTCACCTTCGATGGAAAAGATCAGCATCGGAACGACAACGAAAACGGACGCGATGAACGGCATCAGGAAGGTCGTGATCAGAAACGTCCACGAGAACACGACCTTCTTATATTCCCTTTTTAGAACCGCCAGAAACTTCTGCATTCGTTACCCCTTGACCTTGTCGATGAAGATGTCGTTTAAACTAGGCTCGATCATCTCAAATCTCGTTATCCTGGCCCCGGACCCGATCAGCTTGTGGAGCAGTTCCTGCGGGTCTTTTCCTTTTGCCAGAAAAACCTCTTGTTCATCTGCGTGATCGATGACCCCGGAGACCAATTCCTCATCGCCCAACACCTCGTCCCCTCCAACACATCTCAGCGCGACGACATTCTTGCCGTAACTCTCCTTGATCTCGCGAAGGCTGCCTCCGACAACTTTTCTGGACTTGTTTATGAGCAAGATGTCATCGCAGAGCTTCTCCGCCGTGTCCATCATATGGGTGGAGAAGATTATCGTCTTGTCCTGCGATTTAGTATCGGCGATCACCTCTTTCATAAACTCCACGTTTATCGGATCGAGGCCGGAGAAGGGTTCGTCAAGGATCAGAAGGTCCGGATCGTGAAGCATCGTGGTGATGAACTGCAGCTTTTGTGACATTCCTTTAGACAGATCGGTCGTTTTCTTTTCCTTCCATTCTGCAAGATTCATTCGGTCGAGCCAGAAATCGATCCTCTTGTCGGCCTCCTTTCGATTAACCCCTTTAAGTGCAGCAAAATACCTCAGCTGATCGGCGACCTTCATCTTCTTGTAAAGGCCCCTTTCCTCGGGAAGATAACCTATGCGGTCCTGAACGCCCGGAGAGATCCTGCGTCCGAAGAGCTCCACTCTTCCCTCATCGGGCACGGTAATTCCGACCACCATCCTGATCGTCGTCGTTTTGCCTGCTCCGTTCGGCCCGAGGAAACCGAATATCCGTCCCGCCTCAGCCTCGAAGCTCAGATCGTTTACGGCCGTAAAATCGCCGAAGGATTTGGTCACTCCTTCGGCTTTCAGCGTCACCTTGCTCTCGCTCATATTTGTTGAAAGATTAGCACAACCCTGTCGCGCGGAATAACCAACCGCATTCCCGGGTATATGGTATGTTAGGTTCTACTCAGACCATTCGGAGGAAATCCTTGTGAAGGCTATAAAGATCGTATATTACGTCACGACCGCACTGTTTTCAGTGATGATGCTGATGTCGGCGGGAAACATGCTTCTTAACACGGAAGCTGTGGCTCAGAACTTCAGGGATTTTGGGTATCCTGACTACATCCCCATACCTCTGGGGATCGCGAAACTTCTTGGAGTTGGAGCGATCTGGGCGAATCTGTCAAAGTCTTTAAAGGAGTGGGCTTATGCCGGATTCTTCTTCAACGCTATACTTGCGCTGACAGCTCATATCAGCATCAACGACGGCAACTGGCCGGGCGCGGCCGTATTTATCGTCCTCCTGCTGACCTCTTATTTCTGCTGGCGGCGGATGCTTTCTGCTGACAATTCGTGAACCTCGGCCAATTCCAGTCTTGGGAATTCTGAAATGAAGTAGAGGCAGCTTGAAATGCACATTTCGTGAAACGGCGACTTTCTTTGAGTCTCTTGTTTTCGTTTATTCGACCATCAGTTGTCCCACGCTTTAGCGTGGGGATCAAAGCTCAGCCAAATGTGTATTGCCGGCTTCAGCCGGCTGATCTTGGGGCTGAAGCCCCTTTTCCTGGATTGTGATGCTTGCGCCCCCCCGCTGAAGCAGGGGGCAACTGATCGCTATTCAATTCCTGCCGGCCGAGTTTCTCGAATGCTGAAGGATTCAAGAGGCTGCCTTTCAAAATAGCCTCAATAGTACAGAATGTCGCCTCACTCGATGAAGTCAGCCTTCCACGGACCTATCCCGGTGATCTGGAGGATCGTTCCGTCTTCGGCCCACACGTAATGGATCTCATTCCGGGCGTTGATGTAGTAGTCGCCGGGACCAAACTGCGCCGCATCTTCCCGCTTGGCGTTCTCTCCGAAAGCAACCAGCGCCTTTCCGCTTATCACGGTGACCCGCTCATCCTGAGGATGCGTATGCGGCGGCATCTCGAAGTCTCCATCGACCTTGAAGCGCACCGTAAAGATACCTTCGCCTTGAGGGTCGCCTTCAAGGATCGCGATCTGACATCCTTTCGGCAGATTTTCGGGGCACGCCCGCCACTCGGTCTTGTCAGCGCGGACGACGTGCTGCTTCTCGCCCTCTTCGAACTTGAACTGGCCGATTGGCGATTGGGCACAGCTCCCGGCGATCAGGAGTATTGCCAATGCAACATAGGTTTTCATTTCGTTTGTTTACCAAGTAAAGCTTAAGAAACTGCGGACGATTTTTGTCTGTCACTGAGGAATACAAAGGGCCAGCCTTCCGGACATCCTGCTCACACGTATCACGGGACAAGTTTGGCTACTCACATCAACTACGTTCTACTGCTTTCGTCGACAGGTTCTGTGTACGAGCGCCCGATTCGTTCATTTTTCCATTCGCGTCCCAGTTCTCGTACCCGTGTGTACCTGTGTCCAGTGGAGTGTCAGCTTTCCGTCGCTTTCGGTAAACCCGACCCATGCGTCGAGAGCGGGCACATAGAACATCCCTGGTTCCACCGGGAACATGTTGTATCGTTGTCCGTCATCGACCTGAACGACTGGAGCGAACCACCCTTCCTTCAGCATCCAGCCGATGTTATTCCAGTTCGGCGGAGGGTTCTCTATGGTCACCTTGCCGGCCGGCTTCATCTTGTATTCGCCAATGATCGGCGCAAAGTCTTTTGCGGATGGCAGCCTGGCGTACAAATCCCACGATCCGGCGGGCACACTTTCAATCGCGAACTGCGGATCCTCTATCGGTGCGGGACGACGTCCTTCCAGAATGTTCGCCATGGCCATCGCAAGCTTCGGCCGCAACCAGTTCGGCAGAAGCGTGTTGCTCATATAGGCGAAAGCGTGGCGACGATCGGCGTCCCAGTAGGCAAAGCTGTAGAAACCGCTGCTATCACCTGTAAAGTAGAAGCGCCGGCCGCTCTCCGAGTAGTACCAGTTCAAAAGCGAGATCCCGGATAGCTTACCCTTGCCCCGTGCAGGCGGCTCGAGACCGGTTCGGAGGGAGCTCTTGCTCAACAGAGGCTTCGAATTGAATGACGAGACCCATCGATACAGGTCGCGAGTTGAATAGTCGAACCCTCCCTGACCGTATAGATTCTTGGACTCCGGCACGTCAAAGGGTTCAAGCTTCCCGTCAGGCGAACGGCGGTAGCCGATCGTCCTAACGCCCTTTTTTCTCTCACCTTCGGCGAAGTGAATGAAAGACGAGTCCATTGCCAGGGGTTTGAAGATACGCTCCCGAACGAAAGAGACAAACGACTTGCCTGTCACGCGCTCAACAATGGTTGCGGCGACAATGGAACCCGTTCCACTGTACATAAACCGTTCTCCAGGTTTGAACGCGAGCGGCGGTGCGTGTTTGGCCAGGAGGTCGAGCAACAACTCGTTGGTATGCTTTTCACCCGCCGGCACGCTGGCTAACAAAGGCCCGTCGGGGAGCAAGCCCGAACTGTGCTCAAGCAGGTGCCGGACTTTGATGTCGGGATACGGAAACTTGGGGAGGTACTTCGTGACCGGATCGTCGAGGTGGATGAGGCCTTCTTCCTGAAGCATCAGGATCGCAGTCGCGGTCAGGGTCTTTCCGATCGACGCGCCGTAGGAAGGGGTGTCGGGAGTAAACGGCACGTTCTCAGCTGCGTTCGCAAGCCCGAACCCGCGTTCGAAGACGATCTTATCTTCCTTCCCCGCGATTACTGCACCGTTTACGAATAATCCCCGCTTTTGAAGGTCCGTCATCAACGAGTCGATCGATTCGGCAACGGTCGGCTTTTCCTGGACTCTTTGGCAAAACAATGAGGTCGCCAAAGCTATTCCGATTGCGGAGGCCGCGAGAGATGCTTTCAAAAGAACCATGATGTAAACCTCATTGCGTCAAGTTTGTGTTTCACTTGACCACTAAAAGCAAAGGGGCCAAGCCCATCAAATATCCCGACCGGCTACTGTGAATCGTCTCAAACATCAGGCACCGCGATTGGCCGCGGTAGGTGAGAACCACTCGGTTAATCTCACAATACTCTCTTTCAATCCGATTCGTTAGCCTCACGGCCTACTGGGCTTACGGCTCGCGAAAAGACTAAGACCTGCTCCCCATCGAGCTGGACCTTGTCGATCTGCTCCCATCCCTCGCGTCTCAACAAAGAAGCGGCACGAGACGCGGCACAGTATACGGTCTCAAATCCTAGTCTGCCCGCTTCCGTGAGGAGCGCAGAGACCAAACTTGTTCCGATACCCTCTCCCCGGCGTTCCGGAATCACGTACCCGGCACTTGCCCAGGGGGTCAGGTGTTTGTGAGAACTGATCGATTCAGCCTTAAGTGCCGCGATCCCTATCGGCGAGCCGTCCTGTCCTAGGGCGATCACAGCGACTGGAAGTACGCCATCAGGGTTTGCGAACGCGTTCAGGTCTTCGATCGCGCTTGCTGAACCATTAGGGCCGTACCAGTCGGGCCATTCAGCCTCAAACTCATCGGCAAAGAACACACGATGCTCTGGAAAATCTCGAAGAGGCACGATCTTGATTTGGGACTTTGGACGCTGATTCACAATCCGAAGTAAGTCTTTACGCCAGCCAGCGTGTTCGATGTAGCAACAGATGCTAGGATCAATCCCATCACCCGGCTGACGACACTTGCACCGCTGGCTCCGATCAATCTATTGACCTGGCCGGCCAGCAGCATCAGTCCATAGGTAACCGCCAAGACCGCGAACAGTACAGCTACAGTTTGTGCCTGCTCCCATATGCTGAATTGATCATTTTTCGTCAAAAGCACTGAGGCCAGCATCGCGCCCGGGCCTGCGATCGAAGGGACCGCGAGCGGATAGATAGCCGCGTCCTGGTGATTCTTTAGGAGCTTCACCTCTTCGTCCGGTTTGCTCTCGCCGAAGATCATGCTAAGTGCGAATAAGAACAGGACGATCCCGCCGGAGATCTGAAACGCGGGTAATGGGATGGACATCGCAGTCAAAATCAGTTCGCCGGCAACAACAAAGAAAAGCAATACCCCCGCGGCGACCAGTATCGCCATCAACGCGACCTTTTTTCTCGCGGAGTTGTCGAACCTTGAGGTCACCGCGATAAAAACCGGCACCGTTCCGATCGGGTCAACGACAGAGAAGAAAATGATGAACGTTGCTACAAGATCGATCATTTTTAGTACTTAGCCGGAATATCCACCAACTTTTATCTTCGGGTGGGCCCGGCGGCTTCTTGCGAAATTGCTAAACAGGAGTTTCGCAACGACGATCCCATTGTTATCTGACAATTCTTAGAGCGCAGTGATTCGATACCCCGCTCGCCTCACTCAGAGTTTCACAAGCCGAACAGAAATGACGGGCTCGACCTGTTTTAGATCGTTGATGACGTCTTCTGACACTTCGGAGTCCACTTCGATCACTGCGAGCGCCTCGCCGCCTTTCTCGTTTCTTCCAAGATAGAACCGGCTGATGTTGATCTGCTTCTCGCCCAGAAGGGTTCCGATCTTGCCAATGACACCGGGCACATCACGATTCTTCGTGATGAGCATCGTTCCTTCCGGAACTGCTTCTATTGAAAAATCTCCGATTCGGGTGATCCTGGCCTGACCGTCCGAATACACTTTTCCGCTGACTGTCTGTGAACGTCCGTCTCTCGTAGATACATTTGTGCTGATATCGACGTCAGAGGCGCGAGCCTCCTGTTTGTAACTCGTCGTGATGCTTATCCCGCGCTCTTCGGCAATGTGCATCGAATTGACCACGTTCACTCGCGCCGAAACATTCTGAAGCAGGCCCGCTACGAACGAACGGGTAGCCTGAGACGCATCCTTGTCAGCCAGATTACCCGCATACTCGATCTGAACGGAAGAAACGGCATTCTCATCCAGGACCTGCGCCTGCAGATGACCCAGATCTTCGGCGAGCTCGATGTAAGGCAGAAGCGCCTCCAGTTCTTTCGCTGCCAGCGATGGAGCATTCACGGCATTTCTCAATTCTCCGAACAACAGAAAATCACGCATCTGCTCGGCAACGGTTAGCGCTACGCCCTCCTGAGCTTCCGTGGTCGAGGCTCCAAGATGCGGTGTCGTAATGATTTTCGGATTGCCAAGAAGCTTCGAATCTTCAGGCAAAGGCTCGATCTCATAAACGTCGAGTGCAGCGCCCGCCACCTTTCCCGACTCGATCGCGGCGACAAGAGCTGCCTCGTCGATCAGCCCGCCTCGTGCGCAGTTAACTATCCTCACGCCGTCCTTCATCTTTGAAAAAGCCTCACGGCCGAATATCCCGCGGGTCTCATCCGTGACAGGGGTGTGAATCGTGATGAAATCTGATTGTGCGAACAAATCGTCCAAAGAACCGACAGTTATCCCCATTTCCTTTGCCTGCTCATCGGAAACGAATGGATCGAACGCGACGATCTTCATCCCGAATCCGCGGGCGATACCCACGACATGCTTGCCGATCCGTCCAAGTCCGATCACTCCCAGCGTCTTTCCATTCAGTTCGACGCCGACAAAACTCTTCTTGTCCCATTTACCCCCGCGGAGCGTCGAATCTGCCTGCGGAATGTTCCTGGCCATCGAAACCAGAAGAGCGACAGCGTGTTCAGCGGTAGTGATCGTGTTGCCGTCGGGGGCGTTCATCACCACTATTCCACGCTCGGTCGCCGCGCGGATATCGATATTGTCCACTCCGACACCGGCTCTTCCGATCACACGAAGCCTTCTCGCGCCGTCCATCAGTTCTGCGGAGATCTTTGTCGCGCTACGGACGATCACGCCGTCGGCGTCTATCAGTTCCTTGGATAGCACATCCGGCGCCAGTTTGATCTTTTTGACCACTTTGATACCGGCAGCCTTGAGGGGTTCAAGCTTCTCTTCGTTAACATCGTCGGCGACAAATACCTTCAGAACTTCCATAGTTCGTGCGTTTGGGAGTTTAAGTTGGGCTGAATTGCGGTTAATCTTAACACCTGACTCCCACTCCGTTAAGGAAAGCCCTCAAGTTTGCAGCACGGAAAATTCAATGGAGATCTACGCACACACCAAAGGCGATGAAGTGGTCCGAACGGGAGTGGATCCTTCAGAGTTGCGCAATCTGATTGCGCGAGACGATTCCGTTATCTGGGTCGACGTCGATGTGAGGAACGAGGAAGACCTTCAGCAGGCCGAAAAGCTTTACTCGGAGGTGTTTGGTTTTCATTACCTGACGATCGAGGACTGCCGCGAAGCCCGCAATCAGCCGAAGGTCGAGGAATTCGATGACTACCTCTTCTTCATAGTGTACGGGATCAGATCGCAGGCCGACACATCGAACTTCACCACCAAAGAGCTCGACGGATACCTCGGCCGGAATTTCGTAGTGACGAACCGCAACGAGGATTTCCGTAGCATCGACCACGTAAAGCAGAAGATCGCTTCAACACCGAGGATCCTTGAAAAGGGAGCCGCGTACCTGCTGCACCAGCTGCTGGACAACATCGTCGACCTGTATATGCCTATCGTGGACGACTTCGATGCGGCAATTAACAACCTTGAAGACCGCGTCTATGAGATGGAATCTTCGGACCACTCGATCCTCGAGGAAATTATGGACCTCAGGCGCAGCGTTGCACGTCTGAAGCGCATATCGACGAGGCAGCTCGAGGTGCTTTACAAGATCTCTCACGGTGAATTCGACCAGATACCGGAAAACGTTCTGCCCTTCTACCGCGACGTACACGACCACCTTCTGCGGATATCGGACCTCGCGGAGAGCTATCGCGACCTTGTAAGCGGCCTGTTTGAGATCCACTTCAGCGTTACGGCTAACAAGACCAATGACGTGATGAAAGTTCTGGCGATCATCTCCGTAACCATCCTGCCTTTAACTCTGCTAACCGGAATCTATGGAATGAATTTCGACAACATGCCTCTGCTTCATTCGAAATGGGGATATTTCATCACGATGGGCGTAATGGCAGTGATGTTCGGAGGTCTTGTCGCCTATTTCTGGAGGAAAGGCTGGTTCGGGAAGTGAGAAGATTGAGTCTGTTGAGTCTTTTGAGTCTATTCAGTCTGTTGAGTCTGTTGAGTCTGTGAGTTTGTTCAGTCTGTTGAGTTGTCCTTTGAAGTTCTTTTCTTGCCCTGAAAGGGCAACGGAGGTTAACCCGGGGGAAGCCGAAGGCGCACCCCCGGGTACGGTCGCCCACAAACCCGCGTAGCCTCTTTAACGGCGAGGTCTTTTGCGGCTCTGCCGTATTGATTTGCGGTAAGCCTTCGGCTTACCGTCGAGCGCCTAACTCACCCTAAAACGCCGGGGCAAAGCCCCGGCGTAATCATTGTCATCTGTTCAATCTCTTGAGTAGATTGAATTGTCTTGGAGATATGTTTGCCCTGAAAGGGCAGCGGAGGTTAGCCCGGGGGAAGCCGAAGGCGCACCCGCGGGTACCCGGCAATTTATGATCTATTCGCCGCGTAGCGGAGATATCTCTTGCAGCCGCTCAGCTTCATTCTTCAGGGCTTCATTTCTTGTCTCGATCAGACGTTGCAGATACGCTTTTAGAATAATTGCGTCAACTGCTACTCCGAATATCCAAAAAGGCGATTGGAACTCGATCACGTCTCTCATAACCGTTTCGCCATCGATCTCCTCAAAGTAGTGATCATGAACGAATGACCTGAAACGGCCGGACACCATTTCATCTCGGAAATGAAGAGGCCGGTTAAAGGCCGTAATGCGGGAGGTGTGCTCGTGGTAAATACCGAAGTGCTTACCGCGAAATGTAACCTCGTGACCGATCCCTATTAAACCGGTCTTAACTCCGCCGACAGCTTTTTCATCGGAACTGCCCATCGACCGCGTATGGAAATCTATATCGCGCGAGAGATCGAAACAGATCTTAGGTGACGCCTTAATACGGGTAATAAGCTGAACGAGCTGCATACAACGGGAGCGGGCAGTCGAGAACTAGAGATCCAGTCTGTCAATCAGATAGTTCCTGAGATCTCGTTCGCTTCGTAAGACAAAGACTATGAAGACGGAGCTGCCGTCAAGCCTGTAGAAAACCCTGCAGGGTCCAATTATGACCTCGCGGTATCTGGATTCTAAAAGTTCGGGAGGTACACGTCCTGATTCAGGGTGAGTCTCCAGACGCGATACTGATCGGAAAACATTTCCCACCAGCTTTCTCGCAGCGCCCTCATTGTCAATCGCAATATACTCCGCAATCGCATTGAGTTCTTCGAGTGCAGGTTCGGTCCAGATTACTTCAGCCACTTTTCTAGCTTCTCTTCTGCATCACGGTGAGAGACAGTGCGGCCCTCAGAGATCGAAAGTTCGCCTCGGGCGATTCCTTCAAGTATCTTCAGGCGCTTCTGAAGAGATTCGTAGTCCTCGACATCAACGAGATAGGCGGAGGGCTTTCCGTGCTCGGTAATCAGAACCGGCTCGCGGTTCTTCCGCAGGTCCGCAAGAATCTTTGTCGCTTTTCTCTTCAACGTAGTAACCAATTCGACCTTCATTAGAGTGTCACAATTGTATCACTTTTGTGTGCAGACGTCGCTGATCGGCTAAGAAAAGCGGCGCGTGCGTGAGCAGCAAGCTGACGATTTATGCCCGCTTCGCGCTACATTCGCAATGCAAGAGATGCTCTAAACGGGCGGCATACTCAAACAGTTGAGCCTTGCTTTGCAAGTTTTTTGCAGCGCAAGCGCTGCTCTAAACGGGAAGGATGCTCAAACGGGTCGAGTCGGGCGTTGCCTGTCCTTTGCAGCGCAAGCGCTGCTCTGAACGGGCGGCATTCTCAAACGGTTGAGCCTTGCTTTGCAAGTCTTTTGCAGCGCAAGCGCTGCTCTAAACGGGGAGGATGCTCAAACGGGTTGAGCCGTGCTTCGCACGCCCCTTGCAGCGCAAGCGCTGCTCTAAACGATGTCACGAAACTAACTCATCTCCAACTGTATATCGATCCGTCGTCTTCCGGTTTCCGTTGGATCTCCATTCGTTTAGCGCGCCTTCCGAGGTCCTTCAACAGCCTCTCGACGTCACGCGCGTTCGGAATTCGCATAAAGCCAAGCTGCTCGCTCTGTCTGTCTCCGTCCGAGTCGCGCCACTGCTTATAGTCGATTATCACGTCACCGAAGCCGTTCCTCTTTTCGTTACGGTAGATACTCGTCAGCTTCTCCGGCGGGAAACTGCGAATCACGGTCGATCTCCCTCCCTCAAAACTGATCGCGCGGCGGTCGGTAATGACGTAAGCCGTTTTTCGGGATCTTGTGTAAGAGAAGACCGGTGCCGAGAGCATTCCAAACCCAATGAGTATGAAAGGAATACCGAAAAGAGGAAAAAGGCTGAAGACGGAGAAGCCGGTTGTGAACCAGGTGCCCGCACCGGCCATCACCGTCCAGAAGACGGCGAAGGCGGTCCAGGGAATGCCGAACAAAAAGGCTCCAGTGGAGGAGGGCGTAAAGAATGCAGGTCGCGGCATTCCGGACCAAACCACTCTTTCGCCAATTTCGAGCTCGCTATTCACGAGCTCCTGCATCTTGCGCGGGAATGAGTTGGTAAGCATATTCGGTGTTGGCGGGTAATAAACATTCAGGCCCTTAGGCCGTTCAACAATGTTTATTATAACCGAACTGCCGTTGAGATGTGGTCAACCGTACCGAATCTCGGGAATCTCTTCCCTTCACGTCCTCTCCGAAGCAATCCTGTTCCAGATCTTCTCTACCTGAAGGTCACCGTAACCGTATACTTTCTGGTCCTCGGAAAAATCCCGGAATGCCTCTCCGAAACTGAGTCCCCGAATCAACCTCTCTCGAAGAAACTCCTCAGGGCGCGATTCCATTTCGGCAGCCGCCTGCGAAACTTCCCCAAGAAATTTAAAGGTCTCTGAAGGCGTCGCCCCAAGCTTGGAGAGTTCGTCGAAATCGCGGCTCGCAAAGGCTGTCCAAAGCTGGACGGCCAGATCGCAATCTGACCTTCCCGGCTCCATTCGATCTTCATAGCACGACCGCAGGTCATCTGGCTCAAGAAACGCCCATCCTGCAAACCTCCCATGAGCGGGTTCGGAGGGCGGACTGACAACGAAGATGTTGTCCCGATCCTGCAACTGATCGAGCAGGAACCACAGATTGACCTGACAGAATAGCTCGTGCTCGAACCAAAGGTTGATCTCTGTGTCTCTTGGCGCATCAAGGACCTTCTGGATCTCGTTCCTTACACCTTCCTCATAGAAACGCTTGCCGGTCTCGTCTCCTCCCGAGAGGTACTCGCTTCGCGTTTCGAAAAGCTCCTCAAGCGATTCCGCGCGACACGGCCCGTCGACGAGGCATTCGCGGAATATTACGACCGCCCCCTCGATACCAGCCGCTTTGAACTGGTCATACAGCGAATCTCCGGAAAGGACGTGAACTCCCATAGCCTGGCACCCCTCTAGAAACTGAAGCTTAGTGAATAGATGACGCTAAGTGCGATACCTGCGTAGATTCCCGCTACGATGTCGTCGGCGCATACACCAAGACCTCCCGGAAGGTCCTGAAGAACATGAACCGGATACGGCTTCCAGATGTCAAACAGCCTGAAAAGCAGGAATCCGGCCGCTATCAGCCACCATGTGGTTGTCAGCGGTATGAAAAGAAAAACGATCAATTGCCCCATCACCTCGTCGATCACAGTCCTCGAAGGATCCTTTTCATTGAAGATCTTCGATGCCCTGGTCGCAGCGGCGATCCCTACAAGTGTAAGAAACAACAGTAGGACCAGGTTGACCGTGTACATCCACGATTCCAGCTGAGGTCCAAGCCAGCCGCGGTGAAGAAGAAAGATACCGAAGTTGTACTCCAGCAGAAAAACGACGAGATAGATCGCGACCCCGACAAGAGATCCCCACGTGCCGGGAGCGATTGGCAAATAGCCTACACCGCACGTCGAGATAACCACCGCCAGGCGGTCCGCAAGCGTCAATTTCTTCTTTTCTTCATTCATCCGGGAGAGCTAGAACCTTAAAGCGGCCAGAATCAGTTTCCGACGTCCGCAGGTAGTTTCTCGGTGTCGGCCTTGTACTTGTGGAGCGAATCAGCGACCTTTTTGACAAACTCATTGAAATCCTTGTTTGCCGAGGCTTTGTCCTCATACGCTCTTGTCGCACGGAATTTGATGAAGTACCCAAGGTGGCCATACACATAGATCTCTGAAGTAAGCTTCCTGCCATTGGCAAACAGCGTCATCCTGAGCCGCCGCGACTTAACGTTTTCCGAGAGGGCCACTATTTCCTCGTCGTGGAACTCGACTTTCTCATAGTACCCCAGTTCGATAGCCATCTGGATCTCGGCTTTTGCCGCAGAGACTTCTTCCTTTGCGAGATCTGAATCCGGTCCGTCCTGAATGTTCGTGATGCCCTTGTCATAAACAAACACGGTAAAAGTGCCGCCTTTTTCGGAGTTAAAACCGACGCTCATTCCCAGTCTCGCGTCGCCGTACGACCTGGTTTCACCCTGCTGCCATCCTTCAACCTTCGGAAGTGCCCCGAGAATGTCCTCAACCGGATCGTTAGCGTCCTGACCAAACATACTCACTGACGAAACGAGCAAGACGGCAGTTGAAAGCCATTTGTATCTCAGCATTCTATTTCTCCAATTAGAGTCGGAAATCGCACGAGGCCTTAGTCAGGCTTTCTTCAGACGATCCTTCCTACCAGATCGTACTCGTGTGCTTCAGTGATCTCTACGTTCACGATCTCACCTTCTGCTGGGACACGCCCCTCCGGCGCGTCATTTATCAGAATATATCCGTCGATCTCCTGAGCCTGTCCCTCAAGCCGACCCTGCCAAAGAAGATCTGATTCCTTTGAAACGCCTTCAAACATCACGCGGAAAACGCTGCCTATTTTCTGTTCGTTCTTCCTGCGGCTGATCCTTGCCTGTTCCTTCATCAAGCGCTTGCGCCTGTCGCTAGCGACTTTCGGATCGACTTTATTGGGGAGTTCGAAAGCCGGTGTGCCTTCTTCATCCGAATAGGTAAAGACGCCGACGTTGTCGAACTCGCAATTGCGGACAAACTGCATCAGCTCTTCGAAGTCTTCTTCAGACTCGCCGGGGTAGCCAACTATAAAAGTCGTTCTTATTGCTATTCCGGGGACCGCTTCACGAACGCGAGTGATCAACCGTTCGAGACTCTCTCGCGTTCCGCCGCGCTTCATAGCCTTGAGTACGTTCCGCGAAGCGTGCTGAAGCGGCATATCCAGGTACTTCACGGCCTTTTCGTTATTCGCGATCGCTTCCAGGAAACCATCGGAGATGTGAGTCGGATAAGTGTACATGACACGTACCCAATCCAGCCCGTCGACCGTGCACAGCTCATTGATAAGGATCGCAAGGCCGTCAATATCGCCCAGGTCCTCTCCGTATCTGGACGAATCCTGTGCGATCAGGACGATCTCCTTCACACCCTGCTTGGCGAGATGTTGAGCCTCTTCCATTATCGAGCCGAAACGACGAGATCGAAATGAACCTCGCATCGACGGAATCGAGCAAAACGCACACGGCCGGTCGCAGCCCTCGGCTATCTTTATGAATGCTGTGTGAGAATCGGTGGCACGGAGCCTGGGCGTGTACTCGTCGTAAAGATACGTCGCGGACTTGTTGCCGATCGGATGAAGAGGCAGCGATCGAAAATCTTTCGTCTCGTCTGTTGCTTCTAGAATTCTGTTTACTTCGTTCGTTCCGATGAACGCATCGACTTCGGGCAGCTCGTCGATGAGTTCGTCGCGGTATCGTTCAACGAGACAGCCTGCGACGACGACACGCTTCGCCTTGCCTTTCTGTTTCAGGCCGGTCGCTTCGAGGATCGCCTCGACGGACTCCTCCTTGGCGGATTCGATAAATCCGCAGGTGTTGACGACGACGGTGTCCGCATCCCCGGCGTCATTCGTTATCTCGTAGCCCGCCTCTTTCAACTGGCCCATCATCACCTCGGAATCGACGAGGTTCTTAGGGCAGCCAAGGCTGACAAATCCTACTTTCTTCATAGCAAAATGGCCACGGATTTCACGAATTTCACTAATTCGCTTTCACGTTGGATCAAGAGCGTTTCAATCAAGTACCTTCACCACGACGGGAAGAACAATTTATTCGTAAAATTCGTGAAACTAGTGGCCGTCCTTTTCCATCGTTTCAAGATCTTTCAGCCAGTTTTCGATCGACTCAGATTCGTCGTCGGTCAGATCCTTAGCCCCGAACCTCACGCCGTTGTATTTCTCAGTGATCTTCACCGCCTCGCGGTATCCGGTCAAATACGCAAACTCGAGCGGTGTCTGATGCGGTTTCCTTACCAAGCCCTGTTGTTCAAGCACGTCCTGGAGCCGCGCATAAAAACCGATGATCACGGCTTCGTCAGATCGCGAAAACCACGATGCCAGCCGACCCCACACCTGCCAGTTTGAAATACGTCGCCAGAGCCAAACTAACAGAATGACAAATAAACTGGCACCTATCAACAAGCCGGCCGCGATTCCGACTGCCCTGGCGCTGGACCATAGCCCTTCATCCCCCCTCAGTGCCTGCCACCATCTTGTAATCGATGTCTGAAGCGAGTTAAGCCAGTTCGCACCCGTATCCCGATACTCGGTCAGTCCTTCCTTGAAAGACCTGAACAGCGATCGTTGTTCCTGGTCGTCGTAGGCGACAAAGTACTGGATCCAGAAGGTTTCAAGCGCTTCCAAATATCCGGAGATACTGCTTAAGATCCCGCCAGAGAGCGCATCAGGATTGCGGCCCGCGAACGGGGTCGGGTCGAATGGCACCCAAACGTCGTTCTCCGGGAAATAGACCTCGACCCAGGAATGCGCGTTCTTTTGCCGGACCACGTAGACACCCGCAGTCTCGTTGTACTCACCCTGCTGAAACCCGTTGACGACCCGTGTCGCGATCCCCTGAGTGCGAAGCATCACGGCCATCGCAGTTGCGTAGTATTCGCAGTGGCCCTCTTTCACATTAAACAGAAAATCTGAGAGCGGATCCGGTCCGCCTGCTTTCATATCGAGCGAGTACTTGAAGTCGTTCTGCAGGTGTTGTTCGATCGCCTTCGCAATGTCGTACCGAGTAAGAGCAGTCTCTTCGCGTATCCATCGGGTCGCAAGACTACCGATCCTCGGATCGGTATCGGCAGGAAGAGTAAGATACTTGAACGACCGGCTCGCGTACTCGCCGTTGTCGGCCCGAAGTGCATCGGGTTCCGGCAGGTAGGTGTCGGAGTAAACCGTGTAGCTTGTACGTTCGTAGGTCGCGGGATACGCATTAAACCCGCCTTCGGCATCTTTCGAGATCTCGTTCGCATTGCTCCGGATTACTATCGCCCGGGGCATCACGAAAAGTATGCTGCTGTTCAATGGCTCAAGATATACTGTCTGGACCGTGAGCAATCCCTCGCGTCTTGCAAAATCAACCACGAATCGGCTGCCCGTGGTCTTGGCAAATGGCTCGCTGTATCGTTTGTTCGAACGGCTCCAGGTATTGTTCTCGAACCGGTCGAGGGCGACCCCTCGCCAAAGAAATCTGCTGAGATTCGGATTGTCGTTGCGGTCGATCCTGACGCGCATCACGGTAGCGTCATTCTGCTGAAGACGACCGATCGTCCCTAGCCTTACAGAATCTGAAAACCCAGTGATCCTTGTAGTATCCGAAAACCCTCCGGTGATACCTGCCCCTCCCACCCTGGGCAGCACAAAGAAAAGGGGCAGACCGATAACGACAGTAATCGTGATCAGGAG
Organism: Acidobacteriota bacterium; assembly: GCA_003385635.1. GTDB lineage: Bacteria > Acidobacteriota > Blastocatellia > Pyrinomonadales > Pyrinomonadaceae > Aridibacter. The sequence continues at coordinate 1,157,898 of QQUY01000001.1, read as the reverse complement.
GACCGCTGTGCTAGGCAACTTTAAGCCGCCTAGCTTGATCGCCATCGGCTCGCTACTCTTCTCCCTGCTAAGGTTCTCCGCTCTTCGCCTGTGTACCTCGCCGGATGTCTTGCGAATCTCGAAAGCGATGATCGCGCAGGCTGTAAGAAACAGAAAGGCAAAAAGAGACGCAACATACAAAGGGCTGATACTCACACCCGCCGCAAGCAGGATCTGAAAAAACGAGATCAGGTAGATGAATATCCAGTCGCGGTCGGATTTCTTCTGGAGCAGTTTGATCGCCAGCAGAAAGAGTATCAGCTTTGCCAAACTCGCCGCTGCTAGCAATTCGTTTGCCCCAAACCCCGTGAGCTTGAATCGCCAGTCGGCTAGAAACAGAGGGATCGCGATGAGGATTATCACTACTCCCAGGCGCTCGGAGAGCTGCCAACGCGTGTCCTCAAGCTTCCATGAGAGCACAGTCACGAGGATAAAGACGGCGAATAACGAAATGCCGATGGCGCCGGCCGCGAACAATGCGAAAAGCCCGGACAGGGCTACCAGGTAGGAGATAACTCGGAAGTAACTTTCGAATTTGCTCAATTGAGCCACTTGAACATTATAACGGCCTGCACCGCTGTTGACACTGTGTATTTATCGATGCCGTACGGATTCGGTAGCTTTGTACAGCATTGGCTCTGAAACGCAGAACAGACTGCCTCTTCAGACAGCCTGTTTCTGGACTCTCATGTCGTCGGCAAGCTAGGCTCGCGACAAACAGAATATCAGTTGCCCCTCGCTTTAGCGGGGGGACTAATGGAGGATCAAGATGCTGAGATGGCTTTAGCCTGCGACTCTTAGGGGCTAAAGCCCCGAATTCTGTAGAGAATACAGTCAACCCCCGGCTGAAGCCGGGGGCAACTGATTCTTACATACCTACAACTCGCAACACGTGTTATCCCGCCTTTGCGGTAAATGACCCTTTGATCGTCGTATCGCCATCCGTGATATCGACGGTTCCTTTTACGGTGCCGCTCTCGACCGATTCGATCACGACCTTTCCTTCTTTCATATCGGCAAGATTCAGACCCTCTGAATCTTCTTTGCCTTCTTTGTTGAATGCGATCTTGCCGCCATTCGACGTTCCGGCCGGCGAACCTACATTTCCGACCCTTGCTGGATATTCGCCCGGCTTTATCGGCGTGTTTTCGCTTGTACCCTTGTCGCCAATGATAGTGAACTCGACTCGTTTCTGTCCGTCTTCTTTTGCTGACTTAAAGGCTGACCGCCTATCGAGTTTTTCGGGTAGATCATAGTTTGCGATCACAAATGTGTGAGCGACCGAATCTCCGATGGTATGAGCGAAAACCCGAGAGTCCTTTGCCTCCACCGACTCTGAGTTTCCATCGTAAGTAACGGTGACGCCGGACCCACCGCCCATCAACCCGCAGGCTCCTGCAAAAACTACGACAGCAACGATAGCCGTCAGAAAAGTAAGTCCCTTCATATTCGCTCTTTCGTAATTTCTCATCTAAGATCTCCTGTCTTTCCGAGTCCCGCTTTGAACTGCCGGCGAGATAAACGTCTATTTGGATTTTTCGATCCAGTACGGGAATGTTAGGAACAATTCGAAGACGGGTCACTACCTAAACTGGTAGGTGGATGGATGGTCTGGACAGGAGCTGCCTTCGGGAACATTCCGGTTCTCACGCCCCGGTTGCAGGGCAAGCTCCGGTCTAAACAGCCTGCTTTTAGGAAGACGGAATTGGCGCACCCGCAAACGGGCGCGCTAAACGGAGTTCGAGTTCATCGTGCGAGATGTTTAGCCGACCCTTTCACGGGCCGGTTGAAGATTCTCTAAGCTTCTCTCTCTCCGAACTTCTCCAGATCAGAATTCCAATGCTGCCTAGAACAAAGAGCAGATAGAATCCGGTCATCGCGAATACCAAGATTCGACTTTCGTTCATCAGCTTGTAGTATGGATCGACATTGGTTACTACTACCTCTAATTGTCTATAAATTCTAATAAGCGGGACAACAGCGATCACTGAGATTAGGAACGGAACAAGAGCTCCCCACCTATGATTCGACAAGATCCGAGAAAAGAACAAGACGACCAAGAAGATCAGAAGAATGAAAGCGAATTCTGAAGAAAGAGAAAAGTAAGGGCTCAACGCATTCAGATGTTCATTGGGCGGGTCAAAATGACTTTCAATTCGATTGCCGCGGTGAAACCCGTAGAACAAGGTAGAGAGGCAAAGATTTAACAAGATCACACCCCATAGACCGATCTTCGTAAGGAATTTTGAAGCCCATTTCATACAGACGACTTCTTACTCACTAAACAAGAAATGATATCCAACCAGGACTCCGGATCGGATACTGCCATTGAACGATCCAAGATGAGGAAGTTCCGATCATTTTGAAGCTGTGCCCGGCTGCAGGGCAAGCCCTGCTCAAAACGGTTGGGGGATCAAACGGCTGATACCTGTTCCCTAATACTTGATCTCTGATACCTGACACATGAAAAAAGCCTCCCCGCGTTCGCGAAGAGGCTTTTTGATATTAAATCCGGCGACTTCCTACTTTCCCACACGGTCTCCCATGCAGTATCATCGGCTCTAGCAGGCTTAACTTCCGTGTTCGGGATGGGAACGGGTGTGACCCTGCCGACAAAATCACCGGAAAAATGAAAATCGAAATAGATGATTACCCTTGTTATTTATCTTGCGCGCTTTGATCCAATCAATTTATTCGAAAACAAATTTTATGGTCAAGCCTTGGGACAATTAGTACTGGTCAACTAAATACATTACTGCACTTTCATCTCCAGCCTATTACGTGGTGGTCTTCCACGAGTCTCACTGGCAGAACTAATCTTAGGTCTGGCTTCACGCTTAGATGCATTCAGCGTTTATC
>QQUY01000001.1:0-1150000 GCA_003385635.1 Acidobacteriota bacterium | reverse complement strand
TCTACGTTGGCCCGTTCTTTGTCAAGCGCGGTTGGTGATTATTTTACTACCCCTTCCCGCCTGCTGTAGACGAGCAGGTCGGTAACCTCTCTGACCGCCCCGAGACCACCATTTTTACTGGTCACAAAGGCCGCTATTGAGCTCACCTCTTTCACGGAATTTTTAACTGCGATCGGCAGACCCGATCGTTTCATTGCACCAAGATCAGCGACGTCGTCGCCAACGAATGCGATCTTTTCCGCCTCGATCCCGGTCTTGGCAATCAGATCATCTACAGCGGCGGCCTTGTCGGACACGTCATCAAGGAAGAATTCGATCCCAAGTTCGTCCGCTCTTGCTTTCGCAATTGCAGAGTTTCTGCCTGTCACGATCCCTGTCCTGCCTCCCGATCGGTGCCAATTGGAAATGCCCTGGCCGTCGTGAACGTGGAATGCTTTCATCGCTTCACCCTCAATCGAGAAGAAAAGTCTTCCGTCCGTGAGCACTCCGTCACAGTCAAGAAGAAGCAGCTCGATACGAGCTGCCCGTCGAACGATATCTGAGCTATAGCCGGCGAACACTTTACTCATCATTTACCCAACCTCAAGGATATCTACTGACGTGAGTTTCAGACCCGAAGGCGTACGTGAAATTCTGAAGAGCGCCACACCGGATTCTTCGTCTCTGTTCAGGAGCTTGAGTTGGACTTCGGCACCTACGACTGTATCAACTCCATCAACGTCGTACGCGAACCTAACGTCCGTAACCCACTGCTGTGCAGAACCGGTGACACTCGCGGAGAATCTCGACACCTCGCCGCCCGCAAGCAAGACGTCGACCTGTGCCTTGCTATTCGAGATAACCGCCTTGTCGAACGTAGAAAAGAATGCTTTGACGTCTTCGCCAGCCGAACCTCCGCCTGAATCTACAATCCCGCGAAGAGCCCCGAGCGTGGCCCCGTATTCCGCGTCGGCAAGTATCGCGGCCCTGAACCGAGAGGCCGCCTCTGCCGTCTGTCCCGTCCTCTTGGCTATCTCGCCCAGACCCAGCTCTGACCAAGCGATGCTTTGCGCACTGGGCAAAGCGGATCCGAGCACTTTTTCAAAATTAGATCTAGCGTCCGTCACCTTTCCGGCGGCAAGCTGGGATCTGGCGAGCAGAACGCGCACATCGTGAAACTCGGGATACCGGCCGAGAACCGCAAGCGCGTTCGTCTCCGCTTCGGAGTACTTCTGCCTGTCAAACTCACGCTTGACGAAAAGGACGGGGTCAGGCTCATCGGCGATCCTCGGCGCAACGTCGTCGGAGTAGTTCGTCTGCGGATAGGACTTATGTTCATCTACCTCCACTCTCACGATCTCCTCCACCGTCTGAAAGACCGCCTCCCCAAAATTCTTCGCCCTGACCGTCACATTGGTTCTTATCTTGTTGCCGGCCTTTGTCGTCGCCGTGACCACTACGTTGGCATCTATATCGCCTAGATTTCTCAATGCCGATTTGGTCGAGCCGCCCGCTTTCTGAGGGAGGCCGATCATAAGGTTCATCTCAGTCACACGGTCGATCGTGTAATCGAGATAGGCCTTCTGGTTGGAGAAGGCCGATCGCACTTCCGGGAGCGTCAACGAGTTGTCCTCGCTCTCGTTCTTGAGGATCGAATAGAAGTTCTCACCCGCACTTCGGGCAAGGTAGCCCCAGATAAGCGATCCTTTGTTCGCTGTAGAGGTGTAGTAATAGCCGTCTGCGGGAGTAACTACATTTAGAGGGGCGTCACGATCGGATATGGCAGAGTAGCTGGTACGCTGGCGAAGGCGCTCCACATCCGCCACTGCTTCGCCGTACTCGGTCTCTATAAACTCGTTTGCAAGAAACCGCGACAGGCCTTCCCTGATCACACCGTAGCCATCGTCATTGACGGCGATCACATTCCCTAGATAGGACTTCGCAAGTCCCTCTGCGAGATTCTGGACGGTCGATGAATCTATCTGTGCTCTTGAAAGAACCGCTTCGTCTACAAGGACTGTTCCCGAATCGGAGAATCCCGCGCCCCGCTTTACGCAAATGATCCGGATCGGAACCCCCAACGACTTACCAAGCCTCTGTGAGAGAAAAGCGTCTGCCTTCTTCGCAATTGACGCGAGAGTCTCGACCCGCTCCGGCCTTGCCCCGGCCGATCCCCGTTTCGGATAAGCAACTTCGACACCCTCAACAACTGTGTTCTCGTACGTCCCCGCAACAAAAAAGGGCTGGCCGTTCAAAGGAAGGTCGAATGTGTTTGCAGTACCGGAGCCAGCGCTGAACACCGACTGACCGTCTGCGCCGTTGACGGTAATTCTGACCGGAGCAAAATCTGCTCCGCCCGTAAAGAACCAGCTTGTAGGAGTGGGATACCAGAACGAGAACGGCAGGAACTGTGATCCCGCCTCAGAAAGGGATGCGAGGCCGTCGTTCTCCTTTACAGCAAGCTTGTATCTGACAGATACGTTCGTCGTTTGACCGGCCGCCACTGCGGGAAGGCTGACCACGACTCTCTGCAGAGGCTTGGCTCCGCCAGTCGATTCCGGTGAGTTCGAGAAATCTGCGTTTGATCCGTTTGCCGTTACCGAAGACACCTGTGCCTGATCACTGATCCTTAGAGTCAGCCTGGAAAAAGAGGAAGAGCTGATGTTCTTGATGGCAAGCGCTGCCGTTACGTCCAGGTCTCTGTCGGCGCTGTAATCGGAAGGCAGAGTCGCCGTGATGTCATATTTAACGACCTCCCATGTCAGCCTGATCGCCCCCTGGGAATAAGAAGTGCCCGCTAACGCGAGCAATAGGCCAATAAGAAGTCGGATCGAGAGTAATCTTCTGGAATTCATCCTCTAAAAATGTCTCGCTTATATATGTAAGGTGTTTGTCAGCGATCGGATGCACCTTAGTTCTATGGATTGTCGGAATCTAATCGGAAGCTGAGATGGCGAATTGGCCGAATCGTTTGCACCCGTCGGACCTAATCAGGCAGTGGTCTCAACGGCGCTATCTTTATGCACAAGTTCGTGGATCTGTTTCAGTTTCCGCAAAAGCGGCTCTAGGCGTTCAAGCGGCAGTTGGTTCGGACCGTCGCTCGGTGCTTTCGCCGGGTCGTCGTGGACTTCCATAAACACTGCGTCGACTCCGCAAGCCACAGCGGCCCGAGCAAAGTTCTCTATATACTCTGCCTGCCCGCCGGTCGCCGTCCCAAGCCCCCCGGGTAGCTGAAGCGAATGCGTCGTATCGAAAACTACGGGAACACCGAAGCCCCTCATTACCGGAAACGACCTGAGATCGACCACTAGGTTGTTATAACCAAAACTTGCGCCGCGCTCTGTCAGCATTATTCGATCTGAGCCCGCAGCCCGCAGCTTGTCTACTATGTTCTTGGCGTCCCATGGCGCAAGGAACTGCCCTTTCTTTACGTTTACAGCTTTGCCGGTTTCCGCTGCGGCGATCAAAAGATCTGTCTGCCGGCAAAGGAATGCTGGGATCTGCAGAATGTCGGCGACCTCCCCCGCTTCCGCCGCTTGAGACGGTTCGTGAATGTCGGTTATGACGGGAACGCCGAACTCCTCTTTAACCGCCTGCAAAATGTCCAGCCCGAAGTCCATTCCCCTGCCCCGGAAGCTCTCGATCGAGCTCCGGTTCGCTTTGTCGAAAGAGGACTTGTAGACAAACCTGATTCCGACCCGATCTGCTACCTCAGATATCGCTCCCGCCATCTTGAACGCATGATCCTTTGATTCGACAACGCACGGGCCAGCGATGATCGCAAGGTCTGAACCCCCGAACTCGACGTTTCCAACACTGAATGGACGTACTTCACTCATCAGGATTGAAACTTACTACGGTTGAATTTGACGTGCAAGAATCGAAGGTGTTTGGTAAACCGTGTCGGAAGGCTGGCCGTCGTCCGGAGTACTGATAACAGCGCAAATGGGCTTTCAAATCGAGCGCTATGCAGGCAACGTCAACTCGCTTGGTCAATTCGGAACTCAGGATTCGAATCTTATGACGCTACCCGTGCGTTGTTGTGTCGCGGAAACAGAGCCCTATATGCACTGCTAATCGAAAATCGCTAGATACAGCCCATATAATGCTCCTGCGATAAGAAACAGACCAAAGATCAAAGCTCTTTCACTTCCACTAGCCCTGGGTAATCTCAAGAATTTCGGAATAAGTATTGATTCCAATTTGGCATCATACGCGTCTGCTGCCTTTCCTAAAGGTCCGCGAAACTTAACCAACAGGATTCCAGCTAACAGACAAATGATCCCCAAGAAAAGATTCAATACGTTACCCCAAATCAACACCTAGTCTAAACACACTGTTTTAAAGTTCGGGAGTCCTACAGGTACGCAAGCCTTGATTCCTCGCAAACTGTGTCGCTAACACTATGCTCCAATTTTCCTGCTAACGTGCAATCATGCTTGCAACTACAACTGCCCACGATAAAAGGGTAGCTCCAAGTGCTAATCGCATAAGGTACACGAATATCCTCGCCTCGCTGAAGTCGGATAGCCAATCCGGGTTTTCAAGAAAAATCTTCGCGAACAACCTATCCCTTGACCTCGTTGACTTTCCGATCGGCAAGAGCCATGAGGACAATTTGACCTGTTTCGGCACCCAGAAGAAACCCCGGGGTTCCCCGTCTCTACTCCAACGTGATCTGCAATTTCGATATTCGAAGGCTACGAGCTTGTCGAACATGACAAACGAAACCACAAGCGCGATGAAAGGCACGCCAAACAACAAAGTGAAGAGAAGGATTCCGAAGTTCATCAAAAGAGGTTCCTCAATTAGCTCGGACGCGCTCGAAAAAGCTAAATTCGTACAAGTCGTCGCCAGTCCAGAGTCTACAAGTGATGCGACCAACGGGAATGGAAAGGACAAGCAGAATGACAATAGCATACTGACAATGCCCTTAATGTCCTCATTTGAGCGTGCGACTCGTACCCAGCACTGCGCCTTAGGCTTGTACGGGGCTAACATATACCCGTCCCTGCCGGGACTCGATCAGATTCAGTGACGTGTCGATTCTTCCGCTGAAGGAGGAAGAGAATGTGATTCGACCTCCTTTGCTACAGACATTTGGCTCCTAACGGAGCCGGGAGGTTTGTTTCGCCGCGATGCTATTAACATCGGGCGCCGATGGCGCCGGCCAGTGGTCAGTCGTCAAAGGTCAAAGGTCAAAGGTCAAAGGTCATTGAGGATGATACCTGATCCCTGAAACATGGCTCCTGACAAAAAATGCCCGCCGGTTGGAGCGCCGGCGGGCCAAATCGGAAGTCATCACCTGCTTAGGAGTTTTGACTTCGCGGGAGGGTGGTCTAGAACTCGACCCGCAGAGCGAACTGCATGATCCTCGGGGCATATGTGTTTGCAAGAGGAATCTGCCCGAACGTCGTCGAGTCGATATCAAAGGTCGCAGTGTTCTCGGCGATCCTGAAATTCGTCTGGTTTAGGAGGTTGAACGCTTCAGCACGGAACTGAACATTCACTTTCTCGCCAAACCGGAAGTTCTTCAGAAGCCCGGCATCCCAATTGAAATACCAGGGACCGTCGATAAACGCTCTCGGCAATGTGCCGGTCTGCCCAGGCTGTGCCCTGAAGAACACCTGACCCGGGAAGTTCGCGTTGGGCGTACCTTCGAGGTTGCCGTTCGTCGCCGAGCCGTTTGGCCCGATCACCGAAGGATCGATGAAGTAGATCACTCCGTTCTGATGGAAGATTCCGATCAGATCGTCGATCTGCTGAGGCGACAATGACGAATTGGCCGTCTGGCGGTTCGAGCGTCCCGTCCTGTTCAGGGTGCCGTTGATATCCTTGATGGATATCGGGGGGCCCGAACTGATGTTGACGATCGAAGTCAGCTGCCATCCGCCCAGGACTGTGTCAACCCATCCCCCCTGATTGAGGAACGGCTTGCCATTTCCAAACGGAAGCTCGTAGTTCGCGTTGATGTTGATCGTGTGCTTGCGATCATAGTCAGCGCGAGAATACTCCCACTGCGGATTGTTGAGGTCCAGATAGGCCTGGAAGCGTGCCTGCGTATCGTTGGGCACATCTGCAAGGATCTTCTGGAACGTGTAATTGCCCTGGAATGACAGCCCGTCGCTGAATCGTCTACGGACCTCGAACTGAAGGGCGTTGTACCGGTACCTGCCCGAATTGAAGAGCAGGTCGATGTTTCCGCCATTCGGATTTGCACGGAAGTTTGCTCCGCCAAATCCGTCGAGGCCGTTGGTGATGTACAGCTGGGCCATTTCACCAACGATTCCGCGCTGAATGTAATCACGGATGATTCCGAATCCGAGCAGTCCGTTCACCGTGGGTCCGACCGTGGCCTGTCCCGGCAGCATTGCGGTGCCGAGCATTTCCGCGGAGGAGCATCCCTGGTCCATCGTTCTGATAGGCAGATTCGGATTGTTGGTGTTGAAGTTTGCGATCGCTATGCGGCAGTTGTTCCTCGCAGTCTGAAAATCGTTGAGGAATCCACCGGCGTTGATATTGACCTGATTGAAGTCGATCCCGCGCCAGAGGTCGTCGCTGCGTCCGCCCACGTATCTGATCTCAACAACGGTATCAAGCCCGATCTCGCGCTGAATTCCGATGTTGTACTCCATGTTCCTTTGGGTCTGGAGATTCGGATCGGCAACAAAGATCGTGTTCGTGAAGAACCCGTCGGCAGCGTTTGCGGCGGCAAAGCTGAACGGGATCTGCGGCTGAGGAGATACAAAGCCCGGAAGGTTATTGAACCTCGCATTTAGCGATGCCGAACCATTCTGAAGTGCGGGCACCGTGAAGTTCAGTCCGTCATTCGCCTGACCGGCGTTCTCCAGAGACTGCACGTATTCGTCATTGATATATGACATACGGAAGCCGCCTCTCAGGACACCGTTTCGGCCGAGGATCGATCCGAGAATTCCCTTACCGTCAATAGACGAATACGCAAATCCCAGTACGGGTGCGAAATTGTCCAGATCGGGTTTGGTGAACCGGCCCGGTTTTCCTGCATTGTTACCCAGCAGTACCAGTTGGCCATTCGGATCGAGCAGGGCCTGGCGGACCTCTTCGATCGAATCAGCCCCTTGAAGATCCGGCTCTAGATATACCTGAGACGGATTCTCGAGCGGAGAATGGTAGTCCCATCTCACACCCAGGTTCAGCGTCAGTTCGGGGGTCACTCTCCATTGATCGTTGAAGTACAAACCGTGCGTGCCGTACTCGTATTTCTTGAATGCAGTCGCACCGATCTGAGCACCGGTCTGCGCATCCACGAAATTCGACTGCACGGTTCCCGCGCCGACGATCCCGCCGAGCAGATAACGCAGGCTGTTTGCGATCGATCGGTCCGTCCCGCTGATGCCGCCCGGGAATAGAGCCGGGTCAAGCTGAGGGGTATTCGGATTGCCGGTCGTGCTGATCGTATAAATCGGCACTTTGTTGAAGTTCGTCTGCGAGAGGAAATTCTGGAAATTGCTCTCGAATCCGAACCTGAACGTGTGATCGCTGAGAGTGTACGAAGAATCGTTCCTCAGAGTCACCTGCTCGGTGTCACGTCCCTGGTCCTGGAATACAGGTTCCGGAGTCGTCAAACCGAGAGGAAGTCCACCGATCAGGTAATCGGTCGGGAACGAGCTTGCTTCGTTAAAGAAAGGATCGGCAGCAACATAGGCCGCGGTGAACGAGTTGGTGAAGTTCGACCCTAGGATCGTCGTCCAGTTACCCGAGAAGAACCGTGTTGTAGCAGTCTGCGTGGCGAACGGACTGGTCCCGAAACCCGCATCTGCGTCCGGCCTGTCGTTGAAGTCGTCGTTCCACTTGTGAATGAAATAGACGCTGTTTGACGCGTTGATGTCGACATCGAACCTCATCGTCAGGGAGTTCCTGAGAGTGTTGTTCGACTGGTTGTTCGTGATGTTCTGGGTAACCGCATCACCCGTCGAAAGAATGTTCTGAAGGTTCGAGTTCCCGCTGGTCGGGGTATTTGAGAGGAATCTCGACATGATAGTCGGATCGACTCCCAGCGAACCGCCGGCAGCATTGAACAGATCGACATTGGCCTGCGATCCCAGATTAAGCCCCGCACCGCTCAGAATATTGACATTCTGTACCATTCCGTTATCGGCTCGAACGTAGCTGAACGATCCGTCGCGGAAAGGTGCCAAGAGTACCCTGTTCGTATTGGGCGAGGTCTGCCTCAGAACAAACCGTTCATAGGCGACAAAGAAGAATCCTTTGTCTTTGAAGAATGCCGGAGTTCCCTGACCGAATCCCGGAATGGGAAGTGGTCCGCCGATCTTGCCTCCGAACTGGTTACGATTGAGAAACGGCCGGGCAACGCCCGTAGCATTGTTTCCGAATGTGTTCGCAGCAAACTCTGAGTTCCTGTTGTAAAGGAATCCAGCACCGTGGAAATCGCTGCCGCCCCTGGGGGTCACCAGTTGAACCTGTGTAGAACCACCGTTGCCGAGCTCGGCTCCCGAGTTCTGAGTGGTCACGGTGAATTCCCCTGTATCGTCAACCGTCGGCCTGTCCTGAACGAACCCGCCCGTGCGGATAAAGTTATCCTGCACGTTCACCCCGTCTCGGGTGTAGTTCACTGAAGACGATCGCTGTCCGTTTATTGAGTTCGAGGTCGGATTAACGCCGGCCTGAAGATTCAAAAGACCCAGCGGGTTTCTGCCGTTGATCGGAAGATCCAATACCTGCTTGGGGCTGACCGTAGTGCTCAGTTCAGCGTTGCTGGCGTTGACGACATCTGCACCGGCCTGCACCGTTACTTCTATATTGACGTCGCCGATCTCGAGCACCGGATTCAACGTATATTCCCGGTTCGCGTCGATCTTGACGTCGTTGGCAATGAACGTTTTGAACCCGTCTGAATTTACCCTTACGGTATATGTTCCGAACGTGACGTTCTCGAACCTGTAAGCGCCGCTGTCGTTCGCTACGGTAGTCAATGTCCTTCCCGTCTGGTTGTCGGTAAGCGTCACGGTTGCCCCGGGCAGAAGCCCGTCAGGCCCGGAGACGTTACCGAGCAATCTGCCAGTAGTTGTCTGGGCAAAGACGGAGGCAGCGAAAATCCCGATCGCGGCGATCGCAAAGATGAATTTCCTCATATCCCTCTCCTTGTAAGTAGATTTGAACTGTCAAAGGAGATCAGCCGGAACCGTCAGCTGGCTTGTCGTATTTCCAACGAATGAATGAATCCGTGATTCACAATGCTGGAAGATATCCGACTTGGTAAATCTCCTGTTTTCAACAAGTTCTACTATTCGGATTGGGCAACCTGCATTCCTTTCAAAGGCTAAAATCCAGATCTTTGGCGGTATTGAGAATAGTTTTAGACCGCGAGCAGGCAACCGATAAGGGAATTCAGAGGAAATCGGCGGCGAAAGTGTGAATGATCTCTGCCGATTTTATAATCATTTGATTCGAGGCCCGGGACGCGTGAGGCCGGATCAAATGTTCTAATTCAAATCTACATTAAGAGACACGAAAATTCGTAGAAAAAGGCCCCGTCATAAAACGGGGCCTCGGATACATCAGCTTATTTTAAGTGCTAATCATCGGATGAAACGGCAGCGGCCTGCGCTTCCGACGCCTCGATCGCCGAGTGGTTCTCTTCGGTTTCCTCGATCTTGAGGTTCTCACTGTTGATCCGGTTCTGCCAAGCCGCTTTCACGAAATGGTTGAAAAGCGGGTGAACCTTCAGCGGTTTTGACTTGTACTCAGGATGGAACTGGCAACCCACAAAGAAAGGATGGGTTTCTTTCGGCAGTTCGATCATCTCGACGAATTTTCGGTTAGGCGATATGCCGCTGAATACAAGACCGTTCTTCTCAAGTTCCTCTCTGTACTTGGGATTGAACTCGTACCGGTGCCTGTGCCGTTCCGAGATCTTCGCCTCGCCACCGTATATCTCGCGTGCCAGCGAATCCTCCTTCAGTTCGCAGTCCCATGCACCCAGCCTCATCGTGCCTCCAAGTTCTTCCACATTTACAAGGTCACGGAGTTTGAAGATCACGGGATGCGGGGTGTTCTCATTGAACTCAGTTGAATCGGCTTCACTGATCTCGCATACGTTGCGTGCAAACTCGATGCAAGCAGTCTGCATTCCCAGGCAAATACCGAAATAGGGGGTCTGCGATTGGCGTGCGTACTTGATCGCACGGATCATCCCTGAAACGCCCCGCTTTCCAAATCCGCCGGGTACGAGGATCGCATCGAAGTCCTGGAGGTCCGTCTCGTACCCGTCCTTCATTAGGTTCTCTGATTCGAACCACTCGATCTTGACTCTTAGGTTGTTCGCTACGCCGGCGTGAGTAAGTGCTTCGCGAAGTGACTTGTAGGAATCCTCAAGCTCAACATACTTGCCAATGATCCCTATCTTGACCATTCCTTCGGACGGTTCCTTGATCGTGGAAACGAGTTCCCGCCAGTCCTTGAGCTCCGCATTTGGAAACTCCTGCTCAAGATGCAGTGCTTTGACGATCAGCGAATCGAGGTCCTGCTCGTGAAGAGCAAGAGGGACTTCATAAATGGTGCCTACATCAAGCGCTGAAATTACAGCGCCTTCCTTTACGTTGCAGAAAAGGGCTATCTTCCTTCGCAGCTCAAGCGGCAGCGGGCGGTCTGAGCGGCAAAGCAGGATGTCGGGGGCAATACCGATCTCTCTCAACTCGCGGACACTGTGCTGAGTCGGTTTCGTTTTTAATTCTCCGGCTGCAGCGATGAAGGGGACCAATGTAACGTGAACGAATATAACGTTCTCGCGTCCTTCTTCATTCCCCATTTGGCGAATCGCCTCCATAAAAGGAAGTGACTCAATGTCGCCGACCGTTCCGCCGATCTCGCAAATGACGATGTCGGTCTGCTCCTTGTCCGCCAACTCACGGATCGCCATCTTTATCTCGTCGGTAATGTGGGGAATGACCTGGATCGTCTTGCCTAGATAGTCGCCACGCCTTTCCTTTTCGATCACGGAGAGGTAGATCCTTCCGCTCGTCCAGTTGTTGGCTTGAGACATCTTGGCATCGGTAAAACGTTCGTAGTGACCAAGGTCAAGATCGGTCTCGGCCCCATCATCGGTGACAAACACCTCACCGTGCTGGAAAGGCGACATCGTGCCCGGATCGACGTTGATGTAAGGATCCAGCTTCATCAGCGTCACTTTGGCCCCGCGGGCTTCCATAAGACATCCGATCGACGCCGCCGCAAGCCCTTTTCCAAGGCTTGAGACAACGCCGCCGGTGACGAATATGTACTTGGTTTGCTTCCGGTTCATTTTCCCCCTTTTGATCCTCGGATCAATCTATCCTTTTTACATTAACAACTTCGCCGCTGTCGCCGTCGTGATTTTCTTCCGCCCCGCTCTTCCTACGATGCACGCTTTCTTTTAATTCTCTTATGGATTCTTCCGACCTCTTCTTGTCAGGCTGCAGCATTCCCTGAAGTGCGTTTACTCCCGCCCCGAGCAGCGATGCACTTTCTTCAGCTCCCCTTTCGAAATCGGCTTCAGTACGCGGCTTTTTCGCAGACAATGCCCTCAACCCAAAGAACGCCCCCAGCGCCAGCAACACAAAGAAAAGAATTCCGGCAAGGTCATTCATGCCGTCACACGCACCTCTTCGCCGCCTTCTACGAGCTTCCGAAAACGTTCTAGATCTTCGGCTGTATCTATGCCGATCGAACGATCCTCAACCTCGACCACTCTTATCTTCAGGCCGTTCTCTAAGGCCCTCAACTGCTCCAGCCGTTCAGAAACTTCTGCCGGGGAAGGTTCCAGTGCGGTGAACTTCAGCAGTGCATCCTTGCGGAACACATACAGGCCAGTGTGTTTGCAGAAGGCCGAGCACAGTTCCGGATCGTTTAAGAGTGCTGTTTCCAGACTTCCGTGTTTTCGGACCTCATCTCTCGGGTACGGGATCGGCGCCCTTGAGAAGTAGAGCGCACGGCCTTCGGAATCCGAAACCACTTTTACCACGTCCGGGCTTACTACTTCCCGAGCAGATTCGATCGCTTCGCAAGTAGTTGAAATGTCGGAACCCTTATCATTCAACAATGCTTCGACAGCCAAGTCGATCACACTTGGCGATATCAAAGGCTCATCGCCCTGAACATTCACGATCACTGCATCACCTTCGATAGAGGATGCCACCTCCGCAATTCGGTCGCTTCCGGAAGGATGATCTGCAGAGGTCATCACTGCTTCAAACCCCGCTGATTCGGCTGCGCGAAAGAGATCTTCGTGATCCACGGCCGCGATCACTCGGTTCACGGTCCGCGCTTTTCCCACACTTTCGAGTGTGTGCAGTATCACCGGCTTCCCGCCGACTTCCAGCAACAGTTTTCCGGGCAGCCTCTCGGAAGATAGCCGGGCCGGGATGATCGCGATAACGTTTTGTTGGGTGTAGATCCCGTGTGTCTCCACGGGCTTTTAGCTTAACTGCTTTTGAAACTTAATTCAACAGTTCGCGTACTAGTTTGAATTCCACCAAGCCCCACTCAAGAATCCAAGGGAAATACTTAATTATACTGTGACCAACAGACCGCAAAATCATCCCGAATCCGAGCAGCGGATGCAGGAAAGGACCCCTGCGCAATCCGAACCAACGCCTAACGATCCGCCCTGGGGATCGCTCGTCGCGCTTCTTTTCTGGGTGTTCTCTGTCGCCCAGATCATGATCGTACCGATGCTGTTCCTCACCCCGTACTTCGGGATCAAGACACTGCAGGGATGGTCAGGTGAACAATTCCAGAGTGCAGTCTTTTCGGACCCGAATGCCGTGATTCTCGCGCTGTTGGGCACATTCGGTGCACATGTCCTCACGATGATCGTCGGATGGGCAATCGTCACGCGGTTCAACAAGCATAGCTTTACAGAGGTCCTCGGATGGAAATGGGGCGGGTTCAAGATCTGGCACGGCGCCCTGATCTTCGTGGGGGTCTATGCATTTGCGATCTCTATGACATTGCTCCTCGGCACACAGGATAATGAGATGCAGAGGATCCTCAACAGTTCCCGGTCCGCAGTGATCGGAGTGGCTCTGATCGCTACCTTCTCGGCGCCAATTGTGGAAGAAGTCATTTACAGAGGCGTTTTGTATTCTGCGTTTCAGAGAACCTTCGGCGTGCCGGTCGCTATTGCTGCGGTCACTGTGATCTTTGCAACCGTACACGTCGCCCAGTACTATCCTGACGGCGCCACGATACTCTCGATCGTGTTGCTAAGCCTTGTTCTGACCTTGATCAGGGCATTGACCGGAAACCTTCTGCCATGTGTCGTCTTCCACTTCGTATTCAACGGATTTCAATCTGTCCTTTTGATCCTTCAGCCCTATCTTCCTGTAGATCTGGATCCGACCAGCGTTCAGTCCTTTTACCTTTTGAATTAGGAGAGGCCTGATAAAAAGTTCGCTGATCCCGGTGCGGTGTTTTCCGGATACCCGGCCTTTGCAAGTTGCCAGGTAGAATTTCTACCGCGCCGTCAGGAGCTATATGTCTATAGAGACGAATCACGAAGAAAGGACCGGGCTCCGGTAGGAGAGCAATCTGCCAATAAGGAATTCAGCCCTTCTGAAACAGGAATCTTCAATTTCGAATCTTTGCCACCGACATACTGCACCTGACGGGGCCGAGAGATACGAATTGATCCGCTCCTTAAGATACGCCATTTTGGAGCAGGGCACCCGATTCAGCCGAACGACCAGCTCAAGAAAACCGATCGAAAAAAAGGCTGCCTTTTCAGACAGCCTTTCAGATCTAGCAAAATAATGTAGGCGCGTTAGTTGTCGCCACGGCCCTTGCCGCTTGGTTCAGATTTGCCGGGCGATGATGAAGTCGGTGTGGTCGCCCTGCTTGAACTGCCGGAACTGCCCGAACTACTTCCAGAAGATCCTCCGAGCGGCGGCAGGCCCCCACTTGAGCTGGGGAATGACGTGCGTCTGCTAACCTCGACTCCGCCTGACTGCTGCATTCGGCGGAACGGAGGTGTCGTTGTGTTTCTACCGCGGGCTAGATTCTCTGCGGGTACCGGCTTGGTGCCTGGATTCGTTCCGGGATTGTCATTTCTAGGCGGCTGATGGCCTCTTCCGCCTCCGCCATAAATGCGGCCGTAGGGGCGTCCGTAGAAATAGTCGGGGTAGTAGCAGATAGAAGTCGCTGTGCGAATACCGAATCCGTAAGGCGACCTCCAGCCATGACCGAAAGGCAGGAAGCTGTAGATTCGATACTGCGGGTTGTAGACCCAAAGCCCGACCGACTGCCAGCAATCCCAAACATTCGAACGAAATCCCGTAAGCAGTGAAGGCTCAAGCATCTTTGCCTTGAGCCGTTTGTTCGCTTTTGCGATCAATTCGGCCCGGTCTCGAGACCACCTTTCAAAATCGTCTTTGTCGCCGCGATCGAATTTGGCTACTTCAACCTCACCACCGTCGAGCGTTGCGGTCCTACCTTTCTTCAAGGTATCGTCCGCATCTTCAGCAGTCTCGGCCCTTCCTCGCCAAACCTCCAGCGTGGCAATGCCTTCGCCATCAACATCGACTCTGTAAACACCGGACTTCACAAGAAAGATCTCGGTCTTCGGCGTAACAACCGTGACTTTGAAATCATCGCTCGCGAATACTTCGAAGATCGCACTTCCTTTGAGCACATTCAGTCGAAGATCATTGAGATCCGTCGTGGCCAGTTCGAATCGCGTATTTCGATCGAGCCGGGCAAATGATCCCGGGTTCAGCAAGATCTCTACACGGGAATCGCTTCCGGTCTCAACGACATCGCCTGCGTCAAGCTCATCGCCTTTGACGATCCTGCCACTCGAACCATCGGCGCGAATGGCGACAGAAGTACCCTCCACATAGTTTATGCCGCCGGCTTTTGCGGAGATCACGTAAAGGTCTCCGGCAGCCAGGGTCGCTGTCCGGTCATCCTGTGCGGAAATGCCGGCAGCCATTGAAAATACAAGCAAAAGCATCCCGGCGATCGGGTAAATCCGGCTTTTCATAGTATCTCTCCTCATCAATGATGTTAGTTCGGGGAAAGACTTTACTGGGTTGATGGTCATCGCAAATATAGTATTTGGATTTTACCCAAAATACAACCTATTTGTGCGGTCCGCGTGGAACAAACGTTCGACAAACCTTGTTTCGTTAAATCCGACAACACCGTTTTGTATTCCCGGGACCAAAGATAGTTGCCAACCTGGAATCCGTGAACAACCTTTGCACCGAATATCAAATCTCAACGCCGTCCGTTCAGAGAGCTTACCCAAACAGACGGGCTTCAGACACATGGCAACTTACAAAGACCCAGTGCAATGTTTCGCACCCCTGGAGGTCATCGAACGCCTCCTTGAGATCAGGTCCGAGTTCGGCTTCGCTCAATCGGTTTACATCCCGAGTTCCGCTGAGTTGGCCGATTCACTCGATGCATACGGATTTTCGATCTACGCTTTTGATCGCGGCCGAAGACAGATGAACTTTGGAGATTACAGGGCGCCGCTTGTGCCCGGTGGCGATACGGACGAGACCACTGCCGGAACTCATTAAGTACAAGTTCACAACAACTGAGGAACGCGGAAGGTCGGTCAAGTGCCGGCTTCCGCGTTCTTTGGTTTTTCACCCGGTTGCTATCCGATCAGATCGCCTTGATGACGAATAGCGTGCCGTCATCATCGAGAAAATCGCTTTGTGCAAACTCCGAAAGGCCGTCCCTTACAAACTGGATCAGGTCCCGCGCCGGAAGGTCCGCTCCCTCGATGATCCTCCTCGCAAATCTTTCGTTACCGTATTGCTCGCCCGAATCGTCCTCGGACTCAATGATGCCGTCTGTGTAAAGCACCAGTACATCGCCTTTCTCAAGCCTAATGTAGTGCTGGTGGTAACGCGATTCACGGAACATTCCAAGTGGGAGGTCCCCGAACTCGACGTATTTGTAGTCGCCGTTCGGCTTGATCAGGAGCGGCGGGTTATGCCCGGCATTGGAATAGACAAAGGTGCGGTTGGTGGAATCGAGAATCCCGTATATGGCCGTAATGAATTGGTGGTCTTCAACCGAATCCCAAAGCAGGTTTCCGACCTTTGCGAAAGCCACCTGTGGCGCATACCCGATCTGTACACCTGCCCGCAATGCCGCTCTAAGGAATGACATTAGCAAAGCGGCTGGAATCCCTTTCCCCACTGCATCGGCGACGATCAACGCAACCTGGTCGTCAAAGATACGCACCCAGTCATAGTAATCGCCAGACACCTCTTCAGTGGGAAATATGTACGCGCTGATGTCGAATCCGGGGAAATCAGGATCATTGTCGGGCAGAAGTTCAAGCTGGACCTCTCTGGCGATCTCAAGCTGGGCCTGCAGTCTTCGCTTTTCGACCAGCTGCTCATGAAGCTGAACCTTTTCAATGATGATCGCGACCTGAGAAGCGAGAAGTTGGAGAATGGCCAGATCATCAATCGAATACGCCCCGGGTTGATCGCTTTCGAGATCGAATACTCCGATCACCTCATCGTTCGAGATGATCGGGGCGACCATCTCGGACTTCGTACGCTTGCGAGCGGGAAAGTACCGGTCATCAGCCGAGACATCCGGTGAGATAAGCGGCTCACCGGTCTGAGCGACGTGGCCTATGAACCCCTCGCCGAGTTTGAGTCTTGGCTCAACCAAATCAAAGCTGATCCGGTAGCCACGGATGACTTTCGATTTGAAGACGTACTGTTCCTCTCCATCCACATCGACGGCTTCCAGCAAATAGATCCCTGCGGCGTCGAACCTGATCAACGAACCGAGGGTGTCCATTACAAGTTTCAAGACCTCTTCAAGATCAAGCGACTGACTGATCTTCTTGGTGATGTCGAGAAGCATCCGCAGCTTGTCGACGACGCTCAGGTCCGGGTCCGGCGATGAACTAGTGTGAATCCTCTCGACGATCTGATCTTTGTTCATAATCGTACCGATTTACGGCGGGCGGGCCTGCCGTCGCCCTGAACAGAAAGGTAATCCTTCCAAAGCTTGGAGACCTTGATCCTGTATTCGACAAGCTGGCGGCTTACATCAAAATGTCTGGCGATCTGTCTGGAAGTTCGTCCTCTGATAACGAATTCCCGCAACGATTCGTAGGGAACCAAAGCGGCTGCCCCGACCGAGTAGGCCTGCTCTTCGATTTCGGCGTTGTAATCGCGCGCCTTCAAATTTGAGTCAGTGCCGTTTTCCCGAAACGCCAGGCGGCTGGGTTTGTGCCCTAGAAAAACGTGGCAGATCTCCTCCATCAAGGTGGCGTTCTGCCTGTTCTTCCCGTGGGTAGGATTGAGGATGATCAGCTTTCTGCCGTCCGGCAGCGGTTGAGAGCAGGCCCCTCCCGACCACGAGTCCTTTCCCGCGCCGACCAGCTGGCCTAGCGTTTCTTCAGTCAGAAGGGGCTTTACCAACTCAAAGTCAGCTACAAGTAGGTTGGCGTATTGCGCAAGTTTGAACGGATCAAGGCGGTGCCGAGCATCTCTAAGACCGGCGAACTCCCGAAGGCAGATCGCATAGGTCTCGAACACCCTGCCCTTTCCGGTCGGCGGAAAAACGTGGTCGGTCACTTGTCAGGCTCGTTCTCACCCGGAGGATCGGGTGGCAATAAGAAAGGTCACCGTCTTTTTACTTCCTTGAACTCGGAGTCCACGTCCTCGGAAGAAAGAGCGACCCTGTAGTTGCTCGACTGCTTCTGTTTTGTGATCAGAAGGTCTTCTTTGGTCTTCAAAAGGTCAGCTCGGTTATATACAGAGAGTTCGAAGTTGTATCCGTGGGTTATCGCGTCCTTGGGGCAGGCTTCCACGCAATACCCGCAGAAAATACAGCGTCCGTAATCGATGTTGTACACCTTTGCGTAACGCTCATCCCTTCCTACCCTTTCGTCGTATGGCCTCGGATCGTCGATCGCCTCGATATAAATACAGTCGGAGGGGCAAGCTGCGGCGCACAGGTAGCACGCCACGCATTTTTCCTTTCCGTTCTCATCAACATGGAGCAGATGTTGCCCCCTGTACCTGGGCTGAACAGTAACCGGGACATCCGGATACTGAACCGTCCACTTCTCCCGGGGGATGTTGGACAACGTGGTCTTCATACCCAGAACCACGGCCTTAGCCGACTCAAGAACGTCGCTGATGATTGACATAAAAGGCTCCCGCTTGCGGATTAAAAGGTGATTATATCGTGGTAAGCCCGTCCGAGTGCAAACGCGGACGGGCGAAAACAATCATCTGTCTGACCGATCTAGAAGTTCGGGATACTTCCGAGCGCACCAAAGAATATCTGAACGATTAGCAGGACGATTCCTCCTATCGCGCCGATCAGTCCAAGAATTATGCCGATCAATGCAAACGTCCCTCCGCCATACTGGCTCGGGTCCTTGCTGATGTTGCCTCTTGCCATGAATCCGGTTATCACCGCCGCGATGCTCGGGATGATAAGGCCGCAGCAGGGCAGTCCCACAATTCCGAGACCAAGCGAAATATAAGCCAACGTCTGGTTGAGGCTCTCGCCTTCCGCCGCAGCGGGAGGCTCGGAATCGCCCGACTGCAGATCCTGGCCAAAGCTGGGAACAGGCGCTGAACCTTCAATTACTGCCGGCTCTATATCCGAATCCTTCACATCTGCAAAATCGCTCGGGAGTGGTTCAGGAGAGGGCTTCTTCTCCGGCTTTGGCTCCGGCTCGGGAGGAGCGGACCGTTCCGCTTCTACCGGGCTCTCTGGAGCGTCGAAGGGAGGTGTTTCAGGCGCCTGAAAACCGGGCGGCATAGATTCCTCAAACGGAGACGGTATCGGCGATGCCGGTTTTTCCTGAGCCGGAGGAGGCGGTTTTGGCGGTTCAGGCGACTCAGGCCTTTCCTGAGCTGGAGGTGCCGGGGGCGCGGGTCTCGGTTCAGGTGGCTTGGGCGGTTCCGGTTTGGCCGCCGGAGGAGGCGGAGGTGGAACAGGCTCTTGCTTTGCTGCCGGCGGCTGGGGCGGTTCCGGAGCCTTTGGTGGCTCTGGTCTAGCCTCAACTTTCGGAGCGGAAGGCTCGGGCGCTTTCGGGGCTTCAGGCTCGACAGGCTTCTCTTCCTCAGGTACATCGATCTCGATATTCCCGGAAGTTCCCTGCCCGGTAACCATGGTCGCCATCGGATCTACAGGCTTGTCTGGAACTTCAAGAACATCGTCCTCTTTTGGCGGAGGCATTTTCGTTCCCGCCACCATGGTCTTGAACGGGTCTACTTCTTCTTCAGGCTCAGGTTTCTTTTCCTCGGGAGGAACCGGCAAGTCTTCCTTCTTCGCCACAGTGGTCTTAAAAGGATTCTCTTCCGGGGTGTCTTCCGCCACGGCAACCAGTGGAGTTCCGTCTTTCTGACAGAACTTCAGGCTGTCATCATAAGTATTCTGGCAGTTCGGGCATTTTTTCATGGCGTTGAGTACCTGAGGTTTGAGTTTTTGAAAGCAGATAACGGGCCGACCCCGCTATCTGCGAAGTTTATAGCGTTAAGACTAAACTAATTCAAGTTTGCTGAAGAAATACGCGATCTCGATAGCCGCGTTCTCCTCGGAATCGGATCCGTGTACGGCGTTTTCACCGATCGAAGACGCAAACTCCCTGCGCAATGTACCTTCATCCGCTTCTTCAGGGTTCGTAGCGCCCATCAGCGTGCGCCAGGCAGGAACCGCATTTTCCTTCTCGAGCACCATTACGACACAAGGCCCACTCGACATGAACTCTGTAAGATCCCCAAAGAAAGGCCTTTCCTTGTGAACCTCATAGAAGCCCTCGGCGTGTTTTCGGGTCTGGTGGATCAGCTTTAGTCCGCGGATCTTGAACCCGTCATCGAGAATTCTCTGGATAATTGCGCCTTGGACGCCTTTCCTTACGGCGTCCGGTTTGATGATTCCGAATGTTAAGTTGCTCATTTTATACTATTTAGCGGCAATCGATTGCCGCACTTTCCCTCGTTATTTGTCTGATAGGTAATCGGTCTGTTTCTATGAAAGTAATCCCTCGATCGCACTTGATATGCGGGTCGGTCGCCTGTTAAGGCGATCGATAAGGCACCACACGGTCCTGGCTTCTGTCAGAAGTTGCTCACCTCGCCTGATCTGAGTGTGCCGGTCCCACGTCACTTTCGTTCTGGAACCGACCCAGGTCCTGGCCTTTATCTCGTCGCCCTCGAATGCCTGTCTTTTGTAATCTATCTCGTGGCGCGTAACTACCCAGGTGTACTTGTCCCTGATCTCCTTGCTTGAAACTTCCAGCCAATGAGCGACCGCCACTTCCTGCACCCATTGCAGATAGGTCACGTTGTTCACGTGCCCCTGCTCATCCAGATCAGAAGCCTTGACCGTGAAAGTGTGGGAGAAGCTGTTCATTGGTCAGGTATCACGTTTCAAGGATCATGTGGCGTGCGTCATGATTCACGTATCAAGTTGCACGGTTCAGGTCAAAAGGACCATTTGTCGAAGGTCATGCCTCTTCCGACGTATTCGCCACGATAATCAAAGAATCTACGACGTGGAAAGGTTCGAGACATTGATACCTGATCCTTAATCCCTGACACATGATCAAGCGGCTTTGCCGCTTGCAAGCGCCTCCTGCGTCGCCTTTCCGATATCAGCCGGGGATTCGACGACCCGGATGCCGGCCTCTCGGAGGGCCTCCATCTTCGCCGCGGCAGTTCCCTTTCCGCCGGAGATGATCGCACCGGCGTGGCCCATTCGCCTTCCCGGAGGCGCGGTCTGTCCGGCTATGAACGCCACGATCGGCTTTTTCACATTTTCTTTTGCGAAAGCCGCAGCATCTTCCTCGGCCGTTCCGCCGATCTCGCCGATCATCACTATCGCATCCGTTTCATCATCCGCTTCAAACAGCCTCAACGCGTCGGTATGAGTCGTGCCGATTATCGGGTCTCCACCGATACCTAACGCCGAAGACTGACCGAGCCCAAGTGCCGTAAGCTGTCCCACGGCTTCATACGTAAGCGTTCCGGATCTAGAAACGACGCCGATCCGGCCTTCCTTGTGGATGTGGCCGGGCATGATCCCGATCTTGCATTTACCGGGCGAAATGACTCCCGGGCAATTCGGACCGACAAGCGTGGTCTTGTTCCGATCTGCCAGGAAATCCCTCGCCGTGACCATATCCGCAACCGGAATTCCTTCAGTTATCGCCACCACTAGAGGCAACTCGGCGTCTGCAGCTTCCATTATCGCGTCTGCGGCAAACGGCGGCGGCACATAGATCACAGACGCGTTCGCGCCGGTTTCCATTACTGCTTCTTCAACTGTATTAAAAACGGGAATCCCTTCGTGGGTCGTTCCGCCCTTTCCGGGGGTCACTCCGGCTACCACGTTGGTGCCGTACTCGACCATCTGCCTGGTGTGGAAAGTGCCCTCGTTACCTGTGATCCCCTGTACGACCAGACGGGTGTCCTTGTCGACTAAAATGCTCAAAATAGATCTCCTTAAGATACCGGTGTGTTGGATCGCGAAAATTATATCACGAGCCTCTGAGTCGCTTCCAAGCGGGGTAAAAATTGATCGAACCTTGTCGGTGCGGATTCCGTACCACCCTTGTGTTGATCGATATCGATCGACGGAATCCTTTTATCCAAGACTGTTTCACCCGCTATGCGAAGACTCTATTCCTTCTACGCAGACGCATTCCGAATCGCGCTTAAATCGATCTTCGAGCACAAGCTTCGGGCGTTCCTGACGCTTCTCGGTGTCATCATCGGTGTCGCGTCAGTGGTCGTCGTCGGGGCCTCGATCAGCGGCCTCAATTCCTACGTGATGGAGAAGGTCACTTCTGTGTTAGGCGCAAACCACTTCATGATCGCGAGGATCGCATTCTCCGGCCATATGGAGGACGAAGAGTTCGAGCGCATAAATAAACGCAATAAGAAGATCGAGTGGGACGAGTACGAGTACATCAAGGCGAAATGCACTACGTGCTCCGAGGTCGGTGCACAAAAAATGACGGGCGAGGACCTGAACCAGGACGGGGTTGAAATGCCCGGCGTCAGGGTTGCCGGGGTGACCTCGAACATGTTCATTATCGAGGACAAGAAGATCGAAGATGGACGGATAATCCTCCCGAACGAGGTCCAAAGATCTGCAAGGGTTGCCGTACTCGGCGCTGATGTCGCAGAAAAGTACTTTCCGAATACGACAGCCGTAGGTAAAACGCTGAAGGTGCGGGGGGTCCCGATGCGGGTCGTCGGTGTCGAAAAGGCTCGAGGAGACATGTTCGGTCAATCGCAGGACAGACACGTCTATATCCCGGTCTCGACACATCTTTCGATGTTCGGGTGGGGCGGCGGCATTCAGGTGCACGGAAAGTCGGCGGAAGCCGATGATCTAAAGCTCGCGATCGAAGAGGCAAGAGAAAAACTGCGTAACAAGCGAAAGCTTATTGGCTCTGATGAAGATACGTTCGGCGTCGTTAATACTGAAGATCTCGGCGCACAAATAGAGCAGTTTACGAACGCGATCGCGGGAGTTGTAATTCCGATCACCTTCATCACGCTCGTCGTGGGCGGGATCGTGGTGATGAACATCATGCTGGTCTCCGTCACGGAGCGCACCTTCGAGGTCGGGCTTAGAAAGGCGCTTGGAGCGACAAGAAAGCAGATCCTTCTTCAGTTCCTGATCGAATCGAGCACGCTGTGTGTCCTCGGGGGGATTCTCGGGATCCTTTTGGCGGCAAGTGTCACACAACTGATCGGGTATGCGCTCCAGATCACGATGACCATAACCATTGGCTACATCATTTTGGCGGTGGCAGTATCCAGCCTGATCGGGATAATCGCCGGACTGTATCCGGCGTACAAGGCCTCAAAACTAGACCCGATCGTCGCGTTGACAAGAGTTTAGTGAGTTTGGTGAGTTGATTGAGTTGGCTGAGTTTACTGAGTTTGAACAGTTGGGCTTTATGAAACGTCGTTTTCCTTGTCGCTCAGTTAAAACCATTGGTCATTGGTCATTGGTCAATGGTAAATGACGACCTTTGGTCAATGATCATTGGTCAATGAAGAAATGAGACTATCCAGCGCATTACCCAAAGAAGTCCTGAAGATGGCGATGGAGAGCATTTTGGGACACAAGTTCCGGAGCTTTCTGACGATTCTCGGGATCGTCGTCGGTGTCATCACGGCGATCGTAGTTGCATCGATCCTTCTCGGCCTTCGCCAGAACATCGTGGCGATGATCGAGGAATACGGTACCAACAATATCTATGCGTTCCACCTGACTACCGGATTTGGCCCCCCGAACCGTGAAGAGCGCCTCAGGAAACCGTTGACCGAGGCTGACGCGGCCGCCATTCTGGCCCAGACAAATGCGATCGAGGATATTTCGATGGTCCGGCCAAGCATAGGTTCGTTCGGCGACGGTTTTGACGACAATCTGATCTACGAGGGCAGGAACTACCGATGGGCGCTGACTGACGGCGTCACGCCCAACCTGATGAACATCACTAACGTGGTTTTGACCGAAGGCAGGTTTATTACAGAGAACGACAATTCCCAAAGGCGTAATGTCCTTGTCCTCGGCGTAAACGCGGCGGAAGCCCTGTTCCCTGACAAAGAAGGCGACCGGGTCGGCAAGATGGTCCGGATGAACGGTATGACCTGGGAGGTGATCGGCGTCCTCGAGAAACGAAAGGCGGGTTTCTTTGGAGAGAATGAGGAAGACCGCAAGGTCTATATGCCGTTTCGAACTGCCCAAAAGGTCGCTCCTCAGAGGGATTATATCGTTCACATTATCAAAGCGAGATCAGACAAGGTCCAGACCGCACTCGAAGACGCTGAAGCTGTACTGAGGCAGAGACGCGGCGTTAAATACGGCGAGGCGAACAACTTCGACATTAAAACAGCTGACGCGTTTATCGAGCAGTTTGACGCGATTCTTGGCGGTATCGGGGGTGCGGCGATCGCGATCTCCTGTCTCGGTCTTTTGGTGGGCGGAATTGGCGTGATGAACATCATGCTGGTTTCGGTTACCGAGAGGACCAAAGAAATTGGTGTGCGCAAGGCTGTCGGCGCGACGAAGGGAGCGATCGTCCTCCAGTTCCTTTTGGAAGCAATGACGCTTACGTTTTTCGGCGGAGTCGTCGGAGTTGTTACAGCGATCGGGATCGCACAGCTTGTGATGCTGCTGGTACCGTCGCTGCCGGCTTCGATCGCAAGTTGGTCTATTGTCCTGGCGCTGTTCGTATCGGTGATGGTGGGCCTGATCTTTGGCGTACTGCCTGCGAGGAGAGCAGCGAATCTGGATCCGATCGAGTGCCTTAGGTACGAATAGCGTTTGAAAACTTACCACTGAGACCACAGAGGGCACGGAGGAAAAGCATCCCTCGTGCCCATTTACTTTCTCCTCCTTCGCGTCGCTTAGTGTCTCTTTGTGCCGCTCTGTGGTTAAGACAGATTTGAACGATTTAAGAACGGTCGCTACCGCTCCCGGTTCTGATTTGCTCCACAGACTCAATAGACTCAACAGACGCGATAGACTCAATCGACTAAACAGACAAGTAAAATGTCGCCGCTCCGCGGCTAAGGGGGGTGTTCGCTAATGTACCCGGGGGTGCGCCTTCGGCCTCCCCCGGGCTAACCTCCGTTGCCCTTTCAGGGCAAAACCATCGCCTCAGTAAACAAATGTACAGACTCAACAGACCCGACAGACCCGACAAACTCGATAGACTCACCCGACTGAATAGACTCAACAGACCGCTATTCTGTATATTCATTCCTTTCTGTTGATGTTATGGATCTACGAGATAGACGCCCCGTCATCGGCCGCCGGGAGATCGCCGATTTTCCGGAACTTGATATAGTCGGTCTGCCTGTGAAGATCGACACTGGAGCCTACAATTCGTCGTTTCATTGCGAACACTACAGGCTGAAGCCGGACGGACTTCTTGAAGTTGTATTCCTTGATCCGGAACACACTAACTTCACTGGCAAGGTCCATAAGTTTTCGGACTTCCGCAAAAAGACGGTGAAAAGCTCGAACGGCCAGGCTGAACTCCGGTTTATGATCTCGACAACGATATCGTTCGCAGGAAACGAATTCGAGATCGACGTTTCGCTCGCAAAGCGCGGTGATATGAGATTCACCGTACTTGTCGGGCGGAAGTTCTTGAAGAGCTACCGGTTTCTGGTCGATCCGCTTAAGAAAGAGCTGCTAAGCCCAAGGAAGATGAAAAGAAAGAGGTAATAGCTATTTTGTCCGCATTCTATAACTAGAAATGAAGATCGCAGTACTATCCGCCAACCCCAGATTGTATTCAACCAGCCGCCTCGTGGAAGCTGGCGAAAAGCGCCGGCACGACATGATCGTCGTTGACCATACAAAGTGTGTGCTTCAGATCGAAAAGAAGAACCCGATTATCGTCTACAACGGGAAAGAACTCACGGGGATCGATGCCGTCATTCCTAGGATCGGAGCGTCGGTCACGTTCTTCGGGACCGCGGTCGTCAGGCAGTTCGAGATGCAAAAGATCTTTACTGCCGTGGAATCCCAGGCCCTTGTGAAATCGCGGGACAAGCTTCGAAGCATGCAGCTCTTGTCGCGTTCGGGCCTTGGCTTGCCCAAGACGATCTATTCGAACTACTCGAAAGACACGGAGTCTGTGGTCGCAATGCTTGGCTCTACTCCTATCATTCTGAAGTTGCTGGAAGGCACGCAAGGCCTCGGGATCATTCTCGCTGAAACCAAGAAAGCCGCCCAGTCGGTGCTCGAAGCATTCAACGGCCTTGAGGCCCGGGTAATCCTCCAGGAGTTCGTAGAAGAAGCGAAAGGAGCGGACATACGCGCGTTCGTGGTCGAAGGAAAGGTCGTCGGAGCGATGAAGCGGCAGGCCAAGGAAGGCGAGTTTCGTTCGAACCTCCACAGAGGAGGAAGCGCGGAACTTATCACGCTAAGCGAGGAAGAAGAGGATGCGGCGATCAAAGCGGCTCGGGTAATGGGCCTTGGGATAGCAGGTGTGGATATGCTTCAGTCGTCGCGCGGTCCGCTTATTCTCGAGGTAAATTCCTCGCCGGGTCTTGAGGGTATCGAGGCGGCGACGAAGAAAGATGTTGCGAAAGAGATAATCAGATACGTGGAACGCCACGTTTAGCGCTTTCTATGGAAATTCTGAACACGGAAGTGGAGCCTGGCCAGAAGGCATATCTCGAAATGGATGTCGCCGCGCTTTACACAAGGACCCGTATAAGTGTGCCCGTAATAATCGAGCGTGCGAAAGATCCCGGACCGACCTTACTGGTGATGGGAGGGATACACGGCGACGAGGTAAACGGGATCGAGATAATCAGGAGGCTCGTGTTTCACGAAACAATGCGGCCGAGCTGCGGTACGGTCGTCGCACTGCCGATCGTCAACGTAATGGCCTTCCTCAACCTGAGCCGCAAGTTTGCCGATGGTAGGGACCTTAACCGTTCATTTCCCGGAAACAAGAACGGATCTCTCGCGAGCAAACTCGCGAACTCGATCACAACCAGGATCGTCCCGCACGCAGACTACGTTGTCGATCTGCATACGGGATCAGACGAGAAATTCAACTACCCCCAGATCAGGTTCGACGATTCGCACGAAGAAAATCTCTTGCTCGCGAAAGCGTTCAACGCGCCGTTCACGATCTTCACGAGTTCACAGAGGACAGGATCGATGCGCCGAATGCTCGGCAAGAAGGGCATTCCCGTAATCGTTTTTGAAGGCGGCAAATCGAGAAGCATCAACCAGCGGGTCGTTGACAAGGGAATGAAGGGAGTCCTGAGTGTTATGTCTTATCTCGGGATGCGGCCCGACGAAGGACCGGTAACGCGGCGCCGCTCAAAGATGATCAGTACTACAAAATGGGTCCGTTCAAGAAGTTCGGGCATGCTGCAGCCGCTTGTCAGGAACGGCGCACGTGTGGAAAAAGGGGATCTGCTCGCATACGTAAACGGTCCCTATGGTCAGTTTCAAAAGAAGGTCAATAGTCCGATCACGGGCTACGTGTTCTGCGTTAATGAAGCACCCGTCGTCTACAAGGGCGACGGGCTTTTCAACATCGGTTCAAATTAGTTCCCTAATTCAGATCGACCGTTTGTCCGTATTCCGGGACCATCACGTTCCAACCGTATTCTTCTTTTATGTGACCCGCCATTGCCTCGGCAGATTCGGGTTCTCCGTGTGTCGTAAACACCATTCTCGGCTCGCTCTGAAGCCCTCTCAGCCAACGGATAACGCCTTTCCAGTCCGCGTGGGCTGAAAAACCGCCTATCACTTCAACGTGGCACCTGACCGGCACCATGCTGTGCATTATCTTTACCTCGCTTTTTCCATCGAGCACCTGGCGGCCACGCGTTCCTGCCGCCTGATACCCAACAAACACGATCGTAGCGTTGGGATCCGGAAGTATTCTGACTGCGTGATGAAGAACACGGCCGCCCGAAAGCATTCCGGAAGCGCTGATAATGATCCTCGCGCCCGTATCGTCATTCAGAGCGATCGATTCGTTACGGTTCCCTGTAACCGTCATCGATCGGGTTTTTAGCGGATGCTGCTGACGGGCAAGCACGCTTGCGTATTCCTCGTCGTGCTCTTCCCTCCAGCGGTTGTAGACCTGCGTCGCCTGTTTTGCCATAGGGGAATCGACGGCGACCGGCATGATAGGTATACGGCCCTCGTCTTCAAGTTCGCGAATCAGGTATAGGATCTCCTGGGTCCTGCCGACCGAGAAAGCCGGTATCAGGATCGGACCATTGCGCTCATATCCCTCGTTGATGACTCTGGCCAGATGGTCTGACGAAGGGACCTCGTCGTGAAGTCTGTCGCCGTACGTCGATTCGACCATCAGGTATTCACAAGCGGGAGGCGGTGCCGGATCCTTAAGGATGGGTTGATCGTAGTGACCCAGATCTCCCGAAAAAAGAAATCGGATCGGCGATCCGTCGTCCGCGGCATCATCAAGCGTCAACAGAACGAGACTCGCTCCCAAAATGTGGCCTGCGACATTGAAAGCCGCGTTTATCCCCTCGCATATCTCTATGGGATTCCCATCATTCGGCACTGCCTTGACCAAAGCAAGCGCCGCCTTCGCGTCATTCTCATCGTACAGAGGAAGCGCGGGTTTGTGCTTTGTCAGGCCTTTTCTGTTTCGATAATCGGCCTCTTCCTCCTGCAGGCGCGCGGAGTCTGGAAGAAGTATCTTGATGAGGTCGTTTGTACCGCGAGAGGCGTAGACGGGGCCGTCAAAGCCCAGCTTGACTATCCTTGGAAGAAATCCCGTGTGGTCTATATGTGCGTGGGTGATGACCACAGCATCGAGATCTTTCGGTTCAAATGGAAGGGGTTCCCAGTTTCTTTCCCTCAGTTCCCGCAGGCCCTGGAAGAGACCGCAATCCACAAGGACCTTCTTTCCATTGTTCTCGATCAGGTATTTCGAACCCGTGACCGTACCGACACCGCCGTAAAACGAAATTTTCGCCATAGGCTATGACGATAACACGTAGTGCTTCGCTTCGCTTCGCTTCGCTTCGGAATTTCAGATTGCAAATTTCAGATTTCAAATAGCTTGAATCCGTTTGAAATATGTAATCTGGAATTTGAAATCGCGAAGCGATTGAAATTCCGGAGCGAAGCGACGGATCAAGCTTTGGCGAGATCGCGGATCAGGACCAGGTCGCTGTTGATCATCCCCCGGACGGCATAGATGCTCTTGCCGTCGTTTGACCAGATGAAATTCATCAGCATCCCACCGCCGAATTCGGTGAGCGGCTTGGGCTCCTTTTCTCCCGGGACGTATTCGAAGAGATTGTCGGCCCCGGCCTTGTCGATATACGTCAGTGCGTCATCGTCAGGTCGCCAGCGGAAGACATGACCGAGCTCCCGGTCGATGACATTGTCGGTCATCTGTGCCTTTCCGCCCTCAACGTCAGCAACCTTGATGTATGAAAGGAACTCGGCAGTGCTTTCGTCGTATTTGAACTCGACGAACGCGAGTTTATCGCCCTCTTTGTTGATCTGCGGCAGGATACCGGACGAACGGTTCCCTTCGAAAAGAGGCTTTGCTTCGCCGCCGTCTATCGGGACCTGCATTAGCTTTCCCTTGCTGCCGTCATTTAGCTGGCGAGCGAAAATAACTGTGTTGCCGTCTCCGGTGATCTGAGGCATCGAGTCGCGTCCGTTCTGAATGCTGGACAGCAGTATCGGATCGGTGCCGTCGGAGTTCATCCTCCAGATACCGTACTTCTCTTGTCTATTCGAGAAAAACACGACGTACCTTCCGTCCGGGGTGACTGTGGGAAGAACATTGACGCCCGCGTCACTCGTCAACTGCCTTTCGGTACTGCCGTCCTTTTCCAGCAGGTAGAGGTCAACGTTCTTTCCGCTCATCTTGGGAAAGATGATCCTGCCGTCCGGCATTTGTGC
Organism: Acidobacteriota bacterium; assembly: GCA_003385635.1. Lineage (GTDB taxonomy): Bacteria > Acidobacteriota > Blastocatellia > Pyrinomonadales > Pyrinomonadaceae > Aridibacter. The sequence goes on along the minus strand of QQUY01000001.1, from coordinate 1,120,585 downwards.
AATGCCATAGTGGCCAAGGAAATTCTTGCTTTCACTCTTCAGCTGTCTCCGGACCTTGCCTTCGGGCTCCAACTCGATCAGGCCGGCGATGCGATCGGCCTTGGTCGCGATGATGATTCCCGCGTCGTTCGAAACGCTCAGTGATTCATAGTCGCTTGTATCGGTCGTGACAGAATCGATCTTCTGCTCGGCGATCCTCAGATTCCAGACCTGGCGGGTATCCTCTTCATTCTTCTTTCCGACAAAAAGATATCCGGAGCCGTCGCCCAAAAGGCTGAACCCTGATGCGTAGGACCACCCTTCCGAATTGAGCAACTCGACCTCGGTTGATTCGACCGGCTCGCTTGTTTCCGCATCGAGCGCGATCAGCTTCATCTTCTGGATAGGCGTTTCGGTCGAGGCTAGTCCAACCAAGAGCAATTTTTCGTCAGCCTCGGTCCACGCGGCTTCTGTCAGCTTGTCAAAGCCGATCTGTTTGGTTTGAACGAACGGCTTGAGGTCTGTCCCGTCGGCGTTCATCACGAATACAGTGTCACCGCCGGTGTTAGGGTTGTGACGGATGAACGCGATCTTCTTCTCATCGGACGAGATCGCGGGCGTCGAGTCAATGTCGACAACGATCTCAGTGCTCTTGCCTCCAAGCGTCGGCACCTTGAAGAGGGTCCCAACCCCGCTGTCGATCGTGACGTAATACACGAAGTTGCCGTCTTTTGAAAAGACCGGTTGTCGAAACTCGAGAGGCGTTGGAGGAACTATCTCAACGACGCTGCCAGAGGCGATCTGCTGAACGACGAGCCTTGGATTCTCGTCCTGCCTGTCGACGAAAACCGTGAATCTTCCGTCAGGCGAGACCGCCGCGGAGTGCGCCCGCCCATTGTCCGTTAGCCGTGAAACCTGAAGCGACTGGAAAGGTTTTGCCGTAGAGCCTAAAAAGCTTGGCACGAGATACCATCCGGCAAACAACGCCAGAAGAACAACGACGATACCCGCAGCTGGAACAACGCTTCTCCCTATCTTCCACCCGATCGTGTTTTCTCTCGTGCCCGAGAAGCCGCTTGATTGAGCCTCCGTAAGGTTCTCGGTCGACATCGTCTTGTGGATCAGCGTCTTGCTTTCAGATGTATTGTGTCCAGAGTGCCCGGCAGCTTGCGCGACCGTCTCAAGATGCTCACCCGAAGAATGCTGTTCCATACCGGAACGGACTTCTTTAAGATCGAGCGCCAGATCCTTGATGTTCTGGTAACGCTCTTCTGACCTCTTGTTAAGGCATTTTCTAAGAATTCGTCTGATCTCTTCGGGAACGTCCTCGACGGGCTCCGGTTCTTTGTGGATGAGCGCCGCTATGGAATCACTGATCGTCTCTCCATCAAAGGGATTCTTACCGCTGATCATCTCGTATAGAACTATCCCGAGGCTCCAGACGTCTGTGGTTCCGTTTGTCTCCTTGCCGCGCGCCTGCTCCGGTGACATATACCTGACGCTTCCCATCACGAGGCCGGGCTGGGTCTTTACCAGCTGAATCGTAGCGTCTTCGGCGCCGGCGATCGCCTGGACGATCGGCTTTGCAAGACCAAAGTCCAGGACCTTGGAATAACCGTCGACCCTAACCATGATGTTCTCGGGTTTTATATCCCTGTGAACGATGTTGGCGTCGTGAGCGACCGCAAGGGCATCCGCGACTTGTTGGGAGATCTTTATCGCCTCATAGAGGCTCAGGTCGCCGCGTTCGATCCGCTCGCGGAGTGTACATCCGTTTACGAACTCTGTGGCGATAAACAGTTTCCCGTCCTCTTCCACGATCTCGTGGATCGTGATGATGCCAGGGTGGTTCAAAGCGGAAACCGCTTTGGCCTCGAATTTGAACCTTTTGACCCTTTCGGAATCGAAACAGAATTCCGGCAGAAGAACTTTTAAAGCGACATCACGATCCAGCTGTACGTCTTCGGCCCGATACACCTCACCCATACCGCCCGAACCAACCAGTTCCTTGATCTCATACCTGCCTAATCTGTCTCCAGCCTGCATATCGATTTAAAAGAAAAATTCGAAGCCTATGCCTGAGTCTGGTGTTTCTAACGCTTTCGGGCGCCCGAAGGTTTAACAAAATTCCGGTCACGGCCGGACCGGAATGAAGTGTTCCCTGCACCTATGGCGTTCATCTAAGTAACACCGCGAGATGAAAAAATCTGACACCGGATGTCCGGTGTGAAGGGTTCAGTTGGAGTGTTTGGTGGGGAAGCGGAGGACTTGGTTGCTTCGGGGGGGCTTCTGACCATCCCGGTCGAGTCGGGCGGCCTTGACGAGATCCTCCGGGGTATCGCGGCCGGGACCGAAAGCTGCTGATCCGAAATTGATTCCGATCGTCAATTTCTCACCATCATCGAGCGTTAGCGACTTTCTTGCAAACTCACCGGCGATCCTCTCGATGATCGTTCCGGCGGTATTCTGTTTTGCCCCGGGCAGAACAGCCAGAAACTCGTCCGCCGAGGTCCTCGCGACAAGGTCCATCTTGCGAAGTTGATCTCGAATGACTTCTGCCGCGAATGCCAGTGCCCTGTCACCCGTATGGTGTCCGAATCGCGAGTTGATCTCGTTAAAATCCTTGAGGTCGACGGCCATCACGATAAGCGGCGACGCTTCCTTGAATCTCTTGGCTTCAGCAATGCGGTTCTCCAGCACCAGATCGAATGCCTTTGCATTCGGAAGCCACGTAAGGTGGTCGACAAGTGCGTCGGCGGCCTTCTTATCGAACGAAAGCGATGCCGCAAGCACAGGCGCGATCCGTTGAGCAACCGCTTCCAAGAGCAGTTTCGTTCTGTCGGGATAGGATAGTTCGCCGGATATCCGGCCGCAGAGGGAAGCAAATGCCTTTCCTTTCTCGGTGAGCGTCAGTCCTGCGAAGTAGCCAAATGCCTCATCGGCCTGATCTAAAAACACCCGGCCGTCCTTCGCCGCCTTGGTTGCGATCTTTTCCTGACCGGGGCTCAGATCGGTACCAGATTGACCGGTAACCCTTTGGACGATCGCCCCGGAATCGTCAAAAACAAGCAGAACCGGATCCTGCAGCGGAACTATTTCCGACGTACGGGCGACGACCAGCCGATACATATCCTTGAGGCGCAATGAACCGCCGAGCAGTTTTCCGGCGTCCTCAAGAGAAAGTAACTTTTCATCGATCTCCGGAGTGAAGATCTCATCCCCCGCACTTTTGTCCTCTTCATTTCTGGATCGGGTCAGCAAAACGATCACTGTGTACTGGACAGCGAAAAGTACCGCGATGCCAAGAACTCTTGTGACATTCCCGACGGGTACGAGAACGAGTCCGATCGCACCCGCGAGCAAGAACAAAGAAGCCGCACCTGCCGTCAGCAAGCCGGAGTCGGGGCCGTTCTTTTTCTCTTCTGAATTCCTGGGATCTTTACGGGACATCTGTGAAAAGGAGGGACCGACGTTTATGTTTTCGGTAGTCGGGAGCAGAGGACCTTCTGCTTGAAAGATAAACGCTTAAACATCGTTTAGTCAATCTTTGTCAGCTTTATATGATTAATCAGGTTTGATTCGGTCCGGGTCGGGGGCGTCGTGGCTTCACCTACCGACCCGAAATCCTGTTTTTGCGAGGAAAATAGAATTTGACTAATGGGTCCCCGGTCTTTATATTGGCTTTTGTTCTTGCGAGCATTGAGTGAAAAGCCGGTTTTCCCGGTTGTTTTTCGTTTAGGCTCTACCCCAACTTTGAAGAAGACAGGAGATTAGAAAGTATGAAGAAGACCTTGCTTTTGACCGCGGTGCTGGCACTTGGCATCTTCGGACTCGGCTGCCCTCCGGCAGGAGATTCCAACAACGCAAATGAGGCCAACAATGCGTCGCCTGAAAATACCGCTGCTGAGTCGCCGAGCCCGGCGAACACGGCAAATGATACCGGTTCGGACAACACCGGTAACTCGGGTTCGGACAACGCTGACGACTCAAATTCGAACGCTGACAGCAACTCGTCGGATTCTGAAGATAATTCGGACTCCTAAACCGCTGAAAACGACTTGGAAAAAAAGGCACAAACTCGCTGAATTTGTGCCTTTTTTAATTTGACTATCGGATAACGGTTCCGTATATTGTCCGTTGTCCTGACAAAGTCAGGCAGATGACTGTGTAAAAGCAGTCATTTTAATTAAGAAGACAGAATACTTTGAAGAAGACAGGAGAACTCTAAACAATGAATAAGATTTTTCTTTTGACACTGGTTCTGGCACTCGGCCTTTTCGGCCTTGGATGCCCGACCGGAACGGATTCGAATGCTAACAATTCGAATGCCGAAAACACGAACGTGAATATGGAGAACGAAGCTTCTCCGGAAGACACCACGGAATCGAACTCGGAAGCTAATGCTGATTCGAACTCGAATGCAATGACCGAAATGAAGGAAGCTGCCAACAAGGCTGCTGACGCCACGAAGGAAGCTGCAAACAAGGCAATGGACGCTGCTGACAAGGCTGTTGACGCAGCTAAGGACGCAGCCAACAAGGCTACCGGAAACTAGTTCGTCATTCAGACGTATTGGAAAAAGGCACCGCCAGAAATGGCCGGTGCCTTTTTCTTTTTGCATTCTGATCGGGATCACCCGATGCCCAACTGTTTTTTCATTCCCGCTTTATCTGTTGCAGGCAGGCGGCAGGTACCATTCTCGCAGACATAGACTGTTGTTTTCCCATCTACCCTGTCTCGGCCTTGAAGCAGCGAAAGCGCCGATCCAGTATCCGGTTCGGCCGCGCGCAACACCACCTTCAACGGAAAGTAATTCTCGGCAAGGATATTCTCAAACTCCCCGGAGCGGCTTCCGATGATCACGATCTCTTTGACATCGCCGATCGCGAACTCCATCGCCGAGATTGCGCGTCCGAATGCGCCCGGATAGCGGCGCACCATCGGAGCCACGAGCCGCAGGATCCCCATTGCAAATCTCTCATACTTTTGATCGCTGAAGATTCGCGAGAGCCTCAACAACACATCTGCTGCCGCTGAATTGCCGGAGGGGGTCGCGTTGTCGTTAAAGTCCTTTGTGCGTACGATTAACTCCTCGTGATCAGAGGCCGTGAAAAACAGGCCGCCCGACTCCTCGTCCCAGAAGGATGCGATCATCTCGTCTGACAGTTCCCTCGCCGCAAAGAGATAACTATCTTCTCCTGAAGCCTGGTACAGCTCGATAAGCCCGTCCGCAAGGTTTGAATAGTCTTCGACGTAGGCCTGCAGTTTGGCCTTGCCATCCTTCCAGGTCCTCAAGAGACCGTCTTCGGTTCTCAGCTCTTCAAGCAGGAAATCCGCGTTGTTCCTCGCCGCCTGCATATACTTGTCATCTCGAAGGATCATCGCTGCTTCTGCGAATGCGGCGAGCATCAGGCCGTTCCACGCCGTCAGGACTTTTTCGTCTCGAAATGGCTTGACACGAGATTCTCTGTGGGAGAAGAGTTTTTTTCTCCCTTCTTCCAATACGGATGCAAGCTCTTCTTCTGCGATACCTAGAGCGTCGGCGGTCCCAGCTATCGACTTCGTGACGCGAAGAATGCTCTTCCCTTCAAAATTCCCTTGTTCTGTCACGTCATAAAAAGCACAGAAAGCGTCAGCCGCATCTTGATCCAAAACCTCTCTGATCTCCGCGGGGGTCCAGACAAAGAATTTCCCCTCAACACCTTCCGAGTCGGCATCCTGAGCGGAGTAGAAACCTCCCTTGGCATCTGTCATTTCACGTAGCACGTAATCCAAAGTTTCGCGGACGATCCGCTCGTAGAATTCGTCTCCGGTCAATTGATAAAGGTGCAGATAAAATCTTGCGAGCTGTGCATTGTCGTAAAGCATCTTCTCGAAGTGAGGCGTCAACCAGTTCGCATCGACCGTGTAGCGGTGAAAGCCGCCTCCAAGCTGGTCAAAGATACCGCCAAAAGCCATTTTCCTGCAGGTTTCGATTACGATCTCCGCCGCCCGGTCATCGCTCGTGCGCTTGAAATACCGGAGGAGAAACTCGAGCGACATTGGGGCAGGAAATTTAGGCGCTCCCCCAAATCCGCCGTTTCGTCGGTCAAATGACCTCTCAAATGACAGGTATGCCGTTTCAAGCAGATCCTCGCCGAATCCAGCCTGATCTGATTCTGCGATCGCGATCCGCCTAATCTCGCCGAGAATATCGTTTGCGGACCTCAGCACCTCTTCCCTGTTGTCCGCATAGGCACTTGATACGCTGACAAGGATCTGTTCAAAACTAGGGAGATTGAACCTTGGCTGAGGAGGAAAATACGTCCCGCCAAAAAACGGCTTTTGATCCGGAGTAAGGAACACCGTCATCGGCCAGCCTCCACTCCCGGTCGTCATCTGGACAAAGTTCATATAGATCTTGTCCACGTCCGGACGCTCTTCCATATCAACCTTGATGTTGACGAAACGCTCGTTCATTATTGAGGCGATCTTCTCGTCCTCGAACGATTCTCGCTCCATCACGTGGCACCAGTGACAGGCCGAATAGCCGATGCTGAGCAGCACAGGCTTGTCTTCAGACTTCGCTTTCGCAAAGGCCTCTTCGCTCCAAGGGTACCAATCGACCGGATTATGCGCGTGCTGGAGAAGATACGGACTGGTCTCATTTGCCAGACGGTTTGTTGAACGCTTTGGACTTTGCATTTTTCAATTCTTCCACCTCCTGTGCGTCATCGCAAAGCGACGGTTTCAGACCAGGCTGCTCGACCTGTTAATCCGGGGCTGCAAACAGCTTGCTTTCCCGCTATATTTCGATTTTGGGAGGCGATTTCATGCGATTGATACCGAACGGCGAGAAGTCCCGAAAGCTTATCTTTCTTATCGACGGGATCGGAGCAATCGTGACCGCAGGCCTGCTCACACTGGTGGTTGCAAGGTTTGAATCGTTGTTTGGAATGGATTCGCGGATCGCGTACGCGCTCGCAGCCGCGGCCTTGTTTCTGGCGGTGATCTCGTTGACGTGTTTCGCCCTGAACCCTCAAAAGTGGAAGACTTTTCTTTTGGCCATCGCAGTTTTGAACACCGTCTATTGCATTACCACACTATCTCTGGTCGTCTATCTCTCAGGCAGCCTGAATTGGCTGGGAATCTCGTACTTTCTGGGCGAGGTCGTGATCATAATGGCTCTTGTGATGCTGGAATGGCGAATCATCGATCGCGGTGCGAATCAGTGATCCCGGAAGTTTGCTCGCGGCGCCCGGAATCCATTCCTTCAAACTGTCATTCTTTATCGGGATAGATGACCCTGGCTCAACATCTAATCCATCCTTGAGCGTCTTCTATCCACCCGCCCGCGGCCTTCAGTTCAGACCTACATCTCAGAACTATATCGACATAGGTTGACCGGTCCCTCGAGACCCTCCAGGCACCGAAGCATCTTGTCGAGACGCATCAAATCCAGCCGAAATCAGGGTTGGTAGCAATTTGCGTATCTGCTATATTTGGGCTTGTTCAATTACATGACATCCAGATGCATCGCAAGTCTTAGGCCTGTTTCGCTGAGACCCGACTTGTTCGGCGGCGACTAGGCATTCCTCCGTGCGCATTGCCGGCCGGTGTTTGGCCGGCTCTTCCTAACAGCCGCAAAGGCGTTTTCTATATACAATACGGAGGAACTAAATGATTCCAGGAACTGAAGTTAAAAGACCGCAGATAAACACGGAACTCCCGGGACCGAATGCCCGCCAGGTTATTGCGGAAGATGAAAAGTATGTAACCCCGAGCTATCCAAGACCCGATTACAAACTGGTTGCAGACCACGCTGAGGGCGTGTGGATGACCGACGTGGACGGCAACGTGTTTCTCGATTGCAACGCCGGCGTCGCCGTGTGTTCAACCGGACACTGCCACCCGGAGATCGTCGAAGCCATCTCGGAACAAGCTAAGACCCTGATCCATATGTGTGGAACGGACTTCTATTACCGCCACATGCCGGATCTCGGTCGCAAGCTGAACGAGATCTGCCCGATCGAGGGCGACACCAGGACACATTTTGCCAATTCGGGAGCCGAAGCGATCGAGACCGCACTCAAGCTGGCTATGTACCACACAAAGCGGCAGAAGTTCATTTCTTTCTATGGATCGTTTCACGGGAGGACTCTTGGGGCGCTGTCACTCACCTCGTCGAAACGGGCTCAAAGGCTCGGATTTATGCGACAGGCGATCGACGTAACGCACGTTCCGTATTCATACTGTTACAGGTGTCCGTTCAATCTCGGAAAGTGCGATGATGGCTCGTGCTGTATGGGAACCACGGACTGGATCGAGAAGCGGCTGTTTAATACGACAACTCCGCCGGAAGAAGTAGCCGGCATTGTCGTTGAAGCGGTGCAGGGTGAGGGCGGTTATGTTCCGATGCCGCCAGAGGTCCTGAAAAGGATCCGTGAGATATGCGACGAGCACGGGATAATGATGATCGTCGACGAGGTCCAGAGCGGAATGGGCCGCACCGGAAAGATGTTCGCGATCGAGCATTCCGGCGTCAAACCCGACATAATGTGCCTCGCCAAAGGAATCGGCTCCGGGCTTCCGATCGGTGCGACTGTAGCAAGATCAGAGGTAATGTCGTGGCACAAGGGAGCACACGCTTCCACTTTCGGCGGGAACCCCGTTTGTATCGCTTCGGCGTTGAAGACGATCGAGCTGCTTGAGAACGGGCTGCTTGATAACGCTCGTGAGGTCGGCGAATACCTTGAAACAGGGCTCAGAGGGCTTCAGGAAAAGTATGATTGTATTGGCGACGTTCGCGGACTTGGAATGATGCTCGGCGTCGAATTCGTGAAAGAGGACGGGTCGCCGGATGTGGATCTTCGAAACAGAATAGAGCTGGACTGTTTTAACCGCGGGCTCATTATTTTAGGGTGCGGCACTTCCACGATCCGCTGGTCACCTCCTCTGATCCTGACAAAGGAAAATGTTGATGTCGCGGTCGACCTCTTTGGCCAATCGATCGAAGCATCGCTGTAAATCCATTGAATCCAAGGGAATGGACTTTCCGAAAAGTTTAACAAGCTGGCCGGGGCGCGGTTTGCCCCGGTTTTATTTCACCTCTGATCTGGACATATGAACATTCGAGTTACGATCCGTTTCCGTAGTCTTCTCTTTGCGATAGCTTTCGCCGCCATTGCGGCATTTACCGCGTTCTACTTTGCATTAAGCCTGGAGGCTCAGGAAACGGAGGAGCCGGCGCCGGTGCTTCGAAAGTTCTTGAAGGCGGACGAAGTGAAGACGGCCATCCGGGATCCACAGAACCGTATAGTCTCTGTAACTGCTCGAAACGAGTCGGAGAAACAGGCTGCACGCGCTTCCGGCGGAGTGATCTCGGAGTATGGTTCCGAGATCGTGGTAGTTAGGCAGGATACGGAAGATAATTTAACCGGGCTTTCCGAACGAAGGCTCGAAACCGAGATCTCGGTTCCCTCCGCTAGGTTCGAGCCGCTCGAAACAAAAGCTTTCAAAAGTGCGGTAACCTCAGGCTCAGAGAAACAGTATTTTATTGTCCAATTGGCGGCATATGCGACGGACGAGTGGCTTCAGAGCATTCGCGAAGCAGGAGCCGAGGTCATCCAGTATGTTCCGCACAGGGCGTTTATCGTTTACGGAGACGCCGTAGCAGCCAACACGCTAGCATCGCATTCCCGTGTCCGGTGGATCGGAAGATACAAACCGGAGTACAGGATATCGACACAGGCGACGCAAAGGGCGGAAAGCGCAGCTCCCGGGGTAGAAGAATTTCACGTTGCCGTGTTCAAACGCGCGGATCTTGCGGCGGCCTTCCAACAGATAAGGTCTACAAAGGGTGTAGAGATCGTTGAGGTCCAGGAGCCTCCTTACGGTTTCTTCGACCTTGTCACTGTAAAGGCGGAGTCAGAAGCGGTCGCGAAGATCGCCTTGATCGAAGACGTCTTCCGGATAGATCCCTACGACAAACCGGTAGCGGAAGACGAGGCGGCCGCGCAGATCGTCGCCGGAAACTATACCAATGTAACGACCATTGACGGCCCAGGATACGATCCATTGACCCAGTTCGGAGTTGATGGAACCGGCGTCACGGTCGCCATTTCCGACAGCGGCGTCCAGATCCCTGGACAGGGCGGTTTCTACATCACAGCTACTAACACGATCGATGGCCCTTTGCGGGGTGCCGCTCCTGGCGGCCAGGGAAGCCACGGACATATCAACGCAAGTATCGTTGCGGGGAACATACCTTTCGGGACTCTCGATTCGCTAGGATATAACTATGGAAGCGGGATCGCTCCTGGCGCAAACATCATCAATATCCCGTTCCTAGTTAGCGGAAACACAACGACAGACTCCCAGTCTGTTGACGACACCGTCAGCACTGCGGGACCAAACGGAGTCAACGGATCCATTATTAATAACAGTTGGGGCGCAGGTACGAACGGAAATGTCTACAATGCCTTCGCTGCCATGTGGGACAGCTTTGTCTTCGACGCCTCATTCGCCGGAACCGTGGACCCGATCAATATCGTTTTCTCCGCCGGAAACTCGGGCGCCAGCGGACTGACGCAGCCCAAAATGGCTAAGAACGTCATCGCGGTAGCAAATTCCGAGAATGTACGGCCGCTTCTCGGAGGTTCGTCTTCCGACAACATGGACCAAATGCGTAGTTCCTCGAGCCGTGGCCCTGCGGCTGACGGAAGGATCAAGCCCGATATAACAGCGCCCGGAACCTTCATTTCCGGGGGTCGTGCCGCGAGTTCGTCCGGGACTTCAGGGGTGATCGATGCCAATCACGTTTACAGCATCGGGACCTCTCACGCTGCGCCGCAGGTCGCGGGCGTTGCCGCGTTATTTACCCAGTTCTGGAAGAATAACAACGGCGGACAGCTTCCGCAGCCGTCGCTTGTAAAGGCGGCGATCCTGAATTCGGGAATAGAAATGACGGGAACCGGCGCGACCGACCCGATCCCGAACGGAGACGAAGGGTGGGGCAGAGTCAATATGAAGTTAATCTTCGACGACGGTACTTCTACTCTCTTCAAGAACGAGACTACCCAGATCTTTGAACCGGGATTCGCGAACGTAATTGATGGTTCGGTCGATGATGCATCGAAACCGCTGAGGATCGCGCTGGTCTGGACAGATCCCCCCGGAGCGACCGATCCAGCACTTGTTAATAACCTCGACCTCACCGTTACGATCGGCGGAACTGAATACAAAGGAAACGTATTCACAAATGGCACCTCTGAAACCGGCGGAACGGCCGATTCGGTCAACAATGTCGAAATGGTCAGGTTGCCAGCTGGAATAGCGGCCGGTACACCGGTTTCGATAGAGGTCAGGTCGGTTGCGCTTAACGGAGATGGAATCCCTGGAAACGGTGACAGCACTGATCAGACCTTTTCTCTCGTTGCGTACAACGTGTCACAGGAGGCTTCCACTGGAACGACTGTTTTCGATTTTGACGGCGACTCAAAGACCGATGTCTCTGTCTTCCGGCCGAACGCAGGCTCTCTTGCCGAGAGCGTAGGCCCCGAGGGGTCTTCCTCGCAGTGGTGGTACCTCAGGTCCTCGGACCAGGGGACTCGGGGCCTTCAGTTCGGGAACTCGGACGACATCCCTGTAGCTTCTGACTTCACAGGCGACGGAAAGACCGACATTGCTTTCTGGCGTCCTTCCACCGGTGAGTGGTTCATCCTGCGCTCTGAGGATGACTCGTTCTTCGCTTTCCCCTTCGGTGCCTCGGGAGACATTCCCGCTCCGGGAGACTTTGACGGAGACGGAAAGGCCGATCCCGCCGTCTATCGTCCCTCATCTGGAACATGGTTCATCGTCAGGAGCTCTGACGGAGGACTTACTGTAGTTCCCTTCGGAGTCGCTGCAGATCAGCCGATCGTCGCCGATTACGACGGTGACGGGATGGATGACGTCGGTGTCTACAGATCGCCTGACAACCAGTTCTGGCTTCTGAGATCTTCTGAAGGAGTGAAGGCCTTCCAGTTCGGGGCTCCGGGAGACCGTACAACTGTTGGAGACTGGACGGGAGACGGAAAGGCGGATGTGGCGTTCTTCAGGCCCTCGACTTCTGAATGGTATGTGATCAGGAGTGAGGACGACTCGTTCTTCGCCTTCCCCTGGGGAGCGAACGGCGATGTCCCGTCACCGGGAGACTTTGACGGCGACGGAAGGTTCGATCCCGCTGTCTGGAGACCGAGTGACAGGACGTGGTACATCTTCGGCTCGACTAACGGCTTCCAGGCGGTGCTGTTCGGGGCGAACGGCGATGTCCCGCTGCCGAGTTCTGTATCTGTGAATTGACAGGGATGAAGGGGATGGAGAATTGAGAATTGAAAATTCAGAGTCCGAAGTTCAACTTTGAACTTAGAGATTCAATTCTCCATTATCAATTATCAACTTCCCATCCCTTTAATCCCCTCCATCCCTGTTTGATTACTCTCTTTGAACAGGATGAACAAGATGGAAGATTGATAATTGAAAATTGAGAATGGAAAGTTGAAGGTTCAAGAGTCAATAGGTAAAGGACTCGATTCAGTGGCCAGTTGTTCAGCACGCCGACTACAGCAGTTCTGCTTTGAACATTGGACTTATAGTTTCCATTCTCAATTTTCAATTATCAACTTTCCATCCCTTTCATCGTTTGAAAAGACGAACGGCTGCATCGGATTTTCGTCATTTCTGAACCCGGAATTCCCAATTTTCAATCATCAATTTTAACTATCCATTCTCAATCTTCAATTATCAATCTTCCATCCCTTTCATCCCCTCCATCCCTGTACAGACTTCCCGTTCACTCCTGTTTCGGGGTTTGGGACGGCACACTTGAATTGCGCATTTTTTCTACCAGTTCATCGTACCTCGGATCACCCTTGTAGCGAAGGAACGCAGGGTCTGCAATAAAGAGGAACATATCAAACTCGCGCTCATTAAGGGCCTTCTCAAGATGTACGAACGCCTCGTCCTGTTCACCCATCCAGGCATACTGACGGGCGATTCTGTAGTTCTGCGGCCAACTCTCCGACATAAAACTTATCAATTCCCGTCTGAAGGCCACGTGTCCTCCTCGTTCGAATGCAGCGCGAACTCGTGTCATTACCTCAGGCGGCAAAGGGGAGAGTGCAAGTTCCTTCATCTTAATATAGGTTTGAACCGCGTCTTCGTGCCTTCCAACAGTACTGTAGATCTCAAATAGATACTGATATGCGCCATCCGACTCCGGATCGAGTTTGAGTGTACGCCTGCACTGCTGTTCCGCCTCCTCGAATCTCCATAGGAAATAGAGTGTCTGACAAAGATCTGCATTGATCGAGACAGATTCCGGGTCAAGTTCGATCGCTTTTTGCATCTCCGTATGAGCGGCGTGTCCCGCATACCCAATCGCATGCAGGTTTATCGCATACCACTGGTGAGCTGGAGCGTAGTCCGGAGTGAGCCTGATCGCCTGTTTGAATTCACGCTCCGCCTCCTCGAAATCCCATTCCCACATCATCTTTACGAGTCCGATGGTGGCGTGGGCTTCTCCCATTTCGGGATCTAGGGCCAGCGCTTTCCGAGCCGATTTTTCTGCTTTTCTCCAAAGACGAAGGTCAAACGCATATGCATCGCCGAGCGCTGCATGTGCGCGGGCAAAACCCGGATCTCTGGCAATCGCGGCCTCAAAGAGTACAATCGCCTCGTGGAGGTCCTTTCCATCCCGGGTCCTCCAATGCTCTCTCCCCTGGCGATACAGTCGCAAGGCCTCGTTCTTGTCTTCTTGGTTAACAACCGCCGATGTCCGGCTCTCTGCCGCACCCGCCGTAAGCCAAAACCAAGCCACTACTCCTGCGAAGGCGCCGAGCAGAAGCAGAAACACAAGCCCCGAAGCTTTGGCTAACTTGCCCGGAAATCCTGACTTCCCCTCCTCGTCCGTATACCTTAATCGGAATCGCGTCCTGTCCTCGATAACTACCTGCGCCTCGTCTTCAATAATCTCGCGAATCTCGGAAGTGAACCTGTATCCGCATTTAGGGATGGTTTTTATGAATCTCTGAGACTGGGCGTCGTCGCCGAGCACCTTGCGGAGAGTTGATATGTTGCGGTTGAGGTTCCCTTCCTCGACTATCGTGTCGGTCCACACCTCGTCCATCAATCGATCCTTCTCGACCGTCCGTCCGGCATTCTCGAGAAGCACCAAAAGAATATCGAAGACTTTAGGAGTAAGTGGAACGGGTTCACCGTCGCGCAAGAGGGTGCGTTCCGCGACATCCACGCGAAATGACGAGAATTCGTAAAAGCGACGTGATGGTAGTTTCATCGCCTTTTGAGAAAAAAACCCGAAAAATTCCGGTTTTGTAAGGACTTTTCGGGAAGCGGGATCATAGGCTCAGGAAGATCCAGCGAACCGGATATTTGTTTTGGGGTTAATTTATCACTAATCCCGGGAACAGAGAAAGAAATGGCGAAAAGGCGGAGGACATTTGAGATGGAGATCGAGAGCAAACGATCGATCACCGTTCGCCGATCGCACGTCGAGTCCATAGCCAGCTCGAATGGGGGATGCCGTTCCGCTTCAGATTCCGATCCGCGCTCCGAGAACGGGCACAGCCGATCATTTCCAGCGGACCCGCAAACCAATGTACGCAGTAATCAACGCTCGATGGAACTTCTCCGAGCCGCCCCGCCTGAGGAACTCTCCGACGAGCGCGTGGAAAAAGTGAACGAAAGTAACGACGGAAAAGGATAGTGGTCGGGTTTTATGAAGGAGGCATTTATGGATAGGAAAGTCTTTAAGAAATTGTTGGTTCCGGCCATGACAATTGTTGTGTTCGCCGTTTGTAACACCATGTCTTATTCGCAAACCACCGCATTCACGTTCCAGGGAGAACTGATTGACGGAGGAGTCCCGGCCAACGGCAGCTATGACTTCCAGTTCGCACTTTTCGATTCTGCAGTAGGAGGAACTCAACTCGGTCAAACCGTTACGCAGAACGGCGTCGCGGTCTCGAACGGCTCATTCACAGTAAGCCTGGACTTCGGAAACGAATTTGCAGGAGGGGACAGGTTTATTGAGATCGGAGTGAGGCCAGATTCAGCCAACAGCCTTGGCGGCTTCACTACTCTTGCTCCACGCCAGGTAGTTCTCAGTGCACCATATGCGATCAGGAGCATTTCCGCCACAACCGCCGATGCGGCCGGGGATTCGGCGTTGTTGGAAGGGATTCCAGCCGCAGGCTTCATTCAGAACACCACGACGACGCAAACACCGGCCGATTTCAATATCAGCGGGGACGGTACAGTCGGAGGCGTCCTGTCGGCGGACATTGTCAATGCAATGAGCCAGTACAACCTCGGCGGGATGAACGGCAATCCGGTCCTGACGGTCGGAAACACCGGCAGCCTATTTGTCGGACTCTCAGCTGGCGAATCGAACACGACTGGCGACTTTAATTCGTTCTTTGGCTTCGCCTCGGGCCAGGCTAACACTTCAGGAACCAACAACTCTTTTTTTGGAAACAAGTCCGGTCAGTCGAACACAACGGGCAACAACAACTCGTTCTTCGGGACAAACGCCGGAAGAGATAATTCAACGGCAAGCAATAACTCCTTCTTTGGCGCCGGTTCCGGAATATCGAACACAACCGGAGATTCGAATTCTTTCTTCGGATCGGGTTCAGGAAGCTTGAACACGACCGGGAGCAACAATTCATTCTTTGGGAACGCTGCGGGACTGTCTAACACTACCGGGGTGAATAATTCCTTCTACGGAACGAATAGTGGTCAATCAAACACAGTAGGAGCGAGCAACTCGTTCTTCGGATCAGGCTCTGGTCAGAACAACACAATCGGAGGCAGCAACTCCTTTTTCGGACAGTTGGCGGGTAGTTCAAACACAACAGGTTCTACAAATTCGTTTTTCGGTGACAATGCTGGACTCGGCAATTCCACAGGTGGTGGTAATACTTTTATCGGCTCTTCAGCGGGTTCTAGCAATACCATCGGAAACAACAATTCATTTCTCGGAGTGTTTGCCGGGACTGCAAATGTGACCGGAAACAATAATTCGTTTTTTGGCGCAGGAGCAGGCAGCGCAAACGTAGGAGGTAGCGACAACTCATTCTTCGGAGCTGATGTGGGATCCGGTACATCCGCAGGAGCAGGAAACTCGATCTTCGGAAGCTCTGCAGGTCAGGCAAATACCGGTAGTTTCAACTCGATCTTCGGCCTGTTTGCTGGACGCAACAACACCGGCGATGGAAACGCGTTCTTCGGCATAAATGCTGGCCGGGAAAATGACGGGGACGAAAACTCGTTCTTCGGGAGTGATTCCGGCTTTGCAAACTCTATTGGCAGTCAGAATGCTTTTTTCGGAAACCTGACGGGGAGAGAAAACACCACAGGATCGCTCAACACGTTTGTAGGAGATCGAGCAGGATTTGGTAATACTACCGGACTCAGAAACACGTTCATCGGTGCGGGTGCAGGTCTCAGCAATTCAGAAGGTGGTTCCAATTCTTTCGTCGGTTACAACGCCGGAAGATTCACTGACGATCCGTCAGCAGACGCAAATTCTTTCTTCGGTGCAAGAGCTGGCGAAGACAATACTGCTGGAAGCTCTAATACTTTCCTTGGTTTCAGGGCCGGGACAAACAACACCACGGCAAATGGCAATACGTTCGTCGGTTCCAACGCGGGTGCGTCAAACGAAACGGCATCTGGCAACTCTTTCTTCGGCTCCTCTTCCGGGTTCAATACGGTAGGAGGTTTCAATTCCTTCTTCGGAACCGGGGCAGGTCTCATGAATGTGTCCGGGGAAAGAAACTCATACTTCGGCAACTCGGCCGGAGTCTTCTCTACGGGCAGTGACAACTCGTTTTTTGGCAATGGGGCCGGAGGACAAGGCAATGCTGGAAACAACAACTCGTTTTTCGGGAGAAGCGCCGGCGCGAACACCGTAGCCGACAATAATACTTTCGTGGGTATCAATGCTGGAGACGACAACACCACCGGCAACAATAACACTTACATCGGAGCGAATGCGGGAGCGACGATGACGCCCGCGACCCTGACGAATGCGACCGCTCTTGGGGCCAACACCCAGATCAGCTGCAGCAATTGCCTGATCCTCGGAAACAATTCGAATGTTGGCATCGGCACTTCGAACCCCCAGGACAAGCTGCAGGTCCAGGGAATAATCCGCGTGGGTTCACTTGGGGCTGGAGGCGCAACCGCGCTTTGCCGAAACGCACAATTTCAGATCGCAGCCTGCTCCTCTAGCCGCCGATACAAATCGGACATTCTCGGTTATCTCTCTGGATCCGATCTCATTCGGCGTCTTCATCCCGTGACCTTCACCTGGAAAGATTCTGGAGTTCAAGACATAGGCCTCGTTGCTGAAGACGTGGCAACTGTTGATTCCCGCCTTGTAACATTCAACGCCGAAGGCGAGGTTGAAGGGGTGAAATACGACAGGTTGGGAGTTGTTCTATTGACAGTTGTCCGTGAACAGCAAGAAGAGCTGGATAAGCAGCTCGAAAGAAACAAGAAGCAGGAATTGAGAATTCAGAAGCTTGAATCCGAACTATCAGCCCTCAGGTCTCTGATCTGCAGGTCTACACCGGCAGAGGCCGTTTGTGTGAGCGTCGACAGGTAGCGGAGGGCAACATGTTCAACTCCAACAAATGCTGGGACACAGCGCCGGGGACTGTAAAGAAGCGAAGTATGATTTCCCTTTCTAGCGCTCTAAAGCCTGTGTTCTGTCTATTTTTCCTGGTGTCACTGCTTCCGGGCCAGTCCGGTGGTCCGTACGAGATCCGAAGATCGGTCATTTCAAGCGGTGGCGGCGTTTCCTCGGGCGGGACATTCTCAACCGACTCTACGATTGCTGAACCCATCGCTGGAATTCAGAGCACCGGCGGTTCGTTCTCGTTGATTTCGGGCTATCGCGGCGGGATCGGCGTCGAGATCTCGCGGAACGCGGCCGTGTTCGATTTTGACGGCGACGGAAGGACGGATGCCTCTGTGTTCCGGCCCAATCCGACGAATCTTCTGGACAATCCTGCTCCCGAGGGCTCATCGTCACAGTGGTGGCTGCTTCGCTCATCGGACCAGGGAACTCTGGGGCTGACCTTCGGCTTCCCTTCCGATGTCCTTGTGCCGGCCGATTACACAGGAGACGGAAAGGCCGACATAGCTTTTTGGCGACCCTCGACAGGCCAATGGTTCATTCTCAGAAGCGAGGACCTGACCTTCTTCGCATTTCCTTTCGGAGGAAATGGCGATATTCCCGCCCCGGGTGATTTTGACGGTGACGGGACGGCCGATCCTGCCGTCTTCAGGCCTTCATCCGGCACATGGTTCATCTTCCGCTCCTCGGACCAGCAGGTCTCTGTGGTTCCCTTCGGTGTGTCGGTCGACAAGCCGATCGTGGCCGACTATGACGGGGACGGGATGGATGACGTGGCGGTGTTCAGATCCCCGGATAATCAGTTCTGGCTTCTGAGATCTTCTCAGGGTGTAAAGGCCTTTCAGTTCGGCTCGCCGGGGGACAGGACCGCTGTCGGCGACTGGACGGGTGACGGAAAGGCAGATGTCGCTTTCTACAGGCCCTCCACCTCGGCCTGGTTTGTGATCAGGAGTGAGGACGACTCGTTCTTCAGCTTCCCTTGGGGTGTTCAGGGGGACATTCCTGCTCCCGGAGATTATGACGGGGACGGAAGAACTGATCCTGCGATCTGGCGGCCGGGCGACAGGACCTGGTACATCTTCGGCTCGACGAACGGCTTCCAGGCGATCAACTTCGGGGCGAACGGCGATGTCCCGCTGCCGAGCTCAGTAAGCGTGAATTAACACGGAAGAAGAGAAGACAAACAGGATGGACAGGATTCGCAGGATGGAAGATTGATAATTGAAAATTGAGAGTTCAAAGTTCAGGAATTCGCATACGTGAAAGAGGATTGTCTTTCAAGGGAGATGAGCGACGAGCCTCCCAAAACATCCGGCTCAAGTGACTACGTTTGCCATTGGAAACTGAAACTAGAATCAACCATTCTCAATTGTCAATTAATAATCTTCCAACCTGTAGATCATGTCGATCCTATTTTCTTGCTTTCTTTTGACAGGGGTGAAGGGGATGGAGAATTGAAAATCGAGATTTCAAAGTTCAGGAATTCGCATACGTGAAAGAGGATTGTCTTTCAAAGGAGATGAGCGACGAGCCTCCCAAAACATCCAGCTCAAGTGACTACGTTTGCCATTGGAAACTGAAACTAGAATCAACCATTCTCAATTGTCAATTAATAATCTTCCAACCTGTAGATCATGTCGATCCTATTTTCTCGCTTTCTTTTGACAGGGGTGAAGGGGATGGAGAATTGAAAATCGAAATTTCAAAGTTCAGGAATTCGCATACGTGTAAGAGGATTGTCTTTCAAGGGAGATAAGCGACGAGCCTCCCTAAACATCCGTCTTAAGCGACTACGTTGGCCAATGGAAACTGAAACTGAAAACAACCATTCTCAATTGTCAATTATCAATCTTCCATCCTGTAGATTCTGTCTATCTTGTTTTTTCGCCTTTTTTGTAACAGGGATCAATGGGATGAAAGGGTTGTAGAACTGGAAATTGAGAACGGGTAAATAAAAGTTCAAGGAATGAAGTTTGTGGAAGACGAGCAATTAGTGGCCACGAAGATCATTCAATTCCCTAGAAAGCCCTTTATCATGAACAGATTTGAGACCGTATTCTCTCGCGAAAGCGCGATCCTGCTTCCATCGCTCGAAACAGCGACGCCGACCACCTTTCCAGTATCATAATCGGTCACCTGCCGCGCCGGCTGTTTGTCGATCGGCTTGAACCACAGATTCGACACACTCAACGATTTCTTCCCGAAGTAGATGCCCGATCCCGAACGGTCCCACGCAAAAACATGGTTTTCAGGCTCAAAATATAGGTTCTCCGGACCAGATCTTTGATCCAGGTCGGCTAGCACCACAGTCCAGGGGTACTTCGCATCCTGAACATATAGGAATGATACAAGTTGTGAGGGATTGGTCGGCGACATCCTTGTAGGACCGGCGGTTCTAAAGTTCAGCCGTTCGTCTTCTCCGTCTGGAAGCTGTTTCCGCCAAAGCTCCGTGGGGGCTCTCCCGGGTCGGCCGAAGTAGAGATATGTCCCGTCAGAGCTAACATCCGGGTGATTCTCACCAGAAGCTCCGAAGGTGATCTGCTTCAATCCCGTCCCATCCCCAGCTATCGACCAGATGTGCCACTTCCCCGTCCTATTGCTCGCGAAGAAGACCGTGCCGTCAGGAGCAACTCGCGGACCAAGTACTGACGCACCTTCGAAATACGTCAATTGGCTTTCTTTACCATTCGTTACGTCAATCTTGAAAAGTTCTCCGTCGTTTCGGCCCTTATTCTTAACAACAACAAGGTACTTTCCGTCAGGGAACCAGTCCAGTCCCCAGCGGCCAAAGTTCGCAAGATTCTGCTTAGTCAGCCGTTGACTCGACGAAGGGTCTGCAGTGTCAACGACGAACAAGTCCGAACTCGAGGAAACGTTAGCTGCAACGATCAATTCCGAATTCGCCGAGAGTTTGAAATCTCTGTAGTCGTTCGTATCGTTTGTGACTCTGTTCGCCTCTCCCGTCGGGTACTTAAGCCTCCAGATCTGCATGAACGAATCCGCTTTTTCACGTGCAGAAACGAAAAGTGATTTCCCGTCCGACGCCCAAAACACATTGCCAACGCCTGCCCATTCGGGATGTTTGATCCGGGTTTCCTTTCCCGATTCGGTTTCCACTGCGATCAGGTAATTTTCGCTTGTTTCACGGCCTTCGCCAGGCTGAGAGTGAGCCGGCATCACGATCTTTGATTCGTCTGGGGACCAGGCTGGATAGGTGTTCCAATCCTGGAAGAATTCGGGCGGTTTTCGGGTTGCAATTCGCCTTTCCCCACTCCCGTCTGGCCCCGATTCCATCAAGTGATAGGTGTTCGTTTCGCTCTCATGACGAATATAAGCAAGACGGCCGCTTTTCGGCGAGACAGAGACGAAATGCCTTATTCCGGTTAGGATCTTCCGCTCATTACCACCGAATAGTGGGATCTTGTACACCGTCGAGTCCGGAGATTCTTTCTCTCGTGCGATGTAATACAAATGATCTGATTCTGGTGAGAAGCTCAGCGACGCGAGCTCGTGCTCTTTTGGACCGACGACAACGGTTTCGCTTCCCGTAGCGATGTTTCTGAGCACGATGGTGTGCTCGTTGTTTCCGCTCCTGACGTAGGCGAGGTTTCTGTTGTCACGTGAGATTGCAGGTTCGATCGCCCTTCCGCTTTCCGTAATTCTCTCAAAACGGACATTTTCGATGATCGGCAGTGCAGCAGGACGATCCTCAGCCATCCGGTTCCAGACAGCAACGCCAAAGAGCACGGCGACCGGCAATGCGATCACACCTAAGGAGAACGCGACAGGTCTATTGATTCCCTTTCGCAACGGGATACTGGTTAGCAGTTCCTGTTCGTCATCAACAACGAAAGTTCGCTCGATGCGTTCGTGTTCGACCGAGATCTCCGCAATCTCATCGGTCTCGATTGTCCCGACGATCATATATCCCCGACGCGGGACTGTCTGAATTAGTTCGGTTTCAATTCCCGACTCACGGAATATCTTCCGGAGCCGATATATGTTCTGCGTGAGCACGCTTTCCTCGACGAACGCATCCCCCCAAACCGCATTCATAAGGCTTTCCTTTGAGATGACCTCGCCGGGCCTCTTGATCAGCACCGAAAGCAGCTCAACCGACTTCATAGGCACGTCGACCAGTTCACCGTCAAACCAGAGAACAGCCTTCCGTGTGTCAACGTGAAACTGTTCGAATCCAACTAAATCGTTGATCTCATTGCTCATACAGCGATTTCAGAAACATGTGAGAAACATTTCAGCGGGATGTTAGGACTTGTTCAGAGCTGACTTCATATAAAACCGTTCCAGTGAAAGAGATGCCGATTCGGTCAAGTATAGCGGAATCCGATGCCTGAAATGAAGAGTTTCATCGAGAGGAGCAAATGAGTTTCTTCAACCACGGGATCATCGTCGTTGTGTGGCCAAACTTTAACCCTGGAGGCGTCCCTCTACTCACGAGCATAAGGGGTCACAACAAGCAGGTGCCTCGGGGAATCGTCACCAGCGGCACAATTCACGCGGGCGAGCTTCCGATTGCGAATAAGGACGGTTCGATCGGGTATCCAGTCTTTGTTCCCAGTCAGCCGCCGGGACAGGCGGTCATAGGATTCCGTTGGGACGGAACCGGAATACCGCAGGAGGTCGCCTCGCGTCGTGGACAGGCAGCGACTCGGATTCAACATGACGTCGAGCCGGCTGGCGCTGCTCCGATCAGGAACAATGAAGACCTGATCCTCAGGTGGGCAAATATCACCGATGTCGACCGGCTTGGTGAACACGAAAAAGGACTAGGTCCCTTTATGAGTGCTCTCCGTAGTGCTGCGGAACGAGTACTTCCCGCGACTCCACTGATCGAGGCGGTAACGGATCCGTCCCAGAGGCTCTCTATTGGGACCTTTATTACTCACAAAATGGAGCGACGAACAGTTCCAAGAGGCTGATGAAATATCTACTAAACGAACGAAAAGAGACGCTCCGGATCGAGATACGCAGAAGGAAGTTAAGAGATGTGTGCCCGAGCTGCGGAAAGACACTTTTTCCTTACAGTTGTGAGAATGGGCGAGAGTCCGACGAATCTTCCGAGGAGGAACTCAGGGCGCCTGCGATAGATGCAACGCACGTCTGCACCGACGATTAGACGAACAAGCAAATGCAGATTGGAGAAATACAATGAAGAAACTGCTACTAACCGCCGTAATCCTTTGCCTTTCCGCCTTCGTCTTCGGGCAATCGACCGAGTTTAACTTCCAGGGAAGCATTTCGAGCAGTGGAAGCCCGGCGAACGGGAATTACGATTTCGATTTTCTCCTGTTTGATTCCCTGGCGGGCGGAACTCAGCTGGGCACCACTGTCTCAAGAAACGGCGTGCCCGTCGCGGATGGGCTGTTCAGCGTCTCGATCGATTTCGGAGACCAGTTTCCGGGAGCAGACCGGTACCTGGAGATAAGGGTCCGGCCTTCGGGGTCCGGCGGCATGACGATCCTCGCCCCTCGCCAAAAGCTTGCAAGTGTTCCCTATGCGGTAAAGAGCGCGAACGCCACCAATGCCGACATTGCGACAAACGCAGGTCAACTAGGCGGCGTAGCGGCCTCGGAATATGTGGTGACCACCGATCCGCGGATGACGGACGATCGCAATCCCCTTCCGGGAAGCGACAATTACATTCGAAATGGGACCACACCGCAGTCGCAAGCGAACTTTAATATTGGCGGGGACGGCGTTGCTGGAGGGACGCTGTCCGCATCTACAATAACCGCTGGAACACAGTTTAACATCGGGGAGAACCGGATCCTCGGCTCGGGAGATTCGAGTTTACTGAGTCTCTTTGTCGGCCGTTTCGCCGGTACCAGCAATCCTTCCGGCACTGACAATACGTTTGTCGGAAGCTTGGCGGGACGATTTACAACGAGCGGTAGCGGAAACACGTTTCTTGGCGCGCTTTCAGGTCAAAGTAATATTGACGGGACGAGCAACACGTTTATCGGGAATGCGGCCGGATTCCGAAACACCTCCGGTATAAGGAATATCTATATTGGAACCGCAGCCGGGTACGAGTCCACAACCTCAACCGAAAATACGTTCGTTGGGATTAACTCAGGCCAGTCGAATATCAGCACAACCGGTAACTCCTTTTTCGGTGCTTATGCGGGTCAAAGCAATTCGACGGGTACCGGAAACTCGTTCTTTGGCAGAACTTCAGGGGCCAACAATTTCGGAGGTTCATCTAACTCATTTTTTGGTGACCGTTCGGGGCGATCCAATGTCACCGGCAATTCGAATTCCTTTTTTGGGGCTCTCGCAGGCTCTGACAATCAGACTGGTAACAGCAACTCCTTTTTCGGGGCAGAATCAGGCGAAAACAATCTCGATGGCGCCAACAATTCCTTTTTCGGGGCTTTTGCTGGAAATGCGAATAATTCTGGCTCGAACAACACTTTCGTTGGAAGAAGCGCCGGCCTACAGAATACCTCCGGCGTTTCCAACTCGTTTCTTGGAAGAAGCGCGGGATCTGCGAATACGATCGGAGCGGTTAACGTCTTCGTCGGAAGCGAATCGGGTCAAGCCAATTCCACGGGCGGTGCGAACGTTTTCGTAGGAAGTAACTCTGGAGACGCGAACACGACCGGGGCGAGCAACTCGTTCATCGGACGCGACGCAGGGGATTCCAACACAACGGGCAGCAACAACTCAGCGTTGGGTCGCGGGTCCGATGTCGGATCGGGGACCCTTTCGTTCGCGACCGCGATCGGCTCGAATGCCGTTGTTACATCGAGCAACACGATCCAACTTGGGAGGAACGGCACGGACATCGTAAGGATCGGGACTCTCGGTCCGGGCGGAGCTACCTCTTTGTGCATCAACGGCGGAAACGACATCGCGAGCTGTTCCTCTTCCGCCCGATACAAATCTGACATATCGACATTCTCCCGTTCCTCGGACTTTCTGGAGCACCTGCGTCCTGTTTCCTTCCGATGGAAGGATTCCAATGTGATTGATCTCGGTCTGGTGGCAGAAGAGGTCGCCGAGATCGAGCCGCTGCTGGTGACATACAGGGATGGCGTTGTCGAAGGCGTTAAATATGACCGAATCGGGGTAGTGCTAATCAATGTGGTTAAGGAACAGCAGAAGACTATCGAAGTTCAGGGTTCAAGATTGAAGGTTCAAAGTAAAGAAATGGAGCGCCAGGCCGAAGAGCTTGATGCGTTGAAAGCCGAGCTTGAAGCGCTGAAGGCGCTGGTCTGTTCTTCGAATCCGAAGGCCGGGGTCTGTAAGTAGGAACGATACTTTTCTCGCTCTCAAGAGACTGATCGCATCAGGATCAATAAGGCGGCAGTGACCGCTATTGCGATCCTTCGTGAGCTCAACATTAAATGATCAGGTAGGTCTCTAGATCGGATTAAGTCCGGCAGACCGAATAGCTTGACCACACGCCGATGAGGCACGACAGGTGAAAGAGGTCGGCTTACAGGGGATTAGGCAAACCTTGACTTATTGAAACGGCGCGCTAAATACTTGGGCACGTTCGATCAATAATGATAGCTGCAACAACTTGATGGGAGGTCTCAAGTGAATCCACGCGTCTGCCTGTTCCTTTTCGTTGCTCTTCTTTTCCTCGTTTCCGTTCCAATGGTCTCTGCTCAGGGAACGGCTTTTATGTATCAAGGCGCACTGAACGAAAACTCAATACCCGCGAACGGAAACTACGATTTCGAGTTCGCACTCTTTGATTCGTTGAATGGCGGCGCGCAGGTTGGTGCCACGCTCCAGGTGTCAAACGTAGTGGTCACTGACGGCTCTTTTTCCGTCACGCTTGATTTCGGTGCTCAGTTCCCCGGGACAGAGCGATTCCTCGAGATCAGGGTCCGACAGTCGACCCCACTGAACGTCAAAGGCGAAACAGCCGATCTTGGGTCCTACTCAGTTCTTTCCCCCCGACAGCCGATCAACAGTGTGCCCTACGCAGTAAGAAGCTTGAGCGCTGGAAGCGCCGATTCGGCTACGACTGCTGCAAGTGCGACAACCTCCGGCACAGCCGACACGGCGACCAATGCACTCAACCTTGGTGGTGTCGCGGCGAACCAGTTCGTGCTGACCAACGATCCGCGCCTTTCAGATGATCGGGCGCCGACACCGGGAAGCGCTGACTACATACAGAATTCGACGACCGAACAGCCTTCCTCAGACTTCAACATTTCGGGCACGGGCACGGCTGACATCTTCGATGCTGACACGCAATTCAATTTAGGCGGTAACCGCATCCTTAGTATTGCTGGATCGAACAATCTGCTTATCGGAACCTCCGCCGGAGCCAGTAACTCAGGATCCGCGAATACTTTCGTCGGCGCTAACGCCGGAGCGCTGAACACTTCGGGCATCAACAACTCAATCTTCGGCTTCAACGCTGGGGCAGACAATACAACCGGTAATTCGAACAACTTCTTCGGCAGAAACGCCGGTGCCAATAGCTCCAACGGGGTAAACAACTCCTTCTTCGGATCGAGCTCGGGTTTTGGCCTGATCAGCGGTCAGGGGAATTCCTTCTTCGGCAACAATTCGGGCGGCGGCACCACGACCGGCAACCTCAACACGTTCATCGGCCGGCTCTCCGGCTTTACCAATTCAACCGGAGGAAACAACACCCTGCTAGGGCATTCTGCCGATGTCGGTGCGGCAGACCTTAACTTCGCGACCGCCATTGGCTCGAGCGCGATTGTCACCGACAGCAACACAGTCCAACTCGGTCGTGATGGTCTTGATGTCGTGCGCGTCGGCACGCTCGGCGCGGCCTCGCCAACCTTCCTGTGCTTCAACGCCTCGAGCGAGATCGCCGCCTGTGTGAATGTCCCGTTAACCAACGCGACCGCTTTCATACAGAACACTACCAATCAGCAGTCTTCAAGTAATTTCAACATCTCCGGCACAGGGTCGGCAAACATCTTGAACGCTGTGACTCAGTACGATCTTGGCGGCATCAGGATACTGAGCAGCCCCGGCACGAACAATCTATTTGCCGGGGTCGGAGCAGGGGATGCTAACACGAGCGGTAGCAATAACTCGTTTTTTGGACCCTCCGCCGGTCTCTCGAACACGACCGGCAACGCAAATTCATTCTTCGGGCAAGATGCCGGCCGGGATAACACGACAGGTTTCTCCAATTCATTCTTCGGACAGAATTCCGGTCTTTCGAATACCATTGGAAATAGCAACGCTTTCTTCGGTGAAGACACCGGGGCCTCGAACACGACAGGAAACGCTAACTCATTTTTCGGGAGGAACGCGGGATTTGCGAACGTCTCTGGCAGTGAGAATTCGTTTTTCGGGACGTTCGCGGGCTTGTTCAATACAACAGGAGCAAGAAACTCGTTCTTCGGACAGGATGCTGGTCGGAACACAACGACGGGCAGCAGTAATTCCTTCTTCGGCGAAAGTGCAGGTCTCGCAAACACCATCGGATCTAACAATTCGTTCTTCGGTGAAGATGCGGGAGACTCTAACACTACCGGGGCGCTAAATTCGTTCTTCGGTCAGGATGCAGGCCAGGCTAACACTACTGGCAACGCCAATGCGTTCTTCGGTGAAAATGCCGGTTTCGCGAACTCTACCGGCTTCGACAATTCTTTTTTTGGTGAGGATTCCGGTGATTCAAACACCACCGGCAACAATAATTCTGCATTCGGCAACGGATCTGATTTTTCAGCGATCGATCTTGTATTTGCTACCGTCATCGGCGCCGATGCTGTCGTCACATCCAGCAACACCGTACAGCTCGGGCGGAGCGGGTTTGACGTCGTACGCATCGGCACGACCGGTTCAGCCGGATCGACCGATATCTGCCTAAACGCAAGTGACATACTCGCGACTTGTTCCTCTTCCATACGCTACAAGGACAACGTCGAGCCTTTCAGCGGCGGAGTTGATGTTCTAAACCGATTGCGGCCGGTGACATTCAACTGGAAGGGCTCGGGGATGTTCGATCTGGGGCTCGTCGCTGAAGAAGTCGCCGAGATCGAGCCTCTCCTCGTGACCTACAAGAATGAACAGGTCGAGGGTGTGAAGTATGACCGGATCGGCGTCCTGCTAGTGAATGTCGTAAAAGAACAGGCCGCGGAGCTGGAAAGGCAAAAGGAAGAAGTGAAAGGTCAAAAAGCCGAGATCGAATCGCAAAACGAGCGGATCGGGAAGCTTGAAAAACGACTAGCTGATCAGGACAAGCAGGTCGCGGCATTGAAGGCGCTGGTCTGCGCGGCGAACCCCGGTGCTTCAGTTTGTGTGGAAGAGAAAACGAAACAGGATAGACAAGATCGATAGGATGGAGAACTGAGAATGGAGAATTCAAAATCGAGATTTACCAGGGGAAAATGGGGCATCAGGACTCCCTCCTCTCTATCCTCTCTATCCTCTCTATCCTCTCTATCCTTTCTATCCTGTGCATCCTGTTTGTTTCTTCTTGTCTCCCTGATCTCAGCTCAATCAGGAGGCCAGTTCGAGATAAAGAAGTCCGTCATCTCGAACGGCGGAGGAATCTCGTCAGGCGGGATATTCTCGCTTGATTCGACCATCGGCGAGCCATTTGCCGGCACGCAAAGCACGGGAGGTCCCTTCTCCCTCACGGGCGGATACCGTGCCGGCTCGGCTCCCGTCGTGGCGCAGAACTTCGCCGTCTTTGACTTTGACGGCGACGGAAGGACCGATGCCTCTGTGTTCCGGCCCAATCCGACGAATCTTCTGGACAATCCTGCTCCCGAGGGCTCATCGTCACAGTGGTGGCTGCTCCGCTCATCGGACCAGGGAACTCTGGGGCTGACCTTCGGCTTCCCTTCCGATGTCCTTGTGCCGGCCGATTACACAGGAGACGGAAAGGCCGACATAGCTTTTTGGCGACCCTCGACAGGCCAGTGGTTCATTCTCAGAAGCGAGGACCTGACCTTCTTCGCATTTCCTTTCGGAGGAAATGGCGATATTCCCGCTCCGGGTGATTTCGACGGTGACGGGACGGCCGATCCTGCAGTGTTCAGGCCCTCTTCGGGCACGTGGTTCATCTTCCGCTCCTCGGACCAGCAGGTCTCTGTGGTTCCCTTCGGTGTGTCGGTCGACAAGCCGATCGTGGCTGATTATGACGGGGACGGAATGGATGACGTGGCGGTGTTCCGCTCGCCAGACAACCAGTTCTGGCTTCTGAGATCTTCTCAGGGTGTAAAGGCCTTTCAGTTCGGCTCGCCGGGAGATCGTACTGCGGTAGGCGACTGGACGGGAGACGGAAAGGCGGATGTCGCATTCTACCGGCCTTCGAACTCATCGTGGTTCGTGATCAGGAGTGAAGACGACTCGTTCTTCAGCTTCCCGTGGGGTGTTTCGGGAGACATCCCAGCCCCGGGAGACTATGACGGGGACGGAAGAACTGATCCTGCGATCTGGCGGCCGGGAGACAGGACGTGGTACATCTTCGGCTCGACGAACGGCTTTCAGGCGATCAACTTCGGGGCGACGGGCGACCTGCCTCTGCCCTCAAGTGTCAGTGTTCAATGATCATTGACCAGGGACCATTGACCAAAGATCAGGTTTCAAGGATCAGGTTTCAAGGATCAAGGATCAGGGACCAGGGATCAAGGACCAAGGACCGTTGACCAAAGATCAGGTTTCAAGGATCAGGGACCAGGGATCATTGACCAAGGACTGCGGACGATAGATCAGGCATCTGTAACCGGTTCAACACTTGGAACCTGGAACTCGGAACTTGAACCTTGAACTTTGAACTTTGAACTTTAAAGTCTGAACTTTGAAATATCATTCTCAATCTTCAATCCCGTTCTTTGCTCTCCTTTGTCCACCTTCCTGTAGAAAAAGCACATACATCACAAATTAGATCCTTGGCGTCTCGGGATGACCTGGAAGGCCCGCTATCCTGGGTGGGTCTTCCGGACAAGGCTTTGAGATCAAAGCCCTCAGAGATATTGAGCATGCTCGCGCGCTGAGAGACCACCATTTGAACCGGTCGCACGCTGGGAGCTTTGCTCCAATGGTTCTGGGGCCTTTCAAGTAGAAATTAAAGTTGATTTGTCGTGATTTGAAGAGATGAATCCGATCGGAGTATAAGATTGACCATGACACCATTCCAGGCTTACAACCGCAGGTCACAATGGACGCTGGAAACGTTGGGAGGCGCATCCGGAGGTAAAAGTATCTTTGGCTTTGTCGGGGCCTCAGTGCAAACGATCCGGTTCGAAGCGCAGAACCTAGGCAGCTACGGCAAACACGTTCACGTTGACATCTCCGTTTCAGTTTCCGGACTTGAGGCAAGTTACGGATTCACAAAGAACCTGATCGAAGAACTTGCTGCTATCTCACTTGAATACATTACTCCTCAGAAAGACGAGCAGACGATCTGGCTGAATTGCAAACGCCCCGGCGAGATGAGGATCGGCGACCTTACCGGCCCCTGCACGATGGTCAGTTTCGACGTTGCAAAAGCCAGCCTGGGAGCGGAGATAAAGAAGTATGCCGGAAGCACCTATCTCTTTTTCGGGCACGGCAGGGTCGTCCAGGATCAGGGCCCCGGGTGGCTCGACAGGATGATAGACAAACTCGAGAACGGCGACACGTGGGGCGGATACACAAAGAAATTCGTCCAGAACCACGGCTTGTTCTCGAATGCCAACGCGGTTTGCAACGTTGAGGTAAACGGGCTTACCCCCGGCGGCGGTATTGAGAACAAGGTCGGGTTCTATTCCGGGTATATCACGGCTACCACGATCCGCTAGGTTCACCGTCGGTTAGTTCGCGAACTCCTATCTCAGAGCAAGATATATGCAACAATTCATCGACGGATGACGTGTGGGCCCCGTAACCCTCAAGGAGGAAAATATGGCCAGATCGACAATCTTTCTTCTGCTCTTGATAGCTTTTTCGCCCGGTGCTCTTGCTCAGGATGAAGTGAAGATCACCCTTGTAAACGGGACTGAAACTGAAAAAGCGACACAAATCCAGCTCGAACGGCTGATAGCAGATCACGATCTTTCAAAGTGGACTTTTACCAAAGAGGTGAGGATCGAGGACGGCGTTATTCCGCACAGCCATCCCGTACTTACGCTTAGCACCAGACACCTTAAAGACGATGAACTCCTGCTTTCCACTTATGTACACGAGCAGATCCACTGGTTTTTGTCAGACAACCGAAAGAAGACAGACGCTGCAAAGGCCGAATTCCGAAAAAAATGGCCGGACGTGCCTTCGGGCGGCCCCGAGGGGGCGAGAGACGAGGATTCCACTTACCTTCATATAGCAGTCGTCTATCTTGAATATCGCGCCGTTAGGGAGCTTCTGGGCGAACTGAGAGCGATGAGCGTGATGGATTTTTGGAAACGGGACCACTACAGATGGATCTATCGGACCGTCCAGGAATCTCCAAGAGAGGTCGGAAAGATCATGTTTGACCATGGGCTTATCCCACGGGAGCAGACCGCAGGAAGATAGCGGATGATCGAAATAAAGTAAAGGCCACGAATCATCGATTCGTGGCCTTGATGTCTCGATCGCCGTCAGCACGAAAACCTTCAATTAAGAAGCAGTAAGTTGTTGTGGTGGCATTTTCGCCCTTGCGCACGTGCGTGCTGCTGACACCACTTGTCTTGATTCTTTTTCGTTATGCCCGTCGCTAGCGCTCCGGGTTCCGACTCCAGTGTCCAGTGTCCTGTGTCCTGTCTCCTGTCTCCTGTCTTCTGCCTTCTAGCCTTTTGCCTTTTTTATCTCCTCGATAAGGACCGGGACGGCTTCGAAAAGGTCGCCGACTATCCCGTAGTCGGCGATATCGAAGATCGGGGCTTCGGCGTCCTTGTTGATCGCGACGATGGCGCCGGAGTTCTTCATTCCAACGATGTGCTGGATCGCGCCTGAAATACCAAGCGCGAAGTATACCTTCGGAGCTACGGTCTGTCCTGATGAACCTATCTGTCTGTCGATCGGAAGCCAGTCGGCGTCGCAGATCGGCCTGGACGCCGCAATGTCGGCCCCAAGGACCTCTGCCAGCTCTTCGGCGACCTTGATGTTCTCTTCCGACTTGATGCCCCTGCCGATCGCGACAATGATCTCGGATTTTGTTAGATCGACCGCTGCTTTTGATTCCTGGAAGGGCTCTTCCGGACGCATCCGAATGTCGCCAACCTCGATATCCATCGATTCCACCGAAGCAGTTCCCGCCGCGGCGTCGTCGCCCCTAAAAGCCCCGGACTGAAATGTGACGAAATGCGGGCCTTCTCCGCCCACGGTCACGTCAGCATCAAGCTTTCCAAGGAAGATCCGGCGGGTAAACACCAGCTGGCCGCCTTCGTTCTTGTACCGGATGCAGTCGCCGACCATCTCGCTCCCAAACCTGGTGGCTACGCGAGGGCAGAAATCCCTGACCTGATAGGTGTGAGCCATCACGACCCAATTAGCATTAGTGGCCTTGATCACCTGTTCAAAAGCATCGGTGTAGCCGTCCGGGGTATATGTGGAAAGCTTCGCGTTCTTGGCCACAATGACCTTCGAAACGTCATACGCGGCGATCTCCTGGGCCAACGCACAATCGACCGCACAGGGAATCACCGCGGCGACTTCCATTCCAAGGTCTCTGCCCATCGATTGGGCTGCTGCGACAGCCTCAAGCGAGGTCTTATTCAATACGCAATCTTTGTGTTCTATGAATACGAGGATCATTTTCTTAGTGAATAGTAAATCGGGAATCGTGAATAGTTAGTTCTGGGTTCCAAGTTCCAAGACTGACGTTCACAGTTCAGAGTTAACGACTCTGAATCGGAATCGCCTTGTGTCTGCGATCGGAGATCCGAGGCTCGAAATTGAAATTCCATCTCAGCTACCTGGAACTCGAAACGTGGAGCTTAGTACCGAGAACCTGGAACTTGGAACCCCCGAACTTGGAACCTGGAACTCGGAACTCTTAGAGGATCCGGACCTCATCCTTCAGTTTCTCGACGAGTTCGGCCGCGCCCGCCTTCGCGTCGCCATTTCCGAGCATCTGTGTCTGCTTGGTCTTCAGAGGCAGATAGACCTTGCGTACCTTCTGGGCGCCCGCAAAGTCGCTGATCGATGGAGCCACCTCGCGAATCTCTTTCTTTTTAGCCGCCATAATGCCTTTCAGCGACGCGTATCGGATCTGGGAGATACCAGACTGGATAGTCAGAAGCGCTGGAAGATCGTACTCAAACCACTGATACCAACCGCTTTCCAGTTCTCGCTTTACACGCAGCGTATCGCCCGCGCTTTCGCGATCGATCTCGATCACGATCGTAGCGTGCGGGATCGCCATCAGTTCCGCGAGTACTACTCCGGTCTGGCCAAAACTCGAATCGTCCGATTGAAGCCCGGCAAAAATGAGGTCCGCATTCTCCTCCCTCACCGAATCGGCAATGGCCGAAGCGATCTGGAAGGGCGAAAGTTCGCTGTCATCTTCGACAACGATGTGGATCGCACGGTCCGCGCCGCGCGCCAAGGCATCCTTGATAACGGTTTTTGCGGACGCTTTACCAAGCGTACACACGACTACCTCTGCGTCGCCGACTGCTTCCTTCATCCGGAGCGCTTCTTCAAGCGCATACCCGTCAGACTCATTTGTCTGCATCGAAATGTCGGACTCGTCGATCCACTTCTCATCTCCGCGAATGCGCAATACGGCGTCCTTGTTCGCCACCTGCTTCATCAACACTATGAATTTCATGATCTTATAGAAAAAACTATCACACTGAATGGCTATTCATTCATTATACTTTGCCTGATCCGGCGCGCAATGAGAGAAGGCGGGATTCCAACCGCCTAGTCGGCGAATCGCCTGAATATCAGGCAGGCATTTGTGCCGCCAAATCCGAAACTGTTGGAAAGTACGTAATCGACCTTAACGTCCCTTGCCTCGTTCGGGACATAATCTAGATCGCAATCGGGATCGGGATTCTCAAGGTTGATAGTAGGCGGGATCGCATTGTTGTCGATCGCCAACACGCTGAACACCGCCTCGATCCCGCCCGCGGCACCAAGCGCATGTCCTGTCATCGACTTGGTGGAACTCACGGCGAGCTTCGCTGCATGATCGCCGAAGGTCTTCTTTATCGCAAGGGTTTCAAACTTGTCATTGTACGGAGTTGACGTTCCGTGGGCATTGATGTAACCGATCTGGTCAGGCTCGATTCCCGCGTCACCGATGGCTTTTTCCATTACGCGGATCGCGCCTGAACCGGTCTCATCTGGCATCGTAACGTGAAACGCGTCGCTCGTCATACCGTAACCAACGATCTCCGCATAGATCTTCGCGCCCCTTGCCTTTGCGTGCTCAAGTTCTTCAAGAATAAGGATCCCGGCGCCTTCGCCTATCACAAATCCATCGCGCTCTGCGTCGAACGGCCTTGATGCGGTTGAAGGATCGTCATTACGTGTTGAAAGCGCCCGCATCGACGCAAACCCGGCGACCGACATAGGAGTGATCGCGGATTCAGCTCCGCCGCATATCATCGCATCCGCATCCCCGCGCTCGATGATCCTGAAACTGTCGCCGATCGCGTGTGCCCCGGCAGAGCATGCGGTAGCTGTCGCCGAATTAGGCCCTTTGGCCCCATGCCTGATAGACACGTTTCCGGCCGCCAGATTGACGATCGCTGAAACGATAAAGAACGGCGACACCCTTCCGGGACCCGCAGTCAGGAGTTTCTCGTGCTCTCTTTCGATTGCCCAGAAATCGCCGATCCCCGAACTGATGTATGTACCGACCATCTCAGCGTTGGAATCATCGATCTCAAGACCACTGTCCTTTATCGCCTCGTCCGACGCAGCTATGGCGAAGTGGGTAAAGGCGCCCATTCTTCGCGCCTCTTTTTTCTCGAGGAGATCTTCCGGATCAAAATCCTTGACCTCGCACGCGAATCGGACCGGAAATTCTCCGGCGTCGAATTTCTTTATGTAGTCCGCTCCGTGTCTGCTGTGCATCAACGAGTCCCAAGTCGTTGGAACATCGTTTCCGCAGGCCGTTACCAACCCGAGTCCGGTTACTACTACTCGACGTCTCATATCTACTCCACGTATGGATACAAGAAGTGCTCAGACGCAAAAATTCGTGCCTCAAAAGCGGCCTGATGCCCTGAGGCGACAGACACGCAGCCTTCGGCACGAATTCCGTGTCTAGCTGTCTTGATTCTGTTCAACGTACGCGTACGCGTCGCGTACCGACTGGATCTTTTCGGCATCCTCGTCCGGAATCTCGATATCAAACTCCTCTTCAAACCGCATGACGAGTTCGACGAGATCGAGCGAGTCCGCACCGAGATCCTCAATAAACCGCGCGTTTTCAGTGACTTCGGCGTCATCGACGCCAAGCTCATCTACAATGATCTGTTTGATCTTATCCTGAATCTCTGACATATCTTCTCCTGGTTTCCTTATAAAGTTTTAAGAGTATTGCCCAAACTTTCTGAATCTTCAACGTTAAAACATTGAACTTCTCTGTCTGTTTGCCTGACAAGTCCGGAGAGAACTTTGCCCGGCCCGACCTCGACAAAGGTGTCCACTCCGAGCCCGATCAGCTTCTCGACCGTCTGAAGCCACCTGACCGGCGAAGAAACCTGTTCGGTCAGCGCAGAGACGATCCGGTCCCCAGACAAATTCACTTCAGCGGTGACATTCTCGACAACCGGAAAGGCAGGGTCGGAGAATTCGATCTTGTTCAGTTCCTCTGCGAGCCTGATCTGAGCCGGCGTCATCAGCGAACAGTGGAACGGCGCCGACACATTCAGGCGGATCGCTCGTTTCGCGCCCTTTTCCTTTAAGATCTCGCACGCACGATCGACCGCATCCGAATCTCCGGCGATCACGATCTGTCTCGGTGAATTGATGTTCGCCGGTGAACAAACCTGTCCTTCAGCAGACTCCCTGCAGGCTGATTCAACAGTTTGCAGATCAAGGCCAATTATCGCCGCCATCGCTCCGACTCCGACGGGAACAGCCTCCTGCATATACGAACCTCGGTTTCTTACAGTCTCAGCCGCATCCCGCAAGCTGACAGCGCCGGCGGCGACCAATGCGGAGTACTCACCAAGACTGTGTCCCGCCACGTAGTCGGGATCCCGGAATCCGGCTTCTTTCATCGCCCTGAAAACAGCGACCGATGTCGAAAGGATCGCGGGCTGGGTGTTGGCCGTCAACGCAAGTTGCTCATCGGTCCCCGAGAAGCACATCTCGGAGATCGAAAAACCCAGCGCCTCGTCCGCTTCCGCAAAGGCGGTCCGGGCAGAAGCGTAATTATCAAAGATGTCCTTTCCCATTCCGGGCGATTGCGAGCCCTGTCCAGGAAAAATATATGCGGTTTTACCCATTGCTCAACGTAACAAGAGCCTAGAACCTTACTACGGACGCGCCCCAGGTGATTCCTCCGCCAAATGCAGTAAGCAGAACGACGTCCCCTTCCGAGATCTCTCCTGCGGTGATAACTTCGTCGAGCGCGATGGGAATCGACGCGGATGAAGTGTTACCCATCCGGTCAATGTTTGAGTAAACCTTGCCGGAGTCTACTCCGAGTTTCTTGGCGACTGCGTCGGTGATCCGTTGATTTGCCTGATGCGGTATCACGATATCGACGTCCTCGACATCGAGGCCTGCTTTTTCAAGCATCTCCCTGGAGATCCCGGACATGTTGCGCACCGCAACCTTAAAGATCTCGTTCCCGCGCATCTTGAAGAAATGCTCGCGATTGTCGATCGTTTCGTGTGTCGTTCCGAGTTTGGTTCCGCCGCCCCTTGCGTAGAGCTGTTCCTCGAAATTGCCGTCGGAAAGAATCTTTGTCGAGAGAATTCCCTTGCCCTCTCCTACCGGTCCAAGTACTGCGGCGCCTGCTCCGTCTCCAAATATGACGCAGGTCGTTCGGTCTGTGTAGTCAACGTACTTCGTAAGGATCTCGGCACCAATGACGAGTGCATATCGGATCTGACCCGTCCTTATCATCGACTCGACCATCGAGATGCCGTATATGAAACCTGAGCAAGCCGCGAAGACGTCCATTCCCGCAGCATTCACGCAGCCAAGATCACGTTGTATCAGGCAACCGGTGGATGGAAGTATCTGGTCAGGCGTCGTTGTCGCGCAGATGATTATCTCGATGTCTTCGGGTTTGAGGCCGGCACGCTGGATAGCCTGCTTTCCGGCCCGGACGGCAAACTGGGACGTGTATTCATCCGGAGCGGCCTTGCGTCTTTCTTTGATACCTGTCCGGGTGGTGATCCACTCGTCCGAGGTCTCGACGATCTGCTCGAGATCCGCATTCGTGAGAACTCCTTCCGGATAGTCGGAGCCCGTGCTGATTATTCCTGCATTCATAGATTGAAGATCTAGATCTCTTCTTCTACGTCAAGAATCTTTCGTCCTTTGTACATTCCCGTTTTCGGATCGATGCGGTGCGGCTGCATAGGCTCGCCGGTATCCTTGTCCAGGTAGAACTGGGGAACCTCTAGAGCGTCGTGCGAGCGTCGCTTGCGCGATCTCGATTTGGACTGTTTTCTCTTTGGATTGGCCATGATGACTCCGTGAATATCTGTAAATACTAGTTGGGCGCCTTGATCCGGCAAAGCCGGACGCCGGCGTCCATTTTATATTCTCTCTATTTCAGATTTTTAAGTGCCGCCCAACGCGGGTCGGTCTCTTCCTGCTTGCAATCGCAACTCTTTTCGTTCAGGTTCGCGCCGCAGACCTCGCACAGGCCTTTACAGTCTTCCTTGCAAAGCGGATGCGCCGGCAGGTTCAGAATGATCTGCTCACGTACTATGTCAACAAGGTCAACCTCTTCCTCTCTTGCGAACGAAAGCTCAAGATCCTGCAGATCGAGTTCGACCTCTTGTTCGTCGGAGACGTTATCTCCTGCGATAAAGGCGTTCTTGAAGCTGAAATCCTGATCCGTGGGGATCTCGGCGAGACAACGGCTGCAGTCGATGTTGAGAGGTGCCTTCACCTCCGCCCTCACCACTGTCATCGTGTCTTCGTTTGAAACCTCGCCTGTGACCGAAATGTCGCCTTCAACACTGGCGAGATCGGTCTCCAGATCGATATCCGCCGGTTTCAAAACGACGTCGAATGAAGTGGTCGCTCCGTCCGACCTGCTTAGATCGATTTTCATAACCCTGAACCGATAAAACTCAATTTCAAACAGCGATCAAGCAAAAGACTTAATTATAGTCCCTGAGTGACCGCTGTCAATCTAGGAGCGGCTTGTGAAAACCGGTGCCACGCGGCTGGTTATTTGTTGAAACGAATGGCCGGAAGAACGAATGACGATCATGCCGGCCACTTCGCTTCCAAGCTTCGGCAGAACGTCGTTCAAGGTTTTCTCCGGTATTCGGAACTATTTACACCCCGCTTCCGACCGCTTCATCAAGGGTCTTGAAACCGTGCCCGTCCAAACTTGCCGCCAGTCCTTCGTTTACGTTGCGTGCAAATCCCGGACCCTGGAATACAAAGCCGCTATATGCCTGTACAAGCGAAGCGCCTGCCGCGATCTTTTCAAAAGCGTCCTCGCCGGAAAATATGCCTCCTACTCCTATGATCGGGAGCGCTTCCCCGGCTATCTTGTAGATCGATCCAACGATCTTTGTCGACCTAGCTTTCAAAGGCAGTCCGCTGAGCCCTCCGGCGCCGATCGATCTCACGGTTTCCGGGTCGGATACCAGTCCGCTCCGCTCAACGGTCGTATTCGTCGCAATGATTCCAGCGATCTCGTTCCGGAGCGCAGTTGAAACCACGTCCTCGATCGCCTTTTCGCTCAGATCGGGCGCGATCTTGAGCAATATCGGCCGGGAGCTCTTCGAAGCAGAGTTCACATTCTGGAGAGCTGACAGCAGACGTTCGAGCATCTCGGATCCCTGAAGTTCCCTCAGATTGGGAGTGTTTGGCGACGAGACATTGACAGTAACGTAGTCGGCCACCGGCTGGACGATCCGGAAACATTCAAGATAGTTCGCGACTGCATCCGAGTTGTCCACATCCTTGTTCTTCCCGATGTTCACTCCGACCACGCTATCGCATTCCGTCTTCGAGAGCCTTTCGGCGACGATCGAGGCTCCTTGGTTGTTAAATCCGAGCCGGTTGATGAGCGCACGGTCCTTTGGCAGGCGAAAGAGCCTGGGCTTCG
Source organism: Acidobacteriota bacterium (assembly GCA_003385635.1). Taxonomy (GTDB): domain Bacteria; phylum Acidobacteriota; class Blastocatellia; order Pyrinomonadales; family Pyrinomonadaceae; genus Aridibacter. Next base: position 1,081,775 of record QQUY01000001.1, on the reverse strand, counting down.
GATTTCCGGCCTGCGGCCTCAAAGTTACCGTGCCCACTTCAATAAAACCAAAACCAAGTGAGGCCAGCTGGGTAACGACAAGACCGTTCTTGTCAAAACCCGCAGCAATGCCCACAGGATTCGGAAACCTGAGACCGAATCGCTCGATCCCGCCCGGGCCGCTCCGGGTCATCCGGCCTTTCACGGCAGAACGTATCGACGGAATCGAAAGTGACGCGCGCAAGATCCCGATCCCGATCTCGTGAGCGGTCTCTGCAGGAACTTTGAAAACCAGGGGTTTAACGATTGCTTCGTAGAAAGACATCGGCAACGATTCCGGTCGCCAAATTCTATCGCCTCGGCCGGGGCTTGTCATTCTCCGCAGTCCGCTTGTTAACGGCATCGCTTGTTTGCTAGGATTTGCGTCAATGGTCGATGAGCTGAAGCTGGTCGAAAAGGCCAAAATAATGGATTCAGAGCGCATCGGGCGCGCTCTTTCGCGGCTTGCTTCCGAGATTGTCGAGGAGAATCACGGTGCTGAAGGCCTTTATCTGGTCGGAATCCGACGTCGGGGAGTGCCGCTCGCGAGGACTCTCGTCGACAAGATCGAAGAGATCGAGTCTGTAAGGCCCGAGTTCGGAATCATCGACATCACTCTTTACAGGGATGACCTTTCAACGGTCGGAGCGAATCCGGTCGTCAACAGGACCGAGCTTGACTCCGATATTGACGAAAAAACGATCGTCCTTGTCGATGATGTTCTCTATACCGGTAGGACCATCAGGGCCGCCCTTGACCAGCTGATGGACTTTGGACGACCAAAGCGTGTGCAGCTCGCTGTTCTGATCGACCGCGGAAGAGAGCACAGGGAGCTTCCGATTCACGCCGATTTCGTAGGCCGGGTCGTTCCGACGAAGAAAAGCGAGATCATCAAGGTGATGCTTGAAGAATACGATGGAGTCGAGGGTGTGGGGATATACACTCTCCCGGACGAATGATCCGAAAAGCAAGGCCGGCGCCTTGCTTTTTTTGTATCCGCTAAACAAAGGCCGATGGAGAAACCCTTTCACAGAAAAGACTTGCTCGGAATAAAGGACCTTTCGGCGGACGAGGTCCTTGGGATCCTCGATACTGCTGAGAACTTTCGCGAGATCTCATCGCGCGAAATAAAAAAGGTCCCGGCGCTAAGGGGTAAAACGGTCATCAACCTCTTTTTCGAAGCTTCCACCCGAACACGGACGTCTTTTGAGCTCGCCGCAAAACGGCTTTCCGCTGATTCAGTAAATATCAGTGTTTCCACTTCAAGTGTTTCAAAAGGCGAGACCCTGGTAGATACCGCGCTCACCCTTGACGCAATGCAGCCTGACTGCATCGTTGTGAGGCACTCAAGCGCCGGGGTCCCTCACCAGCTGGCCAGGATCAGCAAAGCGGCCATTGTGAATGCCGGCGACGGTACAAACGAGCACCCGACACAGGCTTTGCTTGATGCGATGACGATCCGCGAGAGAAAACACAAGATCGAGGGTCTGAAAGTCGCGATAATCGGCGACATCCTTCATTCGAGGGTCGCGCGGTCGAATATCCACCTCCTGACAAAGCTCGGAGCGTCAGTCCGTGTCGCCGGCCCGCGGACCCTTGTACCGGAAGACTTCGTACACCTTGTGGAGGAAGGGCTGACGGTTTCAGAGAATGTCGAGGAGGCCATCGCGGATACCGATGTCGTGATGATCCTTAGAATTCAGAAAGAGAGGCAGGATTCGGCATTCTTCCCAACTCTGAGCGAATACGCAGTCCATTACGGTCTTACACAGGAACGCCTCGCACTCGCAAAGGAAGACGCGATCGTCCTTCATCCGGGGCCGATGAACCGGGGGATCGAGATCGCTTCCGATGTCGCGGACAGCGCAAGGTCTCAGATCCTGGATCAGGTGAAGTACGGGGTCACGGTACGAATGGCCGTGCTTTATCTTGCTACAGGAGGGCGGATCTCGCGCGAAGACGAATAGAAAAGAGCCCAGGATTTCCTAAACCCGAAAATGAGACTTCTTATAAAGAACGGCCACCTTGTAGATCCGGCCGCAAAAGAGAACACCGGCATGAACCTGCTGATCGAGAACGGCAGGGTATCCGAATGGCTTCGGCAGTCCGACGCTGATCCTGTGGACGTTGAGGTATTTGACGCCGGCGGATGTCTGATTGCGCCGGGTTTTATCGACCTTCATGTTCATCTGCGCGAACCAGGTCAGGAGCACAAGGAGAACATCGCTTCCGGATGTGCAGCTGCGGTGGCGGGTGGATGGACCAGCATCTGTCCGATGCCTAACACGAGTCCCATAAACGACAACGCCGCGATCACACGCTATATGATCGAGCAGGCGGAACACGCCGGACTGGCAAATGTTTTCCCGATCGGAGCGATCACAAAAAACTCCGACGGCGGCGAACTTGCAGAGATGGCGGAAATGAAATCCGCCGGGGCTGTCGCGGTATCAGATGACGGCCGGCCGGTGCCCACCGCGGGAATGATGCGCCGCGCTATGCAGTATGCTCGGGATCACGACCTGCCGGTGATAGACCACTGCGAAGACAAATCGCTTTCAGCTGGCGGCGTGATGCACGAGGGAAAGGTTTCGCTTTCTCTTGGTTTGAAGGGGATGCCGGCCCTGGCTGAAGACATTGACGCCGTACGCGACATACTTCTCGCCCGCGAAACTGGTGCCCATATCCACGTCGCTCACGTCTCGACACGCGGTGCGGTAAATGCCGTAAGGCAGGCAAAGGCCGAGGGAGTGCGGGTTACATGCGAAGTAACCCCTCATCACTTTACACTCACCGACAAGGCGGTCGAGGGCTATGACACGAACACAAAGATGGCTCCACCGCTTAGAAGTGAAGAGCACCGCGAAGCCGTTATCGAGGGGATCCGCGACGGTACCATCGACGCGATCGCGACCGACCACGCTCCGCATCACGCCGACGAGAAAGCGCTCGAGTTCGACCGGGCTCCGTTCGGGATCATAGGGCTTGAGACCGCTATCGGACTTGCTTTCAATGAACTTGTACACAAAGGTGTCATAGGCCTCGAACGGCTGGTCGAGTTGTGTTCGTCAAACCCGGCCAAGATCTTCGGATTGAAAGACCGAGGCACTCTCGCGCCCGGCTCATGCGCCGACGTGACAATCATCGATCCCGAACTTGAATGGGAATACGATGTCTGGGAAACGAGGTCGAAATCGAGAAATTCTCCCTTCTCGGGATGGAGATTCCGGGGCGGACCGGTAGCTACGTTTGTCGGAGGAAAGCTCGTATATGAGCGCCCCTGAGAAAAGCATATCGCGATAGGGAGATGCTAGTGATAGACTGTCGCTCAATTTTCCGCAGTAAACCTTTCTGCACATTCCAGGAGACTGCCAATGACCCCTTTCCGTTTTGCCCTTACCGCATTGCTTGTTTTCGTATTTTCGGCCCCGGGCGTATACGCCCAGGATAGAGCCGATGTCTTTATCGGATTCAAAGGCGGCGTCAGCATTCCTCAGTTAAGCGGCGGCGAGGACAATGAGATCAGTCGCGACTATAAATCCAGGCTTGCCCCGAATTTTGGTGCGTTCTTTGACATACCTGTTTCTGAGCGGTTCTCCGTCCAGCCGGAAGTGAACTTCGCTGGACAGGGCGGTACTAGAAACGGTATGCAACCGGTGACGCAAGACATCCCTGGTTTGCCGCCTTTGCCTCCAGGGAACTTCTATTACGCGGATTTTGACAATGAGGCGGTCCTCAATTATTTGGAGATCCCCGTGCTTGCCAAGTACAAGTTCGGCCCGACCGGCAAGCCACGTTTTTATGTCAACGGCGGAGTATTTTATGGTCGGCTTGTTTCGGCGGAGACAAAGACCCGCGGGACCAGCACGCTTTTCCTCGACCGGGACGGAACTATTCCGGTCCTACTTCCGCCGAACGGTGATCCTTTTCCGGCGATTCCGTTTGACGCCGATACCGACGTCAAGGGCGACATCAACTCTAACAACTTTGGCTTTACGGGAGGCGGCGGTTTCGAGATCCCGTTTGGCGCGAACTACCTGATGTTCGATGCACGCGTTTCCAGAGGAATCGTCGACATCCAACGCGATCCCATTAACGGCCGGAGCCAAACCGGCAACGTGGTGATCTCGCTCGGCTGGGCATTCGGGATCGATTGATTCGAAGCGGGCGGCAGTAAGCCATTTCTTGGTGCAACACTTATGGAATTCCTTCTCGACCCTCAGATATGGATAGCGTTTCTAACGCTTACGATCCTCGAGCTTGTACTCGGGATCGATAACATCATTTTCATCTCCATCCTCTCCGGAAAGCTTAAGCCGGAGCAGCAAGCTAAAGCGCGCTTCATAGGTCTTGCTCTCGCGCTGATAATGCGCGTAATACTTCTCTTTTCGCTCGCCTGGGTGATGGGGCTGACGTATCCGCTGTTCGCGATATTCGGCCAGGAGGTTTCCGGCAGGGACATGATCCTGCTGCTGGGCGGACTCTTCCTGCTGGCGAAGAGCACGCACGAGATCCACGGCTCGCTGGAAGGCGAGGAAGGCCACACCGCGGGCAAAGTCTACTCGTCGTTCGCTAGCGTGATCGTACAGATCACGCTTCTGGATATGGTGTTCTCCCTCGACTCCGTGATCACGGCTATCGGAATGGTGGACAATATATGGGTGATGATCGCCGCGGTCGTCGTGGCCATCGTGGGGATGATGATCTTCGCGAACCCGATCTCGGAATTCGTCTCGCGCCACCCGACCGTCAAAATGCTTGCCCTGGCGTTCCTGCTGCTGATCGGGTTCACGCTGGTTGCGGAAGGTCTGCACCAGCACATCCCGAAGGGATACATCTACTTCGCTATGGCGTTCTCGGTGTTCGTTGAGTTCTTGAACATGCGGCTAAGAAGACGCGGCAAACCTGTTGAGCTCCGTGACGCGACCCACGAAAAGCATCTTGTTGAGAAGGAGGCGGGATCATGAGAGCAAAGTATGCAGCCGTCTTGTTGGCTTTGTTGCTTGGCAGTTACGCTATCTCGGCCCAGGGTTCGATACGAGATGTTGACTTCCAGAATTTCACTTATGAGGTCGAGTTTTGCCGGAATGAATTGACCGACAAGATCACCGTTACCAACGGCAACTTCTCCGAAGAAAAGGAAGTCGACGGCTACACGGAGCGCCGCTATTTCGAAGTCTATGGGGAGGTGTTCGGGGATTTGACCGGTGACGGAGCAGAGGAAGCGGTAGTGCTCTCGATCTGCAACACGGGCGGTACCGGCAATTTTTCCGAAGCATACATCTTCTCGATGTCCGAAGGTGAGCCTGTTCTTCGACTTACGATCGAAGGCGGCGACCGGGCTTACGGCGGCCTGCGGGAAGCGAGGATCGAAAAAGGGATTCTGATCATTGAATCGAATGACCCGGGTGAGTTCGGCGCAAACTGCTGTGCCGAAGTTGCCGTCACTCGAAGATACAGGCTGAAAGGTGATTCCCTTGAAGAGACCGCGCCGCCCGAAAGAAGGGATCTTTACCCCGCAGAAAGAGTGGAGTTTGATAAAGGCTCTTACTCGAAAGAAATCCAGATCGAACTTGGTGAAGACCCGGGAATAAAGCGTTTTGTGATCAGTGCTTCCAAAGGGCAGAGGCTGACAGTCAACTCCCCTTCTGACAAGGTGCGTTTCAGGCTTGTGAAGGGAGAAGCTGAGATGGAAGAAGAGAACAAGACACTTGTCGCGGATCTTCAGGAGGACGGCGACTTCATATTCGAAGTGAGGAATTTTTCCGAGTCAGAACTATCAACATCCATTACGGTATCAGTCAGGTAACGCTATGAAAATGCTTCTTGGAATCACGCTCCTGTTCTCATTGCTCGTTTTCACGGGATGTCCGACAATCGAATCGACCAACAATTCTTCTTCAGAACCCGCCGGCGGTGAACCTGCGGAAGGGGCATTTTCCAGTTCAGCCGATGATGCGGAACCCGAATCGCCGCAGGAAGTCCCGGCTCCGACTGAGTCCGCTGACAAGGTCGATTCGGTTTACACGGACCTTGCCGCCGACAAGTGCGAGACTATCGAAGAAGAGAACGAAGGATATTATTCAAAGCAAAAGTGTCAGGGTGCCTTCGGATATTCGCTCGAGGTGATCGAGAGCGACATTAGGCAGACCATCAATGTCGTCGACCCTTCCGGAAAGGTCCATGAACTAAAGATGATGCGGGTCGTCTCGCCGGCTTTCTCATATGTCGGCAACAAGGCCGAGTGGCGATTCAGGGAAGAAGACGGAAAGAAGACACCAATCGCTCTGATCGTACGTTTCAACGCTTCGGTGGACCCGAACTCTGACGAAGAGGCTTCGTACCTCACCGTTTCGAAGATCACCGAAAGCGAGATCTGCATTACCGACGTCGTAAAGCCGATTAAGGACGCTAACGTAAAGGCACGGGAGTTTGCATCGAAAGCGGCGGACAAGCCGTGTCTGGAAGGACGGCAGTGAGTCCTTTCACTGGTTGTCCGGTGTTCCGTCCCTTGAGCCTTAATTGATCGAATCAGCCAGGAGTTTCGTGTGAGGATCGCACAAGTTCTCTTGATCGCAGTATTCTTTAGCGCCTGCAATTCGCCCGAAACCGAAACAGGTCCCGACAACGGCAGGCCGCTTGAGACCGAAACACAGATCGTCGATCTGTCCTATCCGTTCGACGAAGACACCGTATATTGGGTCACTGCCGAGACCTTCGAGCACGAAGAGGTGTTCGTCGGCCAGAATCCGAATGGTTTTTTCTACTCGGCTTACAACTACGCGGGTGCTGAGCACGGCGGGACGCACATCGATTCACCTATCCATTTCGCAGAGGGAAAACTGACTGTTGATGAAGTACCTCTCGAGAAACTTATAGGAGATGGATTCAAGATCGATGTGTCAAAGAAAACGCCGGAAGACCGAGATTACCTTGTAAGTGTTGCAGATATTGAAGAATGGGAGAAGGCGAACGGTAGAATCCCGGACGGTGCGATCCTTTTGTTGGAGACAGGTTTCGGCCAGTTCTATCCTGACAAGGCGAAGTACTTGGGCACTGCTGAGCGGGGCGAAGAAGCGATCAAGAAATTGAGCTTTCCCGGACTCGCACCCGAAGCGGCAAAGTGGCTTGTAGACAACAGGAAGATCAACGCTATCGGGATCGATACCGCAAGCATCGACCGGGGCAGGTCGGAGACGTTTGATGCCCACGTAACCTTGATGACGAACGACATTCCGGCATTCGAGAACGTCGCAAACCTAGACAAGCTCCCTGCCAAAGGATTTCGGATCATAGCTCTGCCGATGAAGATCAAGGGTGGGAGCGGCGGTCCGCTAAGGATAATCGCCGAGATTCCGAAACAATGACAATCTCCTAGAGATCCGACACATCCTCGTCATCGAGAAAATCCGGACGGCTCTCAATACTCATCCTCTTTGATCCGTTCGGATGCCAGAATTCCGTCCGGGAGGCGTGCAGGCACATTCGCCTGAAACTGCTTCCGCCGTTAACTTCATCGCCAAGGATCGGATGCCCGATCGCTGAACAGTGTATTCTGAGCTGATTTGTCCTTCCTGTCACAGCTTCCAGCTTGATATGTGTCTTGCTTCTCAGCCGCCTCATCACCTTGAAATTCGTTACTGAAGGCTTCCCTTCTTCCATTACTTCCCAGATCTTCTTCTCCGCGTTCCTGCCGATCGGCATCTCGATCACCCCTTCGTTCTTTGCAACGATGCCATCGACAATCGCGGTATATTCCTTTTCAATATGTCCCCGCTTGAAATGCGAACAGAGAACGCGGGACGATCTCTGGTCTTTCGCCGCGATCAAGACTCCCGATGTCTCCCGATCTAGCCTGTGAATCAGGTGCGGCCTGACAAATTCTTCGTCCCTGTCCTGACTAGAGTTCAGGTAAAAGGTCATCGCATTCAGCATCGTCCCGTTACGCTCGAAATTGGTGGGGTGGACGAGCATTCCTGCGGGTTTGTTCACTATCAGGAGGGTGGAATCCTCATACAGCACGTCGAGTGAAATGTCCTCCGGTTTCATGCCGGATTCTCGCGTCTCGTCAACCTCGATCTCGACATAGTCACCTTCCCTGACCACCTCTCCAGAGTTGGCGCCGTAGCCGTTCAATTCACACCCCCCGTCTTTCACGACCGAACGGATGTACGCCTTGCTCAACGACCGGAAACGGTCAAAGAGGAGTTCGTCCAGGCGACGCCTGTGAAACCTCTGCCCTACTGTAAACGCGTGTCTTGCCATTTGGAACTTTACGTTTATCATTTATGCTTTTCGTACCAAAATGGAGAACATAGAGCCCCTCACAAGAGACCTTCCGGACCCAGAAAGCGCCGAGAGGTTTTTCGCCGAGATCTCCTCGAAACATCCCAGAGAAACAAAGAAACTTGTACGGGACCGAAGCCTTTTGTCGGACATCCTTACCATCGCCGCTTACAGTCCTCTTCTTTCGACAACGGTCTTGCAGAATCCCTCATATATTCGCTGGCTTGCGCGTGAAAAGCGTGACCAGAAGGTCCGTGACAAAGAGCAGCTTCTGGAATCGCTCGCGAGGTTCGATCTGATTAACACAAGCGTCGATCCGGCAGTAATGCTTTCCCGCTTCCGAAGACGCGAACTGATACGAATATTTTTGAAGGACATACGCGGTCTTGGCACCATCGCCGAACTGACTGAAGAGATCTCGAACCTTGCTGACTCGATTCTCGAACATGCTCTCAGAACATCGATTCAGGAACTCGATAACCGGTTCGGGATGCCGCTTGAAACGGACCAGAACAAGAAGTCCTCTCGAGCACAGTTCTGCGTTGTCGCGCTGGGAAAGCTAGGGTCGAAGGAGCTCAACTACTCTTCGGATATCGATCTCCTGTTCTTGTATTCAAGTGACGGAAGCACATCCGGGCAAGGAAGCCGCGGCAAAACCTCGAACAAGGAATACTTTGTAAAGCTTGCCGAGCACGTTTCAAGAGTCGTGAGCGAACCGAAAGGAGAAGGCGGGGCCTACCGGGTCGATCATCGCCTCCGTCCTCACGGAAGGGTCGGCGCCCTCGCAGTTTCTTTGAAAGAGGCTATTGCATACTACAGAGACTCAGCGCAACTTTGGGAAAAACAGGTACTCATCCGGAGCCGGAACAGTGCGGGAGACGAAGGGCTGTTTCAGATGTTCTACGATTCAGTCGAAGCATACGTGTTCTCACCTGATGAAACTGTCGAGAATGCTCTTGCAAATGTGCTCCGGTCGAAACAAAAGATCGATCTCGAAAAGATCAGAAGTCAGGGCTACGACGTAAAGCTCGGGATGGGCGGGATCAGAGAGATCGAATTCATTGCTCAGGCCCTGCAGCTTGCTTTCGGGGCCGAAGACAAGTGGCTGCGAGCGCCGCATACCTTGATCAGCCTGTCCCGCCTTGCCGACCGCGGATTGATCAGTGAGAACGAGTTTACACGTTTGAGCGAGGCTTATGGGTTTCTTCGAAAGGTCGAACACAGGCTGCAGATGGAACACGGGCTCCAAACCCATCTGATCCCGAACGAGTCTGGGCGACAAGAACTTGTCGCCAGGAGATGCGGATTTGAGGACTCGGCAGGGTTCCGATCTAAGCTGGCGAAACACGTGGGAAACGTGAGCCGCATTTTCAAGCGTTTCTTCGATCAAACCGAGTATGTGGAGATCTCTCACTCGAGAGATGCGGAAACGAAGAAAGCCCCGCCTTCCAAGCGAAAACGGGAATACAGTGAAGATCCGGCATCGCTTGTATCGGCTGACACGAATGTCCGCGACGTGATGGAACGCCTAGACCTCTACGCGCGTCCGTTTGCGCCGCTTCTTCGCGCAAGCGGTCTGAGGATAAACGAGATTCCCCGCTGCAGCGATAAATGGGAATGGTCCGATCCCGAACTGGAGATGCGCGATGCCGTTGGCGAGGCATCCGGCGACTTCAAGGAGATGCTCGCCGGAATAAGGACTAACTGGTCGCGGCTCATGCTTGAGATCGTTGTCGCAGACGTTTGCGCAAATGCCGGACTTCGGGAAGTAAAATCTCGGCAGACATCCCTCGCAGAGGCATCCATAGCCGCCGCGGTCGAGATCACAGAACATCGTCTTGAGGAGGTTTTTGGCTCACTGGAATGTGGAGTCGCGTGGAACGTTATCGGCCTCGGAAAGCTCGGCGGCGGTGGAATGGACTATCACTCGGACCTAGATCTTCTGATAGTCTTCGACGACAAGGCCCCATCTCCCGCTGGAAACAAGACACACGCTGAGTTCTACTCAAAAGCCGTCGAGATCTTTGTGACGGCGCTTTCAAGTCTAACGCGAGAAGGCTCACTATATAAAGTAGATCTTCGTCTCAGACCCGATGGAAGAAACGGGGCAACTGCGATCGGCAAAACCGCGCTTTATGAATACTTTGAAGACCGGTCAGCCATCTGGGAGTGGCTTGCTTACGTGAAAGCGCGTTCGGTCTTCTGCAGCGGCCTCGAACTCGGCGAAACCGACACTGAACTACGAAAAATCATTCACGGGAACGCAGCAGAAGCGGAGCAAAAGGTTCTCAGGGATGCGACCTGGAAGATCAGGCATCGCCTCGAAACGGAGAAATCAGAGGGAAGACGCGGCCGTTCCATCGACCTCAAGTACGGCGAAGGCGGACTGCAGGACGTTTACTTCGCGGTTCGCTACCTGCAATTGTCCGCAGGAGTTCCCGACGATGAGCAGGACCGATCAACCGGAGGGACTCTTGACAGACTGCTTGAAAGAAGAGCGATCGGAGCAAGGGAACACGAATCGTTGTCACACGGTTACGGATTCCTGAGCAGGCTGGATCACAATATTAGGCTCAGCTTGGGAAGATCAACGCTCGTGCCACTCGGCAAGTTGCCGGTTCTCGAGCTTATTGCAGAACGAATGAAATGCAGTAATCCCGCTGATCTGCTTGAGCAGCTTTCGTATCACAGGATCGCTGTCCGGGACGCATTTGAATCTATCCTGCTCCCAGGCTGAAAAGGTGCTTTAGCCGAAGTCAAGAAACTGTCGAAATGGCCTCAGGCACCTTGCGCAGTAAACGATTTCGTTTGCGTGAGCAGTGGCGGCTGCCGGTGCCGGGACCTTGAACCGTTCTGCGACCAACAGCTGATCGTCAGTGAGGTCTTGTCGCCTCAGGAACTTTTGCGTTCCGCAAGCTGGACAACTGTTCAATCTCTTAAACGAATCAGCACTTTGGATTTTTTGCATCTGGTAATAGAATCTTGTAGAGACAGGCTTGTCTCCCGCCGAACTGCCACCTATGTTCACTGTCCGAGCAGATTTCAGCAAAACATTTGAGATTGACGCAGGTTTCGATCGCGTTCGTGATTTCTTTGCCGACATCACGAACTTTCTGGACCATATGCCAAGTATAGAGTCGATTCACACTGACTCAAAAGGCATCACTTATTGGAAGATCCGCGCTGATATTCCCTTCGTAGGTTCCTTTGTCGAGAGATTTCCTGTGCGCGAAACCGAAAACAGCGATGAGCGCGTCGAATGGTCCCCAGTCGATCTGGAGCGTTACAACCTGATGAGATATGCGGCCGATTTTCTTCCAAAGTCCGGCCGTTCGACCTTGGTCAACTTTTCCCAGAATATCGAGCTGAGAAGGGACTCCGCGTCCGATCTTCATGCGTTGGCGGGGCTTGTTGGAGAGAATCTGATAGGGAAAGAGATGACTCGGCGAGTTGCCCATATGCTGAACGCCTTCATAGAGAGTGCAAGAACCCGGCTTGAAGCCTGACTATTTTTGTCAGCTTGACCGAATTTGATTGATTCGCTCATATCGAGCGGACCGCGTCTATATCGTGCGTCCGCAGTTACTTCCAACCCAGAAAATAACCTCAGCCCCCAACGGAACGCATATTGCCTTGGATTCAACCCAGAGAAGACGACTTATTCTCACGGAGAACCAAAATGAATTTATTTACAAGGATCGTTTGTTTTGTACTTTTGATCTCGGCCTTAATACTGTTTGCATTCGGGAATGAACTGCGATCTTAGCAATTGAAGCTTGGTCACAGATAATCAGCACCTGCCGGGAGAATCACCGGCCCGCGTCGCACTTGAAAGGAGGTGACTGCGGAAACACAATTGCAAGGTCGATATCCAGGGAATCATTCGCCGCAGGATGGCGAGATATTTTTAAGATCCTGTTGGAGAAAAAACCGAATAAAAAATGGGTTGCCGAAAGCCGGCAGCCCATTTTCTTGTAATGACCAAAGATCCGCTTTCTACGGAAAGATCCCGAGTTCCTGGTAACAAAGTGCAACCTTGTCGATAGCATTCACGAATGCGGCCGTTCGAAGGTTCTCGACCTTGTCATTTCTTTTAAGGATCTCGCGCGTATGCTGGTACGCTGTGATCATCGTTTCCTCGAGGCCTGAGTATACAAGGTCTGCCTCATCAGCCCCGCGCGCAACCGTTTCACGCTCTTCTTTTGTCAGTGTCCTGCCGGTTTCCCGCTCCACGATCCCGAGGATCTTGTCGTAAGCGCTTTGTTCGAACCGTTTGCCCATTCTTCCGAAACGGACATGAGAAAGATTTTTTAGCCACTCAAAATAAGAAACTGTCACGCCGCCGGCGTTCAGGTAAACATCCGGGACGATCATTATTCCTTTTTCTTCGAGGATCTTCTCTGCGTCAGCAGTCACCGGCCCATTCGCTGCCTCGCCGATGATTTTTGCCTTGATCCTTGGCGCGTTCTCAGCTGTCACCTGATTTTCGAGAGCAGCAGGGATCAGGATGTCGCATTCGATCTCAAGCGCGTCCTCGCGTTTCGGGAGAGCGGTCGAACCTTCAAATCCTACGATTGAGCCTGTCTCCCTGCGGAAGTTCATCAGTGCTTCGAGATCGATTCCGTCTTCTTTATGAATTCCGCCCTCGAATTCAGCCACACCAATCAGCTTCGCGCCGTGCTCGGTGCAGAATTTTGCTGCGTAGTAACCAACATTCCCGAGGCCCTGGATCACGAAGGTCTTTCCTTCCAGACCGGTTTCAAGGCCGAGTCTCTTCATGTCTTCCTCGACCGAACAGGCTTCTCTCAAGCCGTAAAAGGTACCAAGGCCGGTAGCTTCCGTGCGGCCACGAATGCCGCCCTGCGCAATCGACTTCCCGGTAACACATCCCAGCGCATCGATCTGTTCACTGTGGAACGCCAGGTAAGTATCGGCGATCCACGCCATTTCTCTCGCGCCGGTGCCGTAGTCTGGCGCCGGAACATCGACCGCAGGGCCTATGAAGTTCTTCCTTATCAGCTCTGTTGTGTAGCGGCGCGTAATCCGTTCCAGTTCCTCAACAGAAAAGTCACGAGGACTGATCTGAATTGCACCTTTCGCCCCTCCGAACGGGACATCGACTATCGCACACTTGTAGGTCATCAGCGTCGCAAGCGCGATCACTTCCGATTCACTCGCGTGCATCGAGTACCTGATCCCCCCTTTTACAGGCAGTTTGTGATGGCTATGCTCGGCGCGCCAGCCGTTGATGACGCGATAGCTGTCGCCGCGCCTGATGGGAAACTGGAAGGAATACACGCTGTTGCAGATCTTGATCTGCTGCAACAAGCCCTCCGGATGTGCGGTCGCTGCCGCCGCCTTGTCAAAATAGCGGTTGACGCTTCCCAGAAAGTCGCGTCCTTCTTGTTCTGCACTCATAAGTGTGTTCCTTATTGATGATTAGTTAGAAACTCGTTTCCAAAATCCGATCATTTTCAAAGGCGCCATATTGCTTGAAACCCAAACCCCAGGTCAAGCCACTAGCGCCTCAAGAAAATCTGTAAAGTATTTCCTCGCTCCTCGTCCCGAAGTACGTCTGCAGCGATCCGGTCTTCCGCGATCTTGAGTTCATCGACGAGGATCTCTCTGACCGCGGCGACCCTCGAGGCCGCAAGCTCGTCTTCATCCTCGACAGCCCTGATCATATATCTAAGCCGCAGTACCGGATGCACTAGCAGCGCGTTTCCGGCGTTCCTTACAAGCTGGGCTGATTCTTCTTCAAGCTCAGGGCTGTTTCGCTCAAACTCAAGCGTCTCAATGCCGGAAGAAATGCGATTGAAGGAAAGATCAAGGTTGGCTATCGACAGCCTTCTCTGAAGCTCATTCAGAAGCAAGCTCTTTCCGTCAGTTTCTATGTCCCGGGAACTCAGGTAATTGATCTGAAAGATCGTTGCGCGGTCGGGTCGGATACTGATGTTGTAGTCGATCATCTGTGCCGGCTGTGGCAGTTCCATCTGTTCTATAGCCGCATTTACCTGCTGAATATAGGAGGACTGCGTCTGGGGGATCGAAAGCGGTGTCGGAGTCGTTTCGATCACCGGGTTAAACTGGTCCCGCGCAGAGGTTGGAATCTCAATGAGCTGCAATTCGATCGTCTGGGGATCGCGTCCTAGCCTGTCAGCTACCCTCCGAACGAACTCTACTCTTTCTTGCTGCGTGTAAGGCTCATTGTCAAAAACACGCATAAACAACCTCGCGTTTGTACCTTCCAATACAACCCGCATCTCATCCAGATAGCTTCGGACTTTCCCGCCCGCACTCATAGCGTAGCCCTCGTTCTCCCATATGTCCCTTGCGATCGAAGCTATCTGATTCTGAGCCTGTCTGGTGGCGATATCTTCTTGAAATATCGCGAACGATCGGCTGAGCGGAATAGAGATCAGCAACAAGGGCAGCAATATCATCAAGAGTCGAAGTGAAACACTCCGAATTTGTCTGGCTTTCTCCAGTGAAGGAAAATTGGAGAACAATCTCCTCCAGAACAAATGCTCCCTATCCGTACTCTTCCATAGTTCTACTTTTTCTCTGACCTTGGCGGTGTCGATCCTCAACAGGATAAACACGAGCATAGCCGTAAAGGTGATTGCCACAAGATTAGTCAGAAAAAGGAGTGCGCCGCCACCCGCGATAGACAATCCGGTGCTCCCGCCGACACTTATAGCGACACCAATGCCAATGCCAACTACGCAGAGTGGCGGCATCAGCGCGACAGCGATTGCCACTCCGGGAATGGAAGTTACGACCCCGCGTACCTGGCGGCAGGTGGCTACTGAGCCAATAGCTCCCGAGAAAAGCGCTATGACGAGATCGAGCAGGTTCGGCAATGTTCTGGAGTCGATCTCGGGAGTAATGTCCTTGTAAGGAAGTATCGCGACCAGTATGACCGCGAGCAGAATCGGAGCAAGCGTACTTAAGATCAGGTTTGCTGAAGAACGTATGGCAAGTATCAAGTCGCCGGACGCAAGTGACAGGCCTCCTGAGAGAATGGGCCCCATCAAAGGTGAGATAAGCATCGCGCCGATGATCACAGCTGAACTGTCCAGGATCAGGCCCAACGTGGCGATGCCAGCTGAGAATATTATCTGGAGCCAATAAACAACATCTCTCAGCGTCGCGGATCGGGAAAGCTCGACGTAGAGTTCCACCTTCCGGTCAGTGCTTACATCAAGGGCGGCCGCAAATCTATCGCGGAACCGCCTCCAAATGCGCACTATTCTGATCAAAAACCTAAATCGCTGTAGGTTTTCTTGTTCCATAAAAGCCGGAGGGTTTCTTTGGCCCTATATATTTACTCAATAAGCCCTTTGCGGGTCAAATTAGAAGGCCTGACTAACCCTTTTTACACGCTTTTTTGGTATTAGTTTTTGTGCGTATAGATGATTCGAATTTCATCGCCCGGAACATATGCAGGCCGATGCAGTCCGTATGAGCATGGCACCGGTCCTTGGACCCACAAACGGATCGCAACGATCAATGAAATCTGGAGGACCGTATGTTCGACAAATTAGTAGAATCAAAAGGATCTGAAACCGGATCCGGTATCAGAGGCCGACTTCTCACTGCAAGTGCCGTGATTGTGTTCGCCTCGGTAATTTTTGCCCTTCTTTTCAGCCTGTTCAATCAGACACTGGCAATGGGAGCGGAACCCGGGGCGCTTTCGAAACTTCTTCCGCCCGTCACGGTGCCGATCGACCCGAACCCGCCGGCACCGATTACAAAAGAACTCGACAGAAGTGCCTCAAACAAAGACGATCTGCCGATTCGGCGCGAGCATATCCAGCGGATCGACGAACCACCGTTGACCGTTCCAGATAACGTTTCAACAGCCCAGCCAAGAGCGCGTCAGAGGCCGCTCGGAAGTTACCTGATAGGCCATCGTGACGTCGATCCAGTGTCGTCAGGCCGAAGCTCAGGCGTGCCGGACAAAAGCAGCTCGGTTTTTGATGTTGGCGACGGAAACGGAACGAACGATTCTTCGAACAGGAAATCCGAAAAAACGGAGATCGGAGAGCCTCCTCCTTTGGAGCAGGTACCAAAGATACTGGAACTTCCCACGGTGATAAACGGCAAGGCGACTTATCTCGACATACCTGTCTACTCAGAAGCCGCGAAAGTTGTAGGAGCGAAAGGACAGGTCAAAGTCAGGGTTTTGATCGATGAAAACGGAAAAGTTGTCACAGCCGATGTAATCTCAGGGCACCCGCTCCTGAGACAAGCCTCCTTGGCTTCGGCACGGGCGTCAAAGTTCCAGCCAACAACTCTTCGCGGCCAGCCGGTAAGTGTCAGGGGTATCATCCTCTACAACTTTAAGTAGCGTTTGGCACCGACAAAAAAAGAGGCGGCTCCACTTCAGTGGAACCGCCTTCTTTGTAGTTTTGGAAAACCTAGTCCTCGCGAATCGCGAAAATGACGTAAGCCATCTCTTCCGGGGGCTTCTTGTCCTCTTTAGGTTTCGGAGTGTTCTTAGGTCTGACCGGGATCTTCGGTGGATCCTTTTTTTCCTTCGGAGGACGGTCCTTCTTGTCGCTATCACCGCCGCTCTGAGCCATAACAGCAACTGACAAGAACATCGCCACCGCTATCGTCAAAATGATGTTTATGATCGCTCTTAACATTTCGTTTGGTACCGCTTAAATGGTTATTGGCCTTCTGGCCATCTGAACACCGAAGAATAAGGCAATATCAATGCCACCGAGCCATCTTGAGCTATCGTGTCACGTATCGAAGGCGACCTAACGGTTCAGGCTACCATATACGAGTACGGCATACGATATCGTAGCACCAAACCATAAGTATATCTCTTTGACCGGGTTTTAGATCAATACGGAAGCACATCCCCAACAAGAACGACACAATCTGGTTTTTCCGCCGACCGCTTTCGGGGGATATACTGTTCCAGCTATCAAATTTGGTTCTGGTTGAAAAGCGCTGTGCTCAGTGACGTAAAGTACACCTGATATGACACAAAGGATCCTACAAGTTCTGTCAATCTCGGCATTCATGTCCGTTATTGTTTTTAATTACCTTGCAGCAACGGGAACACTAAACGATACCGACACGGGTGCTGTATCGGACAAGTATCCGGTTCAGATTACTCCGGCCGGCTATGCATTTTCCATCTGGAGCCTAATATATGTCGGACTGCTTGCTTTCACGATCTACCAGGCACTGCCATCCAGAAAGGATGACGAGTTCTTTGCGAAACTAAGAGTCCCCTTCATACTTAACAGCCTGCTCAATTGTGCATGGCTTGTAGCGTGGCATTACGAGTTTCTCGCCCTTACCGTCGTACTGATGTTTGGGATCCTCACGACTCTTCTGTTCATCAGCATTAGGGTGTCCACAGCGGACACGGTTTCGCAGGTGCTAGCCGTTCGTGCGCCCTTTAATCTTTATTTCGGATGGATCACAGTGGCGTCAATCGTGAACGTTTCGATCTTCCTGACTTCGGCCGGGCTTGATCCGGGTTCGGGATTCGGCACCTATGCGGGCACATTGTTGATCTTGGTCGCCGCTGCCCTCGGAACGTTCGTGAGATTCCGGTTGAACGCCTTTGCCTACGCAATGGCGATCGCCTGGGGAGTCACGGCCATAGCGATTGAACAAAGCGGCAACACGCCGATCGTAGTGGCCGCCGCTGTTGCAGTCGTGGTCCTTCTATTCGCCGCTTTGTGGGGCCTTGTCAAGGATCGATAGATGGGCCGGATATGCATCTCTGTTTCTGCTGAGACCAGTTCCGACTTTGTCGTTAAGACTCGCGTTGCATTCTCGAAGGCTTCCGCGGTGGAACTTCGTTTTGACAGCCTTGATTCGAAGGAGCTTGATGACGTTTTGGAGCAGCTCTCCTACGAAAGAGCGGCTTATGACGGCGTCGTAATCGGCACCTTCAGGAGTTCCGTCAACGGCCAAGGTGGTAAACGGGAGCTGTCTGCGGAAGAGATAGGGGCTTTCTGGCGAACTCCGAAGCTTCGGTCGATCGTTGATATTGTAGATGTCGAATCAGGAATGGACGTGTCGCTGCCCGGCCACTACTCAAGCGTCATCCGCTCGCATCACGATTTCGATTCAATCCCTTCAGGAGCGTTGGAGTCGCTCGCGGACCGATTTCACGATCCCGGTTCGGCAAGACGCAAAAGAATTGCAAAGATCGCCGGTTTTGCCTCTGACATCACGGACGCGATCCCTTTTTGGCAACTTCAGAAAGATTATCCCGGGATCCTCCCGATAGCGATGGGACAGTTTGGCTCGTGGTTTCGCATATTGTCCATTTCGCAGGGAGCCCCGTTTACTTACGCTTCTCTTTCTGAAAAACAGTCAACGGCTCCCGGCCAGATCTCGTTCGACGACCTTGCAGACGTTTATCGCGCTGAGTCTCTTACTTCTTCAACAGAGATCTACGGAATTGTCGCCCTTAAGGCTTCATCATCGATTTCCCCTTACATTCACAACGCGGCTTTTCGCGACGGTGGACGCGATGCGGTCTACATTCCCCTCTCGGTGAAAGATTGCGAGGGTTTTTATACGCGTATGGCGGCGCCGGGAACCCGCGAGATCGATTGGAACCTGAAAGGCCTGAGTGTGACGCTCCCTCACAAAGAGACTTTTGCTGGACTTGTCGACAAGCTTGATGGCGAGGCCGCGGAGATCGGCGCCGTAAATACTGTGAGGATAGACGACGGGAGGACCATCGGATTTAATACCGATGCACGAGGGTTTTTCCTGCCTTTGCGAAAGAAACTGGGGACAGTCAAAGGCCTGAAGGCGGGGATCATCGGCAGCGGCGGCGCTGCAAAAGCAGCCGCGTATGCACTTTCGGAGGCCAACTCGGAGGTTGTCATATTCTCCCGATCTCCAGAAAACGCTCGTGAAATGCAAGACCGGTTTGGCGCCGATGTCAGGCCACTTTCATCTGATGTCAAAGCGTTTGAAGATCTGGATATCATCATTAATGCCAGCCCGATCGGGTCCCTTGGCGAGCTCGAGTCCCTTTCGCCCGTCCCGGCAGAATGTCTTGAAAACCTTCAATTAGCTTACGATCTCGTCTATAATCCGATAAGCACCCGCTTCCTGCGGGATGCTGAGAACGCCGGCATCCCAACCCTCGGCGGACTCGATATGCTGATAGAACAGGCCTTGCTTCAATACGAGATTTGGACCGGCTCGTCGGCCTCGCGTGAAACGATGATGCACGCTGCCAAGTCCCGAATCGGGTCCCTAACCTGAATTCAATATTTAAATGGATATCAAAGCACTGAACTGCCCGAACTGCGGAGCTTCAGTCGTGGACAATTCGACCAGCTGCGCACACTGCCGAAGCCGCTTGAAAACGATGTCATGCGGCAACTGCTTCGAGACGATCTTCGAAGGCTCCAATTATTGCCCCCTCTGCGGAAGCAAAGCTGTTGTTCCGGAAAGTCAGAGCGGAAAGCCTCTCGGAGATTGTCCCAGGTGCAGTTCGACACTTGTCCGTCTTGATGTCGGAGCTGTATCCCTTCACGAATGCGAACGCTGTGCGGGTGTCTGGTGCGATGTAGACACGTTTGAAACGGTATGTTCCGAAAAGGAAGGACAAGCAGCGGTGATCAAGAGACTTGGAGAATTGGGCGATCCGCGACACGAGCACCAGGTGCGATATGTTCCCTGCCCTGCTTGCGGGGTGCTCATGAATCGGAGCAATTTCGCAAGGATCTCCGGGGTGGTAATAGATTCCTGCAAACAACACGGGGTGTGGTTCGACGCACAAGAGCTTCCGAGCATCATCAGCTTCATCCAAAAAGGCGGTCTGGATCATGCTCGGGAGAAAGACAAGATAAATATCGCCGAACAAAGAGAGCGCCTGAAGCAGGAACAATTCAAGGCGACGCTCGACCGGATGCGGAACCCCTCGACCGCCGCATACAAAGGAACGGGATCGATCAGCGCGATCCGAAACTTCATAGATTTCATCCTCGACTGATGATCCCTCGAAACCTCCTCCGTAACAATGCCGTGTGGTAATCTGAGTTCTCGATGAACTCAGATCGATACAGCAGGCAGATCCTTTTTGAAGGTATCGGCAAAGACGGACAGCGGAGGCTTCTGGAGTCTCGGGTTCTCGTTCTTGGCTGCGGTGCGCTCGGCGCATCACATTCCGAGATGCTTTCGCGGGCAGGCGTCGGATCTCTGAAGATCGTCGACCGCGATTTTGTCGAGTTCTCAAATCTTCAACGGCAAACACTGTTCACAGAATCTGACGCAGAAGCCCGAATGCCGAAAGCGGTTGCCGCGGCAAATCGCCTTACGAAAGTGAATTCCGGGATCGACGTGGAGCCGATCGTCGCGGATGTCAACTTCTCGAATATCGAGGAATTGATCTCGGATGTTGATCTGGTTGTCGACGGGTCGGACAATTTTCAAGTCCGTTATCTCACAAACGACGCCTGCGTAAAACACGAGAAGCCCTGGATTTACGGCGCGGCAGTTTCTTCTTACGGAACATCGATGACGATCCGTCCGGGTGAGACTCCTTGTCTTCGCTGCATATTTGGTGAGATGCCGCCCGCGGGATCCGCTCCTACGTGCGATACGGCTGGAGTAATTCAGCCGATAATCGCAAGCGTTTCTTCGGTCCAGGTTACGGAAGCGATAAAGATTCTGACCGGGCAGACCGATCTTCTTCACGGATCTCTGCTTCAGATCGACATATGGCGCGGGGACTGGCGGAAGATAAAAATGAAGGACCCGGACCCGGACTGCGTGTGCTGCGGCAAGCGCAAGTTCGAGTTTCTTTCGGAAGAGAATCAGGAAACGTTAACATCGCTCTGCGGTAGGAACGCGGTCCAGATAATGCCCGCCGCCGGAACGGTCCTCGACTTCGACAAACTGGCCGAATCGCTCGGCAAGAGCCTTGAGGTCGAGAAGAACGACTATCTGGTGCGGTTCGGTGTCGATGGTAAATCGGTCACGCTCTTCAAGGACGCGCGGGCTATCATCCAGGGGACAGATGATGTATCTGAGGCTCGTGCGATTTATTCGAAGTATGTCGGGAATTGAGTTTATGCGAACGGTTGGGACGATCCTGTTTACTTGTCTTCTATCTCTTTCCGTGGTCGCTCAGGATCCATCCGCTAAGAAGTCCGAATTCGATTACCTGGATGTATCAGGAAGTGTGGTGCGAACGACGCACGACGCGAAGTACCGAATCTACATCTCTGAATCCTTCAGATTTCTGGGGATCCTTAATCATAAGGCTGTCTACAACGAAGTCGGATTCAACATCTCGATCGCCGTGTTCTCACGCGCTGACGAGCTAATTCTCATCCACGCTGAAAAGCACACAGACGGCTCGGGAGGGCTCGACTACAGCGACCTGGCACCGGCGAAGCTCGACGGACTTCCCTTTACCCGCCGGACTCAGTGCGCGACTGCGGAGGACAAAGAGGAACTGGACGCAAATCCCCAGATCCGGTTCATTCGCGAAAAAGGCGTCGACCTGACGCTTCCGTTTCAGCTTGAACAGTACTTAGCGACTTCAAAGAACGGAGCCTCAGAAATCGTGATCAGTCACGGAAAGCCAGTACAAGACTGTTCGGAATCGATAGGGAGAGACTTGAGAGAAAAGCTCGACTACTATTCGAAGGTGTCACTGTCAGAATTCGACTCTGAATCAAACCGCTATTTTCTCAAGCTGGAGATCCCTTTCGCCAGTGAATGTGCATATCGCGTGGGCCCAGCGGGCCTCGTCCCAAGTTCCGACGCTTGCATATACGGGGCTGGAATTGAACGGTATTCAGAGGTCACGGTGACAATCGACCAAGAAAAGAAGGGCTGGAGTCGGGTTGTTGTTGCATCATCGGATCCTGACGAGAAGGCCTACCTGATCCTTGCGAGCCCTGACAAGGAAACGTTTGACTCCTTATTCAGCATTTTCTTTACGAAAAGAGATACGGAAGTCGCTTCTTCCGCGTCATGCAAAGATCTTCAGACTCAACTGGACGTCTTGCGCGAACTCGGTATCCCATCCCAATATCACAAGCGAGGAGCGCTCGAGATTTGGGATTACGGCCTGGACCGCCCATTCAACTGTGCAGACTATACGCAAATCCGCTTCAAGGATGGCAAAGTGATAGAGATCGGAGTTGTACTCTAGTACAAAAGTAGTCTGATTTTTTTTCGCACATACTTGAAAACGACAGCCGAGAGTCACTTCGAAGAGGGCGTCCTAATAGTAAGGGGCACCCTAAGGACGTACCCGCGGCTAAAAGCGAGCCGTCGCCACGTTACGCCAGATTCAATCGACTCTATCGACTTAACAGACTTTTTACAGGCGCGGCTAAAGCCGCTCGGCATCTCGTTCCTGACCGTCCCTCACGCAGCGCCTGCGGCTTACACGCGGCTAGAAACATGACGCCTGCTTCGCAGGCTCATTACCCGACCTATTCAATACACCCGAGAGTCTGAGTCGACTATTCTCCGCCGCTCTGCGGCTTAAAATTCTTGTCATGACCCTAACCCGGGGCTGCGCCTGCGGCTTGCACCGGGCTAACTTCCGTGGCCCCTTCGGGGCACAAGAATGAGCCGAGCGATCGAACAAGCGAATCGACCCGACTGACTCAAGAGACTGAATAGACCCAACCGACTCAACTGACTGATCCGGCTTGTGAAACTATTCACACAATGTATCGTTGTATAGTGTGGAGGGCGGAAAAAGATGAACAACAGCGATTCAAGACCAAAGGTGGTGATAATCGGTGGCGGGTTTGGCGGGCTCGAGGCAGCGAAGCGGCTTAAGAACAGGCCTGTCGACGTAACGATCGTCGACCGCAAAAATCACCATACCTTTCAACCGCTTCTTTATCAGGTCGCAACTGCCGTTCTGTCTCCCGGACAGATCGCTTCCCCGATCCGAAGGATACTCCGTCGCGCAGACAATATAGAGGTCCTTCTCGGAGAAGTTGTAGGCTTCGATCTAAAGAACAGGAAGGTAAAGCTAAAAGAGGACGATGACATCGCGTATGACTACCTGATCATTGCCGCGGGAGCTCGTCACGCATATTTTGGTCACGACGAATGGGAAGACGACGCACCTGGATTAAAGACTATCGAAGACGCGCTTGAAATAAGACGAAGGGTGCTTCTCGCATTCGAACTCGCGGAACGCGACGCAATCCAGAAAGGAAGCCACGACCCATTGAACTTTGTTGTTGTCGGAGCAGGAGCGACCGGAGTGGAACTCGCGGGCGCAATTGCAGGCATCGCCCGAAGGGCGTTAGCAAAGGACTTTAAGGCGATAGATACCAAGGAAGCAAAGGTGTTGCTCCTTGAAGGTGCAGACCGAGTGTTAGGTTCTTATTCGAGAGGTCTCTCCGAACAGGCGAAGAAGGACCTTGAAAGTCTGGGAGTCGAGGTCAGACTCAACAGCTTCGTGACCGAGATCGCCCCAGGAGAGGTGAGGGTCGGCGACGAATGGATAGACGCAACGGTCGTCCTCTGGGCGACCGGTGTTGCGGCGTCTCCTCTCGGAAGCTTGCTTGGCGCGGAAACGGACAAGGCCGGGCGCGTCGTCGTAAATGACGATCTAACTGTTTCTGCTGACCGAAACATATTCGTGATCGGCGACATGGCTCGCGTAGAGAACGAAGACGGATCGCTCGTGCCGGGCGTCGCTCCTGCCGCCATTCAAATGGCGCAGAATGCGGCGGCGAACATACTTTCTGATCTGAACGGCGGCACCCGAAAGGCCTTCAATTATAAGGACAAGGGGTCGATGGCGACGATCGGAAGAAACAAGGCGATCGTCGAGGCCGGCAGATTCAAGATGACCGGATTCCTTGCCTGGATAGCCTGGCTGATGCTTCACATAATTCTCCTGATCGGATTTCGGAACCGCATATTCGTTCTTTCCGAGTGGATATGGGCTTATTTCACACGGGAGAGGACGGCAAGGCTTATAACCGGCGATGCTGAAGAGCTTTCAGAAGCGCTCGAGTTTCTGACCGCAAGACCCGCCCATGTTCTGGAAACAGAGAAAGAAAGCATAAAATCGGCCTGATACCGCGGAATCATAGAAAACACGGCGATGCTCGTTCCTAGAGCTTTGCCGTGTTTTCGTGTATTTTTTATCCTGTTTCACAGAAAGGATTTACAGCATTCTTACTGCAATTTGTATGAAGAACCTCATTTTCCTGTTCACGTTCGTGTTGAGTTTCAACCTGCCTTCATTTGCCTCCGAGCCGGCGATCTGGACCACGAATTCAAAAGCCGACGTCTTGAAGGGCGAGGCATTTCACGTATCGATTGGTGACGACGGGACTATCCGCCCGTCGCCCGGTTTTGAAGAGCTCGCGAGTGTTGGGCAACCTTACGTTTGGTCGACAGCTATCGACCGAACCGGAAATGTCTATATGGGCACCGGGCCCGACGGGAAAGTCTTCAGGGTCTCGCAGAACGGTTCATCGGAAATGATCGCGGATCTGGACGAAGTAAATGTCTCCGCCGTGGCAATCGGCAGGAACGGCGAAGTTTTTGCCGCTACATCGCCGGACGGAAAGGTCTATCGGCTCGATTCATCGGGAAACGCCTCCGTCTATTTTGAGCCGGGCGAAAAATACATATGGTCGCTTGCGGTGGGATCTGACGGCTCACTGTTTGTAGGCACCGGAGAGAATGGCAGGATCTACAGGGTTTCCGGAGCGAACGCTTCAGCCGCGGAGGCACTCGTGTTCGACTCTTCGGAAACGCATATCATTTCTCTTGACGCAGACTCCTCGGGCAATGTTTACGCGGGTACTGATCCGGGCGGATTTGTGCTGAGGATCGGGCAGGACCGCAAGGTCTTTGCCTTGCTCGATTCGCCTCTGAGAGAGATCCACGAGATCGCGGTCGGCGTGAATGGATCTGTTTACGCTCTTGCACTGGGCGAATCCGTTTCGACATCAGATTCGAGTACTGAAACTGAAAAGCCGGCTACGAAGACCATTTCCGCGCCTGCCAAGAAATCGGCTACTCCAACTCCGCCTCCGGTACAGAAGAGTAAATACGATCTCTCGGGAGCGAAGTCTGTCGTGTACCGAATTCTTCCGTCAGGACAGGCGGACGTAATCTGGAAATCCGAATCTGTAAGCGCCTTCGCTCTATATGCCCATCAGACCGGGAACGGTGTGATGGTCGGCACATCCGACAAGGGAAGGATCTTCAGCGTAAGGAACAGCGGTGAGGAATCTCTCGCGCTTCAAACCGGGGAGGGTCAGGTCTCTGCGATCGACGTATCAGGCAACAGGCTATTTGCTTCTACAAGCAGCCAGGGAAAACTCTTCAGGATCGGCGGTGACACGGATGCCGAATCAAGATACGAATCACCAGTACTTGGAGCCGGAGGAAATGCGGCATGGGGAAGGATATGGTGGAGGGGCGAGGGCAATGTTCAAATCCAGACCAGAAGCGGAAACACCGAGACCCCTGACGAAACCTGGAGCGAATGGAGCGCAGCCTACTCGGCCTCTACAGGTTCAACTGTAACAAGCCCGGCTGCGGCGTTTCTGCAATGGCGGGCGATTCTTGTCGCAGGAGCAGCTGTCCCAAGTGTTTCGGAAGTTCACATCTCTTATCTTCCGACCAACATCGCTCCCGAGATACTTTCGGTCGAAGTTCTCCCCGCCAATGTCGGCCTCGCGCCGAATCCTAAACCACCCGTTGATCCAAACATCGAGACCTCCGGGATGGACCCTGTGGATTTCGGAATTATCATTCCTCCGACTGCTCCTAGAAAGCTATTCCAGATGGGTGCCAAATCGCTGACCTGGAAAGCCGAGGACAGGAATGGCGACTCGCTTGTTTACTCGGTTTACTTTAAGGAAGTCGGTGACGATGAGTTCAAATTGCTGAAAAGCGGGATCGAGGACGCTTTCTACACTGTTGACGGCCTTGCGTTTGCGGACGGCAGGTACGTATTCCGGATCATCGCTAGCGACGCTCCTTCAAACCCCGCTTCAAAGGCCCTGACCGGAGAACTTGAAAGCGAGCCTTTCGACATCGACAATTCGCCGCCATCCGTCAGCGTAAGCGGGTCGCCGACGGTTAACGGAAATACCGTCACGGTAAAGTTCAGTGCCAGTGAAAGCTCGAGCTACATTTCCCGGGCGGAATTCAGTGTAAACGGCGGAAAATGGCGTACCGTGTATGCTGACGACGGTATTCCGGACAGCCGGTCCGAGACATTTACCGTTACGTCCGAGATCGCTGGAACCGGTGAATTTGCCATAGCGTTACGTGTTTTCGACGCAGTTGGAAACTCGGGAACTGCTCGCGCACTCGTTAGTAAGTAAGGCTCAGTTATGTCGTTGACCGATCGAAGTGTAGTCGTGATCACGGGCGCCGGTTCTGGTATCGGACAGGCACTCGCTTCGCGGATTGCGGAGGAAAAGGTCAAGGGCGTGGCAGTTTCCGACCTAAACGAGGAAGGCCTTGCTGATACCGTAGCAGCTGTAGAAGCCAGCGGCGTCGATTGCATTTCCTTCAAAGCAGATGTTGCGAAGCTCGAAGATATCGAGGCATTGCGAGATGCAGTGACCGGTCGATTCGGTTCGGCGACTCACATCGTAAACAACGCGGGCGTCGGTCTCGTTGGAAGGACCAATGAGGTTTCCTTCGACGACATGCGTTGGCTGATGGACATAAACTTTTGGGGCACTGTCTATGGAACAAAGGTGTTCCTGCCGCTATTTGAACAACAGGGCCACGGCCACATCGTCAACATATCGAGCGTGTTCGGATTGATGGCTCCGCCAGGTCAATCAACCTACTGTGCCAGCAAGTTTGCTGTTAGAGGCTTTACCGAGAGTCTTAGACACGAACTGGAGGGCACCGATATTTGCGTTTCGTGCGTGCATCCAGGAGGCGTAAGGACAAACATCGCTAGAGCGGCTCGCAAGGGAGAGAATGCTCCTCAGGAGGACAAGGAGATTGCTCCGGTGATATTTGAAAAGGTTGCAAGAACGACTCCTGCTGAAGCTGCAGAGACTATTCTGAAAGGTATAAAAACAAAAAACCCGAGAATCCTCATCGGCAGCGATGCCGTCCAGATGAGCATGATACTCAGGCTTTTTCCGAAGGGCTACTTCAAGATCATGGACCGGATGTCCGGCGGTATGCTCTCAAAGTTCAAATAGATTCAGGACTTCTTTGACGTTTCGAGATCCGGGAGCGTCATCGTTTCACTTTCCTTGTCAAGCTTCAGATGCTTGGTCGTGTTCTCGACGACGCTGGGCGGCACAAGGTCTCCTGTTTCAAACCGGTCGCTGTTGCCCGACGAAACGTAATCCGCATTTCCCTCGCTGATCGATCGCTGGCTCGCGGGATCGGTGAAGGCATTGGTGTTCTGTCCTTTTGCCTTGCCCAGCTTCCGTTCCATTCTTTTTGACTTCGCGATATTACCGACACCGCTGGCCAGCATTGCAAACGCGGGAAACAGCATCGCCCACCACCACGCACCACCGCCAGCGACGTGCGTGAAGTACAGAACAGCAGAAATGACTAGGAAGCCAACTCCGAAGATCGAGCTCCGCAGGCCCGAAGCAAACAGATCATCAGGATCGTTTGAGGTTTCGCAGCTGCCCGCCCGGACGACGCCATACACCTTTGAGTCACCAGATAGCAGTTCACTTTCATCACCGAGACCCATCAGGTCCATACCTGTGTGTGTCTCACTTCCGATCGCTCGCGACACACCTGAAATATCAGTTCCGCATTTTCGGCAGAACTTCCCTTCTTCCGGATTTTCAGTTCCGCATTTCGGACAAAACATAGCTTACTCCTGGTGGTTTGAAATCTTGGCTCGATATCTTTGGCGCTGGGCCTCAAACAGTAATACTCCCGCGGCGACCGAAACGTTCAACGATTCTATTCTTCCATATAAAGGGATCCGCACCAAAACATCGCACTTCTCGCTTGTCAGCCTGTGAATGCCTGTCCCCTCGCTTCCAAGGACCAGGGCCCACTTGCCGGACCAGTCTTGATCGGAATATGCCCGTTCGGAAGCGCCGCTAGCTCCTGCGATCCAGAAACCCGCTTGCTTCAGATCCTCGATAAGTCGGTTGATGTTCGTAACCCGGGCGATGTTCACAAGGTCGGCCGCACCCGCTGATGTTTTCGAAACGGTCTCATTCAGCCCCGCAGAGCGTCGCTCGGGAATGAATACAGCGTCAACGCCGGCGCATTCGGCTGACCTGATGATCGCTCCGAGGTTGTGTGGGTCTTCGACGCCGTCGAGTATGAGGCAAAGCGACTCGTTTTTTTTGGCAAGGTCCTCGATGATGTCGTCGGCGTTTGCATAGCCGGCTGCGCTTCCGATAGCGATCACTCCCTGGTGATTGGCCTGCCGGCCGACCTCCTTCTCAAGTACGTTCCTTTCTACCTTTCGGATCGGAACACGATTTTGTTTCGCAAGTTCAATGATCTCTCGAATCCGTTTGTGCTGCTTCCCGTCCGCGAGCAGTATCCGCTCGATCGGCCGCGAACCGGATCGAAGCGCCTCCAGAACCGGCATGATCCCGAACAATATGGAAGCATCGTCACGCGAACTTCCCTCAACTTTCCTATTCGGCTTCATCCGTATCAGCCCTGTTATCGAGCAAGAACTGCAGCCTCGAATACTTCGTGAACTGCTGCTCGTTGTCGGTATATGCAACTTTCTTTCTGGCGTACCCGCGAAAACTCAGCCGTTCGATACCTTCCGAAGACACCGATTCGTTTTGGGGCCATACAAGATCCAATAGACGGCGCTTCCGCCTGTACGAATTTTCGAACGCGGCGTCAGGGTATTCTGCCCGGATCTTCTCCGCAAGCACGTCCATGTTCGCCGCGGCCGTAAATGCCTTTCTGGATCCGAGACAAGAGAAATCGAACCCGTCAGTCCTGATCCTGAAGCCTCTGCTGTCACCCTTGCGATACAGGTCGATCACTGCCTCGTGGGTGCCGACTTCGGAAGAGTCTATCGTTTTCGAGCCGCGTTTCGACTCCTTTTCTGTCGATGCCTGTTCCGTTCTGCTCAGGAATCCTCTCACGACCAGTGCCGGTATGAATGATGGAAGATCCTCAGATGACTCATTGAAAAGTTGCGGACGCATCCCGTGGTGACCAAAATCGAGTCCCCTCAACCTGCGAGGGGGCGTTTTCGGCGCTAGTTCCTTATCGCTGATCTCAAAAGCGCTAATCCCGAAATTGGACAAACGTTCGATCACGAGAGCGGTCTCTGCCAGCTTTCCGACCCTGATAAGCGGCACGTGATGGCCTGGCCCGAGGAGCTCCTTGAGGTCGCCGATCTCAAGGGACAAGAGTGCTGCCGTGTTCTCAAGAGAAGCCTCAGACAACTCAATTGTAGAACGCCCAACGACGCTGAATCCGGACTCCCAAGGCTCGATCGTACCGAAGACGGCCTTTGCAGTCAGACGTTGAGAATCGCTGAGCCCGACTTCGGCACCGCAGTAAATACAACTCAGACGATCCGGTGGAACCCGCCGTTCGCATTCGGGACACGTCATCATCTCGCCCGCAGCGAAACCCTCCGTTTCATCCTTGTCGTTCATATCTCCCATAAATTGGATCTCCAAAAATCATTGCTCTGGCAAATCACCTCTGATGCGGTGCCGACCAGAAACCTGCCGCAAGAATTAGCTTGACCTCTAAGGCTAATAGAAGGCACACTTACAATTACGTCGGCCGACTGATACTTGACACTATGAAATTGGCAGAACTATTTTGCAGTAGATTCTAGAAGTATTTTGAGCCCGAAGGGGCAGAAATTTTTTAAGTCCGGTTAGCAAACTCCTATTACCTTCTGCCACTAGTCAAACTCGGTCCGGCTTTAATTTAGTTAATTAAAGTAAGGAATTATCACAATGCAGTTTGACTCGAACACCAGCTCCACCTGGCAATTCGGGCACAGAGGCAGGGTCGCCGTATTCATCGACGGCAACAACCTGTTCCACGCCGCCCGGTTTCATAACCTCGACATTGATTATAACAAGCTTCTGCGTGTCCTTCTCGGAGACGGCAGGCTTCTTCGCGCCTTTTTCTATACCGGTGTCGATGCCGGAGCGGAGCGCCAGCAGGGTTTTCTTCTCTGGATGAGACGAAACGGATTCCGTGTGGTCCAGAAGGAGCTAAAGACATTTTTCGATGGAACCCGGAAGGCGAATCTCGACGTAGAGATCGCGGTCGATATGCTTTCGCTCGCGGGAAGCTACGACACCGCTGTTCTCGTTTCGGGCGACGAGGATTTCGTCTACGCCGTCAACGCTGTTGCTTACAAAGGCTGCAGGGTAGAGGTCGCCGGATTTCGTTCTAACACCGCTCCCCATCTCATCGATGTCGCCGACTTTTTCATAGACCTAGGCGAGATCGCGGATATGGTAAGCAAGGACGCTTCACAGGAACAGGAATACGACATTCCCGCATTCGTTCCACCCGGCGATGCCGATGATGATTCTGGCCAGAGATCCCGCAACAGGATCCATCAGACAGATCCAGGCAGGTCCGTCAAAAACGACAGGGATATTCACAAGACGACGGATACAACCGACAATGATTCGGATGATCGGGAAAAGAGCCGGCGGGAAGAGAAGGATCTGGTCAGAGTGACCGACGAACGGTAAGAATTGTCAGAATGACACACACGGCCGGCGATCTGTTCGCCGGCCATTTTTTTGTTTGCGTGATGTCGTCTCAGACGGTCGGGGAAATGAACGATTCGCAACGTTGCGCAAGGCCATTTAATCTTTTTACATTCATCGGTTTACTGTTGACGGGTTAAAGTGACTTCTGATACCATTCCGTCAGTCTCGGTTCATCTACGGATATCACAATCCGGTTCAGATAATTTTCAAATCGTTCATCGGGTCCGGATCATCGGGCCAACTGCTTCTACTTGAAAGGGAAAGCCGTTCGTATTCACGTGCATTCTCCTGCCCGATCGCTCAGACCGGGCGCGTCGTGGTCTCTCCCTGATACCGAATTTTTCCATCCTGTGAGGATCCCCTAAACATGCAGAAAGCAAATCAATTCAAGCTGAAGCCCACTGCCAAGCCTGTCGATCCGTCCCAACGCAAGAAACCTGCCCCGACTGGCCAAATCGCTTCGAAGATGACGAGCAAGACGCTTGTCGAGTTCAAGAACGAAAATTCCCAACTTCCCGACTGGAGACTTCAGCTTCAGAATGCCGTCCAAAAACGGCTTAAGAATTCTGACAAGGAATTTGACACCAAAGGCGTTGCGGCAGTGACATCTGCCGAACCGGGCCAGACCGAGGGTGAGAAAAACGGCGGCCAGGAGTCCGAAACTCAAAGAACAGATAACAGGTATCTGAACAATGCGTTGAAGAGAATCGAGTCTTCAAGAAGCAGATACCTGGTGCAAGAACCAGAACCCGTAAAGACGGAAGAGAACGCTGAAACTCCAAAGAAGGACTTTCCGTTTACGATCGCAGCCCGCACTGAAAACCCGGAAACTGAGACCACGGGAGAAGACACTCCGAAGAAGTCGCCGCAAAAGCCAATACTCGTAAAGCAAAAGAAATCAGTACCGATCAAGGACCTATACGACACAAGCGAACTTGATCCCCATTTCAAGCCGGCGAAGCTCTCATCGAGTTTCGACAAGGGTGAAGCCACGGCGCAAGCGAGGACAGATGCCAAGGTCGAGTCAAAGGCTGCTGATCACAACACAACGGAGCCGGTTGCGAAAGCTCCCGGGAAAGAGGTCAGAGCTGATGCCGACGAGGAGATCTTCAAACCCGCATCTGTAGATAAACCCGAAGCATTCGAGCCAGAGATTGAGACCGCTCCTGCATTGGAAGAAGAAACGCGGACGGAGAACGAAGAGCTTGAGTTTGACGACTTTGCCTCGATGGGTCTTCGGTTCAACGCGGCCATATTTGACCTTCTGATCGGTGCGTTTCTAAGCGGCGTATTGCTCCTCCCTTTCGTGATCGCAGGTGGAAACTGGTTCACGTTCAATGGACTTGCCGCGTTTGCCGCAACTTGCACGATAGTGATGTTCATTTACCTGACTGTCAGCCTGGGAATGGCGGGACGCTCGTTCGGCATGCACATCTTCTCGCTCGAAATGATCGATATCGGCGGAGAGAACTATCCGACTCTTCACCAGTCTGCCGTCAGTTCCGCAGTTTACCTTGTTTCGGTTGCGTGTCTCGGGATCGGATTCGCCACAGCGCTCTTTGACCGGGACCGCCGTGCCGCTCACGACCTTCTTTCCGGAACGCTCGTTGTCCGAGAGCTTTGATCCCCACTCGTCTATAATGGTCAGTTCGTGAAGCCGGTCGGGCTCCGATCGGCTTCTTCATTTTCTATGAACGAACCGACCCTCGAAAAGATAGTTCAAGAAATTGCACCCCGAACAGAGGGAGCGAGATTTGGCCGCGTGTTCAACTTGGGAAGTGCGCGGTATGCGATCGATCTCCGCCTTTCCGGCGGCGAATACCTATATATTAGCGCGGAACCTCGCTCCCCGCGGCTCTATCTGATCCGGCGAAGATTGAAAGAACTGGAAAAGGCTTCGAAACGGGAAGATTCCTTTGCATCGCTACTTCGAAAGCACCTCGCTAACTCGACAGTCAAGGCTGTAAAGAAGCTCTCGAATGAAAGGATCGTGATTCTTGAGCTTGTTTCATCTTCCGAGTTCGAGGGCCTGAGAGAACTACATTTGATACTCCAACTCACCGGACGCTCGTCAAATATTTTAATAACAGACAAAGACGGGGTGATTGTGGAATCACTGAAACGGCAGAAGGACGGATCATCCGAACCAGGAAGGCTTTGGACTCCTCCTGACGGAGCTCCCGCGCCCACCTACGAAGAGCAGGTCTTTGATCAGGGAGATTTCGATTCCCTTTCTCAAGCGCTTGATGCGTATTACACAGAAGCGGATGAAGAAGAAAGACTTCGCCTTGCATTCCGGTCGGCGGAATCCGATTTGAAATCGGATCTGAAAAAACTCCGAAGGCTTCGAAACGCTCTTGAGAAGGATCTCGCGGACCACGGCGATGGCGAGAAATGGAAGCGGTTTGGCGACATTCTTCTCGCGAACGCCTCAACTGCGATGAACACGGGGGAGGGATTCGAGGTTACCGATTATTTTGATGCGGAAGCCCCCGGGATCCTGATCCCTGCGGATCCGAGACATTCCGCCACACAAGCCGCTGAGCATTACTTCAAGAAATACACAAAAGCGAGAAACGCCAAAACGGCGATTGCCGAACGGCTCGAGATCGCAACAAAGGAGACCGAACGGAACGAACGCAAGCTCGCCGAACTACGGGCTGCTTTCAAGGCGAAGGACAAAGAGAAGATTTTTGCCGCAGTTCGGAAGAAAGAGAAGGAACCGACTTCTCGGAAGTCGAAACGCGAAAACAAGTCCGGCACCTCCGGCACGAGGAAGTTCAAATCGAGGGATGGTTTCGAGATCCTAGTCGGCAAGAAGTCGAAGGATAACGATCATCTTACGTTCCGGATCGCAAACTCGCTCGACACTTGGCTTCACGCAGCGGATTATCCGGGGTCGCACGTGGTAATAAGGAATCCAGGTAGAAAGGAGATACCGCCTTCAACTCTCGCCGACGCTGCGAGACTCGCGGCTTTCTACAGCAAGGCAAAGAACGAATCAAAGGCGGCCGTGCGTTACACACTGAAGAAATTCGTCCACAAACCAAAAGGGGCGAGACCCGGATTGGTGAGCCTCGCCGACTTCAAAACGATAATGGTCGAACCCGGGATTCCGGATGCAGAAGAATAGCCTTGTCACCTTGCTTGCCGGACCGCGGGCATTCTTGCCCGCTAAGTATGATCCATAGGAAATAACGAGAAACTTGACGGTGCGGCTACTTTCCTACTTTTCTCTGTAAAATCCGAAACGACCCTGGATCCAGAAGCTCGCACCTGGAATCGAAACCGACACCACGTCAAGTACGTAGGTTCCGTGCAAACAAAAAGGCGACCACAAGAGCCGCCCTTACCACTAAAGATTCACGATTCACGATTTACGATTCACGATTTACCATTCACGATCCACTCTCCACGACCTCGCCGACAACTTCCTTCATCTTCTCGATCGTTTCGTGTCCTCCACCAAAAAAGACTCCCTGCAGTTCGCCCTTTCGGTTCACAAGAAAACTCTGCGGGATTCCGTTCCGGCCGCTGATGTCGAAGAACGCCATTACAAGATCTTCGCTTGCCCAGCCGAGTTTATAGTTGATGCCCATCTTCTCTGCAAACGGCCCGATCTGCTCAAGCGGTTCGGGATCGACATCGAGACCGACGACCTCAAAACCCTTGTCCCTGTACTTCTCTTCAAGCTTCACAAGCTCCGGGATCTCGTTCCGACACGGCCCGCACCAGATCGCCCATAGATTGATCAGAACAACCTTGCCTTCACGATCGGCCAGTCTGTAACTCGTCCCGTCGGTCAGCTCGACCGTAGTGTTGCGGACCGCTTCAGGCGCGAGCGGGTAGTCGCCGCCGACAGTCGCCGAATCCTTCCCGGACGCCCCGCCTTCGCAGCCGGTGAAGGTCCAAAAAGCCAGCACGACCAATGCAATGATTCCGATATGCTTAGATTTGAAATTCATAGTGCCTCAAACAAGATCCTGGATCTTCAATATTATCAGTGTCCAAATGAAAAGCAGAGAGAACATGAACAGCAGCACCAGCTGGTTCAGAACCGGATGCATCCACGGATGCAGGAATGTTATGTATCCGCTGAGGTCGTCCGGAATTGTTTCCGGCTCACCTACCTGGGGACGGTCAGGAAGCCCTTCGAACTTCACCTCTTCCCCTACTTCCGTGCGCTTCTCAGCGTCCTTGACTCGCGATTCGATCTCTTTCTCGTACTCCCTAACATTGGTTTTCGCTTCGCTGACAAGTTTCTCGTTCTCCTGCTCGACGTGCTTATAGAGCCCGAGTCCTTCGGTACCTCCATTCAGCAATGCGCCTTCGGGTTCGAGCGTGTCCAAAGTCGAGAAACGCTTCATCGTATCGAATGACCACGCGGCGGGCATCGTAAGACCCACGACCTTGTTAATACCTTCAGGCACCCCGATTAATCCTGAAAAGACGATTTGTGGGATGAGAATCAAAGGAACGAGGCTCGTGGCCATCTCCGAAGTCTTCACGATAGTGGAAACGAACAGCCCGATCGCGATCCCGACCGCCGCAGTTATCAGCATTGTCACGAACTGTGGAATGCCGAGAAAAACACCTGGCATCGGCATCAACCCGGTAAGGTTGAAGAACTGCAACGGGATGAAAAGAAGGAAACACTGGACCGCAACAATAAAACCTAGCACGAATAGTTTTGAGCCGACATATGGGAGTATGCCGAGGTTGACCATTCGTTCCCTTTGATAGATCTTCCGTTCACGGACGATCTCACGCGCGGCTACCGAAGTTCCGAACCAGATCGCACATAGCGACAAAGCAAAATACGCGAAGTCCCTTGGAAGCTGACTTCCCATAACGATGAACACAAGAAAAGCGATCACAGGCGCCTGCAGTGCCAGTATTGCTAGAGTGAACTTGTCTTTGGCGAGTACCTTCGCATAACGCGCCGAAAGCGTAAAGAACTGTCGGACGGTCCCAAAGACCCCCAAGCGGTGCGAATGTTTCGCTTTCGAGGTATCACCCTTTCGGACTTCCGCAAGGGGCTTTGCGACCCCTTCCTCGTAAAACGGTGTATTGCGAAACTTTGCCCTCCACTCATCCGCAACTTCTTCGTATGCCTCGATCCTCTGCCATTCACCCTTTGAAGCGATCTTCGCTTCAGCCGGCTCCTCAAGCTTGTCGTAAAGCTGCTTGAAATTCGAAACGCCGAGATAGCTGAGCGCGTCCTGCGGCTTGCCGTAAAAAACGAGCCTCCCGCGCATCAACACCACGATCTTGTCAAAGAGCCTGACGTTCTCCATCGCGTGCGTCGTCAGCACGATTGTCCTGCCCGACTCAGCTATCTGCCGGAAGAGCTTCATGATCTTCTCTTCCGTCGATGGATCGAGTCCTGAAGTAGGTTCGTCAAGAAAGATGACCGACGGCTTTGTAATAAGCTCGACTGCGATCGAAACACGCTTTCT
Source organism: Acidobacteriota bacterium (assembly GCA_003385635.1). Lineage (GTDB taxonomy): Bacteria > Acidobacteriota > Blastocatellia > Pyrinomonadales > Pyrinomonadaceae > Aridibacter. The sequence goes on along the minus strand of QQUY01000001.1, from coordinate 1,045,324 downwards.
CTGACCTCCTGAAAGGCTACTGACGGCAACATCACTTCGCTCTGTCAGATCGGTTACGTCGAGGACCTCGTTGATTATCTGGTCGATCTCCTTTCTGGAAACGTCACGGGAAAGCCGGAGCTTCGCGATATACCAGAGGGTGTCGTATACGCTCAGTTCCTGATGGATAATATCGTCCTGCGGGACAGACCCGATCGACGATTTCAATGAATCGATGTACCTGTAAAGGTCGAGATCGTTTATGTAAACGGAGCCTTCAGTCGCAGGCCCTGTTCCGTTCAAAGCGTTGATCAGTGTCGTCTTGCCGCATCCCGACGGTCCGAGAACGCCTATGAATTCGTTTGCTCCGATCGACAATGAGACATCGTCGAGGAGTCTTATCTTCCCTTTCCCCGCCTTGTTCCTTACCTCTTTTGAAAGGCCGACTGCATCAAGCCTGGTCTTGGATCTTGTGTCGAAGACACCGATAGTGTTGTTCTCATCAACACGAATTATGAACGCGCCGACCTGAACAGAGTCCTCCGGGGACAGCAGACGGCGGGTCTCCCTTTCCCCGTTGACATACACGCCGTTCGTCGAATTCAGGTCCTCGATCGTCACCCCGCTGTCAGACAGTTTCAGCCTGGCGTGGCGGTTTGAGATCTGAAGACCGTCAAGTGAGATTTCGTTTGTTGAACTGCGCCCGATCGTCAGTGACGAACGCCCATCAAAGGAGACCTGCATCAGGAGCTGGGACTCGGCTGGAACATCGGAAGAAGATGGTGCAATGTCGCCCATCTTGACAACCATCGTGCCGTTGTCGACAACGTCGGCTGGAAGCCTCGCTCCGGGAATCGAACCCTTCTGGACTTCTGGAACCCTACTACCCGGTGAAGAGAAATTCAGAACCGGGCCGCCCGGACCAAGCTGTATTTTGTCTCCGTGTCCCAGGGGAGTGGGCGTTGAAATGCGGCTTCCGTTGACAAGTGTTCCATTGAAACTGTCATTGTCTGTAATGAGGAATGATCCGTTTCGGCGGCCGATCATCGCATGCCTTCTTGAGACCATCACCGCAGAGGCTTCGATAACGACCTCGCACTTCGGGTCCCTTCCCATCCAGACTTCGCCCTGCCCAACCCTTACCTCCGATCCGCCCGGATCGTTTTCGAAAGAGATCACAGCTTCGGCCGGCTGGGCTGCGGATTTGGGAGGTTCAGGTCCTGAATCTCGACGGGCACCGGATCTCTTTTCCTCTTTTGCCTCGGGAGTCTGAGGTGGCGGCGGTGAAGGAACAGCAGCAGGTTCAGGCTTTCTCTTCGGTTCAGGAGCTGACGGAGTAGGAGCCGGATCGGATTGCTCTGAGATGGGTTCGGAAGGAGGAGCGCTTTCGCCGGCGTCGGCCTCCATCCAGATCACATGTGCCTTGGGACCGTCAGGACCAAGCTGGATGGAATTTCCGACGGCCAATTCCCTGGGGTTGGCGAGTTTCTGGCCCGAGACGAATGTTCCGTAACTTGAACCAAGGTCTCGGACGATCCATTTACCTTTGTGGACTCTCGCCTCCGCGTGGACTCTCGAGACCATTCGGTAATCCCGATTATCGACCGCGATCTCGCATTGTCCCGCATCCCGCCCAAACCGGACGACCGGCTTCTCGAATGTCATTTCCTCGGCCGGCCGGCCCTTGCCTTTTTCTACTACGAGAACGATCTTCATTGCGGTCCGGAACAAAAGAATCTGCTGGGAACGAACATTTTACAGCTAGGCGGGAAATACTTAAAAGGCTGGGCATTTGAGATGTCTATAAAGCACAAGAGCCTGACTGAACAGTCAGACTCTTTCATCCCGGATGCCCTAGCCGGCTAACTCACTTCACCAGCCGGAAACCTATCTCTTTGTTTTTTTCGGTTGGTTCGACAATTCCGCGAAATGTCGAAGTAACGGCTAGAGGCCCGGCTGTTTTTCCGAAGAATCCTCCGCCCCTGATTATCTGTCCGCCCTCTTCTACCTCAATATCACTACCGGGATACGGCCTCGCGTCCGAACTGGTCCATTCCCAAACATTTCCGATAAGATCAAGAACACCCCATTTATTGGCACCACTAGGGTAGGAACCGACATCGAGAACCCCCTGCAGCTCGCCGATCACCGCTCGTCCGTCGGAAAATTCGTCTCCCCAGGGATACAGATTGTCCTCATTTCCGTTCCTTGCGGCGTACTCCCATTCCGCTTCAGTTGGAAGCCGGTACTGAACTTTGTCGCGCTCGGACCTCCATTTCGCAAATTCTCGGGCATCTTTCAAAGATACAAAATTGACGGGTGTGAGCTCTTTGCCGGGAAGCGGACGACCATTCACAAAATGCGCCGGGGGGCTGTAGTTTGTCGCGCTTATGAACTCAAAATACTCGGCGTTTGTTACCTCTGTCTTATCCATTTCAAAGGCCTCGACCGTGATCTTGTGCTCCGGGCGTTCCTGTATCGCTCCGTCATTCCGTCCCATCGTGAACTCGCCGCCGTCGATCCGGACCATCTCTTTGCTATAGGCCGGCATTGAAGGAGTATCGACTGTAGTGGGTGTCGGGGATGCGGTTGTTCCGCTGCCGGTTCCTCCGCCGATGAAACCTGTGGCATACAACCCGATGATCGTTGCAACGACCAGGAATCCCACAACCGCAAACGCCCCGCCGCCTATCAGCAGCGGTTTGAGAGAAGAGGATCTCGGCGTCGAAATGATCGTGTGTCCCGTTCCTGACGCGCCGCCCTGATCCCCGGTGTTGATCTGTTGCTGAACGGTCTGCTGCGTCACTCCTTCCGGGGTCGCAGTCGACTGAGGCACCGCTTCGTTCACAGTAGACTGGCCAAATGCTACGGTTTCGTCTCCTGGCTGTGGAATCGCTTCCTGTCCGCCAGCAGTCTTGTCTAACCTTGCGACTACTTCAACAGGGCTGCCGTCGCAGAAAACGTCTGCTTCCCAGTCGACGAATCCTTCGTGGGTGACCTTGATGTGGTGATTTCCCGACTGGATACCTTCGAGCAAAAGCCAGCCGTCCTGGTGAGTCTGCCCAGCTTCCTCGCTATTCAGGTAAACAGTTGATTTAGGTGGATTGGTAAGGACGCGTAATGGAGCAACCGGAAGCTCGTGCCCTGTCTTATGACCCAGCGAGCGTACGCCGGCAGAAGAAATCCCGAGCGCGGAAGACAATTCGTCGATAAGATCGTCAACGCTTGCAGTACGATTCGCCCTGCTCTTCTCCAGGGTATGAAAGACGGCCTGCTCGACTGCCGGAGGTACCTGAACACCGCGTTCCGCAAACGGAGGGGGTGTGTCGGTCAGGTGCTTTTTCATTATCGCGGGGATCGATGAACCTTTGAATGGGACATCTCCGGCGATCATTTGGTAAAGCATCACACCGATCGAATATATATCCGATCTCGCGTCCAGATCATCGTCGGACCATTGTTCGGGAGCCATGTAATACGGCGACCCCATGAGACCCGTCGTCTGCGCCTGAATAAATGAGCCCAGGAGTTCGCCTGACTTTATCTTCGCCAGCCCGAAATCAAGGATCTTGACAGCCTCCGACAACTTCTGCTTGTCGCTCAAAAGCATGATGTTCAGAGGTTTAAGGTCCCTGTGAACAATGCCCTGGTTATGAGCTGTGCCGATGCCGGAACAGATTGCCGCAGTAAGCTCGAATGCACGCTCCGGAGAAAGCCTCTCTTCCCTCGCAAGAAGATCATGCAGAGATTCGCCTTCGACGAATTCCATCACCAGAAAAGGCATCGTTCCCTGCGCGACCCCGTAGTCCGTCACCTGGACGACATTCTGATGGCGAATAGCAGCTGCAGCCAGTGCTTCCTGCCGAAACCGTTTCACAAGCTCGGGATCGTTTCCGACAAGGTCGGGAAGAATTATCTTGATTGCGTGGAGGGTCTTGAGGTATGCGTGGCGAGCTTTGTAAACAACGCCCATTCCGCCTTGTCCGATTCGGCTTTCGAGATGATATTTGCCTTCAAGGACGGGTTCGCCGCTGATCGTATGCATCGTCGGCATCCCGTCCGTAGGACAGGTTTCGACGTCATCCGCATAGCAAGTCTTACAGTGCTGACACTCTCTCATCGTAAATCAACCCTGTTGTCGGCGAAAAAAGAAATGAATTGTTTTACAGATCAAAATCCAAGCGGGGTGGTTGCATCCCTAGGTTCCTCGCAATTCTAAATGGTTTCGGCAAGCGAATCAAGGCTTAAAGGATAGCACGGCAAAGGTTTTCGGGCACGGCGGCGTCCCCGTAAAACCACCGCGCCAGGGTCCTTTGTCAACTCTGTCGGAACATCATTTCTCTACCTGACAACAACATTTACAAGCCGGCCGGGAACGACGATTACCTTGACCACTTTCTTCCCATCCGTGTACTCCTTGACCTTCTCATCGTTCAGGGCAGCGGCCTCGAGCAACTCGTTACCGGCACCCGGCGAAGCATAGACCCTTGACCGGAGTTTGCCGTTCACCTGAACTGCGATCTCGATCTCATCCTCTTCGGCGAGTTCCGAAACCGCTTCCGGGAACCTCGCACCCGAACCCAGGATTCCATTTTCAGCTCCGGTGACGGCTTCCCAAGTTTCCTCGGCATAGTGAGGAGCATATGGGGCGAGCATCAGAATCAGCGCCTCGATCGCCTCCTTGACGGCGTACTTCTCTTCCGCCGTCGCAGCATCAGGCTCAAACGGGACGTCGCCCATCGCGTTCGAAAGCTCCATCAGCGCTGCCACAGGGGTGTTAAACTGCCGGCTGTCAAAGTTCTCGCGGATCCGTAGAATCGTCTGGTGCGTCTTGCGTCTCAGGTCCTTCGCCGCCTTTGAGCCGTCTTCGCCTCCGTCAGATTTCTCGACATCTTGTACCGCGTCCTTCCATTTAAGAACGTATCTCCAAAACCTCTGAAGAAATCTGACGGCACCTTCGATGCCTGACTCCTGCCATACAAGTTCGTTCTCGGCCGGCGCTGCGAACAATACGAACAAGCGTACGGCGTCTGCGCCGTAGATCGAGATCATATCGTCAGGGTCCACGCCGTTGTGCTTGGACTTGCTCATTTTCTCGACGGCGACACGGACTTCCGAACCATCCGCCTTGAGAATTGCCCTTGTTATCTTCCCATTTTGATCGCGTTCGATCTCGACATCGTCTTCAAATACATAAGTCTCTCTGGATTTGCTATAGAAAGATTCGCCAACCACCATTCCCTGGGTCAAAAGGCTCTTCACGGGTTCGTCAAACCGGACAAGGTATATGTCTCGCATCATTTTTGTCCAGAAACGCGTATACAGCAGATGCATCACCGCGTGGTCTATCCCGCCGATATAGAGATCGACCGGCATCCAGTAGCTGGCGATATCAGGCTCAAACGGCATTTCGTCGTTCTTGGGATCCAGGTAGCGGAAGTAATACCAGGTCGAATCGACAAAAGTATCCATCGTGTCGGTCTCACGCCTGGCGGTCCCTCCACATTCTGAGCACTTCGTATTCACGAAGTCCTCGACCTTTGCCAGCGGGGATTCGCCCACTCCTGTGAATGGTGCAGATTCCGGCAATTCGACAGGAAGGTCGTCGTAAGGGACGGCTACGGTTCCGCAATCGTCACAATGGATGATCGGGATCGGCGCTCCCCAAAACCTTTGTCTTGAGATCCCCCAGTCCCGAAGCCTGTAGGTCACGGCCTTTTCCCCGAAGCCCTCACGCTCGGCATAGGCCGACATTTCTTCGATCGCATCAATGCTGTGCTTCCCTGACCAATCGCCGGAGTTTACAAGCACTCCCTTCTGCATAAACGGGATGCCGTCCTCCTTACGAACATCCGATCCGGGAGCCGGATCGATGACGCTCAAGACCGGCAAGCCGAACTTGACCGCAAACTCGTGATCGCGTTCATCGTGCGCCGGCACGCTCATCACGGCACCGGTGCCGTACGACATCATCACGTAATTGCCTGCCCATACCGGCAGTTCTTCGCCGCTGAACGGATTCACAGCGGTCAATCCAGTGTCGATTCCGTCCTTTTCGACCTCTTCTTCGTAGTCTTTCGGTGTCGCCTGTTCCTTTTCTATCTCTGCGATCCTGGTACGGACGTCGTCAGAGAATGCTTCGATATTGGCTTCGATCAGAGGATGTCCCGGCGCTACAACAACCGCATTCGCACCGAAGATCGTGTCTATTCTTGTCGTGAACACGCGTACGGCTGGCACCTCGTCACCCGCATTCTTGATTTTGAAATCGATGTAGGCACCTTCGCTCTTTCCAATCCAGTTCCTCTGCATCGTGAGCACTTTCTCAGGCCAGCCGGCCTCGATCTCTTTCATTCCCTCCAGCAGTTCGTCCGCATACTTGGTTATCTTTACGAACCACTGAGGCCTTGACTGCTTCTCGACCGGAGTTCCGCACCGCCAGCAGATACCGCCCGAAGCCTGCTCGTTCGACAAAGTCGTCTCGCACTGGGGACACCAGTTGACATCGGAGTCTTTGCGGTACGCGAGGCCCTTCTCGTACATCTTCAGAAAGAACCATTGATCGAACTTGTAATAGTCCGGTCTGTGCGCCGCGATCTCTTTTGACCAGTCGTAACCGATCCCCAGGGATTTTAGCTGCGAACGCATCTGGGAAATGTTGTCTTCCGTCCAATCGCGGGGATTGACACCCATCTTTATCGCCGCCTGCTCGGCCGGCTGGCCAAACGAATCCCAGCCGATCGGATGGATGACGTTGTATCCGTTCAAACGCATGTACCACGCAACGGCATCGCCGATCGAGTAGTTCCGAACGTGGCCCATATGAAGCCTGCCTGACGGGTAAGGCAGCATCTCCAGACAGTAATATTTATCGCGTTGGTCATCCTGAGACGCCTCAAACGTCTTCAACTCCGACCACCGCTCCTGCCACTTTCGTTCAACCTTCTTCGGAAAGTATTTCTGATCCATTGATCTTTTGCCCTTATTCAGGCGTCCGTTCAAACTTCGCTCTGAATGGTATTAACACCGGATTCACACTTTGAACCGGCAATCTTGATTCGATTTGTTACTGGAAACGATGAGCTAAGCCACGCCGCCGGAAGGATTTCCAACGAGTGGCTAGGTAAGGATGAGCGGGCGCGCGACCGGAAACATATGCGAATTCTAAGGATGGCGCCGTGATTTGTCTAGCCTGTAACTGAAAGTCACAAAAAGTTTACGTGTCCTTTACACCTGTGCTATTCTTTCGGTTGCCCCTTAAACCGGCGCAGGAGATAACGCTTATCAGAATCTTCAACTCTGTAAAACCTCCGAAATCGGCGGCTCGGACATAGCCACAATGTTCCGATCGGCCGTCTTCGGAACACGAGGTTAGAACGATGGCCAGGAACAAAGACAAATCACGCCCAGCGAACGTCGCCAAAGAATTCTTCAGCACCGGCATTTCTTCAAGATCCACCGACCCGACAAAGGTCGCAGCCCGAACACACGAACACGACCCTTTAAAAGACGACCTGATCAACTTCCTCTCTGCTTCACGCGAGAACAGGAGAGCGCGACAGGTGTTCGAATGGGAAACCGCTCGTAGGAATTCCGTCGCAGAGGCTGCTTGAACTTTAGGCCGGTCAACAGAACTTCTATTCGCATTTCTGCCGCGTTGCTGGTTCTCGCGACGCTCTTTGCCGTTCCTTGCTTTTCACAGACCCCTAACGAAACAGCAGATCTCGAGCGAGCGATCTCTTCGGGATCCGTCGAGGAAAAGCGTGACGCGCTTTACCGTATCCGTGTGCTCGGAACAGAAGAATCCGCACGACTCGCGGTGCGGGCTTTGAGAGATCCGGAGCCGATCGTTCGCGCGACGGCCGCCGGTTCTTTGGCCAATTTACCTTCTTCGGAAGCGGTGCCGGTTCTCGTTCAGCTTCTAAAAGACAAGGACGAGTTCGTCAGAAAGGAAGCGGCTATCGCACTTGGTCAAACATATGACGCGTCAGCCGAAATGGCGCTTCTTGAGACACTTGAGAACGGTGACGAAGAAGCTGTGCGTGCAGCTGCCGCCGAGGCTCTCGGTAAGACAGGCACGGGGGCGTCGTTGCCCACACTGACCAGAACCCTTTCTCAAAAACCGAAAGATAGGAACCAGACTACAAAGCGATCAGCGGCGCGATCTGTCGGAATGATAGCGGGCCGACTTAGGAAATCGGCGGTATTCACATCCAATCCCGAAAACTTCCTACCGTCAAAGTTCAAGAGCACCGAACGCTCTCTTGTTGATCTCACCAATACAGACCGCGGATTTCAGGCGATCTCAACCATCCTGAGGCAGATCATCGCGAATGAACGGGAGCACACCGATACGAAGCGCGAGGCGGCATTTGCGCTCGGAATGATCGGCGACGCCGACGCTCTAGATTCTCTAAGAAACTGTTCATCGGACGTTGACCCCTATCTCGCAGAATCCTGCAAAGAAGCTATATTGATGATCGATAGCCAATGACCGATCCGATAATGTGTTTGTCTTTCCCGCCCTATCTGTTTTAATTGAGCCATGCAGCCGGTTCAGACTTACACTTCGGACGAAGCCGAGTTATCTTCAGCCTACCAGCGGGTTCGTGGATACACCGAGAGATTGTGTGAACCTCTGAATACAGAGGACTTTATTCCGCAGCCGATCGTCGATGTAAGCCCCGCCCGCTGGAATATCGCCCACACGACGTGGTTTTTCGAACAGATGATCCTGAGAGATCATTTCCCGGACTATAAGGAATTCCATCCGCGTTATCACTACCTTTTCAACAGCTATTACAACGCTTTCGGGGACCGAACGCCGAGACATAAACGCGGAGACCTTTCGCGGCCGACTGTGGCGGAGATCTTCGAATACAGGAAACACGTGGACAAGGCGATGGTTCAGCTGTTCGAGATGGGCGTCGACGACAAGGTCAAGCAGCTTACCGTCCTGGGAATCAATCACGAGCAGCAGCATCAGGAGCTGTTTGTTACGGATCTGAAGTACACATTTTCGCTGAACCCCTTGTTCCCTGTTTACCGCGAGGACTTCGCTCTCGTCGAAAAGACGACAGAATCACGCGGCGGATTTGAAAAGGTCGAAGGCGGCATTTACAAGATCGGCTTTAATGGCGAAGGCTTTTGCTTCGATAACGAACTTGCGCGCCACAAGGTCTGTCTCGAATACTTCGAGATCTCGAAGGATCTCGTCACGAATGGCGATTACTGTGAATTCATAGAGGACGGCGGATACTCGGAATCCAGCCATTGGCATTCGGAAGGCTGGGATTGGGTGAACGAGAACAAGGTCGACTCGCCTCTTTACTGGACTCAGAATGACGGCAATTGGCATCAGTACACTCTGGCTGGACTTCGCGAAGTCAGACCTGATGATCCGGTCTGTCACATCTCCTTTTACGAAGCATCGGCATTCGCCACGTGGAAAGGGATGAGACTTCCGACCGAGTTCGAATGGGAAACAGCCAGCGACCTATTTGACTGGGGCCTTCGCTGGGAATGGACCAATTCCGCGTACCTTCCCTATCCCGGGTTCAAGACTGCGGCCGGTGCCGTGGGTGAATACAACGGCAAGTTTATGGTCAATCAGATGATTCTGCGCGGCGGATCCGTGGCGACCCCCGAGGGACATTCCAGAAAGACCTACCGGAACTTCTTCCACCCGAACTTGCGTTGGCAGTTCACAGGAATCCGCCTGGCAAGGTAGTGCGAACCCCATTCCCGTAACACTCGAAATGAAGGAATCGACAAAGACAAGCAAGAGCGCTTTCGCAAAGGATGTGGACAAGGGGCTCTCCTCCGATCCGAAATATCTCTCTTCGAAGTATTTCTACGATGACGAAGGCTCGAGGCTCTTTCAGGAGATAATGAAGCTTCCCGAATACTACCTGACGCGAGCCGAAATGGAGGTGTTTACGGAACAGGGGGATCAGATCTACAAGGCCTTTGGCGCGGACGGCGAGGATTTCGACCTTATCGAACTCGGGGCTGGAGACGGAACCAAGACTGCCGTGCTTGTAGACTACTTCCTAAAGAAGAACGCCGATTTCTCGTTCGTGCCGATCGACATATCGTCGGAAGCGATCGACTCGATAACACGGTTCTTCAACGAGAGGTTTCCCAGACTTCAGGTCGAACCTGAAGTAGGAGACTACTTTGCCACGTTGGAAACGTTCAGGGAGACGTCCGACAGGAGAAAGATCATACTCTTTCTTGGTTCGAACATAGGAAACTTTAGCGAGGAACAGGCAGTATCTTTCTTTTCCCATCTGCGTGAGGTCGTGAGTCCAGACGACCGCATACTCATCGGATTCGATCTCCACAAGAATCCCAGGACCATTCTCAATGCCTACGATGACTCGTTGGGTGTTACACCGAAGTTCAATCTTAATTTGCTTAAGCGCATTAACCGCGAGCTTGGGGGGAATTTCAACGTCGACAAATTTGTTCATTATGCCGGCTACCATCCTCTTGAAAGGGCGGCGAGATCGTTTCTTATAAGCGAGGTCGAACAGACAGTAAAAGTCGAGTCTCTCGGGAAGGAGTTTCATTTTCGTCAGTGGGAACCGATCTTTATGGAGATCTCCCAGAAGTACGACCTGCCTATGATCGAAAAACTCGCCAATGACAGCGGGTTCGAGGTAGTCGAGAACTTTTTTGACTCGAACCGCTTTTATGCGGATTCGATGTGGAAGCCCGCGGGCTGATTTGAAGTGAAATACAGATCCGAACGAGAGGTGCGGGTCCTTTATTTTGACTCCCTGCCGTCGACCAACACAGAGGCATTGTCTCAGGCGAAGAGAGGCGCCTCCGAAGGCTTGTGCGTAGTCGCCCGGGAGCAAACCGCCGGAAAAGGGCGAAACGGACGGGAATGGGTTTCAAACAAAGATTCGGGCCTCTATCTCAGTGCGTTGCTCCGACCTGACATCCCCCAGGAAAAGATTCCGCTGGTCACACTTGCAGCAGCCGTTGCCGTGCACGAGACATTGCGCGAACTTTACGACATCAGAGCTGATATCAAGTGGCCAAACGATCTTTTGAAAGACAACAAAAAGATCTGCGGGATCTTGTGCGAAGCTGTAAAAACGCAGGACGGAATGGCCGTTGTGATCGGAATCGGAATAAACCTGCTGCGCGCAGATATCTCTGACGCGATCGGGGACACGGCGACCTCAGTAGAACAGGAGACAGGCAGAAAGTCCGACCGTGAAGAGTTGATCAGTTCCCTTGTCAGAGGCCTTTTCCGTTACTGCGACAAGCTTTCGAACAATGTCGGAAGGCTTGAAGTGCTTGAAGATTGGTCAGAGCGTTCCACCTGGAGCAAAGGCAAGGCGGTAAGGGCCGAATTGGACACGGGCCCGTTCGAAGGAACAACTCAAGGAATCGATCTCGAAACAGGGGGGCTTATCGTAAGCACCCCGACGGGCGAGGTGATAGTAAAGGCAGGTGATGTCACCTCGATCAGACAAACCGCCTATGGAAATTAACCCGCGTGTGCAAGAATAAAGGGGTAAGATTGTAGTTGAGCGATATTCACATGACATCTGATTACGACGATTTTGAACAACATTTGAATGACATCGAGGATGAACTCGAAGATTTCGAGTCTGAGTTCGATGACCTTGAGGCCGAGCTTGAGAGCGAATTCCCTTCTGCCACCCCTTTTGAGCTGACCGACCCGAAGGTACGCACAGCTGTGCTTTCGAAAGACCAGATGATCGCGCTTCTGTGCCTAAAGACCGCCGATCAGGGAGGCGCGATCTGCCGTGTCGACCCTCGTGAAGAAGCTCCCGCGGTTCAGATCTATGACGATCCGGTGAAGGCTGAGGAGTGGTTTTCGAAGAGTCTAAACACAAGCCGGAAGAATGGCTGGAACGTCGTGTATGACGGCCTTCCCCTCAAGGGCTGATCGGCAGTAATATCTGGGTTATCTGAGAAGTGGCATTTAACCGCCGCTTTTTTGTTTGCCGGTATGTTCCTCGCGATAGACATAGGTAATTCGTCCGCCAAGTGCGGGACTTTCGGGAGGTCCGGTATCGAGCATTCGTTCCGGATCCCTCACGGTTCCTGGTCGGGAGTCGACGAACTCGTTGAACGAATCTCGACCGAACTTACAATAACGGTGGAAGATGTCGCGATCTCTTCCGTATCCGCCGGCCCCACTACTGATTTCCGCAAAGCCGCATATCTGCTGACAGGTGAAGAGCCGTTCATTGTAGATCACTCGAACAACTTCGGTTTTGAGATCGATTACGATCCGCCGGAAGACTGCGGACTCGACAGGCTGCTTGCCGCCGCAGCGGCGGTAGAAACTATCGGAGCTCCATGCATCGTTTGTGACTTCGGGACGGCGATCACGATCGATCTGGTGGATGAGTCGCTTGTCTACAGAGGCGGACTTATCGCACCGGGCATAATGACCCAACTCGGGTCTTTGCATAGAAATACTGCGAAACTCCCCGACCTTAAACCCGAAAAGGATGCACCGCTGATCGGCAATTCGACGGCCTCGTCGATCTATTCGGGAGTGATCAACGGAATTGCTGCGATGTCTGATGGAATGATCAGGCGGATGAAAGAAGTGTTTGCACCTGGTGCGCGTGTGATCGCGACGGGAGGCGATGCTACGGTCGTATTCGAGAACTCCGAGATGATCGAAGCAGTAGAACCATATTTGGTCCTAGAAGGTATCGTTTCAGTGCATCGAAGGAACTCGAGCGATCAGAGATCGTCCGGGCAATAAAGAAACACTGCCTCTACGCTTGCACTTGTGTCCCTGGTACTTGCGGATGAACCGTTAAAATACCAGTCGCCAAGGTCTCGCCATTCAATCTTTCCGATCGTGGGCGGCCAAGGGTCATATACCAACACTTGATGCCCGATTATAGGCAGATACATGATCCCAGCCATCACGACGATATGCCTCCTGCCGTTAACCCACAAAGGACCATACTGCTTCAACCACCCTTCAATAGCGCCGGCTGTAGGTGAGAGCGGGGGGACTGCCTTCAGCCCGATCCTTTTCGCCATCGCGACTATCTGCGGGTTGTTGATTCCCTTGTTGTCGTCTCTTAATTTGGCGCATTCAGCGTCGTGCTCGGGCGGGATAAGATTGGCAAAGGACATCTGCCTCTGCTCCATCTTCCAGTGTATAAGCATCTGCGTGCTGGCATACCAGCACGCCATGTTCAAAGGCTGCGGGATGAGCTTCATCCCCGGCACAATATACATTGGGTGAACCCTCCGAAATGTACGGCTGACAGATGACTCCTAAACAGCTTGAAATGACGGCTTTACGCTTCGTCACCGGAGTCCTTGTTCGAGAAGATCTTGTTCGCGAAGTATAGCACAGCGCCAAGGACGGAGACTGCAGCCAGTTGAACTAGATCTGCGAGATTCACAAAGAAGAAAAGGCAGGCGATCAGCGCGATCGAGACTACAGCAAGAATGTCTCCGCCAGGGACGCTGTAGCCCTGCGCATCCGTCAATTCTCTTCTCCTTCGAAAGATCGGAAGTGCGGCGAATGTCAGGGCGTAAACGCAGAGCCGCGTGACTGTGCTGATCGTCAAAGCCGAAACAAATGTGCTCATGGCGCCGAAGATGAACACTATCGTCGAGGTTGCGGCGACGGCAATGTGCGGAGTCCGGAATTTCTCGTGCGTTCTCGAAATGAAGTATGGAAGATCCTTCTGCTCGCTGATGGCAAACAGCAACCGGCTTGCGGATAGCAGGCCGACATTTAGATTTCCAAGAATGGAGATGATCGCACCGATCGCGATCAGGCCGGCGCCAAAGGAACCGAGGAACATCTCCGCAGAATCCGCAAGGGGCCTTCTGGAGCCGGCTAGTTCAGGCAGGGTTCCCATCGCAACCACCTGGATCAGGATGTACAGGGCGACGATGATCCCTATGGCGGTCAGGAGTCCGAATGGAGCATTCCTTTCCGGGTCTTTCAACTCACCGGCCGGAATGACCGCTGACTCAAAACCTACAAATGCATAGAGAAGTACAAGAACGGCCGTCCCGAAAGCGGATATCTCGGGCATTTCGCCAAATGTAAAGGCTCCCGGTTCGATGAAGAAGATCCCCGCGACTACGAAGAACAGAAGAGGCGTCAGCTTGCCGATTGTCAGGATGTTCGTCGCGAGCACCGACTGCTTCACGCCGACGATATTGATCCAGCCGAAAGCGATCACGATGAGCGCAAGGATCAGAACTCTAAGCACACCCTCCGTTACCGGCTCATAGAAATATCCAAGGTACGAAACCAGGACATTTCCATTGGCTCCGAACGCAGTTAGCCTAGTTATCCAGAATAGCCAGCCGGCCTCGAATCCGACGAAAGACCCAAAGGCTCGCCTCGCATACAAGTAGCTTCCGCCTGTGGTTCTGAAGCGGCTGCTCACCTCCGCGAAGCACAGGGTGAAAAGCGCGATCACGATGGAGCACGCGAAGAACGCGATGATGCTGTAGCTCCCTATCAGGCGGGCCACTTCCGAAGGCAGACCAAAGATCCCGGCACCGACGACTGTATTTACGGCGATCGCAATGAGGTCCCAACGGCCGATACCACGGACAAGTTTTTCTTCGCGCATAATGATGATCAGTGAGGCTTCTTGCGATAACGCTTTTCGTTTATACTCTTTTGGCAATCCCCGGTAAAGACTAGTTGAACCCAGAACCTGCGATGAATTCCAGCTATTCCTGTTTCAAGGCTTTGCTGCTTGTCTGCCTCCTGTGCATTTGTGTACACGGCCAGTCCACAAAGTCCATTCCGTTCGCTGTTCACGACGATCGGCTCGAGCTGATCTTGAAAAAAGCCGTTGCGGAGACAATAGATGAATTCAGTGAGATCGGCTTAAAGGAAGACGAGATCGCCGTCACTGCGGTCGATCTGACGACCGGTGCAAATATCGTTGCCGCTAGCTACAGGGGGAACGTTCCAATTTACCCTGCGAGCGTCGTCAAGATGTTCTACCTGGCCGCCATCCATCAATGGGAGGCCGATGGAAAACTGAAAATAAAAGGAGAAGTTGAACGCGGCCTGGCGGATATGATCGTCGTTTCTTCAAACGACGCAACAGGTTACATTCTTGATGAGCTGACGGATACGTCGAGCGGAGGAGAGCTCGATGAGAACACGTTTAGAATCTGGGCAGAGAAAAGAAACTCCGTGAACCGCTACTTTCGGACTCTCGGATACAACGGCATTAACGTAAATCAGAAGACCTTTTGCGAAGACGCGTATGGAGTAGAGCAGCAGTTCCGGAACTACAGAGGCGAGAACCGCAACATGCTAACAACTGATGCTGCGGCAAGGCTGCTGGCGGAAATAGCGACAGGTCGCGCGGTCTCCCCTGAAAGGAGTCGTGAGATGCTTCGGCTGATGCACAAGGATTGGGAGAAGCCCGTCAAAAACCCGGACGAACGCGAGTTCATATCTCACGCCCTCTCACGGGGAATGAGGCTTTGGTCGAAGGAAGGCTGGACCTCGAAAACACGACACGATGCGGCGTACGTTGAAACCCCCGACGGCAAAAAGATCGTGATTGTGGTTTTCACCGAGAATCACGCGAAGACGATCGGCGTCATTCCCGGAATAGCGCGCAGGGTTTTGCACGCGATATCACCGCCAAGGTAATCGGCAATTTATGGTTTTTAAGTTCAAACATTTCACTGGAAGGAAGAAAAAAATGATCAGAAAAGTATTCTCTTTGATCCTGCTGTCCCTTTTGATCGCTCCGGCGATTCTTGCACAAGGCTACAAGAAACCTCCGAAGGAGATCCTGGACATCCTGAACGCTCCCTTGACGCCGATTCCGTCCATCAGTCCGGCGAAGGACAAGATCGCGCTTCTTGAGCCGGTGAGGTATCCGCCGATCTCCGATCTGGCTGAGCCTATGCTTCGACTCGCAGGCCTCCGGATCAATCCGAACACTAATTCTGATCACCGACAGTTCTATTTCAGCGGTCTTTCGTTCAAGGACATTAAGAGCGGGCGGGAAACAACGGTCGCGCTGCCTGAAGGTGCACGTATCATCACTCCCCGATGGACGACTGACGGCAAATACATCGCCGCTGGGAACATTGCCGAGAACGGGATCGAGCTTTGGATAATCGACACTGAAACGGCAAAGGCTACTAAGATCAAGGATGTTCTGGTGAACACGACTCTTGGCAACTTCCGGTGGATGCCTGACCAGCGCTCGCTGATCGTCAACCTGGTGCCGAAGAACAGGGGGGCTGCACCAAAGGCTTCGGGTGTTCCCAAAGGACCGAACATTCAGGAGACTTCGGGAAGAAAAGCTGCTATCAGGACCTTTCAGGACCTGCTCGCCTCGCCCGTTGACGAAGCGCTCTTTGACTACTACACAACATCCCAGCTTGCCATTGTTTCGCTGGACGGTAAGACCACGACGATCGGCAATCCTGCGATCTACCGGGAGAATGAGGTCTCACCGGATGGTAACTACATTCTGACTTCGCGGGTCGTGAAGCCCTATTCATACCTGTTCCCATACTTTTATTTTCCCCAGGAAGTCGAGATCTGGGACAGATCCGGCAAGCCGGTCCACAAGGTCGCCAGCGTGCCGCTGCTCGACAATCTTCCTGTCCAGGGCGTGACGACGGCTCCCCGGAGCTATAGCTGGATTCCGACCGAACCGGCGACCCTCGTATGGGCGGAGGCTCTGGACGGAGGTGATCCGCGCAACAAGGTATCTCCGCGCGACAAGTTGATGACCATCGCTGCGCCGTTCAACGGAGGCGGCAAGGAGCTTTTGAAGGTCGAACAAAGATATTCGGGTAGCATCTTCGGCGAGTCGCGCGGAATGATGTGGTTTTACGACTATGACCGCGACCGCCAGCACAGGCGGATCTATATGGTCGACTACCGCAATCCGGGCTCCCCGAAACTAGTTTCGGACCTGAATATTCGAGACCGATACAACGACATCGGTTCTCCGGTCACGAAGGACCTTCCGAACGGACAAAGCGTGGTTCTAATGAAGGACGGTTACGTTTTTCTGAGCGGACGCGGTTCGACTCCTGAGGGCGATCGCCCGTTCCTGAACAAGATGGAGCTGGAGGGAATGAAGACCACCGAGCTTTTCAGGTCTGAAGACGATGAGTTCGAAACGTTCGTAGATTTTTCAGATGACAAAGCGCTGAGCTTCTTCACTCGGAGAGAGACATCAACAGATCCGCCAAATCTCATATTCAATTTCAGGTGTGCTCCTGGCGAGACCTGTATCGCCATGGATTCGAAACCGATCACGGATTTTAAGGATCCGACACCGCAACTACGAGGCATCAAGAAGCAGCTTGTGAAGTACAAGCGGGCGGACGGCGTCGATCTTTCCTTCACTCTCTACCTGCCCCCCGGTCACAAGGAAGGCGAGCGTCTTCCAGCCATCGTTTGGGCGTATCCTCTCGAATACACTGACGCCGACACCGCTGGCCAGGTGACGGGCTCTACCAACCGGTTCACTTCGATCGGCGGATACTCGCATTTGTTCTTCGTGCTTCGGGGGTACGCCGTTCTCGACGACGCGACTATGCCTATCGTTGGTGATCCACTGACGGTGAACGATACGTTTATCGAACAGCTTGTATCGTCTGCGAAGGCGGCGATCGACGAGGGAGACAAGATGGGCGTGATCGATCCAAACCGAGTGGGTGTCGGAGGTCATAGTTACGGCGCATTCATGACGGCACATCTTCTGGCGCAATCCGACCTTTTCAACGCAGGCATAGCGAGAAGCGGCGCATACAACCGTACTCTTACGCCTTTCGGATTTCAATCCGAAAGACGTTCCTTCTGGGAGGCACCCGAGATCTATTTCAAACTGTCGCCATTCATGGCGGCTAACAAGATCAATGAGCCGATGCTGATGATACACGGAGAAGCTGACAACAACTCGGGAACTTATCCGATGCAATCAGAGCGGATGTTTGCGGCCATCCAGGGCAACGGAGGTACTGCAAGGCTTGTGATGCTACCCCTCGAATCGCACGGCTACGCCGCCCGCGAGTCTATCGAGCACACTCTTTACGAGATGTTCACGTGGATGGACAAATATGTGAAGGACGCGAAAGAACCGGTGGCGGAAAAATAGTTCCGAGTTCCTAGGTTATCGGTTGGCAGAAGCTGACCGTTTAGGAGCAAGTTCCGGATATCGGGATCCGGGTTCCAGGCATGTAGGAGCGGGCAGACGAGGTCGGCCCGTTCCTGTTTCTTTCCCTAATCACTGAGTAGATATGAAATCCTTATTCGCTGTATTTCTTTCGCTCCTCTTTTCTGTCGCTGCTTCAGCCCAGACTATGCCCGCGGGAGGCGATCCCGCGCTTTGGCAGAAGGCGCTCAAGCTGCACGGAAGTGCGCTGATCGTCGACGGTCACAACGATGTCACGACGCCCATGTACGATGAGGGATTCGACCTGAATTCCGATTCGGCCGGAAGGTATCACATCGAAGGAACGCCTTTTCACACCGACTTTAAGAGGCTGAAGGCCGGCAATATCACGGGAAACTTCTTTTCGATCTATGTTTCCGCTGAATACGCGCAGACCGGAGGCGCGATGGCGAGGGCAATGAACCTGATCGACACGGTCTATCGCGAGGCTGAGAAGTATCCTGACAAGATGATGATGGCTGTGTCGACTGCCGACATCAGGAAGGCAAGGAAGGAAGGCAAGGTCGCCGCATTAATGGGGATCGAAGGCGGGCATGCGATCGAAGACTCGCTATATGCTCTTCGCAATTTCTATCGTCTCGGCGTCCGGTACATCACATTGACCCACAACAATACGAACAACTGGGCCGACGCGTGCTGCGACCGAAATGAGGACGGAAGCCCGAAGAGGCCCCACGGCGGGCTAAGCGACTTCGGAAAGGATGTAGTCCGCGAAATGAACCGTCTTGGGATGCTCGTGGATCTTTCGCATGTATCTGACGATACCATGCGGGACGTGTTTGAGATCTCGACAGCGCCAGTGATCTATTCGCACTCCTCGGCAAGAAAGTTCTCGGATCATCCGAGAAACGTCCCTGACGACATTCTCAGACTGCTTGCGAAGAACGGCGGGGTGATAATGATCAATTTCTATCCGGGCTTCCTGGACCAGAGAAACCTGGACGAAGACAGCGAGCTGGACGCGGAGTTCCGAAAAGAACTAGGAGAGATCCTCGAAAAGTTCAAAAATGATGCCGATAGCCGAAACAAAGCACTCCGGGAGCTCTACTCTAGGAATCCTATTTATTTCCCTCCTTATTCGAGGATCGTCGATCACATAGACCACGTGCGTGACATTGCAGGGATCGACGTGGTCGGTCTCGGCTCGGATTATGACGGGGTTCCGTGGCTTCCTGAAGGAATGAACGGCGCGGAAGATCACATTCTGGTGACATATGAAATGCTCCGTCGAGGTTACTCCGAAGAAGATGTCCTTAAAGTTCTCGGCGGCAATTTTATGCGTGCCTTCGAGAAGGCTGAGGAGGCTGCGAAGATCGGTTCCCGGGAAATCAGCGGCGAAGGAATTCAGCGAAAGATCCAGTAATCGGAGCGTTATCCAGGCAAAATTCGGAATGAGCAATGCCTTTCTTGGCGGTGTCGGGCGAATGGTTTATATTGCTCGAACAAATCTTCCACAAACCTCACACAGGAGAAATGTAAATGACCGAAAACCAAACCAAAGAGATGTTCAGGCTCCTCACCACCTGCGTAACCAGCATACAGAATGTTGAATCCGACGTCGCCGTGCTCAAGACCGACGTTGCTGAACTCAAATCCGACGTGGCTGAACTCAAGGCCGACGTTGCTGAACTCAAGGCCGACGTCGCCGTGCTCAAGACCGATGTGGCTGTACTGAAGACTGATGTAGCCGAGCTGAAGATCATTGTTAGAGGGCACGATACGATGTTTGAAGAGCGGGATGTCCGCCTGCCAAATCTTGAGAAGGGGCAGGAAGATCTCAAGAAAGGGCAGGCAGGGATTTTGAAGGAAATGCGGGAGAACAACCGGATATTGAACGATGTGGTCGCCGAGCAAGCCAGACTCGGTGCCCGGGTATCGATACTGGAAGAGAACGCAGGAATATAGAAAAGGGGCGCTCCGCCCCTTTATTTTCGAAGATCTCTATCAATGACTAACAATACGAGCAGAAGAACGTTTATCGGCACAGCAGCAGGCGCGGGTGCCGCTTTGATGATGCATAACAAAGTAGCAAGGGGTTTCTCCGGGAATTCGCGATTTGAGCTCGAGGAAGCTACGGTCGGCAATTTGAAGTCAGCGATGGAATCGGGCGAGGCGTCTGCGAAAGACATTGCAAAAGCGTATCTGGAGCGGATCAAAGCGATCGACCCAAAGATCAATTCGATGATCGAGCTCAATCCCGAGGCTCTCGCGATCGCTGAAGAACTTGATAAAGAGCGTGCTAGCGGGCAGGTCCGCAGCCCGATGCATGGAATACCAGTAGTTATAAAAGACAACATCGACACCGCCGACAAAATGAAGACGACCGCAGGAAGTCTCGCATTGGTCGATGCACCTGTACCGCGTGAGGACGCCGGGATCGTAGCGCAGCTGCGGGAAGCAGGAGCCGTGCTTCTCGGGAAGACCAACCTCAGCGAATGGGCGAATTTCCGCTCCAACGATTCTTCGAGCGGATGGTCGGGCCGCGGCGGTCAGACGCGAAATCCTTACATTCTCGACAGAAATCCTTGCGGCTCATCCTCGGGAACCGGTGCGGCGATATCGGCGAGCCTTGCTGCAGTCGGGATTGGCACAGAAACCGACGGATCGATCGTCTGTCCGTCGTCGATTTGCGGGATAGTGGGAGTGAAACCGACGGTCGGACTTGTTTCCCGTTCAGGCATCATTCCTATTGCCCACACGCAGGATACTGCCGGACCGATGACCAGGACGGTCGAAGATGCAGCGATTCTGCTTTCGGCAATTAGCGGTGAAGATTCGCGTGATTCGGCAACGAAGGTCCCGGCACGTAAGGCCGAAAATGACTACACTAAGTTCCTCGATAAGGCCGGGCTCAAAGGAGCGAGGATAGGAGTCGCCCGAGACTACTGGGGCAGAAATGAAAAGGTTGATGCGGTGCTCGACGAAGCTCTCGAATCAATGAAAAAGGAAGGCGCGGAACTCGTTGACGTGAAGTTCGAGACGTTTCGTCAGTTCGGGGATGCCGAATTCGAAGTTCTCCTTTATGAATTCAAAGCTGACTTGAACAAGTACCTTTCCAACAGGGGCGGAAAGCACAAGACACTTGCGGACCTCATCAGGTTCAACGAAGACAACAAAGACAAAGAAATGCCTTATTTCGGTCAGGAGATTTTCATCTCGGCTGAAGAAAAGGGGCCTTTGACCTCGAGCGAGTATGTGCAGGCTCTTAAAAAATGCGGAATGATGTCGCGCGACCAGGGGCTCGATGCTGCACTTAACGGCAACAAACTGGATGCGATAGTTGCACCTTCGAACGGGCCGACCTGGATGATCGACCTCGTCAGTGGAGACTGCGGAAGCGGGTACGTAGGAAGTTCGCAGTTCCCTGCTGTTTCTGGTTACCCAAACATCACGGTCCCATTCGGCTTCGTTAAAGAACTTCCGATCGGTGTTTCGTTCATGGGCGGTGCATGGCAGGAACCGAAACTGTTCAAGCTCGCCTACGCGTTCGAGCAGGCCACGAAAGGAAGAAAGAAACCGAAGTATCTGCCAACTTATGTGTGAGTCTTGTGAATGGTGAATCGTGAACAGATGAAATAAGAAGCCCCTTCGCTGACAACTTACCTTTAAAGAAAACGAACAAGCCGGGAAATTCAATATGGTAAAGATTCATGTACCTGGAGACGGACACTCTCCGCCGCCTCCCGATCCGATAGCTACGTACGACCCCTACACGGACTTAGCGAAGAAAAATGTTGTGGAAGACGCTCTGCGGATTCTTCGGAACAACGTGAGAGGCACGTCGGCCTGTAACAATTGCTTCTCCCAGCTGCCCGGAGGAAGGACGTTTGACCAGATAATCGACGATGATACGATCTTCATCCACTACGACCCAAGCGATCGATTTATGGCGAACACGTTGGGAAACAACATTACGATCAATGAGTACAGCATCTCGAGAGGCAGGTGGATCGTCGCCGCTACTCTTGTGCACGAGCTCGCTCACGTAAACGGCGCCCCTGGAAACACGCACGCCGCGGAGGCTACTTTGCCTCCATGCGGCTTTGCGGCGCTCTACGATCCGAGTGTGCAGACTTAGCGGAAGGCGAACTCAACGTCGGATGTTTTCCTGTGTTGACGATGGATTGCCGCGTTAAGAGCGGCGCTTCTAGGGCCCGCTGCTTGTTTGGGAGCATTACAGTAATTCTTCGGCTCCGTAGGAGCCAAATGTCTGTAGGAATCGGACAGAATGTCGATCTCTGCAGCGCAAGCGTTGCTCTAAAGAGTGGAATGTGAGGTTCATTTCCCAAAAGCGCCACACTCAGTCCTCAGTCCTTTCGTCTTAGTCCTCACGGTAGCCCGCGCAGATGTTTGGGCTTCACCACCCCCCATTTCTCAACTTTCAATTTTCAATTCTCCATTCACGATTCACGATTCACGAAGCGCCAAAAACTCCCTCTCCAAGAAAGTCCTTTCTCAGGTACTTTATCGTGTCATTCAGCGTCTGCTGCGGATCGCGGGGATCGAATCCCAGAGACTCCTCTGCCTTTGAAGAATCGAAATACCAAAACATCTCGGCGATCTCGACCTCTTTGGCCTCGATCGGAGAAGCATTCTTGCGGCTCTTGAAAAAGGAATCGACGAAGTTCGCGGCGGGGACTGAAAAGGACTTTGGTACACGAAGCATAGGGGCACTGATTCCGGAAAGACGTTCGAGGCGGCCGAAGAACTCCTCAAAGGTCATGTTCTCCGCACCAAGCAGATACTTTTCCCTATGTTCGCCCTTATCCAGAGAGTTAACGAACGCATCCGCCGTATCGCGCACATCGACGAAATTAAGGCCGCCGGAGGGAGTGTAAGGGATTTTTCGGGCGAGAAAATCGAGAACGGGCTTCGTCGAACTGAGACGCTCATCACCCGGACCAAGAAGCAGTGAGGGGTTGATGATCACAAGCTTTTGGCCCTTGCCGCTGAAATTCTCGACCGCTGTCTTTTCCTGATAGAACTTTGAAGAGTAGTAGGCGAACCGCGAGATCAGTTCCATCGGCGGAGGAAACGTCTCGTCCAGGATCTCGTCGCGTTCTGAGATCGCGATCGTCCCGCTGGAAGAAGCAAGGATTATCGTCTTTACTTTTGCTTTGGTCGCCGCTTCACAAAGAATGCGCGTTCCCTGCACGTGAACGCGGTTCATCACGGCGGCGTCTTCATTGTCGCGCGAGACCTTTCCGGCCAGATGATAGATGGCCGACACGTCCTTCACCGCCGCTGTAACGTCTTTTTCGTCTGTAACAGAACCCACTGCAGGTTCTATGCCCTCGTCGGTCATCCACTCGGGCACGGACGAGGCCATCACTCGCAGATTCTTCTCGCCCGCGTCCAGGAACTTCCGGACGATATGGGCGCCTAGAAACCCGGTCCCTCCGGTAATGAGTATTTTTTTCTTCTTCGCTGGCATAAGAGTATTGCTGGCCACGGATTGATGCGGATAAGCACAGATCGGGGAAATCAAGCATGATTCAGCAGGACATTAAATACTGCATACGCCACTCTTCGGATCCTCTCTTTCTCAATCCGTGTTAATCTGTGCTAATCCGTGGCTAAATCTTTTCCGGTGCTCTGCGGTTAAAACTCCTCAATCACTCGTCGATCACAGGTTCCTTCTTCCGGGGCTTCCTCTTCTCGGCTTTCCAGCGCTTCCTTAACTCTTTCACATCGAATTCCCTGCGCGTTCCATCTCTAAGGTTTTCGACCTCGTGCTGGACACGCGCTGCGATCAGCCTGTACGCCTCACTTCTTGGTATCCCCTCGGTCATCTCGGCCAGTTCTTCATAGCTGAGAAGCCGACCGATCTTTGCTCCGACCTTCGAACCGATACTTTTTCGTTTCGGGACCGTTGAGCCTTTCGGGAACGCCTTGAAAGTGCCCGAAAGATAGATCGGGAGAATTCCGACCTTGTCATTCAGCGCAAGGTACCCGATCACCGGTTTGAACTCGGCCATCTCGCCTGTCACGCTTCTTGTTCCTTCGGGGAAGATGAGAGCGTTGTAGCCCTCATTCAGAATCTGCGTAACGTGGCGCAACGACTGCCTTAGACTTCCCGAACGCTCTATCGGCACAAGCGTCGTGAAATTGTTCATATACGCGCGTTTGTACTTGGTATCGAACCAGTAATCGGCAGCAGCGACAGCAACGGTCTGGTCGGCAACATCCTGACCAAGCGCGTATTTCACGAGTCCCATGTCAAGATGCGACTCGTGATTTGACGAGACTATGAAATTAGTATGAGCGGGAACGTTCGAGCGGCCTTCGATAGTCGTGTCGAGAACAGTTTCGTAAAGCTGGTTCTGCGCGAAAGTGACGACCTGGTTACCGACAAACTTAACAAGTTCGGGAACATAGATCTCGTCGTCGTCTTTCTTCTTTGATTCTTTCGGTTCGTCGACCAGGCGTTTTGACTTATCTACACGCTGAACGGCGGCCAAAAGCTCGCGAACGCTCTGGACCTCGTCCAGCTCGTCCGGGTTCAGAACCCTTCCGCCAGCGTCTTCTACCGCCGCCTGAAGTTCTACGAACATAAGCGAATCGAACCCAAGGTCGGCCAGCCTTGAATCGGCCTCCACTTCGGAAAGAGGATTGTTCGAGACGCTTGCGACGACTTTCCTTATCCAAAGCAGATTACTATCGCCTTTTGAATCCGCCTCGACCTTCGTCTTGTTCTTTGCGCGGCCTTCAAGGACCTCAAGCATTTCGACGACCTCGCCGCGTTTTACCTTCCGTGTCGCAGTTCTAGGCAGTTCGAATGGTGTCAGACGTAAGACCCTTACCCGCTTGAAGAAAGGTAGCCCTGCCGAGACCTCCCTGAAATGATCTTCAACCTTCTTGTTCGTCGCCGCCCTTGTAAGCGAGATGTCCTTCTCGTAGTCAGGTACTACGAGCGCTGCTACTTTCTCGCCTCCGTCCTCGTCCGGAAGGCCGACAACCGACATCTCTTTGATAAACGGTGATTTCGAATACGTGTCTTCTATCTCGTCCGGGTAGATGTTCTTGCCGTTGCTGTCGATGATGACATCTTTCGAGCGGCCGACGATATAGAGGTTTCCATCGTCGTCCAGTCTCCCTAGATCCCCCGTCCTCAACCAACGGTCGTCGAGCACCTCCTCCGTCGCACGCTCGTCGTTGTAATAGCCGGCCATAATGTTCTGACCGCGAGCCATCACCTCGCCGATCCCGCGCGAATCAGGATCGTCGATCTTGATCTCGACACCTGGAAGCGGTTTTCCGACGCTTCCCCGAAGAAGCTCGTTCTGCGGCCTTGCTACGGTGAGAACCGGAGACGATTCCGTGAGTCCGTAACCCTCAAGGATCGTAAACCCGAGCCCGTGCAGGTCTTTCTGCACCTTCTCGCTCAATGCAGAACCGCCCGAGATGAGGTAACGCATCTGACCACCCATTCCCTCGTGTATCGGGAAAAAGACGATCGGACCGAGATTGAACGGTGTATTATCCCGGATCCAGGCGTTGAAATCGATCACATTGTCGGCGAGATCGGCGATCCAGTCGCCGCGCTCCCGAAGACGCGTTTTGATCCTCCGGTGCAGCATTTCCCAAAGCGCGGGAACTCCTACCATTCCGGTGACGTGACCTTTTTCAATGGCCTTGGAAAGCTCGTCGCTCGTCAGATCGTCTAGATACCGGATCTGAGTGCCGTTCGTGAAGGGTGTAAGGAAACCGGCTGAGAACTCGAACGTGTGGTGAAGCGGGAGCACAGACAGTACGCCGTCTTCGACGCTCATTTCAAGAACGGACGAAAGCATCGAGACCATGCTCGTAAAGTTCTTGTGCGTCAGCATCACCGCCTTCGGCTTGCCCGTCGTGCCTGAAGTGAAAATAAGAGAAGCAGTTGACGTCGCGATCGTCTTGTCGGGTAGCAATGCAAGTCGTTTCGCTTCTTCGGTCTCCGAGGGCATTTCGAAAACCTCTTCGAAATCGTAGATCGGGACTTTAAGCTTGGCCTCCTTCAGTTTCTCAGCAAGATCGGTGTGTTCATCAGCAAGTCTGGGACTGATCAGGATCGCACCGACCTCGGCCGCTTTTGCAAAGGTGACTAGTTCATCCACCGAGCTCGCAGGATCGATCGGTACTGCGGTCGCGCCGGCCTTCAAAATTCCAAAGTAGGACATTCCCCATTCCGGCATGTTGTGCGAGAAAAGAATGACCCGGTCACCGGCTTCAATACCTTTGTCAGCCAAGAATCCGCCAGCGCGAAGCGAAAGTTCGCGGACGTCTTCGAACGTATATTGCTCTGTCTTCCCGTGGCGCTCGATCTTCATCGAAACGCGCGTGGGGAAGCGCTTCGTCGCCGTGTCGAACAGGTCCATCAGATCGCGGTAGGTGTACTCACGCCGTTCCTGCGCCTTGAGGTCCTCCTCCAACTGAGGCAGGACCCATTTCTTGAGCCCGGGGAAATGTACGTTCAGCCAATAGTCGTACCAGTCGATTTTTTCGGGATACCACGGCAGGAGATCTTTTTCCCCCTTTTTGATCCTTGAGCGCGTGGCGCGGACATTGTCGGCACGATAGCTGTACTCGTTGTCGACCATGAACGGCTTGAACATCCTGAATGCTTCGACCGTCTCGTGGGTCGTCCTTTCAAATTCATCGACCGACTTCTTTAAGTCGGAGACGATGTTTCCGATCCTTCCTCCGCCCCATCTCGGCGTTGCCTTGTCGAGAAGGCTGTTGGCAGACTTCGCGAGTTTGTTCAGCATAGGCGCTGATGTTCGCTCGTACGCCTTCTGCGTTGCCGGCGAGGCCTCGATCATCGAGCTGACCCGGTTAACCAGCTTGTTTCCTGTTTCCTTCTCCTTGTAATACCTGCGCTTATACAAGCCGACCAACCCGACGATCCGCTTCATGTCGTTCGGGTTCGAATCCCCGGAGCAGGCCTGGAAAACAAGCGGCGGTTCGTCGCTGTCAAGAGCCTCCATTGCCGCGCCGAGCATCGCACCGGCGACCATATCGACCGGAATTATGTCGAGCACTAGTTTTTCATTTACCGGAAAAACGGGCTGTCCTCTTAAAGAGATGAGGATCAGGGGAGCGGTCGTGGTGAAGCCTTCGTTCCAGCCGGGGAACGGATAATTTACTGAAGATTCGACGATGGACGGCCTGACCAGGACCTTAACGATGTCGTCCTGCTGGGCGACGATCTGTTCAGCGAGTGATTTGGAGTAGGTGTAGATGTTCGTCCAGCCCCAATAGTCGGCGCGCTCTTCACCGAGTTCGGTCGTCCGCTCTCGGATCCACATTTTGCGCTCGCGGAAGATCGCCGAACTTACGGTCTTTTCGTCATCCGGATCACGGCCTTCTTCGATCAGCCGCTGGCGCGCGAGCTCGCGAAACTTCGCAATGTTGACCGCGTCGTCAGCTTCCTGCCTTGCCTGCTCGGAGAGCCTTGCGCAGTCCTCGATCTCCTGGTTTACGTCGAACGTCGTTCCCACCAGCTCGTTCTTCCTTGGGAAGTAACCGACGACATCTTCGTTCTCCCAGATCGAGCCGCTTCGTTTCCCCGCCACAAAACAGGTCGAAACGTGAACTAGACACGGCCGCTTCATCATCCTTGCCAGATCAAGGACATTGTTGGTGCCGTTCACGTTTGTGCGGAGGGCGCTTTCAAGAGGCGGGTTAAAGGTTACGTTCCCGGCGGAATTGATGATGATGTCGCAGTCCGACATTATCTCCTTCGCCTGTTCCTCGGTCATTCCGAGGAACTCGTTTCCGACGTCGCCATTTACGGGATCGACCTTCTCGTTGATGAACTCCTCAAACTTGTCCCCGTACTTTTCGCGCAGCGGATCAAATGTCGGAGACGGGATCACGCTGTTCCAGAAACGATTCAGAGACTCGAAGTCGTCGCGGGCGCGGACTGTGACGTAAACCTTACCGATGTCAGGAAAGTTGTTGAGCAGCATCGACAGCGTGACCTTGCCGACAAAGCCGGTCCCGCCGATGAAGAATATCTTCTTCCCCTTAAATACCTCTGTTGGAGACAGTTTCATTCGTAGTGGTAAATCGTGAGTCGTTAATCGTTAATCGGAAATAGTGAAGAGTGACCTCGTTCGCTCTTTACCTCCCTGCCAAATCCTCCGCTACTTCGGTTCCAACTGTGTTCTTCTTTCCGTTACGGAGAGCTAAGACTTCAAAAATGAATTCATTCGTAAAATTCGTGTAATCCGTGGCTAATCCGTAACCTCCGCGAGGCCGATCACGGGCTGGTGGAGCATCGTGATCTCCGCGCTCCGGCCCATATAACTTCTCGCCATCGCGATCGCTTCCGTCAGATTGTCAGCCCTTTCCCATCCGAGTATGTCGGGTACGTGTGCATTCTCCGCTCCCGCAGCGATCACCTTGCCGACATGCTGCCTTCCGTTCTCACCCCAGTACCACATAAAGAAGGGATGTGCGCCGTGATATGCGTTCCCTCGACGGTACATCTCGATATATGCGGGATTCTCCGCGAACTCGCGCTCGTATTTCTCACGCAGAAAGAATGCATCCCGCGATTCGGGCAGAAGGCGGTGGAAGAACTCTATGTAGCTCGGGTGAAAGTCGTGGTCGAACTCGTCAAAGCAAGGATGCGTGACGATCATCACGCCGCCTTTCTTGATCAATGGCTTGTTCTTGTACATGTTGAAGTGATAGCCAAGCGCCATCACTTGTACAAGAAGCGGGTTTAGAGCCGAATAGACGTTGTACGGCGAAATGTCCGGAATGCCCGTGATCATTATGTCGCACTGGCCCTTCACCGGGATTATGTACTGTTGATAATTTTTCTCCAGGATCTTTTCGTGAACCTTTTCCGTCTCGCCTGCAAAACACGCGATCATCTCGTATTGCGCAGGGATCTCGTGTAGCAGCTTGCGTCTCGCCTTTCTGGGAAGCTTTGAGAACGTGCGCTTCATCGCCTCCCACTTCATACGGTCACCGAACGTAAACTCGTCCTCGTTCTTCGTGAGGATGTCGTACCCTTCGCCGAACATCCTGTTGTTGAGCGCCGTCTCGATATGAAAGACGTTCATCTGCTCGTCGACAAGCTTCCCGAGCCTGTGGACCTTGTGGTTCAGTTCGGAATCAGGCGGATACATATACGAGTCCGAATCGATTATCGTCTGCGGCTCGTGATGTGCCCTCAGCGATTCGTAATCGCAAAGGCCGACCGCGACCGACTTGTGCCCGCCGTCCATCGGAACGAGGTTGATGTTCAGGTAGATCAGGAGATCGCTTTCCGCACAGCGCCGGTTTATGCGCAGCGGCTCGCCGTGCTTAGTTTCGCCGAGCGTAACCAGGCCGAGATCGTCCTCAGCGTCGTGATTGTAATAGCGGTCGGGATAAAAAGCGTTGTGGATTTTCGATCCGACCATACGCTTCATCTCCCACTCAGTCATCTTTCTATGAAGCGAGTTGGCGATGATCAAGTGAACGTCATCGACTCCGTTCGCAGCGCAAAGATCGAGGACAACCTCCAGCATCGTTTGACGAATGTCGGGCGTCGCCATCGGTGGAAGCGGCAGCGAGATGTCGTCCATCGCGACCGTGACCTTCATCCCGGGCTCGAGCTGGGCGTACAAAGGCTTCGCGTCGATCGGATTGTTGATCGCATACCGGATCGCAGCTTCGCGATTCGGAAGCCCCTTGATCGGCGGGTTCGGATAGATCACACGAGTGCCGATGGGAATGTCCTCGAGGATGAAATCCTCGCCGTTCGGCATTATCCTTGGCGCCGAATCGCGATCGATGTAAACGATCGACTCGTGGGTCTTTCTACGTAGTTGAAGTGCCATAAATCAGCCGGCATGTATCAAGGATCAGGTATCACCAAACAAGCATCAAGTCTCGTGAATCTGATCCCTATCATTTTGATCAATAAACTCGGCAGCGACACATGATCCATGATCTCTGACACATGTCGCGCAATCGCGAGCTCTATTTCAAGTCAAGTATCGCCCAGTCATGCTGAAGGGCGGTCTGTTTCAACCTGAAATCAGGGTTCACGGCGACCGGATGCCCGACGATCGAGAGCATAGCGAGGTCTGATATCGAATCCGAGTACGCGTAGGATTTGCTCAGATTGATGTTCTCGCGCTCAGCAAACTCCCTGATCCACTTCGCTTTCGTCGCGGATGCCATAACGGGCGGAAGCAGCCGGCCAGTCGCGTATCCGTTAACGAACTCAAGCCGGTTAGCGACGAAAAGGTCGATCCCGAGATAATTGCATAGAGGCTCGACCGAGAAATCGAGCGCTCCGGTAACGACGATCTGTTTGTGCCCGAGTTTCTTCGACTTTTCGATCAGGTCTGCGGTCCCTTCAAATATTGCGGGCTTTAGAACGTCCTCAAACAGCTCTTCCGAGAAATATCTGAGGCGGTCTTCGGATTCACCCTTGTAGCTTTGGAAAAAGTACTCGTTAAAGACATTGCGGCTGTAGAGGTCA
This sequence comes from Acidobacteriota bacterium, assembly GCA_003385635.1. Taxonomy (GTDB): domain Bacteria; phylum Acidobacteriota; class Blastocatellia; order Pyrinomonadales; family Pyrinomonadaceae; genus Aridibacter. The sequence continues at coordinate 1,014,658 of QQUY01000001.1, read as the reverse complement.
GTTACACCGAAAACCGGGAGCTTGGCGATCGTACCGACGCTCTTCTTTAACGTGGTAAGCAAACCTTGCTGGCGCCGAGCGTAGAACCCGAGCGTGTGGACAAGGTTAGTGCTAACGAGCGTGCCTTCCAGATCATAGAAGGAAGCCGCTTGTGATTTAACAGCCATTATGTCTAAAATTACGGGACTTTTCCGACACTGGTTAAAGAACAAAAATATACCAAATTCAGTTTCTATTTGGTAACCGCAGCCTATCCGGAGCCGGTGTTGATCCGACAAATTACCAAACTGTTACACTCGTTGGTCAATTATGAACAGCAAGCCGACGCTTATTCTTCTAACTCTTTTAGTTTCCCTGATTAACGCTTGTGCGTCACACACCAGCGCAGATCTGCAGACGTCGACGGGAGCTAGTTTCACGCCTCCGGAACAGGCGCTTTCAGAGGCCTCGAAGCTCTATGCGGAAAGGGCGGACCTGAACAAGGTCAGGAGTGCGATCGAGGCTCTTGAGGGCGCGAGAGACGCCAACAACAGGAATTTTGAGATCGAAGCCTCGCTCGCGAAGTATAGCTATTTCCTGGGCAGCCGAAAGGAAGTTGAGAATGATGAGGCTGAAAAAGTCCTGAAGAATGGTCTCGCCGCGGCGATGATCGCCAGCCGGATGGAACCTGAGAAACCGGACGGGCATTTCTGGGCCGCTGCGATCATTGGCGAACAGTCAAAAAGGGCTCCGATGACGGTCGGGATCATTTCGGTAGACAAGATCCGGAGCGGAATGGAGAAGGTCATCGAGCTCGATCCCGACTTTCAGGGATCTTCAGCGCTTCTGGGGCTCGGCCAACTCGAGCTCAATACGCGAGGGCTAGCCGGAGGCGATCTCGAGAAAGCCATCGAATACCTCGAGAAGGGCCACGAACAAAGCAAGAGTAATGCGTACTTTTATGCTTATCTCGCAGAGGCATACCTTGCTGCTGACCGCGCGGTTGAGGCAAAACAGATGGTGGCCCGGCTCAAGAACCTCGAGCCCGATCCGGAGTATAAGCCGGAGCACGAAGATGCCCTCTCGATCGCAGAGAAGCTGATGAAGGACAGGTCTTAACCCCTATGAAAAGAGCTATCTTTCCCGGTTCTTTCGACCCCCTTACAAAGGGACATCTCGACATCATCGAACGAAGTGTGCCGCTTTTCGATGAAATGATCGTGGCAGTGGTCGATAACCCGGACAAGAGCGCGATGTTCAACCCGGAAGAACGATGCAGGATGATAGCGGAAGTTCTGGTCGAGACCGATACCAATGATTGCACGATGGCTGTCGAGAGCTTTTCCGGACTATTGGTTGATTACGCCAGGGCCAGGGAAGCAAGTGCGATCGTGCGCGGAATACGGGCGGTTTCGGACTACGATTACGAGGTCCGGATGGCGCTGATGAACAAACGGCTTGAACCCGACATCGAGACGGTGTTCCTGATGGCTGCCGAGGAATACTCCTACGTCAGCTCGCGTCTGCTGAAGCAGGTGTTTACGCTCGGAGGCCGGGTAGAAGGCCTGGTGCCGGAACTTGTCGAAGAACGAATGAAGAAGAAGTGGGCCGAGATCCAGGCCACAAAGGAATAGTTCAATGAACGACCGGTCCGCGATTGCAAAAGAGATGAAATTCGCGCGCAACATCCTGAAAATGAAGGGCTCTTCGACCCTGAAGGCGGCGCAGACGGCCACGCGGCTGAAGGAAGAGGGAAAGGATGTAATTGACCTCACCGTCGGCGAACCCGATTTTGACACGCCGCAGTTCATAAAGGATTACGCGCTTGAGGGCCTTCAGAAGGGCATCACAAAATACACACCGACGGCGGGGCTGAAGACGTTCAAGGAATCCATTTCCGAGTACTATTCTGAGGTTTTCGGGGCGGACGTATCACCAAACGAAGTGGCTGCGTCCTGCGGCGGGAAACAGGCGCTGTTCAATGCGATCAACACACTTGTCGACGAGGGAGAGGAGGTCCTGATCCCCAAACCGTATTGGGTCACGTTCCCGGAGATCGTGAATTTTGTAGGGGCCGAAAACGTTTTTATCGATACCGAAGAGACTGACTTTGTATTGACCGCGGATCAGGTACGTGACGCCATCACTCCAAAAACGAGGCTTCTGATAGTCAATTCGCCGAATAACCCTACGGGCCGCGTAATTCCGCCTGTGGAGATGCGAAAGATCATAGAAACTTGCGCCGAGCGCGGAGTCTACGTGATCACGGACGAATGCTACTTACTGTTCGTCTATCCTCCGGGAGAGATCTTTACCGCTGCGGTCCTTCCGGAAGAGCTTCGAAAATATGTCTGCATCGCGGGTTCATTCTCAAAGTCGTTCGCTATGACCGGCTGGAGGATCGGATACACGATCGCCGGAGAAGAATGGACAAAGCAGATGCTGAAGCTCCAGAGCCATTCGGCCTCGCATCCGACATCATTTGTCCAATACGCGTGTGCCAGGGCGCTTCAAAACAGCGACGCTATGGGGAACGCGGTCGGCGAGATGCTTGCCGAGTACGAGCGGCGTCGTGATTACCTTATTCCTGAGCTTCAGAAAATAGACGGGCTCAAAACCGAGATGCCCGAAGGCGCATTCTATGCGTTCGTCGACGTAAGGGATCTTTTGGGCGACCGGTTCGCGACGTCGAACGATTTTGCAGAAGGACTCTTGAGTTCCGAATTCGTCGTTACGACGGACGGCGCAGGCTTTGGGGCAGACGGGTTTGTGAGGATCTCGTACGCGACCTCGATGGAGAACCTGAAACGCGCGGTCGAGAAAATAGCTGGGTTCATTGACCAGTGAACACTGACCAGTTGACCAATGCTCATTGACCCTTAAGCATTGACCAATGACCCGTTAAGAGCAGCGTTTGAGCTGCGGTGACGAATTGCAGATTCTTGCTCCGTAGGAGCACAATGTCTGTAGAAATGCTTTCCACGAAATGAGAAACAGCCCCGTTAGGGGCTGAATTAGATTGCGCACCTACGGAGCGCCGTTTTAATTCATTGTCGCGTGCTACAGACATTTGGCTCCTAGCGGAGCCGGAGGGTTTGATCTCTGAAGTTTCGGCCGGCTGGCACCGGCTCCCGTCAGACACTTCTCACGATGCCGATTCTCGGCCTCCCTCACGGTCGGGCTACTGACACAGCTTACTACTCACTGCTAACCGCTTACTTCTCACGGCTCACTGCTCACCGCTTACTGCTCACTGCTCACCGCTCACTCTCCGCCCGTCATCATAAGCCCGATCTCTTCGACCGAAGTGACAGCGGGATCGACCTCGCCGACTATCTTACCTTCCCTTATAACAAGAAGCCTGTCCGCAAGGGCGGTCACTTCCTCAAGCTCGGCTGAAACAAGCAGAATGGCAGCTCCGCCGTCCCGCATACCGATCAGTTTGCGATGGATAAACTCGATCGCCCCGATATCCACGCCGCGTGTGGGCTGAGCAACTAGAAGCAGCTTCGGATCAAGCTCGAATTCCCTGCCTATGATCAGCTTCTGCTGATTTCCTCCGGACAAAGATCTCGCGGTCAGTTCGGGCTTCGGGGGCCGGACGTCAAAATGCTCGATTATGTCCTTGGTCCTCTTCTCGATAGCAGCCCCCTCAAGAAGACCCAGAGAAGCGGTTAAAGGAGGCTTGTAATGGACGCCGAGCATTGCGTTCTCTTCAAGATCGAATTCAAGCAGCAGCCCTCGTTTGTGACGGTTCTCGGGTATATGCGCAATTCCGAGCTCTTTTCGCCGCCGGGCATTGAGCTTTGAAATGTTCTTCCCTTCAAACAGGACATTTCCCGTCACTGAGGAAGGATTCACGAGACCTGCAAGACATTCGATCAGCTCGGATTGTCCATTGCCTTCGATGCCCGCGATCCCGACTATCTCTCCCGCACCTACAGAGAAAGAAACTGTGTCAACAGCGGTTCCGTGGCGGCCTTTGACAGAAAGGCCATCGACCGTCAGAACTTCTTCACCCGGGCGGGACTCATCCTTTTCGACCCTCAGGAGCACTTCCCTACCGACGATCATCTTTGCAAGCTCTTCTCTGGTTGTCTTCGAGGTCTCAACATCGCCGACGACGGTGTTGTCGCGCATCACCGTAACGTGGTCCGAGATCGCGAGTACCTCATCCAGTTTATGCGTGATGATCACGATCGTGACTCCTTGCTCCTTCATACGTCGAAGGATGGTAAAGAAATCCTCAACTTCCTGGGGAGAGAGCACGGCAGTAGGTTCGTCGAGGATAAGCAGCCGCGCGTCGCGATAGAGCGCTTTCAAAAGCTCGACCCTCTGCTCCTGCCCGACCGACAGGTCCTCGATCATGGCATAGGGATCGATCCCGAGTTTAAGTTCTCCCGAAAGCTTGCGAATATTTGAAGCGGCTTCAGAAAGGTCGAGGTGTGCGGCGGTTCCGGTCTCAGCTCCGAGAACGATATTTTCGGCGACGGTCATCGTGTCGACGAGCATGAAATGCTGGTGGACCATTCCGATCCCGAGCGCGATTGCATCGTGCGGATCTCGTATATCTGCCTTTTTGCCGTCGACGAAGATCTCGCCCGAGTCCGGAGTATAAAACCCGTATGCGACCCGCATGGCGGTCGATTTCCCTGCCCCGTTCTCGCCAACGATCGCGTGTATGGTGCCTTTCTCGACTTTCATCGAGACATTCTCGTTCGCGACGCAATCGCCGAAGGTCTTGGTTATCTTCTTTAGTTCCAGCATGTTTAGAATTGACGAAGGAAACCGAATCCAAGAGCGGCGACTGCGGCTATCAGTATGATCACACCGATCTTGAACATGAACTGTCCTTTGTGGGTCCGGTCGCTGAACCCATCAGTCAGCCCGAAGAGAACTACACCGACACCGAGAAAGATGAAGCCGTAGCTCATAACGTCCCAGAGGTAGTAAAAAACGCCCCAGATACCCCACGCAATCGAAATCACGCCGGCAGCGATCGCGAGAATGCCGTTGAATGACAGATCAAACCGCATCTGAATCAGTTTGCCATTGCATCCGTCACGACGATCTTGCCGGATATGATCTCGCCTTTCGCTTTCTCTACTTTCTCGATCACGTCTTCCGGTATTAGCGACTTATTGTGTTGGTCGAGCGAGTACGCGACTCCGTCTTTATCAAGGCCAAACACGTGGAAACCGCCTTTAAAGTTACCCCTGACAACTTCCTTCACGGCCTCAAAGACCGCGTTGTCAACTCGCTTCTCCATTGAAGTGAGTACAAATCCCGGTTTAACTGCGTTCTGATTCTTGTCCACCCCGATGACGAACGTCCTGGCCTCGCCGTTTTCGTTCAGCCCTGTTTGCTCTACTGCGTCAAATGCCCCGAGCCCGGAATTCCCTGCAGCTGTAAATATCACATCCGCGCCGCTGTCGATCTGGGCAAGAGCAAGCTCCTTCCCCTTCCCGGGGTTGTTCCATGCGTGGTCGGTGACCCCTACGTAGTTCTCGATGACTCGAACATTCGGATCAACGGCTTTCGCTCCTTCCTCGTACCCTTTCGCGAAACGACGTATCAGTCCGATCTTCATCCCTCCAATAAATCCCAGGACGCCTGTACGGGATTTCTCCGCCGCGATCATTCCCACAAGGTATGAACCTTCGTGCTCGCGAAAGACCAACGATGCCACGTTACTCCTCGGCGTCACTCCATCTTCCTCGAATATGACACCGTCAACGATCGCAAACTTGATGTTCGGATAATCCAGGGCGACCTTCTGCATGATCGGTCCCTGAGCAAAACCGACGCCGATGATCAGATCGAAGTTCTTCTCTGCAAATGCCCTCATCGCGGGTTCGATAGAGGTCGGATTTCCGGGTTCCACGTCACGCAGGATGATCCCGAGCTCTTCCTCCGCTCTCTTGACTCCTTCCCACGCGGCGGCATTGAACGACCTGTCATTCTTGCCGCCGATATCAAACACGATCCCGACCCTTATCTTGTCGTTATCTTCAAGCGCCTCTGCGTTTGAACAAGAAATGGAAAGTACCGCTGAAAAAGCAAGTATTGCCGCTGGAAGAAGACTCTTTAATTTCATATGAATTCGTTGCGTGTGGTACGCCTGCGGTTCGTCTATCGGACCACTTCGATCACAAGTTCGGACTTTTCAGGTGGTTCAGGTTTTATTGTATACGCTGCGGTGAGCTTTTCGACAGCTTTTTCGGCAGCCCCTACATCCCTGCAGGAAACGACGGCGATCGTTTCACCTGCAGTAACTTCATCTCCGATAGTCTTTTCGCAGCGGAACCCAACCGCGCTGTCGATCTCGTCCTCGGCTTTTGTCCTCCCGCCTCCTATCTCGTTTGTTACTTTTCCTACGGTGAGCGTGTCGATCCGCGAAATGTAACCGTCCGCACTCGCAACTATGCTTTTTTCAATGAGACCGCGTGTGAGAAGTCTGTCCGGGTCATCGCAGATCGAAGGATCGCCGCCCTGAGTTTCAACATTTGTTCTGAATCTCTCGAGAGCGCTTCCGTTTTCGACGGCTGTCAAAACTCGTTGGTATGCCGCTTCCTTCGACTCGTCAATTCCCGCAAGCAAAAGCAGATGCGAAGCGAGTTCCGACGCAAGGTTCCTTGTCGGCAGCATCAGGTTATCTGCCTCTCCACGCAAGATCTTCAGACACTCATAGACTTCGACGGCGTTCCCTACGTACCTGCCTAAAGGCCGATTCATGTCGGTGATCAACGCTCGCGTCTTAACTCCGAATGAGTCTCCTGTCCGCACCATCTCTCGGGCCAGCTGCTGAGCCTGCTCCAGGTCTCGCATAAAAGCGCCGTTTCCGGTCTTCACATCAAGGACCAGAACATCCAGCCCTTCCGCAAGCTTCTTGGACATTATTGAAGCGACGATCAGCGGAATTGTCGGAACTGTCGCAGTGGCATCGCGAAGCCCGTAAATCTTTTTGTCGGCAGGCGCGATATCCGCAGTCTGTCCGCTCATCGCGTACCCGCACTCTTTAACGATGCGTTTGAAATCCTCCACCGGAAGATTCACCGAATAGCCGGGAATCGATTCCAGTTTGTCCAAGGTTCCGCCTGTATGCCCAAGTCCGCGGCCCGAGATCATCGGCACAGCGAGTCCGCAGGCAGCGGCGATCGGAGCGATGAGAAGCGATGTCTTGTCACCGACGCCTCCGGTCGAGTGCTTGTCTGCAACAGGAACACCCAGATCTGAGAAGTCCAGGATCTCGCCGGAATGCAGCATCGCGTGCGTGATCAGCGACTGTTCGTCGAAGTCGAGCTCATTCAGGAACATCGCCATTATGAGCGCGGTGATCTGATAATCCGCCCAAGAACCGTCCGTCACGCCTTCAACAAAGGCCCGGATCTCGGCGTCGTTCAGGCGTCCGCCGTCACGCTTCTTCGCGATGATCTCCTGAGGTCGCACGCAAGTAATTTAATCTATTGGATTTAAGTTTGCCAAAGGGAAGAGGACATAGATTTTTCGCGAAATTCTTTTCTTTTCCGAAACGGTCGTGCATAATTGATTATTATGCTGAAAGGAATATCTGGTATTGCCGCTTTTGTTCTGACCTTCGGTCTTTCGGTTTCTTTGGTCGGGCTGCTTTTCGGTTTTACGGGGATCGGTACCGGCGATTCGGAAGTCAGCGTTGAGATCACGAACTTTCTGAGACAAGACGTCAACAACGGGGAGTTAAGAGATAGAAAGATCAGAAGTATCTATTCATACGAGATCCCGATCGACAAGTACTCCCTGTCTGTAAGTGATTACGTATCGGACGCAGAGAACCTGGATGATTCTGTCTTGCCCGACGACCTTCAATATGCCTGGAGGCGTCATCTGCAGGCTTGGAGGAATCATGATCGACTACTAGGCAGTGAGGCGAAAGTTTTTCGCGCGACCTCCGAGTGTTGCGGAAACGAGTTTAAGGTGACTTACAGGGCAAGCGGGCGAGAGATAAACGAGACTTGGGATCAGGTCTTGAGGATCGCCAAACATCACGGCGCCGACACACGCGGCTTGAAGTAACTTCAATCAGATTTCGAATCTAAAAGCACGACGGCCTCTGCCTTTACAGCGAGGCCGTTTCCTATTTCTCCCAGCCCTTCGCCAGTCTTCGCCTTTACGTTCACGGATTCGATCTCCACGCCAAGCGCGTCAGCGACGTTCGCACGCATCTCGTCGATGTAAGGCCTCAGCTTTGGACGCTCGATCGATATTGTCGAATCAACGTTCACGATCTCAAATCCCATTTCCCTTGCTAGCCGCGCGGCTTCAGCGAGAAAAATGCTGCTGTCCGAGTCCTTCCACCTGTCGTCGTGATCTGGAAAATGCGTGCCGATATCGCCAAGCGCGAGCGCTCCGAGCACCGCATCCGTTACCGCGTGAAGAAGTGCGTCGCCATCGGAATGCCCGACACTTCCCGTTTTGAAAGAGATCTCGATCCCGCCTAGTATCAGCTTCTCGCCATCTTCGAGACGGTGTAAGTCGTTTCCGAATCCGATCCTCATCGCTCGTCGTTTGCCTCTCTCAGAAAGAGCTGTTTCAGATAGACCTCCGCAACGGCAAGGTCCTGTTCGTAAGTGATCTTTATATTCGAAGGATCGCCTTCGATGGCGACAACATCGAAACCCGCTGCCTCTGCGATGCTTGAGTCATCCGTCAAATCAGCGTTCGGTCCGAGCGCCCGGAACGCATCCTGAATGACCTCGTATCTGAAACATTGCGGAGTTAGCGCTCTTCGTAGGTCTGAACGATCGAGCGTTCCCGATATCTTGTTGTCCGCGACCTGCTTGACGGTATCCGTGATAGCTGCCACTAAGCAAGCCGCACCATTGATGGCTGCCGCGTTTAATACATTCTCGAGATCGAATTGGGAAAGCACCGGACGAGCGCCATCGTGGATCGCGACCAGAGACGATTCTTCCCCTCTTACCGCCGATAGCCCGTTCATGACCGACTCGGTCCTGGAATCACCTCCTGCGACTACGGCGGATACCTTTTCGATGTCGTACTCTTCAAGCTCATCCGAGAATTCGCGCATTTCTCCAGAAGCAAGCACGAGAACTATCTCGTCGATCACGCGGCTCTTTTCAAACCGCTCGACAGTGTGAATAAGTAAGGGTTTACCGAGGATCTCAGCGAATTGCTTTGGGCGCCCACCGCCGAATCTACTTCCTTGTCCGGCGGCAACGATGATCGCTGAGTTCATCTTGAGGGATGTTGAAAAGTATGGCGACTAGCTCTTTTCGGCGACAGTTTCGGTCCGGACGTTTCCTGCCTGCTTTCTCATATTCTCGGAACGCGTGTCGTGGATGTTATCTGCGTCAGGAAGTTCCTGATTCTCGTCCCAGAGACGGCCGAAGATCATTTTGCCGGCGGTCGTCTGAAGAACCGAGGTCACGGCGATATCGGCAGTCTTTCCGATAAGCTTTCGGGCATTGTCCACGACGACCATAGTGCCGTCATCAAGGTACGCAACGCCCTGATTGTATTCCTTTCCTTCTTTAAGGATGAACACGCGCATCGCTTCGCCCGGAAGCACGACTGGCTTGAGGGCATTCGCTAGTTCGTTGATGTTAAGGACGGAAACGCCTCGAAGCTCCGAAACTTTGTTGAGATTGAAATCATTGGTAACAACCACACCGCCAAGTTCCTGACCCAGTTCGATCAGCTTCAGATCGACTTCCTTTACCTTAGGGTAGTCGTTCTCAACGATCTGAATGTCTAGCGCGTTGTTGTTTCTGAGCTTCTGAAGCATGTCGAGCCCGCGGCGGCCTCTCTGGCGCTTCGATGAATCGGGCGAATCAGCGACCTGCTGAAGCTCGGCAAGAATGAACTGGGGAATGACGATCGTGCCGGTCAAAAATCCGGTTTCTGCGACATCGGCGATCCTGCCGTCGATGATCACGCTTGTGTCAAGGATCTTGTAATCTCGATATTCTTCAGCCTCGCCAAACACGCCGCCGAGAGCAGAGAGCTCAATGAACTCGCCTTTCGCGGCACCGACCATCAAGCCGATGTAACCCAGAAGGAACGCCAGAGAGATCGTCAGAAAGGTCTTGACCTCACCGGGGACCGTCGCGGTTTCCTGCGAGCTGATAAGCATTCCGACCAGGAACGCCCCGATCACGCCGATCGCAAGTCCGACAGACCCTCCGATCAGGGTTTTCAAGGACGCTTCGCGGGCGCGTGTCTCAAAAAAGACGATCAATCCCCCGATCAAAGCGCCAAAGACGGCGGAAGCGACCCTCAATCCGACCGGATCAAGGCCCGCATCTGCGAGAAACCCAACATTTGAAAGTGGATTAATAACCGCAGCGATCGCGGCAAGAAGTATTATGAAGACTACCCGTATTAAAAGGAGATCGCGCTGCATTATGTCAAAGATATTAACACGAAACTAATGACCCGCTGAACCGCGGCATACGATTAAACGTATGTTATCCGATTCTTAGTACCTGCCCATTTACTCCTTTCGCTTCAGAAGAAAGCAAGTAGATTACCGCTCTCGCGACATCATCGGCATCGACCCCGGACGTCGGCCTGAACAATTCGGGGTCCAGGTCCTGACGAACCTCTGCTTTCGAGCCGTTTTCCGACACCGAGACCGCATTTACGCGGAACTTCGAGGTTAGAAAAGATGCCATCGACGATGTAAGGCTCTCGACAGCCGAGTTTGCCGCGGCGTTCAACATACCGGCGCCGTCTGATCGTGGCTCTTTTGATACCAGCACGTTTACGATTCTTACCTTAGGCCTGTCCTCAAAAAGCGTTTGCGCCTGCTTTACGAGAAGAAACGAAGGCTTAACGACTGAAGAGAAAGTATCTCTGAAATGCACGATGTCTGAGGATTCGAATCCAGGCTCATCTGAAGCAAAGGGGCAATTGACCAGCAAATCCAGCCTTCCATAGATATCGCCGATCTTTTCGACCACTGCGTCAACACCTTCCGGGGTCGAAACATCCGCACTGATCGAATGGGCGAGCGTCCCAAGAGACTTGAGCTCATCAACCGCGTCCGATTCAGAATCGCTGGTTTCGCCGTGGCAGGCGATCACGAAGGCACCGTAAAGTCCGAGCTGCATCGAGACCGCTCGTCCGATCGGAGACGTCGCGTTGGTCACTAGTGCAACTTTCTCGGAGAACGCATGCTGGCCAGGGGTGGGCATAAAGGAAGAATACAGAAGTCAGAAGTCAGAATACAGAAGAGTCAGGAACAAACAGGGTGGACACGATCATTAGGATAATGATTTCAGAGTGGGGGAAGGACTGACTTTCTCTAGTGGTCAGTAATCACGACATGCGAATACTTCCGGCGCTTGGTTACTGTCAATGGCATGGCTGGCTCAAAGCGGGCCTCGAGAGTAATTGTTGTGGAAGATCACAATACGATCTGATCTTGTCTATCATGTCCATCCTGTTTTTTCGTCTTCCCTGTATTCTGTATTCTGTCTCCTGTATTCTTGCTTAGTGTCCCCCAAACCGAAAACCGTCTACACATGCCAGAAATGCGGCCACCAGGAAAGAAAGTGGCTTGGAAAATGTCCCGATTGCGGCGAATGGAACTCGCTTGTTGAAGAGGCATTCCAGCCTCAGAGGGCAAAGGCTGCCGCAGTGGGCTCAAATCTTCCTCAGTATTCAAGCGCAAAGCCGGTCTCTTATAGCGACATAGAACCGCAGGACGACGCTCGGCGTTCGTCGGGTATCGATGAGTTCGACCGTGTTCTCGGCGGAGGAGTCGTCGCCGGTTCGCTGGTTTTGATCGGCGGCGATCCGGGGATCGGCAAGAGCACGATCATTGTTCAGATCGCGGATCATTTTTCCGGTACCGGCGGAAGGGTTTTATATGTTTCCGGCGAGGAGTCGGAAAGACAGATCAAGATGCGCGGCGAACGTCTGGGCCTCAACGCCGATAACTTGCTGATTCTTCCGGAGACGAATCTCCAGGCGATCCTTTCCGAGGCGGGAAAGGTCGATCCCGATTTTCTGATCATCGATTCCATCCAGACCGTTTTCAGTTCCGATCTGGACTCCGCTCCAGGCAGTATTTCGCAGGTCCGCGAGTCGGCTGGTGAGTTCATGTTGCTCGCCAAACGCACCGGAAAACCCGTTTTCCTGATCGGCCACGTTACGAAGGAAGGCTCGATAGCCGGTCCAAAGGCCTTGGAACACATCGTCGATACCGTCCTGTATTTTGAAGGCGACCGCCACCATAACCATCGGATCATACGTGCGACCAAGAACCGGTTTGGCGCCGCAAACGAAATTGGTGTTTTCGAGATGACGAACACGGGACTTGTTGCCGTCGGAAATCCTTCAGAGGTATTTCTTCAGGAAAGACCGGAAGGAGCGAGCGGATCGGTCGTCACTGTCTGCATGGAAGGGACCCGGCCAATGCTTGTCGAAGTGCAGGCACTTGTTTCGGGAACGAGCTATGGATCCGGAAGGCGCATGGCACAGGGATTTGACTACAACAGAACTTCCCTATTGATCGCGGTCCTCGAAAAGCGGCTTGGTTTTCAGCTGGGAACCGACGACATTTACATCAATGTTGCGGGAGGCCTCGAGATAAACGAGCCCGCGGCAGACCTCGGGATCGCCGCTGCGATCGCCTCAAGTTTCAAGAATCTTCAGATCCCTCCTGACACCGCGGTTTTCGGCGAGATCGGCCTTACCGGAGAGATCCGCGGAGTGCTGCAGGCTCAGACGCGCGCGAGAGAAGCCCAATCACTTGGTTTCAAACGGCTCATCGTACCGGCTTCGAACAAGAAAGGCCTCGAGAAACTTCTCGGCACTCGCGTTATCGGGGTCAAGAACCTGGAGGAAGCCATGGACGAGCTTTTTTGATAACTGATTGCGACACCGTAGGGATCGCTTGTTAGTAGGATATTCGAGCTCTGGATTGCATGGCTCCGTAGGCACCAAATGTCTGTAGCAAGACGTTAATTAACGGTTTGCGTCTCAGCCAGGAGGCAAATCCTGTGATCTCGAAGTGGGCCCATACGTAGCATGGCTCCGTGGCCAATACTCGATCGTACTAAGCCGCTGACGCGGCTTAGGCGGTTTTTGGGTGCCACTTTACCCCGCACTGCGCCTTCGGCTTGTTACGGGGCTAGCATAAACCCGTCCCGGCCGGGACTCTTTGAACATCTGCCACCTTGAGGAGTTTCATATGGCACAAGGTCGACAACTGTGAGATCGGAGCAATCGAGATCGTCTTCGGGAAATAGGTAGGGCATTTGCGCTATTCTAATTCTATGATTCTTGAGGAATTTGCGGAGCGAATTACTGAAGAAGGGAATCGGAAACTGGCTGTAAACCGCAGCAGTTCACCGCAGCCCGTTCACGTTTTCTACGGCGGCGCTGACCTTTTTTCTGAAGATACCCCTGAAAAACTTGGACGCCTTGCGGTGAGGTCGCTCTCATCTTTTGCGCCTGACCTGATCACATTTGCAAAGGCGCTGTGGCTGAAAGGTGCGGATTCCCTTCCAGATCACCCAAGAGCGATTCAGGAAGTAAAACGCCTCTTGAATGAAGATCCTGAGCAGGCAGAGATCAGCTACGAGGGCGCCGCGTTTATCGGCGATGTCTTTGAGAAGACGCTGAAAAAGCTGAACGAGTACCCCGTTGAGGATATGAGGATCGACTTTGAGGACGGTTACGGGTTCAGGCCGGACGAAGAAGAAGATAGAGATGCGATCAAGGCTTCCACGGCACTTGCAGGTGTCGTGAAGAGGACCGTCGACGGACAGCCCTTCGCGATTCGCCTCCCCGCGTTTGGCTTCCGCATCAAGTCCTTTGCGCCAGAAACATCCAGGCGAGCAGTCAGGACTCTCGAGTTGTTCGTTAGGAACCTGGTAGAGAAGTCTGAGGGCATACTCCCAAGAGGTTTCGTTGTCGCTCTTCCTAAGGTTGAAACTTCCCGCGAAGTTGAGTTGCTTTCAGAGATGCTGTTGAAGCTCGAGCAAACGCTTGGACTAAAAACGGGGTCGATCCGGACCGAGATCCTGATCGAAACTCCTTTGGCAATAAAGAACATCGACGCGATCGCAGCAGCGGGAGGAAAACGCTTAAGAGGAGCGCAGTTCGGCGCCTACGATTACACTTCCCTGCTTGGAATCGCCTCTGATCGCCAGCATCTTCATCACGAGGCCTGCGTTTTCGCACGGAGCCATATCCTTAATGCGTTTGCCGGAACCGGTGTCTGGCTTTCGGATTCGGTGACGACAAGAATGCCGGTCCCGATTCACAAGGGCGAGAGACTCGAGGGTTGGCAGGTCCGTGAAAATGTACGGTCAGTCCACGAGGCCTGGCGCCTTCACTTCAATAACATCACGCGTTCGATGAACAGCGGTTTCTACCAGAGCTGGGACCTGCATCCGGCACAGCTCTTAGCAAGGTACGCTGCGGTCTATTCCTTCTATCTCGAATCTGCAGACTCACAGATAAAAAGGCTGAGGGGCTTTGTGGAAAGAGCGACAAAAGCGACGATGACCGGGAACGAATTCGACGACGCTGCTTCGGCCGAAGGAATACTTAACTTCCTGAGGCGCGGCTGCGCCAGCGGTGCCTTGAACACAGCACGAACTGCCACGTCAGTTGGACTTTCTGCGGACGCCCTGATGTCTCTGAGTTTTAGTGAAATAGCAGGAGAGAAGGGCGCATCGGCGGGAAGCGATTAGGACGGTACCGGCATCTGCTTGCCACGCCCCTCTGAATCGCTATTGGCAATACCTTCATCATCCTCATAGGTTGACGGCGAGGAGTACGGGTCAAAGTTGAAAGGAATGCCTTCGCGAGTCAATTTGTTCGACATTACTTCGACCAGAAGGTCCTGCTCGAACTGACTGATGTCTTCGAACTGCACCCCTATAGCATCGTCGGTGAAGCAGTAGACGGCCTTGCATTGAAGGGGCAGCCAGTTTTGGTTTGGCAGCTGGATCTCCATCCGAAACGTCTCACCGTGCGACACGGCGTCGTCCCATTCGATAAGGCATCCGCCCACGCTGATCTGATAGATCAGCGTTTCCAGCCTTTCGCCTTCCGGGGTGAATCTGAACACTGGAAGATCGACGGCTAACCGATTGTGCCTGCGCTGGTTTATGGACATCGGACTGGAATTGAGGGTAGATCTGTTCAGCGAGTACCAATAGACCCCAACATTCTAACCTTTAGCCAACGTTAAATCAACGTTTTTCAAATCGTTAGCAGGAGACAAACAATGAAAAAGCGCCCGGCCGAAAGCCGGACGCATTCTCAATTCTGTTTCCAATAAATTAGTTGTTCGCCGCCTCTGACCTGGAACAGGTCTCACCAAAAGCTTTCACCAACTCTCCGGCGATCATTTCAGGCGGCCGGCCTTCAAGGTCCTTTCTTTCGAACATTTTAAGAAGCTTGCCGTCCTTCAAAAAGGCGATCGAAGGCGATGAAGGAGGATATGGCAAGAAGTACTCTCTCGCTTTTTCCGTGGCATCGATGTCGGCGCCTGCAAACACTGTGATCGAGCGGTCAGGCTTTTCTTCCGAGTTTGCGAGAGCCATTGCAACCCCTGGCCTAACACCACCTGCTGCACAGCCGCAGACGGAGTTAACAACTACCATTAGGGTACCTTCCGTTCCGGTGACCGCATTCTCAACATCACCGGCTTCTTTTGTTTCTTCAATTCCGAGACGCGCTAGTTCCTGACGCATCCCCTGGATCATGATTTCGGGATAAGGCATATGTTTTCCTCAGTTTTCAATACTTGATTTTTAAATAAAGTATCTTGGATAGGCCGTGTTCCGTCAAGTGTCAAAAGCCGGATCCTGTTGACGCATTGAAGATCTCGACCGATCGAGGCGCGTCGCCATCGCCTTTGATCTCGACTGAAACGGTGTCCCGTCCGAAATCAAAACCTTCAAGGCGCTCAGCCCATTCGATCACTATGACCGCCCCGGGGTCTTCCAGAAGTTCATCGATCCCGATTGAGAATGCAGCTCCGTCAGGATCCTCCAGCCTCCAGAGATCCGCGTGATAAACGGTTAGCCTTGCCTCGTACCGATTTACGAGAGTGAAGCTCGGGCTCGAAACTTCCGCAACGTCAAAGCCGAGGCCGCCAAGAAGTCCTTTCGTAAAGAGGGTTTTTCCCGCGCCGAGCGGTCCTTTCAAGAGAATGATCTCGCCGCCGACAAGGCACTTTCCTACTGACTCACCAAGTTCGAACGTTGCTTCGGGGTTTGGGCAGATGATGGTTTTGGAACTCATCGATAGGCGGAATAATCAGACTGCTTCTTCGATCGCCCGAACAGCCTCAGCAAAATAGCGGCGCACGTCGGTTGCCAGCATCGATCTTGTGCCGATCCGGTCCATCGCGAGATCGGCGGCGATCCCTGCGATGTGAACCGCGGCACAGGAGGTCTCGAACTGGTCGATACTGAATCTTCTGGCCTGAGCGACAAAGCCGGTGAGTATCCCGGCAAGATTATCGCCGTTTCCGGCTTTGCCAGTACCGGCGTTTCCGCTGGTGACAAGCACGACCTTGCCGCCCGGTTCAGCAACAAGCGAACGCGGTCCCTTCAGCACTGTGATCACAGAATGGTCCCGGCTGAACTTTCGCACTGCGCTGATTCTGTTTTCGACCGCGCTTTTGTTTTCGGTTCCCAACAAACGCAGGAATTCGCCCTGATGCGGGGTCAGGATCAGAGGTGCGTCCGACGTACCCTTGAATGACATCGGCGCTATGGAATTAAGCCCATCGGCGTCAATCACGACCGGGCACTTTCGGTTTTCGATCACTCTGCACACAAGTTCCCGGGTAGTCTGTTCTTCCGAACCAAGGCCGCATCCTATACCAACAGCGTCGCAACTTGAGAGAAGATCGGCAACGTCGTCAAAAGCTCCGGCGCTTGCGAATCCGTGACTGGTTTCCGAGATTCCGACCGTTATCACTTCGGGACGAAGCCTCTTCGTTACCGCCGCAAGCGCGCTCTTTGGCACTGCCAGCGTCACCATTCCCACTCCGCTCTCGATCGCGCCGTTTGCTGCAAGAACAGCGGCTCCAGCGTACTTCGAGGAGCCTGCAACAAGCGCTACGGTTCCGCGTTTTTTCTTGTAAGAGATGTCAGTGAATGCCGTTTTACGAAGCCATTCGCCGGCGTCCGACAATTCGCTGATATACGTACCGGAACCGACTGCCTCGGCTAGTTCGGCTGGAGTACCGATGTCAGCGATCTCGAGATCGCCATTCCGGGAACCAGCCGGAGGCATTACATTCGCTAACTTTGGGGCCGTGAACGTAACGGTTAGGTCGGCAGTGACGCAAGGACCATAAACTTCGGAAGAATCAGCCGCCAGGCCGGACGGGATGTCTACTGAGATGATCTGTGGCTCGGAATGCGGCCCTTTCGTCTGCAAGAATTCGGCAGCGAGTGCGGCATCTCCTTCCAGGGGCCGTGCAAGGCCGGTTCCGAAAAGGGCGTCGATCGCGACGGCCGAATCCTGGATCTCCGCACTTAATGCATCTTTCCAGGTTCCGATATCCGGGATCTCCGCGAATTCGATGGTCCCGCCCCTTGGGCTCAAACGGCCGTGAAGCGCTCTGGCCGCTTCAAAATTCGTTCTTGCGTCTCCTTTGGTCTCCTCGACATTCCCCAAAAGAAAGATACGAACCCGTGCTCCCTTTAACCAAAGGAGCCTCGCTGCCGCAGCGCCGTCCCCGCCATTGTTCCCTTTTCCACAAACGACGACGATCTTTTCGCCTTTGACAGCATCACTGAGGACCATCGCGGCCGCATCGGCTATTGCCATCGCGGCGTTCTCCATCAAGAGGATGGAAGGAATGCCGAATTGCTCGGTAGTGAGCCGGTCGGCTTCTTCCATCTCGGAAGCTGTAAGCAAAGGGCGCATTGTTAGGATTTCAGAGGCCGCTCCGTACCAGGTCGTGAAGTCGGATAAGCCCGACGCAAAGGCCCTTCCCGTCGACCACGGGCAGCACGGAGATTTGCGAAGGCCTGTTCTCCATCAAGCGAAGCGCAGCAAATGCCAGCATATCCGGCTCGGCAGTGATAGGCGAGGATGTCATCATCTCGGACGCGGTCAGGCCCTCCAGCTTTTCTGTCGAGACCTTTTCGATCGTTCGTCGAAGATCGCCGTCGGTAATTATCCCGATGAGCCGATCATCTTCATCTACAACGTTTACAGCACCAAGCGAATAGCTCGAGAGTGCTTTTACGATCTCAAGCCAGCCTGCATCTTCCGATATGTTCGGACTCTCGTGCATCAAGCCGCTAACTTTAAGCGTAAGTCGCTTACCAAGTCGACCTGCAGGGTGGTTTGCCGCAAAATCCTCTTCCGTCAGGCCTCGTTCGGCCATTACAGTCATTGCAAGAGCGTCCCCGATAGAGAGTGCGACGGTGGTTGATGTAGTCGGAGCGAGGTTAAGCGGACACGCTTCCTTGTCGACGGATGCGTCGAGTACAACGTCCGAGCGCCTCGCCAAGGTAGAATTCAGATTCCCGACTATCGAGATCAGGTCGACCCCGCGCGAATCCAAGGCGGGAAGTAATGCGATAATCTCTTCCGTCTCTCCTGAATTCGAAAGTGCGATCACCACGTCCCCTTGTGAGATCACACCGAGGCCGCCGTGCAATGCGTCAGAAGGATGGACAAATACCGATACGGTCCCCGTCGACGTGAGGGTCTGAGCGACCTTATTGGCGATAACGCCTGATTTCCCAACACCAGTGACGATCGCTTTTCCCTTGCATTCAAGTACTGCGCGCACCGCCCTCTCGACTGCATTCTCATCCAGTCTTTCAGAAGCAATCCCGATTGCGCTGGATTCGACCTGCAGGATTTCCCTAAACTTGCTGATTTTACTCACCTGAATAAAGAGTACGCACTCGGACAGAATGATCGGCAAACATCGTAAACATCAGCGCTGCGCGCCGGCCTTCTCAAGCTCTTTCCTTGTGTCGTCATGGTCATGAAGGATCGCCCAGGCAAGGGCTGTCCGTCCCTGCTTGTCGCGGAGGTTAAGATCAGCTCCCGCTGAGATCAATTCTTTCAGCGTATTTGATTTACTATGCGCAGCCGCGAGCATCAAAGCCGTTTCGCCTTGGTCATTTACCGCGTTCAGGTCGGCTCTCGCTCTGATCAAGAGCTCCGTTGCGCCCTCGTGGCCTTCAGATGCTGACCACATAAGCGCGGAGAAGCCATTGTAGTTGTCCTTTGAGTTAACGTCGACCCCCCGCTTGATCAAGTACTCAAGCGAGTCGCGTTTTCCAAATCTGGCTGCGGCTCGAAGCGCACGTTGAGCTTCAGGGTCGCTCTGCTTAACCCTGCCCGTTTCTTCAAAGAACACCTTGAGCGTCTTGTCGGAATCGGCAATCGACGCAAGCTGCAACGCCGAGAACCCCTGTTCGTCGATCATTTCGAGATCCGGATTCTTCGAAAAAAGCACTTTTATAGTGTCGCCGTGTTTTCCGGCAGCAGCCTCCATTAGGGCCGTCCTGCCTGATCCCGAATCCTCGACATTTACGTCCATTCCGGATTCAAGAAATACCTCGATCACGTCTTCTTTTCCGTTCCTCGCTGCTTCAAGAAATGCATTGATGCTGTTCGGAACGTCCATCCCTGTAAAGGACACATCATTAATGAGCACCCTTACAACGTCCTCCTGGCCATTGGCCGCTGATGCCGTTAGGGCGGTTTGACCCGATCTATTAGCGATGAGCGGATCGGCTCCTTCGCCAAGCAGTTTTCCAACTGTCGATTCCTTTCCTTCTCGTGAGGCTAAGATGAGTGCCGAGTTTCCTTCATCATCAACGGCATTTACAGCAGCGCGATTGGCTATCAACTCCTCGACTATGGCGTCGCTGCCTTTTTCGGCAGCGATCATAAGTGCAGTCCGTCCGACAGAGTTTCGCTTGTCTATCAACTGACCGGCTCGAATCGCCGCCCGCAAGGCATTAAGGTCTCCATTTTCAGAAGCGCGAATCACATCGGCCGACATTTCACGGCCTTCCAGGATCTCGAATACCGAGCTCGATTCGCCAGACTCACCAACAGCGTACCTGCAACGTCCGTTCGACAACTCCCCGACAAAACCCTCATCGCTGGCCGGCACACGACAGACATACCTGTCATCTTCAACTGGAATCGCGTAGTCGAGAGTCCTGAACCGATTCCATCTGAATTCACCTGCCCCGTCCACCAGAACCTCGAAATTCGTTTCGGAACGCCCTCGTCGGCCGTCTGCGATGTAACACCTGTTTGACAACAGTCGCCCGCCAACCCAGCGCCCCCGGTAACGGGCTCGGCACACATAGATCGGAGTTCCGTCCAAAAGTGCTCCTCCGGAAACCGTACCGGCCGGAACGTTGCCATTGCTCACTCTTCTCCAGCTTTCTTCGTACTGCCCGAACGCTCCACTAATCGCGATGAACAAAACAAAAATGCCCAATTGAGTTGCTCGAATCGAAACCAATCTGATTGCCATGATCTTTCTTCTCCGGAATATGTCTTCGCTCCGATACTATCCGAATCTATCGATCGGTCAACACAAAAAATCAGGGGAACCGGTCAGGTCCCCCTGTTTTTGTCACCTGATCACGATTACTTTACGTGAACGATGTCCGTGCCCGTCCTTCCAAACGTTTCCGGATGATACATCTCCTCAGCCTTCGCTGGCGGAACAACGAATTCCCCCGGCGTAGTAGCTCTCGCTACATACGAGTAGTTGTATACTCCGCCCCATACAAGCGATGAAAAGGCCTCAGCGCGTTCGTCGCGGAAGTTCTGGTGCTCAAACCAGCGTGAACGCCAGTAATAGTATCCTCCACCGTAGTTTCGGCTTCCATACTCGATCACCGGAGTGGCATTGACGTTACCGCCCGGAACCTGTTCGGTCACGGCCAAGTCCGGATTCAGGATCTCGAGACCTGCGGGAAGCGGATCGACAAGCGCCACGTGATAGCGCCTCGCCTGCGCAACCATCGTCAGCTTGACCCTCACACGGGCGCCTGCCTTGATCGTCCACTCGCCTTCGGCTCCCTGAACCACGTCGTCGGCGTCATCGACCGCTTCGTAGGTCCTCAGGACCGTAAAGCCGTAGTCGGCAGGTTTCAGACGCAGATCCTTCGGTGCGTATTTCATTCCGATGCGGTAATAAAGCCGCCCCGGACCATTCTTGTCGAGAATGAGATTCGCCAACCCTCCCTGGTCCATCAGGTAGCTCATAGGTATCTCGAGCTGATTTGAATCGACGGACCGTCCTTTGAAGACCTGTTCTCCGGCGTATGCTTCACCGAGCCATACACGGGTCACAAAGTTAGGGGTGACCTTTTCGTATGCCTGGAAGTACTTGTCCAACGCAAGAAGTATGAAAACGTTCTCCTGTGTGTTCGACCAGCGTCCTTTCTTACGGTGATCAAGAAGCCCCCGAACCAGTTTCGGGATGAGGTCGCCGGCGCTTTGACCGACGCCTGTTCCCTTCTCTTCAGCTTCAGCCTTAAGCATTGCCTCAAGAAGAACGCCATCAGCCCTTCGGTTCGAATGCATTATCAGCCAGGCATCATCACCGTAGCTGGTGTTGAACTGAGCGGTCGCCGCCGTCTCAGCGGTTCTGTTTAGCAGGAACCGCTTGATCAGGAGAACCTCTTCGTCGGAGCCTCCGTCGATCAAAACCGGCATCAGCCATCCGAGACCCTCGAAAGGCATCTCCTCGACCGTAGCTTCTGCGAGCAGCTTTTTCGCCTTACCGGCATCGTTTTCGCCCATCAGGTTCCGCACATAAAGCGCGTATGACGAGATCGTCCAGCGCACCTTCGGCGGATAGTAACTGGGATAGTGCTTTTCAATGTCCTTCAAGTAAGGCTTGACCTTATCCAGCATCTCTTGCGGCACTTCGTAGCCCTTCGCCTTTGCCAGGATCAGCGCGTGAGCGGTATGCGCGGTCAGGAACGGATACTTGTAACGTTCGCCGTCGCGTCGCCAAAGTCCGAAGTATCCGTCGTCGTTTTGCCTCGACTGAAGGATCTTCATATCCGCCTGGAAGCGGTTCCGTATCTCCTGGTCGGACGGCATTTCTTCAGCCTTGAATGCCTTGAGCACGTCCCGCAGTGCCGCGATCGAGATCATCCTCGATGCCACCTGTTCGGTGCATTCGAACTTGTAGCGGTATAGGTATATGAACGCGTCGGTCAGTTCCTGAAGCTGCGTCGAAGAGGTCGTAACCTTGAGTCCACCGAATTGAGGATATACATTCCCAGGGGCCTGAATCGGCTGAATTATCGGCTCGTTCTTGTCCGTGGTTCCGTAAGTTGCGAAGGCCTCGGTCGTCGCGGGTGTCCATACCGGGAGGCTTATCTCGGCCGCATCCGTATGTTCACCTGCAGTTGCCGCGATCTGAAAGCGTGCCGTTCCTGCCATTCCGGCCGAAACCGGGAACCGTACTTCCTCACGATCGTTGGCTTTCACGAGTACCCTTCTTCCACCGCCTGCTGTCAACGTTGCATTGGAAGCACGAACCGCGACGTTCACCGCCATATCTTTGTCCGTCTGATTCTGGACTACGACCGGAAGCTCGATCTTGTCGCCGAAGTTCATGAACCTGGGCGCAGATGGCCTGACCATTAGCGGCTGTCTCGCGGTGATCGCCGATTCAGTCTTTCCAAATCGTTTCGCGTTATCGACCGAAACCGCCATGACTCGGTAACGGGTCAGATTGTCGGGAAGTTTTACCTCAACCGTTGCTCGTCCTGACGAGTTCGTCCTTACAGAAGGCGCAAACACGGCAAGAGCGTCAAAGTTCTTTCTCAGGTCAATTGGTGTGTCCTGATCCGTTGCCTCTGCGTCAGCTTCTGCTCCGTCAAGCTGAAATTTAGCGGATCTTGACTTCGCGGCCGCAATTCCTGGCTGAAGCCGAGCAACGTTCCCGACTGCCATGTCCGCGGCTTCACTTGCCGGAGGGGGAGGGGAAGGTTGGGGCTTGACGTCATCTGGATTGCTTAGCAAGACATCACCACGCATGTGGTAATCGGTCACTCCTTGGCCTCTTTGCGAATAAAAGACACCGACAGGGTTTGCGAGATTGTATGCGGAAAGTGCTAGCACGCTTTCGTCGACCACAACTACTGCGACCTCGCTGTTTCCAACGGGTCTCCCTTCATTGTCTTTGACCGCGACGTCGAGAGTTGTTTCGCCGCCCGGCTCGAGCGTCGAATCTTTTGGCGTTGCTTCGACTGAAAGTTCGCGGGATGCGATCGATACCGGGAGATTGATCGAGCCGCTTGCATAGGCAGGCCGTTTCGAGAGCTTTGCATCGACTTCGCCCTCGTCATTCGTCCTGTCGGCTACGCCTACGATATCTACCTGAGCGTGTATGTTGGGAAGGTAAGCCTCCTCGATAGGGATCGAAAGGGTAACCGAAGAGTCTGTCATCGTAAAGCGCTCGGTCTCAACGATGCCTTCTCTTCTGAGTGTCAGTATTCCCTCTGCCGGAGTGAATGGAGCTATGACGAGTATCTCCGCCGTTTCACCGGGCTTGAATTCCTTTCCACTCGGGATGATCTCGACGTTTTCCTGCTCGACGTTGCGGTTTGGAGGAGCCTTTCCCCCAGCGACCCAAACGGTCATTTCGGTCTCGTTGAACCGTTCGCGGTCGTCCATCACCACCGCCGTGATCGTGTAAACGCCGCCTTGCTTTGCGGGGAAATTGCAGAGTTGGTCTTCGGAAGCAGACGTGACCGTGCAGAACTGCTCATCAACGATCTTCTGTTCCCATTTGCCCTTGTCATATTCCCAGGCTCTAAGGACCGCTTTTACCTCAGCTTTTCTGCCGGAAATGAGATTTCCGTCTAGATCTGACACGATCGACGAGATCTTTATGTTTTCACCTTTCCGTACGAAGTTTCTCTCCGATTTGAGACCCACGTACAGATCCGCCGGATGTACGAGCAGCGTCGTGGTCGAAGACCAGGTCTGCCTGTTCACATCCTGCACGGCCGAGTATGCGGTCACTTGATACGGCCTGGGTGGTTTGACCGATTCAAAGTCGATCTTCAGATTGTGTTTGCCCGACGCGTCCGTCTTGCCCTGGAAGTTCTGAGTCGAACCGCCGCCGTAGTAATCTCCGCCTCCGATCCACCAAGGAACCCATCTGCCGAATACGTAATCGCTCCGGTTCGGCGGCGTGTAGTTCGTCGGATTGGCACGGACCGTCCAGTTCACATCCGCCTGCGCAAGACCTCCACCGGCGTAATACTTCGCCTCGACCTCGACGTTTGCGTGACTGCCGACAAAGTGCGGGGCTTCGGTTACGACTTTAGAAGAAACCTCGAATTCGGGCCGCCGGAATTCCTGTATTTGAAACTGGTGATTGAAGTTTCCTCCACCAAGATTTGTACGAGTTGAAAGATCTACCCTGGCGTAGCCAAGATTCGCGTTGTCGGGAAGCTTGAACTTGAAATCGAAAGCGCCAAAAGCGTTCAGTTCCGCGGCTCCTTTTGCGATCTCATTGTTCCGAGGGTCTTTTACGGAATAGGTTATTCCCTTAGCCGCATCGCCGAGTTCCTGAATATCTCCAAGTTCTCCGCCCGTCACTTTTCTGATATATCCTTTGACCGCGACCTCTTCCTGAGGCTTATACATCTTGCGATCGTCAAAGACGAACCACCGCAGGTAGTCACCTTGGTTCTTTTCGTACCAGCTGCCACTGTCTCGCCAGAAATAGTTCGAATTTTCCGGAAGGAAGGCGACGTCGTTACCCTTCTTTGCGATCAGGATGTTGGGCTGATCTGCCGGAGACCTTGGCAATGGCAGCCTGAGTACCCCATTGTCCGTCGTCTGGTTGGAAGTGGCCTTCTCGATCGACTCGGTCTCAATGACATTGCCGGACGGACCTCTCGACTCTATTTCACCCGGCGACGTAGAGCCCCAGTTCGTGATCCATTCCCAGAGCCACGCCGCATAGCTTTGATCTTCTGCCGAATCCCCTATGCTGCTGACGTTGCCGCCGTTCGGGTAGATCCTCATATCCGCGCCGGAGATAGGCTTGCCGGAACCGAGTTCTGTAGCAAAACCCACAAGTTCTTCGGAATCGACAAAGGCGTCAAGGCCAATACTGGTCGACTGGATCCACGTGATAACGCGGCTGCGGTCGTACTCATCCTTTTTTACGGTTGGTTCGACAAAAAGAACAAGATTCCCGTACCCGTTCTGCAGATAACGGCCAAGGTCTATACGCGTCTCGATAAGTTCGTCAGCGACGTTCTCGATCGCGAGTTTCTCATCCTTTACGAGCCGACCGGGCATCGGTGCTTTTGTGCCGTCGTCGTAATCCAGGTATCGAACGTGCTTCTGATACTTGGACCAATCTTCTGGTGAGACCCTGTAGACGCGCATACGAACGTCATTGTGGTTGATCGTATAGATCGAAAAGTAGGGTTTCTTCGAAGCGGGATCCAGGACGGTCATAAACCCGCCTTGGGCGTAGAGGTTGGGAGGAGCCGAACCGACCTTGAACTTGTGTATGGCGTTGCCAGTAAGTGACTGCCCGTATATGTCCTTGATCGAAGGATCAACAGTTACGGTATAAGTCGTGCGGCCTTTCTTTACACCCTGAAAATAAAGATAGTTACCGGCCGGATAGATGTTTAGACCATCAACGGCGGGCTCGATCCTGATCTTCGATTTTTCAAATGATGAGCCGTCGATCTGATTGCTGAACTGCATCGTCCATACGTCGAAAGGCGAGCAATTGCCGTTGTAGCCGCAGCGGCCCTGTACAAACTTGAAATCGCCAAAGGTGCGGAAACCGAACGATTGCGCTTCCTTTGTGGTCAAAGGGCCTTCAGCAGAAGGCGCGCCCTTATTTACCGTAACTCTTATCGGTGAGTCTGCGGGAAAGGCGTTCTCCGTCCTCCCTGCGGAATCGACGGCCTTGATAGCTATCCATCGCCCGGGCTGAGCCTGATCCTTGTAGTATTTTGCTCGGGAAGTATTGACCTCCTGTTCCGTAGCAAGCCGGGTTCTTAGCCTCTTTCCTGCTCCTGTGACAGTGATCGCTTCGATCATCGCCTGCTGGTCGATCTCCTGGTCAAACCGCAGGAAGATTATCTCGTCTCTTGTGTTTGTCGAATTATTCGAAGGGAAATGCTGTTCGACTTTTGGAGGCGGAGTTGTGAATGTCCACGACACATTATTGGCAAGTACCTGTCCTGTTGCGGCTCTTGTGCCTGCGGGGACCGTAACCTCGAAGACCGTCGCCATCGGAAAACGCTTATCGGTATCGAACATAAGCGTCTTGGTGCCAAGCCACCTCCACTTGCCGTCGACGGCAGGCTCCATCCGTACAGGCACAGTCGCGGCTGCTCCTTGTTGACTCGTGACGGCCACCATCGGCTCTGAAAAAGTCACACTCAGATCGGGGGCCAGGGAAACCTCTCCCTCCGGCGAATAGCGCAACACCTGTAGTTCTCTTTTGTTTCCGTTGACCGCCGGATCTCTTTGTTCATCGGCTGGAAACTTCACCGCGATCTTGTTGCCTTTCTTTGGCGCTGGAAGGCTTCCCGCCCTCTTTGCAAAATCCTTCTCGTCGCCCTTCTCTGTCGAAATAGCGGGCATCCTGCTCAAGAGCGCAGAAGTTGTCGATTCGTCGAGCGGATCAGTTTGAGCAGGCGTCCTCTGGTCAGGTGCCGCCCCTACTTCCGAGCCCTCGCTCAGACTGAACTTCAGACCGTTCTGAATGTCCTTTAGCTGTGAATCGCGTGTCTGCATAAGTGCCTGTGCCCGGGTTACCTGCGTCAGAGGAGCCAAAAGGCTTGTGTACACGGCGATAACCAAGAGAAACGATACTGATTTCTTCATTTTCATTACCTGCGCTGCTTATAACTTATGGCGACCGATTGCCCGTCGCAAGAAGCGGGGCGCTGCCACAGCTCCTCATCTGTTCCGGTTTGGCCGATCCTTAGGAGCTTTCGCCTGTTGTCAATTCGGTCCTGGTCCACACGGGAGATCTGATGTGCGGTATCCTGAACGAGCGTTGAACGCACGCGTCCCCCTGAACTTGCAGTCACTGTCTTCTCGTGCGTAAGTTTCTTTGATGCGCCTTACGAGAGTTCGCGACAGGCGCAAACAGCTGAAATTCATTAACTATTCACGCGGATACTTTCTTGATATACTACCTGACGATTGCAACTTTCGGAGTCGTTGAACGTAAGGGAACGTGTAATTAAGTTCTTATTACATAGAAATTTAGGAGCAACAGCTAAAAAATGGGACTGTGGCAGAGAATCAAGAGAATGTTCAGGGCCGGAACGGGGGCTGCACTGGACAAGATAGAGAACCCCGAGATGGTTCTCCAACAAACCGTCCGTGACATGCGGGACCGGGTACCTGAGCTCAACAACTCAGTCGCTCAGGTAATGGCCACCGAGCGGCTACTTCACAAGAACAAGGAACGTCTTGAAACCGAGGTTGTTAACCTGGACTCGAAGATCCGGGCCGCTGTAAAGATGGGACGGGACGATATCGCTACGGCATATATCGGCCAGCTTCAGCAAGCACAAGTAGATCTTGAAAAGACCGGTGCCCAGCTTGAGTATGCAGAGAATGCATCTCAGCAGGCATTGAAGGCGCGCGACAATTACGTCCTCAATATGAAGAAGCGCACGGCGGAAGCTATGCAGCTCATAAGCGCGTCGAAACAAGCGAAACTCCAGGAACAGCTCGCTCAGACAATGGAGTCGTTCGATATAGGTGACGACGCTTCGACATTTAACGAGATGCGCGAGAAGATCGACAGGCGAGTCGCAGCAGCCGAAGCGAAGCTGCAGCTTGGCTCAGCATCGGTTGACAACCAGATGCAGGATATCGAGCGGGAAGCGATGGACATTCAGCTCCAGGACAAGCTCCTTTCCTATAAGAAGGATCTTGGTCTGCTGGGAGAAGGCAGCGGGTCGGACGCCAAACAGATATCTGCAGGGAACGCAGATGAAATTGAGTCTGTCGAAAGCGAAGAATCGTCCGGTGAAGGTGAAGAGAAGTCTACCGAAGACCTTCTCGCCGAGGCTGAGAAGCTTCTTAAGGACACTAACAACAACTAGACTCCAGAAGAGCGTTTGATACTGCGTAGAACGCGATCTGCGGAATGAGCATCGTAAAGCCCAGTTAGTTATGGCAGATATCGCAAAGTACCAGCAGCAGCTGGACAAATTTCAGACCTCATACGCGAAGGAAGCATTGACCGAGCCGGTGAACTTTTGGGCATTGGCCGGTTTTGCTGTGGCCGCTGCTTACACCTGGAGCGTGATTCCACTGTTAGTTGCCATCATCGCGGAGTTCGCCTACGTCCTCGTCGTTCCGAACCTCCCTTCTTATCGAAAGCTCGTTCAGGGCCGTGAACGTGAACGCCTGAAAGCACTGAACAAGGCTCAGAGAGAGAAACTCATCAAAAGCTTCAGCCCGCGAGAAAGAGAGGCGGTTGAATATCTCAGGTGGCAGAAGAACAAGATCCAGGAGAATTACAAGAAGTTTGCCGGCGTAAGGCAGCTCCCTACAAACCTCCAGTCGCTCGACCGCAGGTGGGAAGATTTTGTTGACCTGCTCGACGTTTACAGAAGAAGAAAACAGCATTTGAAGTCGATCAACCGGCAGGCGGTACATAACCAGTTGTCGCAGGCATTCAGGGCGGCAGAGAATGCGACGGATGAAAAGACAAAGAGAATTCAGCAAACCAATGTCGAGATCCTCAAGCGCCGTCTTGCATCGTTTGATGAGTTGGAGAGAAGCGTAAAGCTTGTAGAGGGCCAGCTTCAGTCGATCGAGAACTTCTTTGGCTACTTAAATGACGAGATCGTCACTATGTCGACCCCCGAGAAGTTCTCTTTGCTCGATTTTGAGCAGCTTTCGGACTCGATCGCAATGACAAAGCAGATGCTGGACGCGACTTCAGATTCAGTAGGTCAGCTGGATGCGTACAACCGCGAAATGGGAAACTACGAGTTGCTGCCTGAGAACAACTGATGTCGCTGAAAGATGGTAGGCAAGAAAAGCAGGCTGCGGCCTGCTTTTTTTCGTGCCGTTCGCCCCCACCGACGCCCTTAAAACTTGCGGCTTTTGGTCATTTCAAATAAGATTCTCGGTTCAAGATTTAGTGAGTTTTCGATCTGGTAAATCATATTGATACGAGGATAACAAAGAGTTATGAAACGAGTTGGAATTCTGGCTGGCCGGGAAGTAACTTTCCCGGAAGCCATAATCAATAGCATCAACCATAACGGGAAAGGCAAGGTCACGGCCGAAATGGTTAAGACAGGCGGAATCCGCCTCAATGAAGAGAAAAGGTATGACGTTGTAATCGACCGCATTTCCCACGAGGTTCCTTTTTACCGTGCGATGCTTAAGCGATTTGCTCTTGAAGGAACGTACATCATTAATAACCCGTTCTGGTGGTCCGCGGACGACAAGTTCTTTAATTTTTCCCTGGCGTCGAAGATCGGTGTTGCTATTCCCAAAACGGTCCTTCTTCCACAACACTCTTACATAGAGGATATCAACAGCGATTCACTGCGTAACCTGGAGTTTCCCATCGACTGGGAATCGGTCGTTGCTTACACTGGTCTTCCTGCTTTTCTGAAGCCGTTTGACGGAGGCGGTTGGAAGAATGTCTCGAAGATCGAGTCACTTGAACAACTTCTTTACGAATACAACCAGACCGGACGGCTGTGTATGACTCTCCAGGAAGGGATCGAGTATGACCAGTTCGTAAGGTGTTACTGCGTCGGTCGCGAAAAGGTATTGGTGATGCCCTATGACCCCTCAAAACCTTACCTATCCGGCGAGCAGTATGTTCCGGATCCGGACTATCTAGCTCCCGAACTTTCTGAACGTGTCGAGAACGACGTAAGAACGATCTGCAAAGCGCTTGGCTATGATCTGAACACGGTCGAGTTTGCTATCAAAGACGGAGTACCTTACGCGATCGATTTTATGAACCCGGCTCCGGATGCCGAACTTGCTTCGGTCGGCGAGTACAACCACAGGTGGATAGTCGATTCGATGACGGAGTTCATTATCGACAGGCTCGAGAGAGGTTTTGAATTGCCCTCTTACCGATGGGACAGTCTGATCAATGGAATTGGAGAAGAAGGAAAGGCGGCTTCCGGGAACGAGAGCTAGTCTGCTGATCCGAATTTGCAGTTTGCGAGGCGGTGCTTAGCCCGCCTTTTTTTATTCCGTTTCGATCGGTAGCCGGGAAGAAAACATATGCCTGCTGACGACGATTCCTGTCCATACGATCAGTGCAACGCACGAAACCGCCCACCCTATGTTCTGGAAAACGGGAGAGTCCATTAGCAGTCCGCTGACTATCAAAGGAAGGCCGAGAACCACGATTCTGAGCGCCGTCTTTTTTGAACGCTCGAGGCTGTCAAGCAAGTTTACCCTGCTGACCTCCATATCCATGTAGTCTTCGTCTGAGTTGAGTCTGGCAAAATAAGCCGCTTCCGAGTCGGTCCATCGCCGGAGTGCGGGTATTTCCGCCATCCGGTGGGCAGTCGAAAAATGATGTATGACGTGAGCGATCTTCCCTTCCCTTAGCGCCAATTCCGCCATTCCGCGGACTGACCTGTAACTGTCACCTGCAAATTCGATCGTTCTTTCGAACGCGCGCCTCGCGCTGGCCCAGTCACCATACTGAAAATAACTCTCGCCAAGTCGTGAGAGAAGTTTCTCGTCGTCTCCGGCGCGTCTTTCAGCAAGTCTAAGTGCTGCCATCGCCCGTCGTTCGAGGCGTTCACTCTTCTCAGCCCCGGCATAGGAATGTAGGCACCTTGCAAACTCGAACAGCAGCCAGGAGTCCTGCGGGCTCAGCCGCAGAGCTCGCCTAAACACCTCGATTGACTGCACAAGAAAACCTGCGACCCTCAACTCGTTCGCCAATTGTCTAAGGTATTCAGTCCTTTCTGCCATTTCATCTGCGTCTATAGAAAGCTCTTTCCGCGAAGTAGAGGCGGTAGAAGCTGATTTCTTCAGTCCGATCGAGGGCTCGAGCACGGACGCCGAAGGAATTTTTGCAAACCTGACTTTGGTCTGGATCTCTTTCGGATCGCGAAGATAGTCCCGCAACTCGACAGAACGATTGTCGAGAATGTCTTCGGGAACTGCCTTGAAAAGAGCGTTCGTAAGGCTTCGATAGCTTTCACTTCCGGAAACAAGTGTGAATCTCAGGTCACTGCCAAGTACGAGCGTCCGATATCTGTAGTAAACGTCTCCGCCACGACGGATCGCCCGAAGAGCCTGCGTTTCGATCAGTTCAATGTCTTCGAGCGCGATCGAAGTAGGCGAGCCGGTGATTTGCGCCCAGGCGCGAGGCACCAAACCCCTCCTTGAAAGCGATAGGCCGTCGAATACATACCGGTCACTCAGGATAAACAATGGAGTCGCGATCCAGGTTGCAGCAAACACCAATACCGCCAAGGTGTCCAACTGAAGATGGAGAAACAGACCAGTAAAGAAGGTACCGATCAGTATGAATGAGAGATAGCTGTGGGGCGAAGCTCTGTGCTTGTAGACGCGACCCTTAGCGGGCTTCTCTTGAATCCCGATCTGCGGGATTCTATCTTTCGTTTCTTTGCTTTCGATTCTAATACTCAACCCTCTCAAAAGTGGACGCAGGATCGCAGGAGGATGTGACCACCGTTCCGGAGATGCTTCGGATAGACTTTCAGGCCTATTCTTACCGGTATAAGAAGAAAGAGGGTGAAAACACCCTCAAATTCAGAAAATCAGCTCTGACCGAATCCCCTTCAAAGGCCGAGAGGGAGTCCCCCGGGAAGTTCAGGTTCGGGAATTTCTTTCGCCTTCTCCGGGTCAAGTTCCCTGACCTTTTCCTTTGCCTCAATAGCAGTTTGTGTGAGGGGAACAGGATTGCCCTCCGGGTCTTTTGCTTCACTCGCTTCCTTTGCGATCTGAAAGTATGCCTCTACAGCTTCTTTCAACTTGTTTTGCGCCTCGAACATCTTCGCGAGTTCAAATCGAAGAGTCTCTCTGGAAACTACTGCGTTATCGATCTGGGTTAGCTCAGAATAAAGTCTCTCCGCCTCGGCGTAATTCCCCTCAGACGCAAATGCCTGTGCGAGGGCAAACTTGGACATTGAACCTACCTCGCCTGACACCGTTTGAAGTTCCTGCAACTCTTTAATTCCCGCCGGACGGTCAACATCCAGCCGGTTTACTGCAATAAAGTACCGTGCTTTTTCGGCGTATGAACCCCCGTAGTTGTCTACAACTGCCTGAAATTCGCGTATTGCGGCCTCGGCTCTTTCCCTTTCGGTCTTGAAGACCTTCGCAGTTGAACCAGCGGGAAGAGGCGAGTCGGTCACCTGAGCCTGCGAAGTCTCGATCGCTTCTCCCAACGCAGCCTGGGCCGAATTGTCCGTGCGCTTGTTCCAGACGTAAAACAACCCGACTATAACAAGCAAAACAACAAGGGCAGCGACCCCGTACAGGATATTTCTTCCTTTCCCTTCCAGTCTGCTTCCGAAGTCTTCGATCTTCTGGCCGACACTGGTTTGAAACTCGTCCCTGTATTGGACCTTGCTCTTTTCTTCATCCGACATCGGCATTTCCGGAGCCGGCTGTCGCTTCTTTCTCGGTTTCTTCTTCTTGTACGACATTCTTTAAAATTGCAATCGAAAATCGTCTGAGCGTTATACTATTGCCTTTAGAGGTATGGTTGTAAAAGAATAAATCTAGCGTAAATGATGGGTCAGGGCAAGTAACCGCCCGATAGGATGGCAACGCACTGCAGATAGTACTGACTCACAAGAAAAAGTTGGATATTCCGGGAACAATATGCCGGGCACGCTGTCGGAAGTGTTGTCCTGATTCATATGGGACAAAGACAGCCGCATCACAATCTCACGTACCGGTTAGGGCAGAAGATGGGCTTCAGTAAATCAATCGCACTTGACGAAAAAAAGATCGGCGGTACCGCGATCGCGGAACCGTCACGTCCCGTGCGGTCTGAAGCAGAGGCGGCATTTCTTGACAAGTTGCGGGCAGGAGACCCATTGGCATTTGAGCAGTTGGTTAACCGTTATTCTCCTGAGATCTACGGCCTTCTGTACAGGATAACGAAGGATCCTGAAGAGGCCAGAGATATAACACAGGAGACTTTCATAAGGGCCTTTAAAGCGATTTCCAAGTTTCGAGGTGATGCAAGCATTAAGACCTGGCTTTACAGGATCGCAATCAATCAATCGAGAAACAGATACAGATGGTGGAAAAGGCGTAAGAAAGATAAGACGGTTTCGCTGGATGACAACACGGGCTCTGTCGAAAGGCCGCTTTGCGATGTAATACCAGGCGACTCGCTCACA
The DNA here is from genome assembly GCA_003385635.1 of Acidobacteriota bacterium. Classification (GTDB taxonomy): domain Bacteria; phylum Acidobacteriota; class Blastocatellia; order Pyrinomonadales; family Pyrinomonadaceae; genus Aridibacter. Next base: position 981,293 of record QQUY01000001.1, on the reverse strand, counting down.
CCAGAGCAGGACGCATTGCGAAGGGAACAGGGAAGGCTGATGCAAATCGCTATCAGCGAGCTTCCTGAACACTTTCGTGAAGCGGTCGTCCTGTGCGATGTGCAGGGCTTCGCGTATGAAGAAATCGCGGAGATCCTTGAGATCAACATCGGGACTGTAAAGTCACGGATCTCGAGGGGCCGCAGGGAGCTTCGCCGAAAGCTTGTCGATATTTGAAGTTGCGGTCTTTTCTTTCGATGATCATTGATCGGAAAGATCGAGGACCGCGAAATGATGGATGGCTAACTCGCCCCGGTATCAACCTTTGAGAAACAACCAGGATCGGTGCCAAACGATAAGGGTCGGAGGTTAGCAGAATGCGGAAAGCAGATCCGTAGGTTTTCGGACAGGAATTGAAATGAGACCAGCAACATCTCTTCTGACACTTGCCCGACGACTTTTGGATCAGTGGAATGCAAATGCGTTGTTCCCGGTAGACGGGGACAGCCGGGGTTAGTTAACCATCCGTCGTTGATCATCGCTCCTGACTACAGGAGCAGGTGGAAACATCATGAGATGTGAAGATTTAAAGAACGACCTTCCGCTTTATGCAGACGATGGATTGGATGAGGAAATTCGGTCAGCTATCGAATCTCACCTTCCTTCGTGTCCTCTCTGCAGACAGGTCCTAGACGAGTATCGCGAGATCAGGATCGGACTGCGGCGAATGGGCAACCCGCCAATTCCCCTTCAGATTCAAGCAGACTTGCTGGCGGCAATCCCCGGAAAAAGGGCTGAGAAGGTTATGTTTGCGTGGTTTGGTCGAGAAAGGGGAATCCTCGACAAGCTATCTCATTGGCTGATGCCCTTCGGTGCAGGAGCAGTGGGTACAGCGGCATTTGCACTCTTATTCCTAAGCTTCCTGTTTGTAAGGCCAGCAACCGGAATATTCGAACCAGGCAAGGCAGAAACGAACACGATCAAGATAGAAGCGCTTCCATATTCGCCCATTTTTGATGAGGAGATCTCTGACCTTAGAGTTGAGATACCCGAGTCATCCCCAGAGGTCAATCCGGCAAGTGCGCTTGTTGCACTTACTCGTTCGATAGTAAGGGGTGACATGAATGATGAAGAAGTAGTTGTTGTTGCCGACGTCTTTGGAAACGGGATTGCTCACATTGCAGAGGTCGTGGAGCCTCCGGACGATGAAGAAGCGATGAAAGAGCTTCAGCGCGCCTTTGAGACAGAACCAGACCAGGCCCCTTTTCTTCCGGCACGTATGTCTAGACAGTCGGATGCGGTTCGTGTAGTGCTAAAGATCCAACGGGTAGACGTTCCGAACTAGGAAACGCGAAAGATCCTTTTAGCAGGACCGCTTGAAACTAAATCCCCTCGTTTGTTATAGGTTGAATTATCTGTAAACGAACAAGGGGGTTTTGCTTTGACTAACAAATTCGACATATCAGAATCGATCAGCCGTTCGCTCACGGCCGTAGAAGATATCTCAGCCAGCTACTTTGACCAGCTCGCCACGGCATTAGCAGGCAGGGCCGAGACTTTGCGTGACGGGACTGAACTGGATCCGGTATCGCTTCCGCGGGATCTCTATGCTCACCAAAATGTCCAGACGGAATGGTGGTATTACACTGGGCACCTTCAAACCGATTCCGGCCGTGAGTTGGGTTTTGAGCTTGTGTTTTTCAAACGAAGGACAGATCTCGACAGGTTCAGCGTGGTACCTCTGAGGCTCCTTGGAAATCCTATCTATTTCGCGCATTTCGCGTTGACCGACCTGACAGAGGGTAAGTTTCGGTACTCACACAGAAAAAGCGGCAACGGGCTGTTCGACAAGCCCGCCGCGGCGAGCGAGAGCCATTATTACCTACGGCTCGGGGACTGGAGCGTTCGCGAATCTCACGGTCAGCATGTGCTCCGAGCCACGATGAACGGAGGTGTCTCGTTCGAAGCCAGCCTTGATCCGGTAAAACAACCTATACTAAACGGCCGCGAAAGGGACGGAGTGTCTTTCAAAGACAAGGGAGAAGCCTCGCGCTATTTTTCGTACACTCGCATGGCGATGGAAGGCGACATTTCTTTGGATGGAGGAATTGAGCATTTCCGGGGCTCAGCGTGGATGGACCGTGAGTTTGGCACCTGGACTGCTACAGATAAGCAAAGCGGCTGGGATTGGTTCTCCATACAGATGGAAGATCAGACCGAGTTGATGGCCTACCAGTTGCGCGATCGTTCGGATAACGTATCGGAATACTCGACTGGTGTTTACATTCCGGAGCACGGTGAGCATGTAGTTCTCGAAGAAAGGGACTTCCGGATAAAGCCTCTCGGATTTTGGAAGTCCGCACGATCCGGCGCAACTTATCCGAGTGGATGGGAGGTGACCGTTCCATCGCTGGATATATCCTATATCGTCTCTCCTGTACTGGAGGATCAGGAATTGGATACTCGGGGCACGACGATGATCGTTTACTGGGAAGGCGCTTGCCGCGTGTCTGGGAAAAGAAACGGATCGTCGATTTTGGGAAATGCTTACGTGGAGCTTGTCGGATACGATCGATCACACGAAGCACCCAACCTTGCACATTTCTTGATGGGGAACGAATTCGAACATCCCGTCGGTACCTTTTTTGGCTAGTGCTTCTCGATGCCGGCTGACCTTCAGTTCGTTTTTTTGTCGGCCATCCCGCGAGAACAGGCGTCCTATCCCCGTTGGATCGATGCCTTGGGCATGATAACTTTTCACGAAAAGGTTGAGTTTTTGCACTGGCTGATCTATAAATGTATCTTGTACAACAGTGTTGAAAGGTCGCTTTGGATGCGATTCACACTTCTCCCGGCTTCTTAACCTCTCAACGTTTCTGGAGGGTTCATCGATGTCAGGTACCACCCGATCCCCGATTACGACTTGCGCGGCGTTCTTAGTGTTGTCGCTGTTAGTAGTCCAGGCAACCGCGCAGATCTTCCCTGATCCCAATTCCCCTTCACCCGTACTGATACACGCTTTTGACAACGTGAATCGTGCGATGGCAGCACCCGGCGGCTCGAAAACCGTTGAGATGCCCGCCGATAAATCGGCTGCCTTCCGAATAGGTGATACGGCACGCCTGTTTGTAAAGAACGTTGAACTGATGCCGGGCGAAGGGGCGTCTGCGTTTCGTGTTTATGCTCGAGACGAGAACAAAAGGATTTATAGATTTCCGGTGATCGGAATCGAGGAAGTCGCAGGAAAAACGCCGGTTTACGCTCTCACGGTGAAAGTCAGGGATGAGATCGGGTTCTGGGAACAGCCTTCTGAAACGGGGGATGTCGAGATCATCGTCACCTGGCGGGGCCTGTCGAGTAATTCTCTGCTTTTTGGGCTTGGCACCTTTGGAGGGCTAAAGCCCGAGAATCCTGCACTTGAGACTAAAGAAGTGCAAGAGCTTGCATCGCCTGAATACGTTGGATACCGATGGTCCGGAGACCGGATACGGTTTCTTGAGCAGGCCACATTCGGGCCAAACCGTTCTCTCGACCACAGGATCAGAAGGATCGGGATCAGGACATGGCTCGCTGAGCAGTTTGATCTCCCGTATCCTTCTTCTTCGAATCCATATCCGAATATCCCGCTCAAACCGAACAATATCCAGACGGGTTGCCCCGAACCGCGAGGAACTCCGGAATACAATCTCTGCGTACGAACGCACTACACGATGTACCCGGTTCAGACTTGGTTCTTCAAGGAAGCGTTTTACGGGGAGCCTCAGCTGCGGCACAGGGTAGCGTGGGCGCTGAGCCAATTGTGGGTGACTTCAGCGCCGACCGTAAGACAGTCGAGCCATATGTTCGCTTACCACAAAGTCCTGTCGGACAATGCTTTTGGCAACTACAGGACACTCATGAAGGAGATGACACTCAATCCCGCGATGGGTGATTATCTAGATATGGCGCGCAGCACCAAGTTCAGCCCAAACGAAAATTATGCGCGGGAGATTCTACAGCTCTTCAGCATAGGGCTCTTCAGAATGAACCAGGACGGGACTCTCGAACTGGACGAGAACGATGAACCGATTCCGACTTACGACCAGGAAACGGTCAATAACTTTACGAAGGTCTTTACCGGGTGGACTTTCTGCAACGTCGGCTGTCCGAACTCGACTCTCGGAGCAGTGAATTTCAAGGACCCGCTGGTCCTCAATCAAAACAATCACGATGTTACCGAAAAGACGCTTCTCCAGTATCCGAACGCGGTGAACCCGACGATCGCCGCCGGAATGAACGGCAACACGGAGATCGACCTGGCGCTGGACAACATTTTCTACCACCCGAATCTCGGTCCCTTTGTTGGAAGATTTCTGATCCAGCATCTGGTAACAAGCGATCCGACACCCGCATATATAGGCCGAGTCGCTGCCGCCTTTAATAACAACGGAAGCGGAGTCCGCGGCGACATGAAAGCCGTGATCCGGGCGATCCTTCTCGACCCGGAAGCCAGAGGCGACGTCAAGACCGACCCCAATTTCGGCAAGCTGCGGGAACCGGTTCAGCTCCTTACAAACGTCTACCGACAGTTTGGAGTAACCTCCGCTGACGGTTCGGGACAGAGCGACGGATACATCACCCCGCTTTCGACCTATATGAGCCAAAACCCGTTCGCGGCGCCAACCGTGTTCAATTACTACCCGCCGAACTATGTGATCCCGGGTACGGCATTGCTTGCCCCTGAATTCGGACTTATGAACACAGGGACCTCGATAGCGCGGACAAATATAGGCACTTTCCTGTCGTTCGCTGCGATTGAGGTGGACAACCGGAACCCGCCCAACTATCCGCAGGGCACCGCTATCGATCTCGACGAGATGACGGCTGTCGCAGCGGCCGATCCGACAGCGGAAAGGCTTTTGGATGAACTGGATTACAAATTGATGCACGACACGATGTCAGCTTCGATGCGCGCTTCGATTCTTAATGCAGTTCTGGCTGTCCCGGTCGACGCTCCCGATTTCAGGGTACGAACTGCACTTTTCCTGATTGCGAGTTCCTCGCAGTACCAGATCCAGAGGTAATCGAAATGAAAAAATCACGAAGGCGATTTATCAAGCAAGCCGGATGCGCGCTGGGAATGGCGACACTGGCGACCCAGGTCCATCATTTCGGCCTCATAAATGCGCTTGCCCAAAAAGTTGATGACCGGCGCAGGAAGAGCGGCTCGCTCGGGACCGGATACAAGGCGCTTGTCTGCGTCTTCCTGGGAGGCGGGAACGACGGCAACAATATGATCGTTCCGAACCACAACAGCGGCTCGATCAGCAACTATTCAGTTTATTCAGCCGCGCGGTCTCCGCAAGGCCTCGCGATCCCGCAGGGTCAGCTGCTCCCGATATCAGTGCCCAGGATGGGCGGCCTTAGCTATGGCCTCCATCCCTCAATGGGTCCCGTGGTAGGAGGCAACAACGGTCTGCACGAGCTTTGGGGACAGGGCAAGCTTGCGTTTGCAACGAACATCGGCACACTCGTGAGCCCGATGACCAAAGCCCAGTATCAAAACAATTCGGTATCCAAGCCTTACCAGCTCTTTTCTCACCTGGATCAGGTCTATCAGTTTCAGGCGGGAAGATCAGACACTTTTTCCTTTACGGGCTGGGGCGGGCGCGTTTCCGATGAAATGACCTCCGGGAGCAATCCGAACGGACTGGTCCCGATGATAACTTCGATCGACGGATCACAATTGTTCACCTCCGGGCAATCGACTCAGGCACTGGCGATAGCAGATTCAAATACGCCTCTGAACGAGGTCTTGAACCCGATCGGATTTGAGGATGATCCTATTTCGCAGGCGCGGCTTCAGGCGTTCAACGAAATCCGGGCAATTGACCGCGAAAACAATTATGTAGAGGCGGCCTCCGCAATTACTGATTCAGCGCTTGAAGCGAACGATGCGCTGGCCAGTTATCAAGAAGTAACGGTGACCTTTCCTAATACCGCGATCGGCAGGCAGCTAAAGCAGGTTGCACGGATCATCAAAAAACAACCTGATCTAAATGTCGACCGACAGATCTTCTACGTTGAGCGTGGCGGGTTCGATACACATAATAACCAGGTTGGCGGTCAGGCTAATAACCTTGGCGAGGTCAGCCAGGCGGTCCGGGCATTCTATGACGAGATGGTCGTTCAGGGGCGAAGTTCTGACGTCACGACATTCATGATGACGGACTTTGGCAGGACGATGAATCCCGCCGGCGCCGGAGGATCGGTAGGAAGTGACCACGGTTGGTCGAATCACCTTTTTGTTCTCGGTGACGCAGTGGACGGTGGTGATTTTTACGGGATCAACACGTCGAACGGCACGCCTTTTCCGAATCTCACGATCGATGGTCCTGACGACGCAACGAACAATTCGGCGAACGCTAGAGGACGCTGGATCCCGACCGCTTCGGTCGAGCAGTATGCGGCAACCCTCGCTCGCTGGTACGGGCTAGAAGAGCAGGATCTCCCGGTCGTGTTCCCGAACATAGGGAGCTTTAGTTCTACTGATCTGGGCTTTATGCTGTGATCGGCAAGCCCCGGTTCTGGAAAAGGCGGCCCGTTTTCTCGGGCCGCCTTTTTCTGTTCTGCAAGCATTCTTGACACTCTTCGACGCTGAAACCTAAACTGCTAACCATCTGAGAACAGATCAACTCATAACGTGAACTTACCGAATTATCTGACTCTTCTCCGGATTTTCCTCGTACCGATCCTGGTCGTGGTTCTGCTCACGCCCTTGGCGGAGAGCTGGTTCGGGATCCAGAGTTACGCACTTGCCATCGCGATATTTCTAGTTGCGACGATCACAGACATACTTGATGGTCATCTTGCGCGAAAACGCCAACAGGTTTCCAAGTTTGGAGCACTTCTTGACCCCATCGCCGACAAGCTTCTTGTCTCGGCAGTCTTGATAGTTCTTGTAGAAAAGCACCTGGCTCCGGCGTGGGCTGTGGTGATCATTCTCGGCCGAGAGTTCGTCGTTACCGGGCTTAGATCGGTCGCGGCGACAGAAGGCATCGTGATCTCCGCCCAGGCGGTTGGAAAGGTGAAGATGTGGCTCCAGTGCATCGCGATCGTCGCACTTCTTGTGGCCGCTGCAAATTCTCCTCCGCCCGTCTCGAATTTCGGTTGGCAGTTACCCGCTGCCTTCTGGCAGGTCGCCGAAGTTCAGACCGCGTTCCAGAACCTGACGACGCTGTCGCTCACAACCAATGACTGGAAGGTCTTCGGTTACCTGGTGGGGCGCGCCTCGCTTTGGCTTGCGGTGCTCACAGCCTGCTGGTCGATGTACGGTTACTTCCGCTTTTTTTACCTTGAGAGCAAGAAAAAAGCGGCCGCTGAGGCCGCTTCCAGTGAAGTAAGTGTGTCCGGTTAGTTACTATTTCACCTCGACACGATCGCCAGTGTGGATCTCGGACGAGTTTCTGAGAACGATGGCGGTCGACGTCCTTTCCTTGACGTTGAGGATCATGACCTCGCCCACCACTCTTCTCAGAGTCGAGGGTCGCCTTGATTTCGCGTTCTCTGTGGTAACAACGGCGCCATTGCCCTCCGAACCTTTCTTGCGGGCTGCCTGATTCGAGAAATGTCCGCCTTCGTATCGGTTACTTTCGTAACCATCTTCCTTGTTGTCCAGTGTTTCCTTTTTTACATCCGGGAAGACATTACCTGTGCCAAGGGGCCTGAATACGGTCAGGACATCTCCGACGCTTACGCCATCCTCGGCTCCGAGGTCGACATAGACGATCTGGTTGACACCCAGCACCTCAGCATTATCGCGAGCCATAAAGATCCATCCCGAAGCTTTTCCGGAGGGTGAAGAGAATCTGTCGAAGGCGCCCCTGTATTCGAACATGGGGCTTTTACGCGAAGGGATTGGCTGAAGCAGATCGCCAAGAAGCAAAGACGAGCAGGAGGTCTTTACTTTTACGACGGAGACATCGCTCATGACTCTGTGAACTTCGACCGCACCCACTTCCTGAACAAAGAACCCGAGATCGTTCTTGTTGGTCCAGTCGGTGTTGACGTCCCCGCGGGGTCGCACCACTGAGTACATATCACCTTCGTTTACTCCGTTTGCGGATCCTGCATTGATGTACAGGTAGTCGCCCTGGAAGTAGACGTGCTGGTCCTTTTCGTTCTCCGCTCCGACTATTTCCGTGCTCGTCGACATCGGGCTGCTTTGCACGAAACCTGCGCAATAAAGCTCGCTGTCACCCACGACGGTCATCTCGCGCTGCATACTCTTTGCAGGCAGGACCATTGTGGCAGTATCGATCTTCTTGTTTAGATCAGCTTGTTGAGCTGTGATCGCGGTTGACGAAATCAGTGCGACCGCAAGCGCATAGATAGAACTTTTGGCGATAGTATGAATTCTCACGAGATTCTCCTTATCTTCTTGAACTCTTGGGATCCCTGCCCGTGTTTGAGGAAGCTGCCGACCGGCATTACGGTAGGACAAAAGGAATGGCCGCAGAAACGGCTATTCCTATCCTAACGTCTCGCAACAACATTCGTCAATGATTTTTTGCTTTGTTTAACGATCTCTCGTGGCGCCGTTTCCCGTCTTGAAGTTCGGCGGTCGTTTTTGTAGTCTTTTTCCTTGCCAACCTGCCTCTCAACCACATCCAAGCCGGTGTAGCTCAGTTGGTAGAGCAGTTGATTTGTAATCATCAGGTCGGGGGTTCAAGTCCCTTCACCGGCTCCATTAAAATCAGCCCAACACTATCATCTCGATTTCCGTAAGCGAGCACCGGGGCGTTGCTCTTTCAATCGGCGGTAAACAGGCGAAAGTTGTCAAGGCACTGAAGAAATACAAGCTTCATAAAAGGCTCGCCAAGATAGGACCGAAACCCAAGAGCAGGATTCCTAAGGACCTTGAGACCCAGACGTAACTCACTTCATTATCTTTACAACGAGTACGATATCGCGGCGATGGGACGCTTGCCAGCACTTGTCCTTCTCCCTCCAAGTTTTCATATGCAGGTGTCCGGAACTGCTTCCATACGCTAGTGTGGGCCCTATGTGCGGATTGATGAGCCTTGGGCGATCTGTGTCCGCGGTCATCGTATTCGATCGTGCACTTTCGGGACACTAGCACCTGACAAAGCTGGCTTGAACCAGCACAAGTGTTCGAAATCTGTCGCGATTGCGCGTTATGTTCCAGCAGCCCGATTTTTGACGGAAGTGCACGATAGAACGGAATCAGCAGATTGACATAACGGCCGGATCCTCTGCTTTTTTGCGTCTTAGAGATCAGCAGGGAAGAATTCGACTTGACAGGAAAAAGATATCAGAAGATAATTCCTGTTGAAATTGACTTTCATTATCTTGGAATTTAAGCGATGCAGCCTCAAACAGCACACCAGCTAGCTCCTTTTTTTGGCGACGACCAAAAGATCGACGTGTCAGTCGAGGAGGGCCACGCGGTCATTAAACTTTCAACGTGGGAAGAAGATCTTGGCTGGACGTGCCAGAAAACTATAAGATTGGAAGAGAATTTGGTTGAAGATCTGCATCGGGCGCTTTCCGCTGCCCGGCGTCGATTCTCGAGTTCAAGGTCTCTCGCAGATCAGGACCCCGCGAAAGTCATTGCTTTCCCTGCGGTTTCCTGATCGCTCTCCTCAATGCCGAAAACTAAAACGGGAAGCGACGATCCATCGCTTCCCGTATTTTTCTGTTTCCAGGAGTTCCTAGCTTACTTCTTTGAGCACTATCTTGTCCGATGTGATCTCAGCAACCCGATCGGAAGTTAGTCTCTCGAGTTCTTCTATGTGCAGTTGTTCGTCCGCTATATGCCCTTCCAGCCAAAACTTGGTAGGAAGATCTTTGTCGCCGCACGATCGCCAAGCCTCCATATAAGCTTCCAACGCGGCTCTCTCGAGCTCAAGCCCCTGCCTCAGCATCTTCTTAAGTTCGACCGATTGCCTTATCATCGCAGGCTCAACTGTCGGAACTCCGCCTAATGCGACGATCTTGTCCCCCAGAAAGTCCGCGTGATCCTGAGCTTCCTCGGCCATGTCCCGAAAGAAGTCCTTAAAAACCTCACGGTCCGTACCACTTATAAGGAAGCTGTGTTGGGTGTATTGGATCACAGCCGACAGCTCGAGGCTCATTGCTTTGTTCAGGTTCTCTATCAGTTCACCGTTAGACATTTCATCACCCCTCAGGTGGTTTTCCGAAACAATCAGAAGATTAGCAGACCTGGTTGACGGAGTCAACATAACTCCTTTATTTACAACATCTTAGAATTGAATTTCATTTTCATCTTCATTAGTTCGGAACCAATCCCGATCGATCGTGATGATCAGTTTGAAAAGCCGGCGCAACATGCACCGGCTTTCATAGAAGTCTGTAACTTCTGTCTGCCTTTAGGTTACGACTCCGCCATCTATCGTGATGATCTCTCCATTCATATACGAGTTCCGGTCGCTGCACATAAAGGCAGCGAACTCCGCGAGTTCGCTGGGTTGCCCAAGCCGCTTCAAAGATACCCAGCTTTCGTGAGCTCTTAGCAGCTTCTCGGGGAGAGTGTTGCCGAGATCCGTATCGAAAATCCCTGCCGCAATAGCGTTCACCGTGATCCCGAAGTTCGCGGCTTCCCTGCTGAGGCATTTGGTGAATCCGATCATCCCCGCTTTCGAGGTTGCGTAATGGACCGAGGTGGGGAGCGCCGATATCGCCCCGATCGAGGTTATGTTCAGTATCGATCCGCTTCTTTGCCGGATCATCCGTTTGTAGAATGGCTTGGTGACCGCGAAAAGGCTGTTAACGTTCGTGTCGATAACCCAGTCCCACGATCGGTCGGTAGTGGTGGCGAAGTTGTCAGCTTTGTTTACCGCCGCGTTATTCACCAGGATATCGATCCCGCCCCATTCTTCAACGAGTTCGCGAGCTATTTTCTTGAGCTCAACGCGGTCGGTTACGGATACCTTGAATGAACGGACGCGACCGCCGTACTTCCCGATATCCGCAGAGACCTGTTCCGCGAGGTCGTCCCGCGAATTGTAGTTGAATGCCACATCCGCGCCTTCGCGCGCAAATACCTTGCAAAGCGCGGCGCCAATACCCCTTGTTCCGCCGGAAACAAAGGCTCTCTTACCTTCTAGAAGCAAACTCAAATCAATATTCTCCAGGAATTCAGGAGTGTCATTTCAGAACGTCAATGTGCAAGGTTAATGAAAATGGTACATCGATACAAGTGCCCGTGAGATTCCGAAAAAGCACTGGCACGGTCATTGCGGTTTCAAGGTTGTGAGTTCCGTGCGATTCGCGGAATGAGCCCCAAAAATTCGGCATCCCGGAACGCTGTCCCTAGTCGCATCTGACATTAATTGGGAATACAGCCCTCTGTGTGCGTGACAAATTTTGTCTGCTTCAGGGCGCCCCGCTCCTAGACGCCGCAACCCGACAATTCAAGAAAGACCATGAAACATTGCAACGAAGAAAAGGGCTTCTCGTTGATAGAGCTGCTTCTTGTGGTCGTTATAGTAGCCTTGCTTGCCACAATTGCGCTTCCATCACTGCTCAAGTCGAAGAGCGCAGCTGAGAGAGCGGCCACGATCGGGACTTTGAAAGCGATACACGCAAATCAGACCGGGTTCATGTCCCACAAGGGTAGATACGCGACGCTCTCCGAGCTAAACGACTATACAGGCAAGACTCTCGGTATCGTAGCCGGCACAACGTTGATCCGAGGGAATTACACGTTCTACGGGTTTCCGACGGTGCCAGCCGACCTCAGGAACCAGTACCAGATCCTCGCTATCCGATTCAAGGACCACCGAATCATTTCGGCCTTGTCGCTACGCGAAGACGGCAGGGTCGATACGCTGATCGACGAGCTTTGAACCCAGAATTTGTCCCGCCCGCTCCTCGCCCAACCGCGGCATTGTTTACTAATCCCATACCACCATCCGTACGGAGCTTGAGCTATGCCTTCCCCGTTGATCGAAGACATCGATTTGGTTGAGCCGCTGGAGATCCAGCAGGCATTCGTTTTTTTGAGTGACGAAGTTTCGGACCTTCAGGTCGTTGACAACTTCCTTCTTGCAGTTGAGCGCAGATACCTGCAAGAGTCCGGAACTCCCTTCGATCCAAAAAGGATCAGGTCAAATCTTGCCATTCTTGAGAGTTTCTCGGGCGACATCTCTACTGAGAAGTTTGCGAGAATCGTCGCTGAGGTTCAATCCGGAATCGAAAAATGGCATGCAGCGCTTGCATCCCGGGATGAGTTCCTTCACGCATACCATCTTCGGCAATACTGTGATGAACAGGGTCCCACGATTAAACCGATCGTGTATTCCGCTCTGACTAGGTTTTACAAGAACCGCAAGCCCGATCAGGATGCTCAGAGCAAGTTCGACCTTTCGATCACTCGCCTCTTCTCAAAAAGCCCGGATCCTCCATACAGGGAGATCCTCATCGAACGCGAGGACCTTGTAGACCAGATAGCCGCTCTGTTTGAAAGCTGGGACGCCGAGGCGCCTTCGAAAAAACGTTCGTCCCATTCGTCATTGGTAAGCGCGAAGCTGGATGACTTCCAGCGAGAGGCATTATCGCTTAAAGACTATCAGGAGCTCTTCCAAAGTGATCTCTTCGACAGGCTTCGTGAGTTTAAACGCAAGCTTGGATCGCTTTACTCGCAGCCCGAGATCGCAGCTGCGGCCATAGACTGCAACATTGCCGTTGGAAATGTGTTCCACAAGCTGCTGGCGAGTGCCAATAAGACGATCAATGAAAAGGTCAACGAAGGCGTAGACCTGGCAGGAGCGTTCGTAGATGCCTCAAGAGGAGCCGAGGAGTACCTCTCCGAGATACTCGGCGATCTGAGGTCCAAGGGCGCGGATGCGTCGGAAGCGGACGAAAAGGAGCGCGCGTCGCTAGACGATATCCTTTCGCTCGTATGCGAGAGCCCGGCGACCGGCGGCAGACGGGACAAGGAGGTGCGTGAGAATGCATCCAAAACCGGTGACGCCGACAAACCCTCCAGTCCGGCTCCTTCCCTGCCTACTGCCCAGAAAAGGCTTGAGCCGTTCTTCTTTTCGCTTTCTCAACCGGAACCGGATTTTTCCGTCATAAGGAGCCACGTTATACGCTTTCCGGAAGTCAGCGACCTGAACCTGAAGGACTTCATAGGAAGGCCCGAGGATCCGAACGATCATCTTTGCAGAAACGTCCTGGGTGTCATCCTCTGGATCGAAGAGCTTTGCGAAAATGAGCTCAGCCGCCGCGGAGAGATGACTGCTTCACTGAAAGACGAGCTTCACAGGCTTCTGAGGCGGTCGGAAGAGTTTTCGGAACAGCTTGACTACCTAGTCCGCGAGAATGCTTCGGATTCCCAGAACCGGCTTCTGATAGTCTCGAACGGATTGCTAGAGTCCCGAATAAGACTGAAAAGGGGCATCGCAAGATTCACGAGACGAAATCTGGAAAAGGCCGTCGAGGCTACTCAGGAAGCCGCCGAGATCATCGAGGAGCCAGTCTCCAGAGCCCCGTTCGCGGTAGCTGTCGGAGGACCTACAAACCGCTGGCTGGTCGCGGCGACCCTGCTCGTAACACTGATCAGCGCCGGAATCTATTTCTTTGATTCGCAGATGAACCAGATGGCCCCGATCGCCGCTGATGTCGAACTCTTGGATACAAAGCGGCTCCCGAACGGAGAACATCTTTCTCAGGGATTTCAGAAAGACGGCCTAATGATGGTCACCGCAAGGGATTCCTGGCTACAGTTACCCGAGGATGAGCAGAGAAAGAACCTGAAAGACCTAAAGGAATTTCCGACGAAGGTCCCCGTTAAGACAGTGATGGTGACGGACACGAACGGCCGCATGCTCGGCGACATGTCGGGCGAAGAAGCAAGGATCCTCGGAAGAGTACAGATCGCGGACGCGGCAGAATCGAAAGGTGACGACGCCAGGGACTCCGCAGAAGAGTCCGTTGATTCAGCTGTAGAACCAGACTCCCAGTAAATAGAGGATTAAATCGATCAGACCCTCTGGCGGGCCGCTGCCCCCAGTGTCTTTGTCTGCACCTGCATAGGAGGAAGGAGTGCGGTGATCTCGTTTACGATCATCTCGGTGGAGTTGGGCATTGCGAGGTTTGCCACCGCGGTCTTCATCTCGAGATACTTGTGATCGTCCTCTACAAGATTTCTGACTATCGGCACGATATCGGAAGTCTTATTCAGCATCACGCAGGCGCCCCGGCGTGAGACCAGATCGACCGTTCCGGCTTCCTGCGGCATCGGCGGTGTCGTGGCGTCGGCGATTATCGGAAGGTTGCAGGCGACGGCTTCAAATGTCGTGAGGCCTCCGAGCTTTGAAACCATTACGTTTGCAGCCTGCATAAGTCTTTCGACCTCTTCAGAATACCCTATCACCTTTACAGGGAACCTCGCGTTCTTCGCGACTTCCTCCGCCTTTGACTTCAGTTCGTCGTTCTTTCCAGCAAGGAAGATCGCCTGAACATCGATCTCGCCGGCGATGAGTTCTCGAAGGATCTTCAGCATCTTCACGCCGCCGACATAACCGGCGTTAACGAAAACCGTGAACTTGTCTTCGTCCAGTCCGTACGCAGATCTCGCCGCTTTCGCATCCTTTTCATCGGCCGGCCTGAACTCGGGCCTTATAGGCATTCCGGATATCTTGATCTTTGCAGGATCCACCCCGTAATCGACCAACTGCCGTTTGGCTTCTCCGTTTGCGACAAGGTATAGCGAAACGTCGTCACAAGCCCAGCCCTTCCAGAATCCGTAGCAGGGGTCTGTGACGACCGTTACGAGCGGAACCTGGTCTTTCAAATTCAATTCACGCAAAATGCGCGCAAAAATATGCTGTGTGAGCGGGTGAACGCTGACGACAATATGAGGACACCATTTCTCAAACTGATCACGTAGATAACCTATACACCTGTTCAAGAAGAATGGCTGAGTCTCCGGACGAAGCTTGTTGACCGTCCAGTACAGGTACTTCATCCAGTGCTGGCGGTTTATCAGGATCCAGTTGTAGATCCTGACCAGCTTGTCAGTTATGTGATGGGAGTCCTCAACGGCCCGGATCACGCGTACAGCGGCCGATTCACCGTGCCAGAACTTGCTGAAGCCATTTGCAAGGGCTTCAGCTGCTGAACGGTGTCCCCCGCCGGTATCCGACGAGATGATCAGGACCTTTGGTGTCGGCTGCTGCATACGCTCAAGCTTTTACGGCTACGCCGTGGGCGGGAGCATTCTGCTCGAGTTTCTTGCTTGCTTTTTTCATCTGCCTCTCGAGCTTCTTGATCTTGACAAGATGGCCCGGATTGAACGGCAGGCTGGGATAGTAACAGTTGCTCTCGTGAGTACAGTGACATCCGTTCTCGGCCTTTGCACGTCGGGCAACCATCGCAGGGGACCTCCAGGCTCTCTGAAAGTCCCATTCAAAATCGCGTAGGTTCCCGGTCGAATCAAGGTTCTCGCAGGAAGAGATCGTTCCTTCGTCGTAGATCACAGCCCCTGCGGAACCGGCGTAACAGGTAAGCTGAGCCTCTCCGGTCTCTTTCGTCTTTGAGATCAGATCGTGCATGTAAATATCCACGGCCGCCTTAAAGAACCCGGAACTGCCTCCGTAATTGTTCTTCAGGGCCGCGTTGCGGACGTCGTCAAGTATCATCTTCGAGAGACGAGCGTACCTTTCGTGGTCGAACTCCAGTTCTTCAGGATCGTTCGAAGGAGGCCTGATGTAGTTGATGTTCACCTTGTCCGGCTTCAGGTCATATTTGAGGAAGTCGTACCAGTCAAAGATCGTGTCCTGGTTCGATTTCATCACGCACGTGCAGGTTTGAATATCCAGATTCGGGTATTCCTTTTTCATCTCCTGCAGGGTTCGCGCAGTATGGATCGCCTTGTCCCAGCTGCCGGGCTTTTGCCGTATCTTCTCGTGTGCTTCCTTAAGGCCGTCAATGCCGAGCGCGATCGTGACATGCAGGTTAGGATTCTCTTCAAGGATACGGGTCACGTCGGGAAAGATCCGGGGATGGATCTGCCCGTTTGACATAAGGTACACCGATTCAAGCTTGTTATTACGATAAAAGGCGTTGCAGATCTCGGGGAGGTCTTTCCGTGTGAACGGTTCGCCGCCTGCAAGCACGAGCACCCCGAGGTTTCCGCCAAGAGTTTCCGAGATCCTCTCGATCTCTTCCGTCTTCATCTGCAGCTTTTTCCGAGGCCTGTCATTCAGCTCATCTGTAAAGAAGCAGTGGGTGCACCTCATATCACAGACCGAGGTCACGAGTATGTTAAGGAAGACCGGGGAGATCGTCTGACCCACCGCCATCTTCGCGTATCTCTTGAAAATTTCCTTTGTAGTAAAATCCATCTTTTAAGCCTGCTAAATTACTTCAGTCAAAGATGTAATCGTACCGTACGACGCCGATGTAGAGCAAGGACATCGTATCGGTTAGAATTGACCTATGTTCCGCAGAGTCTATCTGGATAATGCCGCTACCACACCTGTCGATCCCCGGGTCAAAGAGGCCGTGTTGCCGTACCTGACAGACAGATTCGGAAATGCGTCCAGTATCCACTTCTACGGTCAGGAAGCTCGATCCGCCGTCGACAAAGCCCGGCATCAGGTTGCCGATCTTTTAGGTGCTCGCCCCAACGAATTGATATTTACATCAGGGGGCACCGAATCCAACAACCTGGCTATCAAGGGAGTCGTCCGCGCCAACAGACGACACGGCGATCACATAGTCACGTCGTCGATAGAACATCCGGCTGTCGGTACTGTCTGCGGTTCTCTCGAAGAATACGGCCGCCGGGTCAGCATCGTTCCGGTCGAGCCTGCGGGCGTCGTGTCTCCGGAAAAGATCGCGGCTGCGATAACGGATGAGACAGTGCTGGTTTCCGTAATGCTAGTGAACAACGAGATAGGTACGGTCCAGCCGGTCAGGGAGATCGCCGAGATTATTAAAGAGCGAAGGACGTCGGGTCAAAAGATCTGGCTTCACACCGATGCTGTCCAGGCCGTTGGGAAGATCCCCTTTTCGATTGAAGAAGTTGGATGCGACCTCCTTTCGCTCTCGGGCCACAAGATCTATGGTCCAAAAGGCATCGGAGCTTTGTATGTCAGGCGCGGAGTCAGGATCGAGTCCCAGAATCTCGGAGGGCATCAGGAACGCGAGAGGCGGGGCGGAACCGAGAACGTAGCCTTTGTCGCCGGGCTTGGTACCGCTTGCGAGGTCGCAAGGCAGGAAAGCGGCGAGAATGCTGAAAGAGCCGAAAAACTAAGGGACTCGTTTGAAGCGCACATCCTCGAGTCCGTCCCGGATGTTGTGATCAACGGTATCGAGGGTCCGAGATCGCCTTACATCTCAAACGTTTCTTTCAAAGGCATCGCAGGCGAAGGGCTTCTCATAAATCTGGATATGTCGGGAGTCGCGGTCTCGACCGGCTCTGCCTGTTCTTCCGGAAATGTCGAGCCCTCGCACGTCATCGTTGCTTTGGGAGTCGGCGACGAGACGGCGAGGGGCTCTGTCCGGTTCAGCTTCGGCAAGGACAACACTGAGGAGGATGTGAATTACGTCCTTGGATTGTTGCCGAAAGCGGTTGAGAACCTTCGAAGACTGTCTCCGCAGTACCAATCCGCTTCCGGCACTTAAGTGTGAAGTGGTGAGGACCACACTTAAGGGTTTTGCGAGTCAAACGCTTGCCTGAAAGTGAGAGAAGATCCTTTCGGCCATTTACGAAATACCTCGCAAGCTATAAGAAAATTGATCATCGAGTGGGAGACCGCGGGCCCAAAAGGTCGAAAAAGGCCCGGGCTATCAATGACCTCATCTCTTATGCTGACAATGATAGAGAACTGCTTAAAACAAGTCTTTAACTGATCTGAATTGTTATGAATTATTCTGAATCCCCAAGAAATAGGGGTCTTTTGTGCATATAATTGGAACGCGTTCGAATGGTCCCCGAAACGAACGGAGGTGCCGACAAAAATGGATGGCTCAAGAACCGATCCGGCCGATGCGGCTTCCGAAATCTACAAGTTTGGAAAGTACTACCTCAATCCTGCAGAAAGACGGCTCGCCCACGACGGAAATTTCATCGACATAAAACCGAGGACCTTTGAGGTCCTGGTTTATCTGGTCTCCAATTCCGGACTGACGGTCACAAAGGACGAGATTTTGAATGTCGTCTGGGAAGGCAGTTTTGTAGAGGAAAGCAACCTCGCCGTGCATATCTCACGGATCAGAAAGATCTTCGAGACCACCGGCGCCGAAGGATATATCCAAACACTTTCCGGCTCCGGCTATCAGTTTGTCGAACCAATAGAAACCGTCGAATCAGAAGAATGGAAAAAGGCGGTTTCCGGCGCTACTCCTCTTGTCGACCCCTACGGCCTTGATGAGAACCGAGAGTCGATCGCTGTGATGCCGTTGTTCAATGAGAACGGCGACAAAGACATCGACTATCTGGCCGACGGAATGACTGAGGCGTTGATCAACAATCTTTCCTGCAGACCTGACCTCAGAGTCATCGCGCGGAATACGGTATTTAAATTCAAGGATGAACACATAGACGTTGTTGAGGTCGGAAAACGGCTCAATGTTTCGAATGTGCTTACAGGACGTATTAGGATCGCGAACGACGACATATCCTTATCTGTCGAGCTTTCGAAAGCTGAAGACGGCTCCCAGCTATGGGGGGAGAAGTTTGAGCGTGATTTTTCGGAGATATTTGAGATGCAGGACAGCATCACGAATTCAATCTGCGAAAAATTGAATGCAGAGATCGATCGCGCCGCACGACGGTTCCCCAGCCAGAAACACACTAAGAACACTGAGTCCTACCGTTTGTACCTGAAGGGCAGATACTTTGTAAACAACCGCCGATCAAAATTGGATTTGGACAAGGCCGAGAACTTGTTTCAGACATCAATAGCATTGGACCCAGCTTTCGCACCAGGATACGTGGAACTTGCGAATTGTCTTAGGGTCCAGTTTCTTTACCAAAAGATTCTAAAGCAAGATGCAGAAGAGAGGATACTTCAGTTGTTGGAGAATGCTTCACAGATAGACGCGAATTTTGCGGATCTTTTCGTCGTAAAAGGCTACTTTGAGATGTTTCTTCGGTTCAATTTTGATAAGGCCGAGATTCTCTTTCAGAAAGCAATTGCAATCAATCCAGGTTCAGCCACCGCATACAATCAATTGGCAAGGTTACACATTTACAGAGGTGCTACAAAAGACGGCCTCAACATGGCGAGTGAGAGCGCACGATTGGATCCGGTCTCTTATTCTAACGACAAGAGCCTTGCAAAGATCTTCTTGATGACCAATCAATTTCAGAACGCAATCTTACGCCTGGAGGAGTGTCTCGAACTAGCTCCAAATGACTTTGAAGCGATGGTTTTAATGGGTTTCGCGCTCACTGAGAAAGGGAATCACAAGGAAGCGCTGGAATTCTATGAGAATGCTCTGGCAATTCAATATCACCACGAGACGATTGCAATGAGATCCTACACATACGGACGAATGGGTAGAAAAAAGAAGGCCTTAGAGGGGATCAGGAACCTTGAAGCTGCAGCTTTGGAAGAGTTTGTTCCGAGCTCCTTCATCGCAGTAGCCTATTCCGGACTCGGCAGAACGGAGAAAGTGATTCAGTACCTTGAATTAGCTTATGAGGAGAAGTACATAGACCTCGCGGCGTTGAGGGTAGATCCAAGATGGAAATCCGTTAGAAATCACCAGAAGTTTAAAGATTTGCTGTCGAAAATTGGGATCTAAACGATTGCGCTCAGAAACCGTGGTGCTATCGCTGGAAGTTCCCGGGCCGCAACTCCGGGAAGCCAAGGTAAGCAGAAAATACGAAGGGCTACCCTGCTCGGGTAGCCCGACTTTGTGGGAGATGGTCAAAGGGTGAGAATTTTACTCGGTACTTACTTGTCCCCAGTGGGCAAATGGCCGCAAATTTCTGACTTGCCCTCGGCTAGATTAACGATTACGCCGGTGACGTTCACGATAACGCCGGTGAAGTTCACGATCACTCCAGTGAGATTTACGATAACGCCCTTTAATTCGTCCGTCGTTCCCGGCTTCGTTTCAACACATTGAGTTTCCGCATCCTGACCACTTAGATTAACGATGACGCCAGTGCTAGCGCTTACTGAACTTACCGAAATAACTGCTCCCAAAAGAACTGCTGCGATGACCTTCTTAATTGTATTCATGATTCTCCTCTCCAAATTCGATTTTCTTTAATCCACTTGCCCTATTCGTTTTCAATACTTGTGCCAATACGGACCAAATCACAAAGTCTACTGATAAGACATTGATGCTAAAAGGTTTATCGGAACGATATGGAAGATGAAAACTAACGGAAACCGAAGTAACAAGTTGATACTAGCGGTAACGCTTTTAAAACTAGTGGCAAGCTAAACTCTGCGTTTCTTAGGACTTAAGGGAAAAAATGAGTTGTTACATTAGTACCCAGTGGATACTTCTTATACATGCAGGCGAGTGATGTGACGGAAGGTCGCCTGCATCGGCTTTCTTAATCGACAGAGTGATTCTTTTCTTCGGAAAAAACTTGCAACTCGCTTGTAAATAAAAGCTCTAGCCTTTCTTACAAGCAATTTGTTATTCTTTAGTTGTAGGTATCCCACAATACCTAGTTCATTCCTGCTCTCACTAGATACTCAACTCGGCATTAATCAGGCTCTTCTACCCCAGATGAATCAACAGAGGCTATTCAACATTTACGTATACGTTGTAAGTGTCTTCGGACTAGCATCTATCATTTTTGCGGTTGCAAACTTGGATACCTCTGGTCTCAACACCAGTACTCTAATTTTAATCTTAGGGGCTTTACTGATCACCTCAAGGCTTACCCTCTCATTGCCTCGGTCAAACTCGCATTTGAGTTTTTCCGATACGATGATCTTCTTTTCCTTTCTGTTCTTCAGTGGGGAACTCGCCATCCTGCTAGCTGTCCTTGAGATTTCGATTAGCTGCTTCTTCCTAAAGACTAAGGGGGTTGTTTTTGAGCGAAATGCGCTGGTTTTCAACGTATTCAGTGTTGCGATGGGCACGGCAGGAACGCTCTTGGTTTGGCGATCGCTTCCGTTTCTAGGATTAACAAATGACTACCTCACCACCCCGAACCTAATAACGTCTTTAGGCATTCTCGCTTTTGCACAGTTTGCGTTCATAAGTACACTTGCAGCCGGATACTACTCACTGAAACGCGCTGCAAGTTTCTGGAAAACCTGGAAAATAGAAGGGTTCTCAATCTCGATGACCCAGATAGCTGGGGCCGGCCTCGCGGGGGTCGCGTATAAACTGATCAGCTACAGTGATCTAGTTACGATTGGCGTGTCATTGCTTGTATTGGGGATCGCGTACTTGAATTATCGACAGCTTCTGCGAGATATCAACGAATCGATTGACCAGGCAGAAAAAGCGGAACGGGACAAGACAGAGATCGCAAGGGCGAAAGCCGAAGAGGTTGAAGAACACGCCAAGCAGCTCAAACTCCTGCTCGAAAAAGAAGAGGACATCAGTCGTGACCTGCGGCAGAGCAAACAGGACCTGGAATATGCAGCTTTTCACGACAACCTGACCGACCTTCCGAACCGAGCGTACCTAATTGAAAGACTCAACCTCCTTCTGCAGCTCGGCCCTGAAGTCGCGAAACGGTACTACGTCCTTTTTCTGGACCTTTCAAGATTCAAGAATATCAACGACAGCCTCGGGCATACGGTTGGGGACGAGGTGCTGCGAGTCGTCGCTTTGCGTCTGCGCAGATGCCTTCGTGATGAAGACACGATCGCACGCCTCGGCGGGGACGAGTTCGCAATCATCCTCAACGACCTTTCGTCGCTCCAAGAAGCAAAATCATACGCATACCAGATCTACGATCACCTGACCCAGCCTTATGTGATCCACGGCAACAAGATCTTTTCCGACCTTTTCATCGGGATCGCGCCCTTCGACTACGAGCAGCTAAAGCCGGAAGACATCCTCCGCGACGCTGATATCGCAATGCACAGCGCGAAGGAAGAGAATGTGAGCGTCGCCGTGTTCGACAAGGACGTGCGTTCAAAATACCTGGAGCATATAAGGCTGGAAGGCGACCTGAGATACGCGATTGAACGCGAAGAACTGGCACTGAATTACCAGCCTCTTATTTCGCTGAAAGGTGGTGAGATCGTGGGGTTTGAAGCGCTGCTCCGCTGGTATCATTCCGAACTAGGGTTCATTTCGCCTGGAGTGTTCATCCCGATCAGTGAGGACACTGGATCTGTCATACCCATCACGAAGTGGGTACTTGCGGAGGCGTGTAATCAGCTGCAGGAATGGCGAGAAAGATCGGAAGTCTTTCGGGACCTTACGGTCAGCGTCAATATCTCCGGGCGTCACCTCGCCGATCGCTCACTGGTGACCGACATAGAAGAAGCGCTCGAGATATCGGGTCTTCCCGCTACCCATCTCAAGCTTGAGATAACGGAGTCGACCGCGATGGAAAACGCAGAGCGTTCTATCGAAACTCTGAACGAGGTATCCAACATGGGCGTAAAGCTCAGCATTGACGACTTCGGGACAGGCTATTCTTCCTTGAGCTATCTGCACAGGCTTCCGTTCGACACCCTAAAGATCGATCGCTCGTTCGTTCTGAACGTCGGAGAAAACGGTGAAGATTCGGGCATTCTTCAGACGATCGTGTCTTTGACCAAGACGCTTAAAAAAGAAGTCGTGGCCGAAGGTATCGAGACTGAGAAGCAGCTGGAGCTGCTGCGGGACCTGGGATGCGAATACGGTCAGGGTTATCTGTTCTCGAAACCTCTGCCGGGAGATGAGATTGAGACGCTGCTCTACCAGAAGACCTCCTTCCTTCCCTTCGCTGACCAGTCTTCCTCAAGCGATTCGTTCGAGCAGCCGGCTACCGAAGTTCCACATAGATACGCTTAGATTCACTCTTCAGCGACCATCGTTCGAGCGCCGATCGCGGCGCCTTTAGTTTTTTAAAGAGCGCCCCCCGTAGTAACATATGGACAAACATTTTTCAGGAGGTCCTTATGTCACTTAGGCTCCGCGGCATTTTCCCCGCGTTTCTAGTTCTGACCCTGCTTGTCCAGGGCATCATCGCACAGCAGTCTTTTGATTATCCAAAGTCGAAGAAGGTCGATCAGGTCGATGACTACCACGGCACAAAGGTAGCCGATCCTTATCGCTGGCTGGAAGACCCGGATTCTTCGGATTCAAGGTCCTGGATCGAGGCCCAGAACAAGTTGACGTTCTCTTACCTCAAGCAGCTACCACAAAGGAAAGCGCTCGAGGAACGGCTTACGGAACTTTGGAACTACGAACGCTACTCGGCGCCGTTCAAGGAAGGCGGAAAGTACTTCTACTTTAAGAATGACGGCCTCCAGAATCAGAGCGTTCTGTACGTGGCTGAATCACCCGACGATCCCGGGCGTGTCCTGCTTGACCCGAACAAGTTTTCGAAGGACGGAACCATCGCGCTCAGCGGACTTTCGATCACCGAAGACGGAAAGACGCTTGCTTACGGGATTTCGAAGGGCGGATCGGACTGGCGCGAATTCAAGTTCATGGATATCGACAGCGGTCGCGAGTTGCCTGATCACCTTCGGCACATCAAGTTCTCCGGAGTTTCGTGGACAAAGGACGGAAAGGGAGTCTATTACAGCCGGTTCCCGGAGCCGAACGAGGATACAAAACTTGAAGACGCGAATTTCCACCGCAAGCTTTATTACCATGAGCTGGGAACGGCACAGTCGGAGGACAAGCTTATCTACGAGCGCCCGGACGATCCCAAGCTCGGGATAAGCGGTTTCGTGACCGACGACGGCGAGTGGCTTTTGATCTACCTCAGCGACGGTACTTCCCGCAAGAACCAGGTCTACTATCAAAGCCTGACATTGAAAGACGCCCCTATCGTTCCGCTCATTGACAAGTTCGAGAATCAGTTTTCGTACATCGGGAACGACGGAGCGGTTTTCTATTTTGAAACGGACAAAGACGCACCGCTCGGCCGCGTGGTTTCCGTCAATCTTCTTGCACGCACGAGAGTCTGGAACGAAGTGATTCCTCAAGCAGAGGAGACCCTCAGGGGTATCTCGTTCATCAACAACCAATTCGTCGCCAACTACCTCAAGGACGCTTACACGCAGATCAAGATCTTTAACAAAGACGGCAGTTTCGTACGCAACGTCGAACTACCGGGAATCGGTTCGGCAGGTGGGTTCGGAGGCAAGAAGGACGATTCGGAGACTTTCTACACCTTCTCAAGCTACAACGCGCCGCCAACGATCTACCGGTACGATATGAAGTCCGGGAAAAGTACGCTTTTCCGCCGCGCCGAAGTGGATTTTGATCCTGACGCTTTCGAGGTCAAGCAGGTGTTCTACCCCAGCAAGGACGGAACCAAGATCCCGATGTTCATCGTGCACAAGAAAGGCATCAAGCTGGATGGAACCAATCCGACACTTCTTTACGGGTACGGAGGATTCAACATCCCGATGACGCCCGGGTTCAGCACTTCAAGGCTTGTATGGCTTGAAATGGGAGGCGTTTATGCGGTCGCAAACCTGCGAGGCGGAGGCGAGTACGGCGAAAAGTGGCATCAGGCCGGTACCAAGCTGAAGAAGCAGAATGTTTTTGACGACTTCATCTCTGCTGCCGAGTACTTGATCGAGAATGACTACACCTCATCGGACAAGCTCGCAATTCAGGGCGGCTCGAACGGCGGCCTGCTTGTAGGCGCGGTACTCAATCAAAGGCCGGACCTGTTCGGCGCCGCTCTGCCGGCGGTCGGTGTTATGGACATGCTTCGGTTCCACAAGTTCACGATCGGCTGGGCGTGGGTCTCCGATTACGGATCTTCCGAGAATCCCGAAGAGTTTAAGGCGCTTTATGCTTACTCTCCGATTCATAACATAAAGAAGGGTACCGAGTATCCGGCCGTGCTTATCACAACTGCGGATCACGACGATCGCGTTGTCCCCGCGCACAGCTTTAAGTACGCGGCGACGATCCAGGAAGCGCAGGCGGGCGATGCTCCGGTCCTTATACGCATCGAGACCGATGCGGGACACGGAGCCGGAAAGCCGACCTCGAAGATCATCGAGGAACTTGCCGATACGTATGCATTCCTGATGCACAACCTCGGCGTGGAGTGATTCGTAATCGTGAACTATACGAGAGGCTGTCTGAAAAGGCGGCCTTTTTTTGTTGGTTTCCAGGAGCTTTTTGAACTGTTTGCTAGTTACTCCCGACGTGAAACTCGCAGAAGTCGGTCGGCTCGGTCCCTACCTTGAACTTCCTTACTTTTCTTTCAGGGCAATTCGCTGTCGCCCTTTTACCGGAAAGCGGACACAGAACTATTGGCACTTCTCCGCCAACCGCCTGAGGCTGACCTCGTGCGGGTTCCGGCTCTGACTCCTCTTCTGCTTGTTCCCAGGTAGTGAATGGCGTCGGAGAAGCATTTGGGTCGATTCCGTCTGGAAATTCGGAATCGTAGTCATCCTTCAACATTCGATTCGGGACCGTTCCTACGATAAATAGCTCAACCCGCCTGAATTCCTTCGGAATGTCGGTGACGTAAATCTCAGAGTTCAAATCGGGCGGCAAAGTATTTACCAAGTCAGGATCTACCGGGTAAGCGGGAGTAGGAGTAGGGGTCGGCTCGGCAGCTTCGCCGTCAGGGCCAAGTTCGCGGATGAGGGCTCCGGTCCTGATGTCGATCTCAGCCTTCCGGATCCCGCCGGGTTCCTGCCAGTCGCCGTACCATTCCGGATGAAGCCTCAATGCTTCTTTCATGAACTCCGCCCAGATCGGCATCGCCGAATCCGAGCCGTCAATTCTCAGGTCAGAGCCGTCGTCAAATCCCACATACACCGCGACAAGGATCTCCGGAGTAAAACCCACGAACCAGCCGTCTCGCGAAGTACCCGTCTTGCCCGCAAAGCCTTTCTTGGCTTTCTCGTTCCTGATGCCCCACGCAGAAAGCCCGGCAGCTGTCCCGCGATTGACGACGTCCTTCATCATGTCTACAAGGACGTATGAAACATCCGGCCGTAGAACGTTTCTCTTTTGACCGACCGGTGCCGCAATTGTCTTTCCGTCGCCGGTAGCGATCCGGTTGATCGCGATCGGCTCGACGACATCGCCCAAATTCGCGAACATCGTATACGCCTCCGCCATCTGCAGGGGCGTGGCTTCGGCGGTTCCGAGTGCCATCGAAGGATAAGCCCGATCCACCTTCGGAAGTCCCGCTTTTCTGGCAAGGTTCATTACGGTCCCAACGTTCAGCTCCATCGCGATATCAACGGTGATCACGTTCTTGCTCTTCACAAGCGCATCGCGGAGAGTCAACTCCTTGTTGGAGAAATAATCACCATAGTTGTCCGGCGAGTAGGAATCCTGATTAAAAGTGAATACCTTCTTTTCGTCCTTGAACACGCTTGCCGGAGTGAGCACCCTGGAATTCGGTAGATAGGCCGTATTTATGGCAGATGCGTAGACGAACGGTTTAAAGACCGACCCGGGCTGACGCATCGCATCGGCGGCGCGATTGAATTGATTGTCGGCATAGTCCTTACCGCCGATCATCGCCACGATCTCACCCGTTTTCGGACGCAGAGCCACCAGCGCGCCGTTCAGGTTCTTTTTCCTGTCGTCCTTGTAGTATTTCTCGAGCTTCGAAAGCTGCTTTGTCAGCGCCCCGTGTGCGATCTTCTGGAGATCGGGGTCAATGCTCGTAAATACACGGAGATGCTGCAGGGCGTCAGGATCATTGACGACCTTTGGCAACTGCTCTACAGCGTATTGGGCAAAGTACTCCATTCCCTGCTGATCGACCCGCGCCGCAGGTTTTGTAACGCTTAGCGGAGACTCTTTTGCTGCTTTTGCATGGGAAGCCGAGATCTCACCCGCTTCAAGCATCGACTGGATGACCTGGTTGCGTCGCTCCTTGGCTTTTTTCGGTTCCTTATACGGCTGGTATCTGTTTGGACTTCTGATTATCCCGGCGATGAATGCCGATTCTGGGAGACTCAGTGAGGAGACGTCCTTACCGAAATAGACCTTCGACGCTTCCCCGACACCGTAGATCGAGACGCCGTTGTCCTGTCCGAGATAGATCTGGTTGGCGTACAGCTCAAATATCTCCTCTTTCGTAAGCCGTGTCTCGAGAATGATCGACATGTACGCCTCGCGGGCCTTTCGTTCCCACGTCCTTTCGGGCGTCAAGAACAAGTTCTTTACAAGTTGCTGCGTGATCGACGATCCTCCCTGGTTCTCGATCGGAGCGTTGCTGTCCTCGCCGTCGTACCTTGCCCAAAGTGCACGCGCGATCCCGCGGAAATTCACGCCCCAGTGATCGAAGAACCCGCGGTCCTCTGTTACCGTAATCGCCTTTATGAGATTGGGGGGGAGATCCTTGAACGTCACTACCTTCCTTTGGCCGTCGCCTTCCCTTGCCACAGCGCTTAGGAGTTTTGGTTCCAGCGCGGTCTTTGCAAGTTCATCGCCGGATCTCTTGTCCGTGATCTTCTCGACCTTCTCGCCCTTTTTGTCGAAGAGCACGTCGATCGTGCGGAACTCCACTTTACCGTCATGGACCGCGGTGACCCCCGGTTCGATCGACAGCTTGCTTCCGTTGATTTCGTACTTGCTTCTGAGAGGGTCAGCCTTGTCGTTTGCTGCTGCGTACCCGGCAGAGCGGAGGTAATCGATGAGCTCGTCGTCGGTGATCGATTCGCCTTTTCGAATCGTCTTGGGTGCCGAGTAGATCCCCGCGTTGCGGGTAAACACGTCTCCGGCGAGCATTCTGTTAATCTTGTCTGAGAACTCGAACCAAAAGTACGACGCCACGAGAAAAACACCGAGCAATGAGAACGCAACTATCGCAAACGTAACAGGGTTGAAGATCAGCCGGAGGATCCTTCTGAACAAAGTCGGTTTTGGAGCCTCGAACTTGCGTACACGCCGGCCGGAACGGCTCGATGCCGCTTTACGCAGGCTTTGTCCCCTGTTTCTGGCTTTCCCGTATTGTGGCATTATGGAACTTCGATTAGAGTTGGGGAGGTCCGACTGTCCGCCGGAAGTGCTCCGCGGGTTTGTTCCCGGATCGGCACACCATTAAATTCTAAATATTTTGCGGATTCTAGTCTAGTTGTTTCAGACGCCCGGATGCCCGCAGGTGCCTCAAAGCCGCGCCGTGCGTTTGCTTCGGCTCGTACGCGAGTAGTGCCTCGTCTCGAAGATACTGGTCGTTTCGTGAACTCCGGAGCTGAAGAAACTGGTCGTGCGAAGCGCTCCGCAGGAAAGACGGCGGTATGATGTTCCATCCTTCCGGCGATACAAGGATCGCGGAAGGGGATCTCCTGATAGTTACAGGAAGGGCCGGGTCTATGCAGAGATTTGTGAATGTAATCCCGGAAACGAAGATCGGATAGGTTTCTCAGATGAAATTCCTCGTCACAGGCGGAAGCGGTTACTTGGGAAATCATATACTGCGTCATTTTGACGCCGACGATTTCTCACGTCGCTCAAACCGAGACCTTCTAAACCTCTACGATACAAAGGCGGTCGGCGAGTATGATGTCGTCATTCACCTGGCCGCGCACCTCGACAAAGCACCGGAAGCAGCGGACGAGGTCTTTCTTACTAACGTCGACGGAACCGTGAATGTGCTGAAGAGCGTAAAGGAAGGCGCCGTCTTCATCTTTGCTTCGACAAAGGACGTCTACGGCCGTTTTGCAGACAATTTCCGTCTGGTCCCGGAGTCTTGTTCGACGCAGTATGCGGGACAAACCGCGCTTGAGTGGTCGAAGCTCGTTGCTGAACGATACGTGGAGTTTTACGCAAACCAGAGAAATTTCCGATCCTGCATCTTCAGGCTCTCAACGGTATACGCACCGCCTTCCGAAGGAAACACACCCGGTTTCCCGGGTCACTACGCCGAATCCATCGACAAAGGCGAATCGATACGTTTGCCAGGTTCGGGCTCAGCAGTGAGGGACCTTTTGCACGTTGATGATCTCTCGTCCGCCTGCAACGCTTTTATTGATTCGGTCGTACGCCACGGCCTCTACAATCTCGGAGGCGGGCCGGAGAACGCCCTTTCGCTGAGAGAACTGGTCTCGGAGCTAGAGAAGGCGTCGGGGTATCAGGCATCACTGAATGAGGATGATCCGCTGCCGGAACCTGTACCCGCGCGATACGTGTCGGACCTTTCGCTTGTCGAACAAGAGATTGACTGGTCACCGTCTGTGGATCTCAAAGAAGGTCTCAGGACCTTGTTCTCAAGAGGTATCGAATACTCTCTTCCGGAATGAAGTTGTTGATAAGAGGTACAAACTGGATCGGCGATTCTGTCATGTCGATCCCCGGTATCCGGCTATTGCGGGCCGCCATCCCGGAAGCCGAGATAACACTTGCGACGCCTGGCTGGGCACGCGGGATATTCGAAGACGCGGATTTTATTGAGCGATCGATCGAGATCGACACAGAAAGCAGTTCGCCTACGGCGGTCAGGAAGCGTTCAAAACTGATCTCCGGACGCGAATTTGATATCGGCCTTCTATTCACGAACTCGTTTAGTTCGGCTCTTGAATTGCGAATGGCGGGAATCCCAAGGAGGTTTGGTTATTCCGGCGAGGCGCGCGGCTTTTTGCTGACCGATTCGATCGCCAAACCAGCCTGGCGGGGAGAAAGGCACGAGGTCTATTACTATCTTGAGATCGCTCAATGTCTGATCTCTGCACTTGGCCGCGAGATTCCTGACATCGAGCCCGACGTGTCGGTTTCTGTTTCGGATGCAAGACGCGCAAGGGCGCGAGAAACACTCAAGAAAGCCGGTGCGGAGGTAGGAAAGCGGATCGTTGTCATCGGGGCCGGTTCTCAGAATTCCCGTGCCAAGCGCTGGATGCCCGAACGGTTTGCAGAAGTCGCGGACGAACTGATCGAAACAGAACGGTTCGAAGCGGTTTTGATCGGTTCTGAAGGAGACAGGCCTATATCGGATCAAGTCTCGGGAATGATGAAAAGCCGAGTGACAGACCTGACCGGAGAGACCGACCTGGATGAGGCTGTGGCGATCATTGGGGAAGCGGACCTACTGATCTCGAACGATATGGGCCTTGCTCATATCGCCTCAGCGGTTTCGACGCCTGTGGTCACTATCTTTGGCCCGACGAACCACCTAACGACCGCCCCCTGGAAAGGAGATGTAGTCCGTGAGCCGGTCGATTGCTCGCCCTGCATGCTTCGGGATTGCCCGATCGATCATCGGTGCATGACTCGCGTCAGCACGGATATGGTGATGGAAGCTGCGTTGAATGTACTGAGAAAAGACTGACGAGTATGGGAGAAAAGAAAAAGGCGGTTTTCTTTGACCGCGACGGAACGCTGATCGAGGAGGTCGATTTTCTCGCGACAGTCGAGGAAACGAATCTGTTTCCGTATACGATCGAGGCGCTCGGCCTTCTTAAAGTCGCCGGGTTCTCGTTCGTGGTCGTTACAAATCAGTCCGGGATCGCGAGGGGATATTTTGACGCCAACGCAGTAAACGCCATTCACGAAAAAATTCGCCGTGAACTGGAAGCATCGGGCATCGAGATCGAGTCGTTCCATTTCTGCCCGCATCTTCCGGATGCCGGCTGCGAGTGCCGAAAACCGAATACGGGAATGATCCGGCAAGCAATGGAAGTTCACGAATACGACCTGAAACAATGCTGGATGATCGGCGACAAAGAACTGGACATCGGGCTGGGAAAAAACGCGGGAACACGCACAGCGCTTGTAAGAACCGGATATGGAAGCTCGATCGAGGACGGAATGTCGGCCAAGCCTGACATCGTAGCAGACGATCTTCTGGAAGCTGCGAAGATGATCGTTGGAGTTAAGAACAAAACGGTGGGCTGAAGACCACGGCTAAGAGTATGTGATCGCTACCCGATCGCACATTCGAATCCCACCCATAAATGGGCGGGCTAAACGGTTTGGCGCTTCGCGATTTCAAATTTCAAATTCCAGATTCCGAATTAAATCCAAATCACCGCAAAGCGGGCAAGCCTGCCGCTAAACCCTCTTTGAACTTTGAAGATTGAACTTTGAACTAATCTCGGAACTCGGAACTTGAAACTCTGAACTTTTCAGCCGTGCTTCGAACGACTTTTGCAGCGTAAGCGCTGCGCTAAACGATCGTGGCTATTTCTTGTCTCGGAACCTGGAACTTGGAGCTAGGAACCCTCTATACGGCCAAAATCATCCTCGATCCGTTCGATATCGTCCTCGCCGAAATAGGTGCCGGTCTGGGTCTCGATAAATACGAGAGTTTGCCCCTGTTCGGGGTTCTCGACACGATGCGCCGTACCAACCGGAATATCGACCGATTCGCCGCTGTTCACTAGCATTTCAACACCGTTTAATGTTACCTTAGCGGTACCACGCACGATAAACCAGTGCTCGGACCGTTTACCGTGCCGCTGATAACTCAGACGCTTTTGAGGCAGAACTTCCAGCCTCTTTACCTTAAAATCAGGCCCTTCATCAAGAACCGTGTAACTGCCCCAGGGTCGCTCGTCAAACTCTTGTTCCATAGGTACCTCCGTCGGACCTCTGAATCTTAAAGAATCCACTCCCGATCTTCAAAAGATGAACACGGAAAAGTATCTTCCAGGAAATCTGAGCCTTAACCAAAAGCTCCAGACGCTGGTCATCGGAAGGCTGCTGGCCGTGTTTCTGCTTCTCGTCGCCACATGGGTCTGGAACAGCGGTCACCTGAAGCTTTCCTGGGAAGATTTTCCACAGGGGCTGTTTCTCGTCTTCATAATTGCGGTCGGCCTTACGATCGTCTATTTCTTCTTCCTTAGGCTCTCCGAGAGCTACGATTGGCAGATCCGGACACAATTCTTCCTGGACGCAATGCTTGTCACGTGGCTCGTATGGCGGACCGGCGTTCTGAACTCTCCATACATCACGCTTTACATAATAGTGATCAGTGTTGCGAGCATATTCCTCAACGGAAAACGTACGCTGATTTTCGCATCGCTCTGCGTCGTACTGTTCACAACTCTTGCGGTCCTGACATCGATTGCCGTCATCGAACCGGTTGA
Source organism: Acidobacteriota bacterium (assembly GCA_003385635.1). Lineage (GTDB taxonomy): Bacteria > Acidobacteriota > Blastocatellia > Pyrinomonadales > Pyrinomonadaceae > Aridibacter. Next base: position 949,173 of record QQUY01000001.1, on the reverse strand, counting down.
TCCGGCGATCGAGCTTTCGAAAGCTATCCAGATCGTAGCGTTTCACGATGTGGCTTTTCTGGTCGTCGGGCTGCTTTCCGCAAGACTTGCCGAGCGCTACAACTCCGGCGAAAAGCTTCGCGAGACCACAAGGACCCTCGAAAACCTCAGGATGCTTCACGAGCGCATCGTCGAATCGATACGCTCCGGCCTGGTCACTATAGATCTCGAAGGAAACATATATACCTTTAACTCGATGGCCGAGGAGATCACGGGATACAGAGCCTCCGAGATGCGCGGGAAGTCGATCTATTACGTGCTCGGCGATATCGGCCGGGAGATCGGAATGGCACTTAAAGCCGGCGCCGAGAGCGACAATATTCCACGGCACGAGATGGGATTCACCAATCCTGACGGCTTCGTGGTGCAGATCGGATACAGCATATCGCCGCTGACTACTGAGGGCGGCGAGACAACTGGCCTGATCATCGCATTTCAGGATCTTACGGACATCCGGTCAATGGAAGAAAGCGTTCGCAGAAAGGACCGGCTTGCTGCAGTAGGACGCGTTGCCGCAGGGCTCGCACACGAGATAAGAAATCCCCTCGGCGCGATGCGGGGAGCGATCCAGGTTCTGGACGCCGAAACCCCGAAAGACTCGGCGCAGTCGAACCTGATGGAGATAATCCTGACCGAATCTGACAGGCTCAACTCCATAATCACCAACTTCCTGAAATACGCTCGTCCTGCCGATGCGAATTTTGAACAACTTGATGTGTGTGAGGCGATACGCGACACGATGACATTGCTTGAACACAGTCCGGATGTTCGAGATTCTCACGTTTTGAAAGCGGAACTGCCCGACGAAAGTATCAGAATGAACGGCGACGTCGCTCAGCTGAAGCAGATCTTCTGGAACCTTGCCCGGAACTCACTGCAGGCGATGCCTGAAGGCGGAGAGTTCCGCATCAGCCTAAGCAAGCGGAGAAACGGCAGGCTCAGGATAGTTTTTGAGGACAGCGGCTGCGGAATGCCACGCGAACAGGTCGAACAGTTGTTTGAGCCGTTCTCGAACTCGACGACCGGCGGGACGGGGCTCGGACTTTCGATCGTCTATCAGATCGTCCGTGACCACAATGGCACGATCAGCGTTTCCAGTAAGGAAGGCGCCGGAACGAAGATCAGCCTTGACTTACCGTGCGACTACGGTAAAAAGGCGGTTTCGACTGAATCTATACCTCCGGAAGCGGTCGAACCCGAGTCAAGGCTCAAGAATTACCTGAACGTTCAGGAGAGCCGCGAAAAGGTTTCACCTTGAAAGAACAGCACTGTTTTTGTGACAATAGAGGTAGTCGGGTTCCCGGCTTTCTTCTTTAGACCTTTCGAATTCGAATCACTTCCCTTTCCGTTACCTCAGATTCAGATCCCAGATGGCTAACATCCTAATCGTAGACGACGAACAGAGTTACAGGCAGCTTTTGAGCATGGTCTTCGAAAGCGACGGTCATGCGATCAGGACAGCGAGAAACGGCAAAGAAGGCGTCGATCTGATCCAGGAGGAGACGCCGGACGTTATCATTTCCGACGTCCGGATGCCGGACATGGACGGGATCGAGCTTTTGCGGGAGGCACGCGAGCTTCAGCCGGACATCGGTGTGATACTTATGACCGCGTTTGCCACAGTGGACACCGCCCGAGAGGCGTTCATCCTTGGAGCAGACGACTTCATACAAAAGCCGTTCGATGTTCCGGAACTCAAGCTGATAGTCTCAAAGACGCTTGAGAAGCAGGACCTGATCAAGGAAAACCGCGCCTTCAAGCGTGCGCAAAGGCAGCGCGGCAGTGTTAGCAATATCGTCGGAAACTCCGACAAGATGCAGGCGATCTTCCAAATGATCGAGACGGTCGCCGAGGTACAGTCGACAGTTCTAGTTTCCGGCGAATCAGGTACTGGTAAAGAGCTTGTCGCCAGAGCAATCCACGATCTTTCCCCCAGGGCCGAGAAGCCGTTCATTTCTATAAACTGCGGGGCGTTTACCGAAACGCTGTTAGAGTCTGAACTTTTCGGTTACGTCAAAGGGGCATTTACAGGAGCAAACACAAACAGGAAAGGACTGTTCGAAGCTTCGAACGAAGGCACGATCTTCCTCGACGAGATCGGTGAAATGTCTACTGCAATGCAGGTTAAACTGCTTCGCGTTCTGCAGGAAAGAAAGGTGCGCCCGGTCGGTGCGCACGAAGAGATCCAGATCGACTCAAGGGTCATAGCCGCGACGAACCGCGATCTAAAATCGATGATCGACGACGGATCATTCCGCGAGGACCTTTTCTACAGGATCTCCGTGATCCCGATCAGCCTGCCTCCTCTTCGCGACCGAAAGGAGGACATCAAGGAGCTCGCCGACCACTTCGTCAAGAAGTTCTGCGCTCAGACGGGACGCGAGATCTCGATATCCGGCGACGCGATGGAAATGCTTGAAAAATACACCTGGCACGGAAACGTGCGTGAGCTCGAGCACACCATCGAACGTGCGGTCGCTCTTGAGCGTGAGGACGAGATCCAGCCGGAAAGGCTTCCCGATCACATAACGAATTACAACCCTGAGCGGATAAACGCCGAATTTGACCTTCCGGATAACGGGATCAACCTCTCGAGCCACCTCGGCAACCTTGAAAAGACGTACGTAGTTGAAGCGCTCAAACGGACCGGCGGTAATCAGACAAAAGCGGCCGAACTTCTCAAGATGCCAGTGCGCTCACTTCGCCATCTGCTGGACAAGCACGGCATTCGTTCACTTGCGGCACAGATGCGTAGTGCTGGCGAATAACTTCCCGACAGGCGGACAAGTCCCGTCCCTTTGACAAAATCTGTCACTTAAACACCACCAAAAACTGTTAAAAACGGGCCATTTCACAGATCCCATCGCATTTTCAGACACCCCGTCCCGACAGTAACTTCTTTATTTCCCACATTTATCTTATTTCCTGACTCCGTCTCCATCATTGGCACACGTGTTGTATCTATTAGCGTTGCCTGAGAAAGGGTAGAAAAAAGACTTCAAAACTTTAGGAGATTGTGAAAAAGAAAATGAAGAATCAAAAAGGTTTCTCGCTGATCGAACTTCTGATCGTCGTTGTGATCATCGGCATTATCGCCGCTATCGCTATTCCTAACCTCCTCGCAGCTCGCCGTTCTGCTAACGAAGGATCTTCGATCTCTTCGCTTCGCACGATGCACGGTGCTAATGTTACGTTCCAGTCAACGGCTGGTTCGGGACAGTTCGCAGCTTCCATGGCAGCTCTTCAGGGTCAAAACCTGATCGACGCTACTCTGGCTGGTGCTACGGCTGCTGGTTCTGCCAAGAGCGGATACTTCTACACCTATAACGGAGCCGGTGTTGCAAACAACCCGTCGATCTTCGACGTTATCTCGCAGCCTTCGACCTCCGGCGGTCTTACCGCAACCGGAACACGTAACTTCCTGGTTGCTGAAGACGGTGTGATCTATGCTTCGGCTAACGCTGCTACGCTCCCGGCTATCGACGCTGTGACGCGTGCTGTTACCAACGCTACACCGCTTAACAACTAATAACGGGTTGTCTCTCGAGACAAGCTTTGACCACAAGGCAAAATGGGCTTCGGCCCATTTTGCCTTTTTCCTTTCCCGGCCGCTTATTGTAATATTTGAGTTGGCCGGTTTTGCTTTTCGGCCATCCTTTCCGCGCGGATCAATCCTTCAGAGCCCCATTCGCCTCCTATGTTTCGCAACATTCTCGCGATCGCCAGGAATACATTTCGGGAAGCAGTCCGCGACAGGGTCCTATACAACCTTGTCGTGTTCGTACTCCTGATAACCGGCTGTGCCGTCTTTCTCGGAGATCTTACCGCCGGAAACGAAGACCGAACCGTAACTAACATCGGGCTGAGCGCGATGCTTTTGTTCGGGGTGTTCATCTCGATATTCGTGGGTGTGTCGCTTGTCTCAAAAGAGATCGAGAAGAAAACGCTGTACACGATCTTTTCAAAGCCAGTAGGCAGAGGGCAGTTCATTGTCGGCAAGTATCTGGGTCTGTGCCTGACTTTGCTCGTCAACGTCGCCGTTATGGGCACGGGAGTCTCGCTCGCGCTTTTCTATGTAGGTTCTGGCTCGCTTGCGGCCTCGATCTGGGGAACGGTCACTCTTATCTTTCTGGAGCTGACCATCGTTACAGCCGTAGCTATACTTTTCTCATCTTTCTCGACTCCCGCCCTCTCCGCATTACTCACGTTCCTTGTCTGGATCATCGGTCATTTCAGCGCCTCGCTGAAGGACCTGGCGGACGGCCTTGGCTCCGCAGCCGCTCAATGGATCTTCGGATTTATCTATTACGTCTTCCCAAACCTTTCGCACTTTGAATTTGTGACCCTTGCGGCTAGAGGCGAATCACCTTCCGCCGGCTATCTCGGCGGTGTATTTCTTTACACGCTGATATTCAACACGATCCTCCTGGCGATTACGATCGTCATCTTCCGTCGGCGCAACCTCAAGTAAAGTTTGAAGCGATGAAGCTCGAACGCACACACGAATTCCTTTTACTAGGGGCGATTCTAATCGCCGGCTTTGTATCGGTCTACGCGCTCAGCGACCGCCTTGTGACCGCAAAGCCCCAGCTTCCGGCTGGATACGAGGACGAAGATCTTTCGCTACAGGGCGCACGACTCAAAGGGTATGCCCTCGGATTCGAGGGCCTGATCGCCGACTGGTACTGGATGCGCTCCCTACAGTACATAGGGAAAAAATTCATCGACAACAGTGACAAGACCATACGTCTGGATGACCTGAGCGATCTTAATCCAAGGCTTCTCTACCCGATGCTGGACAATGCGTCAACCCTCGACCCTAAGTTCATGGCTCTCTATAACTACGGCGCGATGGTGTTGCCGGCGATCGATGATGAAGAGGCGATCGCGATCGTAAAGAAAGGGATCGAGAACAATCCGAAAGAGTGGCGCCTTTATCACTACCTGGGATTCATATACTGGCAGCTTGAACGATTCGAAGAGGCCGCCGACACGTACGAAAAGGGCGCAGCGATCGAGGATGCGGCGCCGTTCATGACACTTATGGCGGCGCGTATGCGGGGAGATGCCGGAAGTCTCGACACAGCTCGGGCCATCTACCGGCAGGTGTATGATCAGGCGGAAGATTCTCAAACAAAGGAGAACGCCCGGCTTCGCCTACTTCAGGTGGATTTCTTCGAAGAGCGGGACGCGATACGGAAGGCTCTCACTGAGTTCAGGAAGGCGAACGGCCGATGTCCTTCAAGATGGAGCGATGTCATCCCATTGCTGGTGGATACGACTCTTCCAAGCGGCCGGGAACTCCGGGCGAATGAGAATGGCGCGCTCGTAGATCCGAGCGACGCTCCCTATCTCCTTACCGACAAAGACGGAAACTGCGATCTTGGACTCGATCGCGAAAGCACCAGGATCCCTCTGAGATGACCAAAAGGAATGCCAGATCAGGGCTCTACATACGGCTATCTATCATAGCCGGTGCCGCCGTTCTGGCCGTCGCGACAGTGGCATTCAGCGGCATTCCCTACGGCAACGACCTGACGCAGCACTATCAATTTGCCGCGACCGTGAATGAGGCACTTGCCAACGGTGAGTTCTATCCCTCTTTATCTCCGGCTGCGAATAGTGGTGTCGGCGACTACGGGCTTCGATTCTATCCGCCACTTGCATACTACGCGCTGGCCATTGCATTTAAAGCGACCGGAGGATGGTATGCGGCCAGCATTTTGGTATTCTTTCTTGCCTATTTCGCAGGGGGTATAGGGGTCTACTTATGGGCCAGAGAAGAGCTGACGGGAATTGCGCCTACCCTCGCTGCAGTACTTTTTATCCTTGCGCCGTATCACCTCAATCAGATTTACAACAACTTTCTGTTTGCTGAATTTGCAGCAAGCGCGGTTATACCATTCTGTTTCCTCTTTGTTCACCGGACCGCCGCGCGGCCCTCGTTCAGCGCAGCCGCGGGACTGGGACTCAGCTACGGACTTCTGGTCCTGACACACCTGCCTTCCCTGATCTTTTGTTCGTTGGCATTTGCCGTATACGGGGTCGTCGTTCTCTACAGATCGCGGAACTGGATTCGCAGCGGACTTGCGCTCGCAGGTGGAGTGATCGCCGGGATCTCCGCAACCTCATTCTACTGGATCAAGCTGGTGACCGAACTTGAATGGATAAGGCACGCACGTCAGGAGTACTTTTCCGACATCTACAGCTACACAAACAACTTCCTTCTGAATCCGTCCACATTCACGAGCATTGCCGAAGATGTGCAGGCGATATGGCTGGGCGACCTGATGCTTCTCGCGACGCTCCTGATCGCAGTGCCTTCTTCGATCCTGCTATTCAGACAACGTAGAGAAGCCGGCACTTTGGTCGTCGCGAGTTTTGTGACGATGATCTTTGCCGCTTTCTTTTCCTCTGTCCTGAGTACGCCATTGTGGGACTATGTCGCGTTTCTGCAAAAGATCCAGTTCCCGTGGCGCTGGATGGGGGTGGTATCCGTTACGGCCGCCGTATTTGCGGCTTACGGAATAGCTCGGGCGGGTGAGCTTATGAAGGAAAAGGAGGCCGGCGTCGTCCTGCCTCTCGTACTTACTGCAGGAGTGCTGATATACGCGCTGATCTCGGTGTTTGTCACAAAGCAATCAGTGTTCATTCCTGCTGCGGAATTCTCGAACGAAAAGGTGGAGGCGATGCACACGGCACCCAGCAGGGATTGCTGGTGGACGGTCTGGGCGGAGGAAGGCTTTTACAAAGAGACAGGATCGGAAGTCACTTTGAAGAATCGATCTTTCCGCGTAAGGCGGTGGGACACACTTGAAAAACAGATCGGCGTTTGGCCGGGTCCTGAGACCGAAGCGGTGTTCTCGATCTTGTACTACCCGCACTGGAGGGCGTATGCCGATGAAGAGCGGATAAGCGTAGAAAATACCGATTCGGGCCTGATCCGCGTTACAGTTCCGCAAGACGCAAAATCGATCACTCTCCGCTTCCGCGAGCCGAATGAGGTGAGGACCGCAGCTATTGTATCTGCATCCGCCTTTTCGCTGATCGCGTTCGTACTTGTAATTTCACTCGCTCGAAGGACATTCCGGAAAGAAGACGAAGGTACAGAAGGGCGTCCGCAAATTTCAAACTAATCTATGAAAAACGTGATTGAGATTCGCGGTCTTTCAAAAGACTACGAAAAAGGATTCTGGAAAAAGAAGAAGATCCGCGCCCTCGACGGCCTTGACCTCGATGTGGCGCCAGGGCAGATCTACGGATTTCTCGGCGGCAACGGCGCCGGCAAAACGACTACGATCAAGATCCTGATGGGTCTCATATTCCCGTCAGGAGGCACAGCCAAGATACTCGGTAAAGACATCTCAGATGTGGAAGTTCATTCGCGGATCGGCTACTGTCCCGAAAACCCTTACTTTTACGACTATCTGAAAGCGACCGAATTGATGGACTATTTCGGCCAGTTGTTCGGTCTCGAGGCTTCAAAGCGGAAAAAGGTCTCCGAAGACCTGCTTGCAAGGGTCGGACTCGAGGAAAAGGACTGGACCAAACAGCTTAGAAAGTTCTCGAAGGGGATGCTCCAAAGAGTAGGCATTGCACAGAGCCTCGTGAACGATCCGGAACTTGTGGTGCTTGACGAACCGATGAGCGGACTCGACCCTGTCGGAAGGCGGGAGATACGAGAGCTGATCGCAGGACTTCGCCAGGCCGGAAAGACCGTTTTTATGTCCTCGCACATTCTTTCAGACATCGAAGCGCTTTGCGACAATGTCGCGATACTTAGATCAGGAACGCTCGTCGCAACCGGACGACTCGAGGAATTGCTGGCTTCCGAAGACGGCGACCGCGCGTTTGAGATCAGCGCGAACGGGGTAAAGGCTGCTGAACTGATATCCATACCGGAGGCGATCAGCGGCGCGGTCGTAACCGAAAAGCCTTCAGGGGCAAGCATTCAGGTGTTTGGCGACGAGAACATAGGTACCGTGCTTACGGAGATAAAAAAAGCGGGCGGCAATGTCGTCTCGGTCCAGCCGGTGAGGCAGTCTCTTGAGGAATTGTTTGTGAAGGAAACCACTGATTCGTGATTCGTTCGTCGTGAATAGTGAATCGCTATCCGTAAGTCGTTATCCTTAAATTGTTTAGCCCACCCGTTTACGGGTGGGTTTTCTTTATGCCGAAACAATTTTGTTCGCCCGCTTCGAAACATCAAATCTGGAACCTGAAGGTGGGCCGGAGGACGACCCCGGAATCTGAACCTGGGTAGGAGGCGGACTGCAAGCGCAGCTCTTAACAATTGACTCGGAACCTGGATCTTGGAACCTGGAATTCGAAACTAATCGTCCGCAAACTTGATCGCGGTCACTTTCCAGCGAGCATTCGCGCGGTCGTCTCCTCTTCGAAACCCTGCAATACTTACCGAGACGTCGATCTCTTCACCGGGCCCTAGCTCCGGATGATGCTTCGGAACAAAGAGGACCCGTTTGTCCTTGATCAGCTCGTTCTCGGTATCCACCATCCCGACGCTCACTTCCAGACCTGACAGCGTCTTCTTCCCGCGGTTCTTGATCCTCGCGCTCAGTTTCATCACAACGTCGCCAAGACCTGTTCTCGCTTCCTGCATTCTTCTCACGTCATTGGTGATAATGATGTTCTTGGTATACTCCTCGAACTCAGGCGAACCCTCGACGATCGCTCCAACAAGAAGCTCGGCCTTCTGCTCTTTAGGGGTCGGCAGGCTAAAGACGAACCAAATGAGTCCCGCAATGACGAGGGCTCCGACCAGGATACCCGCCACAAGGATCTTGCTGATTCCGGGATTACCCCGCTGCCCACTGATAAATGAATCCATAGCCTTCCCGTTGCACCGCAGCGATTCTAGAAAATTGCCTCAATAGAGTATCATTTTGAAATACTTTCCCGGAACGCTCGTGCCCCGTTCTACACTCCGAAATGGATTCCGCAGCAGCGCTAAAAACATCAACGAAAGATGCCAGGTTCGCCGAAGTGGCCCTGCCCATTCCGGTCCGTCATACGTTTCACTACGTGATCCCGGAAGCTATGAAGGGCACGATCGAGACCGGTGCGCGAGTCCTTGTCCCGTTCGGCAAGCGCAGAATGACTGGATATGTCGTCGATCTATCTAACGAGCTCGATAAGGAGATCGCAAGTAAGGGTTTCCGACTTCGAAAGCTGCTCGAAGTTCCTGACGAAAGGCCTCTGGTAACGGAAGAGATCCTTCAATTGACGAAATGGACTGCTGAGTACTACTCGGGGTCGTGGGGTGAATTATTGAAGGCTTCTCTGCCTGCCGGCCTGTCGGGTTCGCTTGCCGTCTATGTTTCAGCCACTCCAAGAGGGCGGTCGCATCCCGAAGAGAGCGGAAAAGTGGATTCGATCGAGTCTCAGGTTCTCGCGCACCTGATTCGAAATGGCGAAACCCCCGTGAACGACCTTAAGGGATCATACGGATCGAGAACAACAGCCCGCGCGATATCAAAGTTGATCCAGAAGAAGCTTGCTGAGAAGACGCACCGGAGGAAAAACCCGGAACTCAAACCGAAAACGGTCCGCGCAGTCCGCCTGAAAGCAGCAGGCCCGGAAACCGATCTAAGCCGTGCTCAGGAAAAAGTGATCGTCGCGCTGAAAAATCTCGGCGGTGAAGCCTCGTTTCAAGATCTTCTGCGCAATGCATCGGTAAGTGCTTCGCCGGTCAAGACTCTCCAGAAAGCCGGCCTGCTCGAGATCTTCGAGAAGGAGTTGAAGCGCGACCCTCTGGCAGATGGTCAAGCGTTTCCTCTCGAAGACTTTGTCCTTACGAACGCTCAGGAATCGACCCTCGGTCGGATCACGGAGGCGATAGAAAAGAATGAATTCAAGGCATTCCTTCTGCACGGGGTAACCGGAAGCGGAAAGACCGAGGTCTACATTCGGGCAGTCAGGAAAGCCCTGGCTGCCGGAAAATCCGCGCTGATGCTTGTGCCCGAGATCGCATTGACGCCCGTCTTCTCACAGAGGCTCCGGTCGGTTTTCGGTGGGGACGTCGCGATCCTCCACTCCTCGCTTTCCAAAGGCGAGAGATTCGACGAATGGCGCAGGATCCGGGAAGGCGAGGCAAGGGTGGCGATCGGCACGCGGTCTGCCGTGTTCGCTCCGCTCAAGGACCTTGGGCTGATAGTGGTGGATGAAGAGCACGATTCATCGTACAGGCAGCACGAGATGCCCTTTTACCACGCCCGTGACGTCGCGCTCGTTCGTGCGAGGTCTGCGGGCGCGGTGGCCGTTCTCGGCACCGCCACTCCGGCGCTCGAATCGTTCTTCAATGCCAACGCGGGCAAGTACGAACTTCTTTCGCTTCCGGGCCGAATAAATGACAGGCCTCTGGCCAGGGCCGAAGTCATCGACCTTCGGGAGTCTATAAAGGAAGCGGGCGAGGTTCCTGTGCTTTCAAAGGAACTGAAGGAAGCGATCAGCGAAGTACACGCAAGAGGCGAACAGTCGATGATCCTTCTGAATCGCCGCGGTTTTTCTCAGTTCGTGCTATGCCGTTCGTGCGGCGAGACGATCAGGTGCATCAACTGTGACATTTCGCTCACCTATCACCAAGGCATCGACAAGTTAGTCTGCCACTACTGCAATTACAGGATCCGCACGCCGACCGCTTGTCCCAAATGCGAAAGCCAGTTCCTATACTTTCTAAAGGAAGGGACCGAGCAGCTTGAAAAGGTTCTTCGGAAAGAGTTCCCTGATCTCAAGATAGCCAGGCTTGACCGCGATACTACGCGCAAGCGAAAACAACTTGAGAAACTACTAAAGGACTTTTCGGATGGCAAGATCGATATGCTGACCGGAACGCAGATGCTTGCCAAGGGGCACGATTTTCCGAATGTTACGCTTGTCGGCGTCGTTTCTGTAGATACAGGACTTGCGCTGCCCGATTTCAGATCTGCTGAGCGGACCTTTCAGCTTCTGACACAAGTCGCGGGCCGTGCGGGTCGCGGCGACCGCCCGGGACGGGTGCTGATCCAGACGTTTTATCCCGACCACTACGCGATCAAGTATGCTAGGGAACAGGACTACGAAGCCTTCTTCCAACACGAGCTAAAGTACCGAAGGCGCCTCGGTTATCCTCCATTCACGGCAGTCGCCTCGATCCTCGTAAAGCACGCCGAGATCCAGACGGCGGCGAAACACGCAGGGATCGTGCGCGCAGCATTTCCGAAAGCAGATCCCGAAAGGATTTGCTCTGCACTCGGCCCGGCGCCGGCGGCTTTGGGAAGATTGAAAGGCGAATACAGGCTGCAGCTCCTTGCCCGGTCTCCTTCGAAAAAACGTTTGAGAGAGACGGTTGAACGCGCGCTCGAGATCGCTTCGAAAAACGGCTGTGACTTGCGTTTGGTCACGGTCGAGATCGATCCCGTAAATCTCCTTTAGCCCAATGATCCGTTCAACGGAAGATCAAAGATGAAACTATCGGAAATTGCAGAAATCACCGGATCGACGATCGAACAAGGCTCTCCCGATCTAGAGATACACGGCGCGGCCGGGCTTGATATCGCGGCGCCCGACGATATCAGTTTTCTCGCCAATCCGAAATACACTCCACAGGTCGCGGAAACCTCCGCCGGCGCCATATTTCTTTCGGAAGGGGTAGAGACGGAGCGTAAAGACATCGCCGTTCTCCGTTCCGAAGATGCGTACGTCGCGTACACCCTCGCTTTACGGGCTTTCCATCCCGAACCGCCGATCAAGCCTTCGATCCATCCGACGGCGGTGATCGCTTCCGATGCTCTCGTGGCAGATGAGGTGGAGATCGGAGCCCATGTGGTAATCGGCGAAGCCTGCCGTATCGAGCGCGGAGTCCGTATTCATCCGAATACGACACTTTATCCCGGCGTGGCGGTCGGCGAAGACACGGTCATACATTCGGGGGTCGCCGTTCGCGAGAACTGCAGCATCGGGGCGCGGTGCATAGTTCACAACAACACCACGATCGGATGTGACGGATTTGGCTACGCGAAGACGAAAGACAAGAAATGGTTGAAGATACCGCAGGTCGGAAACGTTGCTATCGAGGACGACGTGGAGATCGGAGCCAATACGGCGATCGACTGTGCATCGGTTGGCGAAAGCCGTATAAAGCGCGGCACGAAGATAGACAATCTTGTGCAGATCGGCCATTCCTGCTCGGTCGATGAAGACGCTCTGATCTGTTCGCAGACTGGTCTGGCCGGAAGCTCCAAGATAGGAAAGCGCGTGATACTGGCCGGTCAGGTCGGGATCGCCGGCCATCTCAAGGTCGGCGACGACGCGGTGCTGACTGCAAAATCGGCGACATCGCACGACGTACCTGAGGGAAAAGTGATCTCAGGCATCCCGGGGTTTGACAACCGCGAGTGGCTTCGCTCAACAGCGGTGTTCAGAAGGCTCGGTGATCTCGCCGCACGGCTTAGAAACGTCGAAAAGATCATCCGCGACCAAAAACCTAGATAGATATCCCGACCGGCGCCGTCTCGGTCAATCGCACCCCGCGTTGTCAACCCAAAGCGATTTCAGGTTGCACATAGTCGCGGCTCCGATCCTTACCGGAGGCATCGGTGGGTACTTTCCGCCCAGACCCCACTCGGACAGCTTCCCCGAACCGTACTCAAGCGGCGAGTAAAAGAGCCCCGACACCTTGTCGTGATCTTTGTTGTCGTCCAGCCCCGCCGCGTGGATCAGTTCGTGAATGACCACTATCTCCTTCACCTTCGCCGTTGCTCCGGTGAGCTTGTTCGGTAGGAACACGGCCGCCTTCATTATTATTTTCTTGTCCGGCTCGACAAGAGTCTTCGTCCGCCCGTGAACCGAACCCGCGTCAAATGTGACATTTACGGTGTACTCGCCAAAATAGGGATCCTTGAACTTGTGGCTGGAGGTTCCGTCCGATGCCTTTACGACCACATCGGCTTTGTCGCCATCGAGGAATTCGAATTTTACGCCGAATCCAAGCGTATTGAACGTATTGATCGCCTCTTTCGCGATCGCTGCCCAGCCCTCGGCAGCGTTCCAAACGGTTAGCTTGCCGGACGATCTCACTTTTCTTTTCCAAGGGTTTGCCATTTTTCGGTCTTCCTTTTCAGCACGGCCGTCCGTTTTGGAATAGCCGATGTATAATTGCGGATTACTATCTAATAGACGGAATCGCGATCCGCAAAGGGACAAAATGATGCACGATGCCAAAGAAGCTATCCGGTCCGAGTCCGGATACGACATAACACCCATCTCGGACGATGAAAGGAACCTGCTTGCTCAGGACCTTAGCCCAGAGCAATATCACATTCTTCTTGAACACGGTACGGAAGCGCCGTTTTGCGGTAGCCTTCTGGACAACAAGGATACCGGAACGTACGCGTGCAGGCTCTGTGGCCTGCCTCTGTTCCATTCATCATCGAAGTTCACCTCAGGAACGGGATGGGCCTCGTTCTGGGAACCGGTCGACAAAGACCATATCAAATACATCCGGGACACAAAGTTCGGGATGGTCCGCACCGAGACCAGGTGTGCCAGATGCGACGGGCACCAGGGGCACGTTTTTCCTGATGGTCCGCCTCCGACAGGTCAAAGGTACTGCATCAACTCCGAATCGCTGGAATTCTTTGCTGAAGGCGAAGATATTCCTCAGAAGAGTGAGCGGTGAGCGGGATCCTGGATTCAAAGAGAAGAATCGTCTAGAGCAGCGATTGCGCTGGATTGGGAGGGCAAAGCCCGTCCCTTCGACCGAGAATCAAACCCCGTTTAGAGCAGTGCGGTCGGCCTCCGGCCGAGTTTCAGATTCCAGGGTCGCCAACCGTCCGAATTTCAGACTCCAGATTTCATATTTCAAAGCGGGCGAACAAAGTTGTCTCGGCATAAAGAAAACCCACCCGTAATCGGGTGGGAGAAACAGGTCTCCAAGTTTTGGTAAGACAAGCTTCAGCATGCCGCAGCTTTCCCTTGCACGGCACCGGCGTTAGCTGAAGTTCGCGCGACAGATCTCCGATCAGCGCTCCCGAAAACAAAGGAAAGCTGCAGCAGTTCTACGATTCGGCTCGGTCGATCCGCGTATCATTGGCGGCCAAAAGGAATCGCGGTTCTATGACCGCAGTTTGATGTAAACCACTCGCCGCCTACCGGTCACTCGACCCTATCCCTGGCTCCAGGGCGGCACGATCCCATTCATTCTCGAATATGCGATCAGCTGACCAAGATGCTCGTGCATATGCCCTGCGAGGAAGAATCCGATCTCGCGGTAAGTCCTGTCCCTTCCGAACATCTTCGAGGTCTTTTCGATCTCGTCCTCCGACATGTTCATCACTGCTTTCCTAACGAATTCGAACGACCCTTTCAGATGCTTCATCACTTCCGCCTTGTCCGTGACGTCCTTTTCGGCGGGCAGCGCATCTGGCGGTGGGGTGCCGATGAAGTACGGCAAGCGGTAATTCGCCACAGCTACATGCACGAAGACCTCACTGACGGAACGTACTCCTTCACCCGGACGCCAGCCATACTTGTCCGCTGGAATGGCATCCGCAAGACCCACGTATTTCTTTTCCAGTGCGTCCACCTCACCAAGTATCTCGCCACGGACTCCACCCGGTGAATCGGATTTTTCAGCACCCTGGCCGACCGCCGAGGCGACGAACAGAGCTACGACCAGCGCTACAGATAGTTTAGAAATGATCTTTGACATGACTACTCTCCTTTTTCTGTTTTGTCATCAGGATTCGCGAAAAAACGTTCCGTTAACTCTCTCTTGATTGAATACCAAGGGTCTTCATACGTCTATAAAGATGGCTCCGGTCGACTCCCATCGATTCCGCGGCCTTCGTGACGTTGCCCTCAGATTCAGCAAGTTTGTGAAGTATGAATTCCCTTTGATACGCATCGGTCGCTTCCTTGAATGAAGGAAACCGATAAGTGGACGCCGCCGGGTCTTCCGCCGGACCGAACCGAGGCAATTCTTCGGGCGTGATCTTCTTCTTGCGATTCAGTATCACGACCCGCTCGACCGTGTTCCGGAGTTCCCTCACGTTTCCCGGCCAAGAGTAATTCATCATCGTTTCGAGCGCATCGTCTGTGAATACCTTTGGCCGCTTCCCGTATTCCCCGGAGTACTTTTTATTGAAATATTCAACAAGGACAGGTATGTCCTCGGAACGTTCCCTAAGCGGCGGCACCTGGAAAGGGATCACGTTCAGGCGATAAAAAAGATCAGATCGGAATCCGCCATTCTCGATAAGGTCATCGAGCTGTTTGTTGGTCGCCGAAATTACGCGAACATCGACATTGACCGGCGTATTGCTGCCAACCGGTTCGAATCTCTGCTCCTCAAGCACCCTCAGCATCTTCGCCTGTACGGAAGGAGACATATCGCCGATCTCGTCGAGAAAAAGGGTCGCGCCATCCGCCATTTCGAACTTCCCTTTCTTCGATTTCGTCGCCCCGGAGAAGGCGCCTCTTGCGTGGCCGAACAGTTCACTTTCAACAAGATCTTCTGGAATCGCTGCGGAGTTGATCTCGACAAACGGCAGCCTTCCGCGCTTCGAAGCGGCGTGGATCGCTCGTGCGACGAGTTCCTTTCCCGTGCCTGATTCTCCGGAGATCAGTACTCGTCCGTCAGTAGGAGCGACGATCGAGATCTGTTTCCGGAGCGCCCTCATCGCGACCGATTCACCCACCATCTCGTACTCCTGCCCGATCTTCTCGGAAAGGCTCGAAGTCAGGCGCTCAAGCTCCTGCTGTCGTATGGCGTTTCTGACGGTGAGAACGGTCTTTTCGAGCGAAAGCGGTTTCTCGATGAAGTCGAAAGCTCCAAGCTTCGTGGCGTTAACAGCTGTCTCTATGTTTCCGTGTCCGGAGATCATCACGACAGCCGATTCGTCTCCGCGCTCGCGGAGTTTTGCAAGTGTGTCCAGACCGTCAATACCCGGAAGCCAAACATCTAGAAGAATACAGCCGAACCGGTCGGATTCTGTGAGTTTGAGGCATTCTTCGCCCGTTTCCACGCTCGTGACCTCGTAGCCCTCGTCCTCGAGGACATCTTTGAGAGTCGCGCGGATCCCGGGCTCGTCATCGACGATGAGTACGGAATTCGGGTTCATCTGCCAAGTCTTTCGGAATGAATGGTCAAGGGGAAATCTTAAACGGCTGGTCCGATTTATCAAAACGCGACAGGTCGTTCAATTGCCGCCGTTTGTCGAGGCTACGGGAAGCTCAACGATGAATTTTGCACCAGCAGGCTGGTTTCCGACAGCCTTGATCTTCCCGCCGTGCTCGGTGACGATCCTTTGAACGATCGCAAGGCCAAGCCCTGTTCCGCGACCCTTGGTGGAGAAATACGGCTGAAACAGTCTCTGAAAATCGGAAGGAGCGATCCCCTTCCCGTTATCGGATACTTCAGCGACGATCATGTCGCGTGCTGCGTCGTGACGCGTTTGTACGGTTACTGTCTTGGCATCCTGCTCATCGCCGAACGCCTCGAGCGAGTTGTCTATCAGGTTCACAAAGACTCGCTTCATTTGTTCATCATCGATCATCGCATCAGGTATCGAGTTTGCGAGCTTAAGCGTGATATCGACGTCGCGCGTGCGGTCCTCGTACAAATGGGCCACCTTTCGCAAGAGTTCGTTGATGTCGCTCGACTCCGGCTTAACGTCAGGCAATCGCGCGAACCGGCTGAACTCATCTACCATCGTCTTAAGCGACGCAACCTCGCGAAGGATAGTCGCGGTCCCGTCACGCACCACCTTTGAAGTACCTCTTCGATCTCCTCCGTTCCCTTCGACTCCTTCCAGACCTCTTGCTCCGTCCATGTCCTTTTCGAGTCTTTTCGCGATCCTTTCGGCCGATAATTGAATCGGGGTCAGAGGGTTCTTGATCTCGTGCGCCATACGCCGCGCTACTTCCTGCCACGCGAACGCCCTTTGAGCAGCGATCAGCTCAGAAAGATCTTCGATCACGAGTACGGTACCGTTCCCGCCAGGCAATGCGGACGCAGTCAACGCCACGGTAAGTCCGGCCGAGGACTCATCGCTATCTTCGGATTGCTCCCGCTTCAGTTCTGTCTGATCGGAGGCATAACCGATCCTGCTCGCCCTGGCGAGCAATCGTTCAAGGATTTCCCGGTTGTGCCGGTTTACAAGTTCGTCAAGCCCCAGACCGCGGAAGTCTGCGTCCTCAAGCCGCAACATCTGAATCGCGGCTTTATTGATCGTCGTGACCTTGTTGGACCCGTCGAACGATATAACACCCGTCGAAAGCGACTGCAGGACCGTTTCGATATATCGTCTTCTCTCTCTCAATTCGTTGGAGTTTCCCTCAAGCTCGGCTGACATGCCGTTGAATGCTTTTACAAGAAGCTCGAGTTCATCTTCGGCGAGCACATCGACGCGGTGCGAGAGATTCCCACGGGCGATCTCTCCGGCGCCTTCGGCAAGCGCACGGATCGGCCTCGTCAGCCCGCGAGCAACATAAAAGGCCATCCAGGAAGAAGCAAAGATCAAAAGGAAAGTAAGAAGGCCAAGTGTCGTGATACCGATCTGCCGAACACTGATCTGCTGGGATTTTAGCAGGTCGAATTGCCGCAGGGATTCCTGGTATGCGTCCACTGCTTCAGCCCTTTCGAAGGCTGATGGAACGATAACAAGCTTTCTTCCCCCGGACAGGTCCGAGATGGCGGCGTCATAGCCCCGACCGTCAGAAAGTTCTTCCGCCTCGAAGTTACCTGCCCTGACCAGCCGAACCACCTCGTTCATTGATTCCGTCTCGGCCGCATTGGCCTGCGACTCGGCGATCACAACCCCCTCCTGAGAAAGGATCTCGATCCTCGCCAGGTCGCCGGCCTTTAACAGGGACTCGAGTTCGTCATTGGTCGTATCCCGGTTGCCTATGGATTCAGCAAGCATGTTGACCGTTTCGGTCAGTCTCTTTTTCTCAGATTCTGCGACAAACTCCTGCACCTTCCCTTCCGCACGCACTACGTTCTCAGGCATCTGCGAGAACCAGCGTTCGAGGGCGCGATTCATAAACAAATACGAAAATCCGGCCATCGCGATAAGGGGAAGAAGGCTGATCGCAAAGAAGTAGATAAGCAGGCGAGTCTTCAGTTTTGATCCTAGCTGAAGCGCTTTTCGTTCCTGGCGCAGCTTGAGGAGGCTGCGGATAAGGATAAATCCGAGAATGAAGAAGGCGACAAAGTTCAGAGAAGAAAGCGCGTACAAAAGCACCGTGTCGCTAGCCGAAGTGACCGTAAAAGTCTTCCAGAGGTTCGAAGACTGAAGCAGGACCAGCAGCGTGAGAAGCAAAACGACCACGCCGCCCAGTATCCAGGGAGGCTTCCTCCTGCGCTTCGGCTTTGAACTTTCGTCGCTCATTCCGCCTCAGTTTAGCACAGCAGAGCGCTTCCAAAGCGGGCGTTGAATAGCCGACATAGGCACTATCCTGTAAAATCTCGTCCTATGAATTCCGTCCTTTTTGATTCGCAAGGAAGGCTGCGGTCGGGCTGGCGATTTGCGATCTTCGCTGCTGTTTTCATAGTCGTTGTGACGCTTGCGGTCTCGTTCGCACAAGGCATCTTTCTCGCCTTAAGATTTGAGCCCCGCGAGAACATCCTTGTTCTAACGACAGTAACCACATCGGTTTCTCTTGCGGTTGCCCTTGTGCTCGGCTGGGGCGCCGGCAAGATACTCGAAGACCTGCCTTTCAAGGCTCTTGGCGCTTCGTTTACAAAGGGCTGGGCGTGGGACCTTTTCTGGGGTTTGGTACTGGGCGCTGCCGCAGTGTCAGTTGCCGCAGGTTTCGCTGCTCTTTTCGGAAATCTGGGGTTCACGTTCAATGCCGAAGCTTCTTTGGCCTTGATATTTCAAAGCGCCGCTATCTCGTTCGTCGTTTTCTTCTTTGGCGCGGCTTTCGAAGAAGCGCTTGTCCGCGGATACATCTTTCAAACTTTTGTCCGATCGAAACTCGCCTGGCTCGCTATCCTTCTCACTTCGCTGATATTTGCTTCAGGACATCTCGATAACCCTTCGTCGGGCACTTTTTCCTTCGTGAACACATTCCTCGCGGGCATCTGGCTCGGTTTCGCATACCTAAAAACGCGCACGCTTTGGCTTGCATTCGGGCTTCACCTCGCCTGGAATTTCGTGTTGGGGTCGTTTTACGGCATCGAGGTCAGCGGCCTGACCCAACTCGCACAGCACCCGTTCCTGCAGGAGATCGACGGCGGCCCGGAGTGGATCACGGGCGGGGCATACGGCCTGGAAGGAGGATTTGCATGTACTTTCGCTTTGGTGGTCGCGACCCTCGGTGTCTGGTTCGCACCGTTCCTGAAAGCGGACGAGGAGATGGTCGCTCTGACCTCGCCACCTGAAGAATCGCCTGACGAACACGATCAGAACCCGGAGCGCCAGCGACGGGCATAAGGATAGAGCTAACCGCCGAGGCGCGGAGGCGCAAAGCTAAACCAGGTTAATCGCTTCATTAGGCAGCTGAATGTAACTTGAACGAAACGATTCTCGTAAGGCATAGTTCAACGAGTCCCGGCAGGGACGGGTATATTTTAGCCCCGTACAAGCCGCAGGCGCAGTGCGGGGTAAGCGATCACACCCAACCCCTCAGCCGCTTTAGCGGCGTTTGATTTATCGCAGAATAAGATCAGCCACGGATATACACGGATTGATCTCACTGATTATTGGTCGTCACACAAATTCCCACAGCCACGCAATAAAACGGATAACCCAATTTATCCTCGCGCCTTCGCGCCTTTGCGGTTGGATTCTTCCGTTGTGCCCGTCGCTGGCGTTCCGGGTTCTGATTATGCCCGTCGCTGGCGCTTCGGGTTCTGATTATGCCCGTCGCTGGCGCTCTGGGTTCTGATTATGCCCGTCGCTGGCGCTCCGGGTTCCGACTATGCCCGTCGCTAGCGCTCCGGGTTTTCATTGCATTGGTCAATGGTCAATGCTCATTGTTCAATGTTAAGAGATGTCGATCTTGAAGCTGATATCAACAGCGCGGGCGGAGTGGGTAAGCATTCCGACCGAGATCAGGTCGACGCCGGCTTCGGCGTACGACCTTACTGTGTCCAGGGTCATTCCGCCCGAAGCCTCGATAAGCACGTCCGGGTTCATATCCCTAGCCATACCCACAAGCTTCGCGGTTTCGTCTGGAGTTTGATTGTCGAGCATCACGATATCGGCGCCGGCCTGGATCGCTTCCCTCAACTGGGCCCAGTTCGTGACCTCGACCTCTATCTTGTGAAGATGCGCCGCAACATCGCGCGCCCCTTCGACGGCCTCGCGGACTCCACCCGCAAGCGTAATGTGGTTGTCCTTGATCAGAACGCCGTCATCAAGCCCGAACCTGTGGTTCTTGCAGCCGCCGATATTGACCGCATACTTTTCCATCATCCGAAGGCCCGGCGTCGTCTTGCGCGTATCGACGACCACGGCATCTGTACCCTCGACCGCTTTGGCGAACTGACGGGAAAGCGTGGCAATCCCGGAAAGCCTCTGAAGAAGGTTCAGTGCAACGCGCTCACCGCTCAAGAGAACATCCGCGTATCCTTCCAAAGTCGCGAAGACCGAACCTTCTTTTACCTCGTCACCGTCAGCCACGCTCGTTTCGACCTTCGGATTCTCAGGATCAAGGTGCGCAAAGACCGCATCGGCTATCCATATTCCGCAAACGACGAGATCTTCTTTCGCGAGAAACTTGCCGCGGCCGCGTACATCATCGGGAACGGTCGAACGGGTCGTAATGTCGCCCCTTCCCAGGTCTTCAGCGAGAAACTGGCCAATGTCGGCGAGGATCTCCATATTGTCGAGAAGGTTCATCGATTTGTTTCTAATCATTTCGTTTGGTCGAGGGCGGCAAAGTTCTCCCGAAGCGCGGCAAGTTGGACGTCGATCTCGCCCACACGGTCGCGTACGGCCGAGACTTTTTCTTCAGGCGCGCGCTCGACGAAATTCTTGTTGTCCAATTGAGCGCGAAGTTTCTGCTCTTCCGCCTCAAGCTTCCCGATCTGCCCTGACAGTCTCTCCAATTCCTTCTCGAAGTCGATCAGTCCCTCAAGCGGCACTGCGATCTCCGACCCGTCAGAAAGCACGGCCTTTGCCGAGGCCCTGGGCACATTGAGCTCCGATCCGAATACGATCTCAGAAGCCCTTGCAAGCTTCGCTATCTGCGCTTCGTTAGACTCAAGCGCGGACCTGGTCGCGCCTTCGGCGGCGATATGCAGGGGAATCCTGTCCGAAGGCTTGATCTGCATCTCCGAACGTATATTGCGTACTTTCGTGATCAGATCGATAACAAGAGCCATCTCGCTCTCGGCGATATCGTCGATCAGAGCTTCTTCACCGATCGGAAACGTAGCAAGCGAGATCGATACAGGTTTCCCGGAGTAAGCTGGCCCGTGAAGAGACTCTCCAGTACCGGGCAGCTTTTGCCAAAGTTCTTCGGTCAGATAGGGCATGAACGGATGGAGCAGGCGCAACGACTGTTCAAGGACCGTTAGTATCCTTGTTCTTGCTTCAGCGTCTCCGCCCGTGATCTCGTCCTTTGAAAGCTCAATATACCAGTCGCAGAAATCATCCCAGAAGAAGTGGTACAAAAGCTGAACCGACTCGTGAAACGCGTACTTCTCCAGAGCTTCATTGACCCTCTTAGCGGTGCGGTTCAGCCTCGATACGATCCAGCGGTCGGCGATCGAGTCTGGGTTCGCGATCGAGGCAACATCGACCGCGGCGCCTTCCGAATTCATAAGGCAGAAGCGCGTTGCGTTCCATATCTTGTTCGCGAAGTTCCTGAACGATTCGACCTTTTCATCCCGCCACGCGAAGTCCATTCCGGTGGAAGATCCGGCAAGCGTCATACGCGTCGCGTCGACGCCGTACTTGTCAAAAACATCGAGCGGATCGACACCATTGCCTTTCGTCTTGGACATCCGCTGGCCATCCGAAGCAAGCACCGTCCCGGTGATGTAGACGTCATCGAACGGACGCTCGTCAACGAAGTTCAATGAGGACATAACCATCCTCGAGACCCACAGAAAGATGATGTCGCGCGCCGTGATCAGCACGTCGGTAGGGTGAAACGCGGCCATGTCCTCAGTCAGGTCCCCAGGCTTCTGCCAGCCAAGCGTGGAGAACGACCAGATCCAGGATGAGAACCAGGTGTCCAGCACGTCTTCTTCCTGGACAAGCTCTTTCCCTCCAGCCTTTTCTGAGGCTTCTTCCGACGAGTTCGCGACGTAGACGTTTCCTTCATCGTCATACCATGCCGGGATCTGATGCCCCCACCAGAGTTGTCTAGAGATGGTCCAGTCACGCAGGTTCTCGAGCCAATCGGTGTAGACCTTTGTGTGGGGATTGTGGGGCGTGAACTTCGGGAGGTCGTCTGAGTTCTTGAGGTTCAGCGCGAGGTCGCGCATTCCTGCCATACGGACCCACCACTGTTCTGAGATCAATGTCTCGATCACTGTCTTGCAGCGTTCGCAGACCGGAAGGATGATCTCGTACTCGTCGATCTTTTCGAGCAGTCCGAGCTCTTCAAACTTCTCAACGACAAGCTTTCGTGCTTTGAACCTGTCGAGCCCTTCGAATTCCGCACCCGCCTCCGCATTCATCGTGGCGTCGTCGTTCATCACGTTGAGCTGGGGAAGCGAGTGACGAAGCCCTAACTCGTAATCGTTCGGATCGTGAGCCGGCGTGATCTTTACTGCACCCGTTCCGAATTCCGCATCGACGTACTCGTCCGCGATCACGGGAATCTCCCTTCCTGTCAGAGGAAGTTTGACTGTCGCTCCCACTAGATCCCTGAACCGGTCGTCTTCAGGGTTCACCGCTACTGCCGTATCCCCGAGCATTGTCTCCGGCCTTGTCGTAGCAACCGTGAGGAATTTGCTCGTGCCCTTGACCGGATATTTCAGGTAGTAGAGCTTGCCGTCCTTTTTCGGTTGATCCTGGACCTCAAGATCCGAAAGCACGGTCTTGTCGTTCGGACACCAGTTGACTATCCGGGCGCCCCTGTATATCGCACCCTCCTCGTAAAGCGCTACGAAAACAGAGGTTACTGCGTTGGAAAGCGAGTCCTCCATAGTGAACCGTTCGCGCGTCCAGTCCACCGATATTCCCTCGCGGCGCATCTGTTGAAGGATCGTTCCGCCGTATTTCTCCTTCCATTCCCAGACCCTCTTCGTAAACTCTTCGCGGCCTATGTCTTGAGGAGTCTTTCGCTCTTCTTTCCAAAGCTTGTCCGTGACCATCTTCTGGGTCGATATGCCCGCGTGGTCGATTCCGGGAAGAAAGAGCGTTCGGAACCCCAGCATACGTTTCCGGCGGGTGAGTACGTCCATCAGCGTGTGCTGAAGAGCGTGCCCCATATGAAGACTTCCCGTCACGTTAGGAGGCGGAATGACGATCGAGTATTTCGGCGCATTCTCATCACCGTTTATCTCGGGCGAGAATAAGCCGTTCGATTCCCAGTATTCGTAATGTTTCTTCTCGGCTTCCGCCGGATCGTATTGCTTTGAGAGTTCCATATGAAGGTGTCGGACGCTGCCGAAAGCTGCCCGTTTCGGCTCGCAAAAACCTGATTCTAGAACAAAAACGGCCTGTTTTCATCTTCGTGTGAAAACAGGCCGTCTTGATAGATCAGATGAAGATTATTCGTTTA
This sequence comes from Acidobacteriota bacterium, assembly GCA_003385635.1. Taxonomy (GTDB): domain Bacteria; phylum Acidobacteriota; class Blastocatellia; order Pyrinomonadales; family Pyrinomonadaceae; genus Aridibacter. Next base: position 925,449 of record QQUY01000001.1, on the reverse strand, counting down.
GCTTCTGCTCCGTCATCTTCTTGATGATCAGTTCGGCCATTTCGGGCACGACCTCCCAGGCGATCTCGCGGACCGCTTTTTCGGAAAGCCGTTCGACTACACGTCTTGCGATCTCTTCAACGATCTCATCGGGGATCGTGGCCTCAGCCGGCGGAGCAGGTTCCTCGTAATTCTGTAGATCCGAAGCCGCCTGAAAAGGCGCTTCGGAAACCGGTTCCGGCTCCTCTGAAAGATCTGTCGTTTCAAACTTGTCGCGGATCGAATGCTCCGCGTATTCGTGCTCTTGCTGTTCTGCCTGATGCTCAGTCTCCGCCGTGTGAAAATGTCGATCCTCTGTTTCCGATGCTTGAGATGTCAGGTCAACCGGAAGCTCCAGCAGCTCTGACTCGTCAAGCTCCACGGTCATATTGCCTAACTCCTCGGACTCGGAAGGAGAATCCGACGGCCCGAGGGGTATCGGCGCAAACGAACGGTCTTCGGCCGCCTCGGAATACTCGGTGTCCTGTGGTTCCTGATACTCAGAAGCAGTGTCTTCGCCGTCCCCGTCCTCGGTGGCAGCGTCATAACTGTTCCATTCGGTCTCGGGTTCTGGTTCAGTTTCCTCGATCCGGGGTTGGGGTGACTCGAACTGTTCGCTTTCGGATTCGATGGGAACCGCCTCGATCGGTTCGTCGTCTCCGTGAAATCTCTCTATTATCGGCTCTTTGTACTCACCGTAACCGGCGGAAGCTTCATCAAGCGACCGAGGTTCGCCTTCAGATCCACTGTCCCCGAATTCCGCCTGGTCGTCGTCTGCAGAAAAATTGTCCGAATAGTACTGCGACGGCTGGTCGTCAGCAGCGACCGGTTCGTCTCCGGCAAACTGTTCCGACACGACCTCCGGCGGCGAAACTTCCGATTCAAATCCACCGGGAGCAGCTGCGCCAATGTTCTCAGCTTCCTTCGGGTCCTCGTCGAACCCATCTACCGGCTCAAAGACCGGCTCCTCGGAACGGACTTCTTCCTGGTCCTGGCTTCCGACCTGCTCGGTCTCGATCGTTTCGTCTTCAAATCCGCCTGCAAAGGGTATGGATGAAGCGCTGATCACCATTTCGTGGTCAGAAGGATACTCGACCGTGTCGTCAAACCGGGGCTGCTCCTGGATCTCCTCGCCCCTCAAGAACCCGTTTACCAGATCGACCAGCGCGGCAATGCTTTCAAATGGTTTCGTAATATGAGCATCAGCGCCGACCCTCTTGGCTTCCTCCTCATCAAAAGGCTCGAACGAACCGACAAGAAGGATTACAGGGATGTCTCGGCCGAGGTCCATCGACTTAACCTTTTCACAAATCTCGTATCCGTTTACGCCCGGAATGTTCACATCCGCCATCACAAGATCGGGCGGAGATTCCCGAAGACTATCCAGCGCCGAGTTTCCATCGCTGACGGACTCGACCTCGACCCCTTCACCTGAAAAGGTGAGGTTGACGACTTTCTGGATGGTTACTGAATCGTCTGCGAGAAGCAGAGTGGAACTTGCCACGTCAAAAGGCTCCTTTGCACTCAAAAACAGGGGTTACAGGCCCCGGATAACTCTGAAAACTAACACCGACCCAGAATTTCGTCAAGAAACTCCGCTACTGCCTGCGGCAGCTTCAAACGTTCTAGATGAACATCTTCAGCATCGTCCTTAATTGGGACGTCGTGAAGGGCTTCGGGAGAAACGCCACGGCTCCCGCGGAAAAACTGTCGGATGAGAATTTGGGATTTTGTTCCCCCGTCATCATTATGACAGGAATGTTCATCAGGCGCTTTTCCGACTGCATATAGCGCACAAGCTCGGTTCCCTGTATGTAGGGCATCACGACGTCGAAGATCGCCGCAGCGAATTTCGAATCTGTTTGGAGGCATTGATACGCCTCTTTGCCGTCGCGGGCGGAAACCGCGGTGTACCCTTCCTTTTCCACGATCGCTTTGACGAGTCGTAGAATCGCGGGATCATCATCTGCTACAAGAATCAGTTTGGGAGATTCTTCTTTCTCTTGATCCATATAGGAGTTACGAATTGATTGACTGAATCGGTCAGCCGGCTTCGGCGCTCGATGAGTTCTTGCCTATCTTAACAAAATCCGCTGCGCACGCTATAGCCGCCAGCATGCTGTGATGATCCGCCTCGCCTTTTCCTGCGAGGTCGTAAGCCGTCCCGTGATCGACCGAGGTGCGAATAAGGGGAAGACCAAGCGTCACATTCACGCCTCTTCCGAAGGAAAGCGACTTGACCGCGATGGTAGCCTGATCGTGATAGCAGGCGATGACACCGTCAAATTCGCCGCGATATGCACGAAGGAATACCGTGTCAGGCGAGAACGGTCCCTTTACATCTATCTCGTGGACCATTTGGCAGGCTTCCACTGCAGGCTGGATCTCGTTCTGCTCCTCGTCGCCGAACAGGCCGCCTTCGGAAGCGTGAGGGTTCAATCCGGCTACTGCGAGTGTCACTTCTCTGCCGAGAAGCTTTGACAACTCACGGTCTGCGAACCGTATCAGCTCGATCATCGCATCCTTCTTTACCTTTCCAATCGCCTCCTTTAAAGAAAGATGCGTGCTGAGAAGAAGTACCCGGAGATCACCTGACATAAAACTCATGCGAAAGTCCCGGGTGTTCGTCAAATCTGCAAGGAATTCAGTGTGCCCTGGAAAATCGTACCCTCCAAGATTAAGTGAGGCCTTGTTTATAGGCGCAGTGCAGATGGCGTCGATGATGCCGGCATTCCAGAGCTCGACACCTTCCATGATGTATTCGGCGGAAGCCTTTCCGGCATCGGGTGACTCAATGCCTAAAGTTATGGAAGCGTCAAAAATGTTCGGCAGGTTTCGAACGGCTACAGATGTCTGAGGAAAGGAAGGGTCTTTTCTGTCAAATGCCTCTAGCGAGACCGGCAGTCCGAATCGCCTAGCCTCGTCGCGCAGGAATTCGAGGTCGCCAATTACAAGCGGTTCGCAGACATTTCTCAGCTCCGGATCGACGACGGACTTAAGCACGATCTCGGGGCCGATTCCTGCCGGATCACCCATAGTGATCCCTATGACCGGTTTAGCCTCTTCAGTCATTGAATTCCCGCGGCAAAAAGCCGTTAAGAAGATATCAGATTTCCAAAAGAAACTCGCGCGAGCAGATGTGCCTGCTGGCCCGCGCGAGGGGAGAAGGAGGATTAGCCAAACTCGTCCGATTCAGGAAGCGCAATAGACGGTACTGCTAGTCGGCCTGTCTTCGTATGAATGTCGGAACGTCGAGATCTTCTTTCATCGCCTCTTCACCCGGCTTGAGACCTGGCTGAGCCGCGAACGATTGACCGACTGCTCTTACCTCGGGTTTGGCCGGGGTCGGAAGCTCGACGCTTCTTACGGAATTCTCGAATCCCGTCGCGATCACCGTGATCTTAACATCGTTGTCGTTGGTTTCGCTGTAAACCGTTCCGAAGATTATATTTGCGTCTTCGTCGGCTTCGTCGTGAACGAGCGCGATCGCCGCTTCGATCTCATTGAGAGGCATGTTCTCGGAACCGGTGATATTGATCAGCGCTCCCTTGGCCCCCTTGATCGAGTTCTCTTCAAGCAGTTTTGAATCTATCGCAGATTTCATTGCCTCGATGGCGGCGCCCTCTCCGGAAGCGTGTCCGATTCCCATCAGTGCGACGCCCATTCCCTTCATGATCGACTTCACATCCGCGAAGTCGAGATTGATGATGCCGGGCACCGTGATCAGATCGCTGATACCTTTCACCGCCTGGAGAAGAACATCGTCAGCGCGCTGGAAAGCCTGCTTGATGGTGATCTGCTCTTCCACTTCCTTTAAACGAGAGTTCGGGATCGTGATGATAGTGTCGACGCATCCGCGCAGTTCCGCGAGGCCGTGCTCGGCCTGCTGCATCCTCTTCTTCCCTTCGACGCCGAACGGCTTGGTGACTACAGCGACCGTCAGCGCGCCCATTTCGATCGCCAGAGCAGCGATCACGGGAGCCGCTCCGGTTCCTGTGCCGCCTCCGAGGCCGGTCGTGACAAATACCATGTCCGAGTCCTCGAGGACATCCATTATCTTCTCGGTATCCTCGATCGCCGCCTCACGTCCGATCGTCGGATCGGCTCCGGCGCCGAGTCCCCTGGTGAGCCTGCTTCCGAGCTGGATCTTGATGGGAGCCTTCGAATCGTTGAGAGCTTGAAGATCGGTATTTGCAACTATGAACTCAACATTCTGTACCCCGGCCTCGATCATTCGGTTAACGGCATTGCCGCCACCTCCGCCTACTCCGATTACCTTGATCTTGGCGCCGGTGATCGGAGGATCGTCAAGAAAAATTTCGAACTTGCGATTGGCAATATTAAGACCATCAGTGTTCATGTTAGTCGCTTTCCTATTTAAGTTTTTAGTAAGACCTGTGGCGCGAGCGGGAGTTGGAGCGATTCGGCCGAATCAACAATATGTTGTGTCTATGGGCTGATAGCATACAACGATTAGGGGTCAAAAAGCTAGTCGAAGTTGAAATTTATTTGAATTTTCCCGTAAAGCTTTCAAACCATTCGGCTACCCTCCGTCCGGTAGACCGACCTGACGAGTCAGAGCCCCTCGAATGAGCTCTCATCGACGTCAATGCGAGGCCGATCGCGGCGGCCCACTCGGGCGAATGAAGCCCGTCGAGAAGACCTTCCAGAAGATCTTCACGCGGATATCCGACACGCGTCGGCGCATCAAAAACCTGTTCGGCAACTTCCACGATTCCGCGTATCGAAGCAGTTCCACCTGTCAGGATCACTCCGCTTGATATCTGCTGCCCTGAGTTCGCCACTTCCTGCGCGATGTACTGCAGAAGCTCGACCGCCCTCGGCTGGAGAATGTCGGTAAGTATCTCTTTCGAGAGCTCGCGAGTCTCGCTTCTTCCGACAGGAGTGATCTCGATGACCTCTTTTCTTTCATCGTCGCTCAGGAGAAAGCCCGCCACGCATCCGGTGACACGCTTTATCTTCTCCGCATCGGCGATCGACACCCTCAGACCGGTCGCGATGTCTTTCGTGAACTGCATTCCTCCGAAAGGAAAGACCGCGGTGTGCTGGACCGCGCCCCTACCGAAGATCATCATGCTCGTGATCTCTGAACCCATGTTGACGAGCGCACAACCATATTCGGTGTCGTCATCGGTAAGTGTTCCGGTCGAGGCCGCAAGCGGTTCGAGGATCATCTGCTCGATCTGGATACCCGCGTTGTGAACCGCCTTGATGATGTTCTGGCTTGCGGCGCTCGGGCTTGAAACCACGTGGACGAGGGCTTCAAGCCTGGAACCGCGCATGCCTATCGGCTCGGTGATGCCGTCCTGCCCGTCGATGATGAACTCCTGCGGCAGACGGTCGACGATCTCCCAGCCTGCGGGAAGCTGCATCGCGCTGGCGGACTCTATGGCCCGCTGAACGTCGTCTTCAGAGATCTCGCGGCCCGCACCCGCAACGGCAACAACGCCGCTCTTGCTTTCGCCCTGAAGATGCTCGCCCGAAAGATTAACGGTCGCAGAATCGATCTCGATACCGCTTACACGCTCGGCTTCTTCGACTGCCTTTGAGATCGACTCGACAACCGACTTCGTAGTCGTGACGATGCCGCTCCGAAGACCCTTCGATTCTGCCACTCCCGCACCGATCACATTCAGCTTTCCGTTTTCCGCCGGTTCGCCGATGACGCACCTGACGCGGCTTGTACCGATGTCAAGGCCTACTACTTGTTCTGTTGGGTTAGCCATAGATCTGCGACCTCTGTGTTCAGGAATTCCTGTAGCCGATCACCGGGTTCGGTTCGTTTGGCCCGATCACGTACTTGATCCTTTCGCCTTTTCCGGCGATCGTCTCCAGGCCCTTTTTAAGTCCTGGTGCGTAATCTCCCTGCCCGAGGGATATCGTCACTAAATGACCCGAGTCTTCCACTTGTGCCTGCGGATCCTTTACGTCGGAGAGGTCAACTGCCTTGACCCGTTTTGCGAGGCCGAATTGCCTCCACTCTGCGACTAGTTTCTTGTATAGATCGACTCTTCTACGGTTCATCTCCCGGGCTGATTCACTTGCGTCGGTGTCCCAGCCAAGGAGCACGAACGGCGGCAAGGGACCGGTAGTGTCTTTCGACACTTTCGATAGGATCTTGGCATCGTCGTCGACAAGGTAGTCCGCCTTGCCCATTCTGACCGTCGCGACCGGGACCCTTTCCCTGATCGTCACGCGAACGATGTCAGGGAGTACCCTGGCGACGCTGGCGTGCCTGACGAACTTAAGCTCCTCAACGCCTTGTTTGATCTCTTCGAGATCGGCATTCCAGACCCCTGTCCTGAACGCCTCGGAGCGGACTATCTGTTCTACCTTCGCCGGCGAGACCCTTTCGGCTCCGACCGTTTCCACCCTTCGGACCTCGAAGAAGTCCGAAGATGCGACGCTTCGCACGCCGGCCGACAACAATAGCCCGAGACAAAAGAGAATGCATGCGGCGAGGAATAGCGGCACGGCGAAATTGATCAGCTTGCTTCCGCCCGTCTTCCGCCTCGTCCTGGCAGTCGTCTTCTTTCTCCTTGTTCTTTGCGTTGTGGTCTTTCTTCTAGGCATTTTGTGTTTTGATTTTCTCTAACAAGTCGTCTGACAGTTTCGTGATGCTCCCTGCTCCAAGGGTGATCACAAGATCGTTGGGTGCAAGCTCCTGCGAAACAAACTCCGCTGCCGTCTCGATGCCGCCGATGTAGCGAACGCCTCTGTGGCCGAATCCGACGATCTTCTCTGCCAGCACCTCGGCAGTTATCCCCTCGATCGGTTTCTCGCTCGCCGGGTAGATGTCGGATATGTAAACCATGTCTGCGTTGTTGAACGATGTTGCGAACTCCTCCATCAGGTCCTTTGTTCGCGAGTACCTGTGCGGCTGGAAAACGACGACGATCCTTCTGCCGCCGGCGCTGTTCTTTGCAGCCTCCAGGGTTGCGGTGATCTCGGTCGGATGATGTCCGTAGTCATCAAACAGCGTAATGTCATTCACTGTCCCCTTGTACTGGAATCTCCTGTCAGCATTCTTGAAGTGTTTGAAAGCTTCGGCGATCTTCGGAAACTCGATGTCAAGCTCAAGCGCCACAGCGATAGCGGCAAGCGCGTTATAAACGTTGTGCCTTCCCGGAACCGGCAGTTCGATCTCACCAAGTTCGCCTTCCCGGCTCAATACCTTGAAACGGGAACCGAAGGTGTCGTTGAATTCGATGTTGCCTGCCGAAACGTCCGCCTGTTTGCTGAACCCGTACGTAACGACCCTGCGCGTAACGTTCGGGATGATGGACTGGACGTGGTGATCGTCCATACACAGGATCGCGGCACCGTAGAACGGCACCTTGTTCACGAAATCCGTGAAGCACTGAAAGACATCCTCCATTCCGGAATAGGATTCCATGTGCTCGCGGTCGATGTTCGTCACGACGGCGATCGTCGGGTAGAGCATCAGGAACGACCGGTCGCTTTCATCAGCTTCCGTAACGAACCACTCCGAGTCTCCGAGTTTTGCGTTCGAGCCGAGCGTGTCCACCACGCCGCCGACTATCGTGGTTGGATCGATTCCCGCGTGGCCAAGTACGGTCGCGACCATAGATGTCGTGGATGTCTTGCCGTGCGATCCGGAAACCGCTACCGAATAAGGCTTGAGCGTCATCAGTTCGGCCAGCATCTCCGCCCTCGGGATCACAGGTATCTTCTTGTCCCGCGCGGCAACGATCTCGGGGTTGTCCTGTTTGATCGCGGACGAATACACGACCACCTCGGCGTCTCCGATGTTTCGTTCCGAGTGCCCTTCGAAGACCTTCACTCCTACAACTTTCTCCAGTCTTTCGGTGTTCTTAGAACGATTCAGATCTGAGCCCGAAACATTGAAACCGAGATTCGAAAGGACCTCCGCGATACCGCTCATTCCGATCCCGCCGACGCCTATGAAATGTATGTTTTTTACATGACGAAACATGTTTTCATCTATCAATGATCATGTATCAATGATCGAGTTTCTATTTTGTGTAACTACTCGTTCCTGTTTTAACTGCGCAACAAAAAACATGAGTTTTGTGACATCAGAACCTTGAATCGTGAAACCTGACACATGATCCATGACAGTTGCTTACCGCTTACCGCCCGCCGCAAGCTCCTCGATGATGTCCGCGGCCGCCTTTGCCGCATCGTTCTTTGCCAGCTTTCGCGCCGATTCGCTCATTCTTCGTAGCCTTTCCGAATCCGCTATCAGCTCTTTGATCTCACTGGCGAGCCGCTGCCCTGTCAGGTCCTTCTGCAGGATCATCCTGGCGGCACCTGCGTCCTGCATTGCCTCCGCATTCTTCCGCTGATGATCATCCGCGGCGGTCGGCAATGGAACCATGATCGCCGGCCTGCCTGCCGCCGCGAGTTCTGCGCAGGTCGTCGCTCCGGCTCTCGTGACGAGCAAATGCGCGTCTCGGAACTTCCCCATCATGTCGCTCACGTAAGCGGTCACTTCCGATTCCTTCCAGCCGGCGTCCGCATAACCTTTTCTAACCGTCTCGAGGTCGGGTTCGCCAGTTTGATGAGTGATCCGAAGCCTGTCCCTCACATCAGCAAGGTGTCCGAGTGCATCGACCATCGCGGTATTGATCCCGCGTGCTCCCTGGGAGCCTCCAGTAAGAAACAGGTTCACTTTATCCCCGTCAGGAGAAGGCCCGATCGAAAAAAACTCATTGCGTACCGGGTTACCGATCACTATTCCCTTCTTGCCAAAATGTTCAAGCGCTTCCTCGAAAGCCAGCGCTGCTTTTGTTACGAATGGCGCGAGCTGCCGATTCGTGAATCCCGGAAGCGCATTCGAATCCATTACCAAGGTAGGGATTCTTGAGAAGCTCGCCATCAAAAGCACGGGACCCGAAACATATCCTCCGGCTCCGGCGACGACGTCGGGCTTGAACTTGCGAAGGATCTTTAGCGAATCGAGAAAGCTCTTAGGAAGAATCGCGAGGCCCTTGACCTTTCCGGCGATACCCATGCTCTTAAGCCCGGCACTGCTTATCGTTTCGATCGGAAAACCATTTTCCGGCACGATCCTGTTTTCGAGCCCCCCCTTCGCGCCGACGAACAATACCTCGCCGCCCCTCGAGACGATCTCTTTCGCTACCGCGATACCCGGATATATGTGCCCGCCAGTACCTCCGGCGGCGATGATCACTTTCATCAAACCTCGGAGCGCCTCACGCTCCCATCTTCACTTTGGCCTTGCTCTTGACCGGCCTTTTTCTGGTTACCTTTCTTCCCTTCTTTACCCTGCGCGCCTTGCGCTCCTTCCTTGGGGTTTGGGTCCGGTGCAGGCCGTTCTCAAGCGAAACGTATCCGGAATACTGCGATATGTTCAGAAGTATTCCCACAGACACCAGAGTCACGAGGATCGACGATCCGCCATACGAGATGAACGGAAGAGGAATCCCCTTCGGGGGCAGGATCGAGATCACGACGCTGATATTGAAGAGCGCCTGAACGATGATCCCCGTGATCAGCCCGATCCCGAGCAACATTCCGAATCTCTCAGGAGCCAGAAGCGCCGATCTTGCGCCGCGCCACAGCAACAGGCCGAAGGCCACGAGCACCGCCATTGCGCCTATCAGCCCGAGTTCCTCGCCCACCACCGCGAATATAAAATCCGAATGCGGATACGGTAGATAGAAAAGCTTTTGTTCGCCTCTTCCGAATCCCTCGCCAAACACACCGCCCGAACCGATCGCGTAGAGAGACTGGACGACCTGGTAGCCGGAAGAATCGGCCTTTTCGAAAGGGTCCATGAAGGCGATCAGCCGTTCGATCCGCCAAGGCGCATACACGAGCGCTGCAACGCCGACCGCTAACAGTCCCGCGCCCACTGCCGCGATATGCAGAAACTTTGCTCCCGCAGAAAAATAGACGGCAACGAAGATCGCGCAGAGAACTATTACCGTACCGAGATCCGGTTCGAAGAACACTAGTCCGCCTACGACTCCGAGAACGGCTACGCAGGGAATCACCGTTTCTTTCAGGTTTCCGATCGAATCCTCATTCTTTGTCAAAAAATAGGCTGCGAAGAGCGGCAGGGCGATCTTCGCCATCTCTGATGGCTGAAGCGAGAACCCGCCGATCCTGATCCATCTCCTGGCACCGTTAACAGGGGGAAAGGCAAACACCGCTGCAAGGAGAACGACCGTGACGAACAGAACGCCGTATACGATCCACGGCTTCATAAGCCAGCGGTAATTGAATCTTGAAGCCGCGATCATTAGTACGAGGCCGATCGCGGTGAATGCCGCCTGCTTATAAAAGTATGCGTACTGTGTCGCACCGTCGGTCTCGCGGTCGGAGATCATTGCAGATGCGCTGTAAACCATCACGACCCCGAACACCGCCAAGAGGGCCGTGATGACGAGAAGAATCCAGTCCATCCGCTGTTTCTTTTCCATAGTCAGGTCGCGTTTCTGTTCGACTATCCGTTGGCCTTTTCAGCCGTCGAGCTACCCAGCAGGGCAACCTCATCCTTGAAATCCTTTCCTCGCTCCTCAAATCCGGAGTACATATCAAAACTCGCACAGGCGGGCGCCAGCAAAACAGTGTCACCTTCCTCCGCCGAACCGAATGCGATCCGAACGGCTTCCGCCATCGAACCGGCTTCGATACACTCCGATAGTTCTCCGAGCTGTTCTTCAATATTCGGAGCATCCTCGCCGATGAGCACCAATGCCCGGACCCGGTCTTGTACAAGGCCCGCGAGCGGTGAATAAGGGGCATTCTTTCCAAGCCCGCCGAGAATAAGGACGATGTTTCCTTCTGTGTCGCCGGCGATAGCCTCCAGCGCTTTGAGAGTCGCATCTACAGAGGTCGCTTTCGAATCGTTGTAAAAATCAACTCCGGCGATCGTAGCGACAAATTCAAGCCTGTGCTCGACTGCGTTGAAATCCCTGACAGTCTCGCGCATCGATCGGGGATCTGCTCCGCAGGCAAGCCCCGCCGCCATCGCAGCCAATACGTTCTGAACGTTGTGAACGCCGCGCAGCTTCATTTCGCTGCGTATCGCAAGTACCTTTTCACTTCCACCGGACCGGCTGACAAGCTCTTCGCCTCGAAGGAAGAGACCCTCGTCGAGCTCGCGAACTGTCGAGAACAGCACCGTATGAGCTTTTAAACCTTTCACCCACGATGAAGTGATCTCGTCGTCTGCGTTCAGGATCGCAACGTCCGACGAATCCTGATTCCTGAACAGCCTGTGCTTTGCGGCGGCGTAATCTGTGAACAGCTCGTACCGGTCCATATGGTTCGGCGTGACATTCAGACAGATCCCGACATTCGGCCTCAGATCGACGATCGTCTCGAGCTGAAAGCTCGACAGTTCTGCGACCGTCCAGCCGGCCTGCGAAGAGGAACCGGTCAGCGACAGAAGTGGGGTTCCGATATTTCCTCCCACCTGGACCTCTATGCCAGCATTCCTGAGGATCTCGCCGACGAGACTTGTCGTCGTCGTTTTTCCATTCGAACCGGTGATCCCGACGAGCCTGCCCTTGAGGAACCTGTAGGCGAGTTCGACCTCCCCGATCACCTCGCCGTCCTTTCTGTCAACATACCGCGCAGGAACAACTCCCGTAGGCACGCCGGGACTGATAACAACAAGGTCGATCTGATCCAGCAGCATCGACGGAATGTCGCCGTCGATCGTCGCCACGCCGTGCGAATCATTCAAAGAGCGTGCCTTCTCAGGCCATTCTGCGAGAGGCTTCCTGTCGTGCAGCGCGACCTTCGCGCCACGTTCAGCGAGGAAGGTGGCCGAAGCAACGCCGCTTCTTCCGGCGCCGAGAACCAGGGCTTTTCTTCCTTCGACCTTCATCTGCCAGGCGGGTCACTGCGCCCGCTATACTCTTATCTCAACTTCAATGTAGACAAACTTGCGAGAGCGAAGAGGATCGCGATGATCACAAATCTGAAAACGATCTTTGGCTCCTTCCATCCGACGTACTCAAAGTGATGGTGGAGCGGCGACATCTTGAAGACCCTTGTGCCCGGTCTTCCGCCGCGCTTCGTCAGCTTGAACACCGAGACCTGGATCATCACCGAAAGTGCCTCGATGATGAACACGCCGCCGATGAATGGAAGCATAAACTCCTGTTTCGTCAGGATCGCGACTGTTCCAAGCGCACCTCCGATCGCGAGCGAACCCACGTCTCCCATAAACACCTCGGCCTTTGGCGCGTTATACCAGAGGAAGCCAAGGCTTGCGCCGACCATCGCACCGCAAAACACCGTCAACTCAGCCGCTTCCGGCTTGTGTGTAATGTCAAGGTACTCGGCCCAGCGGCGGTCGCTCGAAACATAAGTCAGGGCAGTCAAAGCCGACATCGCGATAAACGTTACGCTGATCGCAAGGCCGTCGAGTCCGTCGGTCAGGTTCACCGCGTTCGAGGATCCAAGCAACACGAAAATGATGAACCCCAGATAAAGCCAGGGGCCTATATAGCTGATCCCGTTCACATCGGCTGTAGCCTTAAAGAACGGAATGCTGAGGTTCCACGGATAATTGGCAATCAGGTAAAGGACCAGCCAAACACCGAACGCCACGATTATCTGCCCGAACAACTTCTGCTTTCCTGTGAGGCCGAGGTTCCTTTTCTTGACGATCTTTATGTAATCGTCAGCGAAGCCCACCGAAGCGAAGAGTGTTGTCGCACCTAAAGCAAGCCACAGGTATATGCTGTCGAGCCTCGCCCAGAGCACGGTTGCGACGAATACCGAACCGATGATCAAGATGCCACCCATCGTCGGCGTTCCGCGCTTTTCCTGATGCATTTCCGGGCCTTCCTCGCGGATCTCCTGACCGAACTTCAATTCGGTCAGCTTCCGGATCACCTTTCCTCCTAAGAGGAGAGAGATCAGAAGCGCCGTGATGGTCGCCCACGTGGTCCTGAACGTTATGTACTGAATGACGTTCAGTCCCTTGAAGAAGTATGACTCGCTTGCCGAGCCGTACCCCTGATAGACCAGCTGATATAGAAAGTAGTAGAGCATTGCTCTCTTCCGAATTCAGGCAGCTACAGCTTTTAATCCGCCTTTACGTGATCTGCAAGTAACCTTTCGATGACCCTTTCGGTCCTTACTCCGCGCGATCCCTTGACAAGGATCACATCGCCCTCGCGGACGAGCGAACTGACAAGCCTGCCCGCCGCTTCCGAATCAGCCGAGAATTCAGCATCCTCCAGACCGGCTTCTATTGCACCATCGACAAGCGCCGTGGCAAGGCCCCTGACTCCGACCAGTTTGTCTATGCCGGACGCTGCGATCCTCTTCCCCGTTTCCGTGTGGATCGATTCTTCTTCATTGCCAAGTTCAAGCATTTCTCCGGCGACGACGATCTTTCGGGCGCCTTTAGGTGCCCCTTCGACAAGCGTCGCGATCATCTTTAGCAGCGCGTCAGGATTAGAGTTATATGAGTCGTTGAGGACAGTAAATCCCTCGGTAAACCGGATCACCTCGCCTCTCTGAGGAGGCGGGCCGACCGCACTCAGCGCCTCTGCTATCCGGGATGCGGTCATACCAAAAATGTGACCTGCCGCGGCGGCTGCAAGAGCATTCAGGATGTTGTGCTTCCCGGACAGAGAAAGATCGACCTCTTCAAATCCCTCAGGCGTCTGCAGCGTAAATCTCGTCTCGCCGTATCCACGGGCCTCAATGCCAAGAGCGGTCACGTCTGCCGGATTGTCGATGCCGTAAGTGAGAACCTTGCCTTTATGGCGATCCTTCATCCCGATGACGAACGGATCGTCGGCATTCAGAACTGCTGTCCCGCCGTCCTTTAGTCCTTCAACGAGCTCCGCCTTTGCATCGCGAATCTTCTCGATCGTCCCGAGGTGCTCGATATGAACCGGAAGCACGTTCAGCTCGATAGCAACATCAGGCGGCGTGATCGTACAGAGCCGAGCGATCTCGCGGTTCGGAGTGGACATCCCCATTTCCAGCACCGCTGCGTCGTAACCGGGGTCATTTACGAGATTCAGGACCGTCATCGGGTGACCGAGACCATTGTTGAGGTTCTTTGTATTCCTGAGGACCCTAAGGCCCGCAGCTTCCAGCACGTGTGCCGTTAGTTCCTTGGCAGTAGTCTTACCTGCACTGCCGGTAACTGCCACAACCGGTTTTCCCCACTCGCGATAAACATTTCTTGCAAGTGTTTGAAACGACACGATGACGTCGTTCGAAAAGATCAGCCTGTCTTCAAATGTGTCCAGTTCAGAATTGTGCTCTTTGAAACGGTCCCTACGAATGACACACGCCGCAGCTCCGTTCGCAAAAGCAGTTGGCACGAATCGCGTGGCGTCCTGGAATTCCCCGTTGAAACCGTTTGCTTTGAACTCGGGTTGTGAGAACGCAAAAAATAAGTCACCCGCTTTAACTTCCCGTGAATCCGTCGCGAACGAATTCACTTCGATGTCGAGCAAAGCGGGGTTGAAATCTGACGCAGCGGCCGCGTTCATATGATCGATTGCTTTCGATAATTTCAAGTTTTCTTCTTCTCGGCCGGCCTGATCGCCTTGGGCCGGTCGCCTGCGACATTCTCGGGATCCAGATCTTCTTTTTTCAGCGCTTCAGCTTCCTTTTTTCGTGGTTCAGGCACACTTGTTTCTTTCCGTGTCTCAGCCTCTGCGGGATCGGCGGCGTCTTCTTCGGACTCTTCGACCGCCAGCATCGGCTCTTCCGCGGGATCGTCAAACAACGGGATGTCCTCGGGGATCGAACCGTCCGGAGGAACGCCCCATCGCGGCAGGACCTTTTCCGCAATCTGCCTGAAGACCGGGGCCGCGACCTGACCGCCATAACGCAAGCCTCCCCTCGGCTCGTCAATCGTAATGGCGATAGCGACGCGGGGATCATCCGCGGGAGCAAAACCCACGAACGACGAAATGTATTTTGCGCGATTAACTCTTCGCAACTGAGGATCGTACTTCCAGGCAGTACCGGTTTTTCCGGCCGATGAGTAACCTTGAAGCTGGGCTTGTTTCGCGGTCCCGTTCAATACCACTTCACGCAGCATTTTACGAAGATTCCGCGCGGTCTCAATGCTTACAACACGTTCGGCCTTTGGCTTGACCGTTGAAACCGTACTTCCGTCAGATTGTCGAATTTCTTTGAGTACGTGCGGCTGGACTTTCACACCGTCGTTGGCAATGGTCGCAAATGCCACCGCCGTTTGCAACGACGTAACACCGATTTCGTAGCCGATCGACATCGAAGCGAGTGACATGCCTCCCCAGGCGTCCGGGTGGCTCAATTGACCCTCGGTTTCCGCCGGAAGCTCTACGCCGGTCCTCGATCCGAATCCGAATTCTGTTACATATTTATAGAAGGTGTCCTGCCCAACCGACTGACCGGTCCTTATAGCACCCACGTTGCTAGACTGCGCAAAGGCCTCCGTGTAACTCACAGATCCGATCGCGTGCGAGTCGCTGAACGTATAACCGCCGACCGTAAGCCTACCGTTACCACAATTTACAAACGCTTCTGGCGAGATCTTCCGTTCCTCGAGCGCCGCACCGTAAGTGACCATCTTCATCACAGATCCCGGTGAGAAGTTGTCTTCGATCACACGGTTTCGCCGGGTCTCCGGATCTGATTCGGAGTATCTGTTCGGATCAAAAGTAGGATAGTTCGCCATAGCGAGGATCTCGCCGGTCTTGGGATCAAGCACGACTGCCTTACCGGCGATCGCGTTGGCGTCTTTTACACCCTTTGCAAGTGCCATCTCGGTGTCAAACTGGATCGTGCTGTCGATCGTGAGGACGATGTCCTTCGGAGGTTCACGCTCCGTGCCGGTCTCGATATACACGCGCCCGAGCCTGTCCCGTTCTCTCCACTTACTGACAGTTTCTCCCTTCAGCACATCCTCCTGCGAACGCTCCACTCCGGACTGACCTTCGTCATTCGAGTTGCTGAACCCGATCACATGCGCAGCGAGTTCGTTGTGCGGATATTCCCGCCTTTGCTCTTTTCTCCACCCAAGCCCCGGATGGCCGACGGTTGTTGCGGCTTCATCACCGGAGTCCGAGAAAGCTTTGTTTACAGCGCGAAACACCTCGTCGGAGACCTTGCGCGCGATCCATATGAATCTGCGGCCGTTTTCCCTGCCTTCCTTCAGATCAGCAGCCAGCGCCTTGCGGTCAAGGTCCAGCACTTTCGCGAGTTTCTCCGATACCGACTTTTCGTCCTCAATGAACTTTGGGTCGGCGAAGAGCGATCTCGCCTGAATGCTCATGGCGAGCACTCCGCCGTCCCGTTCGTAGATCGTGCCGCGGAGCATCTTGCTTTTGTGCTCATAGCCGCGGGTCGATTCAGCCTGAGACTTCAGCCAGTCGTGCTGAGTGATCTGAAGGTGAACAAGACGGGCTCCGATGATCCCGATCCATATGATCAAAAAAGCCACGATGAACATATACCGTACGAAAACGGATCTCATCGGGCTTTTTTCGGTTCGCTTGCGGCTGCGCGGTTTCGGCATCGGTTTTATCTTTCTACTGAGTCGTCGATCACGCGGCTGCGTGTGGTTGCCGAGGTTTCGGCTTTCTTCGTGACTGGCTTTTCAACCGGTTTCTTTTTTTCGGCTTTCGCCGCCGGCGCCGACTTGACGATCTTCATCACTTTCGGCTTTTTCGTCTCGCCTGCAGGCCCGCGCGGCTTCTGTTCTGAAGGCTTGTCAAGAAATGTCCTTACCGGGGAGGTTGCGACCGACGCCGCGTCCTCAGCAGGGGCGGTTGAAGCAAGAAGCGGTTCGGGCCTCTCGCCGAACGGCGCCAGATTTCGAACTGTAGTCGCCGTCAGACCCAGCTTTTCCGCCTCACGCTTTATCTGATAAGGCGAAAGCGCGACCTCTTTCTGAAGCTGAAGCCTCCGGTTCTTTGAGCGGAGTTCATCGATCTGTCCGCGCAGCGAATTGTTCTCCATGCCGTACTGCATCGTGTAGAAGTGCTGCTGGGCTGCGAAGAAGAATCCTGTTGCTACGAGGGCGCCGAAAAAGATGGTCGCCAGGCAGTATTTCCAGGGGAGGGGCTCTTTCTTGCGTGCCGCGCGGGAACGCGGAGCGCTCTGGAATTTTTTCTTTTTCATTTCAAGTTTTACCGGGGCTTAACTGCTTGTTTCTTCTGACATGCACGGAGCTTTGCGCTCCTTGCACGGGGATTTTCAGATACTTCCTCTTCCGAGGGTACTATCGGTTTGCGCGTCAGGATCTCGACATCATCGGTCATACCGCAAACGCATTTCGGGAACTTCGGCGGACAAAAACATCGGCCTGAGGCTTTTTGCATCGAGCGCTTTATCACTCTGTCCTCAAGCGAGTGGAAAGTGATAACCGCCAATCTGCCGCCGGCAGACAAAAGGTCGATCGAATCCGCAACAAATTCTTCAAGGACCTCTATCTCACGGTTCACGGCGATCCTGAGCGCCTGAAAAGTCCGGGTTGCGGGATGGATCTTGTCATTCCGTTTTCGTCCGACGGCTCTGGCGACGAGATCTGCAAGTTCGGTTGTCGTCCTTACGGGGTTGCCTTCGTCCCGCCTATTGACGATCCATCTGGCGATCCGCCTCGAGCGCCTCTCCTCTCCGAATTTGTAGATCACATCTGCGATCTCTTCTTCGGAAAGCCCTTCGAGAAGCTCCGCGGCGGTCTTTTCTCCAGAGTCGCGGTTCATTCTCATATCGAGAGGGGCGTCAAACCGGAAACTGAATCCACGATCCTCGCTGTCGAGTTGAAGGGACGAGACTCCAAGATCCGCAACAATGCCGTCAACCGACCTGAAGCCCATTTCCCTTACGACCGATTCGATCTCCGAGAAGTTCGAATGTACCGCCTTGAAGCGGCTGCCGAACCGTGCGAGCCTTTCTTCCGCAAGTCCGATCGCCTCGGGATCGCGGTCGATGCCGACGATCGAAAGGTCTTCGAAACTGCCAAGAAGGGCTTCGGAATGACCGCCGAGCCCAAGAGTCGCGTCGATGAGGACCAGTCGGGAAACGGGTTTCATCAGCGCGACGATCTCACCGGGCAAAACCGGCTTGTGGAGGGTCTCAGCTTTGTCTGCCTTTTCCTTCAAAGAACAAAGTCTGACTGCTCGATAAGTATCGATATTTGGACAAGTGCCCGGCGGGATACCAGATTCAGAGCTGTTTGGTATGAGAAAGCGATTCTCGTTGCCGCCAGTCCTCTTTTCCGGCAACCGGACCTTTTCCGCTATCAATTTGAATTGGGGAAGTGCTTAAAACGCCTCTTGTCTTAAACACATTGTCGGAGTGGTTAACCTCAGTCAAAAATCGTCTTTTTAGACTGCTTCCAACGAATTACGGGAGAATTTTACGCTTCAAGGTTAAGCAATGTCAAGATAAATCAGCCCAGTTTTTAATCAACTGCTTAAAATTTGCCAACATCTACGGTTTTCCTGCGGGATTTAACTATTCGGACATCAATGTATAATGTGCTTCGCTCCGGAGACGTTTTCGGCCCGGCATACGAAATATGGAGATTCCTCTGTATCAACTTGTTTTGTTCGGGATCGCCGTCGCGCTTGCGAACGTCATCGGCGGCCTCATACTGTTCCCTACCGGCATACACCGGAAATACAAGAGCCTTCTGAAGTACCTTCTCGCCCTCGGCGCCGGCTTTATGCTTGCCGTCACTTTCGTCGAGGTTCTGCCAAAGACGATCGAACTCTGGCAGGGAACGTACGTTAACCAAGCGCCGCTCTACGCGCCACTCATACTTTTTCTTGGCGGGTATCTCCTTACCCAGTTCTTTGAGCACACGATCGCACCGCATTTCCATCTGGGTGAAGAGGTTCACGCAGACCACCTGCTTCCTGCCTCCTCTGCTTACACAGCGATCGGAGGGCTCCTGATCCACGCGTTTTTTGACGGCGTCTCGATATCGGCCGCTTCGCAGGTGGATTTCCGGCTTGGAGTGCTGATGTTCATAGCTGTGTTTCTTCACAAGTTCCCCGAAGGCTTTACGATCGGATCGATGGTACTAGCTGCCGGCAAAGGCATTCGAGAGGTGACGATGTCTACGGCGCTAGTGGGTGCGACCACGCTGGCGGGCGTGCTTGGCTTCTATCTCATCGGCTCCAATCTTGATTCCGCTGTCGTCTATGCTTTGCCCATCGCCGGCGGGGTAACTCTTTACGTTGCGGCTTCCGACTTGATCCCGGAGGTCAATCACCACGGCGGTAAGAACCCCCTTGTTTCTCTCTCGGTGTTTGCCGGTGTGGCCCTTTTCTTCGCACTCCACTTTCTACTGCACGAGGCCGTCGGCGGTTGACCGCGCCTGTATAGACTTTGGCGCGGACGGTTCGTTTGGCACAATAGAGTCGTGCGGAAAACCCATCCCCTTTTTCTCTCAGCCGGGCTCATCGCTTTGCTGTTCTTCGTCCTGGCGGGCGTCTCGTTCCCGCAGGATCAGCCCTTTTCCATAAACGTTTCGCCTCTGGACAAGCCGGAAAGTCCTGTAATGGATTATGCCGGTGTTATGGATGAGACGACGCGGACCCGGATCGCCCAGAAGATCATCGATTTTAGCGAATCTTCTGATCCCAGGGTCGAGATGGGCGTTGCCGTGATCAGGACCACCGGCGGGCGGGATATCTTTGACTATTCCCTTGCAGTCGCGAGGGGTTGGGGGATAGGTTCGACGGAAGACGACAACCCGGGCTTGCTGCTGCTGGTCGCGATCGAAGACCGCAAGTACTTTACGCAAGTCAGCAACGATCTTGGCGATGAGCTACCTGACGGATTGGTAGGCTCGCTTCAGAGGCAATTGCTCGTGCCCGCTTTTCGCGCAGGGGATTACGGAAAGGGCATCGAGGACACGATCGATGCATACATCGAGACCGTAAAGGCGGCTCAAAGCGGCTTGCCGGTCACAGCGTCTACTCCTGAACGGGTCTACGAGAGGGACTACAACTTCCTCTCAAGTGGATTCGCGAGGTTTATCTGCTGCCTGGCGATCGTGCTCTTTCTTATAGCTATCGCCTATGCGAACAATAGAGGGGGCGGTGGCGGCCGTGGAGGCGGAGGTGGCGGCGGGATTGATGGCGGGGATGTCCTCGCATTGATCCTGGCAGGCTTGCTTAACAGCGGTAGTTCCGGCGGATCTTCATCCGGTTGGAGCTCAGGAGGTTCTTCCGACTGGAGTGGAGGCGGCGGCTGGGGAGGCTTCGGCGGCGGTGGAAGCTTTGGCGGAGGAGGAGCCGGCGGCGGCTGGTAATCGAGCCGGCGGAAGGAACTCGTAATTATGCAGCATTATTTTGAAGATTTCATAGAAGACCTTGTTCAGACACACGGCGAGAATCTAAAGTCAGTGGTGCTGTATGGCTCTGCAGCCACCGGAGAGTTCGTCCCGTTCGAATCCGACTACAACCTTCTTGTCGCTCTTGAGAAGATCTCTCCCGAGGATCTGAGAAATGCCCATAGCGCGATACGCGAATGGGTGAAGCTGGGGCATCCTGTTCCGATGTACTTCACGGTTTCGGAACTGCTTGACGCCGGCGACGTATTTCCGATCGAGTTTCACTTTATGGAACGCGGGCGGAAGGTGCTTTTCGGAGAGGACGTTCTTTCCCACGTCGAGATTTCCGATACGAATCTGCGACATCAGCTTGAATACGAGCTCAGGAGCCACCTGCTGCGGCTTCGAAGGATTTATATCGAGGTCTCGACCTCAGGAGAGCGGCTGGCGGACCTGATGGGCAAGAGCATCTCAAACTTCGCCTCGGATTTCCGTGCGATCTTTTTGCTCAGGGGTATAGAGCCGCCGCTAAAGAAGAGGGACATCCTCCGCGAAACCGCGAAACACGCCGGGATCGAAGGCGCATCGTTTGAAAAAGTACTTGCCATTCGTGAGAATGAGGCAAAGGAAAAGATGGAAGTGACAGAGGCGAACGAGTTGTTCGCCGATTATCTGAAGGACATTGAGTCGGTGATCAATGCCGTTGACGTCCTGGAATAGACCGCCGAAGGGCGTATGGGAGATCTGACAATGAAGAGAGTTACTTTACTTCTTATCGTGTTTGCGGCCGTCACTTTTTCGGGCTGCAGCTATAACGAACTCACGGCCAAACATCAGAACGTGAAAGGCAAGTGGGCGGACGTCGAGAGTGCTATGCAGCGGCGCGCCGATCTTTTACCAAACCTGTTCGAGGCAGCGAAGGCTGCCGGCTTCAATGAGCAGGAGGTGTTCGGCAAGATCTCGGACGCAAGGGCGAAACTTGCAGGTCTTCAGAATCAGCCCCCGGCAGGAGATGGAGGCGCAAGGTCGCCTGAGCAAAAGCAGGAGATAATTCAGGCCAACTCAGCCCTCAGCCGTCTTCTGGTCGTCTTCGAGAATTATCCCACCTTGAGATCGAACGAGGCGTTTCTGAAGGTGCAGGACCAGGTCGAAGGTACCGAGAACCGCCTGGATGTTGCCCGGCGGGATTACAACCAGGCCGTTACAGATTACAACACGACCCGAAACCAATTCCCTGCGGTCATTACGGCGTCGATCGTGGGCTTTGCCGAGGAACCCTTCTTTGAGGCGGACGAGGGTGCGAATGAGGTGCCAAGAATGGATGCGAACGATATGAAGAGCGATTCGTAGGTTGCTGGGTTACCACGGAGAACACAGAGGGCACGGAGTTCGTTTTTGACTCCGTGCCCTCTGTGTTCTCCGTGGTGAGAGTTCTTAGAAGCCTCGCGAATTGCACATTGAACAATGATCGCAGACGCGGCCGTGGGGCTCGAATGTGCAGTGCTTCTCCTTGTCTCCGTTCGATTCCGACGCTTCGAGAACGGCATATTTATCAAGGCTTGGATGCCGGGTGACAACTCGTGAAGAACCAACCGAAGTGCCCGATGATGAAAGAGACTTTTCTATTGCCTCAAGCCGGTTTCCCAGATCTTCGATAGCCTTCCAGACCTGTTCGTTACCGTCCGCTGACGGATCGTTGTGGAGCGCGGAAGCGATCCTTTCTGCCAAAGCCTGTTTCTGTTCGTCGCGCATCTTCTAACTACTTCTTCTTCGCCGTATCTTCGGGCAGAAGATCAACATAGTCTATTACTCCGACGATCGCCGAATCTATCGCCGCGCCCGGCCTTCCGGTCGCAACGGTCGAGGCAGAAAATCCTTCCCGTGCGATCAGCACAGTATCACCCTCTCCAGCGTCCACACCGTCTAGGGCGAGCAGCGTGAAATCGGTATCCTTGCCCTCCGGTGTCAACTGTCGACAGAGCATTATCCTGCTCCCCTCGTAACGCTGGTTCTTTTGAGTGGCAACGACGTTGCCGATAACACGGGCAATGATCATCGCTCTTTTTTGTAAATGTGAGAATCGGAATCGACGATTCCGACGATCGTGCAGTCTGTCGGTGTGGCGTCTCGCTTGAAAGGAAACGCGGCTTCTTTGCCGCGGCACCAGAAAACCAACTCTCCGACGCCCGCGCCTATTGCATCGAGCGCCACGAGAGGACTTCCAACCGGTTCAAGGTCCTCAGAAAGGTTCTGAACGATGAGTATCTTCCGGCCGCGAAGTGATTCGTTCTTGACCGTGCAGACGACGTTTCCGATTACTCTGGCGAGCTGCATCTAACCGTCTTTCTTTGGTGCAGGCGGAGGCGGCGGTCCGTTCTTCGTTCCGTCTTCAAATTTCGGGAAAGTCTCTTCCAGGACCTCTTTGGCCAGTTTCATAAGCTTCGGGGTCAGGTATTCCCTCGCAATTTCCAGCGATTCGTCGGTCAATTGAGGGGTGATCCGGATGAGCTTCTTCCCGGTCGGCGTCCTGTAAAAATCTACAAGTTCCCTGATCTCGTTTTCCGTGAAATGCCGGTCGTAAAGAGGAACAATTACGTCATCGATGTACTTGCCAAAATCGACCGATCCCGGAAGCCGCTCCCTGAACCTCTCGCTGAACGCAACATAACTCTCTTCGATCAAAGAGGACATCATGTTCTTTTCGGCTTCTGTCAGGTCACTGCCTTCCAGCGAGTCCTGAACCATTAGCGGATACGTGATCTCCATGGAGCGAAGCATCGAATCGGTGATCCCCTCGATCTGGTTTCTTATGTCGGTTGCTTCGAGGAAGTCATTGATGAGCTTTCGCTTGGAGTCGGAAATATCCTGTTGCGCGTTCGCGATGCCGCTGAAAATTAGCAAGAGCAAAACTGCGCCAGCGGCTGCCCGGTACTTCTTCATTTACTCGTCCTTTATAAAATCGATCGTGTCGATCACGCCAACTATCGCAGTGTCGACCGGACAGTCCTTGTTGCCCTCGGCCATACGGGCCGAGGACCCTCCGACAATCAGCACCTTTTCGTGAAAGCCCGCGCCGACGGTATCGACCGCAACGACGTAATCGTCCCGGTCCGAGCCGTCAAGGTTGATGGGCTTCACGACCAATAGCTTCTTGCCGCGAAGACGTTCGTCTTTCTGTGTCGAAACAACCGTGCCGAGGATTCTTGCGATTCGCATAAAGACAAAAAGGCCCGGCGTTCAATACGCCCGGCCCGGAATTCGCGGTTACTTGAGGACAACGGGAAGATTATCGTCGACGCTGCTGTGCGGCCTCGGGATAACGTGGACGCTCACAAGCTCGCCAACTCTTCGGGCAGCTGCCGCCCCTGCGTCTGTCGCGGCCTTGACTGCGGCCACATCACCTCTGACGATCGCCGTAACAAAACCGGCCCCGATCTTTTCGTACCCTACGAGATGGACGTTAGCGGCTTTGACCATCGCGTCAGACGCCTCGATCATCGCCACAAGTCCTTTGGTCTCAACCATTCCTAGTGCTTCTTGCATTTAATTTTCAAGCTCCTGGTGTGTTTGCTGAAAGAAATACAAATTTACAGTCTTTTGGGGAAATTAGCCAACGGCGGCCTTGCCATTACTGTCTTGACACGACGCTGTTTAGAAGTTCTATCAACTCGTCACGCGTAAATGAGATCTTTGCGCCGTTCGGCACCGAGGCGCCGTCGAGATCGCAAGTGACGCTTGTTTCGTGAAGATACCCGCAAGCCTGGCATCTGGCCGACTCATCAAGATAACCCGCACGCTCTCGAATGTGGATGAGTTTCTCGATCGAATCCGGAGGCAGATCGTTGGCGCCTCCAAGAGCTCTCGAAAGGATCGCGATCTTGGCAGTATGCTCCAGAGTTTCCATACGGTCGAACGCCTGCCAGAGGTCCTTGCCATAAGCCACCGCGCCGTGGTTCGCCATTAGAAGAGCATTGTGATGGGCCACGAAAGGCTTCATCGCATCGGTAAGTTCATCCGTCGAGGGCGTCCCGTAGTCCGTCAAAGGAACGCAGCCGAGCGTCAACACGACCTCTGAAAGGATGGGTTTGTCTATCGGCAGGCCGGCGACTGCAAACGCGGTTCCGTAAGGAGGATGTGCATGACAAACCGCAAGAACGTCCGGGCGGTTCTTGTAGATGAGAATGTGCATCGCCAGTTCCGACGACGCTCGCTTGTCGCTAAGCGCGTTTCCGTCGAGGTCGGTGACGGCAAGCGAATCGACAGTCATCCGGCCCTTCGAGGTCATCGTGGGCGTCGCGATTATGCGGTCTTCGCCAACCCGTATGCTGACGTTTCCGTCAGAGGCCACGACGTAGCCGCGCTCATACATCAGCCTGCCAACCTCGACGATCAGTTCGCGGGCTTCGGTCTCGTTGATATCTGAAGGCATCTGGAACGGTAAATGCGTAGCCTGGTCGAGAAGCGACCAGACCTGCACCCTTACAAAAATTTAGCCACAGAGTACCACAATTGACCGTCGTGAAGTAAAAGTCCGACGGTCAGATCGCGGCCCTGCGGCCAATCCGAAATCTATCTACGATCTAATTCCTTGAAGGCCGAGCTGCAGGCGCTTCAGGAGCAACTGGTGCATCCGGAATCGGAGGAGCCTCAAGTGGAAGGGGCGGCTCCGGCGCAACCGGCGGCATCGGCGGCTCAGGGACATCGAGCTCGAAAATGAACTCGTCTCTTTCGCCTCTGATCGTGATCTGACGCTTCATCTCGCAGTTCTCTTTACGGAGCCGATAGTTCTCCTCAAGGAGTTCCTTGTCTGCGTTGTAGTGATCAGACGTGGAAACCGTGGTAGTCGCCGCGGCGAACGGGTAGGCGAGAAGGATGCCGACTGCGAGCGCGAGAGTGAATGGAAGAGCTCGTTTTACAATCTCAAAAATCATCATTGCTATTTCCCCTTATAAATGTGTTTCTATCAGCTACGTCGATAATAGCAGATTAGATTCACACTTTTCACTCTTTTCCGTTTTTTCCCGATCCGGCTAGGAAATAAGAGAGGCTTTCAAGCGAGATAGTGAGGTCGATGGTCTTCAATTTTATCTCCTCATCCGCAAGAAGAGGCGTTGGTGCGAAGTTCATCACCGCTTTGATACCCGAAGCGACGATCATCTCAAGCACCCTTTGGGCGTATTCGGCCGGAACCGCGATCACCGCCACGTCGATCCCCTGCCGGTCGGCGATCTTGGCGAAGTCCCTTACATCGTAGATTTTTACGTCGCTGACCACCGTCCCGATCTTTTCGCGATCAGCGTCGAACAATGCCGCGACCTCAAAATTGGTCTGGCGAAATCCGTAATAATCGGTCAAAGCCGTCCCAAGCCTTCCGGCGCCGATTATCCCCACTCGATGATGGTGGTCGAGACCCAATATCTTGGTCAGCTGCTGACGAAGGTCCTCAACGTAATACCCCACGCCCCGCACCCCAAACTCTCCGAAACAGGCCAGGTCCTTTCTGATCTGAGCTGAGTTAAGATGGAAACGTTTGGCGAGGTTGTCGGAGGATACTGTTTTGCTCCCTTCGGCGGCGAGCTCGTTGAGACAGCGCAGATATATGCTGAGTCGGTTGGTCGTGAGTTCTGATATCTTCTCGGATTTCATCGGCCCAAGAATTATAAGTCACCGCAACCAATTTGTGAAAAACGTCACGAATGCATCCGATGTGCGCGGCATTGCGTTAGATTCGTGACTGTAATAAATTATCGTTTGTTTCAAGTGTGAAACACTATGATCTCTGCGATATCCGGCAAACTGCTTGAGAAAGACGCGGCAAGCGTGGTCGTTGACGTTCACGGCGTGGGCTATGAGGTCACGATCCCTTTGTCGACGTTCTACCTCCTCGGCGAAACCGGATCGGATGTTTCTCTCAGGATCTACACTTACGTCCGCGAGGATACCCTGCAGTTGTTCGGCTTTAGTTCAAAAGCCGAGCGCGGGCTGTTCCTCAAGTTGATCGCGGTGTCAGGGATAGGTCCCAAACTGGCGGTCTCGATGCTTTCGGGAATGAGTCCCGAAGAGATAGTTTCCGCGATCCGATCGGATGATGTTGCCAAACTAACTTCGATTCCCGGTGTAGGAAAGAAAACGGCCGAGAGAATGGTGGTGGAACTGCGTGACAAGATGGGCGACTTTGCGGCGGAGCCGGCCGCGAAGGCCGCAACCGCAACTGGAGAGGACGTTGAATCCGACGCATTCGAAGATGCGCTTTCAGCGCTCGTGAATTTGGGGTACAGGCCAAAAGCCGCGGAAAGAGAATTACGGAAAGCTGTACGCGAAGGCACGGAAATGACGGTGCAGAAGCTCTTGAAACGCAGTCTCCAACTCCTTGCTGGAAGTTGATTTCAACGTAGCCGCATAGATGAACGAATCTTTCGAGATCCCCGATATCAGGACTGGCGCTCCGGTCAGCGAAGAGGAGCGCCGGTTCGAGCTGTCCCTCAGGCCAACGCATCTCGGCGAGTACATCGGCCAAAGAAAGATAAAGGACAATCTGCGGATCTATATGAAGGCGGCGCTAAAACGCCGTGAAGCGCTCGACCACATTCTTCTTACAGGTCCTCCGGGAACCGGAAAGACGACACTCGCAGGGATCACTTCGAACGAGATGGGCGCCGAGTTCCGTTCGACCGCCGCGCCGATCATCGAAAAGGCAGGCGACCTTGCCGCGCTTTTGACTAACCTTGAAGAGGGTGACGTGCTTTTCATCGACGAGATCCACAGGCTGAACCCTGCAATCGAAGAGGTCCTGTATCCGGCGATGGAGGATTACAATCTCGACATAATGATCGGCCAGGGCACAGCGGCGCGTTCGATAAAGCTCGAGCTTCCCAAGTTCACGCTTGTCGGAGCGACGACGCGGCCGGGCCTTATCACTGGACCGCTTCGCGGCCGGTTCGGGATCGTCTTCCACCTGGACTTTTACTCGTTCGACGACCTTCAGACTATCGTCGAACGATCGGCCGGGATACTCAAAGTAGAAATAGATGAGAAGGGAGCGAAGGCGATCGCACGAAGATCGAGAGGTACACCGAGGATTGCGAACAGGCTTCTCCGGCGTGTACGCGATTTTGCGGAGGTCGATTATGACGGCGACATCACCGAAGAGGTCGCGATCGATGCTCTCAACCGGATGGAAGTGGACACGTTCGGGCTCGATGAGATCGATCGAAAACTTCTTATGACCATCATCGAGAAATTTGACGGCGGCCCGGTAGGGCTCGGTACTATTTCCGCCTCGATCAACGAAGAGAAGGATTCGATCGAAGAGATCATCGAGCCATACCTGCTTCAGATCGGGTTCCTGGACCGCACTCCCCGCGGAAGATGCGCCACTCGACTCGCGTACGAGCACTTTGGTATCGAGTTCCTTACGAGCGAACTGAAGTCGCCGGGACTCTTTGAATGACCCCAACCTTTTTCAGTCCGGCTCCCCGCCGGGTATACTCTAGATAAAAACCAGATTCCCTCTCCCGGAAATCAATATGAACACAAGAAGAATTGCGTTTGCGGTCCTGGTGACCGCGATCCTGTCGGTATCCATCTTCTCGCAACAAAACAGGTTCGAGGGCTACAACATCATCCTCGACGTCCCGGAAACTCAGAATGCACCGGCTTGCGCCGTAAGGTATTCGCCGCCCGCGACGACCGTAACGATCACCGATCTCGACCGCTCGACCCCTTTGAACGTGCGGGCCTGCGGCGGATCGAACGTTACTGCCGGCTCGGGAGGATCTGCAACATTGCGTTCCGGCGTCGCGAGTTCCTACTGGTGCTTTGAGGGCGAAGACGATTCCTACCGGGTCGATTTTCCCGGCGACCAGTATTCGGGAAGAGTTAGTTACATCTGGAGAGCCAATCCGGAGCCCAACGAGGCCGGGTTCTATAACGTCCGTGATTTTGGCGCCGTCGGCGATGGAAACACCGATGACACGCTCGCGATCAGGAGCGCGCTGGCTTATCTTGCGACCCGGAACGGAGGCATCCTCAAGTTTCCCGAAGGCGACTATGTGGTTGGTTCCACGGGAAGTTTCAGACCCCTGGTCATTCCTTCCGGTGTAACTATCGAGGGAGTCAGCGGCCTTCATACCGGAGCTTCGACCAACAACATGAAACGCGAGAACCCGAGCCGGATCAGGCTCAAGGGCACCAACCGGGCTCTTTTCAGGATCGGCGAATGCACTGAGTCCGTTGTTATGAGGGACATTGAGCTGATCGCTGAGAGTCCCGTCGGCACTTACGGTATCGAGGCATTGGGCGCGTATCTCTCTACCCAAAGCATAAGCCTCGAAAGAATTGTCCTGCACAGTTTCTATCGCGGCTTCTCAGTGTACGGGTTGCCGCAAACGAGCCTTAACTGGCAGGTTGACTACGTGAAGGTCAAAGAATGCCGCTTCATTTTTAATGCCGACGCGGCCATCTATACGAATGTCAGGAATTCCAACTGGCGCATCGAAGGATCGCTGTTCATAAATCCGCAGAGGACCCCGAACCGTGCGGCCGACTCGATGCATTTTGAACGTGTCGGGGCAGTGCTTGTAGAGGACACATTTGGCGGAGGATTCCCTTCGGCTTTGGGCGGGACTTTCATCAAGATGCTCGATACCGGACCACTGACCGTGATCGGTTCCGAGACTGAGGCGATGACGGAATCGTTTGTGTACAACGACGTCGAGAATCCGCTCGCCGGCGACTATTCCTATCCGATCACTTTTGTTAATTCCGTATTTGGCGACCCGATCATTTTCAAGGCCCGGAGGACGTTTGTGTCTACAGGAACTCTTTACGGACCGAACACGTTCAGGGCGGATCCACGTGTCCGCGTCTACTCGACGGGTGACCGGTTCTGCTACGACGGAAATATCCTGGCTTGCCGGGGCGCTACGAAGGAGAATTTCGGAAACGCGACCATCATTTTTATGACAGGGCAGCCCTCGGAAGGCCAGGTCCAGGGCCATCCGACCTACTTCGGAACGGATGTTGAATTCGGATCGCCGGTGAAGATGCCTTCGATACCTTTTAGATCGTTGCCAAGGAATAAAGACGACGGATCCATGGTTTTCTGCCCGGATTGCAGGCGCGATTCGGAACCCTGCCAGGGCGGAGGGAACGGAGCTCCGGCGATGGTCGTCAATGGCCGATGGACTTGCATGTAGCAGCCGTTCAAAGTTCAGTGTTCAAGGTTCAGTAATCAAAGAGCGCCGCGTGCAACATTCAAACTGTTCGGAGCAGCGCTTGCGCTGCGTACCAGGTTTCGAGTTTCAGGATCTCCGTCGGCCTATGGGCGAGTTTCAGAGTTCAGAGACCTCGCTCTAAACGAGTCGTTATACCTTTTCTGAAATCTGGAATTTGAGATTTGAAATTCGGCCTAAGGCTGACTCGCATGCACCGCTCTAAACGAGTCTAGCAAGCCTATCGAAATCTGAAATCTGAAATTCGGCCGCAGGCCGACCTGCAAGCGCTGCTCTAAGCGACGGTGCTTCGAGTTTTCCCTGTAACTTTGGACCTTGTGCGGTAGCCCTCCCTAACGGTCAGGCTTCTGACACTCAGTACTCATCACTATCCGTCCTGTACGTGCAGAAAGGCGGGCAAGCCCGCCGCTAAACGAAAACTCACCCGCTCTTATCTTTGAACTTGGAACCTGGATCCTGAAACTTGGAACCGTTTAGGAGCCCCCGTTTTCTCCTTCCTTTTCGTTGTGGTCCAGGAGCGAGGCGCTCGTTACGCGGTCGCCTTCGCTGGTCTTGATCAGCGTCACGCCCTGTGCGGAACGTCCCGTCTCGCGGATGTTCTTGACTCCGATCCTGATCAGCTTGGCCTGCTGGGTGATGATCATGATCTCGGAATCCTGCTCGACCGGGAACGACGAAACCACCTTGCCGGTCTTGTCGGTCGTTTTCATGTTGATCACTCCCTTTCCGCCGCGCTTCGTCAACCTATAGTTGCTTACCTCGGTCCGTTTTCCGAATCCTTTCTCAGAAACGGTCAGGATCTTTTCTTCACCTGTCTGACCGACCGCACAGACGCCTATCACGTAATCGCTCTTGCTGAGCTTTATACCGCGCACTCCGCGCGCCGCACGGCCCATCGGCCTGACATCCTCTTCGCTGAAACGGATCGCCATTCCGTTATGCGTTGCGATAATGATCTGTCGTTCACCATCGGTCTCGATGATGTCCAGCAGTTCGTCGTCCTTGTCAATGTTGATCGCATTGATCCCATTGACGCGTATGTTCTGGTAATCGGACAGCGCGGTCTTCTTGATCGTGCCCTTCCGGGTAACCATAGTTACGAACTTGTCTTCGGAGAAGTCCCTGACCGGCAATACACCAACCAGGCGCCTCGCGTTCGGAATGCTCACGAGATTCACGATCGCCTTTCCGCGTGCCGACGGCAGAGCATCTGGTATTTCGTGGACGCGCAGCTTGTAAACCTGCCCGTCATCGGTGAAGACCATTAGATAGTCGTGGGTCGAAGCAATGAAAAGATGCCGTACAAAATCTTCGTTTTTTGCCGTTGCGCCAAATCGCCCCTTTCCTCCGCGGCCCTGCCGAGAATAGGTCGCGATCGGAGTTCGCTTGACGTACCCCGCCTTTGTGACCGTGATCGCAACCTCTTCGTCCGGGATCAGGTCCTCGATGTTCAGCTCGGCGCCGGCATCAACGATCGTTGTCCTGCGGATATCACCAAACAGCTTTTTGACCTCTTCCAGCTCGTCGATGATCAGCTGCCGCAGTACGCTTTCGTTCGAAAGAATATTCTCGAGCTCGGCGATCAGCTTGATGATCTCTTCGTACTCCTCGACGATCTTCTGCCGTTCAAGGGCTGACAGCCTGCGAAGCTGAAGGTCGAGGATAGCCTGCGCCTGGATCTCAGAGAATTCGAGGCTGCCGATCACCTTCTCGAGCTGGTCGAGGAATTTTGCTTCCGAAGCATCGCCCGGGATACCGCGCCATTCCCTGACTTCCCGCAGATCGGTGAAATTAGCGGTCAGCCAGTTCTTCGCCTCGTCTACGGAACGCGAGTTCCGGATCAAGGGAATGATGTAGTCGAGCGCGTCGATCGCCTTGTTGAGGCCTTCCAAAATATGGGCTCGCGCCTGTGCCTTCTTGAGTTCGAACTCGGTCCTGCGGCGCACTACCTCCTTGCGGAAGTCGATGAACGCCTCAAGCATCTGCTTCAGCGTGAGGACCTTCGGCTGGCCGTCGACGATCGCAAGATTGATGATGCCGAACGATGACTGCAGAGGCGTTAGCTTGTAAAGGTTGTTGAGAACAACCTCTGGCACGGCGTCACGCTTCAGCTCGATCACGATCCGCATTCCCTCGCGGCTCGATTCGTCCCGGATCTCAGAGATACCGTCAAGCTTCTTAACATTAACGAGCTCGGCGATCTTTTCGATAAGCCGCGCCTTGTTCAACTGGTAGGGGATCTCGGTGATGATGATCGCGTTTCGTTCGCTCTTGCCGCGTCCGATTAGATCGATGTTCGCTTTGGCGCGAAGCCTCAAAATGCCACGGCCTTCGCGATATGCCTTGTGGATCTCTTCCCGACCGTAAATGAATGCGCCTGTCGGGAAATCGGGACCCGGAACCAGCTTGATCAGCTCTCCAATAGGTGTCTGAGGATCTTTCAGCAGCGCGACCGTTGCATCGACCACCTCTCCAAGATTATGCGGAGGTATTTTGGTGGCCATTCCGACGGCGATACCTTCTGATCCGTTTACCAGCAGATTCGGAATTCGCGTCGGAAGAACTACCGGTTCCGATAGAGATTCGTCGTAGTTTGCCTGAAAATCAACAGTCTCTTTCTCGATGTCGGCGAGGACCGAATCAGTCATCCGCTGCATGCGGACCTCGGTATACCTCATCGCGGCCGCGGAATCGCCGTCTATTGAACCAAAGTTCCCCTGGCCGTCCACAAGCGGGTAACGCATCGAGAAATCCTGTGCCAGGCGGACCACGGTGTCGTAAACCGCGGAGTCTCCGTGGGGGTGATACTTGCCGATCACGTCGCCAACAACTCTAGCGGACTTTTTATACGGTCTGTTATAATAATTACCGAGTTCCTGCATCGCCCAGAGCACGCGGCGGTGCACAGGCTTGAGGCCGTCCCTCACATCAGGAAGCGCGCGGCCGATGATCACGCTCATCGCGTAATCAAGGTAAGACCGCTTCATCTCGTCTTCAATATTGATCTGATCTCTTTCAGAAAGTGAATCCATTTATGCTCTGCCTTGGAACCAAAAAGGTTAGTGAAAAAGGGGTTAAGAATCTCGAAGGCGTGCCGGCTTGGAAGCCGAATAAAGACCCGTTTGAATAAGCTGTAATTGTATCGCGGTTGACCCTCCCGCGCAACCCGACAAACCTTTACAATTCCAAGCTTTAAGGTCCTTTTTTACTGGATCGGAACCCGCTCCTGGCGGCCTGCCAGACCCCGTCCCCCGGAGGTCAGAAAATGTCGACTACAGATACCGCAAAACCCGCCTCGCAAGAGGCTCGAAGAATACAGCGAATCGCGATCACTCTTCCCCTGAAAGTGGAGGGAAAGGACAGCCGTGCACAAGGCTGGGAAGAAGTAACGAGATTGAAAGACATATCGGCGTTTGGCGCCGGTTTCACTCTCAAGCGACCGGTCAAACGCGGCCGGCTGCTTCTTCTGACCCTGCCTATGCCGCGAAAGATGCGGTGTTTTGACTATCTCGATCCGCAGTACAGAATCTGGGCCATCGTCAGAAGATGCGTTCGTTTGGAAGCCGGTAACGGCGACACCTACCTCGTAGGCGTCGCTTTCATCGGCAGGGTCCCGCCAAAGAGCTATCTTGAGGATCCGTCAGTAATCTACGAGGTGGTTGACCGCGGGGACAAGGGTCTATGGAGGATCGAACGGGCTGAACCAGATCCTGACGAGGATCACCTGCCAAAGGAGGACCGCAGGCACTATCGTTACGATATGCCGATCAACCTTTCGGTCGAAGTTGTGGACGAAGAAGGCCGACTCATAAAGAGAGAGGAAACAGTTACCGAGAACATAAGCCTTTCCGGGGCTGCCGTATTCTCGTCGATCGATATCGAGGTAGGGTCATTCATCAAGATAAGCTGTCCCCAGTTCAATACCTCGATCAAGGCTGTCGTGCGTGGTAAACGGATCGGCCCTGACGGAATTCCCCGCCTGCATGTAGAGTTCATCGACAGTTACTTCCCGCTTGAGGGCATAGAATCCTGAGCTTCCACGGATCCTGAGGGGTTTGACTTCGAACGGCGAACGATTAGAATTCTGCCGAGTCTGCTTTCGCATTCCTCTCGCCGATGCCGCCCTCCACGCAAACAGAAGACGATTTTGATATGCCTTCGGCCGCTTTGGTAGCGTTCTTAAGGGCTGTCGGCTGGATCGTTGGCAAACTTGCGTGGGGGCTTCAGTACAAGAACAAAGAGCTTATTCCGGAAAAAGACGGCGGTCTGCTGATAGTTTCAAATCACCAGACCTACCTTGACCCTTACTGGATTTGCCTTCCCGTGCTGCGCCCGCTACGTTTCATGGCGTGGGACAGGGCGTTTGGCTGGTTCTTCATAGGTCCGGCAATACGAAAACTCGGAGCCTTTCCGGTTAACATCGAAAAAGGTTCTGTGGGATCGATGAAAGAATCGCTCAAGGTCCTTCGAAGAGGCGAGACGCTGGTAGTGTTTCCCGAGGGCTCGAGGGCGTTTGCCGACGGCAAGATGCTTGAGTTTAAGGACGGAGCCGCACGTCTCGCCATCTCCGCGGGTGTGCCCGTCCTTCCGGTGACAATCATTGGCGGAAACAAGGTCTGGCCAAGAGACACGGCATTTCCGAAGCCTCACAAAGTAACCGTGGTCTACCACGAGGTGATAGATGCCGCCGAATTCCTCCCGGACGAGGACAGCAGAACGAGAGCCAGGGAGCTAACAAAAAAGCTGCGCGAAGTCATCGGCGCAGCTCTCGAACCTGAACAGGATCAATCGTAGCATTTCTTACGGGCTGGGCAGCGGTGAAGGCGTCTTCGGGGGCTTTGGCGGATCGACCTTCGGGATATTCCGTTCCGCCAACCGTCTCATCTCCATCGCATCCCTAAGTTTTTTACGCTGCTCGGGAGTCATTCTTCGCAACTCTTCCCTAGTCGTCGGCAACCTCACCCCGCGCTGTCCCGGACGGATGGGACGGATCATCACGCCCTTGTCATCAATTACGAGATCTTCGCTATAGATCTTGCCATCCTTCATCTTGAACTCGAACTCGGTCCCGAGTTCCTTTTCCAGCCGACGGAGTTCCTCAAGGTCCTTTTCCGAAGGCCCGTAGATCACTGCTCCCGTTTCCGGCGCGGGAGCGGTCGGCGCCCTTCCTGTTCCAGATGCCGTTTGCGGCTTCGGGGAGGACGTTTCCGGCGCATCTTCTGCACCCGACACGGCCACCTCGGCTTCCGATGACGCCTCACCGGAAACGTCTGCGCCACCATCTTCAAGTGGTACTGCTGCTTCAGTATCGGAATTTGAAAGTGCAGATCCCGCAGGCTGTTCTGCGGTAGTGAACGACCCGTAATATACAACCGCTATCACCGAACCGACGAGCAACAAAGCCAACGCACCCACCGCTGCAAGGACTCGCGATCTCGAGAAAGTACTCTGAGTCACTCCGCCCCCGCCGATCGTTCCGCCCCGGTCGCCAAACTCCGTTTCCGGTGTCGCCAGTCGGGTTACGACGGAATCATCCGGAGCCCTAGGATCCATCACTTTCGTGCGAAGTTCAGAAGGTTCGGCGCTGTCAGCGTCGGGAATGATCCTGGTGTTCTGGGTTGAGAACGCACTGAACGCCGCCGGAGAGTCCTGCGCTTTCGTTTCCTGCTCGCGAACGGGTTTCTTGTGCTCGAATATCAGCTCGTAAGTTTCACGCGCCGTCTGCGGGCGCAGATTCGCATTCAGGGACATACACTGTGAAAGCGCTGCCGCAAACTCTTCATCCACCTGTTCGTGGATCTTGTTCGCCGGCAGTAACGTGTCCTCGTCCTCATTCATCACGTTCATGACGCGGGTCAATGCGTCTGCCGGAGCCTTGCCCGTGGCAAGGTGATAAAGAGTCGCAGCAAGTGAATATATGTCCGAACGGGGGTCGGTTCCGGTCCCTTGTATCTGTTCCAGCGAGGCGTAGTGCCGCGAGTAACCAAAAATACTGTTTGCAGCCGTCTTGTGGTTTGCGTCGGTCGGATTTCCCTTGGCGAGGCCGAAATCAAGCAGGATCACCTGTCCCTGCGGCGTGAGCTTGAGGTTCTGAGGTTTAATATCCCTGTGAATTATGGGGTTCTCTTGTCCGTGCAGGTACTCCAGCGCGTCAAGCAGCTGTTCGGTCCACTGACGGATGTCGCTCATCGGAAAGGCCTTTGCGGACCTTTCCATCATCTCGTGGAGATCTTCGCCCGAGATGTACTCCATCACGATGTACTGGCCGTTATCTTCCACAAAGTGGTCGCTGACCTTGGGCAGCGCGACATGCTTGAGGCTGTTCAAAAGCCTCGCCTCGCGCATCAGGGCTTTCCGGAAGTTGTCGTCAGCGATCAGTGTTTCCTTGATCGCTACGGTGCTGTTAAATCTCTCGTCAGTCGCAAGATAGACGGAACCCATCCCGCCCTGGCCGATCTGTCGCTCGACGCGGTACCTTTCCTGCAGTACTTGTCCCGTTTGAAGCATCTCCAAAACACCCTGTGTTCGACGGTTTCAGAATCACCGTTGATTCGAACTCGCGACCCCTAGAGGATAACCGAAAAACCTGTCTGGAAAAAACGAATGCTGAAGGCTCGGCTGTGATGCAATGTCCTCTCCGCGGGTTCGAATCATCCCTTATTAACCTGTTTTAGACGAATCCGGCGGCCGGCCGGTTCTATTTTTCCCAGTCGCCACAAATGTCGAACCACATCACGATTCCCTTCTGATCGCCAAATGGCTCATAGAATCGCTCGATCGTGCCGTCGCCGCACTTCCTTCCCGCGTTGTGCTTTTCATAGAATTCTGACCGAAGGAACGAATCAAGCGCGAGAGAATCGAAGCGACCCAGAAGCTTCAGGAGGCTTTCGGCGGCATAGTCTCCCACACCCTTGATCGAAAGCAGCTGCTTCTTCAGCTCGTCCGATGGGATTTCCGGGTCAAGCCACGACTCAGGTTCTACTTCGCCGTTCGCAACCGATGTCGCAAACTCCTTCAAATAATCCGACCGATAGCCCGCACGAATCACTTTTCGATAAAGATCGGAGGAAGCCGAAGCCATCGCCTCCGGGGTCGGAAAAGCACTTTTCCCTGACCTCGCTTTTGCTCCTAGTTTAGTCGCCAGCCTAGTCACCATCGCCTTGGTAAGCGCCCACGAGCAATTGGTGGTGCAGATGGTCTTCACGACGTCCTCAAAAACCGTAGGGCTTCGTAGCATCCTCCCTGCGTTCTTCTCGGCTATCCAGCCGAGACGCGCATCGCCGGAGACGGTTTCATACAGATCGCTGAAGTCGTGTTCAAAGCTGAAGATCCTCTCGAATCCTTTGGCGGCCGCTCTGATCTCCTTTTTCAGTACCGGACCCTCGACCCTTATTCCCGACCTGAATTTCCTGGCCGTCGCCTCAAACGCCTTGTTCCTGCCATCGGAGAAAACGTAAGAAAGCCCGCCGCTTTCCCGGTCAAAAGAGAAAGGAGCGAGCCCATACCATCCGTGGCTCAGGACCGTTCCCTCAAACGAGAATCGGTCAGGCGGTTTCAAATACATTAAGAACTGTTTGCTTGCAGCGATCTATCGTTTCGCCGGCTATTGATTGATGGCCTCCCTGAGGTTCTTAGCGAGCTGAGCATCAATATTTGCCAAACTGTTCGCCTGTTCCCTGGCCTTTTCAAGCATCGCATTTGACTGGGCGTCAGAACCGGCAGTTGCACTCTCGCGAAGATATACGAGCCCCAGATTAAAGCGAGCTCGGGCAAAAAGCGGTGCGATCTCGATCGCCGTGTTGTAGGCATCTATCGCCTTCGCGTACTGGCCCGTGACCGAGTACGCATTTCCAAGCAGGTAATAGCCGTCCGCGTAGTTCGGATTTTGCGGCGCGAACGTCTCAAGCCCTTCAACGGCTTTCTTGTACTCCGCTTGAGATCTTTGGGGCTGGTCCAGAAGACCGTAAGTCCTGCCCAGATAAAAGTGAGTTTCACCGTCCCCGGGTCTGAGCTGTAGCGCTCGATTGCAGTTCTGGAGAGCAAGCTGAAGTTCGCCGGTGTCGTTGTAAGCCCGGCAGAGGTTCGTAAACCCGAGATACTGGTTCGGATCAAGCTCTGTAGCACGTCTTGAATACTCGATCGCCAGCGGATTTCTGTTCGAAAGACTGTAATACCAGCCGAGATTGATGTGCAGCGTGGGATCCTCCGGGAACTTTTCGATGCCTTCCTGGGCGATCAGCACGGCCTCGCGCAGACGATTCTGCACCCTGAGCGTCTCCGCGAGATTCACATAGATCTCTCGAAGATCGGGGTTCACGCTTTTGGCGTTCTCGTATGACCTGATGGCATCGTCGTATTTACGAAGCCGCTGTTGTGCGTCGCCCAACAGAAGCCACGCAAGATCGGCAGCCGAGGTAGCGGATGAAAGTGCCTTCGACGCCATTGCTTCCTGATCAGTCCATTCGCCAACCCCATTGTGGCTCATAGCCTTGAGGTAATACACATTCCCGTTCTTGGTCCCGAGATCGATCGCCCTCTGATAAGAGCTGATCGCTCCGCGATAGTCCTTTTGGCCGTGGAGGATCTGGCCCTGGGCAATGTAAAAATAATCGTTCCCTGCGTCTTTGCCCAGCGCGGCACGGACGTCATTCATCGCCGCATCCCAGTTCTTCAAGGCAAAATTGGCACGCCAGCGTATCCCGTAGATCGCCATCGAGTCATAGCCCTGATCCAACGCCATTGTGAATTCGCTTATCGATTCGTCGTACTGCTGGAGGTTGAAGTGCGCGCTGCCCTTGTTGAAATGAGCAAGGGGGTACTGCGGCACGATCGCAAGCGCCCTTGCGTAATTGACGATCGCAGCCTGGTAGTTCCGTTGCCGGTACTGCGTATCTCCCTGCGCGACAAGCTGCTCGGCGCGGCGTCGATCCCGCCGGCTCTGGGCGTCAGCCTCGGACGGCAATGCGGCCAGTGAGACACACATCGCGATCACCATTACCAAATAGACTGTTAACCGCTTCATAATCTCGTCCTCGTCACTGAAGAATCGTCGGCAACGTCCTGGGTGTCTTTCTCGGAGTCGCCCTCGGCGTCGGAGTCTTGGCAGGCGTTTTGGCCGGAGTGCGAGCCGGTGTCCTGCCTGGCGTTCTACGGGGCGTCGCGCCCGTTGCTGGTGTCGAATCAGGTGACTCGTCGACATCGGGCGACGGCAATTCTTCCGGAGAAGAATCCGGCGTGACCTCCGGCGAAGCCATATCGGGCGAACCCTCGGGAGATTCCTCCCCGAACGGAGTCGTCAAAGGCGTTACCTCCGGGTTTGGATCTCCAAATCCGAATCCTCCACCCCAAAAATACCACCCGACAGCTCCGGCGGAACCGAGCACAAGCACCAGGATAGCGCCCATCCCGAGAAGGATCGCAACGTACTTTCCAGTCGAGCTTTTCCGTTCGGCCGGCGGGGACTCTTCGGGCGTAGCGGTCACTACAGACTCGCGAGGCTCAGAATCGTATTCTTGTTCCTCTTCTAACTCTTCCTCCGTCCCGACACCTGAGAATTCCTCCGTGAATCCAAAATTTTCAGGCTCCTCCGGCTCGACCTCCAGACCGTCAGAATCTGGCGGTGCCGCAGGAACTCCGGAGTCCGCGTACGCAGTCGCATCCAGGCCGACTCCTGCGACGGTCTTATCGAGTTCAGGCGAATCTTCCTGAGCGGGAGGCTCGTTCGCCAGTTCGCCGGAGTCGAAATCCTCGTTCGTAACGAACTCATCGACACTTGTCTCTCCCAGATCTTCACTCGTTCTATACGACGAAGCGCCCGGGAGAGGCGATGGCAGATCGGCCGTTGCTTCATCTTCGGCCGCCTGGGAAGGCAGTCCCGACATGACCTCGGTCTGCTCACTGACGACCGGCTCGGGATCTGGAGCCTGTGAGTTCGAGATCTCCGCGTACTCCTGCATCTGTGCAGAGTCGATCACCTCTGTCTTGTCGCCGTCAGTTTGCGGCGGCACAACCTCTGGAACCGGGCTCTCGGCAAGGACTTCGGGAATGCCGCCCGCGATAACTTCGGTCTTTTCACCGGAAATGCTGTCGCTATCTATGTCTCCCACGTTGAACGCGACAGTTTCAGCGGACATCGATTTCTGAAGTTCGTTGTAAGCCTTCCTCAGGCGCTTCTGCATTTCCCTTGCTGAAGGAAACCGCTTGTCCTGGTTCAGCGCCATTCCCTTCATGACCGCATCTGAGATAACCTCGCTGATCTCGCCGTTCAGCTCCGTCAGCGGCTTCAGAGGATCGGGTTTATCAGCAAGCAGAGCATCGGCTCGCGTTAGCGCATCCGGCGGAACTCGATTGGTCAGCAGATGATAAAGAGTCGCAGACAGAGCGTAGATGTCGCTCAATGCACTTGTCCCGGTTCCCCGGATCTGTTCCATCGGGGCGTAATGCGGCGTATATCCCACTACACTGCCGGACGTAGTGAGCTTGGTATGCCCGACGGAATGTTTCGAAAGGCCGAAGTCTAGTAGAACGATGTGATTATCGTTCGTTAGCTTCAGGTTCTGCGGCTTGATGTCGCGATGGATTATCGGGGGATTATGCGTGTGCAGATACGATAGGGTTTCCAGCAGTTCATCTGCCCAGAACAACACCCAGTTCAGTGGAAACGCCTTGTTTCCTGCTTTGAGCCTCTGCGAAAGATCATCTCCCGCAATATACTCCATCACGAGAAACTGCTCGTCGCCTTCGACAAAATGGTCGCTAACCTTGGGAAGGAAAGGGTGTCTTAACTGTGCAAGTGTTCGCGCCTCGTTTTCAAACGCATCTGTAAGCGAAGGGTCGTCCCCAACCGTCGTTCGCTTCAGAGCGACTGAATGCCCCAGCCTCTGATCTACGGCCAGGTAGACCTGACCCATCCCGCCCTTACCGATCAGTTCCCTGATCTTGTAACGGCCCTGAATTACCATCTCAGGTGCTAGTGGTTTCATCCGTCAGATCTATCTGTCTTCTTTCCCGGCTCCCCCGACCGGGGTCTCAACAACCAGTAGTTCTTCTTCAGGGATCATCGCTTCTTTGCCCGAATGCTGCCAGCATCTGCCTCCGCCTTTCACTCTGCGGGTACAAGCAGTTCCCTTTTTTGTTTCCGCTCCGCAAATGTATAGGGGAACAGCCTTAATTGTATCCGGCTTACGGACGTCCCGTGACATCTGTTCCGAATGGCGCGGCGCTGAAACCGATTCTGCGCGATCCGCGTGACCAGATAGGTCGACGACCGTCGGATCTGGTCTATCGGCAACGACATTCAACGCCTCGGCCCTCTGTTCCGCGAGCTTTACGGGAGATCGCATCAGATCTATGCGCCTTTCAGCCGTAACGATCGACGACCCGATCCCGAAAAGCCCGACCACAAGGCAGAATGCCCCAATGATCCTCGGCAGCCATTCATCCAGCTGGTTTTGAGTCTCGCACAACTCGCAAAAGCGGCGGCTGGTCCAGACGTGCCACTCGATCCGATCGATCTTCTCACCGCATTCGCAGCAGAAGTTCGGCCTATGACGCATAGCTTATCAATCTCCATAAGTGAGGTATGGAAAGATTTCCTGACGGAAACCCCGTAAGGACACAGCAAAATGGCCCTGCAAAAACCTTTGCATTATAACTTAAATGAATTCTGATGTTAAAATATTCGGCATACGCAGAGAGTACAACCGAGGGTCGGACAGCCGCGTCTGATTCTGAAATTCAGGTTATGAAACAGTTCTCAAGAGTCATTTCTGTGGCGATTTTATTCGTTGCCTTTGCCAGTGTCGCCGAAGCACAGGATCCCGTGGACGACGATGTAATCAGTGTTGACACCTCGATCGTACGCCTCAACGTCGGTGTCGTGAATCCGTCAGGATCCCCGGTCACAAACCTTTCCAGGAACGATTTCAAGCTTTTCGAGGACGGGGTCGAGCAGGAGATCGTCCGCTTCGAACCCGTCGCCGCCCCGTTCTCGCTAGTGATGATCCTCGATATGAGCGGCTCGACGCTCAGCTTCCGCCAGACCATAAGAACATCGGCGATCAGGTTTCTGGACGCACTGGCGGCCACTGATCGGGTCGCGATCGTGGAGTTCTACGATAAAGTAAATGTCCTCAATGACTTCACCACAGATCGCGAGAAGCTGATCCATTCGATCACGGTCGCGAACGGCCGCGGTAAAACTCAGCTGTACAAGTCGCTCGATACTGCGCTCGAAAAGCTTTCGAAGGAGGGCAGCCGACGAAAGGCGGTGATCGTTCTGACGGACGGAGTAGACACCGATGTCAGGAATCTCGATCGCGAGGTCCTCGGCCGCGTGGCCGAAGACAAGATGGCCGGGTTTATCGAGCCCGAAAATAGCTCGGCGCTGAATCAGGTACTTCGAAAAGCCTCGAACCAGGGGGTCACCATCTATCCGCTCGCCCTTCCGACCGGAGATCCGGCAAAGCTCGTCGACCCCTCGCCAATACAGGTCGCAATGTACTCTGCCGCGAGAGAACGGCTCGACATACTTGCCAGCCGCACCGGCGGGATGCTGAACACGATCAACAGGCTCGAAGAGATGGGGCGGCTTTACGCGCAGGTTGCAGGCGACATCAGGTCGCTCTACACGATCGAGTACCAGCCGGGAAACGAGAAGAAGGACGGAAAATGGCGCGAGATCAAGGTCGAATTGGCTCAGCCCGAGCTTATTCCGAGAACCCGCCCGGGATACTTCGCT
Organism: Acidobacteriota bacterium; assembly: GCA_003385635.1. Classification (GTDB taxonomy): domain Bacteria; phylum Acidobacteriota; class Blastocatellia; order Pyrinomonadales; family Pyrinomonadaceae; genus Aridibacter. The sequence goes on along the minus strand of QQUY01000001.1, from coordinate 883,163 downwards.
AATTAGCTCCGAGTTCCTAGTTTCGAGTTCAAAGATCCAAGTTCAAGATTCAAAGAACGGTTGGTACATCGACCGTTTAGAGCTGCGCTTGCGGGTCGGCCTGTGGCCGAATTTCAGATTTCAAATTCCAAATCGCAATGGGCTCACGTGACTGTTGAGAGCCGAGCTTGCACTGCATAAGAAGCGTGAAGCGCGGCTCATGAGATTCGAGTTCCGCGCCGGACCGCGGGCATCCCTGCCCGCACCCGCTTCCTGCTCATTACTTTTCGTTCGTTCGCTTCGCTCATCGAAGGCACGGCTCCCTGCGCTTCAGTCACAAGCCGCTCACCGTGGGCCCTGGTGGATCTTTCAATCTTGAACCTTCGCCCCGATCTCGGAACCTGAAACTCGAAACTCGGAACAAAAAAGCGGGCAAGCCCGCCGCTAAACTGCTCACTGCTCACCGCTCACCGCTCCCGGCTCACCGCTCAACACTCACCGCTCACCGCTCATTGCAGAGGAATTCTGGAGTCCCGGAGAGAAATGGTTATAATGCGTTCGATCTCATAACCCATTCAGTTGAGACAATCGCCCGGAGCGACCCGGACGATGATAGACCTGCGAGCCCTTCTCCAGGCAACTTGGCCGCCGGAACTTCTCAACGCCACGTAGCCTGTTTACCCGGCAGGTGTTTGCCAGAGAAGCTGATCGTTTGTCCAGTTTCTTGGCTGGAATTCACATATTGTGTAAATGATCTGTTCAAACTGTAATCGCGAGAATTCAGCCGATGCCGCTTTCTGCAGGTATTGCGCTTCCCCATTGACCGGTTCCCAAGGCAGTGCACAACAGGCAAAGCCCGAGCCGGATCCTCCGCAGCAGGGTAAACAGCAGAACCAGCAATGGAACCAGCCTCCGCCAGCAGGCCAGCAGGCCCAGTTCGCTCCAAAATCCGGCGGCGGGACAAACCAGAAAGGAATTCTGGCGATAGGGCTGGTGGTTGCCGGCCTGTTCTGCTGCGGCCCCTTCACAGGAGTGCCCGCTGCTATCCTCGGATGGCTGGAGATGAACGCAATTAAGGAGGGCCGCTCCCCTCAGGACCAGATGTGGATGGCACAGGTCGGATTGTGGGGCGGGATCGTCGTTTCGATCCTGGGTACAATCGGATGGTTCTTTATGTTGATCCTCTCGATGGCGTCACAGCCCGCGTACTATTAGTCTAGTAATGAACGACCAGAACACAGCTACCGTAATCTGCGGCAACGGACACAAGCTTCCGCTCGACGACTCAAAATTCTGCAGCGTATGCGGTATTCCCCTAAGGGGCGGCACCCGCCCGCAGCAGGAACCGCCTGGCGCCAATGCCCCCGGCGATCAGAACCAGGGTCAGCATAGCCAAGGTCGGCCCAATGCAGTTACTTATTCCAACCCTCAGCACGTTCCCACGCCATCTTGCCACCGATGCAGAGGCACCGGCCACGGATTGAAGGCCGATGTTCACGTCTGCCCGGAATGCAAGTGGCTACGGCCCCTGACGGATGGGTATGGGATCGATGTTTCCGCATTCCAATGGGCCGAAGACGGCAGGGCGATGGCCGCGCTGAAGAAGGTAACACCGCTCAACGCCGCCGCGAGGTCAATCTCTGAAAAGGTCGGGAGGCGCTGGATAGAAAGCACTTTTAACGGTGTTCTGCTGAGCGATCAACAGATGCCGCAAATCTACCACGAAGGCGTTAGGGCGGCCCGCGTACTCGGGATGAACAGGATGCCGGATATATACCTGTCCGGCGAGCGTCCCTGGGACTGCCTGACATTCGGAACCGACGATGATTCATTCGTCGTTATCGGTTCAGCGTTGGCGGCGAGCTTCAGAGGCAAAGAGATCTTCTTTCTGATCGCGCGCGAGATGGGGCATTGCCGCGCGGGACACGCATTGTGGAAGTCAGTGATTCAATTCTTCTTGGGAGAACAGGGCCCCAAGAAGGGGTTTATGAGCGGCGGCGTTTTCGCAGCCTTGAGTCCATCGGCGTTGATTGGCGGCGCTATCGAATTGCCGCTGTTAGCCTGGGCGAGACAGGCCGAGATAACGGCTGATCGGGCAGGGATCCTTGCGATCGGCGATGAGGACGTCGCCCGAAAGGTTCTCCTTTCCTGGTCGCTCAAGTCATCGTTCCTGTTCCAGCAGATCAATGTAGATGAGTGGCTGAAACAGCAATCAGCTACACAGGACGATTTTTCAAGACTTTCAGAGCTGACCACGACCTCGACTCCCTATATTTCGAGACGGCTCAAACTGCTGTCCGAGTTCGCGGTCAACCCCGATTTCCACCGCTGGAAGGACCTCATATCCGGTCTGGTTGAAAAGGAACGAGAACGGAACAGGGCCGAACGTGAAAAGGAATTGGAGAAGAAATTTTTGAGAATTAAGTGCTCCGCTTGCGAGGCTTCGATCAAGATCCCGAGGGAAGTGCTTGAAGGAAAGAGCGAGCTGCCTGTTCGGTGTCCGGAAATCGATTGCAGGGCGATAACGCGGATAAAGAAAACGGCAAAGAAACAGGAGAATTCCAACCCGGAGAACAAATCTCAAGCTGCAGGGAGGCATATGAACTATGGCGAATGAAGAAAGCATAACTATCACGGAAAAAGACGCCGAGGGTAACGAAACGACGATCGAGATCACCACTTCGAAAGCCGACGACATCGATCTTGATGGCGACGGCGAGGCGGAATCGCTTGTGGAAGAAGTGGTCGAAGCGCTTTTCGATGTTGAGATCGGCGACTCCGAAGGTTCTTCGGACCATTCGGTCGATGAACCGGCCGAGTTCGATTCCTCTTCTGAAGATCCGGCGGCACCCGATCTTGAAGCCGCGGCCTTTGATTCAGGCACTTATGACCTGGATTCGCTCGGGATTGACGCGGAGGTACCGGATGCAGGTCAGGGTTCAGAGACCGCCTTTGCCGAGTCAACCGGTTATTCGGAGCTCGACGCACAGGCCGAGATGGAAGAGATGGAGCAGAACATGCACGGCGAATCCGCGCGCGAAGCTCAGGAAGCGGCTGATGCATTCGTTGAGGAAGGAGACTACGAAGCTGCTGCACAGGCTCGCGAAGTAGCGGAGGCCGAGGCTGCGGCCGCGGGTGACGAAAGTATGCTCTCGGGCGCCAGTTCTGATGAGCTTGAAACAGCGGCTGCAAAACAGGCAGAAGCGGAATCGCTTCAGCAGCAGCAGGCGGAACACGCCCGCGAAGGCGACTACGAAGCCGCACTCGAAGATTCTAGAGCTGCCGAACAGGCGGTCGAGGATTCCGATTTTGCAGCGGGCGGTCCGGACCACAGCGGCCAGGCGGAAGCCGAGCGAGGCGAGATGGAGTGGGCCGTCTGGGAACAGGACATCGCCGACGACAACGCACGCGATGCCGCAGCGTACGCCGCAGAAGGCGATACGGACGCGGCCGAGGTCTACGCCGATGCCGCGGTCGATGCTCAGGAAGCGGCTGACCATCACGGCGATTTGGGCGAACACGGAGGCGACGTTTCGGTCTACGATCCCACTTCGGATGTAGCCTCCGGCGGAGTCTATGATCCTTCGACGGCTCAGGCCGACGCGGACTTCGACTCGGGCATCGACGCGGCGGACACATCGATCGATACGACACCGGACTTTACTGAGTAGTTTTCGACAGTTCCGAGTTCCTGGTTCCGAGTTCCCGGCGGGCGAGTTTCCGTTTAACGGCGGGCTTGCCCGCCCTGCCGTTTAGATCAGCGCTTGCGCTGCCTCTCTGTTTAAGGTTCAAGGTGAAGACGTGCTGGAATGGCGGAAACGCGACCGTCAGGAAGGGTGCCTGAAGCGCTAGCCGAACGATCCACCGGACGAATGCAGAAACGCGACCGTCAGGGAGCGTGCCTGAGACGTTAGCCGAACGATCCACCGGACGAATGCAGAAACGCGACCGTCAGGGAGCGTGCCTGAGGCGCTAGCCGAACGATCCACCGGACGAATGCAGAAACGCGACCGTTTACAGCAGCGCGTACGTTGGGGAAGACGTGCGAAGCGCGGCTCATGAGATTCGAGTTCAGCGCCGGACCGCGGGCATCCTTGCCCGCACCCGCTTCCTGCTCGTTGCTTATCTTTCGTTCGCTTCGCTCATCGCAGGCAGGGCTGCCTGCGCTCCAGTCAATATCAGATCACCGCTCACCGCTCACCTCTTCCTGCTCACTGCCCACCGCTTCCTGCTCACTGCCCACCGCTTCCTGCTCACTGCCCACCGCTTCCTGCTCACTGCCCACCGCTTCCTGCTCACTGCCCACCGCTTCCTGCCCACCGCTTCCTGCTCATTGCTCACCGCTCACTCGTACATTTGCACCTTGAACTTTGAACTGTTTCGCGGTTCCTTGAACAAACCGGGCCGAATCTGTAATCTAATGAATTCGTGCACCCGTAGCTCAGCTGGATAGAGTGCTTGACTACGAATCAAGAGGTCATAGGTTCGAATCCTGTCGGGTGCACCATTATTTTCAATGACTTAGGGCGACCATATCGGTCGCCCTTTTTCGACTGTAGTAAGAAATGTAGTGAGTGGAAACCGCTGAGTATTTGGGCTTAGGCGCAACTATTTCTCGGCGTTGAGCCTGATTGCTCAAGCCGATAATCCCACTTTCTCGAATCCGATAAAGACACTGGCAGTATCACCACTGCTGATTATCTACCTGAACTGTTTCTCGACAGCTGGCGCAACTTGGAGCGCGCTTACAGAGGCAGGGGCGATGAATTGATCGTGGTGGGCGGTTTGGAAGGATCGGGGAGCGCGGGAGAAGAGATACCCGACCCTCAAAAAGCCTCGTATAATAACTTTCAAACTGGACCAGTTTTGTACTGCAGGTCATCTTTGAGTGTTCTTTATGGGATCATGGATAACCACCGATATTTGTGGTATTCATAACCTGAATGTTTTTTCAGAGCGAAGGATAACCTCGTCAGACTTTCTTCACAACTTAAACAAATTAGTGTTCGTTGCCGCCCGAAGTAATGTATACTATTGTTATCATTACTTTGGACATTTGTAAGTTATGCAGCCAAAACTCTTTCCAGAAGTGGAGAAACAGCTTGATTTAGCCGCTATTTGTAAGCATGCGCCTGAATATACTAAATCGTATGGTGCGCACGGGTTCGACTTCGAAGTCTTGGACCTTTCGGATGTTACTTTTAGACCAGGTACTGATGAGTCAGTACACTCGTGGTTTCGACTGACTCCCAGTTATTCACCCGAGCTAGTGAGGTTCTTCCTAAAGTATCTGGAATGCGATCCGGAAAGAGTGATTTGTGATCCCTTTAGTGGGAAAGGTACTACCTCAATTGAATGCCAGAAGCAATCATTTCAGGCCATTGCAGTAGAAATAAATCCTCTACTTGCTAAAGTCTCGAATTGGGCACTGAAGTGGGATTATGAGCTCACTTCGCTGGATACGGATTTTAAGAAGATTAGAGAGTCTTTTGAGAAGTATCACGAAAGGTCTAAGTCAATGAAACTTGAAGCCTTTTTGGACCACTTTCAACTTCAGTTACCCCTTATCCACAATCCATTGCGCTGGTGGCGAGAGTGTGTCTTGCGAGAGTTGCTCCTACTGAGAAAGCTCTGTTCAGAGAAGGTCACACCAGATAACTCACCCTTCTTTAGCTTACTAATGTCCGAAGCTTGTTTGCGGTGTGCAAATATTCACCGAAACCACCCCACCATAACTTTCGATGATAATCACGACCGGACGATAGATGTCTGGCAGGAGTTTGAGGATCGATTTACCAAAATGAGAAGCGATCTTAAAATGCTAGACAAACATAGTAATGGCTGTTTCGTTATAGAAGGTGATTCCACTAGGCTGAGTCAGACTTTGGGTGAAACAGAGGTTCACCGGGTGATTACATCGCCCCCATATCCGAATCGATTCAGCTACATTCATCAGACTCGTCCTCAGCTTTTCTTCATGGAGTTGATTGAGACTGCAAAGGAGGCGACCGAAATAGACCTCGCTGCAATCGGAGGAACTTGGGGCAGAGCCACTTCCGTCCTTGAAAAGGAGTTTATTCCCCCTAATCCTGGAACTGAAGGGATTTTGGATTATGTGCCAGAGTTACGAAAGAACAGCCTTCTAATGTGCAACTACGCGACGAAATACTTCAATATGATGCATGCTCATATTAGGGAGCTGAAGAAGACGGCTGCGAAGGGGTTTAAGGGTGTCTACGTCGTTGGTAATTCTCGGTTGAGTGGTGTTGAAATAGTCACAGAAGTAATTCTCAGCAAGCTATTTGTTCTTGAAGGATTTAACCTTGACAAGATCGTCGTTTTTCGAAAGAGAGGGGGGAAGAAGAAACTTTATGAGACTGGTGTGTGCGTGAGTCTATAACATATCGAAGACTTCATCCATTTGGCTGCGGATGAAATCTCTATTGTCCATCAGGAAATCAAAGAGAGCGAAATCTGTAAGATCACTAATGAATGTGAAGGAATCAGAACCTTCGTAAAGCGTCCAATTCTTAGCAAGTCTTCTAACAGGTTGGACCAAAGAAGTCGTACACATCACCAACATTTTAGGTTCGATATCGATTGCCTTTAATGCGGTTGCCATATGATCATCCGCCTGTATCCGTTTGGAATCTCCAATCTGATAGCAAGATCTTATCTCAATTCCCAATCCAATATAAGGATCTTCGACCAGCGAACTCACTTTCTCCCGCAAAGTTGAATCCTCAATTTCATCAATTACCAATCTTCCATCGGTTGTTCTTACTTGCTCTATCCCATCGATAACGATTTTGAGGCTAAACTTCAGATACTCTTTGGAAAACCCAAACCGATAGATTAGCAATTCAAGCAAGATGTCTTCGTATAGGTCACCAAGCTTGCGATGAATGCTGGTAACCAGATTCCCCCCGATTCTCGCGACAACGTACTTTTCCCTGTCCAGAGAAAAGGGTGCGAAAGCCGGGTCTTCTCTCATCATCGCCTGAAAGTCTTCAGAGTCTTCAACACCGTCGTATTTCTTGAATCCGTCGAATTCTGTAATCTTATTTAAGTTTGCGGAAAGAATTAGCTTTAGCCTTTCTTCAATCGTCATTATTTATGTCCGTTAGTTCTCGAACTGAGATACCAAGAGCCTCGGAGAGCTTAAAGAGGTTATAAAATGTGATATTCTTCTCACCTCTCTCGACCATTCCTATATAAGTCCTATGCATTTTCGCTTTGAATGAGAGAGACTCCTGAGAAAGACCTCTCGCCATCCTAAGTCTTCGGACTCTTCTACCGAAAATCTTTAGTAATCTTTCTTTTTCCATCAAGATTCAGAGCGGCCTAATTATGGACCAACGACGTGGAATCGGCGACATACTATGATTAGCATCTGCTGATTCGTTCCGTGAGTTCCAACAAGGACTAATTTCTTGTTCGGGGTTGCAGTATGAATGGAACAGACAGGCATCGTGACCTTCTGTTCATTGAGCTAAGAACTACCGCAGGAAACTAAGACCTACTCGGTTGAGACAACAAAATGTAACGAAAAATGTAGCGGGTGCTTGCTTGGATGGAGCGTCACCGTATGTCTATTGACATGGGGATAGCCCAAAATGAGGAAATCTGATACTCGGTCACGTTTGGAAGGGATAAATATGACAAGTGCATGCCTATATTAATAGGGCATGGTTCCTAATCCTGCTCTGATCATTAGTGCAAATGATTAAATAAACATGCGGTCATTCTTTTAAGAAAATGATTGATTATCATTCTCTCATACTTAGAAACAATGATATTTAATCATGAGTTCATCTCCATCACCGACTCTCATTAATTATTTGTTTGCAACAACTTATCGAGACTCATAAATTCTTGCGGTTCAGACTGTAGTAACATTCGTAGTAAGCTAGCCGAATTTTTAGCTTGATATCAGTTGACTTCGTTCTCCCGCAACCATTCCACGATCCTCTCCTTTTGAAACCGCATAGACCTTTCGCCGATCCGAATTACGGGAAATCCGGTCTCCGAGGTTCGTCGAGCCAACTCATAGACTCGCTGAACGCTAAGATTGAGAATCTCGGCGACCTCATCCGCGGTCAAGAGATTGCCAGTGGTGCGTGTCGTCAGCTGCTTCGCTTCGAGACGACGCACTTCGAGGAGCGCATTCACGATCTCTTCACGAATTATCTGCCGGATCTTCTCTTCAAGATCGAAACTGGTTCCAAACTGATTCATTGCGTTATTCTCAAAAGGAATTTCCCAGGAGTCTGATCCAAAGTGCGTAGAACAGAAAGTGTTTCAGCTACGTTCGTATCACGAACACCTTCGCCCTAAAAGCCCTTTCTTTAAGGCGGTGTGATTTCATCTTTTTCTGACGGTCAATTCTATTCATCTCGGCTGAGCTCCTTCTCGCAGTTATGAACTATTCTTAACGGATCTTAATTATTCTGAACGAACATTAATTTAGCTTAATTTATCGATTCTCCGCAGCATTCAAAGAACCTTGGATCCGCTCTTTACAAGAACCGTCAAACGCAGCTTTACACACGAAAACTGGCAATGAGCATCACAAGTTCGCTCACAGGCGAAGCCTGAGCGCCTTTCTGGCTTTGATTAATGGGATTTATTGATTTTGGAGCTTCGAGCGATTCTGCTCGATCTCTGGAGCCGAGGCCACGATAGCGACCAATATGGAGAGATGGGCACTCGTAGATTTGAAGAATCGGACCGCAGCCAATTGCTCGATCAAAATGAGAACCAATTCGCTTCTATCGCTGTTTAAGCTCTGACAGTGTTGTCTTAGCATTGTCGCAATAGTCTTCGGCATCCTTTGAACATGTGGCGCACAGCGCTAACTCCTTAGCAATGATCTTTGCGGTAAGAGAATCACCGGTCGGCAGAGATTCTGATTTTCGTGCGAGTTCCTCAGCCTTAGTTCGGTTCTTCCGCATAAGCTCACCACACTTCCTGATCTTGTCGAGGGCCGTAGCATCTCGAAATGGAGCCATAGCCCGCGCCTGTTTCTCAAGTTCGGTAAATTCTCTTAGGATTGCCGCTTTACTATCCGCAGCTCGACGTACTTCGCCTTGATCGATAGCCCATACGATTGCCCCTTCCTTCTTAAGTGAGAAAGGTTTTTCAAAATGTACTGAAGTTCCAAGCACTCCGCCTTCTACGAGCGGGCCTTTAAGGTGCTCACCTTCCTCACCTATGACCTTGCGAACTGTCTCAGATTGAAGTCTCGGAATACTCATCGAGACGCTTAGCTCATATTGACCTTGTGGAAGTCCACTATCATCTGAAGAGAACCTTTCAGACTTGAAGCTTCCGCCGCTTACTCTTGACTTGCTGTCTCCGCCGTAGTCCACGGAAGTGCCTCGAAGGCTCACCATGAGCTCGGCACCATCAGGCAGATTCGTGTTTCCTTTAACGGTCAGTCTTCCCTGCTCATCGGTCTTAATGTCAACGTCTATCGATACGTCTTCTTTCAGAATGCTCGCGGCTTCCTCGGCAACGCCTCCATTCGCTTCATCGATATTTTCAGTCGTGTCGGTTGTTGTACGAACTTGAGGAGGATTGGCCGGATCGACGATCATCCCCACCAATCCGATCAGAAAGAATAGCCCTACCGAGATCGCTGCAATGATCCAAATGGTTCTGCGATTCGCCGCCCTCTTCGGAGCCGTTCGCTGAGGTCGACAAGCAATTCCACAGTTCGAGCAGTAACGGTAATCAGTCGGTATCGGTCTTCCACAGTTTCCGCAGTACATCTCCCCTCCTTTCCTCAGGCCATGAACAGACGTTCCCCTGCACGCTTTCCGCTCTTCGAGCTGTTGCGTGTTAGAATTCCGCAGTTGAAATGGCGCATGAGGTCAATCTAAAGGCTTAAGAATGCGTTCTGCCCGTCTCACCCTTTCTTCTCGGGAAACGGCAGAACGGCAAATCGAAAGAATACTACTACCTGTTGGTAGGAGGCTTCAACCGGGATAGTGGGCCATCCTCGACCACGACCCCTGCGCCTCGGATCAAAGTTGAGAGAGATCAGATTGAATTTGGGATTGAGTCAGTCGGAGATCGTTGATCGGTTGAACTACGATTACAGCCCTCTGCAGGCATCGCAGATCTCGCAGTACGAGAACGACGTTCGGGAGCCTCCGATGCTTCTTGTGCTGAGCTACGCGCGCTTGGCAGGTACCGAAATGGAGCGTTTAGTAGATGATGAACTTGAGTTATTTGAGAAGTCCTGACTTGTAGTTTTGGTTTTGTCTTGTTTCATTGCCTAATGATCGAATCAAATTTTCCGTAATCAGCTACATAAGAATTTCTCTAAGAACCGCACTTGAAACTTGGATCGTGAGGTGATCCTAAAGGGAATTGCTGAGCACTGATATGGCTACAACAATACGGAGTGAAGATCCGAACTCCGAGCAGTGGACACTCCTCTCGCAATACTCGTATCCGATTCACATCAGACGCTACGCGACCGCACATGGATTGTCTTTTAGTGACGATACTCTAAGTTATGTTGCTGGCTCTATTCGCCAAAGTGAAGCATATTTCACGGCGGCAAAATCTTCCCCGTTGGACATCTCTCCCCTATTGCTCTACTACGGGGCAACGATCCTTTTGGCTGGTGTCAGATCTTTGATGACAGCTCAAACACCTGCCGCAAAGCATCATGGAATGAGATTCTTTTTGCCTTCAGGAACATCCACGAGGATTGCAGACTTTCGGATTAGACCCGTTCGTGAGAGTGACGGAGCACTCCAAGAATTCGCAAATGTTTTTGGCGATGGCTGTGTGCTTCCCGGACTGGGAGACTGGACGATGCTCGAGATATTTAGTTCGATTCCAGATCTCAGAGATGAGTTTGAGCGTTGCTACGAACCCGAGTTGACTAATTTTGTGCCCGTAGAAACTGTCACCGATAAGCTGGGCGAAATCGAATTCACGTATCACCGCGTGAGAATGAACACATTGAAGAGATATGGAGACCCTTTCAAAACGCTATCGTCTATTGTAGGTGCCCGAGTCAATTACATACCATTCCGAATCAACATTCCGTCAGAGCATGCGAACTTATATTTCAGAGAGAAGCAACCTTCGGATTCCATCTATTCCATATCTGGGCAAGAGTATCTCCCGATGAACTTCGAGAAGAACGGTCAAAATATTCGTCCTACGCAATTGATATTGCTGGTGATGGGCCTGTTTGGTTTGGGCTTTTTGTCTCGATATTACCCTGATCGTTGGAACGCGTTTGTACGAACTGATGAAACTGGAGAACGGCTTCTGATTGAGAAGTTCATGTCGAATTGTCATCGACAGTTTCCTAATTTGGTGCTCGATGCAGTTCGCGGCGAACGACTGCAATTTGCATACTTGGTCTCAACAGATTGAACAGCTTTCTTCAGGCTCTCAGTGGTTGGCTCACTATAAATATCAATCGCAAATCTAAGTTGCATGGAAATTAGGAAAGCAGCATTTGAGCTCTGCAAGTCAATAGGCAGCTCAAAAGAAAAGGAAGCTCTAAAAGAGACCTTCTTGAAAATCAGCAATACTTCTTTGGGTTTACAGGCCAGCAGTCTTCGCCTGCAAGCTTTCAGTTATCTTTTGCTTCACCAGAGAAGGAATGAAATCTCGCTCAAACCAACAGCACTAAAGATCGAGGAGCTGGAGGCGAAGGACCTTGAGAGTTTGGAGCGCTTTCACTTACTGATCGTTGAGCTTAATCGACGATGCGTCAGTCCTTTGACTTCAGCCAAGCCGAACTGTACGGCGAATGTTCTTAGTCCTTATAGTGCGTATAACCTTCAACCGTTGAAAGCGAAGGTCCGGAGCGATCTAATCACAGACGCAGAACTGAAAAAGTTCGTAACATGTTTTCATAGCCACCCTCAGCTTAGGACAGCAATTGACACCGCGCTATCTATTCCGGCCACGTTCTCCAGCGAGCACTACAGGGCGCGAGTTCTCGAACTGGACGAACAAATCAGACAAGTCGGAAGTAAACGGGTGCCTGATTTTATTACCTATGCAGTTGACAATGAGCTTCCTTCCTCAATGAATCGCATAGCCCTCCGGCACTTCGGGGCGATTCTAGGCCTAAGAGCGTCTTTGTCAATCCTCAATCAGCTAATATTCATGAAGCTGTTTCATGACAAGCTATTGTCTATTGATAGCACGAATACGATAAAGTTGGGGGCATATCATTTCGGCACCGGAACCTTAACTGTTGTTTACCAGCATGGTGGCCTTCTTGTCCTTGTGGACCCGGGCGACATCATTGTCGTTAAGCATGATCTGCTAGGTGACTACAAGACGTACTTCTGTAGAGTTGACACACTTGCACCTGGGATCCCCATTATCATGCCCGGTGAACCAAGGTATGCCGAGCTCCGAGAGATAGACGACAGCTTGAATCCTCTCGCTCGTCTTTTCTCTTCGGTTTAAGCACTTTCAATCCTGGAAAGTACACTCGCGAATCTTGGGAGCGAAGCGTAAACGACTTCTGGTGGATTTTGAAGGTAGTCAGACTGATTTTGAAGTCTCGTTCCTCAATGGTAGGAAAGCCGAATGTTAACCAAGTTTCCTGATCGCCTCTCTCCGGTGCTCCTCACTTGGGTGCGAGTACTTAAGCACCATGTCGAGGTTCGAGTGGCCGAGGATGTCTTTAAGCGTAATGAGGTCACCGCCGCATTCGACGAAGCGAGACGCGAAGGTGTGGCGAAGATCATAGAGCCTGAAGTGATCCAACCCGCTGCGTTTCAGTGCGCCCCTATGAGCGCTTTTCACGTTTGTGATCGGCTCTCCAGTCTGCTCGTTCACGAAAAGCCAGTCTGAGTCTACGATGTTGAATCTCCGAGTCAGGATCTTTAACGCCGTGTCGGTCAGCGGAATCTTTCTTCTCGCGCTAGGCGTCTTCCCTTTCTTGATCTCAATAGTGGCCCGCTCAAGGTCCACGTCTTCCTTTCGAAGCTTGAAAAGCTCTCCCTGGCGGCAGCCCGTGTTCAGCATCAAAGTCGCAATGTCTTCCAATGGCTGAGAAGCGGCAAACAGATACTTCTTTTCCTCCGATTTCGAGATCACACGCCAACGGTTCAGGTTCTCGCTAAGCATCTTGACCTTCGAGACGGGGTTCGAAGTCAGCAACTCGTTCTTAATTTGATGGTTGATGATCAGCCTGAGGCAAGCGAGCTCTCGGTTGATCGTGCCGTTCGAGATCGTCTTCTTCTTTCCGTTCTTTTTCTTGATCGTCCGGAGTGGCTGATTCGCCCGCCAAGCTTTATAGTCCTCGACCTTTTTCGGGTTAATCTTATCTATTCTGCAATTGCCAAAGAACAACTTCAGCGCTTTGGTGGAGTTTACATAAGCATCGTGAGTGTTCGGCTTCTCACGGTGTTCGACGGCACTCCATGCCAAGTAATCCGCTACAGCCTCCTCGAACTTCGGAATGCGTTTCTTAGTTCCGAGCCCGACCTCGCCCTTCGCGAGCTGCGTGCGATAGGCGCGTTCAATTTCCTCCGCCTCTCGTTTGTTTGTGCAGCGCGTAGACTTTTGGACCCTCTGACCCTGAAACGTGAAGTACATGTGAAAGTATTTTCCTCGCTTACCTACCGCCATAATTTGCTGTCCCTTTTCTTTTTAAGTGTTCACGCCAGTCCATAACTGCGATCTGAGTGCTCAATCTTGTGCTATTTTGAGCCGCCGTTCACGACTGTCTTTTCATGAATTATCACACCATTATCTCCGTGTAAACTTGTGACTCTATTATGGTTACAAGAGTGGACTCTTAAGCCGTTTCCCTCTGATTCTGACCAAATGTTCATCCTATCGCGACCTTTCTATGTCCTGGCTTCGAGCCTGAGTACTTTTCTCGCTCGAGCCCATGGTTTCCATAGAGTTCCGAGTGCCGAGCGATTCTGCGGCCACTGGGAAGCCAGTCCCTAAGTTCAGGAGATTTATTAGAAATTCGGAAATTCGGGATAGATTTCAACTCGCGAGGTGGACTGCCCGACATTCCGTCTTGTCTTTCAACTCTGGGTAGAGAGAGAAAGATGCTACCCATTACCTATTACTTCTCTCTCTGTCTTCCTGACTTTCTGGGTAATGGGTATGATCATTTAACGGTACCTACCTTCGCTCGAGCACTTTATGCTCCATCTTTCTTCGAATTGATCAGGTCGAGCATGTTCGGCCCTTCTTCGTCATCGTCCTCATCTTCGCCTTCCTCGTCTTCCTTGACGCCCGCGAGCCAATATAGGCCCGGGTCGTTCCTCTTTCCTGTCCCCGATTTGTACAGCGTGCCTTCTTCCACGAGAATGCGTAGCGCCTTCGACACTTCGCCGTTCGAGTGCCCGCTCACGCCTTCCTTAACGACCTTCTCAGTTCGTTTCGCGCCATCCGCGAGCAGCAATTGCACCTTCTCTTTAGCCCGCATTAGCGATGTTTCTGTTACCGTGCCGATGACCTCGATGGCCCGTGTTTCCCTGTCAAAGCTCAATATAGATTTCGGGATGTCTTCCCCGTATCGATTGATTGAGAAGATCGTTCGCTGATTGTTCTGTTTCCGTAGCGCGATTAGAGAGTCGGCCGCGCCAAAGATCGCGGAGGACCCGAGAACGCCATCGCCTTCCTCCCGAATCCGCTTGCCCTCATGGTGCAGCAACATGATGTGTGGCCCGAGATCCTGAGCGAGACTCACGAAGAACTTCATCTCGCGATCCATCAGGGCATAGTTGTCGTAGTCGGAGCCGTTGATTAACTTTGACATCGGATCGACGATGACGAGCCCGTAGTCGCGTTGCGTTAGCCGATACTCGAACCACTCCTTGGCGCGATTCTGAGGCGGTATACCGAAGTAGCAATCGATTTGGCTGCCATGTCTGACCGTATGCGAGAGGCGACGCTGTGTCTGACTCTGACTTCCCTCCAAGGTCAAGTGAAAGACATTCGCTTTATTTGTTTTGCGGCCTAAGAAGGGGATCCCTCTCGCAACGCAGTCTGCTAAGTGAATGGCGAGAATGCTCTTGCCAACTTTTGGCTTTGCTACAAGTAAGGAAGTTCCACCCGAGGGTAGGAGGTCTTCGACCAGAAACTCGTACTCGGGAGCTTCTTGAGTCACGAAGTCTTTTACAGAGAAAACAGGGTCAAACTGCGCGAACGGGTTAGGTCCTTGTTTGAACAATCTGTTGGAATCGAGTTTCAGTGCCACGCAAATATCTACTGTCGTGCAGCCTGAAGCGCACTTAACCGCAATGCCCCAACTAAACTCCCGAAAGCTGAGACTGATCTCCTGATCGTCGTGGGCAGGGCAATTCGCTTTTGTCCACGAACCTGATTCGATTACTCCGTTCAATAGGGCTTCAAAGCCCGACACATTAATGTAGTTCTGCATAAAACAATCTCCTTTGTTGACTAGGTTTTAGGGCTGTCTGAGGAGTCATCGATATCGATTCCCAAGTAACCTTCCAGATCGCTCTTGCGAATCAGAGTTCGCCTTCCGCTCTTAAAGAACATCAACCTGCCTCGCTTTTCCTCGTTCCGGAGATGGTTGACCGATACGCCCAACATTTCTGCAACTTCCTTGAGTGAATAGGCGAGTCGATTGGTACCGCTCCCTTCGGAAAGCGATAGCTCAAGATCTAAATCGTATCTTTTATTCAATCCCCTCATTACGTTTAGCATAGTCAATGATTAGCGATGCGTATCGTCTTTTCTTATAACCGTGAATGTATGCTATAAGAGGTACGGATATGTTGAAGGACGTTCCAACCCAATTGGGCTTACTTATCGATCGGTACAACGGGTATCCGATAGGCAGGGAGCCGCCATCTTTAGGGCAAGCGTCTATAGATGGATCAATGTCACGAGAAGAGACGGGTGGATTCAGCGTGTATGAAACGATCGAAGCGAGATGGACCGAGCAGGTTCGGTTCGAGCTTGCGAAAAATCTAATCTGCGCCGATGACACATTGATCGACTTCATTCTTGGAGATGACACGGATTTTGTAGGCGGTATTGGGTCTTCAACAAAGGAAGAGATTTTCGTTGGGGAGTTTGAGTTACTGAAAGGCTACGACGGTGAGGTTATCAAGGAGGTGTCGCTTCCAACTATGGGGTTCGTTGAGAGATATGAAGAGTTTCTAAGCCTGAGGTTCAACCTTGATCTTGTGATTGCCTTTGCGTTCCGCCACCCAAGTTGGAGAACATCAATTGAGGCAACCAAGTTGGGGTTCTCGTCGAGGACGGGCCAGCACATGTTGATGCTGCGGGAAGGTTTGGAAATTCCTAACTACTCGTTCTCACCGTTGGTTTTGGGAAGCAACAACATTTTAGCCGGAGAAGATGGGCTTGCATCTGTCAAAATTGATGACTTGGCATCAGCAATAACAGGATTAGAGATATTTAGGATTCGCAGATGCGCGGTCTGCCTTAAGGCTTTCTGGGCGGGGAACGTTTTGCAGTTTTGGTGTTGCAAGGAGTGCAAAGGTCAGTTGAAATCAAAGCTCAATAGAGTGTCGACATGGCCTGAAGAAGAGCGGGAAGAATTCAATCGAAAGAGACGAGAGAACTACAAGCTGCGTATGGTGGTAAGGAAGCCCATCACAAGAGAAGACGTTTGGGAAAGGGCACCCGTTCGATCATATCCTTGAACTGTCATACTGCGGGAAGTTAACGAGCTGTAGTAAAAATTGTAGTAACTCCAGACGTTCATGGGAGAACAAGGACGAACATGAGAATTCCGTAAACCCTTTATTTTGTTGGATTCTGAGCTTCCTTGTGCTTCAGTGAACACCCATTTGAGATTTCTACGAATCAAGAGGTCATAGGTTCGAATCCTGTCGGGTGCACCACATCAATCCTCAAGGCCCATTGGTCAATGATCAATGGGCCTTCGCAGTCTGGAGTCAGAGCCTGATCGGTTCAGGACAGGAGCCGGTACGAATTCGAGGGGATCGCTAGATCAAGATGTAACCCTCCCCTTGATAACCGGTCCGGTTTGAAGGTTTGCATACCCGGCCTTTTGCCAACCTGGTTCCAGACCAGGAAACCAGTGCCAGGTCACCACACGCCTTTGACCCGGCCCGGCGTTTTGGCGAATCACCAGCTGAAGTCGTAAGCTTATTCAATATCAATAATATGAGGTGTGCATATGAGAAGAATTACTTTTTCACTGCAGAGAATTGTTGCGTTAACTGCCGTTGTGCTATTCGCCGCAAGCGTAAGTCTGGCAAATACACCATTTAACATATCTTTCGTTTCCGGCCTACCTGAGAACGGATCAGTCGTGTTAGGCATTGGAGACGATCTGGCGCTGGACAGATTTGGCAAGGAACTGAATAGGGTAAGTAACTCCGGTCTTTCTGATGTGATAAAGAAAATGGGCTTCAAAGGCAAGAAGCTGACCTACGAAGTGATCCCTGCGCCTGCTGGCTCCAAATTCTCACGAATCCTCCTGGTTGGACTCGGCAATACCGAAGCACTAACCGCGCTCGATTGGCGGAAGATCGGTGATCTGGCTGTCAGAAGTTCTGTCAAACACTTTGGTAAAGCTGCTCCGATCGCCATCGATACCAATCCCCGGGGCACTGCGAATATCGCATTCGGTGCCTCCCTGGGAGCATACGGTTTCGACAAGTATTTCACTGATAAGGCACGACACAAACGCCAGTCTGAATTGATTGTTGCCAGTTACGATGCAAATGCTTCAGCAACAATATTCAACGCAGAACACAAGTCAGTAGCGGAGGGCGTCTGGTTCACCAGAGACGTATCCAATGAGCCTTCGAACGTGATCTATCCGGAGACTTTTGTCGCATTTTGGAAAGACCGTTTTGAAGGCTTGGATAACATCAAGATCACGGTCCTTGATGTTGATGACATGCTGGAAATGAACATGGGCGCCATCTATGGCGTGGGACGAGGCTCCGTACGACCCCCTAGGATCTTGGTCGTTGAATACAATGGTGGCCAGGCAGGCGACAAACCTGTAGCACTTGTTGGCAAGGGTATTACCTTTGACAGCGGCGGAATTAGCCTAAAGAACCCGGACGGAATGTGGGACATGAAATTTGATATGTCCGGTGCAGCCAGCGTAATGGGGGCGACTTATGGAATCGCCGGACGTGGAGCCAAGATCAACGTCGTTGCCGTGGCGGCACTGGCGGAGAATATGCCTGATGGTAATGCTCAGCGGCCGGCCGATGTGGTCAGGACCATGTCCGGCAAGACCGTCTCCATCCGCTCCACTGATGCTGAAGGGCGCCTGGTGTTAGCCGACGCAGTTTATTACACCGAGAGCAAGTACGAGCCGGCAATATTGGTCGACCTCGCAACCCTTACGGGATCAGCGGCACGGGCATTGGGTGATGATTACGCAGCGATGTTCAGCCGTCACGAAGAATTGTTCCAGGGATTTATCGATGCGGGTAAGGCGACGGGCGAAGAAGTTTGGCAGTTACCGCTGAACGAGAATCATTTCAAGGCGATCAAACATGATGTGGCCGATGTTATGAATTCCGGGCCGTCAGCACCGGGAGCGAGCGCCGGCGCTGCATTCATCGGGTATTTCATCAAGGACACAACCAAGTGGGTGCATTTTGACATTGCAGGTGTGGACATGACCACGAGCGCGAGGACCTTTCAGTCTTCCTCAGGATCGAGGAGTTTCGGTGTGCTGTTGCTCAATGAATACGTGAAACGTAACTATGAGTGACCTGCTCTGCACAACTGGTTCGGTTTAGAAAGCAGTACTGATCGGATTCAAAGAGTAAAAGGTTTGAATCCTGTCGGGAGCAGAACTCTAACTTTCAAAGCCCATTGGTAACCGACCAATGGGCCTGTCGTTTTCTTACTAGCTGTTTTCGCGACGACGAAACCGAACCGTGCCCGGTCGAGAAGATACCAAGCGAAGTTCCTGCGGGTTTCGATTCGTATCGGACTAGTTCTTCAGCTCCCTCTCTACCAGATATCTCAGATCAGATTCCGAAAGCCTCATCAGAACTTTGCCGTTAACAAAGATCGTCGGCGTCTTGCTTACGCCAAGCCGGCGACCGTCTTCCAAATCGCGCTGGAACTTGTCCATATAGCGCCTATCGTTCACGGCGGCCCTGAATTTCTCCGGATCCAGCCCAAAATCGACCGCGTATTTGTCGAACATAGCCGAGGCGTCCGGCTGTTCGGTCGCGGGCGCGCCATGGATGGTTCCCCATTCGGGCTGTTTTTTGAACACGAATTCCTGGGCTTCCCAGTATTTTCCCTGTTCTCCAGCCAATTCGATAAATGTAGCCGCAAGAGCCGAATTCGGATGCAAAGGCATCAATCTGGCGACCAGACGGGTCTTGCCTTTGTTCTCGTCGAGGACCCTCTTGAGTGAGTCGTGAAAAGCGGCGCAAGACTCACATTCGGGATCGTAGAATTCCACGATCGTTACAGGCGCATCTTCCGGGCCAAGCACCGGGCTGTCAGGTCTAATCAGATAATTGGTGCCGGTGTCCGGAACAGGCTCCGGAGCGGTCGCGCTTCGATAATAACTGGCTCCGATAATGGCCGCGATGACCACGAGGCCCGCGATAACTCCAAGCAGAACGGTTTCTTTCTTCATTAGATCAATCTTCAATATTCCTGTAAACAAATAGACAAAGAGTGATGACCAGAAACGCCGCAAGCCCCATAAGCGGGATCGTGATAAAGCCCGCGAGCTCAAGCTGCTTCGCAGTACAAGGTACTCCTTCGCTGCAGGGGGTCAGGGCCTGCGATATAAATCCGTAATAGAGCAAGTTGTGGTAGACCGAGATCGCGAGTCCTGTCAATGAAAACGGCATCGCGTAGGTCTTCATACGGCGGTCGCGGGTTACGATCCCGATCCCTAGAATAACGACAAGCGGGTACATCGCGATCCTCTGGTACCAGCAGAGATCGCACGGCGGCAGGTCCATCACTTCACTGAAAAAGAGACTTCCGACCGTTCCAACAAGCGCCACAGTCCATGCAATATAGGGAAGGGTAGTATTCAACGCGTTCGGGCCTGATTCTTTTCGCAGCATTTCTGTCTCTACAGTATATGGAAAAACGCTTCGTACCTGTAACGATCGTCACTTATTTTCGTCGGAATCGTCGTTTTGCCGACCCATTTCGGGTTTACCGTCAGGAATCGTTGTATTCGCGGACAAATGGGTATAGGGTGAAGGCACAACCGACAATAGCTCCCGCCTTTGTATTGCCGATAATGGCGCGTCCGAATTTCGGAAACGCAGCAGACCAACCAATAAGGAGAAGAACAAATGGCAATACCCGAGACAAAATCGATTACAGAGAACAACAAGACCATTACCCGTCGGCTGATCGACGAATTCTGGAACCAGGGAAATACCGATATAGCTGAATCACTCGTAGCACCCGAATATGAAAGGATCGAGTTATTCACCGACGAGGTGACCCGGGGAGCGGACGGACTAAAGGGCGCGGCAGCCGAATGGCGTGGCGCATTTCCAGACCTTGCACTGGAACTGAAAGAGATCCTGGCCGAAGATGAAAAACTAGCGTGTCACTGGACATTCACGGGAACACACATGGGCGACCTTAAGGGCACGCCTCCGACGGGAAAAAATGTTGAGGTCTCAGGCATCAGTATCCTTGAGTTTGAGGATGGCAAGATGACGAAAGAGATCATTTCTACCGACCTCCTGAGCCTGATGAAACAGCTGGGCGTGGTTTAGCAGCGGTTTCGATCAAGAGTATCGAGAGAAATCAGGTCCGGCCCATTGATCCTTGATCAGTGGGCCTTTTCTGTTTTCTGAATCATCTGCATCAGGGTTGGAAATTCGAAAGATGCTGAGAACGTGCCGCGCAAACAAAGATGGCCGAGTGATCGTCCTCAGTCTCCAAACGGCGGCCACAGGCCCATTCAGTGTAGCCGGTTTTCGCCCTTGCTCACCTGCGGGATTCCGACACCATTTGACTCCTGGCTTCTGCCTCCCGACTCCTGCCAATCGATCAATTCGGGAGGCGATACCTTGTCTATAAGTATGAGGCCGTCAAAATGCTTACTGAGTACCATCGATTTCGAACCGCTCAGGTCGATGAACGTGTCGCTGACTATCATCTCTCTTGAGAACACTGCGTTCGCTTCGTTTTCCAGGCCCAGATCGACAAAGTTCACCCGGCCCTTCAAATTGCCGATGATCTGCTTCAGATCGAGCTTTTCGCCATCAGGCGGTGACATCCTGGCTTCCCTGCCCGAATTTCCAAAGTACGAACCATTGCCGGCGAAAGTACCTAAGCTGTACATACGGTCGCCGAACTTCTGCGCCAGAAACTCGCCCATCACCTCTTCTTTCCCGTTGTGCCTTGCGATGTGGAAATTGTGACCTATGATGATGATCTTCCGGTCCTTGTAGAGGTTCTGGATCAGCCACGATACGTTGTCGGCCATCGCGGAATCTCTCGCCTTCCAACGCCTGCTCCAGTCCCTGTCCTTTAAGAACTGAAGCCTGAATCTTAGGTACTCGATCCTGTTCGCGAGCGTCTTTCGAACCAGCAGGTACGCTCTCGACTTGTTGTCGGAAGCGCGGTCCCAAAGCATCGAATCCAGTTCCTCATAAGCATCGGCCAGATCGAGCGTTTTCTGCCTCACTGTTTCGTATTCCGTCTTCGAGTTTTGAAGCTCACGCGATACGGCCGTGAACCGGTCTTCAAGCGTTTCGAAATGGACCGGATCGATCCTTCGTGCCTTTGCTTCCGCGCTCAGGAGCCCTCCGAAAGAACCGCCGGTCCTTTGAACATCGAAGCCGGCGAACGAGAGGTTTCTTGCTTTGGCAAACTCCATCAGCTCCCGGAACTCAACAGTTCTCCAAGGGCCGATAAAACCGAGAGTGAGAAAGGGGCCGTTTATCTCTTCCCGGCCGATGTCGATCGCAGCGACCTCGCCGATCACGGATTCAACGAGGATCACATCAAACCCCGCTTTCTCGTGAAGAGCCTTGACGAGGCCGTTGCGTGTAACGAAGACCTCTTTCGAGCCGTGATTGAACTCTCCGAGAAGGACTATCTGTTTCTTTCTGACCTTTTCGAGGACGGGAGTCCAGTCGCCCCCTCGATAATCTCTGTCGACCTCGACATCAAACGCCGATACTTTTGAATCCGCAAGAAAATCCTTGTGGGGAATCTGCCCGCTTACGGCGAGCATGTGAAGGAGGATCAGAAGGAAAGCGATTACTGCTTGCTTGGACATAGTTCGGATAGGCAAGCGAGGGTTTCGCCCGCAAGAAACACCCGGATCAGTTCTCAGCCCCTAACGGGACGATCGCAGGGCGAGCAGTTCCGGGGATTAAGCTTCGGAACAGCTATCAACCAAGCCAATTATTCTGCTTCCCTCTCAATGCCATCAGCACCAGCAGCACCGATATAATGAGGACGAGCCCCTGCAGGACGTAAACCGTAACACCTATCATCGCTCCAGCCCCGCTCAGCAGGAACAAAGAAATGTCTTGCAGGATGACCCCGATCAGCGAAAGTGCCAGCAAGGGTAGTGACCAACTCTTCTTAAGGATCAGTCCCAGCGAACCAAGCGCACCAAGGATTACAGCCATGCCGGTACCGACGACGGACCAGACAGGCCTGGCAGCGTAGATCGCCTGCTCCGCCTCACTAAGCTGTGCGATGTCCTCGGGCGATGCCATCAGGTCGAAAGCAAATGCGAGACACCCTAGCAGATTCCAAATGAACGCTAGTACTGCAACGGGAACAAACCATTTCGGTGCTTTACTCATAGTTCCTCCTTCCATCTACAGTCTTTCTATTTCCGGGGTATTCTAACCGAATCTGACAACAAGGCGAGAATTGAGCCCCATGCACAGTGGCTCGCGCCAAATGCAGTTCCAGTTAGACGGCTTGTTTATTCAAGTAGTGCGGGGGCTCGAGCTACCTGTACTCACAGGGTGCGAATGCTGGATCCGGGTTCCAGAGTAGCTTTTTCTAAAGCCGGGATAATCAAGAACCGGGGCCGTGGTTGCAATCTTGTTCAGAATCAGATTTCGCGACTTTTCGAGTATTTATCTTAACCGACGTTTAGAGACACTGCCTCGCGAATCAGGGCCTTGAATGCTGCTGCATCGACCTTTTCTCCCTCGAAGATATCTATCGCGCGGCGTGCCTTTCCTTTAAGGCTTGCATTGAATATCCCGGCGGGGTCGATCAGCGACGCGCCTTTAGGAAACGTAAGCTTTACCTTGTCCTTGTAAACCTCTCCGGTGCAGATGATCCCGCCGTGCGACCATACAGCGACACCGTCGGGATTCGTTGGCTTTCGCCATTTGATCTCTTCGATCGCGTCGGGATCGGCCTCATGTATAAGGTGCCGCATCCGCGCGAGCGTTTTTCCCCGCCAGTCGTCGATTTCCTTTTTGTCCTTGCCCATGTATTCTTACACCTCCGGCGAACAAACGCCTGTGTTCCGAGCTTTCGTAACCCTCAAATCCCGCGAGCAATTCATAAAGTCCGAGACTTAGGTTGAAGAAGTATGATACATACTGAGTTCGCAAACAGATAAACAGGTCGCAAAACTCACCGTACAAGCGACCAGAGGAAACTATAGATGAAGGTCATCTCAAGCATATTGCTGTTCTCGACGCTGATTCTCGCGACCCCCTTTCTTGGTAACACGATCACATTCCGGATCGACACGAATCACTCGAACATCGGTTTTGCAGTTCCGATCTCGGGCGGACTTTCGGAAGTACACGGAAAATTTTCCAGGTTTGATATGGACCTTGTGTACGACGAAAAGGATATTACCAGGTCGGCCGTAGAGGTTGCGATAGATGTTTCGAGCATTGACACGGGGATCGACCAAAGAGACGAACACCTCCGTACGGCGGATTTTTTTGACGTTCCGAACCACCCGAAGATCAATTTCAAGAGCAAGAAGATCGAAAAGAAGGCCGGAGAACTAATAATGACGGGCGACTTCACGATGCGCGGCGTCACGAAGGAGATCAGCTTCCCTTTCAAGATCGCAGGAAAAAGCATGAACGAGGAAGGTACAAAGCTTTCTATGGGATTTACCGCTGAGTTGAAACTGAATCGGACCGATTACAACGTCAACTATCAACATCAGGCCGTGCCCGGCTTCATCGGAAATGAGGTGACGGTCTACCTAAACATTCTTACCCGTCCAGCCACGGCCATGTCGGACAAGTGAGCTGGGTTTTTAGAAAAGATCCTCTCCCGGAATGTCCGCCGCCTGTTCGACCCATCGCTTCAGCTGATTTTCATCGATCACGTCGTCTTCGTGAATGTGAAAATAGCGTACTTCTTCGTGCTTCGATTTGACCGGAGGCGGCGGGTCGAGCGATGAGCCGTTCAAGAAAGTGATCTTGATGTACTTCGTAAAGCAGTGGTAGCTCAGAAACCAACCGCGGTCCTCGACTCCGTAGAACGGCGAGTTCCATCGGACGGCTTTCTTCACATCCGGCACCGTCGTCGCGACCAATTCGTCGATCTTCCTGCCTACGTCTCGTTTCCAGCCGGGCATCGCGGCGATGTACTCCTGGACCGGTTCGTCGCCGTCGGCCTTGGCAATCTGCGGGTTGCCTCCGGAGAGCAGAATTGGTTTTTTCATCTTCTTTCCTTCGGCCATCCTCTGTACCGATTCCCAGTCGACGAAGTCGATGCCATATTTGTAGCCCACAGCGCTAGCTGTGGCTGACGGCCCGACTATCATAGAGTAGAGCTCGGCTAAACGGGCCCGAATTCAGTAAAATCCCGATCGTTTTGAACCTTCTTCCACGAGTCGACAGCGTCCCATTCGTATGCCCAACATTCATTTGATTTCGTTACAAATCGAACGCTGAGACCATCGTCTTCCGGACAATAGACTATCGCTTGTACACCTTCGATCGGGCAATTGATGGCTTTGAAGTCTTCGGTCAATACGGTCTTCCCGAAGACATGATAGATAGGCTTTGACTCGATCGGGTAGCGGATAAAGTTAACAAGCCAGATGAATATGTTTGGGGGAAGATCAAGTGGAAAATGAACAAGAAATTGATTCCCGGTGTCCGTCACATCGATCCCCCTAGTAGACCAGTCTTGCATCGAGTAGAGTTGAATGAACTCGTCCAAGACAGAATCCAGTTCACTCCTCTTGCAGTTGGTCACTACTACCGTCTTGTCATTATCGATCGAACCCTCAAACGAAAACTGATCGGGTTCTTCCGGCGGAACCTCGATACGTCTGCGATTGAAGAAAGGCCAGAGGAGCCAGATCAGCCCCGCCACCAAAACGAGAATCAACAGGAAAAGATCAAATCGGTAGGACATATCGATATATCTTGTAATACGACTGATCTCTTCTATCGGTCGGCGATCTAATTCTTTAGACCAACATCCCAGTAGCTGTCTCCCGCGCCCGAGTGCTATCTGATCAGCCGCAAACGCGGCTCCTCCTAAACTGTTCTCTGCCTTTATTTGAGAGGCGGGCCATTTGATCTCGCCGTCTACGACGGCTTCAGATCTATCCAACCGAGAACCCACGGCTTGCGCCGTGGGCTATGCTACATCGCCGACTACGTCGGCGGAGAACTGGGTTCTATTCCTGTCTTCTGAATTCTTTATGCCCGTCGCTTGCGCTCCGGGTTCCGATTGCCGCCGCTAACGCGGCTGGTGTGTCGGTGGGACTCCTTTACCCCGCACTGCGCCTGCGGCTTGTATGGGGCTAACATCTACCCGTCCCTCCGGGACTCGGTCTGAGCTGCCAACCTACAGAGTACCCGGCGACGGCCCGAACTGTCTCCTGTCTTCTGTCTCCTGTCTTCTGTCTCCTGTCTCCTGTCTTCTGTCTCCTGTCTCCTGTCTTCTGTCTTCTACTTCAATCGGTCCAGTTTCCCTTTTCTCTTCACGATGTTCTTGTAGTCCCACTGGATCTCGCGTGATTTCCCGAGCCAGCGCTTCAGATCATCGAGGTCAACCTGGGCTACATCCGTGTATCGTATCCACGCGTCCTGGAACTTGCTCTTTGCCGTCAGGCCCTCTTCTTCGAAAGAGCGCCCGCTCCAGAACATAAGCCTGACGCAATCCTTCAGCTTGCTGTATCCCACTATAGGATTGCCGTCCAGAAACCAGACGGGATGCGCGTGCCAGATCTTGTTCTCGGCTTCCGGAAGATGTTTGTCTATCTCCCGCGCGAGAAGGTCACAGATATTATGATCCTCTTCTGTTTGGGATTCATTGTAGGCTTTTACATCCGTATGCATGCTCTCTGCGGCCTCTGTGTACTCTGTGGTGAGAGGGTATCTACCGTCAATTCTGGCACGCTGATCAGACTGACTCGACGAATCTGCCAAAATTGTCCAGTATCGACTGCCAGCCCGACTTCTGATACTCCGGATCGTTCTCCGTCTCGGCATCAAACGTCTCTCTCACTACCGTTCCGCCGTCTGCTTCCTCGAATTCAACGGTCACTTCCCGGCCGTCGCTCATCCGGTATGCAAGTGCACTGGGAGGTTCGACCGTCGTGTATTCGCCTTCGAAATCGAAACCCATGCTTCCGTCCTTCGCTTCCATCCGCGATGAGAACTTGCCTCCAACACGCAGATCAACCTCGCTCGCTGTCGTGTGCCAGTCGTCCGAGGCGGAGTTCCATTGTTTGATCGCTTCGGGATCGTTCCAGGCATCCCAGACTGTCTGAGCATCAGCTCTTACAAGTGTTTCGATCTTGATTTTCATTAGCAGTGGTTTCTAGTGCGCTTTCCCTATTTCGACGATCGAGTCGACTGAGTTGCCACCTTGATTCTCGTCCACTGCAATAGTTGTGTATGACGGCCCAATACGTAACTATCCGTCGACGTTGAAGACCTTGCTGACGATCCACCATCGGCCCTCGATCTTCAGAAGGTTGAAGAAGTCTGTGAAATTGTGGCCCATGTAAGACTTTTCAATAACCTTCGCCGAAGCGACTGTCCCAGCGATATCGATAGTTGCGACCGAGCCTTCAAATGGCTCGCCGCTTACTGCAGGCGCCGGATTGCCTTCGACGAACTCATAAAGACCTTCAATCGGGACCGTCAAAAGGTCCTCACCGAAATATCCGCACATCGTGGCGGTCGAATGAAATGCTTCCTTTAATGTATCGACGTTTCCCTCTCGAATGCCTTCGAAATAGAGATCGATCGTCTTTCGTACTCCGTCCTGTTCCAATGCTACTGCGTCCATGTTTTTGTCTCCTGTGGTAAGTTCTGATTGTTAATTGAATTAGGGTGGGCACGCTCCCTCACGGTCGCGTTTCCGCCATTGTATTCTGCTTTCTGTATCATGCCGCCGCTAACGCGGCTCGATCGTTGGTGAGGTGCCTGTACCCGGGACTGCGCCTGCTGCTTGTCCCGGGCTAACCTCCGTCGCCCTTTCAGGGCGAGAGCATCTCCGGTCTTCCGTCTTCGGTCTTCTGTCTTCTGTGTGCCCGTCGCTGGCGCTCCGGGTTCCGATTCCCGCCGCTAACGCGGCGTAAACTCAAAGGTGTCGCCTTTTACCGTGGGTGGCGCCCTACGGGCTTACCCACGGCTAAATGCATATCACCGCTACGCGGTTACCGACTTCTGTCTTCTGTCTCCTGTCTCCTGTCTCCTGTCTCCTGTCTTCTGTCCCCAGTCTCCTGTCTTCTGTCTCCTGTCTCCTGTCTCCTGTCTCCTGACTTCTGTCTCCCGTCTCCTGTCTCCTTACCATCTCAGAAACGGTAAACGATCGAGTTGCAATGCATACCGGCGCCGACCGAAGCCATCACGACCGTGTCTCCTTTCCTGATCTCAAATCCTTCCAGTTTTCCTTTCAGTATCAGGTCAAGCATTGTGGGGATCGACGCGACTGAAGTGTTTCCCAGGAACTGGATCGTCATCGGCAGTTTGCCCTTCAGGCACTCTTTGCCCATTTCGTAGAGATCCGCGAGGTTCTTCGCCATCGCTTCGATCAGCTTCTCGTTCGCCTGGTGAAAGAGGAACATGTCGACATCCGCGAGACCGAGACCCGCTTTGTCGAGGGTCTTCTTGACGACCTTCGGTACCCAGGAGGTGGCGTACCTGTAAACATCCCGGCCGTTCATCTTGAACCAGCAGACGCCTTCAACATCCTTCTTGTTCGATCTTCCAAGGTAAATGTTTGCGAGGTCCTCGTTGGCGTGCGAAAAGGTGGCATTTGAAAGGATTCCCTTTCCGTCGTCGTCCTTTGAGAACACCGCGGCGCCACAGCCGTCGCCGAGGATCATCGAATCCACGTCGTGCGGATCGAGCATGCGCGACGCGATCTCGATCCCGACAACGAGCACATTGTTCGCGTCTCCGCATTTGATCGCCTGGTGCGCTTGAATGACCGCCTGGAGCCAGCCGGGACAAGCGAAAAGTATGTCGTACGCGAAGCAGTCGTGATTGGTTATCTCGAGCGCGTTCTTGAGATAGGCTCCCATGTTCGGGACGGTGTGGAAGACGCCTTCATCGACAAGAATATTGCCTGAGTCGTGCGCGACGATGATGCCGTCGATCTCGTTCGGATCGAGTCCGGAATCCCTTAGAGCCCGTTTCGCGGCCTCGATCATCAGCGGCCTTGAATCCTGATCGAACGGCACATAGCGGCGCTCGCGAATCCCTGTGATCGCCTCGAGTTTGGCGGTCACCTGCTCGCCCGAAAGCTGATTCCTGGTTCCATCCTTGTCGTAAAAAATGTTGTTGTGGAATTCGCTGTTGGGAACAACGAGGTCGGGAAGCACGCAGCCGGTTCCTTTGATCGAGGTCATATGAAACGAGATTCTAGCACCGATTCGGATTTTCCGCAGGCGAGTTTCCGGCGTTGGAATTCGGAGTCCGCCCCAGGGTCGGATTCTAGAGTGATTTCAGAGCTTATCCCGCCAGGGGGAAGAACCAGACCTCCTTTGACTCGCCAAACAGCGGCGTTCCAACCTGGGCACTCCCGCCCGCGCTGACCTTTATGATCTCATTGTAATAAGTAATACCCGTCCAAAGGTCGATGTGGTCGCCTGTTTTCTTTGTCTGGCCTTTGCGAATGAAGCAGTTGTCAAAGTAGATCACGCCTTTTCTGCGGTGGAAGACAAACGGAGCCGATTCGACTCCTCCACCAGCGAATTTGATGGGCGGCCCCCAGCTTTCTGAAAGATATTTTGCTAGCTCTCGTGCTCCGAGAACGTGAGGCACGGTAAGTTTGCAGGACTTCCGGTTCTTATGGATCCGCTTCTGGTTCTTGAAAGCTTCAAGGTCGAATCCGCATCGGTTCAATGCGACGCTCATTCGGACCGCGCATTGGTTGGTTACCCCGGCTTTGCACGGAGCGTTGTCCACCTTGTAATCGTTGTAAGCCATGTTCATAAAGTGGAACGAAGGCTTGGTGACACACATTTTCGCTATGGGATTCCATTCTGGCATGATCGCATTTTCCTTTTATGATCTTCGGAGACTATTTTCTAGATCCGAACTTCGGTCGGGCACTGATTTAGAAAAGTATGATAATTGCCCGCAAACGAGTTCTCCTCTTGCTCGACTAAACGGAATCGAAGGCCGAAACCGGACGTCTCCGTTGAATTTGCTTTGTGGTTCGCTATCATTGCCGCACGAGCGTCAGGTGTGAGTGGTCCCGGGGAAAAAGCGGTTCTTACGCAAGCGGGAAGGATTTCTGTAGTCTCTCCAACAACCACTTGTTGAACAGGAGAACATATGCAGGTCAAGATAATCACTTTGGTAACGAACATTGACGGCGTAGGCCCGGGACATTCGGCAGTAGCTGTAGGGGACCAACTCTACACATTCGAAGACATGACGGGCGGCTGGTTTCAGTCGAACAGCGGCTGGAAGAAACTTCAATATGAGCCCTATCTCTCAAACAATGAGCACAGGCCGGCTCTTATCCAGACCATCCCTTCTGCCAATCCCCCTTCCGTGACAAAGTACGTGAACCAGTCCATAGCGGACGATGATGATTACGGAAGTTCCGGCGTCTGTTCACAGCAGGTGGCGATGGCCGTGAACTATGCCCTTCCGAAAGATGTTATCTTCAATCCGAAAGGGTTCGATACACCATTCGGCGTTTACTGGTGCGCCAGAAGACTGGGCCTGGTCTCAAGCGAAGAATATCTCTGGCCGGGAAAGAGCAGCGTACGATTCAGGACGTGGATGAACATTGTCAACAAACTTCAGTCCGACTACCCGATCGCTGCTGACAACATGGACCTGAATCCGTGATTACCCACCCAAACTCCGCCGTTTAGCGCAGGGCTTTGTTATGTAGTAGGGCGCGGAGTTCTGTACTAAACGTCAACGTGTCTCCACCGTTTAGTGCAGCGCTCCGCGCTGCGACCGACCTGAGCTCCCCCCTCCAGAAGCAGTGATGAACCGCGATCAAGCCCATTCTTTCGCATTCATTAGAGGTGCAATTGAAACCAACCGTAGGGAGTGATATAACTTACCCAAATTAGAATTATTATAATCCTAAACTGAACAAGGAGCGAAGGACCTTTCTATGACTGAGAACGGAAATGGCAACGGAAGCGGTTGCCCGTTTACAGGAGCTAAACGACATACCTCTGCAGGCGCATGGTCGAATGCCAACTGGTGGCCAAATCAGCTAAACCTGCAAATTCTTCACCAACATTCCTCGAAGTCCAATCCGATGGGCAAGGACTTCAACTACCGAAAAGAGTTCGAAAGCCTGGATCTTGAAGCCGTGAAACAGGACCTGCACAAGGTTATGACGGATTCGAAGCCTTGGTGGCCGGCTGACTACGGTCATTACGGACCCTTCTTTATCCGGATGGCATGGCACGGCGCAGGTACATACCGGGTGATCGACGGAAGGGGCGGCGGAGGCTCCGGCACGCTTCGTTTCGCACCCCTCAACAGCTGGCCTGACAACGCCAACCTCGACAAAGCAAGAAGGCTGCTCTGGCCGGTCAAGAAAAAGTACGGCCGGAAGATTTCCTGGGCCGACCTGATGATCCTCACAGGAAATGTCGCCCTCGAGTCCATGGGCTTCAAGACGTTCGGTTTTGCAGGCGGACGCGAAGACCTGTGGGAAGCTGAAGGCGATGTGTTCTGGGGACCAGAAACCGAGTGGCTGGCGGACGAGCGCTACAGCGGAGAAAGGGATCTTGCCAACCCGCTCGG
Organism: Acidobacteriota bacterium; assembly: GCA_003385635.1. Taxonomy (GTDB): domain Bacteria; phylum Acidobacteriota; class Blastocatellia; order Pyrinomonadales; family Pyrinomonadaceae; genus Aridibacter. The sequence continues at coordinate 852,024 of QQUY01000001.1, read as the reverse complement.
AGCCGTTCAGATGGGTCTTATCTATGTGAACCCGCAGGGGCCTAATGGTAATCCCGACCCGATCAAGGCTGCTGTTGACATTCGCGAGACATTTAAGCGAATGGCGATGAACGACGAAGAGACCGTAGCCCTAATCGCCGGCGGACACACGTTTGGAAAGTGCCACGGCGCAGCGCCGGACAGCAATCTTGAACCCGAACCCGAAGGCGCGAACATCGCCGAGCTTGGACTGGGATGGAGAAGCAATTACGGGATCGGACACGGAGCCGACACCATAACAAGTGGACTTGAGGGCGCGTGGACGAACGAGCCTACCCAATGGAACAACGGGTACTTTGACAACCTGTTCGGCTTCGAGTGGGAGCTTTCCAAGAGTCCCGCCGGAGCACACCAGTGGAAACCGAAGGGCGGAGCTGCTTCCGATGCTGTTCCCGATGCTCACGATCCTGACAAGCGTCATGCGCCGATGATGCTTACGACCGACCTCTCGATGATCATGGATCCGATCTACCGGCCGATCTCGGAGAGGTTTCATCAGAACCCTGATGAGTTCGCAGACGCATTCGCAAGGGCCTGGTACAAGCTTACGCACCGCGACATGGGTCCGATCGAACGGTATCTTGGGCCGGAAGTGCCGTCAGAGGTTCTTATCTGGCAGGACCCTATCCCGAAAGTGGATTTCGAGCTTATTGACGACGCTGACATTGCATCGCTCAAAGAGAAGATCCTTGGTTCGGGAATGTCGATCGGCAGGCTCGCCAAAACGGCCTGGGCTTCGGCGGTTACCTACCGTGACTCCGATAAACGCGGCGGAGCGAACGGTGCACGTATCAGGCTTGCACCGCAGAAATTCTGGCAGGTGAACGAGCCCGAAGAGCTTCAGGAAACCATCGCCAGATATGAAGGAATACGTGACGACTTTAACAATGCTCAATCGGGAGGCAAAAAGGTTTCCCTGGCAGATCTGATAGTTCTTGGCGGATGTGCAGCGGTCGAAGCTGCGGCCAAAAAGGCAGGATTTGACGTAAAAGTGCCGTTCAGACCGGGCAGAAATGATGCCACCCAGGAGATGACCGATGTTGAATCCGTCGGATATTTGGAGCCGAAGACTGACGGTTTCCGGAACTATCTTGGCGACGGCCACGACGACCTGGCTGAAGAGCTCATGCTTGACCGTGCAAATCTGCTGACGCTTACCGCGCCGGAAATGACGGTATTGGTAGGCGGAATGCGTGCCCTTGGAGCTAACCACGGGGGATCAAGCCTCGGTGTGTTGACGAATCGTCCCGGAACGCTTTCGAACGATTTCTTTGTCAATCTTCTTGACATGGAAACGATGTGGAAGCCTACCTCTGAAGCAGAAACCGAATTCGAGGGTATTGACCGCGAAACGGAAGAGGTGAAGTGGACGGCGACCCGAGCTGATCTCGTGTTCGGTTCGAATTCCCAGCTCAGGGCGGTCGCAGAGGTCTACGGTGCGGATGACGCGGAAGCGAAGTTCGTCGACGATTTCGTCGCGGCCTGGGGCAAGGTGATGGAGCTCGACAGGTTCGACCTCGACTAAGTTCACCACAGTGATTGTACTTCGGCCCGCCGTTCATCGATCGGCGGGCCATTTTTTTGAGAAGTAAGAGATACGAAGCTATTGTTGTGCGGCCGAGTGTCCGGTTTCGCGAAATTCAGTTTGCGCCCGAAGCGTGTGGCGAAGGGATGCGACAAGCTGAAGCGTGTCGTAGATACGTCGCGCGAACTTCAGTTTGCGCCAGCCGATCGCGACAGGAATGTGTGAAAAGGTCAAGCAAACCTCAATTCGATCTGACCCATCGCCTTATATCCGACAGATGTAGAAGACTCCTGACTATTTTTTCACGCCTCAAAAGCCCTCCGCAGAACAGATTTTGCGGACCTTTTTCCTTCCTGCAATCGGGGCTTGAGCCCTCCGGTCCGACTCGAACCGCGTAGCCCCATTGTTTACAGCACCTTGCAGACACCTTTCGGATCTTGTATTCAAGATTTTCGAATTAGCGGAAGATCGGAAACATCTTCATTCATAAAGGGTTTCGGGCGCGAAGCCTCAAGATATCCGAATATACGTTGCAAATTCGAACCATTTAACGCTATATTTCAGTGTGAAAATCCCTTCAAAAAGGACCTCGTGGATGGAGACCTCGTCCCTAAGGTGACTTTGCGTCCTTCCATCGGACCGAACACGAAACATCTAAGGAGTATCAAAATGTCGTTTGTGCCCTCGAAAGCTTTTACTTTCGTTGCAATTCTGCTGTTGTCCCTGCTGGTTTCCGCCTCTTCCCCGCCGTTCTTCGACGATTGGCGCGAGGTGACTCCCGCTGAGCTTTCCATGACCAAGGGAAAGGTTGAAGCCGATGCCGATGCCGAGGCGATCTTCTGGGAAGTGAAGGTAGACGATGCGTCTGAAAACCTGGTTATGCGTCACTACGTTCGCGTAAAGATCTTTAATGAACGCGGCCGCGAGAAGTTCAGCAAAGTAGACATCCCGTATATGAAAGGGATCAAGATCAAGGACATCGAGGCCCGGGTGATCAGACCCGACGGATCGATAGTCGAATTGGACAAGAACAGCATTTTCGACCGTGAGGTAGTAAAGGCGAACGACGTTAAAGTGAAGTCGAAGTCCTTTGCAGTTCCGAACATCGAGCCCGGAGTCCTGGTTGAGTATCGCTACAAAGAAGTCCACCGGGGCAGTTCTGCTGACGACATGCGGATGGTTTTTCAGCGTGATATCCCGATGCAGTATGTCTCCTACCATTTCAAGCCTTACGGTTCCTTCATGAACCTCAGGTTTAACCTCGAGGGCAACGAGTTTGAGAAGGTAAAGGGCGGTTACTACAAGGTTGACATGAACAACGTTCCCGCGCTCAAGGAAGAGCCTTATATGCCGCCCGAAGACGAGGTTCGGAAGTGGCTTCTTGTCTACTATATGCAGACCAGAAGCGAGACCGTTTCAACATCCGACTTCTGGTCAACAGTCAGCTACTACGTCGCCAAGGCGTTCGACATTAAGGACACTCTCAAGCCCGGCAAGAAGATGAAGGCGGCCGCAGACGAGATCATAGGCTCAGCAAGCAGTGATGAAGAGAAGATCAGGAAGCTGTTTGAGTTTTGTCAGAGAAAGGTCAAAAACCTAAGCTTCTCACCCGAGATCTCTGAAACTGATCTTGACGAAATAAAGCTGAACAAGGATGACGACGACACCTACAAGAATATGCAGGGTCGCTCTTTCGAGATAAACAAGCTGTTCGCCTCCCTTGCTGACGCCGCCGGATTTGATACGAGAATCGCGTTTACGGGTGACCGTAGCGAACTCTTCTTCAATCCCGGAAAGGCGCATCCCTCCTTTATTCACCTTGCTGCAGTCGGGATCAAGTTTGCGGACGGCTGGCACTATTTCGATCCGGGAGACCCGTTCGTCCCGTTTGATTCATTGGTTTGGTACGAGGAGAACTCCGCTGTTTTCCTTCTTGCGTACAAAGATTACGTAACGACCAGGACGCCGATGAGCGGTTACAATTACTCGAACGCCAAGCGAAGGGGCGACTTTACGCTTGACGCCGACGGTACTCTCGAAGGCACGGTTGCGGTGGAATACACAGGACATCTCGCCTACCGGCAGAGGATCAAGAACTACGACGTTTCACAAAATCAAAGGGAAGAATTTCTCAAAGAGAACGTCAAAGAGAGAACCAGTACCGCGGAAGTAAACTCGGTCGCGATCGAGAATCTTAACGAGCCCGAGAAACCCTTCGTCTATAAGTACAAGATCCGCGTTCCGAACTATGCACAGAAGACCGGATCGCGCATATTCTTGCAGCCGGGTGTTTTTGAATACGGTTCCTCTCCGAGATTCGCAAGCACGGCAAGAAACTACCCGCTTTATTTCCAGTTCCCCTGGTCGGAGACCGACGAGATCAGCATCAAGCTGCCTGAAGGGTTCGTGATCGATGCAGGCGAGAAGCCTTCGCCCCTCGCCGATAGAAGCGGTGTCGGATCGCTGAAGATAGACATCGGCATTGACCAGAACTCGAACGAGATCAAGTACAAGCGGGAGTTCTTCTTCGGAGGAGGCGGAAACATCCTCTTCCCCGTCGAATCCTATGCGCCTGTCAAGATGATGTTCGACGCCTTTCACAAGGCAGACACCCACACGCTTACTTTGAAAAAGGAAGTGGCCGAATAAACATTCCTAGGCCGGAAGATCAAACAACGCGCAACAGGGCTGCCCGGTCTTCAGTCCTGTTTCGCATAGCACGCAAGAGGTCGGTATGTATCGAAGATCTTTACTTTTGCTCTCACTGATTATTTCTCTCTCGGCGGTCGCTGTTTCAGCCAGGACGGTCGACAAGGCACCGGCCTGGCTGCTCCAGGCCGCGTCAGTAAACGTCCCAAGCTACGAAAAGGATGTGCCCGCCGTCGTTCTTCTGAACGAACAAAGGGTGATGGTCGAAAGTGATGGCGATCTCAAGATCCTTAACAAGTATGCGATCCGGATCCTAACGCTTGAAGGCAGAGGACTCGCAGCGGCAAGGGTCTTCTATCTTGCAAGTACAGAGAAGATATCCGACTTTGAAGCGTGGACGATTGACGGGCGCGGAAGTGTCAGAGAGTACTCAAAGAAGGAGATGCTCGACATTATTTCCGATCCCGACGACGTATATAACGAAGGGCGCGTAAAGGTGATCGATGCGTCCGGCGAGGTAGGCGTGGGGTCGGTTTTCGGCTATACGGTGACCTCCGAGTACAAGCCGCTTTTCTACCAGGATACGTTTCAGTTCCAGACCCGGCTTCCAACGATCCATTCTCGCTATCAGCTTGACCTTCCGAGCGGATGGACTGCGAACAGCCGTGTCTTCAATCACGAAAACTTTGAACCGAACGTTTCGGGCACCACCTACATTTGGGAGATGCGGAATCTGGATCCGATCCCGCCGGAGCCGCTGAGCCCGACAGTGACCAATCTCGCGCCGTTCGTTGCGGTGAATTTCACACCCGATACCAACGCACCGGTAGCCAACAAAGTCTTCGGCGACTGGAAAGACGTCTCGCTTTGGGCGACCCCGATGTATGACGAAAAGGTCGTCTTGAATGATGAGATTGCTGCGAAAGCACGCGAGCTGACCGCCGGCCTGGAAACCGAGCTCGAAAAGATCAAGGCGATCGGACAATACGTCCAGAACCTGCAGTACATCGCGATCGACATAGGCGTCGGACACGGAAACGGATATCGGCCGAGGGCTTCGGACCTTGTTCTCGACCGGGGCTACGGAGACTGTAAGGACAAAGCCACATTGATGCGGGCGATGTTGAAAGCCCTGAAGATCGAAGCATATCCCGTCGCTATTTACTCGGGCGATCCGACCTTCGTGAGAAGGGAGTGGGCTTCACCGAGACAGTTCAATCACTGCATCATCGCGATAAGGATAGGCGCAGAGACGCATTCGCACGCAGTGATCGAGCACGAGCAACTCGGGCGCCTTCTGATGTTTGACTCGACTGACGACCTGACACCTGTCGGCGACCTGCCTTCTTATCTTCAGGGCAGTAATGCCTTGATCTTTGCAGGCGAGGCCGGTTCGCTTGTCGAGATGCCGATCATTCCCGCGGAAGCGAACGGTCTGTCGCGAACCGTAAGCGCAAAGCTGAACGAGAACGGAAGCATCAGCGGAACGATCACCGAGCTTACGCAGGGCCAGTCCTCGACCTATGAGCGATTGCTTTTCAAGAAGAACGCGAAGGACGATTACCGAAAGGCGCTTGAAGGCTGGCTGACCAGCGGCGCCACGGCCGCCCGCCTTGTGAGTTTCGAGACAAATGACAGGTTCCTTGAATCGAAGTTCGATCTCAAGGTCGATTTCGAAGCCCCTGCCTACGGCCAGTTGATGCAGAACCGTCTTTTGATATTCCGTCCCGCGATCGTGAACCGCGCGCGCTCCATCTACCTGACCGAGAAGGACCGGAAGACGCCTGTACAGATGGAATCGACTTCGTTCGTGGAATCTTCCCAGATCGCGCTCCCGGAAGGATTTTCGGTCGACGAGATACCAGAGAATGCCTCGATCGAGACTCCGTTCGGCTCCTACTCGACGAAATTCGAGATCAAGGATGGCAAGCTCCTTTACGAACGAAGGATGCAGCTGGAAAACAGGATCGTGCCCGCAGAGAAGTATTCGACGGTCAGGGACTTCTTCAGCAAGGTCCTCGATGCCGAGCAGGCGGTAGTTGTCCTGATAAGGGATTAGGAACAAGGGCGGCTCCGGCCGCCCTTCATTTTTGAACCACGGATCTGAACGATCTTAGGTTCCAAGTTCCAGGTTCCAAGTTCGGAGGCTTCTAAGGATTTCTGAAAGGGAAATTCTTGTGCATTCAGTTCTTGGCCATTTGAAATCTGAAATTTGAAATCTGGAATTCGGACAACTTCCGAGTTCCGAGTTCGGAGGCTTGTAAGGATTTCTGAAAGGTAACTTCTTGTGCACTCAGATCTTGGCCATTTGAAATCTGAAATTTGAAATCTGGAATTCGGCCGAAGGCCGTCAATTCAGCTGAGTGCCGGAGCTCCTGACAAAGAGCCCGGGGCTGCATTTTGTTTACCGGGCTCCGTCGAATTTTCATGGGCTTACCGAAGACCCTTCTTTTAAGTCATTTTCTATGTCGCATGCCAAAGGCCAGAACTTTCCCCGCGAACTCGGCCGATACCAGATCGAAAAAGTGCTCGGTGAAGGGGGAATGGGGACCGTTTATCTTGCCCGCGACTCCCGTCTGGCACGGCCTGTGGCGCTAAAGGTCCTTTCCTCGGATGTAGTGAAGGACAGGGACCGTGTGGAGAGGTTCAAGCACGAGGCCCGGTCCGCGTCCGCACTCAATCATCCACATATCCTGACCGTCTACGAACTCGGTGAGGCCGAGGACGAAGGTGGTAGGCCGGTCCATTACATCTCAATGGAATTCGTCGAAGGGAGTACATTTGACGAACTGATCTACTCGAACAAGGCCCGGGATTCAAAGATCATCCAATTTCTTGCACAGGTTGCGAAAGGACTTTCCAAGGCGCACAGTGCAGGGATCGTTCACAGGGACCTGAAACCGGAGAACATAATGGTCTCTGACGACGGTTACGCAAAGATCCTGGATTTCGGACTTGCCAAGCTGACCGACACCGAAACGGTCCTCCACGAACTGCAGCAGCATCGATCGCGATCCGGGATGATCCTCGGAACGCTCGGATACATGTCCCCGGAGCAGGCGAAGGGACTGCGCGAGATCGACCACAGATCCGACATCTTTTCGTTCGGCTGCATTCTCTATGAGGCGATCGCGAGACAGAAAGCGTTCGAATCTGACATCGCGATCGATTCGCTGCACAAGATCGTTCACAGCGATCCGGTCCCCCTCTCCGAGGTTGCTCCCGGACTTTCCAGCGAATTGGTCGAACTCGTAACAGCGTGCCTGCGAAAATCCCCTGATAAAAGGCCGTCGAGCACAAGTGTGATCGCAGAAAGCCTCGAGAGGCTCGCGGCGGGATTCACAGAAGCGTTCCCCCCTGCCGTGCCTTCTTCGGACGCAAGGACGATCATACGGAACAAGGCTTCGACACGGGAAGGCAGCTCCCTGTCCTTTTCCGGACAGCGCCGCCAGGTGACCGCAATGTTCGTCGACGCATCGGCAATAGGGGATTTGCTCGAGGAACTTGAACCCGAGGAATCGTTGGAGATCGTCAACCAGATATGGGACCTTCTCGGCCAGCGGATCGATAAGGCAGGCGGAAAGATCGGTGAACGGCTTTCGTGGACCGGACTTGCCATCTGGGGATCCGAGAGAACGAGCGAGAGCGATCCCGAGAACGCCGTCAGGACCGCCCTCGATCTTAAGCAGTCCCTTAACGTCGTTCTCGAAGATCAGCTGTCTTCGATTCTCCATCTTTCGAAGGCGGACCAGGAACAACTCGAACAGGCGGGTCTGCTCAGAGCAGGAATAAGCACCGGCACGGTGATGGTCGGCAACAGCCGTGACACAGGGGAGTTTCTGACGTCTGGTACTGCAGTGAACTCCGCGAGGCGCCTATTGTCGAAGTCTTCACCCGGTGAGATCTTGATCTCGCACGACACCTACCGCCACGTTCGCGGAGTGTTCAAGGCCCGGGAAACGTATCTCAAGCCGGGATCGAGGCTCGGCCAGGGAAACCGTGCGAAAAGGACCTACGCTGTCTTCGGCGTAAAACCGAGGGCATTTCGAATGGGGACGCGCGGTGTCGAAGGGATCGAGACGCATTTGGTCGGCCGCGAAGCAGAACTGATAAGACTTCAGGGTGCGCTTGATGCGGCTGCGGAAGACAAGGAACTGCAAGTAGTCACAATCGTCGGTGAGGCCGGCATTGGCAAGTCACGGCTTCTTTTCGAATTCCACGACCGGATCGAGCTGGCAACGGCCAAGTATTTTGTTTTCAAGGCGCGGGCATTTGAGGCAATGCGCGAGACCCCTTTCTCGCTGATCAGAGACCTGTTCGCTTCCAGATTTGATATTGGGGAAAGCGATCCACCGCAGATCGCTTTCGAAAAGTTTGTCGATGGTGTTCGCGGATTGGCGGGTGAACCGGACAGCGGATTCGGAGATCCTTCCCAGGTGGAGATGAAGGCGGCGTTCATTGGCCATCTGACTGGTTTCGATTTTTCTGAATCACCCCACCTGAAAGACATCATAGGAGACGAAAAGCAGATCCGGGACCGTGCCTTTCTTTATTCCTGCCAGCTTTTTGAGTCGGTTTCGACCCGCCATCCCACAGTTCTCTATCTGGATGACCTTCATTGGGCGGACGATGAATCGGTCGGCTTTCTCGACCACATCGCGACGAAATGCGCGGATTGTCCGATCCTGATGATCGAACTCACGCGTCCTCACTTTTTCGAATCGAGGCCGCACCGCGGCGAAGGGAAAGAAAACTGGCTGCGCCTTGATCTCCAGCCTCTTACGAAAAGAGAGAGCGGCAAACTGGTCTCCGAGATCTTGCAAAAGGCCGACTCCGTCCCCGAAGACCTTAGGGATCTTCTTGTCTCCAATACGGAGGGCAATCCCTTCTATGTAGAAGAGCTCGTGAAGATGCTGATCGAGAAGTCAGTCATCGACACTCGCGGCGATTCCTGGACCGTCGACTCGGAACGGCTTGGCGGGATTTCCGTCCCATCGACGCTCACCGGCGTACTTCAGGCACGGCTTGACCAGCTCGCCCATTGGGAGATGCGCGTTCTCCAGCGAGCCTCGGTCATCGGACGCGATTTCTGGGACTCGGCACTGAAAGGGTTCGAGACCGAAGTGAACGTACCCACCATCCTCGAGTCTCTGCGCAGCAAGGAACTTCTCTACCGCAAAGAAAAGTCTACTTTTGATGATTCCATAGAGTTCGTCTTCAAACACGCATTGCTGAGGGACGTGACATACGAAACCCTGCTGATCGAGGAACGACGACGATGGCATCTAGAAACAGCTGAATGGCTCGCAAATGCAAAGGACCGTCGAAAGAACGAATATCTTGCTCAGATCGCCGAGCACTTTGAGAAGGCTGGGAACCTCGAACGATCGGCGGTCTGGTACGGAAAAGCTGGCGACCAGGCGAGGCGAACTCACGCTCTGGATACAGCTGAAAGACTCTACCTGAAGGTGCTTGCGATTGCTGACCAATTACGCGTCGATGAAAGTTACGGCGAATTGGACCCGGACGATGTGATGGGATTCAAGCTGAACCTGGGTCTGGTGCTTCACGCACAGGCCCGATTCAAAGACGCGGTCGAAGTGTTCAACGATCTGCTCGAAGTCGCGAAGAGCCTCGGAAGTGATCTTTGGCAGGCAGAGGCGCACTGGGGGCTCAGTATCTCGAGGTTCGAAAACGGCGACAACAGCAGTTCGCTCGAGAACGCGAAAACGGCCGTCCGTCTCGCCAGCATTTCCGGTGATTCAGGAGGCAAAAGGGCAGCGATGCTGAAGGCAAAAGGACTCTTCCGCCAGGGCCGTTCGCTGATCTCGCTCGGAAGGTTCGACGAGGCGGTTGAGATAGCTGAAGAATGCTTGAAATTGCTGGACAAGGTGGGAGACGGTGCGGCGATGGTCAAAGCAAACAGCCTCCACCTTCTTGCGGCGGCCAATATGTTTCTTGGCAGATTTAAAGAGGCTTCAAAATACGAACTTCTCGAAGTGGAGGTGTCCAGGAAGAACGGCGATCTAAAAACGCTGGGCAATGGACTCAACAGCCTGGGGTTTCAGGCCTATATGCAGGGCGATGGAAAGAAGGCGATCGAGTCTTACGAAGAGTCGCTGGAAATAGCCCGCGAGATCGGCAACCGGACAAATGAATTGATGGTCTCGAGCAACATCTGTGGTGCCAAGGTCCTGTTGGGCGAATATGCGGATGCGGAGAGCGAGTTGACTTCAATAGTCGACGATATAGGGGAAGAGGGATATTTTCTTTTGCCTGAGATGTATCGTTTCATATCCGAGGCACAGATCGGACAGGGCAAGCTAAAGGAATCATTGACATCCGCCTCACGATCCCTGGAAATGTCTCAGAAGAACGAGGACCAGGAAACATTGGGAGAGGCCTGGCGCGTTTTGGGCATCACAGCTTCCCGCCTGAACCAGAGCATCGAGCTATCGGAAGGCTCGCACACGGCAACGGACTGTTTCGAGAATAGCATTGCGATCTTCGAAAAAGTCGGGATGGAGGCCAACCTTGCCCACGCCCTGCACAATTTTGCGACTCATTGTTCGCTGACCGGAGATGCCGCAAGCGTAAGAGACCTGTTGGAACGCGAGAATGAGATCTCCGAACGGCTTGAACTGAGAACATCAGAGAAAAGCCCTTACTTCAAAATCCGGACGTAGCGCTTTTCAGGTTCCGAGTTCCGAGTTTCAAGTTTCAAGTTTCAAGTTGCGCGTTAATGATCTCATCAGCACGGCAGTCTCATTTGCCGTTTCTAATCTGAAATGTGGTATCTGATATTCGGCCGAAGGCCGACCCGCAAGCGCTGCTCTACATAACTCAGCTTGTTGTGCATCCAGCCGTGCTTCGCACGTCTTTTGCAGCGCAAGCGCTGCTCTAAACGGTTCTGCGTTCCGCTTACCGCTCACGGCCCTCTGCTCACCGCTCACCGCTCACTGCTCACCGCTCACTGCTCACCGCTTACCGCTCTCTGCTCACTGCTCACCGATTACCGCTCACTGCTCACCGCTCACCGCTCTCTGCTCACCGTTCACCGCTCGCCCCCGTACGAAACCGCCTGTGCGGAGCGTCGGAAGATCGCGTTCAAGAGCATCACGTTCAAGCCGTCAAGATACGCCCTGATGGTCGGATCCTGCGTGAATCCGACTACGTTTCCTCGGCCGGAAGGCTGAACAACGACGAATGGTTTGAACGCCAGCTGTTTACGCGTCTCTTCCCACATATAGCCGCCAGCCAGCAGATCATCGGGACCGGCGAAGTATGCGGCATTGATCCCGTTATCCAGATCTATCGGCGTGAATATCGCGTTCCCCCGGAAGATGGCGTTTACAGTTTCCTCCACGCCTGCGGTAACCCAGTGATTTCGATCTGTCTTCGCCCTCACAAGGACTCCGGCAACCGAGTCAGGAGAAGATACGTTCGCGTCGATCATATCCTTGAACTGGTCTTCGCTGGTTATCAGTTTGCCGGGAACTCTGGCCGCAGGCTCGGAAGGCTTCTCGCCTGCAACAGGTTTTCCGTCCTTGTCCGTCTTGACCGCGTTCTCCCTTGAGATCGCCAGCATGCCCGTTCCGGGATCTGCTAGGAACGAAACCGCGCCACTTCCCAGCCCGATCAAGGTCCCGCCACCGGCGACCCAGTCCTTCAGTCGGCTCACCCCGCCGCCGCCGAGCACTCGCGAGTAGCCGAATCCGTCGGGAAGAATGATAACGTCGAACTGCGCGATATCCCTCGACCCAAGTTGGGAGGTCCTGACCGGAGTCACCGGAAAACCGTACTGTCTTTCGAGTATGAATCTCGTTTGGCCCGCCGAGTATGATGAAGTCGGTTCATCCCACGCGATCGCGACCCTTGGCCTCTTGATAGCGACTACATTGTCGCTTCCGAAATTTATGCCTGACTCAACCCAGCTGCTATTGGTCGAAACGACTTCGGCGCCTGTGGTCCGCGCAAGTTCGGAAAGCGTAGCCCCCAGGCCGGAAGGGTTGTCGGCATTCTTTATGATCAGCGTGCCCCGCGGATAAGTCCTGCCATTCTGCAAGAACACCTGGTCTGCGCTGAACACACTCAGGCCCTTTTTCAGGGCGCCAGTAACGAGCTTTGCAGCGGCGGATGAACCCCACGGAACTAGATATCCGACCGATGCGGCTCCTCCAGAGACCGATCCTGGCGTTACAGCCTGCGGAGCCACGTTCTGAAAAGAACCCGGTAAAGCCTGTCCGCAGGGCACCGCCTTAACGTTGAACATTATCGGAAGCGACCACGCGGTGATGTCGTAGATCTCGTCGGGAAGTCCCCTGGCGCGCCGCTCTTCCTGCACCTTTATGAATTCCGGATCCATAGGAACATCGTCGTCCAAAAGATTCCTTATCAGTTTTCTCGCCGGCTGCGCGGTCGAGATCCCATAAGAACCAGCCGGATAGGATGTACCGCAGACGGTACCTGCAGAAGACGTCTGGCCGACCTCGACCCCCTGCTTGTAGAGCAGATTTGCCAGTTTGTCGACGAGCGATGCGTCGCCAGTTCTAGGAAGGATGAACGAGCGTACCGAGCCTGTCCGGCCCGCCTCGACCTCCTCCTTTCCGTGCTGGTAGAAATCGCTCAGCAGCCTTTCGCGGTTTACCGCGGTCGTCTCGGCCGTTGAGATCGAGGCGACAAAATGATGCCTGACGCTTTCCCTGAAATGCATCAGTTTGCCGTTGCTTTTCCTGACGATCAGTCCTCTTACCGAAGCCTGTTCGTACGTCATTCCGACCGCGCCGTAGAGCATCGGCCAGCTGTCGCCGTACCCCGGATACAAGCCGTCGAAGATCTCGCGCGTGTAATAGTCAAAGCCGAACCGGTCGAACCACTTCGCGTTGTTCTTTCCATAAAGGTCCGTGTTCCGGTGCTGCTGCTCAGTCTTGAAAGGATTGTAAGGGACCGCTTCCGGCCCAAAGTAATAGGTCGAGTTCGTGCCCATCTCGTGAAGATCGACCACAACGACGGGCCACCATTCCTGCAGCGCTTTTATTCGCCCTTCGGTCTCCGGCTGGGTCAGCGAGATCCAGTCGCGGTTCATATCGAAGAAATAATGATTCGTCCTTCCGCCCGGCCATGGCTCATTGTGCTCCGCTGCGAGGGGGCTTTCCTGAGGCTCAAGTCCTTCGGCGACATTGAAATTGTGCACGAACCGGTCGCGTCCGTCGGGATTCTGTGTGGGATCGATGAAGACGACAGAATCAGCCAGGATCTTGTCTACGACATCGTTTCCGGTAGCGGCGAGCAGATGATATGCCGTCACCATCGCTGCATCCGGCGAAGAGATCTCATTCCCGTGAACCCCGTAAGCCAGCCACGTAAGTGCCGGGGTATTTGCGATTATCTGCCTCGAATCCGAGTCGCTTGTGACCCTCGGGTCCGCCAGACGTTTCATCGAATCGCTGATCGAATCCAGCCGCGCAATGTTTTCTTCTGACCCTACGGCCGCGTAAATAAGCTTCTTCCCTTCCCAGGTACGGGCATACTCGAAGAGCTTGATCCGTCCGGGTTTGGCCCGTTCGAGTGCCTCAAAATATTTCATCAGCTCGCTGTGCGAAGCGATGCGCTCGCCGGGTTCAAAGCCGAGCACCTGTTTGGTGGTCGGGACCGAAGGGTCGTACTGCGTCCCGGGCCAGAACTCAAAATTGTCCTGTCCGAAACCGATGGCAGCAAAGCATAAAAGCAGGCCGAAACAAAGCGCGTGGATTCTCTTCATCTTGTTCTCCGAATTGATGTTGTGGGGTTCAGAATTTATACCACCACAGGAAAGTTCTTACAAATCCCTTGGCACTACACTTCGTCAGCCGATTCGACGGGAAATCTGCGGCTCCGTCAGGAGCCAAAGGTCTGTAGCACAGATTCGCCAACATTGATCCCAGCCCCATCGGGGCTGAATGTTCTTGGCGCAGATTGCACTTTCGGCGGAGCACAACTCAATTCAGGTTCGCCTATCTATCCTCTACGGGCCCGACCCCGAAATCAGCCGGCTGAAGCCGGCCGGGAATTTAATGCGACCCGTGATCCCCCCGTTGAAACGGGGGGCAACTGATACGGTGGATCAGGATATGAAAGATGCCACGTACGGTCACCGATCGCACCGAGAATGCGACGGAAACTCTCCTCTCGATTCCAGGTTGAGGCACTCCTCAAATGCTGATAACATTGGACTTCCCTTCTCGGGGAGCTTCCCCGAAGTGTAATTTCGTCAAAATCAGGAGAAGTCATTTGAATACAAGTGTTACCCGTCTGACAAAGATGCGATCTGCGTTCTGTCTTTTCGTCATTCTTCTCGCTGGTTCTTACCAGTCACCGGCACAAACCGGCCCTCTGAATCTGGGCCAGATCCTGTCTGAACTTCAATCGAAAAGCAGCGTGATCACCCTCGCCCAGAAGAACGAGGCCATCACGAAAAGCGTGCGTGAAAGAGGAGTGACTTTCAAACCAAATGCGGAGATCGAAAAGGAGTTGAGAAATGCCGGCGCCTCAACCACGCTGATCTCAGCAATCAGGGCGAAGGCGCCCGGCACATCAACAACAGGGGCGAAACCAGATGCAAGCCTTGAAAGCCTGCGGATTGAGAACAATGAGGTGGAGAAGGGCCTGAGCGGGGTTCGCATCATCGCAAACTTCAGGGTCTACAACCTGAAGGAAGTCTCCTCTGACATTGTTTACCGTATTCAAAGCAACGGCACGTTCTTGAAGGGCTCCAATCCGGATTACAGCACCAAGTCCGGCGAACTTTCGGCGCGGAGGCTCTTGAGGCCTTCGGCCGACTCGACGGTCTTCAAGGACCTCGCCGCTTTTCTTCCGTACAAGGAGCTTGGGCTACCGGCGGGGACGCACGCGGTCAAGATCGACGCGGACGTGATCCTGCGGGACGGGACGATGGTGAAACACCTCACGCTTCAGGATGCGTCGATAACGGTTCCGAGCAACTTAACGCCAGCCCCAACCTCCACGGGCGGATCAGCCGCGGCGAAGTTCGAGAAGATCTGGATCGACTATGATGTAACTCAGGAAGGAAGCCTGGGAATGCTGGTCCACGTCACCGCCACGATTAGCGGGATGAAGGACAAAGAAGCGTACCTACAATTGTTGTTCGAGAAATCCGACGGAACTGCATTGAAGACCAGTACGACCCGCTTCCGGAGCCCTGACGGCCAAACAGCGGGCTATTCAAGCCTTAAACCGATCTACGACTCGGCGAGGTTTAACGACATTAAGGTCTTTGTTCCGTATAGCGAGTTCAATCTCCCGGTCGGGAAGCACAGGTTGAGGATCCACGCCGATGTGGTGAACACCGACTATTCGCAGCTGGGCCACCTTACCTATCACGATTTCGAGTACACAAGAAACCGATAGGTTATCAACATATGCAATCGAAAAGAGACTGCTTGTTCCGGGCAGCCTCTTTTTCTTGTCACGGTTCGAGTGATTAGCCGGGCGGCTGAAAGTTGTAGACGATAACGCCCGAGACCTGCACAGGCACGCCGTCGACATAAGTTGGGGAAAATCTCGCCTGCTGGGCTGCGGCAACGGCCGCCTGCCTCAAAAGGGGATGGCCGGAAACTGCATTGGCGGAGACCACGGTTCCCTGCTCGTCGATCACAACGGATACATTTACCGTCCCAGAGGCGTTAACTGCGCGGGCGGCAGCGGGGTACTCGGGAAGAGGGAGATCTAGTGCGGTCCCGTTGAGAACGCCTTTAGAAACCCTGTTCGGGGCATCCGGCGTCGAAGGTGGAGGCGGTGGCGGCGTCTCGTCGTTACCTGCCTGCTCCGACGAATCTTCATCATCCGTCTCCTCTGCCGGTTCCGGAGCTGCCTCGTAATCCACCGTTGCCACTTCGGCTACATCATCGCCTGAATCGTCCGCATCCCTGCTTTCGACTCGTGCAAGACGCCCGCCTAATAACTGGTATTGTTCCAGAAATCCGGACCTTTCGATAAGAACCTGCCTGCTTTCGATACCGGCAACCCGGACCGACCCACCCGACACTCGTTCGTCCAGGAGAAGCCTGTATCCGGATCCATCGTTCGCAAAAAGCGCGACATGCGAGGATCTCGGTTCGCCGTCGGTACCAATTACGAATGCCGAGGCGATATCGTCATCGCCATCGCCGTCAAGATCGCCGAACGCTACGGTACGGTCAGAACTGATCTCTTCAAGCGGCCTCGAACGAGAACTCCTTCTCGAACCGGAGATGACTTTGGCAACGTGATCATCGACTACCTTGTTCACTTCGGAAGCGATCTCCGCAGTACGGCGCTCGGCTTCTTCTCCATCGCCAAGATGGGCTCGCATTACATACCCGCGCTTTCCGCGGAACGAAACGTAGAGCCAGTCACTGCCGTACTCACTGCGGAGTACCTCAACGATGTCGCCTCTCTTAAGAGTCGCGACCTCGTAAGAATCGCTTCCCGGCGCGGTGTAAAGTGTTACCGACTCTTCTTTTACTGACAGCGTCGACTGTGCAAACGCCCCAAAAGCAGCGGCCAGGACGAGTGATGCGATCATTATCGGTTTCATAGCTTTAGAGGTTTGGAAGAGTTCGTCAACATTCACGCTCAAGAAACGGAATGGTGGCTTTGTCAGACAAATAATAGCACCGAATGATGGAAGCTTGTCACTAAAGTTCAAGAGATTTTAGGCAGATTCCGCTTCGCGGGTCCTCGCATTGTGCACGACTTGGCGCCTTGAGTAAGACTCTTTCGCCTGTGCTGGTTAGGTCCGGAGGCTGTTGCACGGCGGCGGCTCGACTGGACCTGCAACGTCAATTGCCCTAAGGGGTTTCCGTGCGGCATGCTACAACGGCTCGGAATCGAGGATGATGCTTGAGTTCCCAAGCGAATTTACAAGATCGACGATCTCGATCACGTCTTCATACCGCGTTTCAGGTGCCGCGGATATGTAGTACTCCGCAACAACAGTCTCGAATCCCAGGTATTCTGTGCGCTCTTCATCGAGGTCAAGGATGACCACCCGTTCCGATCTTTCTTCGACTATTCTGGAGAGCCTCTCGCGGAGAAAGCTTAGGTCTTTGCTCGAACCCAGGATCTCATTGTTCAGATAAACGATTCCTTCATTGTCCACTCGAATGTGCAGAAGCCCGCAATTAGAAGCGTCGGGCACTCGTGTCTTGTACCACCCCCAGCCATCGACCAGGTTTACATTCACGCGATACACAGTTGGAATTGGAGCCTCCTGCGCTTTCAAGCCGAGGGCGACCAACGAACTAAATAGAAATGCCGCAAAAAGAGGTGTCCAGCGACTGTACTTGACCACTAGTTGACGAGGGGTTGTTGATTGGTTCATACCGGGTTTGAGTCGTAACTGCGGCTGTCGTTCCAGAATAAAATGGCCCTGTCTCGCTGGACCTTACAGAAACCCGTCTACGCTCGACAAACAGGTGAGATAAACCGAGGAGTTTCGTATCGATCAGGGAGCAGGCTCTACGCTTTTTGAGTGGATAGGTTCGATGATAACGCTCGAACTCCCATGAGACATCAGTATATCGACGATCTTGATCAAATCGTCATACTTCATCGCAGCCGGCGCAACTATCCTGTACTCCCCTACAACCCACTTCGAGCCGAGGTATTCAGCGCGGTCGTCGTACATCTCAATGATCGCTTTATTGCCTTCCCGCCATTCGAGAATCTCATCGATGCGGTCCTTGAACGGATCGAGATTCCAGAGCGAGCCATTCGATATGCCATTCAGCCGTATCACTCCGCCTTCGTCAATCACGATCTCCACACGCCCGGGATTTGGCAAACACCACATCGGATGGTCCTTGTACCAGAATCTATTGCCAGCGACCTCGGGCTGGTTCACACTAAGACGGTATCCGGTAGAAATGCCGGGTTCATTAGTTGAAGGGGTGACCGCGAGCAAGATTCCTGCGAGAAAGGAAATCAGGAAGGCGGTGCGACATTTGGTCTTGAATGCGAATCCGTATCGGTGGCGGCTACGTCTGACAAAACGTCGAAACATATCTGCTAAGAACAGAACGTTCAAGGTTTTGTTCCGACCCGAACCTACCAACTTACGGGTCTTTCCGATGTGTGCGGGGGGATAAAGCCTCTGGACGCAGCTGTCAGATCGTTCTTCATCCAGTCCCCTCCTGTTCTCACTCCTCGGCGCACGAAACGATTTACGCTGACTTCCAATCCTCTTCTTTCTCCTACGTCCACTTTCTAGGTCGTCAATATTCTACGTAAGTCCTGACGGATTTCGGGGCACGCTCCCTGGCGGCCGCGTTTCCGCCAATAATCGGTCTCCTGTCTTCTGTCTTCTGTCTTCTGTTTCCTGTCTTCTGTCTCCTGTCTCCTGTCTTCTGTCTTCGGTCTCCTGCTATGCCCGTCGCTGGCGCTCCGGGTTCCGATCTTGTCTCCTGTCTTCTGTCTTCGGTCTCCTGCTATGCCCGTCGCTGGCGCTCCGGGTTCCGATCTTGTCTCCTGTCTTCTGTCTCCTGTCTCCTGTCTCCTGTCTCCTGTCTTCTGTCTTCTGTCTTCGGTCTCCTGCTATGCCCGTCGCTGGCGCTCCGGGTTCCCATTTTGTCTCCTGTCTCCTCTTATCCCTCTTCCGGAAAAATCTCCTGCATTTGCTCATCCGTGTACGGGTGCCTACCCGAAAGCGTCAGATGAAAATGGTCGTCGTGCCCTTGTCTCGGAGATATCAGCGGCCAGGTCTTCTTAACTGGTTTTACTTTCGGATCGTTGTAAATGAACTCTGATATCTGAAACCGGGTCCCGAGTTCGGTTATCGTCGCTGCGAGGTCTTTCGTTCGCTCAAGATCGTAATCGTCATCCATCCACGTTAGCCATCGGAACGCATCTACACTCTGTACGCCGTCGCAGTGAATCACTGCAATGTCCACGGCCATACCGCTGCTGTGATGCGGACGGTCTGCGATCAAGTCGCCGTCCTCAGCTGCAATGTCGCCGATTCCGAACGGAAACTTCGGATGCTGTTGCCGCCATTTCCAGCTGAGCTCCATCAGAAAGACGATCAGGAACGGAAGTCCATACAAGCGGCCGGCGGACTCTCTTGCGAAATAGTGACCCGGACCTTCCGGCATCTTGTAGAAATCGGGATACTTTTCTGAGCGTTCGATCTCGCCGAACATCCTTTACACCTCTTTAAGTTTTATCCAATCCGGTCTTAAAAGACCGAGGAACACTCCGTCCTCGATCCTGCCCAGATGAAACCAGCGCTCCCGCAAATAGCCTTCCCGTACAAAGCCCTGACGCTCCAAAAGGCGGAATGACCCTTCATTGTCCGGATGAACGTCGGCTTCAAGTCTGTGGAGATTCATCGGCCCAAATGCGAAGCCGATAAGAAGCTCGAGTCCCTCGGTCGCATATCCTCCGCCCCAGAATTCCTGGTTCAGGGCATAACCCACTTCAGCACGCCTGTGTGCTATATCGACGTTCAAGAGCGTAAATGTCCCTATCAGCCTGTCTGTCTCGCGCAAAACTGCGCCCCATTCAAACATGGTCCGCGCAACGAAGTGCTTGTGTGCTTCATTGATCAGCTCAAGCGATTCCGTCTGCGTCTTTTGAGCGGGCGAGCTCCAATAGCGGATAACCTCCGGATCTCCGAATATCGCGAACAGGTCACCTGCGTCCGAAGCCTTCAGATGGCGGAGCACCAGCCGCTCACCCTTCAGTTTGGGAAGTTCACTGCCCCATTCGAAAGTTGGAAATGGCTTCACAGAATCAGGGGTTCTTTCTTGCGATCCGGCAGTCGTGACATTCGACCGCAATCGCGTCGATATGACCCTTCGCCTCCTCGTAGTACCACTTTTGGTCCGCAGCTTTCCAGATCTCGCGCTTGCCACAGTTCCGGCAGGTGAAGGGTCTGTCGATATAGAAATCAGGGATCTCGCCGTAAGTGTTAATGTGCTTGAGCTTCAGGGGGTCAGCCCTGACGGCCGAGGGATGGTCTCGCTGAATATCCCTATCCAGATTCGATATCCGCTCAGCCTCGCGGAGTTCCTTGTTCGAAGGGTCACGCCCCGTGTCCTTTTTGCCTTTCGCCATTTTGAAAAGCGCTTTGCAGTCCTCGATCAGTCTAGCCACTTGTCGAGGCCGAGAACGGTCCTGATCCCTTTTTCTATCTCGAAGAGCCCGGTCGGAAAGAACTCCTGATTTTCGTCGGTGCATCCTTGATCGTGAACTACTGTCTTCAGCAACTCTCCCTGGCGCACCGTCAGTCTGACGAGGGGGTAATCGGCCTCAACTCCGCCCCTGCAAACTTCGCTGTCTACGTATCGCCCATCAAATCCGTCAAACCCGTTCCGGGAAAGCAGTGCCAGAAGCCTTTCGTAATCTGCGCCGTTGATCTCGAACTTGACAGTACGCTGGACCCTTGCGAGAGATTCTCTGTCCGTTTCTTCCCCGCTTCCGTCTATCACCAGAATAACTTTTAGGCTGCGTGACAATTCCAATTGGTAGTTCTTGCTTTCCGAATCGCCCGTAAACGCTATCCGGATAAGGACATCCTTTTCTTGTGCGGGCTTTATCGCCTTTGAGGCCGGATTCGTCTGGGCTTCAGCAGAAGCCACGGCAATCGCGAGGAGCATTACAGCAGAGAACACCCTTAAAATCACTTCCGGAACCCACCGCATTTCGCTGTCACATGCTTCTCGCATTTACTGATTATGATTCTCCCCACCGGATTTGTCGTCTTCAGTTTCGTCAAGTGCAAATAATCTTCCTTCAACCCCAAAACTAATATGTTGGTCAAGCCCCCTGTCCTCAAGACCCGAAGCCAATGCGACGGCGTGCGCCGGCTCGTTGTCCGGAGAACAGTACGCACGGACCTCAAAGTGCTTGGCGAGCCGGCCAACCAATTCCTTCGTCGCCTCCTTTGCCAAGCCTTGACCGGTAAATTCACGATTGATCGCGTAGTAGATCTCCACGATGCCGTGTGCGTAGGGTGAGTACCCACAGGAACCAACGTATGTTCCGGATCTGCGATCTGCGATCGCGTACGAGTGGATCTGATCCTGACTGTCGTACGACTTGACGACCGCATTAAAAAGACCCGTCGCACCAGCCTTCGTCTTTTGAGAATCGTCGAACATCAGATACTTGGTCGACCGCTCATCTGTCATGAAATCGACAAATGACGCAAGATCCTCGTTCTGGAATCGCCTGATCTCCAGCCGCGGTGTCCGGATCGGAACTATCATCGCTTGTGGATTATCCGTCATCGGTTTCTGTTGGGCAAGAATTTACAGTAAAACGTCGGCCGGAAGGGCCCCTGCGTATTCCGGGGAATTTTTTTTCAACCGAATTTCCGACTAGACCGTGCAAAGAGAGATTTTGCGATGGGTGAACCAACAAGTTTTAATTCGGGCAGCCTCAGGACTTCCGTTGATTTCCACAAATGTGGAAATCACACCACCGCATTTTTCCACAGGTTTTTCCACAGAGGTCCCGTAAAATAGGGCCCAAAGTTAAAGTATTTTCTACTTGACTCCTGGAAAATCTGGGATATTATGCGTAGCACAGTCAGACAGCTTAAGGGCTTCTGACCGGGTCAAGGAAGGGCGAGCGAAGCGGTGACGCATTGCTCGGTAGCAGCTGATAGCGGATATCAACTGACAGCACGCCTTGAACCGAAGCCGAAAGGCTTGGCCAGAAAGTTCGACAGAGCTTTCGGGTTATCCGGATAAAAACGGATAACGCTCTTTGGAAAGGTACAACCCAGGAGTGCAGAGTCGCTCAAGCGTAAGTTTGAGCCTCGTTGCCGGGACGTAACCGGCGGTGGAGGAAAAGCCACCACAACAAAAACCTAATGGCACGGCGCTTTATAGCGCAGCGTATTGTGAAAACATGACGAGTGCTGACCGGAGATACGCCGACCGCCGGCCTTCTTCGGGATACAAAAACTGCGATTCCGAGCGTGTACATGCCGGAATCGCACTCCAACCGGAAGCTTTGGCTTTCGGAGTGGAGCCAGATCGTGCCGCTTTGATTCGTCAAAGCGGCACTTTCGATTTTTGGGGTGGATAATCGTTTCTGCCGTTCTCATCGCCGAGGGACCGAATGTCTGACCGCAAAAAGTTGTTTCCAGCCGAACCCGAGATCAAGATGTCTACTCCGTGCGCTGATCTGGAGCGGGACATCGCGAAACTTACCGGAGAGAAGGAATTCCGAATCTTTTCGATCTTCCCCGCCGACAATCCTCGAATAGCGATTTTGATAAGAGACGATTTCGTACTCAGGCTTGAACAGGCTGATTCGGAACCTGAATCCAAGGTCTTTTTCGCGGGACAGACCACCGAACTAGGGACGCGGTTGAAAGACAAGGCCGAGGACCACAAGCCCATCGGCGAGCGCTTCGAGGTTATCGGTCTTGAAGAGTCCGGCTGGCAAAAGGGCCGGGCCGGAATGCTCTATCGTGACCTTGTTCAGGATCGAGCCGGCGGCCGGCTCATTGCGTCTCACGTGAAGGTCTCTGAAGCGGGAGAGACCCCTGATTACGTACATTTTCACGATATAGATTTCCAGATCATCTACTGCATTGCCGGCACCTGCCGGCTTGTGTATGAGGACCAGGGCGACGTCCTGGAATTCCGGGCCGGTGACTGCGTTCTGCAACCGCCCGGAATCCGCCACAGGGTACTGGACTGTTCGGAGGGCTTCGAGGTACTTGAACTCGCGTCGCCGGCTGAGCACATCACTTACGCCGATCACGAACTGCAATTGCCAAATTCACATATCGACGTTGAAAGAAAGTACCGCGATCAAAAATTCCATTTTCATAGGGCCCGGGCTTCCGAGTCAGAATCGCCTGCCGAAATACAGATTTCGGACCTTGGATTTGCCACGCCATCTGCTGAAAGAGTCTCAGCAGAGCGATTCACACTCCCCGCGACACCTGAATCGACGATCCGGAGACTTCCAGACCCAGCGATTTTCGTCTACCTAACGGATGGCGAGGTCGACGCAGCCTACGGTGACAACTCCGCCGCGAGGATCAAGACCGGTTCTGCCCTCTTCTGTTCGGGAGAGCAAGAGTTGACTCTTCAAGCGACCGAAGACCCCGCTTCAGGGATCCTCTTCCAGCTCGCGCTCTAGATCATTCCGACTGTATTAAATCGATACAATTCCGTGTATTGAGGTTCGAACACAGACAGGACACCTCTGCTCTCCTCGTTCCGATTTTACGGGCTTAGATCGCTGGCACCGGTTTTGCAATCTTTACCCGTGATCTCTACTTCATTTTCTTATTTCCGGAGGAGGAATTATGGAAGGCAACAGAGTTGGCGTGAATATGATCTGGGCTTTGACAATCATTTTGATCGTAGCGATGATCGCCGGGGCGATCTACTACAGCGGTTTTCTTACGAACGCAGGAAACAAGAAGATCGATGTCGAGGTTGACGTGCCGGCTACAAAGAGTCAGTAGCACCGTGCGTTGAACTGCGGCGGGATCGAAAAGCGCAGTAGTTTCCGTTTTCATTTAGCGTCCCGGACCGGGGTTCGAGCTTTCGCACTCGAAATCGCGGCTTCCGGGACTTTTTATTCGGATCAACTCGTGAGGGACTTTTATAGGGAGGAATTCTTTGTTCAAAGCAGCTAGTCACATAAACAGCCTGAAGAGGGCAGGCGATCTCGCCTATCTCTTTCTAAAGTACGGAAGGAGCGACCTGTTCGAGCGCGAGGAGGTTGTCAGCGCCCTTGAATCAGGCGATCACGGAGACTATGACCGGGGAGGAACGGGAGAGGAACTTGCTCAGGACCTGGAGCGGCTTGGAGGTGCATTTGTAAAGCTGGGGCAGTTCCTCTCTACCCGCGCCGATCTGTTCAAGAAGGAACATCTTGAAGCCCTCGCGAAACTTCAGGATGACGTTCGGGCGTTCCCTTCCGAAGAAGCAAAACAGATTTTTCAGGAAGAGATCGGGGCGGCTCCGAAAAAGGTGTTCGCGGAGTTCGACGATGACCCGATCGCCGCAGCCTCGATAGGACAGGTCCACCGCGCCGTTACGAAAGACGGAACGGCGGTTGTGGTGAAGATCCAGCGGCCGGGCGTAAGAGCGGACTACCAGAGAGACCTGGACGCTTTCCAGAGGATAGCTGAAACGATCGACACCACCACCGAATTCGGAAAGAAGTACGAACTTTCGAGGATAATCCGTCAGTTGCGCAGCTCACTGCTTCAGGAGCTCGACTATTCGCGCGAAGCGGCGAATCTTTCACAGCTTGGAGAAAACCTTTCCGAGTTCAAGAACGTTATCGTGCCCCGACCCGTTTCAAGCCTCTGCGGCCAGAGGGTGCTGACAATGGAATACGTCGGGGGAAAGAAGATCACCGAGATCACTCCACTCGGGATGATAGAAGTGGACGGCAGCGAGCTGGCGGAAGAGTTCTTTGAGGCGTACCTGAACCAGATGCTGATCGACGGGTTCTTCCACGCAGACCCCCATCCGGGGAATGTTCTCATTACGGATTCGAATCAACTAGTACTTCTCGATCTGGGACTGACCGGTCATTTGACCGGCAAGTTCCGTGACCATCTTTTGAATCTTCTGCTTTCGATCAGTGAAGGCCGCGGCGATGATGCCGCTGCATACGCGCTGAAGACAGGTGAGAAAAAAGCTGGATTCGACGAGTCGAGGTTCACTTCCGAGGTGTCCGACCTTGTTGCAGAGAATGCGGGCTCTGGCATCTCGAGACTAAAGGCGGGGAGGATTGTCCTTGAGATCACAAGGATCTCGGCCGAGACGGGTTTCAGACTGCCTCTCGACTTCACGCTGATCGCAAAGACCCTGATGAACATGGACAAGGTCGTCGAAGCGCTGGACCCTGAATTCGACCCCACCCAGTCGATAAGGAGGAACGCCGGACGGATTGCAACCTCAAGAATGTCGGAAGTCCTATCGCCGGGAGCCGCGTTGAGCGGAGCTCTCGAATTGAAGCACCTCGTCGAAAAAACCCCAGAGCGGGTAGACCGCATACTCGAGACCCTCTCGCGAAACGAGCTAAAGCTGAACGTAGATGCGATCGACGAGAACACACTGACCCTTGGCTTTCAGAAAGTGGCGAACAGGATCGCAATGGGTCTCGTGCTCGCTGCGCTGATCATAGGCGCTTCGATGCTGACGAACATCGACACCGACTTCAAGATACTCGGTTATCCGGGTCTCGCGTTCATTCTCTTCATTCTTGCGGCAAGCGGCGGAATCTACATGGTCTGGACCATCATCATGACCGATCTTGAAGACAAGGAATAGTGAAAACCAATGGAATTTTTTGCATCATTTTATGATTCGCTCGTTTGGCTGATCGGGGTCGAGGAGAATCTCGCCGATCTTTCACTCCTCCAGATCGTGGCCCGCACCGTCTTTGTGTACGGCGTCGCATTGATACTTATAAGGATCGGAAAGCGCAGGTTTCTCGGCGGCTTTTCGGCGTTCGACATTTTAATGGGATTTGTGGTCGGCTCGATCATGAGCCGTACCATAACCGGCCGCGAGACGCTCTTCAGCGCCACCGTCGTGATCCTTTCCCTGATGCTGATCCACTACACGATCTCTTACATCACCTATTACTATTCTGACGCAAGCAAGTTCGTAAAGACTTCAGAGCGCCAGCTGATCAGCGACGGGGTGATTGACGAGGATGCAATGCAGCGGAGCAAGCTGGGACGGAACGACCTCATGCAGGCGATCAGAAAACAGGGCGGATCCGAGTCCGAGGAGGGGATCAAGGCGGCGTACCTCGAAAGGGATGGCTCGATAACGATCATCCCGCGCGAGAAGGAACCTGAGATCGTGGAGATCAAGGTCGAGGACGGCGTCCAGAAAGTAGTACTCTCGATCAGTTGACCTCCTCGCGGAGTATCCGGACCCGCTCACCATTCGTTTACGCAGACCATACGGCTCAAAAATTTTTTGACCTCCAAAACCGAGTCGTGATAGCTTTCGCGAATATCCCAAAGAATGTTCCCTGGCTTTTGAGGGGCTTGTTGGCGGACCTTTCCGTCTACAAGCCTGTGTAGCATTTTAAATCCATAGAAAGGAGGAAAGAACAGATGAGATGTTTGGCCAGAACAATGGCGTCGGTTTTCATGCTCGCGTTGATGGTTTCATCTACGCTTGCCGGTGATTGTTCCGAAAGCGACAAGAAAAGGCTGAAGAAGATGGATCAGGACTGGGGCACCTACAACCAACAGCAGGACAAGGCTAGCCTTGACGCGATCCTTGCGGACGGTTTCGCCAGCTTCAATCTGTCGTCGACGACTGACAAGGCTGCGGCAATGGCCGCGCTCGATACGTCTCCGCCAGCTAACGCTCCTTCGGTGACGAGCGACAGTTACATAATCTCCTGCTCGGGAGACACCGCGGTCATGACGCACCGGAACGAGATCAGGTCTGACTCAGGTACCAGCTTCGCGAGATCCGTCCACATATTTCAGAAGCAGGGCGGAGCCTGGAAGGTGATCGCCAGCGTAAATCACTCGATGGATGAGGCAGGCGCGCTGATCTACAAGAACTACAGCGGGATGGCAGCGTACAAAGCCCGCGATGGCAAATGGTTCGACAAGAACATGCACGACGGATACTTCTATGTCGCACCAACCGGAGAGATCCGATCCCGATCCGAGTCGATCGAGGGGATAGTCAATGACAAGAACAAGTACGATATGATGGAAATGTCCGGCCTCAACGCGCAAATCGACGGCGACATGGGGATCGTTACCGGCATTGTCCATACCAAGGGCACCGACGCTGAAGGCAACCCGTTCGATACGAAACTTCGCTTTACAAGGACGTTCAAGAAGATCGATGGTGACTGGAAAGCGCTCGCCACTCACTCCTCTTTTGTTGAGGATCCGCAGTAGATCGAACTGCAAAATGAAAAAGGGCCGGCAAGCGTATCCGCTTCCGGCCCTTTCATATTATGCGATCATCACTATCCGCGCTTTTTCTTGGACATCGTCAATCGCGAACCGTCGTCCACTCTTTCGTACCTTACATCGTCCATCAGGGACCTGATCAGTCTCAATCCCCATCCGCGCCTCTGTTCAGAGCCCTCTTCGGCCTCTGTGATCGAACCGGCGAATCTCACACCGCGGTTCGAGACCGTGATCAATAGTGCCGTTCCGTCGAATCCCGCGTCGACACGGATCTTTTTGTCCGGACTCAGCGAATGCTCGGCAGCGTTGATGCAGGCCTCTACCAGTGCCGTCTTGATCTGATTTATCTCTTTCGGCTTAAATCCGCTGCGCCGGGCGATGTCTTCGACCGCATGCGCGGCGATCAATTCAGTGTCGTCACCGATCGGGATCGTGAAGCTGAAGTTCGCAGCCGCTTCTTCCTCTTTCGAAACCTCTCCTTTTGTGAGAAGCGCTTTCAGCAGCAGAGCCTGTTCCTTTGATGATCCGTAGGCGCCTCGGGACTTAAGCACCTCTGTCGCTGCCTGAGAGAACCCCTCCGGGGCGATTAGCCAGGTTTTGAACCTGCGTATATCGTTCGCGACCGCGACCATCTCAAGGCGATCACACCAGAAAGCCGTTAGTTCCTCATTTGCTTCCAGCTTGGAATCGATCTCGGCAGCGATCCAGGTTACCTCGTTCTCGTCATCGTACTGGGCGTTCTCGAAACCGACGGCCAGAGCCACCCGATCGCTTTCGATCAACCGCGAAAGAGGGCCGTAAAAAGCCGCCGCAGAATCGGAATGAAACACCTGCGGAAGCAATACCGATTTGCTTTCCGACGACATTTTCCGGATGATCCCTGATCTGTCCGTTCCTTTGAATTTCTTTTTGAACTCCTGGTAATCGAACATCGCCGCAGGAACCGTCTGGCAGTCGAATGAAGCAAGGACCGAAGCGATGCCGAGTGATGACCTGCCTCTGTAGTGGGCCGCCATTTTGCCCGCGGCGCGCTTTAATCCCTCGCCGACACCCCTTGAAACGATCTTTGCTTCGGGTTCTCCGCGAACCTCGAGAGCCGTTCTCGAACGAACATAATCCTTGAGGATCTCCGAAGCGCCGGGCAGGACCCTTCCCGCTTTCAGTGAGATCACTTCTTTTGATTCGAGGTACCGCAATGCGTCCGCACTGCGGAGACGTTTCACCCACGACGAAAGATCTGTCGGGGAATTCTGTTCGTAGGCAGATTCCAGGAGCTCCAGAAGTTCGGTCCGCTTTTCACCGGACGCAGCCGAGATGAGAATGTCATCGTAGTAGCCCGCAATCCTGCCAGAAAGGGCAGAATCAAAGTAGCAAGCGAGAACTTCCCTGAAATTCCGAAGTGATGATCCGTGCTCAGCTGCGTTCTCGAGAAGGGCCTGAATAAAATATGTCCGGCATCCGAGGATCTTCACCGCCAGGTCCCGCGCCTGTTCGGATGACTCGACCCCGCGGCTCCGAGTAATGGCCTCAAAAAGCCGGCCCGCATCTTCAAATTCAAGCGGCTCGACCGACATCCGTTCGGCCTCTATCTTCCCGAACCTTCCCTGATTGGCAGCTTCCGAGACGAACGAAGAATTCCCGGACAGGATCACGGAGCAATCCCCGTTTGCGTAGATCCGTCCAAGTGCTTCGGGGATCAGAGATCCGCTTTCGAAAATCAGGGAGGCCTCAAGCCCGTCAAGGATCACAAGGCTTTTTGCACCGACGACCGCAGCTCTCTGCGGAGTGCCGAGAGCTTTGGCAATGAACGCGGCATCCGTCGAGAGTTCGGTATCCCTGTAACAGGAACGGATAAGGTCCCGGATCCAGGCCTCATCGGCCGGAGGAGCCATGCCCTCGAGTTCCTGAAGCCCGGGGAAAGAGGTCGCGATCCCCGGCTCGCCGCGCCTGAAGGCTATCAGTTGCAATAGAAACTCGTGCAGAAATCTCTGGGCCGCGTCCCGAGCCGTCGCGTCCGTTGCCTCGAACTTGAAATAGACGGGAACGGTATCGTGCGATCGCACAAAGCGGTTCTCATACAGCGCCTTAAGAATCTCGGACGCACCTGTGCCCGGCGCCGACGAAACCAGAAGCGCGCGTCCCGGACCGCTCTCGGCAAACTCGCCGAGCCTTTCCAGTTCACGTTCCCTGCCTGTCAGATCCTCAGCCAAATGTGCGAAGAACGCACGGTTTTGTCCGAAGTCACTCATTACGAATGCTGCGCGAACGGGTAGCCGTGGGGGCGTCTTACTGCCCCATCCCGCTACTTGGAAATCTGCTGATCCTCTCGGGTCTAGCGCCCTGTGCGCATTTCGTTGACCCTGCCGCCGAACGTGTGAACCACGTTCTTGCCCTTCCTTTTCGCTTCAAAGAGGGCCGCGTCAGCGGCTTCGATCAGTTTTTCCGTTGAATTTATCTCGAGCGTGAGAGAAGCGATACCGACGCTGACCGTCACTTGTCGGTGCGGGAACCTGGTCGATTCGATCCTGTGTCTTATACGCTCCGCGATTGTTTCGCCTTCCTCGATCGTGGTCTGCGGGAGTAGTACCGAGAATTCTTCGCCGCCGTATCTCACGGCGACGTCGGCGCCACGAAGTGTATCCTTCAGGCAGTTCCCGACGATCTTGAGGGCTTTATCGCCCTCAGGGTGAAGAAATGCGTCGTTATACGATTTGAAATCATCGACGTCGATCATTATGAAGCACATCGGGTAACCGTGCCGCGACGAGCGCTTGATCTCCTCGGCGAGCCTCTGTTCGAGGTAGCGCCTGTTGAGGAGCCCTGTAAGAGAATCGGTTACGGACAGCTTTTCGAACTCTCCTGCCTTGCTTTGCAGAAGCGCTCTGTCGACCGCAATTGCGATCTGGGGGACTACAGAATCAAGGAGATCAACGTCAAAGTCCTCGAAACTTCCCCCTCCGGCCTTATCGGTAAGGTTAATCACACCGATCTTGTTAGTCCCCACCAGAAGCGGGTAACTGATAAACGATTTCGAGCGGTAATTCCAGTGTTCGGGCGCTTCGGCCATGCTCAGTTTCGAAATATCCTGAACTATCGCCGGCTTCCCGGTCCTCCATACCTTTGAAGAGATCCTTTCGCCGATCTTTCCTGCGAAGCCTTCTATCTCGTTCGCTCCCGGACCGAGTGCCGCCTTGACGACAAGGCTTTGCCGTTCTTCGTCGTAAACCAGCAATGAACCTCTTTCCGCCTGGAGAAGCTCGGCTGTGGTCCTCATAATGTCGGACCAGAACTCCTCGGTATCGACGACTTTGAGGCTTTCGCTGAACTTGAACATCGCGTACTCGAGACCTTCGCGGCGACTCAGTTCGCTGCGCAGACGCAGTATCTCAAGCTCCGGGGCAAGCGAGGCACACAGCCTTGCCAGCGCGGTTACCACCTCTTGGTTGTTCGCCTGTTCGCCGATCACTAGCGCGCTTCTGATCGTTCCGCCGCCGGTGATCGGGAACAGCCTCATACTTTCCGATTCTTTCGATCTCTTGGTTCCGCGCTCCCGCAGCTCGACGGAATACTCTCTTTCGAAAAGTCTCTGCAGCGCCTTGTCGTCCGCCGCGACGGAGATCTGTATTTTCTGGTCCTGAAGCTCGCCTTTCGCAAGGACCTTTTCAAATGAATTTCGCTTCACTTCCAACCAGGCGGAAGAGCCGATCCCGTAACGGTCCTCTACAAACTCGAGGATCTCAACACAAGCTTCCCTGTATCCGCCGTTGAGGATCGCAGACAATCTTGAGCGCCATTCGGAAGCTTCCGCAATCTCTTTTCGTCTCTTCCAGGACTTGACCGCGACCTGTCGGTTCTCACGGATCTTCGGCTTTCCGCCAGTCGATTCCGAATCCTTGACCTTAGCCGCCGATTCGGGGAGTTTTCCTATGAGGTTCAAAACCCTTCTCGCGGCTTTTTCAAGTGCCGTCGAATCGCTGGACAACAGTACATTCTCAAAAAAGCTGGTCGGCGGAAAATGCCTCCAGTCGCCTGTGATCGCCCGTTCGGTAGCCTGCCTGTATTCGTCCGCTTTCGTGAATGTGCGTCCGGAGATCGCCACTAGCGGCTTTTTGCCCTCGATCTGCACCGGAACCGCAATGCAGTCGAGTCCTGCGTGGCACCTGTACTTGAGCGGTTTGGGGGACTTGAGGGCACGGTCATAAACCTGACCGCAGAATTTTTTACAGCTTTCGCCGAAGTCGTCCGAGGTGCTGAGCATCCGACAGATCGAGTTGTTGTTGGCGGATGCGACGGTCGAGAGCTGGGAGTCCTCTACGACCACAACCGAAACACCCTCGGTCGCAGCGATCTCGGAAATCGCTGTGTCTAGGGCATTTACGGCATCTTGTAGTTCCTTGTTCATATTTCGGGCTAGGTTCCCCGGCCTGCTTTTCCGGGCGAACTGACCACAGTTCACGCTTGGGCTTACTCCCTAGAAACGTTCAATTCACAGGGGTTTTCAGATATTTGGTGCATCCCGCCGCCAGCGTCCGTGCCGCCATCTATCATACCCTGCCGGCGCGCAAAACCGGCCCGCAGCTAAAAAAAGGGGCAAACCGCGCCCCTTTCCAGCTAGTCCTGAGAAGTGGTAACTCAGACTTCGGCTACGTCTTCTATGCGCGGCTGTTCAGGACTGATTCGGATACACGCTGCGTAGTGCCTGGGTTTGATCTGCACAAGCTTCGGCTCAACTTTCCTGCATTCTGGGATCGCATACTGGCAACGCGTGTGAAAATGGCAACCAGACGGAGGATTGATCGGAGAGGGAACGTCGCCTTCAAGGATAATACGCTCGCGCTTCTCTTCGATCTCCGGGTCCGGAACCGGAACAGCGGAGATCAAAGCCTTGGAATACGGATGCAGTGGCTCTTCGTAGATGGATTTCCCTTCCGCGAGTTCGACAATTTCTCCAAGGTACATGACCGCTACACGGTCAGATACATGGCGGACCGCCCGAAGATCGTGGGATATGAACAAGTATGTAAGGTGCTTCTCGGTCTGAAGGTCCTCCATCAGATTCATTATCTGCGCCTGGATCGAGACATCGAGGGCACTGATAGGCTCGTCTGCGACAATGAACTCGGGATCGACCGCGAGCGCCCGTGCGATGCCGATCCTCTGGCGCTGTCCGCCGGAGAACTCGTGAGGATACCGCTTGATGAATCTGCGGCTGAGCCCGACGATCTCCATCGTCTCTGCAACCTTCTTCTCAACAGCGTCGCCTTCGGCCAGTTTGAATGTCCTTATGGGCTCGCCGATGATGTTGCCGACCGTCATACGGGGGTTCAGCGAAGCGTACGGGTCCTGGAAGATCATCTGCAGGTTCTTTCTCTGCTCGCGCATCTCGCGGTCGGAAAGGTGCGCGATGTCCTTTCCGCTGTACATCGCACGACCGCCCGTAATCTCGGTAAGCCTTAACAGCGCCTTACCAAGCGTGGATTTCCCGCAACCCGATTCGCCGACCAGTCCAAGTGTCTCGCCTTTTAGAATGTCGAACGAGACGCCGTCCACCGCCTTGACGATACGTCTTTCACCGCTTCCGCCGGTGATCTTGTCAAAGAAGCCTCCGCCTCCAAGATCGTAATAGACCCTCAGGTCCTCAAGCTTTATCAGCGCGTTTCCGTTTGTTTCAGTCATTATTTGTCAGCTCTTGCTGAATTAAATTCGAGCCTTTGCGGTCTTTGCGAAACCCTTTGCGAACTTTGCGGTTGATCTTCACATTTGAGTAATCGAAAGAAGATTTACCGCAGAGCGCGCCAAGGTTTTCGCGAAGCGCGCAAAGAGATATCGATTACTCCCCGCCCGACGATGCGTGAACCTCTTTCGCGAAATGGCACAGCGAATGATGGTTCTCATTGATCTGCACGAATGGCGGGAATTCCCTCTCACATATCTCTTCGGCTCTATCGCATCGTTCCGCGAACGGACATCCGGGCGGTAGATTCGCCACGTCGGGCGGAAGACCAGGTATCTGGTACAGCGGCTCTCCGTGTTCGTGAGCCGGATCGGGAACCGACTTGAGCAATCCTTTTGTGTACGGGTTCGCCGGCTTGGCAAAGAGCTCTTTCGTCGGCGCAGACTCGAATATCTTTCCGGCGTACATGACGATGATCTTGTCGGTCATCCCGGCAACGACACCCAGATCGTGCGTGATGAGAATCACGCTCGTACCCAGCTCAGTCCTGAGGCCCTTTATCAGCTCGAGGATCTGAGCCTGGATCGTAACGTCGAGTGCGGTCGTCGGCTCGTCAGCAATAAGAAGTTCGGGCTCACAGCTGAGGGCCATCGCGATCATCACGCGCTGTCGCATTCCGCCGGAAAATTCGTGCGGGTAACCGTCGATCCTCTTCTCCGGTGCCGGTATGTTGACCTTCCTCAGCATCTCGAGGGCGTGGTCATATGCCTGCTCCCTGCTGTGCCCCAGATGAATCTGCGTCACCTCCATCAGCTGGGTCGAGATCTTCAGAAAAGGGTTGAGCGAGGTCATCGGGTCCTGGAAGATCATCGCGATCCGTTTTCCGCGAATGTTCCGGACCTCTTCGTCAGACAGCCGCCTGACGTCTATCCCGTCGAACAAGATGTCGCCGCTGACGATCTTTCCCGGAGGTTCCGGAATAAGCCTCATCACCGAAAGGTTCGAGACCGACTTGCCGCTTCCCGACTCGCCGACTATCCCAAGCGTCTCGCCCTTCTTCAGCTCAAAAGATATGCCGTCGACGGCCTTCACAACACCGTCTTCGGTCTGGAAATAGGTTCTCAGGTCGTTAACCGTGAGAAGATTGCCGTTGTTTTCGCTCATCAGCTGATTGCTACTTGTATAGAAAAATTGAGTCGAGGCCGATCTCTAGAACTTCCGCGTCTGCGGGTCGAGGGCATCCCGCAATCCGTCGCCGAGGAAGTTAAGCGAGAAAAGCGTAAGTGCCATCGTCACACCCGGGAAGATCAGCTGCCACGGAAAGATAGCGATGTTCTTGATGCCGTCCGCGGCAAGGCTTCCCCAGGAAGCGTAAGGCGCCTGAACGCCTATCCCCAGAAAAGAGAGGAATGCTTCAGTCAGCATTACCGAAGGAACGGTAAGCGTCGCATAGACGATGACCGGACCGAGGGCATTCGGAACGAGATGCTTGAAAATGATCCGCGGCGTCGATACTCCCGTCGCCTTTGCCGCCATTACGAACTCTTCATTCTTTAACGAAAGGATCTGACCGCGGACGACACGTGCCATCGTCAGCCACGAAACGAGGCCGAGTGCGAAGAAAAGGAGGAAGATCTGGTTGAGTCCTGCTCCGCCGCCGAAGAACTCGGAAAGCGAGTTGATCCAGCCCGGTATGTTTTCGCCGCCGAAAACCGATAGAAGTACGATAACGATGAGGATGTAAGGTATCGCGTAGATGATATCGACGATACGCATCATTATGTTGTCAACGCGGCCGCCAAGATACCCTGCGATCGCGCCGTATGAAACGCCCACGATCAGCGAAACGATGGTCGAAATGATACCGACCATCAGCGAGATCTGCCCGCCCTGCATTACGCGCGCAAGTAGGTCGCGTCCAGCATCGTCGGTACCCATCGGGTGTTCCCAGGACGGCGGGAACGA
Organism: Acidobacteriota bacterium; assembly: GCA_003385635.1. Taxonomy (GTDB): domain Bacteria; phylum Acidobacteriota; class Blastocatellia; order Pyrinomonadales; family Pyrinomonadaceae; genus Aridibacter. The sequence goes on along the minus strand of QQUY01000001.1, from coordinate 817,251 downwards.
ACGTATCTGGTCGCCGTCTTCGGGGATATAGTCAGGCGTAAGGCCGGTGAGCCACTGCTGGATCCAGGGGCCGATAGTAACCACAACCACCATGATCGCGATAACAACCAGCCCGAAAACCGCGAGCTTGTTCTTCAAGAGGCGCTTCCACGCATCTTTCCAAAGCGACGTTCCAGCTACGACGGGCCCGTCCGCGTCGGGCATCACTTCGTCTTTAATATGTTGTTCTTCTCTCATTTATCCCGATGTTTACAAATTCCAGAAGCGCTTTGAAGAATCTATTCGTACCTGATCCTCGGATCCAGAAAACCGTAGGAGATATCGACGATAAGGTTTGCCACCATGATCAGGATCGAAAGAAATGCCACGATTCCGAGAATCAGAGGTTCGTCCCTGTTCAGCACAGACTGTATGAAGATGTTGCCTAGTCCAGGTATCGCGAAAACCTTCTCCACGACCACAGTTCCGGCCAGGAGCGATGCGAGTGCAGGTCCAGTGAAAGACACGACCGGAATGATCCCGCCTCTCAGCGCGTGCTTGAGCAATACTTTCGATTCCTTGAGGCCCTTGGCGCGAGCCGTCCTGATGTAATCCGACCGCATGACCTCAAGCATTCCTGCTCGAGTAAGTCGCGCGATATACGCCGCGTAGATCGCGGCAAGCGTCACGACGGGCATTATCAGGTACAAAGGTCCGCCCCAGCGTGCTGGCGGAAGCCAGTAAAGGTAAAGCGAGAACAGCAGCACAAGGAGCGGGCCGAGGACGAAGTTGGGGACACTTAGCCCGAGCATAGCCGCCGCCATCGAACCATAGTCGAAGGCGGAATTCTGTTTTAGCGCAGCCACAATTCCCGCAAACAGACCGATTCCCAGCGCAAGCAGATATGCAAGAAGCCCGAGGATCGCAGAGTACGGGAAATGACGGGCGATGATCTCGTTGACCGATTGGCCCTGGTACTTGAGCGAGTCTCCAAAATCCAGCCTGAGGATGTTGCCCATCATTGTGCCGTACTGAATGTACCAAGGCTGGTCCAGGCCGTATTTCTTCTTGATGTTCTCTTCGATCGCCGGCGGCAGGCTTCTTTCAGTCGAGTAAAAGTTTCCCGGGGCCACACGGATCAGGACCCAGGTAACAGTCACGACAAGAAGCGCCATCGGAACGATGATGAGAAGTCGTTTGAGAATGAATTTAAGCATATGGATTATCCGGGGAAGCTTCTATTCCCCGGCCTTCGCACTTTCTTCGTTCTGCTTTCTCGAAGCCTCGAAATCAGTCTGCGTCTTCGTCAGGGCTTCGACCTGGGCCTCGACCGCAGGGTCCGTGTAATCGGTCATTATCCCGTCAACATTTGCGTCCCACTTGTTGCGGTCTTCCTCGATATAGACGAACTTCCACGGGTGCATGGTCCCCGGGTTCGGGTACATTCCCTTTACATAAGGTTTCTTCATCCAGCTGGTCCCCTGAGTCGCTAGCGGGGCGATCGGCTGTTCCTGAAGCATCATGAACTCAGCCTCGGCAAGCAATTCGAACCTCTTCTCGGGATCGGCGGTGTTGTTGGCCTTTTCGAGCAAGGCGTCGAACTCCTCTTTCCACCATCCGGTCGAACTGTCGTTCTGCTGGGTATAGAACTGGCTCAGGAACGTGAACGGGTCCATATAATCTCCAACCCAACCGGCACGTGCCGCGCCCGTATACTCGACCTTCGATCGGTAATCGAGATACGTCTTCCATTCCATGTTCTTCAGCTGAACCGTAATGCCCAGATTCTGACGCCATTGCGCCTGCACGAACTCTGCCACCGCCTTGTTACTTTCGGCGGTGTTGTAGCTGATGGTCATCTGGTCCGCCGGAAAATCAGTGACCTTGCACTTTCCTCCGTCGGTGGGCTGAACCGTGTAGCCGGCTTCCTTCATAAGGTCACAGGCGCGCTGAGGATCAAAGTAACGCTTTCCCCAGGTCTCTTCCGAAATGCCTTCTTTCTTCAGCAATTCCTGGAAGACCCTTGTCCTGACCTTCTCATAGTCGGGGAAAATACCTTCAGGGGTGAAGTTACCGAGCTTCTTGACCGTTTTTCTGAACTTCTCTAGTGCTTCCCGGTCGATGGCGAGCGAGAATGCGCGCCGGACTTCCACCTTGTCGACCGGCGGCTTCTTGACACTGAAGGTGTAGTACTCGATGGACATCTCAGGATGAAGAAGATACTCATCCTTGAACTGCCGTATGTACTCGTTCCAGGCAGCGGGAACGGTGTGGTTGTAGAGCGCGTCGACTCGGCCAGCCTTGTAGATGTTCATCATCGTCGGCTGCTCGTCCATCGGATAGAAAGTGATCTCGTCCAGCTTGACGTTCGCCGCGTCCCAGTTGTTCGGGTCCTTCTCGATGGTCATCGAGTCATACGGCTTCCATTCTTTCAGTTTATAGGAACCGCTCGTAACGATGTTCTCGGGCTTGATCCAGTCCTTTCCGTGCTCCTCGATCGTTGGTCGGTGCACCACGGCAAAGAACTGGTGCGTGAGAAGACCTACGAAGTAAGGTGCCGACTGCTTCAACGTGACCCGGACCGTGAAATCGTCGGGGGCTTCTACGCCTAGATGTTTCGCCTCGACAGGCACGAATTCTGCTCCTTCGATAAGTGCCTTTAGTTCCTCATCCTCGGCCGCGGCTTCGTTCCGGGACTCCTCGTCGCCGGCAACGGTCACACATTCAGGTGCCGTAAACGTGCAGCCTTCTTCTTCGTTCGAAGGAGCAGCCTGGGCGGTGGTCTCCGAATCCGCTGTCTGTTCTTCGTTGTCGCCTTCTTCAGTGGCATTCTCTTGGTCGGGTTCCGTTCCTTCGGCTCCTTTCACACGGACAAATTTGCCGTCCTTCTTCACAAAGGCCTTTCCGGCGTTATATGCCTCGGCGTACTTGATGTCGTAGCCAAGAAATCCGTATCTCGAAGCCAGCTCCGGTGAGAGCGCCCTCTGGAATGACCATACGAAGTCCTGAGCCTTTATAGGATCGCCGTTCGAAAACTTTCCGTTCTCCCTCAAATGGAAGGTATAGACGTCGCCCTTCTCGTTCGCCTCCCAGTGAGTGGCAAGCGCTGGGATCGGGGACATCGTCTTCGGATGGTATTCCACCAGGCGGTCGTAAAGCCCGATCAGTATCCGCGCCTCGGGCTGTCCCGTGACATACGACGGATCGAGCGATTCAGGCTCGGAACCGGTGATGTACCGCATCTTGTTGTCCTGCGGCGGATCGATCTGCCCCCAATACTGCGTAGTGGCCTGTGTTGAACAGCTTGTTATTAGAAAGGTTAGAAGAACAATTAGGACCCCCGCTCGGGCCTCGACGGTATAATTTCGCTTCATTGTGAGCGCTCCTGGTGCGTATGTGCCTAAGGTGCAGGCCTTGCTTCAAGAGAAATGCAGGAGAGGATATCGGTATAGAAACTCCGATAAAGTTATCACGACATTTCGATCTCAAGCAAGAGATACGTCTCGCGAGCCTGCCGCCGGAGTAGACCGGTCTCTCGAGAGCAATCGAATTCGCCAAAGCTATTGACAGCGCTTGAGATTCGGTATTTTCCGGGTACGTTTGCCAACCGAACCGCGCCGTTACCTCCCGATCGCTCCGGAGCCGCCCGGCCGCCAGCTGTTGTCGATCCGGACCGCTCTCAGAAGAGGCGCGTCGAGAGCGTTGATATCAAATCCCGAAACGTAAGGTTTAACCAGTGAATAGCTGGTCGGAAAATAGAGCGGTATCGCCGGGACCTCAAACAGCGCGGCTTCTTCGGTAAGAATCGGCTTCTCTTCGCCCGGGACATCGACCGTCAGTTCGTCGCTAACCGAAGGAGGCAATCCGTCGAATTCTGAAAGCCCCAGGTTCGGATCCGGGATAGGCGGCGGCATATCGGGGATCACGATGGAACTTCCGGAACTGTCAGCGGGCTCGTCCTCGTCCTCATTTTCCTCTTCTGCCGGGTCACTATTGCTTTTCTTGAAGATCGCGAGCATGTTCGCCGTCTCGTCCGAGGTTGGAAGCACGGCGCCGCGACGGATCAGGTCAAATTCCCCTGAACCGCGTACCTCTTCCATCTCTTCCAACTCGCGAACGACGATCTCCGTTTGGATCCCTAGGTTTTCCTTCCACATCGAGGCCACTTCCTTCGCAATCTTTTGTTGAAGGTCGTTACGGTTGATCACCAACCTGATCTGCGGGAAGTCCTTGCCGCCGGGAAACCCGGCTTTCCGCAGAAGGTCTTTTGCGCGATCGACATCTTCCTTAAGTTTTTCGGCACTTCCCTGTTCATCGAACGGAAGAAAACCGTACGCCGGCTGCATCGCTCCACTGGTTAGATCTTCGGTCAGCCTCTTTCTGTCGATGGCAATCGCAAGCGCCTCGCGTACGCGCCGGTCGTTGAATGGCTCGCTTTTTCGGTTGAACTCGTAAAAATTAAGGGCGCTGTAGGTGGTCCTTCGAAAATCCACGTAAGGCGTCAGGAGCTTTAGGGCAAGTGGTTCGAACTCCGTATTGGTGACTGCATCGACTCTTCCGGCTTTGTAATCAGAGAGCGCGCTATCGGCATCCTTTGCGACCACGAGGCTGATCTTCTTTAGCGCCACGGACTCTTTGGCGAAGTACGTCTCCGACTTCTCAAGCTCCACCCCGTCTTCCCCGACCCTGGAAACTACGAATGCGCCGTTGGTTACGGCATCGCTCCTGAGAGGATCTCCGATCAGGGCTTCGCCGTCCCCGTAGACCGGCCGGAGCACGGGATGCGCAACGAGCTTGGGAAACTGGTTGTCGGGTTTTTTCAGTCTGACCGTGAGAGTGAATTCATCGACCGCCACTGCACCAAAATTGTCTTCTGCAGGTTTTTCTCCCTCGTTCCTCTGTTCCTCTTCGCCTTCCTGAAACGACCTGGCTTTAAGGGTCCCGGGCTTGGCAAGCGGATCGATGTTCTTGCTGATACTCTCTGCGTGGGCGACCTCGGCCAACATCTCCCGGCTACCAAAGCCCTTTATATTAGAAATGTGCGAAAAATGAGCCGTCTGATCGCCGTTCTTCGCGAGCCTTTTCCAGGACCTGACAAAGTCGTCGGCTGTGACCTTCTCGCCGTTGGTCCAAACCGCATCCTTTCGCAATTCAAATGTCCACTCTTTTCCTTTCTCCGAGGATTCCCATTTGACCGCGATTCCCGGCACCGCGTTCAGTGTCTTAGGGTCGATCTCAGTCAGGCCTTCGTAAATGGCGCGTACTATATCGGTTTCGGGAGGAGCGGCGGCGTCTTTTGGATCGAACGACTTCGGGAGTCTTCCGTTCGACCAGCGGAATTCCTGTTTTACCGGGGGGATCGTCTCGCTATAGAAGTCTTCTGCCCTGGGATTCTCAAGCTGAGAACAACCGACTGAGAACAGTACTGACCAGATCAACAAGGCAACGCTTGTTGAGCGCGCAAACCTGCCGGTCCTGTTCCAGGTAATCGTCATTTCAAATCTTCTCTCGAAGCTTTTGAAGAACGTCGAGCGTTCTATCCTCGGTATCTTGAAAACTGCCAGATGTATCGATCAGGAACGAAGCGTATGACTTCTTCTTGTCCTGGCTCATCTGCGAATCGATCCGTTTGCGGGCCTCGGATTCACTCAAACCGTTCCTTTCCATCAGCCTGCCTAATTGTATCTCAGGCGCGCACCACACAACAATCAATTCATCGAAGCGTTCGTAGCCGCCGGACTCGATCATCAATGCAGCGTCGACCACCGCGATAGCGTTCGGATCGTCCGATTCGACCTGTTTCAACCACTCGTCCTGAGCTTCGATGACAAGAGGATGCAGCAACGAATTGAGCAGTTGTCGTTTCGCCGGATCGCTGAAGACGATCGCTCCGAGCTTGGGACGGTCGAGCGATCCGTCATCCGTCAAGACGGCTTCTCCAAAGTGCTCGACGATCCTATCCAGCCCGATCTGGCCCGGTTCGACAACCGCACGGGCGACCGTATCTGCATCGATAACTCGGCAACCGTTCGCCTCCAGGATCTTGCAAACGTGTGTCTTCCCGACCGCTATTGAGCCTGTCAATCCGACTTTCAGCATAAGAGAGACGTGATCAGGCGCCGTGGCGTTTTGCGAGCTTCCCAACGTTGTACTCGGCGATCGCTTCAAGCGAGAGTCCGAGCTCGTCCGCGCACGCGGAAATGTACCAAAGCACATCGCCAAGCTCGTCCTTTAGCTTCGCGCGCACCTCGTCGGTGATGATGCCTCCGTCGTCGCGCTGGATCTTCTTGACGATGTTCGCAACCTCGCCGGCCTCGCCAGTAAGCCCGAGTGTCGGGTACTCAAGATTGTCCAGACGGTCCGGGTAAAGGGCCGTCTTCGATGCTGCAGATTGGTAGTCTTGAAAATTCATAATTGTCAGTGAGTAGTGTGCGACGGGCATTGATCATTGACCATTGAGAACTTCATGCTTCCCGTTGTGCCTCTATGTGAACAACTCTGTGTTCTTTGCGGTTAAATTACCGTCGTCATCCGAGTGTTCCCGCGAGGATTAACCACGAAGCACACAAAGGTTTCACAAAGAGCACAGAGCATTGGTCAATGATCATGGTCCTTGGTGAATGAAAATCGTGTCAGAAGCCCAGGCGGCAACACGGGCTACGTTAGTCATCTTTCAATCCTCACCTTTGCCATACAGTCCCCAAAAATAGTTAGCAAGATGAGCCAAATCGGTTTGATCTACGCCAAGACCGACATTCATCGAACAATAATGATGGGATTCTCCGACGTAGAGCCACTTTCCACACGAAACATCAACCGCGTAATGTCCAAGCGAATCTGAAGACTCAATTTCTATTTTGAATTCTTCGGGACTCATTGCGCTCAATTCGAATTTAGCCAGCGTGGAAACATCATTTTCTTTGATTTGCGTCAAGAAAGATTTCAAGGATCCGCGATCTATCCAGATCTTCAAATCAGAACATAAGAACGGCCCAACCTTGGCAGAAACGAAGAAGCACAGATCTTCAGAATAGCCACCTGCACAAGACTCCTCAGCAAGAAAGCGGAACGAAAGGAAGTCGCCAGGAGTGCCAAGTCTGAAGGAAGAATCCATACGCGAACCTCACTTCGTGATTGATTGTCTTGCCTGAAGCGGGCAAGCCCGCCGCTAAACGAGTCACTATTGATGAAGCGCTCAACGTCCACCGATTTTCGCTCACTGCTTACCGCACCCAATCCTTCCTTTGTGTTTCTTTGTGAAAACCTCCGTGTTCTTTGTGGTTTAATCACCCTTATCACTCGAGTGTTCAAGCGAGGTTTTACCACAAAGTGCACGAAGGTTCTTCACAAAGGGCACGGAGCGTCTCTCAATGATCGATGCGCAATGATCAGTGACCAATGAGAAAAATGTCGGAAGCCGAAGCGTCAGCGCGGGCTACAGCCACCCTGTGGCGCGAGCTTTAGCTTGCGCAGTCATCCACATAGCGTTAGTGCTGCAACAAGCTGAAATTTACCTAATCGACAACGCCGCTAAAGCGGCGAAAGCGGGTGAGATCCCGGTGTTCCCGGGGTTGCGCCTTCGGCTTACCCCGGGCTAGCCTCCGTAGCCCTTTCGGGGCAAGCGGGCAAGCCCGCCGCTAAACGAAGCATGATTTACGTACAACTTCCTGCTCACTGCTCACTGCTCACCGCTCACTGCTCACCCCTCCTCATTCTCGCAGCTTTTACAGTGTTCTTCATCAGCATCGCGACCGTCAGCAATCCGACGCCGCCGGGAACAGGAGTAAAATACCCCGCTTTCGATTTCGCCGCTTTTGCGTTCACATCTCCCACCAGCGTGGAGCCTCTCTTCTCGATCGTCCGAAGCCGTTTCTCAAGTTCATCTTCACCAAAAAAGCCTTTAGCTTCTTCGGTGTCCTCGATCGAGTTCATACCGACATCGACTACCGCAGCCCCCGGTTTGATGTGCTCTTCCTTGATGATCCCGGTAACTCCGACGGCGGCGATCAATACATCCGCCTGACTGCATACCGCGGCGAGGTCTTTTGTCCTTGAATGGCAGATCGTAACCGTCGCGTGCTCCTGAAGAAGGAGCATCGCCATCGGCTTGCCAACTATATTGCTGCGGCCAACGACGACCGCGTTTGCGCCTTTCAGTTCGATCCCCTTTCGTTTCAGCATGTCGATCACACCTGCAGGGGTACACGGAACCAGAGCCTCGTGTCCCTGGAACAGCCTGCCCGCGTTGACGGGATGGAAACCGTCGACATCCTTCTCAGGATCGATCGTCTCCAGCACGGCTGTCTCATCGATGTGTTTTGGCAAAGGAAGCTGAACCAGGATTCCGTCGACTTCATCACGCTCGTTCAATTCCTCGACCGTCGCGAGCAGATCTTCCTGCGAGACATCGGCGGCAAGATGCTTGTGTTCTGAAACGATACCGAGTTCCCGGGCAGTCTTAATCTTGCTGTTGACGTAAACTTCTGACGCGGCGTCTTCTCCCACCCGAACGACCACAAGGCACGGCTCAATGCCGACTACCCTGAGCTTCGAAACCTCTTCGGCGACCTCTTCCTTGATCGCCGCCGCGATCTCCTTCCCGCTCAGGAGCTCGGCGGGATACTGCTTCATTTCCGTATTCATAGATTAATCTGATAACTGGCTTTGATTTCGATCCATCAGTGCTGGTGAAAGATCGTCGTGTTTGTCCGTTGGAAATTCTCGAAATTTCCCGCCATTATAAATGTTCGTAAGCCTTATGCCACTCGCCAAAGCATTGCCTGTTATCAGCCTGTTCTTAGCTCTCGCGGCGTCGGTTGAATCACGCGATCCGAAGCTGATCGCCAAGGAGATAAGGGAAGCCTCTGCAGCGGCCGATCATCCCGCAGTCATCGCGCTCTGCGAAGAACTCCGAAGAGATCATAATGAGGTATTCAGCTGGAATGGCTTCTCGTACGTTCTTGGGAAGGCGTACGAGAATGTTGGTGATGCCGGCCGCGCTTCCTCGAACTACCTACAGGCTGCTGAAAACCATCCTTTATTAGCCTCGTATGCCTTCTGGCGTCTTTCACGACTTCAAAGAAGATCGGGGAACCTGCCCGCCGAAAGGCTCTTCCTGCTTGAGAGTTTGATCAGGGATGATCTCTCCGGCGCGGCCAAAGCCGCCAACAAGAGGCTTTCGCGTAGTTACTTCGAAAGCGGAAACCTGGATTCTGCGGCAATGTCGATCAACAGCGGCTGGGGGACGAAGAGTCCCGTACTTTGGCTGGCCGACGATCAGGTTCTTCTTGCCGACATCCTTGCCGCACTTGGAAATACGCAAAGAGCGGTAAAGCTTTATTGGGCTGTGCGTACAGACACCCGCAACGGCGACGATCTTGATCTTGCGACCGTCGAAGGCCTCGCCAGACTGCGGTCAGGGAACAGCGACTTTACGGAATCTTTAGCGGATCTGGATCCGAATGCGCTGTTTGGTAACGGCGAAGTCTACCAGTCAAATCGACTCTTCGAGAAAGCAAGAGCGCACTACAAGGCCTTGTATGAAAACTTCCCGGATAACAGTCGTGTTCCGGAAAGCCTGTTTGCGATCGGTCGTGGATATGCCCAAAGGCGTGATCACAAGAACGCCGCCGAATGGTACGAACGTTTGCTAGACGAATACCCCGAGAACGATCTTGCCGCTGAAGCGCTTTACCAAGCTGGGAACGCATTCGCCGCAATGGGAGAGACCGAAGAATCGTCAAGACGATTCCAGCAATTTATCGAAGAGAACGAAGGTTCGGAACGGGTTCCTTCCGCGTACCTGAATCTGATCGATCTTTACAGAGATGCGGGTTTAGCTTCGGAGGCGATCTCATGGGCGGACAAGATGCTGGCGGAATTCCCTTCCGGCGAGGAAGCCGCTTCGGCGCATTTTGCAAAAGCTCGGACCCACCTCTCACAGGAAGACTGGAACATCGCACTAATGGACCTTCTGCAGCTTGAAGCCAACGGGTCAGGTTCTGGAGTATCGGGCGAAGCGTTATTTCTGAAAGGTCTTGTGCTCGAGAAGCTGAACCGTAAACAAGACGCTGTCTCGACCTATCTAAAGATCCCGGCTGGTTTTAAGAACTTCCACGGTTGGCTCGCAACAAAGAGGTTGCGTGAGATCAGCCAATCATCTGGATCAGAAAAGTTAAGAAGTACCGGCCAATCGGAGATCGAGACCGCTTTGGCAAACTTCCGATCGGCCAGCACCGAGGAAGAGATCAAGAATTCTCTCAGTGTTTTAAGGTCTGCGGCCTCCTCAAAGACTGAGTACAAGACCCGAGAGGCAAGCAAATCGGGGTTCGGACCGAAACGCGAGTACCGCCGAATAAAGTTTACGGAGCGGGAGCAGCCAGAAAACCTTGACCTTGCCGCAGAGTTTGAGTTCATTGGAGCGTTCACAGAGGCCGCGATCGAGTTTCAAATACACGAAGGCAAGACCGGACGGACCGACAGCGAAGACCAGCGGGAACTCATCGCCGATCTTCGCAAAAAGGCTGGAATGGTAACCGGTTCAGTCGCATTGGCCGAGGGCCGTTGGTCGAAGATTCCAGCTGACTATCCGGCGGAGGCAATGCCAGAAAGTGAGCTTCGACTGCTATTTCCTGCACCGTTCAAGTCGTACGTCCTGAAATACTCGAAAGCAGAAAGGATCGACCCGCGGTTTGTGCTCTCGATAATGCGTCAGGAATCGAGATTTGAAGCTGATGTTAAGTCCATCGCTGCTGCGCGCGGATTGATGCAGTTCATACCTTCGACGGCGTCGGAAATCGCTGGAGAATTGGGTATCGATGATTATTCACAGGAAGATCTCTATGATCCCGCTTTCTCGATCCGGATCGGGTCGAGGTATCTTTCGAACCTCTTCCGCCTGTTTCCCGATCAGCCTGCGGCAGTCGCAGCCAGCTATAACGCGGGAGAGGACCGTATGGAGAGATGGCTCTCGCGTGCAAACAGCAACGATCCGGCACGGTACATAGCAGAGATTCGTTTTGCCCAGACACGAGACTATGTCGTAAAGGTGATGAACAACTACCGGATCTACCAAATGCTTTACGACGAGAACCTGGAACCGCTGCCGATGAGCAGGTAGTTTGCGTGAGAGTCAGCGATTCGGCAGAATTTTGAATATAACCTTTGCGGTAGTTCGCGGCTCTGCGCCTTTGCGAGAGAAGATTCCTTCGCCGATGTGATCTTTTCGAAGAGATCTACCACAAAGGGCACAAAGCTCTACACAAAGGTCACAAAGAGTCATTGACTCCCCGTCGTGTCTCCTTCGTGATCCTTTGTGGTTAAATTTCCTGAGATCCTAAAGCAATACGAAAAATAGTGAAATCAATAGTCAGGAACGTTACAACCGTAGTCCTTCTCGCCGTCGCAGCGTTACTTTCGATCCAGTGCGCTCCTTCCGGAGACGCCGAACGATACACCGCCGGTCCGAATGCAGAACGCTACGAGATGACCGGCGTCGTCGAATCCGTAGACAAAAAGAACAAAACGGCGATGATCCGCCACGACGATATCCCGGGTTTTATGGAACCGATGACGATGAAGTTCGAGTTTAAGGACGAATGGGTCTGGGATGTCCTGAAAGAAGGTTCCAAGGTCAGCGCGGTGCTCGTTGTCGATAACCAGAAAGAATCCGGCCCGACATTTTGGCTTGAGAACGCGAATATCGTCGAGTCAACACGCGGCGAAGATCCCGTTCCGCCTAAGGAAGATGTCGCGGTAGAAGGCAAACAGGTGATCGAATTCTCTTTGACCGATCAGGACGGCGAGCAACTGTCTCCAAATGACTTTGAGGGAAAGGCTTGGGCGCTTACCTTCATCTACACAGAGTGCCCCTTGCCTGAGTATTGTATTCTTATGTCCAGGAACTTCTCGGACCTTGCGAACAGGATCACGGGGGACGAAGAACTAAGCGACAGGGTGCGATTGCTTTCGATCTCCTTCGACCCCAATAAAGACACACCAGAGAAGCTTCGAAACTATGGGTTAGGCTACCTCGGGAGAGAATCTCGGGCAATGGACTTCAAGATCTGGAAGTTGGCGGTCGGAGATGAACAGGAGATTCGCAAGATCGCAGACTTTTTCGGGTTGTTCTACAAGGTAAGCGACGAGGACAAAGCGCAATTTGATCATTCATTAAGGACCGTTGTGATAGGTCCGGACGGGAAGGTACGAAAGGTGTTCGCTGGTAGCGACTGGACGCAGGAAGAATTGCTGGAGGAGTTGAGGGCGGCAATTGAATCATAATCGAACCGAAAAACTAAGAATGACGCCGGTGAAAGTGGCGTCGATCTGCATTGTACTCGCTGCGGTGATCACCCTGCTCATCGTAGCAAAGAGCCTTTTGATCCCGTTCGTGATCGCGGTACTCGTCTGGTACCTGATCAACGGCCTCGCGGAGCGTCTCGGCGAGTTCAGGATCGTCTGCTATTTTCTTCCGAAATGGGGCCAGCTGGCGCTTTCGGCCCTGATCATCACTTTTGTACTCCTGATAATAGGGGCGCTGATCGCGGAGAACGCCCGCGAAATGACCGCCGCGATTCCGCGCTATCAGGAAAACGTCGGCCAGCTATACCAGAAGACCATCCTTCCTCCACTTGAAATGGCCGCCAACCGTTTCGGTCTGCCGAAAGACGAGTTGGAAGCCCGGCTTAGCGAATATGCTTCCGGGCCTGATTCTGGGGCATTTCTCGGTTCCGTCCTTACAGGAGTGTTGTCGACACTTTCCGGAATTGCTGCGAACGGCTTTCTGATCGTGATCTATGTGATCTTTCTGCTCTTCGAACAGGCGTTCTTCCCAAGAAAGATCCACGCCCTGTTCCCCGACGCGGACCGACTCTCGAACTTTCGTGACATATTGGAAAGGATCAACGAATCGATCCAGGCTTATTTCACGGTCAAGATGACTGTCAGCGTCATGACAGGGGTCGCGAGCTATCTGATCATGCTCGCCGTCGGGCTCGATTTCGCGATCTTCTGGGCGTTTCTGATCTTTCTCCTGAACTTCATTCCCAATATCGGCTCGCTTGTCGCCACCGCCTTTCCGGCACTCGTAGCAATTCTCCAGTTCGATACGCTGGGGCCGTTTTTTGTCGTTCTTGCCGGGGTCGGTGCGATTCAGCTTATAGTCGGAAATTTTGTAGAGCCGAAGATGATGGGTAGCTCATTGAACATCAGCTCGCTTGTTGTGATCATCGCGCTCACTGTTTGGGGGGTGATCTGGGGGGTCGCGGGAATGATCCTTTGCGTGCCGATCACAGTCATCATGATGATCGTGCTCGCGCAATTCCCGACAACGAGGCCTATCGCGATCCTTTTGTCAGAGAAGGGTGAGCTGATGCACGATCTTCGGGAGATTCACTTGAGCGAACATCCTGAGGACGCCGACGAGTTGCAGGAATCGGCTGCGGATGAGTCTCCGGCCTAAACCGCGTTTGATAGCTTTTTACCTATTTCCATCATTCTCGCTCCAACACGCTCCTCATCTGCCTTCAGACAAAGTCCGTCTTTGTACAGGACGTCGCCTTTTACCATCGTCATCACGACATCGCTTGCCCTGGACGCGAATACGATCGCGGATTCCACATCGTTTACAGGCAAACGGGAAACATCCCTTAGTGAAACTGCGGTCAGATCGGCGCTCTTGCCTTCTTCGATCGAACCAGTGACCTTGTCAAGCGCGAGCGCTTCCGCACCTCCCAAAGTGGCCAGTCTGAGTGCTTGACTGGGCTGGATGAAATCAGCCGCCCCGTCGCGTGCTCTCGCAGCGAGCGCGGCAAACCGTGCTTCTTCGATCAAATCGCAGATGTTGTTGCTGACCATCGAGTCGGTACCGAGCCCGACTCGGATCCCAGAGGCAAGAAAGCCGGAAAGCGGTGCAATTCCGTGACCAAACTTGGCATTGGATTTCGGACAATGGGCGACCCTCGAACCGGATTCTGAGATTAGCGCGATCTCGCTCTCGTCAGCCTTTGTGCAGTGAGCCAGCAGCGGCTTTGTTTGCAGAATGCCGGTGTCGGCCAGATACTCTACCGCCTGCATCCCCGGCGCCGTCCATTTGATTTCGTACTGGTCAAAGATCTCAGCAAAGAATCCCCCCCGACCTGTCAGGAGCTGCTGTTCACTCTCGGACTCGGCGGCGTGGATAGTCACCTTAAGATCCAGCTCACTCGCTGTCTCCGCGATCAGCCCAAACAGCGAGCGACTGACCGTGTACGGTGAATGTGGAGAGATACCGACATCGACCCGTCCGGAACCTCTGTTTTTGCGAAGCGAAAGAACTTTCTCGAGCAGGGCCCTGTGGTCGTCTTCAGCTGACGGATCCTCCGGAGAAAATTCCGTTTCCTGAAACAACACTCCGCGAAGGCCCGTCTTTTCGAGGGCATTGAAACCTGCCTTTCCCCAACGACCGATATCGCCAAAGCAGGTCACTCCAGACTTAAGGCCCTCTACCGCGCCGGCAAGCGCCGAATCAAGGATGTCGCGGTCGTCCAGGATCTCCGCCCGAATCTTGGTCAGTTTCACGAGCCAGGCGGCGAAGTCGTGGTCGAGGTCGTCGAGCAATCCCCTGAGAGCCGTCAATTCGAGGTGGGAATGGCAATTGACGAATCCGGGGAGCAATGCACAGCCGGAATAGCTTTCAAGCGGAACATCAGGATAATAGGTCGTCAGATCTGATGAGGTCCCTACCGAGGAGATCCTTCCCGAATCGACAAGAACAGCCCCGTCACGAATCGGAGGAGTTGAGATCGGAAGCAAATAGTCTGCAGTGAGAAGCTTCTTCATCTCAGTTCCCGGGGTTACGCGTGCCCGACTCCACTGTGTTCGCGTAACGCTCAAGAATCGATCCGACATACGACCTGGTCGACGGGATCGCGATCCTTTCCAAGAACTCATCTTCGGAAAGGCGCGACTTCTCAATATCTTTCGTCCATTCCTCGACCCTGCTTGGGCCGGCATTATAAGCGGCAAGCATCATCGCCCGCTCGGCCGGAAACCCGCGGTACTTTGCACGAAGCTGTTCCAGATACCAACAGCCGACCTGAATGTTCCGCTCCGGATCACTGAGGAATTCGTCGAGATTGCTTTCCATCTCTCGCTCGAACTCCCTGAGGCCGGTCTCCTTTGCCCATTCACGGGCGACCGCAGGCGTGACCTGCATCAGGCCGATCTCCTGATCCGCCCCTTTCATCCACGCACGGAAATACGTTTCCTCATAGATGACGCTCCATACCAGGCGGTCCTCGATATTGTAGACCGTAGCGTGACGTTCAATCAGGTCGTCGTATCTCTGTATCCAAAAGTTGTTGAACAGGTACGCCGCAAAGGCGAGAGCGGCAATTCCGCCTGAAACAATTACCGCGATTGTCAGTATGCGGCGCATAGGGGAAGAACTTAGAGGGCCGGGATCAAGATCCTCCGTTAAATCTATTGCGATCAACCTTTCCGTTCGTCGCGTTGGAGCCGTTCCGGTTCACTTCGTGAGGTTGATGGCCGTCCGTGATCTTGCCGGAGCGAACAAGCTCCGCGAAAAGGTCGACGTCGTAATCCGCGTCGCGCGACATTTGCTCGCGCACCTCCAGCAGGATCTCAAGAAACTTCGGACGTCTATACATCTAGGTGATAGTAATCAGAGGAGTAACGAAAGGTCAATTCCGCCATTTCAAACGGCATGGACCAGAAACTCGGGGGTGACGATCATCGGAACAAAGAATCCGGCGGCGGTATTGAAGAGGCGTATTCTCGCCTGTTTCCTCACGTTCGCCACGTGCCCGAAGTTCCAGGTCACGAGGTAGTCGACCTTGTAAACAGAAGCTACGGCAACGTGAAGTGCATCTCCGATGAACTTCCGTTTGAAAATGCCCCTTGAAATGTAGCCCTCTGCAAGGATAGACGCTTCTTCGGGAAGATCGAGCTGTTCAAGGTCCTTTATCAAATTCAGATAGCTGTCCCTGTGAGGCTGGGCCAGGCACTCTAGTTCTCTTCTTACAAGTATCGAAACGCACGCTCTGTATTCCGAAAGCTCGTGCTCCCACCAACGTATGGTCATATCTCTTCGAAACGGCTCTCCGTTGTCGAGATACGCGCCAACCACCGATGTTTCCAGATAAAGGCTTTTCTTCATGGTGCGTGAATACTAAAGTGCCCGCCTACCTGAAATTCACAGTAACAGAGTGGGCGGGCCAAATCCAGAAAACCGGTTTGCGCCGGACAGCTAGTCTTGTTCGGACGGAGAGAACGTGACCATCGATTGACGGAAATCGAATGTAAGCTTGTAATTCCGGAGAAAATTCCCGCCAAGGATCCCGGCCTGTTCGAACCCGGACGTTTCATTTATCAGATCAAGATCCAGTGCGATCGCTTTTAGGTCGTTTCGGGAATAGCTCCCGAAAGTAATGCTCGGCAAAAGGAATGAAGGAACGTCTTCCGTTATCCCGGCCGCGCCGATAACTCGAAGCCTTTCGTCCTGGATGAAACCGCTGATCTCCTTCGTACTGGCAAGATCCTCCGAGATGACAGACACGCTTGCCCCGGTATCGACGATAAAGTTGAGCGGAATCTCGATTCCGTGCAGTTTTACCTGGCCGCTCAGGAACCCGCTGGATGTCAAACGCAACGGAACCGTCATCGTGTTCTCGTCGGCCACGGGCTCGGAATAATCGTCCTTTCGAGCAAGCGAAAAGGTCTGCTTCCCGTAGTCGATGGTTGTGATGTACTTTGAGATCAGGGAAAGGCCTATGTACCCGTCAACCTTCTCACTTGCGTTGTAGAACCGGCGAATATAGACGGGAACATTTCGAATGGCCACATCGCCGATCGAAACCTTGCGGAGGAATCCGTACACGATGTCGAATCTGCCGTCTCCGCCGAGGGCCCTTGCGACTCCGCCCTTGGTTATCGGCTTGATCCGAAGCCGGCGGGACGTCTCTTCTGAAATTACGGAAATTCCGGAGCCGGTGTCGAGAACGAAGTCCAATGGCTCTCCGTCATCCTTCAGCTTGATCTGGATCACTGGGCGGTTGTTGACAAGACGAACCGGCACGGTCGTCTGCTTCTCGCCTGCAAGATCATATAGTGAAGGTCTTCTGCCAAGGTACTTGAGGAACCTGATCAAGCCCTTGATCCTTTCCGTCCTTTCGCGGTCATTGTCCGGAGCTATCCTGAGATATTTTTGGTAGGCATCGGCAGCCTGTTTGTAGCGTTCTGCCCTTGCCGAAACCTGAGCAAGCGCAAAAGCAAAGTCGGCTTCGTTTCGATCTTCGTAAACGGCCTGTTCCAGCGCATAGATGCTGTCGTTCAAACGGTTCTCATAGAAAGCGAGCATTCCCAGACCAGCCCACGCGAGAGCCTCGTCATCGTCAAGCGCGAGCGAGTTGTTCAAAAGCGTTTTCGCATCCACAAAGTTGCCGGCTCCCAGATAGGCGGCGCCCAGAATCGCGAACGCAAACGAGTTCTTCTCGTCCTTGCGTGCTACTTCGAATGCGTAGTCCGCAGCTTCGACCAGCTTGCGGTTCTTGAGCAGTAGATAGGCAAGGTCGAGCCTCGCCTCGTCATGTTGGGGATCCGTCGCGATGATCCGTTTGAGTATCTTCTCAGCTTCACCAACATCTCCCTTGCGGGCGAGCTTCTTTGCTTGTTTGAGTAGCTTCTTGGTGTCCTGCGGCTCGATCCCGTTAACGTCATCGGAACCGAATGCAATGCCTGAAAGAGCGATCGTGAGGATAAGCGTTGCGAAAGCTGCGCGGAACGCTAACGTGGACCGGAGAAGAGTGCGGCTCGTAAGTGGCTCAGACCTCATTAATTGTCCTCCCTAACTTTCCGGATCCGGCAAAGGTTACTTCAATATCTCGCCGGTCCGCATGGACCATAAAACCAGGTCCATCTCGTCGAAGTCTATCTCAAGTTGGTCAGCGAAGTTCTTGAGGGTAATTTCAACGCTAAGATACTTCTTGCGGCCAATAGGTGGCTTTGGTGACTCGATAAGCCCGAGATCCGCCATACAACGCAATACGTGCTTGTCGAGGATCGCGTACCCTCTGAAACCTATGTTCCGTAAATAATGACTGGCCTCTTTGTATCCAAGGCCCTTTATGCCCTTTTCATTTACGAGCCAGTCCCGCCGCTCAAGGGGGTCACTAAAGCTGTTAAGTTTGTTGCGGAGCTGCAGCCCGCAATGCTCGCGGAGGAATTCCCTTGAAGCTACCACATACCCGGCCCTTGCCCTGGGGTATCGGTGAACTCCGACCAGGGCATTCATGATGTTGTCGTGAGATCCGTCGAAAAGATAAGGGCGAACGGCTTCGACGGACTTGAGGCCCATCTTCGCCGAACAGCCTCCTGTGAAAAAGCAGTAGACCATTTCTTCCCAGAGCCTCAGGTCTGTTCCTGACCTCCAGATCTCGCGAAACTCCTCGAGCCTATCTTCTATTTCACCGGCCCGCCGGCTGTGGGCTTGTCTGATCGATTTTACTGTGACGGGAACTTCTTTCTTTCTCACTTGTGGATAATTCAATAATTCTAGGAGCGCCGATTCAGGGTGTCAATAATTTGCCTAACGATCGCGTTGGAGTTTTTCCTCTTTACGACATGCCCCTGAATAAGGTATAAGTAATTTGTATTGAGGCTATAAGCCTTGCTTACAATGAGCATCTAAGCGTACTGTGGCGACATCGGACAAATAGCTCACCAACAATCGGGCTAATTAACATTGTCAGAAAGGGTTGCAGGTATGCTATACTCTTTAAGCCATCCTGAGAGGTGCCTTTGGAAGCCTGCCGCACCTTGGCAAATACCTAACAAGTTTTGAGTTTTATGATCAAACGAGCTTTTCTGGTTACTGTCGCGTTTTCGTTTTTCGCGGCTGTCATTACACCGTCCGCTCTCGGACAGACTGCCAGGATGCCTCTGCTTCAGGACATAAAGGTCCAGAAGGAAGAGCCCATTCCGTCCGCGACGCCTTTGGTCAAGAAGACGGGAAGCTCATCGCCTACCGGAGTTGCCCCGGGTATGGCCGTCGCGCGGAGAACCTCGGTCGCGGCTCTCGCAGAGATCGACATTCCAGGAACCTCCGGCATCATCATCGAAAGCGAGCACGGTACGCTGGTTTTCGAGAGTTACGCGGATACACCTTTCAATCCCGCTTCGAACGTGAAGGTTGCGACAGCATACGCTGTTCTGAAGACCTTCGGACCTGATTTCAGGTTTATCACCGGCGTCTGGACGGACGGTGCCATCGATGCTTCCACCGCTACGCTAAACGGCAACCTATATGTTTCCGGGCGCGATCCGATCTTTGGTTACGAGCATGCGATGGCGATAGCCAACGAACTCAACAGGCTCGGAATAAGGAAGATCGAGGGAGATGTTTACGTAACGTCGAACTTCGTCGTTAATTACAATCGGTCTGCATCACGTTCGGGGAATTCCCTCGTGGCCGCGATGGACGGCGGAAGACGCGGGGCAACAGTGAACCGGGCGTGGAACAATTACCTTATGAATTCCGGCAAGTTCCGGGAAGGCCAGATCGTCCCAAGCGTTACGACGACCGGGAGTCTTCAGATCAGCGGAATTCCGGCCGGGGCAAAGCTGCTTTTCTCGCACGAATCTGCGCCGATGCGTGAGATACTGAAGGTCACGCTCAGCTATTCCAACAATTTTCTTTCTGAAAGGCTCGGAGACATGCTTGGAGGACACGAAGCGGTTGCAAGAGTCGTCCGGCGAGACATACGCGCTACGGAAGATCAATTCGCACTCGCTTCCTCAAGCGGCCTCGGGATCAACCGCGTTACAGCCCGCGCCCAACTCGAACTTCTGAAAAAGACCAAGAGCCTTCTCGCAAAACACAAGATGAAGCTCTCGGACATCATGCCCGTCGCGGGTATAGATGACGGCACGCTTCGAGGCCGTTTCGGCGGCGATCTTTTCAAAGGAAGCGTTGTTGCGAAGACCGGAACTCTCCGCCGAACAGACCGCGGTGTAAGCACGCTCTCTGGTGAATTCGTAACCAACCAGGGCAAGTTCTTCTTCGTGATCTTCAATCAGGTAGGCGGTGTAGGACGCTTTCGAAGTTTCCAGAACTTCCTCGTTCCTCTGGCGCAGGGCGCCCTTGGCGGAGCCAAGCCGATGGCCTACGCGCCTGTCCATATGGAAAGAAGGCTTGCTTCGACGAGGATCAAGTATCCGGCGCGCACACGGACGAGTCTGGATGACGAATAGTTTGGAGTAACAGGAAAGTTTTATAGGAAGGCCGCCTTTGATGGCGGCTTTTTCATTTGGCTGAAGCCGCGCGGCCTTAAATCTCTTGGAGGCACTTTGCGGCTTTGCGAGAGCGATCGAGCCCTAATATATCTCCCGTCGCCAAAAGATCTATCGCCGGGAGACTCACGCAAAGGCGCTAAGCCGCAACGGTCTGCAAAGATTGCTTGAACGAGTACTTTCCTGCAAACGCTCACCCCGTGCCCCCTCTTGTTGATTCCAGGCAAATGTAGCAAAATCTCGAGGGCAGAGAGCCCCGCCGCGTATGACCACCAGCGACAATCCATCAGAAAACCCGATCCTGGCGGATGAACCTGGAGGATCGGATCCCGCTCAAAAGGTCCCTAACAAGGAACGAAGCGTAGCAAGATCGGCGGGAATAGTATCCATCGCCGTGATGATCTCGCGCGTTTTCGGACTCGTCCGCGAGATGGTCTTTTCAAGGCTTTTCGGTGCGGGGTATTTGTTTGACGCTTACATCGTCGGATTCAGGATCCCGAATCTCCTCAGAGACCTGTTCGCAGAGGGCGCCCTATCTGTCGCGTTCGTAAAAGTATTCACCGATTATCAGGTCAATGTGAGCGAGAAAGAGGCGTGGCGCCTAGCGGCACTGATCTTCAACGGACTTGCGGTGGTCCTGAGCGCATTGGTCGTTGTCGGTATCCTCGGTGCCCCTTACTACGTTCCATACCTCGCTTACGGATTCCCTCCCGAGAAAGCGGCTCTCGCTGTAACGCTGACGCAGATAATGTTCCCGTTCATCCTCTTTATCGCCCTTGCTGCGGTCGCGATGGGAGTGCTGAACACCAAGGGACGGTTTGCGATACCGGCGTCAGCTTCGACGGCATTCAACATCGTTTCGATCATCGTCGGCGTATCGATCGCCTACTGGATCAGCGGAGGAGGATGGAATATGCCATCCGATCCGGGCGACATACCGGAGATGCCTGCTCAATGGGCGATCATAGGAATGTCTGTCGGTACCTTGTTCGGCGGGCTTTCCCAGATCCTGATCCAGGTCCCATCGTTGATAGGGGTGGGATTCAGATTCCGTCCGCTCATCAGCTTTACGGATAAGGGAGTCCGGCGCGTTATGCGATTGATGGGTCCGGCGATAATCGGGACGTCGGCTGTCCAGGTGAAAGTGATGGTCGACACGTTCATGGTTTCGGGGATCGAGGGAGGAAACTCCTGGCTCCCGTATGCCTTCCGGCTGATGCAGTTTCCGATCGGCGTCTTTGGCGTTGCGATCGGCGTCGCTTCTCTTCCGACACTCGCGAGGCTTGGCTCGGAGAACAAGATCGGCGAGTTCAGATCGACTCTTTCCAGCTCATTGGGCCTTGTCTTCTTTATGACGATACCGTCGGCTTGCGGCCTGATCATTCTCGGCCGGCCGATCATCAGCCTGATCTACGAAGGCGGAGCTTTCAATTTTCTCGACACGAACATGACGGCCTGGGCACTAGCCGCTTATTCGGTAGGATTGGCGGGGTACGCAGCGATCAAGGTGCTTTCTCCATCGTTCTATGCACTTGAGGACGCCAAGACCCCGATGTATGTCAGCCTCGCGTCGATCGCGGTGCACGTCTTCTTCAGCTACACATTGTTGAATGTCTTTTCAGGGATTGCCGTCGATCCGTCCAGGCCGAACGGTCTTGGCCACGTTGGAGTCGCCCTTGCTACATCGATCGTGGCAATGATCAACTTTCTCGCCCTTCTGATCCTGATGCGAAGGAAGATCCAGCGCATTGAACTAAGAAAGATCCTCGACTCGTTCGTAAGGATCGCTCTGGCGTCGGCTGTGATGTCGGCCGTCGCATGGCTCACGTACAGTTGGTTAGCCAACGGAACGGGTTACGGATCGAACACTTTGGGCACCCGGCTTCTTCACGCACTTGTCCCGGTTTTTGCAGGCGCAGTCGTATTTTTCGTTATGGCGAAACTGTTGAGAGTGCGGGAGCTGGATCAAATGCTCAGGATCTTCATGAAGCGGTTTGGCCGAACCTAGGAACTAAGCATCTTCGTAAAGTCAGCCTCACTCAACACAGGGATTCCCAGGTCGTTAGCCTTCTTTAGCTTCGAGCCTGCCGCCTCGCCGGCCACGACGTAATCGGTCTTCTTGCTTACCGACGAAGAAACCCGCCCGCCGCGAGCCTCGATATCCGACGCCGCTTCATTTCGCGTGAACGACTCCAGCTTTCCTGTTAAGACGAAGGTCTTCCCTGCGAATTCCTCGCTTCGTTCGACCCCTGTGTCTTCGACCTCCATCACAACGCCCGAGTCACGCAGCCGATCGACGAGGTCCAGATTCCGATTGTCCCGAAAGAACTCGTGTATGCTCTCGGCGACCTTTTGGCCAATCTCCGGAATGTCGTCAAGCTCTTCGACAGATGCTTTGATCACGTTTTCTATCGATCCGAAGTTGTTAGCGAGGATCTTTGAGTACCTTTCACCGACGTGCCGTATGTCGAACCCGAACAAAAGCCTTTGCAGTCCGCGGTCCTTGCTCGCTTCGATCTGATCGATAAGTTTCTGAGCGCTTTTCTCCGCCATTCGTTCAAGGGCGGCTACAGTTTTTACATCCAGCCTGTAAAGGTCAGCGACGTCCTTCACGTGTTCAGCGTCGACGAGCTGTTCGATAAGAACGTCTCCCAAGCCCTCGATGTCCATCGCCTTCCTGGCAGAAAAGTACGCTAGCCTCCCTTTTACCTTCGCCGGACAATCCGGGTTCGTGCAGCGCCGAACGGCCTCTTCAGCGGGACGGACCGCGTCCCATCCGCATACCGGGCATTGACCCGGAAACTCGAAGTCCTTTTCTTTTCCGCTACGTTTCGATTCGATCACCTTCAATACCTGGGGGATGATCTCGCCCGACTTCTCGACAAGGACCGTGTCCCCAAGTCTTACCCCTAGACGGTTGATCTCATCCTCGTTGTGAAGAGAAGCGCGGGCGACCGTCGTACCGGCAAGCTGAACGGGCTCAAGTACCGCAACCGGCGTAAGTGCGCCGGTGCGGCCAACCTGGATAATGATGTTTTCCAGCTTTGTAGTCGCCTGCATCGCTGGATACTTGTATGCGATCGCCCAGCGGGGCGCCTTTGATGTCGCCCCGAATTCGTCCTGCAGGCTCGCCTGATTGACTTTCACTACGACGCCGTCTATGTCGTAATCCAGGGAATCACGCCGATCTTCCATCTCGTTGCAGAACTCGATGACCGCGTCTATGCCTTCGCAAAGACGCCGGTGCGGATTTACGTTGAAGCCCGCATTCTCGAGGAACTCAAAGTTCTCCCAGTGCGTATCGAATGGCTTCGAGGCGCCGGACAGCACGTCGTAAGGAAACATATCGAGGCGGCGGGATGCGACTATCCCGGAATCAAGCATACGGATCGTACCCGATGCAGCATTCCTGGGATTTGCGAACGGTTTCTCTCCATCGTCAAGAAGCTCCTCGTTGATCTGTTTAAACACCGACCGCGGCAGAAAAGCCTCTCCGCGGACCTCCAGGGGGCCCTCAAACTCGATCCTCAGCCGCAGAGGCACGGATCTTATCGTTTTCGCATTTTGAGTGATCTCGTCTCCGGTCGCACCGTCTCCCCGAGTGGCTCCGGCGACAAGAAGCGAATCCTGATAGTGAAGTGAAAGCGAGAGACCGTCGATCTTCAGTTCGGCAACGTATTCAAAATCTCGTCCGTCTGCGAGCTTCGTACACCGCTCATCAAACTTGCGAAGCTCGTCGATGTTGTACGAGTTGTCGAGCGACATCATCGGGACAGTGTGCTCAAAGGTCTCCCAGCCTTCCGCCTTTCCGCCTATTCTCTGAGTGGGTGAATCGGGAGTGACGAGTTCGGGATGTTCTTCTTCTATGGCCTTCAGGCGGTCAAGAAGCTGATCGAACTCGTAGTCGGATACTTCCGGCTCGTCCTGCTGGTAGTAAAGGTAGTTGTGGTGATCGATCTCCTTTCGGAGCGCTTCCGCTTCCTTTTTTGCTTCGTCAACATTCATTGAGAACTTCCCTTCTATTCGAACTCTCCAAGACAACTTGCGATCAAACGGTGAAAGTGATGTGTTCCCGTTTCTTTTAAAGGGGAGTACCTTCCGCGATCGTAAAACCTGGACCTGATCCCTTTCTGGACGGACTCAACCACCCTCTGGTCCTCGAGTTCAACAGTGTCGAGATCGCCGCCCGCCCCTTTATTTACCAGAGCTCCGTCCGAAACGAACGTAAAATACCTTACCTCGGTCTCCGCCTCACTCAGCGGCAGTACCTGGTTGATCGATAATCCCCACGGATACAGGTTCAGCATCGTGTTTGGGAAGACGAAGTAGTAGAGAGCCTCGATGCCGTCTGTGAACGGCGGCGTGTAGGTCGAACCGTGGTTCGTTCGTGCCCTCCCCGTCTGTAGGCTTGACCATTCGAAAAGATCGGTGGAATAAGACGAGAAGTCCAGCAATCGGTTCAGGTCCGGGTGTACGTACGGAATATGAAACCCCTCAAGATAGTTTTCGCAGTAGAGCGCCCAGTGGGCACTCACCTTGTAGCTTCTCGTGCTTGCCAGCTTCAGCGATTCGTATACGAATCCTTCAGAAGCATTGTCCAGAGGACCAAACAAAGCCTCAACTTTTGAAATGGGGTCGATGCCGGCGAAGACGAACCCGTTCCAATCGGCTGAAGCGTACTCGTGAAGATCGTCCTCCGGACCCGGAAAACACTCTACCTGCTCAAATTCCGGCATCGAGACGATGCTACCGTCCCTGGCAAATTTCCGTCCGTGATATCCGCACTGGATAAGATCAAAATCTTGAGGCTGGTCTACGAGGATATTGCCTCGGTGAGTGCATACATTCGAGAGAACCCGTACGCGCCCTCCGTGACGCGTAAGAACAACTGGCTCGTTCAGAGAGCCTTCCATCAGGTTGTGCGGTGTTGTCGAGTTGAGCGAGTCGATCCTCGAAACGAACTGCCAGCTGCGGGCGAAGACCGCTTCAAGTGAGCGATGGTACCAGACCGGATCCGTGTAAAACTCCGAGGGCAGTGTCCTCGCCTTTCGTATATCGCTGTCGATCTCAAATCGGCTCATTCTTTCTCAAAGAACAAGAATGAAGGCTGTTCCGGATGACGTTCAAACGCTTCACAGACCAGCCCTTGCTCAAATGCATCCAGGAATTCTTCCCGGATTCGGTTCTGCACCTTCTTCGCTTCCAGAGGCTCCTCTGACAAAAGGCGCGGCCATTCGTTGGTCGTGACGATCTTTCGTACAGGAGCACGCGACTCGATCCAGCCTTTTCCATCCGCAAGAGACTTCGGCTTCTCGCCTTCCAAATGCCATTCCGCTATCAGCCTGTCGCTTTCCATTCCCAATTCAGGCAGTTGATGCGGCAAGGTCATGTAGTCGGTCCCATAGAAATCAGGAACGTAGTTCGCGACTGTCGCTCCGAGCTTCTCAAGGTTGAAGTACGCGTTTCTTGCCTGAACAGGCTGGAACGTCCATTTGATGTATCCGACTCCCTCAGCCAGCGATCTTTCCCGCTGCGCCCATTTAAGGCGCGCCCCGATCCCTGCCCCCTGAAAAGCAGAATCGACGGCTGCCATATGTGAATAGAATGCACGTTCGCCATTCAGGAAGGCCGGCACCGAAAGCACGAAGCCGACCAGCCTGCCCTTGTCGAACGCCCCGAGAGTGAATCCGCCTGCGTGCATCGTCACAACAAAATGCCGGACCGGCGAGATCTCCACTTCGGGCAAAGTGAATACGCTTCTCTGGAGGGTCACACAATCGGCGAGTTCCCCGACGGTTTTGCACTCCCTTATCTCTATCTCCGGCGTTCCCGCCATAAGGCAAAAGTGGCCTCCTTCTCGGATCGCAATTCCCGAACTCTCTCAGTTTTTGGTTTTGCGGTCAACCTTCTCGCAGGCCTTGTAGATCGCGCCGTCCGAAATTGTTTCTTAACACCGGTCAGAGGTATCTGGTATCATTGCGAGAAGGGCCTTCCCGCACTCCCTGCCCTCCGTATTTCCTTCTTCTCAGATGACCGCCCAGAAAAAACTAGAGGTCCAGGGTATCGTTCAGCGACATCCGATCCCCGAACTGCTCGTCGAGATCAATCAGATAGGTCTCGATGGCTCGCTGCGCCTCACAAACAGGAACCAGAAGGCGGTTGTCTACTGCGAAGGCGGGAACATCGCATTCGCGGTCTCAAACGAGAGGGTCCACAGGCTTTTCTCGATCCTTCTTGCACAGGAGAAGATCTCGGAAAGCGATCTGGCCGGGATCGACGACATCGCGAACGATTTCAAGCTTGCAA
This sequence comes from Acidobacteriota bacterium, assembly GCA_003385635.1. GTDB lineage: Bacteria > Acidobacteriota > Blastocatellia > Pyrinomonadales > Pyrinomonadaceae > Aridibacter. Next base: position 790,677 of record QQUY01000001.1, on the reverse strand, counting down.
ACGCCCTAAAGAAAAAAGGCATTCTGGACGAGCATCAGGTAGGAGAGTATTTTCGTTTCCAGATCCGTACGATAGTCAGCACTGTTGCGGGATGGAAGACCGGGAACTGGGTCTTCTCCCCGCTGGCGCGATTGAAGGACACACTTCGTTTCGAAATCGATCTGCGTTCTGCGCTCTTTGAGTCGTCCAAAGAAATGACCGATTTCGAGATCCTCGGCCGGTTCAAGAGCTACGACGAGGTCTTCCAGTTGAACGTCGAAGCGAAAACTTCGTCCATTCCGTTCTCGCCCGAGGAGGCGTTCGTCATTTCTAGGATCTACGAGCACCCTCTTTCCATACAGGATATTCAGTCGTTGAGCGGACTTGACGCCAAAGAACTAATGCCGGTCCTCTACCGTTTGTGGCTCGGCGGATTCATCAAGCGAGGCCGCTGGAACAAGGCGTTCAACAAAGACACCGTGGACCGGATGCGTTCTGCCAAGGTTCATCTCAAGCGATCCGCGCTTTCTGTCGAGGACGAGGAACGGAAGAGAGAAGAAGAAGCACGCATGGCCGCGGAACAGGCAGAGCGGGAGCGGCTGGAGCAGGAAGAAAAGGAGCGCGAGGCCGCAGAACGCCGCGAAAGAAAACGTGCCGAGTCGAAGGGCGACTTCGTGGAGACGGAGATCTCGGTGGACGACTACATCGTGCTGGTCTCGAACGCCCCAACCTACTACGAGCTGTTCGGTATCAAGTCCGACGCGAAAGAAGCCACGATCAAAGCGGCGTACTTTTCTTATGCGCGCCGGTTTCACCCCGATGTGTACCACAAGAAAGTCGAACCAGAGATGCATAAGCAGATCCAGAAGGCGTTCACCGAGATCGCGGAGGCGTACGAAACTCTTCGAAACCCTGACAAACGGGAGCTCTATGATCTGAAGCTCGACAAGGTACTGAAATCGCTTAAGGACAAGGAAGGCGCCGATCTTTCCTCGATGACGAAAGAAGAGGTCGGAAAACAAGACCAGCAGCGGGTAGCTCTCGAGAGTTTTGAAAGGGGTATGGGATTACTTGAGGACGGGTATCACGAGGACGCTGTTCCTCACCTTGGCCGCGCCGTTCAGCTTGAGGGCGACAATCCGGAATACAAGGCTTTCTACGGGCTCGCACTTTCGAAAGAAAAACGGAACAGGCACAAGGCGGAAGCTGAGCTTCAGGAAGCCGTAAAACTTGCCCCTTCCGAATCCCGGTATCGTTTGATGTTGGTCGAACTTTATGTTGAAATCGGTCTTTCGGTCCGGGCTCGTAACGAGCTCCAAAAGGTCCTCGAAAAGGACCCCGGCAACCAGCGTGCGAAAGAGATGCTCGATGATCTTAAATAGACGCCGTTGCCCACCCAAAGCCAATTTGTATGATCTTCGCGGAACAGGCAGTCGAGGGACAACTCCTGGTCGATGACGACCTTGTCAGGGACGGCGCCTCGGTAGATAGATTCGAAAGGTACGAAGTCGGGCATGCGGAAAGGATCGCCGAGCTTGCAGACAAGCTTGCGATCCGTTTTTGTATTGCGCTACGCGACCGGCTGATGCTCAAACGGGCCGCTTACTTCCACGATTTTGGCGAGTATTCGATGAATCGCGCCTACATATCTTCCCCGCGTGAGCTCACAGAAGCGGAACGGCTGGACCTGTACCGGCACCCGGTGATAGGCGAACAACAGGCCTCGAAGCGCGAGTTTCCCAGGGCCGTTCAGCTTTTGGTGCGGTGGCATCACGAATGGTGGAACGGTTCGGGCTACCCTGACAAGATATCAGGAAACGGAATTCCGCTCGGCGCAAGGATTCTGCGTGCCTGTGATACGTACTCCGCTCTTACGTCAGACAGGCCTTTCCGAAAGGCATTCAGCTATGAAGAGGCCGACCGATACCTTTTGGAATCTGCAGGAATAGAGTTTGATCCAGAAGTCGCCGCAGCGCTCCTGGCACTCCCTGAGCGGATTCAGGCGAATGCCGTCGAGGGATCTCGAGAAGCGGAGGACACCCAATAGATCTGTATGAGCTTGACTGGCGATTCAAAAAACGGATGGTTGGCATTCGAGCTGAGTGTGCTGAACCGCCTTCGGTTCTCCTCTGTGGCGATCCCTTTCGTTGACCGCCCTGTGCTCGCGGGCTACCTCAAGCAAGCTGGAGTCAAGGTGTTCACCAACTCGCTCCTAAGGTCTTCATACGCGTCCTGTCTCGCCACCGTGAAGAATGACGGCGATTCGCTGACAGCAGACGACACGGCAATCGTTCTTGAAGACGCATATGTCCCCCAATACCGTCTATCAAACCAGGAGCTCAGGAACTGGTTCAATGAGACGGACGCCTGGTGGTTCGACAACGTGCGTGCAAACATCGAGCGCCTGACCTCAGACAACTCAAAGGCGATCGCCTTGAGCGTGGGAATGAAGGTTGGCGATTACGTGCTCTCGTTTGACCAAGAAACCTCGCGCCTTCGCCAGCCTCTTTCAAAGGTCTTTGAGAGGCTCTTGATGCTCGAGCAGCCGGCGGTTTCGAACGGCGAGGAGAATACGTGCCGTTGTTCGGATCCGATCGATTTCATAGCGGAGAGCTATACAGATCTCTTCTTTCTACGCCTTCCCGCTCCCCGGCGCGGCACCCTCAGGCAAGAGTTGGGCAAATTCGCCTGGAAGGAATGCTGGGTGCGCGGAGAGGGAGGTTTCTGGGGCGAGATCGAGCAAGGCCTGAGCGGAAAGCTTGGGGCGAGGGTCGAGACAAAGACCCAGTATCTTGAGCTGCTGAGACGAGCGTTGGAGACCGCCGGTCACATCAAGAAATGGGCTATAGAACACGTCGAGAACGGTTTTGTACCCACTCAGGAAGTCGTCGACGTGATCGGATCGATCCGAAAGGTCGATACGGTCTACACAAAGGACTTCTCGGAACTTACCGGGGTCAAAGCGGTAATGATAACCGCCTGACACCGGTTAGTTCCCAGCCTCAAGGGCATGGTTCGCGTTCTTCTCCGGTTCTTTCAGATCGTGGCCGACACCCCGGCTACGGAACATCCACACTAATCCGGAAGTCGCAGCCATCAGTCCTGCGATCATTGTCAGCGATTCCGCCGAGATCACCGTCAAAGAGATTCCTGCCGCATAGCTTGAAATGCTGAACATAGTTATTTCAGCGCCGCGATCGAGCGTTGAGATCCTGCCGCGAATGTGGTCGGGCAGAGAACGCTGAAACAGCGTTTCCTGAACTGCATATTCAGCCCCGATCATCGCCCGCGAGATCATAACGAGAAGCGCTACGAGCCACAGGTACGGCATAAAGCCCGCGATTCCAAAGATCACCCCGTGGATGATCAGTGTCCAGGTCATGAAACCTCGGGTTATCCCGAGCTTTTCAACGTACGATCCGACCTTGTGTGCGATGAGCATTCCAAGGCCCAGGCCGATGCCGTTCGCAGTCAGAAGGAACGAGTATACGAAATCCGGGTTCGTCGACTCGTTCGTGAAGACCATCGTGCCGAGACCTTCGAAGACGATGTTGGTCGCCCCTCCACCGGTCGCCCAGATGATGTTCATGAGCAGGATCGTCAGAGCGAAAGGATTCTTGACTGTGTATCGCAGGCCCTCGGCGATCTCCGAAAAGAACCCGGGCCGAGATTGACGTTCTATGACCCTTTCCTCAGGGGAACGCTGGCGCATCGCGTCTTCGGGTATAAGCCAGATAGACGCCGCAGAAACAAGGAACGAGATAGCATTGATGATGAACGCGATCTCGTAACCAAAGACGACGGCCGCGATGCCGCCCAACGCCGCGCCCACCGCCATCAAAAGGAAACGCGTCGAGAACATAAGCGCGGTGCCCGACAAGAGCCCTTCCTTGCCCGTGATATTCGGTGTCGCTGCATTTTTGGCGCCATCGAAAAAAGCCGTCGCCCCGGACAGAAGGATCGAAGCTCCATATGCGATCCACAGATCTTCGGGCCGGGTGACAAGAAGAAAGAGCAGCGCTATACCGGCGCGAAGCACGTCCGATACAAGCAGTACAGTCCTTCGCGAGAATCTGTCGGCAACTGCCCCGGCGATCGGCATCAGCACAGCAAACGGTAGAGTTCTGAAAAGCAGAAGCAGGCCTGCGGCTTCCGGCGAAGCGCCCGAGACAAGGCGCACTACGCCGAGCCCGGCGACAAAGTTGAACCAGTTGCCAAGTTCGGAGATTACCTGTCCCCAAAGCAGATTGCGGAAGTTCCGGTTCTGCCTGATGAGTTGTAGGTAAGAGAGATTCATCGTCCTTTAGCGACGGCGAAAAACAAAGAAGCCGCCAGGAACTTATACCTAACGGCTCGTCCTGCGAAAAGGTTTTCCTCCGGATCAAGTCCCCTTGAACTCCGGCGGCAGTTTCTCAAAGAAGGCTGCAACGCCTTCGCGGAAATCGTCGCTTCGTCCCGATTCGATCTGGAGTTCGTGCTCAAGCTCCAGTTGTTCTTTAAGATCGTTTGAGAAAGTGGCGTTCATCATTCGCTTGATCCTCCCGATCACGGCTGTCGGAGCTGCTGCCAGCTTCGTTGCCATAACGACAGATTCCTGCATCAGCATCTCACCCGGAACCGTCCGGTTGATCATTCCAATACTTAACGCGTCAGAAGATGTGACGCTGTCTCCGGTCATCAACAGTTCGGCGGCTTTCTTCTCGCCGACCGCCCTCGGAAGAAAAAAACTGCCTCCGCAATCCGGAGAGAGCCCGATCTTGATAAACGCCTCGTTAAAGCTGGCCTGTTCGGCGGCAAACACGATGTCGCACGCGAGAGCGACGTTTGTTCCCGCTCCGGCACAGACACCGTTCACCGCCGCGATAAAAGGCACAGGCGTTTCGCGGATCAGAGTGATAAGACTGTGAAGAGCTTCAAGCGGATCTTCCAGAAATGCCTCGATGCGGCCTTCGGAATCCCACATAGCCTTCATTTCCCGGAGATCTCCGCCGGCACAGAATGCGCGGCCCTCGCCGGTCAGTATCACCGCACGAGCGCCGTCAGCGATCGCTTTTTTGATTGCGTCCGTTAGATCGGTCGTGATCTGCCGCGACAACGCGTTGAGCGCATCGGGCCTGTTCAAGGTGATCGTGGCGACATTGTTGTCTATCTCGTATTTGACCGTTTCAAACATAAAGACGCGGTTCCTCCAAAAAGACGGCCGCCCCCGGACACTCAATGCGGCCGGAGGCAGCGGTCGTTCCAAGTTTATCAGTGATTCAGGCTACGCGGGCCCTTGAACGGCTTGCGTTATAGCAATCTTTGCAAAGCACGGGTCTTCCCACTTTTGGTTGAAAAGGCACTTTGTCGTGTTTTCCGCAATGGTCGCAAACGATCTCGAACTTCGAGCCCGACTCAGCCTGTTTCTGCCCCGCCTTTTTGCCCCTGCATTCGGGGCATCGCTGCGGCGGCATCATATTGCGCTCATAGAAGATCTCCTGTTCCTTTTCGCTGAAAACGAAGATCTCCTTGCACTGGATACAGGGAATTTCAATGTCGGGCATTGCTCTTGTCTCCTGTTCTGAAGTTCCTGGTTGCGTGTGTGGAGAAGTGTACCACAGTGAGCGGTGAGCAGTAGGCGGATTTGTCACGGGCGGGTCGTGTCCACGCGCCCTGGCTCCTGACACGATCTTCATTGACCAATGACCAGTGAACATTGACCAGTGCTTCGTGCTCTTTGTGAAACCTTCGCGCCCTTTGTGGTAAATCTTCGATAAAACACTTAGGTCACGGTCGAGACTTCATTACAGAGAACACAAAGTTTTCCACAAAGAAGCACAAAGGGAAGCATTAAGGGCTCATTGGTCAATGGTCAGAGTACATTGTGAGACCTTTGTGGACTTCGTGGTAAAACCTCGCTCGAACACTTTAGTGACGACGGCGATTCAACCACAGAGAACACAAAGGGAAGCATTAAGTTCTCATTGGTCAATGGTCAATGGTCATTGGTCAATGGTCACTGGCCAATGAAGAGACATGTGACAGAACCGTCGCGCCCAGGGTCTCGAGATTGTAGCCGCCTTCGAGCGCCGAGACGACGCGGCCCTCGCAGACATCGTCCGCCCAATCCTTGATCACTCTGGTCATCGCCTGAAAGTCAGGGTCCTGCAGTTGGAGAAGCCCCAGAGGGTCCGTCAGGTGTGCGTCAAAGCCGGCCGAAATGATTATCAGATCAGGCTTGAAATCTCCTGCGATATCCGAGATCGCATTGTCGAAACTCCCTCTTTGCGATTCCGCTTCCGTCCCGCCTTTGATCGGAAGATTCATCGTATATCCGCGGCCGCGGCCGTAACCGGTCTCGCCCCTAGACCCCGTCCCCGGATACCACGGATACTGGTGCATTGAGAAGAAGAAGACCGAGGGATCGTCATAGAAGATTCCCTGCGTTCCGTTCCCGTGATGGACATCCCAGTCCACGATCGCGACACGCTCGATCTCTTTGTAACGGTTCTGGGCGTATCTCGCGCCGACTCCGACGTTATTGAACAAACAGAAGCCCATCGCATTCTCAGCTGTCGCGTGATGTCCCGGAGGGCGAACGGCGACGAACGCGTTGTCCACCTTCCCTTCCATCACGGCGTCGATCGCCGCGCAGACGCCGCCGGCGGCATAAACCGCTGCCTCAAAAGACTTCATCGAGATCATCGTGTCGTTATCCAAAGCCTCGTATCCGTTCGCAAAAGCATTCTCGACAAGCTTGTAATGATCTTCTGTGTGCGCGGCCTGGATGATGCCTTTTGAGACCTCGCGCGCCTCGATTATCTCGCACGAGTACCATAGCTCTTCGTCCCCTTTCAGCGCCTCCATCACGCGCCGGTATCGTTCGGGCGTCTCGGGATGGCCGGGTCCTGTTTCGTGCTTGAGGTAAATGTCGTTGTGGATGATCGCAGTTTTCATTTTCAGTAGTTCGAATTTCCTGCCCGATCGCTTAGCGCCTTTGCGCCTTGGCGGTAAGTCCCTTCCTAACAACCTAGTTGATAGCGATAAATTTAACCGCTGAGGCGCGGAGGCGCAAAGAGAATGACGGTAGGTTCGACTCATCACGATTCTGTTATAAACTTCAGATTCCTTATGACCCTCGAGCCGCTCACAATCTCAGTTCTCGATTCCCACACCGAGGGCGAGCCTACACGTGTTGTGACAGGCGGTTTTCCGGAACTTTCAGGGTCGGATATGAAAGCGAAGCTTGGATCGTTCGAACGCGACTATGACCAGCTCCGTTCGGCGATCATTGCCGAGCCGCGCGGGCATTCGGCGATGGTCGGCGCCCTGCTTCTCGACCCGATCGATCCGGAAAATGACTGTGGAGTTATTTTTTTTGACAACGCCGGATACCTTGGGATGTGCGGTCACGGTACGATCGGTCTCGTGAGAACATTGGAATATATCGGTGAAGCTGATCCGGGAACGTTGAACATCGAGACCGTAGTCGGGGTCGTGTCGGCCGAACTCCACAGTGACGGATCGGTGAGCGTGCGGAACGTCCCGAGCTACAGGCTCGAAAAGGGAGTTCCGGTCGGGGTCCCCGGTTTCGGCGAAGTAAAGGGTGACATCGCCTGGGGCGGAAACTGGTTCTTTCTGATCGAAGAGCATCCGTTTGAGATCGGACCTTCGACGATCGGTGAAATGACCGCCTTCACGACTGCTGTGAAGAATGCGCTCGCCGACAAAGGTCTCACGGGCGAAGGGGGTGCTGAGATAGACCACGTCGAGCTATTTTCACAGTCTGAGACTGCCGACAGCCGCAACTTTGTGCTCTGCCCGGGGAACGATTACGACCGAAGCCCGTGCGGAACGGGAACCAGTGCGAAGATCGCCTGCCTTTACGCAGACGGGAAGCTGGATGAAGGCGAGAAATGGTTCCAGGAAAGCGTTATAGGAAGCCGGTTCGAAGCGTCATTTGAGATAGTCGAGGGCAAGCTGATTCCGACCATCCGCGGAACGGCACGCGTTACTTCGAGGGCCGAGTTGATCATCGATCCGAATGATCCCTTCGCGCACGGAATCGGAAAAGATTCTCTTTATAAATGACCTACGACGTCGCGATCATAGGAGCCGGGATTGTCGGAGCGGCTTGTGCCGACCGGCTCTCTTCTGAGGGCCTTTCGGTCTGCGTGATCGACGGCCCATCGGAATTCGCTCCCGCGACGGCAGCAGGAATGGGACACATCGTCGTGATGGACGATTCGGATGCTCAGTTCGCATTGACTTCCTATTCTCAGAAGCTCTGGGATGAGTTCGCATCCGAACTTCCGCCCGAAGCGGAATTCGAGAACTGCGGAACGCTCTGGATCGCCGCGGACGAAGAAGAGATGGAGGAGGTGGATAGAAAGTTCTGGAAGTACGCAGAGATCGGGTTGACGACGGAGATCCTCGACGAGCGATCCCTGAGGTCAGCCGAACCGAATCTGAAAAAGGGATTGCCCGGCGCTCTTCGCGTCCCCGGTGATTCGGTGGTCTATCAACCAGTGGCGACGAACTTCCTGCTAGCGCGGGCGCAAGCTGCCGGTGCCTCGATAAGCCGAAACGCAGCTGTGTCTCTGGTCATCGACGGCCTGGTCGAAACCTGGGGCGGTGAGCGGATCGAAGCTCAGCATATTGTTATCTCAGCCGGATGCGGCAGCACTTTGCTCCCGGAACTTGCGAAAGCGGTAAAGCCCAGAAAGGGGCACCTTGTGATCACCGAAAGGACGAATACGACGGTCAACCATCAGCTCGTCGAGCTTGGCTATCTGAGATCAGCGCACGGAACCGACCGGGATTCGGTCGCCTTCAACATTCAGCCCCGAAAGACGGGCCAACTCCTGATCGGCTCCTCCAGGCAATACGGTTCCGACGACCCTTCGGCAGATCTTGAGATAGTAGCAAAGATGATGAAGCGGGCTTTGGAATACTTCCCATCCGCGGCTGACGCTCAGGCGACCAGGATCTGGACAGGATTTCGGCCGGCGACGCCCGACGGCCTTCCGTATATAGGAATGGTCCCTGGGTATGAGAAGGTTTACGCCGCCACCGGACACGAGGGCCTGGGGATCACGACCGCGCTTGGAACCGCGGCGCTGATCGCAGATGAGATCCTTGGCCGTGAATCAGCGATCCCCCGCGAACCTTATTCTCCTACAAGAATCGATGGCTGAAATCCTCAGGTACAAGATCGACGGGACCGAACACGAGGCGTCGCCCGGTACGACCGTCGCGGCAGCGTTGCTGAATGTCGGTGTCACTGCGTTCAGGATTTCCGTTTCCGGTGAACCGAGGGCGCCACTTTGCGGGATGGGGATCTGCTTTGATTGCCGCGTCACGATCGACGGAGTTTCGAATGTACGATCTTGCCTCGAACCGGTCGCAGACGGCATGGAGATCGAAACCGGTGGCTAAGAAGAAGACAGAAATTCTCGTCATCGGTGGCGGCCCGGCAGGATTGGCGGCGGCTGAAGCCGCTTCGTCTCACGGTAAGCAGGTAACCGTGATCGACGAGAATCCCGCCTTCGGCGGACAGATCTGGCGCGCGGAGAAAAGTGAACTTTCGGAGAAGGCAAAGAATCTGGTAGAAGCACTCGAGAAGAACGGCGTCGAGATGATCGCATCCTGCACGTGCGTCGCTTCCCTTCCCGACAAACGCATCCTCGCGCTCTCGAACGGCAAGACCTTTCCGATCAGATACGACAAGGTGATCATCGCGACTGGAGCCCGGGAACAGTTTGTTCCCTTCCCCGGATGGACGCTTCCCGGAGTTTTCGGCGCTGGCGGCCTTCAGGCGCTTGTGAAGGGCGGTTACGACATTTCAGGGAAAAGGATAGTCGTTGCCGGCACGGGGCCTCTGCTCCTGGCCGTGGCAGCTTACTTGAAGAAGAAGGGTGGGAATGTGATCTTGATCGCTGAGCGGACAGATCTGCTTTCACTCATCGGGTTTGGGCTTTCTGCCTTGCGAGTCCCAGGTAAATGGAGGGAGGCCCTTGAACTTCGGAAAGAAATCCGAGGTATCAGTTATATGACCTCTTCGTCGGTTTTGTGGGCGGATGGGAATGGAAAACTGAGCAGGGTAACAATCACCAACGATAATGAAGAGTCAGAAATAGAATGCGATTTGTTGGCAATCGGCTGGCATCTTGTTCCGAACCTTGAGGTCCCTACTCTTTTTGGCTGCGACCTTCTTGCTTGTGCGGTCAACGCTGACGAGTACATGAGGACTTCCGTCGAAGATGTGCTGTCCGCTGGGGAAATTAACTTTGTCGGCGGTTTGGAACTTTCGCTCATCGAGGGAAAGATCGCGGGACACTCTGCCGCCGAGAATCTGGAGGCCGCGCGAGGTTTACTTGCGAAACGGAGTCGGCTTTTAACATTCGCAAGTAGTATGCTCAATACTTTCCTCACTGATCCTGAAGAATTGCGGAAGGCAGTAACTAACGATACGATCGTCTGCCGATGCGAGGATGTGCCGTACGGCAGGGTCAAGGATCTTAAGGGTTTTAACGAGGCAAAACTAGAAACGAGGCTTGGAATGGGTCAGTGTCAGGGCCGCGTCTGCGGATCGGCATGCGAGGTTCTTTTTGGATGGGAAGCCAATTCGGTTAGGCCTCCGCTTGTTCCCTTGAAGATATCGGAACTCGCGAATTTCGAAACGGAGAATAAGTAGATGGAATGGAAAGGAGTGATGCCCGCCATCACGACGTGTTTTGACGAATCCCTGAACATCGATCACGAATTCACCGCCAGGCACTTGAACTGGCTGGTCGATAACGGATGCACCGGTATCGTGACGAACGGAAGCCTGGGCGAAGGCGGAGCGCTGTCGTTCGATGAAAAGAACGCACTTTGGAAGACATGTGTGGAAGCGGTCGGAGAACGTGTTCCCGTCGTGGCGGCAATCGCGGCGATGAGCACCGCTGACGCGATAGACCAGGCAAAGGCGGCTGAAGATGCCGGCTGCGAAGGGCTGATGGTCCTTCCTCCGTATGTTTATCGGGGCGATTGGCGGGAAACCCGTGCTCACGTCTCGGCGGTGATCAAAGCAACGTCTCTGTCGTGCATGCTGTACAACAACCCGATCGCATACGGCACGGACTTCCTTCCGGAACAGGTGATCGTTCTCGCAAACGAACACGACAACCTTCATGCGGTAAAGGAATCGAGCACGGACGTCCGCAGGATCACGGCCATAAAGTCGCTGGATGAAGGCAGGCTTGATGTCTTCGTCGGGATCGACGACGTGCTGGTCGAAGGCGTGAAGGCGGGCGCGGTCGGTTGGGTAGCGGGTCTTGTTAACGCCATGCCGGTTGAGTCCGTGAAGCTGTTCGATCTTGCAATGGCCGGCCGCGATGAAGAGGCGGCCGAGTTGTATAGGTGGTTCCTTCCTTTGCTGAGAATGGACACAGTCCCGAAGTTCGTTCAGTTGATAAAGCTTGTGCAGGAGAAGGTCGGAATGGGAAATGCGCGAGTAAGACCTCCGAGAATGGAATTGAAGGGCGCGGAACTCGATACTGCACTAGCCCTAATAGACGCCGCTTTGGAAACTAGGCCGAAAGCTGCCACAGCGCAGGAATTTGGAATTGATAATTGATAATTGCGGATGTGCGGGTGAAGTATCTGGTGAGATGCTCGATATCTAGCGTGTTGTCTTACCGCGAAGGGCGCGGAGTTCCTCGCAAAGTTCGCTTAGGCGCCCTTCGTGACCTTTGCGAAATCCTTAATGTCCTTTGCGGTCAAGCTCTTGTTTCAGCAATCGGATTTGCAACGAGACCTATCACGGCTGGCCGCCAAGGCGCAAAAGCAAACCAAGAATCTAGAGTTGAACATTAATAGATGAGAATTGTTGTCCATGTCCTTTGAATTCAAATCGACCTCCTTTATCGGAAACTCGCGAGGCTCGGAAACCGGCAAGACGTTTACCGCCTTTTCTCCTGAGACGGGCGAGGCAGTAGGGCCTGAGTTTCATTCGGCGACGATCGTCGAGATGAATCGGGCCGCGAATCTGGCGGAGAACGCTTTCGGCGAGCTTTCCCGAAAGTCCGGGAAAGAGAAAGCTGAGTTTCTTCGCAGGATCGCAGAAAAACTCGAGGAAAAGAAAGCCGACATCGTGGAGCGTGCATCGCTCGAAACCGGACTCCCAAAGGCGCGATTCGAAGGCGAGACCGGCCGGACGTGCGGACAGCTCAGGATGTTTGCCGATCTGGCCCAAGAAGGCTCCTGGGTAGATGCGAGGATCGACACCGCTGAGACCGAGAGAGCACCACTTCCGAAACCCGATGTCCGTTCAATGAAGCGGGCGCTTGGACCAGTCGCCGTCTTCTGCGCCTCGAACTTTCCTATCGCCTTCTCGGTCGCCGGAGGCGATACCGCTTCGGCATTCGCTGCCGGATCCCCCGTGATCGTAAATGCACACAACGCCCATCCAGGCACTTCAGAGATCGCAGCATCGGCGATCTCTGAAGCAGTAAACGAATGCGGGTTTCCCGAAGGCACGTTCAGCCTTCTTTTTTCGGCCGATTACGAGATAGGCTCGGCACTGGTCGCGCATCCTTCGATAAAGGCCGTAGGCTTTACAGGCTCAAGAGCCGGCGGACGGGCGCTGATGGACATAGCAGCGAAGCGTGACGAGCCGATTCCTGTCTACGCAGAAATGAGCTCGGTCAATCCCGTCTTCGTGCTTCCGAGAGCAGCAGAAGAGAAGGCGGATTCGATTGCGGAAGGATTGTTTTCGTCGTTTACTCTCGGTTACGGACAGTTCTGTACAAAACCAGGACTTGCATTTCTTCCAGGGAATGGGGGGTACGGCGCCATCGTAAGCAGACTGAACCAACTTTCGAGGGAATCGTCAGGCAAACCGTTACTAACCTCGGGGATTAGAAACTCTTTTATCGAGAAGATCTCGGAACGAGGGGCAGCTCAGGCTGCAGCGAAGGGATATGCGGTGGAGTCTGTTGTTTTCGAAACCAGTGTCGGCGAGTTTCGATCAACCCCAGAACTGCACGAAGAAGTATTTGGACCTTCAACGCTCGCAATATCGTTCGGCGAAGTTGCTGAGCTTGTTGATATTGCCGAGGATCTCGAAGGTCAGCTGACAGCCACCATCCACGGCACCGATGAGGACATCGCCGAAGCGGAAGAGTTGATCGCTGTACTTGAGAAGAAGGTCGGGAGGATCGTGTTCAACGGCTTTCCGACAGGGGTCGAGGTCTGCCATTCAATGGTCCACGGCGGACCGTACCCCGCGACCTCGTTTTCCGGCACGACCTCGGTAGGCACGCGTGCGATCGAACGATTTACAAAGCTCGTGTGCTTTCAGGATGCTCCGGACTCTGTGTTGCCAGATGAACTGAAGGACGGTAATCCGCTCGGGATCGTGAGGATGAAAGACGGGGTGATCGGGCGCACCTAGATCTTTGCTTTGCGTCTCTGCGCCTTCGCGGTAAATCAATAACCGCAGAGGCGCCAAGGCGCTAAGCTATTGAGAATCAAAGCCCGATGCTTCCATTACGAATTCCGGCACAAACGGCTCGTCCTCTACCAATAGAGACCGGTCCCTGGCAAGCACCCACCGGTGGATCCAGGAGATCCCCGCTCGACCCGTGAACTCATCCGGGAGCCTGTACGCCTCGTCCTTCAACGCCTCTTCAAGCGTCACAAATTCGTACCCCCGGTTTTTGAACATCTTGGCGAGGTCGCCGAACAGTTCGGCGTTGATGCTGTTTGCGTGGATCAGGAGGGTCTGTGCGATCTCTCTTCCAAAAAGCCTCACCGACTGTCTTTCCCAGTACTCCGTCTTTGCTTCCATATACGGAATGTAGGCTTCCGCGATCCGCTTTCGAAGGGCTTCGTCGCCTTTGATCTTCGCTTTGTCATAAGCAGCGGCAAAGATGTAATCGGCGTTGTCGATGGAAACCGGTGCGATCGTGTACCCGTGCTCTTTCAGGTACTTCGAAACCCCGCTCTTTGTTTCTATAGTCAGGCCGGTATGCAGAAACGGGTGCCGGAAATATCTGAGCTTCATCCCGGCGTTCCTCAGCAGCTTGTCGGTTATCGGCTCGCCTTTGGCTATGTCCGCGAGATAATCCTCAAGCGGGATGTTGTGAAGGCTTCGGTGCGAGTATGTGTGATTACCGAGTTCCAGTCCCGCGTCGATCCATTGCTGCAGAAGTGCCACCTCGGAATCGATTAGCTTATCGTCCTTGTAAAGCTTTCTTTCGTTTACGAATCCGATGGCCGGAACGCCGGCCTTTGTAACGTGGGCAAGCAGGTCTTTTGTTATCTGCTGACGCACGGCAAGCTCGCCGAACTGGCTTACCGTCGGCAGGTCGTCGAACGTGACGGCGACGGTACGATTTGTCTGCGGGAGAGCAAGGGACGTACTAAACAGGATCGCGATTGATAGGATCAGAATGTTTTTCGACAATGATTTCATGTTGGCTATCTGGAGTCGACAAAGAAGGAAGAGGCTAACCACAGAGGTCACGGAGGTTTTCACAATGGGCACGAAGCAAGGAGCCGAGGACCTTTGCGGAACTTTGCGCGTTGGCGTCTTGGCGAGCGGTCTTTGTTCCGTGATCAGTTTCAGACATGAACCGAGAGTACGACGGTGTAGGTTCTCGCCAAGACGCAAAAACGCAAAGGATCGCAAAGAAGAACGATTTTAGCTAGCAAAGATAAGCGACGGGTCCGCGAAGGCCTTGAACTCGAGTGCGTTGCCACTGGGGTCTGTGAAGAACATCGTGGCTTGTTCACCGATCTCGCCCTTGAACCGCACCTTTGGCTCGATGACGAATTCGACGCCCGCATCTCTGACCTTCTCGGCTAGAGCTTTCCACTCGCTCATCTCGAGAATGATCCCGAAATGCGGGACAGGAACCCGATCCGAGTCTACCTTGGTCGCTGCCTTGGCAGGTCCGGCTGTATCGGATAGATGAGCGACGATCTGATGCCCGTAAAGGTTGAAATCGACCCAGTGCTCGGAGCTGCGGCCTTCCGGGCAGCCCAGAATACCGCCATAGAACTCACGGGCCGCCGCGATGTCGTGAACGGGGAATGCAAAATGGAATGGAGGGGTTTTCATAGTTGAAAGATATGAGTACTGAGTATTGAGTACTGAGGACTGAGTACTGAGGACTGAGGACTAAAGAGGAAATGCGAGACTCCGCCGACGATTCAACCTCTTCCCTCAGTCCTCAGTACTTTCACCTCAGTCCTTCCATTGTCCTCAGTACTTTCACCTCAGTCCTGACGTTTTCCTTTGTCCTGCGGCCTGACGGCCTTAGCCATCTGCCGAATCGCGCCAAGATGATATGCCGAATGGGCGATAATGGCCATCGCTTCGCCGATCTTGTCCTGGTCCCATACCGGCACCTCGGCGAAACAGCGAAGCACATTCTCATACGATTTTCTCAGACCTGCTTTGAGTACTTCCCATTCTTGATCGTCGACGGTATCGATAAGCCAGCTCTGGTCCCAGTTTACAGGCTCTGTGCGCCCCTCGATGAACTCGACCAGGCGGTCAAGATAGAATTTCAGGTGTTCGACGTGGGCTACGATGGATGTCCCGTTCAGATCGGCGGATACCTCGCCTGAACCTAGACCACTCACCGTGGAAAATACGCCGGTCCCGCGGTCTAGATACGCGCTCCCGTCTTCGGGAGACCCTTCGAACGTCTCGTGGACCAGGAGCAGCAGATCCTTCAAGAGGTCTTCTTTGGCGATGTTCTCGGATGCTGATTCTGCCTTCATTCGGCGTCTCCTCTCTTGTGCCGCTTTCGACGTCCCGAAATGACGTGAGATAATCCCGGCGAACCGATATGCCCGAAATGAACCTAGACAAATTTATTGACGCGTTCGCCAAAAGCCTTTCAGCCGGCACTTTTGTAAAAGCTACGGTTGGAAATTATAAAGGCGGCGAGAAGCATCTGCAAAAGGTTCTGCTGCGAAAGATCGAAACGAAGCGGGGTGACCGGATTCAGTTCGTTTCGCGCTTTGAAAAGAAGGATTCGTCCTCGAACCACACCTTATCCGAGGCTCCCTTGAAGCTTAGGCGCCTCTTCTCTAAAGAATTTCGTTCGGGCCACTTGTTCACCACGGTAGCCGATCTCCAGCTGACCGTCTCAAAACGGGGAAAGGTACTAATTTCGGAATCCTCACCGACCTTTGAAGAATTGCCCGAGGTGTCGCACGACCGCAAGAAGGACCGGGTGCTCGACCCTTCACGCAATTACCTGCATTTACTCGGTTTGACTTCACGCGACGGAAGGGTGAAGGACAAAAGTCAGGCGAAATACCGGCAGATAGAGAGATTCGTCGCGATTCTGGACAAACTGCTGATTGAGGCCGGTCTTGTCGAGTCCGGGAGAGTGACGGTCCTCGACCTTGGTAGCGGGAAAGGCTATCTGACCTTCGCTCTTTATGATCACCTCACCGGGTCAATGCGGCTCGATGCATCCGTGCGCGGGATAGAGGAACGACGTGAACTTGTCGACAAATGCAACCACATCGCAAAGGAATGCGATTATTCGGGACTGGCGTTCGAACAGGGAAGTATCGGTGACGTAAGTGCCGGCGAACCGGATGTTCTCATCGCGCTGCACGCTTGCGATACCGCAACTGACGACGCTTTGTTCGAAGGGATCTCGACCGGCGCGAAAGCTATCGTCGTCGCTCCGTGTTGTCAGCACGAACTGAGATCTCAGCTGAGGTTTCCCGAATCCGCGTCGGCGCTGAACGAATTCGGCCTGCTTCTGGAACGTGAGACCGAATCCGTAACGGACGGTATCAGGGCCCTGATCCTCAAGGGCTTCGGTTATCGTGTCAAGATGCAGGAGTTTGTCGCTTCTGAACATACTCCCAAGAACAACCTGATCACCGCGGTTCTGGGGGCCGGTCCCGGTCCCTCGGATTGGCCATTGCCTGCCGTCGAATCCCTTCTAGAGCATTACGGCATCTCACGCCAGCGGCTGCATTCGCTTCTCTCAGATCGTTTTGGCGGCCGCAACGAGTAAACATCGCATTTTTCTGGTCTGGTGCTTGCTTTAGTTCAAGATGCCGGTCCATCCCGCGATCCGGCAAATCCAGCCGATCCAGCGATTTTTGCTGCATTTCAGGCAACAAGCGACTTCAGGACCAGTTTCAGAAATATCACTATTTGTCATCCTGTAGATGCCGAAAATTGTCACTGCCCCTCATTTGATCGGCTATATTCCCCTCCCTCAACAAAATCCGGAACCAGAAGACCAGACCTACCACTATGAAACTTGAATTTGAATCGCAAAGTGCATCGCTTCCGATGGTCGATCCAAGCCATCTGGAGGATCTCGCGCCGGAAAGCAGTTCGTCAGAAGCGGACGAAATGCTCAGGCAGGGTATAGAGGCCGCACAAAGCGGCGATCGCGCAGAGGCGAGGAATTTCCTTCTCAGCGTGACCGATTCCGACCCGGACAATGAAAGCGCCTGGCTTTGGCTGGCGTCGATCAGCGAGTATCCGGAAGAATTGCTCGTCTTTCTAAATAACGTTCTGAGGGTAAATCCCGGTAACGAAAGAGCTCTTGAATGGGCCGCGTCGACCAGGGCTTTGCTCGGCAGGAACTTCGTCGTAAGAGGCTCTGAAGCTGCCGAAGGCGGAGACGAAGCTGCTGCAAAACAATACTTTATGCAGGCAATAGTCCACGACGATCACAACGAATCGGCGTGGCTCTGGCTTGCTTCGCTCGCAGAGAGCGACGCTGAAAAGCGTTCACACCTCGGACGCGTTCTCCGAATCAATCCGGACAATGAGAACGCGCTGAGCCAAATGGAGGAGTTTCGTGCCGCTGACACCAAGGCAAAGCTAATGGATGCCAACAGACTTGCCATAGCCGGCGGACGCGAGGAAGCTCAGTCGATCCTCGCGGAAGTACTCGAAGATGCACCTGATCTTGAGGACGCGTGGATGCTTAAAGCGCATCTGGCGGAGTCCTTCGATGACAAGATCGAATGCTTCGAACGGGTCCTCGATCTAAATGAAGACAATCAGGTCGCCCGTGCAAACCTCGAATCGTTGAGGATGATCGTCGGGAACGCTCCTGATTCGGTCGAAGAGGCGGTAGAAGCGTCTGCCGACGCGGATAGCGAAATGACGGATTCCGAGTTCGACGGGAGCAACGGCGAGTGGGCCGGTGACGAATCGGAACCTGCTGAAGAGCTGTCTTTCGTCGAAGAAGCAGTATCCGTCGGCTCGATGAACGAAGAGGCCGTCGAGGAAGCCCCGGAGTTCGAGGAAGAACAGGTCGAGTTCGACTCGGTCGAAATGGAACTCGAACCGTTTGAGGAAGTTGAAGAAGAGGTTTCCGAGCCTGATTTTGGAGTCGGAGAGGAAGAGGAGGTCTCTGCGGAGGCTGAAGAAGACTTCTCCGAGGTTTCCGAGCCGGATCTCGAGCCGATCGAACAGCCTCAAACCAGTTTCGGATACGAGACCAACCTGGACATTTCCGTGAACGGTGATGAATCCGAAGAGGAGACGCGTGATTTCGTTCCCGTCGAGGACGATGAGTTCCTGGGTTCGGAACCCGTTGAGAATGCTCCGGACGCCTGCCCGTTTTGCGATTCGGACCTGGGCCATCAGGCATTCTTGTGCCAGTCGTGCAATGCAGTCCTGACATTGTCAGACCTGGAAATGTTGATCTCTAACGAATCCGTCGACTCAGCGGTTGTCGAAGGAGTCGTTAAGAAGATAGAGGCCGATCAGAGCGTGCGCGGCGTGGTCCCCGAGGAACTGATGTCTTTGGGAATCGGCTACATCAACCTCAAGCAGTACAGGAAGGGATTTGAATACCTTCAGGAATATGCTGCAAAGAACCCGAGCGACGTGGTCGTCAGCTCGCAGGTCGACGCACTTGCGGTTCGAGTTGCGGAGCTTGAGAAACAGGCCACGGACAAGGAAGCTCAGCCGACTTCCAAGACAATACTGGTAGTCGACGACAGTCCGACTATCCGCAAGCTAATCTCGCTTAAGCTTCAGAAATGCGGCCACGAGACTGTTTGCGCGGTCGACGGCGTTGACGCTCTTGAGAAGATCAACGATGTGGTCCCGGATCTCGTCCTGCTCGACATCACAATGCCAAGAATGGACGGATACCAGGTCTGCAAACTGATCAGAGGAAACGAGGCCACGAAGGACGTTCCGGTCGTGATGATCTCAGGCAAGGACGGATTCTTCGATAAGGTGCGCGGCAAGATGGTAGGCACAAGCGACTACATCACGAAGCCGTTTGGTCCCGAGACCCTTATGCGCACTGTCAATGAATACCTGATGTAGGACCGGGCAGTGCACTAACGCCCGTTTCTTCAGGTTCCGGAATGGATGATCCTCACCATCATCCTGTTTTGTTTCACGCTCACCGCCCAGTCCCGTTCTCAAGCAATGACGAAAGAAACCGCCGGACAGCCGGTGCGGACCGCCTCGGGCGAGCCCGCCGGAGCAGTCGGCCGGGAAACCGCCGATGGGAAAACGCGGGTCTTCCAGGGCCGCAAATTCATAGTGTTCGTGGTTGGCGGTTCAAACTACGCCGTTGACTCCCAGACCGTTTCCGAGGTGGTTAGAGATCTTTCACCCACCCGACTGCCGAATACTCCGGACTGGCTGCTCGGGATCGCAAACCTACGCAGTGAGATCGTGACGGTAGTGGAACTGGATACGCTTCTTTCCGGAGAGAAAGCCGAGGGAAGCCAGTCTCCGAAGCATATCGTCATAAGGCTGAAAACAATGGACGCGCTGATCGCATTCCGTGTCGAGAAGCTCCGGGAGATCATCACCGTCGACAAAACGAAGATCAAAGCTGCGGACGTGTCAGAACTCGCATTCGTCTCAGGAAAGTTCGAACACAAGGGCGAGTCCTTCACCGTCGTAAATGTCGGTGAGCTTGTCGAATCTCTCAAGCAGGTCTGAAAATAATCAAGCCGACATCGGTTTCGTCAAATGCCGAGACAAATAACAAATTCACTCTTTAACTCGCTAAGGGGCAGGATCTGGATATCGACCAGTGTTCTGGCCTTTTTTATATGTACTTTCGGGCTGATCTCCTACCTGGTAGTCACACTTCTGGTAAACGATGTCTTTTACGGCATTTTCATCCCGTTTCTCTTCCTTGCGTTCGTCGTAGTCGTATTCGGATGGTGGCTCTCGAATGAGATCGTCAGTCCGATAGAAAAGGTCACTTTGCTGTCCAAGAGCCTCGAAAGAACCTCTTCGACCTCCCTGCCAAAGACTTCCGGGTCGTACGAAACGGACCAGCTTTTGCAGTCGCTGTTCAGAAACAGCCAGCAGGTACAGATGCTTGTCGCGCTGATGGAGAAGGTCGCAAGCGGCAATCTGGAGGTCTCCCTGGCTCCTCTCGAAGGCTCGGACAGGTTGAGTTCGTCGTTCCAGAAGCTCCTCGCGAAGGTCTCAGAGTCGATCAGCGCAAAAGAGGACCTCGACAAACTACAGGCGTCGCTGGACCAGATCAGGCGCGAGCTTTCGCCGATCAGGTCCGGAAACCTGACGGTCCGCGTCTCGAACGAGGACTTTCAGGTAAAAGAGATCTCGTCGACGGTCAACTACCTGCTCGAACGGCTTACTTCCCTGATCAAGCTCGCGCGGAAGGATTCGAGCGAAGCAAGCGAGCTGGCGAAGGATATTGAAAAGCACCTCCGTGAACTTGTTCAACAGGACGAGAGCCGTATCGAGGAACTGACTCAGGCCTCGATCACACTGAAACAGGTCCCGAATCTCGTCAAGAAGATCTCCGAGGACCTCGGCAATTCTTCGCAGTCGGCAAGAAACTCGATCGAGAAAGTACAAAAAGGAAACGAGATCGCTGCTCAGAATGCAGATTCGGTCAGCCGTCTGCGAAAGCAGATGCGCGAGGCAGTGAAGCGCGTTCAGAGTCTCAACGAACGGACACAGGAGATCGGCAAACTGGCGACGACTGTGGAAGATCTCGCGAATCGCACCAACATGGTTGCGCTGAACGCTTCGATCCAGGCTACCGAACTTGGCGAGAAGGGCCAGGGATTCGCCCTCGTTGCGGAAGAGGTCGAAAGGCTCGCGGCCCGCGCCAACACGACAAATCGTCAGATCGCCTCGCTAAACAAGAGCGTTTCGACAGAGATCCGAAAGGTCGAGAACGCACTCGAGCTGGCGGGAGGCGAGATCGCTGGATTCTCGAAATACTCAATCGAAAGCGGAAACATTCTTGCGGAACTCGGCCGGTACGTCGGGCAGTTCCTGAACCTGCAAAAGAACCTTGTTTCACTCGCCGGCGAACATTCAGAAGAAAGCGACCAGGCGTTCATGACGTTTATGAACTCGATCTCAGACAGCAAGGCCACGGTAGATGAACTAAAACATTCAAGTTCCGAACTTGCCAACCTCTCCGTCCTGATGAACAACCTCCAGGTCGCTTCTGCCGAGTATCGAGTAGCCCTTCATTCCGAAGGTTTTTCGGAATCAAACCCCCGGGAATCCGGAACTGAGCACCAGGAACACCGCCATTTCTTGTTCGGTCAGGACAATTCGGCGTCTGAAACGAGTGATAGCGAGGACGCAACGGCACAAGACGAATCCGGCGATGTCGACATTGATGTTGATTCGCTGGACTCTGAGCCTGAAGATCTGGGCATCGCAGAGTATTACAAGGCTGGCGAGCCCGAAACAACGGGAACCGATGACATTTTCGGTCTCGGCGATGAGTTTAACCAGCAGGAGAGACCATAAGATATGTCAAACAATCCGATCTGGAACCTGCTGCTAAAAGCGTTCTCCTTGATTTCGATCGCCTTTCTCATCCTCGGCGCGGTGATGGTGAACGCGTCGTATCTGGGACTCCCCGAGAATCCGGCATCAGCGACCATCATTCTGGGGTTTGGCGTCCTGGCGGTCCTTGCCTCGCTTCTGGCGGTCAACGTTTCGAACATCAACCTCCAATCGGAATTGAGCGAGGCCTCGACGGCTGCCTCTCAGCTTGCGCAGGGAGATCCCCTTGACGCCGACTCAGTGACGCAGACCGAGCTGCTCCTTTCTCTGAAAGACGTATCGACCTATATGCAGGAGAAAGCTGCCGTGGCGGACCAGATCGCCGCCGGCGACCTTTCGGGGATCATTATGCTCAGGTCGGAGAATGACCGTTTTGGCCAATCCTTCCAGAACATGGTCGATCAGCTTAAGGAGGTCGTGCAAACACAGGAGAAGCGCGACAGGCTTCAGGAATCGATCCTTCAGCTGCTCGAAGAAGTGTCTGAGGTTGCGGCCGGAGACCTTACGGTTCAGGCCGAAGTCTCACCCGAAATGACCGGTGCCATAGCCGAGGCGTTCAACTCGATGACCCGGGAGCTCCGCTCGCTGATCAAACAGGTAAAGGACCTGACCTTCCAGGTCAGCATATCTTCGAACTCGATCAACGACACGACCGAACAGCTCGCAAGCGGGTCAGAAGCGCAGGCATCGCAGATCACGAGGATCACCGGTGCCGTCTCTAACATGGCAGTGCAGATTCAGGAAGTTTCCGGCAACGCCTCGATGTCCGCGCAAGTAGCAGGAGAGTCGCTCAACAACGCCCGTTACGGGTCAAAGGCCGTCCAGGACAACATCAACGCGATGAACGGTATCCGCAAGCAGGTGCAGGAAACCGCCCGCAGGATCAAGAAGCTGGGAGAACGGTCGCAGGAGATCAGCCAGATCGTCCAGCTTATCGACGACCTTTCCGAGCGCACAAGTCTGCTCGCGCTCAACGCTTCCCTTCAGGCTTCGGCCGCGGGCGAAGCAGGACGGGGATTTGCCTTCGTCGCGGAAGAGGTGGAAAGGCTTGCGGAACGTTCCAATCACCTTACACAGCAGATCGCGACGCTTGCGCAAACCATACAGATCGAGACAAAGGACGTGGTTGCTTCGATGGAAGAGACGATCCACGAAGTCGTCGTCGGCTCCACACTTGCAGACAACGCCGGACAGGCACTGGTGGAGATCGAAAAGGTTTCGACCCGGCTCGCCGAGCTCATAAGATCGATTTCGGAATCGGCAAAACGCCAGGCACAGACCTCAGAAGATATCTCGAATGCGATGACCAATATTTCGAAGGTCACGGAGATGGTCAACGAGGGCTCGAACCGCGCCGCGAAATCGGTCAAAAAACTTGTCGAGCTGTCAGATGAACTTCGTGGGTCCGTCGCACCCTTCAAGCTGCCGGAGGACAAGAGCACCTTTTCCTTGCCCGCACAAAACGAGAACAGCGACCTATCGTTTGTAAACTGATCGCGCAGGAAGCCTTTAATTACCACTGATGACAGTCCTTAACGCAGAATCGAAACAACAGATCATCGACCGGGCAGAGCCCTTTCTGAGGCGTGTGCGAAGCACGGTTCTTGTGTGGTCAAGGGGAGAGGAGGACCTGAAAGGCCTTTTCGACGCCCCTGATTTTCTTCAGGAACTTGCTGAAAAAGCGGCCGATAATTCGATGGGAAGGGTTCCAGAACTTGCTCTCAGGCTCGGTGCCTCTCTGTCGCAGTTGATCGGTTCGGGAAGCCCCAACCCGGAATCGGATGCCCTTCCGCTGCTGGATTCGATCGCCGCACTGGAAGCCGAGATCTCGGAATTCAGGTTTGGGGCGGAAGAGTTCGAACTCGATATCTCGAGCCTGCTTGATGAGTCATTTGACAGCATTAAATCATCGGAAGATGCGAGCGATGAATCGCAATTGTCGGAACCATCCGAAGCTGAAGAAGAGGAGTTCGAGATCGATGAGGAAATGCTTGAGATCTTCGCCATGGAAGCGGAGGACCACCTCAAGAACATCAACGAGAACCTCGAACGCCTTGAGCAGTCTCCGAACGACCGTGAGGCCCTTCTGGAGATCCGGCGCAGCTCTCACACTCTCAAGGGTTCGGCCGGCATTGTCGGCCTGAAGAAGCTCTCAAAGCTTGCGCACAAGGTTGAGGACCTGCTCGACCATCTCTCGGAGAATGAGATCGAGGGAAATGCCGACATATTTCAGCTGCTTTTATCGGCAACTGACTGCATCAGCGCAGTTGCGAACAACGACACTTCGCGGGACCTTGAGGACAAGATCTCGAGAACGTTCTCTGATCTGGAGAAGATGCTCGAATCGCTCACAGCAGTAAACGGCGGCGATGCGGAAGATCAGATTGAAGACGAGGAAGTTGAAGACCCTGAAGAAAAGGGAGCCGCGTTCGTTCCGTCAGGTGACTCGGAGGTCAAAGCGCCCGCGTTTCAGCACCAGAACGGGCATTCGACCCGTTCCGTAGTGAGGATCTCTTTGGACAAGCTAGACGACCTCGTAAAGCTTGTCCGCGAGATGGTCTTCGGGCGCGCTGTCTTTCAGCAGAGACTCTCGGAACTTGAACAGCAGATCAAGGAGATGCAGAACAGCACCCGCCGCCTTCAACGGTCATCGGGCAAGCTTGAGACCGACTTCGCTGCGGGGAGCCCGGGCTCCGGTCCTTCTCAGCGCCATCTGGGGATCCACCGCTCAAACGGGCCCGTCAGCGACGACGATGAGTTCGACAGCCTTGAGTTCGACCGCTACACGGATTTCAATCAGCTAACTCGCGAGTTGCTCGAAACGACCACCGACGCTTTCTCGATCACTACCGAATTGAACGTGATCAGAACCTCGTTCGAGTCCCTTTACGACACCCAAAAACGGCTGATCGACGAGATCCAGGACAAACTGCTCAGTCTGCGAATGATCAGGTTCGGGACTCTCGCAGCGCGGCTCCAGCGAACGGTCCGGATGACGGCATCGGAGCTCGACAAGATCGTCGATCTGTCGCTTGAAGGCGAAACGCTCGAGGTGGACACCCACATACTCGACACGCTTGTCGAACCGCTTCTTCATCTTCTCAGGAATGCCGTCGCGCACGGGATCGAGAAGCCGGAGACCAGGCGGCTCCTCGGCAAGGATGAGAAAGGCCAGATAAGACTGCGTGTTTTCAGCGAAGGCACACATATAATCCTTACCGTTTCGGACGACGGCGGAGGAATTTCATCTGCGGCGCTGAGGCAAAAAGCGCTTGCCGCCGGCCTGATCACCGAGCGCGACGCCGGTCGTATGTCCGATGAAGAAGCGCTGTCACTGGTGTTCCTTCCAGGACTGACTACCGCCAACGAGATCAGCCAGATAGCGGGACGCGGCGTGGGGATGAACATCGTCAAGACGAACATCCTGAGACAGCAGGGCACCGTTTCCGTGTCTTCGGAACCGCAGAAAGGAACCACGTTCACGATCCGCGTACCGATGGCGCTTGCGATCGCGAGGGCACTTCTCGTACGGGTCAACGAAAGGACATTCGCTTTTCCGCTGAAGCTGGTCAAGCAGATCACCGAAGTGTCAGCGGAGGATCTTCAAAAGGCGAGACAAGAAGGTTCGGTCACGCTTGGCAGCGGTAAACACTCCGTTTCATATCTCAACGAATTGCTCAACGTAGATGTAAATCCGGGTACGTTTGATAAAGACTGCCAGCTGCTCTTGCTCGATACCGTTAAACGCAAATGCGCGTTGATCGTGGACGAGATCATTAAGCCTGAAGAGATAGTCATCAAGCCGCTCGGTCATCCACTGAAGGACGTACCTGAACTACTGGGAGCGACAATTCTGGGAGACGGCACAGTTGTACCGGTACTGGACCTTGTACAACTGCTAGAAAGCAGGAAATCGAAGCCTAAACCCAAGAAGCAGGTTGCAGAAGCTAAAACCGAGTCCAAGAAAGCCGAACCCAGACAGACACGGGTGATGATCGTGGACGACAGTCCGAGCGTACGTCACGTAAACTCGCGGCTTGTGAAGAACAACGGCTGGGAACCGATCGTCGCGAAGGATGGCACGGAGGCTCTTGAGATCCTGAGCGCATCGGCAAACTATCCGGATGTGATACTGACCGATGTGGAAATGCCTGAAATGGACGGCTACGAGCTTCTTGCCATCCTGAAGCAGAACGACAATCTAAATCACATTCCGGTCGTGATGATCACCTCGCGTGCCGGAGAGAAACACCGTACAAAGGCATTCGACCTCGGCGTATCCGAATACCTGAGCAAGCCTTACGAAGATTCACAGCTTGTAGAAACGATCAAAAAGCTTAGTGGAAAGGACTAGGGGAGTCTGTCGGGTCTTTTCAGTCCGTTGAGTCTGTTGAGTCGATCGGGTCTATTGGGTCTTTCGGGTCCGTTGAGTCTGTTCAGTCGCTTGTGCCTTACAGGCATTTGCATGTTCTCGGCAAACTTAGGTCGTCATTCACTGATACTAGCCCGCTGCTTTAGCTGCGGGTTTGAGCAAAGCGGACGTCATATCGATAGCCGAAGGCATCTCGGTCAAATACTACCTGCGGTAGTTATAAACGATAACTCCGCTTACTTCCACCGGCTCACCGTTCAAGAGTGTAGGCCGAAATCTTGATCGCCTTGCTGCATCGACAGACGAGCCGTGAAGAAATCCGGGACCGCAGATTGCCCAGGCGCGGTTCACGTTCCCTTCCTTGCCGATCACGATCCGCACTACAACCTCCGCTCTGCCGGTCAATCGGCTCGCCATTCCTGGATTCATCTCCGGTCTTGCGAGGCTCAACGCCTTACCGTTGACGACGCCTGTCTCAACAGTTTTTCCTTCATCCGCAATGTCTTTGGAGCGAATTGCTTTCTTAGCCGCAAAAAATTCTGAATCGTCAGACCCAAGTCCGAATGAGGTATTGAGGCCGACCGTGCATATATAGTCGTCATCAATCCTGGTCAGCAGGTCTTCCTGATCCGGAAAGACCTTTGCCGTCGCAGTGTATAGCTCGGCAAACTGCTTGTCTGCGCCCTCGTAATCCTTTATCAAGACCTTGAAGAGCACGTACTCCCGGCGAATCTGGATCAGCTCGGCGGAATCCTCACCGAAAGCGACGACAGCCTTGGCGATCGCCAGTTTGTACATCTCGCCAGCCTGATCTTCTTTGCCCTGCTTCGCGAGGACAAAGCCTAGACTGCTGGCCGATTTCGCGATCATATCCGCGTTTGATCCGTTCTTGTCGCCCTTTTGAAAGATGTCGATCGCTCTGCTCAAATACTCATAAGCGTCAGAGTAATCCTCTTTCCCGCGCGAGATCTCACCAGCGTTCTTGTAGGCAATTCCTGTTTCGCGGTCGCCCGGTCCGAACACTTTCTCAGCGACGGAACAAAGTTCAGCCGCCATCTTCTTGGCCTCTTTGAGGTCTCCTTTCCGAATCAACCGGCTCATCTCCTGATTGTCCTTCTTGTACTTTTCGATCTCAGAAGGATCTGTCTGAGCGTTCACAGAAACATGTGTTATGAAGACAATCAGGCACAGGTTCACAACTGTCCGGCCGATTGATCGTGGAAGCATATTTTTCATATCCGATGTTCTTATTATAGCGGTTTAACTCCTCAGGTTAGAGTGGCGACGACGCATGTTAAGGAATGACTTCGGAAGCTGGAGCTCCGAACTTTGAAAGAAAAGAAAGCCCGCCGCTAAACCGCTCACCGCTTACTGCTCACTGCTCACTGCTGACCGCTCACCGCTCACGCATTTGAACTTTGAACTCTCGAACTTTTAAGGCGGGCAAGCCCGCCGCTAAACAGCTCGCTGCTCACCGCTCACTCTTTCGGGGGTTTACTCGGCCGGATCTCGACCTTGCTCGGGAGTGCGTTGGGAGGAAAATCGAGGAGGTCTGATACAGTCCTCGCGATGTCGGCGGGTTGTAGCTGCCACGCTTTCTCGTCTGAAACGCGGTCACCTCCGAATTCGGTATTGACCGATCCGGGGCATATGTAACTGACCTTGATCCCGTCGTGCCGGACCTCTTGCATCAGGGCCTCAGAGAAGCCGTTCAGGCCGAACTTCGAAGCGTTGTAAGCGGCCATTCCGGGATGTGCGTTTTGGCCGGCGAGGGAAGAGATGTTGAAGATATAGCCGCCGCGTTCTTTCAAATGCGGGATCGCAAAATGGCAGGCGTAATAGACGCCGTTTATGTTCGTTTCGATGATCTGCCGGAATTTCTCGGGTGATATCTCATCGACTGTTTCGCCAAACGTTCCGACACCTGCGTTATTTACAAGCACGTCGATGCCGCCGAACACACGCACGCATTCATCCAGCATCATCCGGACCTGGCTCTCGCTGCGCATATCGCAAACTTCTCCGGCGACGCTGCCTCTGGAAGAGAGGTCGCTGACCGTTTCCGAGACCTCGGTCTTGTTCCTTGCGCAAATAAAAACGCGCATGCCGCGTTCAAGAAGTGTTTCCGCGACTGCGCGTCCAATCCCCTTCGTGCCGCCCGTAACGACGGCAGTCCTATTTTCCGTCAACTGACTTATCCTCCGCTAACTTCATTACCATTCCGGGGCCACGCGACAGCTCGCGCCAAAGCACTGTGGCACCGCCCTCATCATCCGTCTCCACAACCTTCATCAACACAACTACGTCGGCGTCCTTGTCTGATGGTGAGGACTCTGCGGAGCGGTATGCGATGGCCCTGAGCGCGTAGACAGCGCCCTGTTCGATCTCGACCGTCTTTGAATAGGTCAGCCTCCCGGTACTCTTCCCTTCGCTGAAATTCACAACGGTAAGGCCATTGAGCAGTTCATCGTACTGAGCGTCCATCATCTTCGCAGTCTCGCCGGGCCGGAAGCTCAGAAGATACGAGATCTCGGGAGAATCCACAGCCATCTGATGAAAGTCCACGCCGTCAAGAGCTACTATCATCGTCTGAACGGAATGGCGCGCTCCGACAAAGAATCCGCGCGAAACCGCGACGTCAGACTTCCCGAAGATCGACCTTCTTTTCTCGCGGAAAGAAAAAGCATTCGCGTACTCCCGCACGTTTGCGTTCTCCTGGTAACAGTCTATCTGCCTGGAGGTCTTTTTTATCTTGTCGCAATCGTTCATTGAGATCAGTTTCACGACACCCGAATTCTCGTTTTCAATGTAGCCGGCATATGTCAAAGCCAGTTCGTCACTCAGCTCCATCTTTCTGCGAAGGTCCTTCGTGAGCTCCGGATTGTAATACCGGGCTTTTGGAGGGGTGTTCCTGTCGCGCGCCGCCTGTTGACGTGCGAGTGTATCGAGATTCCGCATGTCGTTCATCCGCCGTTCGAGGTTGTCTCTGACGACATCGGCGGTCGTCCTGCGTGTCGGATCCTGTCCGTGGGAGTAGCTGGTCGCGAAAAGAAGAACCAGGACCGAAAATGTCATCCAGATCTGCCTGCGCGTATAGTTCATACCAGCCTCCTCCTCTACTTGTCCTTTTTCACTTTCAGCTCGGGTGATTTGTCGTCGTCGATCTCACGCCAAAGTATGGTCGCACGGCCGTTCTCGAGCCGTACGATCCTGAACGCGACAAGCACATCCCTTCTCTTGTCCAGTTCGAGTTCGTTAAAGATAACTCCGCCCACTTTCTTTAGCGACTCTCCTTCGTACGCGATCGACCTAAGGACATACGTGCTGCCGGTCTTTGCAGTCAAAATGCTTGCATACCTGCGGCCGTCCTTTTCAATTCCCTTTGTGAGCTTGTTCGCGAGATCCGCCGCTTGTTTGAAGTCTTTCGAAGCCTTGATCTTTGCGAGATATCCAACTCCTTCAGTCTTTTCATCAACACCCTCGATTGCGACATCTCCCAGATCGACCATGATCCCGTGGTTCAGTACTCCCAAAGCCTGGATCTGACCGTCCTTGAACACGATATCGGCAATGTGATGCATCCTGTAGTCCTTCATCCTGAACGAGAACCCGGAGCCGGCGCCAGGCATCGTCAGACCCTTGCACTCAGGCGACGCGTCCACGATCTGGGAGTTTGTCGCACAGCCCTTGTCTTCGACCAGGACGATCAGACCGGCATCTTTGCCTTTTGCTGCTGTCTTGTAAGCCTCTTTGTCTTCTTCAGAAGGGGACAGAAACTGCCATTCCTCGTCTGTCGATTCGCGGTAGAATGGCCTGATGTTGTCGAGAAATTCTTGACGGCGTTTGTCGGGTACGGAAGGCGGGAGATTCTGAGTCATCCGAAGCGCATCTGACCGACGATTGAGCTCATCGGCCTGCCTCATAGCCTGACCGGCGCCACGTTCAGGATTCAGGCGATCGGGAGTCGGATCGGGATAGGGTGTACTTCCACCCTGCCCGTAGGCAAGCGCCGTGGAAGCCAGTACAACAACGAGTACGATAAGGAACTTCTTCATGCGTCCTCCTTTTCTTACGTGCCTCTGTTGAGAGGCGGTTCGGCTATTCCACCAATTCCCTCAGTGGTGCGGTCAAAGTTTTGACCTGATGATCTCGTTTACAAGCTGAGGGTTGGCAGTGCCCTTTGAAGCCTTCATCACCTGGCCGACGAAAAACCCTGCCAGACGGTCGTTCCCTCCAATGAACTGCTCCACCTGCTCAGGATTCGCGGCGAAAACATCTTCAACGATCTTCTCTATCGCGCCGCGGTCTGAGATCTGTTCCATCCCTTTTTCGTTAATGATCTCTTTGGCCGACTTCCCCGTTTCGAACATCTCGGGAAGGATCTCTTTTCCCTGCTTGCCACTGATCTTTCCGTCCGAAATGAACGCTATCAATTCGGCGAGACTCTCCGCTTTTACAGGAGAATCTGCAGCGGATCTACCAGAGTTGTTCAGCTCTCTTAGCAGCTCAGAGAGTATCCAGTTGGCGGTCGATTTCGGATCTCCGGACGCCTTTGCAGCCACCTCGTAGTAATCGGCTAGCGAACTGTCGGAGACTAGCTGAGAAGCATCTGCAAAGCCAAGCCCGTATTCCTCCGTAAATCGCGAGATCATTTCGTCCGGTAACTCCGGAAGTTCCGCACGGCGCTGTTCAATAAACTCGCTGGAAACCACCAGTGGCTGAAGGTCCGGCTCGGGGAAATATCTGTAATCGTGCGCGTCTTCTTTTGAACGCATTACGCGCGTCATCCCGTTCTTCTCATCCCAAAGGCGGGTTTCCTGGTGAACCTCTTCCCCTGACTCGTGGGCCTTGATCTGCCGGTCGATCTCGTATTCGATCGCCTTCTGCATAAACCTGACCGAATTAAGATTCTTCAGCTCTACCTTGTTCCGGAATCCGTCTTCATCCTTCTTCCGGACGGAAACGTTTGCCTCGCAACGAAGATTTCCCTTTTCCATATCGGCGTCCGAGGCGCCGACCCACTGGAGTGCACGGCGCACGTGGTTCACGTAGTCGTAAGCTTGCCATGAGGATCGGAAATCCGGGTCAGTTACGATCTCCGCCAATGGAGTTCCTGCACGATTGAGATCAACGTAGGAGTACTTATCCGTATCGGGAAGACCCTCGTGAACGTTTTTCCCCGCGTCTTCTTCAAGGTGCAGCCGTACGATCCCGATCGTCATTGGCTGCCAATCCTTCGCGTGTCCTCCTTCGTCCCGTTCGGCGGTCATGATCGTGAGCTTGCCGTCGGAGGAAAACGGACGGTCATACTGGGAAATCTGGTAACCCTTCGGTAGATCGGGATAGAAGTAATTCTTGCGCGCAAAAATCGAGGTTTCGTTTACGGTCAATCCAAGCGCCAGCGCCGCTCGGGCACCTAGCTCGACCGCCTTACTGTTTAGCACGGGAAGCGCCCCCGGCAGGCCCAGACACACCGGACAGGTGTTAGAGTTGGGCTCATCGCCGAAGCTCGCCGCGCACCGGCAAAAGATCTTTGTGTCTGTGGCAAGCTGGGCATGTATCTCCATACCGATCACCGCTTCCCAGCCATTATTGCTGTCGCTCATGTATCAATGTTCAGGTATCAGGTATCAATTATCAGGTCTCAGCCATTGAAGTCTCTTGACTCCTGACGTCTGACTTCCGTCTTCTGTCTTCTGTTATGCCCGTCGCTCGCGCTCCGGGTTCCGATTTTGTCTTCTGTCTCCTGTCTCCTGTCTCCTGTTGTGCCCGTCGCTCGCGTTCCGGGTTCCGATTCTGTCTTCTGTCTCCTGTCTCCTGTCTCCTGTCTCCTGTTGTGCCCGTCGCTCGCGCTCCGGGTTCCGATTTTGTCTTCTGTCTCCTGTCTCCTGTCTCCTGTTGTGCCCGTCGCTCGCGCTCCGGGTTCCGATTCTGTCTTCTGACTCCTGACTCCTGACTTCTGACTTCTGACTTCTGACTCCTACCTCGTCCCCCTTCTCGCATTCCGCATCAGCCTTCTGAGCGTACGGAACTGTCCCGGCTCATACCTTCGGTTGCCGTAACGGGTAAATCCGCGGTTATAACGTTTGTATCTGTTTGGGTAATAGAACCGGTAGTAAAGGTAAGACGGGGCGTACCGTCCGCCGTAATCGACAAAGTTGGGGTTGGGATACGGAAAGACGGCCTGATCCCGGGCCGCCTGAGCGGCGGCATAATCGTGTTCAGCCTGAAGACGGTCACGCTCTCTCAGGTCACGGACAAGTTCCGCTCTCTGACGCCTGCTTTCTTCTATCCGGTGCTGTCGCTCTTCGGGGGACGAGAATCCTAGCTCCTCATAGTTTTCGTTCAGGTCCTTTTCAGCCTCGATCCTCTTCTCGCGGTACTTCTCGAGGTCGGCATTCGTTACCGTCTTCGTCTGACCAGAAACAACAATTGCCAACGCGCAGGTCAGGGCTGCGACCACGCCTGTCCTAAAAACTTTCATAATACTCACCGCCTTCTGGAAATGCGGTGATTATAGCACGGCGCGGCCCCGTCGACTCTAAATAGGGTCTCAATTCAATCTCAAAACTCCACCCCGACACCTATCCTTCCCGTTCTTCCTTCGGTCCTGAAACCGTTCTCGAAGTACTCCGAGTCGAACACGTTCTGGAGCGTGCCCTTGATCTTCAGACTAGCCCGTTCGCCGAACAGCGGTATGGTGTAAACGCCGGAAAGGTCCCCGCGGCGGCTTCCGTCGAACCTGTAAATGATCGAAGTAAAGTCTATGTTGCTGAATATCGGAGCAAGATAGTCATCTGTCACGATCGCATCGAAACTGACGGTAAGCCGTTTGCCGATCTGCTGCGCCGCAACGAATGTGAACTGGTGCTCCGGTATGCCAAGCGTTGAAATGATCCCGCTGCCAGCAACCTCGGGAACGATCTGGTCGCTGTTCGTGTAAGTGTAGGAAGCAAAAACGTATGTGCCCCGTAGAGGTTTGGCGTCCAGAAAAATCTCAGCCCCCCTTGCGATTCCGCCTTCCTCGTTCGTGTATCCTCCGAACGGCCTGGGAGTCGAACCGATGTCGGGAACGACATTGGCGAAACCGATAATGTCGGTCATCTTCGTGTAGAAATACGTGGCAGAAATGCTCAACTTGTCATCCGCCAGCGTTTGTTCAATGCCGGCGTCAAACGAGATCGAACGCTCCGGCTCGAGCCGCGGATCACCGAGGGCGAAAAACGCTTGCGAAAACGAACTGTAAAAGGTTCCAAGCCGCTCATATAGTGATGGAAGCCTGTATCCATTCCCGACGTGAGCGCGGATCTTGGTACGAGACGAGCTGAAGTACCAGGAAGCGGCACCGTCAAAGGTGTATGAAGTGGGAGGATCGGCAATCGAAAGGTCTTCGTATGGAGGGTTTATCACGCTAAACGCAGGGTCCCCGACGGAATACAACTGCGTGCGAAATCCTCCTGCCAGCTGGAGTCTTGAGTCAAAAAAGCCGGCCAGGTGCTGCAAATAGAAAGTATTGCTGCTTTGGCTCGATTCTGCAGTGAAGTCACTGCCGGCAGCAGGTCCGAATCCGTTGTTGCCGTATGCTTCCGCCTCGAACTCGTATCCTACGGTGAATGTCTGGCCTGCTGCCGCGTACCAGTCGATCTTCGCCGCAAAGGTATCGATACGGCCTTCAAATGTGCTTGATTCATCACCGCCGAACGGCTGAAAACCTGGCCCCAAGGGTCCGTTGATCGTCTGTCGTTTGGTGTCGAGGCCCTGGTATGAGGCCCTGAACAAAAGCGATGGCGTGAGTGCTTGTTCAAGCCTAAGCTGAATGCCTAACAGGTCGCTTTCCTGGACGTTATCGGGATCATTCGCGTCCGCTGTGAAGTTAACGCCTTCCTGAGCGTCGACAATGCCCATTCCGCCGACATCGCCCAGAGCCTCAGGGTTGGAGTTCAGGTCAAAGGTCACATTGCTTGCAAAAACACGGCCCCCGACCGAAGTCTCACGAAACGGCCTGAAGTCAACCCTTGCGAGGAATCCATTGTTGTTCAGGTCGTCATCGCCGTCGATTCCTTCAGAAATGACGGTCCTTGCGAAGGATCCGCCGACGGCGATCCTGTCGCTGCCTCCGTTCAGGCCCGCAACAAGCCGCTTGAATCCGAGGCCTCCGACCTCAGACTCAAAATCTCCGTGGATGCCGTTTCTCGGCTCTGAAGTTCGAAGATCAACCACGCCGCCTATCGCATTGGTCCCGTAAACAGAGCTTCCCGAGCCTCGGAGAACTTCGATCCGGTCGATACCCAACACGGTCAGGTCCGCAAGGTAAGGGGAAGCGTCGCCGGTTATCGCTGCCGGATCACGAAACCTCAGGCCATCGATCAGCACCGACGTTCCCTGCTCCTGAAGACCTCGGGTTTTGATGTTAGCCGTCGAGCCGAATCCCCCGAATTGCTGGACTCGAAATCCGGGAATTGTCTTCAAGGCATCCACGATCGATACATCATTCCGCGACTCGAGTTCTTCACCGCCGATCACGTTTACGCTCTTTGACACATCGGAGACGGGCTGTACCGTGCCCGATGAAACCGAAACGTCAACGACCTCTCTCACAGGAGGAACCGGCGAGAGGTGAAGTTCAATCGACATTCCCTGATCCGCGATCTCAATCAACTCGACAGCCAGCCTGTCACCTGAAGCAGATTGCGCACTGACAACATATCTGCCGCTAGCGACACCTGTGAAATCGAATTTTCCATTGGTACCCGTAGTCGTCTTTAGCTCGCGGCCCGTTCGAAAGCTCGTCAACTCCACCGTTGCACCGGATGCCGGTGAACCTTCTGATATCACTGTTCCCGAAACGGAATTGCCATTCGCCTGCGCAAGGCAGGCCGCCGCCAATGCAAACGCGGCGAATATCGTATAAATGCTTCTCTTCATTGGTTTTGCCTTAATCTTCCTTAGAATTTCTAATCAATGCCCGTCGCTTGCGCTCCGGGTTCTTAACTCAGTGCCGGGTTTTCGCTTCGCTCAATGCAGGCGGGACGCTTGCCTTCCGGTCCATTCACCATTACTCCTCATTCTGCGTACATCGTCGTCACCCGCACGTTTCCGGTTCGAGGGTTCTTGTCCAGGATCACATCGACATGAAAGACGCTTCTGATCAGATCTTCGGTAAGAACGGCTTCCGGGCGTCCGCAGGCGGCGACCTCTCCTTTATTCAGGATCAGAATCTGGTCGGCGAATTCCGACGCTAAATTCAGATCGTGAGTGATGACCACGGCCGATCCTCCGCATCCCTTGGTTCTCTCACTTACAAGTCGGAACATCATCGCCTGATGCGAAAGGTCAAGATTCGCTGTCGGCTCGTCTAGCAAAAGCAGATCTGCTTCTGTCGCAAGGGCTCTTGCGAGAATGACCCTCTGGCGTTCGCCCCCTGACAACTCGTTCATAAGCCTGCCGCTCATTTCAGAAAGCTCGCAGATCTCAAGAGCCGTTTCGGCTGCCGTGATGTCTTCAGAACTCTCCCAGCCGAACGCACTTCCGTGGGCGAATCGACCGGCGAGCACGAACTCCAGAACCGATATCGGAAACCTGGTCTCGTTCTCCTGAGCAACGACAGCGACCCTCCGTGCGATCTGTCTCCGCGACAACGTAGAAAGCGGGCTGCCTTTCAAAGTCACAGCACCGGAATCCGGAGAAAGCGAACTGTTGAGGACTTTGATCAGGGTCGTCTTTCCCGCTCCGTTCGCCCCAATGAGAGCCGTGATCGATCTGTCCGGCACGCCAAAGGAAACGTCCTTGAGAACCGACCGATCGCCGTATCCGGCACTGATGTTTAGGACCTCTAGCATTCAGTTCTTCCTCAACAGCCATATGAAAAGAGGACAACCGATGAGTGCGGTGACCGCCCCTACCGGCAGCTCTCGAGGAGCTATGAGAGTACGGGCTGCCGTGTCCGCAAGAACGACGAAGCTTGCGCCGAAAAGCGCCGAGAACGGTACAACGAGACGGTTGTCGCTTCCGACCATCAGCCGGATGATGTGAGGCACGATCAACCCGACGAAACCAACTGATCCGCTCGACGCGACGGCGATGCCGACTAGGCCGGCCGCGCCTGCAAACACGAGCAGGCGTGTTCGTTCGACCTCAACTCCAAAATCCAGCGCGTCCCGTTCACCGACCATCATCAGGTTCAGCGCCTTTGCCTGGGTACACAACAGGATCGTACCGACGATTGCCGAAACAAGGCAGATCCAGAAGCCGTTTACGGTGGCCTGCGAAAGGTCTCCAAGCAGCCAAAAAGTGAAGCTCCTGAGCTTTGTCGCGTCGAGTAAAGTTGTGAGCAGGATGATCACCGAAGAAAGGAGCGTAGTTATGATCACTCCCGAAAGGATCAGTCTTTCGGCATTCATGCCAGCGCGCGATCTTGCGATCTGATAGACCGCGAATGTCGCCGCTGCTGCACCTGCGAAAGCAAGAACCGGCCTTGAAAACTCGAAGGATCCAAACAGAATTATCGCCAGCATCGTGCCAAGTGCGGCACCATTTGAAACTCCGAGAAGATACGGCTCTGCAAGAGGGTTCCTCAAAAGTGCCTGCAGCCCAGCACCTGCGACCGCCAGACTCGCGCCGACACACGCGCCTAAAAGGACCCTTGGAAGACGGATCTCGTAGAGGATCGCAGAACCCGACTCTCCCGGCTCAAAAGGCGAAACTGCTTCTGCACCAAGTGCCGCACCGATCAAGATCGTTGCAACAAGCAATACAACAAACCCGGTACCGTACACGAGCGCTTTATTCTTGCCTGCGGATCTTCCAAGTGCCTTCATTTCTCGGTCTTTCGGCCGTGTATTGCGTCGGCGATCTGTTCCAGGGCCTCGACGATTCGCGGACCGGGCCGCGAAAGTACGTCTGCGTTTATCCGCTCAACCCGCCCATCCCGGACAGCCGAAGATTCTGCGAAAACCTCGTTTGGTTCCCTGTTGTCCGGACTGTCTGAAAGAATGATGATCCGTGGATCGTAAGCGCGTGCGGATTCCTTGCTGATCTTCGGATAAGCTGTTTCCAGGTCAGAAGTTACCGACCGGCCGCCAGCGATCGCTATCAGGTCGGTGATATACGAACCCTTTCCGACGGTGTAGAGCGAAGGGTCTATCTGGACAAAGACGGTTTGAGGGGCCTCGAATGTCGTTTGCTCTGTGATCACCCGCACTTTTCGAACTCGCGCTTCAAGGGCTTCGACGACCTTTTCGGCTTCCTGTTTCTTTCCCAGCACGTCACCGATCGACACCATCGATCCGAACACGCTATCCAGGCTTTCCGGGTTCGTGACAAAGACCTTGATCCCCTGATCGTCCAGGATGCCAGTGAATGATTCGAGTTGTGACGCAGTAGACACGAACACGACCTGGGGCCTCAAAGCGACGATCGTCTCGATATTCGGCTTCAGGGTGTCGCCGACCTTTCGTATCTCGCCCGCTTCTGCAGGGTAATTGCAGAAAGTGGTTACTCCGACGAGTTTTTCGCCCGCTCCGACTGCAAAGGCGATCTCGGTAATATTGGGGGCCAGCGATACCGCCCTTTCAACGTCTTGAGGAAGCGACACTTTGCGGCCGATCCCGTCCTCGACCGTGCGTATCGTCAAGGCGGACTCATCACTCGCGGGCGGGGTGCCGCATCCTGCAGACAGGATCAACAACAGGGAAAGTGTCAGAAATAGAGCAGTTCGTTTCATCTTTTCGAGGCTCAAACGCAAGACGCCCCGGACTTCTTCAAATTCAAATCAAGGAAGAAGGCCAGGGCGCTGTAAAAATTACCGGCGGCTGGAAACCTCAATGCCTTGACGCGAAGCATTTGTGGGTTAACAAACCTGAGGCAGGTCATCAGACTTCGGCCCGGAGGCATTCACTGTGACGCGATCGTGCGAGAATTTCACTCGGCTTCCCCTGCGCAGAGGTTTTTTAACTGCAAAGAACTTGTCCGTCGTCTTTGACGGTGGAGGGACGGTACCACGGTCCGGATTTGGTGTCAACGGAACATCGATGACGTCTCGGGAGCTCTAGATCTGAAAATCCGTATGGCTATGTAGGATAACCTTTACTGCTGATGTTCTACCCAAAGAGCTTGCTGCCAACTGACTCGTCGGAATCGCCGGTTGAAAGCGTTCTTGAGCCCCAAAAAGCTGTGCTGAGCATCGAAGAGGACTCTGTCATTCCTCTGTTGAAACAGCCTGGCGGCTTCAAATGACGAGCGGGTTCCGTTTACCGGAGAATCAGCGGCGTCACCTTCGAAAAGCGGAAATTTCACAACATCGCGGGCCCACCATCTTGATAATCTGCCCAGGACAAAGCTATCCTCTTGCTACAGCAGCTAGAATTCCCAAGTAACAGGCACGATTGATCTTATGGACCAGAATCCGAAGGTAATGGCGATCATTCTCGGCGGCGGCGCGGGCACAAGACTTTTTCCGCTCACAATGGAGCGGGCAAAGCCGGCAGTGCCGCTTGGCGGAAAGTACAGGCTTATCGACGTCCCGATCTCAAACTGCATCAATTCCGATGTTTTGCAGATCTTTGTCCTTACGCAATTTAATTCTGCGTCCCTAAATCGCCATATCTCAAGAACTTACAGATTCTCTTCGTTCTCTTCCGGGTTCGTGGAGATCATCGCAGCGGAACAAAGGCGCGACAGCCCGCAATGGTTCCAGGGAACGGCGGACGCCGTCAGACAGATAATTCCCCATATCCGCGACTGGGGCGTCGACACTATCCTAATTCTTTCCGGCGACCATTTGTACAGGATGGACTACAGGCCGTTCATCAAGAGGCACATTGAGAAGAAAGCCGACGTGACAATTTCAGTTATCCCCTGTACGCCTGGCGAAGCGGAGGGATTCGGGCTCCTTAAAACCGAAGGCGACGGGACGATCTCTGAGTTTCGCGAGAAACCGTCCGGAGAAGAACTGGAGGCGATGCGGGTTGATACGACACAATTCGGCCTTTCTCAAGACGAGGCGACGAATCGGCCGTATCTTGCTTCAATGGGGATCTATGTCTTCAGTTACGAACGGCTTTTGGAGCTGCTGGGACAAGACGAAGACTGGGTCGATTTCGGACGCGAGATCATTCCCGAGGCGATCGGAAGCCTTAACGTCCAAGCGTACCTTTACTCGGACTACTGGGAGGATATCGGAACGATCAAGGCATTCTATGACGCCAATCTCGACCTGGTGCGCCCTCTTCCGAAGTTCAATTTCTTTAACGCGGCGGCGCCGATCTATACACGCAGCCGTTATCTTCCGCCGTCAAAGATCCAGAACAGCGACATAGGTTTTTCGATGATCAGCGAGGGCTGCATCCTGAACGGGGTTTACGCGCGGAATTCTATCTTTGGACTGAGGTCGCGGATAGATAACGGAGTGCGAATTGAGGACTCGATCGTTATGGGCGCGGACTACTATGAATCGGTTGACGAGATGCAGAACAACCTGGACGTGGGCAGGCCGCACATGGGTATCGGGTCAGAAACCGAGGTCAGGAAGGCGATCATCGACAAGAACGTCCGTATCGGCAAGAACGTGAAACTGATCAATGAGCGCGGGATAGAAGAGGAAGAAGGCGAGAATTATTATATCCGCGACGGGATCATCCTGATCCCCAAGAACTCGATCCTTAAAGACGGGACCGTGATCTAGCCCAACGCCTAGTTGACGTCTTTCGGCCTTACGACATAGCTGTCGCGGGCTCGTACGGCGACCCCCGGCTTCGCGACTTTAACCTTCAGTTTTCTGGTCTTCCCGGGTTCTGCTTCGTTCGGATAGAACCCGATGCTGTAGAACTCACGCAGCTCGCTCGCGATTCGCGAAAATGCCCTTGAAAGATTCTCCGGGCTATTGGCCTCGTAGACCCTGCCACCGGTCAACATAGCCATTCGGTCGAGATAGACCTCCGCCCGTTCATATTCTTCCCGCGTAGTGCCCTGGCCGGAGGAAACGCCAACCGGCCGGCTGTTTCCTCCGCCGGTCCTGATCGTGCCCGTTGGCAGGGGAAAAGGAAGCGAGCTGGGACTTCCGGAGGTCGGGATGTTTCCTCCGTTGATCGGTGGGTTCAGGATCGTGTTGTTTGTAGTCGGGTTCTGCGGTACGGACTTCTCGCCTCGTTCGATCGCCTGTACGTCAGCAAACGTATCGTACTTGATCGGATATACGAGCGCATCGAGCTCTGAGGCGTCACGCAGATTTTCGCGGTCATGAGCAGCGCGGGACGTGGTGTCCACACCATCGGTGAACAGGACGACCGCCTTTCTACCCTCGATCTTGTTAAACCGTTTGTTGACGACAAAGTCGACCGCATCGTACAAGCTGGTACCCGACGAGATTCGGGTCCGGACTATTGCGTTATTGATGAGCTTGCGGTCGCTGGTCGGTTCACAAAGTATGTGCACTTCCTGATCGAAGGAGATGACCATCACCTTGTCGTTGGGTCTCAGCTGGGTCACGAACGTGAGCGCAGCCTGCTGGATCTCATCGATCTTGAATGTGCTTGAGTAACTCATATCAAGAACCAGTGCAACGGTAAACGGGTTCTGCTCGTTGGAGAAGTACGCGACGTCCTGCTCCACATTGTCCTCAAAGATCTTAAAATCTGACTGAGTCAGTCCACCTACAAACCTTCCCTGCTTGTCGAGTACCCTGACCGGAATGGTGACGAGGTTCGTATCAACCGTGATCACATCATCGAAAGGATCTTCCTCTCCGGCCTCGACCGGCCTCGGTTCGGACGTCGGGGTCGGGGCAGGCCTCCGGTTGGCCTTTTTCGCCTCACCACCGCCGCCGGTTCCCGACTGCGCGAACGACTCGCAGGGGAACAGCGACAACGCAAGGGCAACGATTACGACCGCAAGGAATCTGTGCATGTCTTAGTAAAGTGCGAATTGGGGCGAAAACGATTATAAGATGCGGCGATCTTAAAAGGAAGATGTTTTGGCGGAGAAAATAAAAAACCGCTCTGCAGGCCGACATCTAACCAGCTCATTCACCAGCGGGATCTTCACCTCATTCCGGAGGTCGGAATCAACGCCTGAAAGGCAGATCACTAAAACCCCTTTAAGAAAAAGAGACTGCAATTTCAGACAGTCTCTAAACTTTTGTTCGTCAAGTACCTATCTCCAGGAACTCATCGTGCTGCTGTTGTTTCCGACAATGTAGCTATTCTTGGTTCTCACAACGACATTAGGTCTTCTTACCCGTACGCGGATACGCTTTCTGTCTCCCGCCTCCCCCGCAATCTCCGGATAATAGCCAAGCGAGTACTGACGTCTCAGCTCTTCAGCTATGCTGCGGAATGCGAGATCCAGGTTTGAGACCGTGTCTGCTTCGAACATCCTTCCACCGCTATACCGGGCAAGTTCCTCGAGGTACATCCTCCCGACCCTGTACTCTTCCGGACTCGTCCCCTTTTGCCC
Source organism: Acidobacteriota bacterium (assembly GCA_003385635.1). Taxonomy (GTDB): domain Bacteria; phylum Acidobacteriota; class Blastocatellia; order Pyrinomonadales; family Pyrinomonadaceae; genus Aridibacter. The sequence goes on along the minus strand of QQUY01000001.1, from coordinate 749,089 downwards.
GGAGCGGATCGTGCCTCCCTGATTCGCCAGGACGCCGGCCAGGATATCAGCCCAAACATTCCCCGTGCGTACAGGAGGACGGCGCCTCCCGCCGTACCCGCCATTTCCGCCCACGTACTGCCTGTAAGTGTCGTACCTGACCGGGTAGATCAAAGCATCTACCTCTTCTACCTGCCGTATCGTACTTTGGTAGTCTCCGAGTCTGGACGTCGTATCGACTCCGTCCGTAAATACGACGACCGCTTTTCTGCCTGGAATACCCCTGAGTTCACGGTCTATGGTCTTGCCGACCGCGTCATACAGGCTGGTGCCGCTACCAAAGTTGGCGCGGGATATCGCGTTCCTGAGCCTCATTCGGTCACTTGTGGGCCTGGTAAGGACCTGGTAGTCCTCGTCAAACGCGACAACCATCACCGTGTCGTTCGGACGAAGCTGGTCCACGAACGTGATGGCAGCCATTCGGATCTCGTCGATCTTGTATTGGGTGGACGGGCTGACGTCGAGCAGAAGGACAACTGTGAACGGCGTTTCGACCGAAGCAAAGTACTCGACTCTCTGTTCCGCCCCGTTTTCGTAGATCTTGAAATCGTTTTGACGAAGTCCGGCGATGAACCTGCCGTCGCGGTCGAGGACCGAAACGGGCAAGGTAACGAAGTTCGTATCGATCTTGATTATCTCGTCATCTTCGAGCACGAGCGGCGGAGGCGGCTCGAGATCAGTGGGTGCTTTATTAGGTGAATTGTCCTGGAGGACAGGAGCCGATTTATCAGGCTCGTACGGTGTGTCGTTCTTTAGTTCCGGTCGTGAGGATTTAGTTTCGGGAGTAGGAGCTGTGTCGGTTACAACTCTGGGGCGTTCTCGGTTCGTTTGCGCCAGTGCGGTCAGAGCAAACAACCCCAGAAGGACTGCTGCGGCCAAGATCTTTCTCATATCCAGCTTCTCCAATTTCCAGACAGCCTGACGGCCGGTAGAGAGTTATTCAAACAGGGGGCGTCGCGTAATTCTCGTCTAGGATTAGCATCGGGGAGAGATAGATGCCTGACAATACAGCCGCTTTCCAAAGCTTCGGATATCGTCCGAAATGTCGTAAAACCCAGTAAGAATGGGGGTATTGTAGCACACTCCCTGTGCGCTGGATATATTTTTGGAAATTTTGTGGAAGTGAGTCAGGGCGCCGCCGCGCCCCGATTCTAGAAATTGACCCTGTAGGAGTTCTTGGAGCGGACGGTAAGCCTCGGTCTTCTTACTCGAACGTTGATCTTTTTTCGTTCGCCGAGCTTTCCTTCCAGCTGGGGATAGTAGCCAATGTAATACTGCTTGCGAAGCTCTTCGGCGATGCTTCGGAAGGCAAAATTCAGGTTCTCGATGTCATTCGCCTCGTAGAGCTTGCCTCCGGCAAATTCGGTCAGGTCGCGAAGGTAGTTCTTCCCGCGCTCGTTCTCTTCCGGGCTGGCGCCGGTCGGATAGATCACGTCACCGGCAGCATCCTTGGTCGCCTTCCCTTCCTGGAAAGTGTTGTACCAGATCGGGTAGACCAACGAATCAAGCGCCTCTGCGTCACGGAGAGTTCCGTCGTAGTTCGCACCTCTCGACGAAGTGTCTACACCGTCACTGAAAATGACCAGCGCTTTTCTGCCGTCAATGAGCCTTAGTTCTTCCTTCATCGCATATGCGACGGCCTGATAAATACTGGTTCCGTCTCCGAACTTCGCCTCGCGGATCGCACGCCGGAACCTGTGATAGTTGCTCTTTTGACGGCTGATCACCTGAACATCCCGGCTGAACGTCACAACGATGATCTCATCGTCTTGCCGGAGCTGATCCACGAACGAGATCGCGGCATCCTGGATCTCGTTTATCTTGTATTTCGTAGATGGGCTGAGGTCCAGCAACAGCACGACCGTGAACGGTTGTTCGACCGACCGAAAGAACTCGATCTCCTGTTTAACCCCGTCCTCATAGATCTGAAAGTCATCAACTCCGAGGTCCGATATGAACCTTCCACGCTCGTCCAGAACCGACACCGGCAGTGTCACCAGATTTGTCTCGATCTTCAGGACCTCATCATCGTCTACGACGAGAGGCGGAGGAGGAGCAAGCGGTTCGGCAGGCGTGTCATCTTTCTTCTCGACCACCCTCGGCCGGCCAATGGTCTGCGCCTGGACATATACGCCGGTCAGAAAAACGGCTGCGATTGCGACGGCGATGATTGTCTTTTTCATTGTGAATTCTCCGGCTGCGATGAGTCGGCTTCGATTTTTATGACCTTTTGCGGTCGATATAGCTGTGTAAACTCGAGGTCACAAGGTGTCGGGAAGGATAAGCCCGGGGGAGAAAAGCACCATTCAAAATCATAACATATTGCCCCCTTCGCAAAAACGGAGCAAAGCTATGTTCAGATTCCCGCCGCCGCCTTCAGAAATTCACGGCGGGCAGCGGATAAGTCGGCAAAAGGAGGCCTCCGCGCGTGAGTCCGGTTTGTGAGAAGCACATATATCGATTCGGAGTCTGGATCGATCCAGACCATCGTGCCGGTAAATCCCAGGTGCCCGAACGCGGTATCCGGGATTACGCCGTGTGCCGAAGAAGACTCAGTTGCGGCAAGCTGGAAAGCAGCGGACCGCGACTGGTCAAGCCCCGGGGTAAGGTTTCGGCGAAAGATGGACAAAGCCTGTTCGGGCAACAGCTCGGAACCCGGTAGGAACTGAGAAGCGATCCGGGCAGTCTCGCGAGCTGTCGAGAACAGGCCCGCGTGACCTGACGCGCCTCCAAGAAACCTGCAGTTCTCGTCGTGCACCTCACCCTGGATGGTCTCGTTGCGCCAGGCATGATCCGAAGTATCAAAACCCATCTTCTCCGCTGTCTGTTTCTCGTACTCGTTGCCTTCCTCGCTTGCTGCGATTCGGCCTTTCAGGTGTTCCGGGGGATTGAAGCAAGTACTTCGAAGATCAAGTCTTTCGAAGATCAAAGACCGGGCGTTCTGGTCCAGACCTCCCTGGCGGCTGTAGATAGCGGCATCCAGAAGCAAGAAGTTAAGATCGCTGTAAATGACGCTTTCACCTGTCCTGGCGGCCAGAGGCAGTCCGGCGATCCTGTTGACGATCGCTTCAAGCCTTTTCTTTTGTCCCCTCCCTTCGACCTCAAGATAGAACGGCCTCCAGGCCTCGAACCCGGAAGTATGGGTGAGCAGATCATTAAAGGTAATGTCGCGTTTTTCCCTGGTCTGGAACTGCTCGAAAAGTTCCGAAACGGGCTCGTCGAGATGGAACTCCAGCATCTCGCGGAAGATGGCGAACAGAAGGCCCGTTACGAGCGGTTTTGTAAGGCTTGCGAGGTCATAGATTGTCTCGGGCGTCGCAGCCACTTCGTCCCCAACTTTCACTGCCAGGCCGACAGCCCCTTCCGAGAGCACCTTTCCTTTTCTGGAAACGAACCAAGAAGCCGAGGCGAAGTCTCCGGCCTCGATCCGTCTGTCGAGAAGGTTCTTGATTGGGTCAGTAGACATCCTCTTGGCAGGCAACTACAGGCGAAGGCGTGCCCTGTGGGTCTCGATCTTCTCAAGCACCTGAAGAGCGAGCACCAGTGCCCTTCTGCCGTCCTCAGCTGTGACCGGAGGTTCCGATCCTTCACGCGCAGACTTTAAAAATGCCTCAAGCTCCGCCCTCAACGGCTCAACTTCTGTAACTTCCAGTTTGTTAACGCTGATACCAAGAAGCGGATGAGCCGCGGACGGATCAAGCGAGGTAACAGACGCGAACTTGGTAACATAATCAAGGACGACGTACGAATTTGTCTGGTAGAACCTGGTCTTGCGGATCTTCTCTGTTCCTACGCGCGAGGCCGTGATATTTGCAACCGCGCCGTTCGCAAACTCCAGTCTCGCATTCGCCGCATCGACCTTGTCCGAGATGATCGGTATCCCGACCGCGGAAACGGAATCGGCTTCGACATCCTCGCCCACAAGCCATTGCACGGCATCAAGATCGTGGATCATTACGTCCAGCACGACATCCACGTCGAGGCTCCGGTTCGGGAATGGAGAGACCCTGTGGATCTCAAAATAGAGAGGCGTTGTGACGTGAGGCTTTAGGGCGGCCATCGCCGGATTGAAGCGTTCAAGATGCCCGACCATCAGCTTTGCACCGGATGCGTTCGCGGCCGAGATCATCTTGTCGGCCTCATCGAGAGTCTTGGCGATCGGCTTTTCGACAAGGCAGTGGACTCCCTTTTCAAGAAAACCGCACGCGATCTCGCAATGAAGCTCCGTCGGCGCAACGATCGAGACAGCATCGATAGAATCAGTAAGCGTCCGCCAGTCGGCGGTGAATGAAGTATCAAACTGATCAGCGATCGACCTTCCGGCCGTCTCGTCTATGTCGCAAACCGCCGAAAGTTTCGCTGTTCCTTCCGAAGTAAGGTCTGCGTAGTTTCTGGCGTGATGTCTTCCAAGCGAGCCGACACCCACGACCGCCGTTCTGAGGGGCTCGCCTTCTCGTCCGTTCTGTTCGGGGATCATAGATTGAAAGGTCGCGAAATTTACGCGATACTTCAGTTTCCCGCTAGTATGGCAGAAATATCCAAGACATCACAATCCCGGTTCCGGGGCCCTCTTATGTGGCTGTTCGTCGCCACGATCTTGATGGGATATCTGTACTTTTTCGGTCTCGGCCTGCCTTTGGTCGGACCCGATGAACCCAGGTACTCGCAGGTCGCAAGAGAGATGTTCGAGCGGGGCGACTGGGTTACTACCACCCTCGGCGGATTCAACTGGTTCGAAAAGCCGGCACTCCTGTACTGGCTTCAGATCTCCGCCTACAACATATTCGGAGTCTCGGAGTTCTCCGCAAGGATCGGTTCTGCGCTTTTCGGACTTGGGACCGTCTTCTGCCTTTTCTTTATCGGTCTGAAAGAATCTGTTGGATTCGAAGCGAGATCTGGTAGGACCCCTTTCGCGTTCTGGATGCTTGCGATCCCCGCCACGTGTCTCGGGCTGATCGCTTTTTCAAGGGGCGCGAGCTTTGACATCATCGTCACCTTTCCACTAACGGCCAGTCTAACTTTCTTTTATCTTTGGTACCTTGAGGCGGAACGCAGCGGCAAGACATCCACAAGGTATCTTTTCCTCGCAGGCTTCTATTTCTTTGCCGGTGTCGCAACACTGGCAAAGGGCCTTATCGGGATCGTTTTTCCTGCTGCCACCGTATCGTTCTTTTACATATTAAAGTGGCAGCTGCCGCGGAAGGACCTCTTGATCAGCATTGCGTGGGGTCCGGTCTTAGGCCTCCTTGCTGCCTCAAGCTGGTACCTGCCGATGTATCTGCGCCACGGCTGGGAGTTCATCGATCAGTTCTTCGTTCAGCACCATTTCCAAAGGTATACGTCCAACAAATACAGGCATCCGCAGCCCTTCTGGTTCTTCTGGCTGATCTTTCCATTGATGACGATCCCGTGGATCCCATTCTTTCTGGTTTCTGTCTGGAAAGAGGGCAAGCGAATCGGCATTGATCTTTATTCAAGGTTTTCCGGCCGTTCAAAGTCCGAAGCGCCCTCCGATCTCGTGTTCTTCGCGTTTGCCTGGATGCTTGTCCCGCTCGTGTTCTTCTCGTTCAGCGGGTCAAAGCTCCCCGGATATGTCCTGCCCTCTCTGCCGCCTGCGGCGATCCTGACAGCTATCTTCGTGAACAAGTTCGCTGCTGTTTCCAAGGCAAGGGATATGATCAGCAAGTCTTTTGCCATCGGGATGTTTACGGTGTGTATCATCATCCTGGCATTAATCGCCCCCTCTTTTTTCTACGCTGACTCGGCAAAGGGGCTTATCGAAGCGGCCGAGAAAAAAGGAGCGCGGAATCTGAAGGTGGCCGCGTTTAAGGCCACGAATCACGGCCTCGAATTTTATGCGGCCGGTCGGCTGATCCGCGAACCGGAAGGGACCCAGAGAGTACATAGATCTCCCTCTGAAATAGTCGATCTGGCTTCCACCCAACCAACCGGAAGTGTGCTGGTCGTCCGGCTGAATTGGGAAAAGTGGAAGGAGGATCAATTGCCGGGATTTGATTCCGAGTCGCTTGCTGTTTTCGGGGAGTGGGAAATAGTCGTTGTCAGGCCTTCGGAAAGGAAGTTAAAGGAGTGATCAGATGAAGATCTCTGAAGGCGATGTCGTGACTGTGGTTCTGCAAAATCCCAGGGAGAAAATTCTCGGGACCCTTAAGGAAATCTCTAGCGCCGGTCTCTTTGTCCGCGGAATCGACCTTGCGTACTTTGACGAATGGGCGGTCGCGATCCGTAATGGCGAGCAATACCTGCCCATGCAGGACATTTTCTATCCGATGTGGCGGGTTGAGAGGATGACTCGTGACGCGGAATCGGCCGGCGTCCCGTCGCTGGCGGAACAATTCCAGCAAAAGACCGGAAAGGAACTGACGGAATTCTAGACCAGCATCTGCAGGCTATTCTCAAAGCACCCCTCTTTCAAAGAACGATCTGACCCGAAAGATCGACCAAGCCCATCCGACCCAATAGACTCAACCGACTCAACCGACCCGATAGACCCAACAGACCCAACAGACTCAACCGACCCAACAGACTCGACAGACTCAATCGACTCAACCGACCCGATAGACCCAACAGACCCAACAGACTCAACCGACCCAACAGACTCGACAGACTCAATCGACTCATCCGACCCGACAGACCCAATAGACCCGACAGACCCAATCGACTCAACAGACCCAACAGACTCGACAGACCCAACAGACTCGACAGACCCAACAGACTCGTTGTAAGGTACATCCACTTCCGGGGAACCGCTCCCGGAAAATTCTCACACGTTTCACACATCAACTTGTTGTTGCATCTGTGAAACACATCTGCTACACTTCCTCCGACCTCACGAAATTGCCACAAATTTCTTCAGTAGAGGAGCGTAGGACCAATGACCACAACGGGGACAGTTACAATGAGTGTTGACAAAGGAAAGGCCATCGACGCGGCCTTGTCTCAGATCGAAAAGAAGTTCGGAAAGGGCGCGATAATGCGCCTTGGCGAAAGACCAAGCGAGGACGTAGGCGCCATCTCTACCAGGTGCCTGAGCCTTGACGCCGCGATCGGCGTCGGCGGTTTTCCGCGCGGAAGGATCGTCGAGGTGTTCGGCCCTGAAAGCTCTGGAAAGACCACGCTCGCTCTTCAGGTAGTCGCCGAAGCACAGGCGAAAGGCGGCATCGCCGCCTACATCGACGCCGAGCACGCGCTCGATCCGGTCTATGCCGGTAATCTAGGAGTTAATGTCGATGACATGCTTATTTCCCAGCCCGATTCGGGCGAACAGGCGCTCGAGATAGCCGAAACGCTCGCACGTTCGAACAGCGTGGACGTGATCGTTGTAGATTCGGTGGCGGCTCTCGTGCCTCGTGCAGAGCTCGACGGCGAAATGGGCGACTCGCATATGGGCCTTCAGGCGCGCCTGATGTCGCAGGCCCTCCGAAAACTGACCGCGATCGTCTCGAACTCAAAGACCTGCTTCATATTCATCAACCAGCTCCGGCAAAAGATAGGCGTCTTCTTTGGCTCGCCGGAAACGACGACGGGCGGAAAGGCGCTGAAGTTCTACGCCAGCGTCAGGCTCGACATACGCCGGATCGGATCGATCAAGGAAGGCGACAAGATGGTCGGCAACCGCACGCGTGTGAAGGTTAAGAAGAACAAGGTCGCGCCTCCGTTCCACGAATGCGAGTTCGACATTATGTACGGCGAAGGTATCTCCCGAGAGGGTGATCTTCTGGACCTCGCGGTCGAGAACGGGATCGTTCAGAAGAGCGGCGCCTGGTTCTCGTACGGCGAAGAAAGGCTCGGACAGGGACGCGAGAAGGTAAGGACGCTTCTTAAGGAAGACGAAGCGATCTTCGAGAAGATCGACAACGATGTCCGCGTGAAGCTCGGTTTCGTGAAAACGGATAAGGCTGAAGAAGCCGAAGAAGAAAAAGCGGAAAGCGCCGCCGGTTAAAGAACCGAAAACCTACAACTCATAAAAAGGCCCCGGAGACGGACTCAGTTCGAGTTCGTCTTGCGGGGTCTTCCAAGCGGATCGTTGGGTTTTGAATTCGACTCCGGCACCGTTCGTGCAGGACGGTTGACGACGTTCGGGTCGGTGTTGGTTCCTCTCATCTGGCGACGAAGGGTCTCTTCGTCCGGTATGCCGGGAGTCGGAGTTGCCCCCTTGGGAATGTTCACCGCCTGATTTCCATTGGCGGGAATCCCGGGAGCTATCTCTCCGTTCTCCGCATTAAGATTCAGTATCCGAGGTCCGTTGATATCGTTCCCATTTGAGAACTCGTTTGTCGAAGAGTTGCCGTCCGTTCCGTTCGGGTCAGACGCGGAACCGCCGCAAGAGGCGGGCACGATCGCAGAGCAAATAAGGAAAACAGCTAGTAGTTTGGGTCTCATAATTCGGGCCTTGGAAAATCACTGCTTTAAAATTAGCTGTGCCGGCTTGACCAACGAACCGCCGGTGGACAGCGGCCGCGAACAAACCGGCACGGAAGGTAATATCAAACGGGCTTCGGAAGGTGTTAGTGACCGACATTGGCAAACGGTCACTATCGGGTAATTATAGACCTCTCAGAATTATTGTCAACACCTTTTTGCCCCATTATTACTGATTATTTCGTATTTCCTTAATCTTTTTCTTTAAGGCTTTGGTTTAGTTGACATCAGATTTCCGCTTGGGTACACTTGCAAACTTGCCTCGAAGTGAACCCCTTGTAAATTTTGAGAGGCCAGGTAGCTCAGTTGGTAGAGCAGCGGACTGAAAATCCGCGTGTCGGCGGTTCGACTCCGTCCCTGGCCACCACGCTCAAGGATCAATGATCATGTTTCAAGGATCATTGGTCTTTTTGTTTGTATCTACAAGTTCGAAACTCCACCAGGGATGCCTAACAGATTCAGTGCCGGATCTCTATGCGCAAATTTGCGTCCGTGTGCTTCGGAAGCTTCCTGTCGTATTTGCTCAGAATGATCGAGATCTGGGCAAGTACTCCGAAGTTGTTAAGCTCGGTCTTCTTCAGTCCCGGGGAGATCGATCTTAGAAATTCCTTTCCGGGGTTCGTGCCGTAAAGATAGCAGTTCACAAAGCTGTTCGCGTCCGCCCAATACCATTTCTTCTGGTGGCAGTAGACACTTATCTGGCCGGCCCTACCGTGCATCGCGAGGAACATCACTCCCTGAACGATCTGGTGGGCGAAGATCATTTCGGCGATCTTCATCATTCCTTGTACCTCAGCACCCCCGACGTGTCCTTCGGGAGTGCCGACGATCTTTTTCGCGACGCCGGCCGCATCCGGCGAGTCCGGAATCATCGCCAAGAGTTTTGGGGGCTCAAAATCCTCCTGATCCAGGCAGTCCTTTTTTGAATAGCGAAAGGGTGTTCGCCCTTCTTTGCTGCCGCTCTTATGCCCCCTGTATCCCCACGCGTGAATGTCGAAACCCATCGTTCCTCCTATTTCCTGTTATTGAATTGAAGTTGCATCCCTGTATATTACACCCACGGCACACAGCGAGGATCAATGAGCAGTGGTTCCTTGGCAGATTCAATGCTGAACTGAATCTACGTTGTTCCGGATCAGGAACCGCCAAGACATCGATTCAGGGCCAAACGGGGCTTGATCTCGTAGAGTTGGTCTTACGATGCCGACCGATCGTTAAGAACCCTTTACAATCCGAGACGCTTGAGAATGGTATTCAAGACCGTGCAAACCTTGGGTAAGGTACTCCGAGATCAAAGATCTACCATATGGAACAGGAGGACTGGAGATGTACATATACGTTGAACTTTGGAAGTTTCGCCAAAAATGGCTTGACCTGAGTGCAGAAGATCGTAACGCGTGGATGAGCGAATTGGGAGTCACCATTCAACAACTTCTCGGTGAAGGCGTAGAAGCTGTCGGATTTGCGATAAACGACGAAGACACTCCTCATACCTCAGGTTTCGATTACCTTGCAATCTGGAAGATGCCTGACAAGGAAATGGTAAAGAAGTTCGAGAGAGCGGTTGAGGAATCGGGATTGCACGACTACTACGAGCAGGTGAACACAAGGGGAGAACAACTTGATCTCAACGAAGTGGTCGCTGACCTATTGAATTGCTGATCGATTTTCAGAGGCCTCTGTACCGTCGACGAATCAGAGAAGAACCCGAATCAGTGGTGCCGGGAAAGTAGTTGTCCGAGCAGTTCCAGGTGACGCGGGGGATTCGAGCTCGTGAAATCTGTTGTAGTTTCCCGGCTCCGTGGGAGCCAAAGAGGCTTCATTTCCATTCAGAGTCCTCCGCTTAAACGGGTGCAACAAGTCTCGCAGTAGATGTTGGGAGTCTCAGACTCCGTTGAAGCTGAAGAAATCTGGTGCCGACTAGAAGATTTGAACTTCTGACCTCCCGCGTGTGAAGCGGATGCTCTACCACTGAGCTAAGTCGGCGCTAAAACGTCAAAGACAACGTCTTGCGAAAATAGCAGATTCCCTCGAACCGACAAAGTCCCGACATATTTCTCCGCTCTCTCGCCCGCCAGTCTCGGCCGCACCTTCCGCCCGCGATTGAAACTGAATCCTCTGTGAGTTCGAAAGCTTCCCTTGAGCCGAAACCCGCGGTACATCTGGAAAACGTAAATTTTTGTAAAGATTTAGCGAATTTCTTGTTGCCTTTGGAAGCGGGTTGTTAGACTTGGGCTTTTAGGGGTGCGAGGAATTTATATCAGGGGGAGCAATGAAAAGTCTTTTATATACATTTATTACGATACTGGTTCTCGCTTTCGGTGTCCTAGCACAGAACACCGGAACCATTGAGGGGCGGGTCGTCGACGTAACAGGTGCCGTAATAGTCGGCGCGAGCGTCACTGTCGAGGCTGACGGATTTCAGAAGAACACGGTTACGAATGAGTCAGGAACCTTTGAGATCGAACGGGTTCCAGCTGGGACCTACGCAGTTCGAATCCAAAGCCCGGGTTTCGCTGAGTTTACGAGAACTAATGTAACGGTAACAGCTGGCCGCCCGGCTTCAGTCGAAGCAGCTCTCGAGGTCGAGGCAGTGGAGACCGAGGTTTCGGTAACGGAAAACACAAACGAAATAGATGTTTCGCCGGATGCCAACGCGGGCGCGATCGTCCTGAACGAGGAGGATATTCAGGCGCTTCCCGATGACGAGGAAGATCTTGAGCAAGCGCTTCAGGCGCTTGCCGGACCGGGAGCCGGGCCAAACGGAGGAGGGATCTACGTAGACGGTTTTTCGGGCGGTAGCCTCCCGCCGAGGGACACGATCCGTGAGATCAGGATCAACTCGAACCCGTTCTCGTCCGAATTCGATCGGCTCGGATACGGCAGGATCGAGATACTGACCAAACCCGGCACCGACAGGACGCGCGGCTCTGTCGAGTTTGAATTCGAAGACGAGTCCTTTAATTCGAGGAATCCTTTTCTCGATTCGCGGCCGCCGTACCAACGGAAAGAGTTTGAAGCAAGGATCGGCGGACCGATCATTCAGAACCGTGCCTCGTATTTCATCAGCTTCGAGTATCAGGACACCCAGAACAATTCGTTCGTTAACGCACTCGTGCTGGACGACAACCTGAATGAGCAGTCGCTTCAGATCTCGGCGTCGTCTCCTTCGAAAGAGTTTGAGTTTGATCCCAGAATCGATTTCCAGATCAATGAGAACAACACTCTGACCTTCCGATACGGTATCGAGCGGGAGACTCGCGACAATGCCGGCCTGGGAGGATTCAATCTTCTTTCCCGCGGCTACGAGACCGAAGACACCGAACAATATATACGGATCACCGAAACCGCGATCCTCAGCCCCAGGATCATCAACGAAACGCGGTTCCAGTATCTGAGGCAGCGGAGTTCGGAACTCGGCGGCATCGACTCCCCAACGATCCGCGTTCTTGATGCCTTTACTGGCGGCGGAGCGAACGTTGGAAATTCGTTTGCGAACGACGACCGGTTTGAGATTCAGAACTTCACTTCGTTCCTGCTCGATCAGCATTCTCTGAAGGTAGGAGGACGGCTAAGATATATCAGGACCGTCAACGCCTCACCCAACAACTTCGCGGGAACTTTCACTTTCACGAGCCTTGATCAGTACCGTGACGCCATTTTGGGCAATGCGATCCCTACCCAGTTCACTATCGCGGGCGGCGATCCCCAGGCTTCGGTTTCACAAACAGATGTAGGCCTCTTCGCTCAGGAGGACTGGAGAGTAAATCCTGGCCTCACGCTATCGTTCGGAATTCGCTACGAAAATCAGAACAATATAGACAGTGACATGGACCTGGCTCCTCGATTCGGGTTCGCCTGGGCGCCATTTGCTGCGGGAGGCGATCCGAAGACTGTCATCAGAGGAGGTTACGGACTTTTCTTTGACAGGTTCTCTTCAAACCTCACGCTGCAGGCGAACCGGTTCAACGGTGAGAATCAGCTTAGGTTTATCGTTGAGGACCCGGACATTTTGGACGATGCCGTGTTTACGTTGAATGGCGTCTCGAACGTTCCGACGATCGAAGATCTTTCGGGGTTTCAGCAACCGCAGACCACGCGGGTAGTGTCGCCGGAACTAAAGTCGCCTTACACTTCGCAGTTTGCGATCAGTGTCGAGCGTGAGCTTCCGTTCAGCACGACTGCTTCGGCTACCTATCTGAACACTAAGACCCGCAGGCTTCTCCGTTCGCGAAATGTCAATGCACCGATCGACGACGTGCGGCCGTTCCCGGACGAAGGCAATATATTCCAGTACGAATCGACTGGACGTCTGGACCAGCAACAGTTCATCGTCAACTTGAGAACACGTTTCAGCAACCACTCGATATTCGCGAACTACTCCCTCACGGACGCCAAGAGCGATACGGACGGCGCTGGTTCCTTTCCCGTGAACCAGTACGACCTGTCCGGCGAGTACGGGCGTTCATCACTCGATTCGACTCATCGGTTCGTGATCGGAGGAAACTACGACGCCCCTTGGGGCCTTAGGTTCAGGCCCTTCGTGATAATCCGTTCGGGTTCACCGTTCAACATCACGACCGGCGAGGACACGAACGGCGATACGTTGTTTAACGAGCGGCCGACCTTCGCTGAGTTGTTCGCACGATGCGATGCGCTGAGCCTTACGAACAGCTTTTGCGATCCGACCGGCGTTTCGGATTTCGACAACATTATCCCGCGCAACTACGGGACATCTCCCGAGTTCTTTGTCGTGAATCTGAGAGCATCGAAGGCGTTCGAGTTCGGTAGCCGTGAAAGCGGAGACGACAACTCCTCCGGCCGGGGAAGAAGAGGCGGCAGGTTCGGAGGTCCGTTCGGCGGTGGACGCAGGGGCGGCGGAGGCGGCAGCGATTCCAAGTACTCGCTCGAGTTTACTTTCACGTTCAGGAACCTCTTCAATCGCACCAATCTCAGCTCACCGGTCGGTAATCTTCGGTCGCCTCTTTTTGGCGAGTCACTCTCGACTGTCGGAGGCTGGGGTGGTAATTCCGGTGGCAACCGAAGGATCGAACTTGAGGTAGAGTTCGAGTTCTAGTTTAAGTAATCGACCGTTTATGGTTGAAAAATAAAGTAGATACCTTGTATAATCGCCCTGCTCGTTTGAAGCAGGGCTTTTTCTTGCCCGGCCGGGGTTCACTCACCAGAACTGAAAGTCCGGTTCCTATAACCCGTAAACTCCCCTAAAAACTTAGATATGTTCAGATCAATGCGCGGTCTTTCTGCGTCTTTGTGTATAGCTGTGTTGCTTCCCGGGCTTTCGTTCAGCCAGAGATTTGTAACCAACGGGAGCTTTGAACAACCGGTGATCCCTGCAAATGCTTTCCGGCAGGTCGATGAGGATTCGGTCAACGGATGGGATACCTCTCATCCGATGGGCAACTTCTGCAATGTCGGGGCGGCGAACTGCCGACCGATAGAATACTGGCGGCAGGTGTTCCTCGGTGTTTCTGCGGCCACAGGTGCCGGGGCTCAGTGGGCAGAGATCAACTCCTCGAATTACTCGATGATCTACCAGCCCTTGTGTTTAAGGAACGGTGAAAGTTTTAGCTATTCCTTCGTGCACAGGGGACGGGACAGTGCGACGATCCCTGATGTGGCCCAATTCAGGATAGGTATCCCGGGAAGCCTTCCCGCCGGCTCAGAAGCACCAGACACCTACTCTTTCCCGATAGTTCAGGTCTCTACCACCAACAACGGGACCGTAACTTCACCGCCCACAGGCAGCGGAACGATCAACGCTCCAACCGCAGCCGGGAACGGATGGGTCAACTACTCGGGTACCTATACTTATACAGGGACCACCAGGGTCGGCAACGTGGGATTCGTCGCGGTCAGCACGGCGAACGGAAACATAAGCGTGGGAAATCTGTTCGACCACTGGCAGATGAATTTCGTTACGCTATATGAGCTGATCTCGCCGACGATCTCTAACGCCGAAGGCACGGTGATTCCCGGCGGAAGCAACACCCCGGCCAACCGGCCTGCGATCCGGATAACCGGAAACGTTACGGCACCGCTCACGATAAGGGTCAGCGTAGTCGGAGGGACGGCGACGATCGGAAACGACTACAGCCTCTCGATACCGTTCCAGAACGGCAACACGACCACCTTTCACGATTTCAATATACCGGTCGGTGTTTACGGAACGTCGTCTCCAGCAGTTTTCTTGATGCCGTTTTCAACCAGCGCCGACAACTGGCCGGAGCTTGATGAGACCATTGATTTCAATGTCTCCCTTCAAACAGGCACAGCAGTGCTCGCCAACCCCGAGACCTGCGGCGCGACGCCAGTTTCTTCGCTCCAGTATACGATCCTGAATGACGACATTTACACAGCCGCCAATGTCACCGTATCCGGAAAGGTTTACGATACCTTCGGTAGGCCTGCGTATGGAGTAGGATTGGTATTGGCAGATACAAACGGAAACTTAAACTTCGCCCGTTCAAACGTTTTCGGGAACTTCTTCTTCAGGGATGTGGTTTCCGGCGAGTCTTACGTCCTGGTGGCTGAGTCGCGGTCCAGCACTTATGCGCCCGTCTTCCTTGAGGTGGGAGACTCAGTCTCTGATATTGAGGTGTATCCGGTCAACGGTGCGGGAGCGAGCAAGAACGGCAAGCTGCCAAGACCTAATAATAAGTAAATTCGGACCAACGGTCTTACAAAAGAAGGGCGCGATTCCGTTTGGAGTCGCGCCCTCTTGATGTTGGTTCAAAGCCATTATCAGAACCGGAACCGGCCTGACAATTGAATCTGCCGCTCCCGGAAGATGTTGTTTCCGGCAGAGGTAGGTACTCCGAAACCACTGTTGAAATCCAGGTCGGTGCTGCTGCTTCCCGGCCGATTGTACGCCCGGCCATTCACGCCTGTCACATTGAAACGGTTGAACAGGTTGAACGCCTCCGCAAGAAACTCAAAACTCATCGATTCAGAGAACTGGAATCTGCGGGATATGCGTAGATCGACATTGGCGATCGTGGGCATCTGGAAGCTGTTGCGCTTAATACCGGGCAACACCCTGTTGCCCGCCGTACCCCAAATGTCATCGTCGATGCCCGCATCGTACGTTGCGCCGGACTGAATGGTAACGATCGGAGCAAACGACCAATCCTTCAAGATCGCGTGAGCTACCTTGTTGTCTCGGCCCAGTCCGAACAGTGTTTCCGGAGCATACACCAGGCTCGCTACAAACCTGTGCGGAATATGGAACGCAGACTTCCCTTCCTCCCTCGATAGATCGTTCGGATCGGAGGGCACATTCTGCGCTGTAAAAGTGATCGAAGCCTGACCGTTGTCTTCCGAATCCGAGAACGTGTAGTTCGCGTTGAACTGCAAGCCATCGGTCAGCCTGCGGCGTACCTGAAGCACCAACGCGGCATAAGTGGATTCGATCGTACTGCGGATCTCGGTTATCGCTCCGAAATTCGGATCGGGTCTCGGACCAAAGTACTCATTAACAGTAACGGTTTGCCCACCAAAGGGTCCGCCGTTGATGTCGTAGGTCCGGGTACCAGACGGAGAACCAAGGTTCGAATCGACGAACGTCGGCAGGTTTCTTCCCCAGCTGAATAACCCCGATGCAGAAAAGACAGTGTTTTGGGCGATCGTGTACTCGTACACGATGTCAGCCTGATGGATCAGAGGATTTTCAAAATCGGGACTGAAAACGACGATGTTTCCGCCCGTCGCACCAGAAGCAGGCGGAGGCGCCACGTTCGGAAACAGCGGACCGTTTCCGGAACTGCCGGTAACGAACAGTCCGACAACCCCTGTGTCACCGCCGGTGTTCGTGATGGCATTTGAGATCGTCGAATTGATCACACGTCCATAGTAAATGCCATATCCGCCGCGAAGTGAAGTCTTTCCATCTCCGGTCAGGTCATATGCAAGTCCGAACCGGGGACCAAAGTTGTTGCTGTCGGACGGGAAAGACGACGTTCGTGGCTCCAGAGAATTTGCTCTCTGAGGCTCCGGAAGGCTCTGATATTCGTATCGAAGCCCGAGATTAAGCACAAGCCGCGGGTTGATGCGGATGTCATCCTGTACGAAGAAGCTGAAATCCGTCGTCGAAAATTCCGCAACGCTCGACCCAAACTGCTGCGCGAAAAAGCTGTATGCTTGCTGGCTCGGGTCCGAGTAATCGGTAATGAAATCGATGACGTTGTTGTATCGATATTCACCGCCTCCGCGGAAAAGATTGTCGAGTGTGTCATTCACGTGGTTGACGTCTCCGCCAAACTTGATCGTGTGGTTGCCTTTAAGCAACGTCACGGAGTCCGCTATCTGGAAATTCTTCTCCAAAGGATAGGCATCACGGGGAAGGAAATTCGGCCGTCCGATATCAAAGCCGCCACCCGTGATTCCGATATCCGGAACACCTCCGTCAGGGGCTGTCGTCGGTTCTCCGGGACCCGGTTCCTGACCGGTCTGCTGATTAAGCTCGCGGGTGTACTGGAAACGAAACTCGTTTAGCACGGTCGGCGAGAATGTCGAGTTGAGACGAGCGTTCAGGGTGTCAATGTCGACAAAGTCACTTCCAAAGCTGTTCGTTCCACGGAAGATCACGGCCTGTGTCTGGACACCGCCGGGCGAGTCCCAACGCAAGCGGTTGTACGAAACCGAAAACGAGTTGCTGTCATTGATGTTCCAGTCGACCTTCGGAAGTATTAGTATCTGATCACCCTTTCGGGCAACGACGCCCGTCAGCCCCCTTAGGAAATTAAGCGCGGCATCGGTTTCCGCCTGCGAAATACCACGCATGTCCAGAGTCGATCCCGGTGTAACGGTGATCGGATCGAGAAAACCAGCTACCGCGGTGGTTGCAACAGCTGGAAAGTCACGTATCTGCTGATCGTAGCTAAAGAAAAAGAACGCCTTGTCCTTCACGATCGGCCCACCGAGCGAGCCGCCGAACTGATGACGCTCATCTTTCGGCTTGATCGGTTCGCCGTTCTGAAACGAAAACGGATTTCTCGCGCCCCAGTCACTGTTACGAAGGTAATAGAACAAAGAACCGTGAAACTCGTTCTCACCGCTTTTGGTAACGGTGTTGATGACCCCGCCGGCCGAACGGCCAAATTCGGCCGAGTAGTTTGAAGTATTAACCTGGAACTCACGGACCGCATCCTGACTGATAGAAGAACTAATGCGTGTCCTCCCGCGTTCTTCCGCGAAGAACGCCTGGTTGTTGTCACCGCCGTCAAGCGTACTATTGTTCAAGAGCCCCGAGATGCCGCGGAAGCTGATCAATCCGAAATTGCCGTCCGGTGCCACGCCAGGGGTCAGAAGTACGAAATTCGAAGCTCGACGGCCATTTATCGGAAGTTCATTTATTGCAGTCTGGTCGATATTGTTGTTGAAGTCCTGCGATACCGTATTCACGACCGGAGCTTCAACCGTGACCTCGACATTTGTTCCGGCTACCCCGAGGGTCGCATTGATAGTCGTCACCTTTCCGACCTCAACCAAGACATTCTCGGCCCTGAAATCTGCAAAGCCCTGGGCTGTTACCTCAACCGTGTAGTTTCCCGGCTGAAGGCTTGTAAATCTGTACGTAGCATCGCCTGTTGCAGTCACGTTCTCAGACCGGTTCGTACCGGTATTGGTTACTGTTACCGTTGCGTTTGGTATCAGCGCTCCTTGTTGATCGACAACCTTGCCTGTGATCCCGCCCGCAGTCGTTGATTGCGGGAAGGCCTGCACAGCTCCCAAAACCAGGCAAAAAACGCCCAGCATAAAAATTCCAATTGAATTGAATCCCTGATTTCTATTCATAATCAATCCTCTTGATGTTTAGATACCGAGCTGCGAAAACAACCCAGTTTCGGTCAATTCGTTGATCGTGGAGCATCTAGGATCTCGGAGTTCGATACGAATATTTGGAAATCCAAAAAAGACAAGATCAACGAAGGTCAGATTCCTGGGCGCAAGACTCTGCACCCACAGATCCATGAGTTTACAAAAACGATGGGCCTCCAAGAGGCAGTTCAGACGGTGACAATGCGACGGTTAAGATGGAGCCATTCTATTGGTTGATTCGATGGAACGCAATTCCGATTCCCCCGCCGCAAGGGAACAACCATTTGTATGCGTGTTTAGACGCCCGCCCTCTGATCTAAGGAGTCTCCCCTAATACGGCTCGGACTCTTTCCGGAGTGAACGGCATATGCCGAAACCGCTTCCCTGTCAGTGCGAATAGCGCGTTCGAAACCGCGCCGCCCATGAACGGTAAAGCCGCCTCGCCGACTCCTGAGGGGTGTTCCGTCGAGGGGATCAGGTTGATGTCGATCAGCTCCGGTGTGTCGTCGATCCTCAAGAGGTGATAATCGTCAAAATTCGACTGCTCGACAGCTCCGTCCTTGTACGTGATGCTCTCGTGCAGGATGGTACTGAGGGCCATAAGCATACTGCCTTCCGACTGAGCCCTTACATTGTCAGGCTGAACAACGATGCCCGCATCCAGTGCACACCAGATCCTGTGAACCCGTATCCTGAAATCTTCAAGTGACAACTCGACAACACCTGCGCAAAGCGACCCGCTCCGTTCCGCGAACGCGATTCCCTTTGCCCTTCCTTCTTTCGAAGGCTTGTCCCAGCCCGACATTTCGGCTGCGGTGTCCAGCACTTTGATCGCTCTGGGGAAATCGGCCATCAACTCGCGGCGAAGCATGTACGGATTTTTGTTTTCACCGTGAGCGATCTCGTCGATAAATGCCTCGATCGCGAACTTGTTCGGGCCGTGTCCGACCGCGCGCCAGTGTTTCGTGCGGATACCGTGCTCGATATCCTTTCGTTCGATCTTCTGGTTCGGAATTGAGTAGAACTGCGTGTCCGAGCCGCTGGTCAAAAGCCCTCCTCCTGTTCCGACTATCGTGTGTTTCCAGGCGACTACCTTACCCTCACGATCGACTCCCGCTTCCATTCTTTGGAGCGAAGCAGGCCGCATCATTCCGTATGTGATGTCGTCTTCTCGCGTCCACATCAGTTTCAAAGGCCTATCAACGTGCTTCGCAAGCTCGGCCGCTTCTTCGACGTAATCGGAAGTCGAACGCCTGCCGAATCCGCCGCCCAGATACATCTGATTGAATTTGACTTTCTCACGGGAAATTCCAAGAACCGCGGCGGCGGCATTGCGTGCTCCGTCAGGCGCTTGCGATCCTGCCCACACCTCTGCGCTTTTTCCGTCCTTTGCAACCGAAACGACGGCGTTCAGAGGCTCCATCTGGGCGTGAACGACATGGTCATTCAGATAGTCTGCTGAATACTTCCGCGTTGCGTGTCGGATCGCAGAATCGGCGTCTCCCTTGTTCTCCAGCGCTCTTCCGCCGTCCGTTTTGGCGGCCTCGGCGGCGTACTTTGAAAGCCATTCCTGAGAGTTATACCCTTTTGAATCTCCTCCTGACCAATCGATCTTCAAAGCCCCTTTCGCGTCGAGCGCGGCTTCGATCGTTTCGGCGATAACGCCGATCCCTTGATTCATCGGGACGACCTTCAAAACGCCCTTCATACCGGCAACTGCGCTTTCGTTCGTTAGCTTCGCCTTCGCGCCGTGGACCAGCGATCTCGAGATCACTGCATAGACCATTCCGGGAAGCCGCACGTCGACGGCAAACTGCGCCGAACCGTCTGTCTTCGACGGGATGTCCATCCTTGGGACATGCTCTTTTCCTATCAGCCGGAAGTCTTTCGGGTCCTTTAGCTGGGAGGGAACGACGTTTGGCGGCGCATCTGGAACCGTCATCGTACCGGCGATCTCGCCAAAAGTAAGTCTCTTACCGCTCTTCTTGTGCACGACCGCGCCAGGCTCGGTGGTAAGTTCCGAAGCCGGGACCTTCATTTCTCCCGCCGCACTCGTTATTAGCATCCTGCGGACCTGTGCACCGGCGATCCTCAAAGAATCGAAATAGCCAGAGACCGCGCGGCTGCCGACCGTGATCATCCGGCGGCTGTTGCCGAACATCACGCTTCCATAAACGGCGGGCTCGATCGGCGATTGCTCGATCACGACGTCTTTCCAGTCGGCGTCCATCTCTTCCGCGAATATTAAAGGCAGGGCCGTCATAGAGCCCTGTCCCATTTCGGCCGACGGATTGTAGATCGTGATCCGGCCGGTTGTGTCGATCCTCACCCAGGCTGAGATCGCTTGTTCTGTTACTTCTTCAACAGTTTCCGCGCTTTCAACGAACCCGAATCGAGGCGCGACCGCGTACGCTGCAACGGCAAAGGTCACCCCGCCGGAGGCTGCCAGAAATCCGCGCCTAGAGATATTCTTCTTTTCGGTATTGTTTTCGCTCACGATCCGCCTTCCTTAGCCGCCCTATTGATTGCCTTTACGACCCTGTAGTAGGTCGCGCATCGGCAGACCACGCGTTCCATATGTTCAAAGATCTCTTCGCGCGACGGATTAGGGTTAGTCGCGAGAAGCTCCGCTGCACGCATTATCTGGCCGGACTGGCAATATCCGCACTGCGGGACCTGTTCCTCGATCCACGCCTTCTGGACTGGATGTTCGCCGTCCCTGGAGAGGCCCTCGATGGTCGTGATCTCGCCGTCCATAACCTCCGAGACCGGAGTGTTACACGAAGGCACTGTTTTTCCGTCGACGTGTACCATGCAGGCACCGCATCTCGCGATGCCGCAGCTGTACTTCGGCCCCGTAAGCCCCAGCTTCTCACGCAGGACCCAGAGCAGGTGCGTGGAAGGATCGGCTTCGACGGTTTCCGTTTTGCCGTTAACCTTTAATCTCAATTCGGCCATTTCTTCCCTCAAAGATGATCGTGATGTCCTGTACCCAAACAAACGGCTTGTAGCCTCGAGCCTTCAGGCCGTACGCTGGCCTGCTTCTTAACAAAACACGAACGGAACTCCGGCATACACTTCTGCCAGCAGTAAAGTTCAGACATTGCACTGCGGTCCGGAGGCGTTTTCTTGCTTGCTTCTTCCAGTTTCTTCTTGATGCGTTCGTATTCATCGCAGGTGCATTTGCACCGCGGCTCAGTGTCATTTGTCGTCGTTTCACCGTCCGACGTCTGGCTTCCGCTGCCGGTCCTTGCTCTTCTCCTCGCGAGAGCGGTCGGAGGATAGGTCCCGTCCTGCATCACGACCCCAGGTGGGATCGGAATTCCGAGCCTTGTGGCATCCAAAAGAAACTCGTCGATATACAGCTCAATTCCCGGTGTAACCACGTCGCTTTGAGCCGACTCGAGGAAATATCTGTGCGAAAACGGAAGCACGAACTCGCCCTCGAAGGTATCGACCACCCTCGCGGTCTTTCCGTCTCCGTTTGGAACACACAGATCCGCTTTGACTTTCATTCGTAGCTGCAGATCATCAGATCTTGTGATCTCCGTTTCCGGCGGTCCCATTTTTGCGGCCTCACAGGTGATCGAACTCGGACCAGCTACTGTCCATACTGCAGCCTTAAATGGCCCGGTACTCCCGTACGCGAACCCGCCCCCAGACGTCGGGGTAAGGATATACCGTTTCTCATCATCCGAGACTGAGACCGCCTGAAACCCGGGGCCGCCTCCCACAGGAGCAATTCGGGATCCGGTCACGATTCCGTAGAAAGAATAACGGTCAGCCGTCTGAAGTATTGGGGCGAAGCTAAAGCTAATTGGGAAAATGCCTTCAAGGTACGAGGGAGGTTTGTACTTTGTTGAACTCAGCGTGATCACTGAAAGGGTCGAAAACCGCAGAGTAAGCTTGGAGTTCAGAGAACTGCCGGCCGGGACCTTCTTGGTCTTCCAGGGTTGAGGAGCGGTATTCGACAAAACCACGATCGCCTCGCCAGACCCATCAAGTTCTCTGGAGAAAAAAACGTTCTTGCCTGCTGGCCAACCGAGATCCCACAGTTTCCTATCTACGATTTTTATAAAATTGCTCCTGACCTTTGATCTCTTGACCCACTGTTTTATGAACGAACAATTGAACTCGCTCCTTGATCCTCCTTCCTCCGAAGATGCGCCCGTGTCCTTCCACTCAAAACAACGATCCTCCTCCGACCCGCTCGTAACTCTCGAAACCCCTAAATGAAGCTGATCCAGAATCGTCTCATCCGGGTATTCGGCCTCAACTTCGATCACAAACGGCGGTTCCATCCCTGACCATTTAACTCTGAAGCACGTAGTCCCCTGCTCAACGAGCACTTGCCCGCTAGTTAACTCGACTGAGTCCGCACCCCCGTTAGGGCCTTCCAACTTAACGGGGTGACAGTCTCCCCCGCCCTTGCGATAGATGGTCTGAAGCCACTGTTCCTCATTGGACAAAAACGGGCGTTTCGTAGATGAACCGCCAAATGAGGCGAACTCAGCGAGGAATTCCGGATACACGATATAGAAACTCTTGCCCGAGATCTCCTTCACCGCTGCGTCGAGCCATCTATACCTTTCCTCAAGATCAGGGTCGCCCGAATAATCAAATTCTTGCTTCAGCAACTTGTCCAATACCGCAAGCCCTCCGTAATTGTCGACCAGATGCTTCCAAAAGGAACTGGTTTTGTATGAGGCTCGTGAATCACCATTCGGAAGCGAACGCTCGCGGTAGGCAGAGCCGGCTGACATAAAGTCACGAGAGGAATAAGGGAAGGCACCGTGTCGTAAATCACCGATTGCGGCTCGTTTTAAAGCATCGGGATACTTTGCGAGGAAAGCAAGTGTTCCCGCAGCCGTAGCCGTCCCTTCGGTTATCGGCCAGTATCCGTCACCTTCGCCGCTGTCGCATCGCGCCAAAGAATCGTAATTGCCATCATATTCGGACTGAATAGCGTGAAACAGTTCGTGGGCTGCCGTTGAGTAAAGGCTTTCCTTGTCAGAATCCGTGATCTGGTTGCTGGGATCGAGAATTCTGCTAACGTTTAGTGCAAGCTCTGCTGAGAAGATCGCATCGATGCCACATGTATTTGGTCCGTAGTAGCCGGCCGCAAATTGTTCCGCTTCTGTCACCTCTTCGAAATCAGTAAAGCGATAGGCGTATATCTCCCAGCGTTCAACATCATCGTCACCGGTCGAAAGAGGCAGATTGGGCGGTCCTAAGCCATTCTTCTCGTAGAAAGCAGCGATTTCCCGGAAGGCTGTCTTAAGAAAAGAATCCGTCTGTTCAAGGCGTGCTTCCTCCGCGGAACTTAATCCTCTGCCCTGCAACAATTCCCAAAGCTCGTCTCTTTGATCAGACCAGTCGGGCGAATACCAAAGCACCTTGAACTCTTTCGTCCGCCAACCCGGGTTCGAGTTTCCGGTCGTTTGTGAATTCGAAATGCCCGGAAAAGCCAGAATAGCCAGAACCAGTCCGATCACGATCTGCGATAACCTATTGCGCATATTGTTTTTGCTCCGAATATTGTCCGCTAGTCTACGCGACACTACGCAGATTCCCCAAGGTTTTTTGTGTTTCGGTTTCCAAACCTATCTCGATTTGTGCTTCTTCAAAACCCGAAACTGCTATACTTCCGCCGTTTTCCCAATCTCAGGGCGTTAGCTGGTGAGTACATATGAATCCTTCAGAACAAAAGACCGAGCTTTCCGAAGCGATCCGAAAGCACCGAGAATTTCTCTTCCCCGCCGTTGCGAATTACTACGAAGAGCCGCTAGCGCTTGTGAAAGGGAGCGGCGAATACGTCTGGGACGATTCCGGCAACCAGTATCTGGATTGTTTCGGAGGCGTGCTGACCGTCAGCCTCGGACATGCAAACCCGGCGGTCAACGAGGCGATCATCGAACAGGTCAACACGATCTCGCATACTTCGACCCTGTACGCCAACAAGCCGCAAAGCGACCTTGCGGAGAAGCTGTCCGAGATCTCGCCCGGCAACCTCAAGAAGTCGTTCTTTTCAAACAGCGGCACGGAAGCGGACGACACGGCGATCCTTGCCGCAAAGCTAGCGACCGGGCGGCAGGAAGTCGTAGTCCTTCGCCACAGCTATTCGGGACGAAGCGCGACCGCGCTCACGGCCGCCGGCCATCACACCTGGAAACCGGTCGCGCCTCAGGTCGCGGGAATAGTTCACGCGCCCGCACCATATTGCTACCGGTGCCCTTTCAAACTCGAGTATCCGAGCTGCGACGTTGCCTGTGCGGATGACATCGAGGAAGTGATCAAGACCTCGACTTCGGGAGAGATCGCGGCTTTTATGGCGGAGCCGATCCTGGGGGTCGGAGGCTTCATCGTTCCGCCTAAAGAGTATTTCGGGAAGGTCGCCGAGATCACACGCAACTATGGCGGTCTGTTCATCGCCGACGAGGTCCAGACCGGCTGGGGAAGGACCGGCGACAAGTGGTTCGCGATCGAGCACTGGGGCGTCGATCCGGACATCATCACTTCCGCGAAAGGAATGGGCAACGGCGTGCCGATCGGCTGGACGATCGCGACGCCGGAAGTCGCGGATGCGTTTCCCGGCCTGACTTTTTCAACATTCGGCGGCAATCCGGTCTCGATGGCTGCAGGATTGGCCGTGATCAAGGTGATCGAAGAGGATGACCTTAGGTCCAATGCGGCTGCTGTAGGGGCCTACCTCGGCGATTCGCTCGAAGAACTGAAAGACAAGTATTCCGTGATCGGCGATGCGCGTGGAATGGGCCTGATGCGGGCGATCGAACTTGTGAAGGACCGGGAAACGAAGGAACCCGCGCCTGACATTTTGCTGAAGGTATTCGAGGAAACAAAGCGCCGCGGTGTATTGATCGGTAAGGGCGGACTCTACGGGAACGTGATCCGTACAGGAATGATGCTCAACTCGACAAAGGACCACGTCGACCAGATGATCGACGCGCTCGACGCAGCATTCAGGAAGATTTAGCCACTGATTACACGGATTAACACGGATCCAAGAATAGTCCTCCTTAGAATCACCCATAATCTGTGTAATCCGTGAAATCCGTGGCCATTTGATTATGAAAACACTCATCAAGAACGGCCGGATCGTGACGGCCGTAGACGACTACACGGCCGACATCTTCATCGACGGCGAGATCGTGATGACGATCGGAAGGTCGCTCGATATAGCGGCCGATACGGTCATCGACGCCACTGGAAAGCTTGTCATTCCCGGCGGGATCGATCCTCACACGCACATGGAATTGCCGTTCGGAGGCACAGAATCGTCAGACGACTTCGAGACCGGAACCCGTGCCGCCGCATACGGAGGCACGACGACGATCATCGATTTCGCGGTGCAAACGAAAGGCGAATCAATGATCGCCGGCGTCGACAAGTGGCACGCCAAAGCCGAAGGCAAAACCGCGATCGATTACGGCTTTCACCTGATCACGACGGACTTTGAAGACAAGCACACCGAGGAGATGTACACGCTGATGGACGAGGGCATCACCAGCTTTAAGCTGTTCATGGCCTATCCCGGTGTGTTTCTTGCCGACGACGCAACCATTTTTCGCGCGATGTCCGCGGCGGGCGAAAGAGGCGGGCTGATATGCATGCACGCCGAGAACGGGATCGTCATCGACGAGATCATCAAGAGGGCGCTGGCAGATGGAAGGACGGCCCCAAAATATCACGCTTTGACCCGACCAACGATCGCCGAGGCCGAGGGCGTCCACCGCGCGATCGCTATCGCTGAGATGGCGGAATCGCCTGTCTACATAGTTCACCTTTCCTGCAATGACGCTCTGAACCAGGTGCGCGAGGCTCGCGACCGCGGAATTCCTGCTTTTGCCGAAACCTGTCCTCAATACCTGTTCCTGTCGATCGACGATTATGGAGACGATTTTGAAGGCGCCAAGTACGTGATGACGCCGCCGTTGAGGGAAAAACACAACCACTCCGAACTTTGGAAAGGGCTGAAGATGGACGATCTTCAAGTGGTCTCGACCGACCACTGTCCGTTTTGCATGAAGGAGCAGAAAGAGCTTGGGAAGAACAGCTTTGCCGAGATACCAAACGGGGCTCCGGGAGTCGAGAACCGTATGTCACTGATCTATAACGGGGGCGTTCACGAGAATCGGATCTCGCTCAACCGCTTCGTCGAGATCACGTCAACGGCAGCGGCTAAGATGTTCGGCCTTTTCCCCCGAAAAGGCACCATCGCGGTTGGCTCCGACGCTGACATCGTGATCTTTGACCCGAACAGATCGCAGACACTTTCAGTAGAAACCCATCATATGAACGTCGATTACAACGCTTATGAAGGCAAAATTGTACAGGGCGTCGTGGAAACCGTGCTTTCAAGAGGAAAAGTTGTGGTAAAAGATGAAGAATACGTTGGTGAAAAAGGCGACGGAAGATTCCTCAAGAGAGGTGAATGTGTAGGCGTCTGAAACCAAAGGGGGCCCACAATGGCTAAGCAATTCAAAGTCGAATTCTGCGGCGATTACGTGAGGACCGAGCTGATGCCGGACTACTCTGTTGGCCGTGAGAACAGAGTAGCGATGTGGAAGGAGATAGTTGAGGTTTGCACGGCAAATGAAACCCAACGGGTCCTGATCGAAGGTCCGGTCCCGAAAGGCGAACGGACCACGGACGAAGTTGTCGAAGCCGGCAAGGGCACAGCAGCTGCCCCTGAGCTTTGGCTTGCATTTCACCTTTGGGAATTCGAACCCGATGAGACCAGCGAGCTATATGAAGCAATAGCCAAGGCCGGAGGCGTGAGGGTTAGGTTCTTTACCGACAAGGCAAAGGCTCTCAGCTGGTTACGCCTCAACGCGCCAAATTAGTCGGCAGTCGGGATTGCATTTGTCCGAAACGCTTCGGTCGTATCAGTTTCCTTTATGAAGACCTGCCCAAAATGCGGCCGGGAGTACGAAGATCTCTCCCTTAACTTCTGCCTCGACGACGGCGAATGGCTCGTCGAGGAAGGAACCGAAGCTCCGACACGATCTATCCCTCCTGATCTTACTGACGACCCCGGCGAGGCTCCTACAAAACACAAGATCTCCAAAACCGACGAAACCGAGGTGCTTCACACCCGAGCGATCAAGGATGATTCGGACATTCGAGGCAGGAGGTCGAGTCTGTTGTATGTGATAGCCGGACTTGCGGCGGCAGCTGTATTGGGCATCGGCGCGTTCGGTCTCTACGTTTGGGCTCCGTTCTTCTCTGATAGAACCGAAACGATATCCATTGCCGAGATCACGGCCGAAAGGCTGACCGGCGAAGGCAGCGTGTGGGATGCGGCGATCTCCCCAGACGGCAAGTTCCTCGCGCTCCTGAATGTCGAAGGCAATGAGAAGTCATTGCAGGTAAAGCAGATCGAAACCAACAGTACGGTTGAAATTCTTAAGGCGGGAGATTTTCAATATATAGATAACGTTGTCTTTTCACCAGACGGCAACTTCATCTTCTTTACCGGTATTGATCCAGACAAGCGATTGGCGATTTACAGAGTACCCACGCTGGGGGGATCAATGCTCACCATACCGGTTGCTTCAAGGGCATTCAGCCTTTCTCCCGACGGTTCGCAGATCGCATACTCTGAGGGAAACCCGAAGACGACTGAAACCTCCATCACCGTTTCAAAGGCCGACGGGACCGAGCCTCGCAGACTAGTAACGAAGGTTGGAAAACAGTGGATAGATCCGGGCAATTCATGGTCGCCGGACGGCAAAAGACTTCTGTTCTTGCAAGGCGATGATGATCGACTTCCCAATCCATTGCTTTCTCTGGCTATTTATAGCTTTGAAGATGATTCAGTTTCGAATCTGGGTACGGGCCAATGGGACGGGATCGACCCACGAGGAATTGTGTGGGACCCGACCGGAGATTTCGTTTACCTGACCGGCAATCGGATAGGTGGAGAGCCGTCGCAGGTCTACAGGGTTTCGGTTCCCGGGGGCGAAGCTGTAAGGATCACGCAAAGTAACAGCAACTACTGGGGACTGTCGATCACATCGGACGGGTCTCGCCTTGTCACAACCGAAGAGGTACTAAAAACGGCGATCTGGGTATCGCAAGATCTGGATCCGATGGAATCGACCGAGGTCTTCCCGGCAAAGGGCGACACCTGGAGCCTTGATTGGACACCGGACGGCAGGATCGTCTATGTATCAGACCAAAGCGGAGCCCGGGAAGTATGGGTGATGAATGATGACGGTTCGAATCAGAAACAGCTGACGAACGACCGGATCCCGAAATCATCGCCGGCCGTTTCACCTGATGGCAGGACCGTCGTCTATTCGAGTCCTGTGGAGGGCTTTCAGATATACAAGGTTTCGATTGACGGTGGAAATCCTGCCCGAATCAACACAGGAGTGGTCGGACCGGGAGAACCAGTTTTCTCGAGTGACGGTAAATACATAGCATTTTCCGCCTGGCCAGCTGGTAAACAGAGCATTTTCAGAATGCCGGCTGAAGGAGGCCGCGCCGAAAGACTTACAGACTATTTCTCGAGTGCTCCGACCTACTCACCGGACGGTTCGATGATCGCTTGTTTTTTCATCGATGAGAAAGACCAGTTCATGAGTCTCGGCATTATCCCGGCCGGTGGCGGTACGCCGATCAAGAAGTTCAGCATCCCCGCTAATACGATCTCCCGCAGAGGAACGCTTTGGACACCAGACGGTAAATCCATCACCTACCTTGTGGCAGATGGAGAGAAAGTCGACCTGTGGGCTCAGCCAGTGACCGCTGGCGACCCTGTTCGTCTCACGGATTTCGATCTCCCCTGGATTCAGCGAAGAGCATACTCAAGAGACGGAAAACGGATCGCAATAACGCGCGGGGAGAGCCTGAGGAACGCCGTCATGCTGAAGTTGGCCGGTTGAGGAGCTGAGAGCCTTGTGATAGTTCGTCTGGCCGAAAGGCCCCTTGAAACAAAATACGGCAAGTTTAGTGAGATTCTCTATTACGACGGCATTGCGGAATCGATCGCGCTCGTGATGGGAGACGTTTCCGGAAAGAAAGATATCCTTTGCCGTATCCATTCGAGTTGTGTTTCCTCGCACGTGTTCAACAGTGTCGAGTGTGCCTGCCGGGAAGAAATGGCTGCGTCCCAGGCGATGATCGAGTCGCTCGGGGAAGGAGTGATCGTTTACCTGGATCAGGAGGGCAAGGGCAACGGGCACCTAGCGCTGATGGTGAGCGGCCCGCACAAGGAGGCCGGGCTTTCGCAGGGTGATGCGTACGAAAAAGTGGGATTTGAGCGGGATTCACGTAATTTCCGCCCGGCGGCGAAAATACTCGAGGATCTTGGAGTTGCTTCAGTAGTACTCTTGACGGGGAATCCGGGAAAAGCGGAAGAGCTTGTTGCCTTCGGCATACGGGTAAGCGCGATGAAGGAGCCGATGGACGAGGAATAAAGACCCTGAATGAGATGGTGATTATCGACAAGGCTCTTTCAAAACGGCTCGAACAATCGGAAGCGCGCGCGAACGCCGACTTCGTCGAAACCCGTGCCCGGATTGAGCCGGAGAGCGGTGCCGAGTGGATCAATGTCGGCGGTGCTTATGCGATGTTCGACGGTATCGATTCTCCTCTTACACAGACATTTGGTCTGGGGCTTTTTGAAGATGCTACAAACGATCAGCTTGAAAAGATCGAGGAGTTCTACCGCGAGCGCAAAGCGCACTGTTTCCACGAGGTGAGCCCGTTGGCCGATCAATCAATACTTTCCCTGCTCGGCGAACGGGGATATCGTCCGATCGAGGTCACATCAGTATTGGTACGCGAGCTGAAGCCGGGAAAAGCCAGGAATGAGAACAACGGATCCGGGATCACGACGCGAGTGATCGAGCCTGGAGAACACGACCTGTGGGCGCGTACGGCTGCGGCCGGATGGGCTACGGAACATCCGGGGCTTTCGGATTTCATGTTCTCCTTCGGAAGGATCGGAGCTCAGTGCCCGGCGGGGTACCCTTATGTCGCCGAGATCGGGGGAGAACCCGTTGCTGCAGGTTCGCTGATAATCTACGACGACGTCTGCATTCTCGCAGGGGCTAGCACGATCCCTGAGGCCAGGCGAAAAGGAGCCCAGACGGCATTGCTCGCTGATCGCCTCCAATTTTCTGCAGAGAAAGGATGCACGCTTGCGATGATGGGCGCTGCGCCTGGAAGCCAGTCGCAAAAGAACGCACAGAAGAACGGATTCGAGATCGCTTACACGCGGATCAAATGGCAGTTGTTTAAGTAGTACCGATAAATATTCTTCGGAGAACAGCTATGACAGATGACGTAGCCGTCACAGAATCGGGATTTGAAGAACTGGCCGAAGATGTATCCGGCTCGCCACTGTGGAATGAGGACCTCGCTCCTACGACCCTCGAACAAAGGACCTGGAGCACGTGGAACATCGCGGCGCTCTGGATCGGGATGAGCGTCGTCATCACGACGTATCTACTTGGCGGAAGTTTCATACAGCAGGGTATGAACTGGTGGCAGGCGATGCTCACGATCCTGCTTGGCAACTCGATCGTTCTGATCCCGATGGTCCTCAACGCTCACGCCGGGACCAAGTACGGAATTTCGTTTCCTGTTCTTTGCCGGGCTTCCTTCGGCACTACCGGGGCCAACATCCCGGCGATACTGAGGGCCATAGTCGCCTGC
Source organism: Acidobacteriota bacterium (assembly GCA_003385635.1). Taxonomy (GTDB): domain Bacteria; phylum Acidobacteriota; class Blastocatellia; order Pyrinomonadales; family Pyrinomonadaceae; genus Aridibacter. The sequence continues at coordinate 718,087 of QQUY01000001.1, read as the reverse complement.
GGCTGGTTCGGGATCCAGACCTGGATCGGTGGAACCGCACTCGACGCGCTCTTCACCGCTGTCTGGAGTGGATGGGCAAGCCTCGGCGGCGAGATCGCGGGAGTCGCGCTTCATACCTGGATCTCGTTCTTTATCTTCTGGATCGTCCAGGTCGTGATCATTCTTAGAGGTATCGAAGGGATCAAGTATCTGGAATCGTGGGCCGCGCCTTTGCTTTTGTTCGGAGGAATGCTGCTCTTGGTCTGGGCCTCTTACGCCGCTGGCGGCCTCGGCAATGTTCTTTCGGGTTCCTCAGCGCTACAGGAGCAAAAGGCGGACTTCTGGCTGATCTTTCCGGGAGCTTTGACTGCATCCGTCGGGTACTGGGCTACGCTCTCACTGAACATTCCGGACTTCACACGCTACGCAAGGTCCCAGAGGTCGCAGATGCTGGGACAGGCGCTTGGCCTGCCCCTGACGATGACCGCTTTTGCATTCATAGGCGTCGCGGTCACAAGCGCGACAGTGATCATTTACGGCGAGGCGATCGCGGATCCGGTAGCGCTCATTCAGCGCTTCGACAGTGCGCTGATCATTCTCTTCTCGATGCTGGTCATCTTTGTCGCTCAGCTGACAACGAACATGGCGGCGAACGTCGTCTCGCCTTCCAATGACTTCTCAAACCTTAACCCGAAGCGGATCTCTTATGTGACAGGAGGGATCATCACGGCAGTGATCGGCATATTGATGATGCCGTGGGAGCTTATGTCCTCGCTCGGAAGCTATATCTTTACGTGGCTTATCGGCTATTCGGGACTTATGGGCGCGATAGGCGGAATTTTGATCTGCGACTACTGGCTGATCCGCAAACAGAAGCTCGATCTGGCGGGTCTCTTTGATCCAAAAGGCGAGTACAGCTACAAAGGTGGGGTGAACTTCGCGGCCGTAGCGGCATTGGTACTTGCGATCGCTCCGGTCGTTTACGGTTTCATACGTGCGGCGACTACCCCGGGCGGCCAGGTCGCGGATCCCGGCTTTTTCGACACGTTGTATAATTACGCCTGGTTTGTGACATTCGGCATTGGCTTCTCCGTGTACTGGCTCCTGATGGGATTAAAAAGGAGTTAGCCACTAATTTCACTAACTGTGAAGAATTGGACACAGATGAACACAGATATTTGGGAAGTAGCAAAACGATGTAGAAATCGCATTCTCCAACTCCTGAACTCAGACTCCATCAGTTGCCCCTCGTTTTAACGGGGGGACATTAAAGCGGAAAAACGCTTTCCGGCGGCTTCAGCCGCCAGAGCCTAAACGGACTTCCTCCCAAGGAGGTCCTCGGAAATCAACTCTTGACCGGCCTTGCTGTATTGCAGCGCCTCCTCACAGATCAAATGCCATATGTAAAAGTGTGGGTGCACGTCGTGTGGTCCACTAAGAACCGTCAACCATACCTTCACAAACAGATCAGACCCAAGGTCTTTGAACACATCAAGACAAACGCTGAAGCCAAAGGAATTCACATCGATGTGATCGGTGGACACAAAGATCATGTTCACTGCCTGATTTCATTGAATCCGGGACAATCGATGGGAGAGACGATCCAGCTATTGAAAGGAGAGTCCTCAGCCTGGATCAACAAATCCGGCCTCTCGAGGTTCAAGTTTGGCTGGCAACGAGACTATTTCGCGGTATCTGTCGGCAAAGATCAGATCGCTCGAGTGAGACGATATATACTCCGACAAGAAGAGCACCACAAGAAGATTAAGTTCAGCGATGAGTTCCAAGCCTTCCTTATAAGGGCCGGTTTCCATTAGAATGCGGGGCTGAAGCCCCGAAACGTATGGTGAAGCATCTATATCCCCCCGCTGAAGCGGAGGGCAACTGATGCGGGCCAAGGACCCAAGAGCCCTTTGGATTTCACTTTGTAGGCTGACACAGATGAAAACAGATACTTTGGGACAGTAAAGAAAATTTTTAAATTGGCTAGTCGCATTATCTAATCCATCTGTGTTCATCTGTGTCGAAATTCTTCCCTTAGTGGAATTCTTGTAATTGGTGGCCAGCATTATGAAATACGACAAAGTACAGAATTTCATCAACGGCGAGTTCGTGGACAGCGAGTCGCGCGATACGCTCGATGTGATCTCTCCCCTCAACGGCGAGCAGATCTCTGAGGTCCCCCTTTCCACCGTCGGGGAACTGAACCGCGCCGTCGCCTCCGCCAAGCTGGCGTTCAAGGACTGGAGTGAAACGACGATCAAAGAGCGAGTTCAGGTGTTCTTTCGCTACAGGCATCTTCTGGAGAAGCATTCGGACGAACTGACGGACCTTGTCTCAGAAGAGAACGGCAAGACTAACGACGAAGCACGCGCCGAGGTCGACAAAAGCATTGAGCTGACCGAGTTCGCCTGCTCGATGCCCCAGCTTGTTTCAGGCGAGATACTTGAGGTCAGCAAAGGCGTCGAATGCCGGGTCGAGCACTTCCCTCTCGGCGTCGTTGCTTCTGTCGTCCCGTTCAACTTCCCTCTGATGGTCCCCAATTGGACCGCCCCGAACGCGCTCGTCCTTGGTAACACGATGGTGATGAAGCCTTCGGAACTGGTGCCGCTTTCGGTCCAAAGAATGGCCGAGCTTCTCGCCGAAGCCGGCTTGCCCAAAGGAGTCTTCAACGTTGTAAATGGTGCGAAGGACGTCGTTGAAGGGATCTGCACGCACCCTGAGATCGAGGCCGTTAGTTTCGTGGGATCAACAAAGGTCGCCAAGATCGTCTATCGCCAGGCGACGAATTCCTTAAAGCGCTGCATCGCTCTTGGAGGTGCCAAGAACCATCTTTTCGTGCTTCCCGATGCAAATCCCGAAATGACCGCTTCGAACGTCGCCGCCTCTATGAGTGGCTGCGCCGGACAAAGGTGCATGGCGGCTTCCGCAATGTTAGCGGTCGGCGAAGTTAACGGGATAATAGAAAAGATATGTGAAGAGGCAAAGAAGATAGTACCGGGCGACAATCTCGGCGCAGTAATTTCGAAAGAAGCGAAAGACAGGATCGAAGGATACATATCCGAAGCCGAGGAGCAGGGTGCGACGATACTCGTCGACGGGCGAAGGGCGCGTGTTCGGGGAAAAGAGAACGGCACATACGTCGGTCCGACGGTGATTGATAATGTTACGCCTGACATGTCGGTCGCGAAGGAGGAGATCTTTGGGCCTGTGATATCGATAATTCGAGCAGACAGCATCGACAGGGCTTTGGAGATCGAAAACTCAAATCCGTACGGCAACGCCGCGGCAGTATTTACTCAGAGCGGAGGCCTAGCAAGATACATCATCGAACGCGCAAGCGCCGGAATGATCGGGGTCAACATAGGCGTGCCAGTTCCCCGGGAGCCCTTCTCATTCGGCGGCTGGAACGATTCGAGATTTGGAGCGAACGACATTACCGGCAAGAGCTCCATCGAGTTCTGGACGAAGCTGAAGAAGACGACGACGAAGTGGAACCCGGAGGCTCGTACAAACTGGATGAGCTAGCGGGAACGGAAGAATTGGACACAGATAAACACAGATGGGGACGATGGTGGCGTCTAAATCATCACCGGGAATTGCGATCTTGAATCGCCACATCTCTATGAGACTATGTTCATCTGTGTCCCTCGCCGAGATCTTCAGAGCAAATTGGACGCAAATGAACACGGATAAAAGACGAAGGCGGCGTCTAAATTTTCGCGGGGACTCGCGGTCTTTGATCGCCCTATCTTTTTAATCTGTGTTAATCCGTGTCCCTTCCCCAGATTCTTATGAGCAGAACAGTTAAATGCGGGCTCATTCAAGCCCATAACGCGGCGCCGACTGACGCGCCGATCGAAGAGATCAAGAAGGCTAACATCGACAACCAGATGAAGTTCGTCGAGCAAGCCGCCTCGCAGGGCGTCCGGATCTTGTGTTTCCAGGAGATCTTCACGACGCCTTACTTTTGCGCCGAACAGCAGACGCGCTGGTACGAAGCGGTCGAACGCATCCCCGACGGCCCGACGGTGCAAATGATGCAGTCGGTCGCCAAAGAGCACGGGATGGTGCTTGTCGTGCCGGTCTATGAAGAAGAGATGTCCGGCATTTATTACAACTCCGCGGCGGTGATCGACGCCGACGGCAAGTACCTCGGCAAGTACCGAAAGAACCATATCCCCCACGTCGCGCCCGGATTTTGGGAGAAGTTCTATTTCCGGCCAGGTAATCTTGGGTATCCGTGCTTTGACACTGCGTTTGCGCGGATCGGTGTTTATATCTGCTACGACCGGCATTTTCCGGAAGGCGCGCGGGCACTTGGACTGAACGGCGCCGAGATCGTGTTCAATCCATCGGCGACCGTCGCCGGGCTTTCGGAATACCTTTGGAAACTGGAACAGCCTGCGCACGCGGTCGCAAACGGATACTTCGTTGGCGCCATCAACCGGGTCGGGCACGAGGAGCCCTGGGATATAGGCGAGTTTTACGGTCAAAGCTATTTCTGCGATCCGCGCGGGCAGATCATTGCCGAAGGCTCCCGCGGAAGCGACGAACTGATAGTGGCCGATCTCGATATGGACAAGATCAGGGAAGTAAGGAACACGTGGCAGTTCTTCAGGGACAGGCGCCCTGATTCATATGACACGCTCGTCGCTGATTAGGAGAAGGAGGAATTGGACACAGATAAACACAGATGGAACGGATGGGGGGCGTCAAAGTAAATTGCGGTCCGTTTTAGATCCGGAAGTTGCGTATCCTCGTTTTATCCGTGTTCATCTGTGTCTTTCCCTTCTTTCGTGAAATTAGTGGCTATTACTATGAAAGAGAGACGGACATATTCATCAGGTCAAAAATGGGAGTCGATCGTCGGATATTCGCGCGCGGTGCGTGTCGGCGAGCGGATATACGTCACGGGGACAACGGCGACAGATGAGAAGGGTGATATCGTCGGCGAGGGCGATGCTTACCTTCAGACCGTCCAGACGATCAGGAACATTGAAAAAGCTTTGCTCGCCCTCGACGCATCGCTTGAACACGTCGTCAGGACCCGTATGTTCGTCACCGATATTTCTCAGTGGGAAGAGTACGGCCGCGCGCACGGCGAGTTCTTTAAGGGAATAATGCCGGCGACTACTATGGTCGAGGTCTCGGCTCTGATAGACCCGAGGATGCTGATTGAAATTGAGGCAGACGCAGAACATTGAGCAACGATCATTGACCATTGACCAATGAGTGCTTGCTCGTAGCGGCAGGGCCTATCCCCCCGTCTTAAGCCTATAGCCTTCTGACGAGAGCGTTTCTTTGCGGGACTTGGCGCCTTCGCGTCTTGGCGGGAACCTTTTCCTTGTTTGGTTGAACGGATCGCAACAGACAAAGACCTCTCGCAAAGACGCGAAGGCGCCAAGACCCGCAAAGTAAAAGACTAAAAAGTAAGAAACGAAGAGGATGAGTAGCAAGCTTCCGAAAGACAAAATAGAGAAAAACTTCTCGCCGATCGATCCGCTGATGACCAAGGCGGAGGCGAAGGTAGAGGCAAATCGTTGCCTGTTCTGCTACGACGCTCCGTGCACACGTGCATGCCCGACCCACATCGATGTCCCGTCGTTCATAAAGAAGATAGCCACCGACAATTTAAGAGGTTCCGCGCGCGTTATCTTCGATGCGAACCCGATCGGTTCATCCTGTGCAAGGGTCTGTCCCGTCGAAGCGCTCTGCGAAGGCGCCTGCGTTGAGAAAACTCTCGTTGAGAAGCCGATCGAGATCGGGCGTTTGCAGCGGTACGCCACCGAGCACGTGACGACATCGGGAAAGCACATTTTTGAAGCCGGCGAGCCGAACGGAATGTCCGTGGCGATCATCGGCTCCGGGCCCGCCGGGCTTTCGTGCGCTACATACCTTGCGAGACTCGGATATTCAGTAACGATCTACGAAATGAAGCCGCTCGCCGGCGGACTCGATACGTACGGGATGGCCGAGTACAAGATGACCCAGAAGGACTCGCTAGACGAAGTGGCACTGGTTGAGTCGCTCGGGGTAGATATCGTGCTGAATACCTGGGTAGTTCCGGGACAGGAGACAGGAGACAGGAGACAGGAGGCGGGAATCGGAACCCGGAGCGCGAGCGACGGGCAAAACAGTAGTCAGAATTCAGAAGTCAGAAGTCAGACCTCGGACGATCCTCAGTCCTCCCTTCTTTCTCAGTCCTCAGTCCTCAGTCCTCATAAGTCCGTCGTGTTCGAGGACCTTTATGAGCGCTCCGACGCCATCTTTCTCGGTATCGGGCTCGGCGACACAAACGACCTGAACATTCCCGGCGAGGATCTTGAGGGCGCTATCGATGCGCTTTCGTTCATCGAGGATGTTAAGACGCGGGAATGGAAGAGAGTTCCACTCGGCAATCGAGTCGCGGTCATCGGCGCCGGTAACACGGCGATCGACGCGGTCACACAGGCGAAAAGGCTGGGGGCGGAAAAAGTGATGATGATCTATCGAAAAGGTCGAGAGAACATATCCGCTTATGATTACGAGTACGAATTGGCAAAGTCCGACGGTATCGAGTTTGTATGGCACGCGTCGCCGGTCGAGATCGCAGGGAACGGCCGAGTCGAGTCGCTAAAGTGCACGAGGCCGGACGGCAGCGAGATTGAGATCCCCTGCGACATGGTGATCAAAGCGATCGGACAGAAAAAGCAGAAGAAGTTTTTCGAGATGATCGGCGCTGAAAGAGACGAAAAGGGGCGCGTGAAGGTGGATTCGAAGATGATGACCGCTCGCGATAATGTCTTCGCCGGCGGCGACTGCGTAAACGGCGGCGCTGAGGCCGTCGACGCCGCCCAGGCCGGCAAACTCGCCGCGATGGGAATCCACGAGAAACTAACTGGTGAGACGATCTCATTCGCCGGAGCTGGGAACTAGCCACGAATTGCACGAGTTTCACGAAAAGAATCGGACACGGATGAACAAGGATGAAAAAGGATAAGACAATGTCAGCCACTATGGAGATCCTGGTCGTTTGCAAGAGGCGATTGTGATCTTTTTCTTCCGTGTTCATCGGTGTCCCTCTTTCTCGTTTTGTTGAAGCGGTCCATGGCCGGTTCTTTTGCCAGTAAACTATAGATCCGAATCAGGGAGGATAAGTTAGTGAATCGTATATTGTTGCTTTTGTTGATATTTACAGTAGCGGCGTCGGGGATGTCCGTCGGCGCTTTCGAACGCCAGATGGTGATGGATGACGGCGCGACTTTCTTTGACGCCGAGCCGGTCAAGGAGTACGACTCCCAGCTGAGACTAAACAAAGACATCGGCTGGTATCTGAAATCGTCGCTCCGTATCATCGGGACCTTTCCCAAACGCAGCGCGTTCAGGATCGTGGTCAAAAAGGATGGAAAAGCCGTATCTGAAGTCCGATGCGAGGGCGACGTCTACACGAAAGCGACCGACGTCGGATTACGGACCGAGATTCAGCGCAGGGGACGCGATCTGAATTATGAAGACTACATGACTGCGGGTCTGCGCTGCTTTGACGAAAGCGCGGTAATAAAGGGCACCGGCAAGTTTCAGATTGAAGTGAACTTTGTCGACGGCGATACCGATACGGAGACCCTTGTCAGGACATACAGCATCAATGTTCACCGCGCTACGAAAGTGAGGGGATCGGCGACGAAACCTCAGCCCGACGTATCCGACTATTACATCGACCGCCACAACGAAGCGGCAGTCGCGATCGCATATTTCGTGCAGTCAAACATCGAAGGAACATATTTCAAGAAACCGATCGACAATTACGGGAGCCCTACTTTCGGCGACCTCTACATATATACGACCTATTCTCCGGACGAAAGGTCAAGAAGGCCCAGCAGTCCATTCGCCCGTTGTTCCGTGAATGGCAAACGCGTGGCGCTCGACTATGACCGTGTCAGTATGTCTGAAGATCAGTCCCGACGAGAGGTGGGCATCTACACCGACCGTTTAGCGGCGCAATACAAAAGGGGATCGGCTTACAAGGACCAGGTAGAATTCGTTGGACTGACATTCAAACTTCCCCTTCACTTCGGAGAAGCGGAGTATTCGAAGCCTCCGATCAAGGTCGAAGAGGCACCTGGAGACTGGGAATGTTCAGTGATCGCGAACGGTGTGACATACAGGACGTTCAGGTTCAAGATCGATGAGAATGGGCTGGTTCCGCACCCTGAGCAAACAAGCGGCAACATCAACCTTTTCTACAAAGCGGCGCTGATCGATATGGAGATACCGGCGGGCGGCAGTCCGATAGATCATCGTCTTGCGGTTGATCCGGCGGGCGGCCTGTTCTACGGCATCCCCTGGACAACTGCGGAAGGAAAAGCGATGGCCGCGCGGGCTCCGAGGAAGGGAGTTCCCTATCACGTGCCTTCCAACAAGGCGCCGTAGCGGAAAATGCAGGGCCGCGAATTGCGCAAATTTCACGAGGGAAGAAGAAAGGACACAGATGAACACAGATTAAGACAGGATACTTTACTGCTTCTATGCTAACGATTCAGTCCCAAATCTCCTTTCACAATCATCTGTCTTCATGCGTGTTCATCGGTGTCCAATTCCGTTCGTGAAATTCGTGAAATTCGTGGTCAGGAAAAACGATGGCTGATCTAAACACAAACGTCGCTGGCATAAAGTCGCCAAATCCTTTCTGGCTTGCGTCCGCGCCGCCTACGAATATGGGTTCAATGGTCGAGCGCGCATTTGACGCCGGATGGGGAGGCGCGGTCTGGAAGACGCTCGGCGAGCCTATACGGAACGTTTCTTCACGCCTTGCCGCTATTGATCATGGCGGCCTGAAGATGCTCGGGCTGAACAATATCGAGCTCATCACGGACCGCCCTCTAGAGGTCAATTTCAAAGAGATCTACGAGTGCAAAAAGAAGTACCCGGACAATGCGCTGATAGTCAGCCTGATGGTCGAATCAAAACGCGAGGCTTGGCACGAGATCGTCAAACAGGCTGAAGACGCCGGCGCCGACGGGCTTGAGCTCAATTTCGGATGCCCTCACGGAATGAGTGAGCGAGGAATGGGATCCGCGATGGGCCAGGTACCGGAATACACTTGCATGGTCACCGAATGGGTAAAGGAGATCGCGACCGTTCCCGTGATCGTAAAGCTCACTCCGAACGTGACCGATATTAATTACCCAGGTGAAGCTGCGGTTAAAGGCGGCGCCGACGCGCTTTCGCTGATCAATACGATCAACTCTGTCATCGGCGTCGATCTCGACACGATGGTCCCGCACCCGAACGTGAACGGAAAGACCGCACACGGCGGATACTGCGGACCGGCGGTAAAACCGATCGCGTTGAATATGGTTTCCGAGCTCGCCAGAAACGAAAAGGTCGGCGTGCCAATTAGCGGTATCGGAGGAATCTCGACGTGGCAGGACGCGGCGGAGTTTCTTCTTCTGGGTGCTGCCAACGTACAAGTTTGCACGGCGGTGATGCATTACGGTTATCGCATTGTGGAAGACCTGATCGACGGGCTGAACAATTACCTCGACGAAAAAGGGGTCGCCAGCGTTTCAGAGCTCGTCGGCAGGAGCGTACCTCGGGTGAAGGACTGGGGCGATCTCGATCTCAACTACGACGTTGTCGCTCGGATCGACCACGACAAGTGCATACAGTGCAATCTGTGCCATATCGCCTGCGAGGACGGCGCGCACCAGTGCATCGATCTTGTCGAGAAAGAAGACGGGCGCGTGTTTCCTGTCGTTGATGAACCCGAATGCGTCGGCTGCAACCTTTGCTACCTGGTCTGCCCCGCGCCCGATTGCATCGAGATGGTCCGTATCGATGACGGCTCGAATCCCCAAAGCTGGCGTGAGATCGAATCAAAGAACAACGGAGGAGTATGACGACCCGTACACTTATCTTATTGGCCCTGATCTTCCTGGCTGGCATCTTGATCGAAAGAAACACCTACAACGCGGACGCGACGACCACTCCTGATCGAATGCGTGCAAGAGAGGCCGGCCTTAGCCCGGGTGTGATGCCGACCGGTTCGCTCAATGCCATCACCGATGTTGAAGGCGTGAAGGTTGGGCACACGACGATCATCAAAGGTGAAAATGTGCGAACGGGTGTCACTGCGGTCCTTCCGCACGGTGGAAATCTATTCGCCGAAAAGGTCCCGGCCGCGGTCTTTATCGGGAACGGATTCGGAAAGTTCATCGGAACGACCCAGATCAAAGAGCTCGGAGAGATCGAGACGCCCGTGTTGCTTACTTCGACGCTTGCAGTTCCGAAGGTCGGCGACTTCCTGATCAGCCATATGCTGGCGCTTAAGGGAAACGAGGACGTTCGTTCGATAAATCCCGTAGTCGCGGAAACTAACGATGCCTTCCTTAACGACATACGCGGGCGTCACTTTACTCAGGAAGATGTTTCGAATGCCATCAACTCGGCAAAGCACGGTGCAGTCGATGAAGGTTCGGTCGGAGCGGGAACAGGAACGGTCGCGTTTGGCTTCAAGGGCGGGATTGGCACCTCTTCGAGGAAGATCCCCGAAAACCTGGGCGGATACACGGTGGGAGTTCTTGTCCAGAGCAATTTCGGCGGCGTGTTGACGATCGACGGTGCTCCGGTAGGCGAGGAACTAGGCCGCTACTATATGAAAGGCGCGCTTGAAGGATCGCTGGATACCGGCAGAGAGGACCTGAACGAGCTGGCCGACGGATCAATCATCATCGTCGTCGCGACCGACGCACCGCTTTCCGCCAGAAATCTGGAGCGGCTTGCGGCGCGGACCATGATGGGGCTGGCAAGAACGGGAGCTTCGGGCTCGAACGGCTCGGGCGACTACGCCATAGCATTCTCGACGGCGGATTCAGTAAGACGCACCGGCGCGAGAGGCGAAAAGTCGATCGAGTTGCTGGGAAATGATTCGATGTCGCCGCTTTTCCTGGCAGTGATCGAAGCGACCGAGGAAGCGATCTACAATTCTCTGTTCATGGCGTCTTCTGTTAGCGGAAATGGCCGAACGGTCGAGGCGCTCCCGATCGACAGGACAGTCGAGATACTGAAGAAGTACAAACGAGTGAGCAGTGAGCGGTGAGCAGTGAGCAGATGATAGTTTAGCGGCAGGCTTGCCCGCCTCTAAATTTCAAAGTTCAAAATTCAAGATTCAAAAAAAGTGTGTGAGAGATAGGGTAGAAACGCGACCGGCACACCTTCCAAGTTTCGACTTCCGAGTTCCGAGTTCCAATTTCCGAGTTGAGCTAAATGTTCGTGGTCCATTCCTTCATATTCTCGCCGAGGAATTCGTTCAACACGATGTATGATTGCAGCTTGGACTTCTTTGCGAAACTTTGCGCCTTGGCGTCTTTGCGAGAGCAACCTCCGTTGACAGATCTGACCAATTGCAGTGAATAACTTCCCGCGAAGTCGCAAAGCCACCAAGAAACGCAAAGAAGGGAATATTCAATTCATTGAACCTTGAACTTAGATCCTGAAACGTATAACTTGCAATCCGAAGCCTGATCAGCGGTCTTTATCGCGATAGACCTCAACCGAACAGGGAGCGTGCGCGACGACCGCCTGGGCTACCGAGCCTAGAAGGAACCGCCTAACGTTTCCGTACCCGTGCGACCCGATGACCACCAGATCGGCGTCCCATTCCCTTGCTTCCCGCACGATCTCGTCCTTCGGATAACCTTCGATCACCTCGGTCTCGATCTCAAGATCTTTTCCGTGCTCGGTTTCGTGAATGCTTTCTTTCAGTTCCTCGACGAGTTTGTCGAGGATCTTGTGGTGCTCGTGAACCTCGGTCATATGAGCCGCGAGCACGGAAAACCCCGGATCCACGAACCACACCGGATACCGAGACGAGGCTACCGAGAATATCTTTAGTTTCGTCCCCTTTTTCCAAGGCCGGGATGCGACTTCCTCTACGGCTTTCCCGCTGCATTCCGAACCGTCGACTGCCAACAGTACTTTCATTTTAGAATCCCCTCTGATCCATTGGACAATAGTGCCTGACCTCTGTTTATCACAGGAAAAACAGCACTTCAAAATGCCGCCCTTTTCTTCTACTGGCTATGCTTTTCGGCTTGGCGTCCTTGCGAAATGTCCTCGGTGGCTGGTCAGATTTCAGGTGCAGAGAAACTCGGTTGCCTATCCGCAAACAAACGCACCGATCAGTACGGGGAGCGGTAGCGACGTTCATTCATCTGACCCTTCTGAATTGTGACGGATAAAGCTGGATATGACCGGTCCGTTCTTACTCAGGAGTTCGGATCCGTTCTGTGTCTAACTCGCCGCTGCGCCGGAGAGCTCTTCTCCCAGAATGTTCTCAAATCGGCTTTCCGCATAGACAAGCTCCTTGTTCACGGAGAATGCTGACCGCGATTCGTTGTGCAAACCTAGCAGAACCCGTCCGTTGAAGAGCGGTTCAAGCTCGAGTTCGCCGATCATCCTTAAACCCTCATCTTTGATCAGGTTCGAGGGAGAGATCACCGCCTGAATGTCGTACGGCAGTTTCAAAACCTCCTCAGAAACCAGGAACAGCGTTTCGGACGGAAGGAATCTAAAGCCTTTTTCGAGCGCTTCTTCCCGAACAGGTTCGTCGGTGATCCGCAGAGGTGAGTGAATAAAGGCAAGCCTGATTCGAAACAGGTATTGATTGCCCAAGACACGCTCAAGACGTCCGCCTTCAATTAAAGAACCGTTGCTGACGGCACGTCGGAGCTCCGCGTGAGAGAGAGGGAGTGCCATTGTTGTGGAAGTCTGAATTGTGATTACTTTCGGCTACTCGATCACTATTGTCTTTTATTTCAGCCGTGTCAAGAAAATCGCTGAAGCACCGGACAATTCCGGGGGCATTTAGTTTGTCGTCTACTGATTTCCGGCCACCAGTACGCCGTGATTCAGGGCGTACAATCTCATTTTCGCCCTCCTCCACGGTCAGGCTACTGACACCAATTACCATTTACGATTCACGATCCACCACTTACTTGACTAAAAGTCATTTTTGGTCATAATTCAAATAATATATGCGAGCAACTGTGCAGACCAAGGAGGTTCGGGACGCGATCCTTGATGCGACCGACCAGCTTCTTTCCAGATATGGCTACAAAAAGATGACGATCGACGATCTCGCGCGCGAGGTCGGAATCGGCAAAGGCAGCGTCTACCTGCATTTCTCAAGCAAGGAAGAGATCGTCCTCTCGCACATCGACCGGATAGTCGAACGCGTAAAGGAAGACCTCGAAAAGATCGCCTCCGGCGATGCACCTCCCGAAGAAAAGATCCGTGAGATGATCCTCAGCCGCGTGCTTGTCCGTTTTGACAACGTACAGCATTACACTGAGAGCATCGACGAGCTTCTCTCCTCTCTTCGGGCAAAGGTGATCGAGCGCCGCAAGCAGTACTTCCGCGAAGAGGCGGAGATCATTGCCGGCGTCATCAAGGAAGGCCAGAAATCAGGCGTTTTCGATAAAGGAAATGCTGCCGAGTGGGCGAGAGTCTTCGTCACGTCAACCAATTCCCTTCTGCCTGCCGCGCTCTCGACCCAGGAGCTAGGCGAACGCAGTCACGTACGGAAGAAAGCGCTCGCGGTCTGCGGCCTTTTGCTCAAGGGTCTGACTAATACTTAATTCTTATCCAGGAGTAAATGAAATGAGATCAATACGCTCAACGATCGCCGCGGCGTTTTTGCTTTCCGGCATCATCGTCATCGGCAATATCGTCATTGCCGCGCAAAGTCCGCCGGACTCGCGCGATATGGAGATCGACAGCGCCGCGAGATCCGCCGTTATCGATGCAGCGCTCGAGAACATAAACAACTCGTACGTGTTTCCGGAAGTCGCCAAGCAGATGGAAAAGCACGTTCGCGCACTTCAGAAGAACGGCGAGTACGATTCGATCTCAAGCGGCCGGGAATTCGCTGCAAGGCTGACAAAGGACCTCCAGTCGATCAGCAAGGACAAGCATCTGAACTTGCGGTTCTCTTACGACCCTTTACCGGTGCGAAGCCGTAACGACCGGCCGTCGGAAGAAGAGATCGAACGAAGAAACCGTTTTATGGAGCGTGTGAACTACGGGTTCGAGACGGTTCAGAGGCTCGAAGGCAACGTGGGCTATATCGAGTTCCGGGGATTCTTTGACGCCGAGGCCGGTGCAGAAACGGTCGCCGCCGCGATGAACTTCGTGGCCAATACCGACGCATTGATCTTTGATCTTCGAAGAAACGGCGGTGGAAGTCCGGCAATGGTAGCGCTTATCTGCTCATATCTGTTCGGGGAAGAAAAGGTCCATCTCAATGACCTCTACTGGCGTGAAGGCGACAGGACCGATGAATTCTGGACGATGCCTGAAAAGGTCAAGGCGCCGCATTACGTTGGAAAAGATGTTTATGTGCTGACCAGCGGCCGAACGTTTTCCGGAGCTGAGGAGTTTTCTTACAACCTGAAGAATCTGAAGCGTGCGACGATCGTCGGCGAGACTACCGGCGGCGGTGCGCATCCGGGAGGCGTTTACAGGCTTACGGACCACTTCAACATATTCATATCAACCGGCCGAGCGATCAGCCCGATCACGAAGACCAATTGGGAAGGCACGGGTGTTATTCCGGACGTTCCCGTCGCAAAAGAACTGGCGCTTGAAACTGCATACAAGATGGCGCTTGAGAAATCACTTGCGAAAGCCGAAACCGAGTCTGACAAGGCGGCTTTGAAACAGCTTATCCACGATACCGAGATGAAGCTGAAGAAGCAGGAAAAGGCAGTCGCATCCAGCCACTGAACAATTTTCAGGGTTCACGGGTCAGGCGTCTAATAATAACTAAATACACGCCTGCGCCTGATTCGTGAACCCTGGATCACTGACCATTGAGCGATGATATGAAGCGGCTCCGCCGCTTTGCTGTGCGGAAAGGCTACGCCTTTCCGTATGTAGAACAGAAAGAGATTCCGGGGGCTTAGCCCCCGCAATGTGATTTGGGCCTCTCTCGGTAAGCCGCAGGCTTACCGCAAATCGAAACGGCATAGCCGCCAAGGTGCAACGAACCGTAAAATTCATCGGCAAAACAGATCCGGTTTTTTGAACTCATCTCGGGGCTCGAAACCTGGAACCCGGAACTTATGTCGGTCGCTTTTCCGCCGCTACGCGGCTAGAGGTACGGGGCCGTATTACCCCGGTCTGAAGACCGGGGCTAAAATACGTCGTCCCTACGGGACGGTTTTCTTTAAACCCTGAACTTTAAAGGCGGGCAAGCCCGCCGCTAAACCGCTTCTCGCTCACTGCTCACCGCTCATTGCTCACCGCTCACAAGAGCAACTCCATCCTGATGTTCGCCCGCTTGTAGGGCGTGCCCGGGTCCATAGGGATCTCTACGAATCCCGCCTTCCTGTAGAGCTGTATGGCGGGGATCTGCCTTGTGTTTGACTCAAGCCAGATTCGCTCCTTTCCCGCCGACCGTGAAAAATCTATGCAGCCGTCCATCAGTTTTTCGCCGATCCCGAATCCCCGGTAGCTCCCATCGACCGCCATTTTCGCGAGCTCGTACGAGCCATTGCCTGTCTCGATCAACGCCACGGTGCCGACCGCTTTTCCTTCGATCAACGCAAACAGGATCTCGCCGCCTTTGTCGATGATGTAGTCTTTCGGATTATCAAGCTGTTCCCGGTCGTGTTCCTCAACTTCGTAAAACTCCTCTATCCACTGATAGTTCAAACGGGCGAAGTCTGAAGCGAGCTCGTCTGAAAATCGTTTGACATTAACGGCCCTGTCCTTTTCCAGTGCCTCTAGTGTCCGCTCCTTGAATCCCCTTTCTTTGATACGGTTCTCGAGCAGTTCCAGGAATTCAAGCGCCTGCACGTCCCGCAAAAGGTTCTTTGTACCGGCGACTCCGGCTTTCCAGACCCTTTCAAATTCCGGCATTCCAAATTTTGCCTTCTCGGTAAGGCTCAGTAACCT
This sequence comes from Acidobacteriota bacterium, assembly GCA_003385635.1. GTDB lineage: Bacteria > Acidobacteriota > Blastocatellia > Pyrinomonadales > Pyrinomonadaceae > Aridibacter. The sequence goes on along the minus strand of QQUY01000001.1, from coordinate 702,169 downwards.
TCTGCGGCTGTCGTCCCCACATTGTCTCGATTCAACATATCCCGCCTTCTGCATCCGGTTGATGATCGAGATCACAGACGGATGGGCGAAACCTATTTCGTCTGCGATCTCAGTTACCGTCATCTCGCCCTTTGATTCCAAGAGCCGGAAAATGACATACCAGTTCGGCTCGATGTCCATTCCGAGTTCTTTGTACAGGCTCCGCCCGTCATGCAACATCGTGTCGCTGATGCGCTTTAGCCGCGTCACGAATCCCAGAAATCCGAGATCGGTAAGAAAATCCTTGTCCATCAGTATGACTCCACTTATGTAGTTGCCTACATAATAATGCGGGGGAGTTGCGTAGTCAACTACTTTTCAATGATCAGGTGATCAATTGTCAGGTATCAAAGATCAAGGATCAGGTGGTCAATTGTCAGGTATCAATGATCAGGTATCAGTTCGGTTGCTGAGCCGTACGATTTGATCCTTGATACTTGATACTTGATCTTTGACACCTGTTTAGAGGAGTGCTGGCGCTGAAGCTTGTCGCGCGAACTTTTGTTTGCGCCGATTGGCGGTGAGCGGTGAGCGGTGAGCGGTGAGCGGTGAGCGGTGAGCGAAGATAGCAAACGAGATCGATCAATCAAGACTTTCTCTCACTCCTAATCACTCATCACCCATCTAACTCTTCTCACCCTTCAAGCACGAAGAGCGCGGTCTGCCCACCGCCCTGAGTGACATTCACCAGAGAGGATGCCGAGAGACGGACCATACCGCCTTCGGCATGATTCCTGAATAGATAGGGATCAAAATCGACCAGAAGGGTTTCGAGTGACAGATCTTCCGCGTACATAGGGAACGCTTCCTGCAGCACCGGGGCCTTTTCCTGAACCACAAAGGTATCGTTAAGGGCTTCCTGAATCGCATCGTCCCATTCCGACTCTGAGCATTCCCATCCGAGTACAACACCCTTCCCTCCATAGTCGTCATTCGGCTTCAACACGAACCTTTCGCGGTGCTTTCGAAGCAGCTTGAGAAGCTCGACGGGGTGGTCGAGATATGTCGTTTCGGAATCTTCGACCTTTCTGGTCCACGGGATGTGCTCTCGCAAAACGGCGATCTGTTCGGAAGTGAATAGGCTTTCGTATTGCGGGTCGGAAAAGATCGCAAAGCTCATCTTCTTGTGAAGGACCTTGACGCGGAATGAGTTGATCATGCAGAGATCACCCGCTTCGTAAGCATGTACGATCGGATGGTCGCCCGCGTATTTCTCAAGCAATTCGTGGATCAGGACTCGTTTGTAGAGTATGTCCACGCGGAATGGTCCGGCGTGAAGCGCCTTTCCGTTGTATTCAAGTTCCCCCGGATCTGCCACAAGCGTTCGAAAGCCCATCGACTCGAAATAGTCTTTCAGAACATAGAATTCGGGTTCGGTCTCTACGCCATCCCAATCTACTATCGCTATGTTCGGTTTGCGTTCGCGCCCTCCATGTTCCCGGTAGCAGGTGAAGAGCGTCTGAAGCAGTTTTGGCCTCGGTTTTGGCGTCCAGTGAGGGGTCTCGTCTAGAAATGCCTGCAAAAGAGGGATGTGCGAAAGAACTTTTTCTATCTGGCGCTGATCGGAAGGTCCCGACGGCGTTTCGGCGTTGTATTCGAGAAAGCTGAAATCGTCACCGTCAAAGAACGTATCGAGCCGGCCGTTGGCGCAGGTAACGGAATAACCCGGATCGACGCGGACCAGCCTCTTTTCGATCTCGGTAAGATCGAACCTTGAGAGCAACTCGTCATCTTTCAGCGCTGCTTCTGTAAGCACTTCGCCTGCCGCCGCGACGGTCTCTGCAGCCAGCATCACCTTGTTGTATAGCTTTCGGGAAAGAAAATGAGGCCTCAGGAAAGGGATCGTCGGACGGCCGTCATACAGGAGTCCGAGGTCTTCCTGAACAGAGCGAAGCTTGTCAAACAGGTCTTCCCTGCCGGCGTATTCTTCAACCAGGCGATGATTGAGTTCCTCGATCGCGGCTCTCCACCGTTCGTCCATAACCCGTTCATCATAAACCACTTGGACAACAGGTGAAAGGATTAGAAGAGCTAGGTCAGTTGCGTCCGTTTGGTTCGGGCACACTTCGGTCTAGCCCGCCCGTTCACGGGCGGGTTTCGTTGTCCCACCCATCAATGGGTGGGCTAAACAAATTGGGTAAACAAAAGCAAAACGGCGAGGACAGTCCTCGCCGTTCGGAATTACCTTTCTCATTGCAGCGCAAGCGCTGCTCTATACAGCTATGTTTGCCGCACACGCGCTACTCTTCTCTGCTCACCGCTCACTGCTCGCCGCTCACTCCTACGGCACCCTTTCCGCGGCCTTCCTGTCCTTGAACCTCTCGAAGAACTCCGTGTGCCGACTGGTAAGAGGAAGCATTCTTCCCTCGATGAACAGATACCTGACGTTAGTTCTGGGGTCCAGAAGATCGCCGTCAGTTACTACTACGTTCGCAACCTTCCCTTCCTCAAGCGAGCCGTACCGGTCCGAGATACCGAGGATCTCGGCCGGGAACAGAGTCACGCTCTTGAGCGCATCTTCCTTCGAAAGTCCAAATGCTCCTGCCATGCCTGCCTGATACGGAAGTTCCCTGGCGTTTGCCCCGTTGTCTCCGGTCGAAATGCAGAACTTTATGCCTGCCTTTTGCATCTTTGACGGGGCCGTGAAATTTGCGTCATAAGGATCATCCTGGTTGAAAGGGTTGTCGTGAACGCTGGTATAGATCACCGGCACATCGTGCTTTTTCAGGTCGTCGGCAACTTCCCAAGCCTCGCCTCCGCCGTAGATGATCCCCTTTACCTTCATTTCCTCTACAAACTTCAACACAGCGCGGATATCCCGCGAGCGCTGGGCGAAGAACACGATCGGCTTCTCGCCGCGAACATACGGCACCATCGCTGCCATCTTAAGGTCCGTTTCCGGATACGGCAGCGAATTGTCCTTCGCATACGCTTCGTGCGCGTTCGCGTACTGCTTTGCCGCCTCGAAGATGTCCTTTATCTCCTTCACGCGATCGTCGCGCCTTTTCACCGCTTGGTTGAAGTTGATGGTTCTCGGTCCGGTAAATGGGTTGAATCCGGCAAACGTACTGATCGTCGGGAAGTTGATCACCAGCGCGTAGACAGGGACGTCGGCCATCTCTGCCTGCGTCGATCCGTTGAGATTGATGATCGCGGACTGACCTGATATCAAGCCTCCGACGGGCAGCGACATGACGGTAGTAATTCCGTTGACGCGTGTGACGTTTATGTGTGACGTGTGAGGGTTGATCCCGAGAAAAGCTTTGGCGTTCGGATTCACATCCCCTGTTTCTGAGACGTCGACCGTTCCGCGCGCGCCGTTGCCGACCTCCAGAAGGCCCATGTTCGTACCTGCGTCGATCATTCCCGGGTACACGCTGAGCCCGTTTCCGTCTATCTTCTCCGCTCCGCTCGGGACTGATACGTTCGATCCGACGGCGGCGATCTTGCCATTGCGGATCAGGATCGTGCCGTTCGCGATTTCCGCTCCAGACACCGTGACTATCTTTGCGCCGGTGATCGCAAATGTACCCGTGCGCCCGGTCAAATTCTGATCAGCCGGCCCGTTCTGCGCCGCTACAAACGACGAGAGTGCGAGTACCAAAAGCCCAATCAAGATGATTCGTGTGTTCTTCATTTGAAATCTGAGATCTGGGATCAAATCCTTTTTCGCTTCGCTCATTGCAGGCGGGACGCCTGCGTTCCGTAATGACTCCTGTCTCCTGACTCCTGTCTCCTTTCTCATCGGTTCCCTCCTTCGGTCGGATCAGGATCCGCATCGGGCGTCTTTTCCTCATCTTCGTCTTCCTTCTTAGCAGCATCTTTCTTGCCGCGCTTGCTCGGAGGAAGGTTTGCATCCAGCTTTTCGAGGCTTTCCCTTTCAGCCTTTAGCTCGCTTCTTTTCGCGATGTCCTGTTTTCGGTCGAAGAAGACCTCGCCGTCTACCATCGTCGTTTCGACGTGCGAATAAGGACTGAACGGATGGCCGCTCCAAATGACGACATCGGCGTCTTTGCCGACCTCGATCGACCCGGTTCGCTTGTCAATACCGAGCTGTTTGGCCGGGTTCAGCGTGATCATTTTCAAAGCCTCTTCCTCGGGTACACCGCCGTACTTCATCGTCTTGGCCGCATCGAGATTCAGCCTTCGGATTCGTTCGCCCGAATCGGAGTTCAGTGAAACGACCACACCGTTCTTCCAAAGGATATAGGCGTTGTACGGGATCGTGTCGTAAGCTTCGAGCTTGTAACCCCAATAATCGACAAAGATCGACACGCCCGTTCCGCGCTGGGCGATCTCGGGAGCGATCTTGTAAGCCTCAAGCCCGTGCTGCAGCGTCGCGACCTTGAATCCGAACTCGTCCGCGATCAGCATCAGGTTCAGGTGTTCGTCCGACCTGTAACCGTGTGCGTGTACAAGCCTTTTTCCTTCGAGCACCTCTACGAGCGGCTCCAGCTCAAGATCTCTTCGCGGCTCGATCTTCGTTTTCCCCGCGCGGAAGTCTTCCCACTTCTGCTTGTAATCCTTCGCACGTATGAACGCGTCCCGGATCACCTCCATCGTCCCCATTCGCGTTGCCGGATACCTTCTTGATTGTCCCGGCTGGACGTTCGAGTTGGCGCGTTTAACGTTTTCTCCGAGGGCGAACTTGATTCCGGGAAGCGCGCCTGGAAACAGGAACTCCTCCATGGGACGGCCGTATTTGAACTTGACGACGGTGTTCTGTCCGCCGATCGGATTCGCCGACCCGTGGAGCAGATTTGCGGATGTGACACCGCCCGCAAGAGCTCTGTAGATCGTGACGTCCGTCGTGTCGAGCACGTCGCGGATCCTCGCCATCGACGTGACCGCGTACGAGAACTCGTTGATCGCATCGAGCATCGCGTGCGAGTGGCAGTCGATGATGCCGGGGGACACGAACTTTCCAGTCGCGTCGAAGACTTTGGCGTCCGCCGCACGAATATTCTTTCCAATCTTCGAGATCTTTCCGTCCTTGATAAGGATATCGGTATTCTCAAGCTTTCCTTTAGCCGCCGTCAGCACTGTAGCGTTTTTGATCAACACGTCGGTCCCGTTCTGGGCGAAGACGCCCGTAACCAACAGCGCGGCCAGTGCCAGGCCGACAGAGGCAAATCTCAATCTACGAGTAATTTCTTTTCTCATTTCGGTTCAATTGGTCCTGAATCTAATTAACCCTTACGGAGTGCGCGTACCGCTGAAGACCGCGGGCCCTTGCGGCGTATCGACCGTACCTTCGACCTGATTGCCAGTGACTCGTCCGTCAAACGAGACATCGAGCTCGGTACCACCTGCCGAAACTGTCACCAGGAAAGTGAAGCCCTGCGGTGTGGCCTTGCCGTCTCGGATAGGTGTTGACGGAAAAACGTCTGATGAAAGCGTGCCTTCGATGATCCCGCCCTGTTGGGTAAGTACAAGCGTGGCCCCGATCGTCTGGCCCGGAGGTTCGATCGTGAGGTTCCAGGTCCCCGCAACATTTGCCGGAGTTCCGATCGCCGCAGCCCCGCCAGGTCCGGAAGCAGGCCGTTCGGGCTTCTTGGGCATCTCGAACTCTTTGCCGTCAACAAAAACGTGGCTGACCGTGGATTTTTCGTCAAGAAGATCTCCCTTGACCACTACAAGATTCGCTATCTTTCCCTCTTCGACCGAACCAGTCTGCTTTTCGACGCCGAATATCTCCGCAGCTGAAAGCGTCATTGCACGGATCGCGTCCGATTCGGACAAGCCGTTCTCGACTGCTTGCCGGGCGTTTGCGAAATACTCCTTCATGTTCTTCAGCTCACCCGTGTGGAAAGCGAACTTCACGCCCGCCGCCTTGAGCTTCGAGGGATTCTTCGGGACATTTGCGCGAAGACGTAAAGTGTCGAGCGGCTCCGGCTCGGCTTCCTTGTGTTCCGTGAGCGTGCGTTTCGGAAAATCGAGCGACAAAAGCACAGGGACATCCTGATCTTTAAGACGTCCGGCGACCTTCCACGCTTCCTGTCCGCCGGAGATGTACGCCTTCAACCCGAACTCCTTTGCAAGGTCGAGAGCCCGTACTATCTCACGCTCTGAATTCACGTTGAATACGATCGCCTGTTCGCCATTGATGATCGGGATGAGTGCTTCAAGTGAGACGTTTTCGTCGGGCCGCTTCATACCTCTCGGATCTTCCTCGTACATCCTGAGGATCTTCTCGTGGCGTTTTGCATCGAGGAACATCTGGCGAAGCGCCGCAAACGTTCCCATCAAAGATGTCGGAAACTCACCGCCTCTGAGCGTCCTGAAAGACACGTGCTGTGCCCACGGCGAACGAAGGATCATCGACGCGGCTGAATCTCCGGCGAGGTTAATCACTGCCGACTGGCCGTTAAAAATGCCATTGTCCTCGATCGTTAGGACGGTCGTGAAGCCGGCGTTCCTCTGGTTCGAGAACTGGGCTTCGCCAGCCTTGAGTTTTGAGGCCACCATTTCTTCAGGACGCAGACCTTCCGGATACTTCGAAAGCGAGGCGTCGTCATTGTTCTGTGACGATGCCCCTCCCTGCTGCCTTGGTGGCGTCGGAGGAATCCCGAGAGAAGAGTTTGCGTCGATCAATCCGGGATAGACCGTCATTCCTTCTCCGTCAAGGACCTTCGCATCTGCCGGAACCCTTACGCTTGATCCGACCGACTCGATCAGACCATTGCGGATCACGACAGTGCCCTTTTCAATAACCGAGCCTGACACCGTTACGATCTTTGCATTGGTGATCGCGTACGAACCCACCTGAGCCGAAGCTGCGATGGAGAAAGTCAGGACACACATCAAGGCGAGCAATGCTCGCGAGATTTCTCTGTTCATAACTTTTTCGCGGATAGAAACTGAGGTTTTGATTTCTACGAAGTATAGAGCAAATTGTTTCTTCTTGAAAAGCCCAAAGATAAAGCACCTTCGTACCTTGCCAATCGCGGCGGACTGTTTACCATATCTTTATGAACGGGACGGTCCTCTTTGATGGTGTGTGTAACTTCTGCAACTCATCGGTGAGCTTCATTATCAACCGAGACAAAGCAGGGTATTTCAAGTTCGCGCCTTTGCAGTCGGAGTTTGCATCTGGTCTGCTTGAAGAAAAGGAGATCGATCGTTCTAAGACGGATTCGGTCGTTTTAGTCGAGGATGGCGAGGTTTTCGTTTTCTCGACCGCCGCCCTGCGGATCGCGAAACGTCTTGACGGGCTTTGGCCGGCGCTGTATGTGTTCATCATCGTCCCGCGCCCTATCAGGGATTTCTTTTACAAGCTGTTTGCAAAGTATCGGTACAGGCTGTTCGGCAAGAAGGACCAGTGCATGATTCCTACGCCGGAAGTTCGAAGCCGCTTTGTCGATGGAGTGAGCGGTGAGCTGTAAGCAGTTAGTGGTGGGAAGGTCGGACCGCACGCGTCCCGTGTGCATTGAGCGAAGCAAAGGTGAGAATTGAGAATTGAAAATTGAGGGATCGAAACGGGGCGTCATACCAAAATCAACTTCTTCGCTCAGTCTTCAGTACTCAGCCCTCAGTACTTCGATTGCAGCGCAAGAGCTGCTCTAAACGGCGCACAATTCACGATTCACCATTTGCGATTTACGATTCACAGTTCAAATTCACATTTCACCATTTACGATTAACGATTCACTAAGAATATGAAAGCCATCTGGAACGGAAAAACTATCGCGGAAAGCAACGACACGGTCGTCGTTGAGAACAATCATTACTTTCCGGCCGATTCGATCGTCAAAGATCATTTCAAGCCAAGCGAGACGACCTCGTTTTGCGGTTGGAAAGGTACGGCCAGCTACTATTCGATCGAGGTCGACGGGGAAACCAACCCGGACGCCGCTTGGTACTACCCCGACCCTAAGCCCGACGCGGAGAACATACGCAACCGCGTAGCGTTTTGGAAGGGAGTTGAGGTGAGAGAGTAATGGGTGATGAGTAATGAGTGATGCGTCGGAGGGCACGCGTCTCGCGTGCATTGAGCTAAGCGAAGGTGAGAATTGAAAATTGAGAATTGAGGAATGGAAACGGCGCGTCAGATCAAAGTCAACTTCATCGCTCAGTTCTCAGTCATTCGATTGCAGCGCAAGCGCTGCTCTAAACAGGCTACTTTTTTTTCCCGATGAGCCGTGCTTCGCACGCCTTTCGCAGCGCAAGCGCTGCTCTAAACTGCTTTCTGCTCACTGCTTACTGCTCACTGCTTGCTGCTCACTGCTCACTGCTCACTGCTCACTGATACATGATCCGTGACACATGAAACCTGAATCCTGATGTTCTCCATCGAAACCCTCCAATTCGAGAAGCTACTTGACCTCGTCTCTGGCAATGCGCAGACGCCGATGGGGCGGAAGCGTGTCCTGAGCCTCGAACCGAGAAGCAATCGCCTGGACCTTGACCGAGATCTCAACCTCCTGCAGGAAGCGATCTCGCTTAGGAATGAGGACGTTCGTTGGAGATTTTCGGGAATCAAGGATCCAGCGGAGCCTATGAAGCGGCTTCGTATCAAAGACACATTACTTGAGCCGCTGGAGCTTCGGGATCTCGCTTCGATAATGCGCCAGGCAGTCGAGGTACGCTCTCTGATCGGCGAACATCAGGCAGACGCTCCTGAGCTGTGGTCCATAGTTCTTCAGATCAATCCCGAGCTATCTTCCGTCGCGTCGGACATCACCCGAAAGATACTTCCGGACGGCCAGCTTGATGACTCAGCATCTTCCGAGCTTCAGCGCATTCGCCGCGAGATCGCGTCCCAGCGCGCGAATCTGACGAGGACCCTCGAGGGAATAATGCGGAGCCGGGGCGACGCCGTGCAGGACGACATTGTCACAGTCCGCAACGACCGGTTCGTTATCCCGGTCAAATCAGACTTCAAGGGCAAGGTCAGCGGCGTCGCGCACGGAGCATCGTCATCCGGCGCAACGGTCTTCATCGAGCCTCTTGAAGCGATCGAGGCGAACAACGAACTGCAAACTCTCCGGGCGAAAGAGGAACAGGAGATCCTCAGGATACTGTTCGAGATAGCCGATGGCTTGAGAGAAAGGTATACGCTGATAGAGCTCGCAATCGAGGCAGTGACGGAACTCGACGTTTTGAATGCCAAGTCCGAGTTCGCGAAAGGCTTCTCGGCAGTCGTACCGAAGATCAGCGACGACGGCGTTCTCAATCTTGAAGAGGCAAGACATCCGCTTCTCGAAGACGGGCTGCGCAGATCAAACGGCGAGATCGTCCCTGTTTCTTTGCGCCTGTCTTCGGAACATCCGGTGATGATCATCTCCGGTGCCAATGCCGGCGGAAAGACTGTCGTGCTTAAGACCGCGGGACTCCTTTCAATGATGGGTGTTTCAGGACTGCCGGTTCCAGCCGAGAGTGCTTCGGTTCCGTTCTATGCTTCTATCGCCGCGGACATCGGCGACAGGCAGTCGATCGCGGCGAATCTTTCAACATTCTCTTCCCATATCTCGAACATCGCCGAAATGATCGACGATGCCGAGATGCCCGCGCTTGTGCTTCTGGATGAGGTAGGTACCGGAACAGATCCCGAAGAGGGTTCCGCACTTGGCGTAGCGATAGTCGATCATTTTCGGAACAAAGGATCGCACGTGATCGCTTCGACTCACTACAAGGGGCTGAAGATCTATGCGGCAAACGACGAGGCCGTGATAAACGCATCGGTTGAGTTCAATGAGAAGACCCTCGAACCGACTTACAGGCTTTTGACAGGAATCGCGGGCGCATCGTCAGGACTGGAGATGGCGAATCGTTTTGGCATCGGCGACGAGATCGTCGCGAAAGCGAGAGAAAATCTTAAAGACGCATCCCGCGAGGCCGAAAGCTATCTTCACAAGCTCCAGGCAGAGACAAAACAGGCTGAGGATCTGAGAGTCGCGCTGGAAGAAGAACGCGAGGCGGTCGCCGAGAGATATGCCGGCCTGGATGTCGAATTTCACCAGAAAGAAAGGCTTCGCCGTGCCGAGTTTGAGAAGAAGGTGCTCGAACTCGTCCGCGACTTCGAAAAGAACTCGAAAGAAATCCTCAAATCGATCGAGGACAGAAAGGAACGCAAGAAGGCTGAAAAAGAACTGGCCGCAAAGAAGTCGGCGCTGAAGAAGAAGGCCGCCGCGGCGACCGGCAGGACGGAAGAATCGCCGAAGCCCTCGGCGGAAGTTAAGGAGGTCGAGAAACCGATCGAGGAAGGCTCGGAGGTCTTGTTAAAACGGTTTGGGACCGTCGGAAAGGTCGAGAAGATAGACGGCGAAGAAGCGGAGGTCATGGTCGGCTCGATGCGCATGCGGCAGGAACTCGCGGACCTCCAGCGGGTCGCGTCTTGTTCGCCGAAGAAAGCGAAACGTGATGCCGGCGCCGGAAAAGCCGTAGACGAAGCGGCTTCCAAAGACATCGCTCGCGAGCTGAACCTTATCGGCAAGACGACGCTGGACGCGGAAGTCGATGTGGACCGGTTCCTCGATGAATCGTATATGGGACGGCTCGATTCGGTTCGGATAATCCACGGCTTCGGCACGGGAGCCCTGAAGAACGCGGTGCATCAGATCCTGAAAGGCCACCCGCATGTGGAGAGCTTCGGCTTCGCACCTCAGAACGAAGGCGGCAACGGCGCCACGATCGTTGTACTTAAGAAATAGTCAATCTTTGCGTCTCCGCGTCTCTGCGGTGAAAAACCAACCGCGGAGGCGCAAAGGCGCAATGAAGAATTGGGCAGCTGTGGGGTGATCGCATTGGCATTGAGTATTAGCCACGGATTTCACGGATTTCACGGATTGGCATTGATCAATTGTCATTGATCGATGGTCAATGGAAGAACGGTCGCTACCGCTCCGGGTACCGATTCACGATTCACGATTTACGATTCACTCTGCCGCGATTTACAATTCACTCTCACGAATGCGCATCCCCGATTACTTCATAGACGACCTGAAAACCAGGGCGGACATCGTCGGCATCATCAGCCAGCACGTCCAGCTCAAGAAGAAAGGTACGTCGTGGATGGCCTGCTGCCCCTTTCATCAGGAGAAAACCCCCTCGTTTTCTGTAAATCCCGGCAAGGGTTTTTATCACTGCTTCGGCTGCGAGAAGTCCGGCACCGTCTATAACTTCCTGATGGAGATCGAAGGACTGACATTCCCAGAAGCCGTCCGGAAGGTCGCCGAAGTGTCAGGCGTTCCGCTTCCGGAAATGGTCGACGACGGGAACTACAAACAGCAAAAAGCAAAGAAAGACGCTCAGAAGAAGCTCGCCCAGAAGGTCATTGAGCTAAACAAGATCGCGCTCGAGCTTTGGGAAGACAATCTCCAGGCCGACAATCCGCAATCAAAGGCCGCGCGCGAATACCTTGATTCGAGAGAGATCGATGAAGAGACGATCAAAACGTTCCGCATCGGATTCGCCGAAGACAGCTGGGATCGCCTGCTTAACCTGCTGAAAGAAAAGGGTTTCGAGGAAAAGCTGATCCGGGAAAGCGGCCTCATCACGATAAACGAAGAGAAAAAAAGTATCTATGACCGTTTCCGCGGACGCATCATCTTTCCTGTCCTCGACCTGAACGGCGATCCGATCGCGTTCGGAGCCCGAACCTTGGGAAAAGGCGAGCCAAAATACCTCAACTCACCTGAGACTCCGGCTTACATAAAAGGCGAACATCTCTACGGCCTTTTTCAGAACAAAGACGAGATCAGAAGACTGAAATACTCGATTCTCGTCGAAGGCTACCTGGATCTCATCGCCCTCTATCAATTTGGGGTAAAGAACTGCGTCGCAAGCCTCGGAACGGCCTTTACAGAGAACCAGGCAAAACTTCTGGGCAGGTTTGCACGTAAGGTTGCCGTTAATTATGATGGAGATAGTGCGGGAATAAAGGCGGCAAGACGGGCGATTGAGACGCTTTTGGCTGCGGATTTTGAAATAAAGGTTTTAATTCTCCCCGGCGGGAACGACCCGGATGATTTTATCCGCTCCGAGGGCTTTGAAGCATATAAAGATCAGCATAAGAATCACGCCTTACCCTACCTACAATTTGTTTTAGAGAACAGCGTGCGGGAACGTAACCTCGCTTCGGCAAAGCAAAAAGCTGAAGCGATAGAGGATGTTATGCCCGTGCTTATCGCTGTTCGGAACCCGATCCAGCGGCGGGAGTCGTTCGATCAGGCAATGAACTTCCTGCGCGTCGACGACACGCTGCTGAAGAATGATCTTTGGAAAACGGTAAAGTCCGGACGCGGATACGAAGCGGACACGGTACGCAGGCAGGTTGTCAGATCGGTCCAGGCAAAGGTCACGATAGCCGAGCAGAGGCTGCTTGAGCTCGTGGTTCACGATGAGGAACTTCGCAAGCAGGTTCTGCCTCAGCTTGAATCGACGGATTATGAGGAGCTTGCGACTGGTCCTATCTTTGAGGCACTGATCGCTCTGGACAAGGACGAACGCGAGGTCTCGATCGAAAGCCTGCAGGAATTTGCGGGCGATCACGCGGTTTCGTCGGATCTTGTCCCCCTGATCTGGATGGCGGAACCCGCGAGGGCGGAAGGTGAATGGATCGAGGAGGTCCTGGCCGAATCCGAGAACTGCATAGCCTCCCTCCGCACGATGGCGATCGAGTCAAGGATACTTGAGATAAGCCACGAACTTGCGATGGCGGAGCAGAAGAACCGGCAAGAAGATGTTAACAGGCTGGTTTCAGAACAGATCGATCTCGCGCGTTTAAAGAGAAAGCTGCAGGACCAGCTTGCCGAAAGTGGCTGATGAAACCAAATACCGCTTTCCGCCGTGAAAGAATTTAGGAAACAACGATTTCGGGGTAAATGTAATCGAACCCGATTTCTAAAAATATGGCTGAAGAACTTAGCGAAAAAGAAGAGCTGATCAAACGGCTCCTGAAGATCGGTAAAAAGAAGGAGTTCCTCACTTTTGATGAACTCAATCGGGAAATTCCCGATGACATGATGTCGCCCGACGACATCGAGGAGGTGCTCCAGCGCCTCGAGGCGGCGAATATCTCAGTTGCCGATGCCGACGCTCATCTTCTTGCCCAGGCGGCCCACGTCGCAATGGACAGCAAGGATGACGACGACGACAACGAGGGACTGGACCTTTCCGCCGGAAAACTGGACAAGACCAACGATCCGGTAAGGCTATACCTGCGCGAGATGGGGATCGTTCCCCTTCTTACGCGCGAGGGCGAAGTGGCGATCGCACAAAGGATCGAACGCGGCCAGATGAAGGCCCAGAAGGCGATCAGCCGTTCACCTATCGCAGTCGAAGAACTAATCGCGATCGGGGCCGAGCTGCGCGAAGGCGACGCTGCGATCCGCGAGATCGTGAACTTTGCTGAACAGGCAGAGCTGACTGGAGAAGAAGACAAGGTTGAAGAGTACCTTCGCTGGACGCTCGAAGGGATCGATCACATAGAGAAGAACTACAACGAAGCTCTCAAGATCCTTAAGAAGTATCTGACCGAGAAGAAACGTACTTCCAAGCTCAAATCCAAAACGAGCAAGAAGCTCGTGATGCTGAAACACCAGCTCGCAAGGCATCGCGTCGAGATCGCTCAGGAGATAAAGCGTCTCGAGCTTACCGAGTATGCCCAGCAGAGGCTTGTCGGTGCGATCAGCAAGGTCGACAGCTCGATCAAGAGTTCTGAACGGAAGATCCGCCGGGCTGAAGACGAGATCGAGAAAAAGGGCACCAAGCCCGCTCGCAAGAAGGATCTGAAGGCAAAGATCAAGGAAGAAAAGAAACTGCTTTCGGGGATCGAGGACAAGTACCACCTTCCTCCGCACAGGATCAAGCGATCGCTCCAGAAGGTGATCACCGGCGAACACAACGCGGGAATCGCGAAACGCGAGCTTGTGGAAGCCAACCTCAGGCTTGTTGTTTCGATCGCGAAGAAATACACGAACCGAGGGCTTCAGTTTCTGGACCTGATACAGGAAGGAAACATCGGCCTGATGAAGGCAGTGGACAAGTTCGAGTGGCGCCGCGGCTACAAGTTCTCGACCTATGCGACGTGGTGGATCAGGCAGGCGATCACGCGTGCGATCGCCGACCAGGCAAGAACGATCCGAATCCCGGTCCATATGATCGAAACGATCAACAAGCTCATCCGTACTTCGAGAGCTCTTGTTCAGGAGTACGGCCGCGAGCCTACTTCGGAAGAGATCGCAAAGAAAATGGATATCCCTGTGTCGAAGGTCCGAAAGGTCCTTAAGATCGCGCAGGAGCCGATCTCGCTCGAAACTCCGATCGGTGAGGAAGAGGATTCACATCTCGGCGATTTCATCGAGGACAAGTCCATTCTGAACCCTGCAGAATCGGTCACCTTCTCGAATCTCAGGGAGATCACCGACGAGGTCCTCGCGACGCTTACGCCTCGCGAGGAAAAGGTCATCAAGATGCGATTCGGCCTTGGAAACACAGGCTCGGAGCACACGCTTGAAGAAGTGGGACAGCACTTTACTGTAACCCGCGAGAGGATCAGGCAGATCGAGGCGAAGGCGCTTCGCAAACTCCGGCACCCCTCGCGATCGAGAAGGCTTAAGGCTTTCCTCGAAGGCAAGCAGTAGCGCTAGGCAAGTGAAAATGGTCAGGCCCGGGTCCTTTCGGATCCGGGCCTTTTTGCTTCTAGACCGTCTCTACGGTTGAGTTGCAGTCAATTGTTACGTTTCCGTTCTGGTCAGCCGTGACGACGGTCTGTCGTCCGTTGGCGTCAGTAATGATCGCTGTCCTTCCTGCCCCAATGAATTCGACGCACACTCTGGCGGGGCCATTGCATGCGGCGATCAACAGTGAAGTGAGGAAGACAGACAGTATCTGTCTTTTCATCGTTGATCTCTCCGTTGTCTATTGTATTTCCTGTTTTAGCCCAAGTACGAGGTCCTTCAGAGCGCCTTCATCGAGCAGTACGTCCGCAGGCGTGCTGAAGATGTAGCCATTTGCGCCGTACGGCCTGTGTCCTATGTGAGAAGGATAGGAAGAGCCTGACGCATCTGAAGCGGCTGATTCGATCGCAGCCATTTTTGCAGAAACATCTCCGCGGTTGCCCGCAAGCTGATCATCGGTTGCAACCGCATAGCTCACAAGCAGCGCCTGCATGGGAGTCATCTCGCATTTGGTGCCGCCGAACATTTCCGGGTCCGCGTCGAGAAGCGCATCGCAGACCGATTCGATCTCAAGCGCTATCGCATTTCTGATCATGCTTGCCACGATCCTGCTTTCGGCATTTTCTCCGCGGATCGAGTCGATATGCGAAGAAAGCTCAGCTCTTGTCATATTGCCCGTGCCGTCCGCCCGAAGCGAGACAAACTCGCGGCCGCGTGCAAAGCTCTCCGGGAGATCGGGATGATCGAATCCACCGATCGTATCGATAGCTGACTGCTTCTGCTCCTCGGATAGGTTTCTTAGCTTATTGACGGCAATCTTCGCGAGCAGTTCTGCGAGGCGGTCTTTCGAGATCCTTTTCCCGGTCTCTTTCGATCTTTTCTCGGCGTCTATCAGCCGATCGGCAGTCCAGTCGCTGAGAAGGACACCCGCCCTGTATGAAAGGAAACCGGTCAGTCTCTCTGAGGCGGACTCGACCGCCGCCAAAGAGCCGTCGGCAGGAAATGAGATCTCGTTCAGCGCGTTTCGGACTTGCTGTTTGAAGTCCGCAGTTCTTGCTGCTTCCGTTTCATGTCCGGTGTAAGAAACGACCGCAACTGCTGCAAGAAGTGAGGATAACAAGGTCAGGGCAAGGAAAAGCCCCTTACTTTTCTTGAACATTCGGTTTTTCTCCTAAGGTGAGATTTCTCTAGACGTGGGAGTCAAGAGGTTTTTTAACCGTATGGCAATTGGAGGAATCGTGTCAAGACTGGAAACATCAGTTGTCCCCGGATTTAGCCGGGAGTTCAGTTAAGATTCGGGACAAATCCGCCGGCTTAAGCCGGGCGCAACTTATGTGTAGCTCATTGCGATCGCTGGCCTACCTCTGAAGGCCCGAATTTGTTATTCTTTTTGTTTGTCATTATGAGCGTTAGCCTTACAGAAAAGCTGAAGGAGAGGCTTGCCAGCGAAGAGGGGTTCTTGACCCAGCGCCACGGCGCAGCTCTCCGTATAGCGTTGTGCTATCCGAACACTTACGAGATCGGAATGGCCAACCTCGGCCTGCACACGATGTACGAGCTCTTCAACCGGATACCTGAAGTCGTATGCGAGAGAGTCTTTCTGCCTTCGCCGAAAGAGATTCTGGAGCACGAACGCACTTCGACCCCGCTGCTGTCGCTCGAAACCCAGTCCACTGTAAGGGACTTTGACGTCGTCGCGTTCTCGATTTCGTTTGAGACCGATTACCTAAACATGGCGACGATGCTCAGGCTTGCCGGAATCCCTCTGCGGTCAGAAGATCGCAATCATTTTCATCCTCTTGTAATAATGGGAGGCGCCTCATCGTTCCTGAACCCGGAACCGATCGCTGACTTTACCGATGTGATCGCAGTAGGGGAGGGAGAAATACTCGGCTACCAGCTCGTCGATGCGATCTTCGAGCACGAAACGAAGGAAGAGATACTGCTCAGCCTCGCGAGGATCGGGCGTGGATTCTACGTTCCTTCGCTTTACGCTGTTACTCACAATGACGACGGGACGGTCCTGGATTACAAACCAATCGAGGAAGGCGTCCCCAAACGAGTCGGCCGGGCGCTTGCAGCTGTAAATCCGAAAGAAGGAACCCTCCGCCGGGCGTTGAAACGTGGTGAGAAAGACCTGGCCGAATTCTTGATCGATCAGGATGTCTTTTGCCCATCGACTTCGGTCTGGGCTCCCGAAGCCGAAATGGGAGACCGACTTCTGGTAGAGATCTCGCGTGGCTGTTCTCAGGGCTGCAGGTTCTGCTGGGCAGGCTATAACTACTATCCGCCGCGCGTCGTTCCGGCGAAGGACATTCTTGCAAAGGCGCGAGAGTGGAGGTCGAAAACCGACAAGATCGGCCTGGTGTCGACAGCTGTATGCGACCACCCCGAGATTTCGACGATCCTTTCTGAACTGAGGGCGATGGATTATCGGATCTCCGTTTCTTCCTTGAGGCTCGACCAGATCTCGGAAGAGCTTCTCGACGCACTGGTTGAATCGAATGACCAGCAGATCGCGGTCGCTCCCGAGACGGGTTCGGACCGGCTACGGCGCGTGATCAACAAGAATCTGACGAATGACGAGATCGTCGATATCTGCGGCGCCGTTTTCGACCGGGGAATGCTGACGATCAAGCTCTATCTGATGGTCGGCCTTCCGACCGAGACCCAGGAGGACCTTGAAGAGATGCTGGTCCTCGTCGAGCGTATAAAGGACCGCATGCTTGAGGCTGGAAAGGAGTTCGGCCGGGCGGGGAAGATCATTCCATCACTCAACGGTTTTGTTCCGAAGCCGAATACGCCACTTCAGTGGGACCCTATCTGCGATGAAAGGGAGCTTAAGAAGCGCATCAAGTGGTCCTGCAAGAATTTGTCTCGAATCCCGAACGTCGATGTAAGGTTCATGTCTGCGAGGATCGCGCACGAACAGGCGCTCTTTTCATCCGGTGACCGAAGTATTTCCAGGGTGATCGAAGCGGCTGCAAATGGCGGCGGTAATATTAAACAGGCCCTGCGAGTGACGGGAGTCGATCCCGCATTCCATACCAGCCGGCAGCGCTCCTACGAGGAGTACCTTCCCTGGTCGATCGTCGACTCCGGCCTTTCCTTCGAATTCCTTAGGAAAGAACATGAAAAGGCGCACGAAAGCCTTTCAAGTCTGCCCTGTCCGGCGGTTGAGAAATGTACTGTTTGCGGCGTCTGTCCGACGACATGGCTCGCGGATGCCCCGGAAAGTCTTGTTCAGATCCAGCCCGCTCGCGTCCGCGCCGCTTTCCAACCGGCTTCCTGAAAAAGAGAAACCGGCGGCGGGAAAGCTGAATGGCTTTCTCGCACACCGGCAAAAAAGTTTCTTTACTAATTACCGTTCGGTGAGGAATCCGTTGGGTGCGGCGGTGTAATCGAAGACGTAGTCGTATGTATAGATCCCGAACGGGAGCACGGGAACCTTCTGAACATAATGTACCCGTGCGGTAACGGCTTCGTTCTGCTCCAGAACATCAAGCTGAAAATCGACAGGCACGTTGTGGGTCTCTGCGGAGGCGATGATCTTTCGTTTTACGATCTCCGTCGTTGTACCGTGACTTGCCGGAAGAGCGATGGCCTGCACAACAGCCGTGCTCATCTCCTGCTTGAACGATTCGGCGTTATAGGCGACCGGAATGTACTGCCAACCGGCGTTCGCGAGAAGGACCACGATTACGCCGACCACCAGGAGCTTCACTCCCGCGCTTCCGCGTTCGGAACGCCGTGGGAATGTTTCGGCTTTCTGATTCATTTTAGAAGACTCCTTTCGATAACCCGTCAGCTGGAATGCGGCCGGGAGATCGCGTGTTCGATAGACTCCTTGATCACGTTTGGAGGTATTCCTGATCCGGAGAGGATCTTTGGTTTGCCGATGTCCTCCAGAAGCACCCATTGGACTGAGTTGCTGCCGGCTTTCTTGTCATGTTCGATCGACTTCAGGACATCCTGAATGGATATGCCATCCGCAGGCGGCAAAACGCCGACGCTGCGAACAACATCGTTTAACAAGTCTATACTATCGGAAGGGCAGATTTCAAGCCTTTTCGAGATCTCCGCAGCAGCCAAAATACCGTATCCAACCGCTTCTCCGTGCTTGAAATACCTGAAGTTCGTCGCGCGTTCCAATGCATGTCCGGTGGTATGTCCAAAATTCAGTATCTTCCTGGAGCGGGAATCTGATCTTTCGGACGACTCCCTGGCATCTTCGGAAACCACTCCCGCTTTGAAAATTACCTGCTTCTCAACGAGGCCGATCAATTGATCAAATGCCGCCTCGCCACGAATGCCATCGAACAAGTTCCCTGAACTTCGGCCGGTAAGAAAACTGTGGAGCGATTCCAGATCATTTCTACACGAAAGCGACGCCTGCTTCACAGCTTCGTAAAGTCCAGCCTCGATCTCTCGTCGTTCCAGGGTAGCGAGGGTGCTCACATCTACCAACACCGTAGAAGGATGGTGGAAAGTCCCGACAATGTTCTTTCCGAATCGTGTGTTAACACCGGTTTTCCCGCCCACCGAAGAATCGATCATCGCCAAAAGCGTTGTCGGAATCTGAACGCACCTGAGCCCGCGCAAATACACAGAGGCCGCAAAACCCGCTACATCGCCTACGACCCCGCCGCCAAGCGCGACGATCAGATCGTGCCTCTTCAGCCCTGAACCTGATAGGAAAGAGATGATCTGTTCGGCGGTCTCGAGATTCTTGAACTCCTCCCCGTCGGGAACGAGATATTTCACAGAAGCAATGCCGGCACCGGAGAGCGATCCCGCAAGACGCTCGCCGTACAGGCCGAACACCTTCTCATTCGAAACGATCGCCGCCCTTGATCCTTCCGTGACAAGCTCCGACAATCGCTCCCCGGCCGCGTCAAGCAAACCTGCGCCGATCGCTATCTCATATTCAACTTCTTCTCCCGCAATGGAGATGCCGACCTTCTTTTCCGACATAACAAAACACAAGGAGCCGGGGGGCAATGAAAGCTCCGGCCGGCTCACAGATTAGAATATTAAAGCAGGTGAAGCGACGTGGGAGCGTACCGCACCTGCCATTTTGCGACAACTGTCCTCACCCCAGCTGCCGCGAAAGGCGCAAGGTGTGCGCCTTAAGCGCTTGAATATACTCTTGTTTGGCGCGTTCCGCAAGAATTGATCGAGACAAGATAAGCTTAATGGACACTTTTCTAGCCCAGACGGTCAGAGACGATGGAGAGAACGACTTCAGGAAACCTTTCTTCGATGGCTTCCCTCATCGCGGCTTTAGCGCCTGTTAGTTCACTTCCCAAAAAAGCCCGGTCGCGGGCTTCCGCTGAAGGCCATTGCGCATAGGCATACCAAACGCCGTCGCTTCCTCGGTGCAGCCTGGAACCGACCGAACCGGCATTCTTAAGGTAGTGATCCGTGATCTGAGTCCACGCGTCGACAAATTTCTTTTCCGATCCTTCCCGGATGCGCCATCGATAGAGTACGGTGAATGCGTCTTGGCTCATTATCCGTCGTCCGATCCGATCTCAGCCGCGATATGATCTGCGAGGCGATTGGCGAGTTCTTCGATCTCGGACTGTTCCCTGCCCTCGATCATCACGCGTGCCAGGTTCTCGGTCCCGCTGTATCTGAGAAGTAGCCTTCCGGATCCCTCCAGCTCGCGCTCCGTTTCGTCGACAAGGTCGTTGAGACCCTGGATTTCTTCGAACGGCACTTTCTCGCTCACCTTTACGTTCACGAGGATCTGCGGAAAGGACACGAATCCGGACCTTAGTTCCGAAAGGGATCTGCCAGTCTCCGTCATCGCCTCAAGTACGAACAGGGCTGTTTGAAGGCCGTCGCCGACGAGCGTCCGCGAAGGGAATATTATGTGTCCCGATTGCTCGCCCCCCAGCGAAGCGTCCGAAGCGACGATCTCATCAAGGACGTACTTGTCCCCGACAGCTGTCCTGACAAGCTCAACATCAACCTCCTTCAAAGCAAGTTCCAGTCCCACGTTGCTCATCACGGTCGCTATGACCTTGTTGCCTTTCAGGACCTCCCGATCCTTCAGGAAGTTTGCCATGATCCAAAGCACTCCATCTCCGTCGAGAAGCTCGCCTTCCTCGTCGATAAATAGAGCGCGGTCCGCATCCCCGTCAAAGGCGACGCCTATATCGGCACCTGATTCAAGAACCGCAAGGCGCAGGTGGTCGACGTGAAGCGATCCGCAGTTGCGGTTGATGTTTCTGCCGTCGGGCTCGGCATTAATAGTGATTATCTCGCCTCCGAATTTCCTGAACAGAAGCGGCGCCAGCATCGATGCAGCCCCGTTTGCACAATCCGCGATAATCTTCAGACCCGATAGATCTAGCAGGCCGAAATCGAAACTGAAATGCTGCAAGTACTTCGACTGCAGGGCGCTCGCGCCCGAATCATCGACTTCCGACTCGCCCTCACGGATGCTGACCCTTTCATCGACCTTTTGCTCGATGAACTCTTCCGATTCTCTGTCCAGCTTTCTGCCATCCGGTAGAAAGATCTTTAGCCCGTTGTCTTCAAATGGATTGTGCGACGCGCTTATCACGATACCTGCGTTGAATCTTCCGTTGGATGTGAGAAATGCCACTCCAGGGGTCGTTATCACTCCGGCAGACACGGCGCTGCCTCCCGCTGCACGTATCCCCGAATGGATCGCACTCTCAATAGCGGCGCCTGACTCGCGAGTATCCCGGCCCGTAATGAACCTGGTTTCTTCACCTTCCGAACCTCGTAAACGCTCGGCCAGTGCAAAGCCGATTATCCTCAGCGTTTCTTCGTCTAAAGGAAACGATCCGGATCTCGACCGGATCCCGTCTGTCCCGAATAGCTTCGTCATCTGTTTGGGGTTAAGTTGGAATCGCCGTGCAGGCGGATGCCGCTGGAAGAGCAAGGTTCGACCTCAGATATGTCCTCGGCACAATAGTTATAGCGTATTGCAGAACTTGACCTCAAACGCAAAATAGCCATAATCAGAATTTGTGGGTTGCATAACTCGTTCCGATACCACCCAGCAACCCATTCGTTAGCTAGCGAATCAATTCCACAGTATTTTTCGAGCCCGGGCGTACCTGCCCTACTTCACTCTCTCCGGAATCAAGAAACCAATGAAATTCAGATTTGTTGTTCTGTTACTTTTCTGTGCACTTCTCCCGGCATATTCCGTAGCCCAAACGACCGACAAGAGCGATGGGGTCGAAAGACCCCGCGTGATAGTTACAGAAACCACGAGCACGCCCGACAAACCGGTCGAGTCGAAGAACGTCATCGTTGTCGATGGCGATGAGAAAGTCGAACCGGAAGACCACGTTAGGGACCCCAAGAAATCGAGTCCTTCTTCCGCTCGCTATCTGACTTTTGGAGAGATCACTTCGAGGATCGAAGAGGCCAAGAGGCGGATGAAGGTCAAACCCCTCCGAACTGCGATGGGTGACGGCACGGCGGTTGACGTTGTTCGGCTGGCGTTTATCGATTGGGAAACCGACAACCTCGATTACGTCGTTGTTACAAAAAAGGACTTTCTTTCAAAGGACACGCAGTCGGTGCACAAGACCGAGAACGGCAATACTGTCCGCGTGCAGACGATCCGCGGCAACGGGGTGAACACTCCTGTAATTATCTACAACATGATGAACGAGCCTTTGCAGCCGCTCATCGTTCAATACCCAAGGGAAAAGAACGGCAATTTTATCGAGATGGCCTATTACGTTTCTACCCATCCGGGAATCGTTACACCGGAAACCGTGAATGCAGGCAGGATTTATGTTCGAAACGTCCTGAACTCGGCTCGGGAGAAGTTGAAAGCAAGGGGATACAACATCCAGGCCCGCATCGTTGACATGGCGGAACGGCTGGCGCTGATCGAGCACGTAGACCACTGGCGATTCCGCAATGAACTGCACACCAATATCTACAATGACGTCTATGTTCTTTATGCTCTGAACGAAGGCCAGACATATCGCTACGCAGTTTCAAGTGCAGGTGCCGGGGGAATGGTGCAGATGATCCCCTGGACCTATCGAATGATCCGCTCGCGATACGCGAACGTAGGTCTGATGCCCGACTTTGTCGAGGGAATGCGTGATCACCTGAACGCTTCGCAAGCGATGCTGCTTTACATGCAGATGACGTGGGACGATCTTTCTTCCAGAAGTACGATTCAGGAAGCACTCCGTGACGGGATCGCAACCGAGGAACAGCTTATGGCGGCAGGTTACAATTCGAATCCCTCTCGACTTCCGGGATACATAAAGCGGGGCGGGGCCAACTGGACCAATCTGATCCCAAGAGAGACCCGGATCTACCTTGAGATCTATGAGTCGGTTGAACGGCACGTTCCGCAGACACCCAGATCTAGGTAGTTTTGGGATTGCAGGCTTGAATTGGAAGGCGGGAACTGATCAGTTCCCGCCTTTTGCTTTTGCGAACTCTTTCCGGATCTCGGCAAAGGTTCTGTTCACAAGGTTGGGGCCGTCAAAGACTGCGAGGTCCGTGATCTCCAGCTGGCTGAATTCGGGAACCGCAAACCCCTCGGCGTCAGCGAGGGCGGCAAATCTTACGGCAGCGACATTCAGCCCCCATTGGTCGCCAAGGTAGACATCGAACTCATAGCTTGTATCGTCAATCGTGAGAAGATACCTGTTCTTCCTTAGTTCCCTTCCGCGAAGTGGCCGGAGCGCATCGTACTCCGCCCGGTCAAGCGGGATCCGGTTAACCATCAACACACCATTCCCAAGTGCTTCCCTGCGTTCAAAAAACCACCTGCGTTCATCGCTCGCAGGACGCCGGACGCTCCTCAGTCTCAAGCTCGTCCCGGCGACATAGTTCTCAAAGATTTGTTGATGATCGTCAGAGGGCTTGAGCGGCTCCGGGAGTCCTTCGATCAGAAACCTTCTCTTTATAACTTTCTCGGGATTTACCATTGGATCGTGTACTTGTATTTACGGATAAGAAGCTTTCTAATTGAAATTTCGCAAACTGCTCAGGAGATTTTCAAGAATGTTAGCAAAGACCGCCTTTTTCTTCATCGTTCCCGCCTTGATTTTTCATTTCTCGGGCTGTGGTTCGGGTGACGACGCCGCCAACTCTGCAAACGGCTCGAATGCCGCGAACGCATCGCCCGCAGTCAACGAGGCGCCTACAGATCCACTTGGGGGAATTGAAAAGACCCCGACGCCCGCCGAAAAGATAGAGGCAGTGACCCTTAAGCCCGTGGTGGACGCTTTTTGCAGCGCTATGAAAAGAAGGGATGAGGCTGCGCTCAGGCGCGTGTATTCCAGGGCGACGATCCAGAGTTTCGAGCGGGATATGCAGAAGGAAGGCACAACTTCGCTGGTCGAATTTCTATCCGACGAGCCGGTCGGAAATCGGTGCGAGGTCGTGAACGAACGCATCCAGGGGAATGTAGGCGAAGCAATGGTAACGACTCAAACCTACCCTAACGGGATAATGATCAAATTTGTAAAGGAAGGCGCCGAATGGAAGCTTACAAATCAGAGTTCCGATTTTGACGCCGTGCAAGGAGGGTCGTAGGTCTGTCGGGTCTGTCGGGTCTGTCGGGTCTGTCGGGTCTGTCGGGTCTGTTGAGTCTTCGGGTCTATTGAGTCCATACAGTCGAAACGAAACGCGCTCGACGTTTGCGATGTCGGTTTTCGGAGTGCTCTCACTAGACTGAAAAGACTCAATAGACCCGACAGACTGGATCGACTCAATAGACCCGACAGACCCGACAGACTCAACAGACTGGATCGACTCAACAGACTCAATAGACTGAATCGACTCCCCAGTCCTCAGTACTCCATCAAGCGCTTTTCGTTTTATACGCCGGAAGCCCGACTCTTGCTTTCGGCTCTTTCTTTAGGCCAAGCGCCCAATCAGCCTGCATAAGGGTATGAATGTCGCGTGTACCCTCGTATATCACGGCCGCCTTGCAGTTACGAAGGTAGCGTTCGACGGGATAGTCATTGGTGTATCCGTTTGCGCCGTGGATCTCGATCGCCATCGATGCCGCCTTTTCACTCCTTACCGTGGCCTGCCACTTTGCAAGACTCGCAGCACGCGTCGAAGACCGGCCTTCATTCTTCAGCCAGCCCGCCTTGAGCCATAGAAGATGACACATCTCGTAGTCCGCTTCCATATCTGCGATCTTCTGCTTCACGAGCTGGAAGTTCCCGATCGTCCTGCCCTGCACCTCGCGAGTATTAGCATAAGCTACCGACGCATCCCTCGAAGCCCTGATGACGCCTGTCGCCCCGGACGCTACGGTGTACCGGCCGTTCTCGAGTGAGAACATCGCGATCTTAAAACCCTCGCCTTCTTTTCCGACCATGTTCTCCTGCGGGACCCGTACGTCCTGCAAGGTAAAGTAGCCTGTGTCGCCCGCGCGAATTCCCATTTTTCCGTGTAGCGTGCCCGAAGAAAAACCTTCCATCGAACGCTCGACAATAAAGCAGCTCATTCCGGAATGGTCCCTCTGCTTCATCTTTTCCTCATCGGTCCAGCAGAAGAACAGGAAATGATCGGCAGTGTTGCCGAGCGAGATCCACATCTTCTCGCCATTCAGGATCCAGTCGTTTCCTTCGCGCCGAGCAATCGATCGCATGCCTACAACATCCGAACCAGCATTCGGTTCCGTAAGCCCGAACGTTGCAAGCTTCTCGCCCTTTGCCTGAGGGACCAGGTATTTCTGCTTCTGTTCCTCACTTCCCCAGGTAAGCAAGGTCAACGAATTCAGACCAACGTGGACGCTCATTACGACACGAAGGAACGTGTCGCACGCCTCAAGTTCCTCGCAGACCAGCCCCAGCGAAACATAATCAAATCCGGCTCCGCCGTATTCTTCGGGAATGCATACGCCGAGTAACCCGAGTTCACCCATTTTCGAGAAAATGGACTTCTCAAAGTGCTGTTTCTCGTCCCATTCCTTTATGTGAGGTTCTACCTCACCTTTTACAAACTCCCTGACAGTGTTTTGCAGGGCTAAATGTTCTTCAGTAAGCTCAAGATCGATCACTTCTAATCTCCACGCTCCGTTCTTTAAGTGTGTTAAATTGGTTTGAGAATTACTCTTAGAGTCTATCACTTTGGAAAGCATTCCGCGATTTGGAACCGGCTGCCGATCGTGAGTCCAATGCTGTTCGAAATATGATCCCCATCGACGAAGCAAAACGGATCGTGAGATCAATGACTCGGCCTCTCGGCACAGTATCAGTGAGCCTTGAAGACTGTGTTGGATGGGTTCTCACAGAAGACATTTCGGCGGATCTGGACCTTCCTCCTTTTGACCGGTCGCAGATGGACGGCTTTGCAGTAAAGTCGTCAGATACAAGGAATGCGCCGGCTGAACTGGATCTGATAGGAGAATCCGTTGCCGGCAGGGGCTGGGACGGAGTACTGAGAAGCGGGCAGGCAGTGAAAACGATGACCGGCGCGAGGGTGCCCGAAGGAGCCGACGCGGTACAACAGATCGAGCTTGCCGAACAAGGTGACGGAAAAGTCACGATCCTCAAGAGCGCCTCGGCAGGCAAGAACATCGTTGGCAAGGGTGAGGAGATCAAGGCAGGAGAGACAGTGATCGCGAAAGGCGAGAGGATCACCAAAGCAATGGTCGCCACCATGGCAGCATTCGGATATTCGGCGGTCCAGGTAGCGCATCGCCCGCGTCTGTCAATATTGTCCACGGGCTCCGAGATTGTCGATGTTTCGGAGGTCCCGGGTCGGGATCAGATCAGGAACTCGAATTCCCCAATGATCGCAGCATTTGCCGGGGAATACGCCGCCACATCTATTCTGCCGATCGCGACGGACGACCCTGCCGGTCTGAAGATTGCGATCACCGAGGCCCTGGAAGATTGCGATTGCCTCGTGATCTCGGGGGGCGTTTCCGTTGGCGATTACGACTTCACAAAACCCGTCTTACGGGAACTCGGCGCCGAACTCCACTTTGAAAAGCTAGAGCTGAAGCCCGGAAAGCCTACGGTGTTCGCGACTTTGGGCGAGAAAGTGATCTTTGGCCTTCCAGGCAATCCCGTCTCTTTTGCTGTCACTTTTCTTGTTTTCGTCAGGATGGCACTATTGCTGATGCAGTCCGCCTCGGAACCCGAACTCCGGAAGGCCTTCGCTACCGTCACTCACGATATCAGGGGAACAAAAGGGCGGGACGGGCTGCTTCCCGTTAAGGTCGGGTTCTCATCGGATGGCAGGATGTTGATCGAATCTCTAAAATTTTCGGGTTCGTCAAACTTCGTTACCTTCGCCCACGCCGACGCGATCGCGTTCGTACCTCGTGAGCACGGCCTCTCGAAGGGTGAAGTGACCGAAGTTAATTTCATTTGAGTGTTTGAACTGGATATGAGTGATCTGAGCCACTTTGGAAAGGACGGAAAGGTCCAAATGGTCGATGTTTCAGACAAAGAAGTCTCGAAAAGGACGGCAAGAGCGACCGCTTTTGTTAGCCTTTCGCCCGAAACCGTCGCCGCCATTCGCGCGAAAGACAATCCAAAGGGTGATCCTCTCGAGATCGCCCGGATCGCCGGGATCACCGGTGGCAAGAAGACGAGCGAGCTTATTCCGCT
Source organism: Acidobacteriota bacterium (assembly GCA_003385635.1). GTDB lineage: Bacteria > Acidobacteriota > Blastocatellia > Pyrinomonadales > Pyrinomonadaceae > Aridibacter. Next base: position 674,910 of record QQUY01000001.1, on the reverse strand, counting down.
GTGCCACCAGCTTTCGCTGTCAAACCTGGATGTTCGCGCCGAGATCGAGGATGCGGGTGTACGTTTGGTATCAATCGCTGTTACGACCGACCGGACCGGTGTGGAGATGGAGGCTTTGACCGCCGTTTCGATCGCGGCACTGACCGTCTATGACATGTGCAAGGCAGTTCAGAAGGACATTGAGATAACGGGCATCCGGCTGCTCGAGAAGACCGGCGGTAAGGAAGATTACCGGTATCCTTGAGGAGCCTGGCCGGGTGAATGAACCATCATTTGGGGCTTAGCATCACAAGGACCGCGATGCAAAATCTTTAGCCGCCCACGAACTTTCGTGTAGAATGGGTCGTAAGCCTAAAGAATCCGCGTTTATCTTCAGGGGATCGACCAAGCAATTATGAATTACAAAATAGCTGACGACGTCAAACCGCAGGCGAAACTGTTGATCATCGCAACGATCATCAGTGTGCTGATCTTTGTAGCTTCCTTCTTTATCCCTCTGCTGGGTTACGTCGTATACCCGCTTCAGCTTTTCGCGACCTTCATTCACGAGGGAAGTCACGTTCTGGCTACCGTAATGACTGGCGGGTCCGTCCAGAGCCTTACGGTATCGCCTGACACCAGCGGCGTCGTGTGGTCTCTTACCCAAGACGGAAACTGGCTGCAGAGGCTTATAATTTCAAGCGCTGGCTACCTTGGAACGACAGCATTTGGTGTAGCGCTTCTTGCCTGGTTCAGATATGGATTCTCATCGAGAAAGGCACTTTATTTTGCGTCGGGATTTGTTGGTCTGATGACCCTCGTTTTCGGACTGCTGGCACCTATCTGGAACGTGTTCAGTGCGAAGGTGGGCATCGCGAGTGTTGCCTTCACCGTTTTGTCTGGAGCAGCCCTGACTGCCGGTCTGTTTGCGATCGCAAGATACGCTCAGCTCAAGTGGTCAAATTTTGCACTCGCATTCCTCGCGGTGCAATGCTTGCTGAACTCTATCTTTTCGCTCAAGAATCTGTTCCTCATCTCGGCGACGACCAGTTCGCACTCAGACGCAATGAACATGGCGGAGGCTACGGGGATTCCGGCGATCGCATGGGTCCTTATCTGGATCATCGGCTCGGTCGTTATGATCTCGATAGGACTGAGGCTTTACGCCGTTTCAGCAAACTCAGGCAAACACGATCTGCCGTTTGAGGATCAATGAGCTTTGCAAACTTCAGGAAATGGAGGCCGAGCGGAATTCCGTTCGGCCTCAGTGTTTATGGGGACCGGAGCGAGCCCGCCTTCCTGGGTGACCTTCTTGTTGGCTCCAGGCTACTTTACAGATCAAGAAATGACTGGCGCTGGGCGGCGGTTGCAAAGCGAACGGAAGAAAGGGCCGTACTGACGGTTACTTCGCCGAAAGGAGGAACTTACAGACTTCGGAGATCTCTTTGGTCCGAAATAGTTTTTGACGGCGAATTGCCGATCCTCAGGATCGAGAACGAAGAAGACTGGAGGGAAAATCTGGCCGACTACGACACGAGGTGGTGATCTATGCCAACCTGCCGGTCAGACGATACAGTCCCCTGCAGTATTGTTCATCCCGTTGTTTGCCCAAACGCACCGGCACGCACCGTTAGCACAGGCCATAGCCTCAACACACTGCTGACCCATTCTTCCGTTCGATCCCTCGGTACAAGTACAACCCCCAGATACCGGGACGCACACAGACTGCGCGGCAGCCGCGGCCGGAGCCGTAATGGCGGTCACGATCGGAAGAGCCGCCATCGTGGTCAACCCAACCTTTTTTATGATCTCTCTCCTTGAAAGACCTTCAAATACGGAAGCGGGATCGTCGTATTCGATCAGATCTTCCTTCAGGAGCTGGTCCAGTGCCAGTTCAACAAGCTCACTGGTCACCTTCTCGCCAAACTTGTCGGAAGCGATCGATGCGAGGCCCTCAGCAGAAAGACTGCCGTCACAGTTCTTCCATACAAAGGAGCTCATTTTGTTGAGACAGATTGCGCGGTTCGTTAGCAGATCGTAGACGAAAGTCTCGTCCCCCATGTCCTGAACCACTAGATCATTCTTGCGGTAAATTGGCAGCATATTCAGGGTTGGTGGGAGAAGAGTTTTGATTTATATATCGCTTGTAACCCCGCAAGTCAAGCGCGAAACCGCTAGTACTTAAAGTATCTCTTTAACTATTTAAGTCTCGAGAAAGGCTATTCCTCTGCGTAACGTTCAACAAGGAAGTAAACTCTCTCAGCAGCTTTATCCAGCGACGCGAAGCGCCCGGGAAACCTCTCGAACAACTCGTCTGCAATATCGCCGCTCATGTTTGCGCCGTCTATTTTCGAAAGCACGAACTTGTCGATCTCGCCTTCGATCCCGAGACCCGGCGTGTAAAACTCGGATCTGCGCAGTGCGCTTCTTGTGTCGGGAACCATTGACGCCATCATCGATTGGCCAAACTCGGCCTTTGGCAGTCCTTTGACAGCTCCCACGATTTTCGTTTGCCAGCTCCAAATATAGTTTCCTTCCTCGTACACAGCGTTGATAGTAGCTTTCACGGTGTCTCGCGGTTCGACACTTACCGGATGTTCAAATGGGAAAAACGGAGCGGAGTAGGTCGAGTTTTTTTCGGTGATGGCGTTTGAAACGCTGAACCCGCCCGGCAGCCTGCTCTCGAACCATCCTCTCAAGCCGTGCGCGATACCGGGCCTATTTATCTCAAAATCCAGCTCCTTGCGGAATGAGGTCCGTGAATTGGTCCTGTGGTCGATCAACGCGAACTGGGCAGGTTCTGACAAAAGCACTTCGTCATCGCTTCGAGCATTGAACGGCCGGTTCTTGACAAGCCTTTCGCCTGACGGAAGTTTGAATCCGTGTCGTTCTTCAAGGTAAGTCTCAACGTGTTTCCGGTAGATCTGCTCAGACTGTGAAACTGCAAAGAGAACGGACTCTTCTGCGGGGAAAATAACTGCATCTTCCTTTAGAAGTCGTTCGCGAGCATCGATGATCGACTCGAGCCCCGTTTCGTAAAGCGGAAATCCCCCGTGGATGTCGCTGACCAGGATATCGGCCTTGGGGTCGAGATCGATCTGGGTGGAGAGTTTCTGCACGATCTCAAGCCTTTCCCCATACCCCTTCTCACGTGCCACTTCATCGACAAGCCTGATAAGCGGATTGATCTCAAGAGCATAGACTTTCTGTGCGCCAAGCTCGCAAGCGATAACGGAGAAAACGCCTGTACCGGCTCCCAGGTCGAGCACAATAGAGTCCGGCCCAACACAGGTTTTTAGGGCACCAACATAGGCGTCCAGACGATTCGTATCCGTCAGCATTGAGCAATAGCTCACGAAATCGTAAAGATGCATTCTTGATTCTGGCCCTACGGGGCAACAGGACCGTCACCGGAAAGGCGTATTGAACTGACTCCGAAGATCTTGCGGGTGTGGTTCTCCTGGACAAAGACGACGGCCTTCAACGCATCCATCCGCCACGTCGAGTCAACATTCAGCACTGTTTCGATTCTGAATGAGGAGCTACCTGGCTCGATCCTCCCAAGTCCTTGCAAGGCGCGAACGACCGCAACGTGACTTAGCGTCCTGCCGGCATTCTCCCCCCTTTCGATTTCAGAGCTGAGCCCATCCTCAGCATACGCTAGATAAACTGACGCGTATTCGATCTCGGGAAGTTTCGTGATATCGATCGAGAGTCTTCCATCCGCCAGGGATAGGTCTACAACGCCCTTTTCGTTCCTGACCGAACGGACGATCGCTTTTTCGGCTTTATCAAGCTTTGAACCGACAAACTCGTAGTCGCCGTCGACCACCATTTGCGGCGTGTAAATGTTTCCAGTTCGGAACTTCCGGTCGTAGACCCTTTGCCGTTGCGTGAATAAGGGTGAAGCGAACGGGTCTTTCCATCCAAGGCCGTCCCAGTAATCGACGTGAAACGCCAGCGTGATGATCTCTGCTTCAGGATAGGGCTGTTCCGTTTGTAGGTACGCGAGATTTCTCTCTGCCGGCGGACAGCTGGAACATCCTTCCGAAGTAAACAGCTCGAGAAGGACCGGCTTCCGGGCTGCCGCAGCAACCCCTTCCTCAAGCACGTTGGCGGCCGCCGGCCGCTCGAAAGAACATGCCGAAATCAGCAACAACAGCAGCAAAAGCGGGGCCAATCTCATGCCGGTATTATAGCCGAACGGCTCAAAGTTATTCCAACAAACGAAAACTGCTGGAGCAGCGGGCTCCCGTTTCCCTCGAACCTGCCAGATGATAGAATTTCCTTTTGGCTTTATACATGGATTCTTCACCTATGCAGGCTGCGAAGACGAAAGAAGACGCGATCCGGGTGCGTGGTGCGCGGGTACATAACCTAAAGAACGTCTCCGTCTCGATTCCTAATAACAAACTAACGGTCGTAACGGGAGTATCGGGATCGGGAAAATCTTCGCTTGCATTCGACACGATATACGCCGAAGGCCAAAGGCGTTACGTTGAATCACTTTCCGCCTATGCACGTCAGTTTCTGGAGAGGATAGACAAGCCGCTTGTCGACGAGATCACGGGGATTGCGCCTGCAATTGCCATTCGCCAAAAGAACTCGACCCGAAACCCGCGGTCAACCGTCGCCACCCAGACCGAGATCTATGATTATCTAAGGCTGCTTTTTGCCCGGATCGGCAGGACCTACTGTTACAAATGCGGGGAGGAAGTTACCAAGGATTCGCCTGAGTCTTCAGCTGACGAAGTGATCTCAAAGCTGCCAGTGGGTTCGAGGTTTCTGGTATTGTTCCCGCTTTCCGTTTTCTTTAACCCGAACGCCAAGGAACAAAACAGGACGGCCGTGCTCATGACCATGCTCGGGCACGGATTCTCGAGGATTTACCGGGACGGCGACACGATAGATCTCCAGAAGCCTGAGGATTACGAGGACGAAGTTCTAGACGATGTTCTAGTGTTGGTCGACCGGTTGAAGGCATCTGACGATGTGCGTCAAAGGCTAGTCGATACTCTCGAGACCTGCTTTCGCGAGAGCCATTCCGCCATCATAGTTAACGCCGACTCTGAATCGAAGGGCGGTCCGGAGGAACTGCGGTTCTCTGAGGCATTTGTTTGCAGAAACGACGGTACGGAATTCGAAGAACCCGAACCGAGGCTCTTCAGTTTCAACTCACCGTTCGGAGCCTGTCCGACCTGCCAGGGATTCGGAAATACGACCGGCATCGACTACGACCTTGTTATCCCCGATCCTGAGGTCTCGCTAAAAGACGATGCGATCGAGCCATTCTCCACCCCGAAACACCGTTGGGCGTACAAGGAGCTGATGGAATTTGCGGAGATCGCAGGAATTCCGGTTGATGTCCCTTTCGGGGACCTGACGGACGATCAGCAACGCGCGATCCTGAAAGGAAGCGACGGTTGGCGCGGCGTAAAGGGCTTTTTCAAGTGGAAGGAAAAAAAGAAATACAAACTTCACGTCCGCGTGTTCCTTGCCAAATACAGGGGTTATACGCGTTGTCCTGACTGCGACGGCGGGCGCCTCAGGGTGGAATCAAGCGCGGTGAAGATCGGAGGCAAGAGTCTTCCGGACGCGGTCGCGATGTCGCTGGCCGATGCAAAGGATTTCTTTGACGGGCTTGAGCTTTCGGAAGAAGAATCGAAGATAGGAGAAAAGCTGCTCGACGAGATTCGCCGCCGCCTCGGCTTTATGCTGGATGTAGGGCTTGAATATCTAACGCTCGACCGGCTTGCTTCGACCCTGTCCGGGGGAGAAGCCCAGAGAATTCAGCTTGCCACGAATCTCGGATCCCTGCTTGTCGGCACTCTCTATGTTCTAGACGAGCCAAGCATCGGTCTGCATCCGCGTGACAATCTTCGTCTGATCAGGATCCTCGAAAATCTTCGCGATATTGGCAACACGGTGGTCGTCGTTGAGCACGACGAGGAAATGATGCGCGCCGCGGATCACGTGCTCGACATAGGGATCTATGCGGGCGAACTAGGCGGGAACGTGGTCTACGAAGGCGACTTTCTAGGCCTGGTGCAGAACCCGATATCTTTGACCGCAAAATACCTCCGCGGCGAGTCGGAGATAATGATCCCCCCTTCCAGAAAGGAACCGGGGAAAAAGAAGATCAAACTGAACGGCGCACGGGAACACAACCTGAAGGGTATCGACGTTGAATTCCCCCTCGAGATGTTCGTGGCGGTAACCGGCGTCTCGGGGTCGGGCAAGTCAACTCTCATCCACGATGTTCTCTTCACGGGCCTCAAGAAGGAGCTTGGGGATTACAAAGGGGAGGTCGGAAAATTTCGTTCCATCGAAGGAGCGGGATATCTCGACGATGTGATCCTTGTCGATCAGTCGCCGATCGGCCGCACACCGCGCTCGAACCCGATCACGTACATCAAGGCATTTGATCCGATCAGGGAGGTGTTTGCCTCCACAAACCTTTCTCAGAAAAAGGGTTATTCCGCCTCGCATTTTTCATTCAACGTCCCCGGCGGTCGGTGTGAGCACTGTCAGGGTAGCGGGACAGTGAAAATCGAGATGCAGTTTCTTGCGGACGTCGAACTGACCTGCGAAGACTGCCGCGGGACGAGATATGCTCCGGAGATCCTCGAGGTAAAGTACAAAGGCAAGAACATAAACGATGTTCTGAACCTGACCGTGCGCGAGGCCATTCGGTTCTTCAGGGGGATTCGAAAACTGACCAACCGCCTGAGAACTCTCGAGGCGGTCGGCCTCGGATATTTGAGGCTCGGCCAGTCGGCAACTACTTTAAGCGGTGGAGAGGCACAGAGAGTAAAGCTAGCCGCTCATCTTTCAGCCAAATCGGCATCCAATACGCTTTTCATCTTCGACGAACCTACAACGGGGCTTCATTTCGATGACATTTCGAAGTTGCTGACCGCGTTCCGTGCATTGATCGACAACGGAGGATCGGTCCTGGTGATCGAGCACAACCTGGATGTGATAAAGACCGCCGACTGGGTCATCGACCTCGGACCCGAAGGCGGAATCGGAGGCGGGACGGTCGTGGCTGAAGGATCACCGGAAGCGATCGCAAAAGTTAAGGAGTCGTACACCGGACAGTTCCTGAAAAAGTACGTGAAAGCTGAGAATTGAGAATTGATAATTGATCGGAGCGAAGGCGTCCCGGCTGAAGTGGCTGCGCAGCGCCCTTACCGGAGAAAGCTCATAACGTTCGCTTATTCAACCAACGATCCTTTAGCCGACCCGTTCACGGGTCGGACCCGCCCATAAATGGGCGGGCTAAACGAACGAGAGGGCGAAGCCGTGCTTTAAACGATTCATCTTATCTACAATTCCCCATTCTCAATTTTCAATTTTCAATTCTCAATCTCTCGAAGCACTTCCCCGATCTCATTCAACACCCAGTCGACCTCCTTTTCCTCGATCACGAAAGGCGGCATAAAGATCATCACATTCCCGAGCGGCCTGAGTACGATCCCCCTCGAAAGGAATTCCTTGTAAAGCTCCTGTCCGATATTTGCCAGGTACCCTGTGTCGGCAACCTTCATTTCGAACGCCAGGACCGAGCCGATGATCCGCACTTCCTCGACTGAGTCAAACGCCGACAACGTCGGCTCGAATTCGCGAAACTTGTTGTTGATAAAAGCGATGCGTCCCATCGTACCGTTCTTGTCGAACAGTTCAAGGTTGGCGATCGCGACCGCACACGCCAGAGGATTCGCGCAGTATGAGTGTCCGTGAAAGAACGTCTTCAAACGGTCGTCATCATAGAAGGCTTCATAGATCTCCTCCGTCGCGGCGGTCACTCCAAAGGGCAAATACCCGGCGGTCAGCGCTTTCGATAGGCAGATGATGTCTGGCGCAATATCGGCGTGCTCGCAGGCGAACATCTTCCCTGTCCTGCCGAATCCGGTCAGTACCTCATCGGCGATCAGGAGAACGCCGTACTCATCACAAAGCTCTCTTACCCGTTTCAGGTACTCTGGCGTCCATACGATCATTCCGCCTGCGCCCTGAAGCATAGGCTCCACGATAACCGCCGCGATTTCGCCTTCGTTCTCACTGAGCAGAACTTCAAGGCTTTCGGCACACGAAAGATCGCACTTCTTTTCGCATCGCTCGCAGCGAAGCGAATACGGCGCTTCTGCGCGAAGGACCTTGAACAGAAGTTCCTTGAACGGGTCAGTGAAAGCGGACTCATCGCTTGCGGACATAGCGCCGACGGTATCGCCGTGATAGGCGTGTTCCAGCGCGATGAAGGTCGTCCTTTCTTCTCCCCGGTTGCGCCAGTATTGATAGGCCATTTTCAGCGCGACCTCGACCGAAGTCGATCCGTTGTCTGAATAGAAGACGCGCATCAGGCCTGCCGGCAGGACATCGACAAGCATCTCGGCGAGTTTCACGGCAGGCTCGTGCGTGAATCCGGCGAAGATAACGTGTTCGAGATTTGCGGCCTGTTTGGCGAGCGCTTCATTGATGTACGGGTTCGAATGTCCGTGCGTGTTGACCCACCAAGACGAGACGCCGTCGAGCAGCTTCTGTCCGTCTTCGGTATACAGCCAGACGCCTTCCGCCTTTACGATAGGTATCGGCGGCGGCGCGACTTTCTCCTGTGTGTACGGATGCCAGAGGTGTTTACGGTCCCTAGAATTCAGTGACATAAAGAAAAAACAGGATGGACAGGATGTCTAGGATCGTTTAGCAGACCCGTTCACGGGTCGGTCGCTCAGTCCTCAGTACTTTTCTCTCAGTCCTCGAAATAGCCCTCCCTCACGGTCGGGCTTCTGACACGCAGTTCTCACATGTCTGAGCCACACTTCGCCCGGCTTGGGCAGCGCAAGCGCTGCTCTAAACGAGACAAATACTGACGTTTAGCCCACCCATTGATGGGTGGGACCGACCCGTGAACGGGTCGGCTAAACAACCCTAAGTCTGCTAAACAACCCTAAGTCTGCTAAACAACCCTAAGTCTGCTAAACAACCCTAAGTCTGCTAAACAACCCTAAGTCGGGTAAACAACCCTAAGTATCCTGTCCATCCTGTTGAAAATACCCTCTCCAGTAAGGAGCGATCTCTTCCAGGATCTTGCAGTCGCAGTAGCCGCCGTTCTGGCTCAGCCAGCCGGAGACCTTCCCAAAGTCCATCATGTTCTGCATCACGAACTGCATCGTGAAGCGATTCGTGTGGTTGCAGGGCTGCGAATCGAGCTTGTCCTCTATAAAGTCGAACATACGGTCCATCTGGTCCTTCGTCGCAGGCAGGTTCTTAAGGAACCTCTCGATCTCTTCCCCGTTCATTTGCGCGAGCTGCTCGATCTCGCGTTTCTTTACAATCGGCATAGCTTCCAGATTAACCTAAATCGGCTCGATGTTCTTCTGCGCCCATGGAACAAGAGTATCCGCAGCTAGGCGTTCAAAGCGCGGAATCTCGGCGATGACCGGAATTTCACCGTAGAACTCGACAGCCTTCCGATTTTCATCATTTCTGTCCCCGTTCATCACGACGCCGGCAACATTGATGCCCCTTCGCCGGAGGACTTCAAGCGTCATCAACGTGTGATTGATCGTCCCGAGACCTGAACGGGAAACCACGATCGCGGGCAGATTCAGATCGCGGATCAGGTCGATCATCATTTCCTTGTCATTTAGAGGTACAAGAACGCCTCCAGCACCTTCGACGATCATCAGCCTCTCGCGCGGATGGTTCGCGGCTGTCACAAGTATTCCCTCAATATCGATCGAAACGCCTGCGAGCCTTGCGGACAGGTGAGGAGACAACGGTCTTTCAAGCCGAATGCCTTCAGAATAGATCTCGTCTTTGGAACAGTCTGCGAGCTCGGCCACCATCGCCGTGTCGTCGTCTTCCTCAATCCCCGTCTGGACGGGCTTCCAGTAACAGACATCGTCAGATCGTCGGAGAGATGCTGCAAGGCAGGCCGACACGACGGTCTTGCCGACACCCGTGTCGGTCCCGGTAACAAAGAATCCTTTCATACGAAGAAGGCGGTCTCTATCTCTTTTTTAACAATATCTTTCAGAAGGATGACAAGGCGTTCGAGATCGGCTTCGGATACACCTGTGTTGAGCGAGATACGAAGCCGCGCGGTTCCTTCGGGAACCGTAGGCGGCCGGATCGCGCGGACGTCAAAGCCCGCTTCCTGTAGTTTAGAAGCGACGGCGACCGCTTCTTCGCTTCTTCCGATCACGATCGGGACTATCTGAGTCGGCCTTTCCCGCACCGGAAATCCGGCCTCGGAGAGCATTCCGCCGAAAAGAGCGGACAAAGCCATCAACCGAGTTCGTCGGTCCTCCTCCATCTCGATCATCCCGATGACCTTTGAAAGAGCGTAAGCGACGGCCGGAGGCGGCGCCGTAGAGAAGATGAACGAACGGCACCTCTGAACGAGGTACTCTATCGTCTGCTCATCGCCGGAAACAAAAGCTCCCGCGACACCAAGTGCTTTACCTGCAGTGTTTATCGAAACGAAAACATCATCCCAGATTCCCGTTTCTTCGATCATCCCGCTTCCTTTCCTGCCGTAGATCCCTACAGCGTGTGCCTCGTCCACGATCAGGTTCGCGCCCGTTTCGCGGCAGATCGCAGCGTACTCTTTGAGCGGAGCGATATCACCGTCCATCGAGAACAGCGATTCAGTTACGACGAACTTCTGCCCCTTTACTTCTACAGAGCATAGTCTTGATCTGAGATCTTCGACGTCGCCGTGGTTAAAGATGACCTTCTCCGCCTTAGAAAGCCTGATCCCGTCGATGATGCTCGCGTGGTTCAGTTCGTCGGAGAAAACGGCGTCGCCTTCCTCAAGGAACGTCTGAAAGATGCCGAGATTCGCCTGGTAGCCGGTAGAGAAGTAAAGACTTCGCTCGGTCCCTTTGAGTCTGGAGAACTCACTTTCGACACGGTCGAAAACATCGCGGTGACCTCTTAGAAGGCGAGATGCGGTAGATCCGGCTCCGTATCGTCGCACGCCCTCGATCATTGCTTCTTTAAGGCGCGGATCCTGAGCCAAACATAGATAGTCATTCGACGACAGATCGATCCCGCGCGGCTCCGCCATCCGCCGGGTCTCACCCGCCGCAGCTATAGCTTCAAGTCTCTTCTCGGTTCGGTCCTCAATTGTCACAATGAAAATTAGACACAGATGAACACGGATGAAACTGATGGCGGGTACTCAGAACCCAACCTAACCGAATCTTAGTTTATCCATGTGCCTTGAATCTTACAGAAATGAACACGGATCCTGAACATCGGCTACGTTCGACCTTGCCAATCGAAACTCTTAAAAGGGCCCCTGATCAAGACCCGAAGGCGCCGATTCTCAGGCGTTGCCATCTAATTCATCTGTGTTAATCCGTGTCCTTCTTCTTCCCTCTGAGGAGACTCACCGGAGATGCTTGTTCCAGAATTCAACCGTCCGCTTCCAGGCGAGTTTCGCCGCGTCCTCGTTGTACCTTGCCTCGCTGGTGTCGTTGTGAAATGCGTGGCCGACGCCTTCGTACATGAATGACTGGTAGTTAACCTTTGCTTCTTTCAGCGCCTTCTCGTACGCCTCGATCCCGGCGTTGATCCGCTGGTCGTTCTCTGCGTAATGAAGCATCAGATTTCCCTTGATCTTCGGAACGTCTTCCACAGCGGCCTGGCTCCCGTAGAAAGCCACCGCGGCCTTCATGTCCGGCGAATTGACGGCGAGCTGGTTGGCCATCGAACCGCCCCAGCAGAACCCGACACAGCCGATATTGCCGTTACAGCCTTCGAGGCCTTTCAGGTACTTCACGCCGGCTACAAAATTGTCGATCGTCTTCTGCCGGTCGAGCTCGCGAAACATTCCGCGCGCCTTGTCCTGATCTTCAGGAGTGCCGCCCAAGGGAGAAAGTGCGTCCGGTCCGAGTGCGATGAATCCGGCCTTTGCGGCCCTGCGTGTAACGTCTTCGATATGAGGATTAAGACCGCGGTTCTCGTGAATGACGAGAACGCCCGGCAGCTTTCCATCCTGTTTCGCCGGCCGCGCGAGATAAGCCTTCATCTTGCCGGTCGCCGCATCGTATTCGATCCTCGAGGTCTTGAGCTCCTTGTCATCCGGATCGACTACCTTGGCGCTTGCCATGTTGTTCTCGAGGACCGGCAGTATCAGCGCCGCCGCGGCCACGCCTCCTGCCAACTTAGCGAGCCGGTCGACAAACGTCCTGCGCGGCATCACCCCGTGAATGTACTCGTCGTATAGATCGATGTATTTCTGTTCCATAGCACTCCTTGAATTGAACGTGTCAGAAGATTGTATAGGAGCGGCGGCGAGAATAACACGGAAAGAGGCAATCGGAACCCGCAAGGCCAGCGACGGGCAGGGATAGATCTGCCACGGATTACACGGATATCACGGATCAACGAAACCAGCCACTAATTTCACCAATTTCGCGAATTCGCTGGTTCCTCACCTAACGACCGCTCTGTTCCTGTGAATATGTAGCGATTGGAAACAGTTTCAGATGGTAGGCTTCCTTCGATCCGTGCAATCCGTGAAATCCGTGGCTAATTCTTTCTTCGTGGAATTCGTGGCTGAACTTCTCTTCTTGTTATCCGTGGCCGGGCACGATCTCGACTCCTCTAGTAGATCGTGAAGTGATACTGCACCATTTTGTTTACCGTGTACGGGACACCGTTTCTGGTCGGCGGGTTGAACCGAATCCTCTTTGCCGCATCGATCGCTTTTCCCGTGATGCCCATCGGAGTCCCTTCAACAACTTCAACTTTTCCAACGTATCCGTTTGAGAGAAACGTGACCCGCAAAAGAACCGAGCCCTGGAGGTTATATCTCCGGGCCAGTTCAGAATAGCCAGGCCTCGGTTTCGTGAGGATTTTCAAGCCTGAATCACCGGAGCCGGCCTTTTTCTCAGAAGTATCCAGGGCTTTCTGACCCGAACCGGAACCCGAGCCCGATCCCATACCTCCCTGACCCGGTTTCCCTTCTCTCGCAGGCAGTGACGATGGATCATCGGGCTCAATACCGACTACCGGAAGCTGTCTAAATTTCTTTGCTTCTGCCAGTACATCGCTTACTGATCTCTTGAGCACGCCGCGGATATCAGGCTCAGTCGGTGCCCGCGTAATCTCAAGACGCACAGATTCTACGAACTTCGAAACGTCGTCACTATCGTCCGTGTGACGAACTGCGTGAAAGATCCAGGTCCTTGGCTGCTCAATAAAGATCAAAACTTCATGCCCGAATCCGCCCTCTTCGGAAAAAACGAGCCTTCGTCCCGGAACGCCGTCAACAATCACTTCGGAGTCCACGACATCCTTGGTCGCGGCGAAATCAAGAACGGTTTTGAGAGGAGAGTGATCTACACTGTTGTATGCGCTGACAAAGAAGCTGGCGTTTTCGGTGCTTGCCGTGTACTTCTTGTACTTGTATTCCTCTTCATTCGTACGCGAAGAATAGACCTTTAGCGACGCGCCAGGAAGACTCGCCATAAACCCGTTGTACGAAACTTCTTTCCAAATGACGGGACCGGAACCCGGGCCATCGTCATACTCGGTCTGCGAAGCAGCCGGGTAAGACAGTCCCAACTGCACGACAAGTATTGCGAGAATGGCAAGAACAACTCTCATTTCAAACCTCCGGGTGATGGCAATTTCTCCGGTCTGGTCCGAGAAACCGCGTCAGGATTGGGGAGTTTCCTGCGATTCTATGTCACCAGCCCTGAATCTCATAGAAATTCCGGTCGCGAATCGAGTATGCCGGAGAGTTAAAAGGTCAGCCACGGATTGTGCGGATTGAAAAGTTCAGCCACGAATCACACGAATTTCACGAAAAGATGGTTAGCCACGGATGAAGGGGATGAACACGGATCACGGGCAGTTCAAAGTTCAAAGGTCGGCGAGAGAGCCATCCTACCCGTCGGACCTGTTGAACCACCCTCATTAGATCAGTGTTAATCCCCTTTATCTGTGGCGGACAATATTTTGCAGATCGGTGGCGCCCCGGGTACTGATTCAGGTGTCAGGTGTCATGGGTCATGTATCAGACAGGTATCGAATCTCAGTCTTGGAACTCGAAAACTGGAACCTGGCGATCCCTTTCATCCCCTTCATCCCTGTTCAACCTTCTCCGCGACTATCCCGATCATCGGAGGCGAGAAAAAGAACGTGCCCGGCTCTTCCTTCGCCTTCTCCCACTCCGCCTCGAAGTCCTTTCGCTGTTTCGCACTCCAGATCCTCTTCCTCGTTAGCTTCGGTACCGAGATCTCGTTGAACATCTCTACCCACTGCCAGACCGGCTCACCCGGCCGGGCGATGCGGTTGATCGGCGTCAGCGAAACGATCTCGAATCCCAGGCCCTCCAGGATAGCCGGAAGTTCGTTTCCTACGTTGTAGCTTCCGTAGAACTTGTTGACCTCTTTCATATAAGCCTGAAAGACCGAATTCAGCTTCTTTGAACCCGGAAAGACCCCCGCCGCTAGATAGTTGAGGTAGTCGAGGATGACGAGCCGGCCGCCCGGCCTCAGGATGTTGTGCGCTTCTTCAGCCGCCCTCTCTGGCTCCTTGAGAAAACAGTAGAGCCACCGCGAGAACGCAAAATCATACGAATCCGCCTCAAGCTTTAACGAAGTGACGTCGCCCTTTGAAACATCGATGTTCTCGATCCGCAGCGATTCGACTCGTTCCTTGAGTAACTTGACGAACTTGTCGGATGCATCTACAGCTGAAACGTGGCCTGCATTGCCGACAACCCTTGCAAGCTCAAGCGTGGCAAAACCGGGGCCGCATCCAAGATCGGCGACGCGATGGGCGTAAGTGATTCCCGCATTCTCCCATAGGTCCGTAGTCGCTTCTGTCCAGACCTCGTGCTGGAATCCAAGCCTTATGATCTCGTTGTCGGACGATCCAAGAACGTATTCTCTGTCAGCTTCAGCCATCTTGATCGATCTCCTTTAGAAACTCTTCCACAGCACTGTTCACGGCTTCCGGTTTCTCGATCGTCGACGAATGCCCGGCGCCTTCGATATACACAAGCTTTGAGCTTTCGATCGCCGCGTGCATCCTCTCCGCCTTCTCGGGAACTGTTGCCGTATCTTCTTCGCCAACGACTATCAGGGTCGGCGCCTCGATCTTTCCAAGGTCTCCGAATACGCCTTCCCTGCCGATCGTCCCGGACGCGGCCCGGGTGGTTCCGACCCTGTCGTTGTTGATCAAAGCTGTCCGCCATCTGTCTCTGTCGGAGACACGTTCCGGGTCGGACATAAAGGTTTTGCCGAACATGATCGGCATTATCGACGACGCGACAAGCCCGAATCCGAACCATCGGCCAACGAATTTAAGCACGTTGTACTTGAAGAGATTCTCTGAAGGTTCCGGGTCGGCAGATGTCTCGATAAGGATCAATGAATGCAGAAGGTCCGGATGCCGTATCGCGAGCCGCATTCCTACGAAGCCGCCCATCGAGAGCCCCGCAAAATGCACCGGACCGCAATCGAGCTTTCTGATCAATTCGACGGCATCAAGCGTGAGCGAGTCCATATCATAGCCTTTATCAGTCACCTCGCTCTTTCCCTGTCCCCTGAAGTCGAAAGTTACGCAGCGATACCGATTTTTGAAGTGCTCTACCTGGTCGTCGAACATTTCGCCGCTCCATAAAAGGCCATGGGCGAAAACGATCGTCTGATCGCCTTCGCCCGTGTCCTTGTACCAGATCTGCGCTCCGTTCAGTTCAATGTGCGGCATCTGCCTTCTCCGAGAAGAGCTTCATCCCAAGCTTTCCGAGCAATTCGCGGTCGCGGTCCGCTTCGGGATTCGGCGTGGTAAGAAGCTTCTCCCCCATAAATATCGAGTTTGCGCCGGCGATAAAACAAAGCGCCTGACCTTCGTCCGAAAGATCGAGCCTTCCGGCGCTCAGGCGGACCATCGACTTTGGCATAAGAATACGCGCGGTTGCGATCATCCGTACAAAATCGAACAGATCGAGGTCCTTTTCCTCCTCAAGCGGGGTTCCCTTTACCTTGACAAGCTGGTTGATCGGGACGCTTTCGGGATGAGGGTCCTGGTTCGCAAGCTGCTGAAGCAGGCGGAAACGGTCTTCCGGCGTCTCGCCCATACCGATTATCCCGCCGCTGCAGACCGTCACGCCCGCTTTTCGGACGTTCTCCAAGGTCTTCAGTCGCTCGTCGTAAGTACGTGTCGTGATGATGTCGCCGTAGAATTCGGGCGATGTATCGAGATTGTGGTTGTAGGCCGTAAGTCCCGCAGCCGCAAGCTTTTCCGCCTGATCCTCGCGAAGCATCCCAAGCGTGCAGCAGGCCTCAAGGCCAAGTTCGCGAACTCCCTTTACCATCTCGATGACCTGATCGAACTGGTCTCCGTCAGGAACATCGCGCCACGCCGCGCCCATACAGAACCGGGTCGCTCCTGACGCTTTCGCGTTCCTCGCAGACTCGAGGGTCTTTCCAACATCAAGCAGTTTCTCCCGTTCGACCTCGGTCTTGTAATGTGCGGATTGCGGGCAATAAGCGCAGTCCTCGGGACATCCGCCGGTCTTGATGCTCAAAAGCTGACAGCCTTGCACCTCGTCAGTCTTGTGGAACTCGCGATGGACCGTCTGGGCCCGGAATATAAGCTCTGGAAAAGGCAGGTCGTGAATCGTTCCGATCTCGCCGACCGTCCAGTCGTGTCGTGTGTTCGCCATATTTCGTGTCCGAGATTAGCACATCGGGCGCAAGCCTTCACCCGATCATCTTCTTCGCCTCTTCGATTGCGTCCTCAAGACTCGTGATCACGCCGTCGAGCTGTTTCTCAAAGACCGCGTCGATGATCTTTCCAAACTCAGGCGACGGCTTCAGCCCCAGATCGATCAGGTGCCTGCCCATAAGTATCGGCTGCGGGCCTTTCTCTTCGACCTCAAGCTCGCGGGCACGCTCGATGAACCATTCCTGCGCCTCAGAATCGAACCACCTCTCTTTCGGGATCCAATCGGCGTTGCGGCCGAGCGAATCGGCTTTCGCGACCCTGTAAAGCAGATCTGGTTCTACCTTTCGCGCCAATCTCCGGAAGGCGCCGTCACCTACTTTGTCCCGAACTTTGTAGAACTCGCCGGGCTTCAGGTGATATCGGACGAGCTGGACGACCTGTTCCCGCACGTCGTAGCCGTCAAGAGTGTGTATGTTCAGTTTGTCGAGAAATGAATGCGTAGGCTCGACGCCCGCCTCATCATGTCCCAGCGATCGGATCCTGCCGTCGATCTCCTCTGTTGTCGGCGGTTTTCCAAGGTCGTGGCAGATCGCGCCGAGCATTACCGCGACCTTTTTTGGATAAGAAAGATCATCGATCAACTTGGCCGCTTCATCCGTCACGAGCATCGTGTGGACATCGACATCGCCTTCCGGATGCCATTCAGGCTCCTGCGGTACGCCTTTCAACGCGGCAAGCTCGGGGAACAGCTGTTCATCAATACCTAGTTCGTAGATCAGCTTCAGGCCTTCCCCGGGCTTCGGCGCTTTGAGGAGGAGCTTTTCGATCTCGCCCCATACGCGTTCTTCGGGAAGATCTGTGAGATCTATCGATCTGCAGAGCTCTTTCGCTTCGGGTTCGATCTCGAACCCGAATCTCGCGGCGAACTGGACCGCTCGCAGGACACGAAGCGAGTCTTCCACGAAGGTGTTGGGATCGACAGCACGAAGAACCTCGTTCTCGATGTCTTTCCGCCCTTCGAACGGATCAACGATCTCACCTGTGAGCGGATCTTCAAGGATTGCGTTGACGGTGAAATCTCTGCGTCGGCAGGCTTCTTCAAACGACATCGCGGGATCGCCCTCGACCGCGAATCCTTTATGCCCCCTCGATGTCTTGCGCTCCCTGCGGGGGATCGACACGTCGAGGTCCTGTCCGATCTTGAAGACTGTGAAGATTGCTCCAACGCTATTGACCGGCCCGAACTCCTTCAGGATCTTCTCAAGTTTCTCAGGCTCGACGCCGTAGACCTCGACATCCCAGTCTTTCTCTACTGCCTCGCGTCCCATGAGGCGGTCGCGGACGCATCCGCCGACGAGCATCGCCCGCCCGCCTGCTTCGCGAACCTTCTTCGCGAGGGAAATCACTTTGTCCGGGGGATTAGCCACGAATTACACGAATTTCACGAAAAAAGAGGAGAGTTAGCCACAGATACAGGGGATAAACACAGATTCGGAAAGGGTGGAACTAAGTCCTACTGGTCGCAGAATACTTAGCACGGTGGCTCTTCGTACTGTGTTTTCGTAAATTATCCGTGATCATCCCCTTCATCTGTGGCTTTCAATTATTCCAACCGATCGGAAAGATATTCCCTTAGCCGGTCGACGTTTACCCGTTCCTGTTCCCATGTGTCGCGGTCGCGGACGGTCACCGTCTGGTCTTCGAGCGAATCAAAATCGACTGTGATGCAGAAAGGCGTTCCGACCTCGTCCTGCCGAGCGTAGAGCTTTCCGATGCTTCCGGTATCGTCGTACACCGAACGGATCGAGCCTGAGAGGTCCTTGCGGATCCTGTGCGCCAGACCGACTATCTCGTCGTGGTTCTTCTTTAGCGGCAGGATCGCAACCTTGATCGGCGCCAGCTCATTCTTCAGCTGAAGAATGACGCGGTTCTCGCCGCGGTCGGTCTCTTTCTCCGTGTAAGCATCCATCAAGACCGCAAGGAGCGTGCGATTAACGCCGATCGCCGGCTCGACAACGTATGGATAGAAACGTTCCTGCGTATGCGGATCGAAATACGAAAGATCTTCCGTCGATTCGGGGTTTATGTTGTTCCCGTCTTCGTCCACCGATTTCTTCGAATGCGCGCGCGTATCAAAGTCTGTGCGGTTCGCGATCCCCATCAGTTCGTCCCACTGTTTCTCCTCGTCCTCTCGTTCGGGGAAATAGCGGTACATTACGTCGACCGTTCGAACGGAGTAGTGCGCCAGCTCGTCCTCCGGAACTTCGTAGAGCGAGATGTTCTCATCCGAGATCCCGATCGACCGCATCCACTCCAGATAGTTCTCCACCCATTCGTCGACCAGAGCCGGAGCATCCTCGGGCCTGCAGAAGTACTCCATCTCCATCTGTTCGAACTCTCGCGTCCGAAGGATGAAGTTTCCTGGAGTTATCTCATTGCGGAACGACTTTCCGATCTGGGCGATTCCAAACGGCAGCTTTCTGCGCGACGTCGTCAGGATGTTGCCAAAGTTAATAAAGATCCCCTGAGCCGTTTCGGGCCTAAGGTAAGCCATCGCAGCGTAATCCTCGTCATCGGCAACGGCCCCGAGCCTCGTACTGAGCATCGTCAGAAACGGCCTCGGCTCTGTGAGATCGCACTTATCGAATTCACCGGGATGTTTTGAAGGCTTTAGCTCGCACTGCGAGTCCTCAAGCTTGTCCGCGCGGAAACGCTTCTTGCATGTCCGGCAGTCAGTAAGCATATCGTTGAACGTGTCTTCGTGGCCGCAGTACTTCCAGACAAGCCTGTTCTGGATGATCGACGAGTCGATGCCCTCTATGTCGTCTCGGTCGTGGACCATCCACTTCCACCAATGCTGCTTGATGTTGTTGGCCAGTTCGACACCCAGAGGCCCGTAGTCCCAGGCACTCCCGAGGCCGCCATAGATCTCGGATGCGGGATATACGAATCCCCTGCGTTTGGAGAGGTTTACGATCGTTTCGATACTGCTGGCTGACATATTTGTTGTTCAGGACCCATCAGTTGCCCCCCGCTTCAGCGGGGGGATCGAAGGCCCGTAAAATGTAATTGGCGGGCTTAAGCCCGCCGAAAGAGAGTCTTTGAGACCTGGGAGTCCCCCCACTAAAGCGGGGGGCAACTGATAAACAAGATCAGACTGTCTATTCGCCCTTCGCCTGAGCTTTCTCGTCTTTGAGCACCGCCTTTCTGGAAAGCTTGATCTTGTTTCCTTCCTTGCCGATGCACTTGACCATTATCTGCTGGCCTTCCTTCAGTTCGTCGCGGACGTCACGGACGCGTCTTTCGGAGATCTCCGAAATGTGAAGCAGTCCATCGACGCCCGGGAAGATCTCAACGAATGCGCCAAAATCGACGATCCTCGAAACGGTTCCGAGATAGGTTTCGCCAACTTCAGCCTCCGCCGTAAGAGCCTTGATGCGCTCGAGAGCTGCATCGGCGGCCGTCGAATCGGCAGTGGCGATGTTCACGGTTCCGTCGTCGTCGATGTCGATCTTTGCGCCGGTCTCGTCCTGGATGGAACGGATCATCTTGCCGCCCGGGCCTATGATGTCGCGTATCTTGTCCGGATGAACCTTGATCGTGATGATCCTCGGTGCGAACTTCGAAACATCTTCGCGCGGGGTTTCGATGGCCTTGGCCATGATCCCGAGGATGAACTCGCGTCCCCTCTTCGCCTGCTCAAGAGCTTCGACCAAAATTTGCGCGTTGATCCCCTCGACCTTGATGTCCATCTGAAGCGCCGTAATACCTTCCGACGTTCCGGTCACCTTGAAGTCCATATCGCCGTAGTGATCTTCAGCTCCGGCAATGTCCGAAAGGATCGCGTAGCGGTTTCCCTCGATCACGAGTCCCATAGCGACACCCGCGACGGGCCGCTTGAGCGGAACACCCGCATCCATCAGCGAAAGGCATCCGCCGCACACCGAGGCCATCGACGAGGAACCGTTCGATTCGGTGATATCCGACACGATGCGGATCGTGTACGGGAACTCGTCCTCGGCGGGAAGAAGCGGCTCGATGGCGCGCCTCGCGAGGTTTCCGTGGCCGATCTCGCGGCGGCTCGTGCCGCCAAATCGTCCGGCCTCACCAACCGAATACGGCGGGAAGTTGTAGTGGAGCATGAATCGGCGCTTGATCTCACCGGTTTCAATGTCATCCATGAACTGTTCGTCCGACTTGGTGCCTAGCGTCGTCGTGGCGATAGCCTGAGTCTCACCGCGCGTGAAAAGTGCGGAGCCGTGGACCCTCGGAAGCCAGCCGACCTCGCAGGCCACATTTCTGATCTCGCCAAACTTTCTTCCGTCGGGACGGCGTTTGTTCGCCAGAATGTCCTCGCGGAAGATCTTCTCTTTCAGGTAGCCGAAGACCTTCGAAGCCATCGCGCGCTTGTCCGGATCATCTTCCGGATAGCTTTCGACCACTTCCTTCTTAAGTTCATCTATCGCTGCATAGCTGGCGATCTTGTCTTTTCCTGTCGTATCGAGCGCCTCGCGAAGCTTCTTCGCGAACTTCTTCTCGATCTGCGCCGAGAGCTTGTCGTCGAGCTGAGGGGCCTCGGCCTCGCGTTTCTCGATCTCGAGCGCCTTGAACATCTCTTTTTGCCAGAGGCAAAGACGTTTGATCTCCTTGTGGGCAAGCATCATCGCCTCGACCATGATGTTCTCCGCGACCTCGTTAGCTTCGGCCTCGACCATCACGATCGCTTCTTCCGTTCCGGCTACGATCAGATTCAGCTCCGAATCGCGTCTTTCGTCGTAAGTAGGATTGACGAGGTATTTACCATCGACCAGTCCGATCCTGACACCCGCGATCGGGTTTACGAAAGGAATGTCCGAAAGAAATAGCGCGCACGATGCGCCGGTGATCGCTACTACATCTGGATCATTGTCCGAATCCGCCGAGATGACGGTTCCTACGACCTGAGTCTCGTTCCTGTATCCGTCCGGGAACAGCGGCCTTACGGGCCGGTCGATCAGACGGCAGGTCAGTACTTCCTTCTCGTTCGGGCGCCCCTCGCGCCTGAAGTAGTTTCCTGGGATCCTTCCCGCGGAATAGCTTGATTCACGGTACTCGACCGTGAGCGGGAAGAAATCAAGTCCTTCCCTTGGTGAACGGGCGCTGACGGCGGTAACCAGTACCATCGTCTCCCCGTAGCGGATAACAACCGCGCCATCGGCTTGCTTGGCCACTTTTCCGTATTCGACCTCGAGGTCTTTACCGCCAAGCTTTATCGCCTCTTTCAAATATTTTTTCATCTACTGTTTCCTCAAAGAAAAAGCGGCAGATGTACATGCCGTGAAGCACATCTGCCGCCGTCGGTTTACTGTGTACCCTAAGAGCGATCCTCCTTCAAGGGGGGCATATTTTGCTGTCACGTTCAGCGCCTTCCCCGTGAATTCTTCGAGAGGACCTTTTCCTTTCTGACTCGAAGAGGTCATTTTGAGACCCGGCCGGCTCCGCATTTTCTTAATCTTCAAATGCCGGACGGCCTTGCCTTTGGTTATCTTCTCAACTTTAGTCTCTTGATGACCTCGTGGTATTCGCCAATGTCCCGGCGTTTGAGGTAATCAAGCAGTTTCCTCCTGCGCGCGACCATCTTTAGAAGTCCGCGCCTGGAATGATTGTCTTTCTTGTGAACCTTGAAATGCTCGGTGAGCTCGTTGATCCTCTGCGTCAGCAGAGCTATCTGTACCTGTGAAGACCCCGTGTCATTGTCGTGAGTCTTAAAATCGCTAACTACTTTTTCCTTTACTTCTTTCGCTGATGGCATAACTATCTAAAGTGATCACTCCTTCATCGCAGTAACTCCAGCCTGCCTTGGCCGGTAACCGCAAAAGATTTTCAAAGCGTTTATTTTGAGTGCCGAACGACCTAATGTCAATCCGCGCATTCACTTAAGCGGCTGTCTTCTGAGATTCAGCATTGAACTCTTCCATGAACTTGGTTGAGAAGTCGCCGCTCTGGAACTTCTCGTTGTCCATTATTTTCTGGTGAAGCGGGATCGTCGTCTTGATCCCCTCGATCACCATCATTTCCAAAGCGCGCCTCATACGCCTGATCGCCGCCTCGCGCGTCCTTGCATGGACGATCAGTTTGGCGATCATCGAATCGTAATAGGGCGGAACGACGTAGCCTGGATAGACGGCCGTGTCGACCCTCACACCGGGACCACCCGGTATATTGAAGGCCGTGATCAGACCCGGTGAAGGTGTGAACTTCTCAGGATCTTCCGCATTGATCCGGCATTCGATCGCGTGACCGACGATCTGAACGTCCTCCTGTCTATACTTCAGTTCCTCACCCCTGGCAATCCTAATCTGGTTGTAAACGACATCGGCGAGGGTCACCATCTCGGTCACCGGATGCTCGACCTGGATCCTCGTGTTCATCTCCATGAAATAGAAGGACCCGTCTTCATCAAGAAGGAATTCGAAAGTTCCCGCGTTTGAGTAGCCGATCTCCTGGCAGGCCTTCACTGCAACGGCTCCCATCTCTTCGCGAAGCTCGTCGCTGATAGCAACCGAAGGGGCTTCCTCAAGCAGCTTCTGGTGCCTGCGCTGGATGGTGCACTCACGCTCGCCTAGGTGGATGCAGTTTCCGTGTTCGTCAGCCAGGACCTGGATCTCGATATGCCGCGGCCGCTCGATATACCTTTCAATGTAGACCGATCCGTCCTTGAATGCCGCCAGAGCTTCCTGCTGGGCTGTCTGGAGCTGGTTCTCGAGGTCTTCTTCGCGCCGGACGATACGCATGCCGCGCCCCCCGCCACCGGCCGCCGCCTTGATGATCAGCGGAAAGCCTATCTCCTTTGCGATCTCGATGGCCTCTCCCGTGTTGGCGATCGGGTCTGGGCTGCCGGGCAGGATCGGAACGCCGGCAGCCTCCATCGTCCTGCGGGCCTCGACTTTGTCACCCATCATCTTGATGATTCGGGGCTTCGGCCCAATGAACTTGATATTGCAGTCTTCAGAGATTGACGCGAATGTCTCGGATTCGGCAAGAAAACCGTAGCCCGGGTGGATGGCGTCGACATTCGTGATCTCCGCTGCGCTGATGATCGCCGGAATGTTCAGATAGCTTTCCGCAGAAGACGCCTTTCCAATACAGACGGCCTCATCGGCAAATCGAACGTGCAAAGCATCACGGTCGGCTTCCGAGTGGACAGCGACCGTTTTGATGCCCATCTCCTTACAGGTCCACATTATCCTGCAGGCGATCTCGCCTCGGTTTGCTATCAGTACCTTTTTGATCTGGCGGGTGCTCATAAAACAAGAGCCGTAAACCGGTCGTGTGCATCGTTAAGATGCTCACAAAAAGCTACGCCCGGTTTGCGGCCTGTAATTTCTATTTCCTGATACCGAACAGCGGCTGGCCATACTCGACCGGCTCCGCGTTTTCCACGTAAACCTTTACGATCTCTCCGGCGACCTCAGCCTGGATCTCGTTCATCAGCTTCATAGCTTCGACGATACAGACCACGGAATCGGCCGAAACCGTATCGCCTTCTTTCACATAGGCCGGTTTGTCCGGCGATGGGGAACGGTAGAAAGTGCCGACGATCGGAGATGTTATCTTGTGAAGGCCGTCATCTTCATCCGCCTGTTCAGACGCATCCGGGGAAGCATCGGCCCTGGGAGCCGCTGACGGCGAAGGGGGCGCCGGTTCGTAATTCGCGGCCGGAGGTGCCGGAGCGCTGTGTACGATGGTGGCCTTGCCCAGCCTTACACGGATCTTCTTGTTCTCAAACTCGAAGTCCGTGAAGCCGTGCTCGTCGACAAGCTTTGCGAGCTCACGAAGCTCATCCATGTTGAGCGAAGGTTCGTTCGCGGGTTTTCCTTTCGAGGTTCCCATTTCGTCGTCTTCCTGCCGGGTAGCTGAGGCCATAATCTGAGCTCCTGTTCTTAACCTTTCGCGGCCATCTCGCGCGGATTGTCCACCAGCTCGATGACTGCAAGTTCGGCATTGTCGCCCTTGCGGCGTTCGCCGATCCTTATGATCCGCGTATAGCCGCCGTTCCGGTCTTTATAACGTTCGCCTAGTTCCTCAAATAATCTTTTAACTGCCGCAACACCGGCCGTCCTTCTCGCTTCCGACCCGCCCGAGCTGCCCCGGAACCGGCTCTGTTCGTTTTTGAAACCCCGGTTGCCGGAATGAAAGTACTGTGCAGCGCGCCTTCGCAAATGCACTTCTTTCGCCTGTGCGTCGTCGCCTTCAAGATTCTGGGCTTTTCGGGCCAGAGTGATCGCCTTCTCAACGAATGGCCGAAGCTCTTTCGCCTTCTGGACCGTTGTCACGATGTATTCCTTATCAGAATTTATCAGTGATGTCGCCATATTGCGAAGCATCGCTTTACGGTGTTCGGGGGTCCTGTTCAGTTTTCTCTTTGCTTTTAAGTGTCGCATCGCCTTGTACCAAACCGCCGGATCGCCGGCAGGCGCAATTACATATCCTTTCCGCCCGAACCCGGGACCGGATTACCTTCTTCGTCAAAGTCCATTCCAAAATCGAGTCCCATGCCGTTCAGCAGGTCCTTGATCTCGTTCAGTGACTTCTTGCCGAAGTTCTTGGTGCCGAGCATTTCTTTCTCGCTTCTGCGGATCAGGTCGCGTATCGTCCGAACATCGGCGTTCTTGAGACAGTTGTACGAACGGACAGAAAGCTCGAGCTCATCAACAGACCTGTCGAGAAGATCATTCCTGAGAAGCGGAGGACGCGCTATGTCCTCGTACGCGAATTCTTCCTCGTCCTCTTCGAAGTTGATAAAGATCGACATATGATCCTTGACCAGCTTCGCGGCAAGACCGATCGAATCCTCGGGCTTGACCGAACCGTCGGTCCAGACCTCGATGGTCAGCTTGTCGTATTCGGTATTTGAACCCTGACGGGTCTTCTCGACATTGTAGTTGACCTTCTTGATCGGCGTATGGACGGAATCGATCGGAATATATCCGAGCGAAAGGTCTTCGTCGTTATTGAACTCAGCGGAAACATATCCTCTTCCGCGCTTGAGGCGCATCTCGATGTTCAGCTCGCCGTCCTTGCTCAGCGTCGCGATGTGAACATCGCTGTCGAGCACTTCGACATCACTGTCACCCTCGATATCGGCGGACGTAACCTCGCCCTCGCCCGACTTGCTGATGGTCAGCGTCTTGGGTTCATTGCCGTGAAGCGTAAAAGGGATCTGCTTCAGATTGAGGATCACGTCGGTCGCATCCTCTGTGACGCCCTTGATCGAGGAAAACTCGTGCTCGACACCCTCGATCTTGACGGCAGTGATGGCTGCTCCCTCGATGGACGAAAGCAGCGCTCTCCTGATGGAGTTGCCGATGGTAGTGCCAAAGCCCCTCTCGAACGGCTGAGCGTAGAACTTTCCGTACCTGTCCGTGAGAGTGTCAGAATCGACGTTGAGCCGGCTCGGCATCTGAAAATTGGTCCAATGATTGTTCTGCGTCATATTCTTTTATGAAAGGTGTCTAAAACCACCGAAAGGCAAGGGAAACCCGTGGATACACGGGCGCCCCTTGCCGACGGAACCGGTCTACTTGCTGTAAAGCTCAACGATCAGCTGTTCGTTAATATTGCCGTCTATATCGTCACGTTTCGGCAGATCCGAAACAACGGCGCTGATCTCGCCGTCATTGGCCGTTATCCACGGCGGCCTTCCGCGTCCGACCGCGGTTTGCCAGGCTCCCTCTACGTGCGGGTTCTTCTTGGTTGTGTCCTTGATGGTAATCTCGTCGCCGACCTTGACCTGGAACGAAGGAATGTCGACCTTTCGGCCGTTCACCATCACGTGTCCATGATTGACCAGCTGCCTCGCCTGTCTTCTGGAGGTAGAAAAGCCGGACCGGAACACTGCGTTATCGAGCCTTCTTTCAAGCATGAAGAGAAGGTTCTCGCCCGTGATCCCTTTCTGTCGCGAGGCTTTCTGGAAGTAATTGCGGAACTGCTTTTCCAGAACGAAATAGATCCTTTTGACCTTCTGCTTCTCGCGAAGCTGTTCGCCGTAGCCCTGGAGCATCCGCCTCCGGGCGGTAGGACCGTGCTGACCGGGCGCCTGCGTGCCGCGCTTTTCGATCGCGCACGACGGCTTGTAGCAACGGTCGCCCTTCAGGAATAATTTTCCACCTTCGCGGCGGCACAGACGGCACACCGCATCTTTATATCTAGCCATTTAGTAGGTTTTCGCCTCCAGTCAATTTTTAATTGACGGAAAAGTTTACAGGCGATCCGCCAAAACGGATCACCCTTCTTCCTTTCGATATATTTTATGCAGGGGAAGGGCTTGTCCCTTCCCTGTCTTATGGGCGGGGCTTCTGCCCTCCCAATTCACTTATAGGAAACTATCCAGCCTCAGACCCTGCGCCTCTTGGGCGGTCTGCAGCCGTTATGCGGGATCGGCGTCGTATCGCGGATCGAGGTAACACGGATACCCGCGTTGTTGATCGCCCTGATCGCTGATTCCCTTCCGCCGCCCGGACCTTTGACGCGAACTTCGCATTCGCGCATTCCGGCTTCCTGAGCCTTTCGCGCCACATCGTACGCTGCCTGCTGCGCCGCAAACGGCGTCCCCTTTCTGGAACCGCGAAAGCCCTTGGCGCCAGCCGAGGACTGGGCGATCAGGTTGCCGTCCGGATCGGTCATCGAGATAAGAGTGTTATTGAACGACGCTGCAATGTGCGCGATCCCCACCGGGATGTTCTTCTTCTCTTTCTTCTTGTAGACCTTCTTCTTACCTTTGGTCGATTTCTGTCCTTTAGCCATATTTCAAAGGTCGGCGGCCGCAATCTTCGGCTTCGCCTGTCAGATCACTACTTCTTGCCCGGAGCCTTCTTCTTGGCGACTGCCGCGCGTTTCGGACCCTTCCTGGTCCTTGCGTTGGTGCTGGTCCTCTGTCCGCGAACGGGAAGTCCGCGCCTGTGGCGAAGACCCCGATAACAGCCGATGTCCATCAGACGCTTGATGTCCATCTGACGACGCTTGCGGAGATCGCCCTCAACATCGCCCTGTTCGTCGATGATGCTGCGGATCCGGCCAAGCTCTTCCTCACTGAGGTCCTTGACCTTGGTGTTGACGTCAACGTCAGCCTGGTTGAGGATATCGGTCGCTCTCGACCGGCCGATCCCGTAGATGTACGTGAGGCCGATCTGAGCCCTTTTCTGCACCGGCAGATCAACTCCTGCTACACGAGCCATAATCTCTTTCTACTCCTAAAATTATCCCTGGCGCTGTTTGTGCTTCGGGTTCTCACAGATCACCCTGACCACTCCTTTACGGTGAATGATCTTGCACTTGTCGCAGATCTTTTTTACTGACGGTCGAACTTTCATAACTGAACCCCCGGTTCTCGCACCCCCGCTAACTACTTGTAGCGGTAAGTGATACGGCCTCGGCTAAGATCGTATGGCGAGAGTTCCACAAGAACCCTGTCGCCCGGTAGGATACGAATAAAGTGCTTGCGCATCTTTCCCGAAATGTGAGCCAGCACCTCGTGATCCTTGTTGTCGTCCAGTTGCACCTTAAAAAGTGCGTTCGGCAACGTATCGATCACGGTGGCCGTTACTTCTATCGCTTCTTCTTTCGACATAACTTACTTGAACAACTGCGCCGAGTTGGACAAACCGTAAATGTTACTCTGTTTCTACCCGACATTCAAGTTATGCCGAGACCGTTTCTCCCTTTTCAGCTCCTCTTTTGAGCTTTTGCTCGGCTGAGAGCGTCAGGATCTCCGGACCTTCTTCTGTAACCGCGACAGTGTGCTCGAAATGCGCCGAAGGCTTCCCGTCAGCCGTCACAACCGTCCATCCGTCCGCAAGTGTCTTCGTATCCGGGCTTCCCAGGTTCAGCATAGGCTCGATCGCGAACACAAACCCGGCACGGATCTTTTCGCGCGTTCCCCGCCTTCCGTAATTCGGTATCTGGGGTGCCTCGTGCATATTCCTTCCGATGCCGTGACCGGTATAGCCCTGCACGATGCCGTAGCCGTGTTCTTCTGCCAACGTCTGGACCGCCCAGCCGATATCGCCTACGTTTCCGCCGGGAACACACTGTTCGATAGCAAAGTAGAGGCTCTTTTCGGTTACCTTCAGAAGCTCGGCGACTTCCGGGTCGATGTTTCCCAATGGCACCGTGGTCGCAGTGTCTCCTACAAACCCGTCAAGCGTCGCGCCCATGTCCATCGAGAAGATATCGCCTTCCTTAAGTTCGTAGTCCGTCGGAAATCCGTGCACGATCGCCTCGTTCACCGACGCACAGATCGAGAACGGGAAGCCCTGGTAACCGAGAAAGGTCGGATAGGCGCCTGCGTCGCGGATCATCTTCTCCGCGGCATTGTTCAGATCCAAAGTGGTTATGCCGGGCTCGACCATTCCACGAAGCGCCTCGCGTACACCAGCGATCAGCTCGCCGACGCGGCGCATCTTCTCAAGATCGCTTTTTGATTTGGCAATGATCATGTGTCTTCCCAGAAGTCTCTGAGAGAAACGCCTCAACTTTCCGCTTGTCACTTCGCGGCCCCCAATTCTTCAGACCGTTGCGTTCGCAGTACCGATCAGAGATTCCAGTTCCTTGTAGATCGCCTCTGCGTCCCGGTCCCCATTCACGGTCTCAAGCCTTCCGGATTTCCTGTAATAGGCTAACAGGGGCTTGGTGTTCTCTTCGTATGTCTCAAGCCGCACCTTCACCTTTTCTTCGGTATCGTCTGACCGTTGTTCCAGTTCAGCCTCGGGATGATCGTCGCAAAAGCCTTTCCGCTTCGGGGCCTTGAAATAGATGTTATAGATCTCGCCGCATACAGGGCAGCTCCGGCGGCCCGTCAAACGCCTTTCAAGGATTTCGACCGGGACATCGATGTTGATCGCCACCACGGGCTTGCCAAGCTCTTTGGAAAGCGTTTCGAGCATCTCGGCCTGCACCGCGGTCCTGGGGAATCCGTCAAGCGTGAATGTTCCGTGGCAATCGTCTCTCGATGTCCGGGCCTTGACCATTTCGTACGTCACCGCATCGGGAACCAGTTTCCCGGACGACATTATCTTCTGGACTTCCTTTGCAAGCGGAGTATCCGCTTTTTTCATCTCGCGGAACATATCGCCTGTCGAAATCTGCGGAATTCCGAGCCGTGACTCAAGAAGCCTTGCCTGGGTGCCTTTTCCCGCGCCTGGCGCGCCTATGAGTACGATGATCTTTGACATAAACATAAAATCCGGTGCTCTCTTCTACTGTCTTCTTCCGCGCAGCCTTGAACCCGCGCCAAGGAAACCTTCGTAGTTTCGCATCACAAGCTGGGCTTCGATCTGGGACACCGTGTCCATCGCCACGGCGACAATGATCAGAAGCGACGCGCCTCCGAAGAAGAACTGATAACCGAGACCTGTCGGTATCCACTGCAAACCGGGCGTCGTCGTAAAGAAGTTGTCGAGCGCGGTGCCTATCAACGGTAGCCTCGCCACGTTGAAGCCGGCCAGCAAGAGCTGGGGAATGAATACGACAAGCGCGACATAGATCGCTCCGATCGTCGTCAGTCTCGTCATCACCGTGTTGAGATAGTCCGCCGTCTGAGCGCCGGGTCTTATGCCCGGAATAAATCCACCGTGCTTTCGGAGGTTGTCCGCGACCTCGTCCGTATTGAAGATGATCGTTATGTAAAAGAAGGTGAACAGCACGATCAGGCCGATGAACACAGCTTCGTAATACGGGTCTCCGCCCCTGAACTGGCTGAAGAACTGCTGCACCTGACCCCACCAGGTATCGGGCTGGTTCGGGTCCGCAGGGATCGCTGAGAACAATGTCTGCGGCATCGCCAGCACCGATGACGCAAAGATGATCGGAATGACGCCGCCCATGTTGAACTTCAGAGGCAGACTTGATTCCTGGCCCTTGAAGACCTGATTCCCGACCCTCCTGCTGGCGTAACTTATCGGAATATTCCGTCGCGCCGACTCCATGTACACGATCAGCGCCGTTAGTCCGATTATGGCCGCCACAAGAAATATGACGCCGAGCGTCTGTACGGCATCGCCTTGCCTGATCCTCTCGACGACCTGAGTTATCGCGTTCGGAAGCGTGATCAGGATGCCTGCAAAGATCAGTAGCGAGATGCCGTTACCGACCCCCCGTTCCGTGATCTGTTCGCCAAGCCACATCACAAAGATCGTTCCGGTTGTCAGCGTCGTAACCGTCAGGATCGTAAGCCACCAGGTATTGGCGATGACGCCGTTCCCCTGAAGCCAGGTCGCGATAAAGAACGACTGCACAGCACAAAGCGCCACGGTAAGATACCGCGTCCATTGGTTCATCTTTTGGCGGCCGACCTCGCCCTCTTCCTGAACCTTCTTGAGCTGAGGATAGAGCACGGGCATCAGCTGCATGATGATCGACGCGGTAATGTACGGCATCACGCCGAGCGCCAGGACCGAGATCGTCCGGAAGTTTCCTCCCGAGAAGATGTCGAGAATGCCAAGCAACGTGCCGCTAACCTGCTGCCACACCTGCTCCAGTCGTTCGCTGTTCACGCCCGGCGCCGTGATGTGGGCTCCAAGCCTGTAGATAGCCAGAAGCGCCAAGGTGAAGAGCACACGTTTTCGGAGCTCCGGAACCTTAAAAATGTTCTGAACGGCGGAGAAAAACTTTTCCATAATGCTCCCGATCCTTTGTTACCGATCAGGGAGCGCACAGATCGGAGCGCGCTCTGTCTGTGCGCTATTCGGCTTTGGGGTCTTCTGATGCTTCCGTGGGCTCCGGCCGCTCGATCAGATGAGCCGTTCCACCCGCTTTTTCAACCTTTTCCCGGGCAGACTTCGTGAACCTGTGAGCAAAGATGTTCAGCTTCTTGCTCACTTCGCCGTTGCCAAGGATGACAAGGTCGTGTTTCGCCTTCTTGATAAGGCCGCGTTCGTGAAGAACCTCGGGCGTCACGTCATCTCCGGAGTTAAAATTAGCCTCCAGGGTAGATAGCCTGACCTCGATCCACTTCTTCTTGAAGATGTTCGTAAACCCGCGTTTCGGCAGACGTCTTTGAAGCGGCATCTGTCCGCCTTCAAATCCGGCCCTGCGCGAATACCCCGAACGGGATTTCTGGCCCTTGTGCCCGCGTCCGGCGGTCTTGCCAAGCCCCGAACCGGGTCCGCGTCCACGGCGCTTCTTCTTGTGGGTCGATCCCGCAGGCGGCTTCAGATTATTCAGTGATAATGGCATTTTTCTTTCCCCAATAAACTCGCAAAGCGGGAACAGCCCGTTCTCCGCTTTGACTAAAGAGCTATTCGACGATCCTCAGTATGTGAGGGATCTTCTCCACGACGCCCCGCATAGAGGCATTGTCGGGCTTTTCCTTGATCTGGTTGAGCTTCGAGAACCCGAGGCCCCGGACCATCAGTTTTTGTTTTTCCGGGTAGCCGATGACGCTCTTGTAATACTCAATGCGGATCGTGCCCCCTTTCTTATCTTCTTTCTTCGCCATGACGTCTCACCCTTTGCGGCCGGTTCTAAGAACGGTTCCGCTCAAGAAACCCCTAGACAAGCTCCTCGACCTGCTTACCCCTCAGACGGGCGACCTCGTACGGGTCTTTCATGTTCATCAGGCCATCAAAAGTCGCCCTGATCACGTTATGGGGATTACTGGAACCTAGGATCTTGGTCCTCACGTTCTGTACTCCAACCGCCTGCATCACGGCGCGGACCGCGCCTCCCGCGATGACGCCGGTTCCTTCTGCCGCCGGCTTGATAAGCACCTTTCCGGCACCGTAACGGCCGAGGATCTCGTGCGGCAGAGTGTTGTCGATCAGCGTCACCTTGATCAGGTTGTTCTTCGCCGATTCGATCGCCTTCTTGATGGCGCTGGGCACTTCCTTAGCCTTTCCGGTCCCGAATCCGACGTGACCTGACTCGTCGCCGACGACCATAAGCGCAGCGAACGAAAGGTTCTTACCGCCTTTTACTACTTTCGTGACCCTGTTTATCGAGATCAGATGCTCTTTAAGGATCAGACCGTCGGGTGAAACTCTGTTTTGATTGTTCATCGTCTACTCTTCTTCCGATTTAGCCGACTCTTCAGCCGGAGTTTCTTCAGCTTCAGCCTTTTCTTCTTTCTTGGCCTTCTTCTCTTTCTTCGGTGCCTCGGCTTTGGTTTTCTTCTTTGCTTTCTTCGGTGCTTCAGCCTTTTCCTCGGCAGGCGCTTCAGCCTTTGCGTCGGACTTCTTCGCCGCCGCCCCGTTTCCGCCGTTCTTGTTGAGCCCGGCCTCGCGGCTCGCGTCGATCAAGGCCTTGACCCGGCCGTGATAGACATATCCGCCGCGGTCGAAAACGACCTCTTCGACGCCCGCGCCCTTCGCACGCTCGGCGATCATTTTGCCGATCGCCTCTGCAGCGCCCACGTTCCCGCCGGTCTTGCCCTTGAACGCCTTCTCAAGCGTCGAGGCAGATGCGAGGGTCTTGCCCGATACATCATCGATGATCTGGGCATAGATGTGATTGGTGCTGCGGTAGATAGCCAGCCTCGGCCGTTCCGTGGTTCCTTTGACCTTCTTTCGGATGCGTGTATGCACTGAACGCCTGACATCCGCTCTGCTCTTATTTGCCATATCTGAGATCTCCGTACCGCGCCGGCGGCACAAAAACTACCTTTACGCGGCAGTCTTTCCTTGTTTCAGGCGATAGTACCTGTCACTGTAGCGAATGCCTTTGCCCTTGTACGCATCGGGCTTCCGGAGCCTCGCAAGCTCTGCTGCGACCTGGCCAAGCAGCTGCT
Organism: Acidobacteriota bacterium; assembly: GCA_003385635.1. Taxonomy (GTDB): domain Bacteria; phylum Acidobacteriota; class Blastocatellia; order Pyrinomonadales; family Pyrinomonadaceae; genus Aridibacter. The sequence goes on along the minus strand of QQUY01000001.1, from coordinate 641,474 downwards.
TGTCGATACCTGTCAGCGTCAGCGTCGTCTGATACTGGTTGATCGAGCTCTTCTGGGGCAGCCTCTCTGCCGATGCGTCTATGCCGTCTGGAAGCTGGTATTCGACCGGATGGGAGTACCCGAGCGCAAAGACAAGCTTCTTGCCCTGAACCTCGGCCTTGTATCCCACACCGACGACATCCATCTGCTTCGAGAAACCCTCGGTGACACCGACGACGGCATTGTTCGCAAGAGCCCGGGCGAGCCCATGAAGAGCCGAGAATTCGTCTCCCTTGCGCTCAGCGGTAAGCTGGCCTTCCTCAAGCTTGAACTCGATCCCATCGGGGATCGGTGTGGTCAACGTGCCTTTCGGACCTTTGACCTCGATCTCGCCTTCCTTAACGGTGACCGTGACTCCCGACGGCACCTCGATAGGTTGTTTTCCTACGCGTGACATAGTTACCTCTGATCCGGACGCCCTCGCGGCCGGCCCGCCTCAGGCGGATCAATAAATGTTCGCCAGGATCTCGCCGCCAACATTCTCGCGGCGCGCCTGTTTCCCGCTCATAAGCCCGCGGGAGGTCGAAACGATGTTCACTCCGTAACCGCCGAGTACGCTGGGGATATCCGTAGCCCCCACGTACACCCGCCTGCCCGGACGCGACACCCTTGAAAGATGGGTGATGGACGAAACGCCTTTCGCGTCGTATCGGAGAAAGATCCTGATCGTGAACTTCGGCTTCTCGCCCTTGGTCACAAAGTTATTTATGTAACCTTCTTCTTTCAGGATCCTCGCGACCTCCAGCTTAAGCTTCGATCCGGGAACATCCACACGTGAATGATTCGCCATAATCGCGTTGCGAATCCGTGTGAGCATATCTGCTATTGGGTCTGTCATTACTAGTCTCTACTCCGTGAAATGTTCGGTGCGTTCGCGCCTAAAGGCGGACGGTCCTACCAGCTGGACTTCACCACTCCGGGGATCTGCCCCTCTAGCGCGAGCTCCCTGAGAGCGACACGCGAAATACCAAATTTCCTCAGATAACCCCTCGGTCTGCCGGTCTGCGAACAGCGATTGACGACTCTTACAGGGCTAGCGTCCCTCGGAAGCTTCTGCAGCCGTATCACGGCGTCATCTACCTCTTCAGGGGTGGAATCCGGATTGTTGATGATCTTCTTCAGCGCTTTCCGTTTCTCGGCGTAGCGGGCAACCAACTTTTTCCGTTTCTGGTTCTTTACGATCTTGCTGACTTTTGCCATATCAATTTCCCTTTCCGGGTGATGTAAAAACTTTTAGTTCTGGCGGAACGGCATTCCCATCGACTTGAGGAGCGCGCGGCCCTGCTCGTCGTTCTGCGCCGTGGACACGATCGAGATGTTAAGCCCCCTGGTCTTGTCCACCTTGTTGAAATCGATCTCGGGAAAGATAAGCTGTTCTTTCACGCCGAGGGTATAGTTCCCGCGTCCGTCGAACGACTTTGCCGAGATGCCCCTGAAGTCCCTCACGCGGGGCAGTGCGACTGCGATCAGCCTGTCGAGGAACTCGTACATGCGGTCGCCGCGAAGGGTGACCATTGCACCGATCCTCATACCTTCTCTGAGCTTGAAGTTCGCGATCGACTTCTTTGCTTTGGTGATCACCGGCTGTTGTCCCGTTATCTGGCGCAGCTCCTCGACAGCCGAATCCAGAAGCTTGGAGTTGGCGATCGCCTCGCCCACGCCCATGTTGATCACGATCTTCTCGAGCTTCGGGATCGCCATAGGATTCTCGATGCTGAATTCCTTGGCGAGAGCCGGAGCCACCTCGTCTTTGTATTTATCCCTGAGTCTTGCCATCTTTCAGAGTTCTCCTCGATCGCGTTCCGGGACCCGGGCTCTCAATAGACGCCGTTACCGGAACTCAAACTCCTTTCTATTCTTCTTCGCCTGCGGCTTCTTTCTCAGCCTTGGCCTGTTTTTCAGCGTCTTCCTTGATAGCTTCTTCCTGAGCCGCTTCCTGTTTTGTCACCTTCACAGGCTCCGGAATTACAGCACCGCTCTTTGCTACACGGACCTTTTGCCCGTCGCGGAGCTCGTACTTAACCCTGGTCGGCTTTCCGGTGTCCGGATCGATCAGAGCTACGTTCGAAGAATCCACCCAAGCCTCGAGCTTCTTGATACCGCCCTCGATATTCATCTGGGGGACGGGCTTCTGGTGCTTGCTGACGACCATCGCGCCCTCGACCTTCACACGTCCGCCGCGCGGATCGACCGCGATCACCTTGCCGCGGTAGGGGACCCGCGTCGCTTTCCCGTCCTCGCCTTTCTCGTAACGGTTGTACTCCTTGCCGGAGATAAAGACGACCTCGTCGCCACGCTTGATCCTCGACCGGACCGTTCCCTGCTTCTTTTGCTTGATCATTGCTATATAACCTCCGGGGCGAGCGAGACGATCTTCATAAAGTTCTTCTCGCGGAGCTCGCGGGCTACGGGTCCAAAGACACGCGTGCCGATCGGGGTTCCGTCATCCTTGATAAGGACCGCGGCGTTCTCGTCAAACCGGATGTAGGTGCCGTCCTTTCTGCGGACCTCTTTCTTGGTCCTGACGACAACGGCGTCATAGACCTTGCCCTTCTTGACGGTGCCGTCCGGCGAAGCTTCCTTCACCGTGATCTTGATCTTGTCGCCGAGGGTAGCGACCTTCCCGGTCGAACCTCCGATCGGCATGATCATCTTCACCCGTTTCGCTCCCGAATTGTCCGCCACCATAAGGGCGGTTTGCATCTGAATCATCTCTTTCTACTCCGAACGGCCGTCAAAGCGGCGATCTTCCGAAGAACTACTTCTCTGCCTTCTGAATGATCTCAACCACGCGCCACCGCTTCCTCTTTGAAAGCGGGCGGGTCTCGACGATCTTCACCTTGTCGCCTTCCGCGGCACCCATGACATCGTGGGCCATGAATTTCTTGCGTTTCCTGACGTATTTTCTGTAAAGCGGGTGCATCACCTTTCGGTCGACCCTGACGACTACCGTGTCGGTCATCTTGTCGGAGAAAACGATCCCGATGCGTTCCGATCGCTTCTTGCCGCCTGTCTGCGCGCTGTTCGTATCGGTAGCCGAAGTCTCAGCCGCCGCCTTTGAAGCGGCCGGCTTTTTAGCCTTCGCCGGCTTCGTTTCTGCAGCGGCTTCGGTTTTCGCCTCAGCTTTCGCCTCTGCTTCCGTTTCTTGCGGCTTTACTTCTTCGGCCTTTTCCTCGACCGCTTCTGTTTTCTTCTTCGTTGCCATCTCTTAATGTCTCAACTTATTTGGCTTCCGCTTTCGCTGCCGCCTCTCGTTCCTGAATGAGCGTGTAAACCCTTGCCAGGGTCTTTTTCTCGCGCCTGATGTCCGCCACGACCTCGCCGACTCCGAGCGACTTGCGGAAATTGAGCCTGAAAAGCGATTCCTTCAGCGCATCCGCCTGTTCGCGGAGCTCCGGCAGTTCCATTTTTCTTAGCTGTTCGAGCTGTTCTTTCTTCTTCATCTCTAAACGACTCCACCTTCAAGGTCCGCACGGGTCACGAACTTCGTTTTGACCGGAAGCTTTTGCGCCGCCAGCCTCATCGCTTCGCGCGCGAGTGCTTCGTCAACACCCTGGATCTCGTAGAGGATCCTTCCCGGCCTGACTACCGCAACCCAATGGTCCGGTGCGCCTTTTCCTTTACCCATACGGGTTTCCGCCGGCTTCTTCGTGATCGGCTTGTCCGGGAACATACGGATCCAGATCTTTCCGCCGCGCTTGACGTGACGGGTCATAGCGATACGTGCGGCCTCGATCTGCCTGTCGGTGATGTAGCCCGGTTCTAGCGTTTTCAGCCCGAAATCCCCGAAGTTCAGCTTGCTGCCGCGATGCGCTTTTCCGCGCATACGGCCCTTCTGCATCTTTCGGTACTTGACCTTCTTCGGCATCAACATAACGATCTATCCCTCTTCAAAAACTGTTCGGTCCGACTAGCGGTTGTGATCCGGCCTGCGCGGCCTGCGCCCGCGTCTTCCGCCGTCTCTCATCTTCGGCTCATTGATCGGATCGGTATTCGTTCCACGCGCCATGTTGGCATCCGGATCTAGGATCTCGCCGCGGTAGATCCAGCACTTCACGCCGATGATCCCCATCGTCGTATGCGCTTCAGCGAGTCCGTAATCGATATCTGCGCGCAGCGTGTGCAGCGGAAGCTGGCCCTGAAGAGACCATTCGGTCCTCGCGATCTCGGCGCCGTTCAGACGGCCCGAGACCATTACCTTGATCCCCTCTGCACCGAAGCGAAGCGATTCCTCCATCGTCTTCTTCATTGCGCGGCGGAACGCGATCCTTTTCTCGAGCTGATAAGCGATCTTCTCGGCCTGCAACTGAGCATTGAGCTCAGGCTTGCGGATCTCCTGGATCGAAATGATCACATCGCGCTTGGTCTTGTTGGCAAGGTCCTCTTTTAGCTTCTCGATCTCGGAACCCTTGCGGCCGATGATGATGCCCGGTCGCGAAGTGTAAATGATGATCTTCAGCCTGTTGGCCGCCCGCTCGATATCGATATGCGATACGCCGGCACCTGAGAACCTGCTCTTGAGGTCGCGCTTGAGCGCCATGTCCTCAGCTAGGTAATCGGCGAACTCGTGCTTCGCAAACCAGTGCGAATGCCAGTCCTTGTTGTATCCGACCCTGAATCCGTATGGATGTACTTTCTGACCCATAAATAAGTCCTTCCGGGATACCCGGAACTATTCCTCTTCTGACGATGCCTTCGCGTCGCCTTTCGAATCCTTTGCCTTTTCCGCAGGCGTTTCTTTAGCTGCAGCAGGCTTTTCCGCTTTGGCTTCCTTCTTTTCAGCCTTGGGCTCTTCAGCCTTGGCCTCCGCCTTTTTGTCTTTTTTCGGTTCTTCAGCCTTGCCCTTCTCTGCCTTGTCCTTTTTGGCTTCCTTCTTTTCGGGCGCCTCGGACTTCGCTTCAGCCTTGGCCTCTTCCTTTGCTTCCGGAGCCTTAGCCGATTCATCTTTCTTCTCGGCTTTCGCCTTTTTGGGCGCGGCCTTCTCGGCCTTGGCGGCAAGCTTCTTGCCGACCTTCTTGGGCTTAGAATCTTTCTTTGCCGGCTCTTCCTTCTCTTCCTGGGGCTCGCTTGTCACCTCGATGGTGATGTGGCAAAAGTGCCGGCGTTCAAAGAAAGCCCTTCCCTGGGGAGCCGGTCGAAGCCTGCGACGGTTCTTAGTCGGCCCCATATCTACGAAACATGTCTTGATCCAGAGATCATCAGGATCGATAGCGATGTTCTCCTGCTCGGCCTTGTACGTCGCGTTGGCGATCGCCGATCGGAGGCACTTCGCTATGGGGTCTGCCGCGCGCTTGTTCGTGAACTTCAGGATCGCGAGCGCGTGTGACACGTTCTTTCCGCGCACCAGGTCGATGACGAGCCTCGCCTTGCGCGGCGAGCCCTTCAGATACCTTGTCTTAGCTATTGCTTCCATAGTCTTGGTGAAACGCTTGGTTTCCCTTCGCCGGGTAAACAAACCCCGGCACTCTCAATACCCGACTATTTTCTGCGGGCTGCCTTCTCGGCCTTTGTGCCGGGATGGCCCTTGAAAACCCTCGTCGGCGAAAATTCTCCGAGCTTGTGCCCGACCATGTTCTCCGTGACATACACCGGAATGTGGCGCCTGCCGTTGTGTACCCCGAAAGTGAGGCCGACCATGTCCGGCGTGATCGTCGAACGGCGCGACCAGGTCTTGATCGCCTGCGGCTTGGCGCCGCCTTCCTGAATCTTCCTGAGCGTTTTCAGGAGGCTCAGATCGACGAAAGGTCCTTTCTTAATTGAACGTGGCATAGTTCCTAAATCCTTTTTCGGTCAGCCCGAAAACCTTACTTCCTTCTGCGATCGCGTACTATCATGTTCTGCGTCCGCTTGTTCTTTCTCGTCTTGTACCCCTTGGTCGGCATTCCCCAGGGAGTCACCGGATGACGTCCGCCGGAGGTCTTGCCCTCGCCACCGCCGTGAGGGTGATCGACCGGGTTCATCGCTACACCGCGGACCTTCGGCCTGCGGCCTTTCCAGCGCGTCCTTCCTGCTTTTCCAAGCGAAACGTTCTCGTGTTCGCGGTTACCGACCATTCCCACTGTCGCCATGCACACAACGGGGATCTTTCTGACTTCGCCTGACGGCATCTTGACAAGTGCGTGCTTGCCTTCCTTGGCCACGAGCTGTGCAAATCCACCCGCTGAGCGCACAAGCTGGCCGCCCTTTCCAGGCCTCAGCTCGATATTGTGGATCTCTGTTCCGAGCGGAATATTCACGATCGGAAGCGCATTGCCGGGCAGAATGTCAGCCTCGGGGCCGCTCATCACGTTCTGTCCGACCTCCATGTTCGCGGGCGCAAGGATGTACCTCTTTTCGCCGTCAACATAAGTGATCAACGCAATATGCGCAGAGCGGTTCGGATCGTACTCGATCTGGGTAACGCGTCCGGGGATCCCGGTTTTGTCGCGCTTGAAATCGATCTTCCTGTAGAAACGCTTGTGACCGCCACCGCGCCTCCGGACTGTGATACGTCCGTCGCTGTTTCGGCCGGAAATGCGCTTCTTCGGCTCAAGAAGAGACTTCTCGGGCTTTGCACCTTTCGTCAGCTGCTCCCTTTTAAGGAAGGTCTGATAGCGCCTCGCCGGGGACGTCGGTTTTACCTTTTTGATTGGCATAATTCAGGTTTCAGTTTTCAGGGATCAAGTATCAATTACGTTTCTTGTCTAAAATTGACTCGTCCCCGATAGAATTCTTATTAAGCAACCGGTCAGATCTCAGTGATACCTGATCATTGAAACCTGACACCTGACTAGATTGCTTCCGCGTAATCCACGTGCGGTTCACCCGCCTTCAGCGTGACGTACGCCTTCTTCCAGTCTGCGCGGCGGCCTTCGTACCTGCCCTGCCGCTTCATCTTGCCTTTGTAATTAGTCGTCCTGATCTTGTCGACCTTCACCGAGAAGATCTCTTCGACCGCGCGCCTGATGTCTTCCTTCGTCGCCTGGCGGTCGACCTTGAAGGTCAGTACCTGAGCTTCGTCTCCGCCTTCGAACGCTTCTTTCAGCAGAACCGACTTTTCGGTCACGACCGGAGCCTTGAGGACATCCCAAATATTCATCGCTTCACTCATCCTACTCAGCCTCCTTTACGCCTTTCTCCCGCTTCGGATCGAGTATCGACGCGAGTTCTTCAGCGGCTTCCTTCGAAAGCACGATCTTGTCGTGGTAAACGACGTCATAAACGTTCACGCCAAAGCTGTTGACGACCTTGGTCTTCTGCACATTTCTCGAAGAAAAGACCAGATCGCGGTTGTCGAGCGAATCGACGAGAAGCGTCTTCTCCTGCTTCTTGCCGTCAAAGAACCCGAGCTTGGCCATTACATCGACAAATCCTTTCGTCTTCGGGCCGCCGAGCTTCATATCCTCGACAACGTACAGGTTCCCTTCCCTAAGCCTTTCCGAAAGCGCGGCGCGGATGGCGCCTCTGCGCATTTTCTTTGGCATCTTGTAAGACCAGTCCTTCGGCAAAGGCCCGTGGACCCTTCCGCCGCCTCTCCAGAGGGGTGACCTGATCGAAGCGACGCGAGCACGGCCCGTTCCCTTCTGGCGCCAGGGCTTCCTGCCGCCGCCGCGGACATCTCCGCGGGTCTTGGTCTTCGCGGTCCCCTGTCGTGCGTTCGCCAGGTAATTTCTGACCGCGGCGTGGATCAGGCCCTCGTTCATCTCTACTCCGAACACTTCGTCCGGGAGCTTGATCTCGCCGACTTCCTTATTCTTCAAATTGCGAACCTTTACGGAAGGCATATTCTTATCCTCCGGCTAATTCCGGCTTCATCCGCCGGGTCGAGCCGTCTATCCTTTCTGCTTTTCCGACTTCTTCACGACCAGCAGACCGCCGTTCGGACCCGGAACAGAGCCCCTGACCATGATCAGGTTGTTCTCGGCATCAACCTTTGCGACCGTCAGGCCGCGTGCGGTGACCCTTGCATCGCCCATATGGCCCGACGACTTCGTTCCCTTGAGAACCCTCGACGGCGTTGCCGACTGACCGATCGAACCCGGCCTTCTGACGTTCATCGAACCGTGCGTCATCGGACCCCGCTGGAAGTTGTGGCGCTTGATGGTACCCGCGAAACCGCGTCCTTTCGATTTGCCCACGACCTCTATCATGTCTCCGTCGTTGAAAAGATCGACCTTTACCTGTTCGCCGATCTCGGCCTCAGGCTCGTCGGTCAGACGGATCTCGCGAAGCACGCGCGTCGGAGGCAGTCCGCCGCCGGTCTTTTCAAAGTGCCCGCGCATAGGCTTGCTGACACGCTTCATCTTGATGGGCCTGTCCTCAACCAATCCGAGCTGAACGGCGTTGTATCCGTCGCGTCCGGACGCGCTTTTCTTCTGGACAACAACACAAGGCCCGGCCTTGATCACCGTTACCGGTGTAACGGTTCCGTCCTCAGCGAAGAGCTGCGTCATTCCAAGTTTTCGTCCGATGATTCCGTTAATCATATTCCTGGTTAGCCGTTAATGACCGACCGCCGCCTGCGGCTGTCTCCGGGACAGCTTTAGCCGGCATTTCCAATCCCGAATCGGATCCCTTACTAGGTGCCGAAAGCCTTGATCTCAACATCGACACCGGCGGGGAGATCGAGCCTCATCAGCGCGTCTACCGTCTCGGCGGTCGGGTCAAGGATGTCCATCAGGCGCTTATGCGTCCTGATCTCGAACTGCTCACGCGACTTCTTGTCGACGTGCGGCGAGCGAAGTACCGTCCATTTGTTCTTGACGGTCGGCAGAGGGATCGGACCCGCGATCCTCGCTCCCGTCCTTTTGGCGGTAGCTACGATCTCCTGCGTCGACTGGTCAAGTACCCTGTGGTCGTAAGCTTTCAGCTTGATTCGTATCTTTTCGTTAAGCATATCTCTATTGCGAGAGAGCCTTTCAGCCGTTCCGGACCTAATAGATCAGGCCCGGAACAGCTTCAGCAACTACTCAATAACTTCGGTGACGGTACCGGCGCCGACGGTCCTGCCGCCCTCGCGGATGGCGAACCTCAGGCCCTTCTCCATCGCGATCGGAGCGATCAGCTCGATCGTCATCTGGATGTTGTCGCCCGGCATCACCATCTCCACTCCGTCAGGAAGGTTGGCGACTCCCGTCACGTCCGTCGTGCGGAAGTAGAACTGCGGCCTGTAACCGGTGAAGAACGGCGTGTGGCGCCCTCCCTCTTCCTTCGTCAGCACATACGCCTCGGCCTTGAACTTCGTGTGCGGCGTGATCGACCCCGGCTTTGCGATAACCTGACCGCGCTCGATCGCCTTTCTGTCCACGCCTCTCAGCAGCAGTCCGACGTTGTCTCCCGCCTGGCCTTCGTCAAGAAGCTTCTTGAACATCTCGACTCCCGTGCACACGGTCGTCTGAGTGTCGCGGATCCCGACGATCTCAACCTGCTCGTTGACCTTGATGATCCCGCGCTCGACCCTTCCCGTAGCCACCGTCCCGCGGCCCTGGATCGTGAAGATGTCCTCGACCGGCATCAGGAACGGCTTGTCCGTCTCCCTCTCCGGCGTCGGGATGTAGCTGTCGACCGACTCCATCAGCTCAAGCACCGATGCTTCCCACTTCTCGTCGCCTTCGAGCGCCTTCAGGGCCGATCCCTTGATCACCGGAATGTCGTCGCCCGGGAACTCGTATGCAGAAAGAAGCTCTCTTACCTCGAGCTCCACAAGCTCAAGAAGCTCCTCGTCGTCGACCATGTCCACCTTGTTCATGAACACCACGATCGCAGGCACTCCCACCTGGCGCCCCAGAAGAATGTGCTCGCGCGTCTGCGGCATCGGGCCGTCAGTCGCCGCCACCACAAGGATCGCTCCGTCCATCTGAGCCGCTCCCGTGATCATGTTCTTCACATAGTCAGCGTGACCCGGACAGTCGACGTGCGCATAGTGACGGTTCTCCGTCTCGTACTCCACGTGCGCCGTCGCGATCGTTATCCCGCGCGCCTTCTCTTCCGGCGCGTTGTCGATCGAATCGAACGCCCTGACGTTGATCGACGGATTGTTCTTTGCCAGAACAGTCGTGATCGCTGCCGTCAACGTCGTCTTCCCGTGGTCGACATGCCCGATCGTCCCGATGTTTACGTGCGGCTTGCTCCTGTCAAACTTCTCTTTGCTCATAATCTGATTTCAGTCTCCTCTGAAATGGTTACGGTTTGTAACTCTTAAATACTTGCTCCCTGAACCTTCGCAATGATCTCTTCTGCGACGTTGTTCGGAGCCTTGTCATACCTCTCGAAGTGCATCGTGGACGTTGCGCGTCCCTGGGTCGACGAACGCAGGTCGGTCGTGTAACCGAACATCTCCGACAGCGGAACATAAGCCGTGATCACCTGAACATTTCCGGGACGCGGCTCCATTTTCTCGATCTGTCCGCGCCTTCTGTTCAGGTCCCCGTTTACAGCACCCATATATTCTTCCGGCGTCACGACCTCGACCTTCATTACGGGCTCGAGAAGAACCGGTTTCGCCTTCTTGACCGCATCCTGGAACGCCAGCGAGCCGGCGATCTGGAATGACCTTTCGTCCGAGTCGACCTCGTGGAACGAACCGAAGTTAAGCGTCGCCTTGATATCGACGAGCTCGTACCCGGCCACGAATCCGCGCTGCATCGCGTCCTTGATCCCTGCCTCGACCGGCTTGATGAACTGCTTCGGAATCGCACCGCCGGTGATCTTGTCTTCGAAGACGAACTCCTCGCCGGGAGCCGGCTCGACCGACAGCTCGACGTGCGCGAACTGGCCGCGGCCGCCGGATTGCTTTTTGAAGATCTCTTTTCCATCCGCAGCGATCGTGATCGTCTCGCGGTACGCGACCTGCGGTTTTCCGACGCCGGCCTCGACACCGAACTCGCGCTTCATACGGTCCACGAGGATCTCGAGGTGAAGCTCGCCCATTCCGGCGATGATCGTCTGTCCTGTTTCGTGATCGGTAGAGACCTGGAAGCTGGGGTCTTCCTGTGCGAGGCGGTTAAGTGCGACGGACATCTTGTCCTGGTCGGCGCGGGTCTTGGGTTCTACGGCAACCTGTACGACGGGATCCGGAAAATCGATCGATTCAAGAATGATCGGATCGTCCTCGTTACATATGGTGTCGCCGGTTGTGACGTTCTTCATTCCTCCGATCGCCACGATCTCGCCGGCTGCTGCCTTTTCAATATCCTCGCGCTTGTTAGCGTGCATACGCATGATGCGTCCTACACGCTCCTTCGTGTTCTTCTTGGCGGTGTTGAGCACGTAAGAACCGGCTTCAACGGTGCCGCTGTAGATCCTTACAAAAGCGAGCTGGCCGAGATGCTTGTCGACCATCAGCTTGAAAACAAGGCCGGAGAAAGGTGCGCTGTCATCAGCTTCACGCTTTTCCACTTCCTCGGTATCGGGATTGACGCCTTCGATCGCCTTGACCTCAAGCGGGCTCGGAAGATAATCGACGACCGCGTCAAGCAGCGTCTGAACTCCTTTGTTCTTGAAGGCCGTGCCCATTACTACGGGAACGCATTTCAGCTCGAGAGTCGCCTGACGAAGCGCTGCGCGGATCTCGTCTTCGGAAATGTCCTCGCCCTCGAGGTACTTCAGCATCAGCTCGTCGTTGACGGTAGCGGCTGCTTCGATAAGCTTCTCGCGCGCCGCTTCGGCATCTGCTTTCAGTTCTTCGGGGATCTCTCCCGTGACATACTCGGCGCCTTTTGTCTCGTCCTTCCAGAGCAGAGACTGCATCGTGATCAGATCGACGACGCCCTTGAAGTGATCTTCGGCACCGATCGGGAGCTGAAGAGCTACCGCATTTGCTCCGAGCCTGTCCTCGATCGACTTGAACGACCTGTCGAAGGAAGCGCCCGCGCGGTCGAGCTTGTTGATAAAGCAGATCCTGGGAACTCGGTACTTGTCAGCCTGACGCCAAACCGTCTCTGATTGCGGTTCAACACCTGCAACGCCGTCAAAAACTGCGACAGCGCCGTCCAGAACTCGGAGCGAACGCTCGACTTCCATCGTGAAGTCGACGTGTCCCGGCGTGTCGATGATGTTTATGCGGTACTCGGAATCGTTCCGGCGCCAGAAACAGGTCGTCGCAGCGGACGTGATAGTAATTCCGCGCTCCTGCTCCTGCTCCATCCAGTCCATCGTCGCGGCGCCTTCGTGGACCTCGCCGATCTTGTGCGAAACGCCTGTATAAAAAAGTATGCGCTCCGTAGTCGTGGTCTTGCCCGCATCGATGTGGGCCATGATCCCGATGTTCCTGAATTTTTCTAAAGTGATCTTCGACATTGCTTTATCGCGTGCCGCGAAACCGTTCCTTTCTGTCCGGAACCGGCGGTACGCAGTCCGTAACTAGAATCTGTAATGCGCGAACGCCTTGTTGGCTTCGGCCATTCGGTGGACATTCTCGCGGTTCCTTACGGATCCTCCGCGGTTCGAGCTTGCATCGGTGATCTCACCGACAAGCTTGTCCTTCATCGTTCTTTCGCTGCGGGCCCTTGCGTGGGCGATGATCCAGCGAATAGCGAGCGTGTTTCGCCTTTCCTTGGTAACTTCAATGGGAACCTGGTAAGTGGCTCCTCCGATCCTTCTCGACTTGACCTCGACGGTCGGCGCAACATTGTCGAGGGCGGCCTGGAAGACCTTCAATGCTTCCTCGCCCGTCTTTTCCGCGATCTCTTCCATCGCTTTATAGAAGATCTCTTCAGCGCGCGACTTCTTTCCCGTCTTCATGATCCCGTTTATGAACTTGGAAACGACCACACTGTTGTAGATCGGGTCCGGAAGGATCTCTCTCTTTTCTGCTACTCTTCTTCTTGGCATATCTGTTCAAGCCTCAGCCGAAAGACCTTTGAGGTTATTTCGCCCCCTTCGGACGTTTAGCACCGTATTTCGAGCGCCTCTGGTTCCTGCCTTCCACTCCGGAAGCGTCAAGCGTTCCTCTAATAACGTGGTAGCGAACACCCGGAAGGTCTTTTACACGGCCACCGCGAATAAGCACGATCGAGTGCTCCTGCAGGTTGTGGCCGATTCCCGGAATGTAGGTCGTGACCTCGATGCCGTTCGTCAGGCGAACGCGGGCGACCTTTCTCAGAGCGGAGTTCGGTTTCTTCGGCGTCTGCGTGTACACGCGGGTGCAAACCCCCCTCTTCTGCGGACTGCCCTGCAGTGCGGGGCTCGCAGTCTTGTCCTTCATCTTCTTCCTGCCCTTCCGGACAAGCTGGTTGATAGTCGGCATAGTCTTGCTCTTTCCAAAGCTGCCGCGCTTCGGCGGCCATCAGCCGGGATCTTCCCGGCACAAACTCGTTTTGGCGTCTAAAGGCGAAAAGCGTCCCGTAGCCTGCCTCTTACCGGATCAGATCCGGCAGTTAGCACAAGCGGCTACGCAACGAACGTATTTTCGACGGTTAAACTATTATCAGGAACACTTTACGCAGGAAAAGATAGATTCCCTCTTCTCAACTTTTCTGTGGCGTGACCTTTTCGATTCAGGATTCGAGGCCCCTATCGCGTTGAGCGACGAGGAACCTTCATATTCGTAGGTATTCGTTCGCCCCGTACAGCGCTTATCCAAAAGGATCGGCTGCACGGCTTTACGCCACAATAACTGTCGGTCCGTTTGCTTCAAAAGCAAAACGGCCTGCGTTTTCAATCCCTCCCCAAAAGGAGGGGATCAGACGAAAAGTCCGAAACTTCAGACTATAGGATTTGGGATTTTCTTTGTCAAGCGAATCTGGGAACTTTTTTCGGCAGTTCGGGGGCCGGCGCTCGAGTTGTATACAAGCGCAGATTCTGATTAAATTTTGAGTTTATTCTAAACGACCGGAAGGTGGCAGATTTATGACAGATACAGATCAGAGCAATTATGAAAAGGCGCTCTCGGCTTTTAGCGAGAACGACTGGGAAACCGCAATAGAGAACGTTTTGAGCAGCATTCACGAAGTGGACCTTAACGCAGTTCGAATCTGGTTCCGTTTCTATCCTCTTTCACTGCGGGAGTACATCCTGTCAGCCGAAGACCGTGAAGCTGTGTTTCAGGGGATGGCACTTCAGGGGGATTGGGACCTTGCGGAACAGATCGACACTTCTCACCGGTTTCTCTATGGGTCCCGTTTTTGGCCGGAGATCAAGAAAGCGGTCCTAAAGCGGGTCGACGAGTTTGTCGCAGGAGCGGCAGACCTGGAAGAGGAAATCTTCTCAGTAGCTGAAACTGCGGCTCATCAGCTTGCGGTCGACAAGAGTCTGACGCTGGGCATTTCCGCGGTCGGACTAATGACTCTCCGGCAGGTAGGGGCTGATAAATTTTCCTCAACTTCCGGAGAAGGCTATAAACCAGAAGGGCTTCTGAAGAAATCTCCCGGAAAGATCGTTGACGCGAGGACGAGTGAGCCAAGCCGCGGCGTTCTCGGCTTCCTGAAGACAGTTGACAAGGAATACAAGGTCATCTGGGACGAGAACGACAAAAGAGCCGAGTTCGAGATAATCTACGACGAAGAGATCGCTTCCGCCGCGGCCCGCGACCAGTCCCGGGACTGGCTGGAAGGCGACAAGCGCTGCATCGAAGGCGTGATCCCTGTCGAATGCCGTTCGGCGGCTTGCGGGACGTGCTGGGTGGGCGTCCTCGGCGGCGAAGAGAATCTTGCCGACGTTGAGCCCCTTGAAAGAAAACAGATGAAGGTCTTTGGTTACGGACAGAAAGAAGAATCAAAGCCGTTCATGCGTCTCGCCTGCCAGGCGTCAGCCGAAGGATCGGTCTCGATCGTCATTCCGCCGTGGAATGGAGTTTTTGGCAAGAAGGTTTACGGGAACGTGGAGAAGATCGAGCTTGAGCCCGCCACGACCTCTGCGGCAAAACTCCGGGAAACGATCTCGGACGTGCTGGATAATTAGGCGGATAGTTTTTTTCTTGGGAAATGAAACATCAGTTGGGGCTGTCTCAAAATGCGCCATCGTGCCGACTTATTTTCGTGCCGGATTTCTGACCTGCTGTTAAAGGAAGATCAGTTGCCCCTCGCTTTAGCGGGGGGTTCTCAGGGACCTCTAACCTGAAAGGGGCTTCAGCCCCGAAAACAGCCGGCTAAAGCCGGCCATAGATCACAGGAGGCCTCTCATTATCCCCCCGTTGAAACGGGGGGCAACTGATATTCACCATTGACGGATTCTTTGTCTCGAAATGCCTCCCGAGAAATCCAACCCGGAATCTTCGTTTTCACCCATCTGGCTGGTCGTTTTCGCCGTTCTCTTGTGGAGCACCGGCGGGCTGTTCATCAAATTCACTTCTCTGGACGCGGTCTCGGTAAACTTCGGCCGCGCATTGTTCGCAGCTATAACGGTCGCAGTTTACACGTTCCGAAAAGGGCTCGGACTCAACTGGTTCACGATCATCTCTTCCGTCCTTTACGCTACTACGCTTAGCGCATTTGTCTACGCGAACAAGAACACGACCGCCGCGAACGCGATCTTCCTCCAGTACACGGCGCCGATCTACATACTGATCTTTGCCCCTCTAATCCTGAAGGAGCAGTTCCGCCCTAAAGATCTGATCACCGTCATCCTGTGTCTCGCAGGAATGAGCCTGTTCTTCCTGGAGCCGGACCCGGCGAACGCCCTGGCTCCGGACCCCTTTAGCGGAAACATCGCGGGGCTAGTATCAGGGCTCTGTTTCGGCCTCTACTTTGTAACGCTTCGCCATCCCCGCTCCCTTGAGCAGAATCCCGCGGTGTCGGTCTTCTACGGAAACGTGATCATCGTCCTCGTGATGATTCCGCTTCTTGTTCTCTCGCCGCCTGAAGTGTCCGCGATCGACTTGTCATCCGTAGCCTACCTCGGCATTTTTCAGATAGGCGTCGCCTACATACTATTCACAAACGGCCTCGCGAGAGGAGTGCGTTCTCTTGATGCGAGCATAATCGGCTTTATCGAGCCTCTGCTGAATCCCGTCTGGGTCTTGCTGTTTCTCGGAGAGCGCCCTTCAAGCTGGGCTTTGCTTGGCGGGACCGTGATCCTGTCGGGCGTTCTTCTTCACACCTTGCTGATGCAGAGGCGACGGAGAAGGGTGAGCGGTGAGCGGTGAGCAAAAACGGACGGAGTTGCTCCTAAACACAACGTTGAAGTGGGAGAATACCTGCCTTTTGATCGTTGATCCCTGGTCCTTGATCCCTGACCCCTGAACCCTGACCCATGCGTTCCTGACCCCGCCTTTGTGGTTTCGGGCAGCAAGAGACACCACATTTAACCCCTCTGGAGAGCCTTTTCTTTTAGACCTTTTATGTTAAGATGTTGCAAAATTTCATCGAAAGCGGATCGTTCCTCGCACCCTTGTAAAGAGCGTCGGAAAGGTTCGCTCAAATTCTTTTAGACACAATTTTCGGAGCATTTAATATGACCGACATTAAAGCCCCCTCGAACGTCACCAACAAGGAACTGATCCGGTGGGTCAACGAGATGGTCGAGCTTTGCAAGCCTGACGACATCTACTGGTGCGACGGCTCGCAGGAAGAGTATGACCGGCTCTGCCAGGAGATGGTGGATGCCGGTACTTTTATTAGACTAAACCCTGAAAAACGACCTAATTCGTATCTTGCCCGTTCGCACCCTTCGGACGTGGCGCGTGTCGAGGATCGTACATACATCTGCTCGATCGCCAAGGCCGACGCCGGACCGACCAACAACTGGATGGCTCCGAAAGAGATGAAGGCGACATTGACGCCCAAGTTTGACGGCTCGATGAAGGGCCGCACGATGTATGTCATTCCGTTTTGCATGGGACCGATCGGCTCGCCGATCTCCCTGTTCGGCGTTCAGGTCACAGATTCACCTTACGTCGTCGTGAATATGAAGATCATGACGAGAATGGGCAATCAGGCGATCGAGGCGCTCGGAGACGGCGATTTCGTGCATTGCCTGCATTCGGTCGGAATGCCGCTCGAGGCCGGACAGGAAGACGTCAACTGGCCTTGCAGCCCCGACCCCAAGAACAAGTACATTGTTCACTTCCCTGAGGAAAGGCTGATCTGGAGCTATGGCTCGGGATACGGCGGAAACGCCCTTTTGGGCAAGAAATGCCTCGCATTGAGGATCGCTTCGACTGTCGGCCGCGACGAAGGCTGGCTCGCGGAGCATATGCTGATCGTCGGGGTGAAATCGCCGGACGGCAGAAAGGACTATGTCTGCGCGGCGTTCCCTTCGGCATGCGGGAAGACCAACTTCGCGATGCTTATTCCGCCGAAGCCTTTTGTCGAAGAGGGTTGGGAGGTCACAACGGTCGGCGACGACATCGCGTGGATCAAGCCCGACGAAAACGGGAGGCTTCACGCCATCAACCCTGAAGCAGGATTCTTCGGCGTCGCGCCGGGCACGAATTACGAGACAAACCCGAACGCGATGGAGTCGATCAAGGGCAATGCGATCTTCACGAACGTCGCGCTGACCGATGACGGCGATGTCTGGTGGGAAGGAATGGGCGATGCGCCGGATCACGCGATCGACTGGCACGGGAACGACTGGACGCCTGAAAGTGACAAGCCGGCCGCGCATCCGAATGCACGATTCACTTCTCCGATCACACAGTGCCCCGTTGTTGACGAGAATTTTGACAATCCCAAGGGCGTTCCGATCTCGGCTTTTGTCTTTGGCGGACGCAGGAACAGCGTAGTTCCCCTGATCCAGCAGTCGTTCAACTGGGCGTTCGGCGTTTATATGGCGGCAACCATGGGTTCGGAGATGACCGCAGCCGCATTCGGCAACATTGGAGAGGTCAGACGCGATCCGTTCGCGATGCTTCCGTTTGCCGGATACCATATGGGCGATTACTTCGGACACTGGCTTGATTTCGGCCGGAACATCCCCGAACCCCCGCGTATCTTCTCGGTGAACTGGTTCGGCAAAGACGAGGATGGCAAGTTCCTCTGGCCCGGATTCGGCGAGAATATGAGGGTCCTGAAATGGATCGTCGAGCGTGCTCGAGGAAGGTCCAAGGGCTACGAAACGCCGCTTGGCTGGATGCCTAGATATGAGGATATGGACTGGCGTGGGCTTGAGGACTTTACCCGCGAGGACTTTGAGAAAGCGATGCAGCTCGACCGCGATCTTTGGCTCAAGGAGATCGCAATGCACGACGATCTGTTCTTCAAGCTGTACGACCGGCTCCCGAAAGAGATGACGTTCATTCGCGAACTCCTGCTTTCGAACCTGTGGAGATCGCCCGAACTTGGTCTTGCTGCTCCCAGGCCTGACGAACAGGAAGAGGTTCCGATGGCGCAGGCGAAAGCTGAATAGGCTTTTTTAGAACTTAATTAGGTGAGGCTGTCTGACAAGGCAGCCTCTTTGTTTTTCATGGTTCGAGATACTCCGCCCGCAGGAGTTAATTGGCTGTTAGTTGCCCCTCGCTGTAGCGGGTGGTGGTGAAGCGTCCAAGAAACGCCTGCCGGCTAAAGCCGGCGGACGATAGTGGGGCCCCTTTTGCTTCCCCCCGTTGAAACGGGGGGCAACTGATGTTCTGGTTCGACGGAAACTCGATATGCCGGTCCAGGCAAAACGAGCGGCTGCCCTTTTGACGACCTTCAACTGATACAACCCCGATCTGATTTGATATAATCTATGCCCATATCGAACAAATCTTGCCGGTGAGAAACACTTGGCGAATTGATCGGAGAAAGAATGAACGAATCAGCTTACGTAAATGAGGTACGCGGACTGTCGGCGGCAGACGCGCTGCCGGAAGAACGGGCCGCCTTTATTCGCAAGACCTATATTCATCTGGTGGGCGCCATACTTCTGTTTGGCGGATTTGTTACCGGGATCTTCTATACGGGAAATGCTATCCCTCTGACGCAGACTATGCTCGGGACTCAGTTCTCGTGGCTGATCGTTCTGGGGATCTTCATGGGCGTTTCCTGGCTCGCGAACTCGTGGGGACGGTCTCAGACGTCGCCCTACATGCAGTACATGGGCCTGATCCTGATCGCGCTTGCCTACTCAATAGTGTTTGTGCCGTTACTTGCAGTCGCGGCTTATTACACAGCTGACGGTCCTCAGCTGATAGGAAAAGCGGCCGTTACAACGGGCGGTTTGTTTGCAGGGCTCTCAGCGGTGGTTTTCCTGACCAGAAAGGACTTTTCGTTTCTGGGTCCGATCCTCGCGATCGGCGGATTCGTCGCTCTCGGGTTCATCGCTTCCGCGATCTTGTTCGGATTCACATTAGGAAACGTATTTGCCTTTGCGATGGTGGCTTTTGCTGGCGGTTCGATCCTGTACGAGACATCCAACATGCTGCACCACTACCGGACCAATCAGCACGTTGCGGCTTCGATGGGACTGTTTGCAAGCGTGGCACTGCTGTTCTGGTACATCCTTAGCATCTTTATGAGCCGGGATTAGCTTCTCGACTATGTTGAAATTGTAGAGGCCGTCTGAAAAGGCGGCCTTTTTCATTCTTCACGATTTGAGATACTACGCCCACAGGAACTGAATATCTATCAGTTGCCCCTTGCTTTAGCGGGGGGCAACTGATGGTCTCATCTGAGAATGTGAACAGCACACTCAAGAACGCGGTCTTTTGAAATGCGCTTTTTAGAAAGCCACTAATGTTTCTGAGAGGATTTGCAGACTAAAGACTCTCCAGCTCCTCTTTGATCCCGAGCGTTTTAATCAGCCGGTGAAGGTAATTCGGATGGACGTCGAGAATCTTCGCGGTATCTACGTAACTTCCCTCAGCTTTCCTGAAAGCCTCGATTATCATCTGCTTCTTTTTCAGCTTTACACCTTCCTGAAGCGGCACAGGACCGTCGCCGCCAGATCCCGCGCCCGATCCTTCGAGCGAGAATTCCTCGGGAAGATCTTCGGCCGCGACCCATTCGCCGGAGCTCAGGATAACCGCCCTCTCGACCGCGTTCTCAAGCTCACGCACGTTTCCGGGATACTCGTAGTTCAAAAGCCTCTCTTTTGCACTCGCCGAGAATCCCCTCAACTGCCGGTTGTTCTTTCTGGCATATTCCCATAAAAAGGCTTCCGCCAAGAGCATCACGTCGCTTCTGCGTTCCCGGAGCGCGGGCATACGGAACTTCATAACGTTGAGGCGGTAGAAGAGGTCTTGCCTGAATCCTCCGTTCTTGACCTCTTCTTCGAGGTCGCGATTTGTCGCCGCGATGATGCGCACATCGACCCCGATCTTCTCGATGCCTCCCACCCTTTCGAGTTCGCGTTCCTGAATGACCCTTAGGAGTTTTGCCTGAAGGCCAAGCGGAAGTTCACCGACTTCATCCAGAAACAGAGTTCCGCCGTGAGCGATCTCGATCTTCCCTTTCTTCTGGGTCAAAGCTCCAGTAAATGCTCCCTTCTCGTGTCCAAACAGTTCGGACTCTAGGAGGTTCTCGGTCAAAGTCGCACAGTTGATGGTTACGAGCGGTTTGTCCTTGCGGCGACTGTTGACGACGATCGCCTTCGCTGCAAGTTCCTTCCCTGTACCACTTTCGCCTTCGATCAGGATGGTCGCGTCACTCGGCGCGGCTTTCGCTATGAATCCGTAAACGCGTTTCATCGCCTCGCTGTCACCGATCATCTGCTTCTCAAGCGAAGTCGCGGTCTTCAGCTTCGCGTTTTCGATCTGCAGCGTCGAGAAGTTTCTCGCGTTCTCGATCGCTATCGAGGCTATCGAAGCAACAGCGGTCATAAACCTAAGGTGGCTGTCGTCGAAGCTCTCTCCCTCGGCGGACGTTGATAGGTAGATCACTCCGTGAACCTTGTCGAACAGATACATCGGTACACACAGGAGCGAGGATACACCTGCGACGGCAACACTCTCAGGGGTCGCCTGGCGGCTGTCGTTGACGATGTCGTTCGCAAGCACCCCGTTCTTTTCGTCGATCACCCGATTAATGATGGTTCGGCTGACGTGCACGTTCTCGTTCGAGCCGCTCTTGTTCAAACCGGAGACTTCGGCGAGTCCCATTTCGTCGTCAACAAGAATTATCGCTCCGGAAGTTGCGGGAACGACCTCCAGGATCTCGCTTAACAGCTCCTTTTGAAGCTCTTCGACGTCGTGGATAGCGTTGATCTTCGCGGTTACCTTTAGGATCGCGTTCAAGTCGCGCGCTATCGTGGCTACGACATTGTCCAGATCAACGGAAATGAACTCTTCCGGAAGCAGCACTGAGTCGTCATTGTCGATCTCCACATCGCAGAACCTGAGGCCCCTCTCTTCCGGTCGCTCAAAGATCATCGTGAAGTCGCCCGCCATGATGCGGTCGCCGTCTTTGAGTTCATAATTCTCTGCCGGTTTGTCGCCGACAAGGGTCCCGTTCAGGCTTCCGAGATCGTCGATCACGAATCGGCCGTCGACCGAGGCGATCACAAAGTGCTTTCGCGAGATCGAAGGATGCCGCAAGCGGATGTCATTGTCGTCGCCCCGGCCCACTAGTGTACGGGTCTCCTTGAGATCGATCCTCTTCTCCTTGCCATCCGAAAAAGTGATCCTTATACGAGCTTTCGTCATTTCCCCCTTCGCCTTTCCAGGCGGTCTATCTTTTAGGTTAGTCGGACTATCTTACAAGATAGGATATTGCCCCCGCCGAATCCAAAGCTGCCAACCACTCCTCATCGAGCTACACTCGTAACATATTGTAATCACAGCATTTAACAATTAGTTTCAGATCCTGTGCGACCGTGGCACATCCATTGCGAATAGATAAAGCCGAACAGTTGTTCAAATGTTCATTCCTATGCAGGTGATACATCCAGGGGCCGTTGGGTTTCCAACGCCCCCGGATAATTTTCATAAGGAGAAATAGATGTTAAAGCACTCATACAAGGTAATTGCACTTGCGATCATTCTTACGGTTTCGGCAGTTGCAGTCAGCGCCGGTACCGCTTCCAGCACAATCGTCTTTGAAGTTCCCTTTGATTTTCAGATCGGAAACGAGAAGTTTGAAAAAGGCGAGTACAGAGTAAAGCGTGAGAACCAAAACGCTATCCTGGTCGAATCGCTTGACGGCGAAGAGTCGACGATCATCCTTGCCGGCGCGTCTTCTGCGAGACTCGATGCGTTCACGCAAAGCCAGCTGACGTTTTACCGATATGGCAAGACTCACTTCCTGAGGGAGATCAAATCTCCGGGGATCTCTGCCGAGATCCGCGAATCGAAGGATGAGAAGTCGGTGATCAAGCAGGGATACGAGAAGCTGGCCAAGGTGACCGTCAAGGGATCACGCAAGAAGGCTAAATAACGGGCTTCTTCATTGCCACCTCCAGGCAATCGAAAAACCGGGTTCGCGGAAGCGGCCCGGTTTTTCTTTTGTAAACTGAGTGACGAGGATCGCCGGGGGTTTAGAGCAGGCTTCCGGTTGGCGCAACTGGTATTGAATGTATGTACGTTTAGCCCACCCGTTTACGGGTGGGTCCACGCCCTTGTCCGTGCTCCTCGCCAAGGAGCAGCGCTAGCGCTGCAAAAGGCATGCGAAGCGCGGCTCGACGGTTCAAAGCTCAAGAAAAGCGTCCCGTAGGGACGGCGTACCTTAGCCCCGGTCTTCAGACCGGGGTACGACGCCCGACCAAATCTCTCGCCCCGTAGCGGCGGAATCGCGACCGAGAAAAGACATCTTTACGCGGCCTCCGTCCGCCTTGGGCAGCGCAAGCGCTGCTCTAAACGGTGGAGTAATCTTCCAATGTTGGCTTGTACCTGCTTTATGAGCTTTCGCAGCGAGAATTCGTACATTCATCGAATTCTTATGCCCGTCGCTGGCGCTCCGGGTTCCCATTCTGACTCCTGACTTCTGAATTCTGACTTCAGTCTTCCGGCTCTTCCTCAAACGCCTCAAGAGCCGGATTTCCCTCGTCATCCTTCACAAGCATCTCGATCCGCCTTTCCGCCTTCTCCAGTTTTTGCTGGCACTTGCGCGACAAACGGACACCTTCCTCGAACAGCTCGAGGCTTTTTTCGAGCGGCAGTTCGCCTTCTTCAAGCTTCTTGACTATCCCTTCTAGAGCCTCAAGTGACTCTTCGAACGATCCGTTGTTTTCCTTGCTCACCTAAAGATCTCCTCCGCTTTTTTCAAAAGGTCTCCGATTCCGTCGATCCCCAACCGGCGCCCGACATCATCCACTTTTCCTTCTCCCGCCTTCTTTGCCAAAAAGATCAGTTCTTGTCCGATGCGTCCAGCTACGTTTCTAGCGAGCTCTTCGTCCCTGACCGCTACCACTCGCCATTGACCTTCTGATCTTGCCAGGACAAGCTCGAGCGGCCTCTCTTCAGATTGACTCTTGATCACCGACCTGTCGCCCTCGGTCTCGATCTGCAGATACTGGTCAGCTCCGACAACGAGTCCCCAGAACGGAACATTCTTGAGCGATTCCGTACGGTCCCTCAGAAGTCCCGGCAATTCTGCGCGCGCCCTCTGCTTTACGACCGGCAGGATCGGTGTCGCCACGATCTTCGCTTTCGCGATCGTTTCCTTTGGCAGCCCGCGGCCATACATCTCGATCGCTTTGTCAGTTACTTGCGGTACAAAATCCTCAACCACGGCATCCGTGTCGACTAATTCCGCAATCTTTTCGTCGTTACTGTTGTGAGCGGCGTTTACAATCTGCGCAAGTACATACTGAGGCGAATCGACCAGGCTTCGGTAATAGAAAACCCCCGCAATGGCGGCGCCCACCGCGACTACGATCACAAGAAGCGAAAGCACGGAAACGACGCGCAATATGATCCTCCGCCGCGAGGCGCTCTTTGACGCATCTTCAACGGCAGAAAAAACGGGAGTCTCTTGCTCATCGTTAAGTTCTACTTCAAATCTTGACATCTGATCTTCTGCAAAATCAATCATCCACTTCTACAGCAACAACATCCGCATCGAAAGCCCCTTTCAAAAGCTTTACGCTGACGCGGTCTCCTAATGAAAGCTTGGTAGCATCTCTTAGTATTTTTCCTTCGGCATCTCTCGAAAGGGAAAAGCCGCGGGTTAGGACCGACAGCGGCGATAGCGCCTGTAAAGAGGCGGCGCGGACCTTGAACTTCTCGTCGGCCCTCGTTCGCACTTTCAGGATCGCGGCGAGATTCTTCTGCGACGCGGCATTCAGGAGGTTCCTGCGCTTCTCAAGATTCGCGGAAAGACGTTCGGGAGAAAGCCTGTGCCTAAGGTCCGTGGTCTTTCTTGAAAACCCATCGATGCGCGCTTCCAGCAGTTCAAATGCGGTGCGGATCTTCTCGCGCAAATCATTCCTCGCATCCGTTATGTCCCTCGGAATCCTGTAGAAAGATTCCGAACGCTGTGCCGCGTTCAGTCTGTCCCTCGCCCGGAGCATTTGAAGGTCCAACAACCTGCTCATCTTCTGCCGCGCATTGGTCAGGTTGTCGAGGATCATTTCCTCGCTTTTCGCAACGATCTCGGCAGCCGCTGAAGGCGTCGGCGCCCTGAGGTCAGCTGCGAAATCGGCGATCGTAAAATCGACCTCGTGGCCGACCGCCGAAATTACGGGGATCGCTGACGCCCTGATCGCCCTTGCGACCTTTTCTTCGTTAAATGCCCAAAGGTCTTCGGTAGACCCGCCTCCGCGGCTGACGATCAGCACATCGATCTTCTCACTTTCCGGCGCAGCCTCGCTGTAAGCGTTTATAAGCTCGATCGCCAGCGCTACCTTGTCGCCGGCACCGTCCCCCTGGACAAGCGTCGGTGCGATCACGACGCTGACCGATCGCGCGCGTCGTTCAAGAACGGACAATATGTCGTGGACAGCTGCTCCATGCGGAGACGTAACCACGCCCACTCGCTGCGGGAATGGAGGAAGCGGACGCTTGATAGACTCGTCAAAAAGGCCTTCGGCCTGCAATTTCGCCTTGATCTGCTCGAACGCTACCGCGAGTGCGCCCTCGCCGACCGGTTCAAGAGACTCGACGATTATCTGGTACTCGCCGCGTTGCTGATAGATCGTGACACGACCCCGCACTCTAACCGCGTGGCCGTTCTCTGGTCGGTATCTGATCCGGTAATTCTGTCCTTTGAAGCAGGCCGCTTTGATAAACGAATCACCGTCCGTCAGCTTGAAATACCAGTGTCCCGACGCTGCCGCGTGAAAATCCGTGATCTCGCCTTCCACCCATACGCTGGGGAACGCCGACTCAAGCGTGGTGCGTATTCCGGAATTCAGTTCCGAGACCGAGATCGGGCCTCGCTCCTGTTCCTCAAAAAGCGATTCTAGAAGCGTATCGTTCATCCTGACTAAAAGATTATTGTAGTTCAGCGGCGGTCGGATTCTGCAACCCGCACAAATGCCCCGGGGCGGTCGACTTTGACGCGTACTCTTGGAAGAGCGCCATCGCCCCTTCGATCGCCGGCACGGTAAGTAATGGTATACGCAGATCGAAGTTGTTTCACTATGTCGTCGTATGCCTTCTGAAGCTCGCCAGATCTTGAGATAGGGTAGTAGACGCCGCCCGAGATCTGCGCAAGCCTCTCACCTTCATCGTCCGCCGTTTCGGAAACGGTAAGCGAAAGAAACTTCTCGCGCAGGGGGTCAGCGGATCCAAGCGTTTCGTCCTTTTCGATCGCTCCCTGGGCGATGACGCCGGCCGGCACGTAAAGGGGATAGACGAGTGCGCCGCTTTCCTGTAGAGAACCGATCAGGGAGTTGAACGAAAGGAAAGAGCGATTGTCTTCCCCGTCGGTCAGCACCACGATCGCGACCCGTTCGCCCTTTAGCGGCTCGAGTGTCTCGGCGAGAACGTAACCGATCGAATCGTAGTATGCCGTGCCGCCGCCGGAATCGAATGAATCAAGACTGTCGGAAAGCTTTTCGAAGTCGGTAGAGAAACCCGAAAGCACCTTCACATCGTCATTGAATGTGATTATCGCGACCTTGTCCTGAGGATCGACCGTTTTGACAAAGTTCCTCGCCGCCTTGCGAATGAAATCGACGTAATTCTTGATGCTTCCCGAGACGTCCAGCAGGAGTACCAGATTAAATGGCGCAGATGTCGGCTCGACGGAAACTATCTCGCGCTCAAAGCCACCTTCCGTCACGGTGAAAAGCCGCTGCTCGATATCCTGGATCGCGCGATTGTTGGCATCGAGTACCTGGACATTGACCGTTCTGACGTTCCCTCCGGAAGTCGAACGCCTTTCCGGCGCGTTGACCAGCTCGGGCCCCAACCTTCTCGGCGGAAGGGTCGCGGCGTAATCCCCAAAAAACTTTGGGCTTGCCCTTCGGATGGCATCAGAAAGAAAGACATCTCCGCTCCTGACCATCGCTTTTGCGGCTTCGGTCAGTGGGCGCTCCTGCAGTGTCGAAGGCATTTCCTCGGGATCTACATTTAGCAGAAGGATCCCTCTCGACGTCCGCGTTTCGATCTCTACAAGCTCAGCACCAGCATCTCCTACAAGTTCTCCCTCGATAACCGATTTTCCAGCGTTCTTTTCTTCAGGCTCATTTAATGTCGGCTCGCTGATGTAGCGGGGGCGGGCGGCGGTCCATATGAACTTGTACCTGAGGTTGTCGAGCGGAAGGGAGGTAATGATCGAGCCTGACGAGGTTTCGGCTGAAACGCGCGCAAAGTTTCCCGATACCTCAATTTCGCCCTGTCTTGTTCTTAGCTGTGCCGAAGTTCTCTGCGGAACTGTGATCTCGAGGTCGATCCTCGAATCCGCGGCACCGGCCGACACGTCAACAGTAAGTCTTCCCTTCTTCGACTGAACGGAGATGTCGCTGCGTTCGAATGGCCTGGACGAGATCGCTTTTAGAGACCCTTCGGATCCCGGCTCGTTTTCAGCAGAGATACGAATGCGACCGTACTCATTGTTGACTACGATCTCCGAAGACAAGGGGACCGGATAGGTCTGATCGTATTGCTGGGCGCTAACCGTCGTGACGACACCCAACAGCAGCGAGATGATCGTCACGGGTTTTGCCCATTTGGTCGGAGCCATTACTTGGATGTTAAGGAATTCCCCGATCCGCTGCTGATCCGTCCTGACTGGATCAGTCGGTCGTTGACCCTTTCCTGCCATTTGCTTTGCGGGCTGTTAGCGCTGTTGAGTTTGCTCATCAGCTCTTGCGTCGATTCGCCGCCCGCCTGGCGAGTCTTAAAATAGATGAGCGCAGACACGATCGCAGAGAAAGCGATAAGGAGCAGATGAATCGGGGTCCATATCAGTTCGATGACCGCCATTATGATCGCAGATCTAAGGTCCTGGTCTTTGGTTTTTTCGACAGATTCGGAGTCACCGATGACGAATCCCTTCGACCCAAACCCAAAATTCATATCGCCATCATCTTCACCTTTCACTTCGGGCTCTTCTTCCTTCTTAGGCGCAGGCTCGACTCCGTCGCGCTTCATCTCGGCTATCTGGTAGGACTTCTCGATGTTGCCCACTATCGAGTTGACCGAGAGAGCAAGAAGCATCGGGGTGATAGCGCTGAAGAGGAACAGGATCGTAGCGGTTGCAATGACCACGAACCGGGATCGCTTGTAAAGCTCGACCGACCTCCGGAACGCGGCTCTTCCGCGCACACCTTCCATCATTATCGAAGGTGCGACAAGCATGAATCGTGAGGCGATCAGAATTCCCGGAATGATCAGGAAGATATACCCGATCGCACTCATCAGGGCGGTAAGAATTACAGCAAAGGTCAGCGATCTAAGTCGCGACTTTGCTTCCCGGAAGGCGGCAAGAAGATTCAGCGGCCTTAAAGGATAGTTCAGGATCTGCCCTATCAGCCAAGTCATCATTCCGACCAGGAGGGCGGCGGAAGTGATCTGAATGAAGACGACGGCAATCGACGTAAGTGCAAGCACCAGGCCTGTCCATCCCCCTTCCTCGATCGTATCCGTGGCGATCGCGATCTTTGAGCCAACGAGAACGATGTTCAGAGCGATCGGGATCGAAAACGTGATGAACGTCAGAAGCAGGATCGAAGGAAGCCTTTCAGCATAGATCGCCAAAGCCCTTGTGAACAGGTTTCCCAGACCCTCTGAGTTCGCACGCAGCTTGTTGCCGAAAGTCTCGGCGCTCTCCGGCCGGTCCTCCGGCATCTTCGCCAGCGAGGTCATTACCGTCTCGCGAAGCCTACGCTTTATTCCCTTGGAGGGAAGCGGCTTTGGCTCGAAGTTCTTGTGGCCCTCCATCACTTCCACATAGTTTCCCTGGAAAGGCAGTTCTCCGGAGAACATCTGATAGACGATCACCGCTAGTGAATATATGTCGGAACGCGGCGTAAGCTTTTCTCCGCGGCATTGTTCGGGCGACATGTAGAGCGGCGTCCCGAGCACTGCTCCCATTCGTGTAAGGGCAGCTGTCGAAGGGGTCGTCCGGTCTCTGTTGGTCGAATCGTGAGCACCGGCAAGAACAGTGCGTTTATTATCCAGCGAAGGATCGGAAGGGTTCGGACCCGAGTTCATTATCGCTGTACCGGCTTCGAGACCGATATCCGTGCTGTCCGCGGTGCGGCCGGCCCCGGATCTTTCTACCTCGCCAGATCCGGACCCTTTGTTGTCGAAAGCCAGCGTCTCATTCTCAGAAACAAGGGTTCCGTCCGGCCTATCAACAAGAGTCGCAGACTCGCTTTCGGCGATCGTGTCGGAAGAAGTCCCAACGCTTGTTTTCTCCGCGTGTCTGATCTCCCTTTTAGCAAGCCCGGCCGCGTTTGCCATTTGAGTTTCCTCGAGCTTCGCAATCCCGAAATCGAGGACTTTGACCGTGTATCCACCGCGCTGATTGGGCTCAAGCCAAATGTTGTCGGGCTTCAGGTCCCTGTGAATGATGCCCTGCCTGTGTGCTTCTTCGACCGCTGAACAAACCTGTTCGATGATGTCTATCGACCACGCAACCGGGAGTTTTTTCTCTTCGTCCAGGATCTCGCCGAGAGTGCATCCGTCGAGATACTCCATCACCAGATAGGCGACCTCGCTTCCGTCGTCCGTAGGAGAGAATCCAAAATCGGTAACATCGACGACATTCGGATGTCGCAGGCGGCCGGCTGCCCTTGCCTCTCTACGAAAGCGCTCGACAAACTCCTCCCGCTCCATGAAATCCGGAGAAATCACCTTTACGGCCACTGGTCTGCCGGTTCCCACATGAGTTGCCAGATACACGGTTCCCATACCGCCCTTTCCGAGCGGTTTCTCGATACTGTACTTGCCGTCGAGGACCTGGCCTATAAGTGCTGAAGGAGCCATAGAACTAGTTCAAAACTCTAACTTCTAGTTAACGACCTGTGCAAGTTTCTACGTGACTCACCGAGTTATGGTTCAAGAACCGTATTTTTGGATTCCGGCGACCGACGCGATTGCCGGTCTTTCCGAAGACCGAAAGCATGAATCGCCCCCCGTTAAAACGGGGGGCAACTGATACTCTCCCGGTAATTCGCAGGCGTATAGCCATTCTCGAAAAACAAAAAAAGCCGCCCGGATCGGAACGGCTTTTACTGATGTATCTTTGTCTTTTTCAGGGAACCACGACGATCGTCGACTCGGCGCTCCCGCGTTTTCGAAGCCTGATAGTGCCGCTGAAAGACTTCAACGACAAATTGGCCTCGCATTCCCCAACTTTTCCGCGAAGCAGGAATGCCGATTCAGACTTGTCCTCAGTGATCACATCCACCGGAAAGTCCGAAATGAACCTGCCCCCGTAAACAGCTACCAGCGCAAAGCAGGTATCCTCGGGAAGAACGATGTTCAAAAGTCCGTTCGTGGTTGTGAACTCGTATCGGCCGTAATTCTCGATCGTGCCGATATAGTTGATCGAACCGGAGATCGTTGAAGCGGCGATCTCCTTCTGACCTATCGATTGCATCGTGATCGATCCGCTGCGGGTCTTGGCTTTGAAATAGTCGCCCGCTTCAACCGATTCAGTGTTGAAGGCGACGATATTGCCCGTGGTGGTCTCGACCGCCATCCTGCCCTTTGAGTTGTTGACCGTAACCCCGCCCTGTTTGGTGCT
The DNA here is from genome assembly GCA_003385635.1 of Acidobacteriota bacterium. Taxonomy (GTDB): domain Bacteria; phylum Acidobacteriota; class Blastocatellia; order Pyrinomonadales; family Pyrinomonadaceae; genus Aridibacter. The sequence continues at coordinate 611,523 of QQUY01000001.1, read as the reverse complement.
GGCGTCGATCAGGTCTGTGATCTTATTGAGATATATATCTCCGCCGACGATTTCGACTGCGGCCTTTCTGATGCCGTCAACGGATGTCTCGCTCGAGAGACCCTTGATGGCGACCGAAGCGCCGTAGGGGACATCGATCTCGATAGTCTCGCCGGTCACGCAAGGGTCGCGTCTTGTGGGAGCTGCACTGCTTTCGTAACCCAGCACTTCCACCCAGCTAGGCTTTTTTTCCTTGTCTCGTTCGCGAACCTTGAATTCGAGACCGTTTCCTCCTGCCTGAAATACCCGGACCTCCTTTCGGTCCCAGCCATTCACTTTTACAGCACCGCGTCGGACGCAAACGGTAACGTGTACCTCAGGGCGAACAGCGATCGCCTTTTCCTGTGTGTTGAACGCTTTTGGGTGAATTCTCGCTACCGGCGCAGCATCCGGCCCCGGAGGCTCCGGAGGCGCTGGCGGCCTCGGGATTCTGACGACTTTGGGTGCCGGTTCTTCCTTGCCGGGCCTGTTGATGCCCTGATCCTGCGCGTACACAGATGTCCCGACCGCCGGAGTGGTCAAAACAAAAGCCGCCATCAGGAGAAGCGGCGTCAATCTGGGATACGTTTTCAGCATCTTTGAATGGCTTGTGACAGCAAGCCTCACTGGAGGCTTGCCATCAATTCGGTTTTCTCGGCTACGGAGTTCAGAAGATCGACCTTGTGCTGGTAGGAAGACTTTAGCATCTCACGCGCGGCCAGATTGTCGGGATTTCTATTGACCTCATTTTTCATCTTTAGAATCGCGTCATTCACAACCGCGAGGTCTCTCTCGAACTCGACCCTTTCGGAAGGTCTCAGAATCTGCTTGTTGTACCTGACCGTCCTGTCGAGCGTGGCGATCGTCTGAAGATAGCTGTCTTCGCTTACGACGCTCGTATCAGCCGCGGGCAACGATCTCGGCCTTTGCGGCTGGATCTCCGGATCATCACCTATCGTCTGGCGATCAACCAACTTTATGGATCTTGCGTTCTGTGTTCTCCTCCGAAAAGGACTGACCTCGTCAGAATCAGTGACAGTGTCTTCAGCAACCTGCAATACTTCAGGAGTCTCAACCGTCACGTCATCTTCCGCAACTGTCTCCGCAGAAGGCATGCTTACCGTGTCATTCGCAGGATCGACATTTCCTGCGACAGATCCGTTATCCGATCCTGTTCCCAGGAAATTGACCCCGATAACGATAAATCCGAACACCAGGAGAATACTTGCCGCGACCGTAAGTCCCGGGTTGTTAAAGCTGAATGCTGCAGCGAGGCCGTTTAGCCAGCCCGACCTGCGGCGGCTTTCCATCTCATTGATCGAGGCGAAGACCTTGTTCCTGAGCCTTTCCGTCGGCACAAGCACGTTCAGCTCTTCATCCAGTACGGAGAAAGCAAGTGCCGAATCCTCTTCGCATTCGCTGAGGACATTGGCGCACGATGCACATACCGAGACATGCTTCAGGAGCCGCTCCGAACGGTCGGAGCCAAGTTCGCCGTCGGTAAACGCCTGGATCGTTCCTATGTCAAAACACTTGTCGATCATGCGTCACCTCCGATCTTACCGTAATATCGAATAAATTCCTTCTTTCCACGAGCTATGTATGTTCCGATGCTTGTCTCCGTCAGAGCCAGGCTGTCAGCTATCTCCTTGTACGACAATCCCTGATGCTTGAGGATCAGGCAGCTCCTGAGAGGTTCCTTGACCTTACTAAGCGCGGTATTGACCTCATTTGCCTTTTCACGCTTCTCAAGCTTGATCTCTGCCGTCATTTCCTCGGTTTCAGAATGCTCTTTGACGTAGTTCTCCTCTCTGGTGTTCGCCCTTGTGTTTCCGCGGATCGTATTCTTCGAGAGGTTGATCGCGACCCTTATCAGCCACGGCTTGAGCATCTCCTCATTTGTGATGCTTTCGAGGTTATTGTAGAGGCGGATAAAGACTTCCTGAGTGATGTCTTCGGCGAGGCCTGCGTCCTGCACAATCGCGCACGCAGCCCGGAAGACAGTCCGATTGTGAAGCGTAAATGCCTCATCGAAAACGATCTTATCTGTCTCCGCAGCAGATTGTTCGGACATCACGTCCACTAGAGTTTTCACGCCTTCGCTCATCTTAGCATCTGCAAATGGCTTTCAACAGTAATACACCGCGAAGGCTGCCTTTATGACAGTTGAGGCGGATCACGATAAATTAGGAACCGCCGTGAGTTGCGAACTCAGTACTGTACGACGACCGACCGGCTAAAGATCTCTCCCGGCAGGTCGCCCGCAGGCATCGCGGTAATAAAGAAAATGTGGCTGTTCCTTTCGTCGTTCAGGACGTCAGCGAAGTTGTCGTCGAGCTCCTCCTTTGCATACCCCTCGACATAAGTTGGATCGATAGTCGCGAGTTCCCTCATGAACTTGTGGAGTGTCTGTTTCCCGATTCCGAACTCGCCTTCCCCGCCGTCGATGACAAGCCTTATCTCTGACTGGTCCTCGGCAAAATGGGTCAGAAGGCTCGCGGCTTTGCTGGCGGCGTTCTCAAATCGGCGCTCACTGGCCGTAAATTTTTTCTGGTTCTTTTCATCGGAGATCTTTCGCCTGAGGCTTCGGCGTCTTTCCTTTTCAGAGAGGATCATCCTTGTGTCCAGGATCACTGTGACCCGCTTTTCGTCCTCAGCTGCAAACTCCCTCACCATCACGCCGCCCGACCGAGCAGTCGCCTTCCAGTCGATATACCGCAGATCGTCTAGCGGCTTGTACTCTCGGAGTGCCAAAAGATCCTGTCCGGCGCCCCTTCTTTTTGCTGCAAGTTTCCCCGTCTCGACCGGGATGTCGATCATTTCAAGCTCCAAGGGTTCGAGCTTCGGAAAGACAAAGATCTCCGCCCGCTGAGCGGGAAGCCTTCTTCGATGACGGAAAAAGGCGAACGGGAATTTTGTCGAGAGCTCGAAATCCTTGATTAGAAATCGGCCGCGTCTCGGGAACACGTGCTCGACCTTGTTCTCTATGTAGTCACGCCGTGGAATGTGTACGAAATAGTCAAGCGTGTACTTGATCAGCGGAGGATCCGAGAACCTCCTTGCGAGCTGTTTGGGCAAAAGCTGTTCGATCTCGACAGTGAATGCTGATCGAGACCGGTTCTTCCCCCTGACCTCCGCGGTAACTGAAAAAGCCGGGAAAAACCGCTTCCGGTTATGAAGGCTGACAAGAATAGGCGTCTCCTCGCCGGCGAATATGGTATCGGGAAAGCGCATCTTCACGTCGAGCTTTCGGAGACAGAAATTTCCGACCAGGAACCCCGTGATGAGAGCGCCGGTTACGAACGAGAGTACAAGGAACAGCAGGTTGTTCCCCGTATTCCAGGCTGCGAACGCGACGATGACGAGCAACCCCACAAAGACCGCTCCTCCGGTAGTGAATTCAAACGGAAGATTAAGCTGGGATGCCTCGGCACTCGCACTTCTCGCCAGCGGCGGGATTACGAAGATGATGATGAGAAGCACGAAAACGAGTGAAGCCGTCGCGGCTATTCCGGCAAGCCTTACATCGCCGGAGCGATGAGCGAACATCGTCAGAAACGCGAGTCCAAGCCCGCCAAGAACGACGGAAACGCCAAGGATGCCGTTCCTGAGGTCCTTGATGCTGAACAGCTGCAGGATCTGTCGAAGGCGTTCGAACATCTGCTGACCTTAAGCGGAGAATACTAGACCGGCACCGGTGTCTTTGAAAGGATTTCTTTGAGGATCTGTTCCGATTCGTTAGTGCGATTCGAGATCTTTGTGTACTGCGAACTGACGATCAGACGATGCGCGAAACAGGGGATCACCAGCCGCTTGATATCGTCTGCGATGCAGTAATCTCTGCCTTCGACGAGTGCCAGGGCCTGTGCAGAATTAAAGAGCGAGAGCGAACCCCTGGGACTAGCTCCAAGCTCAACCGCAGGCGAGCTCCTTGTCTGCTCGACGATCGCGAGAAGATATGAAACAAGCGACTCATCCACCCGGACAGATTTCGCGGCCCTCTGAAGCTCAAGAATGTCGCGTTCATCCATCAGCGGTTCAAGGTAATCCAGGGGGTCGCTGTTCTCCCTGTCCCGCAGTATCGCGCGTTCATCCTCATTTGACGGATATCCCATGTGCAGCCGCAGCATGAAGCGGTCCAGTTGGGATTCCGGCAACGGATAAGTGCCGTGGTGTTCGGTGGGATTCTGAGTCGCTACTACCATGAACGGTTCCGGAAGCAGTCTGGAATTTCCTTCTACCGTTACCTGCTCTTCGGCCATCGCTTCCAAAAGTGAGGATTGCGTCTTTGGGGTCGCCCTGTTTATCTCGTCCGCGAGCACAATATTTGCGAAGATAGGGCCCGGCTTCCAATCAAAGTCGCCGGTCTGCTGATTAAAAACAGAAACTCCGATAACGTCAGAAGGCAATAGATCGGAGGTAAACTGGATGCGCTGAAAAGAGAGGTCGAGGCTCCTGGCCAACGCGTTCGCGAGGGTGGTCTTCCCGATGCCGGGCACGTCCTCGATCAGAAGGTGGCCTTTGCCGATCAGAGCAACGAGCGCCAGCTTTACGGTTTCGGCCTTTCCCTTGATCACTGCGCAGATCGACTGCTGCAGCCGGTCCAGCTTGCGCACACCTTCCTCTACGTCCACAACGGGCACAGTTTCCTTGTCCTTTACGATCCAGTCTCTCATCGATGGTGAGGCGCAGAAAGCGCTTTTCTTATTCTACAGGATTCGCGCCGGCTTATGCATCCGGTTCGTTCAATCATCGAAATGAACCTGAGTCCATACGAATTCTTCAGCGATCGCCACTTTGACACACGAACGGAGGCCTTGGTTGTTGCCGACCGTTGCAACCGATGCCTTGAAGGAGTCCATCCGAGTTTTATCCTTCAAGCGTGATGCTATAGAATTTCGAATTGTCATATCGGGAACCATTGTTCCGTTCAGGCGTGGTTACCCATCGCAGGGAGCGGACGCAATTATGAAAAGTCACAGGGTCCTGGAAAGAAGTCAGAGGGGTTTCAGCCTCATAGAATTGATGATCGTGATCGCAGTGATTGCGATCCTGGTGGGCGTCGGCATTCCTGCCTGGCAAGCGATGACGCGAAGCGGCAACGAAGCCGCTACCACGCAGTCGATCGACACGATCCGAAAACTGCAGGTGCAATACGCGGCAAAACACCAGGGAAACTTTGCTCCGACTTTTGACGAGCTGATAAAGATCCTCGATTTCGATCCGAAATTCAAAGGAGAGCGCCCTGTCGTGAACGGCTATATCTATTCGTTGAAGGTTCAGGAGAGGACTCAGTCGCAGCCGGCGTTCTATTCCGTCAATGCCGATCCCCAGGTCGCGGAAGGCATAACGCGGACCGGTGACAGGCACTTCTATTTTGATTCGACTTTGAGCACGATACGGCAGACTGAAGAGAATCGCCCGGCCAAGGCGGACGACCCCTCGATCTAGCACATTGATATCGTGATTGTTGGAGCCGGAACCGCAGTGCGCGGTGTCCGGCTTTTTGCCGGGGACTTATGAGATCTCGCGGTAGTAAAGATCGTTGACGAACACCTGGGAACCATACGGGAATGGCGTTTCGCCGATCTTCTCGAATCCGAGGCTGCGGTAAAACCCGATCGCGGGCTTGTTAGCGTCCCAGACCGCGAGCCAGATGCCATCGAAATTCTTGTTACGTGCTTCGGAAATGCACCGCTCAATTAGCTGCTTCCCGACACCTTTGCCGGCGAATTTGCTGAACAGATAGATCCGTTGTATCTCGACCACGTTCTTTCCGGCCATTTCGGCTGGAGGGCGCGAAAAGCGGAGCTTGGCGTAACCGACGATCCGACTATCGCCGATTCCGAAAAAGTACTGTGCAGACCCGGATATGATCTCGTCCGCAATGGTGCCCGCTTGGAACTCCCGTGTAACGTAGTCGGCAAGATCCTCTGGGTCGTCGTGCTCGACATACGCCTCATAGAATGTGGCCGCCGAAAGGGCGGCCACGATGGTCGACTCGTCTGGTCTCGCTTCCCTGATTTCGATTCGCATGTTGCCCGTCAAGATTCTAGGCAATCGGCGGTAAACCTCAAATCAGATCATTTGATGGGATTCGGGAACAAGCACCACTTCTGACATAACTCCTTCACCTTCCTGCGTGGCGGCGAAGAAAACGGCTTCCGCCGCAGCTTCTATCGAAAGCATTTTTTTCCTGTCGACTTTCATGGAGATGTCGTCCCAGAACGGCGAATCCACACCACCAAAATGCATCAGCGAGAACCGGATCCCGTATCGCTTGTACTCTTCCTTGAGACACTTGATCATCCCGGTGAGTGCGTACTTTGAAGCGCAATAGGCGGAGGCGCTCATCATCGGGGCCTTCCCAAGCACTCCCGGGATCGCGACTACCCGGCCAAACTTTTTCTCCTTCATCGATGGAAGTGTCGCCTGAAGAACATTGAATGCGGTCTCTGTGTTAAGTCGAAATGACGTTTCAAACTCTTCGAGTGTGATGTCTCCGAACGGCTTTAGAATTCCCTTGCCCGCCGTGATAATCAGGTAGTCTATCGAGCCGAACCGCTCCAGGGTCTGGTCTACCAATGACCTCATATCCTTCGGTTCTGCGGCATCAGCTGCAAGGGCAAGTATGTCGTGGCCTCCGTTGGAGTTCAGCTTGAATTCAAGCTCAAGCAACTCCGGCTCGGTCCTCGAACTTATCACTACATTGGCCTCTTTTTCCGAAAACAGCTCGGCTACACGTCGGCCGATTCCTCTTCCCGCCCCTACTATTAACGCGGTCTTTCCCTTGATCGTCATCTTTGCTTCCCCCTTGTCGGTCTCTTACCGGAAATTGTCTTCCTAATTCTTCCTGTCTAGCATCGGCTTAAGCTCGCGGTAGATGTTGTCTGTCATTACCTCGGTTCCTTTTGCGTTCGGATGGATCCCGTCAGCCTGATTCAGATCTTTCTGGAGCGCGATATCCTCAAGCAAAAACGGAAGAAACGCGACTTTGTGCTCGTCGGCAAGATCGGCAAACGCATTGACATAATCACGTTGGTACTCAGGCCCCACCGACGGCGGCGCAAGCATTCCGCAAAAGAGAACATCGATGTCTTTGGCCTTCGCTTTCCGAATGATCTTGTCGAGATTCTCCTTCATCGTTGAAACCGGGACGTTGCGCAACAGATCGTTCGCCCCGAGTTCCAGGATGAGTATCTCGATATTCTCTTCCTCAAGCGCCCAATCGATCCGTTCAAGGCCGCCGAGACTTGTATCGCCCGAAACGCCTGCATTTATTACTTCGTACCTGTACCCGTCCCTTTCAAGCCTTTTCTGCAAAAGGTACGGATAAGATTCCTTTTCGGTCAGACCGAACCCCGCCGTCAGGCTATCTCCGAAAGCTAGTATCTTCGGGCGGTCATCACTTTCCAGAACCGGCCGCCGTTCCCGGTCCGCTTCCCTTCGGTCCTCTGCCGAGGAAACACCGCAGCCTGACCCGATCGCCAACGCTGCGATCAACCCCAAGACCGGTAGGAACTTGTACTTTCCAATTTCCATCAACGAGAATTTTCTTCGTGTCATTTGGCGCTTTGGATGCAGATGCATTCAACTTGTTTGTGCATTTGGGGCACGTTACTATTGTCCCTGAACTAGCATACCAAACCTCTCGTGTGGAGAGGCAGAGACCATATCCTCCGCGCCTGAATTCTACGAATGATCGAACTCAAGAACGTCACCAAGGTCGTACGATCCGGCACCGAGGACCTCACGATCCTGGACGATGTCTCTGCAGAGATACCCGATGGCCAGTTCGTCGCCATCACGGGCGCATCCGGAAGCGGCAAATCGACCATGCTCGGGCTGATCGCCGGCCTTGATTCCCCGACCAATGGAATGATCGTGATCGACGGTGAAGAGATCACCTCGATGAGCGAAGACGATCTCGCCGAGGCCCGCAGTCGGAAGATCGGCTTTGTCTTCCAGTCCTTTCATCTGATTCCTTCGTTGACTGCTTTCGAAAACGTTCTGATCCCGATGGAGATCCTGGGACTCGAAGGAGCAAAAGACCGCGCTAACAAACTGCTCAGCGACGTTGACCTTTTAAATCGGGGCCATCATTACCCCTCCGAGCTCTCAGGCGGAGAGCAGCAGAGGATCGCGATTGCACGAGCCTTCGCGAACAACCCGAAGATCCTGCTTGCCGACGAACCGACCGGAAATCTCGATTCGCGGAACGGTTCCCACATCTTTGACCTGATGACGGAACTGCACATCGAACACAGCATCACGCTGGTGCTCGTTACGCACGACGCCTCGCTTGCCAGCCGTGCCGAGCGATTGATCCGGCTAAAGGACGGAAGAGTTGTGGCGGACGATCTGCTTTCCTGAACTAACAAGATGAAGTTCGTCCTAAGCCTGACTGCAAGAGAGATACGCTCATCATGGAAGAGCCTTCTCTTTTTCTTTCTCTGCATAGCCATCGGTGTCGGATCGGTGGTGGCTTTAAGGGCGCTGACACAGAATTTGAGCCTTGCCGTCGGAGGAGATGCACGCGAGCTTCTGACCGCCGATTTCGTTGTCAACTCCACAAACCCGTTCACTCCGGACGATCTTTCCAGGATCGAAGAGGTGATCGGGAGCTACGGAATAGTTGACGGGCGTGGCGAAACGGCAGAGCTGGCGATCTCTGCTCGTCCTGCCGACCGAACCAACGAAACGATCGCGCTGGTGGGTTTGAAAGGGATCGACGACTCATTCCCGCTTGTCGGCGAATTCGTGATGAGCGACGGATCGCCATTTGAATACGAACTGCTAGAGAACGACGGCGCGGTAGTGAGTCCCGAGATCCTGGAAGAGCTCAACGTAAGTGTCGGCGACAAACTGAGGATCGGAGAACACGATTTCGAGATAAAGGCCGCCTTCCGTGAAGAACCTGGACGTTCAGGAGGCTTTTCGGTAACGTCGCGCGTCTTTGTGGCATTCGAGGCGTTCGACAAGGCCGGAATCACTTCGGGGACCGGACGGATCCGCAGGAGGATGCTGTTCAGGACTTCTTCAAACCCCACGCCGCTGGTCGAAGATCTTAGAGAAAGATTGAAGGGCACGACGCTTACCGTCAGTTATTACAAGGAAACGCAGGAAGATCTCGGCGAGCAGTTCGAACGGACCGAGGACTACCTGTCGCTAACAGGTCTTCTGGTGCTGGTGCTCGGCGGTATCGGGATCTGGAACGTTTCACGAGCGTTCATCAATCAGAAGCGGCGGTCGGTGGCGATCCTCAAATGCCTTGGGGCGAGCGGAAAACGCGTCATAACGGTTTACCTTCTCCAGATACTCACGCTTGGTCTGATAGGAAGTTTGTTCGGTATCGCACTGGCACAGACGAGTGTCTCGATGATCGGACTCAGATTCGAGGAAAGCCTTCCCCGCACGATGTCCTATATCGTCCCGGTTGGCACTGCGTTCCAGGGGATCGCTCTTGGTGTTCTGATCTCTCTCTTGTTCTCGGCCCTCCCCCTTCTTCATATAAGGACCATCAAGCCGAGGCTGCTTCTTCACGACGAGAGCGGCGAGAAGACCGGAAGGATCGACGCCGTCAAATGGTTGATCGGTTTCTTCGCATTGTCCGGGCTTGTCGCGCTTGCCGCCTGGCAGGCGGGTTCTATAAAGGTCGGGGCGATCTTTCTTGCAGGACTTGGCATAACTGCAGGAGTGTTGTACGGAGTATCGTCCCTGCTTGTGTATCTTTTACGTCGTTTCGGAAAATCGGGGCTTTTCTTCGTACGCCAGTCCATAAACTCACTTCACCGTCCCGGCAATCAGACGCGGGTTATCCTTCTTGCAGTGGGTCTGGGCGCATTCGTGATCCTTGGCGTCCAGTCTCTTCAGGGAAACCTCCTCCGCGTATTCGACTTCGCCAACAACGAGAGCTTTCCAAGCCTCTTCTTTGCGGATATCCAGAAAAGCCAGATCGAAGGATTTGTCGAACTAATCAGGACGCGAACGGGCGAAGACCCGGAAACAGTGCCGACTGTCCGCAGCAGGATCGTGATGCTGAACGGCGAACCATTCGATTTTCAGGACAGGGAGATAAGGCAGCGGCAGGGTCAGATCGGCCGCGAGTTCCTGGTAACTTATCGAGAGGATCTAGAGGACAACGAGTCGGTCGTTTCGGGGAAATGGTGGAATGACCTGCCCGCCGAAAGGGAGTTTCCGCAGGTCTCGGTGCACGATTCGTTCGCGCGGCGGCTCGATATTCGCGCCGGCGACCTGATCACGTTCGAGATCTCGGGGCGAAGGCTGAACGCGGAGGTCGCCAATCTTCGGAAGATCGACATAAGCAACAGCCGAACCGCATTCGTCTTCATTTTTCAACCGGGAGCGCTCGAGAAGGCGCCCACATCGTATATCGTCACGATGCTAAAGAAAATGCCTGAGCGGGAACGCGCCAGACTCAAGAACGCGATACTTGACCAGTTTCCGAACATTCAGATCCTGGACGTACTCGACATAGCGGAGCTTGTTCGAACACTGATAAACAACTTCGTACTGGCGATCTCGTTTGTGGGCAGCTTCGTAATGCTAAGCGGGATACTTATCCTGATCGGCTCCGTGGCGCTCACGAAATCCCAGAGGGTCTACGAGAACGCGATCCTGAAAACCCTGGGTGCCAAGCGCAGAACTTTGACCCTTATCCTGCTTGCGGAGTACGGTCTTCTGGGTCTGGTCGCAGGGATAGTGGGTGCGGGTTTCGCAACCGCGCTGTCGTATGTGGTCTCGACCCAGATCTTTAATATCGAATGGCAGTTCGATCCGCTGCTTATGTTGATCGGTATCGGAGCAACAGCACTCGTCGTAATGTCTGTCGGGACAGCGGTAAGCTTTGACGTCCTTTTCAGAAAGCCGCTCGGAACCCTGCGGTCACATTAATCCGCCGAAATCGTGCGGGGCCTGCTGAAGCGGCTCAAAAGGATGATTGGCGAGCACGACGCGCATATTCACCTGGCCGAGCAGGGTCTCAAGATACGCACCAAACCGATGAAGAAGCGGAACAAGGTCTTTCTTGTCGCCGGTTACGATAACTTCTTCGATGAACCTCTCCACGGTCTCCATATCCTTGTAGAACAGAAAGTAAAGGTTCTTGTCCCGGAACCCTATCAGTTCGCGCTTCAGCTCTTCCGGCGGACTGCTGTCGGGATCCTGCTCGATCTTCTGAACGATCTGCAGAAGATGCCACATATTTTCGCGCAACTGTATTGATTGCTGTTCTTTGGTAAGCAGTTCCGGGAAGATGTCCGTCGGCTCAAGATCGCGGTCAAGCAGCTGCGCGAAGTTGACGAGGGTCATCTGCAGGCTGTCGTTCAGAAGCGAATAAGCTGTCTCGATCCTTGCAAACACGATCGGCGTTGGCCGTATCTCTACAAGGCCCTTCAGTTCGTTCGAATGGACTTTTCTGAGTTCGATCGAGGCCGTATAGGCCGCTCCGTCAAGTGAACCAAAGAGAGCGTCGGTATCGTCTGGAAATCGCTGAAGTCGGTTATTGATGAACTCCATTACCTCACGCATCAACTCATCGACCCTGGAGAACAAAAGGATGCATTTCTTGAGCGGCTCATCGGTCTCAAGCATCTGCGAGATCAGTCGCAGATAACTTAATATCGTCCCAATCTTTGGCAGCAACGCCCTCAGGTCCCCCGACCACGCTTCAGGCACCTCACGCGAATCTCGCAGCTCGACGATCTTTTCCGGAAGCATTCCGGAAGCGATGCGTTCCGACTCGCTAATGATACGGTCCACCTCCGGACTCTCGGACAGCGATCTAAAAACGAAAGTGTTCCACACCGGTCCCGACTCAAACGCAGTTTCCCGGGAGTCATCCATCGAACCCGAAAGCAGCACTATTTCCCGCAGGATGTCCGCAAGCTCATTGAGTTCCTTGTTGCCCACGGTTCGGCCGTCTGCGCCTGTCTCTTTCGCACCCCGGGAACGGCGGGTAGCGCCCTCTAGTTCAAGAGCCCTGCGTGAGATCATCATCAGGGCCGATCTTACGACCCTGAACTCCTTTCGGGGGTGTCGGGCGCCGCCTTCCGAAGGCGCTAGTATCCGGTTTCGCTGATCCAGGTATGCTTTCAACCCAGCGACCCAATGCCCCAACTCAAGGACTTTCCGTTCCAGCTCGGGGACTGACTGGTCCGCGGACCAACTGCTTCTTGAATGGACTCTTTCCCTTTCAGGGCTACTTAACGATCCTTGCGTAGGCATATGAACGTTTGGTGGTTTGACGGAGGACTTTCTGAACGAAGGGTGGGATCTGGCGGAGCTGTGATCGTGTGAGGCTCCTAATCATTTATACCGCGTAAAAGCTTGATTTGGCAACTTTTTCGTCGCATTCTTCTGAACATGTACCGGCCTGAACGATTGGTCATCGGCACAAAGAACAAAGGCAAGATAGCCGAGCTCGAAGCACTGCTTGCTCCACTTGAGATCCGTCTTACCGGTCTCGATGAATTCGATTCGGTTCCCGACGTACGCGAAACCGGAAGCACTTTCAAAGAGAACGCAGGAATAAAGGCGAGAGAATACGCGGTATTCAGCGGACACTGGACGCTCGCTGACGATTCCGGACTTGTGGTTTATGCGCTTGACGGCAAACCGGGAGTTTTCTCGGCCAGATTTGCAGGTAATAACGCGTCTGACCTTGAAAATACGGAAAAATTGCTTGGTGAGATGACCGGATTGAAGGGACGTGACCGGAGGGCTTGTTTCGTCTGTGAAATGGCGGTCGCCGACGATGAGGGACAAGTCGTATTTTCGGCTCTGGGACGATGCGAGGGGACGATAGCTGATAAACCCTTTGGTACCAATGGTTTCGGCTATGACCCGGTTTTTCTTCCGGAAGGTTTTGATCTCACTTTCGGCGAATTGCCGGATGAAGTGAAATCCCGTATTTCGCATCGTGCAGCGGCGGCATCGGAAATCGCCGATTTTTTTGGCTCCTTAAGCCTCCCACGTACTTGACCGAAGTCGTTTTCGCCTGTAAAATTCGATGTTTAATGATGTTTCTTTTATGAAACACTGACCGAACCGGGGCGTAGCACAGCCTGGCAGTGCGCACGGTTTGGGACCGTGAGGTCGCAAGTTCGAATCTTGCCGCCCCGACCAAATCGTGTAGCAGCACGAAACTCCCAAATTCTATTGATCCTGTCCTGAACCTGGGGCAAGTTCTGCAAGAAACAGCGATTTTGATACCCACTGAACAAAACTGGAGGTTAGAAGAAAACTATGGCTCGAATGACCCAAACTGAAATCATCGGCGCACTTGCCGACAAGACCGGAATGACGAAAGCACAGGCCAAAGACTTTTTGAACGAAATGGCCGAGCTCGCCAAGAGAGAAGTGAATCGGAACGACGAATTCACGATCCCCGGATTTGGAAAGCTTGTAAAAGCTCACCGCAAAGCACGTGAAGGCCGCAATCCCGCGACCGGTCAGCCGATCAAGATCCCTGCCAAAACGACCGTGAAGTTCCGCGTCGGCAAGGCGATGAAGGATGCAGTTGCATAGCTTAGGCTGATTTCATCTAGTCAACTGAAAAGCGCCGGCGGCCCCTGAGGTTTCGCCGGCGCTTTCTGCTGACCGTAGATGTTACCGAACTAAAAAAAATCGTGACAAACCCGATTCTATTTGATAGTATCGGCCTTTCTAAAAGTTAATGCGTTACCTGAGCGTTACTTTCTAGCATCAATTCACTTCGGTTTCCATCGATAACCTCTAGAAAGTCATTGAAAGAAGACAGTTTAAGGAGCAGGGCTTTTAGGATTGCAAAACTTTGCGACAATTTTCACAAAGTATTGCAGAGTACAAAGCAAGGGCAGTTTGTAAGAATAAGAAGGAGATGACACAAGTGGCAGCAGCAGCTAAACCTATTACCCTGCAGGAGAGGATCCTGCAGATCGACCATATACAGGCTCGCCGTTATTCAAAACTTACCGGTGAGGCCATGGAGATAGCTTCGGAAGGCATCATCAGGCACCTTAAGGCTTGTGCAAGAATGGATGTCAATCCGGACGCATCAGCAGTAAGGGAGATCATTGACGACGCACTCAACGGACGAAGGGTGTTCGCAGAGGTGTCGAACGATCTTCTTGCAGCTTAAGTAGTAATAATTATTTCAGTACATTAAGGGGCTGCCTGCAAAGGCGGCCCCTATGTATTTGGTGGGCAAAGTTCATTGCCCATTGATCATTGATCAATGGAGAATCAATTGCTGGCGAAAAGGAATCATGGATTAGGGAATAGGGATCAGATTTTATCCTGGAACTTGGAATTCGGAACTCGGCAATCACTTGTGCCCGTCGCTAGCGCTCCGGGTTCTGATCGCCTCGAATCGCGATGCTGATCAGGTCGTTCCTGGGTGTCAGCCGGTAGATCATCTGGTTCCCTGCCCTTGTGCCGCCGTCCAGCCGATACCATCTTTCCAGGTTCGACAGATCGACATCCCATCCAGCGGGAATGACGGCGTGCGTAAGAAGCGGCTTGTACGCCTGATCTTCACTGAATTCTGCGATATAGCGCCGGAACCGGCCTGCCTCGTCCTCGATCTCTCGGGAGGTCAACGGCGTTGCTTCGCTGCTTAGCCTGTCCGTGTGCCGTCCCCATCCGAACAGGGCGATCATCGATACGAAATCACCGTTCTTCAGGCGCCGTTCAAGCCACGCATCGTCCAAATTCTGATAATGCAGCTGCTGGTAGAAGCGTTGTTTGCTCTCTTTCCAGGTAAGTCCCGCAAAAACGTGTTGATGCCTTGCCCAGAGAACGGCCTGAGGAGAAAGTGTAGGCGAATCGTCAGCGTGTATGTTGGAAACCGAGAAGATCGTGGCGCGATAAGGGTCGTTCAGTTTCTCGGCCTCCCTGTTCAAAAACTCGGCCGCGGGAACGTGTTCATCGCGGGCAATGTTCGCATCGTCAAGAACGCTTACTGTCCAGTGACATTCGACAAACCCCCAGGTGATCGCAAGTACGGCGATCGAAGCGCAAGCCCCCTTTGCCCACTTGCTTCCTTCTGAAAGCTCTTTCCTGAATGCCAATGCGATTGCCAATACCAGGGAAAGCGAAGCGATATAGTTTCCGATAAATACCTGGTAGTGGATCGGCTGAAGCGAACGGCCCGAGATCAGCTGCTGGTTGAACAGAAGTATCGGCGTGATCGCTAACGACAAAGTAAAGATCGAAGCCGCTTCCCTGAGCTCGATCGTCCTGCGCCAGACCCCGATCACAACGAATGCGATTGCTGCGAGACCTACGTATACGGGAAATCTGAAAAGGTCGATCTCACGGGTGTAAACCAAGAGCTGGACGTGATCGAGCGTCTCCGCCCTCTGCGAGAGCATTAGCGCGTAAAAGGTGAGCGGAATGAGGCAGGCGAATGCGATAGATAGGTAGCCTGCAAGGTCTCCAAACCTGTCTTTGTTCCTGAGCAAAAGGGTCACGAAAGCCAGACAGGCGAGCCAACCCGCGGCGGCTGTCCATGTGTAAAAGTACGAAAAGACCGTGAAGGCGAACAAGACCGAGGATGCCACGGCCAAAACGATCCTTCTGGGCTTTTCCTCAGCCTCAAGCCAGTACCACATCGCGAGCAGAAGACCGGAGAACGCGACGAACGGAACAGCCGGAAGATACCTGCGAAGATACGGGAAGTAAGGATACGTCTGACCGATCTCCAAAATCCCTCCTATTGCGCCTTCGCCGGCCGCAAGCGCTCCTCCCGCCAATGCGACAAGCGATCCCGCAAGTCCCGCCCAGTGGCTGCCTGTGATCTTCGCGATCAAAAGAAAGAAAAGGAAAGCCGACAGAAATCCCGCGACGACGCCTGAGATCGTCATCGCACTTGCGGCTGAAATTCCAAGAAGCCGTGCGGGAAGGGCTACCGCATATGGGGCGGCAAACTGGATCGAGAAAAGGGACTCGGGCTGCGGAGATCCGGGAAGGTCATCGCGTCCCGTGTACGGATCGTTCTTACGCGGCCGGCCGTCTATTAAAGCTTTCAGATAGGCCGCGTAGGCGACCTCATCAATGTCGTTGTAAGCGTAATGCCCCTTCCATTCGGCTCCCTGATTGTAAACAAGCTTGATCTGCGGATACGCTGCGAAAACAGCAAGAAACACACCCGCGATCACTCCCAAAACCCATCCGGCAGGGACCTTTGAAGAAAAACTGGACACCATTTATGATTGCACTAAGACTGACAGAATAGCGCGCTAAAAGCGCGAACACCGATTTTGAAACATCGCGGCGAAATGTTCAATCTGCCGCAGGAAACAGTAATGAGCCTTCAGGAAAAGATCGTCGAAGATATGAAGTCGGCTATGAAAGCCAAGGACGCGAATCGCCTTTCCACTCTGAGAATGGTCAAGGCGACGCTCATGAACAAACAGATCGAAACGGGCAAGGAACTTTCCGACGAAGACACTATAAGAGTGCTTAAT
Source organism: Acidobacteriota bacterium (assembly GCA_003385635.1). Lineage (GTDB taxonomy): Bacteria > Acidobacteriota > Blastocatellia > Pyrinomonadales > Pyrinomonadaceae > Aridibacter. Next base: position 595,036 of record QQUY01000001.1, on the reverse strand, counting down.
ACTCTTCTCAAGCAGAGACGGGATTCTGCGGAACAGTATGCAAATGCGGGCAGGGATGAACTTGCCGAGAAAGAGAATGCTGAGATCTCGGTGATCGAAGAGTATCTTCCCGCGGCGGCCTCGGATGAGGAGATCGATCGGGCTGTTTCAAAAGCGGTAGAAAAAACCGGCGCAAGTTCGATGCGCGATATGGGCGCCGTTATGAAAGCGGCTCTTGCAGAACTTTCCGGAAAGACCGTCGACGGCAAGGCAGTGAGCGAGGCCGTGAAGAACAAACTTTCGTGAAAGCTATTTCCGTGTCCCGTATTTCAAGATCGTCGCCAGAGCTTTCAATCCGTCAACAAACCTTATCTTCTTTCCTTCGAACCTGGTCCTCGGACTGTAGCTTATGGGAACCTCGTTGATCTTGTATCCGCTGGCTATGATCTTGGCGGTTATCTCGGGCTCTACCTCAAACCTGTTCGACTCCAGTTCAAGTCCGTCCGCCACTTCTTTCGTGAACACCTTATAAGCGGTCTCCATGTCGGTCAAAGATGTTCCGAGCAAGAGATTAGCGACACCGGTGAGAAACCGATTCGCGAGTCGCCGGGTGAAAGGCACTCTGTTTTCTTTCAGCAGAAATCGTGACCCATAGACAGCCTGCGAATCCCCGCTGAGAATCGGCGCCAGGAGTCTTTCATACTCGTTCGGATCGGTTTCAAGGTCGGCATCCTGTAGAAGGATGATGTCACCGGTCGCGTTCCTGAGACCGACCCTCACCGCAGATCCCTTTCCTTCGTTTATGGGGTTTGTAAAGATCCGGACGGGCCCTTCGTGGTCCCTCAGCCTTTCCGCGGTCCCGTCGTCGGATCCGTCATCGACGACGACGATCTCCTTCTCAAGCGGCAATTTCAAAGCTGAAACGGTATTTATCACTTCGATAACCGTCGAGTGCTCGTTGTAGACCGGAATGACGATGGTCAGGAGACGGAACCTGCTTTCGGGATCAGCCATCTTCGGCCTCCCGGTTCAGGGCAATTGCGCCTGCGAGCATTCCTGCCAGAACCCACAAATGCCGTGCATCTTCAAACGAGCCGGTGACGCCCTGGTAGATGAATCCTCCCGCGAACGCGATTGAAAGACCGACCATGACCTGATCCCGATCTCCATCTTTGCCTTTTGCGAGACCGTTGTACATAAGCCAGATGGCCAGAGCAAGGAGTGCAAGAATCGCGAAGATGCCTGACTCGGCTGCGACATTCAGAAAGATGTTGTGCGCATCCCGCAGCCTCTGTGAACCGTAAGCCGCATCCGCCGCGTAGGTTCCGACTCCCCTTCCGGTAAATGGATCGTCGGCGATCGTCTCAAGCGCCGAATTCCAAGTCATGATACGCGCTGACGGTTCCGAACCCATCCTGCCGTCACCATCGACTTTGACCACCGTTGCTGCGACGAAAGAAACCGATACGAAAAGAAGCGCGGCAGCAGCGACCTTCGAAAGAACGGGTCGCTTGTCTGAGCGAGAGAAAAGCAACCACAGTCCGGAACAAAAGAATATCCCACCTATCGACGGCGATAGCGTCAAAGCAGCTGCGATCAACACCAACCCGGCGATGAGGTAAGAGGGAGCTTTTGAGATCCACCCCTTACAGTTCCCGATCAAAAGCAGGATCCAGCTGATCGCCAGGTAATGTCCGAACATGTTCGGATTCGAAAAAAATGAGCGAATTCGGGGATAGTTGCCCGGCGGGAGTGTGCCGTAGTGCGAAAGGCCGTACGAGACGAACGGTGCATTCCGGTCTATGTAGAAAAAGAGCAGTATAAACAGGGAGTATACGGACGCAACGGCAGCGGCGGCGAGCCACGCAAGCACGGCATTTCTCAACAGCTCTGCGCTCTTCGATATGTTGAACGCTATCGCTGCGAGAAATGAAAGATAGACGATTCCCGCAAATTTGACGGCGCTTCTCGCCGGATCTTCGCTGAAAATGAAGGAAAGCAAAACAGCGGCAACGTACGCTGCGAGAAAAAAATAAAGGTTCCCGCTTCTGATCTTCTCTCCCCTAAAAACGACTGCCGCCAATAACGATGCTGCGACGGCAAGGAAAATGAGATCCGTTATCTGTAATGGAAATCTTTCGAGTCCTGGAAACGAAATGTTTGCGAATGGAAGGGAGAAGACAAGCAAGAGGAAGAAAAATGCCGGAAGCTTCTTCAGCATAGGATTCGCGCTAGCCTAATCGGATAAGTTCAACGGATTCTAACGCAAACGGGTTATGGAAAAAACTGGCGTAGAGTAAATCGCAAGTTTGAACTACTAATGGACGTCTTTCGTCGCGTAGCGACGCTGTAGCTTAGCCGTGGGATTCAGCCCACGGAATAGGAACGACAGCTTGATCTAGTCGCTTAGCGACGATTGCGATCCGATTCTTCGAGGAAATTCGCCGCTACGCGGCTAAGAGACAATTTGCTTCTGGGTCCGTGGGTGGCGCCCTGCGGGCTAACCCACGGCTAAATGCATCTGACCGCTACGCGGTCGCTGACACCTGACTCCTGACTTCTGACTCCTCAATTGAAAATATTCCTGACCTTGTCCATAAAGCCTTCGTCCTCGAAGTCCTTGTCCTCGATCTCAGCAAGTTTCTCAAGAAGCTTTCTTTGCTCCTTGTTCAGAGATTTCGGCGTCACCAGCGTGACCGCTACAAAAAGATCACCGGTGCCCCGTCCGCCAAGAGCTGGCATACCCTCGCCCTTGATCCGGAAAACGCTACCCGTCTGGGTCCCGGCAGGGATCTTCAGGTCTTCGGTTCCGTTCAATGTCTTAACCTCGATCTCGGCTCCAAGAGCGGCCTGGGCGAACGAAACGGGAGCGGATGTGTATAGATTCGATCCCTGTCGTTCAAATATCTCGTGCTCCTTCACATGAATGAATACATAGAGGTCGCCGCTGGGCCCGCCGTTGACCCCGGACTCCCCTTCTCCGCCGACCCTCAGTCGCGATCCGGAATCGACGCCGGCAGGTATCTTAACCTCGAGAGTCTTCGTCTTCTCGACCCTTCCGGCTCCCCTGCACTCCCTGCACGGATCCTTGATGATCTGGCCCTTACCTGAACAGTTGGGGCAGGTCCTCATTACACTAAAGAAACCCTGCTGATAGCGGGTCTGGCCGTTTCCGCCGCACGTAACACAGGTTTCGGGTTCAGACCCCTCCGCCGTTCCTTTTCCGGAGCACTCATCACAGGTTTCAAGACGCGGGATATCGATCTTTGCATCCTTCCCGGATGCGGCTTCCTCAAGCGTTATCTGGTAATCGTATCTGAGGTCCGCACCGCGCTGGACTGTTTGCCGACGGCCACTTCCGCCGAACATATCGCCAAATCCGAAAAGATCGAAGATATCCTCGATGTTTGTGAATCCGGGGTCGTATGCGCCGCCTCCGGGCCCTCCAAGACCGGAGTGCCCGAAACGGTCGTATCGCGACCGCTTCTGCTGATCTGAGAGCACGGAATAGGCCTCTGCGGCCTCTTTGAACTTCTCTTCAGCGTCGTGGTCGTCCGGATTCTTGTCGGGATGATACTGGACGGCGAGGCGCCTGTATGCCCGCTTGATCTCGTTGTCGTCGGCTCCCCGGTCAACGCCGAGGACCTCGTAATAATCTCGTTTACTCATTATGCGTATCAGGCCGGCCTGGGACTCGTTCCCGGCACAAAAAAGAACGTCGGCTCTCTTCCAAAAACCAACGTCCTTAAATTTTGCCCAAAGAGGGCGAATTTCTCAAGTCCCGTTTCAGGCAAGGGACATTAGCGACTCCGATAGTTTCGCGGCGACTTGTTCGACGCGGCCCTGAGCTTCCTTCATCTTCTCGAGGTCACCTTCGGCAAGGTCCCTCTCTGCTTCAGCAAGCACGGTCTTAATCTCTACCTGATCTTCCTTCGGAAGTTCCTTTCCGAATTCGATAAGCGACTTGCGTGTATTTTCGATCAGCGTTCCGACACTGTTCTTCGTTACGATCACGTCACGAGCGTCGCGGTCGGCTTCCGCACTCTTTTTGGCTTCGAGGATCAGAGCGTCGATCTCGTCAGGCGCGAGTCCCGAAGACGGTGTGACCTGCATTGCCTGCTCGAGGCCGGTCATCTTGTCCTTGGCCGAAACGCTTACGATGCCGCTCGCATCGACCTCGAAGGTGACATCGATCTGGGGTATGCCGCGGTCTGCTGGCGGAATTCCGACGAGTTCGAACTTGCCCAAACTCCGGTTGCCGTTTGCGATCTCCCTTTCACCCTGAAGAATATGAATCTCAACGGTCTGCTGGTTGTCGACCACCGTCGTGAACGTCATCGTGTTCCGAAGCGGGATCGTGCTGTTCCTTTCTATCAGCTTGACGAAAAGTCCGCCTCGCGTTTCTAGTCCGAGACTCAGAGGAAGTACGTCGAGAAGAACGATGTCCTTAACATCACCCGCAAGCACCCCTCCCTGGATGGCGGCACCCATCGCGACAACTTCGTCGGGATTGATCTCGGAAGAAGGAGGCTTTCCAAAGACCTCTTCGACAGTCCTTCCGACGATCGGCGAACGCGTTTGGCCGCCCACCAGAATGATCTTGTCAATGTCTTCGGGCTGCAACTTCGCATCCCAAAGCGCTTTCTGGCAGGGCTCTACCGTCGATTCGACGAGGTCGGATACAAGTTCTTCAAACTTTTCGCGGGTCAGAACCTTGTTGACGTGTTTCGGTCCCGAAGCATCGGCGGCGACGAAGGGGAGATTGATCGTCGATTCGCTCACCGACGACAACTCACATTTCGCGCGTTCGGCTCCCTCTTTGAGCCTTTGAAGCGCCAGCCTGTCCTGGCGAAGGTCTATGTCGTTCTCCTGTTTGAAGTCTTCTACGAGCCAGTCGATGATCCTCTGGTCAAAATCCTCACCGCCGAGAAATGTGTTTCCAGAGGTCGAAAGTACCTCGAACACACCGTCGTTTATCTCGAGGATGGTGATATCGAATGTTCCGCCGCCGAGGTCATAGACGACGATCTTTTCAGACTTGTTGTTGTCGAATCCGTAAGCCAAAGCAGCAGCTGTCGGCTCGTTAATGATCCTTTCGACCTTCAGCCCGGCAATCTTTCCCGCGTCTCGCGTTGCCTGCCGCTGCATGTCGTCAAAGTAGGCGGGCACGGTGATTATCGCTTCATCTACAGTATCGCCAAGGAACTCTTCGGCAGATTGCTTTAACCGCTGCAGAACGATCGCAGAGATCTCCGGCGGGCTGTGAACCTCGTCGACAGCACGTATGTGAGCGTCTCCGTTCGGCGATTCGACAATCTCGAACGGAACTACTTCCATCATCTTCTCCGCTTCGGGAGAATCGAATTTCCGTCCGATCAAGCGTTTGACAGCGTAGAGAGTGTTAGAGGAGTTCGTTACGGCCTGACGTTTTGCGATCTGGCCGACAAGCCTCTCGCCTTTGTCCGTGAACCCTACGACCGAGGGCATGGTGCGGCCGCCCTCTTTGTTTGGGATGATCTGGACCGCGCCGCCTTCCATAACGGAAACGCAGCAGTTCGTCGTTCCTAGATCGATTCCGATGACTTTGCTCATATCAGTTCCTTGACCCTGGATGGATTGGCGAGGGATTGGGTCTATTCGGCGGGTTCGTCCGGCTCGCCGGACGATTCAGAACTCGACTCCTTAGTTTCGGCTTCAGGTTCGTACGGGGCTTCTGACACTTTGACCATCGAAGGCCTTATTACTTTCTCTCCGATCTTATAGCCCCTTATCAGTTCTTCGATGACGGTTTTTGGCGGCACATCAGCGCTCGGCACGCAGTCGACAGCTTCGTGAAACGTGGGATCGAAAGACTCACCAACCGAAGGGATCGGCTCAACTCCCATCTCGCTAAGCACTTCGTTCAACTGGTGACTTACAAGCACTATTCCCTCGATAAACCTGTTGACCTCTGTCTTTCCAACTTCATCAGGGTCGCCGAATGCGTCGAGCGCCCGGTCAAGGTTGTCGATAACGGGCAGGATCTGAACCGCGAGCCCTCCGAGAATACTCTTGAAGGTATTGCTCCTGTCCCGTTCGGTTCGGCTCCGATAGTTTTCAAAGTCGATCTTTTGACGGCGCAGCGTATCCATCAGAGAATCGCGCTCGTTCATCAGCTCCTCGATCTGGCCTTCAAGCGAATCATCATCGTCATCCGCGGGCGGGACCGGTTTTTCGGCTTTCTCTTCGGCGGCGGGCTTGTCGTTCTTTTCCGGCTTTTTGAACTCGAACTCGTCAGTGGAAATGAACGAATCGTGAATGTTGTCGTGTTCGACAGATGATTCGCCCACCTCGATCACGAGATCGGAAGAAATATGCAGATCCTTTTCCTTCGCCTCGAGTTCACGGATGAAATCGTCGACCGAGTCCACGTCTTCAGCGTCGATCGAATCGACTACTTCTTCATTTGAGGTTTTTTCGGAGCTCATTTAGAGAATCGTTTGGGTCTGTTTCTGTCAGGGATGATCAGGAATCCGACCCTTCTTTGAGCATCATTTTCTCGATCATCCTGGCCAGGTAACTGACCACCGAGATCATTCTTGCGTACTCGATCCTGGTCGGACCTATTACGCTGAGGGTGCCGATAGCAGAATCGTTTCCGATCCTGTACGGTGCGGTAATGACCGCGCAGTCACGGAATGAATCCGCCTGATTCTCGCGGCCGATGACGACCTGAACACTGTCGCTCTTTGAATCGTCCCGTTCGATGCATTCGTTGAGGATCTGCACCAGACGCGACTTTTCTTCAAGCGTCCTGATCAGGCCTCGAAGCCGGTCCAGGTCGGCAAAATCGCCCCGGGAGAGCAGATTAGCCGTGCCGTCGACATAGACTTCGCCGTGAGTCTCGTCCTCGCCCTCGATGCTTTGCGAGCATAGGATCATCGCCGTCTGAAGCAAGCTGTCGAAAAGCGCCGTTTCCTCGTGCATGAGCCTGAGGATCTCCGAGCGGATTGCGAGAAGGCTCTTTCCGGCGAACTCTGCATTCAGGTAGCGTGCCGTCTTGTCGAGCTCGTCCTGTGTAAAAGCCTCCGTCAAGCGGATCACTTTGTTGTGAACAAGGCTCGGCGCCGAAACCAACACCACGAGGACCCGTTTGTCTGACAGATTCACGAATTCGATGTGCTGCAGGCGGTCGGTCGCAAGCGACGGCGAGACCACGATACCAATATTATTTGAAAGAGCAGACAGGACCTGGGAGGTGCGCTGCATTAGCCTGTCCGGCGTTTCGTCTTCGAGGGATTCCCCAAGCCCCAGCTCACGGTTTATGATCCGAAGGTCGTCGTCCGAGAGGCTGAGTATGCCGAGCAGATTGTCAACGTAGAACCTGTACCCCTTGTCCGTTGGCACCCTTCCTGCGGAAGTGTGCGGTTGTTCCAGCAACCCATATGTCTCGAGCTCGCTCATCACGTTTCTGATCGTGGCGGAACTGAGCCCGGTCCTGTTCGCGAATCTCTCTGCGACAGCCTTGGATCCGACGGGCTGGCCGCTTTCAAAGTGTTCGCTGATGATCGCTGAAAGTACTAGTTGCCCGCGAGCGTCGGGTAGATCAGAGTCGTCTTTGTTTTTGGAGTGGATCCCACGGGCGGACATGGTTCTCTGATGGTGAGTGTCAAAGCACATTAAGATATGCTTTGCACTTAAATTGAATAGCATTTAAGCGCCTCAAATGTCAAGAGATATCTGTTAAACTTTGATTAACACCAAATGCCTGAAACCTCTGAAAATCTTGTCCGGATATACTCGGAAGTATTCTCCAGGATCGATCCGGACCGCACGCCTCCTGCCGTGTCTGTCCGGTTCTATCCCTATGTCAATCTCAACAACACCATCCGGGTACGCAACGGAAAGGTATTCGTTCGCATTTCGACGATGCTTGAGGACGCTCCCGGGCACATTCACGAAGCCCTCGCTATAATTCTCGTCTGCAAACTCCTCAGACGCAGTGTCCCTCGGAAGATCGACGAGATCTATAAGCTTTACATATCTTCGCCCGGAATACGCGAGCGAGTACTCGAGAACAAACGCAGGAAGGGCCGAAAAGTGGTAAATGATCCGAAGGGCGATGTTTACGACCTAAGATCCATTTTCGGGAGGCTTAACGAAGAGTATTTCGAAGGCGATCTACAAAGACCGGAGATCGGCTGGTCGTCAAAGCGCACCTTCCGAAGGCTCGGTCATTATGACCAGGCTCACAATACCATCATCGTAAGCAAATCTCTGGATTCAAAGACCATACCGGCCTTCGTGGTGGAATTCGTCGTCTTTCACGAAATGCTCCACATCATGCATCCGACAATTCACAGAAACGGCCGACGCTACAGCCATACGGCAGCGTTCAAGAGGGATGAGCGAAAATACGAGTACTATGATGAAGCGGAGTCGTGGATCGATAGAAACTCGAACCGTCTGAAGGAAATAGCCGGCGCCGTAGGATCGAAGAAACGATATTGGGGTTTGTTCGACTAACCTCGACAGGATCAATCACCGAACATTCCGATCAGATAGCCCGGAAAACCGAATTCCGAGCGGTAAGTGCGTCTGATACCGAATTGTTCGAAATCGGTTAAGGTCAGATCAAAAGTTTCCGTTCTGACATTTGCGGGACCATCGACGAACACTTTAGCCAGATCTGCGGCGGTCGAACCATCCCTTGAAACGGTAACGGAAGTGTGTTCGGGCCTGCCGAGGAATGCAAATGCTTGTGTTCGCGTAATGTCGTTCCCTTTTGCCGCTTCGCTTCGTCCCGCGAAGGCCCTGAGCGTTTTCGCCACGCTGACAGGATCGCCGAGGACCAGATAACTCCCTTCCCGGGCCGCCCGAAGGCCCGTTCGGGGATCCTCAAGCGTTTCCTTCTCTTCGCTTTCGACGGGTGCAAATCCTTCGATCAGATGCTCTCGGATCTCTTCAAAATTATCGGTCTTCACGACCGCTGCAGCGGAATCCCCGGCCTCGTCGAACTGGATCGTAAGCAAAAAGGGATCGCAGTATGAAAGGAACGCTTCCGGATCTTCCACTCCATATGGCTGAAGAAGCGAGGCGCCCAAAGCCGGAATGAACCTTGTAGCGGCCTGATCGACCTTTAGCGCCGAGGCGAGTATCAGACTTCTGAAAGCGACCCTCGGATTCCTGAGGTTATACCGGGTGGCCGAGTATGCTTCGGCCGGAATGAACTTTGTGATCTCGTTGTCAGCCGCCGCCGATGGACTCATCGAAGCGACAAAAGCTTCCGAAACGTCACTTTCGAGCCTGAGATCGATCACGTCCTCAATTCCGTCTTCGTGAGCCGTGGCTGTCCATACGATCTCGCGTATGGAGTTTCGGATGAGCTGGGGAAAGACCGAAGAGATCACGGTTTGGGCTCCCGCTTCTTCTGATTGATCGATCGCCATCGATACTCCCGCGAAATCCGAGAGCTGTGCGATACCGTCTTCCGACACGTAGCCGAATGCGAGCTTGCCCTTGGCCGACTCGTATTGCCTCGAGAGTCGGTCGTTGGACAGGAGGCTGTCGATCTTGCCTTCTTTTACCGAAAGGCATTCCAGAACCGATTCTTCACGATTTCCGAAGAAGACAGTCGATCCGCTGATCGCGGCGTAGGCTTTGCGTCCGTCCGGGCTGGTCCAGACGTACCAGCGGTTGCCGTCTCGTATTATCTTCTCGGCTCTTGTCCCGACCCCGTAGTGGCCGTTCACAAATCTGCCGAGTGTCGCTTCGACCAGGGATTCCATCTGCCAGCTCCAGGCCTTTGTGTCGGCGATCAGCACGAAATCGGGCTTGAAATTCAGGACCGCTTCGCTATCAGTCACGGGACTCTCAGTAGCCTCGAATCCGCTTACAGCGACGGCGGCTTCCACGCCTTCGAGTAACGAAGGATCGAATGCAGGCTCTCCACCTGTGATCGATGGATTATCTGCAAGCCTTCCAAGAAGGACTCCCAGATCGGGGGTTTCGAGGTAGATCGCTGTATTTGCAGGGGCAAGAGACCTGAGTCCGGTCGGAGTTGAAGAGCAGGAGATGAGAAAGTAGCTCAGGATCGCGACTGCCGCGAACCCGAATGTTCCGAAGACCTTGCTGGAAAAAGAGTTCTTCACGCTAAAGTTTCCCGTCGTGGATCGCTTTCAAGGCGATTACGCCCAGTTTTCCTACGAGCCTGTCGAAATCCCTGAATCGCTTATCTGCCGTAAATCCTTTCCGGTAACGGAAGAAGATCTGCTGGGCGATAACCGCGATCTTGATCGTACCGAAGACGTAATAGAAATTTACGTCCGATATGTCGCGGCCTGAGTAGTCGGAGTACATCTCCGCTATCTCTTGTCTTGAGATCGTCTCCATCAGCACACGGGGATTGAAAGGCATCGCCAGCATCTCGCCGCCCTCTTTCGGAGACATCCAATAACCCAACGTCGTACCGAGATCCATCAGGGGGGATCCGACCGTCGCCATTTCCCAGTCCAGGACCCCGACGATCGTCGAAAGAACGTCGGGGTCGAGAATCACATTATCAAACTTGTAATCGTTATGGATCAGCGCCGCGTCGTCGTCTTCGGGAACGTTGTTGTTCATCCAGAAGATTGCCTTTTCCAGCTCGTCCCACTCGTCGGTCTTTGCGTTGAAGTATCGTTGAGACCAGCCGACAACCTGCCTTTGAACGTATCCTTCGGGCTTGCCGAAATCCTCAAGGCCGATCGACGCGTGGTCGATCGAATGAAGGTCAGCCAGGTTCTTTACGAAAGCGCGGCAGACGTCCCTTTGAAGCTCTTTCGATTCTTTGAGATTGTCAGGCGCCTCTCCACGGATGATCAGGCCTTTCTTTCTCTCCATCAGGTAAAAATCGCCACCCAGAACGGACCCGTCATCGCAGAACAGGATCGGCTTCGGCGCCCTGTGGAACACTTTCGAAAGGCTCGAGAGCACCCTGAACTCCCTTGCCATATCATGCGCCGTCTTTACGCGGTTTCCGAAGGGAGGCCTTCGCAGAACGAACTCCTTCTCGTCGGCGTTCAACAGATACGTGAGGTTAGAACTGCCGGCCGGAAACTGTTTGATCAAGAGGTCTTTGACCGGGATCCTTAGCTCGGCGCGAAGGTATTCCGCCAGCCGGACTTCATCCAGCTCTTCCCCGGTCCTTGCTGTGGACGTTTCTCGCATCACGGTGATTTAATAGTATTTCTGGCTTGGTTTGCAAAGCGCCCTTCCCCAAAATGATTCTGGCGAACATTTATGAATATCAGAGCATTTCTCGTTTTTGCCCTTCTTCTTTTTGTCTTCCCGGCCGTCAACGCTCAAGCGACTCGCAAGATCTCCGTGACCTTCGATGACTTGCCGGGAACACACAACGTGTCCGACCTGAAGGAGCTTACCGCTGTTAACGCCATTCTGCTTTCGAAGCTAAAGGCGCGGGATCTGCCAGCGGCGGTCTTTGTAAATGAGCGTAAGCTCTATGTGCCCGGCGAGATCGACGAGCGGACCGCGATCCTCGAAAAGTGGCTAGACGCGGGCCATACACTCGGGAACCACACTTTTTCTCACATTGCGATAAATTCGAATTCATTCGAAGCATACCGCGATGACCTGATCCGCGGCGAGACGGTTACAAGAATGTTGCTTGAGAATCGGGGTAAGAAGCTCCGGTATTTTCGCCATACGCAGCTGCGTACGGGCCCGACCGATGATTACAGAAAGCAGCTTTCAGAGTTCCTGAAAAGGCGCGGATACACCGTCGCACCGGTCACTATAGACAATAACGAATACATCTTTGCAACAGTGTATGAGAACGCCCTGGCAGAAAATAACGGAAAACTCGCGGACCGCATTGCCGTGGCTTACGTCGAGTATATGAACTCGGTATTCTCGCATTTCGAGGATGTCAGCCGGGAGTTCCTGAATCGCGAGCCGGCCCAGGTCTTGCTCCTGCACGTGAATCGGATCAATGCGGACCATTTTGAAAAGCTCGCGTCAATGATGGAGAAACGAGGGTACCAATTCGTTTCGCTCGACGAGGCGCTTAAAGACGAAGCGTATTCCCTGCCGGAGGTAACTTCTCGGCGAGGTCTTTCGTGGATTCACCGGTGGATGCTTGCCAAAGGGCTTGAGATGAAAGAGGAACCAAATGTTCAGGATTGGATCGCCGAATTGTATGCGAGGCGGGACTAGCGATCATCTGATGCTGGAAGCGACCAGTCGAATTCGAACTGGCCAATAGAATTCGCCAGCAATTTCTTTCGCAAGAGTGTTCGGGTCGTGGTGAAAGGTGCAGGAACCGTTGAACTGAGAATTCGCTTCTGCTGATTCCAAGGTCCGAGAGTCGCTGTGTGTTGTTCTCGGGGATCGCCCCAAATGTTGTAAACGACCTGTCGCGGGTATTCACCGAGATTTTCCTGTAGTTGTCTTCTAAGCCATATAACGCGACGATATCTTCCGAAGTCCAAAAAATGTATCAGGATGTTCCCGCGGCACAAGGGCTGGAAGTCTCCCGGTGTCGCAAACGACGCTGCGAAAGAAAACCGCCCTGTTTGTCGCCAACGCCCGATACGCCGCGATCCCAAACTTGCCGAACTTCCCCGTTCATAGTCCAAGCTCTTTTCGCGACGCGAGAGCCAGTTTCTCAACCAATTTATCCGGGATGGGCTTGCGGGGAGAAAACGTGACCCCGGTCTTGGTAGCCTTGAGCCCGGCGGCGGCAATCTCATCGGCATGTGCACTGATGGCCCCTCTGCTCACGTAAAGCCCACATTGCTTGCTGAAAGCAGCGTAGCCCGCGATGATCGACTCTCCCAACCCGAACCCGGGCATGTTGTAGGCGATAACCTCCTCCACGTCAGGGAGGGCTTTCGCAAGTTGAGCGCGAAGTTTAGTCAACAGCGGCCGGAACTGCTCCGGTGCCGCTAAGATATATGCGTCGTGGTCGGCGAAATTGCTCATACGAATAAAACTGTAGAAACGGGAAAGTGAGTTTAGGGGTCCTGTTCTGATCTCGAACAGATACCTAACTAGACGTCCTTTTATCATTCTATCTCAATAAAGGAAGAAGCAGGAGAGGCAGTCCCGAATGACCGTGATCCAAGTCGCAACATATCCAACCGCGGAGAACCTTGTTAACAAGCACCTTGGATTTGTGTATAATCTTTTTGCTTTTGCCGTCATCGCAATTTGCAAGAAATCAGCCTGCTGCCTATTGCAGGTCAGACGGACTCAGACTTAGACCCGCTAGTTTTGGACGATTCGTCCTCTTATTCCCAGATCTCCCAACAATCGTTTCCATCGGAGGAAATATGTTGTCAGCACGCACTATCCTTAAGACCCTATCCATTGCAGTTCTCATCATCGGCCTTGCCGCACTTGCTTTTGCCGACACCGTCCGGTTGAAGGACGGGAGCATCCTGAAAGGCAAGATCATCAGCTTTAACAACGGGAAGTTCGTGATGATCATTGGTCTCGGTGAAAGACAAAGAGAGATGACCTTCTTCGCGGACGAGATCGAATCGATCGTTTTCGACAGTGAAGATTTTCAAACGACCTCGATGCCCACGGTCGGCTCCAGTTCCGGCGGCAGTGAAGGCGGCCGGCCCTGGACGGAGACTACAAACGGCAACGAGACGATCATCACGATCGGCTCGGCGAGAAGGGACGATCCTCCTGCCGACACTTTTCCGACGGCTGATTCAGACGACGACGTTGATCCGAACGCGGTCGCTATCGACCCGAATGCCGGGAACGACGGTTCCGGGCCTCCGATACTGATCGACAACACTGACGATGACGATCCGATAGTGGTCGACGACGATGATCCGATAGTGATCGATGATTCGGACGATGTTCCGACGATGACGAACGACGTTCCCGAAAACGACGCGCCCGTGACCGATCCAACAAGGCCTCAGCCGGTACAGATCAAGGTTGAGGTCCTGGCTGACGACACGGCCAACGGCTGGACAAATGCCGGATGGGTTGTGAAGAAGGGCCAGAAGATCAGGATCATCAGCAACGGAAGGATCTCGCTTGGCAACGGCCGCACGTCAGGCCCACGGGGTATCGCCACACTCCCTGACGCCAACAAGCTTCTGAAAGACAGGCCGACCGGAAGTCTTATTGCCGTGATTGGGGACGACAACAACGATTTCATCTTCATTGGCGAGAACAGAGAGTTTACAGCCGAGCGCGATGGCGCGCTGTTCCTTGGCATCAATGAAGGAAACATCAGCGACAATTCAGGCTCGTTTGACGTTATCGTCGAGATCGAGGCCGGAAGCAATTGATCTGATTCCAGGCCCCCTCAGCTAAGAACTGCCCGGCAGGTTTCCTCCAGCCGGGCATTTTTGTGCGCCAAAGCCCCCAAAATACTTGATAAAATCCAACCGAGGTAACACAATCAGTATCAAAGCTTTTTTAGCATTCAGCGGGTTCAGAATTATGAAACGAACAACTACGCTTCGCCGGATGGCAGTTTCGGCGCTCTCCGTTTTCGTTCTTCTCACTCTCGCCGCGGCAGTGTATTCGCAGTCAAGGCCGCAGCGTCCGAAAACGACAAACGAAAAAAAGAACCAAAGGCCTACCGGCTTGACCGAGGAGGAGATCCGGAAACGCGCCGAGGAACGGAGGCTTGCAGAAGAAGCGAAGAATGCTGTAGAGGACGATGACATTCTTGAGATCAAGACGGAATTCGTAAACGTAGAGGCGGTCGTTTACAACAAGAAGTCCGGACAGATCGTTACCGGGCTCAAGCGCGAGAATTTTGCGATCTTCGAGGACGGTAAGAAACAGGAAATAACGAACTTTGCCGAACCCGAAGCTCCGATCACAGTTTCTCTCGTCGTTGAGTACAGCAAATGGAGCGAGGTCTTTGGGTATTACGGAAGCAGCGGGCAGGAGTACGGACACCACGAGGTGATCAGGCCTGTGGCGTACTTTCTGTCCAGATTTATCCAGCCTCCGAACGATTATGCCTCGGTCATCGCCTTTGACATGAGGCCAACGCCGATCACCGATTTTACGAACGATCCGAATAGGCTTCAGGCTGTCGTCAGTCTCCTGCTTAGGAACCGGCCCGCATTCAGAGAAAATAATCTATTCGACGCGGTCAAGTTTGCGCTCGTAGGCGGAAAGGGAGATGCGGTCGTGCTCGAGAATTCGGAGGAACGAAAGATCGAGTACGGGGGAATGGTCGATGTAAATGCGCCTCGAAGAGCGATCATTCTCGTTGCCTCGGGGATCGATACATTCAGCCGGATCAACTACAAGGACGCCCGAAAAGTCATACAGGCGGCCGGGATCCCGATCTACATAATCAGCACGGGAAACCTCTTCTACAAGATGTATGAGCACAGGCTTCCGGCGACGGACAGCATCACGGGAATGCCCGGAAGACTCACGTTCCTTCAGGCGAGAAATGCAATGAACACGTTTGCAAAGGAATCCGGGGGCCGGCATTACGAGATGACCTTCCCGGGTGAACTGCCGACGATCCTTAACGACATCAATGCTCTAATGAGGCATCAATACAGCCTTGCCTACGACCTCGAAGAGTCCCGCCCGCCGGGCAAGAAGTACGATCTTGAGGTTAAGGTCGACGTTAACGGAGACGGGAAGTTCGACGAGAAAGGCTTCGTCGTTCAACATCGCCCTTACTTTGTTACTAAAGAGAAGGACGAAGACGATAAATAATTGGAGATTGATAATTGAGAATTGGGGGCTGTCAGAAATGGCGGCCCTTCCTATTTGTCGGAAAGAAATCGGTTGCCCCCCGTTTTAACGGGGGGGACACTTGTTTCAGATACCCGAAAGGGGGCTTCAGCCCCGAAAATGGCCGGCTAAAGCCGGCCGAAGTTTAAAGAATCCCAATCCGATCCCCCCGCTAAAGCGAGGGGCAACTGATGGATCCGAAAACTATCCTTTGCAAACGGTAACCGAAAAGCGATTTCAGGAACTACCTGGCCCCGTAGATCTTCAGCCTGAACAAGTCGTTACTTGTCTGCAGATCGACTTTCTTGCCGGAGAAAAGCCACGACTGCTTCAGGATCATCGGAAGTCCGCCCTGCGGCAGTTTCACTCCGTACTCCCTTCTCAGGAATACAGATGCGATCTGAGGATTGATCCTCTGGGTGATGCCGAGCCTCACCGCCTTCGACGCAGGAGGCGCAAATCCGGCGGTTCTTCTGGGATTGACGAACTCGATGTGATCGTCGCAAACGTTTATCTCGGAAGGAAGGTCGGCAAGAGCCATGTCCCGGTGAATGAGTACATTAGAAACGGCTTCAACCACCGAATAGATGTGATAGCGGGATCGGCCTTCGACCGGCGAGCCATTCTCTGAAGCGCTTCTCGAAGACTTGTGTTTGTCCAGATCGCAGTATCTTGCAATGAACTTCATTGCAGCTTCATGAAGTGTTATCAGATTCC
The DNA here is from genome assembly GCA_003385635.1 of Acidobacteriota bacterium. Lineage (GTDB taxonomy): Bacteria > Acidobacteriota > Blastocatellia > Pyrinomonadales > Pyrinomonadaceae > Aridibacter. The sequence continues at coordinate 578,623 of QQUY01000001.1, read as the reverse complement.
CTTTCAACGATTCCTCTTCAACGGTCTGGCGTTTCGAATCTTTCCCACTGGTTCGCCGAAGCGTAAGCGACGAAGCCCCGAACTTTGACTCGATTGCGCTGTTTTTTGCAAACAGCATCACGCCCGCAACGGTTGGAACAAAGCTGTCGCCGACCCCGATCGCCAGCAATAGATCTTTTTTAAGAAACCTTTCGGTGTTGTACTGATCGCCTTTTGAGCCGTTGACTTCGAACTCCTGCGCAAAGCTCCAAATGAGAGAATCGTCAAAGTCCTCGGCACTAAACTCCGGCAGCGGGATGTTCTCATATCGAAGCGGTCTCGCTTCGTTGAGCAGGCTGGACAGCACCTCTCTGTCGGCCTCCAGCTTTTCTGAACCGACCCTGACATAGAACTTCCCTTCACGCGTCCGGTAGGGCTTGTCCTTACCGGATACCTCCAGGGCAACGATCCTTCGTCCATTGTCGAACGCAACGATGTCTATCAGAGGCAGTATCGCAGGATAGATCTCCTTTCGGCACAACCTTCCCAGTTCCTCCTGAACCGCCTCAGGGTTTCGTACACCTTCGATCCTGAGCTGGTCGGACACCCCGAAAACCATAGTTCCGCCACCCGTATTTGCGAGTGCCACAATCTCCTGAGCTATCCTGTCAGGATTCGAGAGCTTTAGTTTCAGTTCCAGGTACGTGTCTTCACCGCCACGGATCAGGCGCAGAAGTTCCGTGCGGTTCGACAACGCGGCAGATTGATCGAGGAGATATTCCTGGTAAGACCGGTCAGCGGTTGAGATGTGGCGCTGGCTGTTGCGAAATTTCTTCCGGGCCATTTCAAAAAGGGCTGTTTTCTAATGACGGCGCCCTTACCGCCCGGACCGCTTTGGGAAAGCGTTCTCTGGATTCGAGGCTGCTTACATTGAATCAGACGCCGGCGAAAATGTAAAAGAAGGCAACACAAGAGACCGCCGGCGAAGATTCTCTGTTCGTTTCAACACCGTTCGCGTTTGTTTTTGTCAACTTACCTGCGGTATCGTTCCCGTGTGGACACCGGCTTCAAACCACCGCCGTTGACCTATAACCCGTTATAAAACGGGATTTCTACGGCTTTTTGTACTTTCTAAAGAACAAAAGGACAAACTAGTGGACAATGACAGCACCATTGCTTACATAGGGCTTGGATCCAATCTGGGCGATCGGGCCGGCAATTTATTGCTAGGCGTCAGGGGCCTGATGGAGTCAGGACTTGTCGTAACAAGACTCTCCGCGATCTATGAAACGGAACCCGTGGGAGTGACGGAACACGGTCATTACTTGAATATGGTGGCTGAAGTCCGGACCGGAAACATCACACCCTCGCAGATGATGGCAAGGATGATCCGTGTCGAGTATTTGCTCGGAAGGCGTCACAAGTTTCTCCAGGCACCGAGAACCGCGGATCTTGACCTTCTGTTCTACGGCGATGTCATCATCGATAACGATTTTCTGAAAGTTCCGCACAAGAGCGTCCATCGAAGGAAATTTGTCCTTGTGCCGATGGCCGAGCTCTCGCCGCACCTGATCCACCCTGTGGAAAACAAATCCATCGAGACGATCCTGAGCGAGGTGGACGATCTTTCAAGTGTAAGCCGTTGGAATCCGAACGATGAGATCCGGCAACACGAGGCGATCCACTCCACGGACGATCGAGCTATTTCTCGCAGCACTTCCTCTTCGAAAAGCTAAAGTTATCCAATCTAGACTTAAAACGGCGTTCACGGATATAATCACGGGATTCTAACTACCGATGGCATATCTAAAACCAGATCAGCCGGAGAAGGTCTACGTTCCGGCGCTTCAGAAGGCTAAAAGGAACGGTGAGAAGTTGGTTTGTCTCACCGCCTACAACTACCCTACGGCCCGTATCGTCGATGAGGCCGGCGTCGAGATAATCCTTGTCGGTGACAGCATCGGCAACGTGATCCACGGATACGGAAACACGATCCCCGTGACGCTGGAAGAGATCTTGTCGGCGACGAAGGCAGTAAAACGCGGAGCGAACCGCGCATTGATCGTGTCTGACATGCCGTACGGCAGCTTCCATATCAACGCGGACGAGACAGTGCGGAACGCTCTGAGACTGATGAAGGATGGCGGAGCGGAAGCTGTGAAGCTAGAAGGCGGAAGAAATCGTGTCGACCTTGTGAACCGCCTCGTAGACGAAGAGATCCCAGTGATGGCGCATATCGGGCTTACACCTCAGTCGGTCCACAAGCTTGGCGGATACAGCGTTCAAGGCAAAACGACAGAAGCGGCGCAAAGGCTGATCGAAGATGCGAAGCTGCTCGAAGACGCAGGCGCCTTCGCGATCGTACTCGAGCTTGTGCCCCGCGAGATCGCTGCCATCATTACTCACGAGCTATCTATTCCGACAGTAGGAATTGGCGCCGGGAGTGAGTGCGACATTCAGGTCCTTGTGCTTCACGATCTACTGGGCCTTACTTTTGGCCGCCTTCCGAGGTTTGTACGCCAATATGCGGATCTTAGAAGCATAATGTCGGACGCGGTTACCGAATGGATGACTGACGTTCGCGAAGGCCGCTACCCAAGCGATAAGGAATCCTACGGACTGCCCTCAGCGGTTGAACTCGAAAAGCTTCCCGACTAAACAGAGTCCCAGCAGCGCGACGCGCCTATGGAAATCATCACCCGCCAGCAGAAAATGGCCTCGGTTGCGAAGAAACTGAGGCGCGAGAATCGCGTTCTCGGATTCGTGCCGACGATGGGCGCCCTTCACGAGGGGCACCTCAGCCTTATTCAGAAAGCACGACAGATGACGGACGAGGTGATCGTTTCGATATTCGTGAACCCCACACAGTTCAATGAGGGGACCGATTTCGAGGCGTATCCACGCGATCTGACTGCCGATGCCGAGATCCTTTCGCCATTTGATGTAGATTACATTTATGCTCCGGATTCATCCGAGGTTTACGGTGACGAGTATTCGACATTCGTTACCGTGGACGATATTGCAGATAAACTGGAGGGTTCGTCGCGTCCGGGGCACTTCCGGGGCGTCGCCACGATCGTTACGATCCTGTTTAATACCATCCGACCCGATTTTGCATTTTTTGGGCAGAAAGATGCTCAGCAGGTGGCCGTCATCAGGCGCCTGGTACGGGACCTGCGGTTCGATACCGAGATAATTGTGCTTCCGATAGTAAGAGAAGATTCCGGACTGGCGCGCTCGTCCCGCAACGAACGACTTTCAGCAGCGGACCGGAAGTCGGCTGCCGTTATTTTTCGGGCCTTGTCTGCGGCGAACGAGATGGCGATGGATGGAGAGAGGAGCGCCGGGAATATCACTGACAAGGTTCGGGAAGTCATCGAGACTGAGCCCTCAGGATCGATCGATTATATTGCTCTCGTAAACAAGGAATCACTGGACCCGATAGAGAAGATTGGCAAAGAACCTGCACTTCTGGCGGTCGCCGTGAGGTTCGGAGATATTCGCTTGATCGACAACATCGTCTTGAATGAAGAAGAGTGAATGCAGTAAATACCGGATCGAACGCATCATAGCGCCGGAAACGAGGAGATTTGTTATGAAGAAACTTACAAGTATTTTCCTGTCCCTCGCTTTTATCGCGTTTGCGGCGGCGACGGCTTCGGCGCAGAACATGATGTTCACATCGCTCGACGGTGACCGCATCGATGTTGAAGCCCAGAGAGGCAAAGTGGTTGTGATGGCGATCGGCGCGAGCTGGCTTCCGATATCGGACGATCAGGCGGCAACCGTCAACAAACTTGCACGCAAGTACTCCGGTCGGGACGACGTCGTCTTTTACTTCATCGCAACTGATTCATCTACTGCTAAGGCCCGAAACTATGCATCTGACGATGAGCTCAAGAAGTTCAGCAGTAGAAACAAGCTCTCGGTGAGTATTCTGAGGGACACGGATGGGGAGAAATCGGTATCTCGGTACAACATCGATCAGCTGCCTGCGTTCATAGTGCTGGACAAGCAGGGCAAGCCTTCGGGGGAACCGATCAGCGGCAGCGACCCTTTCGGAAAAACCGATACTTCAGCGCTGGTTTCGAAAAGAGTAGATACGCTGCTCTAGAATTTATAGCTTAAGAATAAACAAAGGCCGTCCGATGTTGGGCGGCCTTCCTTTTTCGGAGTTCCTAGTTCCATACTCCAAGCTCCAAGTTACAAGTTACAGATTCCGAATTTCAAGACCTGAGTCGAAGTTTGTATGTCCAGCTACGGGCCCTTCGTTTACTGTTTCCCGTTTCCTCTCTCCTGCCCCCTGTCTCTTGTCACCTGCATTTCTTCCGCGTCGCGCGAGCTTCATCTTGCGCCCACCGGGTTGATGAACTCGTTTCCGCAACTAGCTGAAGATTGTCAAACAGGGTTCGCCGCTACGCGGCGAAAACTCCATGGAACCGCCTTTTTCCGTGGGCTGCGCCCTTCGGGCTGACCCACGGCTAAATGCATATGACCGCTTCGCGGTCGCCTGACTCCCGACTTCTGACTTGTATTATGCCCGTCGCTGGCGCTCCGGGTTCCCATTCTGACTCCTGACTTCTGACTTCTGTTATGCCCGTCGCTGGCGCTCCGGGTTCCGATTCTGACACCTGCCTTCTGTTTCCTGCCTTCAGAACGATCGGACAAGCTCGTAAACGAGGCTCACCGGGAGGCCGACGACGTTCCAGTAATCCCCCCTGATCTCCTCGATGAACAGCGCCGCCTGCGCCTGGACTGCGTAGGCTCCCGCCTTGTCCATGGGTTCGCCTTCCCGAACAAGGAACTCTATCTCCTCAGCGCTCAAATCACAGAATTTCACTCCTGTCGTCTGGATCGCAGACCTGGTCACAGGTGCGTCGCCGTTCCGAGATGTTTTCGTGACGGCTACTCCCGTGATGACATCGTGCCAGCGTCCGGACAGGTCGGAGATCATTTCACGGGCGTCATCCATATCAAGTGGCTTACCGACGATCCTTCCGTCGACAACGACGGTGGTGTCGGCACCGAGAACCAATGAGTCCGGCGATCTCTCAGCAACCGCCAATGACTTTTCGCGTGCGAGTCTTTCCACATATGTTTCCGGGGACTCTCCTTCGCGCGGAGTTTCGTCAATATCTGCGACTTGTTTATCGAACTGCCAGCCAACGAAGCCAAGAATTTCTGAGCGCCTCGGGCTTCCGGAAGCAAGAATCAGTCTCGGGAGTTCCATAATTGAATAATATGCCTGCACAACTTAGAATTTCGGGACAGGATAGATCTGTCATTCGAATCATAAATGGAAGGCGTATTCAGAACAATTCCCGCACTTCTCGGCGAGGGTGAGATTCCCGAAGAGATGCTCCAGGCCGTGCTGTTTGGCGCTTGGCGGAAAGTTGCGGGAGAGTCGCTTTCAAGGCGCGCTGTGGCCATCGGGCTTGAGGACAAAGTGCTGAAGATCGCAGTCGGCGACCTTACGTGGAAGCGGCATCTTGAATCGCTTTCCGGACAGATGATCTTCAGGCTTAACTCTCTTCTGCGTTCGCCGGCGGTTACCTACCTCGAGTTTGTGATTGATGAGGAGGCTTTGAGGACCGCCGCGACGGTCAAACCGGGGGTCCGGGAGAGCAAGGAATTTCAAGAGGCGGCCCTTCGCGCACGGGACGAAAGCCTGGAAGAGGCAGCGGCAGTAATCGAGGATGCTGAGCTGAAAGAGGTTTTTCTGGCAGCGGCATCAAATTGCATAGCCCGAAAGGAATTGATCGGTCCGAGACTTTAGAAGCAGATCGAACAAAGGCGGGAACTTATGGATGTTAAAAAGGTGGCGAAGTTGGCGCATCTCGATATCTCCGAGGAAGAGGTTGAGATGTACGCGCCTCAAATGAACGAGATAGTCGCGTACGTCGAGCAGCTCAATGAGCTGGATACCGAAACGACCGAACCGGCGATCGGAGGACTGACTCCCGAGGGAGAAGCAACCAAGGCGGACCGGAACGATGGCGTCCGAGAGTCGCTGTCGCAAGATGAAGCCCTGGATCAGGCGCCGTCCGCCGTGGAAGGCCATTTCCGGGTTCCAAAGGTCCTGTAGCGAATGAAAAGTGTGCTTGCAGTTTTGGTCTCGCTATTCGCGTTTTCCACGTGCAGCGTTCCCAATCTCGAACCAAAGTCGTGCATAGAGGCCCGCGGAGAACTCAAGAAGCTCTACTCTCTTCACTTTGATCGAGGATTTGATCCGGATGAGCGGTATCGAAAAGACCGCGACGAATATCTTTCCAATCGCCTGAAGAGCTCGATCGACGCTGGGGAAGAAGATTACCTGACCCAGACGGCGGATCATCCGAAGGCTTTCAGGATCGGGGAGTGCGGGGAGTTGGCTGAACGGGTGCAGTTTGAGATCCTCCTTTTCTGGAAGGATGACAGTCGCGACGAACAGAGGGAGATCCTGGTCGATATGGTCCGCGACGAGTCTGTCTGGAAGGTCGATCGTGTCAGCTCTAGGGAATAACGTGGTCTCTCCCTCTTTAGGATTCAAGCTCGTCACAAGACCCTTTGGCTTCGTACTTTTCGATACCAGACCGCCCCTATTTGAAGAAAGAGAATTAAGAACTTGAATGAATGACAACAACCGACATCCAGATGCAAAGTCCGCAATAGATGCGGCGAACCGTCTTAACCCAGAACTAAATGCATTTTTGTCCGTTTACGACGAGGTGGCACCGAAGGGCGAAGGGCCTTTGAAAGGAATGCCGATCGCCGTGAAAGACAATATCTGCACAAAAGGCAGGCGTACAACGTGCGGATCACGGATCCTCGGCGACTTTGAACCTCAATACGACGCTACGGCTGTTGAGCGCCTCGAGAATGCAGGCGCGGTCATCATCGGCAAAACCAACATGGACGAGTTCGCAATGGGCTCGTCGAACGAGAATTCCGCATTTGGTCCCGTAAAGAACCCGTGGGATGTTGAACGCGTCCCTGGAGGAAGCTCCGGAGGATCTGCGGCGGCGGTCGCTTCCGGGATCGTCCGTGCCGCACTTGGATCCGAAACAGGAGGTTCCGTCCGCCAACCAGCATCATTCTGCGGGGTCTTCGGCCTCAAACCGACCTACGGCAGGATCTCGCGTTATGGTCTGGTGGCGTTTGCCTCTTCCCTGGACCAGATCGGGGTATTCGGCCGGTCGGCAGAAGATATTGCAGCTGTGCTGACGACTATCGCCGGACGCGACGAAAACGACGCAACTAGCGCTGATGTTGAGGTGCCGGACTACGTGTTTGCACTTGGCAAGCCGATCGAGGGAAAAAGGATCGGCGTCCCAAGGGCGCTTTTCGGCGAAGGACTAGATAGCGACGTTCAGTCTTCGGTGGAAACGGCTCTTGACGGACTCAAATCTAAGGGGGCGGAGATCGTTGATATCGAGCTTCCGTATTCAAAATATGCGATCGCGGTCTACTACATTATTGCGACGGCCGAGGCGAGCTCCAATCTCGCCCGCTACGACGGGGTTCGATACGGTTTTCGGGCAGAGGACGCGCACGAGCTTCGCGAAATGTACTTCAAGACGAGAAAGGAGGGCTTCGGACCTGAGGTCAAACGCCGGATAATGCTTGGGACCTATGTGCTTTCAAGCGGATATTACGACGCATACTATGCAAAGGCCCAGAAGGTCAGGACGCTTTTAAAGAAAGACTTCTCCACCGCTTTCCAGGACTGCGATGTGATTGCGACACCCACATCTCCCACAACGGCCTTCAGGCTAGGTGAAAAGTCGGACGATCCTCTTGCAATGTACCTAAGCGACATCTACACCGCATCCGCCAACCTGGCCGGAATACCGGGCTTGTCGGTTCCCTGCGGCACGACGGACGATGGTCTGCCGGTCGGGCTTCAGCTGCTGGGGCCAAACTGGTCGGAAGACCTGCTTCTGAACATCGCGTCGGTCTATGAAAAGGCATTTCCCGTCGAAGGAGAACCGGGAATTAAGGCGTGACCATCTATTGCACAGGGCCGGTACTCTGATGAAAGTCAGGCAGGTTCTCGAGCGGCGGTGACGGCACCGAGATCCGTTTCGCATTCGGATCGAGCCGTCGCCAACGATTCGGATCATCCAGCATCGCCTCGGCCTCGGGCGTTCGCACCGGAACGGAGAACAAGTTCCCCTGGCCGTATTCGCATTTCAGGATCTTCAGCTGGTGGAGCTGATGAATGGTCTCGATCCCTTCCGAAATGATCTTCATACCGAGCAGCTTGGCAAGCGTAATCACGGTCCGGACGATCTCGCCGTTCTCACTGCCGAACTCCATGGATCCTACAAAGGAACGATCGACCTTCAGCGCATCGACCGGGAATCGATGGAGATAACTGAGCGACGAGTATCCGGTACCGAAGTCATCGATGCTGAGCATCACCCCGAGATCTTTCAGCTCTTTCAACATCTTGATCGCACTCTCGGAGTTGGTCATGATCGCGCTCTCGGTTATCTCGAGCTTAAGACAAGATGGTTTGATTCCTGATGCCTTCAGACAATGCTCGACGTGCTCCACGAGACCCTTACCGGCGAAATCCTTGGCAGAAAGATTGACGCTCATAAAGATGTTTGAAGAATTGCCGCCTTTCTGGTGCCACTTGGTCAGGGTTCTGCACCCTTCTTCGATCATCCACTGTGTCAGCGGGATTATCATTCCCGACGCCTCGCACACCGGGATGAACTCGCCTGGAGGGACCAGACCTCGATTGGGATGATTCCAGCGAACAAGCGCCTCGAAACCTGCTGTTTCCAGCGTTTCAAGGTCGACTATCGGCTGGAAATAAGGCTCGAACTCATTCCTATCAAGCGCCCCGTGAAGATCGTTCTCGATCTGAAGCCTGTTCATTGCAGACCTGTACATCGCCTCATCGAAAACAAGGTAAGGCTTCTCTGCCGACCTCGCTTCCTGCATAGCTATCTGGGCTTTTCTCAATGCATCGCCGCAGCCGGCCACGGAATTGCAGACGACGACGCCCGAGGTCGCATTCGCAAACAGGATCTTCCCGTCTATGTTGAACGGTGCCGAGAGCTTCCGTCGGACGAGATCAGCAAAATGAAGGGCATCGCCCTCGTTCGAAACATCGGAAAGAAGAATGACGAATTCGTCGTCCGAAGCCCTGGCAAGAAAATCGTTCTCGCGGGTGAGTCCCGTCAATCTCTCGCCAATCCCGATAAGAAACTGGTCGGCGACTTCCCGGCCCAGGCTCTCATTGATCGAACCAAACCTGTCGAGATCGAGATAGAGCGTGGCGAAGCTGTAGTTCGCTGTCTTTCTGATCCTTCCGGCCGACTTTTCCAGCTCGAGCTCGAGGAATCTGCGGTTGGGAAGATCCGTCAGCGGATCGTGGTAAGCCGCGCGCCTGAACCTCGCTTCGCTGCGGCTAAGCTCCTTTTCAGCTGTCTCCAGTTTCGCGATCTGATCTTCCAGCGCTGCGACGTGAGACCGGGCCTCTTGGGCCCTGCCCTTTTCGGCAGCCTCAGCACGTTCTAGGTTCTGGCGGATCTCGTGGACGTATCTCCGATAGGTGAAGAAGACGACGCCACCTATCAGTAGGCCGACGACGATCAGAAGCAGGTCCCGTCCATGACTGGCTCTGAGGATCATTCCCGCCGCGAGGCCTCCGATAACGTAGAGTGCAAATCCGTTAAGGCAGCGCTCGAACCAGACCTTCCAGACCTCTCTTGTCTCACCCGCGCCGGAGTGCATTGCGAGCAGAATGGATCTTATGGCGAATTGCGATCCGACCATTACCGCGAGCAAAAGGACGAGGTTAGTATCACCCGCCATCGTGGCTGCTTCCGGTATGACTCCAAAGAAATACTCGACCAACAAACCGGTTGACACCGTCGCGATCCCAGCCAGTGAACCCGCGACGGCGAGGTTGTACCACAATACTTCGTTTTCTTTACGCCAGTAGGAATAGGCAGCGATCACGGCCTCGGAAATAGCGAGAAGAGTCGCGATCCCTGTCCCGAAGGTTACCAGCCAGAGAAAGACGAGGACCTCAGAGAGAGTGAAATAGATTCCGGATCTCGCAAGCCTTACGTGAGTGATCCAACTGAGAAGGATACTTGCGCCGGCGATAAACAGAAGCGCAGCGCTCGCGTACTCGGTTCTGACGAAATACGCTCCGGCCGCGGCGCTAAGCGCACCGGCACTAATGATGAGCCACATCAGCGGCTTATTAATTCTTGAATGGCGGATCATCCAGATCAGATCCCAAATTGTCAGTTGTAAGGAATCGGGAGTCGCCTGCGGATCAGGCAATGCGCACAGGACATGCGCTCGACTTTTCAAGTATAGCGAAGCGGAAAGGGGATTGTCGAGTTTTTTGTATTGAATCCGGACAACAAGAGACCGGCTGATCAAAAGATCGCCGGCCTCTTTTCGACTAATTCGAACGGTCTAGTTCGTGATCCCGACCTGGGTCAACGCATATGCGTAAACAAAAGCCGTGTCCTTCAGCTGGTCATACCGCCCGCTTGCGCCACCGTGTCCGCCTCCCATATTGGTCTTCAAAAGGACCTGGGCATCCCCTGTTTGCAGCTCCCGCACCTTGGCCGCAAACTTCGCACCCTCCCAATATGGAACCTGGCTGTCGTTCAGCGAGATCATCACAAGCAGGTTCGGATATTCCTGCGCGGCGACGTTGTCATATGGCGAGTACCGGATCATGTAATCGAAAGCTTCCTTCTCGTTCGGATTGCCCCATTCGATCCATTCTTCGGTCGTCAGGGGAAGCGATTCGTCCATCATCGTGTTGATCACATCCACAAAGGGAACCTGAACGATAGCGGCCTTGTACGCTTCAGGAGCCATATTGACCACTCCTCCCACCAACATTCCCCCAGCGCTTCCTCCCTGGATCACGAGCTTGTCGGCTGATGTGTACTTGTTCTTAACAAGCCACTTCGAGCAGTCGACGAAATCGTAAAACGTATTGAGCTTTTTGAACATGCGGCCATCCTGCCGCCATTTTTCGCCTAGCAGGCCTCCGCCTCGGATGTGGGCTATTCCGAAGATCATTCCCCGGTCAAGCAGGCTCAGCCTTACCGTTGAGAAGTTGGGTGTGATCGAGAAACCGTAAGATCCGTAAGCATATAGCAACATCGGCGCGCTGCCGTCGAGCTTCACACCTTTCTTCCTTACGATCGAGACCGGCACCTTTACCCCGTCCCTCGCGGTTGCCCAGACACGCTCCGTTTCATACTTCGTCTTGTCGTAGCCGCCCAATACTTCCTGTTGTTTTAAGAGCTTTCGCTCTCCGGTTTTCAGATCGTACTCGAAGGTCGAATTCGGAGTGATCATCGAACCGTAATTGAACATTATCGTCCGTGTGTCGAACTCAGCATTGCCGCCGGCCATTCCCATCGTGTAGACGCTCTCGGGCGTGTCGATTCGCCTGGACTTTCCGTTGCTGAGATCTATCACCCGAAGGTACTCCAAACCGTTTTCGAGCTCGGAAACGACCGCGTATCCTTTAAAGAAGTCGATTCCCTCGATCATGATGTCCGGGTTGTGTGGAATGAAGTCCTGCCAACCGGATTGGGATAGGTCTTCTACCGGCACCTTGACCACTCGATAATTCTCGGCATCGCGGTTCGTGGTGATGTAAAAATCGCCTTCGTAATGGTCAACGCTGTACTCGTGCCCCTCTTCCCTCGCGAGCACTACAACAGGCTCCGCTGCTGGTTTGTCCGCGGGAACGTACCGGTATTCGTCCATCGTCTTCGCATTCGAGTCCAGAAAGATGTACTTTCCGTCCCTGGTCCTTCCGGCGTAGATATTGAACAGGACGTCCTTCTCTTCATAGATCAGCACGGTCTTGTTCGACTTCAGGTCGTGGCGCCAAAACTTATCAGATCTTTTTGATAAATCGTCCTCTGTCGTGACGAAAAGCGTATTGTTGTCGCTCGCCCAGTTGACGGTGGTCACTCTTTCGATCCGGTTGGGAAGGATGTTCCCCGTTTCCAGGTCCTTGACCTGAAGCACGTACTGCCGGTAGCCGGTGGTATCGATCAAATAAGCGAGCTTCTTTCCATCATCACTTACGCGCAGGCTCCGGATCGAAAAAAAGTCATACCCCTTCGCCATCTCATTCTGATCAAGCAGGGTCTGGGAAACCTTCCCGTCGCGTGTTGTGCTCCGCATATAGACGGGGTATTGCTTGCCCTCGATCGTTTTCGAGTAGTACCAGTATTCTCCGTACTTGTATGGCACGCTGAGGTCAGTTTGCTTGATCCTCCCGAGCATTTCTTCATAAAGCCCTTCAACAAATTCCCGATGCGGCTTCATCGCTGCATCCGTGTATTCGTTCTCGGCCTTCAGGTAGTCGATGATCGCCGGAGATTTCTTATCGTTCCGGTCTCTCATCCAGAAGTAATTGTCCGTCAGGGTCTGCCCGTGGACATTGGTGACTTTCGGTTCCTTCTTAGCAACGGGTGGTTTCATATCGTCCTGTGAGTGCGCGGCTGCGGTGCACGCGGTAAGGATCAGCAAAACGGATGCGATCGAACGCAGAATCTTGTTCATAAATGCAGCTCCTTATGTGATCTTCGAGAGGTGTAATGATCTTTCAATTCTATTTGCGGTCAGCTTCTCCCGCAACTGCCGAATGAAGGCGCCCCTCACAGAACTTACTGCAGCGGCTGATCGTTATCCCGGAAGCCAGCAAATTAATCGAATCGAAGGTTCTTCGAGGGCGCCTGTTAACACTTTGCCAGCCCGAACCGTCTTTGTAACTGAACCCGAAACCGGCGGCAAAAAGAACGAAGACCTTCTCACCGCCCGTACAGGTTATAGATCGCGGACATGTCGGAAAGCAGAATCTCAAGGCAGTTGCTTATCCTCCATGGGAACGATGCGGATCAAGTAGAAGCATCGTGCGGGAGATCTACGCCTGAAGCTGCGCTTGTACACCGGGCGCTGAACGGCAAACAAGATGCGTACGATGACCTTTACCGAAGATATTTTCCGATGGTTCACGGCATCGTGCTGGCTCGCGCTCCGAGTTGCGAAGCTGACGATCTTGTCCAGGAGGTATTTATTGCCGCTTTTAAGAAGCTTCACACTCTCAATGATCCGGATGCTGTCGGCGGCTGGATCGCGAGCATTGCGAGACGCCGCATCGTTGATTCGCACCGGGGAAAGCGAAAGGAAGAGGAGATCACGGAAAACTTAGCTTCCCCGGATCGGCCTTCGAATGAGGCTTACGAAGTGCTGTGTGCGATCAAGAGTCTTCCCGAAGCATATTGCGAGACATTGATCCTTCGGCTTGTGGAAGGAATGACGGGTCCGGAAATAGCGGATGCGACCGGGCTGACACACGATTCGGTGAGGGTCAATCTTCACAGGGGAATGAAGATGCTCCGGAAGAAGCTCGGCGTGAGGAATTGAACAATGAACAACGATTACCTGTGGGACAAGAAAGGATCCGATCCGGAGGTCGAAAGCCTTGAAAGCCTATTGACCGAGTTCCGGGCTGTTCCCGAAGCGGTTCCTCCGGCGGCCGAAATTCCGGAACAGAAGACAAGCGTTGCTGGCGCTCTGCGAATGGCTTTCGCGTCTCTCAGTTTCGCATCGGTCGCGATCGTCGCCGCCGGGCTGTTCTTCTTCGGAAGTGCCTTTCAACAGCCGCAGGCGGTCTCGATCGATCTGGATGGCGCAGGGAGAACAGCTGCTTCGGAGATCCCCGATTCCCCTTCGTTAACTGTCTCCCCCGCGCCGCCAGTCGTAAAACCGCTGAATTTGACGAAGAAAAGCAAACAGATCGTGAACCGGCGGAAATCCCCAAAGGAGGCGGTCGCCGCGGTTCCCGCAGCCGACCAGCTCGCGGCGCTTACAGATGAAGAAAGAGAGGCTTACGAGAAACTCGTCCTCGCGCTTTCAGTAACGACTTCAAGCTTCAAACTCGTCCAGGACAAGGTCGACGGCACTTACGCCGGGAACGATGCTGCCTCGGACAGCAATACTACACAGGAGTAACAACCGATGAGATCACTAAGGAAGGTTCTTTTAACATCTGCCCTCGCTTTCGCCGCGCTTGTGACCGCGCAGACGGCCGACGCACAAACTGCGCGGCTGCAGTTCGACAACCTTAACTACCTGAATGACAGGGCGACAGAGGTTGTTGAGGTAAACGTCGAAGGCAAAATGCTCGAGCTTGCCAAGCGCGTGCTCGTCAAAGTGAACGACGCCGATGCCCAAAAGGTGGGCGAGGCGATCAAAGGACTTGAGGGCATATATGTCCGCGTATTCAGATTCGATCAGGATAACCAGTACAACATCTCTGACGTTGAGGTGATCAGGTCTCAACTGCAGACCCCGGGATGGGAAAAGCTCGCAAACGTGCGTAGCAAGAAGAAGAACCAGAAGATCGACGTCTATACCATGTTCGAAGGACAGGACATCAGCGGTGTCGCGGTGATCCTGTCGGAAGACCGCACGATTGCTCTTGTAAATGTGATCGGGCCGGTCGACATCGACACGCTCGTCGAGATCAGCGGAAAGATCAACATCCCCAAGTTCGATATCGAGACCGTCGATGACGACGGAACTAATTAGCAGGAGGAGGAAATCGATGAATATCACGAGAATCAGAACTACAGCTGCCGCGATCCTCCTGACGCTATTGTTCAACGCCGTTGCCGCGCCCGCCGTGGCAGGAAAGAAGAACGAGTATGACGCGGTCTGCGACCACATCGAGGAACGGTACGAAGCAAAGAAGGTAAAGATCCCCTTTATGTGGCTTGCAAGGGCGGCAGTCGGGATCGTAAAGCCGGCCGGCGTCAGGAGCTTCAAGGTAACGATCTACCGGGAACTGAAGTTTTCGAGGGAATCGCTGGACACGGAAATGCGCTCGATAATGAGCGAGGCCTTCAGCAAGGAATGGAGCCCTATACTACGGGTGATCACAAGGGACGGCGAACAGATCTATATGAATATGAGGGAGCACAAGAAGAATGTGAAGGTTTTTCTTGTTTCGATCAACCGTGACGAAGCCGTCGTTGTTCGTGCGAAGTTCGATCCGGACAAACTGGTCGAGTTTCTCGATGATCCGAAGGTGTTTGGTGTTTCGTTGGACGGAAAATAGTTCCGGGTTCCGAATTCCAAGTTTCGAGTTGGAATCAATACCCGGAGCGATAGCAAACAAAAATTCAACCGCAAAGGCGCGAAGGCGCAGAGAAGTCGTAGGTTGCAGAATCCAGTTACCTAAGAGTGCTCTGCGCCTTCGTGCCTCCGCGGTGAGTTTCTTCTCTTATGTCCGTCGTTGGCGTTCCGGGTACTGATTCTTATTCGATACCTGGCCTCTGATACCTGATACATGAAAAAAGGCGCTCCGGTGACTCGGAAGCGCCTTTGAAATTTGAAATTTGAAACTTGAAATCGCGCAGCGCTCGGAACTATCTCTCCGCGATCGGGACGTACTTCATATCCCAGTTGCCGATGTATTCCGCCCTTGGACGAATCAGCTTGTTGTTGGCCAACTGTTCAAGAATATGGCCAGTCCAGCCCGAGATCCTGCTGATCGCAAAAATGGGGGTGTACAGGTCCAGAGGGATTCCCATCATGTAATACGTCGAGGCCGAATAGAAATCGACGTTCGGGTTCAGCCCTTTCTTTTCCTTCATAAGGGCCTCAAGCCTGCTTGAGATCTGGAACCACTTTGTCTCACCGGTGACCCCGCCCATCTGCTCGGAAAAGCGCCGCAGCCAGGTTGCGCGCGGATCTTCGGTCTTATAAACCGCGTGCCCCATTCCCATCACTTTTTCCTTGTTGTTAAGCTTGTCCTCGAGCCACGAATCGACGTTCTCAACGCTGTCGATCTCGATCAGCGCCTTCATTACCTCGGTGTTCGCGCCGCCGTGAAGGGGGCCGGCAAGCGCCGCGATCCCGCCGGTCACAGCACCGTACATATCTGCCTTTGTTCCCGAGACCACACGTGTTGTGAAAGTCGAAGCATTGAACCCGTGGTCGGCGTGCAGGATGAGACAAATGTCCAGCATCCTCGCCTCGCTCGGATCGGGTTTCTCGCCGCGCATCATGTATAGAAAATTCTCAGCGATGTCGAGGTCAAGGTCCGGATGAACAGGCTCCTCTCCGTTCCTGATCCGTTCCCACGCGGCTACGATCGTAGGGAACTGGGCGGTCAGCTTGATGGCGGCCTCGCGTGCTCCCTCCAGGGTAGTTCCGGTTCCTTCCTTATCGTAAAAAGCAAGCGTCGAGACGCATGTCCTTAGCACATCCATCGGCTTAGCGTCGTGAGGAAAGTGCTTCATGAACACCAAGATCTCGGCTGGCAGTTCGTAATTCGCCCGAAGCTCTGTCTTTAGGATGTCAAGTTCGTCCTGCTTTGGGAGACGGCCGTTCCAGAGAAGGAAAACCGTTTCCTCGAAAGTGGAATGCTCGGCGAGATCGTGAATGTCATACCCCTGGTAAATAAGTATGCCTTCGTCGCCGTTTACCTTGCTCATCGACGATTGGGCCGCTACAACATCGCGAAGCCCACCGGAGGCAGCCGAACTCTTGGCAGTTGATTCGTTCGTCATTGTCTCTTTATACCCTTGTTAAAAATAAGATTTGTTTCCCTCGAAGATATCATTCTCAATATCAAGAAACAAGCGAAACGTCTTATTTTATTGGCCTAAACCGCCCTCAGCGAGGTGTATGGACACAATATCGCCGACCCTCGCCCCAAGCGCATCTGAAGCGCTGCTTCCATTTGAAGCGACCTCGATCAGACCGGTGCTCCCTTTGATCAGGAACAGTCCCCCTGATTCACCATCGTCAAAAAACCTTCGGCGTTCACCTATGAGTGTTCCCGCGATGCTGACAGACGCTCCGGCAGGAAGATCTTCGGGTTTTAGATTCGTGATCAGGTTGCCAAAGCGGTCAATATGTATTACGGCCCCTTCGAAGCCTTCCATTTCATCATTACCTGCAAGTCCGGTCCGGTGCCTGACAACCTCTTCAATGGGCCGTCCGATCTCTTCGGCGGCGACTCCGGACGCCAGATGCGCGCCGACCGGGCCGAAGACGTCTCTGCCATCAAAGGTCCCCGAGATCTCGTCCGCCGCGTAGGATCCTTCGGTGATCTCGAACAAGGTTCCGTTCTCGGAATCTAGGACGAACGAAAGAAGACCGTTGTCTGGTGCAACGAACTGATATTGATCGGTCCGGAAGATGATGCGTCGGCGTGCAGATCCGACTCCTGGATCCACGACGCAAACGAAAACGGTCCCTTTCGGGAAGTTCTTATAGCAAGCCCAAAGAGAGAAGCCCGCCGACCTCAGGTCGTGCGGGCGTATTTCGTGCGTCACGTCGACGATCACTGCGCACGGCTCGATCCCGAGCACGGCTCCTTTCACCGCAGCTACAAAGTGATCCGTCGTTCCGAAATCGGTCAGCAGCGCGACAACGGGCGCTCTTTCCTGCTCCTGCGGCATCCCGCGAGTTCCCTATTCAGCGCCGGTTTACTTGCAGCCCGACGGGTTCTTGCGCAGACACGCCTGGAAATCGACGACAGCGTCGTCGAGTTCCTGCTGCGCACTAAATGCCTCTTCCTTTGCGCGATCGACTATGTCCCTGGCGATGCCAACCCTATCCCGAAAGACCCTTGCGTCTTTCTTCGAATTCACTGCTTCTGATCTTAGATTATCCAACACTCTTTCGTCAGATCCCGAATCTGTCGCGTTCACAAGCTGTCGCTCGGCACGTCTCGCCTTCGCTTCCACGAAAGCGGTCGTGTTCTCAAGCTGCATCAGGCCGAGACACAGTTTCTCAGCCTCGGAGGTTTGCCTGCGGACTTTTGTTTCCAATTCACGAAGGACTCTCTGTTTCGTCGAACACTCCCCCTTGCAGTCGGCATCCGGAAGCGATGATTCGGCCCTCACTTGCGGAATACCGCAAGCAGCAATTGGAGCTACACCCGGCCGGCTTTCCGCCGAGGGACTGCCCGCGAGGTCTTCAAGAAGCTTCCGGACCTCATTTTCCGAAACCGCGTTCGAGCCCGCAGCAATGCTGGAAGCTGAGATCGCGATCGGCGAATCGATCCCTATTTCCTTTGACGGCCGGTAGTTCGCAAGCTGCTCTTTCGTAACGATATTGAGGGTGACGTTCAGTATATCGCGCGACTGGCTGCAGCCTGATTCCTTCGCACAGGTGAGGCAAAACAAGGTGACCTGTCCCTGATAGCTACTGCGGGTCAGTTTAGCCGTATCGACGGACACCGGAACGTTCTCTGTGCCGCCTCCCCTTATCGTCAATTCGTCCCTCGCAAAATCCAGAAAGGGGACATTCCGTCCCGATATGCGGAAGTCGTGAGTGTTTCGGCACCTGTTCTGAACGCTTACCCGGCTCTCGCCGACACTGTCAGCCACGAATGTGATCTTCCAGATGAATTGTTGCGGCACCTGTCCCGCCGCTAGCACCGCCAACAGGGAGATAAAAAGAAACGAAAAAAATAAACGGATCATTTGCTTAACTCCGAGAGAGCAAATCAAGATGCGAAAACAGGTCCGGGACCGGGCTGTAAGAGTGCCTGCAATACTAGCACTAACTGTCTGTAGCCCCAAGCAATTGCGGGTACAAAAATACCGCGGACCCATTGAAGCATTACAAGGAGATGATAACGCCTCTCGAATCCGCGGTGATCGGGGCGCGGCTTGCTCGGCTCGCTGACCGCGCCTGTCAATTGGAGAACCAGATCGCCCCTCGGGAAATCTCTTTAAGTCTCCGTGTGGCGGGATGAGGCAGTCTCAAACGTTGGCCTGTTGCCGATTGATCTCGCCGCCGGATCAAGTGGCACCAATCAACCGATGTTCCTCTGCAACTCGCTGAATAGCGGGATTACGGTGCGTCTTGACCTGTAGCCAGCTTTCCGTGGCCGGAGCCCTTTGAAGCGGTATCTACTTGAGACATCCCAGCCTAAAGCCACGAGATAACTGACGTCCCAGGTCAGGGCGATTACCGGGACCCTACTGAACCGACCCTGACTCTCAACACGCCAATTAGATTCGAGCTACCGTATCTGTGTCTCGTACGCGGTCTTTATCCTGAGCTGTTGCTGCTCACCGAGATGGATATACTTGCCCCTTTCGACGACCACAGCTCCAACGCCGAACGCTGCGCCGACTCCGGCACCCACAGCAGCCCCTACCGGACCGCCGACGATAGCGCCGATCACAAGGCCGGTTCCGGTTGCTGCGCCGAGCTTCATTGAATCACTCTTGTACGGCCTCTGGCCCTCGACCGTGCCCTCGTTATCGATCCTCTTGACGTTATCGCCTTTGACGGGCAGGACCTCGATAATGAAGGCATTGAAGTTTGCCCAGCGGCTCTTTGATAGCACGATCCGGTCAAATGAAAGAACCAGCTCCGCGCGTCTCTTTAGGCGACCAGGCTTCCGGTTCTTTGCGATCCGTCCTTCGATGATCGCCCCGCCGATCTCCGACGGCGAAACGACGCGTGCTTTGAAGGCGTCACCTTCTCTGGCCGTCTTGGTGTCAATCTCTTCAAGCAATTCGACAACAAGCTCTGTTTCCGCCGGGATCACGATGATGGCGTCACCCATATACCCGGTCTGCCTGGGGGCCGGATTCGTAATCGTCGGAGCTTTGTTGTTCATCGATACCGGGACGGGAGCCGTGTAAGTCGAATCGTCGACCGGTGTGGAGTCCGACGTATCGTCAAGAGGCTCGTCCTCAGGAAGTGATGCGTCGACAACGTCGTCGACGGGGACCGGGACGTCTACCGCAGGAGGTGTGTCAAGGACCGGCTCGGTGTTGACCTCACCTCTGAATGCAAGGTTCTCGGGAATCGCAGCGTCAAACCCGACCTTCGCATATCCAGCCTGGTAGCCGATCTCAAAGCCCTGCCTGTAGCCGTCGCTGTAGTTCGCAAGCGTGCCGTAGTCTGCGTTGTACGCACGGTCGGCACTCTTGTATTCGGGATGGCGGGAATAGCTTTTGGAGGCATTTTCGATCACGTCGCGGTATCCGGACATATAACCGTCCGAGTATCCTGTTCGATACCCGCGCTGTAATGCGATCTTGGCGTCCTGGGCTGCAACTTCTGTTGTTGCGAGGGAAAGTGAAGAGAGGAAAACGAGGGAAAGGCAAAAGGCGAAAGCTACAAAACTTCTGGCTAGCTTCATGGGTCCTCCTTATCAAAAACCTGAGAAATGTAGTGTCCTCTGAGGTTTATACACTATGACTTAAGAAATTACAAGAGATCAAAACGTTATTTAACAAGGGTGCGTTCTGTACTTCTCAGTTGCCGACCAAAGTTCAGCCGGCACTGATCGAGTCCGTGTGTCAAAACGCCACGCCTACAACGATTTAGCGATCTGGAGGAGAGCAGCTGGATCTGTATTTAGATCAAATGGAGAGAGTTGAACGGGCGGCGGTGTCGCGGCCGCCGCCCACTTTTCCGCAATTGGATGAGTAACAATAAACGCTTTGGAGGAGCTATTTACTAGAAACTCTTGCGGAAAAGGTATGAGGCCCGTATGAAAAATGTGCGGCTGTTGCGCTCAAACCTAGGCTCGAACTGGCCGGTAAGCGGACTGAACCCGTTGTAGGTAAACGTGTCGTTGTACCCGACGTAGAAAGCGGTCCCCGGATTCGGATTCCAGCCGAACAACATCTGCCCCGCCGCCCTTCTGCTAAGCGTATCGTAATCCCATCGGACCCTTGAAAAAATGAAACGGGTGAACTGGTAGGTCGAACGCAGGGAGAAAATATTCGTGTCGTACGCGTCCCGGTTCGAGTCGTTCCTCGTAAGTTTGCTCTTTGTATAGTTGAACGAGATCTGAAGGGGATCGACCGGTTTGTAGTTTACGCCCGCTTCGAAGTCGAATTGATGACCCTTGCCAGGATCGATTGGCGGAATATCGCCCGCTGTGTCAGGATCCTCAAAATACAGGTCGAGGAACTGTAGGTATGGCGGACTGACCCTCCCAAACACCGGGCCCGCTCCGAAGTCGAAATCGAGTGCGTTCCAAATCGAACCGATGAACATATAGCCGGAAATCTGCTTGTTGAATGTCTTGTTGAAGTTTCCGACCCAGAAGAACTGGTGAGCAGCCCGTTGCGGTTCTCCAAAGAACGCCCCTCGCCGCTCGCCCGGAACTCTCGCCGGACCGAACTCGTCTTCATAGATCTTTTCAAACCCGTAGCCCGCCTCCGTGTAGAGGAACATGTTGCCCTGCATCGACAGGTTCACGTTGGCTCCGGCCACGCCACTTTGCTTCCGGCCCTTCCAGTCAAGGGAGATTCTCGCGAACTGGTTACTGTTGAGCCTTATGATCGGTGCGTCGGGTCGGGACTTTGTACTGAAACGGTTAGCACCAAAGAAGGTGTTGGTGTTTGTCCGCCGAGTAAATCCGGCGTCCGCGCGGTAGTCTCTCGATCTGCCGATCGCCTCCAGGTAATACCCGTGGCGGTCGGTCGAGTAGTCGACGCTTACGAAGTAACCGAGGCCGTTTCCGGTCCTGTAATTTCTCTCGTTCTCAAAAGGATCGTAGAAATACTTCCTCGAATGCGTACCCAATGCCTGGAATTTCATCACGGTCTTTGAATTCAGCTTGAAAGTGCCGTCAAAGCCGCCCGTGAAATTCCGGTTCCTGGGAAAGACCCTTGCGGTGCCGAAGAAGCCTACGTTGTGTTCCTTTCCGACGTCCCGCTTCAGTCTGAGCACGGCGAAGTAAGCGTTCTTGTCCAAAAACTCATCGCTGGGCCGGAAGTTCGGGTCCGGATCATTCCTTTCATCTTCCGAGAAATTGCCGGGAGCGTTGTCTGAAGCGACGAGAAAACCGAATGAGTTCTTTCCGATCTTTCCGGTCAGCTTCGTAGCTATGTCCGGATCGACGATGGTTCTTGAATAGAATGGCTGAAGTGGGGACTGGAAGATCTCTGCACCCTCAAGGAAGAAGGGCCGTTTCTCCTGGAAGAAGATCGGGAACCTCTGATTTGCGGTCACTACCGGAGCGTCTGCCTCGATCTCCGCAAAATCAGGATTTATCGCAGCATCGAGAGTGATGTTGGATGTGATCGTATACTTGAGGTTCAGACCGAGGTCGTACTTGACCGGTTCGTGCACGAACCTGCCGGGATCAGTGATGCCCGTCGGATTGAAGATCGGATGAAATCGGTCCGAAGCGGCGACCGACAGCGGTATCGTTCGCTTCTTGCCCGACGTCTGCGAAAGCGTGACGCTCGGAACGATCTCTAGCGTTCTTTCTGCCTTGATGCTGTTAAGACCCGAGATCTTGCCGTGCTTGATCAGGAAACCTGAGACATTTCTGTCATCGGGCATCCACGCATCGAACTCATCGTTCAGACGGTCTATGTTTCGTGCCGCATTAAAGCCCCAAAGCTTTCCTTCCCCAGCCGTATACCGGAGCGATTTGAAAGGGATCTTAACCTCTACCGACCATCCCCAATCCAGAACGACTCCCTTCGACTCCATCACGATATCGATCGAGAAATCGGCACCCTGCCCTTCCGTAAAGATCCCGTCCTGCTGAATGCCCAGAGGGTTGAATCCGAGAATGTAAGCGCGTCGCTGATCGTTATAGGTATCCAGCCAGATCCGAACGTTGTCTTCGCCGAAGACATTGTCCCTTTTAGCCACGGTTGCCCGAACTTTCCCAGGCTCGTCCCAGCACTTGAAGGCGATGTAGAGGTGCTTCTCGTCGTACATCATCAGGACGACGGTCGGCTTGGACGGCGCGATATTGTCTCCGGGTGATGTCTGATAAAAGTCCTTGAAGACTGCCGCGGTCTGCCACAGTTCTTCGTCAACCTTTCCGTCGATGATAATCCCGCTATCGGGGGCGATCAGAGGCACGTTGACGGGCCTCAGTTTTTCGGCCGGCACATCCAGCTTGCCAACCTTGACCGTTTCGGCGGACGTGGGATCAGCAGCTGACTGGTTTGATGATGCGATCTGGGGCGGCGCCTCTTTGTCCGGCTGCGCGAAAGCGCACACCGCGAGCAAGAGGATGGTGGCACAAATGTAAACCTTGACCATAGATCCACTCCTTCGAACCTGTATGTTCGAAGCTCTCAGTTTATGAGACGGCACCGGAAATGGATTTCGGTCAGGCTTGCATTGGGTATGTAAGAGTACAAGGAATTGCCTTTCACCGCGTCTCCGGCCGTCCTGAACTTCTCGAGCGTAGTAAATTGGTACTGTACGGAAACCATCAAAATTAGTTTCCCGCCACAGGTGAAACGTTATGAATAAAAGGAAGTTCCCCGGAACCGATCCTCGCTGACCGTTCCGGGGAACTTTCTCGCTTCTCTAGTTAATGAACATCGAGCTCTTAGGGCGCACCTGAAGTGCACCTTCCTGCTCGAACTTGTAGATCGCCGTTCCCGAACCGACCTTCCAGATTCCTTCTTCCTGTTTGATCAGGCTGATAGGCCCCATCCGGTAGGTCGTGTCATTGACGGCAACGGCATCCAGAAGATCGATCTCGCAAGCGCTGATAAGCGCATTGGCGTTCTCACCAAGTGTGAGGAAGACATCGCCGACTCCATCCACGGCGTGGATCTTCTTGAAGTCACCCTCGAGATAAAGATCACCCTCTACATCCTGGGTCTCGAGCGAACCATTGAAACCAACGATCCGGACTGTACCTATCGTATCCTGAATGTTTAGAGAGCCGTACGAGTCACGGATGTTTATCGCACCCTTGCTTCCGATCAGCTCAAGGTCCCCGGTGATCCCTTCCAGCCGCACTTCCCCGTCCGTGAGAATGCGGAGATTCGACTTTTTTGGGACAAACACCTCCAAACGGACCTTGTTCAGGAACTCGCTGCCGGATCCGCGTGCGGCAGTAGAATTCTTCACTTCGAGCGTAACTTCGTTGCCCTTCTTGAATGTCTGGACCTCAACCTTTCCGCTGTCCTGGTTTCGCTTCAGCCGGGTGACCGAGTATTTGATCTCCTGCCGGTCCCAACCCTTCACATTGACGGCGCAGCTTTTCGCATCGACGATCACAGTTGGCTCGCCCGAAACCTCGAACGATCCGCTCTTTTCCTCGACGAACGGCGACCTTCCCAGATAAAGCGCTTCGGACGCTCTTGCAAGCTCGGCCTCGATCCTGGTCCTCTCGGCTTCGAGGTCCATCGAAAGCTCCTTATTCTTGAGCGCTTCTGTAGCACGCTCGATCGCTTCGGCGTCGATCACGAGCTCTGCGGCATCTTCGGCGATCGCCACTTCAAATGCCTTCATCGCCTTCTCAAGCTCTTTGCCGGAAAACTCGATGTTCGCCTGCGACTCCTTTAAAGCCCGGTCATAATCGCGGTTGATCCGCTCCATCTCAAGTTCGAACCTGGACTCGAACGTATCGTCAAAATCGTCTGCTGTTTTCTGGGGAAGAAGATCGACGACCGGGTTCGGGGAGCCGCCGTCGTTCTTGCGACCGATATCGATCCCGCCGTTCACGCTGTTAAGCTTGATCTTCACCTCGCCGGTTCCGATCCTTCCGTAAAGATCCCTTCCGACATACTTGCCTTTTCTTACGGGAAGGCCGAAGTCGTTACTGATCTCGCCGTTGACCGAATCTGCTTTCACGGTCGCATTTGTATTCGACGGCAGGTCCAGTTTGACCGTGCCATTGACCGTGCTCAGCGCGATTGTCGAATCGCCATTAAGATCCCGAAAGTCCGCGAGAACGGTACCGTTGACGGTAGAAAGCTTGGCGGTGCCTCTCAGGTTAATGCCCTTCACTGCTCCGTTGACGGCCGAGACCTCTGTGTAGCTGGTCATATCTGAGACATCGACCGAACCGTTGATCGTCTCGATCTCTTTCAGCTGGGCAGTTCTCGGCACCATCAATCTGAAATCCACCGACAGCTTCGAGTACTTCCTCTCGTCATCGCCGTCCTTGACCCTGTCTTTCCAGGATTTGTATTTGGTTCGGACGCTGAATTCGGACTGCCCGGCGTCGATCTCGATCTCAACATCGTTCAGCCGTTCCCTCGAATCGGCGATCTTGGTGGCGACGAGCTTGATCTGCGGCGAGTCCCACGCCTCGATGACGATCGAGCCGTTGATGTTCTCGACTTCGATGCGGCCATTGGGATCGAACGGATACGTCTGTTCGAACCTTTCGGTCTCGTCGAGCACAACCGGCATAGGCGCAGACGGCCGTTCCGTGTTATTAATATGGTCATAAATTGGCAGGTTGTTACCCGATGTGAGTACCGAGCCAGCCAATATGAAGGATAAAAACCAGGTCATTTCGCTTCTCCTGAAGGATCTGTTTTGCGAGAGTTGTTCTAAGAATTTCGTAAACTACTTATCTAACACCGCTCCCCGCCGCAATCTGACAAGTTTTTTGATCATTACGTGTTCGAGATCCAGCGGGGTTTCAACGAATTTCGGCGCTGCTTGATCTTAACGCGGCCCGAACAAAAATCGACGCCAGGCCGTAGCCCGGGCCGCCTCCTGCGACCCCTCCAACGAATTTACATTGAAGGTCCGATTTGTTACTTTACTGTGTTTGGTTCCGGCACAGCCGCGGAGAATGGATAAATGCTGAAACTTACGAAACTGCATATGCTGCACGACGCCGAAGACCTTGGCAAGAAGCGAAGGACCGGCGTTTCTCTCCACTGTCATACCGAACAATCAAAGGAAATGCTGGACTTTATCCCGCATTACGCCGACAAACTTCCGATCATCAATTTCTTCTGGAAACGCGAGAGGAAGAACTATCTCAAACGCGAGGGCAAGGGGATCGACTTTTCGACCGCCTATTGGACCCCGCCCCTTCCGGCCAATTCCGTCTACGATATCGAAAGAGAACAGATCGAGGGCGTGGGCCTTGAGCCTCTGGTTTCGATCACCGACCACGACAGCATTCAGGCGAATCTTGAGGTAAACGGCGAACATGGGAAGGATTCGGCGCCGATCTCGCTTGAGTGGACGGTCCCGTTCGACTACGGTTTTTTTCACGTCGGAGTACATAACCTGCCGGAAGATCGCGCTGAACAAATCACAGAAGAACTGCTTGCGTTCACGTTCAGCGGTGACAAGGTCCCTGATGAAAAGCGCCTCCACGAATTGTTCGCGATGCTGAACGAGATGCGCGAGGTCCTGGTGATTCTCAATCACCCGTTGTGGGATATAGAGATCGTTGGACAGGAGCGGCACGAGGAACTGCTGAAAAACTTTATCAGGGAATTTGGTCGATGGATCCACGCATTCGAGATTAACGGCTTCAGGTCCTGGTCTGAGAACAAGAGGGTCCTTGAGATGGCCGACGCGCTGGGTTTCCCGATCGCGACCGGCGGCGACCGCCACGGATGCAAGCCGAACACGGTCATCAATCTTACGGATACGGAGACATTTGCGGAATTTGTGGATGAGATAAGGATCGAGCGTAAGAGCGAGGTAGTCCTGCTACCTGAGTACAAAGAACCTCTGCATTCCAGACAGCTCGAATCGTTCTCCGAGATCCTTACGCTTTACCCTGAATTCCCGGAACACAGAAGACGCTGGTTCGATCGCGTATTCTTCGATATTGGAAACGAAGTCGGCCTGGCTCCGCTCTCATCCCACGGTTGGAAGAAGGGCGGACCGGTTTGGCTCAGAGGAGCGATCTGGACGCTTGGATTCCTTGGAAGCCAGAAGATGCGTCCGGTGTTCAAAATGGCACGCAAACGCGTGGACCGTGTCCCGAAGAAGCTCGAAGACGCCGGTTTCGTGCAACCGGACGTTGAAGAGATTCTGGCCGGTCTGCATCAGTCGCAGTCCTCGGCGGAATCCGCGGGTTAACACGAGACTAAAATTTGATTCGCAATAATTTAGGCGGTCGTTGACCGCCAAAACTTTTTCAGGCCCGGAACCGTCCTGATCTCAAGGGTCCGGGCCTGTTCATAAACGGCAGTAAAGTGAGTAACGAGATACGCGTCGCGTTCTTTCCCGATTCTTTTGAAGAGGTGAACGGTGTCGCGATGACAAGCAAGAGGCTGATCAGGTACGCAAGGAAGAACGGATTCCCGTTTCTTTGCGTGCATGCCGGAAAAAAGACCGAGGCGATCACGGACGGTTCGGTCGAATACCTTTCTCTGAAGAGATCTCCGGTCGCCTTCCCGATGGACGAGGGACTAAAGTACGACCCTTTGTTCCAGCGCCACACGAAACGAGTGCTAAGAAAATTGGTCGAGTTCCGCCCGGACGTAATGCACATCACGGGGCTCAACGACGTATCGATCATGGGCGCTTACCTTGCCTGGAAACTCAATCTGCCATTGATCGGGTCGTGGCACACGAACCTGCACGAGTTTGCAGCAAGAAGGCTTACCCGGATGTTCCGGATCCTTCCCGGAAACTCGGCTGAAAAACTAACTGACGTCACCGAAGACAAGATCCTTAAAGGAGCGATGCTGTATTACAAGATGCCGAAGGTTCTGATGGCTCCGAACAAGGAACTTGTCGAGATACTTGAGAAGGGAACCGGCCGTGAAACGAAACTGATGGCAAGGGGCGTAGACGTAGAGAAGTTCGATCCTGTAAAACGAACGGTGAGCGACGGCACTTTCAGGATCGGCTTTGTCGGGCGCCTTAGGGCGGAGAAGAACGTCAGGCTCCTGAAGGATCTCGAAGACGAGCTCGTCAAAGCGGGAGCCGAGGGCCGTTTTAAGTTTCTTATCGTCGGTGAAGGAAATGAGCGGGATTGGCTTTCTTCAAAGATGAAGTACGCCGAACTTACCGGATTTCTCGACGGAGAAGATCTGTCTGAAGCGTATGCCAACATGGACCTTTTCGTATTTCCCTCCGAGACCGATGCGTTCGGCAATGTCGTTCAGGAAGCGACCGCTTCTGGAGTGCCGGCACTCGTGACAGACAAAGGCGGGCCGAAGTTCATCGTCACCGAAGGACGCAACGGTTTCATTTGCAAGTCGCTTGATGATTTCGTGCGTCACACTCTCGCGCTGATGAACGATCGCGACCAGTTGTTGAAGATGAAAGAGTTCGCACGGAACCACGCTCAAACCAGAAGCTGGGATTCGGTCTTCGATACGGTCTATGATTCCTATCGCCGCTGCATATATCTCAAGAAGAACGAGAAGAAGCTGGAGGCTGCCAGGCAGACATGAGCACTTCGATCCACGAAATTCACCGCTCTGTCGCTGACGCGGAGAATCTCGAGTCTGTCCATGACGAGGAGATCTCTGTAGGAGATGTCGTCCTCAGCCTTCTTCAGCATCCCCTGCAGATCATTACACGTTGGAACTGGAAGTCCGCGTTGATGGGAGCCGTGCTTCGCGCTTCCTTCTATTTCACCGTCTACAAAGCAAGCAAAGAGACGTGGCTGGTGACGATGACCGCCGTGCTCGTCGAGCTCTTGTTCCGCTTCTTTACATCCGGAATATCGGGTGCGCTTGTCCAGTCGTTCCGAAGGGCGAAACCGGCTTGGCTTGCGACCCTGATAGTTTCGGTCTCGCTTCCGGTCTTTAGCCATTCGGTCGAGTTCGTCACCCACTACGCACAGGAGGCCTACTTTTCAAACGTTTTTGCGCCTTCGATCAATAACGCCCGCGAAAGGGCATTTGCCGTATCAGTACTTGTTTCGGTGATCTCGGCCATCTTCAACATTTTCATAATGCGTCACGGGGTCCTGCTCGTAGGGGCAGGTGAAGACACCAAATCGCTTTGGGGAGACCTGAAAAGTGTTCCGTGGCTGGTAATTCAGTTTGTCGCATTTCTGCCGTCTCAGATCCTTCGTTTTATCGACCGCGGCCAGTTTCTGCACGCTGCCGGTATCTTTCTTTCGTTCGGACTCGTGATCGGGACCCTGATGGGGACGTTCCGGGGCAAGTGGTCGTGGGCGTTCGCGACCAGCCTTGGATCGTGGGCGATACTGCTTTCCTTCACGATGCTCGTGTTCGCTGTGGAAACGATCTACCGCAAATACTTCAAACGCGTCTAGTGCCTTCAGATGTCAGCACCGCCGAAATCGGTACATATCACCAACTATTACCACAAGAACTCGGGAGGCATCAGCACCTCCTACAACGCACTTCTTGCCGCAGCGGCGCGCCACAAAAGGCCGATCAGGCTGATCGTTCCCGGCGAAAATGAAGAGATCGAAGATGTAAACGAGTTCGGCAGGATCTACTATGTTCCGGCCAAAAAGTCTGTCGCCTTCGACAAGCGCTACAGGGTGATGATGCCTTGGCAATACATGCTGACCGATTCGATAATCCGAAAGATCCTTTTGAAAGAAAAGCCCGATCTTGTCGAGATAACAGACAAGTACACGCTGAGCATATTTGGCGCGATGGTCAGCCGCAACATGTTCAAATCGCTCGGCAGGCCAGCGATCGTCCACTTTTCCTGTGAGCGGATGGACGACAACATCGCTTCGTTCATCGCCGGAGGGCGTATTTCCCGTTGGTTCGCGCGGCAGGTGATGGGGTGTTACAACTTTCCTTCCTTCGACTATCACATTGCCAATTCACCCTACACAGCGGAAGAGTTCAGACGGTCCGTGATGAAGGAAACGAACCGCCGCCGTCCCGACTGGTTTCTGAACTTCTGCTGGCGGTTCTTCCGTTCTTCACTCGCGCCGGTCGATGATCGCATCTTCATTTGCCCGAGAGGCGTTGACGCAGACCAGTTCTCGGAAGAAAGGAAATCTCCGGAGATCAGAAAGGCGATGATCGAGAAGGCGGGAATCCCGAAAGACTCAATAGTGCTTCTTTACGCTGGCAGGATCTCGCCAGAGAAAAACATAGGCCTGCTCGCCGAAACTATGAAACTTCTTTCGAAGGACGAGGAGAGCGACTTTCGGCTGCTCGTCGCGGGAGCCGGACCGCAGGAAGACTGGCTGAGATCTCAGGCCGAGAAGCATATGCCCGGCAGGATCAAGCTTCTAGGCCATCTCGACAAGGATACGCTCGCCGGTTACTACGCCAACGCCGATGTCTTTATGCATCCGAACCCGAAAGAACCGTTCGGGATCGCTCCGCTTGAGGCGATGGCTTCTGGCGTTCCGGTAGTAGTGCCGAACGCAGGCGGATTATTGTTCTACGCAACGGACGAGAATACCTGGCTGAGAGAGCCGGAACCAGGGGCCTTTGCCGATGCGGTAAGAGAGATCATTTCAGATCCCGGGCTGAGGCGGAAGAAGGTTGAGGCGGGGCTCAAAACTGCCGCCGAGAACACTCGTGAAAGATCGACGGACAATCTGATCGCGACCTACGACAGGATCCTTGAGGACTTCAAAAAGCGCAATGATCTTTTCACTGATCTCGACAGGTCGAAGAAACACGACTTCTCGGAACTTGTGAGTTAGGCGGTCACGGAGTTTTTTCGAATTCAGCAATAAAGGAATAAGTCTTGTAGAGGCTGGTTACTTTCAGGGATCCCGAACCGTTCTTCTCCAGATGCTTCAGGTGCGGGATCAGGTCGGGCTTGTACTGGACGTGAAACTTCTTTAGCCACGCCTGAAGCGCCTTCCTGAACCATATCGGCATCGCCCTCTGGTCGAAGAAATCAACTATCCACAGCGAATGTCCGGGACGCAGGTTCTTGAGAGAGTTCGAGAGAGCTTTCTCCCAGGTCGGTATCATCGAGATCGAGTACGAAAAAAAGATGACATCGAATGGATCTTCGAGATCGAAAGTATCCGAATGCGAGAAATCGTCAGCCAATGCCCGTTCGAGATGAAGGTTCCGCAGCGCCTTCGATTCTTTCTTCCGCTCCGCGTTTCTAAGCATCTCCGCTGAGGCGTCAAGTCCGTAAAACCGCGAATCCGGATACTTCTTTGATAATATTTCGAGGTTCCTTCCCGTGCCGCAGCCGACCTCAAGCACGTGATCCCCTTCGTTGATCCGCATTTCAGAGATAAGACGGTCTCGGCCCAACAGATAGTATTTTCTGGACGCGTCATAGAAGTGCCGCTGAAAGCGGTACATACGGTCCATTCTTGAGTAGGCGCTGTCGGATCCCATAGAAAAGGCCCTTACGGCCCGGCCGTCATTGAAGCGTGTAAAGGTGGAAACCGCCGTAGATCGATGCCCTGTCTTCCTTGAACAACGACTCGGAAAGCTCTTCGTGATATTCGAACCTGTTTCGCAGGTCTTCGGGAAGTGAGGTCTCGATCGGCGAGAGTTTACCTGCCGTACGGAATATCACACGCGCACCGGGCTCGGAACGCTCTGCGATGAGTCCCCATAACTCGGCGATCGTATCCGGTTTCATCCAGTCCTGGGCATCCAGCAGCACGTACCTATCGAAAGTGCCGTTCGGCGACTCGCGTATCTCGTCGGTCACGCTTCCTACCTTTGCTGCTATCCGGTCAACCATGGAACTGAGTAGCTCGAAATTCTCCTTTTTCAAATACTCCGGAAGAGCGGTCCCCTTTTCCGTGTCGTATCGCCGGGCCAATGCCTGCCACGCAAAATAGTTGTCCTCGATCGGGAATCCGGCGGCGAGCCTTTCCGCTCGTTCGCGGTAAATGTCGATCACGGTCCCGTCACCGTCGAGGTCCTTTTTCAGTTCCTGGTATTGCTGTGGCGGAATGCCGAGTCCGAAAAGCGTCACCGGCATCTTGCCGATCGTCTTTATAAGCCTCGAGTCAAAAAACGGCGCTATATGCTCGTCAAACAATTCCTGCTGTTCTTCAATACTGTTCGCATTGAGGACCGCTTCGGGATCGCAACCGAGCTTTCTCGAAAGGCCGTGGAAGAAACGCAGGAAGTAGCCGTTCCGGGAATGATCGTAGATGCCTCTTCCGGTGAAAAGATCGATCCTTCTGCCGCGCCTGATCTTGTATTTGCCTTGCCAGTAATTCCTCGTGTCCTCATCGAGCTCAGGTGCAATGTACTTTTCAAAATTTTCAACGTTCGTCTCTCCGGACCCCTTTCCGAAGAACCGAAAGAAGGCGTCGTAATCCGGAAGAGTTCGGATCGCCGTGATCTTAAGCTGAAGTAAAGCGATGTGATGGCGGTTCAGATCGACGGCGGTTACCGATTCGGGTTCGGCAAGAAGGTAGTTCAGGGCGTTGCAGCCGCCCGAAGAGATGGTAAGTACCCGCGAATCGCCCTTGAGCTCCAGGGCCTTCAGGTCGACCCTGGGGTCTTCCCAGATCTGGTTATAGACGAAAGCGTCGAACCAGATCGAGAATAGCCTCTGAAGAAATCCCTCTCTGGTACTCCCTCCGTCATTTGCGACAGCCTTGCGAAGCAACTGGCTGCTTTGAGCTGAGGACATATCCGCGAATTATATCCCACGGCGTGCCGGCACAAAACCGGGCTTTCGTGTTTGTCGGTCCGAACGTATCGGGCTAGGTATTTCCGATTCGCTGGAGGATCACTCGTTGACCATCACTTCGACCGGATCGATGTCTGAAGCGCGCCAGGCAGGATAAAGGGCGCCGATAAGACTTCCGGCAAGGGCGATCACGATGGCCGTCGCAACCCAACCGGGACTGAAAGTAAAAGGCAATTCGTAGGCGGCCTCGATCCCATACGCCGCCGCAATAGAAACTAATGAGCCGATCAAGACCCCGAGCACCCCGATCATCAGCGCTTCGCCTTCTATCACTCTGATAATAAACGGCTTAGACGCTCCAAGTGATTTAAGGATCCCGATCTCCTTCCTTCTTTCGGTGATCGTGGTGTACATCGAAAGAAGTACAAAGATCGTGCTGACGAACGCACCGAGGCCCACCAATACGTTGAGGAACGTATTGAGACCCGGAACGCGTTCCTGCGCGTCGATCACGAGGTCTCGTGTCAGGTTCACCTTGTTTCCCGGAAGCGCCTCGTTGATCCGGGAAGCGACCACTGCCGGGTCGGCTCCATCTTTGAGCTTCACGAGAATGTAAGTGCACATGTCTTTCGCCTGAAGCCTTTCCTGCATTTCAGCAAGCGTCAGCTTGATCCTGGAACCGGATGGCGGTGCGAAGATGCCCACGATCTTGAACTTGTCTCCGAATATCTCGGTCGATCCGCCAAGAGTCAGACCTTTGTCCCGGAGGTGCCGTTCGTCGACGACGACCTCATCATTCGCTTGCGGCGCGCGGCCCTCGATGATCGAGATCTCGTTCATCTCGGAGAACGGACCCCACTCCAGACCGTCGATCTGCTCAATCCCCCAGCGGGCATCGGCATTGGCGGTAATGTAGCGGATCACGGGTACGGTCGTCTCTACACCTTCGATCGCCTGAAGGCGATCTTGATAAAGAGTACTTACATTCGCATTGGAGCTGGTCAGGCCCATCGATCCCGGGCGTGTAAAGAGTATCTCGGCTTTCCAGTTGGCGGCGCGTTTCGCCATATCGTCGGTCATCCCTTTGGCAAGACCCGTGAATAGCATCACTAGCACTACACCAAGCGCCACTCCGACAACGCTGATCAGCGTTCGGAACGGGCGAGTCCGAAGATTTGCGAGAATCAGATCGACCATAATGCGAAGCGTCTATTTTATTGGATGAAACATCCGCCTTCAATCAAGGAAGCAAAGGAACTAACAGGATGGACAGGATGATTAGGATGGGTGGGCCTTACCATTCGTGGAATTCAGTGTCTCTTACAGAGGCAACAATAATCCTAAACATCTTGTCTATCTTGTTTGTTTTTGTCTTGTATTTTTCCGTTTGAATAGAAGTTACAGGATGAACAAGATGGTGGCTTTAATGTACGCAAGAAACTGAGCCTAATGCAGTGACGCAACAGCCATCCAATCCATCCTGTCTATCCTGTTATTTTCCTTTTCCCGCAAAGCGCTAGTCCGATACCGCCAAGCACGAGTGCGCTTGCGATGATAAGGCGCAGAGTTATCGCCTCGGCTACAAGCACGAGGCCCCCGATCGCGGCTATTACAGGAACCGAAAGCTGAACGATCGCCGCGCTCGAAGATGTATGACCACGAAGGGCGGCGTACCAGATCGAGTATCCGATACCGGAAGCTATAGCTCCGGATAGAATTGCCCAGAAAGCACCTTCATAACTGATCGATACGGATGAAAGAAATGGGATCGCTGCGGCTATACCGAACGGTACCGCGATAAGGAAGTTCCCGGCCGTCTGTCCGATCGGGTCCGAACTTCCCTTCCCCCGAAGGGTGTAGAACCCCCAGGCAATTCCAGCGACCGCCATCAGAAATGAGCCCAAGAGCGGCGGAGACTCTAGCCCCGGAAACACAAGATAGACCAAACCGCCGAGGGCAATCACAAGTCCCCACCATTCCAGCGCGCCCGGACGTTCGCCTGACACCAGGCCGTAGATCAGCATCGTTGCCTGAACAGCGCCAAACAGTATCAGGGCTCCGGTTGCCGTTGTAAGACCTAGATAGGCGAATGAAAAGCAGATCGCGTAAGCGAAAAGAAAGAATGCTGAGAGGACGTTCCCGCGGCGGAAGCGGGTTTTCAGCTCGCCACCCGAAACAAGGATGATGATGGAAAGAACGACCGCGGCCGCGACAAGCCTGATGACGGTGAAGCCCGCCGCATCGATCGTCTCGCCGCCGAGCGCCAGGCGGCAAAGTATGGAGTTAAACGCGAAGCAGACGAGCGCCGCGACCGTGAAAAGGATCGTCTTCAGTGAAGTCTCATTCGATTCCGAGGCTTTCTTTCACGGAATCGTAGTCGTATGTGGTGACCTCGACCGGGTTGCCGTAAGGGTCTGGAAAATAGACCGACCACGAACTATCGTGATCGACTACCGAGTCCTTCGAAAGGACCTGACCATTCCGGTCGACAAGATCCATATCCGCAAGACTTGATACGAATCTCGCAAAATCGTCGCCGGCCATACCGAAAGCGACCGTGCTCTGGTTGCTGGACTTCTCGTTCGGCCGTGCAAAAAGAGCGATCCCGGAATGGCCTCCGTCGCCGGAAACCATCAAAGGCCCACCGTCCGCAGCCCAATGTTCGAGGTCCGCTTCGACCTCAAGCCCTAAAACCGTCGAATACCATTTCGCGGCTTCCCTCTGATCTTTCACGTATACGTGCACGTGATCGATATGCACCTTCATTTCGAACTCCTTATTCTTCCTCGTCGCCGTGCTTTCTTTCCGGCCTCACATGCGGAAAAAGGATGACGTCGCGGATCGAATGCTTGTCGCAGAGAAGCATCACAAGCCGGTCGATGCCGATCCCGTTACCGGCCGCCGGCGGCATTCCGTAACTTAGCGCGACGATGTAGTCCTCGTCGAGGACCATCGCCTCCTCATCGCCCTTTTCGCGTTCGCGCATCTGCTCGACGAAGCGTTCATACTGCTCGCGCGGATCGTTAAGCTCCGAGAAGCCGTTCGCCACTTCCATACCGTTGACGAACAGTTCGAAACGCTCGGCGATCGCGGGATTCTGGGGCGAGGCCTTTGAGAGCGGCGAGATCGACTTCGGATAATCGATGATGAACGTCGGCTGTACGATCTTGTCCTCGACGTGTTCTTCGAACAGCTCAAGCACATTCTCTTCAGTGACTTCCGCATCCGGGAGCTCGCGCTTTACAGCTTCCATCATCGGCACACGCTCGAAAGAGCTGAAATCCAGCACTTTACCTTCGTAGTTCACCTTCAGGCCTCCGTTCGCCTTTTCGATCGCGTGCTTGAAGATGTCTTCGCAGAAATCCATCATCCCGTTGACATCCATATAGGCGCAGTAGAATTCGAGCATTGTGAATTCCGGACTGTGCTTGTACGAGATGCCCTCGTTGCGGAAGTTCCTGTTCAGTTCGAACACCTTCTCAAATCCGCCTACCGTCAGCCTTTTCAGGTACAGCTCTGGAGCTATCCTGGCGTAAAGCGTGATGTCCAGCGCGTTATGGTGCGTCTCGAACGGCTTCGCGGCAGCCCCCGTCGCCTTCGGAGTCAGCATCGGCGTTTCGACTTCGATATAACCGTGGTCTTCAAGATACCGGCGCATCGACGAGATGATCTTCGCTCTTCTCTCAAACACCTCGCGTGTCGTAAGGCCCTCGTGATCAACCTGAAGGCTTGAACCGATCAGGTCCGCGTAACGCCTTCGCAACTTGATCTCGGGATCCTCGATGCCGTGCATCTTGTCGGGCATCGGGAGCATTGCCTTTGCGAGAAACTGTATCTTCTCGACATGGACCGAAAGCTCGCCGGTATTCGTCAGGAAGAGAAAGCCCTCGACGCCGACAAAATCGCCGTGATCGAGAAGTTTGAAAAGCGAGAATCCGGTGTTGCCGTCTTCGAGAGTTTCTCCCGTGTCGTTCGAAACAGCTTTCGCGTCCTGCTTGCGCACATAGATCTGTAGCCGGTTCTTTCCGTCGGAGAGATGAACGAACGCAGCCTTGCCCATCGTTCGCGGCGGAGTGGCGAGACGTCCTGCAACACGCACGTTCCCCATAGCCGCGAGCTTCCCATTGATCGAGTCTTTCACATCCTGCTCGGGCCTTTCGCCCTCGGCGAGTTCCGGGAGCAGTTCGGTAACGGGCGTGTAATTGACGATCCGCGTGATCGTGTCCTCTTCTCCCGTCAGTTTTGATCTCGAGAACGAATTGGGGTAAGCGTTTCCTACGATCTCGCTGATCGCCTCAAGGTGCTCCTTCCGCGCCTCGGTCTGGTCGTTCGACGGGATTATCTCTTCGAATTGGGCAATGCTCATCGTCTTCTCCAGCGCCTGAGGTTTCTTTCTGCCAAAAACCGAAACCGGCCGGCGACCTCGGGTTCAACCCTCGGATCGTCAACCGGACCGCGGACCACAGGCGAATGTTGAAGGTGATTATAGTTTAGGGCCTCGCAATGGGCAATTCATAGGTCATTGACCAGTGTCACTCGGGTATCCGTGTCCATCTGTGTAAATCCGTGGCCAGACTCCTTCTGCGATATCCGTGCTCTCTGTGGTGAGCTTCTTTTCTCCAGCCTTGCTTCCGTTTGTATCGGACCATCGTTTAGTTCAGAATCTCCTAGATGGATCTCAAACCGGGAGACAGCTTTTCGACGGTGCGCGAAGTCACTGATGAACTCGTGCGAGGGTTCGCCGAGCTCTCGGGAGATCATAATCCCCTTCATCTCGATGACAAGTTTGCGGCGGATACAAGATTCGGAAAGCGGATCGCGCACGGCATGCTCTCGGGAGCTTTCATATCGGCGGTCCTCGGATACGAGCTGGATGTTCGCAAGATCGTCTATCTTGGACAGACCTTGAATTTCCGCGCTCCCGTTTTTATAGGCGATACCGTCACAGCGACGGCGACCGTCGGTTCGATCAGAGAGGACAAGCCGGTTGTCACGCTTGAGACGGTCTGTAAGAATCAGGACGGCACAGTCGTTGTTGAAGGCGAGGCCGTCATAATTCTTCTCGATTGAGGGGCCCAAAAACCAGAAAACACCCGCCGGAACTCGTTCCGGAGCGGGCATTATTGTGTTTGTGGAACAAGGAACAGATAGATCAGTAAGCTTGGAAAGGACGGCTAAAGCGTTGTCCGGCGGCGAACGCGTCGTGTCTTTGAGCGGACTGACCTCGACTGCGGCGAAATCGTTGGTACTTGCAAAACTGCAAGCGGCGATCGGAAAGTCCCTGCTTATCCTCGTCGATCTGAACAACGAACTTGAGACGTGGGAAAAGGACCTGAATTTTTGGGACCCGGACCTGCGTGTCCTCACCTTCCCCGCTTTTGAAGCCGACATCTACTCCGGAGTCTCGCCGCACGCAGAAACGCTGGAGAAAAGAGCCTTGGCGCTGTGGTCGCTCGTGAACAACGAAGCCGACATCATAGTCGCCGCTGCGAGAGGCGCCATTGCAAAAACAGTATCGCCGAAACAGATGCGTTCTTCCGGAAAGATCCTGAAAAGGGACTTTGAGATCGATCCCGAAGTGCTGATCGGGGAACTCTCCGAATTCGGCTACCGGCGCGAGGACCCGATCGCGAATGTCGGCGAGTTTTCGATCCGCGGAGGAATCGTCGACGTATGGCCTCCGGGTTCGGAGTATCCGTTCAGGGTCGAATTTTTCGGCGACGTGGTCGATTCAATCCGCGCTTTCGATCCCGATTCTCAACTTTCGATCGAACAGGTCAAGACGGCCGCAATCCCCCCAATGAGGGAATACAGGCTCAATTCTTCGGAGCTCAAGGCGTGGTCCGGCAAAGCGAAACGACGCTTCAGCGAAGAAAGATTTGAGCGGAATCTGAAGGACCGCACCGATTTCGCCACCGACGGCGAGAGTTTCCACGGCTGGGAGTTCCTTATGCCGCTTGTGGATCCCAGAACTTCCAGCATCTTCGATTATCTCGACGACTTTCTTCTGGTCGCCGACGAGCCTTCACAGGTCGAACGGTCCCTCGCGACATACTATGAAACACTTGAGATCCATCTGAACGAAGCTCTTGAACATGGCGAAATAGGCCTTGCTATCGAAGAACTGTTTCTACTTCCTGACGCACTGCGCGAGTTAACAATCGAAGGGCAACGGCTCGAGCTTCGGACACTCGGGAGAATGGCGGCAGAGACTGACGAAGACTTCTCTATGGCGTTGTCAGGTGAAACGGCAGACGAGATAATTGACCTCTTTCCGCATCCTGAACCAAACAAACCCCTTTTTCTTTTTCCGCTGGCCCAGAAGGCCTCGGAGATAGAGATCCAGTCGCGAACGCCGCGGCGGTATTCCGGCGACATAAAGAAACTGGCGTCCGAAATGGCGGACCGGTTCGGCGAGACAGAGTTCGTCTTTCACACGCCCGGGATGGCCGAGCGTTTCTCGGATCTCTTGCGTGACTACGATGTCGTTCTGCCGACCTCCGCAGTTCGGCTCGGCAATCTGTCGAACGGATTTGAGATCCCGGCGCTAGGCGCGAGCTACACGACGGAGATCGAGATCTTCGGCGAAACGGATCTTCCCGGAGTTCCCACAGCGGCGAGCCGATCGAAAAGAAAAGGACCGCGCACGTCGGCGTTCATATCCGACTTTCGTGACCTGAAGCCCGGAGATTACGTTGTTCATATCGACCACGGTGTCGGACGGTTTGAAGGCCTGGAGATGATCGGCACACAGGGCGTCGAGCGCGAATTCATGCTGCTCGTATATGCGGACGACACGAAGCTGTTCGTTCCGGTCGAAAGGCTTGATCTTGTATCGCGTTATTCAAGCGGCGAAGCGGCTCAGCCTTCGCTCGACCGGCTTGGCGGTCTCGGATGGCAGAAGACCAAAGCCAAAGCGAAGCGTGCGATGCGAGACATGGCGGACGAACTTCTCCGCCTTTACGCTGAAAGAAAGCTCGTCACCGGCTACGCATTCTCAAAGGACGCCCCGTGGCAGTCCGAGATGGAAGACGCGTTTCCTTATCAACTGACTCGCGATCAGAAGACATCGATTGCCGAGGTCAAAAACGATATGGAAACCGCGGTTCCCATGGACCGCCTGATCGTTGGCGATGTCGGATACGGAAAGACCGAGGTTGCTATGCGCGCTGCGTTCAAGGCTGTAATGGACGGAAAACAGGTCGCCGTCCTGACGCCTACGACCGTCCTTTCATACCAGCACTTCGAGACGTTTCGAAAGCGGTTCAGCGCCTTTCCGGTAAAGGTCGAACTGCTTTCGCGTTTCCGTTCCCGAAAGGACCAGAAAGATGTGATTGAAAGGAACGAAAAGGGCGAGGTCGATATTCTGATCGGCACACACAGGATCCTTTCTAACGACGTGAAGTTCCCGAATCTGGGCCTTGTCATAGTCGATGAAGAACAAAGGTTCGGAG
This sequence comes from Acidobacteriota bacterium, assembly GCA_003385635.1. Classification (GTDB taxonomy): domain Bacteria; phylum Acidobacteriota; class Blastocatellia; order Pyrinomonadales; family Pyrinomonadaceae; genus Aridibacter. The sequence continues at coordinate 538,931 of QQUY01000001.1, read as the reverse complement.
TCGCACACAAAGAGAAGCTGAAACAACTGCGGAAGAAGGTCGATGTTCTGACGCTAAGTGCGACTCCGATCCCTCGAACGCTGAACATGTCCTTGACCGGAATGCGCGATATGTCGATCATCGAAACTCCTCCGCGCGACCGTTTGGCGATCAACACACAGGTGCTTCAATTCTCGGAGGGCGTGGTCAAATCGGCGATCGAGCTTGAAATGTCCCGCAGTGGCCAGGTGTTTTTCATCCACAACCGGGTCGAAACGATAGAGGCTATCGCCGCGCACGTAAAAAAGATCGTGCCCGAAGCGAGAGTCGCTGTCGGCCACGGCCAAATGAGTGAGAAAGAACTTGAAAGGGTGATGCTCGACTTCATCGACTACAAATACGACGTGCTTGTAGCCACCACGATCATTGAGAACGGGATCGACATTCCGAGGGCAAACACGATCATCATCAACCGCGCCGACAACTACGGGCTTTCTCAACTGTATCAGCTCCGGGGACGTGTAGGCCGTTCAAACAGAAGGGCTTACGCATATCTATTGATTCCTTCTGAGCTCGAACTGACGCCGATCGCGAGGCGCCGACTGAGCGCCATACGCGAGTTTTCGGACCTTGGAGCGGGATTTCGGATCGCTGCTCTGGACCTTGAGCTTCGAGGGGCGGGAAACATACTCGGAGGTCAGCAGTCCGGCCATCTGGACGCGCTCGGATTCGATCTCTACACGAAGATGCTCAACCGTACGATCCAGGAGCTGCAGGGAGAGGAGATCGAGGACGAGGCGAGCGTCGCGTTGAACCTCGGTGTCGATGTCTCGATCCCGGTCGAATACATAAGCGACACGAGTCAGCGGCTGAGAACTTACAAACGCATCTCGTCGGCCGACGATGACGATGAACTAATGAGGATCTACGAGGAGATAGAGGACCGGTACGGACGATTGCGGCCCTCGGTTGAAGCGCTGTTCAGCTACGCGAAACTTCGGAAAACGGCGGAAGAGTTGCGGGTAATCTCGATCGACAAGGTAAAGGAAGGGATCGCGATCAAGATCAGTGAGAAGTCGAAAGTAGATCCGGAGAAATTGATGTCGTTTATCGACTCGACCGAAGGTGCCGCGTTCTCTCCGAACGGCATTCTACGTGTGCCCCTTGCCGTTGGAGAAGATCCGATCGAGAAGGCGAGAGAGGTCCTGGCCTCAGTCGATTGAGTCTGTCGAGTCTGTCGAGTCTTTTGAGTCTGTCGAGTCTTTTGAGTCTGTCGAGTCTTTTGAGTCTGTCGAGTCTGTCGAGTCAATCCAGTAATACGAAATGAAGCGTACGTCGTAAATATCAGACTCCGCCGACCTCAATTGGGGAATAAGGCACCGGACAAAATTAACTGATCAGCCTCAATCGACTCAAAAGACTGATTAGACTCAATCGACTCACTCAAAACAATCGTTCAGCTCGTTGAAATCGCAGATGAACATACCCGGCTGTATCTCCATGGTCTGTTTCCTCACGTTCCGCCAGACAATAGAAGAACCGTAATTTTCTCGTGTCCACCCGATCTTCGACTTGTTCTTCCAGACGAACTCGTATGCGTCCGGTTCATCGAAGCCCTGAAGGTGTCGCGCCTCGTGAAGCAGAATCGCGGCGCGTTCGACATCATCTTCCGTGTAAACGAAGAAATCCGGATAAAGAGTGAGGATCTCGAATGGGTAGTTGGTGGCCGCATACGCATTCTCTTTCGGGACCATCGCATTGAGCCAGTTGTCATTACCGCGGAAGAAGGTGTAGTAGCGAAGGTAATGTACTTCCTTTTCAAATCCCGCCCTGTCGAGAACCTCGATCGCTGATTCGACGTGTGACATCTCTTCAGCACTCAGAGGGCGCGCCGACAGGATCAGGGAAAGATAGAATCCTGCCACCGTGATCACGCAGATCACCCCAAGCACGATACCTCTTCGGAGTAGCCTTTGCCCAAGCGATCGGCTCATCGATTTTTCTTCTGATGCTACTTCCTCAAACTCAAGCAAACACCTTGCACACGATCGCGACCGTGGCAGATTGTTAAGGCTGCAGCGCGGGCATTTTTTATTCATCTGAATGTTTACCGGAGAGTAGAGCGGGCCGCGCAGAATACAGACCGCCTGTTTAAAAACATCAACAAAGCCGCGGTGCTTCCATAAAATGGTGCGGCTTCAGAGAAAACCGAGCCGATTGGTCGCGCATCACAGGCATTTGCAATTCGGTTCCCTGGAAGATTAAGATTTTCAGTTACTTTCTTCCCAAATATCATTAATTGATCGGGAGTATTTCTGTGAAGTTTATTAAATCGATTTCCGTACTAGCGTCGCTTACTTTTCTATTCGCCCTACCGGCATTCGGGCAGGAAACCCAATTGACCGTGATCGATGAAGGCGTGGTTCAGGTCAACGACGTCGTCATCACTCTTTCGAGGATCAATCGAGAAGTGAACAATGCTGTCGAGAGCATGGTCCGGGAGGGCAAGACCCGCGAAGAGGCGAAAGCCGAGATCGAAGCGCAGAAGGGACAGCTGATCGCCAATCTGATCCAGGAAGAGCTGATAATTCAAAAGGCAAAAGAGCTTGGAATGGAGCGCGATGTTGAGGCCCAGATCAACAAACAGTTCATCCAGCAGATGGAAGACCTCGGACTACAGTCGCTGGACGCGCTTTACAAGGCAATGAAAGATAATGGCCTTGATCCCGACGCTGTTAGGGCGACTCTCCGCGGCCAGATTATGAGGTCGTGGGTATTCCAGAGCCAGGTCGACGAACAGGTCCGCTGGTCGATCAGGGATCAGGACATCAAAGCTTATTTTGAAGAGCACAAGGCCAAGTTCACGGAGCCCGCGACCGTCACGCTTAGTGAGATCTTTCTCAGCTTTGCCGGTAAGGATGTGAACGCGGTCAAGGAGCAGGCAAAGGGCATCGTTGCCCGGCTCAGAGGCGGAGAAGAATTCGCCAAGGTAGCCGTAGAAGTTTCAGACAGGCCCAACGTGGCGGAGAACAAGGGCGAGGTCGGTGTCTTCGAGATGGACAGACTTGCTGACGTCTTCAAAGAACCTGTCTCGAAAACCAAGGTCGGGGAGGTTACTGATCCCATCGAGATCACCGAAGGCATTGAGATCCTGAGAGTTGATGCAAAGACTGCCCAGGGTACTGAGTCGAATTTTGATGAAGACAAGGTGGTCGCTGCGATGATGCAGGAGAAAGTGCCGCCAGCCAGAAGAGAATATCTTCGCGTCCTTAAGGACGATGCGTATATCAAGATCGCGGAAGCTTACCGACCGGTCGTTTCACCTTATCTGGAGAACGACGCTCCCGACGAAACGACCGCTAGCAAGTAGTGTAAGATCTTGGAGACCAGCGCCATCCCCAGGGGTGGCGCTTTTTCGTTTTATGAGACTGGATGTTTTCCTAAAATCCAGCCGGCTCGTGCCGAGGCGGTCGCTTGCCCAAGAACTGATCAAGTCCGGCAAGATCTTTGTGAACGGAACGAAAGGAAAGTCCGGTCGCGAGATTCGAAAAGGCGACGAGATAGAAATCCGTAAACACACCTCCACATTGACCGTTCAAGTAAACGAGATTCCCGACAAAAAGCAGTTTTCTAAAAAGGAAGCACCCGGGCTTTACGAAGTGACTTCGGAGATCGAGATCGAAAGCGACTTTCCGATCTGATGAATACTTGATCCCGTTCCGACTATTCTTGTGTTGATCGAGGTATTAGAAACAGACCAAGAAGGAAAAGCGCTACCGCGAAAAACTGCACGTAACCCGTCGCCGAGGCGTAGCGAGGAAGATCAAGCAGGTAGGTCAGCGCCTCGCGGGTCGGATCATCCCAAAGCCTTTGCAGCCAGTTCCCGGAAGATGTCGACGTGAGATTGGCTAGCAAAAAGTACTTTGTGAGGAATGCCGCCACGAAGAGTGCTACGGTCGACCTTACCAGCCGGGAAGCATCCGCAACAGAGAAATAACTCACTCCGAGAGTCCACAAAAAACAAAACGAAACTACCCAGAACGCAAGTCCCTGCTCCGGGATCAGCGAGTTGAACACCTGGACGGAACCGGCAAAGATCGCGACCATTACGGCTGCGTTCGAGGCATTCTTGAGCGTCGAAAGCGATTCGCTGAACCAACCTCCAATACTTATCAAGCCGGTCCGGAAAAAAAGTACTACCAGAATCGTGGCAAATACCAGACAGATCAGCGCCGGACGCGAAAAGATGAACTCACCGGTTTCTGCAGCGATCCTTAGGCCTCCCAAAAGCGCGACTGTAAGAAAAATGAACGGCAACAAGATGTAGAGAAGCCAGTTCCTCTGATTGCCATCTTTGGGAGTTTTTGAAGCCGGGAGCAACGGCCTGTCGCTTTCGGATCTATCGGCTACTTCCGCATTCCCGTGCTCTTCGGTAAGGACTTCTCCGTCGATGACGGATTCGTCCTCCTCGGAACTTTCAGCTAATTCGGATTGATTCTCTTCTTTCATTGAATAAACACGGTCTCAACCTGATATTCAGTTGGCGGAACTTCGCGCCTTTGCGCCTCTGCAGGAGCGGAACACGTCTGATTTTTCTTATAAATACAAGATCTCTCAACGTTGTGGACCTCTCGCCAAGACGCCAAGCCGCCAAGTACCGCAAAGAGAAAACTGACACCTGATCATTGATCGTTGATACCTGAACATTGATCGTTGATACCTGATCATTGAACGTTGATACCTGACCCTTGATCCATGAATGCTGATCACTGCCTTTCCCGCGTCAGCCTCAGAGGATTGAAATCGTCCGCCGTGATCCTGAGACCTTCCTCGAGCTCCTGCTTCAACTCGACCGGATACTTCAGATTCAGGTTCGGATCGTCAGCCTTGTATTCCCGGTCGAGTGCGATCACCTTGTCGACCTGCTCCAGACCCTTCTCGAACAATACGTCGTCATTCGTAAACCTTCCCCATCCCTGCCTGTAGAAGCTGTAGGCAATATAATACTGCGTTGCCGGATCGATCCCCTTGGGGTCCGCTTGCTCGAACTGATCACGGGCAAGGACGAAGTTCTCGGCCCGAAAAGCGTTGAGGCCCTGCTGAAACTTTGCAGAGTCCACTTGATACGTCCCTGTCGCCGCCTTGGCCTCATTGGTCGCCTGTTCGATCGTCTCTCTCGCTTTCGTTGATACCTCGCCGACGTTCTTTGGCGCTGCCCAATAGATCCAGGCTACGAAAAGGCCGTACAAAACGGTAACCGCAAGCCCGAAGATCTGTATGTGCTTTCCTTTCATTTGTTATAATTCCTGAACTTAGAGTCTCTGAGATGTACCCTCGGCTGTCAACATTTCATTTAGCGGCACTAGTGTCGATCTTTACCCTTTCCACTGCTTGTGGCGCCGGTTCGCGGTTTGCTCCGCATGACGCTGATCCATTGACGGTAGTTCCGCACGAATCCGATCCGGGCAAGGTGGAGGTGATCAGGAACGAAGGCCGGGTGGTCCACATCCTAGTCGCCCTCGCCGACAACGAGAACCAGGGAATCGTGCCGGTATCGGCGAGCCTCGGTGACGGATCAAACCCCGATACCAACCTTTACTGGGGAGCTGCATTCGGAGTACGGACATATTTCGGTAAGAGTAAATCTTGGGACCTTGTTGAAAAACTGCCCGGACACAAACCAGACATCCTTGAACGAATCGTATTCCGGCATCATAAGAAGGACGTTCTGATCATCGCGGACGCATACAGGGGGGACAAGATAAGAGCTGCGATCGTGGACACGCTGGCTTCGCTTTCCGGCAGGCTTCGTACGAACACCGTTGTAGAAGGCAAAACGATGCAGATCTATGGAGGCGCCGATCTTGTTGCGTTTGTCGGGCACAACGGCCTGATGGACTTCGATATCTCGGACGAATTCGCAGCCGAGGACAGGAAGGCTCGCGACGCTATCATTCTGGCTTGCGCAAGCCGGCAGTATTTCAAAAGCAAACTTTTGTCGTCAGGAGCCAATCCGCTTCTCTGGACCACGAACCTGATGGCACCGGAAGCTTATATCCTCCACGACGCGATCGAGGGCTGGATTGCGGATGAAGACGATGCACAGGTCAGGACCCGCGCTGCAAAAGCTTACAGCAAGTATCAGCGAATAAGCGTGAAATCTGCTGAGGGCCTGCTTGTAACCGGATGGGAATGATCGAAACATCGGAGCGCAGGCGTCCCGCCTGCATTGCGGACCAACGCCCGCGGTTCATCTCCAGTCTGTTTGCATCTCGACTTTCAGCGTCGGTTGTGAAGAATACGTTCCTGTTCGTCCTCATACTTCTGCTGCCAGTCTCGCTTTACACATCCACGCCGACAGATGAAGACGAGGCTCCCGACCTGATCATCATCAACGCCAAGATACACACGGTCGATCCGGAAGATCCAGAGGCCGACGCGGTCGCAATTCGCGATGGCCGTATCACTGCGGTCGGTTCGAACCGCAAGGTACGACGAATTGCAACCAGAAGAACGCGCCTGATCGATGCTGAGGGAAAGAGAATTTTGCCCGGGTTCAACGACAGCCACGCGCATCTCGAAGGCATTGGAAACATTTTTGAGTCTATCGATCTCGGTTCGGCGAGGACATCTGACGCGTTCCTGAGTGAAACGCAAGGCTTTACCCGTTTCCTTCCGAAAGGCGCCTGGATTCTGGGCGGCCGGTGGGATCCGGCGCTTGCAGACGGTCCCGACGCGCTCAGCAAAGAATGGATCGATTCGGTATCGCTCGAGAACCCCGCGCTCCTTTACAGCAAAGATCCGACAATCGCGCTCGTGAACAGCGAGGCACTTCGAATTGCGCAGATTGGAAGAAATGCAAGCGGACTCACCGGCGGGGAGATCGTTAAGGATGAGAACGGCTATCCGACCGGTGTTCTGAAAGGCGCAGCGATCCGTATGGTGACGGGATTCGCGAACAAGAGCGTCAAAGAGATGAAGGCGCGCCGGATCGAGACGGCGTCAAACTACGCCGTTTCATACGGAGTGACAAGTCTTCAGGATGTTTCGACCGATGACAATATGGATGTCATCACGGAACTTGAGAGCGCAGGAAAGCTGAAAGCGAGGATCTACGAATGCGGTGGCCTGAAGGATTGGAAGAAATATTCGGACGAAGGCCTCAAGGCCGCGACGGGCACGCCGATGGTCCGCACCGGGTGCCTGAAGACATTCACAGACGGCAACCCTGAAACGATCCCCGATCTGTACGACAGGATCCTTGGTGCCGACAAAGCCGGGCTTCAGGTCACGATCCACGCGATCGGTTCGCGTTCGAATGCCTACGTACTTTCGCTCTATGAAAGGGTGATCCATGAGAACGGCAACCGCGACCGACGATTCAGGGTCGAGCATGCCCAGAGCCTTTCGAGCTCCGAGATTCCGAGATTCGCCCGGCTTGGCGTGATCCCCTCGATGCAGCCATATTTGTTCAGGGGGAGCGGACCGTACAGATCCCTCTTGAATTCTGGGGCGCAGATCGCATTCGGCTCTGACGCGTCCATAACTAACATCGATCCTCTATTGGGAATCTCAGTAGCAACGATTTCCAGACGGTCGCCCTCCTCGGAAAAACTGACAGTCGAAGAAGCCGTCAGGCTGTACACTCTAGGTGCAGCGTACGCGGAGTTTCAGGAGAACGAAAAAGGTTCGATCAGCGTCGGCAAACTCGCCGATCTCGTCATTCTCTCAGACGATATCTTCGACATGCCCCCGTCCGAGATCAGGAATGTGCGGGTGCTTACAACGTTCGTTGGCGGCAAGGTAGTGTATAGGGCTGAACGCTAGGGCGAGTTCGGCCTTTCGTTTGTTATAATCTTCGAAAACATTTTATCTGGAGAAACTATTGATGAGACTGATTCTAATTACCCTGTTTGTATTTGCGCTTTCTTTCGGAGCCTTTGCCCAGGACCACGATATAGCGAAAAAGGCGACACCTGAAGACAACGCTGCGGTATTTGACTCTGAAGGCAAGATCAAACGCGGCGCTCCGCTCGGTGACTCCGAGACCGTTTCACTCAAAGACGTTATGCAGAACCCGGAGAAGTACTCCGGGAAATCGGTGATCGTTAATGGATTCATAGTTCGCTCGTGCCAGAAGCAAGGCTGCTGGGCAGAACTTGCTCCGTCGATGGATTCCAAGACATCCATCAGGGTCGACTTCAACAACCACAAGTTCTTTATTCCCCTTAAATCGCAGGGTTTCAAAGCCCGCATTGAAGGCGTTTTCAGCGTAAAAGTCCTTAGCAAGGAAGAGGTCGAACATTATAAGGGAGAAGGCGCTTCGTTTGAGAACGTGAATGAAGACGGTTCCGCGAGTGTGATCTCGTTCCACGCTTCGGGCGCGGTGCTCACGAAGGCGGAATAGGCCAGGTCAAGCTATAGAAATGGGCATCTTTGGAAAGATAGTGTTGGCGCTCGGAATCCTCGGGATACTGCTTGGAATTGCAGTAACCGGGATTTCAGCTATCCTGCCGATCGCTACTGACGGCAGGACCAGCTGGGAAGAGGCGATGATCGGCATTGTTCCCGGTGCCGCCGTACTCGTACTGTCTTTCTTCGTTGCCGTCATTGGAATCGTGGTTATCTTCATCGCCAGAAAAAACAAGGCTCAGTGAGACCGTTCAACATCCGCAACATCCCGATCGATCCCCCGCTCGTGCTATCTCCGATGGCGGGGGTCACGGATTTTACCTTCCGACGGCTTCTTAAGAGGCGCGGCGGGATAGGTATGACCGTGTCCGAGTTTATCTCGGTCGAAGGAATGACCCGTAACTCTCCGCAGTCAAAGCGGATGATGCGGTTTCTCGAAGAAGAGAGGCCGTTTGCCGTGCAGATCTTCGGGGCGAACGTGAAGCGTATGGCAATGGCGGCCGAGATGGCCGAAGACGTCGGAGCGGACATACTGGACGTCAATTGCGGATGCCCTGCGCCAAAGGTCGTGAAGAAGGGCGGCGGTTCCGGGCTGCTGCGAAATCTACCTCTGCTTGAGGAGATCCTGAAAGAGATCAAAAGCGCGATATCGATCCCTCTTACGCTGAAGATCAGGTCGGGATTCTCGAACTCGGACATCAATTGTGTCGACGTGGCGAAACTAGCCGAGCAGTGCGGCGTGGAACATCTCGCATTGCACGGCAGGACTCGCGAACAACGATATACCGGACTCGCTGACTGGGATCTCGTGAAGGAGATTAAGGACGCGGTTTCGATCCCTGTTTCTGGAAACGGTGACGTGACCTCGGTCGAAAGCGCATTGCAGCGTTTTGAGGAAACCTCCTGCGACGGAATTCTCATTGGCCGGGGCGCGATGCAGAATCCCTGGCTATTCAGACAGATCCAGGACGCTCTGGAAGGACGTGAGCCGTACGAGCCGACTCTTCAGGACAAACAAGAAGTGCTTCTTGAGTTCTTCGAGCTGTTGCGGGAAGACATGCCCGAGCTTCCTGCGCTCGGAAAAATGAAACAGCTCGCGGGGCAGTTCACGAAAGGCTTGCGGGGCGGCGCGAAGTTCCGCCAGACGCTTTATCATTCGCAATCGGCGGAAGAGATCCTTGAGAACATAGGCATCTATTTCGACACTTTGGGGCGCGGAGAGACATTCGGCGACGACAAGATCGAATCGGACAGCGATCTTGAACTCGACTCGTGCGACGCGCTCAGCTCCTGTGGCCCATCGGCTGCCGACCGAGTTGACGGCCCTGCAGGGAAATCAGTTTCCCGTGCTGAGGCTTGAGGTTGATCCAATATGGTTGCGTGTCGGATCGTTGTGGCGATGGTGTGTCTTACGGTTGGCCTGGCTGCGGGTGTAAATGCCCAGAAACTTACTGCCGATCAGATCATTGAGAAGCACCTTTCGGCGATTGGTGATCAGCAATCGAGATCTTTGGTCAAGAACGCGGTTTTGGTCGGCGATGCATCGGTAAAATTTGTAACGGCAAAGACAGCGGAAGCAGGCGGACGGATCGCGATCGCGACAGAGGGCAGAAAGTCTTTCATCGGAATGAACTTCAACTCTCTGGACTATCCCCAGGAGTCGATCCTCTTTGATGGATCGGACGTCCGTATCGGCTCCGTTCGCGCAAACAACAGGTCGGTGCTGGGCAACTTCCTGCAGTCGAACGATAAGATCGTCAGCGAGAGCCTTTTTGGCGGCGTACTCCTGCAGTCCTGGGGTCCGCTTTTCGCAGGCGAGAACAAATCAAGGATCTCGCTTGACGGCACGAAGAAGATCGAGGGCCGCGAGACCTATGCCGTCTCTTATTCGATCAAAGGGGCCGGAGGCGTGAAGATCAAGCTTTATTTTGATAAAGAGTCGTTCCGGCACGTCAGGACGGAATACAGTGCAATGTTCTCTGCGGCGATCGGCAGAAACCCGAATGAATCAGCCGGATTCAGCGAGACCCGTCTGAGGCTGACCGAGGACTTTACGGACTTCAAGGCTTATTCGGGCGTCACCCTCCCTATGACGCACGTTGTAAACTACTCGGCCAGCGGACAGAACGGTACGATAGAAATAGAGTGGAGATTCGCATACACCGAGATCGGGTTTAATCAGCAGCTTGCCGCTGATACCTTCGGCGGCTGACATCCGGCGTAGAAGATGAAGATATTTAAGATACTTGCAATTCTGGTGTTCCTGGTTGGAGCGTGTCTGGCACAAGGCGAAGAGCTTTCAGATAAAGTTTCCGATTATCCCGAGCATATTCGTTCGTCAGCTGCTTTCGCGGAGGTGATACTGCGCAAGGCTATCCTCGAGTCGGAACTTGAGGAGATGCTTGTTCGCTATACGAACCAGTATCCTAAGGTCGCAGAGGCAAGATTCGAGCTGGCGGAACTCGAACTGGCGATCGGAAGGCTACTTGATATACCTGAGGAAAAGGCGTCAAAGCTGACGCTAGCTCTCGGAAAACTGCTTGTCCAGAGGGCAGCTTATGCAACCGAGCTGGACGTTCTGAAACGGAAATACAGCGAGTCGCATCCGGAAGTCCGCCGGTCTGCAAAAAAGCTCGAGATCTTCGACAAAGCTGTCGGGCGGATCCTCTAGTTTGCTGGCAGGCAAGCCTCTCCTTTCAAGATCCGCGGCCCGACTTTTGAGACTCTCCCGTTTTTTATGTTCACGTCAATTTCAGTTCATTGCCGGCTCTATTTGTTGCTGGTTTCTTCGTCCGTTCTTCTAGTCAGTTTTCCATCAGACCTATACGCTCAGAGAAGTCCTAAAGCAGTCCTCAGCCGGGCAGAGAAAGCGTTGGGCGACAAGAAAGCCGTCAGGAATCTCGAGAGCTCGATCAAAAGGGGCTTGATCAAAAGGGTGTCCGACGGAGCGACGGGCGAAGTCCTCATCCAGACTTCGAAGCCCAACAACTTCAACATTTCATTCGATATAAGAGGGTTCGAAACGGAGATCGGCTACAACGGGAGGTCGGGCTGGCTACGAGATTCGCGTGAAGGACTGAAAACCCTGACCGGCGACCGCAGCAGAGACCTGAAAGCCGAAGCCCTTTACAGAAATTGGCTTTGGACCGAGTACAAGAAACACAAGCTGAAGATCACGGCGAACGAATCAATTACGCTCGACAGCAAGCCTTCGATCGCGATCACGCTCACCAATCCGCTTGGCGTTTCGATCAAACTCTATTTTGATGCTTTCACAAACATACTATTGAGAGAAGAGATCGGAACGGGCGAGGGTTTCGTGTCGTTCGACTACGCCGACTACCGACCCGTCAGCGGCGTGAATGAGGCGTTTGAGATTACCGCTTTGATCGACGGCAACCAGTATTTAATGAAGTTCGATCAGGTCGTCCACAACCAGCCGATCGGTGAGGCGGAGTTCGATTTTCCCAGGGATGGTGACCAACCGCTTCCGGATATCCCCAAACTTCTCAAGGAGCTTCAGGCTAATCAGGAGGAGATCGAACGAATCCTCGAGGATTACTCGTACAAGCAGGACATCATCAAGCGGGAACTTACAGATGACGGTGAATTACGGATCAAGGACTCGGAGACGTTCCAGCTTTCGTTTTACAAGGGCTACCGTATACAGCGCCTGATCGCAAAAGACGGAATGCCTCTTTCGCCCAACGAACAGAAGAAAGCCGACGAAGATGCCCAGGACCGCGTTAAGGACATCGAGAAGATTATCGCAAAAGAGGAAGAACGCGCGGTCGACCAGTCTTCGGACGGCACGCCGGACCGGGAAGGCCGCCAGATTTCGATCGCCGAGGTCCTGAAGGCTTCTAAACTGCTTAATCCTCGGCGTGAACGCCTGAAAGGCCGCCGAGTCGTCGTGTTTGATTTCGAACCCGATCCCGATTTTGATTTTGACAATGCCAAGAGTTTCCTAAAGTTCTTCGGCAAGACTGCGGGTGTAATGTGGATCGACGAAGAAGACCGGCAGGTAGCGCGGATCGAGGCTGTCCTGTTCGACAGCTATAAGGTTGCTGGCGGCCTGCTTGCGAAGCTCCGCAAGGGTGCATCGTTCACGCTTGAGCAGGAAAGAGTGAATGACGAGATCTGGCTTCCAACATTCGCCGATATCAATCTTTCAGTGCGCGTTCTGCTGTTTGGCGGCGTTAGGGTGAATCAATTGATCAGATCGTACGACTTCCAGAAGTTCAGGACAGAGGTCGAGGACGCGCGCGTCGATGACCTACCCTCCACAGATCCGTAATGCCAGATACCGCAGAATCCGAACAAAAAAAGAGATCGGCGGACGGCGAGCGCCTGTTCCTTGAAGGTCCGCGCTCGAGACTTGCTGAACTTAAGAATATCTTCAGGATCGCATGGGAGTTTTTGCGCGTCTTCCGCGTACTTCATTTTGCTGGCCCTTGCGTAACGGTCTTTGGATCTGCCCGGTTCGCGGAAGGGCACGAGTACTACGAGCTGACCCGCAAAGTCGGAGCGGAAATGGCCAAACTTGGTTTCACGGTTATGACCGGTGCTGGACCGGGCCTGATGGAGGCCGCAAACCGCGGAGCAAAGGAAGCGGGCGGGCTTTCGATCGGCTGCAACATAGAACTTCCGTTCGAGCAGGATCACAACCCGTATATGGACAAGGTGGTCACCGTCTACTACTTCTTTGTGCGCAAGGTAGCGCTTGTAAAGTACTCGTACGCTTTTATCGTGGTCCCGGGGGGAATTGGGACACTGGACGAACTGTTTGAGGCTCTGACTCTGATCCAGACCGGGAAGATCAAGGATTTTCCAGTCATCGTTTTTGCAAAGGATTACTGGGCTAACCTGAGGGCTCATCTGGAAGCGATGGCCGAGGCCAGGAGCATCGATCTCGAGGATCTGGACCTGCTGCTCTTCACGGATTCCATAGAGGAAGCCGCCGCACATTTGCGGGAGCATTCGATTAAGCGGTACGGTCTCAGGCAACGGCCTCCTACTAAGATAAGAGTGCTTGGGGAAGGTTAGTTCAAGGCCGTATCGGAATCGTCATCTCCCTTCCGTTTCTTACGATAGTTAACCTGCGTCCAGCAGCTACTGCACCACCGACCGATCTTCCCAACTCGCGACCGTCGATCGCCTTCACCACATCGCCCGTCTTTACGCCGGTCCGTGCGCCAATGCTGCCTGGACGAACGGTTATGACTTTCCATACGGACCCTGAAAATTTCGCTTCGATTCCCAGCTCAGAGAGGATTTCCGCAGGCGAGAATTCCCTTGAAGGCGGTCCGGACGGATCGGTCTCCGGCCGGCCGACCCAATCAGGATCCGTTGAATCAGCGGGCCGGGCACCAAAGTCAATCGAACCACCGCCCGGCACCTCATCTTCCTTCTCGTCGCGAGGTACGGTATCTCGGCTTCCCTGATCTGTTCTGTCATCGGAAGGGCCTTCAGCTACGTTTTGCTCAGACTGTGCCACGGTATCGCCCAAGGGCGCCTCGGATCCAGTACTTTCGATCGCACGAGGCGATTCTGATGTCTGCGGAGGCGACGATTCGGTGGCGACGCTTTTGCCACGCGTGTCACTGTAAGACGAAAGAAAAGAGTTGAACGCGAAAGCGACGACGAGAAGAATCGCCGCTCCGGCGGCGACTGGAACAAGGACCGAAGGCGTCAACCAGTGACCAAATCCGCTGCTCGACCTGCGGCTCTCGATCTTTTCCCGAAGAACAGAATCGAAATCCCCCGGCGGCTCAACCACAGGCATGGAACGGATCAAACGCGAAAGCCGTTTTTCCCGGTTAAACGCTTCAGAACAGCCATCGCATTCGCCGATATGCTGACGAACGTCCGCTCCGGGTTTCCCACCGAATCTCAGGTATTCTCGTACTTGGTTACACTTCATCGCCGCTGCTTTCAAGATATCGCTCAAGCCTTTGCCGCAAGATACCCCGCCCCCTGCTTATCCTCGATTTTGTTGTCCCAAGCCCCAGACCCAGGATGTCCGCTATCTCTTCGTATGACCTTTCTTCTATCTCGCGCAAAATAATCGGTGCCTTGTAACGGTCGGGAAGCGAGTTGATCGCCTTTCCGATCGTATCGAGCATCTCCCCGCTGACTACTTCATCTTCCGGGTCCGGGCGAAGATCGGGCGGCTGGTATTCCTCGTCCTTGTCTTCTTCCGCCCTGAACAGGCCAGTCAGTGAAAAGACCTTGCGCCGTTTTCGCTTCCTGATCTCGCTGATCGCAAGATTCGTGGCTATGCGGTAGATATAAGTCGAAAAGGCGTATTCGCTGTGATATCTGTCGATCGCAAGAAAAACCCTCACGAATGCTTCTTGCGTAAGATCTACCGCTTCCTCGTAATCGCCGAGCATCCGGTAAACGTAGTTGACGAGCTGGCCCTTGTATCTGGAGACGATCTCCCCGTAGGCGGCATCGTCCCCGTCTCTCGTGGCTTCAATAAGCTCGTGGTCGGAAAGGTCGCTAAAAGACACGGCGGGTCCGGGCACCTCCCGTCGCTTGGTCTCGATGCTGTCCAACCCCATACACGCATATGTTTTTACATCAAAGGGGGGCTCAAGCCAATACGCCCCACTCACTTAGCTTCTTCGGCCCTCACAACAAAAAACAACATTTCCCCGGTCCCCGGCAACGGCTGATTTCCGACCACGGTCGCCCTTCCGATCGGGATACGCGCTCTTTCAAGTGAGAAATTCAACTGCGTATACCCGGTTGATCCCGCGGGATCCAGTGGAAATCCTGCTTCATAGACGATCCTGCGCAATTCAAGAGTCCTGTTCGCACTGCCTACACTGATCGGGCCCAACATCAGCGAAACGTCGGGTTTGGCAGGCTCGCCCGCCGAGCGCACTTTTCGTTCCGCGGACCTGAGGTGAGCAAGGCCACCTACCCCTAGTTCAAAAAACTGCGAACTGACTACCCGGTAGCCTTCGAACTGAAAATTGCTTTCCAGGCCACGCACCGCCGAATCTACGACTGCCGTCATTCCGTCATTGCTGCCGCCGGTATCCGTACCAAGAACGATGTAGAGATCGACCTTGTAGTAGCTTTCAGGATCGGGAGACGAAGTCTGTGCCTGAATCGAAACTGCGGAACCCAGTAGCAGGGCGACCGTCAAAAGCGGGATTCTTAATCTTCTCATCTGTCTTGCCAACCTCCGTTCTTTTCGTGTTTCCGGAGTGTTGCACAGTTCGCAGCTTCAAAAGTTGCATCAAAAACAAAAAACGGGCCGAAGCCCGTTTAATTCCTCAATTGTTCTTATTAAGTCACGCTTCGTTGAACACGAACCACGACTCCTCTACCTGCTGACCAAAGGTGACCGTGGCTATGTCGGTCTCTTCGATCACTTTTCCGTCTGCCTTAAGAACGGTCCTGTAGGGCACCAACGTTCCCTGCGCGTAGTTGTGATCGTAGAAACGCCTTTGGTACTCGACGCCGTCAGCCTCGTATTCAAGAATCATTACCCTAAGGTACTTCTTACTAACGAAATAGGTCGTCTCACGGCCGTCTTTATCCGTCATTACGACAACATAGTAATCGACGCCCATCTTCTTCGTCGATTCCTTGAGCTCGACCTCCGATTCATTCTCCTTATACCGGAGAAGAGCGTCAATGCTGTGGACTATTCTCGAATTAAACTCGCGGACAGCGTCATCTCGCGGAGAAAAAACGGTATTGGAAATTACACCGAAGACCTTGCCTCCGTCGAAGACCATCGCGTACTCGGCATTTGGGAATCTCTGATCAAGCCTGATCTTCTCTTCTCCAAAACTCTCGCCGCGAATTATCCGCATCGTGTAATCCGCGTTGCGTTTTGAGCCATCAGGCTGGAAATAGGTCGTTTTGCCGATCTCGACGGTAGTCTTGCGGACCTGATCAAGGCCAAGCCGCCCCCTGAGTCCGCTGTAGACTATGATCGCGGATTCGGCGATCTGGATTCCGTCCGTTTTTTCTTTGGTAATGTCGATCTGGACCTCAGGTTCGTTCTCCACCTCTGCCTTAGGCGGGTCGTCCTGAGCCAGGACTGGTGTCACTCCGACAGCCAGTATCGCAGCCGTCAGTAATAGAATTCTCAAAAACAAAACTGCTTAAATCTCCTGAAATGAAGGTTGTGTAGTCTGATCTGTGCGGATTGTAGCACAATCAAACTGCGCCGGCATTACCGGCTTTAATTGATCGTTCGTGTTGATGTGTGTGCTTCCGAATGGGATGCACTTGCCGATAGATCTGCAATTGGCGATGATTCGGAAGTATGTTCCACGTTGCGTTGTATGAACCTGAGATCCCGCCAAACACTGGAAATATTGCCCGCCTATGTGCGGCAACCGGAACCCGACTTCATATCGTCGGCGCGACCGGATTCCGTATCGACGATCGCGCAGTAAAGAGGGCCGGGCTTGATTATTGGGAGGAGGTCGATCTGGTCACCCACATCGAAATCACAGATCTATACGAGACGCTTGCGGATTCCCGATTCGTCTTTTTTTCGACCAAAGCACGGATTCCCTACACGGATTGGAAATTCAAGGAAGGAGATTGCCTCGTTTTCGGTCCGGAAACAAGAGGTCTTCCGGCTGAGATCCTCGAGAACAACATTGCGCGGTCACTAAAGATCCCGATGTCCAATCCCAGGGTCAGAAGCCTTAACCTTGCGACCTCTGTCGGGATCTGCCTCTATGAAGCAATTCGGCAGACAGGCACTCCGTAGAAGCTCCTTCAAAGCAGGTCTACAACAATTCTCCGCAAAACTACATCATAGAAGCGTTCGTTGATGCGGCCCAGATCGGGCCGGTTTAATTTTGAAAGGAGTGAACATAAAAAATGAAATCCATCAGAACATACTTGATAGTTGCAATCGTAATTCTGGGGATTTCCGTGGTAAGCGTTAGCGCTCAGACCTCAGGTTCGAGCGTACTTCTGGAGAACAAGGTGTCGAAAGAGCTCAGAAAGCTTCCGTATTACGGGGTTTTTGACCATATCGCATTTGAAGTTGAAGGAAGCACGGTAATGCTCTACGGAAAGGTCCTCAACGGGATCAACCGCAAGAACGCCGAGAACTATATCAAAGATATTGACGGCGTTAGCGAGGTCGTGAACAATATCGAGATCCTTTCAGGTTCGAGTTTTGACAACTCGATCCGCCGAAGGACGGTACGGGCCTTCTACAACAGCGGAAGTCTTTACCGGTACCTTCAGGGACCGAATCCGCCCGTCCGGATAATCGTTGACGGCGGAAGGCTGATACTCTTCGGGTATATGAGCAACCGGGGAGACATAAGACTCGCTAACATTGTGGCACAAGGAGTTCCTGGAACCTTTGGAGTTACAAACAATCTGGAGCTCGATTCCAAGTAGAACTTAGATAAGTATAGCTAATGCCTCGAAAAGACCGGCGAAAGCCGGTCTTTTGCTTTACACCTTTGTATTCATAACTACAGACAACCCGGAATACAAAAGATATAATCTTAGCTAATAATGACGAAAGATAATATTAAACTGTGGCGTGACATGAGCCACAAGGGGGATCATATGAGAACTAAAATATTCAACGTTGCGATCCTCGTGATCGCACTAATAGGGTTTTCTGCAAATTCGCTGTCTGCTCAGACAATCACTGATGCGGAAATGGTTGAACGTGCCGAAATGGAACGACAGGTAAGAAAGGAGATCCTGTCGCTTCCCTACTATGGCGTATTCGACGCGATCGGTTACGAGATCAAAGGCGATACAGTATTGCTAAACGGATATGTAGTCAGGCCTTACACTAAGAAAGAAGCTGCTGAGGCAGTTCTGGACATCGAGGGAGTTTCGAGGGTTGAGAACAGTATCGAGGTCTTGCCGCCTTCACCTTCCGATGACCGTATCAGGGTACGGATCTACCGCGAGATCGCGAACAAGGGGAACTTGTACAGGTATCTTCTCGGTGCGAATCCATCGATCCGAATAGTGGTCAAGAACGGAAGAGTTATATTGGAAGGGATTGTGACCTATGAATCGGACATCACCCTTGCGACAACGGCTGCGAGCCAAACTTTTGGTGTGTTCAACGTCGAGAACAACCTCAAGCTTGAACGCAGGGAAGGCGAAGAGGTATCGTAGCAACTCTCTGAATAGTGATTGGCAAAGCCGGGATCGATCCCGGCTTTTTTTTCTTTGGAGACCAGGAGCTAATTAGATTTGCGTTTTAGGCCCCGATACCTCATCATCACCCTTTTCTTTAAAGGCGAAATCAACAGATGCTGGAACCGGACAAGATAAGGAATATTGCGATCATCGCACACGTCGATCACGGTAAAACCACCCTCGTCGACGCTATGCTCAAGCAATCGGGCACGTTCCGTGAAAACGAGGAAGTTCAGGAACGCGTTATGGATTCGATGGACCTTGAACGTGAGCGTGGAATCACGATCATGGCAAAGACTACTTCGGTCAGATTCGGAGAGTACAAGATCAACATTGTCGACACCCCGGGGCACTCGGATTTTGGAGGCGAGGTCGAGCGCGTACTAAAGATGGTCGATGGCGTCATGCTTCTTGTCGACGCCGCCGAAGGGTGTCTGCCACAGACCCGGTTCGTTCTCAGGAAGGCGCTTGAACAAAGGCTGCCGGCAATTGCGGTGGTAAATAAGATCGATCGCCAGGATGCGAGGCCTGAAGAAGTGGTCGATGAGATCTACGATCTGTTCATCGACTTGGGAGCCGATGATTCGCAGATAGATTTTCCCATTCTTTACGCGGTTTCGAGAGAAGGGATTGCGAAGAACTCCCTCGAAGATGACTCGGCTAACCTGCGTCCCCTTCTTGAAGAGATCGTAAATACCTGCCCGCCTCCCAAGGAACTTCACAAGGACGTCCTTCAACTGCTGGTTGCAAATATTGATTACAACGAATACGTCGGGCGGCTCGCCATCGGCAGGATCTTTTCCGGTACGATCTCGAAGAACCAGGAAGTCGCCGTTTCAAAGCGTAATGGAAGCGTAGAGAAATCGAAGGTGAAGGAGTTGTACGTATTCGAGGGCCTCAAGCGAGAGGCAGTCGATCAAGCCGGTGTCGGCGAGATCGTCGCACTTGCGGGATTTGAAGGGATCAATATAGGAGAAACGATTACCTCCGCCGAGAATCCAAAGCCTCTTCCCGTGATCGCGGTCGATGAGCCTACGATATCGATGATCTTCGGCGTAAATACATCGCCGTTCGCCGGAAAGGACGGTAGGTTCGTCACCTCTAGGCAGATCAAAGAAAGGCTTGAGAAAGAAGTGCTGGGAAACGTGGCGCTTCGTGTAACGGAGACCGAGTCTCCCGATCAGTTCAAGGTATCCGGTCGCGGAGAACTGCAGCTTTCGATTCTTATCGAAATGATGCGCCGCGAAGGTTATGAACTCCAGGTCTCAAAGCCGGAAGTGATCACGAAAGAAGGTGACGACGGAGCCACGCTCGAGCCGATCGAACTTGTAGTAATCGATGTTCCTGAGGAATTCATAGGTGTAGTCACCGAAGCCCTCGGCCGTAGAAAAGGCCAGATGTCGAAGATGGTGAACAATGGAACTGGAAGGGTCAGGCTTGAATACGAGGTCCCTTCCAGAGGACTGATCGGATTTCGCGGAGAGTTCCTCACCGAAACGAAGGGAACTGGGCTTTTGAATACAATGTTCCTGAGGTTCGACAAATGGAAGGGCGAGATCCGCTCGCGTTCGACGGGCTCACTCGTCGCGGACAGGCAGGGCGATGCGACGACGTACGCTCTCTACAACCTTCAGGAGCGCGGCATAATGTTCATACGCCCACAGGTCAAGGTGTATGAGGGAATGGTGATCGGTGAGAATGCACGCAATGTTGATCTGGACGTCAATGCCGTAAAAGAAAGAAAGCTAACAAATATGAGATCCTCGACGGCCGAAGAAGCAATGCGACTGGTACCGTCAAAGGACCTCACTCTTGAAGAAGCACTCGAATTCATCGCCGACGACGAATTGATCGAGGTCACCCCGAATGCCATCAGGTTGCGCAAGCGCGTGCTGCAAGCCAACAAGAGGCCAAAGAAACAGTGATCTCTGCCTGACGCTTAGTTATCTAGGTATCGAAAACAGAGCTCAGACGAGCCAAAGCAAACGCTCCGATCGCCAGGCCGAGATCCCTCAAAGCGACGTCAAAGTAGCCAGGTATAAGCAGGAGATTGGCAATAATTACGACAAGCCAAGCCGATACGATATATGCAAAAAGCCTCGGCTTGATAAATACTCCTAGCCCCGCCACAATCTCGATGATTCCGACGATCATCATTAGCGCTGCGCCGTTTCCCCCGCTGATTTCATTCACGAACGGCGGAAGATAGATCGTCCAGTCGACAAGCAGATGAAGAAACTTGTCAACCCCCGCTAATATCGGCGCTACTGTAAAACCCAACCTGAGAACCTGGTATGCCTGATAGGAAGGATTATCAAGATCCCTCTCCCGTGTAGCGGCTCCTGCCATTTCAGGCGTTCCCGCATCAAAAGTCATTTCGCTCATTTTTACCTCCGAATGTTGTTTCTAACCGATTTTCATGACCGCAGGTCTATGCGATGACCTGCTTAATTCCGAATTCTATCGATTAAAACTAATAAGTCAAGAAATTATTATACTTATTTGTGTAAACTGGCGGAGCACGATAGCATTTCTCCAGAGAAGAGGAATGAAACGGACAAAAATAAGCGAGAGATTCTTTGAAAGTACGAGGGGTAAGATCGTCCTTTTACTGCGCGGTTCCCGGCAAACTGTGAGCGAACTAAGCGAGAAACTCGGAGTCACAAGCAATGCGGTTCGCTCAAATCTTTTGTCG
Organism: Acidobacteriota bacterium; assembly: GCA_003385635.1. Classification (GTDB taxonomy): domain Bacteria; phylum Acidobacteriota; class Blastocatellia; order Pyrinomonadales; family Pyrinomonadaceae; genus Aridibacter. The sequence continues at coordinate 517,681 of QQUY01000001.1, read as the reverse complement.
TTGGAAAGAGATGGGTTTGTACGCCAGTTCGGGCTCTTGAAGGGCACACGTAAGCCGCACTACGTATACGGACTGACCAGTGAAGCTGGCAAGCTTTTCCCGAAAGGCTACGACGCGCTTTTGATCCATCTACTGAGCGCCTTCAAGTCCAGGTTTCCCCAAGCGAGCGTGGACGAAGCTTTGGAAGCAACGGGAAGAGATCTTGCCGTGCCGTTTTTGGGCAACGGACTGAGTCCCAAAGACAGGGCCTCTAACGCGATTCGCGCGCTTCAAGAAATGGGCGGTATTGTGAATTCGGAAGAGGAAGAAGGTGGATCTGCGATCACAAGTGAGGGATGTCCTTTTTCGAAGGCTGTATCAGCGCATCCCGAGATCTGCCGTACGGCGAAATCGATGCTCTCCGAAATCACCGGTGTTGACGTGGAAGAGAAATGCGATCGCTCGGGCGCACCGCGTTGCAGGTTCTTGATACCGAACAAAAACAGCTCCAGGTCAAAGTGATTACCGTCTGATGTACTTTCTGACCGTCCGCGGGAATTCCTGAAGGTCTTCAGGGGCAGAGGTCCAAAGCGCCTGGTCACGTATCAGCAGATCTTTCGCGGACTTTCCGTAGACAGCACGGTTAATGCTCTTGTCCTGCTTTATCACCGCGCCCTTAAGGGAAACGCCTGCAAACGCACCTTGAGTCTTTGAGTAGCTCAGAATCGCAGCATCAAGCGTCGCGTTTGTGGAAGCCGCCGTCGTACGCCCGATCGGGCCCGCTGCTACGCTTGCCTCGCCGCCCATCTCGAATTTGTCCTCAAGCAGACCTTTGAGACCTTCTTCATTCATTATCACGAGAACGTAGTCGATCTTCTGGCCGCCGATCTGGAAACCTACACTGCCTCCACCAAGATTCACAAAGGCAGGTGCGCTCCAGTTTCGCCCGATCTTCCGAACCGCTACTCCCTTGCCTCTCTGACCGCCGAAGATAAACGCTCCCTTAAGAGTCCCCGGAAACACGACTATGGCGTGCGCCTTTTCGAGTATCTCTTCCGGGATTGAACGGTCCTTTATGTCCATCACTTCGTCGAACACCTCTGAAGCGCTTTCGACACGGGCTATCGCGGCACGCATTTCCTTGTCGTTCTTCAATGATTGCTGGGCGATCACTGACTGAGTCGCAAGAATGAAAACAGACAGGAACAAAGTAATAGCTCTAAATCTCATATTCGACTTCCTTCTACTTAAGGTATGACTTGAACCGGGCAGGGTTAACTTCTCTGAAGGGATATCTTATCACGCACAATGTCGAAAAGACACAAGAAAGCCCGGTTCACCGTAAATCACCAGTGAACCGGGCAAATCTCAAAACGTTTAGTGCCTACTTCAGATTGCTTTGAGTCTTGTTCTGAAGCTTGTCGTCCCGGAAGTTAGCGAAAATATTCGAGTATCCGGACCCTTTCCAGCGATAGCTTTTCGATTCGAAAGTAGAGAATTTCGAGTGGCTTGTCATTTCGCCGTCCGATCCGATGATGTCCTTCACCTCGTCATAGCTCATCCCTACCTCGATCCTGTTGAACTTAGCCTGCGATATGTCAGCGGATCCGTTGGCGGGCGTCAAACCGGTTTGGGACTTGTAGCTCAGTTCGTCGTTATTGAACCTGACCCTGATCGCGGCAAATTTTTCGCCTTTCCATTCGTAGGAAGCCATTTCCCTGTTTCCGGCTTTGGTCATACTTGTCTGGTTTCCGTCGGAGCCCATAATGCCCTTTACCGCGTCATATGACATTCCCATCTCGATCTTGTCGAACTTGTCCATAGAAACGTCCGCCGAACCGCCATCCGAAGAAGAAGACGTGGAATCGGAATCATTGCCGTCGTCGGCATCAGCGGTCGTATCGCTGTCAGCGTCATTAGCGGTGTCCGTCACGGGCGTCGGCACCTCATCGTCAGACCCACCCCTGAACTGGTCAAGATTGCATCCAAGTGCAACAAAAAGCAGGGCCGCCATTACAAGCAGTATCGATCTATTCATAAAATCTCCTAAGTTTCTCCTGTTGATCAATTCCTATTCAGAAATCGGAATCGCATTCATCCTGAAAACGCGCTGTCGGGCCGTAAACATGAAGATACGGACCCGCGATCGTTAGACTCACTGAAAAATACACACTCGATCAAGGGATTCCGCCATCTGAACAGGTAGTAAAATACAGACGGATAAATGCAGGGTCAACCACAGCCTGATTCTTCCCGCCCTTTCTCGGCTTCTTCTTCCGGTTCGTAATCCTCGTAGCCGTAGGCATCGTCGTAATAATAGCTCCTCTTCGGAGGTTCTCTTTCGCCCTCCGGCTCCTCCCGGCGATCCTCGTCCGGCTCATCCTTACCGCGATGCGGAGCTAATTCCTGATCCTTGGGCAATTTTGGCATGAATTGTTTATAATCCCTTCGAATCGCAACTCCAAACTTTTCTCGCTCTTACAGTTAAAAACAAGTGTACAGGCTCTCGGGCCTCCGGAAGATCATCGGACATCATTGGTCGAAATTTTCGTAGGGCGAGATGATCGTGATCAAGAAATGAAAACATTCAACAAATTGTCGGGATTCGCAATTGCGTTGGCGTTGTTCGCGGCCTCATCGCCTCTGCTGTCTCAGGAACTTACAGTAAAAACCATCATGTCCGAGCCTTCGATCGCCGGCATGCGCGTTCAGGGAGAGGAGTTATCCCCGGACGGAAAGAAGCTGATCTTCCTCTGGAACGCCGAGGGCAAACATCCTCTTGATCTCTACGTTGCCGATGTTTCCGGTGGCGAGCCGAGAAAATGGCTTTCGCCGAGGGACATTGATCCGCCAAAGGACCGGGAGAAGAAGCCCGAGGACGAAGCACTGGAGTATGGCGTAGTAATCGACGACGAGTTCGAAAGAGCAAGGCGGGGACAGTTTGGAAACCTGGAGTGGTCGCCTGACTCCTCAAAGATATTGTTCACGATCGGCGGAGACCTATTCATCGTCAAGCTAGGCGAATCCTCACCGAAGAGGCTCACAAAGACAGAGGATGCCGAGTTTGCGGCCCAGTTTCTCTCACCAGACCGTATCCTGTTCCGGCAAGGCGGCAACATTTTTGTGATCGACACCTCGGATGCGACACTGGTCCAGCTTTCCAAGGAAGCAAGCAATCAGCGCAACATTTCGGTCGGAGGTGCTGTCGTCAGCGACGACAGCTCGATGATCGCGTACACAACCTCCGACGGGTCGAAACAAAGGGCTTTGTACGTCCCGAATTACCTTCCCTACTACACCGCGGCACCCTCATTCCGACGCGGCTGGACCACGCAGGAGATCTATCTCACAAAGACCGACGGGAGCCGGGACGATGCGATCAAGGTAACCCTTCCGAAACCGGAAGGCGAAAGCTACTTCTACGGGATCGAATGGACTTCCGACAACGGCGTTCTTCTTGTTGACCGCGTAGACAAGACACACAATAGAAGGCAGATTTTCGCTGTCACCCACAACGACAAGGAAACGATGTCTTTTCTTGTTCACGAAGAAGAAGACGAAAAATGGATCGGAGGCCCTTCGCGTATCCTTGAGGCCTCGCCGACCGATCCCGGCGCATTCATCTTCGGTTCTGAAAAAGATGGATGGCATCACCTCTACCAGGTCAATCTAGACTCATCCGAGTTCAAAGAAGGTAACGCCAATTCGGACGTAAAGCAGCTTACGAAAGGCAATTGGCAGGTCGAATGGGCGGAGTGGACTGAGGACGGAAACGAGATCGCATTTTCATCAACAGAAGAAAGCCCGCTTTGGAGGGAGATCTACTTCCTGAACACAGGTTCGGGTGAAAGAAGGAAACTGAATTCCGGAGCCGCAGCGGGGATGATGAAGAGTGCAGAACGGATGGAGAACGGAACCGTTGTTTTTGAAGCGTCTAATGTCATCACGCCGGGCGAGCTTTTTGCGATAGCGGCTGGTGGCAGCGCTCGAAAGATTACCAGCACCATCCCGGAAGACTACTCCCTCTACAAATGGAAAAGCCCATCATTTACCGAGATCAAGGCCGAGGATGGAAAAATGATCCCAGCCAAGATCTATTTACCCGATGGCTTCAGCAGGTCGCGTAAATACCCGATGGCGATCTTCGTTCACGGCGCCGGATACCTGCAGAACGTGATCAACGGCTGGAACAATTATTACCGTGAGTTCATGTTCAACGAGATGCTTCGGCGCAAGGGATACGTCGTGCTCGACATAGATTACAGGGGATCAGCGGGATACGGGCGAGACTGGCGGACAGATGTTTACGACTTTTTAGGTGGAAAGGACTATACAGATCATATAGACGCAATCGATCATATGGTTAAAGAATACTCGGTCGATGTGAACCGGATCGGAGTATACGGCGGAAGCTACGGCGGTTTCATGGCCGCGATGCTTGTAATGCGGGCGCCGGAAAAAATATCTGCAGGTGCGGCGTTGAGGCCCGTGATGGACTGGAAGAACTATTACGCCGCAAATCCTTTCTACACCTCCCAGAGGCTTGGAGACCCAAAGAAGAACCCAGAAGCATACAAACGCTCTTCGCCCATAAGCTACGCTGACCAGCTACGAAAGAAACTGCTCATACTTCACGGGCTTGTAGACAGTAATGTTCACGCGCAGGATTCGATCCAGCTGGTCGAGAAATTGATAAGGCTGGACAAGACCGAGTACTTCGAGCTGATGCTCTACCCGGTCGAGAATCACAGCTTTGTCAGGCCCACGAGCTGGGAAGACGAGTACGAACGAATTGAAGCACTTTTTAAAGAGGAACTGGAATCCGAAATAGCGCAATGAGAGTTCTCGTAACCGGGGGAGCCGGTTTTATAGGGTCGCATCTTTGCGAGAGTCTTCTAGCAGGGGGACACGAGGTTATCTGCCTCGACAACTACTTCACAGGCAGAAAAAGCAACGTCGCCCACCTTCTGGACGATTACAGGTTCGAATTGATCAGGCACGATGTAACCCTGCCGATCTTCCTTGAGGTCGACCAGATCTATAATCTGGCTTGTCCCGCATCGCCTATTCACTACCAGTACAATCCGGTCAAGACCGTCAAGACCAGCGTGATGGGGGCGATCAACATGCTCGGAATGGCGAAGCGGGTTGGCGCCAGGATCCTGCAGGCCTCGACTTCAGAGGTCTACGGTGACCCGAAAGTCCATCCCCAGCCGGAAGAGTACTTCGGAAACGTCAACTGCATCGGTCCCCGTTCGTGCTATGACGAAGGAAAACGGGTTGCAGAGACCCTTTTTATGGATTATCACCGGCAAAATGGCGTAGATACCCGAATCGTGCGTATATTCAACACTTACGGGCCGAAGATGCTCGAAGATGATGGTCGGGTCGTGTCAAACTTCATTGTTCAGGCGCTTCGAGGAGAGGAGCTGACTATATTTGGAGACGGAGAACAGACCCGTTCGTTCTGTTACGTCGATGACCTCGTCAAAGGCCTGATCCTCCTGATGAACACGGAAGCGGAAAACATCCATAGGCCAGTTAACATAGGCAATCCCGGTGAGTTTACGATGAACGAACTCGCCGAGCTAGTGGCCAAATCAGCCGGTAAGGAAATCAGGATCAAATACCTTCCTCTGCCCGCCGACGACCCGAAACAACGAAAGCCCGACATATCGAGGGCAAAGGAACTTCTCGGTTGGTCACCCACCATAAGCCTCCAGGACGGCCTCGCCAAAACAGTCTCCTATTTTGCCGATTCAGTAAAAACATAGGAAAATGGCTGGTGGAGCCCGCAGTATTTTTCCGGGACTCAATTTCTAGCCAGAGAAGATTCACCGAATATGAAGACTCTGATCACCGGCGGCGCGGGATTCGTCGGAAGCCACCTTGCGGACCGCTTGATCGAAAAAGGTCACGAGATAACCGTGATAGACGACCTTTCGACCGGACGTTACCGCAATGTTGCGCATCTCGAGGGGCACGAGAGGTTCCGACTGATAATCGACACGGTACTCAACCGGCAGTTGATGGAAGAGCTGATCCGCGAATCTGATCGCGTCTTCCACATGGCAAGTGCGGTTGGTGTAAAGCTGATAATGGAGCGGCCCGTTAGCACGATCGAGACGATCTTCAAAGGCACCGATGTCGTGCTTGAGCTTTGTTCCAGATACCGAAAGCGGGTTCTTATTCCGAGCACTTCAGAAGTCTATGGAAAGGGAATATCCGTTCCTTTTAAGGAGGACGACGACCTGCTCACCGGGGCGACCAACAAGCACCGATGGGCGTACGCTTGCGCGAAAACGCTTGACGAGTTTCTCGCGATCGCACACTGGAAAGAAACCCGCCTTCCCGTCGTGGTAGTGAGATTGTTTAATACCGTCGGTCCTAGGCAGACCGGCCAGTACGGGATGGTCGTCCCGCGGTTTGTGAAGGCGGCAATGGACAACGAACCGATCACGGTGCACGGCGACGGGTCCCAGTCCCGGTGTTTTGGACACGTCGCGGACATTGTGGACGGGCTTGTGAAGGCGCTCGAGAATCGCGAGTGTTTCGGACAGGTCATAAATCTTGGAAATTCGGAAGAGACCTCGATCATCGAGCTAGCACAAAAGGCGATCGAAATGACCGGCAGCACCAGTGAGATCCGCTATATTCCTTACGAGGAGGCCTACGGAGAAGGGTTTGAGGACATGCAGCGCAGGGTACCAAGTCTTGAAAAGGCAGCGAATCTTATCGGCTACAAGCCAACGCGTACCCTTGAGGACATCATCAACGACGTGTCTCTCGAATTTTCAGCGGACAAGGCCACTTCGGTCAGTCCCAACTAGTTTTATGAAACGCGTTTTATTGTTTCCCCTCATTGTCGGCCTGGTCGTGTCTTTGTCCGCGATCGCGCTTGCCCAAGACTCGGGCAGCATCAAGGGCAAAGTCCGAGACACCGACGGCGACGGAATCGCCGGGGTCACGGTAACCGCAAGAAAGGACGGCAAGAACCTCGTTTCGGAGAGCACTGACAAGGACGGAAAATTCAGATTGAGCGGCCTCAAACCCGGTTTTTATAACGTCGTGTTTGAGAAATCCGGATTTGCGGGCGGAGTGATGTACGACGTCGAGGTCCGCAGGAAGAAGACCAACAATCTGGGCGACAGGCTTGTACTCAGGGTCGATCAGGGAACCCTTGTCATCCTCGAAGCCAGCGTGTTTACCCAGAACGGGTTCGTTCTTCCAGGCGCCCGGATAAAGGTAGAGGAAGTGATCTCGGAAGACGAAAGAAAGGAAGTTGCTGAAGGATATTCTAGCCGCGACGGCGATGCGCTGTTCCGATTCCCTGAAAAGGAGACGACCTACAGGATTACGGCGACGTGGCGCGGGAGAACGGCTTTCAAGGAGATCAAGGTAGATGTCGCGGCGATCTACAGGACATCGATCACTATAGATGTTTCCGACAACGACAACTGATTTTCACACCTGTCTCTTTTCCCAAAGGCTGCCGATCGGCAGCCTTTTCTCGTTATGTTTAGTTCAATATCGGTTGCCCCGCGCTTAAATGGCTGAAAGTCGATCGATATAACATACTCCACCGGCTTTAGCCGGACTTCCCGGGGAGGAAGCCCCGAGATGGAGGTCCCATTAACTTAAAACCCCGTGCTGAAGCACGGGGCAACTTACAGGAACTTGTAAAGTGTATTCGAAAAGAAATGATAGTTGATCACTTGGAGATGAATCAGTTGATCCTGTCGGAGATCTCCTCCGTTGCGCCCTCTTCACCGGCGGAATTCACATCGGTAACGATCAAAGGAAACTCCTCGACCACCTCAGTCCCGGCCAGGGTCTGCACCCAGTAAGTCCCGGCTGATGGAAATACCACATTTACAAAAAAGCTGACGTTGTCGGTAAAGCCCCCTGGAGATAGCTCAAGCCTTGTCGGTTGAGACGTAACGACTAGATTTGATCTGTCGGGAGAGAGGATTCGGACTTCGGTTGAGTGGTTACCCTCGCCGCGCCAGTGATTCACCACGGCGAACTTGATCAGTGACACGGGCAGCTTTTCGACCATGATGTTCTGAAAAACACCCATCAACGAGACCTTGTTGCCCATCTCGAGGCGGACATCGTCGCACAATAGCGTGTAGATGAGTCTGAGGTTCCCGTTGTCCATATTCTGAATTCAGCCTGGCGATCCCTCTCAGTTCAGTCCTTGTTCTCACTGGTTAAGGCCTTCGGCAATTCTGACCTTTCAAAACAAATGGGTCAAGGTTATACTTGGAGACCTCTCCAGTATCCAAGGCGGCATTATGATTTACGTTCTTATCTGCTTGTGTCTTTCTCTCGCGGGTATAGCCGGCCTCCAGTTCTTCTATATGATGTATCTGGAACAGACCGGAAAGGGCTATAAAAAGAGGATTCGACAGCTGGAACACCACTGCCTGCGTTTGAGCAAGCGCCTCAAGATCGCCGAAAGCAAGATTGCCCAGCAGGAAAAAGAGATAGCGGATTCCGAGGCTTCTGAAGATGACGAGGTCTGGGCGGATGTGATCGAGGACTTTTAAGTCGGAAGTCAGAAGTCAGAAGTCAGAAGAAATTAGCACGCTTCTCAGAAATATGGAGTTTGAAATTCGGGCGAAGCCCGATCCCTGATTTCTTACCTGAACTTCACCACCGTCGCACCGCTTCCGCCCCCAGAAAACTCATCGCCATTCCGGAAGGACTTCACGTATTCACACTTCGAAAGCACGCTTCGGACGATCTCTCGCTGGACGCCGATTCCCTTGCCGTGAATGATCCTTACTACCGAAAATCCCTTCTTACGCGCTTCTGGGAGGTACGCTTCAACGACCGCCTTGACCTCTTCAGGCCTGAATGAATGGAGGTCGATGGTGTCTGTGATCTCGATCTCTACTGGTTCTAGATCGTCTTCTAATTCTATATCCGTAGATTCCATTTCCTAGCGACGCCTGTTCTCGCGAAAAGTGTAGGTCTCAATGTCCTCCGGAGTATTGATGCGGAGGCGTCGGTTCTTATCCCGGTAGATCTCGAACGCCTTGTCCGCCATCTCACCAGTGTCCTTGTTACGGAGCCTTAAAGTAAAGACCTTGTTATCGCCCGCACCTTCCATTTTCGCCGGCAAAAGTCCCCACACGTCGTATCTTTCGCGGCGGGTGCTAAAGACCGTGTAATGTTCTTCATTGTATTTGTCGAATCCGAGTACCACGATCCCGTCAAAATCCGGCTCAACCCCGTCGATCGCTTTTACCTCGTTGGTGCGCGAAAGTATCACCCAGCTTCCGGGTTTTTGTATACGCGCCGCCTGGTCCTTTTCCGATGCGGCGGGCGCAGCCGCCGGGAGATCGTCGAGTCTTAACCAGGTAACGAACTTTCGGTCATTCGACTGAAAATAGACAATGTCGCTTGGTACCTGGAGTTCGATCTGTCTCCCATACACCCATCCCATAGGCGCGGGAGAGACTGAAGGGTCGAGCCGCACCTTGTACCACATGTCGTACTTTTCGTTCAGCTTTTCGGGATCTCCTTCCTTGCCTGCTGCTGCGATCTCCTCGTTCTCTTCCTCGTCGGGCTCACTCTCGTCCTTCGGCACATATTCCCAGTCGACGACCTCGAACGATGCTCCGCTCTCGAGCAATAGCAGGATGTTGTCCTCGTGTTGCGTCGGAGTCAGGCGTAGGTTCGACATCGCACGCAGCTGTCCGGTCGCCTGAGGTGGAAGCGCCTGGTCCTGTGCGGCGAGATCCCTGGACTTCTGAAGATCGTCCTCCTTGATCACATGCTGGGCCTCGATCCAGCCCTCTGTCTGGTCTTCGTCACTAGCCCGCACCCTATACCAAACGACCCCCTCGAATTCCAGATCATCGAGGATCTCCAGCTGCTGGCCGCGTTTGACTTCAAGCACATCAGCCGCTACGACAGCATACGAGCTGCGGATATTCGCCCTTCGCGAGATAACCGTGCCCTGTTCGATCACGCCTACAGCGCCGAGAAGCGAACTCGTTAGGCTATCGACAATTCCGCAGCCCGCTGAAAAAGCGGCTATTGCGCCAATGAGGGTTAGTAGGAGGATCTTGCGGGCCCGCAGGAAGGCCGAGTTCAAATTTCGTGGCATAACTTAACGACGTTTATTATAACCCAAACGCCTGAGGAAGGCTTTCTGCCTCGAGTCCGGATCATCCACGACCGAGAGGTTCGATCCGGGTGTTTCCGGAGCTGCCCGTAGCCCCGCAGTTTCGATCGCAAGGCTCCAGTCAGGCGGAGTCCCACCGTTGAGAGAAAGCTCGGCCAATGATCGTGCTCCGGGCCATTTGATCAGCAAACTTCCTACAAACTCGTGCGCGTTCTCGCCCGTTCCCCTCTTCTTTGCCTCGACAAATACCTGTTTCATCAGGTCGTCGAGATCGTCTCTTCCGCCCGAGGCGCGAAATATCGCAGTATCGAAGGCGAATGCGGCCAAGACGCCTCTTGAATAGACAGAAGATCCGGAAGGGGCCCATCGGGCGCCGGAATCACCGATCAAGGGTTGCCAACCGGAAAGTGTCACCCGCCTGTGTACGTCTGCGAGCGTCCTAAGGACATCGCGAAACGTAATCTGCTCGAGCTCTGCTCCGGCTATCAACGCCCGGTAGAATATGAAGCCTTCGTAGAACCACGCATAATCCCCTTCGAGCTCGATACCGTTGGGAATCCAAATGTGTAGCAGCTCGTGCCGCAGCTGCTCGTGGATCATCTGTTCGCCAATGTTCCTATATCGTGAGGGCGATGACACTATGGTGATCGTGTTTCCACGAGCCTCGGCCCTCCAGCGGTCGCGGAGTTCGAGATCCGGGGCAGCCACTAGGTTGATCTGGATCCGGTCTGAAGGCGACGTACCAAACAGCTCTTCATAGCGCTTGAATATACTGATCGCAGACTCGAACGCGAGGCGGTCCGCGAACTGCCAATCCCCTTCAATCGCGAATGAAATTTCTGTGATCTTTACTTTTTCAGTATAGGATCGCGCTTTTCCTGCAAGGAAAAACACTGCCCGGTCGGGCTCCTCGATCTCATACCGGCCTTCTGCGATATTGCCCTCGAGCGTGAATGCTTCTTGACCGTCCAACAGTTCAAGCTCCAGGTTCAGGGTCCCTCGATAACTGCCGAACGAAGGGAGCAGGTCACCTATCATCAACAATCCCGTTTCGCCTTTGATCCACGAAACGTGGGCACCTGCTGTCGGATCTTCGGGCGGAGTAACGTCAACCAGATAAGAAATCTTCCGAGCGGGGCTGTCTATAAAAACGATCCCGCCTTCCTGCATGCGGCAATTTAACTCATTTCCATTCCCGTCAAATGCCTTCAGACTGCGGATCCGGCTTGCGAGACCGTTCGAGCCGGCGTACGAATCCAGAAATCGCAGGGACTGAATTTGTACCGGAAGATCGACGCTTATTTTCGCCGAAGCTTCTTCCAGTCCTTCGGAAATGACCCTGAGATGGACAGACTGTGCTGAAACGGAAAGGGCGAAAAAGCCTATCAAGACAGGCAGGACCAGAAACCTCTTTAGAACAAGGGCAATTGACATCCTTGGAAATCGGGAACTAATATAACGGTTAAAGCGTAACCTGAAGAACCGGCTCGAAATTCTAGATTAAAAGCTCAATGAGTATAATCAAAATAGTCATATACACGTTGGCATTTCTCCTGAGCCTTCTGTTCTGGGGACGTTTCTTCTTTTAACGAAGGCAGGTGCGAACGCAGATAGACGGTCCTTGCTCGCTTAATGTGACACGGATCGAGAGACTTAGGTTTATTCTCAAAAGGAACACGCGGTCAGTTCTCGGCCGCTGTTTTCGTTTTTAAACGCATATCAATGAGTGAATTAAGAAAGATCCGGAGAGCGCTAGTCAGCGTTTCGGACAAAGAAGGGATTGCGGATTTCGCGGGGAAACTCGCAGAGATGGGTGTCGAGATCGTCTCCACTGGGGGAACCGCGAAGGCACTGAAAGAGGCTGGAGTGGATGTCAAAGAAGTATCCGATCTGACCGGATTTCCAGAGATGATGGACGGCCGCGTAAAGACACTCCACCCGAAAGTTCACGGTGCACTGCTCGCTGTTCGCGACAACGAATCGCATCGGTCTGCGATGGAAGAACACGGGATCGAACCGATCGACATGGTCGTCATCAATCTGTATCCGTTCGAAAGCACCATCGAGAAAGAAGGAGTGACCGTTGCGGAGGCCGTCGAGCAGATCGATATCGGCGGTCCGGCGATGATCCGTTCCGCCTCCAAGAACTGGCGCGACGTTGCAGTCGTTACCGACTCGGGCCTGTATCCTCACCTGATCGAGGAGCTTGAAGAAAATGACGGTTCACTCTCGCTTGAAACCCGCAGACGCCTCGCGGCGCTTTCGTTTACCTTGACCTCCTATTACGACCTCGCGATCTCCAGCTATCTTGCGGACCAGCTTGGCAACGACGACCTTGATTTCCTTGAGCCGTTCAACCCCTTCGGAAATCTTGCGTTCATTGAGATCGATGAGGAAGATGCGGGGATCGCCTCAGAGACGGAAGAAACAGATCACGATGCACCAGAAAGTGAAGGGCTTCCGAGCCAGATCGGCATCGGCCTTGTCAAAAGCGCCGATCTTCGGTACGGCGAGAATCCGCACCAGCGGGCTGCGACCTATTCTTCCGGTCTTACAGGAGGCATCGCCAACGCCGAGCAGCTTCAGGGTAAGGAGATGTCCTACAACAACTATGTCGACGCGGAGGCCGCCTGGCGGCTTGTGCAGGACTTTGGTGAACGCGCCGTCGCGATCATCAAGCACACGAACCCGTCCGGGGTTGGATTTGGCGGCGATAACCTTACGGCTTACAAACGCGCGCTGGCGACGGATCCTGTTTCGGCTTTCGGAGGGATAGTCGCCGTCAATCGTGAGGTGGACGAAGAGGTCGCAAAAGAGATCTCGAAGATCTTTACCGAAGTGGTCGTAGCGCCTTCATACACTCAAGAAGCAGTCGAGGCGTTCAAGAAGAAAAAGAACGTCCGAGTTCTAACGGTCTCGGCGGAAGAACCCGCAGAATTGTCGGAGTACAGGCAGATTTCGGGCGGCTTCCTAGTTCAGGACAGGGATATCAAGACGGTTACGCTGGCTGACCTAAAGGTCGCGAGTGATCGTCAGCCGACCGAAGAAGAATACCGCTCACTCTTGTTTGCGTGGACCGTTTGCAAACACGTCAAATCGAACGCGATCGTACTTGCCAATCAGTTTCAGACGGTCGGCGTCGGCGCCGGCCAGATGAACCGGGTCGATTCGGTCCGGATCGCGGCGATGCGTGCCGAAAGAACGGATCTTGAGATCAAAGGCTCGGTTCTGGCTTCGGACGCATTCTTCCCGTTCCGTGACAACGTCGATGAGGCGGCGAAGATCGGTGTATCGGCGATCATCCAGCCTGGAGGCTCGATGCGCGACGACGAATCGATCCAGGCAGCGAATGAACACGGAATCGCGATGGTCTTCACCGGATTCCGCCACTTCAAACACTAGGCTTTACATTGGTCAATGACCATTGAGCATTGAGCAATTTCATTGGTCATTGGTAATTTGGCAATGACATCTATTTTGCCCGTCGCTGGCGCTCCGGGTTCCGATTTATTGGCGCACGAAGCTCAATCTTCATGAAATAGTCGTATCCCCAGATCCCCGTTTAGAGCATCGCTTGCGCTGCTCAAGCCGTGCACAGCGCGGCTTTTTCTTATTGAACGAAGAACGGTTGCTACCGCTCCGGGTACTGATTGCGCTCAACACTCCGCAGCTCTCATTCCTCAGTACTCATCTCTCATCACACCTTCCTGTCCGGTATGTTGACACGCTACCGTCTATAACGTATAAAGGTGGCAACTAGGACTTCTGAAGGAACGCTCGAAGGTTTTTGAAACTGAAAACCTTCGGGTTTTCTGTCTTTAAATTGCGTCTATTCCTGCTCAAGAGGCAGGTAGGTCTGGACCTCCAGAAGCGACCCGTCGGTCGAGATCGAAACGGTTCCGGACGCTCCTGTTGTAAGAACTGACGCGCCGGCTGCTTTCCATCGAGCAACCACTTCTTCGTGAGGATGTCCGAACTGCGAGTGCCTGCCGACAGGAATGACGACAACCTCCGGGGCGGTCTTCTTTACAAACCTCTCGGTGGACGAGGTCCTGCTTCCGTGGTGCGCGACCTTTACAACATCGATCTTTCCGCCAAGCGACCTCATCAACGCATTCTCGCCCGAACTTTCGATGTCGCCGGTTAGAAGAAACCTTCGCACGCCGTTCTTCAGGAGCAGAACGACAGACCGGTCGTTGTTCGACAAGGGGGAGCCGTTGTGCGCTTCGATCGGATTGAGCACATCGATCGAGGTTCCGCCGATGTCCAGCCTGTCTCCTTTTCGTACCAATTCCAGCGGCACGTCCTTTTTCCGGACGAGTCTTGCAAACTCCTCGAAGTCGGGATTGGCGGGTTCAAGGGACCCGATCAGTACCATCCCGATCTCAAAGTTCTTCGTCACGTCTATCAGGCCATTTGCGTGATCGGCATCGCCGTGCGTCAGTACCAAGAGGTCGATCGACGAGTATCCCTTCTCCCACAAGAACTCGGAAACAACGGATTCCCCGATCCCGGGCAAGTCCCTTTCAAAGTCCCTGCCAGAATCATCCTCTCCGAATCCGCGTCTTCCGCCGCCGTCGACAAGCATAGTCGTGCCGTTCGGAAACTCGATGAAGATCGAATCTCCCTGACCGACGTCCAAAAAGTGAAGCCTAAGCTTTCCATCAGATTGAGGCTCGCTTAGCGGATGAAAAATGATCAAACCACCAAGCATTGAGACGAGCATTAATCCGGCAGCTACGGCCCTTTTCTGCTTCTTCCTTTCGGGTGAATTAGAACCGAGCTCGAACGGATTCCAGGCCCTGATGGCCCACGCCACGCCCAAGGTGAATAGTGAATAAGCCGCGTAGACAGAATAGAATACCCCGGTATAGACGGGGACCCTCAGATCTCCGCCGGCAAACTCCGACGCGCTTGATTGCAGGAAGAGCCAAGCGCAACTGTATGCTTTTGTAACAGCCGCAAACGGTTCAGATATTGCGTGACCAAAGGTCCCCGCCGACGCGGTCAAGCAGGCAAGCAAACTTTGAACGATAAGACCGATGCCTGCAAGGAGATTGAGGATCATAGCGGCTGGAGCGATCCTGTGAAAATAAACCGCCTGAAACGGAAGCATGCAGAGTTGTATGGATGCGGAAACGACAAGGGCTTCAAACAGAAATCTGCCGATTCCTTGAGCGAAATCGCCCGCGGCTTTTTCGGCATTGGGTGACTTGAAAATCCCGCACTCCCAGATCATCCCGGCACGTTTTATTGCCCACACTCTTCTATCCCAGTAGAGAAGCTCTGCGAATGACTTGAGAATTGAACCGGTGGTCGGAGGGAGCGGCGATGAGGCCGAGGGACTCCACGAACCGATCGAATTGATCTTCGAGAGCAATGGGAATGCGATCCCTGCTAGTGATGCGACCGCCACAACGGTCAGCTGGAATGAGGGGTCGAAAAGAGCGCTTGGGTTCGCCACCAGGATCAGCAACGCTGACGCACCAAGCACGTTCAGCATCGACGTTCTTCTGAAGAAGGCCGCCGCAAGCGAGATGAATGTAAACATCAGGCCCGCCCTGATAACGGGCACGCCCGACCCGCTGATAAGTACGAATCCCCATACGGCCGCACAGGCCGCAATGATCGAGTGCCTGCGCCGTATTCGGAGCAACGAAAGGATCCAAACAACAGCCCCGCCCAGAATCGTGACGTGAAGCCCGCTAACCACGAGCACGTGGAAGGTGCCGCCCGTCCTGAATGCATCCGCCGATCCTTTGTCGAGAAAATGGCGGCTTCCAAGGACCGATGCAATGACGAGACCCGCAGTCGGCTGATCGAATTTCCCCAGCGCGTGTTCGACAAGGCCGTTCCGCAGATTCGTCAAATACGCGTTTAGTCCAAACGATCCTCCGCCTTGTCGTTCGACGAGCAGGGGGCTCTTTACCGTAACGACGGCATCGACTCCTTCCCTGTCCATATGATCGAGGACAGAGAACCCGCCCGGATTGTTGAAACGCTCTTCGCGGGTCACGGTTCCCGCCAGCTTTACTCTTGCTCCGGTATGCAAACCCATTGACGAGAACTCCTCTACGGTTTCGCTGCTTTGAAGGGTTATGTAAACACGGACGGTGCCTGAAGCACTCTTGTTTCGCTTTTTGTATGTATACGAATCAACTTCCAGGTCCATCCGCCTTCCTTCCGGTAGCAGGTCCGGACCTGACCTGACAAGGCCTTCCAGGATCAGGGGATCACCAGATGAGATCACCCGTTTTGAAAGCAGGTATTTGAGTGAGTCCGTAGAGCTTGAGCTATCGGATGTCCCGAAAGAGAATGCTCCTGCAAATGCGAAAGCGATCAGAATGAAGGCGGCGTTCGATCGGGATCTTGAGGCTGGGAGTGCGATAGATGCAAAGAGGACCACGCCAGAAATCAGGATCTGTTGAGGCGCATCGAATTGTCCCGCGGCAAAGATTCCCGTTGCAAATGCGGCCGCGAGCAACGCAAACGGGTTTTCAGAGAAGCGGGACGCGGTCCCGTATCGTTGGAAGCTATTCGAAACCATGTGAGGAATGGCTTTCTTTCTTTTTGTGTCCAGCTAGCGGGGCTGTTTCCGAGCCACGACGAGATGTCTGATCTTGCGGAACTTCTTTTCGCTTATACCCCGCACAAGCAAGATGTGTTCTGGTTTTTCAAACTCGCCGAACGTCTCCCGGTGGGCGATGATCTTTTCTGCAGTCGCCGGGCCGATACCGGGCAATGCGCTGAGGTCTTCAACAGTAGCCGAATTCAGGTCGACGCCCGTACTATGAACGCCCGAAGCCTTCGAACTCTCTTTCGGGGGCTGGACACACGCAGACAACACTGACGCGAATGTCAGTAGCAGCAGCATTCCTGTTTGGAGCAATGAAGGGAATGTGAGGAATTCCCGTCTCATGATCTATCTAGGCCTAGTATTCGCGGCCTTCTTCTATTTCCTGCACTGCCTCGTAGGCCGCCTGCAATACGGGCCGCGCGCGTTTCGAACTGTCCATTTCTCCAATGAAGCCGTCGGCAACCAAAGCGTCGAGAATCGCCGCAGCTCGCCCGTAACCGATTCGCAGATGCCTTTGAAGAAGAGAAGTAGATGCGCGACCAGCGCCGACAACCGTTTTCAGGGCCTCTTCGAAGAGCTCGTCCTTTCTTCCCGGAAGATCTCCGAACTCATCCGTCTCTTCCTCGTCCTGGGTGATCGTCTCGTCGTACTCGGGAGATGCCTGAGCCTTGATGTGTTCGACGATCTTGCGGATCTCTTTTTCATCGACATATGCACCGTGTACGCGCACGAGTTGTGAAGTAGCGGGCGGCAGGAACAGCATGTCCCCTCGGCCAAGCAGCCTCTCGGCGCCGTTCGCATCGATGATCGTGCGGGAATCGATCTTCGAAGATACGCGGAACGAGATGCGCGCCGGAAAGTTTGCCTTTATCAGTCCGGTTATCACGTCGACTGAAGGCCTTTGCGTAGCAAGTACAAGATGGATGCCGACGGCGCGGGCCATTTGAGCCAGACGCGTGATCGATTCCTCGACCTCTTTGCCGGAGACCATCATCAGGTCGGCAAGCTCGTCGATGATGATCACGATGTAGGGCAAAGGCTTGTGCGGATTTCCTTCCTCGTCGAACTTCTCGAGCGAATTTCGGCGGTCGACCTCGGAGTTGTAGCCGTCGATATTTCGAACACCCCAGCCCGCCAGGTCCTTATAGCGCCTTTCCATTTCAACGACCGCCCATTTCAATGCCGTCGATGCTCGCTTGGGTTCGGTAATGATCGGCGTAGCAAGATGCGGAATGTCCGCATAGACGCCAAGTTCGAGCCGTTTCGGATCGACCATGATGAACTTCACCTGGTCGGGGCGGGCTTTATAAAGAATCGATACAATCAGCGAATTGACGCCGACCGACTTGCCCGCACCGGTAGCTCCGGCGATCAGGAGGTGCGGCATCTTTGCGAGATCGGCGATCTGCCTTGCGCCATCGATCTTCTTCCCTAGCCCGATCGTCAAAAGAGATCTCGAATCCTTGAACTTCTCCGACTCGATTACGTCGCGGAGAAAGATCGTCTCCCGTTCGTCATTCGGAACCTCGATCCCGACATATGCAGTGCCTGGGATTCGCTCTATCATTATCGATTCCGCTTCGAGCGCCAGGCACAGGTCGTCCGCAAGACCGGTCACACGAGCATACTTGACGCCCGCATCAGGCTTGAATTCATATGTAGTAACTACGGGACCTAGACCTATCTGATCGACCTTGCCGGAAACCTTGAACTCGGACGCCTTTTCCTCGACCTCATGGGCTTTCGCCCTAAGGGCCTTTTCATCATGTTTCAGTTTTGGCGCCGGTACGGTAAGAAAATCGACCGATGGAAGCTCATACGCTTCCGGCAATCCGTCCTTTTCTTCCTCCTCCAAGGCCGCTTTTGCCGCAGCGCCTCCATTTGAAGACAAAGGCCCGGATGCACCAACCGAAGCCCCTGCGCCTGCAGCGGTAGCCTTCTCCGCATCTGCCGAGTCGGAAATATCGATCGGCTTGAACACATCCGAATCGTCTGCGAACAAAGGCTCGTCTGGCTCAGGTTCTGTCCGACTTGCTTCACCTGTCGAGATCGCGGGAACCGATCCCTTTTTCGAAACTTTCGCTACGTTCGCAGCCGGTGCCGCTTTTGCACTGGCTTCCTTTATTGCCCTTCGCTTTTCTCTCCATTCACCAAAGCGAATTCTAAAGTTACCCGCGGCCAGCTGGAGGCTTTCGAAGAGCGAAGAATAGGAAAAGCTCGTAATTAAGACCATCGATGCCAGCAACAGAGCCGCGAACACGATGCCTGTGCCGATGTCGTTAAGAAGCGATGCCGATACTGCGTATAGAGCGGCTCCCGTGATCCCGCCGTAAAACCCGAAGAGGGTAAGCAGCGCAGCGGCCGCAAAAACAAACAGCAGCACGCCGGTAATTCTTGTAAAGCTGGTATGAACAGTCCTCGACATTAAATATCGAACGCCGAAGATGACCAGTATGACCGGGATCAGGTATGCGACGCCGCCGATCGTCTGGAACAGGATATCGGCTATCAGCGAACCGATCGGCCCGATCCAGTTAGAGGTCTCGAGTGAACTGCTTGTGTTGAGGTTCCAGTCGTTCGGAGAGGCGCTGAAAAGACACAGGAAGATCAGAACCGCCAGCGCGAGGAGGACGATCCCGATGAACTCGTTTAGATATGACGGTTTCTGCGAGGAGGTGTTTTTCTTACTGCGAACGGCCATTCTTTAGAAGGTCCGGGGGTCGGATAGGGCTTATCATACACCAAAAGCAGTGTGACGATAAGATAACGACTGCGAAAGGCGGCTGGTTCAACCTCTGGACTTTCGGTAAAGGAGAAAATCCTTAATAAAGGGATCGATGTCGCCATCAAGAACCGAGTCGACGTCGGACTCCTCCAATTTTGTACGGGTGTCCTTTACAAGCCTGTACGGATGAAGCACGTAATTGCGAATCTGGGATCCGAACGAAATGTCCTGTTTGCTTTCTTCAAGTTCTGCCGCCTCGGCTCTTCGCTTTTCGAGCTCGACCTCGTAAAGCCTTGAACGAAGCACCTGCATCGCCACCTGGCGGTTTTGAATCTGTGAACGCTGGTTTTGACAGGTCACCACGATCCCTGTCGGAATGTGCGTGATGCGCACCGCGGAATCCGTTGTGTTGACGTGCTGGCCTCCGGCACCGGTCGAACGGTAGGTGTCGACGCGAAGGTCCTTCTCCTGAATGTCGACCTCGATGTCGTCGTCGATCTCGGGCGATACGAAGAACGAAGCGAAAGAAGTCTCCCGGCTTCCGCCGGAATTGAACGGAGAGATCCTGACAAGCCTGTGAACGCCGGCTTCCCCTGCAAGGAGACCGTACGCATAGTCGCCCTCTACCCGAAACGTCGCTGACTTGATTCCTGCCTCGCTTCCGGACTGTTCATCAAGTATTTCTACCTTGAAATCCTTCCTTTCCGCCCACCGCAAATACATCCGCATCAGCATCTGTGCCCAATCCTGAGCGTCGGTCCCGCCCGCGCCAGCCTGGATCGAACAAATGGCGTTGTTCGGGTCGCTCTCACCGGAGAGTAGCGCTTCCGTCTCAGCTTCGTCGACATCCCTTTCGAGATCTATAACCAGCTCTTCAAGTTCTTTCTTTGACGCCGGGTCGGTTTCTGCGAACTCGGTCAGGACCTCGACGTCCGAAAGCTGGGTCTCGAACCCGGACTGCCGTTCAAGCGATTTCTCGATACGGCTGCGCTTTTGAACGATCTTCTGCGCACGCTCCTGGTCATTCCAGAAATCGGGTTCGGCGATCTGTTCTTCGAGTGCTTTTAACTCCTTTTCTCTGGCAGGCGCGTCAAAGAAACCTCCCGAGCTGGGAGACCTTGCTCCTGATCTCTTCGTATCTGGTTTGAATATCGCTGAGTTCCATATGTGATGATTCCGAAACCGGACTAAAGTCGTAATTTTACAACAGAAAGCACTGAACTAAGGAACGCGCTTTCTTCGTCCGCTGACCGTTGCGAAGACGACGAGACCCACAGAAACCAAAACACAGAGGATCGAAAACCACTCTCCGGCCAAGACGTAAAAAGTTTGCCCCCTGCTTACTTTTTTCACCGGCCAATGCCTTACAGCTTCCGTGTAGGTATCGGCGCGGTCCGATATCTTGCCGTGTTGGTCGATCATCGCGGTCACACCGACATTCGTAACGCGCAGGACCGGCCTTCCCGTCTCAACCGCACGAAAGACCGCATTTGCGAGGTGCTGGCGAAGTACAGGGGTTGGACCCAGGTATCCGTCATTGGTCATCTCGATGATCAGGTCGGCGCCGTTCCTCGCGTATTCTGCCGAGAGGGAACCGAAGTGCGATTCAAAACAGATCATCACACCCGCTTTCCCTCCCCCGAGATCGAACAGGTCATACTCGCTTCCATGAGAGAATCGGCCGACCATCGGGGGTATCAACCCTTGTGCGAATTCCGGAAGCGGTACGAATTCGCCAAACGGAAGAAGGTGGATCTTGTCGTATTGCCGGACCATTCCTCCGTCGGGGCCGACAAGAACGGCGGAGTTAAAGAAACCCCGTTCCCTCGACGGGTCAGGCTCGGCTGAGTTGAAAAGCACGGATACCTGATTATTCCTTGCAAAACCGTCTATGTAGTCCTTGAATTCCGGATCAAGCGCGTACTGAAAGTTCATCGGAGACTCGGGAAGCACGACCGTGACCGGCCGCTCTCGATTCTCGATCTTTCCAAGCTCGCTTTCCGCCAGATCGGTCTGTCGTTTCCTTAAAGCCCGCCACTTTGAAAAATCGAGGCCCGACATAGGAACATTCGGCTGAACAGCGATTATCTCCGAAACGACAGGATCGCCCTCAAAATCGGTTTGCTTCTGCGAAAGCAGAGAAGGTGCCAGAGAAAGCCCGGGCAGAAGGAGCAACAGAAACACTGTGATCAGCGTGCGAGGCCGGAACGAAGCTTTGTCCGACTTCCAGTCGATCACTGATTCTATTGCAAAAACCGCCAATGCACTGGCAAGGACAACAACGAATCCTGTCAGCGCTACACCGCCGATGGAGGCGTTCTGGATCAAATTCGGATTGAAAGCCTGAGAGTAACCAACTGCATTCCAGTTGTTCCCCGTCAGCCAACAACGGGCAAACTCGAAGGCGATCCATATGAACGGAGCGGAAAGAACAGCGGCCGCGCCAAATGCGCGGCGGACCAGACCGTAGATGAGTCCGAAGAATCCCGAAAACACTCCGGCTGCGGCGGTCGCGCCGAGCAGGAGTAAGTATGTGGGGATGACCGGAAAGCCCGCGTAAGTGATCGGGGCGAATGTGAGCCACCAGCAGGTGATAAAAAAGAATACGGTGCCAAACAACCAGCCTGCCAGGAACGTCGCCAGGTGCCTCTCCTTTTCGAGCATGATCGCGAACAGAAACGGGATAAAAGCGATCCACGCAAGAAGTGATATCTCGAAGTCGGGGAACGAGAGTGCCAGCAAGACTGATGATGCCACTGAGAGAACCAATGAGGCCGGACGGGGAAGCCCGGACAAGACCTTGCTGAAAAAGTTCACCAGCTGATTTTAACAAAACAGGTCCCAACAGTAATCCGTTCAGAGTGACATCATTCATTCTGAAAGACCTGTCAAAATGAGTGACTCATTCAAATTTTGTCATCGGATTCGTGCCACTTTTTGTCATCAGCCCTCAATGCAAGTGTTTTAGTGGCTTTTTCCATACTCACGGACTGATCTGTTGATTGCCGAACAATGCAATCTGATCGAAGGGTCTTCGTATCAGCTAACATATTCCGTAATAAGGCGTTTAAAAGGAGGAAAGCCTGGCTCTTTAGCCAGGCTCATAATAGGAAGGACAACTGAAGGAACGCTCGGAAGGTGGTCAAGCGCAGTGGCAAACCACGCTCGGAGAAGTGATGGCGGCGGGGTCTTGATTATTTTTATCAAGCTAGCCGGTCAAAGGTATTGCAGTCTGCGTGCCACAAATCCACTGACTGCGAAAAACATGCAGATCTTGTCTCAGAGCCGGGCAATGACCCGGGCGAGAGAACCCCTTAAACAAGAAAAGCCGGTTCCCGCAAAGGAGAACCGGCCGGACCAAATCAGATCAGATCGGATGCTTAAATTACACGATATGGTCTATTATCGAGAGCATCTCTCGACCTGTCTTTCGAACGCGATCGCCTCTTCATCGTCGGCGTCGATCTCAAGAGACGATCGCGAGTAGTTCTTCGCTTGAAGGCAATCGCCCTTCTGCATATAGATCCTGCCAAGATATACGTGCGCTTCTACAAGCGCATTCTTCCAGAAAAGCGCTGTCTTAAAAGAACTCAGAGCCTGCTCGACGTCGCCCCGGCGAAGGTGGATCTTTCCAAGAAGCAGATAACTTTCCGCGCTCATAGGCTCCTGCACGAGGATCCGCCGCAAGACTTCCATCGCTCGTTCATCCCGGCCGGCGTCGTAATGCGACTGCGCGGAAGCCAGGAGCTGTTCAGTTTCGTTCGGGACGGACCGCGTTACAGGCGCCTGTTCGCGCACGAAAACGACGCTGACGAACTCGCGGCGAGTCGGCCATTTCACGCGCAAAATGAATCCGCCAAGATTACCCTTTTTCCATTCGCTCTCGAGTTCAGCGTATCTGTTTCCGGAAGCAAGCAGACGGCGCGCCTGATCGTCAGTAGCCAGAGCGGCTGAAGCGCCGGTCTTCTCTAGGGACTTGGCAAGCAGGAACTGAGCTTCCCCGTCCCCGGGATCTTGCTCCAGAACCTCGCGAAAGGCGTCAGCTGCCTGTGCAAAGTTCTCCTGGAGCATCAGCGCAAAACCGTAATTGAACTTCGACGAGGTTCCAACGGTTTCCGAATCCGCTGCCCTTTCGAGAAAGCCTATTCCCTCAACAAGAAACTTTGCAGCTTTTTTCTCATCCTTCGCTTCCCGGCGGGAAGCTTCTACCGAAATCGCCCCGATCGTGTTGTACACGCTCGTCAGCTTTAGGTCTTCAGCGAGCGGGCTCAATACTGCGAGGGCCTGCTCGTAATCTTCCTGCTGCCAGCGAACAAGTCCCGAATAAAAAGCTGCTTCCGGATACAGTGGGCTTTCGGAATTGATCATCGAGAAAAAAGTTAGCGAATCGTCATACTCCTTCGCATCCAGATAGAGATGGCCGAGTTCGACCGCCGGATCTGCATAAACCCCGCCGTCGGTTTCCTCGGCGTAGATACGTATCGCGTTCTTAAGGAAGTTTGCGCGTGTATTTCCATCGGCAACCGGCGTCAGCAATCCCTTAATGTATGCCTCAAAAGCCCTCGCCGGGACCTTGGTCGCGAGTTCGATGAAATGATTCTGGGGATATTCGAGGGCCTTGTCTCGCTGGTAGAGCACCTGGTAAGCAAGCTGCCCCTGAATCGACTGCAGATTGCCAAGCGCATCAAGCAAGACGATCTCGCGGGTCTTTCGGGAGCCGTCTGGAAATTCTTCGTCAAGTATCCGGCCTTCGTTGACCTTGATTATCTTCGCGTTGATCGTGATGCTCGCGGCGACATCGTCCTTTGCGGGCTCGACATCGTAACGACCGATCACAAGCAACGTCGCCTCAACCTCGCGCGCAAGCTTCAGTGACGCGGCAAGCGAGGGCAAGACGCTCGGTGGCATCTTCAAACGCTGCTGGACAATTTTGCGCTCCTGATTTGATACGACCGAAAGACCGGGAACCTTGAGAAGGTCGGAAAGCGAATCAGCCACGCTCTCACCCACCCAATTGAACTCCGCACTCGAGCCGTTCTCGAAGGGCAGCACCATCACGATGTCCTGTTCGCGCTCAGAAGTTTGGGCTGCCGCTAAAGACGTGGCGGCCAGCAGAAGAACCAAAGAGATAAGAGCTCTGGAAAATTTAATCATAAAGCCTCGTTAAATCCGCTGTGATGCTTAGATAGTTCCTTCTGATGGTCAAGAACTCGGGGCGTTCATTTAAAAGCGAAACCGCCCGGCAAGCGGGCGATTCATTAAGCGAAAATTTATTGGCGACCCGTACGGGATTTGAACCCGTGTTGCCGCCGTGAAAGGGCGGTGTCCTAGACCCCTAGACGAACGGGTCGCATTCTGTGCCGAGCATCTTCTGCCTGGCTCTATCCCCCCGATCCTTCCGGCAACAAGGGTGATCTTTGTTGTCAATTCGTTATTCGACTGACGAAAACGAACGTGTAGGATAGCCTACGCAAAATCCACTGTCAAACGTCTGGATTGTGTGAATTTTGAGCGCTTGCGAAGGGCCGTCCAGGACCACTATTTCGCTTCTTCAGCGACCCTCTCGTATGCATTGCTGCCGTGGAACAGGAACGTGATATTTCCGCTCTCGTCTTCTTTAAAGGCGGCGAAGATCTCACGGTCGTCGTTCAGGATCGCCTTGAACGTGAGGTGCCCGACCGGCTTCCATCTGTTACCAAAGAAACTGATCGTGCTGTCGTTGTTCAACGTGACCTCAAAAGGCCTCGGAAAGAATCCGCGGCTGTCGGGCGGACACGTATGACAATAGACATCCCATCTGTATCTGCCCTCAAAGCGCTTCAGCTTTGCGAATTCCTCAGGGTCGTCTGGGCTCGATGAGACAGGGTAGAAGTAGTCGAGAACGGCTTGTTTCATTCCTGACATCAGCCGGCCCTGCTCAATGTTGGAGGCGACAAAGATGCCCAGGTCCTTTTCCGGGAGCAGGTAGAGAAGTGCCGCAAATCCCTCCATGCTTCCGCCGTGCTCGATCCCTTTCAGGTTGTTGTCGTACGTTTCGTAGAATCCGACGGCCCAGCCGGGAAGCCGTTCGTGATTCTTGAACTGAACGTGGTGCATCAGCCCCGATGTCGAATCGTCAAATACCTTGTTGCCTTTGAATCTGCCGCCGCCGAGATGAGCAAGAATGTAGTTCGCCATGTCGTCAGCGGTGCTGTTGATGTCGGATGCGGGGTAGGTATGGAAATACTCGAAAGGTTGCGGGTTGTACTGGCCGTTGAAAGTATATCCTACGGCCAGATCGTTCTTTCTGGACTCGGGAACGACGCCCAGGTTCGTGGAATTCATCTCGAGAGGCCGAAAAATACTGTCTTCGAAGAACTTCGAAAGCGGCTGGCCCGAGATATCTTCGACGATATACCCGGCAAGGGTGATCCCGTAGGTCGAGTAACTGATCTGCCGTCCCGGCTCAGTCCTCGCTACAAGCCGGTCGGAAAGAAAGTCTTTTAGCGGTTTTACCCCGGCCGCCGTCTCGGAGCGTCGACCGGCACTAAATTCATCGAGCCCTGAGGTATGTGTGAGAAGGTTGCGAACAGTCATTACGCCTTTGTAAGCTCCGCCGATCTTCAGGCCGTTGAGGTATTTCTTTACATCAGTGTCCAGCCCGATCTTTCCTTCTTCTTCCAGTATAAGAGCCGCATTCGCAGTGAATACCTTTGTGATGGAACCGATCCTGAATATGGTCTTCGAAGGATCGACCGGCGTCTTCGACTCCACATTTGAGAAGCCGTAACCCTTTTTGAGGATCACTTTCCCGTCCTTTACAACTGCGACCGCCATCCCGGGCGCGTATAGCCGACGCATTAGGTCTTCAGCGACGGGATCGAGATGCGACTCAAGCTTGCCGGGATCAGGTTTCGAAGTATCGACACCCTGGGCGAGGGATAACGATGCGAGAAACATCAGAAAAAGAGATCGGCCAGCTGAATTGATAATGCTCATACTGAAAAGATACAGTCAGCCGGTTCTCGCCTATTGAATGTATGTTGCGATTTGAACGGCACTAGCGTGCCGAAAGAGCTTTTCTATAGCGCAGCGGCGTGAATCCGTAAGCCTGCTTGAAGGTCCTCGAAAAGTGGCTTTGGTCTGAAAATCCGCATTCCTGCGAGATATCGGCGAGTGACAGATCCGAATTTGCAAGGAGGTCAGCGGACCGTGCGATCCTCAGATCCCGTATGTACTCTCCCACCGTCATTCCGTATTCCTTACGAAACGCCCTCGCAAGGTGACTTGGATGGAGCCCGGCTTCTGCAGCTACATTGGAAAGGCTCAAAGGTTCCAGGAATCGGTCGTTGACCAGCTCGTAGGCACGTTCCAATCTCGGTGATCCGACCCGTTCCATTTTCCTCGATTGTGAACGGACGATCTCGGCGACCAGTTCAAGTACGAGACCCTCGAGCGCGATCCCCGAAGCGGCGTCTTCGCAAAGGAATTCCCTGTAGAGCCTTTGCCGGGCAAAGTTGATCGTCGCGGACGATCCGTTGACTACGGATGTGAACAACGGCGTCGCAACAGGCGAATGGCCGTCCCAGCAGGCTGGTATTTCGATCGTCAAACACCTGCCACCCTCAGATCCGAACGTGTCCGAATGCACATCGCCAGGTGCCCTGAATAGAATCTTCCTGGCGGAGCAGCTGAGCTCCCTGTTTCCGATTGTCTCTGCAAAACCGCCTGCGATTGTAGCTACTATCCCGGCAGTGTTATGCGAGTGCGCACCGATCGACTGACCGGGAGCGTATCCGGTCTCGGTACAAACGAAACCGCCGACCTCCCTCGACCTCAAGACCATCGCCGGAAAAGTGCCTGAACGAAAACGGGGAACTGACATTTTTTCACTCCCTGCTGTAAATCACGAGAAAACGGTTCTTGCCCCTAGATGCTACTTGCCGGCCGCGCTATGCTCAAAGCTCCAGAAGGAAAATCTCGGCAAGGTCTCGTTGCCAATCCCCTGAAAAAGGCGATGCTTGTCACGCGAATTCAGTTTAACTATCATTCAGACTCACGAAACCGATGAGCGATAAATCACCAGACCGCGTCTTTCTGATCGACGCAATGTCCCACATCTTCCGGGCCTTTTTTGCGCCGCTTGGCGGAAACCAGGAGCCAATGCGCAATTCGAAGGGCCTGCCTACTCAAGCGGTATTCGTTTTCACGAATATGCTCCGCAAACTGATCGCGGACGAAAATCCGGAATACATCGCAGCGATCTTCGATACTGAGGATCCGACTTTCAGGGACGACCTTTTCGAGGATTACAAGGCGAACCGCGAGGAAATGCCAGAGGACCTTGCAACGCAGCTCCCGTACATCGTCCGGGTTTGCGAGGCCCTGAACGTCCCGGTCCTCAAGAAGCCGGGATATGAGGCTGACGACATCATAGGGACCTTTGCGAAAAAATGTGAAGAGAAAGAACTTAAGGCGGTCATTGTGTCGAACGACAAGGACCTATGTCAGCTTGTCAGCGACCCTTTTGTAGTGTGCATGCGGCAAAACTCCCAGAACATACGTCGCAAAGTCCCGGTCCCGCCCGTCGAATGGTGTGACGAAGCCTGGGTCGAAAAAAAGTTCGAGCTTCCTCCGAACAAGATCATCGATTACCTGGGATTAATGGGGGATTCTGTTGACAACATACCCGGCGCCCCCGGGATAGGAGCCAAGGGCGCAGTAAAGCTGATAAAGGAGTTCGGTTCCGCGGAAGGCGCGATCGAGAACGCCGACAAGGTGAGTCACAAGACTTATCGTGAAAGCCTCCAGAACAATGCGGAACTGGTGCGGCAGTCCGTGGAATTGGCGACCGTGCATACCGAGGTCCCGATCGATTTCGATCTCACGCAGCTAAAGATAAAGGCTCCCGACCGGACAGCTTCTTACGAACTATTCCGCGAGCTCGAATTCAACACACTCACGCGCGAGTTCTCTGACAGTGCACCTCTGTTTGCCGGCACTGATGAAGAAGGCGAAGATGCATTGGAAAGAAGGTATGAGATCGTCAGCGACCGCGAGTCGCTGGACAAGCTCGTGCGTAAGCTGTTCGAGATCGAAAGCTGGAGCTTTGAGATAGACGACTCTGCTTCGCCGAAAAACGCGGGCTCTTTCGATCACGAGGCGCCGGACGGCGTCGCCATTGCGACCAGAAGAGGCGCTGCATACTATGTCGATTTCAAAGGATTCAAGGAAGGCCGGGATTCGGCTGTGTCGGGAATTGGCGACATCCTGAAAAACAAGTACCTCACGAAAAGCACGTACGACTACAAGAGGAATCTTGCGGTGCTGAACAAAGCCGGGATCGCGCCGGCTAACGTTTCGGACGATCTGATGGTCGCAGCGTACCTGATCGATTCCGGTCGAAGGAATTACGAACTGCGAACGCTGGCCCAGCAGACACTTGAACAGGAGATCTTGCAGGACATCCCCGACGGATGGACGGAAACGCAGTATCGAACAGCAGAACGAGCCGATTTCGTTTATCAGCTTGCTCCAAGATTGAATGAGGACATCGAGTCTGGAGATTTGGATACCGTTTACAGGGAAATAGAACTTCCCCTGATCCCGATACTCTACAAGATAGAGATGACAGGGATGAAGGTCGATCCCGTGGTCTTGAAGCAGTCCTCGGAGCACCTTGCAGGAGAACTGGAAAAGCTGAGTTCGAGGATCTTTGAGGAAGCAGGGCGCGAATTCAACGTCAATTCCCCAAAGCAGGTCGCGGAAGTTCTCCAGGACCTTAATATCGAGACAAAATACAAGACTCCGACGGGCAAGATCTCGACAAGCAAGGATGCGCTTCAAGAGATAGGTGAGACCTACGAGATCGCGAATCACATCATCGAGTTCCGCGAGCTCGACAAACTAAAATCCACCTACGCTGACTCGTTGCCGAACATGATCGCGGACGACGGACGCATTCACGGGAAACTTAACCAGACGGTAGCTGCCACCGGCCGTCTGAGTTCCACGGATCCGAACCTTCAGAACATCCCGATCAGGACCGAGCTCGGGAGGCAGATCAGAAAAGCGTTCATTGCTGAAGACGGTTGCAAGCTGATCTCAGCGGACTATTCACAGCTCGAATTGCGCATTCTGGCGCATATCACCCAGGACGAGGTGATGCTTGAGGCTTTCCGCAACGCGGAGGATGTCCACGCGAAGACTGCGCGCCTGATTTTTGGCGCGGAAACCGAAGAAGAGCTTCGAGACAAGCGCCGATTGGCGAAGATAGTCAATTTCGGCATCGCCTATGCGGTCGAGGCCTTCGGATTGTCGCAGAGAGTCGGCATTTCGAAAGCCGAAGCGCGCGAGGTCATCGACAATTACTACGCGACCTACAAGGGCATCAAGAAGTATATGGATGAAACTCCCAAGGTAGCTCGAGATCAAGGCTACGTATCAACGATCTTCGGGCGCCGCAGGTATCTCCCATCGATCAAGGACCGCAATTTTGCCGTCCGCTCAAGAGCCGAGCGCGAGGCGATCAACATGCCGATCCAGGGCACGGCCTCAGACATAGTCAAGATAGCTATGATCATGGTCGACCGGGCACTATCCGAGGCAGGTCTGACATCCAGGATCCTGATGCAGGTACACGACGAACTGCTTTTGGAGGCTCCGGAATCGGAAGTTGATGCAGTGAGCGAGATCCTCTCCGATAAAATGCAGTCTGCTGCAGAGCTGGACGTACCGCTTTTGGTGGAGATCGGTTCCGGCGACGACTGGATGAGCGTCAAGTAGCTTTCTCGGTCGAAAATGGCTTGATTTCTACAGATTTCCGTACAAAAACGCCGAAATTCCGAAATTCGGGGGAAATTCTAAAACATTTCTCAACTGTCATCCGGTAAGGCCCGCTTCGCAGCCGCGGGCCTAAATTATTTGTAAATTCTCTCTAAAACGGGCACACCCCAAATGCCCGCATCCGCCTGTCAAGCAATCATTTAAGCCGTCCGGCATCAATTCCACCCCTTTTATGGCAATTGGCTTGCGACATATTAGTGCGCTCAAGCGCGGTCCGCAGTCCCGGGGGAACGTCCGGGACAAGAGAGCTCTTCCCTGGCGGCCCGCAAGTTCATAACGCTACATAGGAGTGAAAAAATGCTAAATAGATTGAAGACAGGCATTCTCACTTCCGTCTTTGTTATCGGTCTCTCCGTGTTTGCCTTCGGGCAAGAGACGACCGGTTCAATAGACGGTACGGTATCCGACAGTACGGGCGCCGTTATTCCGAATGCCACAGTTACGATCCGCGGAAACGCATTCAACAGGACCGTCCAGTCGAACGGCCAGGGATTCTTCAGAGTACTCGCGGTCCCACCGGGGAACTACGTGGTGACCGCCGAGGCAAACGGATTCGCGATAAGCGACCCCACCAATGCGACAGTTAGTCTTGGCCGCGCGACGCCGGTCAACTTCTCGCTTCAGCCTGCATCGGCGACCGCCACGGTGACCGTGACCGGCGATGTGGCGGCGATCGACCCGACATCGAGCCGCGTTCAGGACAACATCACGGAAAAGCGGTTCGAACAGATCCCCAAGGGTGAGAACTTTACATCCGTACTCAATACGGTTTCAGGCGTGCAGCAGGAATCCAAGAGTGCAGGCATCCAGATCGAAGGGTCCACTGGCGCGGAAAACACCTTTATCGTTGACGGCCAGGAAGTAACGAACTTCAGGACAGGCCAGCTAAACTCTAACAACAATCTTCCGTTCGAGCTGATCCAGGAAGTCCAGGTAAAAAAAGGCGGCTATGAAGCCGAACACGGTGGAGCGACCGGCGGCGTTATCACTTTGGTAACAAAGCGCGGCGGAAACGAGTACAACGGCTCGATCGGAACCTCATTCCAGACCAGCAAACTTGAACCGGGAAATTCGGTTGTCGATCCAACGAACGTTACGACGCTCAGCACGATCGAGAACAGGAACATTCAGCAGCCAAGAGTCCTTGATCCGAACCAGAACGTTCTCTCTATTTTCGAAGCTGGACAGGATTACGCAGCCGACGAGTACGTTTACTTCTTCCCGAGCGGTTCGCTCAGCGGCCCGATCATCAAGGACAAGCTCTGGTTCTTCACAGCTTACAACGTACAAAGCTATGAGGTCCTGAGAACTGTAGACCACTCTGACGGCAATCGTGAAGAGTATCGCAGGAACGAGCGAAGGGATTATGGCTTTGCACGGCTTGATTCGCAGCTCGGCGACAGCCTCAATCTGAACGGAAGCTTTACGTACAATCCGATCAGGGTTCACGGCGACCTTGCCTCGATCACGCCTCTTGCCGGGCCGACGCCCTCAGACGGCGTATTCTCAGGATCCGAGTTCCTGGACAGGACAGGCGGAAGAAGGTCGAGCACGACCTACAATTTCGGCGGAACTTACACAGCGGGTCCGTGGATCCTTGCAGCACGCTTTGGCGAAACCGCACTCAACGAACGGCTTGGAAGCTACGGCATCCCAAGCGGTATCGAGCGTGTCCGGTGCATCACCGGTAACGAAACGGTTCCGGGAGTGACCCCGGGCGGCACTTGTTCAGCAGGATTCTCAAGCGTTCCGACCGTTTTCGCGACCAACAAGGACATC
This sequence comes from Acidobacteriota bacterium, assembly GCA_003385635.1. GTDB lineage: Bacteria > Acidobacteriota > Blastocatellia > Pyrinomonadales > Pyrinomonadaceae > Aridibacter. The sequence goes on along the minus strand of QQUY01000001.1, from coordinate 485,659 downwards.
TCCAGGAGATTGACGTTCGATGCGGACGCGACGGCTATCTTCGACGCAGCCGGACGACACAGCCTGAAGTTCGGTTATCAGCTCAACAAGCTTAGCAACGACGTTGACCAGGGATATGTCAACACCGGCGAGATCCGTTTCTTCTACGGCCAGTCCTCAAGGGGATTCGGCGTCGTGGACGGCGGAGTCGGTTATGTGTACCTACAGGCCTTCGGCACGTTGGGCGAGACTTCAAGCAAGAACCAGGCGATCTACGTTCAGGACAGCTGGACGATCGGCAGACTGACGATCAATCCGGGCTTCCGCATCGAACGCGAAGATGTTCCTTCGTTCTCCGCCAACGGCGTACCGGTAATTTTTGGCTGGGGCGACAAGCCGGCACCCAGGATCGGCGCCGCTTTCGATGTACTCGGCAACGGACGCTGGAAGATATACGGCGGAGCCGGCTGGTTCTATGACCGCTTCAAGTATGAACTTCCCCGCGGATCATTCGGCGGCGATACCTTTATAAGGGATTACGTCACGATCCTGGCCAGCAACCCGGACTATACCGACCCGCTTTACACCAGACAGGGGATACTCTCGAATCCGAACCGCGGAACTTTCGACTTCCGCGTTCCCTCGAACGACCCGAGCGACAACCGGGTCGATCCCAACCTCAAGGCCGCAAGGCAGACGGGTATCGACGTAGGAACCGAGTTCGAAGTTTCGGACAACTGGGTTTTTGGCGCTAGATATGTTCATAAGCAGGTCGACCGCGCGATTGAAGACGTAGGGATCTTCGACGAGAACGGAAACGAGAACTTCTTCATCGCCAACCCGGGCCTCGGTGTGGTTTCACAACCCTTCTTCCCGGGCTTTCTTGCAACCCCGAAAGCGGAAAGGAAGTACGACGGGATCGAGTTCACGGTAAATAGACGATTTGCCAATAACTACTTCATCAATGCGAGCTACACCTACAGCCGTCTTTTCGGCAATTACTCGGGTCTGGCAAGCTCTGATGAGAACGGCCGATCGTCGCCGAACGTGAACCGATTCTTCGATCTTCCATTCCTGGGCTTTGACGCCGACGGCAATCCCGACAACGGGCGCCTGGCTACGGATCGTCCGCATGTCGTCAAGATCAATGCGGGTTACAACCAAAGCTGGAGCAATTCGAACAACACTGAGTTCAAGGGCTTCTTCATTGGACAAAGCGGAACGCCGATCTCGACCAGGGTCAGCTTCTACGGTGCGGACACGTTCCTGAACCAACGAGGCGACCTGGGGAGAACAGAGATGTTCACCCAGACCGACTTCGCTGTTTCTCATAAGTACAGGTTCGGCAGGGACGACAAATTCACGCTTGCGCTGGATCTGGACATCCTGAACCTGTTCAACGAGGACAATGTGGTCAACCGTTTCGGAAAGATCTTCGGAAGTGATCTGTCGGATGCCGACGTCAACTTCCTGCTTCCGAACGTCACCGACGAGCTGACGTTCATCGAGCAGATCTTCAACGGCGGTCTTGCAAGCCAGATCCGCGATCTGAACTCCAGGGGAGACTCAGGAGCGATGACTTGCGGCGACGGCGCGAGCACCTGCTCGGCTTATGTGACCGATGCCCGATACAACCAGCCGAATCAGTGGCAGTTGCCGCGTTCGATCAGATTCGGATTCAGGCTGATCTTCTAGATCTCTGTTTACAGAGAATTAATAAATCGCCCGCCTCTTTTAACCCATATCGGGTAGAGGCGGGCGAATTTTCGGATTTTTTATGAGATTTTGAAAACAATTGATTTGATTTTTAGGACTTCCGAAGGTGTGAGGGTTTATCTTATGACTGATAATGAAAATCGGTCATTGTCCAGAATTCATATATTTTAACCACGGAGGCCAAGAAAATGAATCCAATTCTAAGTCAGTTAGCAGTACGGAACGGGAACTCGGCCGAGGAGTCGGAAGAGAGCATCATGGCACTTGGAGAAGTAGTTTCTTCATTGAGGACCGCAGTCAACAAGCTGCAGAATCTGAAGGACTCTGAGACCAATCATTACTTCCGTAACTTTGAAACGAACTTTCCAAAAGAAGGGATCGACTTCTACAAGGCGACCAAGCTGTACGAGATCAATCTGGTCAAGCAGGCCCTGAGGGTCACGAGAGGTCACCAGGCGAATGCCGCAAAGCTTCTCAAGATGAGGACCTCTACTTTAAACTCGTTCATCAAGCGCCACAACATCAGTTATTGACGTACCGTGAGACGAACGTGACTACCCGGGAAGAAGGCAAACCCAAAATAACTATTGGAAATTATCAATACTTTCCTGTCACAACAAACCTAGCCTTCAGATCCCGCACCAAAGCAAACGTCTTAGGTATTTCAAACTGACAACCACTGCGAACGCGCAATTCACACCGGCTCGGATCCGACGGAACACATTCACCTGCAGTTCCGTAGTAACTTGAGCCGCAGTAAAAAGCGTCCGCGGCAAATCACCTGCTGGGAATGAACCCCTCACCGGAAGGTATAACGGTTTGACCGGAATACCAATTCGGTCAAATTGTCACAAATCAGGAATACGTGGTGTTCTTTAGTTAACACCTGCCTGATCAAAGCAGCTAGGGAGTTTAGGTGATTAAGTCAGCAACCAGAACGCACTACTACGACTTCGGCAGTTTTCGCCTCGACGTTTCCAACCGCCTTTTACTGAGGAACGGGGAGCATGTACCCCTGACCCAGAAGAGCTTTGAGATCCTGTGTTTTCTAGTTCGAAACCGCAACAGGATGCTCAAGAAGCAGGAGATCCTCGACGAGGTGTGGAGCGACAGCTATGTCGAGGAAGCGAACCTCGCTCAGCACATTTATATGGTGCGGAGGGCACTCAAGAACAACGGTTGCACGACCGAGTTCATTGAGACGATCCCGAAGTACGGCTACAGGTTTTCAGGCGAGGTTAGTGAAAGCTTTGCAGACCTCCCTGTGACTCCGGAAGAGAACGGGCTGGCGAGAACAAACGGAGCCAGGGCCTCTGTTAGTGACGATCAAAAGCAGCAGAATTTCCTTGCGCCGGATCCCCCGCCGAAGAAAACACACAAGCCGTTCCGCAAATGGTTTATCGCAGGAACAGCGCTCTCTGCCCTGCTTCTCGCTGTTGCCATAGCCGCTTGGGGATTCAATCTCTATTCATCAACCGCATCAACTGACAGGCTTTCGTCGATAAGGTCGATCTCGGTCCTTCCTTTTGAGCAGATCGGAGGTGAAAAGGACGAGAAGCTAAGCCTGGGGCTCGCCGACACTCTTATCTCGAGACTCGGAAATCAAAACGTCGTTTCGATCTCGCCGACCTCGACCATAGCAAAGTTTGCCGGCGGCGGTTCAAGTCCTGTCGAGATAGGAAGTGAACTCGGAGTAGACGCGATCCTAACCGGCACGATTCAGAAAGACGGGGAACGCGTGAGGATCAACGTCCAGTTGATCAGTGTCGCCGACCGTTCACCAGTGTGGGCCGACCGAATCGACACCGAGCTATCTGATATTTTCGAGCTTCAGGATGTCGTTTCGAATGAGGTTGCTTCCAAGCTAACTTCGAGGCTTGCGGGCGATGTGATCCCTGAAGAGCCGACGCTTGTCCGGAACGACCCGGTAGCAGTTCAGGCGTTCACGAAAGGAATCTACTTTTGGAGTAAGAGATCTGCCTCGAATCTGAAAGAAGCGATCAAGTTGTTTGGAGAAGCGGTACAGAAAGACCCGACATTCTCGGCAGCCCACGCAATGCTCGCCGATTCGTATGCGCTTGCGGCGATCTACGAGGTGGATTCGATCGAGCCGAAAGAAGCGATCGCTAAAGGCAAGATGCACGCGGAAAAAGCGATCGCGCTTGATGCAAGGACGTCCGAAGCGTATTCAGCCCTCGCCGTTATCGCTCAATACGAACGCGATGCGGAGCGCGCCTTCAGTCTGCTCGAAAAAGCGATCGAATATGATGGCAACAACGCAGCAGCACGAATGCGGCTGGCGTGGATGCACGCAGTTGACGAAGATCTTGAAGCCGCCATCCGCGAAATGAAGCTTGCCCAAAGGGCGGACCCGCACTCGCAGGTGATCAACCTGAACCTTGCCCGGCTTCTGAGGCTGAACCGGCAGACGGACGAGGCGCTCGAGTTCGGAAAACGAGCGGTCGAGCTTGATCCGTCAATGATGTGGACGAGAGTGATCCTCGCCGAGATCTACGAACAGAAAGGAATGCTCGACAAGTCGATCGAAGAGCTCCAGGCTGTACCAAAGAGCGCTCCGGAGCAGAAAACCGCGAGACTGCTTATAAGCCGGGTTCTCGCAAAACAGGGAAACAAGGACGAAGCGCGAAAGATCCTCAAGGATATGACCAAATCGGGGCCAGTCGAGGCACCGGCCTACGAGATCGCGTCCGTGTACGCACTGCTTGGCGACAGTCAGGAAGCATTCAAGGAATTGCAGAACGCTGAAGAGGATTCGCTTATCCACTTTCTGCACATCAAGTACGACTACAATCTCGACCCCCTGCGTGACAATCCGCGGTTCAACGGGATAGTCACACAGACAAAGAAGAACTTCATAGAAGGTTACGACAAGAACTCCTGAGCAGAGGTAATCTCCTCCTGCTGATTCCGGCCGGTCGGGCGAAGGGCGCCCGGCCAGCCGATTTTTTTTTGTGATTTCGGGCACTGATGCGGGAAGATCCGGAATAAATGACGCGCCGCGCGAAATTAACCACGTGAAACCTGACGGTTTGATCGATATGACAGCAAGTACAATTAGACGTGCGAGGAAGGACTGCGGGCACATAGTGAGCCTGATCCAGAGCGAACTCGACAAAGGAGCTACTTTAGCCCTGTCGCTTGACGACGAGGAGTATAGGCGAAGAAGCAAGAGCACGGGCAGCGTCGGCGGCCACATCCGGCACAACCTGGATCTCGTCGCCTGCTTCATCAAAGGCCTTCGATCCGGCGTGATCAATTATTCTGCGAGGGAAAGGGACGAACGCGTCGAGATAGTCCGCGAAGCTGCTATCGTCAAGACAAGTGCCATTAATGAAGAGCTTCGGCACCTGTCAGGCCTTGATCCCGAGACACCGGTAAGGGTGGTGTCCGAGGTCGAAAGCGGCGTCGAGCACCCTTCGACTATTGGAAGAGAGCTGGAGTTTCTGCACAGCCACACCGTCCATCATCATGCGCTGATAAATGAAAAGATATCCAGGTATGGGATCGAATTCGGCGAAGGGTTCGGAGTTGCGCCCTCGACGCTTGAATACTGGCAAGGAGGGTCCGCTCGAGACGGACGTTAAATAGAGATGTCAACAGGACTTAAGGTTGTAAGCTGGATCTGCAGGATCGTAGTGGCATTGATCTTCATTCAGACTCTTTTCTTTAAATTCACAGGCGCAGAGGAATCCAAATTTATATTCTCAGAGCTTATGGGGGCGGACCTTGAGGCGGTCGGACGAATAGGCTCAGGGTTCGTCGAACTCGTTGCTGCGGTCCTGCTGCTTGTCCCGAGGACTGTCGTATACGGCGCGCTGCTCGCGCTTGCGACGATTTCCGGGGCGATCTTCATTCATCTGACCGTATTGGGCATCGTTGTCGCCGATGACGGAGGAACACTGTTCATCCTGGCGATCGTTGTGTTCCTATTAAGTGCGGTTCTCTTGTTCATACACAGACAACAGCTACCGCTGACTTCCCGAGTCTCTCAGGTGTAGCGTTGGAGCTTGTCGACTTCATTTACGGCATCGGAAGTGTCGACGCGGACACTCTGGCAGGGTATTCCCCGCTGGCGATCGGATCGTTCCTTTTCTTGCTGACATTTGTAACGGAAGACGGGGCCTGCATTCTGGCAGGTACGCTCGCGGCAAGCGGTGTGCTTCCTGTTGAACTGTCTGTCGCGGCCTGTTTCGCAGGCATCTTTATCGGAGATACCGGCCTGTTCCTCATCGGAAGACGAGTTGGAAGTGTCGGGGTTGCAAGACGAATACTCGATCGATTTGTCTCCGGTGCAACACTACAAAGGGCGACGGAATGGCTTCAGAAGAACGGTCTTGAGGCGATCTTCGTCAGTCGTTTCGTTGCTGGCCTTCGCCTGCCTACATATCTCGCCGCCGGCTTCCTTGGAACGAGCTTTCTGCGATTTTCGGTGTACTTCTTTCTGGCTGCCGCGGTCTGGACGCCTCTTATAGTACTTGGGGCTTTTTACACACAGGAATTCCTGTTCGGTCCGAACTTGCTTCTCGGAGCGGTTTCGGTGTTTTTCCTCATACGATTGGCATTAGTGCTTTCTTCCTGGAAGAAACGCAGGCGGGTTTACGGAACCGTTAAGAAGATCTTTCTATGGGAATTTTGGCCGATACAGATCTTCTACGCACCTGTTGTGATCTACTGCCTGTACCTCGGCATAAGAAACGGCGGCCTAACGGTCTTTACGAGCGCCAATCCCGCAATGCCTATGGGCGGTTTCGTAGGCGAATCAAAAGACGAGATCTACAAGGGACTCTCAAGGTCTGAAGCGGCGCGGCCGTATCTTCTCAAACATCTTTTGATCAAACCTTCTGAATGGGAGAATTCGGACCCCGCACTGCTCGATTCCCGTTTGGCGAGGTCCGGCCTGGCTTTTCCCCTTGCTCTAAAACCGGATTCAGGGGAGAGAGGCAAAGGCGTAAGTATTATTAAGGATATGAGGGGCCTTCAGGACGGGCTTGCGTCGGCGCGTGGCCCGATGATCTTGCAGGAGTTTGCTCCCGGCGTGGAGTTTAGTGTTTTTCATTACAGATTTCCGGGTGAGGAAGAAGGTAATATCTTCTCGATTACGGCAAAGGAGTTCCCCGTACTCTACGGTGACGGGAAGTCGACGATCGAGGAGCTTGTGCTTTCTGACGACCGGGCCGTCTGCATCCGAAGGACCTATCTGAAAAACCTCGGGGATCCGGAGAGAGTTCCTGCGAAAGAAGAAAAGGTTCCGTTGGTAGAGATCGGTACGCACGCAAAGGGCGCGATATTCGGGGATGGCGGTCACATCAGGACCCGCGAGCTGGAGGAAGTGATCGATGAGATCTGCAGGGGCTACAGTGGTTTCTACTTTGGACGATTCGACCTGAGAGCCACTTCAGAAGAAGATCTGCGGAACGGTAAAGGGCTCAAGATCGTTGAATTGAATGGTGTGACGAGCGAATCGACGAACATCTATGATTCAAGGTTCACGCTGCTGGAAGCATACAGGACGCTCTTCCGGCAGTGGAAGATCGCATTCGAGATCGGACGTATTAACAGGCGGCGGGGGTGCGGCCCGGTATCGGCACTCGAGCTGCTTTCCCGAACACTCTTTCGCTCGGGCGATGAAAGACATTTGAACGGCGAGCCTGTCTGAAGAAATGTGTACGATCCTATTTTCCTACCGTCAGCACGAAGAAACTCCCCTTATCCTGCTTGCTAACAGAGACGAATTCTATGAACGGCCGACTCAGAAAGCTGGCCGCTGGGACGATGCTCCCGGGGTTTTTGCGGGAAGGGATATGGTCGCGAAAGGTACGTGGCTGGGAGTTACCGATTCCGGGAAGATCGCCGCGGTTACAAACTATCGGGAACCCGGGCAGGAGAAAGGTACGCGGTCCCGCGGCCGGCTTGTATCCGATTTTCTAACCTCGGACACATCCACTCGCGAATACCTTGAGAAGATCGAGAGATCGGCGGGCGACTATTCCGGCTTCAACCTCCTCGTTGGGGAGCTTAACAACGGTACGACCAGCCTTTTTTACTTCTCAAACCGCGGAAACGGCATACGGGAACTCGGGCCCGGCCTCTACGGCATCAGCAATCATCTGCTTGACACTCCCTGGCCCAAGGTCGAACGCGGAAAGGCGCGGCTTAAAGAAGTGATCGACGACGGTTTTCAGAAAGAGGATCTGTTCGGGGTGCTCACTGACCGGACGCTGGCTGAAGATGAGGATCTTCCGGACACTGGCGTCGGATACATAAAGGAGAAGATACTCTCTCCGATCTTTATCGAAACGCCTATATACGGAACCAGGAGTTCAACGATCGTGACCTACTCGGACAATAAAGGGATGGAGCTCGAAGAGCGAGTCCACGTTTAACTACTCGATTCGCCGAAAAACATTTTGTCGTATTTCGGATCGATCGTCCGCAGGTCAAATACTACAAAGTAGTCGATCGTTTTCATTTCCCTGTCGATCGCCGGCTCGCCGCATACCTTACAGCCTACCCTCAGATAGATCTTCACCAAAGGCGGCAGCTCGACCGGCCCCATCGACGAAGGGTCGAATCCTTCAGGCACGATCCTTTTTTCATCTTTAGGACGCACCTTGATCGAGTCGTGAAGGTGCCCGGACATCTCTATCTGCTGAAGCACCTTCGCCGCGATCTCTGGATCCTGCGTGAACACCGAACAACAGCCGAACAGGTATCTCTTTCCTCTCGCGACCATATAATTGGCCAAAACCTTCCATAGCAGGAAAAGGACTCGGGTGTTTCGGTGCTCTTTCGCGATGCAGGCCCTTCCAAGCTCGACGGCGCCCTCGAGCACGTCGTCCGGAATCTCGTCGATCAGGAATTCCTGTGAAGCATAGAACCCCTTCGAACGCCTTGCGGTCTCCAGCGTATTGAGCCGGTATGTACCGACAGCCCGCCCCGTGGCCCGCTCCGTAACGATAAGGTGCTCGCAGGCGAGATCGAACTCGTCAAGATCCGTTTGTGCGGAAAACGGTCTCGCCTTTTCCAAGTCGCCGAGTTCCTTGTGAAAGACCTCGTACCTCAGGCGGAGAACCGCTTCGAACTCCTCCTGTGTATCGACAAGTTTCGCGATGTAGCTGGAATCGGTGACACCCCTGACCGGGGAATCAAGGGCAATGGTGTTCAGCCCGTACGGCGCCTGAAAATCTCCTATCTTTTTCATATCGGCCTCGTTGTGGGATCTTTCAGGGTTTAAAAGGAGATTACTGCGATATTTGTTCCGCTTGCAAGATTTTCTCGCGCTGAATCCGATCCCGTAAACTAAAAATACGCGCCGCACGAACCCGTGCGGAGCGTACTTCCCACAACCAAAAGCGGCTACTGGACGGTTGCAGCCAGTAACGAACCCCTGGGGTCCGATGCATAGGCTTGCTCATCTTCTATCTTGCCTATGATGCCGTGAAAGACGATGTTCTCTCCGTCCAGTACAACAACAACGTCACCCGGGCTGTATTTCTGTGCGTCGATCTGAAATTTAATGACCGTCGCGTTGCCGTTCTGCTGTTCAACGGCCACATAATCGAACTTATCCGCAGCAAAGCTGACGGTCTGACAAAACGAAACTTCTGACATAATTGCTCTCCTGAAGACAGCCGCATTTGCGGATGTATCGGTAAATTCGAAGTCTAACGCCCTGAGGGCCGAAAGTCCACGGCGATCGCATCGTGGTCCGACAAAGGAACCCCATCTTCGTTCACAAGTCCGGCGATCGTCTGGGGCGGCTTGTTCGGAACAGGTTCGATCCCCTTGCCGGCAAACCAGTCGAGCCTCAGAGAAAACTTACCTCCGACCCTTCGCGAGGCCCAGAAGATGAACGGGAAGCACCATTCGGGGACCCAGTCCCGAAGATTCGTGTTCTTTTCGACACTCTCCATATCGTAGTGAAGCGTTCCGACCCCCGCCTCATTAAAGGGCTTGTAAGAATATCCTCTCTGTTCGAGATCCCTGAACATCGGACGCTCGAAATAGCGGTCGGGATATGGATAGTGATCGCGAACGACCCTCTTTGGCCCCATCATCACGCGCCGCCAATAGCCCATTATCGCGCGGGTCGAGTTCTGGGAATTGTAGGTCGACGTGTTCCAGTCGCCCCCGATGATCGTCGGTATCTCAGGCAGCTTTTCGAGATGGTCAAGCACGATCCGCATCTGTCTCCGCCGGTGTGCACGCGAACAATGCGCGTCGAGATGGAGCGTAACTGCACGAAAGGTGCCGCCAGGATGTTCGATATCGGCGATCAGCGCACGCAAATACCCCAGACGCTTCTCTTTACCCCGCATCTTGTCCTTCCCGTTCGGCAAAGGAACGGCGTGAACATTCTTTATCGGATGCGGGGAGAACATCGCCAATCCGTGAATAGAGGCCGTGTTCTCGCCTTCTACCTGGGATTCGACGCCGCTACCCTTTTGCAGGGCAATGTAGATCGGAGCAAATGCATAGTTCAGCTTGAGAGAGGTCGCGATCTCTTTCGCGACGGCGCGGTTTCCGCTTCTAGCCATTCCGTGATCGAGCTCGGTCAAGAGGTAAACATCGGCATTCGAAAGGAGCTCGTGATCGCGAAGCTGGGAGATGATCTCGTCAAGAAACGATCCGCGCTCAATATTCCAGGCCACGGCGCGAACGGATCCCGATGCCCGACCGCGTGATTCCCCGTCTGCGTGATCTCCGATGACTACCGCTTCAAGGATCCTCTCCACGTCCGGTCGGATCCTCCGATACACGTCGGATCGCTCCGCCTCCGCTAAAGATTCAAAGCGGAGCAAGTCCGGAAAATGTCTATTGAGTTCGTGTTCGAGAACTTCCGGTGAAGCGGTAGGATCCTTCATCGTCTGGCGGATCGCCTTGCCTTTGCTAGTCGTCGTAACGCTCCTTAACCGGAGCGACCGCGAGAAAGTCGTCCGTGATCCGCTGGGTGTACGTGGAGACCAGTTCGTCCAGACGCTTCTTGGTCTTTGTGCAAAAGATGAGTCCAACGTGACGCGGCTTGTCGACCCGGTAGACGATCTCCTGATCGTCGTACGCCGAGGTGTCCGGCTTTTCGTCCTTTGCCAACGCGAGGGCAATCGCTGCAAAGTCTTTTTTGGCTTTCTGAGGTACGTACGGGTTCTCTTTCGTTTCGGTCTCGATCTTTCCCCATTCGCGCCAGAGATTAAATCCGCAGGCGTGTTCGTGGACGTTCGCGATATAGGCTCCGCCGACGCGGGCAGCCACCTCGACCAGATAAAATTTCCCGTCCTCATCTGACTTCAGGAATTCCGCGTGCGCAACCCCGTTCTTGTGATCAAGTGCCTCAAGAAGCATCTTGTTGAGCTTCTCAAGCTGTTTGCGGTCCTTTGCGCCGTAACCGATCGTAGCTGAAGTAAACACGCCGCCGCCGTGAGCGACATTGAAAGGCGTCGTCCCGTACTGATTTACGCCTTTGGAAACGATCTTTCCGTTCTTTATCACCGAATCAACGTGAAATACGGAGCCTTCAATAAAGCGTTCGATCAAAAACTTCGATGGATGGTCTCGCCAGGTATGCCTGTTGTCGAGATCGTTCAGGACCGCCCAGACCTGGTCCTTCGTCGAGCATTTTCTGATGCCGAACGCCGACACCTCGGTTCTCGGCTTCACGATCCAGGGGGCGGGAACACGGTCAAGGTACGATTCTATGTCTTCGCTGTTGAATACTCCCGTGAACTCCGGACAATCCACGCCGTTGGAAGAAGCTACGGTGCGCATCGTCAGCTTGTCGCGGAACCTGAGCGCGTGCGAACGGCTCATTCCCTTCCGGATCTGCAGATACTCTCTCGCTCTCGCAGCGGGCAGTACGTCGAATTCGTCGAGACCGACAACGTGGTCGATCCGCTTCTTGCCTGCGAGATTCACTATCGCCCGCAGGTAGTCCTCTTCCTGTGATTCTTTTGCGACGAAATGTACGTCGTTGAGACTGGTCCAGGCCCACGCGGAATCACGAAGGTCGTCCCTGGTTACGAGCGTTACGTGCCAGCCCGCCGCCTGAGCTTCTTCAAGGAAGTCGTTTCCTTTGAATTCACTTGCTATGCAGATGATGTTATTCATCAGTCTATTGGTCTGTTGCCGATCTTTCCCTCACGAACGCATCAATACCCCAATTGCCGGAGCCGGCGATCGCGAAGAACAATGCGATGAAAAGATACAGGAGTGCTTTCTCCTGCCCGGAGAAACCGTCGTTTATGTGGTTCACGAAAGCCGCAACGAACATCGTGCAAAAGACAAAGAAGCTGGAAACTCTCGTGAAGAGCCCCAATGCGAGGCAAATGCCTCCAGCAAATTCGGAAAGACCCGCTGCCCAGGCAAACAATCCCGGGGCCGGAAATCCCAACTTGCTGACTCCCTCGATGAATCCGTCTGAAGGCGGCATCTTTCCGATACCGTGACCAAATGCCAGACCGATACCCGCAAATATCCTCAGCAGCGCCATTCCCGCATTTGCGGCCACGGCATCAACTGCCGAACCTCCGAAAAGGATCGTCTTCAACATTACACTTCCCCCCGAAACACTTTGTTAAATGCTAAAAGGATGGCACAATTTAGGCCTAATAACAATTACGGCCAGGTCGCAGTCTGCGCCTCTTTCAGCGCTATAATTCAGGCCTTTCATACCTTACGGAGTTATAAATGGGCGAAGTTGCCATAGCAGAATTTCTTAGCCACCTTGTCATATTCATGGTGGTCCTGCTGCTCGCGGTTTCCTGCCACGAAGCGGCTCACGCGTGGGTCTCGCACAAGTTTGGCGACGACACGGCGTATATGCTCGGGCGGGTGACTCTAAATCCCGTAAAACACACCGATGTGATCGGCACACTCGTGATTCCGATCGCCGGATTCGTTTTCGGCGCGATCGGGGGAATGTTGGGGTCTATTCCGCTAATCGGTTGGGGTAAGCCAACCCCTGTAAATCCCAGGAACTGGTCTAATTACAGAACCGCTAATTTCTGGGTATCGGTCGCGGGCATAATCGCCAATCTGATCCTTGTCACAATCGGAATTGTACTTGCGAAAGTACTGATGACGCAGGGAGTTGCGCCTATCGAGTTTTTTGAAAAGAGCTCTAATCCTCTGATCATTTTTGTCGGCGATCTGATGATCCTGAATCTTTCGCTTGCGATCTTCAACCTTCTCCCGATTCCGCCGCTCGACGGCGGCAAGGTGCTGTCCTCGATCCTGCCCGACAGTTTCTCGCCGGCGCTGGAACTGATCGAGCAGTACGGATTCATGCTCCTTTTGCTCTTTATTTTTATGGGTCTTTTCAACCTGATAATTACGCCGTTCATAATCGCGCTTTTTGAGATCCTTCAACGTATCTGACGAATGAGAAAACGCATATTCAGTGGCGCCCAGCCCACGGGGGAGCTGCACTTAGGAAACTATCTTGGGGCGCTCAAGAACTGGGTCGCCCTTCAAACCGAGTACGAGAGCTTCTATTGCATCGTCAATCTTCACGCGATCACTCTGCCTCAAGACCCTGCGACGTTGCGGCAAAAGACTCTTGACCTTGCAAGGATCTATCTTGCCGCCGGCGTGGATCCCGAACGCTCGACGATATTTATTCAGTCCGATGTGCCGGAGCACGCGGAACTTGCGTGGGTGTTGAACTGCGTGGCGCGGATGGGCGAACTGGAACGCATGACCCAGTTCAAGGACAAGGGAAAAGGCGAAGAACGAGCCAGTGTCGGGCTGTTCACGTATCCGGTCCTGATGGCTTCCGACATCCTCCTTTATCAGACTGACCTCGTGCCCGTGGGACAGGACCAGAAACAGCACCTGGAACTTACGCGCGATCTCGCCGAGCGCTTCAACCGCGATTTCGGCGAGACTTTCGTGGTACCTGATCCGTACATACCGCCGGTCGGCGCGGCAATAATGTCTTTGAAGGAACCTGAAAAGAAGATGTCCAAATCGGACGAGAACCTCAACAGCACGATCTTTCTTCTCGATGACGCCGACACGATCACGAAGAAGTACAAGAAGGCCGTGACTGATTCCGGTACAGAGATAACGTTTGACGGATCAAGGCCCGCGATCAGCAACCTTTTGACGATCTATCATCTGCTTTCCGGAAAACCGACAAAGGACTGCGAGGCGCATTTTGAAGGAAAGGGTTACGGCGACTTCAAGTCTGAACTTGCGGAAGTGACGATAGAGTTCCTGAAGCCGTTTCAGGAGCGCGTCCGCGAATACGACGATGATTCTCTCGAAGCGATCCTCAAGTCGGGCGCGGAGAAAGCATCGGCGGTCGCTTCCGAGACACTAAAGAACGTTTACCAAAGTATGGGGATAAGATAATGGCAACTAAGATAACGGTCTACGAGAAGCCTACGTGAACGACCTGCCGCAAGCTTGCGACAGCGTTCCGTGAGAACGAAATAGATTTTGAAAGTGTAAATTACTTTACCGACCCTCTGACCGAGGACCATCTGGAGAAGCTCCTTAAGAAGGCGGGTGTCCGGCCGATCGAGGCTGCAAGAAAACGAGACAAGGCCTATAAAGAACTCGGTCTTTCTGACGAGACACCAGACAGTGAGGTGGTAAAGGCGATGGTCGAGAACCCGAATCTTCTTGAGCGCCCGATCGTAGAGGTTGGAAAAAAGGCCGTCATTGCCAGGCCGATAGACAGAGGCATAGAACTGATCAGACAAGAGGGGTAAGAAAAGGATGAGCATCACCAACGGAAACGGGAACGGACACAGGCCGAAACCAAAGAATGTTCTCGGGGGTGAGCTGCAGGTCTGCTGTACGTCGCCAATGACCGGCTTCTATCGCGACGGCTACTGCAAGACCGGAGCGAATGACGTTGGCCGGCACACCGTGTGCGCGATCGTGACCGACGAGTTTCTCGAGTTCTCTGTTTCGCGCGGGAATGATCTCGTCACTCCTCATCCCGAATGGGGTTTTCCCGGCCTGAAAGCAGGCGATAAATGGTGCCTCTGTGTTCTTCGCTGGAAAGAGGCTTTTGACGCGGGTATGGCGCCCCCTGTGGTTCTGGAAGCTACGAACGAGGCGAGCCTTCAGCACGTCAGCCTCGAACAGTTGAAAGGACTGAGTACTGAGGACTGAGGACTGAGGAACGTTGCAGAACTCCATCGAGGCGTCTACGACATCGACCGGTTTAGAGCAACGCTTGCGCTGCGGACAGTCGCGCGAGCTTCAGCTTTCGCCAGCTAACAAATGCGGCCAACCCCGACAAGCTGAAGCTTGTCGGGCATCAATATCACTGTTTTGAGCAGCGCTTGCGCCGCATCGCCGGGCGAAGCCCGACGCTATACGTATCCGTTTCGCGCTTTGTGCTCACCGCAGGGCAAGCCCTGCTCTAAACAGGGCTATTCGGCTCATGTGCAATTAGCAATTCGCGATCTGAAATCTGAACTCTGAGATATGAGTTTTTGCCAACGGACGACTCGGAACGTGAAACTCGAAACTCGGAACTGATCAAGTGGATTCCCTCAAACACCTCAAGCGCCTTTACCGATACAACGACTGGGCGAACCGTCGTGTGATCGCGGTCTTGAAACAGCACGACTGCCCGGACGCGGTGCGCGTGATGTCTCACGTCCTTATCACGGAGAAAGAATATTACGAGCGGATGTTCGGCAAGGACTCGACCGGCTTCGATTTCTGGCCAGACGCAGATCCTGAAGGATTAGGCGCTTTGGCGATGAAAAACGCCGAGGATTACGAGCGGCTTCTCGAGAATTTTGACGATGAGGGCCTCGGACAGATCATACGTTACAGGACCAGCGCGGGAAGCAGTGTAAAGAACACGTTCAGGGACGTCCTTTCTCACGTCGCGCTCCATTCAGCGGGCCACCGCGGTCAGGCGCTAACCCTCCTGCGCCAGTCCGGTATCGAGCCGCCCGTTGTCGATTACATAATCTACCGCCGTGAGTTACAATAGCGTCCAATCCGGTATCGGTTCCTCCGATGAATGACTCTGAAACAAAACAGCTAGAGTTCGATTTCAAGAACGTCCAGGCTGAGATTGTCAGCGAATCAAGCGACGAGCTGAGGCTCGAGCTTGGCGAGTTCGCCGGTCCGCTGGACCTGCTGCTCTACCTCATCCGGCGTGAGCAAGCCAATATCTTCGACATTCCGATCGCGAGGATCACCGACAAGTACCTGTCATACATCAAGATGATGGAGCGTCTTGACATCGCGGTCGCGGGCGAGTTTCTCGTGATGGCCGCGACGCTGATCGAGATCAAGTCGAAGATGCTGCTCCCTCAAGAGCCCGTCGAGGAGGGCGAAGAGGAAACGCTTGATCCGAGGCAAGAGCTGGTCGACCGCCTTCTCGAACACCAAAAGTTCAAGCTTGCCGCGGAGTCGCTTTGGACGCGTGCAACGGTCGAACAGGCGGTGTTCACACGCGGGACGATCGAGACCGACGAGAACAATCCGGAGATCTCAGCGACCGTGTTCGACCTGTTCGAAGCCTTTCAGAAGATCATGGTTAGGCACAAGGAGCAGATCGAACTTGAGATCCACCGCGAGGAAATGTCACTTGCGGAGATGTTGAGAAATCTCAAGGCTCGCCTGAAGATCGAAAAGAGGCTGAACCTGACAAAGGTCTTTGGCGAGATGGGATCGAGGCGCGAACTGATCCTAGCGTTCATTTCGGTGCTCGAGATCGTACGCACGGAGGCTGTTGCTCTTTTCCAGAAGAACACTTTTGAAGACATAACCCTTGAGCTCGTGGAGTCTTGAGCGATCGGAGAGCGGGCATCTTGAAGCGAATCGTGTTGCTGCTCTCAAAGCGCTTTAAGAAGAGTTTTACCGCAAAGGACACGAAGGTATTCACGAAGGACGCGAAGGCGGGAACAAGGATCAACTCCCGGAGCGTGAGCGACGGGCATAAAGAATGCCAAGCGACAAAGTCACAACTGAATCAACCGGCAGGCGCTCAGTGTCTGAACTGAAGGCTGCCGTTGAAGCGCTTATTTTCGTCTCAGACGAGCCGCTGCCGGTTCGTTCGATCGTCAAGCTCCTTGGAGAGGAGAAGGAGGCCATTGAGTCTGCCCTTGAACAGTTGAGCAGTGAATTCTCGGAACGTGAGAGCGGCCTGCAGGTGCGCGAGATCGCCGGCGGCTGGCAGATGTCCACACGGACTGAATTCCACGAAGAGGTCCGCGAGTTCCTGAAATCGAAACCCTCCGCGAAGCTTTCACTTGCTTCGCTCGAGACCCTCGCCGTCATAGCCTACAAGCAGCCCGTGACCGTTCCCGAGATCCTCGAGATCCGCGGCGTCCAGTCGGCTTCCTCGATCAAGACGCTTCTGGACAAGAGGCTAATAATCTCACGCGGCCGAAAAGACACTGTCGGCAAGCCGATGCAGTACGGCACCTCGCGCGACTTCCTTATCCAATTCGGCCTGAAAGACCTCTCAGAATTACCGAGTATTGAGGATTTTGAGGATTTGGTTCAATGATCATGATTCAGGGATCAGGGATCATGGATCAGGTATCGGACGAGACTGTTTCCTTTGTTGGGTTAGAATAGTTAGAGATACGTCAGCTTGTTTCGGGTATTCATTTGGAACCTCACCACCAATATGAAACAAGACAGAATAGTCGACAGCAAAGCGTTTGCCTTTGCTGTCCGTATAGTGAGTGCATTTAAGCACTTGGTCAGAATTAAGCGAGAGTTTGTGCTCTCAAAGCAATTGTTAAGGAGCGGTACATCAATTGGTGCGAATATTGCGGAGGCAAGGGGAGCGGTTTCCAGAAGAGACTTCTCAAACAAAATGGCAATTGCTTACAAAGAGTGCCTGGAGACTAAGTACTGGCTGGACCTCTTGCATACGACTGGCTATCTGAAGGAAAAGGCCTACAAGAGTATTTTTTCGGACGCAGACGAACTAGGGAGAATCCTCTACTCGATCGTTAAGAAGACTCGACCTGACCGCAAAGATTGAACTGACACCTGACCCCTGATCCATGACACATGCGTGAGAGACTGCAGAAGCTCATCGCCCGCGCCGGGATCGCCTCGCGGAGGGCCGCCGAGAAAATGATCGCCGACGGTCAGGTGACGGTGAACGGGAAGGTCGTCAAACAACTTGGGTCGAAAGCCGATCCGGCCGAGGACCACATCAAGGTCCGCGGAAAGCTGATAAATCCGAAGCTCGATCAGCAGGTCGCCACCTACATTCTTCTCAACAAGCCGAAAGGCTACCTTTCCAGTGTTTCTGACCCCGAGAACAGGCCGCTTGTGACTGACCTTGTTCCCGAGAAGTACGGCCGCTTGTTTCCCGTCGGCAGGCTCGACTTCAAGACGGAAGGCCTTATCATCCTCACCAACGACGGAAACTTCGCTAACAAGGTCTCGTCGACCCGCACTATCCCGAAACTGTATGAGGTCAAGGTGAAAGGGATTCCTCCCGAGTCAGCGATCGACGCCCTTGGAAAAGGGATCACGCTTGAAGACGGCTTCCGAACCTCGCCCTGCGAGATCAAGCCTTTGCGGTCCGCAAAGAAGAACGCTTGGTTTGAGATCGTGCTTTACGAAGGGCACAACCAGCAGATCCGAAAGATGTTCGACGCAATAAATTTTTCCGCCGTGAAGCTGCGAAGGACAGGCATCGGCAGGGTCAGGATTGGCACGCTTGCGCCTGGCGCCCATAGAAAATTGTCGGAGGCCGAGATAAAGGAACTTATGACGTTCCGAAAGCGGGTTGAATGATCCGGTGCGTCAATTGAGTCTGCTTTCGCTAGAACGGCCGGTTTGATAGTCTACAAATAACCTATAACAATCCTATTAACACATAAGCACTATATGAATCTTCAGCTCAACGAAGAACAGAAACAGATCAAATTCAGCGTCCGCGAGTTCGCAGAAAGCGAGATCGCTCCGCACGCTCTCGAATGGGACGAGAACCAGCACTTTTTCGATGAACTAAGGCCTCAGCTCGCCGAACTAGGACTCCTTGGAGTTATCTTCCCTGAAGAGTACGGCGGCGCGGGAATGGGCTATGTCGAATACGCGACGATAATCGAAGAACTTGGCCGCGTGTGCGGATCCGTAGGATTGAGTGTCGCAGCTCACAACTCCCTTTGCTCCAACCACATATACACATTCGGGACCGAAGAGCAGAAGCAGAAGTATCTGGTCCCGCTCGCACAGGGCAAGAGTTGGGGCGCCTGGGGCCTTACGGAAGCACAGGCCGGAAGTGATGCAAGCGGCACACGGACGACGGCCGTCAAGAGCAACGGCGGTTACAAGGTCAACGGATCAAAGAACTTCATCACTCACGCCATCGCCTGCGAGATCTGTGTAGCGGTCGCAGTGACCGACAAAGACAAAGGTAACAAGGGAATTTCCGCTTTTATCTTCGAGAAGTCGATGGAAGGCTTCAGGTCTGACAAGAAAGAGAACAAGCTCGGCATGCGGGCCTCGGAGACTTCATCCGTCGTCTTTGAAGATTGCTATGTGCCCGACGAGAACCTTCTCGGTGAGGAAGGCGAAGGCTTTATCCAGGCGATGAACATCCTCGACGGCGGCCGCATTTCGATCGCCGCGCTTTCAGTCGGGATCGCCCAGGGCGCATACGAAGCCGCAATGAAGTACGCAAAAGAACGCGAGCAGTTTGGCAAGCCGATCGCGAAGTTCGAAGGCATTCAATTCAAGCTTGCGGATATGGCAACGGAGATCGAGGCATCGAGGCTTCTTACGCTGAACGCCGCCGCCGCAAAGGACACAGGAAAAGACGTGACAAAGCTCTCTTCGATGGCAAAGCTCTTTGCTTCCGAAACTGCTGTCCGAGTCTCGGAGGAATCGGTGCAGATCCACGGCGGTTACGGTTATACAAAGGATTATCCGGCTGAGAAATACTGGCGCGACTCGAAGCTATGCACGATCGGTGAAGGCACCAGCGAGATCCAGAGGCTGGTGATCGCCAAACAGCTGCTCAGGGATTTGTAATTCTTGCGAACTCAGGCACGAAACAAACCAGCGGTGATCTGCCTGACGGCGGTCGCCGCGATCATTTTGGTCTTCTGCACCGGCGGGTGCTCGAATGGCAGCGGAGGGACGGAGCCGGACGCGCAAACAATGAACACCGCGAACCGGCTGTCTCAAAAGATGGAGGGCCGCGCCAGGCTCACTCAGGAGGAATTCGACCTTCTGAAAACATCGCACGAGAAATACCCGCAGGCAGATTCCATCAGTGCTGTTTATCAGCAAGCCTTGACCCAAAGAGAAGACTGGGCCTCGCTTGAAAAGCTTCTTGGCTCAAGATCCGACAACGGATCTGAAGAAGACCTGACTTTGCTCGCAAAGGTCTATATGAAGCTCGGGAAGTACTCCGAGGCGGTTGAGACGTTCACGAAACTCACTTCTCCTCCCGATGCGGAGAGAGCCTCGATGCTCGCGAGCGCATACTTTCAAACCGGGAACCACGAAAAAGCAGCGGAAACGCTTGACTCGAAGTGGTCGGAGATCGTGGATCGAAAGATGGTCGACGGAATGGTCCTTCGCGGTCTCCTTTATTTCTACGGGGGTGAAAACGAGAAAGCAATCGAGATACTCAAGTCGGTCGTCGAGAATGATCCTTCTTCGATCCCCGCACACAATGCTTTGAGCCGGATATACGCGAAGATGAACGATTCGGAGCAAGCGACATTTCATTCGAAGGCGGTCGAAGATGCCTACAAAAAGCTTACAGAGAAATCGAGCCGTCAGGGGCGGATGGTGGACCAGATGATCAGGCTTCAGGAGGCCTACAAAGCGGGACGCCACGCGGAAGTTGTCGAGATCGCAAACGGTCTCCTCGACTCAGCCGACCCGCGGAACAAGGTCGCGCTTTATGGTTTTCTCTACAATTCCTACCGCGCTTTGGGAATGAACGACAAGGCCCAGGAGGCCCGGATCAGGGCCCAACAAATTAGTGGTAAATGAAGAAACTGCTGGTATTTACAACATTGCTAGCGATCGCGGGCAGCGGTGCTTGTGTTGCTGACGGCCCCGGGAATTCGTCATCTTCGGAAGCATCGAACATCCAGTTTGCTGACGGAACCGGCTCTTCCGGTGTGGAATTCAAACACGAAGGCGGTCGTTCCGAGGCCAAATGGATGCCGGAAGTCCTAGCGGGCGGTGTCGCCATCGCCGATTTCAATCGTGACGGCGCGCCGGACTTGCTGCTTGTAAACAGCGGATCCGTAACATCTGAGGAAAGACCGGCGAATGCGCGAAACCACCTCTATCTGAATGACGGAAAAGGCCAGTTTACTGATGCGACCGAGCAGTGGAAGCTCGAAGGTAGCGGCTACGGCCAGGGGGCGGCCGTGGGTGATTTCGACGGCGACGGATTGACGGACCTCTTCCTGACAGACTTTTTCGGCGACAACCGGCTTTTGAGAAACACGGGCTCCGCATTTGAGGATGTGACGGAACAGGCCGGGATCACGAAGGACGACAAATGGGCTACAAGTGCGGGATTCTCGGATCTTGACGGGGACGGCGATCTGGACCTTTTTGTGGTCAAGTACGTCGCCTACACCCAGCAGACGCACGTCGCGACGTACAACAATCGCCTTCGCACATACTCGGCGCCATACCTTTATGAAGCCGTTCCCGATCAGTTATGGGAAAACACAGGCGACGGAAAGTTCATTGATGCGAGCGAGAAGGCGGGAATTGCCTCTGAGCCTGAGAAAGGCCTGGCGCTGGCGATCGGCGATATCGACAAGGACGGCGATCAGGATGTCTATGTCGCCAACGACACGACTCCAAACCAACTTTGGATAAACGATGGCAAAGGCGTTTTTGAGGACCGCGCTAAACTCGGCGGAGCCGCTTACAGCGAGATCGGAAAAGAGGAAGGATCGATGGGAGCGGATTTCAGCGACCTGGATTCGAACGGTCATCTCGACATCCTTGTAACCAACTTTCAGGAAGAGACCACGGCTTACTACACGCAGGAGGACAGCCTATTCTTCCGCGAGATTTCAGACGCGGCCGGAATCGGCCAGACCGCCCGCCAGAGGCTCAAGTTCGGTATCGAACTTTTTGATGCCGACAACGATGGGGACGAAGATCTTCTTGTCGCAAATGGCCACATCGAGGACAACATCGAGAAGAACTCAGAGACGGTGACCTTTGCCCAGCCGAATTCGCTCTACGAGAATCTTGGCGACGGCAAGTTCAAAGATATCAGCGAAATAGCAGGGGCTGCTCTTAAGGACTCGCAGGTCTCAAGAGGGCTTGCGGTGGCCGACCTCGACGGCGACGGCGATCTCGATTTCGTGATCGTCAACAACGGCGGCACCGCGCAGATCGCTTTTAACGAAACCGTTGATCAGGGCAATTTCGTGGTGCTCCTGCTTGAAGGTAGCGGAAAAAACACGAATGCTATCGGTGCGAGGCTTGTAGCCAAGATCGGCGACAAGACGATCGAAAGGCAGGTGATGGGGGCTCAAAGCTACCTTTCGGTCAGCGATTTCCGGATACACTTTGGGCTCGGAGCGGCCGAAACGATCGACGAACTGACGATCCACTGGCCAAACGGTGATAAGCAGACGCTCACTGGTGTTGCTGCGAACAAGTTCTATTACTTGAAAGAAGGCGGCGAGCCGAGCGAGTTCACGCCTGGATCACGGAGTGAGCAGTGAGCGGTGAGCAGGTGTCAGAAGCCCTTAAAGAACAAGTACAAACAGGATGGACAGGATCGGCAAGATAGGGTCCTGAAAGTCTACGTCCTTAGCTATTTTTGAATGTCGGCTAATTAACGCAACTTTGGGGATGGGCCCAAATCCTTTCCATCCTGTCTATCCTGTCTTCTTCTATTATGTGGGTTAAACGCATTTTGGTCTTGGTACTCGCGACGGTGATCGCAGGCTGCAATGGCGGAGGCACTCCTGAGCAGGGCTCAGAGGAATACGCCAGCGCGTTGAAGTCGTTCTACGTCGGACTTGCCGCCACGGAAGTAGGAGACGATCCGAGGGCGGTCTCGGAACTGACGCGCGTGACCGAGCTCGCTCCGAATGAACCCGCATCATTCAACAACCTGGGCGTCCTCTATCTTCGCCAGCGCGACTATGAGAAAGCGAGCGAATTCTTCGGGAAGGCCAACAGCCTCGCGTCCGACAATTCGACGACCATAGCAAATCTCGCTGAGCTCGACCTGGCAGAAGGCGAGTCGGAAAAAGCACTTGAGCATTTTCAGAAGGCCGTCGAGCTCGACCCTAAGGACCACTTCTCGCAATACGCGATCGCAGAAGAAACCGAAAGGCAGGGCAAGGACGCCGAAGCGCTTGCGATCCTGAAGGACAAGCTGAAGAAGGACCTCGCAGACAATCTTGCGCTTGAGGTCGAGATCGCGAGACTAGCTGCAAAAACAGGCAACACAGAATCACTGAAGGAATCGGTCAATTCGTTGCGGCAGCGTTCGGAGAATTGGCCGGCTGAAGTAAAGGAACAACTCACCAAACTCACTGAACTGACAAACTCCGACAACTCAAGCGCGGCAGCCCAACAAACAGCCTTCTTCAAGAACGTGCTGATTAGGGAACCGGAGTACCGTTCTTCGCTGGCTGAATTCAACGCTTCGGACACCGCGCCTGGAAGACTTATCCGCAAGCCGCTCATTCTACCCGCACCCGAATTCAAGCCCGCTCCGGCCGATACTGAACTCAGATTCGAGAAGAAGATAGTCGCCGACGTCGAGGCCAAGACAGCGTTCGTGGTTTTCAAGAATGGAGAGTCACCTGTCGTCGCTTACAGCACTGAAGACAAGACGGTTATCGGCGATACGGAAATTCCTGTCAGCGTTAGTTCGCCAAAACAAGTCGCGCAGATCGACTTTGACTACGACTACAGAATCGATCTCGCTTTCGCGACCGACAAGGGTTTTCGCTTATTCAAACAAAATGAGAACGGCACTTACGAGGATGTGACCTCCGCCACAGGACTTCCGGCCGAGATCACCGGCGGTTCATATGCGGGCGCCTGGGCTTTTGATTACGACAGCGAAGGCGACCTGGACCTCGTGCTAGCACCATCTGAAGGCGCTCCGTTTGTGCTCAGAAATGAGGCCGAGGGGAGGTTATCTCGAACCGAAACGTTTGAGGGGATCGAGAAAGCCGCCGATTTTGTGTTTGGCGACTTCGACGAAGATGGCGACGCGGATGCGGCTTTCCTTGACCGGAGTGGTGGGCTTCACTTCTTGGCTAATGCCCGAGGCGGCACTTTTGATCTGCTTACCTGCTCTTCACCCCCTGTCGACTCCATTTCCAGTGAGGCCGGATATTTGAACGCAACTTGGAAGGGTCTCTTTGGGGCTCTGGCACTCGGACAGGGAAAGTGTGATGTCATCGACCAACCTTACGGGGAAGAGATTCCCGCTTCCAATTCACTCTTGCGGGTTGATATCGACAACAACGGGGATTCTGACAGCTTATTCTCGGATTCGAAGGGCTCCCAATTATTTTTGAAGGATTCAGAAGAATTCGCGCGCCAAGTGCCGTCTTTAAAGCAGACCGGCGTCATTGTCACGTCAGCAGCAGACCTTGATTCGGACGGCGGACCTGACCTGGTCGGAATGGAGAACGGGCGTCCTTACGTACTCAAACCAAAACTCACCAAGAACTACCACTGGCAGATCTTTCGTCCGAAGGCGGCGAAAACCGAGGGCGACCAGAGGATCAATTCGTACGGGATAGGCGGCGAGATGGAGCTTCGGTCCGGTCTGATGGCTCAGAAGCGCGTCATCACTTCGCCGCAAGTGCATTTTGGTCTCGGAGAGAACACTTCCGCAGATCTGCTCCGGGTCGTCTGGCAGAACGGATACGTGCAGGCGGAGTTCGACCTGAAAGCCGATCAGGCTGTCGAGACCGAACAGCGCCTGAAAGGCTCGTGCCCGCATCTCTTCGCGTGGAATGGCGAAGAATTCGAACATGTGAAAGATGCGCCGCCCTGGAGCCCTGCTTTGGGCCTTAAGATAAACGCCCAGGACACATACGGAATTCTTCAAACGGAAGAGTGGTTCAAGATCCCGGGCGAAGCCTTGAAACCGAAGGACGGAAAGTACGAACTCCGGATCACGGGCGAGTACTGGGAGGCGTACTACATAGACAATTACCGACTCCTGGCCGTCGATCACCCAGAAGGGACCGAAGTGTTCACCGACGAGCGATTCTCGATCCCGCTTCCGCCTCTCGAGGTTTTCACGACCGGTGAACTGAACAGATTCTCCAAAGCGGTCGATCACAACGGACGCGATGTGTCTGAAACCGTTTCGAAGCTCGACGAACAGTATCTCGACGGTATCAAGCGCGGGACGTATCAGGGCGTCGCGGAAGACCACTGGGTCGAACTCGAACTTCCTGAAGAGGCTCCTCGCGAAGGAAAACTCTGGATAATCGGCGAAGGCTGGATGCATCCGACCGACGCGTCGATCAATGTTCAGCGCGGTCAGGCTATTCCGACGCCGCCAAAGTCACTCAGCATCGAGATCCCTGATGGAAACGGCGGTTGGAAGGCGGTCAAAGAGAACCTCGGCTTCCCTGCCGGAAAGATGAAGAACGTCCTTCTGGACATAACGGACGTGTTCCCGGCTGACGCAAAGGAACGAAGGGTAAGGCTTCGTACTGAGCTGGAAGTTTTCTGGGACAGACTTTCCTGGGCGGTCGGAAAGGAAGGTTCGGAAACAAGGATCACCGAAATCGATCTGTCGGCGGCGGAACTTCGGTATCGCGGATTCTCGGTTATCGACAAGCGGGACGAATCTTCGCCCGAAATTCCCGATTACAGCCGGATCAAGACGACGGTTCAGAAGTGGCGCGACCTGGAGGGTTATTACACGCGGTTCGGAGATATAAAGGAACTTCTTTTGAAGACCGATGACCGGTTCGTCCTTTCTAATGCCGGCGACGAGATCGCGATGAGCTTCCCCGCTTTACCGGACCCGCCCAAAGGGTGGAAGAGGGATTTTGTTATTATCGGCAACGGCTGGATAAAGGACGGCGACCTCAACTCCGTGTTCTCAAAGACGTTGCTGCCTTTGCCGACCCAGGCGACGAACGATTATTCGCGCGCGCCGACCGTTCTGGAAGACGATCCGGTTTACCAGAAAAACCGGGAAGACTGGATCAAATACCATACGCGTTACATCGCCCCGGATGCGTTCCGCAACGCGGTACGGAACAATTAGCCACAGATGAAGGGGATTAACACGGATGTTGGGAAATAACCGATTCCGAAATCATCCAGCTTGAACTGTTTCGATCCACCTTTGTTAATCTGTGTTAATCCTCTTCATCTGTGGCTAATTCTTAATAAATGACTTGGCGAAAAGCATTTATCACCTCTCTCTTTATCGCGCTTCTGGCGGTGCCGTTCGTCATCGATTACTTCTCCGGCGGTGCGGCCGAAGAGGCTCTTGATCGCGAGAAGGCGCTTGAACGCTACGGATTCTACTTTGAGGAAGTGGCGAAGAAGTCAGGAATTGACTTTGTACACAAGGCGCCGTCGCTGGACCCAAAGCTCGACAACATAATGCCGCAGATCGCCTCGATGGGCGCAGGAGTTTCGATCGTTGATTTCGATCGTGACGGATGGAGCGACATCTATCTTACGAACAGTGGCGAAGGAAGCCAGAACGCGCTTTACAGAAACAACGGTGACGGGACCTTCACCGATGTCGCCTCCGAAGTCGGTGTCTCGGACGTGAATAAAGATGGTACCGGCGTTTCGATGGGGGCAATCTGGGGCGACTTCGACAACGACGGATTCGAAGACCTTCTCGTTTACAAATGGGGCAGATCTGCTTTGTACCGCAACAAAGGCGGAAAGTCGTTTGAAGAGCTAGAAGTTCCTGCATTTCCCGAATGGGCGAACATCAATTCCGGGATCTGGTTCGACTTCGACCGCGACGGCAATCTCGACATCTTTCTCGGAGGCTATTTCCGTGAGGACATCAATCTCTGGAAGCTTGAGAACACGCGGATAATGCCTGAGAGCTTCGAATACGCGAAGAACGGCGGGCGCAAGTACTTGCTCAGAAATCTTGGCGACGGAAAATTCGAAGAGGTCAGCAAGCAGATGGGCATCGATTCGAATCGATGGGCGCTCGCTGCCGGCGCGGCCGACCTGACCGGAAACGGCTACCCGGACCTGTTTGTGGCGAACGACTACGGGGTATCGGAGCTTTATATAAACGACGATGGAAAGCGTTTCATCGACGCGAGCGAGGCTTCGGGAATCGGGTTCTCGCCAAAGAGCGGGATGAACGCGAGTTTTGGCGACGTGATGAACGACGGCCGGCTTTCGATCTACGAAACGAACATATCCGAACGAGGTATCCTTCTGCAGGGAAACAACTTATGGGTCCCGCGCGAGGGAACCTCGGGCGCGGACGTTAAATTTGACAATCTCGCAAATGCGGTCGGAGTTGAGGACGGAGGATGGGCATGGGGAAGCCAGTTCGGCGATTTCGACAATGACGGCGACCAGGACATATTCCTCACCAACGGATACGTGTCTGCTGACAAGAACGTCAACTACTGGTACGACTTCTCAAAGGTTACGCTTGGCAACA
Organism: Acidobacteriota bacterium; assembly: GCA_003385635.1. GTDB lineage: Bacteria > Acidobacteriota > Blastocatellia > Pyrinomonadales > Pyrinomonadaceae > Aridibacter. Next base: position 458,355 of record QQUY01000001.1, on the reverse strand, counting down.
ACTCGATCATCGCTGACGCCGCGAACTGGCCGGCGATGGAAGGCCGAAGCCTTTCCGGTTACCAGCAGAAGAAGCTCTGGGCGAACGATGGCAAAGGCGGGTTCTCTGAGATCGCGCTTGCGGTTGGGATCCGCGAGACCCTTGACGGAAGGGCGGTCGCGGTCGCAGACCTTTGGAATCGCGGCGTGCTTGATGTCATCGTCGCGAACCAGAAGGGGCCGGCACTGATATACAAGAATCATGTTTCTGATGGCCGGAACTGGATCGCGTTCGCTTTCGAAAATGACGACGCGATCGGGGCAAGAATTACTGTCTTCAGGGACAAGTTGATGCAGACCCAGGAGATCCATGGGGGCAGCGGCTACTGCTCGCAAAACCAGCGCCGAGCCCATTTCGGTCTTGGGGGAACAGCCAAAGTTGAAAAGGTCGTGATCAGGTATCCGAGCGGCGAAACGAAAGTGATCGAATCGCCGGAAATCAACAAGATCCACCGAGTCCAGATCCCCGGATGAGCACGGAAGCCTCAAACATTACTGTCCCCCAGAAGGCGCCGGTGATGCCGATGAAGACTTTCGGCATCGATACACGGCTCGTGATGCCCCTGCTGATCACTTTGATCCTTCTGGTCGGACAGGTCTTTTACGGAATCCTCGAAAGCTATCCGCAGACGCTGCTCGCGATCGGCGTCGCCATTCTTTTCGACGCAGTTCTATCAAAGATCGACCGCGGGCACTTCCCCTTTCTGGCGAGCGCTTACATTTCTGGGATCAGCGTTGGCATCCTCACTCGTTCACCGTTCCTTTGGACCTTCGCGCTCTGTGCGGCTATCACGATCACTTCGAAGTATGTACTGAGGATAAAGGGCAGGCATCTCTGGAATCCTTCGAACTTCGGGATCGCCGCGATGCTTCTGATCGCACCGTCTGCGTATTCAACTCTCAGTTTCCAGTGGGGCAACAACTTTGCTGCGATGACCGTGATCTGGGTCCTCGGTTGCATCATCATCTATCGCCTCAAACGTTTCCACATCACGTTCACGTATATCCTAAGCTTCATATTCTTTGCCGGGATCCGAAGCCTCTGGACGGGCGATGCGTTTCTGGCAGAGGTCGCTCCAATAACAGGTGCGATGTATCAGTTGTTCATCTTCTTCATGATCACCGATCCGGCCACGACCGTGCGGCATTCGAGAAAGGCCCAGATCGTCGTCGTGTTCCTGATCGCCGCGGCGGAAATGGTGCTGAGGATGATGGAGAATGTCCACGCACCGTACTATGCGCTGTTCATCGTCGGCCCGATCGCGAACCTCGTTGATATCTACTGGTTGAAGAAGCCGGAGTAGTAGTTCCAAGTTCCGGGTTTCGAGTTCCAGGTTTCGAGTTCCAGGTTCCAAGTTCCGAGTTCCGAGATAATGTTTAGCCCACCCGTTCACGGGTGGGCCAAATGTTGGACGTCTGAATGTGTCAGTAGCCCGCGCGTAAGCAAGGGCGAAAATGTGTTTCGCCGTGAGTGCGGCTCGGGAGATAGTTTTGGGGACTTATGATCCCGGCGCCTGCGACTTGCACGCCTCACGTTTAGAGCGGGGCTTGCCCTGCCATGAGCGCAACGCGCAAAACAGAATCGTCGGGCTCCGCCCACGGATGCAGCGCAAGCGCTGCGTTAAACGATCCGGGGTTCGTCATGATGTAGAGCCGTGCTCTGCACGACTTCTGCAGCGCAAGCGCTGCTCTAAACGGTTCGAATTGGCGTCTCCTGACTTCTGACGTCTGTCTCCTGTCTCCTGTCTTCTGTATTCTGTCTCCTTCTTACACCGCCGTTCGTCTGTGCGCCATCATTCTCAGCAAGCCGTTGATCGCCATATGTAGAAGAACGTAGACGATCATCGCAACAATGATCGGAAGCGCCAGAGTGTGACCCTCGACCGACGGACTGGCGACGATCCCCTCGAACGGCCAGTAAAAAATTCCCGTCACGGCCTTAACCCATTTCACGAATTCCGCGCTCTCCCTTGCCGCCAAAAGTTCAAGCAGCAGGCGAATTCCAAGAAATCCGTAGATCAGGAAAAAGACATAATCGACGATCTGCGAAACCCTCGCCGCAACGCGGCCGCGTTCCACTTCCCTCTCGGTCTGGGCTACCTCGTTGACAGCCTTCTGGCGCATGCCGTGGGCAATGTCCTTCTCCTGCTCCACTTGCGCCTGAGTTGGCGTGTCGGCTTCCGCAGCAATCTCCTCGCCTACGTCTTGCTTGATCTCGTCCTTTATATTCTCGTAGTTTGCCGTTCGACGCGCTTCGTCTTTTGCCAGTTTCTGATCCTGCATCGTTTGCCTCCTGAAGAGCGATTTGACCTTCGTCAAATCGGAGTTGACATAGAAATGGGGCAGAACCGATCGGTCCCGCCCCGGTTTTTGTCTACTATGTTTATCTTGCCGATCCGACATTGGCCGGCGCGCTTGCTTCGATCTGGAACTCGGTTCCAGGTTCGAGCTCGACATGGTCGCGACCCTGTGCGATCACGGTACCTGCTCCGGCGGCGCCCCCAACAGCGGCTCCAACAGCAGCTCCTTCTCCGCCGCCGAGGATCGCTCCAAGGATCGCTCCGATGCCCGCACCAATACTGGCTCGGGTGATCGTCTCACGCGTCTGGCTGTCGTCATCTCGAACTCCGCCTTCGTTATCGACCTTCACGTTTTCGCCATTCCGAAGGATCACATTCTCGATGATGCCGGCAAACTCATAGGTCTGCCCGTTTCTAAGAACGATCGTGTCAAAGTCCAGCGAAATGTTGGCGTTGCCAGTCAGGATACCTGACCGCTTCGCACTCACTACGCGGCCTTTGATCACTGCGCCTTCGTAACGACCCGGGGTTACGACTCTCATCGTAAACTGGTCGCCGTCCTGGGACGCTCTCGTCGAAATCGTTCTGTCCAGTACAGCTTTGAGTTCGGTTCCGTTCGGAACTATGAATGAGCCGGTCGTTCCCGTATCGGGATTTCCACCGCGCCTAGGATCATAGACGGTGTTCCAGTCAGCGGTGGTTTCGACCTTCTCGTAAACGCTTGAGACAGTAACGGTCTCGTCAAGGTTCTCGAGATTGATTCTCCTGACGACTCTCAGCTGGTCGTCGCCAAAAGGGATGAAATTGATGTAGTAATCACTGTTGCCGGTTCCCTCGTACTGGAGCGAAACGCCTTCATAGTAGGAGTTTGCAGTGACCTTCATTTGCCGGCCACGATTGGTCTCGATTCGCGTCACACCATCGGCCTTGAAGGTCATCTGAGGTCCATTGCTTGACGCCACAGTCACGTCAGCACCTACCTTGTCGATTGCGAGCATCGATGGAGACGAGAGTCTCCGTGTAAGATTCCGTTCGATCCTTTCTTCCCTCAGCTGCGGATAAACGTCGATCGCATTCCTGACGACCGTACCCACATCATCACTGAGCGAACGATTCAAACGGTACGTGCCGGTGAGCATTGAATTGAATCTGTCAGCCTGCGGAAACGGTCCGTTCCACGCGTAGTTGACCGCGTAGTACCTGGCAAGGGTATCCAGGTCAGACTTCAACGATCGCCATTGCGCTTCAGCCGGTCTCATCAGCCGATAGTCGCGCATGAACGAATCAATGTAGACCGCACGGTTCAGTACGTTCTCTACATCCTCGTCTGTCGACTCGCGTGCGTCGAACCTCTGTTTCAAACGGTCCGTCGCGTTCTCAAAGGCGGTTACATAGTCAAGAAAGGACCTCTCGCTGTAAGTGTCGTTCAGAATGCTTCGGTCAAGCGCCGTGTTCATCGTGCGCCTATAAACGTCGGTCTTTGACTCGATCGAATCAAGAAGGTTCGAAACCTGCGGACCGGCTACCGTGTAAGCCATAGTCCTGTTGTCGATCGGCGACCGGCGCCAATCAAATGCGACATTGTAGTAGCCCGCGAGCATGTTCAGATCCGCCTTAAGACGCTTCCAGGTGTTCTCCGCCGGATTCGTTAGTCGACTCCTGGTCATAAACCTGTCGATCGATGCCGCGCTGGTCAACACTCTTTCAACGTCCTGCGTGACCGATTCGCCGGCCGAAAATCTTTGGCTCAGTCTGTCCGTCTCGTTCTCGAATTCCTTTACGAAACTGTCGATCCTGTCCTCACGCCTCGTGTTGTTCAGCGTGCTTTGGTCGAGAGCGGTATCGAGCCTTCGCTTGAAGTTGTCGGTCCGGGCCTCGATCCTCTTTAGAAGTGTCTCAACCTGCCGGTCTGAGACGCGGTAGGGCTTGCGATAGATCAAATCTCCGCTGCTTACCGCTGCGTTCCAGTCATAGCTCAACCGGTAATAACCGGCGAGTAGATCCAGATCCCGCTTAATCGCAACCCAGTGGCGTTCGGTCATCGTTCCCAACGCGTTTCTGGTCATAAATCTGTTGATGTATGAAGCGTGGTTCAGAACCCGCACTACATCTTCCGAAATCGATTCGTTCGCTTCGAAACGCTGCCGAAGCCTGTCGGTAGAGTTCTCGAACTCGGTAATGTTCTTGTTGAGTGCGTCTTCGGTCTCTGTGCCGTCCCAGCGGCTTTGATCCATAGAGAGATCGAATGCACGCTTGAAACGGTCAGTTCCGCTCTCGATGCTAACGAGAACCTGTCTCACACGGTTGTCGTCAACCCTGTAAGCCCTGACCTGCGCAAAAGTGGCCGTGCCGGCGAGTAATATCGCGGCGCAGCTGAATAGCGTAAGTAGTGTCTTATTGATTTGTCTCATTGTTCTGCCTCGCAAAATAGCGTTCATATATTCTTCGGCCGAAAATTTCGTTTTCAGCCTACCCTTTTAGAGCGCAATGTCCGTACCCAAGCGGGCGAAATTACTATAACTATTGTGCGTGGAGGAGTTAGCAGCCTATCGGACGGGCATCCAATGGAGCTGAACGGCCAGTCCGTGTATCGATACGCGACAATTAGAATGTAGGAATTGAGAACAGCCTGTCCGGGCTTGGACAGTTCAGAGATCTAAACGGATTCGTTCTTCGGAAGTACAACCCGGACCTCGGTTCCGAGACCGGAATTGCTTTCTTCAACGGCGATCTTTCCGCCGTGCATTTCGATTATTTTCTTAGAGATCGCAAGTGATAGTCCGGTGCCGGCAGACTCGTCCGCAGCGGATATCTCACCGCGGCTGATCCCGGGAAGGCTGCGAAAAGGAAAGTCATCGGTTCCGTTCTCTCGTGAGTTCTTTATTGAGATCGACAGTCCCTCGAGAGCAGGATTTGCGCGAACCAGCAATTTGCCTCCCACCGGAGTATGCCTGACTACGGTTCTAAGGATCTTGTTCAATGCAGTTTGTAGTTTCTCTGCGTCGCAATTCAATGCCCGTTGGGCGTCGTCGATGACCGCCATCTCAACGTGCCTGCTCTCCGCGCTCGGAGAAACCTCTTCGACCACCCCCGCCAAAAGGTCTTCGCTCTTTACCTTGTCCAGCATTGCGACCTTCCCTTCTTCCTCGAGCGCAAGGTACTCGCTCGCTTCTTCGAGAAGCGCCAATTGTCTCTTGATACTTCTATCGATGCCGTCGAGCGCAGTTTCCCTAAGCTTGTCACTCAACTGCTGTCGTTCGAGGATCTTTGCCCATCCGGAAAGTGCATTTAAGGAGGTTCTTACGTCGTGTGAAAGGCTGGCTATCAGCTGGCGTGAAGCAGACTCATCGTCAACCGTGTAGTTCGTCAAGATCCGGAGTTTCTCCGAGAGTGTCGCTACCTGACCCTCGAGACTCCTGACCCTGCGCTCGTCATTCCTCGTAGTTCCCTCGGCCCAAGACTGAAGTCCAAGGGCAATGATCAGCGAGAGTCCGAGAATCAAGCCCGTTACAAAAAGAAGTCCGGACGATGGTTCGAGAAACCGCAAAAGGATCAATACCGATGTTACAAGCAGCAATGCCAATCCCAGAACGGTGGCACCTAACGCGCTTTTTCTAACAAGCGCTTTGCTTGGGCCTCTCTGCTTTCTTGTCGTTCCCTTGATCTTGTAGTGCATCGTTATTTGCTTTAAAAGTGCTAATACTAAAACGAACGGCCGGACCTACTCGGGAGGTTCAATGCCGTGACGTTTTATCATTCCGTACAGCCGCGCCCGGTACAGACCGAGAAGCTTTGCGGCTGCTTTCTTATTACCTTTGGTCTTTTTCAATGCGGCTTCAACCACGGACTTTTCCAGGAACCCGAACACGTCGTTATCGTCCAGTTCTTCTTCGCCCAGGCCCGAAAGCGTTTCCACGATCTCTTCACCGATACCCCCGAAAATGTCGTCCGTTGATCGGGATCCATTGGCCGAAACCGACGATCCAGAGGGAGTCATTGTCGCGGCGGCGACCTTTGGCCTGGCCTCTCTAACACCGGACTGCAGCTCGAGCGATTCGATCGTCGAACCCCTGTTCATCAGCACGGCGCGCTCGATAACATGCTGAAGCTCACGTACATTCCCGCGCCATTCGGATTCGAGGAGCTTTCGGTAGACGCTGTTCGAGAATGATTTGAACTCCCTTCCGTACTTTTCCGAAAACATTTCGAGAAAGTGCTCGGCCAGCATTGGAATGTCATCGACACGGTCACGAAGCGGCGGGATCCGGATCTCGATCGTGTTTAGCCGGTAATAGAGATCTTCACGCAAATCGCCTTCGGACATCGCCTTTTCAGGGTCGCGGTTGGTTGATGAGATGAGCCGGAAGTCAGCCATCACGGGCGTTTCGCTGCCGACACGGTAGTATTTCTTCTCTTGAAGCACTCGCAGCAGCTTTGGCTGTAGATCGAGAGGCATTTCGCCGATCTCGTCCAGCAAGAGGCTCCCTTCTCGCGCTTTACCTATAAGGCCCACCTTGTCGGCGTTGGCCCCCGTGAAAGCTCCTTTCACGTGTCCGAACAGCTGCGATTCGATCAGTTCTTTTGGCAATGCCGAACAGTTGACCTTTACAAAAGGCTTGCCGGATCTTCCGCTCTTATAGTGGATTGCATTCGCTATCACCTCTTTCCCCGTACCGGATTCCCCGAGAATGAGGATGTTCGCATCCGAGTCGGCGACGTTCTCGATCAGCTCGTAGATCTCCTGCATCGGCTTCGTGCCGCCGATGATGCCTTCGTAGCTCTGAACGTTAGTGAGCTTACCGCGCAATTCACGGATCTCGTCCGCCTGCTGTTTTCGCTCAACGGCTTTTTCTATCAGGAGGTGGAGCTCGTCAAAATCTACAGGTTTCTCGACATAGTAAAAAGCGCCGGCCTTGGTGGCTTCGATGGCTTTCGTAACCGAACCACGGCCGGTGACCATAATGATCTCCGTCGCAGGTGAAGCGCTTTTCAGTTTTGCAACGAGTTCGATTCCGTCTATGTCCGGAAGACCTAGATCGGTAAGGATGATGTCAAAGTCTTGCTCGCCGACAAGTTCCTCACCCGTTGTACCGTCTGCCGCGGTTGCCGCTTCGAATCCAGAGGATTCGAGCTGATATTTGAAAAGGTCCAGTGTAGCCTCATCATCATCAATGATGAGGGCTTTGCGTTTCGTCATTGAGTATTCCTTCGGGTTTGATCTCGCATCGCGCAAAATTACCGTGTGCTAAATCTTATTCCGAAATGTTAGAGAGGAGAAGTCCCGGCAAACCTCGCCGGTCTTCTCCTCCTTCCCTCCCCGACTCGAAAACTCGCTTACAAGCGCCTGCCGATCAGCAGACCGATGATGAGACCGGCCATCCCGGCTGACGCGACCACGAGGCCCGGATTGTTGCGGATCCGGTCAGCCGCGTTTTGTCTTACTTCGTCCAGATCCGTTTCTCGGACCAGGTCCGAAGTGGATCGGATTCTATCGGCTGCCGCGTGTCCCGCGTCCCGTCCTCTCCCGAGCGCCCCTCTTGCCGCGTCCGCCGCGTCGGTGATCCGCTCTCGTGCGTTTTCTTCGATCCGATCTGTTTTTCCGTCAAGATATTCATGTGTGGAATCTGCCTGCCTGTCGATAAATTCTGCCGCATCGCTCAATTTGTCAGCGGCATTGTCTTTTGCTTTGTTTAATCGTGAGTCTTTCGCGTTATCAGCGATATCTAATTTTTGAACTGCCTTTGCCATATCTTTTACTTCTCCTTAGCTTAATGTTCTAGTTGATCGCTCGTGCTGCCCTATACTATTTGCAACCGACATTCCGAAGCCGACGATCAATCCTCAGAAGCCACTATTTACTGCATTCACAGGACGAGAAGCTTAATTTCGCCTTTGCTCAGGCAAGGAAGCGTGGCTCGAAGCGAAGGTGCCGTGTACTAATCCCGGCCAAACTTGTCTTGAATCAATACCCGCACCTGGATCGAAATTGTCCGCTACTACCACACAATCGAATGCCCGCAATGTGCATTTACGCAGGTTTCGGCGATGGCACAGTTGTTGTTAGCTAGTGAGGGAGAATCGAAACTTTTAATGACTGAACTGAAACGGAGGGTTCAATGATCTGGACAATTATCGTAATTCTATTGGTGCTTTGGCTTATTGGTGTCGTTACAACGAACACTTTCGGCGGCGTCCTTCACTTATTGCTTGTGATCGCACTCGTCGTCTTTGTTGTAAGGCTTTTGACGGGCAGAAGAGTGCCGTAAGCGCGGCTGTGAGAGCCGACTTACGAAGGTGAACATTGGCAAAGGCTCCGTGAAATTTCACACGGAGCCTTTTTTGATTGATAATTCCTGCATGCACGGCATTCATTCTAGGACCGCAGAAGCGAGATCATTGGTTTCTAATAAGTACATCATTTGGAAATGATAAAACAGGATCCGACCAGCTGCGACCAGGACGGAGGGTATTTTGCCCTGACCGGCGTGGTCAACAGCGAAGCGAAGTTAGAAAAGATCTCGGGAAGTTTCCTGACCAGCGTTGACGCCGAACCCGGCGATCTCGAAGGAAAAGGTGTCATAGCCCTCGGGTCCGTGGGTCTGGCCCAGACCGATGCAGATGTGATTGCGGAAGGATATTCTCAGGCATCGAAGGGCGAGAGTGCGAGGAAAGCCGTAGTCTACGGAGTTCAGAATCGCGGGCGGATCATTCTTGAGTACATTTTTCAGCCCCCAGACTCGGAAGGCAAGGTCTACTTTTCCGCTTACGATGTTACTCACTGGCAGGACGAGGTCGACGAATGCTTGCGTCTGAGCGACCTGTTTCAAACCGGCGCCGAAAGTGCCGGAATAGGATTCTGGTTTTGGTACCTGGAAAGCGGGGAGGAATTCTCTACACCGACCTGCAACCGGTTCTTCGGCCTGGCTCCGGATGATTCACTTTCGTTGTCTGGGCTTATCGAATCCGTTCATCCTGACGATCGGTCATACGCTAAGAAGTATCTGATGGACGCGATCGAAGAGGAAGGCAGTTTCGATTTCCAGTGCAGGCTAGTTCACGACGACGGAAACGTTTTCTGGATCGCCTTGAAAGGCGCGACGTTCACCGGAGACGCCAAAGGCGCCGGCATTCTAACGGGCTCCGTGCAAGACATCAACGAGTTGAAGTCAGTAAATAAGGAACTTGAAAGAATCTACAAGCTTGAGAGGAAGGCCCGCGACCAGGCAGAGCTTGCGAACAAAACGAAGGACTACTTTCTGGCAATAGTCTCCCACGAGCTACGGTCTCCGCTCAATTCCATTCTCGGGTGGACGAAAGTTCTCATAAATAACGATGTCGACGAAGAAACCGGGGGCAAAGCGCTGAACACTATCGAGAGAAGCGCCCGAGCACAGGCCCGCCTGATCGAAGATCTGCTTGATTCAGCGTCTATCACTTCAGGTAGGCTGAAATTGGATAAAAGAAAGGTCAACGTCTTTCACGTTCTGGAGGAAGTGGTCAACTCTTTTCAGCCAACTGTCGAACAGAAAGGTATCGAACTGACTTTCAGTCATTCTGGAGAAGACGCTTTTGTGAACGGCGATTCGGCCCGATTACGACAGGTATTTTCAAACTTGCTCGGAAATGCGTCAAAATTCACACCCAGGAAAGGGTCGATCTCTTGCGCCCTCCGAGTTCGCGACGAGGAGGTTTCAATCTGCTTTGAAGATACCGGAAGAGGGATAAGGAAAGAACATCTGCCGCTCATTTTTGACAGGTTCCGCCAGGCAGACGAGGTTGAGCGCGGCAAGTTCAAGGGATTGGGCCTTGGATTGTCGATAGTCAAAATTCTCGTCGAAGAACACGGAGGCAATGTCAGTGCTGAAAGCGAGGGTCGCGGGAAAGGTGCGCGTTTCACCGTCCGTTTGCCTCTTGCTTCGAGTGTGCAGGCGATAGACCGGGAAAAGGAAAAGAATGCTTCGACGATGAGGGTCAGTTCGGAAAAGGAAGTGCTGCACGGGATACGCGTTTTAATAGTTGAAGACGATATCGACTCTCGCAAGGTCCTGGAGATCTTCCTGAAACAGATGGGAGCGCGGGTCAGGACAGCATCTTCTGTTGAAGAAGCGTTTGAATCGCTGGACAAGAATGAGGACTCCCCTCCCAACATCGTGATTTCCGACCTGGGAATGCCCGAGTCCGACGGATTCGACCTTGTAATGAGACTTCGCGAATCAGATCGATTCGGTTCCATTCCAGCTATCGCCCTGAGCGCTTTCTCGTCTTTCAAGTACCGGGAGAAAGCGATGGAAGCCGGATTTCAGATATATCACACCAAGCCGTTTGCTCCTGACAAACTGTGTACGCAGATAGCTCAATTGGTGAAGTTGAGTGAAAAGAAACGAACTGAATCTGCATAATTCGTTTGCGCACAGGTGTTGCATCTGTGAAACAGGTGTTGTATGCTGTTGCCCCATTTGGCAATAGATAACTGAAAGGAGACAAACAGAATGAGTACAGGAACCGCAACCGATACGGGTTTGAATCAGCCTCTGATCGCCGAGCTTCAGCACGAAAGCGCGGTAACGAGGACTGTGCTGGAAAGGGTCCCGACCGACAAACTTGAGTTCAAACCGCACGAGAAATCGATGGGCTTTGGCCAGCTGGCGTCGCACATCGCCGAAATGTACGAATGGTTCGATTCGACGCTGAATCAGACGGAGCTGGATTTTGCGACGATGGAGTATGAACCGTTCATCGCGAAATCGAACGAGGAACTACTTGAGTATTTCGACAGCAATGTGGAAAAGGCGCTTGAGTTTCTAAAAAAGGCCACAGATGAAGAGCTTATGGTCGAGTGGACGATGCGAAATGGGGACACGGTTTATTTTTCAATGCCCAGGATCCAGGTCGTTCGTTCCTTCATTTTGAACCACATCGTCCACCATCGCGGACAGCTTTCGGTCTACCTGCGTCTGAATGACATTCCGGTCCCTCAGATCTACGGTCCTTCGGCGGACGAAGGCCAGATGTAGGTGTTTTGAGAATCAGGACGAAGATCTGAAAGTGAGAAGAGGCAGGCGGCTCGCGAAGACGGGCCGCCTTTGTGTTGTCCGCCGCTGCGCGGCCGGCTGTCCCCTGACTCCTGACTCCCATCTCCTTTTTGATTTCAGCCCCAAAAATGCGAGAATAACGGTTTCGTTCGAGTGTATTAACGGGCTTCTTTTTCGGCCGGAAGGGCCTGAAGCTGGCTGTTGGACCAAATGACTGACGATCTGGTAAACAGGCTGTTGAATGGCGAGCCGAGAGCGGTTGCACGTGCGATATCGAAGGTCGAGGACGCATCGGCCGACGCTCCCGAATTGATGAAGGCGGTGTTTCCGAGAACCGGGAATGCCCTCGTGATCGGGATCACGGGATCGCCAGGCGCCGGAAAGTCCTCGCTCGTTGACAAGCTTGCGCTGTTGTACCGGGAACGGGGAGATAAGATCGGGATCGTCGCCGTCGATCCGTCCAGCCCCTTTTCGGGCGGCGCAATCTTGGGCGACCGGATCAGAATGCAGACGCTCGGTCTGGATGAGAATGTTTTCATCCGATCGATGGCTACAAGAGGAAATCTCGGCGGCCTTGCACGGACAACAGTGGACGCTGTTTCGATCCTCGACGCTGCAGGTTATGACAAAGTGATCGTCGAAACTGTCGGGGTCGGGCAGGACGAAGTAGAGATCGTTAAAGCGGCTGACGTTTCGGTCGTAGTCCTTGTTCCCGGTATGGGTGACGATATCCAGGCCATAAAAGCCGGGATAATGGAGATCGGAGACGTCTTCGCTATCAACAAGGCCGATCGGGAAGGCGTCATCAGGACAGAGAAGGAGCTTGAAGCCCTTTTGTCGCTTGCCCACCGGCAGGACCTTTGGGAACCGCCGATCGTCAGGACGGTAGCAACGGAAAGTAAAGGCATCGAAGACCTGGCCGAGGCTATCAAAGCCTATTCAGAATTTGTTAAGGACGCCGGTCCCGGTTCTTCCAGAAGGGTCGCAATCGCCAAGTGGCGGCTTCTTGAGTTAGCTCGGGAACAACTGCTTGCAAGACTTCTGAACCGAAACGGAACGGAGAAAGAACTGGACCGGTTGGCGGAAGAGATCGCGGAAAAGAAACGCGACCCTTATTCGGCGGTTGAAGAGCTCATAAGAGAATTATGAAGATCGATCATCTAGGCATCGCGACTGGCGGCATTGACGAGGCGCTTGCATTTTGGGAAGACGCCCTTGGACTTGAAAAGGTCCATGTTGAGGAAGTCGAGGACCAGAAAGTAAGGGTCGCAATGCTCCCGATCGGTGAGAGCCGTATAGAGCTGCTTGAGCCAACCAGTGACGACAGCCCTATCAGCAATTTTCTGAGTAAACGCGGCGGCGGCATTCACCATATAGCCGTCAAGGTTGAGAACATCACAGAATCGCTTGAAAGATTGAAGGAAGCCGGTGTCCGCCTCATCGACGAGGAACCGAGAACGGGAGCCGAAGGGTGCTTGGTGGCATTCGTTCATCCGAAGTCGGCAAACGGCGTACTTCTCGAGCTTGTACAGGATTAATAAGCGGTCAGGCATTGACCCGCGAAGAGATTTCAAAAGCAACAACCAGAGGAAATATTAATGAAGATCTGTCCTACTTGTAACAAGGAATTCCCCAGCTATTACGAGGTCTGCCCGGAAGACGAGACCAAACTGACCGCGGCAGGCGCCGCCGAAGCTGCGACGGCCGAAGAAGAATCGGCTGACACCCAGGCTGCCGAGGATGTAAAGACCGGCGCATCAGCGGCTGCGTCATCTCAGTCAGCCGGTATGACCACCGGGGGCAAGGCAATGATCGTTTTGCTGGTCGTGCTTGCGGTAGGTGCCGGACTGGTTTTCTGGAATAGCACTGTTGCCGGTGGACACGGATCTGCGGACCTAAGCCATCTGACGGAAGAAGACATGCAGCTGCTGGTGAAGGACTTCAATCCGATGCAGCTGAAAGCGCTTGCAGAGAATCCCGAACAGAAGAAACAGCTGGTTGAGAACCTCGAGCAGCTGCTTTCGATCGCCAGCCAGGCAAAGAAGGAAGGAATAGCTGACAAGCCCGAGGTTAAGTCTGAGCTTGAGAATATGCGGGTCACCCTTCTTGCGATGAATTACGACCGCAAGATCAACGCAGACAAGGGCCCGATGCCTCAGTTCGGATTCATTTCTGAAGACCGGGTAAAGGAATTTTGGGGCGAGGATGGAACTGAGGAAGCCGCAGCTCCTGCCCAGGATACAAACTCGAACACAAACGCGGCTCAGACTTCCAACACCGATCCGGCCCCGGCTCCCGCGCCAAAACCCGCGAAGGAAGCGGGCTTTGTGGAGTCCGCACTCGATGTGATCGGGCTTGGCTGGGTCGTCGGCAATGCTGACGCACGGCGCCACGAAATGGAGTTTAAGAAGTTCCTCGACGCCAAACTGGAATTGCTCCGCCAACGCGGTCAGTTCGGTGCGGACCAGGAACCTTCGGATGAAGATATCAAGCAGGCCCGCGATGCTTTCGCGAAGACACGGATCTATTACGAAGAAGCCAAGGACAAGATCGCTTCAATAGGGAGCATGCCCGAGGCGGAAGCCAAGGAATGGGAAGAGTTCGAGAAGGAGTTCGAGCTTCAGGCCAAGCTTCAGCAGGCTCAGTTTCTTGTCCAGACGTACGTTCAGGAAAAGCTTTCGAAACAGCTTCAGGTGACCGATGAAGAGGTCAAGAAGTATATCGAAGAGCATCCGGAGATAACCCAGGACGAAGAAAAGAAGAAGAAGGCCCAGGAAGTCCTGCAGAAAGTAAATGAAGGCGGTGATTTCGCGGAGCTTGCGAAAGAGTTCTCGGAAGATCCGGGAAGCAAGGACAACGGCGGGCTTTACGAGAATATAGCGAAAGGCCAGTTTGCGCCTGAGTTCGAAGAAGCTGCGTTGAAGCTTGAGCCTGGCCAGGTGACGCCGGAGCCTGTGAAAACGGATTTCGGATACCACATCATCAAGCTTGAGAAGAAAGGTCAGGGAAACATCGGTGAAGGCACGGGCGAAACCTATGATGCCCGGCATATCCTTATCTCGACGATGATCAAGGATCCCGACAATCCTCTTGCGAGAGAGCTGCCTGTCGAGGAGTTCGTCAAACGCAAGCTCGAACAGGAGAAGCAGGAGAAGATCCTCGAAGAGATCAAAGCAAACAATCCGGTTACTGTTCCTGCGGATTTCGAAGTTCCCCAGCCATCGGCTGAAGAACTTGAACGGATCCAGAAACAACAGGAAGAACAGTTCCGTCAGATGCTCGAGCAAAACCAGCAGGCGCCCAATCCTGAAGGGGAGGGCGAAGGCACGGGAAGTGGCAGCGGTTCGGACGAAGAGGAATAGTCCTACGAAGGCCGCTAGTCTAGGAAAGCAATAGTGCAGACAGCGGGGCAGTGCAGAGCATTGTCCCGCTTCTTGATTCAACAGCCAGAAATCGAAAGAACAGAACAGGATCTAAGAATGGAAAACGTGAAGATCGGAATCATCGGCGGAAGCGGACTCTATCAGATGCCCGAGTTGGAGAATGTACGCGAACAGGAGGTCGAAACGCCTTTCGGCAAGCCATCCGACGCATTCATCATTGGCGAACTGGAAGGCGTGTCCGTCGCTTTCCTGCCGAGGCACGGCCGCGGCCACAAGATCCTTCCGACCGAGTTACCGTTCCGGGCAAACATCTACGCGATGAAACTGCTTGGTATCGAGTACATCCTTTCTGTTTCGGCGGTGGGTTCGCTCCAGGAGCAGTATGCCCCGATGGACTTTTTCATCCCCGATCAGTTTTTTGACAGGACGCGAGCAAGGGCGGAAGAATCCACATTCTTCGGCGAAGGGATCGTCGGCCATATTCCGTTCGGGCATCCGGTCTGCAATGAACTTGGGGATATCCTCGAAGAGGCTTGTGGACTTGTCGAAGAACTGACCGTTCACAAAGGCGGTACATACATTTGCATGGAAGGCCCCGCTTTCTCAACGAAGGCGGAATCGAACGTATACAGAAGCTGGGGAATGGACGTGATCGGAATGACCAATCTTCAGGAAGCGAAACTGGCTCGGGAAGCGGAGATCGCATACGCGACCCTGGCGCTAGTGACTGATTATGACTGCTGGCACGAAGATCACGATTCCGTCACGGTCGAGATGGTGATCGGGTACCTGACCAAGAACGTAAGGAATGCCCAGCTCGTCTTAAAGGAGGCCGTAAAGCTTGTTGATGCGAAGGAAACGCCTAACCAGTTTGACGGCGCAACGCGAAGCGCGATCTTTACGCAGCCGCAGGATTGGAACCCTGAAACAGCCAAGAAACTGGAAGCGATCATCGGCAAATACGCGGCAAGCAAGGCCGCCGAGTAAACCGGTCGCGGCATTCTCACATCTGTAGGAGCGAGATGTTTAAAGCACTTACAATCACTACTCTTCTGCTGGCGGTTCTCGCGATCAGCGTCCAGGCACAGACGTTCGAGGACGAACCGCTGCCCATTGACAAGGTGATCGAGGAGGAATTGAATCACAACGTCGATGTCGCCTGGCAATATTTCAGGTTGAAGAAGGCGTACAAAGCGTCGCTTCTACGGATGGAAGAGTCACTTGCAACACTATCTGCCTTTCCTACATACAAAAAGATGGACGAAGTAATTTTCATCTACGGAATGAGCAGCTATTACCTGGCGGAGGGTAAGGGAAGTCAAAAGATCGTCCTGGAAAGGCTTCGAGAAGAAGACCGGGAGCGTTTCACGAAAGCGAAACTTCTTGAAGATGCCGAGGCATACCTTTCGAAGCTCGTAGAGGACCATCCGGAAAGCAAGTATCGCGACAAAGCGGAAGACGCTCTCAAGAAGCTCAAAAAGAACTAGCCGGACCCGCCTGCGGCTATGAACCTTAACCAGGTAACCATTTTCACGATCGACGCGGAAGCGAGCATTCGCTTCTATACACGTCTAGGGCTGAATCTGATCGTCGATTCCTCACCCCGGTATGTCCGGTTTGAGTGCCCGGATGGCGAATCCACCCTTTCTATCCACGAAACTGACGAAGATACAGCAAACAACTCAATAGTCCTATATTTTGAATGCGAAGACCTGGATTCGACAGTCTCGGGTCTGCGTGCGAAAGGTATTTCCTTTGAATCCGGGCCGGAGGACAAGGAGTGGTTGTGGCGCGAAGCAGCGCTTGTTGATCCGGACGGAAACCGCATCATCCTCTTTCATGCGGGAGAAAACCGGAAACATCCGCCGTGGAGGGTTAAGGACTGAGGACTGAGGACTGAGGACTGAGGACTGAGGACTGAGGACTGAGGACTGAGGACGATGAGCTGGACTTTCGAGATGAGTCAAGGTCTTATCTCAGTCCCCAGTACTTTCGTCTCAGTCCTTCCTTCGCCCGCTTCTTTGCAAGGCCCCGCCTGACCCCTTATAATCAAGCCTTTTCGCAGTCAGGAGATATTTTCGATTATGTCAGTAACAGCAGTAGGTTCTGTAGCGTTCGATTCGCTTGAGACACCATTTGGCAAGCGCGACAGGGTACTCGGCGGTGCCGCCACTCATTTCTCTTTTTCGGCAAGCTTCTTTTCCGATGTGAACGTGGTCGGGGTGGTCGGCGGCGATTTTGGTGAAGACGAGTGGAAACTCTTTCGCCATCATCGGGTGAATACGGACGACATTGAGGTCGTAGAGGACGGCAAGACGTTCTTCTGGAAAGGGCGCTACGACTACGATATGAACACGGCCCATACGCTGGACACACAGTTGAACGTGTTCGAGACCTTTGACCCCAAGCTTTCCGACCGGTCCAAAGATTCCAAACTGCTGTTTCTCGCAAACATCGTCCCTAAACTTCAGAGAGACGTTCGTTCTCAGTCGAATGCGGAATTTGTCGCAATGGATACGATGAACTTTTGGATCGACTCGATGAAGGACGAGGTAATCAAGACCGTGAAAATGGTCGACTGCGTGATAATCAACGACGCCGAGGCGCGCCAGCTCGCCAGCGTTCCAAACGTGATCACGGCTGCCAAAGAGCTTCTGAGCTGGGGCCCGAAGGCCATCGTGATTAAACGCGGCGAGTACGGTGCCGCACTCTTTACCAAAGACGCTTATTTTGCGATTCCCGCTTACCCTCTTGAGCAGGTATTTGACCCGACAGGAGCGGGAGACACGTTTGCCGGCGGATTCATGGGATACCTTGCGAGCCGCGACAAGATCAATAACGAGGCATTGCGCCGCGCGATGATCTACGGATCGGTGATGGCGTCATTTAACGTTGAGAAGTTCGGAACCGAGCGGGTGAACGGACTGGATTACCCTGACATCAACGGGCGCTTCAGAGACTTCAAGAGGTTTACCCACTTCGAAGAAATCCCTTTCGAGCAGGCTACGATGGCCGGCTCCTGATGCGCTAGCAGGGTCAATAGACACTTCTGGGCCCGGCGCAGACCGGGCCTTGCTAATCGGACGTAGGACAATGACGACTGACGTTGAGGCCGCCGGTCAGGAGAGCGATGCCCGGGATCCCAGGGGGCTCTCGCCGCGCAACTATCTCTTCTTGATCATCGCGTTGATCGCGGTCGTCTGCCTCGCCGTATCGCTCATACTGGCCTTTGCCTCGGATTCCCTTTCCTCCGTCCAAAGCTGGCTCCTGATACTCTTCTTGTTGCTCTTTTCTGTTGTAGGCGTGTCATTTGTAACCTGGCTGGTAGTCAGGCATTCGCGACAGCTCGCAGTTTCAGCAGATGACGGATCCATAAACTGGCGGACGACATCGCCCGAAAAGCAGAAAAGACGGCTCAATCTTGAGGTCTCAGAACTCGGAAGCATTCTCGCGGTCGATGACGCTCAAATGGCTGATCTCCGAGCGGCGTACATAGTCGCTGAGGATCTCGCGCTGAGGCGAATCCAGAACGAGGCTGGGATTCCGCTGATGCGGAAGGTGACACTGGGAGCTGCGGACTTCGATGCGGTTTTGCTCGACGGTCATTTGGTCGTGTTCATAAGCGTGTTATTCCTTGTTGAGCCGAAAGTGCCGAAAAAGAAGATAAAACGGCTTTTTCGGGAGGCGACGATCGCCAGGAACGCAGTGAACGAGATTCGAAGGGGATCAAAGGTGCGTTTGCTGCTGCTACTTGTAACCCAGCTTGACCGGGAATCCGAAGCGGAACTCAGGTCGACGGTGGCTGATCATTTCAAGTCGACTCCCGTTGACGTTGATATCAGATGGATGGACTTTCAACAGCTTCAGAAGACGTACTCGGACGCCTGAAGGCGTAGTACAGACTAAAAGTAAATAGTTGTGAGGATCACAGAATGTTAAATGACAGAGTGGGACTGGTACTGGGTGTGGCGAACAAACGGTCGATCGCCTGGGCATGCGCCGAATCGTGCATCGGCCAAGGCGCCAAAGTTGCTTTTACCTACCAGGGCGAACGGCTGCTAAGAAACGTTGAAAAGGTCACCGCCGATCTGGAAGACACGTTGCTGATACCCTGCGACGTCACGAACCAGGCCGAGGTCGACTCCGCGTTCGAGTCGATCGATAAAAAATACGGCCGTCTCGATTTCCTTATACATTCGATCGCTTTCGCACCACGAGAAGCACTTGAAGGGGAATTTCTCGCGACCACAAGGGACGCGTTTTTGACAGCTCTCGAGATCAGCGCCTTTTCTCTGGCGCAGGTTTCAAGAAGTGCCAAGCCATTGATGAAAAACGGCGGCAGCGTAGTGACTATGAGTTATTACGGAGCTGAGAAAGTGGTCGAGAACTATAACGTGATGGGCGTAGCGAAATCGGCCCTCGAATCCTGCACAAGGTATCTGGCAAATGATCTCGGTAGGCACGGCATTCGTGTCAATGCGATCAGCGCGGGACCACTGAACACCCTGTCTGCACGCGGTGTGAAGAACCTGACAGGGTTCCTAAAGCACGTCGAAGAACGATCACCTTTAAAGAGGAACGTCGAGGCACGCGAAGTAGGCGACACGGCGATGTTCCTGGTCAGCGACCTATCGTCCGGCATAACTGGTGAAACCATCTACGTCGATTGCGGATATAACATAATGGGCATCTAATGGTCCTTCTGATCAGCGGAATAAAACAGATATGACTGAAAAGAAACTAAAGAAGGGCAGGCGCTTGCGTCACAAGACTCAGGAAGAGCCGGCGACCGTAGCAGAGGCGAAAGCGCAGAGCAAACTCGTCTGGCATGTGACCGAGGACGAAGCGCTTCTGCGTTCCCCGGAGCCGAGCGACCAGTTCAAGAGTTCGGATTCCTGGAGGGTCTTCCGCATCATGAGCGAGTGCGTAGACGGTTTTGATGCGCTAGCCACGATCACACAAGGCGTTTCCATCTTCGGTTCTGCCAGGACACCGGAAGACAATGAGTATTACAAGGCAGCCCGCGAAACCGGAAGGCTTCTCGCTGAAGCCGGATTCGAAGTGATCACAGGCGGGGGCCCCGGGATAATGGAGGCCGGTAACCGCGGTGCATACGAAGCGGGAGGTGTTTCGGTAGGCTGCAACATTGAGCTCCCGTTCGAGCAGGAGCCGAACCCGTACCAAACCCACGAACTCTCTTTCAAGTACTTCATGGTTCGCAAGACGATGTTCGTGAAGTACTCTAACGCGTACGTTATCTTCCCGGGCGGATTTGGGACGATGGACGAGATCTTTGAGGCTCTGACGCTGATCCAGACGCGCAAGATAAGAAACTTCCCTGTCGTAATGTTCGGCTCTTCGTATTGGAAAGGAATGCTCTCGTGGATACAGTCGACGATGCTTTCAGAGAAGAACATAAGTCCGGAGGATCTGGGTCTCATGTACCTGACGGATTCGCCGGAAGACGCTGTCGAGTTCATCATTAGCTGCTGCATCGAGAACGGTAACTCTACGGCTGCAGTGAACCCGGAAGAAAATGTTTAGACCAGCGTTTGCGCATAGATTTGTCGCGCAAATCTTAGCATGCGCCGATCATCTTTTGCGGGAAACGGCGACAAGCTAAAGCTCTTCGGACCGCATTATCCGCCGTTTCCCGAAGCTCACAAAATGCTCATAGTCTTCACAACTGCCCCTGATACAAAGGAAGCGGAAAAGCTCGCCGAAGCTATCGTCATTCAAAAGCTTGCCGCCTGTGTGCAGGTCCTGCCGAAAATGACCTCCTTCTATTCCTGGAAGGGGGCGATCGAAAAAGACACTGAACATCTGCTTCTGATCAAGACCGATGAATCGAAGTACGCTGAACTGGAAGAATGGCTGCTTCAGAATCACAGCTATGAAGAACCGGAGATCGTTGCGGTTCAGGCTTCGGAGGTCTCGGATGGATACCGAAAATGGTTAACGGATTATCTGGGGGAGTGACGACGCCGGATTAGAAGTTCTTTTAGATGTTGGTTTAGCCGACCCGTTCACGGGTCGGACGCGGCAAATAGATGTCCCACCCATAAATGGGCGAGCTAAACAAAAATGGCGGGGACAAGCCCCGCCACTACTAACTCACCAAATTCAGTCAGCTCTCCAAACTATTTCGAATCCATCAGTTCCTTGTACTGGCCGCTCTCGACCCATTCAAGGATCTCGGACACGCGCCAGATCGGGAACGGATGCGTTAATCCGGCGTTGATGATATCCGCCCAGAACTTGTCGAGCAATTTGTCGTCGTAGTCCCTCTGAAACTCCCTTGCCTGCTCCAGGAACAGATCGTAATCGATCTTTGACGCAAGGGTACCTCCCGCAAGCTTCATCATCGTCTTTCCGATCACATGCGGGTCCTGAGTGACCAACAGCGCGGCGCGGTCACATGAAAGCTCTGCGCGTCTCATCCATGCCAAAAGCGCTCCGCGCATCGTGGCAGTGAGAAGTTCTTTTATTATCCCCGCGATCGGAAGCGATGCGAGGGGTATGGTCGCCACCGCGAGAATAAGCTGGGCGGCAGTCAGGTAAAGGACGTGTTCGGCGTGAATGTGTCCAACCTCGTGGGCGATCACCGCAAGGGTCTCCTCGTCATTAAGCCGCTCGAGCAATCCAGAGTGCAGCACGATGATCGGCTGGTCGACTCCTCCCGTGAACGCGTTCACGATAGGATTCTGCTGAATGTAAAGGTCCGGCATATCTACACCAAGCGTGGTGCAAGCGACCTGAAGCTTGGCGTGCAGGTCGGGACACTGGGTAGGAGTGACCTTCACGGCGCTCGCCATAAAGGTCACGCGGATAGCTTTCTCGCCAGTAACCTTGAGCAGCTGCTTCAGCGCCGAATCGATTCCGGGAATCGCTCGCAAGGCCGCAAGCGCCTTGCTGTCAGCCGGATGTACATAATCGTGCTTCAAAAGGTCGGCAAACTTCTTGTGTGGTTCGTCTGAAAGCGGCAGTTTGCATTTGCCGCAGTTCGCCTGCCCGTTCTTGTAGTTCTGCTTTACAGAATTCCGCTGTCCGCAGTATCTGCAGCGGATATTCTTGCTTTTGCCGTTTGCGGCTGAATCTTCGCCGTCGCCGGATTTCTTTCTTGCCATAACTGAAGTCTAATAAAGTGCCTGCTTCTTGTTCAAACCTGCTGAGTGTCCAAGGTTTAACGGAAGGTTGCGTGCAAAGGTTCAGGAATCGATGGAGAGGTGTACAACAGCCTCGACGTGATGTGTTTGCGGGAACAGGTCGACAGCGGTAAAACGATCTATCTCGTAGCCGTTATCGATCAGCAAACGTACATCCCTTGCCAGCGTGGACGGGTCACAGGAGACGTAGGTGATTCGTTTCGGGGCGGCATTGGCGATCATCTTTAGCGCGGCTCCCTTGACGCCGCTTCTCGGCGGATCGACAAGCACCAGATCGGCATCGGACAGTTTTTCGGGCTCGGCCTGGAGGAACCTTTTAACCCTTGAATTGACGAACACCGCGTTCTCAAGTCCCGCAGTTTGCGCATTCTTCTCCGCGAACCGGAAGGAAGGCATAGAACTCTCGACCCCGATCACCGATCCGAAAGACCTCGCGAGCGGGAGCGTGAACAAACCGATCCCGCAGTAAAGGTCGATCGCGAGGTCTCCCGAATGGCCGCGAACGGCTTCCTCGATAAGGGGGCCCACCATGAACTTGTTCGCCTGGAAGAACGACCTGGCGTCGAACCCGTATCGAAACCCAGAGGCCTCGAATTCAAGCTCGTTAACAGTCTGGAAGATCTCCTCCGAATAGACGCTTGCCTTCCCGCCTGCAAATCCCGCCTCAATGTTTATGGTGCCAAGGGAGGTATTCGACCAGTCGAAGGACGACCTTATGTCTGCGATCGTTTCGTCCAGTCCCGGGACAAGTATCGGACAGCTTTCCGCCTCTATTACATCGTGGGACTGTCGCTTGTAGAATCCTATTTCCTTCGAATGGGGATCAGCGTGCACCTGGGTCCGGAGCCTATAACCGTAGGGTTCCGGACAAGGAACAATGCTTATCTCGGGTTCCTCTTCTATCTTCGCTATTCTCTTCAGACAATCGCGAATGATCTCCAGCTTGGCCCCAAGCTGAGCTTCATATGTAAGGTGCTGAAAATCACAACCGCCGCATTCGCCAAAATATCGGCATTCCGGAGCCGAGCGTTCGGGAGACTCTTCGAGGACCTTCAGGATCTTCGCGAACGCGGTCCTGCCCCTTAAGTCAGCGATCTCTACGACAAGCCGGTCGCCGGGAGCCGACAATGGCACGAACAGCGTCAACTTCTCGGCAAAACAAAGGCCGAGGCCGTTCGGAATAATCTTTACGACCTCAACCTCGAGCCGGTCTCCAATCTTGTATCGTTCGCTCAACCGATCTGTTCCACCTCGACCTCGATGCCGCCCGCGATCATTGCAAAGAGGTTGTAGATCAAAGCCGCAAATGCACCGCCGATAAGCCCGAAGACGGCGTAGGCAATCGGTATCACGATCATCACGACGATGCCCATCACGATTCCACCGCCTCCGATAGCAAGGGCCTCGTTGCTTCCAAAGCTGGCTCCGAGAAGCGAGAAAACGATGATCACCAGTCCGTATGGGATCCCGATCAACAGTCCAATGATCAAACCGACGATCCCGTACATCTTCATCAGCGACCAGACTCCCATTTTCTTGATCCGAAGCTTGTTCATATTCCTCCTGTCATATTTTTACAATCTGAATGCCCCTAACATCGGTATACCCGAACGCTCCCGGAGCCGTTTCTTTACCATCAAGCCGATCGTCCTGTCGAGCACATCGGCCTCCATACGAGAAGCTTTTTCGCCGAGCGATGACCTTGCTTCGTCCTCAAGCACTGATAGATCGTCGGCTTCCGCCAATGCCTTGTCGATCTCGTGGTCCAGTTGTTCCAGTTCCTGTTCAGCGTCCTCGGCTGACAGATCGCGTCTTGCCAGATCTTCCAGGCTGGCGGCTGCCGAATTCAAAACGGATTCGACTGCCCCCTCAAATGAATCCCTAAGACCTTTAAGATCTTTGGCCAGATGCCGAAGCCGCTCAGCCTCGTCATGACCCTCGCTTGCGACATCCGGCTCGTCATCGCCTTCAGGTTTGCCGACCTGAGACTCTTTCCACGTTGCAAACCGGGCTTCGACAGCCTCACTGCAGTAGCCGAGCGTCCTTATGGAACCCGCGCGTTTCGGATCCGCCTCGATCTGGTCAAACAATTCGTCGATCGTCGAAAGCACGATACGCAATGGAATGCCCTGCTCTTCCCACGATTCCATCAATGCCCAGTCGACAGGGCTTAACAGCAGATTCTTGCCGCGACGGCGCACGAATGCCGATTCGATCTCTCTGAAATAGTTGAAGTTATTCAAGATGCAGCGTTGGAGGCGCTGTGAGAGGCAATCCCGGGAATGTCAGTCGTCAACCCTTATCTTCATACGTCGAAGGGTCCGGAGATCTTCTTCGGTCAGTTCTAGTTCGACAGATTCTAGCGGCTCCTCGATAGGCTCCTCAACCTCTTGAAGGCGGATCTCCAGTTTCACGTTCAGGTCTGCTTCATACCCGAGTCGGCGAAGATGCTCAAGTGCATCCGCAACGACGGCCGAGCTTTCGATCGCGGTGTTGATCGCGTCGCCAAGCTCTTTTACGGCTTTGTTTTCCTTCTCGTGCAAACCCATTTTCGTTTTCATAGAATTTACGTCAGACGACCTGATTAGTCAAAGATTTTGTCTTTTTGTCAGCATTTCCCGCGCTTACCCGTTTGAGCGTGTTCTGCTAATCTACGCGTATGCAAAGACGTGAGACTTTCCGAACTTCGTCCGGGATCGAACTGCCCAACGAATACGGACCTGAAGACCTAAAGACGATCGATCCGCGAGAGGACGTATCGAGGCCCGGAGAATTCCCATATACCCGCGGAGTGCGCGAATCGATGTATCGCGGGCGGTTCTGGACGATGAGGCAATATGCCGGGTACGCGACCGCCGAAGAATCGAACGCGCGATACAAATATCTGCTCGAGAACGGCACTACGGGCCTGTCGGTCGCCTTCGATCTCCCGACTCAGATAGGCCTGGATTCGGACGACAGTCTTGCATCGGGCGAAGTCGGAAAGGTCGGGGTCGCGATCGATTCGCTCGAGGACATGCTGAAGCTCTTCGACGGAATACCGCTCGACAAGGTCTCGACTTCGATGACGATCAATTCCACGGCCTCGACGCTTCTTTGTCTTTACATTGCAGTTGCGAAGAAACAGGGCGTTTCACTCGACAAGCTCAGCGGCACGATCCAGAACGACATTCTAAAAGAGTATATCGCCCGCGGCACCTACATTTATCCTCTGAAGCCCTCGATGCGGCTCATAACCGACACCTTTGCGTTCTGTTCGGATCACGTTCCGAGATGGAACACGATCTCCATCTCCGGCTATCACATTCGTGAGGCGGGCTCGACAGCTGCACAGGAGATCGCATTCACTCTTGCGGACGCGATCGCATACGTGGAGGCAGCATTGAGCACAGGGCTTGAGATAGATGATTTTGCACCAAGGCTATCTTTCTTTTTCAATGCACACAACGAGCTTGTAGAGGAAATAGCCAAGTTCAGAGCCGCGAGAAGGATCTGGGCCCGCCTCATGAAGGAGCGGTTTGGTGCAAAGTCCGAAAAGTCGATGATGTTGCGGTTCCACACACAGACGGCTGGGTCGACCCTTACCGCTCAGCAGCCTGAGGTAAACATAGTCAGGACGACGATCCAGGCGCTCGCCGCTGTTCTCGGAGGCACCCAAAGCCTTCACACGAATTCAATGGACGAAGCCCTGAGCCTGCCAACGGAACAAGCCGCTCGAATAGCTCTTCGAACGCAACAAGTGATCGCTTACGAATCCGGCGTCGCTGACACTGTCGATCCTTTTGGCGGGAGTTATGCGGTCGAAGCGATGACGACAAAGCTCGAGAAGATCGCAAACGGCTATATCGAGAAGATCGACGACATGGGCGGAATGGTTCGAGCGATCGAATCCGGATATGTTCAGCGGGAGATCCAGGAGGCGGCCTACGAATACCAGAAAGCAGTTGAAGAAGAAGATGCGATCGTCGTCGGCGTCAATCGGTTTCGGATCGATGAGGACAACGCCATTCCTATTTTCCGGGTCGATCCAGAAATCGAGCGCGGCCAGATCGAACGGCTGAAAGCGCTGAAAGAGAGAAGAGACAGCGATAAAACTGGGAACGCGCTCGACAGGCTTGAGAATGCGGCTGCTACGGATGAGAACCTTCTTCCGTTCATACTTGAAAGTGTGGAAAACCTCGCAACGGTAGGTGAGATATCGAACCGTCTGAGAAAAGTCTGGGGAGTTTACCAGGAGGCTGTCACGCTTTAGTAATTCGATCCGGGCCCAGCAACTCGGCTCCCTGAAATGAGCTCGCCTTTTTTCTTTCCGAAATGCTGCGGGAAAGGTGTAGAAGTCGGGTGACAAACGCTGTTAAACTGTGTTAGCCTTTCACTTGGAGGTCCTGTTCCAAGGACCCGTCCCTCCAGATCCTCCCTATCCCGATCCGCCATCCGGACATATCAGAAAAATGGAAAATCTGAATCTATATCTACAGAAGCTCGTTTCGCATTCAGGCAGTTCGCTGCATCTTGAACCGAACAAGAATCCTTACGTCGTTACCGGCGAGGGAAACAAGGAAATTGCCACCTCGCCGCTACAGGGGACCCAGATCAATACTATGATCTTCACGTTGATCCCCAACGAGGTCAAACAACAGCTGCCAGGCAATTCTGAGGTCGAATTCGTCCACCCGCACAACCTCGGGGATTTCACTTTCAAAGTGAAAAAATCGCCCTCGGGCTTTAATGTCACGATCTCACCTAATTCTGAGCCCGAAGGTTTCGGCGAAGAAGACGGCTGGCCAGAGCCGCAGGCGCCGGCACCTCCACCTGCATCGGAGCAGCCCGACCCGCTAGCCGGCCTCGAGTTCAACTCGGTCGCTCCAGACCCCAGCGCTACGAACGACATTCACGGGATCAGCTATAACCAGGAACCTGAACTCTACCGCGAGATCGAAGTGGATGGCCTTGACATCGAATCGGACCACCAGGAAGCTGCAGCCGATATTTCCCCTGTCGAGGCTGAGCCCGCCCAGACGGCCTCCTATCAACCTGAGATCGTAGAAATATCTCAACCCGAACCTGTTCTTGAACAATCGTCGTGTCCTTCCGCTCCGATGATCGAACCTGAGATCGAGGTTCGGCAGGCCCCTGCTCCAAAGGCACCCGAACCTCCCGCTCAGCAGGTCTCAGTGCCGCAGCCGGCTCCTCAGCAACCTGTTGTCCAGCAGCCGCCTGAGGAGCTTTCAGTCCCCGCACCTTCGGTTCAACAGCCCGTACTTCAACAACAGTCTGTAGCCCCTCCTCAGACAGCCTCGGTCGAGGACGAGTTTCTTGCCAAGCTCTGCGGATCTGCGAATCCGGAATCGAAAGCGCAAATGGAGGATCTTTTCAGGAAGATGGCCGCCGCGAAAAGCTCTGACCTCCATATGAGCGTGTCGACTCCTCCAATGATCAGGAAGGACGGGAAGATGGCCTTGCTTGACCCAACTGCTCCCGTTCTCACGCCGGACAGCATCCGGGCACTTCTCGCGTCAATAATGCCCCAGAAAAACCTCGAAGAATTTGCGCGCCGCAACGATACTGATTTCGCTTATGAGATACCGGGTCTTGCAAGGTTCCGCGCCAACATCTTCATGGACCGCAAAGGAATGGGCGGTGTGTTCAGGATAATCCCGACCGATATGCTCACGGCCGAGACCCTGGGCCTTTCCAAGCACATACTCCAGCTGTGCGATCTTTCAAAGGGCCTAGTCGTTGTAACCGGTCCAACCGGGTCGGGTAAATCGACCACTCTGTGCGCGATGATCAACTACATTAACGAGCGCCGGGAGGATCACATCATCACGATCGAGGACCCGATCGAGTTTACTCACGAAAACAAAAAATGCCTTGTAAACCAGCGTGAGGTCCACAACCACACGGACTCTTTCAAAGACGCTCTCCGTGCCGCATTGCGCGAGGATCCGGATATTCTTCTCGTAGGCGAGATGCGCGACCTTGAGACGATTTCGATCGCGATCGAGACAGCTGAGACCGGCCACCTTGTATTCGGTACGCTTCACACGACCACGGCGGCTTCGACGGTAGACAGGATCATTGACCAGTTCCCCGCCGACCGTCAACAACAGATCCGGGTGATGCTTTCAGAATCATTGAGAGGTGTGATCGCACAAACGCTTCTGCCGAAGAAAGGCGGGGGCCGGGTAGCTGCGCTCGAGGTGCTTATCGTCACTCCGGCGATCTCCAACCTGATTCGAGAGGGCAAGACCTTCCAGATTCCTTCCGCTATGCAGACCGGCAAGAACCAGGGAATGGTCATGCTGAACGACGCATTGATGGATCTTGTCAAACAAGGACTCGTCGAACCGCGGGATGCATACATCAAGGCGGTGGACAAGACCGGCTTCGAAGCACTGCTTCAAAGAAGCGGAATGGGAGTCTAGCGAGAAGGACTGAGGACTGAGGACTGAGGACTGAGGACTGAGGACTGAGGACTGAGGGAGATTCGTGGAACTTTGACCAGAAGTCAAACTCTTCACTCAGTACTCAGTCCTTTTCTCTCAGTACTTCTTTTTGTCCTCAGTCCTTTCCTCTCAGTACTTCTTTTTGTCCTCAGTACTCAGTACTGCCGAGGGCTTGCCCGCGCTCCACCCGTTTGGCAGAATGTTGGTTCCCAGGGACAAACATTCCAGAGGCGGGGATTATTTATGCTCGAGATCACTGCAACAGAATTGAAGGAAAGGATGGAAGCGGGTGAAGACTTCGATCTGATCGACGTCCGAAATCCCGATGAGTTCGCATTCGCGAAGATCGACGGTGCGACACTCATACCGTTCGGCGAGGTAATGTCCCGGGCGGACGAGTTCGAAAATGGGAAGGATACCGTTGTGATGTGCCGGAGCGGCGTGAGAAGCGCCCGCGTGATAGAGTTTCTCGAAGGCAGCGGCCACGATGGAAAACTGTTCAATCTTGTAGGAGGTATCCTCGCCTGGTCCGACCAGGTCGATCCGACCATACCTAAGTATTGAGTCGGCTATTCCGGTTTTGCCTGAAGGCTTTGCAGTAATTCCGTGCTTACGCTCTCTATCTCCATTCCGGGCCTCGCTTTGACAATGCAGGCGATCGCCTCCTTTTCTTTTCCGTCGCTCTTGACCCGGACTCTGCAGTTCAGGCAGTCGCCGTTCCAGCAGAATTCACCGTACGAAACGGTGTCCATGGATATGAACTGGAGGCATCTGAGAATGGTATTGTTTTCGGGTACTTCGACGGACCGGCCGTCGACTTTGATCGGAATCAGCCGCTCGTACGGCTCAAATAGGTCAGGATTCATAGCTTTTGAACGTAAAGCCTTTACAATCGTCGGGCAGTTGCTAAACTAGCACAGTTGGGTTAAAAAGTAGCGGTTATGTCACTTGTTATCTATACGAAACCGGATTGTCCGTACTGCGAGCAGGCGAGGACCTACTACAGGGAAAACGGGATAGATTTCGTCGAATACGACGCCCAGAACGACAAGAAACACCAAGAGGATATGCTGGAGCTATCGGGAGGCGATCTGGTCGTCCCCTGCATAGTCCAGGACGGAGAATACGTCCAATCAGGCTGGGGCGACCCGCCCCGGGGCTGAACGATCAGAATCTAGAAGTCGGCAGTTTGCCGGCTCAATTTCTTTTTGGGCGATCAAGTCGTTTGATGGACCGAGGGGAAGCCGCTCAGGCGGCAACCAACCAATGATGCCTCGGTCCGATTCTCACAACAGAGTATGGTTGGCTCCAAGATCCATCACTACGAGATAATTAAAAAGCTCGGAGCAGGCGGACAAGGAACAGTTTACCAGGCGCTAGACACTAAACTGGACCGGAAGGTCGTCATCAAAGTTCTCCCCCCCGAACTTACTTCCAGAACAGCGAATTTCAAAAGGTTCGAGCGTGAAGCGAAACTGTGCTCACAGCTTGACCACCCGAACATCTGTACGATCTACGACTTCCACGAAGACGACGGCACGTTCTACATAGCGATGCAGTATGTCAGCGGCAAGAACGTTCGCCAGCTAGTCGACGGAAGGCCGCTTGAGCTCGTCAGTGCGCTTCAGATAACGATTCAGGTTTGCGATGCACTCGCCTACGCTCACTCGAAGAACATCATTCACAGGGACATCAAGGCGGGAAACGTGATGGTCACCGAAGCTGGCCAGGTGCGGATCCTGGACTTCGGACTCGCGAAGCTGATGCAGGACGAGCCTGCCGAACATACGAAAGGAGTTGACCGGACCGAGTTGACGGAACTGGGAATTCCGTATGGAACCGCCACGTATGCGGCCCCCGAACAGGCTAAAGGGGAAAAGACAGACCATCGGGCGGACATCTTTTCGTCGGGCGTGCTGCTCTACGAACTGCTGACCGGCATCTGGGCATTTCAGGGCAAGACCGTGATCGATGTCCGGCATCAGGTCCTCTACGGCACTCCGGTCCCTCTGGCCGAGATGAGGCCCGATCCTGTTCCTCCGAGGCTGCAGGAGGTCGTTGACAAGGCGCTCGCTAAGGACCCGAAAGACAGATATCAGAAGATCGCGAAAATGCGTGACGACCTGAGGGATGTGCTTCAGGAATTGACCGGGATCCCTTCCGGACATTCGAGTAATTTGGTTCCCAGACATCTCGACAACGAAAGCCCGGTCAAACGCGCGTGGAATTGGCTGACTGGAAAGTCGACCGGGGATTCGTCAACGCAAACTACGCCTTCTAACGCGCCGCAGATCACGCCGACATATTCGCCGGAAACGACCCTGACCGCGACTGGCCGCGAGAAAAAGTCTGTCGCGATCCTCCCGTTCAAGAACCTCAGCAAGAACCCCTCTACCGATTACTATGAGTTCGCGCTTGCCGATGCGGTGATAACCGAGCTGGCCAAGCTTCGCTCTCTGGTGGTTAGGCCGAGTTCGGTGATAGCAAAATACCAGGGCAAAGAATACGACGAACGAGAGGCAGGCAGGGAGATGGCGGTCCACGCCGTACTTACCGCAGGTTTTATAAGTGCCGGCGACAAGATCCGCGTCACGCCGCAGCTTCTGGACGTTCAGTCCGGAGAGATACTTTGGAGCGACCGGATCGATGCAGAGAATCACGACATTCTCGCGCTGCAGGACACGATCGCGCAGAGGATTCTCGACGGCCTGGCTCTTGAGTTGTCTGATCAGGAACAGGAGATCCTGGGACGGCGCCCGACCGACAATGCAGAGGCCTACGAAGAATACCTGCGCGGCCGGGACAACTTCGGCAGATTTATTTTTCAGACGGTCGCCGAGAGCGATTGCGAGGCGGCGATCGAGAACTTCAAGCACGCAATCGAACTCGATCCGGAATTCGCGCTCGCCTACAGCGGACTTGGGGCCTGTTACGCAAACCGCATTTTCAAGGGAATGGGCGAGGCAGAGGATTACACCTATGCCGAGTCGGCCTTCAGCAAGGCGTTCAAATACGATCCCAACGTATCTGAGGCGCGCGTGCTGATGGTGATGATCTATATGGCCCGTGGCGAAAAGCAGAAGGCGCGGGAAGAGATCAAGCTGCTTCAGGAACAGTTCCCGAACGAGGCACCGATCTATTTCGTGAAAGGTGTCATTATGAGGCTCGACGGCGAATACGACGAGTCACTGAAGGCATATCAGAAACTAGTACGGCTCGATCCAGCTGCGAGAGTAGTGGCGAGTTACAACCGCGCAAGGATCTACAATTACCGCGGCGAGTACAAGAGAGCACTCGAAGAACTCGACAAGGGAGCAAAGGCCGAACCTAACCACCCGATGATAAAGATCTTCCGCTCGGCCACGCTTTTCTATATGGGAGAGGTCGATGAAGCGATCGCAACGATGAGGGAGGTTCTCTCAAAGAACCCGAAAATGGAAGGGATAAAACCCCTTTTCGGGATCTTTCTCGCCCGCAACGGTGATTTTGAAGAAGCAAGGGCCCAGCTTACGGATGAAGCGCTAGCGATCTCGAAAGCGGATCACGATATGGCTTACTGGGTCGGCGCGACTTACGCTCTTCTCGGCGAGATCGACGACGCCTTCAAATGGCTCAACCTTGCTATCAAGCTCGGAAACGAGAACCGGCCGCTCTATGAAACGGACAAAAGCCTTGATCCGCTTCGCAACGACGAGCGGTTCAAGGCTTTGCTTGCCAAACTTGAGGGCCGATCTGCGGCCGCTTAGGCCGAAACTTCTTCTTCGACCGTGATCATTTCCCGGACCTGTAATTTCAGGCGTTTCTCGAACTGTCGTGCCTCATTAACACCACCGAACGACAGCTCCTGGAGATTCGCTTCGATCCTCTTCCGGTAGTCCGAAACAAGGGAATCTGAAACACCAAGCTTATCGGCGACTTCGAGCTGGGTGCCTCCGTCAGAATTCAGATAGCAGTACCATAGAATGTTGATCATCCGGTTGTACTGTTTCGCTTTTCCGCGTACCGAATCTTTAAGCAGGTCTAAAAAATGCTCGACAAATCCCGCGGCGGCCTCTTCGGCCTCGCGTCTCAGGTAATCCTCTTCAGGCGTTTCGCGCTGATCTGCCGGATCGAGGTCCATGTACCGGTCGTCGTCGGAGTTGTTGGGGGCGGTGATGGGGACCAGGTAGATGTCCATCACGGGAAGGCGTGACATGACAAGACCCCTGATCGCCCTGATATTGACCGGTGAATCAACGGCCTTGAACACACGAACTATCAGTTTTTCAAGCTCTGCGTTGCTGATGACTATCTGTGCGTCGCCGGTGCAGCCGACCATTCTTGTATCGCGCTCGTGAAACGAGACTTTTTGAACGCGCTCTTCCATCTCCTGCTGACTGCGTGTCGTCTTCTCGTCCCTCCAGTCGGCGAGACCGAACACTCGTTCGGCAAGTCTTCTGTGGACTTCCGGATTTCCAGTATTGTCAAAACGCTTGAAAGTCTCGCTTGTCTGGATAAGGGTCGATATCCGCCGTGCAAGCCTGTAAGATTCGGGATGCCTTTTGCGGAGTTGAGCTGTAAGGAGATTCGTGAGCTCGATCTGGCTGATCTCCGCCTCGATCTCCTGATCCGTCATTCCAGTATCGAGATAGTGCTGGAACCTTTCTTTGCTAAGAAGCGCCACGAAGAGTTCCTGCGTCATATCGGAGTAGACGTTGTACCTACCCTCCTCTACAAGGAAACCCGCCTTCTTGGACGCGCGCACCAACGGATGCGATGAGACTATGCGGTGTAGTTCCGTCCAGATCTGGTTTACGTCGGATTTGGTAAGGCTCTTGTTCCACTTGCCGACCTTGATCCGTTTGTTTCGACGGAAGACCTTCTTCTTTTTCTTTCCGCTTGATCCCGCCTTTTTGGTGTCAGAACTCATAGATACCTTCAGCTATCCCGGAATGGATAAGGTGCGTGAGGCAACCGCAGCAGCGAATAGGGTGTCGCCGTCTTTTCCCGAAAGAAGCGTCCTCAGGTGTAACTCCGCCAAGCAACCTGTAGTTGCTGCAGCCTGTTCAGGGTAGAAAAAAACTTAAAACTTGATCGCCGAGCCTGGCGCTGTGGGTTGGGGTTGTTAGGAGACTTGTTCCGCTCCTGACCACAACTTAGATATTAGCAATAATCCGTCGAATGAGCAACACTTTTTTTGTTTCTTAAACATTGATAAACACTTTTCCATAAAACCTTTGTTTGTAGGATTTAGTTTCCGAAATACCAATGGAAATGCCGAAGCCGCCTTCAAATATTGCTCAAAGTTGTGGAAGCGGGGAGTGATTGCTGATTTAGTTCGAAAGGTAGCAATAATCTGTTTAGAGCAGGGATTTCGGACGCAGAACGTGTCTCGGATCCCGTTACGAGCGTCCGATATGTTCCACAACAGTACGTCGGGATTCCGTAAGAGTGTGAGGTGTCCATCTTCTGACCGCCTGCTTGCATACAGGCAAAAGCGGCTTGGTAGCTATGCTTCAGACATCGTAGTAGCACACGTCGCACACTGTGATTTCTGCAGTGCAGAGCTGGAGTTCTACAACCACTTCCCGACCATTCCCGATGAAAGGGTCCAGGCTGATCTTATTCCTGGTCACCTATACGATCTTGCCAGGGCGATCCTTACAAACAAAACATCCGGGCTAAGCGCTCTGAGGACGATCGCCGGTCATTCCCGGGAAGAGGACTAGCACTTAGGCTTTCCCAATGGCAGATTCGTTCTTTCACCGCCACTTTCTTTGCCGGAAATCCCATCTCTGGCGTAATCTGTTCTGGTGATCCGTCTTTCTACCGCACCACTCCTTCTATTGATCTTTTGCATGGGCATCGCCTGTTCACACGAGCAGCGTTCCGAAGCGGCCCCGACTCCCGAACGATCAGTTCCTGATATTGCGGACCGATTTATTTATCCGATCGGAGATGCCGATTCCACGACGCAAGCACGCGACAGAAAAGACGCCTGGTACAACGCTCAGGACTTCGGAAAGAACCGGCATCTGGGTGAGGATTGGAACAGGAATTCAGGTGGAAACTCTGATTGCGGAGAGGCGGTAAGAGCGGCGGCGAATGGTCTGATCACTTTCGCGAGGGACGCGGGACCCGGTTGGGGAAACGTTATCATCGTAACGCATCGGCTGCCTGACAGAAGTGAGGTCCAGACGCTCTACGGCCATCTTGAAAAGATCGAGAGGACGACCGGTAAGATCAGTATCGGCGAAAGAATTGGTTCTGTCGGGAATGCGGACGGCACTTACCTGTGCCATCTTCATTTTGAGTTGAGAGAGCGTTCTAACCGCTATTGGGATACCCAGGGACCGGGTTACGCGGATGACCGCCGGGGATGGCTCGATCCGTCCGATTTCATAGACAAGAGGCTGAAGGGCGCTAGTCCCCGATGATCTCGTCGATCACTTCCGGGAACTCCCAGAAGCCGGATTTTCCGATAGCCCATTCGGCCGCTGAAAGAGCACCCGAGGCGAAACCTTCGCGAGAGCGGGCCGTGTGTTCCAACGAGATCTGATCGAACGGGCCGTCAAAGCCGACGGTATGAGTTCCGGGAATGTTTCCGGCGCGGGTTGAGGACACGGAGAATCCCGCATCAATATTCTCTTCTATTATCTGCTTTAGCTTGAGTGCGGTCCCGGAAGGGGCGTCGACCTTCCGGGAATGATGCCGTTCCTCGATGAACGCCTCGTACTCCCGAAACCTCGACATCAGCTCTGAAGCCCGCCGGACCATTCTGTAGAAGAGATTGACACCGATCGAGAAGTTCGCGCCGTATACCAACGCACAGTTCGATTCCTCGACGATCGACCTGATCTTTTCCAGCTCACCGTTCCATCCGGTCGTACCCTCGACGAGCGGCACTCCCGCAACGCAGCAAGCCTCGACATTTCGCGTGACCGCGTCTGCTACGGAAAAATCTATCGCAGCGTCGACCCCTCGGAGTTTCCCCGCGAGTTCTTCAGGCGAGTCACCTGCGGATTCTTGATCGACGACGACGGCGACCTCGTGCGCGGCCTCTTTCGCCAGCCGCTCGATGATCTTGCCCATCGCCCCGTAGCCGATAATCGCAATCTTCATAGGTTTGAAAAATTGGACACAGATGAACACAGATGAAGAAGATAACTCGTACCGCAACGGCCTCGGATCTGATTTAGCATTGGCGCCAAACCGTGTGTAAATTCATTAGAGAAGGCGTATATACCTTAAACCCTGAATGGTGCCTCGTATTTTCAATTCGAGATGCGTTTGATCTCTATCTTGGGCTTTCCGAAATTAATAAGGAGACAAAGCCTCAGGTCAGTCGCGCGCAAGTAGTTCAGGCATTGAGCCTTGTGGGCCGGATCCAGATTCCTAGCGTGCTTGAGTTCGATCAATATTTCGTCTTCAACGAGCAGATCTGCAAAGAAAGAGCCAACGACTTCTTTCTCGTAAAAAACATCTATTGGTTTCTGTCGTTCAACATGCAGTTTGTGTTTGGACAATTCGATCGCCAAGCTGTTCTCGTATACTTTTTCTAAGAAGCCAGTACCCAAAGTATTACTAACCTTGAAAGCACAACCGATGATTTTCTCCGTGATTTTGTTAATCCTGTTGAATTCCTTATCTCGGCCTAGAAGAGTGTCGACGTAGCGTGAGGTGCCGTCTTTCATGAAGCCATCCTTCGACCCTTTGAAGCCGGGACTCGGATCGTAGGCTCTTCCGACGATTCATCCCAGAAATATCTGTGTTCATCTGTGTCGTTTTACTTGCCCGTCCAATAGGCGACGACCAAGATTAACATACAGTTCCACTGCCGCTACCAGGTCCTCTTTTTTTACATACTCGTGGGAGGTGTGCGCGTCGAGGATCGATCCGGGGCCAAGAAGAAGAGGCGTTCCCCAGTTGGTAAGTTGAGGAATGTCGGTCGTAAACCTCACCACCTTCTGCTTGAATCCTTCTACTTCGAGCATCTTCACAGGCAGGCTGCACGACATGGTCTCCAACTCGCCGCGGTCTCCCACGATCTCATTCAGCCTCTCTATGACCGGGCCATCGTCGGTCGCCAACCTTATGTGAAGACCGGCTTCCGCCGACGGCGGCACAACATTCGTTTTCAAACCACCACTTATAGTCCCGACGTTCAGTGTCGTATCTCCGAAGAACTCGTCTCCCGGCAAATCAGCGCCGATCACATCGGAAAGCACTTCGACCATCTTTTCGATGGCGGATTCTCCCATCTCCGGATACGCCGAATGCGCCGCCTTGCCGCTGGTCGAAAGCCGCATTCGCAGCGACCCTTTAGAGCCTATTCCTAGATCGTTGTCCGTCGGCTCGCCGTTGATCATGTACCGACATTTCGCTGAAACAGGAAGATCGTTCGCCGCTTTGGACCCAAGTGAGGACTCTTCTTCATCAACTGTGAAGAGCAGTCCAATCCTTGTCTCTCCCGCTGCTCTAAGTTGCTCGGCGGCGGCGATCTGAGAAGCGATAATTCCCTTTGCGTCGCACGATCCGCGCCCATAGATCTTCTCCCGATCTTCAGTCGGGGGAATGAACGGCGGCACAGTGTCCATATGGGTTGAGAAGAAAAGTTCGGGGTTATCCGAAGCGACAGCTATCACGTTCTTCCGCCCGTCGACGACTTCCTGGAGCTCAACGTCATATCCGAGCGAACCAAGATATTCACCGATGAACGCGCCGACCTTTTGCTCGTTGCCCGAAACCGATGGGATTTTCATCAGCTCGATCGTCAACTCGAATACGTTAATGTCCCGGACCTCCATTTCTATACCGGTCCCGGCGGGCGTCCTTCTTGGTCTAAAAGCACGGATTTGCTAAAGTTACCCAAGCATTCGGGACGACAACAATTCGCCGGCACCGCATCAAGTTACGTCAGAGGCCCGCCTTATTGCAAATATGCTGCGAACGGTGAACCTCCGAGGCAAAATGGACCAATCCTTTTACATATTCCTTTACGCCGATCCCGGTTCCGGGGCACTCATCCTCCAGTTGCTGATCGGGTTCTTTCTTGGGCTCGCGTTCTATGTCAGCATCGCCTTCAAACGGGTAAAGTCTCTATTCTTAAGGGTTGTCAACGGAGTTCGAGGCCGTCGCGACGACAATGAGACGAGCAATGTGGAATGAATTCCGGCCGATCTGCAGAAAGCAGCGTCAGTGCATCGTTCCGTGATCCGGACGGTCGCGTGATAGTCAGCGGTGACAGGGTCTTCCGATTCGTTTACCCCCGAGGACAAGAATCGCTTTCCCGGTTTCTTAACTCTGAACTTTTCAGTGCTCTCTCGGATTCCGGTGAGGTCATAGGCACACGGCACGCGGACAAAGACGTTGGACGCGAGATCGCTGATCGGCACTCTATCAAGGGCTTTGCTTCGGTACTCGAGCACGACGCCGTACCGTTCGCGAGCTTCGCTTATGAGTGGTGTCCGGAAATGCTCGCCTCCGCCGCACGCCTTACGCTCAAACTTGCAGAATCCGCCGCCGAATCTCAGTGGGGGCTCAAGGATGCTACTCCGTACAACATCCTGTTTCGCGGTACCCGCCCTGTTTTCATCGATCTTTTGTCTTTCGAGGAACGTGAGCCGCTCGATCCGGTCTGGAAACCGAACGCGCAATTCATCAGGACCTTTCTGCTTCCTCTTCAACTCGCTAAGTACATCCGACTTCCCTTCCGCCCGTTCTTCCTGCTTGGAAGGGACGGTATCGAACCCGAGACGGCTTACGAAGTGAGCGGCTGGTTCGCGAGGTGGCTGACTCCCCTTCGGACAACCGCAACTCTTCCGGCACTTCTTTCCAAGAAAAGCGAGGATGGCTCTATTTACAATCCGAGAACAAGCAAATCACCGGAACAGGCAGCCTTCGTCTTTGCCCGAATACTAAGGGGTTTGCGAAAGAAGCTGGATAGCGCCTCGCCTCAAGCGCAGCGAGGGTCCGTGTGGTCCGGCTACATGGATCAGAATTTATCCGTTGAACCTGGATATGTGGACCAGAAAAAGGACCTGGTGAGGGAATTCGTTGCAAGCCATTCGCCCCGGACTGTACTTGATATAGGCTGCAACACCGGAGAGTTTAGTAAGATAGCCGCCCGGTCCGGCTCGCGGACGGTCTCAATTGATACGGACGAAGTGGTCATCGACGAGCTATTCCGGTCGGCTGACAATGAATCGTTGGACATCCTGCCTCTCGTAATAGACATATCCCGCCCCAGTCCGGCCGTGGGCTGGATGAACTCTGAAAACCCTTCGTTCATTGCAAGAGCTGCCGGCAGATTTGAGGCTGTTTTGATGCTTGCCGTGGTGCATCATCTACTCGTCACTGAACGGATACCGCTAGAGGAAGTAGTGGATCTTATTGCTTCCATCGACACGAGGGCATTGCTTATCGAATGGGTTTCCCCAGATGATCCGATGTTCAGAACCATTGCCCGGGGGCGCGACGAGCTTCATCGCGACCTGACGGAAGATGTTTTTCGGGAAGCCTTCGAGCACCGTTTCCGGACCCGAAAAAGGACGCCTCTCGTGCGGGAAACCCGGGTTATGTACGAATTCGTCAAGAAGTGAATTCTAACTCAAAGAACCTAATCGCAGCGTTTACGCTTTCCGGATTGTGCCTTTTCACAAGCTGGAACCTCATACTTGCCCCTTCGTACTACGGCGAGGCGCGGGCGGCGATCAATGCCCTTGCCATTCTGTTTGACGTATTGCTCCTTGCCGCATGTTTTTACTTTGGACATCTGCTCCTTTTCAGGCGCGGCGGCAAAGCGGGAAGGATCACGGTCTATGTCATTTTCTTATTTGCAGCACGGATCGGACTAAGGAATCTCTACAAGAACTTCTTCGGCGCGCTGTCATTGAATAACCTTAGTGAACTCGTTGGACGGCCGCTGGCCGTTGCGTTGACGGTGGCGGCCGCCCTGGCGGTAGTCGCCGCCGTTTACATTTGGCGCACCAAACTTTTCCTTGCATTGCGGGCAGTATTCATCATCCTCTTTCCTTTTGTAGCGATACTCTTCGTTCAGACCATTATTTTTGCGGTCAGGGCACCTCTGTATCCCCAGCCCCACGCCAGGAGTACAGATGTCGAAGTCCCTTCAATGCTGGGGCGCCGAGTCGTCTGGATAATCTTCGACGAACTCGACCATCAGTACCTGTTCCGGGACCGGCCCGACTCCGCGGATTATCCAGAGTTCGAATCTCTTGCGCGCGCCAGCCTGTCGGCCGAACATGCTTATCCTCCCTCACAGAGAACGATGACCTCTATCCCTGCGCTCACGACCGGGCGGATCGTGGAGGCTTCGGATCCGGTGGGTGATTCCGACCTGCGTCTTTCGTTTTCCGATCCGCAAGGAGCAGCCCTCTGGTCCGACGACAACGTCTTTAGATCTGTGAAAACGATGGGCGGAACGGTCGCGATCGTGGGCTGGTACCACCCCTATTGCAGGGTATTTGCGGGTTCATACGACCTTTGTTTCACCGATATGTCGTTCTCGCACAATATTGTCCTCAGACCGCATCCTGACGGATTCCTTGAAAGTGCGATCGACTACTTCGTTAGACTCGGTGCTACCCTTCCGGTCCTGGAAGACCTTGTCGACCAGGACGAGGAATACATCGAGGTCTCCGAATCAACTGTAAGGGAATCACTTGGGACGCTGGATCAAGGGCGGGCGGACCTGACCTTTCTGCATTTGCCGATGCCGCATCCTCCTTTCATTTTCAAGCGAGAGAATGGGCAGATAGACCCGAATGCTACGGGAAACTATTTCGACGCGATCAAATATGCAGACAACGTCCTTGGAGAGATACGGCAAACGATGACCGAGAACGGCACCTGGGACAATTCGTTCGTGATCGTCTCTTCCGATCACGCCTTCAGAAAGGACGACTTGAAAGCCAAGCATGAATGGTCCGCGCTCGAAAAAGAGCAGATCGATAAAGCTTCAGAATTCAGGATTCCCTTCATATTCAAGAGCGCTAACGGTACCACTCCGGTTCAATTCACCAACGAGTTTAATACTCTGATAACCAGGGACCTGGTTATGGCGATCCTGAATGGCGAGATCTCTACGAATGAAGAAGCTGCGAAATGGATCGAGGGACGCGAAACGCCTGGCAGGCTTGATCAATAAGCCGAAATCAAGAGCTAAAGAAGCAGCCGTGGAGGCGTTTTATAACGTCGCGCACCGATTCCTCTTTCACCACGAATGTGAGGTTGACGCTCGATGCTCCGTGGGAAATAAGGGCGACATTCGTATCCGAGATCGTCGAGAACACCTTGGCAGCCAATCCCGGAGAAGCGCGTAGCCCCTCGCCGACTATACAGACCACTGCGTATCCATGCTCAACCTCAACATCTCCGAGCCGCTCAAGTTCCGTAACTACCCTGGGAAGATACTCGGTGTCGTCGAGTGTGAGGGCGACGGAAACCTCGGAGGTCGAGATAACGTCTATGACTGTCCTGAAGCGCTCAAAGACCTGAAACAGCGCTGACATAAAGCCGTAAGATCCAAGCATTCTCGCCGAAGAAATACGAAGTATCGTAATCCCCGTCTTGTGTGCAATCGACTTGATCCGGTTAGGAGAAAGTCCGCTTTCGGCTAGAACCATCGTGCCCTTCTCATCCGGCCTCTGCGAGTTACAGACGCGGACCGGGATGCCGTGATCGACCGCCGGCTGGATCGTCTTGGGATGAAGCACCTTGGCTCCGAAATACGCAAGTTCCGCCGCCTCGTTGTACGAGAGCACATCGATTGTGCTCGCGTCTTCGCATATCCTGGGATCGCAGGTAAGAACTCCGGTCACGTCCGTCCAGATCTGGATCTCGCCAGCGTCGAGCGAAGCGCCCACAATTGCCGCTGAAAAGTCCGAGCCTCCGCGTCCGAGAGTTGTGGTCTCACCGCTTCGACTGGCAGCGATGAATCCGCCCATGACCGGAATCTCTCCGGTCCGCACTGAATCAGTCAACTCCGCCTGCACAATCTCCCGGGTTTCATCCTGAAGCGGCTTTGCTGCGCCGTACTCATCGTCGGTAACGATCAGCCTCCGGGCATCCACGTGGCGGGCGTTGAGGCCTTTCGATTTCATCACGTCCGCAAGTAGCCGCGAGGAGAGCTGTTCTCCGTATGCGACGATCGCATCCTTTAACATCTGTACCGGGAGAGATCGTCTTTCGACCCTCATTAGCAAAGATGAGAGTTCCTCCTTTGCGAGGGCTAGTTCAGCTTCATAGGCCTTTCCAAGCCGTTCGTCGAGAAGCGCGTCAGATACTTCCTGGTGCCTTTCAAAGTGATCTTCGAGCGAAGAGAACGCTTGTGCAGCGTCCCCCGATTTGGCCGTTTCAAAGGCGTCAAGCAACGCATCAGTTACCCTAGCCATTGCGGAAGTGATTACCACCGGAGCCTTTTCCATCTGGCCGGCGACGATTGACGCAACACGGTCGAAGGCCGGAGCGTCCTTTACCGACGTCCCCCCGAATTTCATTACTGTAGGCTTGTTCTGGACCACTTTTTGAAGGCAGGTTATGGAGATTCAGCCGCAGAGCACGGCGCCGCCGTTTATGTTGAGGACCTCACCTGTAATGTGCTGGGACCAACCAGAGAGAAGAAAGCAGATCGACAGCGCCACGTCGTCCGTGAGAGCGATCCGGTTCAAAGGAATCGATTCGATCACCGTTCGTTTGTAGCTCTCGTCCTTGAACGCCGGACGAACCATCGCCGTCTCTATCCAGCCCGGAGCCACGCAGTTGACTCGGATGCGAGGTGCAAGTTCGGTCGCCAGTCCCTTTGTAAATGAGATCTGCCCGCCCTTCGAAGCGGCATAGTTTGTGTAATTGGCCTCGCCGCGCTGGCCCGCTGTAGACGACACGAGCACGACTGCCGCGTCCTCCTGTTTCCGGAGAGCCGGGACCGCACACTTTGTCATCGCCCACGCCGACTTGAGATTCGTATTGATTACCTTGTTCCAGGTCTCCTCAGACATCTCCTCGATCGGCGCTCCTTCCCATATGCCGGCATTCAGAACCAGCATATCGATGCGGCCGAACTTCTCGATCGCAGCCTCAGTCAGCTTGCGTGCCCCAGCAAACTCCGAGACGTCCGCCTGTACGGCTATCGCTTCAACACCCTTTCGCTTGCAAAGGTCCGCGACCTCCGCAGCGCGTTCTTCTCTGCTCAGATAGTTGACGACGACGTTGGCCCCGCCTTCGGCGAGTCTCAACGCAGTGGCTCTTCCGACACCGCGGCTGGCACCTGTAACTATCGCGGTCCTGCCTTCAAAAAGTCCTCCGGGCAGGGCAACGTATTTTCTCGTCATAACTTTGTCGATTTCTGCAGATGTTATAAACTTTTGCCCGCAAAAACTCAACGCTAAACGCCTTAAAATGCCGACTTTACGGGTCGGAAACGCTTTCCTATGACGGACACCTCCTCATTCGAAGACCAGCAGGTCGCCTGGACCCCGACCGGTGGAGTCATCGCAAGATCACAACTGAAGAAGTTCATGGACAAGATCGGTGCCAGGTCTTGGGAAGATCTTTATGCGCATTCGATAGATGATGTTGAGACGTTTACATCCGAAGTCCTGGAGTTCCTGAGAATCGAGTTCGAACCTAGTTACAAGGACCTTCTCGACACTACGGAAGGTCTCGAATGGTCAAAGTGGTGCGTCGGCGGAGGACTGAATATCACCGAGATGTGCCTGGACCGTTGGGACAATGACGAAACCAGGAACCGGCCCGCGGTGATCTTCGAAGGAGAGGAAGGAAAGGAAGAAACGGTCCTTTACGGAGAGCTGTTGAGGCAGGTCGAGTGGTGCGCTGCCGGCCTGAAACAGAACGGGATCGGAAAAGGGGACGCGGTCGGCATTCATCTGCCGATGATGGTTGAAACGGTGGTCGCGCTACTCGCGATCAACCGGATTGGCGCGATCGCGGTTCCGGTCTTTAGCGGCTATGGAGTGTCTGCGATCGAAACGCGGCTGAACGCGGTAAAGGCAAAAGCGCTGTTCACGTGCGACGGTTTTCCGAGACGCGGTAAGAACGTGAATGCGTGGAAGATCGCGTACGAGGCCGTTGAGAAATGCCCTTCTCTGGAACGCGTCATCATTGTCAACCGCCTGACGGATGAACCGGTATTTTCGAGTCCCGATCCGAAGTTTATCCACTACAAGAGCCTCATCGACCTCTTCGGAAAGAAAAAGCCCGAGCTCGGACGGGCGGAGAAGACATCGGCGAACGATCCTCTGATAATTCTCTACACTTCCGGAACGACCGGCAGGCCGAAGGGAATTGCGCACGTTCATTGCGGATTCCCGATCAAGGCAGCGCAGGATATGGCATTTGGAACGGATGTCGGCGAAGGAACGCGTATCTCGTGGGTGACGGACATCGGCTGGATGATGGGACCGTGGCTTGTCTACGGTGCTTTGATCCTTGGCGGAACAATAGTAATTTACGACGGATCGCCAGATTTTCCCGAGCCGGACCGGATGTGGGACTTTTGCGCTAAGCATCGCGTCGAGATACTGGGGATCTCTCCGACGCTAGTCAGGCTTCTGTCGACAAAAGGCGACGACCTTCCAAAGAAACACGACCTTTCTCAGCTTCGCGCATTCGCTTCTACCGGAGAGCCCTGGAATCCGGGGCCGTGGCGGTGGCTGTTCGAAAAGGTTGGAGATTCAAAGCTGCCGATAATCAACTATTCCGGAGGCACAGAGATATCGGGAGGGATCCTGATGGGCAATTTCCTTCTGCCTCAGAAGCCCGGATCATTTCCAGCTCCGTGTCCGGGGATCGCTGCGGACATCCTCGATGAAGACGGCAACTCCGTTGGGCCGGGGGAGGTCGGCGAACTCGCGATCAGGGACACCTGGATAGGTATGGCGCGCGGCTTTTGGCAAGAAAGAAAAAGGTATCTTGAGACATACTGGAACCGCTTCGAAGGCATATGGGTCCACGGCGACTTCGCTAT
The DNA here is from genome assembly GCA_003385635.1 of Acidobacteriota bacterium. GTDB lineage: Bacteria > Acidobacteriota > Blastocatellia > Pyrinomonadales > Pyrinomonadaceae > Aridibacter. Next base: position 414,002 of record QQUY01000001.1, on the reverse strand, counting down.
GCGGGACCGTGAGGGCCACTGGTACATCCTTGGCAGGTCGGACGACACGTTGAAAGTGGCGGGCAAGAGGGTCGGACCAGCCGAGGTCGAATCTCTGCTTGTCGCGGATGATCGGGTGACGGAAGCGGCGGTGATCGGTGTCCCTGATGAGATCAAGGGAACGGCAATGGTCGCGTTTTGTGTCTTACGGAACGCAAGCGGCCCGCCCGCATCGTCTGCGCCAGCAGACGAACTTGAAGCTTCTTTGAAATCCGTCGTCGCTGCCGATATGGGTAAGCCGCTGACTCCGAAGCGTATCCACTTCGTTTCGGCGCTTCCGAAGACGCGCAATGCGAAAGTGATGCGCCGGGTCATCCGTTCAGCCTTTCTGGGAGAAGACCCGGGCGACCTATCGGCGCTTGAGAACCCGGATGTCGTTGATGAGATCGGCTCGTTGAGGTCTTAAGAACTAGACACAGATGAACACGGATCAAGAAAGATAACCGATGGGTTTCTTCTCGCCTCGCCGTGTCCCTTCGTGGTTCGAGTCCTAGAAAAAAGACCTAACCACAAAGGACCACTAAGGTTTCACAAAGTACACCGAGTGAGCTTCAAACTCTCAGTAAATGGTGACCCTTCGTGCCCTTTGCGCATACCTTCGTGACCTTTGCGGTAAAAATCCTTCCTCAAATACAAACCAGCCAGAAAGAAACTAACCGCCAAGAACGCAAAGTTTTTCGCAAAGATCCGCCGAGAAACACTTAACAACATAACGAATGAAGAGAGCCTTTAACCCCTCCGTGTTCTCCGTGCACTCTGTGGTTCGATCGGACTACGAATAGAAGGGATCCAGCAGCGGACCGTGCGCTTGTAATCAATATACGGCTGGCCAAAGCGCTCCTCGAGATTCTCTTCCTCCAAAGGCCTGAAGACCCACTGCCAGACGAGCGAACCGATCAGCGCATATATCCCAACGAGAGCCGATCCCCAGAACAGAGCGACGATTAGTCCCTGCCCGATGCCCGAGAATGCCATCGGATTGCGGATGTATTTATATGGCCCTGAAATGACAAGTTTTGAAGCGTGATCAAGCGGCAAAGGAGTCCCTTTTCCCTCCATCGACATCACCCACGCGCTCCAAACGCCAGGAATGCTCGCTAACACGAAGAGTATGGCCGAAACTGCTGTCTGAAACGGAAAACGAAGATGCGGAATTCCGAGTTTGTTCTCGACGCCGACGATCAGATACGGAAACAAGCCGAGGATCAAAGACCAGACGATCACGATCTGACTAAAGGTCTTGACCGCCATCCATTTTCCGGATCCATCCCTTGTCGGCCTGAACATGCGGTCAGCGAGGATCGAAACCCCGACCGCGAATACGCCTGAAAAAAGAGTCGCCGGCGCCATCAACACAACCCCCAGCCAACCGACGTCCGAGGCCAGCGAGAACGCGAAAGCATAGGTTGTGGCGTATGTGATCAGGCCGGTCACGAACCACGCCGCGACGCCTTTGTACGGATGAGATGTGAAGCAAAGCCACGCAGCAACGAACGACCCGAGAGCGAGGAACAAAAGGTCGGGAAGCCAGAACGAAGAAAGGACATTGCCCGTCCAGTCGAGCTCAAAGAGAGCACGAAAGAGCGTTGAATAATAGAGACCGAACCACCAGGCGCATATTGCTAGGCCCTGAAAGGCAAAGTATAACCCGGCATTTCTATCGACTTTTTTCATTGATTCGGTGAGCCAGAGATGAAGGGAATGATCACAGGCAATTTGGGCAACTGCTCCTTCGAGACCTTCGTGAGATCCTTTGTGCGCTTTGTGGTTAGAACTCTTCGGGACAGCTAATTCTTGCGACAAAGATCAACCACAAAGGACACGAAGGTCATCACGGAGAACACCGAGGAATTCAGGTCGGACGTCCGAGTTTAATTCGACCGCCGACTCTTCTCCACCTGTGCAAACAAGCCCATGTCCGTTAGCTGAATATGCGTACCCAAGACCTGGTCAGCCTTGACAGCAAACCCTTCACAGTCTGCCTCGGCGTAGCCGTTCTTCACATTCCAATTCTCGCGCGTGAGGATCGACGATCTGTTGACCTCGGAAAGCAGCGACTCAAGATCAGGCCACCGGAAACCTTCTTCATAGAACAGCTCGATGTCGTACAGCCGCCCCTCAAAGAACCTCAGATAGACGGCACGAACGCCGGTCATGTTCCCTTTCGCAGGCTTATTGATCCAGTTCTTGAAAAAGATCCGCTCTCCATCCGACTTTGCCTTAACTTTCAACTCGGGTCGGGTCATTGAATTGACTTCGGAAACCGTCATCCCTAGTCTCAGGTTCAGAAACGACGGAGGCTCCGAAACTGCGCATTCGCTCTGCGCATTTGCTGACGACAAAAGTAACAGGATGGGCAGGATGAGCAAGATAGGCTTCATCATCGCGGGGAATTATAAACTATGAGTTCGGGAGCTACTATCGCTAAGATCTCCGCCTCTGATCTCGATCCGATCTGCGCTGAGATTGCCGCCCAGGATCCCGTGATCGGAAAAGCCTACGAGATGTATGGGCCGCCTCCGCTCTGGAACCGCCAACCTACATTTGAGACTCTTATCCACATCATCCTCGAACAACAGGTGTCGCTTGCGTCTGCAAAAGCGGCTTTCGACAAGCTAACCGAAATGGTCGACGAGATCACTCCAGTCAATGTTCTCGAGCTTTCCGACGAAGAGATGAAAGCGGCCTACTTCTCGAGGCAGAAAGCGTTGTATGCCCGCGAACTTTCGAATGCGGTACTGGAACGAACTCTGGTGCTGGAAGAATTGCACAGTCTTTCCGATAAAGATGTCCGGAAGTCGTTGATGAGGGTCAAAGGGATCGGACGCTGGACGTCTGACATCTTTCTCCTGATGTGCCTGCTGAGGCCCGACGTGATGCCGGTCGGCGACATCGCTCTTCATCAAGCGTGGAAAGAACTCGCCGGATTGGAAAAGCGCCCATCGTCCGAAGAATTCCATACGATCGCTGAGCGCTGGAAACCGTACCGATCCGTTGCCGCAAGGCTGCTATGGCATTTCTATCTCTCTGAAAGGAACAGGATTTAGTCTTGCTTGCTTGGTTCTAACCTGATCGGAGCCAGTGGGGGGCGAAGGAAGAATCAACCGCGAAGAGAGCGAAGGTTTTCGCGAAGGCCGCTAGGTAAGAAGTTCTTGAATTCCTCCGCGCCCTTTGCGCATACCTCGGCGTTCTTTGCGGTAAAAACCAGTTTTCGATCAATCAGATTCTTGAACCGAGCACCCACGAAGCACACAAAGTTTTTCACATAGGGCACCAAGGCGGGGCGCTCATTCGCAGAATAGGGTTGGGCAGGCGATCAACGGATCGAAGGCCCTTCGATCACCCGTTTCTTCACAGGCGAGGACAGCACGATGGATGTCGTCGTAATTCCGTACGGCGTCAGCTTGTCTATCAGAGTCTGAAGGTGCTCAACCGACTCGACTGCCACTTTCATGATGAATGAATCGCCGCCCGTCCCCCGGTGACATTCAAGGACTTCGTCGGATTCCTGGGCCACTTCGACGATGTGGCTGTAGTCGACCCCGGTGATGCTCATTCGCAGAAAAGCGGTAACCGGAAGTCCCACCTTTGAAAGATCGAGATCTGCCCTGTATCCGGTAATGATCCCCGCGTCTTCCAGTTTGTGGACCCGCTCGATTACCGCCGGTGTTGTAAGACCGACCCGCCGGCCCATGGCGGCGTAGGTCATCCGCGCGTCCTGCTGTAGTTCCTTAAGCAGTTTCCAATCTATTTCATCCAGCATTTTACTTTCTAAGGCGTAAGAGCGAAATAAACTTAAATAATGAGTTTAGCACAGCCGCAAACCTAAGCATGGCTATTCAATCTGATCGGCCGATCCGATAGAATATTGAGTTGGCATAAAACCCCGAACTAATCCCAGTTTTTTTCCAAGGAGACTACTGATGCTTACGGACACCTCTTCTTCCTTCGACTCTCCGGTCAAGATCCAGAATTTCGAGGTCGCTGATGAAGACCTGCCTGCGTTTGAGGACATGCCTTTCGAAGACATCGAAGAGCTTCCACTCGAACATCCGGGCGCGAAAGACCCCGAATACAGAAAACGGAGAGACCACATCGCGAGCCTTTCAAGGAACTTCCGAGAGACAGGGAAGATAATCGATGTGGATTACACGGAAGACGAGCAGGGCGTCTGGAGGTTTGTCGCTGACGAACTGGAAGAGCTTCATCAGAAACACGCCTCGCCTTTTTACCTGAAAGCGAAGAAGAACCTCGGCATCAGTAACGACCGGATCCCTCAGCTTTCTGAAATGAATCGCAAGCTTGGCGAACTGACGGGATTCCGCCTCGCGCCGATCGAAGGCCTTGTTAATACGAGGGCTTTTCTCAGTTGGCTTTCCTGGCGGACGATGCTTTCGACCCAATACATCAGGCACCATTCGAGGCCCGGTTACACGCCCGAACCCGACATCGTCCACGAGGCGATGGGCCACATCCCTATGTTCACGAACCAGGCATTCGCGGATTACTCTCAGTTCATCGGCCACGGCGCGCGTATGGCGACAGACGAGCAGATCGAACAGCTCGGAAGGCTATACTGGTTTACTATAGAGTTCGGATTGGTCGAGGCTGAAGGCGAGATCAAGGCTTACGGGGCAGGCGTGCTTTCTTCGTTCAAGGAAATGAAGCATGCCTTCTCGAGCGATGTAGAGCTGAGGGAGTTCGACCTCGAAACGGTGATCAACCACGATTACACGTACTCCGACATCCAGCCGGTGCTTTACGTAGTTCCTTCGTACCAGTTTTTGAAAGAAGAAACGCAACGGTTCATCGAGACGTTCGGTTCGTGAATCGTGAATTGTAAATCGTAAATCGTGTCAGTAGCCCGCGCGTGAGCAAGGGCGAGATTCGCGATGTAGATCGTGAATCGTGAATAGATTTTTGAATTGAACCGTGGAATCAGTACCCTGAACAGTAGCGAAGGGCTCAAAGATAACAACCGCAGAGCGCGCGAATAGCGCAGAGGCCTTTCGGCCTGTTGGGCTTCATCAGGTGTTTACTTACGGTCGCTTTTCTGAATTATCTTGAGGTCACAATTTGTGATCTCAAGATCGTCCGGACACTCCCTTTTCTGCGATCTCTGCGCTCTGCGGTTACAACTTAATAAAGAAATATGTCAGAACGGAACCCTTTAGGATTAAAGAAAATTCATCACGTCGAATTTTACGTAGGCAATGCCAAGCAGGCCGAGTTCTACTACCGAAACGCATTCGGATTTAACCGGATCGCGTATTCGGGGCTTGAGACGAAGAACCGCGACACAACCTCTTATGTTCTCCGACAGAACCGCGTGAATTTCGTTTTCACGACGCCTCTTAACGCCGACCACCCCGCCGCTGAGCACATCAAGGTCCACGGCGACGGCGTAAAGGACATCGCGTTCCAGGTCGAGGACGCAGATTTCGCTTTCAACGAAGCGATCAAGCGCGGAGCCAAGGTGGCGATCGAGCCGCACGACTGGTCTGACGAAAACGGAAATGTCCGGCGCGCAGCGATCCATACCTACGGCGATACGATCCATTCGTTCATCTCGTACAACACGAAGAACAACGGCCACAATTATTCCGGTCCTTTCCTTCCCGGATTCACGGCTCAGGACGTACCGGGCGACGAGGTAGGGATCGTGCTCGTCGATCATATCGTCGGGAACGTTGAGCTCGGCAAAATGAATCACTGGTGCGATTTTTACAGCGAAGTGATGGGCTTTGAGCGCTACATCACGTTCGACGACAAGGACATTTCGACCGAGTATTCGGCGCTGATGTCGATCGTGATGTCGGACGGCGGTCACAACATCAAGTTCCCGATCAACGAGCCGGCCGAAGGTAAGGGCGGCAAGAGCCAGATCCAGGAATACATCGATTACTACAAATCCGCGGGCGTCCAGCACGTCGCTCTTCTCTGCAAGGACATCCTTCACACGGTCGAGAAACTGCAGGACAACGGTGTCGAATTTCTTCGCGTTCCGGACACCTATTATGAGGAGATCCCGGACCGCGTCGGTGAGATCGATGAGGACATCGAGGAACTGAAGCGGCTTGGTATTCTCGTGGACCGGGATCCCGAAGGATATCTACTTCAGATCTTCACCAAGCCGGTCGAGGATAGACCTACGGTGTTTTACGAGATCCTGCAGAGGAAAGGCTGCAAGGGCTTCGGAAAGGGCAACTTCAAGGCATTGTTCGTTTCGATCGAGGAAGAACAGCGCCGCCGCGGTAATTTGTAAGAGAAGTTGGCCACGGATTACACGGATATCACCGATTGTCGAAGAAAGTAGCCACGAATTTCACTAATTTCACTAATGGCTGGTTCTCAGTTGCTACGAAGAACTGCTTCGAAAGCGGGATTCGGCTCGTTGAAGTAAGCGTGAATTAGTGTAATTCGTGAAATTCGTGGCTAGTTTCTTGCACGATTTGTGAAATTCGCGGCCACCCTTTCCGTGAAATCCGTGGCTGGAAAATTATATGGCTGATTATCAAACAGGTTTCGGTAACGAGTTCGCCACAGAGGCCGTAAAAGGCGCGCTTCCCGTCGGGCGGAATTCGCCTCAGGTAGCGCCTCTTGGTCTTTACGCCGAACAGTTTTCCGGCACCGCGTTCACCGTTCCGAGGACGTTCAACAAACGGAGCTGGAACTACCGTATCCGGCCTTCGGTGATGCACGGACCGTTTGAGCGAATCGACAACGGGAACCTCAGATCGACGTTCGACGAAACTGACGCTTCGCCAAATCAGCTACGCTGGGACCCATTCCCGATTCCTGAGGACCCGGCCGATTTCGTTTCCGGGCTTTCTACGATAGCGGGAAACGGCAGCTCGTTCTCGCAATCCGGGATCGCGGTCCACATCTTCGCAGCAAACCGCGATATGACCGACCGTTTCTTTTTCAACTCGGACGGCGAGATGCTGATCGTCGCGGAGATGAACAGCGTCCGGATTCTGTCCGAGATGGGAATCATCGAAATCGGCACGGGGGACATCGCCGTCATTCCTCGAGGGCTTAAGTTTCGTGTCGAACTCCCCGACGGTGTCGCCCGCGGTTACATCTGCGAGAATTACGGAGCCCAATTCAGGCTCCCCGACCTCGGCCCGATAGGCGCAAACGGACTGGCAAACCCAAGAGACTTCGAAACTCCTGTTGCATGGTTCGAAGACAGGGAGGGCGATTTTGAACTGGTTAATAAATTTGGCGGGAATCTATGGTCGGCGAAGATCGGCCATTCGCCGCTCGATGTTGTCGGCTGGCACGGCAACTATGCGCCGTACCGATACGACCTCAGAAGATTCAATACGATCGGTTCTGTCTCGTTCGACCATCCCGATCCGTCCATCTTTACCGTTCTGACATCCCCTTCAGGAGAAGCCGGCGTCGCGAACTGCGATTTCGTGATATTCCCCGACCGGTGGCTGGTAATGGAGGACACATTCAGGCCTCCCTGGTATCACCGCAATTTCATGAGTGAATATATGGGGCTCGTTTACGGCCAGTACGACGCGAAAGAAGAGGGCTTCGTACCGGGAGGCGGATCCCTGCACAACCAGATGTCAGCACACGGACCCGATGTCGAAGCCTTTGAAAAGGCTTCGAATTCTGAACTAAAGCCGCAGAAACTGGAAGGTACGCTCGCATTCATGTTCGAATCACGGTATGTGATCAGCCCAACGAGGTTTGCGATGAGCTCCGACACGCTCCAGAAGGATTATGTGGAGGTCTGGCAAGGACTTAAGAAGCACTTCAGTGGATAGATCTCAGTCGTTTTCCGTTCCCGGCACGATTCGTCGCGCCGGGATTTTTCGTGCCTGCATTCCGCTTTGAATCTTCAATGCCAATAAACTAACATCTACCGAGGTCAACCCTTCTCCAAGAATGAGCGAACACGTCAAAGAATCCATCCGCGTGTTGCTGTCCGAAGCGATAGATTACGCGGGCTTATTTCCCCCTGCCGGTCTCCCGATGGCGGAGTCGGTCATCAATTACGCAACGTACAGGAACAGTAATTACAAATGGATGCTCGGCCGGTTCGTATGCCCGGTCGGAAGGCTCGACGAGTTTTCGGAAAGCGCTCTCGACTTCTTTCCTCGCGAAAGCGATGATCCGTGGCGCGTCAGCGCATTGGCTTCGGGCGATTTAGGCGAGACTGCCGACGCGATCACGGCCTTCAATGAAAAGTTTGAGGGAAAGGCAGTCATAGACATGCTCGAGCTAAAAGCTACCTCGGAAGCAGAGATCGAGAGCGCCGCGAAAGCCCTTCCGGAAGGACTGACAAACTACTTCGAATTGCCGCTTGACGAGTCGCTTCCGGAAACGATCTCCGCTTTAGCTGTAAACCGACAGCGCGCCAAGATCAGGACGGGAGGGGTGACTTCCGACCTTTTTCCGTCGACGCGCGATGTCATAAGGTTTATCAGGACCTGTGTTGCGGCCAATACGCCGTTCAAGGCAACTGCTGGGCTACATCATCCGATTCGCTGCTTCAAACCCCTTACCTACGAACCGGACAGCCCGAGCGGGACTATGCACGGATTTCTGAATGTGTTTCTAGCAACCGGTTTTGCCCGCGAGAGCTTCCGGCCTGAGGTGCTCGAGCAGGTGATGGAAGAGGAATTCGAAGAGGTTTTCAAGTTCACTGACAACGAGGCGGTCTGGCAAAAGGAATACGAGCTGACCGTTTATCAGATCGAGGCGCTTCGAGGGAAAGGGATAAACTCGTTCGGCTCTTGTTCGTTCGACGAACCGATCGCTGACCTGCAGGAACTGGGCATTCTCGAGGGTTAGACGAATGATTTGAGCCACAGATTGAGGGGATGAACACAGATTCTTGAATGCGCGACCCCTTTCGACAGACGACTTTAGTTCCCTTTGACGCTCGATTTCCCTGAATTAGAAGCTCGCGATCCTGGACGGATCATCCTCAGTTTCAAAATTCTGTGTTCATCCCCTTCATCAGTGGCTAAATTCCTTTACAAACTGCAGTTATGATCAATAGCACTCACGATTCGACAATGAACAGCTGGGTTGGTTCGGCGAACCACCCGGAGACCGACTTTCCGATCCAGAACCTGCCCTATGTCTATTTCGACCGTTCGGGAGCGGACGGGGACGGAGGAATAGGCGTCCTGATAGGCGACGCGGTCCTCGATCTCACACGTTGTCGCGAAGACGGCCTGTTTGCCTCCGAAGAACTAGGTGACGTGGCGTGGACCCTGCAGAAGGGCGCAGCGGTAAGTAATCTTTTCGACCTCGATCAGGAAACACTTTCGGCATTCAGGCGGCGTTTGGTTGCTTTGCTGAGAGACGACTGCGACGAACCGACTCGTAAAATTGTCGAACGCAACCTCATATCGGCTTCAGACGTCAGGTTCGACATCCCGTGCGAGATTGGCGATTACACCGATTTTTACTGTTCCATCTTCCACGCGACGAACGTCGGCACACTGTTCAGGCCCGACAACCCGCTACTTCCTAACTACAGCTGGGTCCCGATCGGATATCACGGACGAGCGTCGTCGATCGTTGTCTCAGGAACCGATGTTGTAAGGCCGAGAGGCCAGGGACGGCCTGATCCCGAGGCTCCCCCGGTTTTCGGTCCTTCAAGAAGGCTGGATTACGAAATGGAGGTCGGGTTCTACGTCGGGAAAGGAAACGACCTCGGCGAGACGATTCCGATCGGCAATGCGGAAGAACATATTTTCGGTTTGTGTCTTGTAAATGACTGGTCTGCACGGGATGTTCAGGGATGGGAGTATCAGCCGCTTGGGCCGTTTCTTGGAAAGAGTTTCGCGACGAGCATTTCTCCCGCCGTCGTGACGATGGAAGCGCTTGCGCCGTTCCGCGTCCCTGCGTTCGAAAGATCCGAGGATCAGCCCGGTCCGCTTCCCTACCTCAGCCATGATGAAAATGAAGAATCGGGCGGTATCGACATCAAGCTCGACGTCCTGATCTCGTCGCAAAAGATGAGAAACGAAGGAATCGGACCGCATCTTGTGAGCCGTTCGAACTTAAAGGATCTCTATTGGACGATCGGCCAGATGCTTACACATCACGCCTCGAACGGCTGCAACCTTCAAACGGGTGATCTGATAGCCACGGGAACGGTTTCGGGCAAAGATAAGAGCGAACGCGGATGTCTTCTGGAAATGACTTTCGGCGGCAAAGAACCGATCGAGCTTCCCTCAGGTGAAGAGCGCAAGTTCCTGGAGGACTTCGACGAGGTCATCCTCCGGGGATTCTGCAAGCGCGACGGATTCCGACGGATCGGGTTCGGTGAATGCCGGGGAGTTGTTCTTCCTGCTAAGTGAGCAGTGAGCAGTGAGCGGTGAGCGGCGAGCAGAATATCATGAACCGTTTAGAGAAGCGCTTGCGCTGCAGAAGTCGTGCGAAGCACGGCTAATCCGAAGCCCTTAACCACAGAGGACACAGAATACAAAGAGATTGATTGACGTTCTATCTCATTCTGTGTCCTTTGTGCTCTCGGTGGTTCATTTCTTCCGGCCGGAACACCCATTTCTGCTAAAATACCTGCTTAATGCCCAAATCAGCCGGTTTTTCGAGCCTTCCGGTCCGGAAGGTCTCAAAAGGCAACGAAACAGAAACCACCGATGCACTTGCGGTCGAGGAACCGCTCGAGATCCGCATAGGTTTTCAGGACGGCGACGTCCGGCGCACCCGAGCCGTGTCGATCACGATGCGGACCCCGGGTGACGACTTTGAGCTCGCTTCCGGGTTTCTATTCACGGAAGGCATCATCACCTCACCCGATCAGATAAAAGACATCAAGCACTGCGGTCCAAAGGATACCGAGGGCGAGACAAATACTGTCCGGCTGGACCTGATCGACGATCTTGAGATCGATCTGAAGTCGCTTGAAAGGCACTTCTACACCACATCTAGTTGCGGGGTGTGCGGAAAGAGCTCGATCGAGGCGCTTTATACAGGCGCCAAACGCTTGTCGAGCAACAGCTTTCTGCTCGACGGGAGGCTGATCAATTCTCTGCCGAAGAAGCTTCGAGAGAATCAGGAGGTTTTTGAGCGGACGGGAGGCCTTCACGCTTCCGCACTCTTTGTCAGCACGGGTGATCTTGTCGAGATACGCGAAGACGTCGGTCGTCACAACGCACTGGATAAAGCGATCGGTGCCCGGTTTCTGAAGGGCCAGACTGTCCTGGACGAGATGGTTTTGGTCGTCAGCGGAAGAGCGAGCTTTGAGCTTGTCCAGAAAGCGCTGATGGCCTCGATCCCGATCATGCTTGCCGTCGGTCCGCCTTCGACACTGGCAGTCGAGCTGGCTGAAGAATTCGGGATGACACTCGTCGGGTTTGTTCGTGACGGGGGATACAATGTGTATACGGGCGCCGAAAGGGTGAGCGGTGAGCGGTGAGCAGTTTAGCGGCGGGCTTGCCCGCCTGTCAGGTATCAGGTATCTGGGATCAGGGATCAACGATGAACTTTGATCAAGTATTGGATGACCTTGGAACTATGAGATTAATATTACTGCCGTGGTCGGGAATTATTGTCGTTGATTGCTGAAACCTGATCCCTGAGCATTGATACTTGATACCTGAAGCTTGCTACATGAAACATGAAGTTAAGAATACGCGGCAACAGCATCAGATTCAGGCTCCTGAAGAGTGAGGTCGCCGAGCTTGCAGAGAAGGGGTCTGTGTCCGAATCCACTGACTTCGGGGATTCCCGTCTGACATATTCGATCGTTCAGGGATCCGGCACATCCGCAGGATTCGCAAATGGCGCTGTTACGGTTACCGTTTCAGAAGAAGAGATCAGGGCTTGGGCGGATGACGATTCGAAGATAGGAATAGAAGCCGACTCGGAAGGCCTTAAGATACTGATCGAGAAGGACTTCGCGTGTCCGACCCGCAAGGACGATCCCGACAATCTAGACGCTTTTGCCAACCCGGAAGCCGTCTGTACTTGATTTGCCGCTGCACCAGTTGAGCGCCCAGGACCGATCAATGTTCGAAGCCTTCATACTCGCCGGGGGACGATCGTCCAGGATGGGTCGCGATAAGGCCTCGATCAGCTTCCTTGGCAAGCCCCTGATGCTTCACGTAGCAGATGCGCTCCGAACCGCGGAGGCGACTAAAGTTTCCATCGTGCTCTCCTCTCAGTCTGAAGCGAGCGATCTTGCCGGCCAACCGGCGATTAGCGATACCTACGTAGGTGCCGGAGCCCTTGCGGGAATCCACGCCGCGCTGAAGGCTTCAAAATCCCGTATTACTTTCGTCTCAGCGTGCGATCTCCCGTTCGCGAGCGCTGAACTGATCAAGAGGTTGGTCTTCCTGTGCGAGAAATCCGAATGTGCCGTCCCGATCCAGTCGGATGGAAGGAGCCAGCCGTTGTTCGCGGCTTACAGGACTGAGCCCGCATTGATCGCTTCGGAAACCATCCTTAAGGAAAAGAACCGAAGCAACGCTGCCGGAGCGCTTACCGACTGTCTCAGGACGAGTTTTCTTGCATACGAAGATTACTCTGACCTGCCTCGCGCAAGTCTCCTGCTGACAAATGTGAACACTCCTGAAGAACTTATTCACGCGGAAAGGGAGGGGAACCTTCTGTCCGAAACCGATGACACGGACCGCATTTGAATATCCTGCCGTTTAACACTACAGTCTAGGTACAGCCGTGCAGTTTTGGGGTAGAATTCGGCTTCCCGCCTTCCCCGTAAATGACGATGGAATTCGATCCGGACAAGTTTAGGGAGGAGTGTGCTGTTTTTGGTGTCTTCGGACATCCAGAAGCCTCCACACTCACACAGCTTGGTCTTTTTGCGCTCCAGCACCGAGGACAAGAGGCCTGCGGGATCGTCTCGTCAGATGGTACCGACCTAAATCAGATCCGAAGACTTGGTCTTGTCGCGGACAACTTTCCCAAGGAGACTCTGGATAGACTGCCCGGCAGATCCGCCATCGGGCACACGCGGTACTCAACGGCAGGAAAGACCTCGGTTCGCGAAGCTCAGCCCTTTAGCGTGACGTGCCAGCACGGACAGATCGCGGTTTGCCATAACGGCAATCTGCCCGATGCCGCCGCTCGTCGTAAGGAGCTTGAGAGAAAAGGCGCGATATTCTCTTCGACTTCCGATACGGAAACGATCCTCCATTCGATAGCGAGATGTGAAGCTAGGGATGCGGTGGAGGCCATCGGCAAGGTTCTGAGTGATACCGAAGGAGCTTTCTCGCTTCTATTCCTTACTCCAGACGCCCTGATCGCCGTTCGAGACCCGAGGGGATTCAGGCCGCTTGTGCTTGGGCGAGCAGGAGAAGCCTGGGCGGTTGGGTCGGAGACCTGTGCATTTGATCTGATAGACGCCGAATACGAAAGGGAGATCGCAGCAGGCGAGATGCTCGTGATCACTAAAGACGGCCTCAAGTCAATGTTCCCGTTCGAAGATAAGCCCGGCTCTGTGTGTACTTTCGAACACGTCTATTTCTCGCGACCCGATTCAATAATTTTCGGTCGCTCCGTCAATCAGTCGAGGCATCTTCTCGGAAGACATCTTGCGATCGAGCATCCCGCAGATGCAGACATAGTTGTTCCAGTGCCTGACTCCGGAGTAGCGGCCGCGATCGGGTATTCGGCAGAAGCAAACCTGAGTTTCAGGCAAGGGATCATCAGAAATCATTACATCGGACGCACGTTTATCGAACCGACCCAGAGCATCAGGTCTTTTGGCGTTCGTCTTAAACTCAATCCGATCAAAGACTTGATCGAAGGCCAGAGAGTCGTCCTTGTCGACGATTCGATCGTCCGGGGAACGACCTCCAAGAAGATCGTCGCACTTGTCCGCGAGGCGGGCGCGACCGAGGTTCATATGCGAATCTCATGTCCGCCGACCATTTCGCCCTGTTACTACGGAGTCAACACACCGAAAAAGGCTGAGCTCATCGCGGCCCGGATGTCTGTAGAAGAAGTACGAGAACACATCGGCGCGGATTCGCTTGGGTATCTTTCAATGGAAGGAATGATGAAGGCGATCGGGATCGACCGCGGCTCGGCCTGCGCCGCCTGCTGGGACGGGAAGTATCCGACGAAGATAAATGGCGGGGGTCGGTAGCCCGCGTGCAAGCAAGGGTGAAACTCGTTTCGTGAACGGCGAGTTGAGAATTGTGAATTGTAAATGGTGAATAGTTAAGCGGGAATAATGAATCGAAAATCGGGAATGTTGATTCGTTAGTCTTGAAACCCAAAGTCAGAAGCATCTAGACGATACTTCCGAACTCATTTACCAATGAGATTGGCGATGCTGTTCGAAGAAGTTTAGTAGTTGCAGTCGGGGTCGCCGGTTTAATAAACTTTGAAAGAGAGTTTCTCCCGGAGTCAGGTACGCAACAAACGACTTGCCGTTCACGGTTTGTTATTCACGATTCACTATTAGCGGCGCCCCTTTTCGCCCTTGCTAACGCGCGGGCTACTGACACGATCGACGATTCACGATTTACGATTTACGATTCACGATTTACGATTCACGATTTACGATTCACGATTCACGATTCACGATTCACGATTCACGATTCACGATTCACGATTTACTAATCACTAAGCTATGCGATTAACACTTGCAGCGACATTCATTCTTTCGATGGCGGTCTTCATCGCTTGCCAAAGCACGGAGATTCCGGAAGCGACATCTGCGCCGCACGAATCAGCTCCGCTGATCGCAACGACACCGGTCGAAGAAAAAACGAACGTAGATGAGCACGGACACGAGGACAATGCTCCTCGTATCGAGCTTGCCAAGGCGAAAGAGCTCTTCGATAAGGGTGAGGCGTTTTTCATCGACACAAGGTCAGCGAACAACTTTGCTATCGAACACATCGAGGGTGCGGTCAACATTCCAGTTTCGGCGATTGAGGCAAGGGCTGAGGAGGTGCCCGAAGGCAAAACTGTAATTGCCTACTGCTCTTGAAAAGACGAACATACTAGTGCCCGTGTGGTACAGAAGCTGATCGAAAAAGGTTATAGGAAGGTTTTTGCTCTTAAGGGAGGCACCGCTGCCTGGAAGAAGGCCGGATATCCGATGGGATCAGGAGCCGCTGAGAAATAGAGCAGACCAGCCAAAAGAAGGCCGCGATGAGAGATCATCGGGGCCTTCTCTGTATGAAGACTATCGGACACAAATGAACACAGATAAAAGATGACGGTTTGTTTGGTCCGCCTTATCATTCTTCATCCGTGTTCATCTGGGTCTAATTTTCCGTCCCCGAACTCCCGGACCCTTCAAAATCATACGTCACGTTCAGATTCAGCGCCTTGTCCTTTACTTCCGCGCGGACATCTGTGATCTTCGCCGTTAGATTCCCGCCTGAAGCCTCAATAGGAAGATCGACGGCGACCTGTTTGCCCTCTATCAATGTTATCGGGTTCACTCGCTGGTTCAGCGCTCCCTGAACGAACTGGGCAATCAGCCCGCTTGCAAGAGGGGTCATTCCGTCAAGATTGACGGTTTGAACATTGATCTTCCCGTAGACATTTCCTGTTTCAGAGTCAAAATTGAGATTCAGGTCGGATTTACTCCATCCGGAGAACGAATAGCAACTCCCGAGCACGTTCGCGCTGCCCTTGAAAGCCATTGGCGCTGTCAATTTTCCTTCTTCCAGCGTGACGCCGGTCTTCACTCCGCTACCTTCAGGAAGCAAGGTGATGTTGTCCTCGCAATTCTGGCCGTTCTGCGAGGAAATCAACTCTCCACTGATCGGTCTCGGCACTTCCAGAGAGGATCGCAAAGGGAATTTCGGCGCCTGCATCTCCTCGAAGATGGTCGACAGCACGACGTTGAAGAATTCCTCTCTTAAGACGATCGTCGCCGTGCCTGCCTTGGGACCATCAGCATCGGGGGCCTGTACGGGTTCGCCGGGCACCTCACCGGCACTTGGCACTCCTACAAAGAAATAGAACGTGAGCGCCCCACCGATGAGCGCCCCAAGAATGGCTCCGATCAAGAATTTTCCCATTTGTTTTCTCCCGGCCGAAGCATATCAGTCGGCACCCTCTAAACAACAGGCGGAGCGATCACCGCTCCGCCAAAAGTCAAAGTAAGTGCTGACTATCGATCGGTGTTCGAGTTTCCTGAAGGCGTCGGCGTCGGATTTTGTGCCGACTGCATCAGCTGTCCAACGATCGCCTGCGCAGCAACAAGAAATGTCTGGACCTGCGCCCGGACTTCCTCAGGGGTCACTTCGTCATAGCCCTCCGGTTTCTTGAACATCGCATCGTCGACCTCGGTCTTCAGGTCTTTGATCTCGGTAACGGTCATTATCTTCGAAACGCCGCCGACGTTGCCACCTTTCGATTCCATTTCGATGACCGATCTGAGGGGCAGATTCGTCTCCTTGTCTACAAGTACGAACGATGCGGTTTCTACCTCACCCGCACTCGAGTTCGTTTCTGCCTCGCTTTCGAACGTATAACGCACGACATCCCGGCCATTGAACTTCTCCTCGCCGGCTCGTTTTACGCCTTCTAGCGCCTTCACCTGGCTCACGATCTGGTCCGGCATCAGGAGTTTGCGGACCTCAAATCCGAGTGCCTGTTCGTCCAGCTTTGCAAATTGTTTACGCGCGGGAGCAATGACGTATTGGTCGGCTCCGACTGTAAGATAGATGAGCTTCTCGCCGTTGGGCATCGAAAGCTCCATTCGCCTGTTCTCGCCGTCCCTGGCTACTTTAGCCTGCAAGGTGGGCATCTTCTGTGTCGTTTCTCCGGAAGTCTGGATACCGATCGTTACTACGCCTTCGTACTCGTCAGGCTCATTTGCCTCGATCATCGAACTCGTCGAATTCGTGTCCGAGTTCGACTCTCCTTCGTTCGAATTGATGTTCGAGTTGGTGTTGTCCGCGTTTGCGTTCACGTTGACATTCGTGTTCGCAGGGCATCCCGCACCGAGTGCAACCAGTGCCGCTAAACCCGCAATGATAAGTGTCTTTGTTGTGAAAAAGCTTCTCATATCAAAAAATCCTCCTGCTCTAAGAGCAAGAGGATAACTCAAAACCCCGAGCGGGCTCTGTAAGGTAGACGTCAAACTACATGTGTCGTGTGCCAGGGAGCAAGTTTCAAGGTGCGGGTATCGGCCACAGTCTGTGCCGAAAGCTCGATTCTCAGGAAATGAGTCCCGACCATCGACCTTACTCGGCTGACACTGAATCTTTGATACCTGATCCTTGATACGTGATCATTGATCAGAGTCTGACGATCCTTGCCTTGCTGCCGTTTCGAGTATCTTCATCCAACGCGTTCCGTGTGTCGATGATCAGCGAAGAAAGCGCTGTAACTTTCTTGTAATCAATGTTTGTGTGATCCGTACAGATCACGACACAGTCAGATCGCGAGATCAATTCATCTGTGAGCTCTTCGTTAGCAAGTGGTTCACCATCGCCGATCGTATATGCGTGGTCAAAGGTAACTTCTGCCACATACGGATCGTGGTAGACGACTTCTGCTCCTTTCGCCCTGAACAGATCGATCACCGAAAGCGCCGGAGATTCGCGCACGTCATCGATATTCTTCTTGTAAGCAACACCCAAAACCAGAACCTTAGACCCGTTGACCGCCTTTTTGTCCTCATTAAGCGCGTCGACCGCCAGTTCGATCACGTATTCCGGCATGTTTGAGTTCACCTCCTCCGCCAGTGAGATGAATCGCGAATCAAATCCGTGTTGACGCGCCTTCCACGAAAGGTAGTGCGGGTCGAGCGGAATGCAGTGCCCGCCCAGCCCCGGGCCCGGATAAAATGCCATAAAACCGAAGGGTTTCGTGTCTGCCGCTTTGACAACCTCCCATGTGTCTATCCCGAGGGTCTTGCAAAGCTTAGCCATTTCATTTGCCATGCCAATGTTGATAGCGCGGAAAGTATTCTCCCAAAGTTTGCAGGCTTCCGCTACGCGGGCCGAACTTACAGGATGGACGGTCTCGACGATCTGGGAATACAGCAGTGTGGCCATTTCGGTCGAATCGTCAGACACGCCGCCCACGACCTTGGGAATATTGTGGGTTTGGAACTGCGGATTACCCGGATCGACACGCTCAGGCGAAAACGCCAGGAAGAAGTCCTTGTCCAGCTTGAAGCCTGCTTTCTCGAACATCGGAAGCAGGACCTCATCGGTAGTGCCCGGATAAGTGGTTGATTCGAGGACGATCAGTTGTCCGGAGCGCATGTTTTTGCAAATCTCGCGACCGGCGCTGAGGATGTATGACATGTCCGGGTCCTTTGTTTTCCTAAGAGGCGTAGGGACGCAGATGATTATCACATCACATTCTGAGATCCGACCGAAATCAGTTGTAGCTGAAAGCTTCCCGGTCTCTACGCATTCCGAGATCGATTCGGAAGGTACATCTACGATATAAGACTCGCCGGAGTTGATCGCGTCAGCCTTCTTCTCGTCGACCTCAAAGCCGGTGCTTCTGAAGCCCTCGGACGCAAACTCGACGACAAGCGGGAGTCCGACGTATCCGAGACCGATAACGCCGATGCGCGCAGTCCTGTCCTTGATCAGTTCTTGTAATTCGTTCTTGATCATCTTTCTGCTTTTAATATCCTGTGATAGTTATTGGAAAATATAGGCTTAACAGACGTGCAATTCCAGGCAAAGTCCGAGAGTAAGTTAACCGGTTGGGGCAGTCAAGAAGGAGCGAAGCGGCGTTCCGGGTTGTGTTACAATCCGTCTTGCCGTCGGTTCTTCAGAGGCATTCCTTCCGTCCTAGAGTTTTCCTGCAAGTCCCTTACAAAATGGCGCTAAACATCAGGTCCGAGAACAAAGTAGTCAAAGCGATCGCAGAAGGCACTGCTCCGCGACCAGCCCAGCTGGCGGCCGCGAAAGGCATCCTTCCTCTCCCGCAGGCGGATCTGCTCGAGGCCCTCGCCGTTCTTGCACGCTGTGAAGATGACGAGATCGCAAAAACAGCGAAAGAAACACTTTTGGCACAAGAGGAAGGGAAGCTTCTGGACGTAGTCGCCTCACCTGAGGCCCCGCCGCTTGTCCTCGACCACTACGCGATAAACGCGGGATCTTCACACGCCGTCTACGAAGCCGTGGTTTCGAATCCGGCAACCCCTCATTCTTCTCTGGTCGGACTAGCAAAGACCTCGCGCAATCCGGAGCTACTCGAACTTCTCGCACTCAATCAGCAGTTGTTGATCAAGTCTCCCGAGATCATCGACGCGATCCTTCAAAATCCGAACAAGAGCGCCGAGGCAGAACGAAGGGCCAGGGAGACGAAACGGGAGTTCTTCGAAAAAGAAAGAGGAGCAGAGCAGATAGCGCGCGAGCTTCGTGCCCAGGGAAAGGAAGCGGCTGCGGAATTTATTGAATCTGCAGAGTTTACCGAGAATCTGGCCGAAGGCCCGGACGCGGCGGAAGTTTCAGTCGAAGACGCGCTTCTTCTGGCGGAACTTATCGAAGTGCCGGATGCAGAGGTCGACGACAGCTGGCTATCGCTTGAATATGTCGAGGAGATCTATGAAGAGACCGAGGCCGAACGACAGGCGGTCGTCGACAAGATCGTCGGCGAATTCAGGTCCGAGGCGGAAGACGAACTCACGGCCGAGCGAATCTCGATGATCAGCCGTGTGATGAAGATGAACATGCGCGATCGAATGAAGCTGGCTATGAAGGGCAACCGCGAGGCGCGCACGGTTCTTATCCGCGACCCGAACAAGATTATTTCGACTGCCGTGATTCAGAATCCGAAGATCACAGAGCAGGAGGTCGAGCAGATCGCGAATATGCGTACGATAAGCGGTGATGTTTTGAGGTCGATCGCCACTAATCTCAAGTGGGCCAGGAATTACAAGATCGTTTTGAATATCTGCCTTAATCCGAGGAGTCCGCTTGCAAACGTAATGAGCTTCCTGCCGCGTCTGCAGATGAAGGACCTGAAAGCCATCCCTAACAACAAGAACGTGCCAGAGGCTGTCCGCAAGAACGCTCTCAGGATCGTGAACGCTCGCGCGGGACGTTAGTTGACAACGGTTTACCCCGACCGCGCAGAATAATAGAATCAAGCCTTGCCCGAAAGGCAGGGCTTTTTTGATGGCCGGATTCTTTTCAAAACTGAAGACAACGCTCGAAATGATCAAGTTCGAGCACACGCTGTTCGCGCTGCCGTTCGCGTTCCTCGGCGCCATCCTTGCCGCGAACGGACTACCTTCCTGGTGGCAGATCCTGTGGATCACTGTCGCAATGGTCGGCGCGAGAAGTGCGGCGATGAGCTTCAACCGGATCGCTGACAAAGATATCGACGCCGAGAATCCCCGGACCGCGAACCGAGAGCTTCCTACGGGGAAACTCACCGTCGGTTTTGCGTGGGCATTTATGCTCGCATCCTGCGCCTTGTTTCTTCTCGCCGCCGCGATGCTCAACCGCCTCACGCTATACCTTTCGCCCGTCGCTTTGGCCAGTGTTCTCGGTTATTCGTACGCCAAGAGATTTACATCGTTTTCGCACCTGATCCTCGGATGGGCACTTGCTATCTCGCCGACCGGCGCGTGGATAGCTGTCCGCGGAGCGATCGATTCCTACATACCTCTTCTGCTTTCGCTGCTTGTGCTCTTGTGGACAGCGGGATTCGACGTACTTTATTCGTGTCAGGATTTCGAATACGACAGGGAAAAGGGACTAAAGTCGATCCCTTCCCGGTTTGGCATAAGAGGCGCGCTATGGATCGCGCGATTTCTACATCTTCTCGCGTTTGTCACGCTGCTCGCGTTGTATCTGGTCACTGATCTCGGAACGCTGGCAGCGATCGGTGTCGGAGCGACTGGCGCATTGCTTGTTTATCAGCACACACTGATAAAACCGAATGACCTGTCGCGAATGAACGCCGCTTTCTTCACGGCAAATGCGTTCGTCAGCGTGATCCTGTTCCTGACCTTCGGCGCGGCTGTGTTTTTGCAGTGAGCGGTGAGCGGAAGAAACGCGAGCGTCCCGCGAGCAACAAAGTCCTTGGCGCTTGAATAACGACGGAATCCCCGTCGTTTAGATACTGACTTGTACTGTAAGCTGCCTGCGCGAAGTTTGGGTCAAAAGGACTTACGTTTTTTATGACACCAAACGCGATGTGAAGCAGTTTTCTCTCAACGGCGTTCACGATAAGCGTTCGTTTCGCCCCGGAGTAAGTAGCGTTATTTGAAAAGGCCGTAAGAGAAACAAACTGAAATTGCTCCGTACTCCAATCACTGCGATTGCAAATGGACTTAAGATTCCTCGGAAATGGATCCAACCATCAAGGGAGTTTGCTAGGAAATATTCGGGAAGATAGCGGAGAAAAAGGGGGAGGATTAACATACTCTTTCTTCATTGCCATGTGAGGCGCAATATCCAAATACTCGTGTGACTTTCCTCCCATAACTAACGCATCAGCGAAGTTGTAAGAGCCTCTCAGAACATGGTCGAAAACGATGCAATTCGTTACTGAAAACCACTTACCATCTTTCAAATACCCCTCTGGAAAGATCGCAGGTAGGTGAGATAACTTTCGAGGATTAGAAAGGATTAGCTCACTCGATCCACCTGTACCGTCCGGAGCAAGAAGCTTGAACACGTGGTCGGCCTGGCGCCACTTTACTGCCGCGAGTGTCTCTTGCTTTGATGGGTGGCCATCGCCTTCATGGTAGACAGCCGAAGTCGCAACAAGCGAGAACCAAAAATTGCCGGAACGGTCCTTGTATACATTTGTTCCTCCCGCCATTGCGAACTTGTTAAGTATCCCTGGTTTCGGAAGTCTAAGGTTAGTGATATGGGAATCTTTGATGTTAATAGGAGCCAACTCCGTGGGCGTTTCGTTAAAGAAGTTTCTTACACGATTTGCCCATTGGGGGATGCCAATTTTTACATCGTCTGTACCGAATACCGTCGCCCAGCCGTGTGGGAGCATTTTGACCGCCTTCTTAATCTCTTCGGCGCTCCTGCCAGCCCATTTCGAATAGTCCCTTAGATCTGATACCCCTAAGTATTCCATTGAAGCCCCCAAGGCTTAGTTCCGTCGGACCGAGTTCTACGGATAGGCGGAAGGAGAACAAGTCAGAGGTCACGCTTATAAATCAGCTCGATGATCTGGTAACATCTGTCTCTAATCGGAAATCACACAGACCCCATAAGCAATCCGTTTTCCTATGCTTAGCTGAGGAGTAAACGCTGTAAGGATCCCAGACGCCAACAGGAATGGCCGGAATCTGCTTAGTTCTAGCACTCCCGAAGATACCTGGGCCCCAAGAGGTGAACCGTGTCCCCAGGATGTCCAAAGTTCCGAAATGTTGGAAACTGTGTGAATCTGCCCTTTACCATCCATTGTCAGGCTTAAATTTAGAGTACTTGCCACGACGGAAAAGTGCCCCAAATCGATTCCATCACCTTCGTTGTAATCGTCCCACAAGAAAGGAATTACGAAGTAGCCTTCACCGTTTGTGTAAGCAAGTCCTAGATTCTGCTCAAGCGTAGGAAGTTTCGAGTTATAGACTTCAACAAGACTGCCGACGTGCCCGACGCGAATACCGTTGAACCTCACGACAGAAGGAAAAAACGCACATTTTCCTAGAATGAATCCTTTTTGTAATGCCATCAGACGCTTGTTTGCTGACTACTCCTTCCAGTTGTGTCGGTTGGTTGCTTCACGATTCAACCCTCAGACCAAAAAATGCTTGTTAGAATTCCGGTCGGTGTCGCCTAAAGCCGTAATGGTGTGTACTTAGATTCTCCAAATTCTTCCCAACCTTGGACTACACCGTAGGCCTCCGATTCGAATTCCATACCCCTTTCGACACCATAGGCATAGTGGTAGTCATTGCTTCCTGCAGGCTGAGGCATCTTCGTTCCCGGAGCGTGGTTTCCGAAGTGAACCAACTCATGCATCACCATCTTCTCGAAGAGCAACGGAACCTTCGGATTTCCATGGTGTTTTTCGACGATCTCACAAACCCAAGTGTCTATCTCAATAAGCCCCAGGTGCGGCAAGAAATGTGCAACTGCTCCACTATGTCGGCCAGTCTTTGGCTGAAGAGACCGCACCTTGATTCTAGGGCCAGTTGGTTTCCACCATGCTAAAACGTCCTTTCCATCTTTTGCTTTTAAGCCGCTCCACTTGAGAAAACTTATGAAGACCTTCGGCTTTAAATAAGGAAGATTCGGTAACCTCCATTTAAGTAGATGGCGACACCTGCTGTACCTGTCGAGGGTAATGTCCAGCTGCATTTCGGCCTGAAACTCCCTGATGAATCGAGAAGAACCTAATCCGAATCCTTGTGGACTGATCAAATTCAAGGATCACGCAGTGAATGTCTTGTCGAGTGATCAGTTTGTTAGCCTACGTATGGGGCTAGAATCGTAAGTTCTTGCAACCTTAACTTTCCGTCAATGAGAAATTACAATGGGAGAACTTTAACTGTCTTTAGCAATTGCTTAGCTTCTTCTTAGAAAGTTCCCAACGGCTCTATGTCATTAGAAAGAAAAGGGTTCAAGTTCGGAGACTGTTTCCTGGACACGGTTCGGGGACAACTTTTTAGAGAGAACACGCCCTTGCGGCTAACCCCAAAACTCTACGAAACACTCTGCGTATTTCTTGAGTCCGGTGGGCGACTTATAGAGAAGGATGAATTGCTTGAACATGTCTGGCCTGAAACGCACGTCGAAGAGAGCAGCCTGACATTCACGATCAGTAAACTAAGAAAAATACTCGGAGATGACCCGAAGGAGCCCAGGTTTATTGAAACAGTACCCGGGATTGGCTACAGATTTGTGGCCAGGATTGAGCTGGTCTCCGGTTCCAAGGATGCGGAAGCTCCACCAGGAGACCCAACAGCCGAGTCTCCATCCAAG
The DNA here is from genome assembly GCA_003385635.1 of Acidobacteriota bacterium. Lineage (GTDB taxonomy): Bacteria > Acidobacteriota > Blastocatellia > Pyrinomonadales > Pyrinomonadaceae > Aridibacter. Next base: position 390,102 of record QQUY01000001.1, on the reverse strand, counting down.
AACTCCTTACGAAGAAGGAGTGCAAAGACGGCGACAATTGCTCTGTCTTCGATGCTTCTCGTCGTGTCTGTCATCGCGATCGGCATGTATGCCATGGCAGATCCAACGGACACAGATTCGCTAGCAGCCACCGAACCGATCTCTACGGCCCTCGTGAAAGTGAAAGGCCGGTCCCTTACGGCAACACTGTCTCCAGACGGGAGGCAACTGGCCTACACGGAAGAGAACGCGGGAAAAGTCGGAATATGGCTTCAGGACATTGATACGACCGAACGTAGAGAGTTGTTATCTCCGGGCGATTACCTTTATTTCCGGCTTAGGTTTAGTCCGGATTCGAGGCGATTGTATTTTGTCCGAAGGCCGCGAGCAGGGACACTCAAGGCCGACATTTATTTCATTCCAACTACCGGCGGGGTACCGACTAGAGTTGCGGAGAACACCGAAGGAGCGATTGATGCCTCACCAGATGGACGCCTGGTTGCTTATTCGAGATACGAGGATGGCGTCGGAAGCACTCTTTACGTAGCCAACTCGGATGGAACTAATGAAAGGCCGCTGACCTTTAAGGAATTGAGATCCGACATCAGGGGCATTAGCTTCTCTCCAGACAGTCAGAAACTCGCGTTCGCTGTTGGGCAGGCAGACGACGGGACTTCAAACTTCTCAATCCGGGCAATTGACCTCAGTACCGGCAAGGAATCAGAATTGTCATCCAGTCGCTTTTACGCGGTTCAGTCGGTCGTTTGGGGATCTGAAGAGAGGGGACTGCTTTTCACCGCAAGTTCGGCTTACGGAAAGCCGCGACGTATCTGGCAATTGGACACGGGAAGTGGCACAGTTCGTCCAGTTTCTGATCGATATACGAAATTCACACAGCTGAGCTCTGACTTATCGGGCCATAAGTTGATTGCCACCCGGCAATACAATGATTTCAAGCTAGTCACATCGTCGTTCGCATCGTCGAACCATACGAAAGTCCTGACAATGGCTGCTACGGCGGATTATTCGATAGAGAACGAGATAGTTTATTCGACCGATGAAGGGGAGATCTGGAGGATTGCTCCGGACTCTGCCGCAAAAGAACCGATCACTTCTTCCGACAGCGTAGATTTCGCACCCCTTGTTTCTCCAGACAGAAGAAGAATTTTCTACATGTCGAATAACAGCGGTGCCAGCAGGGTCTGGCGAATGAACGCGGATGGCTCGGACAAGAAACAGATCTCTCGCTTACACGGGGGCATTCCGAAATACGTTTCGAAGGATGGAAGATTTCTCTACTTTGAGGCAAACAGTACGGATACCATCTGGAAGGTTCCAACAGACGGTTCGTATCAAGAAGAAGAAGTATGGAATGAAAAAGTGTCCAACTCGAGATTCTCAAGTGATGAATCAAAAGTTGCCTATCTAAAGTACGACAAGGCTGGTGAAAGAAGGGTACGAGTTCTGGTAGCGGACTTTTCAAAAAAGAGAGTCTTGCGCGAGATAGGTCTGCCGGCCGATGCGGGTCAGCCGATAATGCTCGAATGGCGCAAGGACGCCCGCAATATCTCCCTCTTGGCCAGAAACCACCAGGGGCTGGGACTCTGGGAACATGACCTGGAGACAAACGAGACAAAGTTCGTCAGAAAAGTCGGTTTCGAAGTCATTCGTGACTTTTCGATCTCTCCAGATGGTAACAACTACGTGATGATCCTTGGTGAGTGGATTCGAGAAACTGTACTGATGGATTACCCCCGGCTATCGAACTGATCCCTGCGGGTTCACGACCCTTTTTCTGTTCGAAGCTTTCTTAACGCTGGCGTTTTAGCGGTGAGACGTCTTGAGCGGCGCATTGCCCTGCTCCGTAACTGGCCAGCTACCAGGTGTTCGTGAGTCTTTGTGTACCTTTGTGGTTCGGTCTACGATTATCCACGAAGATGCACATAAAAACGCGAAGCAGCCACTTCTCATTTCGCAAACTTTCCTTTCTCAATTTTCAATTCCCCAGCGACCGAGTTACAGACAAAGCCCAGTAAACAAAAGGACTTCCTTTTGATAGAATTTCGGTACAGCCATTGCCACACTCTTAGTGAAATGAACTTTTTCATCGACGAAAAACTCGGCGAGATCGCGAACAAGATCAAGACGGGAGATAGGCTTACGTTCGAAGAGGGACTCGCTCTGTATGAGACCGAGGACCTGCACGGGCTTGGCCGGCTTGCCGACAGCGTCCGGCGCGAAAGACACGGGAAAGCGACCTTCTACAACGTCAACCGCCACTTCAATCACACGAACATATGCGTTGCGGACTGCAAGTTCTGCGGCTTCTATCGAAGAGGACGTGACGAAGATGCCTATACACATTCGGTCGAAGACGCCGTGAGGCTCGCCGGCGAGGCTGTTGCTGAGGGCGCGACCGAGCTACACATCGTCGGCGGCCTCAACACCAAGCTTCCGTTCGAGTACTACACCGATCTCTTTTCTTCGCTCAAGAAGGCATATCCGGACCTTCATCTTAAAGCGTTGACTATGGTCGAGCTCGACTTCTTCGCACGCTTCTACAAGATGTCGGATGAAGATGTGATCGAGAAGCTCGCTGAAGCCGGAATGGACAGTTGCCCGGGTGGCGGAGCCGAGATATTTTCCGAGCCGACAAGATCGAGGATTTGCGATCACAAGTGCGACGGCGACCGTTGGCTCGAGCTTGCTGGGAAAGTACACAAGGCTGGTTTGAAGACGAATGCGACGATGCTTTACGGCCACATTGAATCGATCGAGGACCGTGTAGATCATCTCGTACAGCTTCGCAATCAACAGGACAGGACGGGCGGATTTCAATGCTTTATCCCGCTAGCGTTCTATCCTCCCGGAACAGCGCTCTCAAACTTGCCGGGTCCAGATGGGATCGATTCCCTTCGAACGATCGCTGTCTCCAGGCTGATGCTCGACAACTTCGATCACATAAAGGCTTACTGGGTGATGCTTGGCAAGAACCTTGCTCAGGCCGCTCTCCATTTCGGGGCCAATGATCTTGACGGGACTATTACTGACGGAGGCGAACTTACTGAAAGCTACTCCGTCGAGTTCGGCGAGGTAAAGATGTCAAAGGACGAACTTATAGCCCTGATAGAAAATGCAGGCTTTGAAGCCGTCGAACGGGACACGGTCTACAATCGTGTTGAGCGCGCTGCAGTTTGATAATCGCAGCCCGTCCGGCCTGGCGATCGAATAAAAGTGAGAGACGAAAAAGCCGCACTTGGCAAGATCCTTCAGAGTGCCCACGCGGGCGAGCTGGCTGCTGCGTATGCATACAGGGGCCACTGGAGATCGGTCTCTGATCTCCAGGAGCGTGAACGGATCAAGCAGATCGAAAAAGAAGAGTGGGATCATCGGTCCCGCGTCCGGCACTGGATGCAGCAGCTCGAGACGAAGCCTAGCAGAACGCGGGAGTTCTTGTTTGCAAGCATCGGCCGTGTTCTTGGTGTTCTTTGTTTTGTATCCGGCCGGTTCTTCCCGATGTACTTCGCTGGCCGACTGGAGAGTCAGAACACCGCTGAATACAAAGAAGCAGCGGAACTCGCATCTTCGCTTGGCATGGATGCATGCGAGTCCGACATGCTCCATATGTCGGAGAAAGAAAAAGAACACGAGGAGTACTTTCACGGTGTCGTAAGGGACCACTGGTTCTTGCCGACTGCGCGCCGGATATTCCGATGGGGCTGAGAGAGAACCTCCATTCCTGACCGTCGCCCTTTTCGACTCGTAGGGCATTCCTGTTCGCGGTTTCAACCTTTTAGAACGAATTGCCAAAACAGAGAAGCAGATTCAGGCTGAAGTTGGAAGCGGCCGTGGTACGGTTCGTATTCGCGGTCCTGGGCGTCTTCCCTCTCAATGCGTCGATGGCGATCGGCAGATGGTTCGGGCGTGCAGTCAGCCGTCTGATCCCACGGCTTAGGAAGACTGCTGCAAGAAACCTGGAGATCGCATACCCGGACAAGACAGAGGCGGAAAAGCGAACGATCATATCCGGTGTTTACGGTTCACTGGGACGACAATTGGGCTTTATCGCCCATTTCAAGCACTTTGAACCAGAGGACCTTAAGGACCTCGTGGAAGTCCGCGGGGCGGAGGAAAACGCATTCCCTGCCTATGATCCGGAAAAGGGCGTGCTTTTCATAACGGGGCATTTCGGAAGTTGGGAAGTTTTCAGCCTTTTGCCTCCTTCATTCGGCTACAAACTCAACATACTTGTCAGGCGCATCGATAACCCGCTGGTGGAAGAGTTCGTAGACTCGATCCGGACGCGGTTTGGAGCCGTGACGATCGGAAAACGCGAAGCCGGCAGGAATCTTTTCACCATCCTTCAGAACGGCGGGCTTCTAGGAATCCTCGCCGACCTCAACGCCCAGCATAAGGACGGCGTGTTTGTCGACTTCTTTGGAGTTTCCGCCTGCACTACTGCGAGCATCGCCAAGATCGCCTTGCGGACCGGTGCGGCAGTGCTCCCGGCATTTGCTGTCTGGGAGGAGGACAAGGGCAGGTACGTCGTGTACATCGAGCCCAAGATCGAGATCGAGCCGAGCGGAAGCAACCAGGAGGATATTCATCAGCTCACGCAAAGGATCACGGAGGTGGTCGAAAAATACGTAAGGAAGTATCCCGATCAATGGCTGTGGATACACAAGCGCTGGAATACGCGGCCGAAAGGGGAAGAAAGTCTATATTGAATCTGTGGGAGCCCGTTAGTCCAGAAATCGTGCCCGAGCCGACCACCGGTGATAGAGCTCTTCCAGGAACGCTTCGTAGTGAAAATCGTCTTTCTCATACACGGGGCGGATCTTGAACATTATCGGAAGTGCTACCCGCCAGGCCATCCATAGCCTCTGCCTTTCGGAAAGATCGAAGCGCCTGCGAAGATACATCTCCACGACCTCCATCTCTTCGGTGGTCAACTCGCTCAAATCGGCCTCGAACGGCCTCGGATTGAAGACCCTGCGCATTGCAGTATCCGTGATGCGGCTCGAAGAGAATGTCTCTTCGAAAGTTGGCGCTTCATCGCTGCGTTCGCGGATCACAACCGTCCCGGCAAAGAGATCGCCGACTCTCTGATCACGCCCGCTGATGAACACGGTGATAAGCCCGATCGAGTACATCGGAAGCGCGACGACCGGCATCGCGTCAAAGATCCTCAGCAGATTTCGGGCGAACGATTCCCAAAGCGTTATAGGCCTTCCATCATCGCGTATGACCCTCAGCTTCATGAGCTTCTTTCCGGGGGTCTGGCCCGACCAAAGCCACTCGAAGAATACAAAATATCCCGAGAACACCATTGAGAGCAGAAGCAAGAGAATGGCGATCGACCATTTCGGAAGCTCGGACAGGTAGTAGCCGGCGTAGTACTCGTTTCCGACAAGACCTGTGAGAGAGTAGATGGCGTACCCGACCGTGAACAAGACGAAGTACTGGATCGCGTGGTCGATCGCGACTGCCAAGAATCTGTTGCCGATCGAGGCAAGCGCGAACGAAAGCGGGACCCGCTCCGGGGTCTCGATGATCAAGGACTCTTCTGTTTCGATTAAAGACTGCACTTGCTAAAGGGCCGGCGCTTTTAGATTAGCACAGGATCGAGACATCGCTATCTGCACCTCCGCTTCCTCGCACGGGGTCTGCTTTCAAGCCGCGAGATTGCGTCAGGTGAAACAATTGGACTCGCGGAAAATATCTGATACTTTCAAGATATCAGAAAATATTCACGATCTTGTATTGAGGTTTTTTATATGAGAAGTATGATCCGGAGCTCTTTCAAAGCAGCTGCGACCGCTATGGCGATCGCGGCGTTGTCGTTCACGACTTTTGCGCAATTGGACGGAATTGCGAAGGGTCGCGCAAAAGACATGCTAGATGCTGTCGCGAAAGAGGTCAAAAAGAAATATTACGATGAAAATCTGAAGGGCATAGACCTGGACGCAAGGGTCAAGGCTGCAAAAGAGCGTATCAACGATGCGCAATCGCTTGCCCAGGCATTCGGGATCATCGGACAGGTCTTTCTTGATTTTGACGATTCCCACACAATATTCTTTCCGCCCGCCCGCGCGATCAAGTTCGAGTACGGATGGCAAGTGGAAATGATTGGCGACAAGTGTGTATTGACAGCGGTCAGACCGGGGAGTGACGCGGCGAAGAAAGGGCTGAAGACCGGGGACGAGGTATTGTCGATCAACGGCTTCAAGCCAAACAGGAACGAGCTCTGGAAGATGGTGTATTTTTACTACAACATCAGTCCGAGAGCGGAGATGTCTTTGGTCGTCAAATCCCCTTCGGGCGAGACCAGGCAAGTGGTGTCCAAGACCAAGACAGAGAAGCTGACGAGATTCATAAACCTTGGAAATTCGATCGACTGGAACGAGTACTATCGGACGATCTCCGACGAAAGCAGGGTTTATGAGCATCGTTGGGTGTCAAACAGCGGACTCGTGATCTGGAAGATGCCGACTTTTTCCTTCGATCCCAACAAGGTTAATGATTATTTTGATTCCCACGTAAAAGGGAATCACTCGCTGATCCTTGACCTGCGCGGAAATGGCGGCGGATATGTCGTGACGATGGAAAAGATGGTCGCCAACTTGTTCGAAAGCGATTTGAAGATCGCCGACCTAAAGAGGAGAGAAGATTCGGATGATGATGACGATGTGATGGAATCCGAATCGAGGGGTTCTGATGCCTACACCGGAAAACTCGTGATCCTGATCGACAGCGGATCTGGTTCCGCCTCCGAGATCCTCGCCAGGTTTGTTCAATTGAAGAAACGGGGAACGATCATCGGAGACACTTCAGCAGGGGCGGTAATGCAGGCGATTCCTACAAGCTTTACGATGGGCGTCAACACCGTTATTGCTTACGGGGCTAGGATCACCAACGCGGATGTCATCCTTGAGGACGGCAAGAGTCTTGAAAAAGTGGGAGTAACCCCTGATATCGTAGTGATACCAGAGCCCGCTGACCTTGCTTACGAACGGGATCCTGTACTTTCACGAGCGGCAAAGGAGCTTGGGTTTGAAATCACTCCGGAGCAGGCCGGAGGGTTCTTTCCCGTGGTTTGGAACGATGGCAAAAAAGGAAATGTAACTTACAAGGCTCAGTGATCAGCTGCCTTTGATCTGCAGAAACTTTCGCTTGCCAACCTGAATTACGATCTCCGAACCGCCCGTCACCTTGACGTCAACGCCGGCGTGCTCGACCTTCTCCCCGTCGATCCTGACGCCGCCTTGTTTGATAAGGCGCTTTGCTTCGCCTTTGGATTCTACTAGATCGGTTTCGACAAGCAGGTCCGCGATCTTGCGCTCGCCGGCCGGGATCTTTTTTTCCTCGATCTCGTCCGGCAGGTTGCCCTCCGAGAACTGACTGATGAAATTCTGCTCGGCCGCTTCAGCATCCGAACGTGAATGAAAATCGCGGATGATATGCTTTGCGAGCTCGATCTTGGCGTCCCTCGGGTTGGTCGCCCCAGATTCACATCTTGATCGCAGTTCATCGATATCCGCCTGCTGGACGTCGGTCAGAAGCTCGAAATACTTCCACATCAGATCGTCCGAGATCGACATCACCTTTCCGAACATCTCGTCAGCCGGTTCTTCGATACCTATGTAATTCCCCAGGCTCTTGGACATCTTCTCGACGCCGTCAGTACCCTCCAGCAGCGGTGTCGTTATAACGACTTGGGGATCCTGGTCGTACTCTCGCTGGAGGCTTCTTCCAACAAGAAGGTTGAACTTCTGGTCGGTGCCCCCGAGCTCGATGTCGGCTTCCAAAGCAACAGAATCATAGCCTTGCACTAGAGGATACAGCAGTTCGTGAAGCGCGATCGGCTTCTCTTCCGAAAGCCTCTTGTCAAAATCGTCGCGTTCCAGGATCTGTTTGACGGTGACGTGCGAACACAGGCGAACGAAATCAGAGGCTTCAAACCTGCCCATCCACTCCGAGTTAAAACGAATCTCCGTCTTTTCGGGATCGAGAAGCTTAAAGATCTGTTTCTTATAGGTTTCGGCGTTCGCCTCTACCTCTTCCATTGTAAGAGGAGGGCGAGTTGCAGACTTTCCTGAAGGATCGCCGATCATCCCGGTGAAGGAACCGATCAGGAAAATTGCGGTGTGTCCCAGGTCCTGGAAAGCCTTGAGCTTTCTGATCACGACCGTGTGCCCCAGGTGTATGTCGGGTGCTGTCGGGTCTGCACCGAGCTTTACACGGAGCGGCCTGCCTGACCTTTCACTCTCCATGAGCTTTGCCTTGAGGTCTTCCTCGCGGATAAAATCAATCGTTCCTTTTGAAAGGAATTCCAGCTGTTCGTCAATGTTCATAAGGGATTACCGCCGAAACAACGCGAAGTAGTATGACAAAGATTGGTGAAACAACAAAAGAGACGCGCGAAGAACTCGCGGACTCGTCACTTGCTTTCATAGGGTGCGGCGTGATGGCCGAGTCGATCATCGCCGGGCTTCTCAAGAACGAGCTTGTCCCGGCGGATAAAATCGTCGCCAGCCATCCGCGTGAAGAAAGGCGTCGGCAACTAGGTGAGAAGTACGGGATAGACGTTTTCAGCAACAACGCCGAAGCTGTAAAGGCAGCTTCCGGGTCTGAACATCCGATAGTCATCTTGTGTGTCAAACCGCAAAGAGCCGACAAGGTGATGAAAGACATCTCGAACGCGATCGACAACCAGCTTGTACTCTCGATCGTTGCCGGATGCCGGATCGACACTATCTCAAGTGCCCTTGGAACAGACCGGGTGGGAAGGACAATGCCGAATACCCCTTCTCAGATCGGCCACGGAATCACCGCGTGGACAGCTACTGAAGCTGTAACTGAGAGCGACCGTTCCCGGATCAGTTCTCTCCTTTCAGCGCTAGGAAGAGAGATGTATGTCGAGAACGAGCATATGATCGATATGGCGACGTCGTTGAGCGCGACGGGCCCGACCTATATTTTTCTTGTGATGGAAGCTCTCACGGACGCGGGCGTGCACCTTGGGTTTTCGAGGGATATGTCCAAAGAGCTTGTCCAGGAAACTATGCTTGGCGCGGTGCTTTTCGCAATGGAATCGGATCTTCATCCGGCCGAATTGCGAAACATGGTCACTTCCCCGGGCGGCACAAGTGCCGATGCGATCTACCAGATGGAAAAAGGCGGACTGAGAACCGTGCTTTCGAAAGCCGTCTTCGCAGCCTATCAGAAGGCGGTCGAGTTGGGGGAGGAAAAGGACTGAGGACTGAGTACTGAGTACTGAGTACTGAGTACTGAGTACTGAGTACTGAGTACTGAGGAGGTTACTGGACCTTGTCTAAATGTCAAAACCTTCTCTCAGTCCTCAGTCCTTTCATCTCAGTCCTTCTTTCGTCCTCAGTCCTTCTTTCGTCCTCAGTCCTTTCATCTCAGTCCTTCCTTAGCACGAACCTCCAAACCATCCTTTCGCGTTTTTCTTCGAAGACGTACTCCGAATCGGTTACGCGCCAAAAACCCTTGAATTCCCAACGGTTAACGCCAAGCTTGCAAAACAGCGGCACTGCTCTGGCCGAATGCACTGCGGCGATCATTGCCTGGTTCCTTACGTCCTTCTTCTGGTTTCCGCGCCTTCCGGAGCCTGTGTAAAAGATCGTATCCGGCGAGTCGCCTTCAAAATCGGGATAGCACGGCGTCAGCCTGCCAAAGTCGGTCAGCAAAGAGATCAGTTCGCCATTTGTTTGATAGATTCCGTTCCTGGTCCTGTGAGTCTCAGAAACTTCGGACCAGGTAAGTATCGTACCTTCATCTTCGGCGCGTAATTCGGTCATGGTGCTGATGCTAACAGAGTGAGCGGTGAGCAGTGAGCAGTGAGCGGTTAGCAGTTAGCGGTGAGCTGTAAGAGGTGAGCGGTTAGCAGTTAGTGGTGAGCAGGAGTAACAAGCGGTGATCTGTTTAGCCCACCTATTCATGGGTGGGAAACCAGAATGTACGAGTGCAATTTTTGAACCGTATAGGACGGCGCCTTGCTGATCGGGCTGAGCCGCGAATCGATTCTGCCACCGAAAGAAAAGGCCGCCCGGGATGGCGGCCTTGATTATAAAGCTGGAAGCAGAGTCTACGGCAGGTATGAGCCCGGAGCAGGTACGTCGCTCGAGATTCCGAAACTGATCGCATCGACCGAGCCGTTTCCGCTCTTCCGCCGGAACCATACTCCGTTCTCAGGTCTGTAAACAGCGATATCGGTAACTCCGTCGCCGTCGAAATCACCGGGTGTCGGTATGTCCTGCAGAACTCCAAAGCTTGCGGCGAAGAAGCCGTCGTCCGTACTGCGAAGCACAAACCACGTACCCGTCGTGGGTCTGTAGACCGCGACATCGGTCTTGCCGTCTCCGTCGAAATCGCCTCTCACCGGTTTATCGCCAGCTTGGCCGAATTGTCTCGCGGAAAAAGCACCCTCGCTTGTCCACAGGTACCAGACCGCGCTTGAGGCCCTCCAGACATTCAGATCAGCCTTGCCGTCGCCGTTGTAGTCGCCGGGAAGGGGAATATCGCCGTTGACGCCAAACTGAATTGCGCGCACGCCTCCGTCCGAACTTCGGTATATGTACCAGACTCCGGTGCTCGGGCGAAAGACCGCCGCGTCCGTTTTGCCGTCACCGTCATAGTCGGCGGGAACCGGAATATCGGTCGATACGCCGAACTGAAATCCCGAAAAGGTGCCGTCGGAACTTCGGTACGTGAACCAGGTTCCGTTCCTGTAGACCGCCGGATCGGTCATCCCGTCGCCGTCGTAGTCTGAAGCGATTGGTCTGTCACCGTTTTGTCCGAATGGAACAACTCCGAGACTGCTGTCGCCGCTCCTGAATACGTACCAGACCCCGTTTCCGGGTCTCCACACGGCGATATCGGATTTCGCATCGCCGTCAAAATCGTATTCCGCCGCCGAATCGTTCTCGGGAGGTGCCAGACAGCCGCCGTGTGTAGACACGTGTGTCCCCATCTCGGACCGTGAGAACTCGCAGAAGGTCATCGGTGTGCTTCCGGAAAGCACGGGATTCATAAGTGTGTTTCCACAGCCCTGCGGCGTATCCGCATGGTTCGCCGCGAGGTTGTGTCCAAGTTCGTGAGCCGGAACGAGATATTTGCCCGGGGCCCACGTGATGCGGCCGCTGAAACCGTAGGCGGACAGAGGGCTTCTGCAGATGGTGCCAAGGAACGCCTGACCCATCGAAAGCACTGCCGGCTTTGAGGAAAACAGGTGTGCGGCGTCCCGCGGAAAGGTCTCCGCCGGGAAATTTGCGTTCCAGTGAGCCTTGAAAGACTGGAGCAGACTTGTTCCATTCGTACCGTTGTAGCCGTCCGATACGGACCAGGTGTGCTGGAAAACCACCGAGATCGAAAGGTCCATCTCTTGCTGGAAAGTTCCCTCGACCATGTTCAATATGCTCAGAATCTCAGAGTTCGCCTGCGACGGCCCGCCGAGATCGTTCACGAACTCGAGGTCTGCATCTGTCGCTATCTCGAGAACACCCGGGCCATCGAGAAATCCACTCCTCTGCCCGAAAGCCAGCTCTTTTCCCTTCTCTAGCCTTTCTTCGAACTCCGACAGGCACGAGAATCCGTGATCGTCCAGATGGTCACCGGACCTATAGACCACGTGGTCTTGATGGTCGGCCTTTTCAGAGTATCTTTGCGCGGGCTCGATCAGGAACCGCTCGCCGCCTACCCAGATGTAGCCTTCGGCCTGATCGTCTTTGACAGTCAAACGCACCTCCGAGGACGGATCGCTTGCGACCTTTCCCACGAAAGTAGTTGAAGGTGCGCGTTCCAAGGTCTTGCGGCCCTCGACATCTGTGTTGATCGCTCGAAACCGTCTTGATCGCAGATCACGCGGGTAGAGCACAAGATCGAAGTCCCTATCGGACGCTTCGAACCGCAACCGGCCTTCCTGTAAAAGACTGTCGGCCTGAAGCTCTGCGAGACTGAATTTGCTGAATGACCTGTCGAGATCTCTTTCAACCTCGGACTTCTGTCCATATGCCGCAACCGAGAGTGCGAAGAGGAGCACAAGGAGGGTGGAGGCGGTTCGAAGACCGTAAATTCTATTGACCATTTTAAACTCCGGAATGATAGATATATTCTTGGCAGTCCACGGACACTGAGGGAGCGCCCGCTGTTGTAAATAAATGTTTAACAGTGTTGTTTTTCCAATATGAAACCTGCGTTTCCGCAAGTAATTCCGGATTGAAATGCTGATCAAAATTGCGAGAAATATTTGGCGGGTCTTGCCATATCGGGCGAGGCTATTCGTGATCAGGTCGTGGCAGCACAAATTCACCGTTTCGGTCGTTGCGCTGGTTACCGATCCTGAAGGCAGGGTCCTGGTGCTGGACCATTACTTGCGACCGGGTTCTTCGTGGGGTCTTCCGGGTGGTTTTATCGATCCCGATGAGCCCGCTGAGGAAGCTGTCAGGCGTGAGCTGATTGAAGAGACGGGACTTGAGATAACGAACGTGCGACTGATCGAGGTCCGAACGATACGGCAGCATATCGAGGTCCTTTTCCGCGCGGAAGCTGAGGGGGAACCCGTGCTGAAAAGCAACGAGATCAGGGATGCGGGGTGGTTTGAGGCCGCTTCGCTGCCGCAGGACATGTACGACCACCAGAGAGAAACCATCCGACAGCAGTTGAAGAGGAATTAGATCAGTTTCTCGAATTCAGGCTTCTGTGAAGCTCTCTGCGCTCAATGAGAAGGTCGAGGAACAGATCCCTCCTGCGAAAGAAAAGGAGCACCGCACGAAACCAGCCCCGTAGATCAGTAACTGCCTCTAGTGAACGCATAGCCGCATAACCGCCGATCGCAGTCGCCGGGAGCGCGGCGATTCCCAAGGTCAATCCGAAGTAGAATCCCACCGTTACCGACACGATCAACCACGTAAGCGGCATCAGCACGATCCCGCTTATGATCTTGACCGTGGAGACAATGTCGTCTGCTCCGTGCCGGGTGAATCGACGTGCCAGAAATGCCCCGATCTGATAGGCCGGCAAGTGTATCAGAAATCCGGGAACGGAAAGCGGCAGCACAAGGATCAAAGCTACGATCCTGAGCACAAAATGCTGAAAGACATACCAGAAGGGGTGTTTTGAAAGTGAAAGATTTTCAGGTTCAAGCCCCAGTTGCCTGAGCTTCTTCTTGTAATCAGATACGCGGGAGGTTATCTCTGATGACTCAGGCGTTTCAGAACGATTTGATCCGGGATCCCCTAGATATCTCCTTACGAATTCAAACCGCGCCGCAAGCGGCTCTTCAAGATCAAGAGTCTCCGTGACCGAAAGGAACAGATTCGCGGCTTCATTCGCGGATTCGATCTCGGCTGCGGATTCTGAATTGACGGTCACCTGCTTGAGGGCCTCGCTTATACGCTCCGTAAGTTTGCGCACCTCGTCCCGGGAAGGATCGCCATCTTCAAATATCTCGACCGGCTCAACCTCGATGGGCTTCCCGAACAATAAGAGGGCCTCTGACCTGAACCGCGTCTTGTTCGTGTAGAAAAGACCGACAGGAACGATGCGCAGCTCGATCTTGTTCTTGAAGCCCGAGATCGCGCCAAGGGCTATTCGTGCGGCGCCGGTCTTTATCGGAAGCAGCTTTGGAGAGTTATGAGAGACGCCCTCGGGGAACAAAGCGATCGCACCGCCCCGCTTTAGCAATTCATGCGAGGCATGAAATGTTGTCTGATTCCGCGAAACGTCGGCATCATCAATGCGTCTGAAAACAGGAAGGGCTTCGACGATCCGAAGTATCGTCCTTAGGACCGGAATTCGAAAAAGAGTGGATTTCGCAAGGAACGAGACTTTTCGCGGGAGAGCTACGAAGACAAGGCCCGGATCGATCAGCCCGTTCGGGTGATTCATCACAAAGATAAGGGGACCAGCATAAGGAACGTTCGAGGCGTTGAGCGTCTCGATGCGGCGGAAGAATAACCTTAGCGAGATGCTGATCAGCGAATGTACAAGCCGCCGGACGAATGTGCCCCGGCGGTTGAAGACCATGTCGTCGAGTCTAAGCTCTTTGGTCTCCTGTGATGACATTGAAACGGATCACTCGAGCTAGCCGGAGCAGAAATCAGATCTCGTGACGGTTCGAAAGCGCCTTGTCCATGGTGACCTCATCGACATACTCCAGGTCGGACCCTACGGGCATTCCCATCGCGATCCGCGTCACACGAACACCGAGTGGTTTTACAAGCCTGGCAATATAGTTAGCCGTCGCCTCGCCTTCGGTCGTTGGGTTGGTGGCGATGATGATCTCACTGACCGCCTCCACTTCCTCTTCTTCGTCGGTCGAAAGCCTTGGAAAGAGATTCGATAACATCAGTTCATCGGGACCGATCCCGCGGATCGGAGAGAGCGAGCCGTGCAGGATGTGGTAGAGGCCCTTGTATGACCGCGTTTTCTCGATCGCCACAAGGTTGTAAGGTTCTTCGACGATGCAGATCACACTACGATCGCGCGACGCACTGCTGCAGTACTGGCAAGGATCAACATCGGTGAGATTGTTGCAGGTCGAGCAAAAGACGATCTTTTCCTTTACCTGCCGAAGTGCATCGACAAAGTCTTCCACTTTCTCTTCCGGCTGACGAAGGATGTGGAAAGCTAGGCGCTGTGCGTTCTTTTGACCGATACCGGGCAGACGTTTGAATTCGTCGATCAGTCTGGCAACCGGTTCTGAGTAGTCAAGCATTATTCGTGAGCAGCGAGCAGCAAGCAGTAAGCGGTGTGTTCATAAGTACGAGAAGCTTCAGCTTGTCGCAAAACGCTGAAAAGATATCGGGGCAACAGATTCTCGTTTGGCGACGAATCGTTGAGCAGCAACTTTAGGCACTACACTCCATTACCCGGCAGTCTTTAGCGACAAGAGCTCGTCGCACAAATCACTAACCGCTCACCGCCTACTGCCCCCCAAGCTGTATTAGAATCCCATACCCGGAGGAAGCATTCCGCCGAGCTTCCCTTTCAGGGACTCCTCTACTTTTCTGCGCGCCTCGTTCAATGCAGCTACCGTAAGGTCCTGGATCATTTCCGTGTCTCCGTCCTTGACCAGATCAGGAGAGATCACCAGTTCGAGAACTTCAAAGTCGCCACGCATCTTTACAGCAACAGCGCCGCCGCCGGCCGAAGCCTCGACCTTCATCTCCTTCATCTCGCGGCCCATCTGCTCCTGCATTTCCTTGGCCTGCTGCATCATCGAATTGAGGTCAAATCCACCTGGCATCTTCATATTTTACTGCTTGTATCTCCTCTTTTTTCGTTTCGACAATCGTAGCTTCCGCAGGGTCTAAATGCAATCGGGGCTCCTGACAAGCCGATTGCCGGCTCAAAAAAGAAAAACCGCGGAGCGGGCGAGAACCCTCTCCGCGGCGGACACGTTTTATCAAAGGTTTTCAGGCGGCGGCCTTCATCCTGTTAAGAAGCCTAATGTCCCGCTCGGTATCCACATCCAGTGCGGCTTCGGGAGCGTTGATCAGCGTGACAAGCGAATCGCGGTACTTTTCTATCAAAAACTTGGCTCCGGTATCTCCCTCGAGAGCCAGGAGTTCGCCGAACATTTCATATCCGAACAGAGCCGGAACTCCCGCCGTCCCATTGTATTTACAAGCCACGATCGGCATCCCCGTCTGTTTGTATGTATCAGCAAGCCTGGTTATCGTCTGAAGGTCAACCCTTGGCTGGTCGCACAACATTATGATGAGAGCTTCGAGATCCGGATGGCTCTTCCTCAAAGCACCTACTCCTTTGACGATCGACGTGCTGATTCCCTTGCGCCAATCTGTGTTCTCGACACGCTCGACAGCAAAGTCGTTCAACTCCCGCCCGATCTTTTCGGCGGATGCTCCCAATACGACGACCGTGGGAAACTCCGTTGTCAGGGCTGTCACCGCAACGTGTCTTATCAACGAAGTCCCTTCGTAAGATATCAGTTGCTTGGGACTGCCCAGTCTCCTGGAGCCTCCCGCCGCCAGCAAAATAATGCCCAGCTTTTGACAATTCATCTTCTTTATCGCGTAACGCAGGAAAACACCGAATTCACTCTTGATTTCAGAAACTCGCCGGGATTCTCACCTATCGTAGATCGAACCTTCCCTTTCTCTTAAGAACCCGCCCGATCGTCCGGCAAATACAGACTGGATCTCGGCGATGATCGAAACCGCGATCGTTTCCGGCTCAGCAGCGCCTGTGTCCAGTCCGACCGGCGCATGGATCCTCTCGAGCCCTGACCCGGTAGCATCTGCGATACTTGAGAGCAATTCGGCGGTGCGGACTTTTGGACCCAGCATACCTATGTAGGCGACGTCAGATTCAAGCAGCGCCTTCGCGTAAGCCTTGTCATTCTCAAAGTTATGCGACATCACCACAGCTGCGCTCTTAGGTCCGACACCGATCTTTCCGAGCGCCTTGTCGGGTCTGCCGACGATGACATCAGCGACGGATGGAAATCTGTTCTCGTCAGCGTAAACAGGCCGATGGTCGTAGACTGAAACGCGCCAGCCGATCCTAACCGCTATATCAGCTAGCGGAATCGCGTCGGCGCCCGCTCCAAAGATCACCAGATGCAGAGGCGGTTCAGAACTCTCGACAAAGTATTCGGCACCCTCCGCTTCAACGATCTCAGCCGGGCGCCTCGCACCGCCAGCGGACGACATTTCCCGGATCAGTTCTGAAACCTCCCGCGGAACCGTCCCCTGATCGACCGATCCGTCCGGACCGAGGAACGACCTTTCGATCGTGGTCTGGTCGTGACCGTCGTCCAGCTTTGTGACCACGAAACCGGACGTTCCAAGTTCGATGCTCCCCGCGAAGGCATTCAGATAATCGGACGATTTGTCCACTCTTTCGAGAAGTATTCGGACGATGCCCTTGCATCCCATGTTCAGGCTGAAAACGGATGAATCGTCCTTCGTCGTGTCGTAAAAAAAAAGTTCGGGAGATCCCGATATAATGACCCTCGACGCTCTTTCCAGCACATCCGCTTCGATACAGCCACCCGAAACGGTACCGACAAAACTGCCGTCAGAGAAGACGAGCATCTTTGAGCCCGGCAGCCTGTAGCTTGATCCCTGAACGTCCACGACGGTGGCCAGCGCTGCCGGTCCGGACCTTTTTCGGATCGCCGCAACGATCTCCCTCAATTCCTTCATATTGCGACGTGACGCCTAGAGCAATTTGTCCGGAGTGATGGGAAGATCCCTGACCCTCTTGCCGGTGGCGTGAAAAACGGCATTGGCGATCGCGGCCGGGATTCCGACAAGGCAAAGTTCGCCCATTCCCTTGATCCCGAGCTCGTTCACTATTTCGTCCTTCTCTTCGACAAACTCCGTTTCTATGAAATGGACGTCTGCGTTGACCGGAACGTGATAGTCAGCAAGGTTGGTCGTCATCATCTTGCCGTACCGGTGGTCGATCTCGGTCGCTTCGTGCAACGCCATACCGATTCCCCAAACGACGCCTCCCATCTCCTGGGAATGAGAGGTCAACGGATTGATTATCCGTCCGCAGGCGGTAGCTTCGACCACTTTCGTAACCTTCACGATTCCAAGCCGTTCTTCGACCTTAACCTCCACAAACTGCGCACCGTGCGCCATCGTCGTGTAATTCTGACGTTCAGGCGAAGGTGAGGATTGATAATCGACCTCGACGTACGCCATTTGCGCTTCTTTAAGAACGTCAACGATACGGATCCCTTTCGATGGATCGTTTTTCAGACGGAGGTTTCCGTCGGCCAGCTCGGTCTCTTCGAACTTTGCTCCAAAAAGCGGCGATCCGTCTTTCTTGTCCACGAAGCTCAGAAGCTTCTTCCGCACCTCGCCGGCGGCACCGTAAACTGCCGAACCAACGGACGCGGTGGTCAGCGAACCGCCCTGCGATGGCGCGCGCGGAAGGTCGGTGTCACCGAGCTTGAAAGTGATCTTTTCCGGTGCGATACCCAGTACTTCAGCGGCGATAATCGTGATGACCGTGTAAGTCCCTGGTCCGATGTCGGTCGTGCCGCTTCCTACAAGAACGGTTCCGTCATTGTTCAGACGTATGTTCACGCCGGCAGGAGCTTGAAACGCTCCCCAGGTACCTGTCGCCGTCCCCCAGCCGACCAGCCAGTTGCCGTCGCGCATCGACCGCGGTTCCATCTTCCGTCTTTCCCAGCCAAACTTCTTTGCGCCTCGCGTGAAGCAGGTCTTCAGTTCCTTGCTCGAGAAAGGCTTGCCGGAATCAGGGTCCTTTTCCGCGTAGTTGATCAGCCTCAGTTCGACCGGGTCTATATCGAGCTTGTATGCCAGTTCGTCGATCGCCGACTCTATCGCAAATGCGCCGCTGACCGCGCCCGGAGCACGCATCCAGGTCGGTGTCGGAAGGTCCGACTTTAGAAGATAGTAAGGAGAATCGTAGTTCGGACACTGGTAAAGGGTACGTCCAAAACGCGTAGTGCCCTCGGTGAAATCCTCGTATGACGAGGTGTTCGTAGCCGCTTCGTGGATTATCGAACGAAGTTTTCCGTCCGATCCAGCGCCGATCGAAACCTTTTGAGCCGTATAGGGCCGATAGCCGTGGCCTGTGAACATTTGCCGTCGCGTGTAGTTCACCTTCACAGGCCGGCCCACTTCTTTTGCCGCCAAAGCCGTGATGAACGGGTAATAGTTGACGTTTAGAGAGGCCCCGAAGGCACCGCCCACAAACAGCGAGATAACATTTACGTTCTCAGCGGCAATTCCGAAGCTCCTTGCGAGATGCCCGCGAACGCCGTAAACCCCCTGCGACTTGTCGAAGATAGTGAGTTTGTCGCCCTCCCAGAATGCAGTCGCAGCGTGGGGCTCCATCGGGTTGTGGTGCTCGATCGGGATCGAATATTCTGCCTCGATCTTGACCGGCGCCGCCTCGAATTCTTCAGCCGGTTTGCCTCGGGCGGGCGATGATCGGGTCTGCGTCCTTCCCAGGTTGTCGAAATCGGTAGCCGATTGCTCACGGTCGTACTCGACCGAAACGAGATTGGCCGCGTAGCGTGCCTGTTCGAACGTGTCCGCGATCACGAGCGCGATCGGCTGGCCGCAGAATACGATCTTGTCGTTCTGGAGCGCCCGGAACTGACGGCTTTGCTCCTCCACTTTGAGCGAGTTCCGGTGGGTCAGGATCTTCAGTACACCCGGCAGTTTCTCCGCCTTCGAAACATCGATGGACTTTATCGTCCCTTTCGCTATCTCGCTCTGGACGATGTAACCGTACGCGGGATTGTTGACCTTGTATTCAGAGGCATACCTGGCCTTTCCCGTCACCTTCGCGACGCCGTCGACGCGACTCATCTCCTTACCTATGTATCTCATTTCAGGTTTCATTGATCAGGTGTCATGGATCGGTTGTAACAATTTTCGGGGGCGCCTTTAACCAGGTGTCGAAGTACCGCAATTTCAGGGACACATGATCCTTGATACTTGAAACCTGTGGGCAGTTCATCGAACTGCTTTCTGGAGCGCCCTGACGATCGCCCTCTTCGCGAGCTCGACCTTGTATTCATTGTGGCCGAGAGGCTTGGCGCCCTCGAGCTCCAACGCAGCCGCCTTCTCGAAGTTCTCAGCAACAGCTTCATTCCCTTTAAGAAAAGACTCGGCTTTGCTCGCCCTCCAGGGTTTGTGAGCGACTCCCCCCAACGCAATTCGGACGGCATTGATCTTCTTGCCGTCCAGTTCCGCCGCCGCGGCGACCGAAACGAGTGCGAAGGCATAGCTCGCGCGGTCGCGAACCTTGAGGTAGTAGGAATTCCTTGCAAATCGGTTCTTCGGTATCGAGATCGCGGTTATCAGCTCGCCGTGCTTCAAAGTGTTGTCGCGGGTCGGATCGTCAGCCGGAAGCCTGTGAAAATCGGCGAACCCAATTTCCCGGGCCTTCCCTTCCTTACCATCCGGCCCCTCAACTCTTACGACTGCATCGAGCGCCGCAAGTGCAACGCACATGTCCGAAGGATGGACCGCAACACACTCGTCGCTCCATCCGAAAATGGCATGCATCCGGTTCAGGCCTTCCTTCGCCGCACATCCGCTTCCCTTTTCCCGCTTGTTACAGGGCATCGACGTATCATAGAAATAAACGCATCGGGTCCTCTGCATAAGGTTGCCGCCGTTCGTTGCCATGTTCCTGATCTGCGGCGAAGCACCAGCGAATATCGCCTGGCTAAGGAGAGGAAGGTTCATCTTTACAAGCGGATGGTTGGCAGTTTCCGTGTTCTTCGCCATCGCGCCGATAATTATCGAATCACCTTCGGACCTGATCTGGCGTAGATCGATGCGGCTGACATCCACCAGCTCGGTCGGGCGCTCGACGTCTTCCTTCATAAGGTCGACAAGGTTCGTTCCGCCGGCGATGAACTTTGCCGAGTCGTTCTTAGAGACAGCGTTTACAGCGTCTCTGACGTTCGAAGCGGAATTGAATTTAAACGGTCTCATCGGCCACCTCCTTGTCTGCGCCGGCTTTCTCGTCGGGGCGGTGGAATTTCCAGGTAGCTGCGGTTTCCTCTCCTTTGTGCACCTCCTTCACCGCTTTCAGGATGTTCGGATATGCGCCGCAGCGGCATATATTTCCAGACATCCGCTCGCGAATATCGTCGTCGGAGAGTTTCGTATTGCTTCCTCCTTCGACGGCCGTCACATAGCTTGCGTCGCCGCGCGCCGCCTCGTCGATGAGCGCGACCGCGGAACAGATCTGGCCCGGAGTACAGTAGCCGCATTGGAATGCGTCATATTTGATGAACGCCGACTGCATCGGGTGAAGCTCCTCGCCTTTCGCCAGACCCTCGATCGTCGTTACCTCCTTTCCTTCGCAGGTTGCTGCGAGCGTGAGGCACGAAAGAACGCGTTGACCGTCGGCTATCACCGTGCACGCTCCGCATTGACCGTGGTCGCAACCTTTTTTTGATCCTGTCAGGTCAAGCTTTTCGCGGAGGGTGTCCAAGAGCGTCATCCGCGAATCGACCTCGACCGTCTTCTTTTCGCCGTTCACCTTGAAAACGACTTTGACGGCATTCTCCAAAGAGATCGGATCTGCTGCCGCCTCGGAGTAAGTGCCTCCCGCGGCAAGGGCCTGGCGCTGAGCGATTACCTGCATCGCGAAGATGCTGAAACCGGCAACCCCCACCTGCCCGAGGAATCGGCGCCTTGACTCGCCTGTGATCCCGAGCTCGTCGAGCAGCCGCTCTTCATCTTCGGAGAGCTCTTCAGCTTCCCGTAGATCTTCGAATTGGTCTGGCATTCGGTACCTCCCGAAATGAAGTAGAAAATGAAAACCGTCTTGAAAAGCGCTTCCGAATGGCGGCGCAGATTGTGTGAATGTATGCACTATATCCTTTGGCCCTCCGCGACTCAATATTTAGGCCGGAGATCGTCCTCTCAATGGTTTCCGTTCGGGGTGTTAGAATTGTCGATCAACGGATGAAGAAGTACGTCATAAAGAGAGACCGGAGCAGTCTTCCAGAGAAGCTCACGCGATACAGGAACGAGCTGAACGAGGAGCAGTTCCGGGTTGTCACATCAAAGCCCGGCGCGTCACTCGTGATCGCCGGAGCCGGATCCGGGAAAACCCGGACAATAACTTATAGGGTGGCATTCCTGCTCGAACAGGGAGTATCTCCCGACCGGATCCTGCTCGCGACTTTCACGAATCGGGCCGCAAGGGAAATGCTCGGGCGTGTCGAGGCTCTGACTGGAACGCAGAACGTTCACAGGGTTTGGGGCGGCACGTTCCACAGGGTCGCCAATCTGATCCTCCGCCGGCACGCGGGTTCCATCGGATACGAGAGGAATTACTCGATCCTCGATTCGGAAGATGCAAGGTCTTATATCGACATCGCGATAGAGGAATCAGCGATCGACACGTCAAAGAAACGGTTTCCTAAATCGAAGGTGATCCAGGACATCATCTCTTATGCGAGCAACACGGACCGGCCGATCGAGGATGTCGTGATCGCAAAATATCCCTATTTCGAGATGCTTACACAGCAGATCAAACGCGTCGATTTCAACTACCACGAGAGGAAGCGAAGCAGAAACGCGATGGATTACGACGACCTTCTTCTGAACTGGAAGCGCCTGCTTGTCGAGAAGCCGGAGATCGGGGACCTTTACGCACAACAGTTCGAACACATCCTTGTCGACGAGTATCAGGACACCAACAAACTCCAGGCGGAGATAATCGACCTGCTTGCTGTAAAGCACACGAACGTGATGGTGGTCGGCGACGATGCTCAGAGCATCTTTGCCTGGCGCGGCGCTGAGTTCTCGAACATCTACGAGTTTGCAGAAAGGTATCCGGAAGCGGTGGAATACCGTCTCGAAAAGAATTATCGTTCGACGCCCGAGATCCTCTCTCTCGCCAACGTCTCGATTGCGAACAACAAAAAACAGTTTCCAAAGAACCTCGAGGCGATCAGAAAAGCGACGGAGTTCAAGCCGGCGCTCGTCCCTTGTTCGGATGTCGATCAGCAGTCGGCATTCATCGCTTCAAGAATTCTCGAGCTTCGCGACGAAGGCATTTCGCTCGAAGACCTGGCAGTCTTGTACCGGTCTCACTACCACGCACTAGAGCTTCAGCTTGAACTGACCAAACGCAACATCCCTTACCGCGTCCAATCGGGCGTAAGGTTCTTTGAACAAGCCCATCTGAAGGACGTCATCTCGTTCCTGAAGATAGTGGTCAATCCGCGCGACGAGATAGCCTGGAAACGTGTTTTGATGATGACCCCGGGGATCGGAAAGGTAACTGCGCACAAGATCTTTGAGGCCGTCGGATCCCGCGAAGAGCCGGTGGAGATGATCCGTTCGGAAGCACTCGTAGTCCGCAAGGAGGCTTCGGAATCTGCTCTGGACGCGTTTCCTTCGACAGTGAGACCAAGGAACCGGGCTGCCTGGGGCGATTTGATCTCCCTGTTAGAAGCATTGACCGAGGACCAGAACAGAAATCAACCCGGCAAGCAGATCGAACTGATCGTCGACCGTATGTACGAAGACCATCTGAAAGGTACGTACGAAAATGCCGAAGCACGGCTCGAGGACATAAAGCAGCTGGCTATCTACGCGGCAAAATACAACTCAACGGATGAATTTCTGTCGGAGCTGGCGCTTATTTCTACCGAGAGATTTGGCTCGCCGACGGGACTTGCTGCGGAAGATGTCGTTTCAGGCGGGGACGACGATGAGATTCTGACACTGTCGAGCATTCATCAGGCGAAGGGTCTCGAATGGAACGCGGTTTTCCTGATCTGGGCCGCCGAGGGTAAGTTTCCAAGCCCCAGGAGCCTGAACGAGATAGATTCGGAAGAGGAAGAACGAAGGCTCTGGTATGTCGCGCTGACGCGGGCGAAAGATGAACTCTATATCACCTATCCTTTGATGTCGTTCGACTACAATCACCAGACGGTTATCCAGAAGCCTTCGCGTTTCGTTCTCGAGGTTCCTCCCGCGATGTACGAGATCTGGGACCTTGAAGAGGAGACATCTCATTTCGACGACCCGGTCGAAGTGGAAGAGAAGTCTTATCTGAATTAACGGGAAATCTCACGGACCGCGGGCATCCCTGCCCGCGCGTATTCAAGTGCGGAAATAGCCAACGTTTCTGGGCAGTTTGTTCCAAGGCGTACTTCGGTGCAGCGCATCCGACTTTTGAGATGAAGGTAAACCGCAAAGGACGCGGAGGATTTCGCAAAGGGCACAAAGAGTTGTCTGTTTCATCGAGAACTTAGCGAGGAAGTTGGCGTACTTTGTGGAAATGAATCCTGAGACATTCGAGGTTTACTGAATGAACAGCCGCGCTGTGCGCCGTATTCGGAGGGCGAAGCCGGACACCCAACAACTAGATACTCAACCGGATTAGCCGCGTCACAACGCGGCTTGGGCAGCGCAAGCGCTGCTCTAAACTTGGAACTGGGGATCAAAGGCGGGCCCTCTATCACGAATCGATTTCTTCTCTCAGTACTCAGTCCTTTCATCTCAGTCCTCTATTTGCCCGCGGTCCCGCGCGGTCCCACCTAGCCCTCCGAGATCATCTCGGCCGCGAATTTTCCCGACAGCAGTACCAACGGCATTCCGCCGCCCGGGTGAGTGGAGCCGCCTGCAAAGTAGAGGCCTTTTATCTCGTTTGATCTGTTCGGGATCCTCATAAACGCCGAGAGAATCCCGTTTGAGGACATCCCGTAGATGGATCCGCGGTTCGCTCGATAGCGGGTCTCGAAGTCCTCTGGGGTGATCGCTTCCCTGTAAACGACCGAGCCACCAAGCCCTTCGAGCCCAAATCCCTCAAGCGCATCGATCACGCTATCGCCAAGCCCTTCCTTTTCACTTTCCCAGTCGACGACTCCTGTGTACGGCACGTTGAGCAGAATGAACAGGTTCTCGCAACCATCCGGCGCTTGTGTAGGGTCCGTTCGCGAAGTCGCACAGATGTAGATCGTTGGATCTTCTGGCACGGTGAGAGACCCGAAAATTGCCCTGAACTCTTCTCTGTAGTCGTCTGAAAAGAAGATGTTGTGGTGAGCAAGCTGGTCGAACTTTCGATCGGTTCCAAGCAGAAGAACGAATCCGCCGCACGAAGGCTCGATCGAATCCAGCCTTTTGTCGCTATACTTCCGGCGGTGTTCGGGCGGGACCAAACGTCGGTAGGTGTCGATCGCGTCCGCGTTTGCGACCACCGTGTCGCATTCGAAAAAATCGCTGCCGGCCCTGACACCTTTGACAGCGCCGCCTTCGATGACGATCTCCTCAACCGGTTCCGAATACCTGAATTCCGTCCCGTGCCGTCTGGCAAGCGCTTCGATCTCGGTTGGGATCCTGAAGATCCCGCCCTTTGGATACCACGCTCCGAGCCCGAACTCGGCGTACGGTATCAGTGCGAATGTCGCGGGCGACCGGTACGGAGACGATCCGTTGTAGGTCGCATAGCGGTCAAATAGCTGTCGGACCTTTTCGGAATCAAAGTATCGGCGGTTGTGAGAATCGAGGGTCTTGGTGGATGAGATCCTGAATAGATCGGGAATGTTCGAAGGCGTCAGCAGCTTGGAGAGGTCGTTGAGGGGCCGTGCAAGGAATGTTCTCTCTGCAATCTCATACTTTCTGCGTGAATCTTCGAGGTAGTCGCCCAGTTTTCCAGCATCTCCAGGAGCGAAAGCGGCGATTCCCGTCTGGGTTCGTTCCAGGTCGGTCGAAGCGTCCAGTCGAGTGCCGTCTTTCCAGAAGTATCTGCAGATCGGGTCGAGAGGAATTAGTTCGATCCGTTCTTCGAGATCATCGCCGCAGTATTCGAAAAGGTCCTCGAAGACGTGCTTCATCGTCACCAGTGAAGCACCCGTGTCGAACGAGTATCCCTCTGACTCGACGAGGTTTACCTTTCCGCCGGGCCGATCGTTCTTCTCGAACACGGTAACACTGTGACCGTCCCGGGCAAGCCGACAGGCGGCCGACAAACCGCCAAGTCCGGCACCTATGACCGCGATCTTCTTCACTTTTCGACTACCTGTTCGTAAAACTAAAGCCCTAGATCCTGTCCAAAAAACTTCGAATCCTGTTAAACGCCAATTCGATCTCTTCGTAAGACTTGCAGTATGCGATCCGCACGTGGTCACCGCCTCCGAGGCCAAAGCTGCTTCCAGGTACGACGGCTACTTGTTCTTCCATCAGGAGCCTGTGCGCGAACTCATCTCCGTTGAGTCCGGTCATTGCCACCGACGGAAACGCATAGAACGCTCCTTTCGGTTCAAAGCAATCGAGCCCCATCTCATTTAGTTCCGAAATCACCATCTTACGCCGTCGGTCGTATTCTTCGCGCATGCGGCCCACAAAGGGTTCTCCCTGCTCGATCGCTGCCAACGCGGCAAACTGCGAAATCGTCGGCGCGGACATTACAGCGTATTGGTGGACTTTCGAGAATGCCGCGAGGAGCTCCGGATTGGCACAGACATAACCGACTCTCCATCCGGTCATCGCGTAGTCTTTAGAAAATCCGCCCATCAGCACCGTCCTGTCTCTCATCCCGGGCAGGGCCGGAAAACACAGGTGCGGCTCGCTGTATACAAGGCGGTCATAGATCTCGTCGGAAATGACTACAAGCTCATTCTCTTCCGCCACCCGCGCGATCTCTAGCGCGTTTTGCCTGCTTAGGACCGCTCCAGTCGGATTGTTAGGAAAGCCTATGAAGATCGCCTTGGTGCGTTCAGTTATCGCCGCCTCGATGTCCTCTGCAAGAGGCTCGAAAGCATTCTCGGCGCGGGTCACTACCGGCACAGGATTGCCGCCAGCGAAGATGATCTCGGGTTCGTAGGCAACAAAACAGGGATGCGGAACGATGACCTCATCGCCTTCGTCGATCATCGCCGTAAAAACGCACTTGAATCCCTCGCTTACACCGACGGTGACAAGGATCTCTGAGTCGGGATCGTAGCTGACACCATATAGCTTCTCGAGATTCTCCGAGATCGCTTTCCGCAGCTCGAGAAGACCCGCATTCGCCGTGTAGCCGATCGCGCGATCGTAAACCGCATCGAATCCAGCCTTTGTGATCGGTGAGGGAGTTGGAAAATCGGGTTCACCGACGCCAAGCGATATCACGTCGGGCATCGAAGCCGCGATGCCGAAGAAACTGTGAAGACCGGACACGGGAACGCGCCTGATCCTGTCAGCGATAAAACCTTGGTAATTTGTCATATGAGTTTCAGCGGAGGGCAAAAGGAGGTTCCGCTTTCGGAATGCAGGAGAAATACTGCCCAGTTCTCTACAGTAGCAGAGTGGAAAGTCGAGAGGAAGCGAACGGAAGTGCTGAGTGCTGAGTGCTGAGTGCTGAGTGCTGAGTGCTGAGTGCTGAGTGCTGAGTGCTGAAAGAAAGATATCTCATTTCTCATCTCTCAGCACTCATTTCTCAATTCTCAGTACTCATTTCTCATCTCTCAGTACTCATTTCTCAATTCTCAGTACTCATCACTCCGTTTATGGCGATTCCTTGAAAAGGTGGTAGAATGCCCGCGACACACCACGTTTAGTGGCCGCGGGAGCGCTCTTTTCCGGCGGTCGTAATCCCTGGAGACGAATCGATGAAGGTATGTCCGAGCTGCGGCTCAGAACTGGCTGAAGAGTTAGGTTTCTGTCCTGCCGACGGAAGCCCCCTTTTAAGTAAGGAGGCAACTGAAAATGAAGGTCCTTCTATCGGCGAAGAAACCGTCGTTATGCCTGACGACGGAGGAATCGGCGATGCGACAGTCGTGATGTCGCATGATGAAACTACTGAGGAAGAGACCGTTGCGCCTGATCGAAGTGACGATTCAGCAGAGTTCGGAGATGCGACCATCGCAATGTCTTCGCCCCCGGGAATGATTGAGGATGAACCTCGGGCCACTGAGGAATCAATAGCTGCGGAAGATATACCCTCAACTCCGGATGACACCATGTATCGGGATAGTGCAGGCGGAGATACCCAAGACTGGGCCTCGGGAGCTGTTGGAGACGAGTCGTTCTCGGGAGGTTTTGACGAGACCTCTTCTTTTGATGAGGATGTCGTGGAAGAGGATTGGGAGGAAGACGAGCCTGCTCCTTTTGCCGACGAGATAGCCGCCGCAAGTGCCTCACCCGGAAAAAGCGAAACCAATGAAAAACGGGCGATCTGGCCATGGATCGTCGGAGTACTACTGCTTTTTGCGTCGTTCGTGGTCCTTTTAGCCGCCGGATTCGGAGTCTGGTGGTACATGGCCAGCACGGACGCCGGGGTAGCTGCAGCAAATACGAATGAGAACGTTGCGGAGAACGCCAACACAGAAGAAGACGGCTTTCCGGATGATGGTCTTGATGCAGATCTGGAAGAGGATGCTAACTCGAATGCGGACACATCAGATTCTTCAGAGGAAGATGATTCACCGGATGACGTACGGGCCACGCCTTCTCCCGGAAGGTCGCCTTCACCAAGCCGAAGTCCTTCGAGAGTCGAGATCACCAGGCCCAGTCCCGGAAGCACCCCGCGTCCGACCAGGACGAGTACCCCGACACCGACACCCCCGCGAGCGACACCTACGCAAAACGTGCCGTCAAGGATCTCGAGAGGCGTTGTGAATGGACAGGCCGTCAGACTCCCCAGACCTGCCTATCCGTCCGCCGCGCGAGCGGTGAACGCCAAGGGAAGTGTGACGGTAAGGGTCGTCATAGACAGGTCAGGCAATGTAATATCGGCAAGAGCGGTAAATGGACATCCGCTGTTGAGGGCCCCGGCCGTTGCTGCGGCCCGCCGGGCGAAGTTCAGACCCACACTGCTAAGTGGACAACCGGTAGAAGTGGCGGGAAGCATCGTTTACAACTTCCAGTGATCACAAAGCTTCAGATTCTTGCATAAAACAAAGCAAGTATGGGGGTTAGCCCGACTAAAACAACCTTAGTATGAGATACTGTCCGACCTGCGAGACCAAATTCGAAGACGATAAGATCCGATTCTGTACAAAGGACGGGACACCCCTGGTCGACAGCTCGAAACCGGATTTCGCGGACAAACTGCCCAGCGAGTCGTCTGCTGATATGGATGATCCGGGCGAAGAGACGATCATCCGCCGCAAGCGTCCTGCCGAACCACCTCCTGTCGAGGCCTCTACTGATGAATCTGACGAACGTGAAGAGGCCCCGGATTCTAAACGAATAGTTATAGATACAGCGGAACGTGACCGGGTCCGGAGTCAGCCGGCGAGGTCTGCTGGTAATCCTCCGCCACCGCAAAAGGCGGGCCTTAGCACGGGAGTCGTCATTTTCTTTTCGGTCCTCGGTACTTTGATAGTCGTGATAGGCATTTTCGCGATCTTCCTCTTGTTGACGATGCGAAGCGGGGATGCGAACGAGAACCTGAATGCAAATGACAATATCAACGCTAACGAGAACCTGGATGAGAATTTCAATGCCGATGAACTGTTCAATCTGAACTCCAACCTCAACTCGAACCTAAACTCGAACACTAATCTTGAGACGCCGACACCTTCGCCGTCTCCTTCGCCTACCGAATCTCCTGACGTGAATTCGAATGTGAACTCGATCGCTTTGCCCTCGCCTACAGCTTCGCCGGTCAACACCGCGACGCCGAGGCCAAACGTAGCTACGACGCCGACCCCTTCTCAGGCGCCGACGAACACGAATCGGCCGGTCAATATAGGAAACATCAACAGCCGGGCCGTTTCATTGCCGCTGCCGGCGTACCCCGATTCTGCGAGGCAGGTCCGAGCTTCTGGAAGAGTCGTGGTTTCCGTAACCCTGGACAGAAATGGAAGAGTGGTGGCCGCAAGAGCGACTTCGGGACATCCTCTTTTGAGAAGATCTGCAGAGAACGCGGCGATGAGATCACAGTTCGATCCGGTTTCGGTGAACGGTGTCACCGTCCCCGCCCGGGGAAGCATTCTTTACAATTTTGTGGACTAGGGAGCGCCCGCGTGCTGAGGACTGAGGACTGAGGACTGAGGACTGAGGGAGAATAGCAGCACCGTTTAGATCAGCGCTTGCGCTGCATTTGGAGGGCAAAGCCCGACACAGAATGACCCGATATCGACGTGAACCAGCCGCGTGGTAACGCGGCTTGGGCAGCGCAAGCGGTGCTCTAAACGGAGGATCGGGGAAAATAACTGGGCAAATTGATAATTGAAAGTTGATAGTTGAGCACCTTCTTAACCTCATCATGAGGCCAAGGACCACTATTCCTCGGTATCTGAATCCAGTTTTGTACTGACCTTCGGTTATGCATGCACATTCAATTTTCAATTTTCAATTTTCAATCATCAATTTCCTCAGTCCTCAGTACTCGTCTCTCAGTACTCATCTCTTCCGCTGCTTCCACCGCCTTTCTAGGATCGATAACTCCCCAGCCTTGTCGGTCGACTTCGTAGTGGGGCAGCCTTTCCGCGGTACTTATCAGGATTCTCTTGATCTGCTGGACCGTCAGTTTCGGGTCGGCCTCGATCATCTGTGCAACTACCGAAGAAACTATCGGTGAGGAAAAGGAAGTGCCATCGACATACTTGTAGTATTTGTTGATCACGCTTTCCTGCCTGAGCTTAAGGATGATGATCTGTCTCAGCGAGTGGACCGGCCGGTCGATCGCTGCGTCAAGCTCGCTGACCACTCCGGGATTCTTCCGGATCTTGTCGTGCAGGTTCTTGTCGGCCGATTTGTCCAGTGATTCAAGAAACTCTGCCTGCTTTGCTGTCGGTGTTCCGGGAAGTATCGGCGCAGGGACCCATATGCTCGGAGCGATCACCTCAGGCTTTTGAAGACCGTCGACGGTAGGGCCGTACGAGCTGCGGTACATTCCACGGCGGCTTCGGTCGATCGAGTTGTTGTCGTCAAGGCCGCCGACCGCAATGCACGAAGGCGCGCTGGCAGGCGGAAAGACCGGATGCGTCGGAAGATCTCCCGCATTACCGACCGCGCAAACTACCACGATACCCTGTGAAGAGCACTCTTCAACGACCTGAGAAAGCGAATCGTGCAGATAGCTCTGTTCAAAATCACCGCCGGCCGAAATGTTAACGACGTCGATACCAAACTTCGTGCGGTTTTCAAGTACCCATTCGAGACCGTCCTGAATGTTCTGCTCTGTTATTCGCCCTGTCTTTGCAAGCTTGACGAGCACGACCTTCGAATCCGGTGCGAGGCCCCGGTAGAAACCGTTGGACAGCCAGCCGTTTCCCGATGCCACCACTGAAGTCATCATCCCGTGCCAGCTCGCGACATCGGGCTCATAAAGCTGGGAATCGTCTCCTTCTTTATGAAGCAGGCTTCTATAACCGATAATGCGGTTCTTAGGCTTGGTAAGGTCCGGGTGCGGGTAAAATCCGGAATCAAGGAACGCGATCGTGGTCCCCTTTCCTGTGTAACGGTCCACGCTTCCGAGCCTGAGAGGCGTAGAAAGAACATGAGATCCATCCTTCTTAAGCGCTGCGTCCTTAAGTATGCTGTCGCGGCACCGGTCGAATATGCGAGCACAGCGTATGCAAACGGACTCGAGCTCATCGACTCCCGGCGCATTGGCACGGATCAGCTTTCCTAGCTCTTCGTCGAGAAGCTTCAATTCGATCGTCCCCTTCTGCGGTTCTCTCGAACAGACCGCACACCTCGACTCCCCCGCGGCAATATCGGCGGAGGTTTTTGTTCGTTCGGGCGGAAGTGAGTCGTGGAGGGACATTGTTTGGCCGCCCTGGGCGGTTAGGTAATTATAAGACTATCTAGCCGTGAATTGTGAATCGTTAATCGTGAATAGCCGGTAGTGAATTGAGAATGGAAAATTGAAGATTGTGAATGGTTTCGATTCGGATCTAAATCGAAGCGATCCGCTCAACTGTATGAGGACCTCCAATTCTCAATTCTCAATTCTCAATCTTCAATCTGCCATTCACGATTCACGATCCGCGATTCACAATTCACCACCAACCATTTACGATTTAACCCGTGAGCAATTCAAAGATCGGCTTGGCGCTTTCCGGCGGAGCTGCGCGCGGTTACGCGCATATTGGCGTCCTGAGAGTGCTGAAAGAAAATGGGATACCGATAGATTTCGTTGCGGGCACATCCGCCGGTTCGATCGCTGGCCTCGGGTACGCTTCCGGTATGTCGGTCGACAGCATCATCGAGATGGGCAAGGACCTTTCCTGGTTTAAGATGAGCAAGCTTTCTTTCAATGCAAAGGGCCTGTTATCGAACAAGCCGCTCGAAGACATGATCAGGAAGCGGGTGCCTTTCACACGGTTTGAAGAGCTGATGCTCCCTTTTGCCGCAGTCGCAACGAACCTGGAAACAGCTGAAGAAAAGGTGTTCAAAGGCGAGGGCGATGTTGGATTCGCGATCCGCGCTTCTTGCGCCATACCAGGAGTATTCGCGCCTGTTGAAGACGAGACGGGAAAGAAGTATGTCGACGGAGGGGTCGTCGCACCGATCCCTGCGAAGGCGGTCAGGGACCTCGGAGCCGAGAAGATAATCGCGGTAGATGTCATCTCGCCGAATTCAGCATTCTGGGGCTCGCCGAACACGCTACTGGGAGTCTTCTTTCAATCGGCGATGATGCTTTTGAGAACCGCTTCATCGCACCAGCATTATCAGGCTGACGTCGTGATCATTCCGGAAGTTGCGCACCTTCGACCGGACGAGATCGGTAAGATGGACCAGTTCATCGAACTCGGAGAACAAGCGGCTCTGAAGAAGCTCGACGAGATAAAGCGCCTTGTTGACGAAAAAATTTAGCCACGGATAAAGGGGATGAACACAGATCAGATAAGGTGATACTCTTCAACGACTAATACTTAGCAGGTTTCAAATTGCCCATCACATGGCAGAGTCAAAGCTGTATTTTGCTTGGCGCCCTCACCCTTCTCAATCTGTGTCCATCCCCTGCATCTGTGGCTAACCCCTTTCTCGAAGGGTATTATTTGAGCAAGCAATGGTTTATCTGGCAGCAATAATCCTCATCTTCATCGCCTGCGGGATCTACATAAATTACCGCGGGAAGGTGAAGTTCCGCGCGATGCGGCAGATAACCGACCATTCGGTCTTTATGGCGCCTATCAACTGTCTTTTCTACGCGTTCTCGAAATACCCGAACAAGCCGTTTGTCGAGGTTTCGAATTTCAAGGAACTCGAGCCGCTCAGGCAGAACTGGCAGACGATCCGCGAAGAGGCGGTCGCGCTGAACGAAGGCTCGAACATCATCGCCTCAAAGGACCTCGACGACCTCGGATTCGAAACGCTCTTCAAAGCCGGCTGGAAACGCTTCTATTTGAAGTGGTACGGATCGACGCTGAATTCCGCGAACGAGCTCTGCCCGAAGACAGTCGCTCTTCTGAATGAGATCCCAACGGTCAAAGGCGGAATGTTCACAATGCTTCCGCCGGGTACGCGGCTGGGAGGCCACCGCGATCCGTACGCCGGCTCATATCGTTATCACCTTGGCCTTGTGACCCCGAACTCAGAGGACTGCTACATAACCGTCGACGGCGAGAAGTACTGGTGGAAGGACGGTGAGGCGGTGATGTTCGATGAGACGTTCATACACGCCGCCGAGAACAAGACGGACGAGAACCGGATCATTCTGTTCCTCGACGTAAAACGGCCCGTCAGGTTCTTTCTTCTCGACTGGTTCAACCGCATCTTTTCGCGGTTCGTCGTTTCTGCTACTGCTTCGAAGAACCTTCCTGGCGACAAGGTCGGTCTTTTGAACAAGATCTTTCCGGTCGTCTATTCGATCGGCCAGATCGGCCAGCGGGTAAAAGCCTACAACAGGAATCTGTATTACACGCTTAAGTACATCGTGATGATCGTCGTTGCTTACTTCCTGCTCGTGCACTGGTGGTTGGTGGGGTTCTGAGGACTGAGTACTGAGTACTGAGTACTGAGTAAAGAATAACAGCACCGTTTAGAGCGGCGCTTGCGCTGCATTTGGAAGGCGAAGCCCGACACGGGATGACGAGATATCGGCGTGAATGAGCCGCTTTCGAAAGCGGCTTGGGCAGCGCAAGCGCTGCTCTAAACGATCTATTTTCGATTCACGATTCACGATTCACTTATGACCAACGGGAATAGCTTCGACGTCGCCGTCATCGGCGGAGGCCACAACGGCCTGACCTGCGCCTGCTATCTTGCTAAAGCGGGCCTGAAGGTCGTCGTGCTTGAGCGTAGGCATATCGTCGGAGGAGCGGTTTGCACGCAGGACGATCTGATAGACGGCTACAAGATCGACGTCGGTTCTTCGGCGCACATAATGATCCACCTCACGCCCGTGATCCAGGATCTTGAGCTTGAGAAGTTTGGCCTCGAGTACATCGACTGCGACCCGTTCGCGTTCGCTCCGATGCCCGATGGAAAGGGAGCTATCTATTTCTGGAGGGACGTCGACAAGACGTGTGAATCGATCGCGAAGATCTCACCTGAAGATGCCGACCGATACAAGGCTTTTGTGAATGAATGGGAAAAGCTGAACGAAGGCGTTTTCGATGCATTTCTCAAGCCGCCCACCCTCACAAATCTCCTGCGGCACATGATCCTCAAGCGGAATGCCGATCCCGCGAACATGGTCCGCAAGTTGATGACCAGCTACGGATCGCTCGTCAAAGAGACCTTCAAACACGAGGGCCTTCGTGCCGCGATGACGTGGCTTGCCGCTCAAAGCGGGCCTCCTCCGACCGCCGCCGCGAGCGGAGATTTTCTCGGTTGGC
The DNA here is from genome assembly GCA_003385635.1 of Acidobacteriota bacterium. GTDB lineage: Bacteria > Acidobacteriota > Blastocatellia > Pyrinomonadales > Pyrinomonadaceae > Aridibacter. The sequence goes on along the minus strand of QQUY01000001.1, from coordinate 355,889 downwards.
ATTCGATGATCCACCGATCGGGCGTAAAACGTCCCCGTGGAGGCTCAGGTGCGCTTACACAAGCGATGGCAAAGTGCCTCGAACATCACGGCGGCGAGGTGATGCTTGATGCCGAGGTCGCCTCGATAGGCGTTGACGGAAAGCGAGTCACGTCGATCGAACTCGCGAACGGCGAGAAGATAGAGGCGAAACGCGTGGTTTCGAATGCTCACGTACATACGACCTTCTTTAAACTGATCGGGCGTGGCAATCTTCCGAATGGCCTGGCCGAACGTCTGGACAATGTTCGAGTCGGCAACGGATTTGGGATGATCGTCCGATGCGCGGTTTCCGAGCTTCCCGATTATTCAGCTGCACCATCGGGCGGCTCGCCCGCCGAATGTCATCGCGGTCTTCAGTTGCTGTGTCCGTCGATGCAGTATCTTGACAACACTTATGCGGATTACTTGAAGGGCAGGCCTTCTGAGAAACCGGGTGCGCTGGCGATGACTTTCTCTGCAGTTGACGACACGTTGGCTCCTGAGAACAAGCACACGCTTTTCATATGGGGTCAGTATTATCCTTACGAGCTTGCTAGCGGCGAGAACTGGGACGATATCGAGGACCGCGAGGCGGACAAGCTGATCGATGTCGTGAACGATTACGCGCCGAATGTGAAGGCCTCGCTCATAGACCGGTTCGTCCAGTCGCCTCTTGATCTGGAACGGAGGATTGGCTTACTGCGCGGAAACGTGATGCACGTTGAGATGGACTTCGACCAGATGTTCTATTTCAGGCCGCTTCCGGAGATGAATGCCTACAAGACCCCTTTCGAAAATCTGTATCTGACCGGCGCCTCGACGCATCCAGGCGGCGGCGTGTTCGGAGCTTCGGGGCACAACACCGCGAAAGTCGTGTTGAAAGATGTGAAGAAATGGTTCGGTCAATGATCATTGTCCATCGTTGATTGACCAATGAATCAGTACCCGGAGCGGTAGCGACCGGCCCCCAACCGCTGCAGACTTCTGCATTCTTGACAAAAAGGCCGCAAGGATCGCGAAGTGAGTTCCTTTCTTTCCTTTGCGTCCTTTGCGTTGAAACTCTCTTGAGTTTCCTGCTTGCCCGGCGATCCAAGGGACTTAAAGCTTCTTTGGCCCGTCGCAGCCGTTCCGGGTCCCAGATCCATTGGTCAACGGTCACTGTCCATTGGTCACTGATCCCAGCTTGACTGTGGCTCGAAACAGGTGGAGAATTGCCCGTCCTACACACATTACAGTTTCAAGCTGTTGAATCGTTTGGCGGTGATGTCTTTCGCCGGACTCGACTCCATTTCGAACCTAGTAAGGAGACAAATATGACCACTTTCAAGTGTTTCGTACTTACCGTTGCGGCGGCGGTTCTTTTCGCTGCATGCCCCGCTCCCGACGGAAATACCACGGCGAATACAGAGGATACGAATTCCGACGCGCCAGCGACCACAGCCGCAGCCCCTACGAAAGACGCTCTGATGACGCTCGAAAGGAGCGCCTACGAGGCATGGAAATCCAAGGACGCAGAGTTCTGGAATGACTTTTTATCTGACGACTTCGTCGGATATGGCCAGGCCGGAAAACTCGACAAGGCTTCAGCAAGCAAGGAATACGCCGGCGCCGACTGCGACGTGAAGAGCTATGAGATCTCGGACGACTCAATGACGCCGCTCGGAAACGATGCGGCCTTCATTACTTATAAAGTTGCAGTTGATGCGACCTGTGCAGGACAGAAACTCCCCGCCAGCAGCTGGGCTGTCGGAATCTATGTTCGCGATGGCGACAAGTGGAAGGGCGCATTTCACGCCGAAGCACCGGTCGCGGATCCGAACGCGCCGCCAAAACCAGCGTCTTCAGCCCCTGCTGCGGAGTCAAAGGATGCAGAGAAAGAAGCTGACGCCGCAACGGAAGCGTTGTTCGCCGTAGAGAAGAAAGCTTGGGAAGACTGGAAGGCCGGCAACGCCGAAGGCCTCGAACAGTTTGCGGGCAAGAACATGACCTCGCTCTCACCCGCCGACGGATGGACAGCACGCGACGTCACCCTAAAACGGTGGATGGAGCCTTGCGACATCAAGTCGGTTTCGCTTTCCGAACCCGCAAGTGTCTCTTTTGGCAGCGATTACGCCTTGCTGACGTTCAATTCCTCGGTGGACGGAAAATGCGGTGACCAGGACGTTCCCGAAGAACGTGGAGCGACGATCTATGCGAAAGAGGACGGAGCCTGGAAAGCGATCATGACTTTCGGGACGCCCAAGAATTAATCCCAAACGGATCTAACTCTCGCTAAGATCAAGCGAACGAACGCCCGGAACCTATACGCTTCGACGCGGTCCCGGGCGTTCTTTATTCAATGGGGACAGACGAGGGCCGAGAGTATTGAGGGCATCCCGATGGTCGCGAAGTGAAATTTTTCTCTTTCGTTGCGACCTTCGTGTCGGATGCCTTACGGTCACGGAGGGCTAATTCGAGTGGTAAGTCGCGCGAGCTTCAGCTGGCGACAGCAACTGCTTGAAAGCGCTAGTGGGACAAGCTGATGCATGCCCCAAGGATTTCGCGCGCTCAATTCTCCGCGCCTTTGCTGTAAGGTTGTCCGTGCCCGACGCTAAAGCGGCTTACAAGGTATTATTGCCGCCTGACCCCGGACTGCGCCTGCGGCTTGTCCGGGGCTTACTTCTACCCGTCCCTCCGGGACTCGGCCTCAGCTGTCACGTCCCGAAATACTCTTCAAAATTCAGAAATTGGCACGTCCCGTAATACTCTTCAAAGTTCCGAAACACACTTCAAGATGACGAAACAAGTTGATCTCAAATCTCCGCGCCTTTGCGCCTTTGCGGTGACTTAATCCGGGCCCGTCGCTACCGCTCCGAGTACTGACCATCACTTCTCCCAATCCACTCTGAGCTGCCACAAGAAACTGAGCAGGACTCCCGGGACAACGACGAAGACCACGATCGCCCAGGTAGGAATCTGGTACGGAATTAGTTCAAGAAGTCCATAACCGACTCCCGCAGTGATAGCGAGCCCCAGAAAAAGGCGCCACGAGAGATAGAAATCAAAAAAATCAGTCAGGTCGAACATCTTGATTCAGTTGGAGGAGGAGAAGAAACAGCAGCCAACAGAATGTTGTAGTACCTCTGTGATCCTTGTGTTCTCGGTGGTACCAATCTCTGCCCGCGGGACGCGGGCGCTCCGACATTGGTCAATGATCGCTGGTCATTGTTCAGACTTCTTCTTCACCAGATTTCTTGTCGTTCCTTCCGTCACCGAGGTGAACTCTTCCCTCGCGGGCTGGGGCATCAGGAGTTCGTTCGTGTTTGCGTCGATCTCGTTCGACCGCGCAGCGCCTTTCTCCTCCCCCGATCCTTCAAGTTCAGCAAACCCCTTCGGAACCGTTAAAAAGTAGCCGTTGATAAAGAACGCAAGGCCGATAAACAAAGTCACCAGACCCATCGCAGCGAGAAACGCTATGCCTTCTTCACCTACGAATAGGGCGACGCCAAGAAACCCTATGAACGCACCGACGCCGATCAGCGAGAGTGTAGAACCGATCCTGAACCGCCGCATCCTTCTTTCTTCCGGTCCCTCGAGGAATTTCTCAACCTCGGGAAGTATCTCTTCCGCGATCTTTGAGAGCTCTCGCTTGTTGGCTGTCCGAATCCGGTCGCCGATCGCCTTTCCTATCTCGAGCCTAACTACATCTGCAGAGTCTCCGTAGGATTGCGGGACGTTCAGTGCGTTGCGGGCGGCAGCGAGATCGCCTCCGCAGCTTCGGCAATACTGGGCAGCATCGGCATTATCATTTCCACATTTTGGGCAAAACATAACTGTTCTGGAAAAAGAAAGTTTGTACCAGTTACTACGGCCTCAAACAGGTCACTGTTCAGTTATCCGCGATGCAATGTTCTGAGGATCGACCAGAATTCTCGAGAAGGACTGGATGACAAAGCTTTACAGAAGCCTCCCTGGTCGGTCACGTAGGCTACAGCCTGCGCCCGATCATCTCGCCACCAAACCGGCTCGAAGAAGATTCTAGACGGCCTATCCTTCCCTCCCGGACTCTGCCAGAGTCGTTACGTTCATAGTATCCTGCAACGCCAACAGCGCATTATTACATTACCTCTGCGCTTTCTGTGTGCCCATGGTAGTACTTCTTGTCCGAGGGCGTTCCGGCGTCTCTCATTTTGTCGAAGCGCCCAGCTTCGCTATGAATTCCTTCTCGACCTCGTTCAGCTCGACAGATTCAGCTGTCACAGAAGACTCGGGTTTGTACCAGAAAAACTTTGAGAAGTAACTTCTGAGTTCGCTGTCTTTGAATTCATAGCCCCTCAGCGCGAAACCGAAATTCCTTAGGATCCTGCGTTCACGGTCATTCAGGACCTCTAGCGCTTCCGCATCGGCCCATTGTCCGGGGCGCAAAGAGAAGTACATAGAGATGCGCTCGCGTTCGCTCTCTGAAATGCAATCACTACCCGTCTTGCACATCTTCCCGGCCCATCCGGCGACCCAGTTGAACTCGCCAAGCGAGATCTCGTAATCCGGCTCAAATGCCTTTTCCTTCAAACGCAGATAGCCTCGATTGAGGTGGACCATCTTGAACGTCTCATCCTCGTAGCCGAGAATTGTTTCAGAGCCCGGCTTTATCACTCCGCTTCCGACAATTTCCCATTTTGCGGGGGCTCCTGCTTTTTCAAAGCTCGCCGGTACGTAGTAAATCCCTTCGTCGAGATGCATCTGTAGTTCGAAGTCCCCGATCTTCCCATTCGCCCAACGTTTGCCTGTTGTGATCTGGTAGTGAAAATCCCTTTGCGTCTCGACCGAGGACCCGCCTCGAAATCGGTACGTGTGCTTTACTCGATTGACTCCAGGTCTGAATGTTACGTCGAAATGGTAGACATAATCCCAATCGTCGAAGCTATTGTTCGAAGTCGCAAACGATGTCTCGGACATCTTTGTGACCTTGTAGGCCAGCCTTTGACCGTTTACCTCTACCGTGAAGTCACTGATCTGGGGATGCCCGCCCTCCTCCTCGACGTCACCCATGGCCGGAGGCGAAACGAATCCGACCGTCAGTCTCCGCTCGCCGTCCGGATTGAAGAATTCGAAGTCAACGACAACATCCATGAACTCAAAGTCCCGCACATAAAACTGCAGCAGCTCTTTTCTAAGCTCGACACGGGTCTCCTGAAGCGGGACGAGGTTGTTTCCCTGCGCGTAAAAAACGCCGTCGTTGGCAGAAGCGGCTAGTGAGAAGGCCGCGAGAAACACGATTACGATATTTGCGAGTCTTTTCATTGATCTCCAGGAATCACGAAGCAGCGCGGCGATTTGTTTGCGGCTCTGCCGCGCTGATGTGCGGAAAGGCTTGCCTTTCCGGTCGCCAACCATTATCCGATCGTTGGCGGAGGCTTAGCCTCCGCCGAGAATCTGAACACACTTCATTCGGTAAGCCAAAGGCATACCGCACAGCAACGCGGCGGAGCCGCGACATCCCCTTGACCAAAAAAGCAACGGGAAACAGGCTGATTTTAAGCCCGATTCCCGCCGTAGCAAAGCTCTTTGTGGTCCGTATCAGTGTTTCTTGCCGCCGGATTCCAAATCCTCCATCTTCTTCTGAACCCTTCGATTCCCGGGGTTCAGTTCCAGCGAACGCCTGAAATTCTTAAGAGCGAGCTCCCTGTCTTCCTTGAGAAGATAGACGTCGCCGAGGCTCTCGTAGACGCTCCACGACTTAGGAAAGAACTCTTTGTTCAGCTTGAACATTCCAAGCGCCGAATCGAATCTCTTCAGTTTTATAAGCTCGCGGCCAAAGTACTCGATCTGCGGTTCGATCTCCACATACTTGTTTTCCGGATCGTTCTTGAACGCTATCGCCTTTTCGCGAAAAGCCTCGAGGGTGCCGCCCTGGAACTCAGCCAACGCGATCTCGCGAAGCGATCTACGAGGCTCGAAGGGTTTTGCCACCTTTTCCATAACGGGATCGCGATTCTTCATATAATCGGCGAACGAGAGCTCGGCCACCAGGTCGGGAGTCGTCCATTTGCTCTCATCGGCGGCGTGCTTGTTCTGCCAAAAGAGCGATGAGATCCTGAATCGCATTCCGCTGTTCGGCAGCTCATAGCTGACCGCATCGCCGTACATATTCACGTGCGACCCCGTCGGCTCACCGACGAAGATCGCATTTGTCCATATATCGAGCATGTTGGTGAAATTCTGTGCCGCGGAAAAGGTTACGCGACCGATCACGACAAACAAACGACCTTCTTTGTCGATCTCCGGACGTTGAATGATGCCTCGTATGATCGGCCTCACAAGCTGATTATTACCGCCCCCGTTGTACCGGATGTCTACAACAAGCTTCTCAGGCTTCTTCGAATCGATCTCGGCGAAAGCCTTTTCCCAGAACTGTTCAAGTGTTTCGTTTTCGCTGTTCATGACGTCCTTCATATGGACGTACATCAACTTCTGGTCGGGAAGGTACCTGAACCATTTCGATTCTTCGGGGTTTTGGAGGTGGAGCGGTGTTTCTCCCGGAGCCTTGTCCCGTGCGTCCGGCCAGTCCTTGATACGTTTCCTGACTTCCGGGATCTTGTTGTCCTCGCCTTTCGGAAGTTCGATCCTCTTTGAAAATACCTTTCCTTCTTTCTCGAGCCTGAGCACCACAGAATCCGGATGTTCGCTTATTCCGAGCTCATAAAGAACCTCCGGGCAGCCGAAGTACCGTGGCACGTACTCCATCGCAAACATCTCGTTGTCAGCCGACATGTACGGCTCCACGATCTCAAAAGCCTTCGACACATCATATTTGCCGATCCCGACGACCCTCGCGCCGAGGATATCTTCCAGACCGGGCGAGGCTTTTCGGATGTATATCCCGTCGGAGAAGGCGTACATCGCGTATGGAAACAGGCGAAACCCGGACTTGTCGAAATATAACGGCGAGGTATAGGTGTGTCCGTCGCGCGCCAACCCTACGATCCTCTCGAATTCGAGTGCCGCTCGGTTTGCGGTCATTTCAGGAAGCTCCTTCTCGACTTTCGCTATCTCGGAGTAGAACCTTTCCTTGTCCAGCCTATGAAAGAGGTTCGGATGCTTCTCGGGGAGCATCTTCTTGATGTACTCAAGGTCCTCTTTCCATTTCTGAAGTTCACTCTTGTTTGTCGAATCGTCGCCTCGGATCTCCCCGAGCTTTAGGCCGGCCGGTGCGAATGCCTGACCCACAGTATGAATCGACATTGAAAACACAAAAAGCGCAAATAGGGACGCGGCGGCGAATCGTTTTGATCTTGATCTCATAGTTCTGTTAATTGTCGTCCGTTGATTCCGGGATTTGATGGAAGTACCTACGAATCGACTTGACTAAAGTTCCTGTCCGGTCAGGCGATTCCAGCATATCCACCCCGCAGACCCCGGTTTCGTGTCAAAAAGCAGGAAAGCCGCCCCAGTGCATCTGCACCGTGGCGGCCTTCCGCTTCTCTCCCCCTCAGGAGTGAACTCAGTTTCCGGTCTCAACCGGAAGATCCTTGTGATTCGAATATTCAGCCCAGGAACCCTCGTACAGCCTGACTTTCGGATATTTGAGGACGTGTTTCAGGACCAAGTATTCAAGGCTTGCCTCGCGGCTTGTCCCGCAGTACACAATAATGTCGTCCGACTCCCTGATGCCTTTGTCGGCAAACACCTTTCGCATTTTGTCTACCGGCTTGAACTTGTGCGGGTTGTTTTCTTCAACAAGCATTTTCCAAGGGATGTTGACGGCTCCGGGTATATGACCGTTTCGCGTCCATATCTTTGTCTCGCCGGCGAATACGCCCGGCGGCCTGGCATCGATGAATTTCACACCCTCTTTTCCGATCAGGTTCTTGACGTCTTCTGTCGTCGCCGCGATCGTGTTGTTGTCGCGTGTATCGAACGAAGGCATCTGCGGGTACTCGGGGTACTCCTGAGTAACCTGGTGACCGTTCGAATAATCGCGCCAGCCGCCGTCCAGAAAGTAGATACGGTTGTGTCCGATCCTCTCGAGAATGTATGCCATCATCGTCGCGCCGAGCACGCCGTCACCATCGGAGTAGACCGCGACCTTGTCTCCATTCCTGACGCCCGCGGAGAGCAGAAGTCGTCCGGAGAAGAATGGTTCGAGATACTGTGCTGGGTAACCCTGCCGGGGCGCCCTCATCGCTGCGTCGGCAAGATGAACGGCATTGGGTATGTGTCCCGTGAAATAGTCGTAGACGTTTAGCCGGACGTCTAGGATACGCAGGTCGTCATCCTTCATCCGGGCTTCGAACCATTCCGGAGACACGACGTGGACCTCGGCAGTCCGTTTATCGAGGAATGGGTCTTCAAGCGGCAGTTCGCGGTTCGCACTCCACTCCTGGAACGATCCGTCGTATAGCTTCACTTTGTAGCCAAGCTTTCTTGCCGCGAAGTAAACGAGTGAGGCCTGCTGACCGATGTGGCAATAGGTCACGACGGTGTCGTAGGGTCTCACGCCGGCTCCCTCGAACATCTTCCTTAGGGTTTCGTCGTCTTTCAGCCGGTTCTCTTCATCGACGATCGAGTTGTACGGGATATTCTTTGAGCCCGGCAGATGCCCGCCGCGTGGATGCCCTCCGACAGCTGATCCGTCATAGAACCGCTCGTCCCTCGAATCGATGATCTTCACGTCGTCCTTGTTCAGGTTCGCGCTCAGCCAGTCTGCCATCGCAACGCGTTCCCGGTCGGTAGCAAAGCTCAGATCTCCCTTCGCCGGCTGTGGAACGTCTTTCGACAACTTGTTTCCGGCAGCGGTCCAAGCGGGCATTCCTCCGTCGAGGATGGACACGTTGTTCTTAAGGCCCATCGCATCGAGCGTGAAATAGATCCGGGTGGTCGGCGAGACCCAATCCTTGCCCCAATAAAGCACGATCCTCGAGTTGTTGCTGACTCCCGCTTTTTCGAAGACCTCTTTTAATTTGGTGTCCGTCGGAAGCTGTAGGGACAGCGGGCTCTCTTCAGGCGTGGTCGATACGTCGCGGTTGCTCATATAGACCGCGCCCGGGATGTGGCCCTCATCGTATTCCTGTTTCTGACCGATGTGGATCAGGACAAGCTTCTGGTGTCCTATATGTTCGGCGAGCCATTCGGCTGTGACCGTGGCTGGCGTATCCTCGGTCACGGCACACGCGTCCTGTGCAAAAGCTGGAAATGAGAGAACGCCTAGTATTAAAGCTGTTACTGCGACAAATATGTACTTGTTCATAGATCCATTGCTCCTCCGGAATCCGTAGCAATGACGGCTCCGGCGCAGAAGTTCTTTCCCGAAGTTCAGAAACTCGGGAAGTTTTCGCACTTGTTCAGCAGTCTTACACACAAAGCGGCTTCCGTATTGTACAAACCAAAGGCGCATGTAAACATTTAAAGATGCGACCCGGAAGGGTATAATGACCAAAATGGCAAATCAGTCATCTCATCTCAAAGCAGGCGAGTATTACGGCAAGGTCTCCGAGAAACGATCGGTCAGTTCATCGATCATTTCAGAGGTGGTTCATAACTGTTCCCGGCAGCTTCCGGAGCATTCCCACGAGCTAGCGTTCTTTTGTCTTCTTATCGATGGAAGCTACTCGGAATCATTCGGGCGGCGGCGCTTGAGTTACCGGCCGTTCTCGATCCTGTGGCATCCTTCGGGAATCGAACACAAAGATGAGATAGGCGAAAATGGAGGTCGTTTTTTTGGGATCGAAATTCAGCAAGAAGGACTTCGGACGCTAAAGGATTTCGCCAGCGTTCCTCCGCATTTCTACGAACGCGGCACACCTCTTGTCTGGCTTGCTTGTCGGCTCTACCACGAATTTCGCAATTGGCAGACCTGCTCAGAACTTGTTGCAGAAGGAATCACCCTCGAGATGCTGGGAAGATCTGCGCGAAAAGAAGCTGCGCCTGAGAAGAAGCCTCCGCGCTGGCTTGAAAAGGTAGTGGACAAACTGAGCGATGAATTTCGGGAAAGTCCTTCGACCAACGAGCTGGCAGAGATCGCGGGCGTCCATCCCGTTCATCTTGCATCTGTGTTCAGAAAGTTCCGCGGAGAAACGATAGGCGAATACCTTCAGTCCAGACGGGTCGAGTACGCGTGCGGAAAGCTAGCGGATCGCGAGACGCCTCTTGCTGACATCGCAGTCGATGCGGGATTCTCCGACCAAAGCCACTTCACAAAGGTTTTTCGAAGGTCCACAGGTCTGACGCCTGGCGCTTTCAGGAACTCGCTTGTTTCCCCTTGAGCCTTTCCTCGGAATCGCGGAGCCGCTCCTCCAAAAGCCTGGCCGAAACTGTTAGAAAGTCGTGAGCGGTCACCATCCCCAGGAGTTTTCCTTTCTCGACGATCGGAAGACAGCCTATGTTCTTTTTTCGCATCAGTTCAAGCGCATCGAGAGTGTGAGTTCCGGGCCCGACGGTAACAAGATCTGTCTTCATTATCTCCTTGATGACGATCTCATCTTTCGATTTGAATCCGCTCTTGACCAGTACCTCTATCAGGTCCCTGTGCGAGACCACACCGACAAGGTTCCCCTCGTCGTCTTCAACGGGCACGTGTCGAATATGCTTCCAGTTCATAAGGCTTGCGGCGAGGTCTATCACGTCTTCAGGCCTTACGGTAAAGAGATCTTTCGACATGAAATGCTCTAGGGTCCTGTAATTGTCCACCCAGTCCCCTGAAGATTCGAGCTGGGCCAATGGCCACGTGTGCATCGGTTCCCCTGCCTTCTGGTTCTCCTTCAGCTGGTATGTAAGCTTCCGCAACCGCACAGAAAGTTTCTCATTTCCCGGCATTTTCGAGAGCGACTCGAGCATCCAGCCGGAGGAAGTACGCTGGATCTCGGCTCTTTCCGTGATCACTCCCAGGTAACGGTCAATATCCGATCTGTCGATATCGAATGATTCGAGTCCCTGCCTGGCAATCGGAAGCAGTTCGTCCAGGATCAGGCGTTTTGCGCGGTATCCCCGGCCATCCAGCCACACGAACTGCGACTTGAGCCCGAACCTCGCCGCGCTGTAGAAATTGTCCTTCGCATCGTCAAACGACATCTTGTCGATAACGTCCCCGTATTCTTCCGGGAGTTCCGCCATCAGCCCCAGAAAGAAAGCAGTGTTCGCCATTTCGTCGATTACCGTAGGTCCGGAAGGTAGGAATCTTGCCTCGATCCTGAAGCCGGGCTTGCCGTTCAGCACGCCATAGCAGGCGCGATTCCAGCGCCAGATAGTCCCGTTGTGCATCTGCCACGCGGCCAGTTTAGGGATCTTTCCTTCTTCAACCTGTTTTAGGGAATCTTCCTCTATGTCTCTGGTCAGAAGTGTTCGGAACCTCGCCACGTCTTCGTGGAACGCGTCCATCATCGAGGTGCGGATCCAGTCGGAGCCAAAATGCACACGGGTCGGTTGTCCTCTTTGGCGCAGGGTCTTTGACCGGGAGTCGGTAGCGTGTTTGAACAGTGCGATGCGCGTCTCGAACCAGAGCCTGTGGCCAAGCAGGATAGGAGAGTTCGCCGCGCTGGCCAGAACTGGACCCGCGATAGCCTGCGCCCAGTTGTAATACTTCATGAACTGGCTGATCGGGACCTGCAGATGGACCTGGAAGCTGGTGTTGCAGAACTCCATGAAAGTGTCGTTCAACTGCAGGGACAGGTCGTCGAGACCCTTGATGTGGATCACCCGGTCCTCGCCCTGAAGCTGCATCAGTATCTTGTTCAGCTCCTTGTACCTTGGCATCGGGGTGAGGTTTTCGATCACAAGGTCAGAAAGCTGGATCGTGGGAAGGATGCCTACAAGAACTACATCACCTTTCTGTTTTTCTGCCGACTTGCGCACCAACCCTACCAGCTCACATATCTCATTCTCCAACCTTGAGAGGCACTTGCCACTGAACTCGGAAGGCGAAAGATTCGCTTCAATATTGAATAACCCGAACTCTGTGGTCAGCCGTTCATCTCCAGCTTCCTCGAGTATCTCCAAAGAAAGCGGAGCCGGCGACATCGTTGAATCGACAAGGAACATTTCCTGTTCCGCACCGATCCGGAACGCGTCGTCTTCGAAAAGACCAAGCTCCAGCATTTTCCCGACCGCCTGTAGATCGTTCAGGACGGCTTTCGTAAATTGCCGGATCTGGCTACCGCTGCTTTCAGTAGAGACGTTTTGGTCGCCCATTTTTTCATCAGAACAACATTGCCGGAAGGCAAGGAATTTGCAGTTTTCTTTGACGGCTAGTATAAAGCAATCAATTTCTACACCAAATGACCGGGTTGTGAAAGTGATCTGGGTCATATTCGCGATCAGGGAGGGCAGGTATGCTTTCGTTGGTCGTTTTTCTTGTAACTATACTCGCGCACCTTTTCTGGGCTGTTGTTCGATCCGGAGGGCACATTCTCAATAAGGAAGAAAACAATGAAGAAGCTTTGGCTTGTTTTCGGAATCATCACAGCGCTGTCATTTGGGACACTCCTTTGGATCGGCACCGAGATTTTTCGTGAGGCTCCTCCCATACCGGACAAGGTGGTCACTACGGACGGCGAAGTGTTGATCGGTCCGGGAGAGATATCGGACGGACAGAATGTCTGGCAGGCTATGGGCGGCATGCAGGTCGGTTCCGTCTGGGGGCATGGGAGCTACGTTGCCCCGGACTGGACAGCAGACTATCTCCATCGCGAAGCAGTATTTATTCTCGACGCGATGGCGACGGAAAAGTACGGTGGCAGCTACGCCAGTATCCCTGAGGGTGAGCAGGCACTGATTCGCCAGCAGATGGAGTCGATGGTCCGAAAGAATAACTACGATTCCGACAAAGCAACTCTGACGATAGAACCGGAACGGGCTGAAGCTTTCCGGAGCAACCTTGAGCATTATCGTGAGGTCTTCGGTGAAGGCAACGCCGAATACGCGATTCAGGCGAATGCTCAGTCGGACCCTGAACGCCAGAGGAAACTTGTAGCTTTCTTCTTTTGGACTTCCTGGGCCTCAACTGCGAACAGACCTGGCAACTCGATTTCTTACACGAGCAACTTCCCGTCCGAACCGCTTGTCGGTAACACTCCAACGAGCGCCACGATCATCTGGACGGGCGTAAGCATTATCATGCTTTTGGCGGGCATCGGCGGCATGGTTTGGTATTTCGCCAGCTTGCACGAGGAGGCACCCACAGAAGGCGCTCCGGACGAAGATCCTCTTGTCGGTGCCGAGATCACCCCCTCACAAAAGGCGACTGTCAAGTATTTTCTGGTTGTTACCTTGCTCTTCCTCTTGCAGATAGTGGTCGGGGTGATAACCACCCACTACGGCGTCGAAGGCCACGGATTCTATGGCATTCCTCTTTCAGACTACCTGCCGTACGTCGTTACCCGTACGTGGCATGTCCAGCTTGGAATCTTTTGGATCGCGACGGCCTGGCTAGCAGCGGGACTATTCATCGGTCCATTCATCAGCGGCTTCGAGCCGAAGTACCAAAAACTGGGAGTAGACGTTCTTTTCGGAGCTCTGCTACTCGTCGTTCTCGGCTCGATGACCGGACAGTGGCTGAGCGTGATGCACATGCTGCCCGGCGATTCCTGGTTTTGGTTTGGGCACCAGGGATATGAGTACGTGGATCTGGGTAGGCTCTGGCAAGCTGCCTTGTTTATAGGTCTCTTGCTTTGGTTTGTGCTGGTCCTTCGTACGGCTGTTCCAGCGTTGAAAGAGCGCGACAACAGACGCGAACTGGTTCTTTTGTACATCATCTCTACGGCGGGCATCGCGCTTTTCTATGCACCCGGACTCTTCTGGGGAATGCGTTCTCACTTGACCGTTGTTGAGTACTGGCGATGGTGGGTCGTTCACCTGTGGGTTGAGGGTTATTTCGAGGTCTTCGCCACGGTTGTGATCGCTTTCCTGTTCGCGCGGCTTGGGGTTATCGATCCCTTGATCGCAGCACGAGCATCGCTCTTGTCAGGAGCGATATATCTTAGCGGAGGTATTCTCGGAACTCTCCACCACCTCTACTTTGCAGGCACGCCGACCGTGGCATTGGCATTCGGAGCGGTTTTCAGTGCACTTGAGATCGTGCCATTGACGATGGTGGGATTCGAAGCCTGGGAGAATATCCGGCGTTCAAGGGCAAGGGGCTGGCTGACCCAGTACAAATGGATAATCTATTTCTTTGTTGCTGTAGCGTTCTGGAATCTGGTCGGTGCCGGCATCTTCGGATTTATGATCAACCCGCCGATCGCCCTTTACTACATGCAGGGACTGAATACGACGGCTGTACATGCCCATGGTGCGCTTTACGGAGTTTATGGCACTCTCGGCCTCGGCCTGATGCTTTTCTGCCTGCGCGCTATGAATCCCGAAAGGCAATGGAATGAAAGACTCCTTGGCTGGGCGTTCTGGCTAATCAACATCGGACTGTTCCTGATGATCTGCGTCAGCCTGTTGCCTATCGGCCTTCTCCAGACTTACGAGTCAATAACGACTGGCTATTGGTCGGCGCGTAGCCCAGAGTTCATGCAGCAGGACATCATGCAGGTGCTCCGCTGGCTGAGAATCATCGGAGACATCGTTTTCGCGACAGGTGTAGTGCTCTTTGTGTGGTTCGCACTCGGTCTGATCTTCAGGCGTTCGACTGGAGTAACAGAATCCGGGGACTGAATGATCTCCCCGACCGATACTGCGCTAAACCTGACAAAGGGAAGGAAACGGAATGTACGAGAAGATAAAAGAAAAACTCGACAAACGAAAAGAAGAGCTTCAGGCGCTCGTGAACAAGGTTGAGACCAGCGCGCGGAGGAAGCTCGACAAGGACTTCGAAGAACAGGCTATCGAACGGCAGAACGAAGAGGTTCTGACCGCCCTCGACAATTCATTGAACGAGGAACTGGAACAAATACACGAGGCGCTCTACAGGATAGAAAAGAATATGTACGGCAAATGTGCGAATTGCGGCGCTGAGATCGGGGAGAAGCGCTTGTTGGCGGTCCCGCATACCAGCCTCTGTATCAATTGCGCCGAGTGACCTGGTCGTCGGAATTCCGGAATGGGCTTCTTGTGTCGTGCTTGCGGCGGCTGACGACAAGTCTGCCGGATTTCCAAAGGCGTTTCCGGAAGCCGAGCAGGTGAAAGATCTGAAGCGGGAATATTGAGGCGATGTTCGTGTTGACCACAAGCGATTCGGCATTGAACGGGTCGCGGGTAACACCTGGCAGCCAATGGACGATCGAGGGTATGCCCATCTTTCGGACAACCTTCGAAAGCCAGAGCCAGAAAGGACTTATTTCCCTTCCCAGAAAAAAACCGTCGTCGCCTAGCTTTTGATAAAGAGGCATCAACATCAGACCGGTTTCTTTTACCTTGACCTCCCCGTTTCTGTCGTGTGCAACGACTTCGCCCTTCCTGACCGGCTGAAAATTCTCGTATCCCGGCTCCATTCTGAAGTCATCCGCCTGGGTGATGGCGTGCCGGTGCCTGATCTCGATGATCCTTGGATCACCCATCGCGTTTCTAAGCGTGGTTACGTGCTTCTCGACATCGACTTGCTCTTTCGACAGGCATCCGGCGTTGAAAATCGAAAGCCAGATAAGAGCTTCCTGGTTTTCGACCGCGGTCTTGTCGCCGTGCTCACCGGCTTCGAACCCGAGCGTTACGGCACCGAGATTGTTGATGTATTCGAGGATCGTCGAATTCAATTGCTCTTCAATTCCAAGAAGGATGGTCGCGGGAAACTTTCGCGAGAACTCGCGGTTTCGAAGTGTGTCGCCGATCATCGCAAACGGCGCGCTTTCTGCTGAAGTGGAGTGCAGGTCAAGTGCATAAACCTCGTCCCGCGCGGTAATAAATACCCGTTCGAATATCCTCAGCAGCTCCCTCTGTTCGATGTCTTCTACCCTGTTCGTACGGATCGACGAATCGGGCTTGTTAAGATCGACTATCTCTGGCGTCCAGTGTCGGTTGAGGTCGGCATCGATATATCGGACGCCTGCCTGCAAGGCTCTCGTGTTTCCAGCTATCAGAAAGACACGGCCCTTCATCTGTTGCTCGAGCTTGCGCAATTCCGGCGCGATCCTGCGCATTGCGAGAAGCCCGCTGGGTTCGTTTCCGTGAATGCTCCCGATGACGAGCACGGTCGGACCGTTCCCGTCACCGACAAACTCGCCGACGACGTGTTCTCCATCTTCGATCTCCACTTTTGGGAGGGGGTTCTTCTCAGGAATTGAAAGGGATTGGACCTTCATTTAGCAACCGGCAATATCGATCCCATTATGCTATCGGAATTCTGCTCGAAACTGAATCGAAGCGGGCTTTGAAATGTTGATACTAGCCCAGCGCTTTGGAGCCAGGTCTCATAGGCCGCCTTCCCGCGGCTCCGCCGCAATGATGTGCGGAAAGGCTTGCCTTTCCGACCGCAGCACTACTTGTAAAATATTGCGGAGGCTCAGCCTCCGCGCCAGAATGATGAGAACCGGCTAGACGGTAAGCCAGAGGCTTACCGCACATCTAAGCGGCAGAGCCGCAAGAGCAGTCGAAGCTCTTCTTGGCGACGAAAAAGATCTATCGCTTCGACCACTCGATCAGGTCGATTTCAATCTGGATAGGCTCATCGGGAAAGGGCTTTCGCTGCCAGATTCTTGCGCTTGAGTATCTGTACTCACTGGGCAGCGCCGTCAGACCTTCCTTCACAGGGTTCAAATGAATGTAGTTCAGCTTCTGCATGAAGCTGAACTCGGTTGTAATGAAAAAGGTATTCGAGTGATGTTGCCAAAGTGAATGCGACTGCTTCTTTCCCCGTTTTCTGTTTCTGAGCTTTCGCAACGAGGAGTCAAAACCTCTCTCCTTAAGGTGATCTATGATCCGTTTCGCCGAAATCCCTTTGAGGAATCTCAGCGTGTCTGAAGGAGTCCTGTCATTTGAGCAAATAACGTGCACATGATCGGCCATTATCACGTATGCAAACAACTTGAACTGTCCTGAAATGGCCGCTTCCGCGAATGCGCTCGCCGCGATCGCTTTTAATCTATCCGAGCGAAACACAGGCAAACGACAATTTGTAACGAATGTGAGGAATAGGACCGGAGAGTCCTTTGTTATTCGTAACATAATGTGAGGATCGGCTTTGTGGGAAACCGACGTGCACGTGATCGTAACACAGAGAGAAATTCAGAAGCTCACGCATCACCTAACCCCTCCAATATCTTTCCTGACAAGCAGGATCAGGTCCACGCCGGGGCGCAGGGGATACTCTCCTTCGATCCGGTGGGTGGAAATATATCTTGCAGAAAGATCTGCCTGCTGTGACTTGCCAGCGATGACAACCTCGGCGTCGCTGCGGTCGGTCAGGTTCCCGTGATAAATGGCGTTCGGGTAGTCTTTCAGATACCAGGGCATCGGCCAGTAGTCCCTTGAAACGATGTCGACCTTTACGTCCTCCCTGCTGCCCGACGCTTTCAGGATTCTTTCCACACGCGCCATCAGGTCATCGAACCCGCGTGTCGTGTGAGCGTATACGTACGGCATGCGGTCGTCGTCGTATCTCACGAAATTCAGATCATAGGACTGAAAGGAAAGGATGATCACCGATACGACAGCCAACACCGAACCCAATATCTTCTGAAACGCGTCCCCTTTCTCGACAAGCCTGCCGATGCCGTAACCGGCGACGATGCACATCGGAAGAATGAACGACAGAGCCAGCCACGGGGTCTTGTACGGGATGATCGAATAGGCCGCGAATAGCCCGAATCCCCACAGCGCTGTGAACAGGGCGACCGAATTTTTCGCTCTGATCCAGGCGATCAGCGAACCGAGCAGCCCGAGAACAAGGATCGGCGCCTCGGTCTCCATAAGCCAACGGAAATATGCAAACGTGCCGTTCTGCGTGTGATCCCGCGAACCGGTCTTTGTCCAAATCGCGTAGGCTTCGAATGCACCAATGACGCCTCCCGGGTAAGTAAAGAATGAGGAAAAGAAAAGGACTCCAAGGTAGACGAACACGAAAACGATCCCGACACCTGTAAGTACAAGATCAAGGCCGCCTCCAAGCTTCTCTCTGAATTTCGATAATGTCGGCTGGACTTCAAAATCGGTGTCTTCTTCGGGGCTGAATTGTTCGGCAGTAAGGTAGACGATCCAGGTGAGAGCCGATGCAAGCACTACGAAGATTATCGAGTTGAAGACCCAGGTCTGGTCTCCGTTCTTTGAGAATTCAAAGAACGCGGTGAGCGTCTCGTAACCTTCCTTAAGTTCTTCGAAATACGAGACAATCGCAACTGTCACGGCTGCGGGAATCCCCACTTGAACCAGCCAGAAGAAGCCAGTTCTTTTTGATTCGACGAAGCCAGAGGACACGATCTTCTGCCACGCCACTACGCAGACCCAGGCGATCAGCATAGTGCCGAGTGTGATGAATGCCGTTTCTTTCGTCGCAAAGAGCAGGATGACCGAAGCAGAAGCGAGGAAGAGATAGATAGCCCTTCCCCCGTTCCAAAGCAGAAGCATTCGCATCACAAGGAAAACAAGCACAGCTTCAACCGCAAGGATCGCGATCGACAGCACCCACTGCATCGACGTCCCTGAAACGACAAGCTTCGGAAGCTGCATCGCCGGCGGGAGAAAACAGACCATCAGGATCAGGCTCATCCAAGCAGTCGCAAAAACCCCTGCTTTCTTCTTTTCAATGAAATAGAGGACTGCGACTACGAACGATAGGCTGAAGAAGACGAACAGGATCTCGTGAATGAAGTACCTCGAGATGTAGACCATTCCCGGAGAAAGAGCGACGAAAAGTGCTCCCGAAAGAGCTCCGGTCCGCCCGATCCACCTTTTCATGAAAAGAACGAGAACCACTGTCAGCACTCCGAAGACGGCGACGCTCCAGCGCACGCTGTAGGTGTTCAATCCGAAGAGATTCGAGAAAAGAAGCGAGATGTAGTAGAGATCTGGCCCGTGATAGTTGCTTGGGTCGTATTTATATACGCCTTCCCGGAAAAGGATCGTCAGAAAGTGGCCGTTTACCCCCTCGTCGTGGTGAAGAGGCTTTAGTTCGATCCAGAAAAACCT
Source organism: Acidobacteriota bacterium (assembly GCA_003385635.1). Classification (GTDB taxonomy): domain Bacteria; phylum Acidobacteriota; class Blastocatellia; order Pyrinomonadales; family Pyrinomonadaceae; genus Aridibacter. The sequence continues at coordinate 336,837 of QQUY01000001.1, read as the reverse complement.
CAGAAAAACAGACACGGCGGTCACAAGCAGGCTCAGCCCGATCCAGGGGAGGTCGAACGTCGGTTTCTCATTCCTTTCAATTTCTGATTTTTCGCTGTTTGTTTTTGTCACTCTTATCTCAAGTTCCGGGCTATTCTCGATCTAATATTGATGCCTTGAGGCTTAGTTCTGCCGAGAACAGTTCAGATCATCTGCTTCTGATTCTCGCCCTCCCTCACGGTCGGGCTACTGACACTACTGACTCTTCAATTCTGACTTCTGACTTCTGACTTTTGACTTCTTACCGAATACAACCGGTACTCCCCTTCCTGATGGGCAATGGGGAACTTGCCCAAGAATCCCTCGTTCACACTCAACATCGAGCGTTCGGCGGGCGAGACGAGTATGTAGTCGATCCGGTACTTTTCGATCAATCCATCCGCGTCGGGAGCCCCGGCGTATATGCTTTTGACATCCGCTTCGCGCGGCAGATAGTCGATTCCGTGCGAAGACAGGTGACCCGGATATCGCATGACAGAGATCCTTCCGCTAAGCACAACCGCCGAGTTAAAAGTCGGTGCGTTAAGAAACATTGCATCCGGCTCCGTGTAAAACCGGGCCCAGTTGCCCAGATCCACCGCCTGCTTGTCGAACACCTGGTTCTTTATCTGGCCGGACGCCGTTCTCCAGACATCCAATGCGCCTGATGCGATCAGCACACAGAACCACAGTGCTGCGAAAACCTTGAGAAGTACGCTTTTCCTCCAGAACCAGACCAAGAACAGCGCCACAAGCGGAACCGATCCGGCGAACCAGTATACAAGCACCTTTATGTTGTCCCATTCCCAAGGTGCAAGCTTAAAAAGATTCGCGATGACAAACAGCAGGGCAAAAGGCAAAACGTAGGTCAGGCCGCTTCCTTCGCGAATCAAGAATCGAGAATCGTGAATCGCCGGATCATTTTTCTTTCCAACACGTGACCGCTTTTCATCCGGCTCTCCTTCATCATCGCTATCGGTGAAACTGTCAATTGCAAGTATCGCGATCGCAGAGATCAGAAGCGGCAAGAAAAGACCGGTGTTCTTCAACCAGAACCAGACGACGTTCGTGTCTCCCGCCTGGAACCCGAAATGCCACGCGATGAACTCGCCTCCTCGCGACGCGCTGCCTGAAACTATCCAGAAAAGCTCCGGAAGTGCTACGAGAGCAGTGCCGATCCCGAACGCCAGCCATTCCTTCCACTTTTCAAGGCTGAAAAAGAACCAGCACGCGCTGACAACGAACAGAACTCCGAGGCTGTGTGCGTGTACGATCGGCAACGTTCCGGCAAGCAGACCCACTACAAACGCCGGAAGCAGGGGGCTTATCCGGTAACCCGCAGCCCTTCTTACCTCCGTGTTCTCCGTGCTCTCCGTGGTTAGATTCTTCCAAAGAAACCCGGTCACTATCAGCGCCAAAGGCATACCCAGCAAAAGGCTTCTCTGGGTAATGAACAGGGTCACCATCGCGTTCCCCCATCGAAACTCGTCTCCGATGGTGTAGTCCTTCCCGATGTTCCAGATAAATGCCCACAGGTCCTGCGATCCGTCCCAGAAGTCACTCAGGAACCATAGAAACCCAAAGCCTCCGCTAAAAAAGAGGATCGGCACCGCGATCTTCCCTGCAAACCGGTCACCGGTGACCTTAACAACGAATCGCTCAAAAATGACGAGAAGCGAGAATGCCCAAACAACATTCTGAACAAACATTGCGTTGGCGACATCCGCCCCGATGCCTACCAACAACGCTGTTAGAAAATCGGCTGTAAAAGGATAAGAAAAAGTCGCTCCTGCGAACGAAGGGTTCTGCGGGGGGAAATTACATCCTTCGGAAAAGCCGAAAATGGCGCCAAGATGAAACGGGAGATCGCCAAGATTCTGCGAACCGCCGGTGAAGATGCCATCCGCCGCCACGATCATCGCTCTTGAGAAAAAGAAGACGAACAGGAGCGCAAAACAGCCGTAGAAGATGAACCGGTAGAGCTTGGCGAAGGTGGCCCCCTGGACCTTTCCTCTCGCAAGATCCTTCTCGTGCCTGAACTCCTCCCGGATGTCCTTCCGCTTGAGTAGCAGCAGGGGAACACTCGCAACGGCAAGCGACGCGATCAGGATCAAGGGTGCCGACTCGTCTAGACACATTCCCGAGGATGCAAGAAGAAACGCTGGGAAAAAGAAAAGAACAGAACCGATCACGTTGCCGGCACAAAGGCGCCAAAGCAGGCCCTCGTCCTTTGCGAACAGGTACGTGAGTGCGCCGCCTCCAAGTGAAACTGCGACCGTGAATAGGATTGCGATCAGCATAAGCTCGTCAGTCCGAAATACTAGTTTCGAAGCATCCTCAAGGCAAGCGTGTGGGCACACGGGGCATTTCCCAAATGCCCTGCCGGCGGTTAGAATTGTCGCTTTGGTCTAACATCGAAATTCATTTCCGGGGGGCCAAGCGTTCCCCGATCACAGCTTATGCTTCAGGTTGGTATAGTTGGCCTTCCGAACGTCGGAAAGTCCACTCTTTTTAACGCTCTGACATCGCAGCAGGCCGCCTTGGCCGCGAACTATCCGTTTGCGACGATCGAACCGAACGTCGGGGTGGTGGCAGTTCCTGACGAACGTCTTCCCGTTCTCGAGAAGATGTACGGTTCTCAGAAGGTCGTGCCTGCAACCGTGGAGTTCGTGGATATCGCGGGGCTTGTGAGAGGAGCTTCGAAGGGAGAGGGCCTGGGAAACCAGTTTCTTGCGAACATACGTGAGACGGACGCGATTATTCAGGTGGTCCGATGTTTTGAGGACGAGAATGTCCACCACGTGGAAGGCTCCGTGCATCCGATCCGGGACATTGAGACGATTCACGTTGAGCTTGCGCTAGCCGATCTTGTTTCTGTCGAGAAAAGAAAGGACAAGGCTGAAAAGACCGCGAAATCAGGAGACAAGCAGGCAAAAGCGGAACTGAGCGTGTTGGAGAAGCTTCTGCCTGTACTCGAAGAAGGCCACGCCGCGCGCACAGCAGAGCTGTCCGAAGACGAAGCAAAGATCGCAAGATCGTTTTCCCTTCTTACGTTCAAACCAACTATTTACGCGGCAAATGTGGACGAGGGTACTTTGTCCGACCCGGCTTCTAATCCGCACGTTGAAAGGGTTCGCGCATACGCTGACAAAGAAAATGCTGAAACAGTGATCATCAGCGCGAGGCTTGAGGAGGAGCTCGTCGAGCTCGATCCGGATGAAAGGGAAGAGTACCTGAAAGATCTGGGTGTACAGGGCAGTGGCGTTGGAAGGATGATAAAGTCGGCTTACAAACTGCTCGGGCTAATGAGCTTCTTGACAGCAGGGCCAAAGGAAGTTCGTGCGTGGACGATACCGATCGGGACCAAAGCTCAGAAAGCCGCGGGGGAGATCCATTCTGATATCGAACGCGGGTTCATACGTGCCGAGATAGTCTCTTTCGACAAGCTGGTCGAGTTGGGCTCGGAACAAGCGGCAAAGGAGAAAGGCCTGATGCGCTCTGAAGGCAAAGAGTACGTCATGCAGGAAGGCGACGTGGTGAATTTCCGGTTCAACGTTTGATTCATGTATCAATGATCGGAGCGCAGGCGTCCCGCCTGCATTGAGCGAAGCGAAATTTATGTATCAGCGATCAGTTTTTATAAGTCAATTTTCATATCGAGTGCTTGCCGTACTCATTGTTCATTTGCTCTTTAGCGGGATCACTCTTTCACAGACCAAGTCTTTCGAGACCGCGCAATCCGAAGCATCGGCGGGGATCTCGGTCGTTTACGATGAACAGCAATACCTCACAAAAGCTTCCGTAACGATCGATTCGATCGCGGACAATGAAACGCTGAAGAAGAGTCTGAAGAAGTTTGAGTGGTCGCTTGAAAGCTGGTTTGCCGTCAAGGGGATCGACACAAAGCCCGTGCGTGTATTTCTTTGCGCGAGTACTCAGAGTAAGCGGTTTGTATTGCAAAGCGACAGCAACCTGACCTTGAAATTCGATTCGGACGATGTGCTCTTAGGAGAAGGCCAAAGAACGAGCGAATTCAAGGGAAAGGCACGAGAGAACGTCTGCTGGGAGGTGGACAAGGTGATCGTCGACGACTTCGCGGGCGCGACTTCGGTTTCGTTCTCCGTCGCAGGAATCACCGGGGCATTTTCTTCAGAAAGCCTCTCAAAGTTCAGGGCCTACCATCGTTTGATCACGGTCGAAGAATAACCACCAAAGCGAGCGAAGAGAACACAGAGATGTTCTCGTTTTTTGTGTAACTTTGTGTCACTTCGTGGATATCATCTGCCGCCGGTAAAGCGGCTGTCGAGATAGTTGTACTCGATACCCCACAATGCGCCTACGGCTTGCATGGCGCTATCGATGTGGCGTCTGCTTCGCGGCCTGAAATCGCGTCAGCTCAGTAAACTCAGTTAACCCTGCAAACTCAGCCCGCTACAGACATTTCGCTCCTACGGAGCGAAGTACGGGATCAAATCGACATGCTAATAACATCAAGCGCCTATGGCGCTGAACCCTTTACTCGGTCAACTCAGTCAACTCACCAAACTTAGTTATCTCGGTCAACTCACCAAACCGAGTCAACTCAGCCAACTCGCCTAACTCACCCAACTCACCCGGCTCCGCGAACTAACTAAACTCTTGCGATATAATCAGCCACGATGAAGAACTTCATGGCATTGATCATCACGCTGGTCGGTCAGGGTGCCAGCCGACGGAACATTTACGCGCTGGTAAGGTTCCTGGTGATTCTGGCAGCTCTCGTCACGTTTTACAGCGTGCTGTTTCATTTCATTATGGAATGGGAGGGGCAGCGATACTCCTGGATCACGGGTTTCTACTGGACGCTCACGGTGATGTCGACACTCGGTTTCGGCGACATCACCTTTCAGACTGACGCCGGCAGAATGTTCTCCATACTCGTGCTGCTCTCGGGAATGGTCTTCATGCTTACGCTGCTGCCGTTCACCTTCATTCAATTCTTTTGGGCGCCCTGGATGGAAGCTCAAACACTGGCAAGGTTTCCGCGCGAACTCCCGGAAGATACGACCGGCCATGTGGTTTTGACCCATTACGACGAGGTTGCGCGCTCGCTCATTCGAAAACTGCAGCAATACCAGTGCCCGTATGTACTTCTGTGCCCGAGCACTCTCGAAGCCGCCGAACCGCAGGATGAGGGCGTTCACGTAGCGATCGGCGATCTTGACGACCCGCATACCTACCGCAACATCCGGCTTGAGAACGCCGCGCTTTTGGCTGCCACTTCGACGGACGTCGTTAACACGGGGGTCGTATCGACAGCCCGCGGCGTCAGCGAAAATGTCCGCATCATCTCGACGGTCAAGGACAAGGATTCGATAGACATTCTTCATCTCGCAGGATCCGACAACGTGTTGAAGCTGGGAGAGATGACCGGACAGGCATTGGCGAGAAGAGTGATAGCAGGAGACTCCGTAACTCAGGTTGTAGGTTCGTTTGACGACCTACTGATCGCCGAGGCGATCGCTGCAAATACGCCGCTTGTCGGCACAACGCTTAAGGAGTCACATATTCGTGAAGAGTTCGGGGTGAATGTTGTCGGTCTATGGGAGCGCGGAGTCTTCAAACCAACAGATCCCGGAACGTTGGTAACGCAAAACACGGTCCTTGTCCTCGCGGGCTCAAAAGAGCAATTGGAAGAATATGACCGGAGGTTCAGCAGCGGCCGAACCAGTGATGCGCCGGTTGTGATAATCGGAGGCGGCCGTGTTGGTCGTGCGGCCGGACAGGCGCTCCGAAGGAGGGGTGTAAACTACATGATCGTCGAAAAGGAAGCCGAACGCGTATTCGACGACGGGCACTACATTCACGGGTCGGCGGCGGATATCGACGTACTCAAACAGGCAGGCATCATGGATTGCCCCGCTGTGATGATCACGACCCACGATGACGACCTGAATGTCTATCTGACGATCTATTGCCGCAAGCTCCGTCCGAACGTGCAGGTCATCGCGAGGGCGACCCGTGAAAGGCTAGTCGGAACCCTTCACCGCGCGGGTGCGGATTTCGTGATGTCCTATGCTTCGATGGGGGCGAACACGATCTTTAACCTACTGCAGAGAAGCGACATCGTTATGGTCGCTGAGGGCCTGAGCCTGATACGCATGGAGACACCGCCCAGGATGGCGGGCAAAACTCTGCGCGATATGTCGGTGCGAAAAGAAACCGGATGTACGGTGGTCGCCTACCAGTTGAACGGTTCAACCATCGTCAATCCGGAACCGGAAACGGTGCTGCCGGAAGGATCCGAGATCGTCGTGATCGGCGGCGTCGAGGCCGAACAAGACTTCCTCGAGACATTTGCACACGAGTGAAATTGTTCCAGGTTCCGGGTTTCAAGTTCCAGGGATCAGGGATCAGGGATCAGGGATCAGGGATCAGGGATCAGGGATCAGGGATCAGGAGGAAGATACAACTTCTAATCCCGAAAACGAAACTTGATACCGGTTCCCTGATACTTGAGCGACGCGTCGAAGCCGCGCGATCCCATCTCCAAACGAAAAAAGCCGCCGATCTTTGCGACCGGCGGCCGTTGAAATTGGTGCCCTCGGGAGGATTCGAACCTCCAACCAACGGATTATGCTTACCAGCTACGCCTTTCGACGCCCCTTTCGGGTTTGTGGTCTGGACTTTCTCTTCTCTTTACGAGTCTGCTGTCAAGTCTCTACACGTTCCGGATCGATCCGGCTTCGCTCGGGATCACCGTATCTCTCGACTTAGGCTTCCCCGAATTTAACAGATTCTACGAAGCCGCCATCAATGACAACCTCGCAACCCATTTTCAATCGGCCGTATGATCAAACACGTAGGCCGTCCGTTCTCGAGTCCGCTGCTCTAACCGTTGAGCTACAAGGGCGGAAAGCTTGATAAGTTTAAAATAGAGGCGGGGAATAAGTAAAAAGGCAAAAGCAGAAAAGCGTAATTCGATTCCGTGGCTATACACGGATCAACGACCAGAGGCTCGCGATATTGTCTCCAATCGAGTCAGGTTGCCAGGTTGCGGATATTCGGCAAACTAGGGCAAACACAAAAAAAGCGGGCCTGCCCGCCGCTAAACCACAACATTGATGCCCTGATCGTGAATCGCCTTACTCAATTTTCAATTCTCAATTCTCAATTCACGATTTACGATTCACCATTCACGATTCACCATTCACGATTCACGATTCACGATCCACGAGCCAGTATCTTCTCGATCTGGCTTACGTGCCGGTTCTCGTGACCGCCGATCAACGCAAGCCATTCCTGAGCCGACAGCGGTCCAAATGCCGGGTGAGGGAATTTAAGCTCGGTCCCTTCCACAGTCTCGAACAGCTCACGGATCTCCTTCAGCTTCTTTCGGTTCTCCGCCATTGCTGCGAGCGAATCGGCAACCGGCACATTACCCGACGGACGGACAATTTCAGGCGCTTCAAGCTTCGTTCGGTACCATTCAGCCGAACTTGATCTGGCATTCTCGGATATGGCTGCGCTTCCGTCGGACTTTACTCCGGACTCTGCTGCCTTCTTCAAAAGCCGGTTGGCGATCTTCGCCATCCCTTCCTCGACCTTAGCAAGGTGCTCGACAATACCGGCGACGGTCCAGTCGCCTTTCTCGGTCAACAAAGATTCCTGCTCCTTCGAGATCCCATCGACCGCAGCTATCAGCCTTTCGCGAACACGGTCGTTCGCCTCGTAGATCTCACCGACAGTCTCGAATTCGAAGCTGTAACTCTCCATCAATTCTCCTCCTTCTTCATCATCGACTCCTGCGGGCTAAGGATCAGCCGGTGCCATCGTGCGAAGCTCGAAACGTTTTCCGCCGAATCAAGGTAGTTCTTCACAAAGGCCGTCTGAAAATAGATCATCGACTCCTCGGTCCATTCGATCGCGACGATCGGATTGAACGACACGAGTGTACTCGGATCTGGAAGCGCGCTGGTAGGAGCCTGAGTATTAGAATTGGTGTTTCCGTCGGCGGTTTCACCAGTCCCCGCAGAATTCGAATCTGACCCAGGAGTCGCCAAAGATTCCGGGCCCTCTTCAGCCTTCTTCTGTTCTTCCCACGATTTGGAGGCGAGCAAAAGCTCGTTCTGCAAAGGAACAGCTGCCTGAGTGGGAGTGTCCCCGATCGCGTCGTAGATCCTTATCTGACGGTCGAAAGCGACCGCGACCTTTGCGGAATCAGGAGACCAAACGGGCCAGACCGTTGTCGGGAAATCATCAAGCAGCCTTTCCCGCCCGTTCTTTTCGACAAGCCTGGGCCTGCCTTCGGGGGCGAACACCTCTCCCGCGTTCTTCATACGGGCTTCGCGGACACGCCACTCGGTGATGCTCGTCGCGAGCGATACGAGCGAGGAACTGTCGGGCGCCCAGACAAAATAGAAGTACATCAGCCCCTCGTTCTTCGTAAGAGGCTTCAGGTCAAGTCCTTCAGAATTGCACAGATAGATCTGTTCCGTGCGAAAAGTGATCACGTCGGTAGGAGGCTTGTCCCCGGGCGGTTCTTCGGCGGTCTCGGCATTCCCGCCGTCACTGTTGGAATTGCCCGTTTGTGGTTCCTGGGGAGCGAGTTCTTCAGGCCCTTTGCCCTGCAAAGGATCGGGTTCGGCCGGCACCATCCCTTCCCTGGCCCTGACCATCGCCACAAACGCCAGGTTCCTGGAATCCGGAGACCAGACGATCGTGTCGGGGAAATGGATCGCCATCTCCTCATGCGTTACCTTTCTGACGAAACTGCCGTCCGCCGAGAAGATGTCAAGCCGGAACTCCGACTCCTCGTCCGCGATCTCCCTGTAAACAGCGGCGAATTTCGTCTTGTCGGGGGATTCGATCGTACGATTGAGGATCTCCAGCGGCCGGTTCTCATCAAAGAACTTCTGGACCGCTTCATTCCTCTGCTGGATCATTGCCGGCGTCAGTTTAAGTTCCGGGGGAGGCACATCCGCCTCGAAACGGTAATTCAAGCGTTGAGCCGGCACTTCGCGAAAAGACACGGGCGCGTCCGGTTCATCTTGCCTTGTGTCCGCCGTGCAGCCAGCCAGGACAACCGTGAGGAGCCCGAAGCAAACGGCGCGAAACTTGTAAGGGATCGAGTTGATCAGCATTGCTATTGCGCCGTCCCGGGCAGATTCGTTTCAAACAGTCCACGATAGAGAGCCTGCTGTTCTTCGGTTGGATCACTGACCGGTCTGATCATAAAGCCGGAAGCAGGGGTCTTTCCGAGCGTAAGGTCGACCATCACGAGCTCGCCTCTGCGAAAAGCCGCCAGTTTGACATTGTCGCCCGCTTTCTTGGATCCAAGATAGTGGGTAAGGAACTGTTGGCTGATCTTGTAGCCGTCAAGCGCCACGATCTCGTCATCGACCATCAATCCCGAATTCCACGCCGGCGTATCGGCCGGCACGGAACTCACGGTCAGGCTGTCTCCGGATGACCTGAGGTTGGCACCGTGGTACGCTTCATCGCTTTCCGGCCGCATCGCCACAAACTCCAATCCGAATCTGTTCAGGATCGGGTTGTAATCGATCTCGGCGCGCCCACGCACGTACCTGCTGAAGAATTCCTCCAGGCTGGACCCGGCCATCATCTCGCTGATCCGCTGAAAGTCCTCCGGGCTGAAGTTCTTGTCCTTCTTGTAGAACTCGTCGTAAAGGTAGCGCATTACGTCATCGAGCGACTTTTCGCCGTCCGATTCCGACCTGATCATAATGTCCAAAAGGAAGTTGACCAGTTCTCCTTTTGAGTAATATGAGATCTGATTGTTTATCGCATTCTCATCGCGCCTGTAATACTTGATCCAGGCATCAAAGCTCGCCTCTTCAAGACTCGTCTGGAACCTTCCCGGCTGGCCGTAAAGGCCTTCAGCGATCGACGCCTGGCTGGAAAGGATCTGCCTGTCTGACTTGAGTCCTGCCCTTCGCATCAGGACGTGCTCGTAATACGAAGTAGTTCCTTCCGCGACCCATAGGAGCTTTGTGTAGTTCTCGTTCTCATAATCGAACGGGCCGAGCGCGTCGGGCCGGATCCGTTTTACGTTGTAAAGATGAAAGAATTCGTGCGCAACGAGACCCAGAAACGCCGTATATGCCTGTTCGGACTCGAATCCCCAGCGATTCCATTGAAGCGCGGTGGAGTTCAGGTGTTCTAGTCCGCCTCCCCCTCTCAAGTTAAGGATCAAAAGGTAATCGTCGTAGGGCAGCTCGCCGAAGATCAATGCAGTTTCCTCAACTATTTTCGCGGTATCCACTGCCATTCGATCCAGATCGTAGTTGCCTTCGCCTGTAACGACATATCGGTGCTCCTTGCCGCGGACAGTGAATTTCTTCTCGACAAAGTCACTCACTTCGAATGGCGAATCGTACAGGACGTCAAAATTCGCTGCCCTGAAAGTGTTCTGCTCGCCGGCGACTTCCGGAAGCCCAGTTGCCACTTTCCAATTTCCATAGGGAATCACTTTTACCGTAGAAGGCGACGAAAGCTGGCCTTTCGGATACATCAAGAGCGCTGCCGGAGTAAAGAAAAGGTGCTCGTCATTAAGCTCGTTCGTCCTTACCGTCAGCTCATTCGCGTAAACACGGTAAATGACGCTGATGCTTTTGGCTCCCTTTGTATCAATCTCCCAGGTGTTCTTGTTGATCTTTCGCCAGTTCAACTTTCCTGATCCGCTACTGGCCGTGAAATCCTGCACGTGTCTCGCATACTCACGGACAAGATATGAGCCCGGCGTCCAGACCGGCATTTTAACCTCGGCCTTTGCCGGCATGTTCGCCCAGTTGAGCTTCATTACCACCTCGATCAGGTGCGTCGTGGGCTTTGACATAGACACGGTGTAACTGATCTCGGGCGCATTCTGCGGCCGTACCGAACGGGTTTCAGAGACGGGTTCGACCGATCGCGCCAGAACAGGCGCGGCGGCGAGAACCAATGAAAGAAGACACAGTAAAATTGCTTTGGATCTGTCGGAATATTGGATCACTTTCAGGAACTCCCTTTGGATGTTATGTTTAGGCTCAGATATTTTACTACAAATCTCTGACTCTCCGAACTTTGCATAAATGAGCCGGAAATCCTCCCCGCGCGGCGAAAAAGACAGGTTCTTCACCAAACCGATCGCGATAATTTTTACTACGGTCTTCATTGACCTCGTCGGTTTCGGGATCGTCATACCCGCGCTTCCCTTCTATGTGGAAGGCGACTACTTCGCCGCGACACCTCTCGACATTGGTCTACTCTTCGCCTCGTACTCGGCAATGCAGTTCATCTTCTCGCCGATCCTCGGATCGCTTTCCGACAAGTACGGCCGTCGACCCGTTTTGTTCTTGAGCCTTCTGGGATCTGCGGTGGGCTATATGTTCATGGGGTTTGCGACTGCGCTCTGGATGGTCTACCTGGGCAGGATCATCGCGGGCGTTACAGGCGGAAACATCTCGACCGCCCAGGCTTACATCGCCGATGTCACGACCCGAAAAAACCGGGCAAAAGGAATGGGTTTGTTCGGCGCGGCATTTGGACTCGGCTTTGTGTTCGGGCCCGCGATCGGAGGCATTCTCTCCAGATACGGGATTCACGTACCTTTTCTGTTTGCGGCGGGACTTACATTTGTGAACGCGATCGCGCTCTACTTTGTCCTCCCTGAATCCCTTAAGAAAGAAGACCGCGAGACCGGACGCTCAAAGAACCGATTCGCCGAGATGTTCGAATCCCTGAAGGATCCTCGCTTCTCGACCCTTTCACTTCTCTACTTCCTGCTTGTAACCGCTTTTTCGATCATGACCGCGTCTTTCGTGCTTTACACGCTTGACCGGTTCGGATATGACGCTGAGGCAAACGGCTATTTGTTCGCTTACATAGGCATACTCGCAGTAATTCTCCAGGGTTGGCTGTTCGGCAAGCTTGCGCACAGATTTGGCGAAGCGTGGCTCGTGGTAGTCGGCTCCTTCATTTTGGGAGGCGGATTCTTTGTGCTCCCCTACATTGGGCCCGACTTCGGGGGCCTGCCATTGTTGTTGGTCGTGATTGGCCTGTTTGCGATCGGAAATGCCCTGTCCTCACCAGCGCTTACGAGTCTTGCATCGAAGGTCGCGAGCGACCGCGAGCAAGGCAAGGCGCTCGGGCTTATGCAATCCGGAGCTTCACTTGCGAGAGCGATCGGACCCGCGATCGCCGGAGTTTTGTTGAACAATGCGATGGGCTCGCTCGACGATTTCACGATCCTGAGGACTTTTTGGACTGCGGCAGCGCTGATGTTCCTGACTTTTGTTCTTGCGGCTGTTTTTGCCGGGAGAATGAAGCTCCAAAAAGTATAGACGGGTCAGACGAACATCTTCCCCGGATTGAGAATGCCGTTCGGATCAAATAGCTTCTTTATTTTTCTCATCACTTCCAGCGTCGCCTGGTCGACTGCGATATCAAGGTAAGGGGCTTTTACATAGCCGATTCCGTGCTCCCCGCTGATGGTTCCGCCCAGTTCGACCGAAAGCTCGAATGTCTCTCGGACAGCCCTTCGCGCCCGCTCGATCGAGTCGGGATCGTCGCGGAAGCACATGAAGTTTACGTGGATATTGCCGTCCCCTGCGTGTCCGAAATTCGCGATGAACGTACCGTGCTTCTCTCCGATGGCGTCGATCTTTCTTATCAGTTCAGGGACCTTTGAACGCGGGACGACGACGTCCTCATTGATCTTCAACGATCCGTATTTCATAAGGCTCGGTGATATTGCACGCCTTGCGTCCCACAACCGGTTCTCGTCCTCCTTGCTTTCGGAACGAATAATGTCGAATCCACCGTTCTCACCAAGTATTCGCTCGATTCGCCTCGAGTCTCTGTCCACTTGTTCGCGGTCGCCGTCCACAGCGACCAACAGGATCGCCTCGGTGTCACCCGAGAAGCCGAAGGCGTAGTTCTCCTCGATCGCGCCGATAGACTTCCGGTCGATCACCTCCATCGCCATCGGCAAAAGGCCCTCAGGCGTGAACCTTGTCAAAACCCCGCAAGCCTCTTCCATAGACCTGAACGAAGCGCGCACTGTGGAGGTCGCCTCAGGCATCGGAATCAGCTTCAGTGTCGCTTCGGTAATGATCCCGAGCATCCCTTCTGAACCGCAGATCAGCCCTGTCAGATCAAACCCGACAACGTTCTTAACTGTTTTTCCGCCTGTCCTTATGATCTCGCCGGTTGCGGTTACGAACTCAAGACCCAGAACCGAGTGCTTCGTAACTCCGTATTTGGGAGTACGCATTCCGCCCGCGTTCTCGGCGATGTTTCCTCCGATGTAAGAATCCTTGTAGCTTGCCGGATCGGGAGCGAAGAGAAGACCCTTTTCTGCTGCTGCTTCTTGAAGTTCGATAGTACGGATTCCGGGCTGGCAGACCGCATACAGATCGTCATCGTTGATCTCGAGTATCCGGTTCATTCGGTCTGTTCCGATGACGATGCCGCCCTCGATCGGGACCGCTCCTCCTGTATAGCCGACGCCTCCGCCCCTCGCGGTGACCGGGAAATCGTGTTCGTTTGCCAGCCTGAGGATCTCGGATACCTGTTCTGCGTTTTCGGGAAAGAGAACGGCTTCAGGGGGAAACTTCTCTTTCACTGCATCGGCCCCATACGGCTCTACTTTTTCGGGATCGATAATGAGATTGGTCTCTCCGACTATCTTTCCAAGCGCCGAGAGAACCTCGGGGTCGGATGCGGTCGTGGTAGCTCGCCCAGACGACTTGAAATGGATCGACTCGTACATCACTTGTGAAATTTAACACGGACAAAGCCAGGAACGAACAGCCTCATCGGGCGTTGAAGCGGCCAAACAGCTGCTATTTTGTTTGCGGGCCAAACCCGGTTTGAATATCATACGTGCACTTCTTAAAGGTCGTCTTCTATGGTCCTCAGCTTTCCGTATACTCCGAAACTAGGGTGGTCGATATCACGCTTCGACACGTTCAAGATGTGTAAGCGGCAATACTACTATCAGTATTACGGCAAGTTCGACCGCGAATTCGATCTGCTCCGGATCAATACCCTGAAAGGCCTCACAAGCGTTCCCCTCGAGATCGGAAATATCGCCCACGAAGTAATCAAGACACTGCTCGAACGTCTTCAGGTCACCGCGAAACCGATCGACCGCGACCGCTTCCTTTCTTACACCGACAAAGAAACCCTCAGGATCTCGACCGGCAAGAACTTCTCGGAGGTTTATTACAAGGAAATCGATTCGATCGAACCGAGAGAGGCGATCCTGCCGCGGGTTCATCTCGCGCTAACCAATCTTCTCGACCACGAGCGGCTTGAATGGCTGATGAAAGAGGCGATCACGGAAAAGGACGACTGGGTGATCGAACCTGACGGATACGGCGAATGCCGGATCGACGGTCAAAAGGCCTATTGCAAGGTCGATTTCCTGTTCCCGGTCGGCCGGGAGATCCACATATACGATTGGAAGACCGGGAAACGCGACGACAAGAAACACGGTAAACAGATGCGCGGGTACGTGACGTGGGCTCACTATCACTACGGCATCGACTACGACAGGATCAAGCCGACTGTCGCCTACCTACTTCCGGAATACAAAGAACGGTCGATCCAGATCGACCAGGATGATATTGAGGTTTTCGCTGACCGCATCAGGGAGGAATCCGAGGAGATGTATGAATTCTGCGAGGACGTGGAAGAGAACGTTCCGAGGCCGAAGGAAGTGTTTCAAATGACGGACAATCTTAAGATCTGCGCGTGGTGTAACTACAGGGAGCTTTGCGGACGCGAGGATGTGCGGCCTTCAGCGCCGGAGGAGATTCCCTTCTAACTCGTCGTCTGCCTCCTCGTATCCCTCAGGGAACCATCGAAAACGTTCCAGATCGCAGACTCCTTTATCGTCAAATTCTACCCCTTCTTCCTCGAGCATAACTTGTTGAAGATTCTCGGGAACCGTCAGTTTCCCCGTTGAACAGGCTCCTTTCGCATTGATAACTCTCTGCCACGGCACGTTTTCCGTTGACGCACTGTGCATGACATATCCGACGGTGCGTGCAGTGTAGCCTTCGCCGAGGATCTCGGCGATCTGTCCATAGGTCATCACCCGTCCTGAGGGTATGTCACGGACGATCTTGAAAACTCGTTCGCGGTATGTTGGTTCGTCTGCTTTTCGCATAGAAAGCTGGTAATGGGTAATGGGTAGTGGGTAATGGGTAGTGGGTAATGGGTAATGGGTAATGGGTAATGGGTAATGGGTAATAGAAAGATACTACGAGACTGAGTTCCGCTTTGACGTTATTTTGATTCCAGTTTCCTTTTAGTCCAACTCTAACTCATCAGTACCCACACATCATTCAATTCTCATCTCTCGGTACTTTTTCATCCGGGCCTTCTAAACTATCCTTTCCCAATGAAGATCTTCGACGTTTCGGTTCCGATCAGCAGTACAACGCCTGTCTACGAGGGGGATCCGCAAGTGGATGTCTCGATAAAGATGTCGTTGGAAAAAGGCGATATTGCGAATGTTTCGGGCATCTGCCTCGGAGTCCACACAGGTACGCACGTGGATGCTCCGAATCATTTCATCGAAGGGACAAAACGTGTGGTCGACCTTGATCTCGCGACCCTCATCGGTCCGTGTACGGTGGTCGAGGTCCCGTCGGAGGTGATGGCGATCGACGCAGGCCTCGCGAGTTCTTTTCCAGATGCTGAACGCCTGCTTATCAAATCGAGAAACTCGGAATTCTGGTCAGATCTTTCTCAGGGCTTTCGAAAGGACTTCACGTATATCGAACCTGATGCGGCTAAAGTGTTGGTAAATCGAGGCGTAAAGCTGGTCGGGATCGATTATCTTTCGGTTGAGGCTTTTGACGCTGAGTCCCCGGACACGCACATCACGCTGCTGGAAAAGGAGGTGATCATACTGGAGGGGCTCGATCTGAGGCAGGTCGAACCGGGACAGTATGAACTTGTCTGCCTCCCTATGAAGTTTGCTGACGGCGCAGGGGACGGAGCGCCCGCGAGGACGGTTTTGAGGAGTTTCGAGTGATGGGAGAATACCAAACAATTGAGAATTAAGAATTGGTAATTGAAGGAAACAACGTTTCAAAGGACGTAATCGACTCAACGGACTCGACAGACTCAATCGACTAAATAGACTCGACAGACTCAATCGACTCAAAAGACTCGATAGACTCAATCGACTCAACAGACTCAACAGACTCGATCAACTCAATCGCCTCATAAATGAAGCTTCCAAGAATCTCAGCCTCCAGTTATTCAAACACTGCACCGCTGATCTGGTCGTTCCTTTACGGATCACAGCGCGGAAAGGCGGAAGTGATCCTGGACACGGCCCCCTCTAGATCAGCGGAACTTCTGGCCGGGAACAGGGTGGATGCCGCACTCGTTCCGGTCATAGCTTTTCAGACGATCCCGGATGTCAGCCTGATCGAGGGCGTATGTGTGGGAGCAGCCGATCGTGTGAGAAGCGTCTGCCTTGTCACCGACGGCAAGGAGCTCGAAGACGTGAGGTCGGTCGCGTTGGATACTTCCTCAAAGACGTCCGTCGCGCTTACGAAAATCATATTCAGGGAATTTCTCGGTTTCGAGCCCGAATGGATGGATGCCGAGCCGGATGTAGATCGCATGCTGTCCAGTCACGATTGTGCCTTGATCATTGGAGATCCCGCACTTGCTGTGACTTCGGATCAGGATCCCGGAAAGGATCGGAAGGCTTTCGATCTTTCAAGCCTCTGGAGATCATTCACGGGAACGGGTTTCGTTTTCGCTATGTGGATGGCTCGTGAACTGCCACCGGGAATAGACTTTTCAGCGGCCCGCGACGAAGGCCTACGGCACCTGGACGAGATAATCGCGAACTATTCTGACGAGATTCCACTTTCAACCGCTGAGTTTCGAAAGTATCTTGGCGAGCACATTGAGTACGGCGTGACAGCGGAACTTGCACAGGGGCTCGACCTGTATTTCAGGCTTTGCGAAAAACACGGGGTCATAAAGGACCCGAGGTCCCCAAAATTCATTTGAGCTCCTTCGGGCATTTTGATACGCCTCGAACAGTCTTTCGTCAAAGAGGAATCTTGAATAGGACGACGCGGTCGACGGTACCTTGTCGATGATCTCCGAAATGTTCCCTTGAATTGACTGATCAGCTTCTTTACGGCCATCACAGGACCTCTCGCAGCCTTGCGGAGAGCAGCGGCACAGCGAAAAGGAACAGTATTCCTAAAAGCATCAGACCCCCGCGCGAAAGGTCGTAGTCGGCGATAAGGCGGTCCCAACTCAGACCGATAACATATCTTCCAAGGAGCAATTCGAATCCGAGTGTAAGTGCGACCCACAGCGCCCCGATAAGGATCGCTTGCAACACCGTACGTGGATTCATCCACTTGATGAGAAGCATTGTCAGCGCAAAGATAATTAGCGAGCCTGTAAAAACCGATATTTGCCTCGCAGTTACGCCCCCCAGCATGGGCTCGATCGCAAGCGTGCGGACCGTGCCGTGTATGGTTTCCGCGACTATTATCGCCAACCACACAGTTAAAGCTCGGCCAAAGAAAGCCATGTGCTGCAGAGTATCCCCTGATCCCATATCAAATGATTGTAATTGATTTAGAAGAAGAAGACGCCCTCGACCTTGTGGATCGAGGGCGCAGACAGGAGGGGTGTAGAGGAAGACGTTTGTGAAACCTAGAATATTCCTGAAACAAAGATCAGGCACCAGGCCGCCGCTCCCGCCAGAAGCAGCAGCACAAGTTCGCTGAAAACCAGATCATTGCCCGTTTCTTTCATCCTCATCACCGCTCTTTCAGTTGACTTTGCCAATGTCAGCCCGCTGATACCTACCCTTTACTACCTGACGGACCCAGATGAGCTTTTGCGTTTTCTGAGCCCTGAGACCGAAAAATCCCCTATCTAAAGACGTCCGAGTAGAATAGCAGGAGCCAGATCGCTGTTATCACGAAGACTGTCAGCCCAAGGCTGTTCCTTTCCAGTTCGCTTTGATCGCTTTTCATATTGAATTCGCCTCTCTGTATAATTGCTTCATTAATAAAGGCGCAAAAATCAATTGAAAAAGGTCAGTCAAGGCACAGAAATTGTTTTTATAAGATCTGAACTTGAGACTGGCTTCGAATCGACCCATTTATCGGATTCAGGGCTCGTTTCCGTTTGGAAATTGCAAAGCGATTTGCAGATTGAGGCACGTCTTTTCAGAAAGAAGGACTATGAAAAACATTCAACCTATCCTCGATAACGTTCTGGCCGGGGGCAGAATGACGGCAGACGAGTGCACGGAATTGCTTGAATCTCACGACTACGTGCGGATAGGTCTGGCGGCCGACGAGGTCCGGAAACGGAAAAATGATCCGGACGTTGTGACCTACATCATCGACCGGAATATCAACTACACGAACGTTTGCAACGTGGTTTGTACGTTTTGCGCTTTTTACAGGCGACCAGGAAAGCCCGATACCTACGTGCATTCGATCGAGGAGATCTGTAAACGGATCGACGAAACGATCGCCCTGGGCGGAACGGGTGTGCTTATGCAGGGCGGTCTTCATCCCGACTTCAATATCGAATGGTACGAGGAACTGCTGACCACTTTGCACGCGAAATACCCGGATTTTCAGCTTCACTGCTTTTCACCGCCGGAGATCCATAACATTCACCTGATCAGCGACCTTGATTACGAAACGATAATGGAACGGCTGAAAAAAGCCGGCCTCAACTCAATGCCGGGCGGAGGTGCGGAGATCCTGGTTGATGAGGTCAGGAAGAAAGTATCGACGAAATGCACTTCCCAGGAGTGGCTTGATGTAATGCGCGCTGTACACAGCGTCGGGCTTCGTTCTACAGCCACGATGATGTTCGGTATTGGCGACGACGTCAGCCACAGGGTCAGTCATCTGCAAAAGATCCGGGATCTGCAGGACGACACCGGAGGATTTACCGCGTTTATTCCATGGACATTCCAGAGGGAAAACACTGCTCTCGGTAAGAAGATCACGAAGGAGCCAACCGGCATCGACTATTTGAAAATGCTGGCGGTGTCCAGGCTTTTTCTTGACAACATCACTCACATCCAGGCCTCCTGGCTTACGCAGGGGCTCAAGCTTGGACAAGCCGCTTTGAAATTCGGGGCCGACGATATGGGTTCGATAATGATCGAGGAGAACGTCGTTTCGGCAGCCGGCGCCGATACGCACGCGAACGAGAAAGAGCTCAGATATCAGATAGGCGAAGCCGGCTACACCCCCCGGCAAAGAGACATTCTCTACAGGTTTGTTGATCGGGGTACAAACCAGGCAGAACCGGCTTTGGTAGCCTGATAGCGCGAGCTTTAGCTTGCACCGCCTTCCGATTTACCCTTTTTGCGACAAGCTGAAGCGTGTCGGACAGAGTTTCAAGCTCCCTGGCTCAGCTTCACATTTATCGGAGGTGCCTCGACCAGATGGAAGGTCGCAGAGGCGATCTCGACCGCACCGTCGGTCGCGGAGAACTCGTCGAGGATCGTTGAAAAGAGCAGGTCTTTGGTTGTACGCCTCTTCTTGTAATCGACGACATAACGGAGCGTGAATTCGATCCAGTTGTCGTTCGCGACCATCGAAACCATAGGGTCCGTGATCGCCGTTTCGAGCAAAAACTTCTTCGAGAACGCCTCCCACGACACCGCGGCTTCTTTCGCGTAGTCGACCAGGACCTTGTCGGCTACACCGATCAAGAGCTTCCTGGCAAGTTTGTGGTCGCATCCGTACTTGACCGGGATCTTTATCTCGTCCCAAAGAAAGGGAAACTCCCCTGAGTAGTTGTAGACCGGAGCCTTGAAGACAAAGCTGTTCGCGACTCGCACGACCCTGCCGGTGTAGAGGTCGCCGTCCACCCATTCTCGCATCTCCATAAGGATAGTTCTCAGGAACGAAATGTCGATGACGTCGCCCTTTATGCCTCCGACCTCGACGCGGTCGCCGGTCTTGTAGAACTGGGCGAAATGTATTGCAAACCATCCGGCGAAGCTCGCGATAACTTCCTGCAGAGCGAACGCCACGCCGGCGCCGGCCACGCCGAAAGCCACGGTAAGGCTGCCGAGCTGATCGCTGAAGATCAGGCTGATCATCAGCGCCACCAGAATGTATGCGAGGAAAGTGATGAACTTCCGCAGGCGGTACCTGCTGTCCGTTCCTGACACGTATCGGGTGATCGAGGAACGTGCGATCCTCGCCACAAGAATGATGATGAGGACGCCTATCAAGGCGGAGATAGCCCTGATGACGGTCGGGTTGGAAAGCCATTCTGCCAACAAGCTCTGCATATCGGTTCTTTGAATTCTATGCGAAAGGCCTGCAAGAAAGCTATTACAGAATTCTTACACCGCTGTCGGCCAATTCCTGTTAGCCTCGAAGATGGCGCGAAAGAACGCGCGCAATCCAGATCAAGAGGTATAAATGGAAAACGTCATCAAGATCGATACAAAGCGCGAAAGGGGATTCAACTGGCATACGATCATTGCAGTCGCAATATTTCACGTGATCGCCGTTGCCGCTTTCTTCACATTCTCCTGGCAAAATCTCCTTGCGGCCATGATCCTTTGGTGGATCTCCGGCAGTTTGGGCATAGGGCTTGGCTATCACCGTCTTCTGACACACCGAGGGTACAAGGCTCCGCAATGGTTCGAGAGGTTTTTGACACTTTGCGGCACATTGGCGCTACAGGCCGGACCGCTGGCGTGGGTGACCACCCATCGAATGCACCACGCATACACCGATACCGAAAAGGACCCTCATAGCCCGAACAATGGGTTCATATGGTCGCATATTGGGTGGATCTGCAAGGGAAAAGCTCAGCTCCATGAGATGGAAGAACACCGCAGGTACTCTCCTGATCTTTTGAAGGACCCGTTCAATGAAGCTATTGAGAAGTACTACTGGTCAACCTCGGTAGTGGTGGGCCTGGCGCTGTTCGCGATCGGCGGCTGGCAGATGATCGTTTGGGGCATTTTCTTCAGAACGGTCGTGGGATGGCACGCGACCTGGCTTGTAAACTCGGCGACTCACATGTGGGGCAGCCGCAGGTTTGAGACCCGCGACACTTCCACGAACAACCCTCTGGTTGCAGCCATAACCTTTGGAGAGGGATGGCACAACAACCATCACGCACATCCAAGATCGGCAAAGCACGGGCTTCGGTGGTTCGAGGTCGATTTCAACTGGATCCAGATCTATCTGCTCGAAAAGGCCGGATTGCTCAAAGATGTCTATAGGTTCGATCTGGACGAAAGAAAGAACGAAGCGGTCCCGCTAAAGAAGGCCGCGTAACAACAACTTCCTGCTAAAATCATCGGGCAAGGCCTTCCGGCTTTGCCTTTTTTTTATCTGGCGATTAGTTTTCCGTGTAGATGAGGCGCAGAAAATCAACGATCTTCTTTGTGGTGCTCGGCGTCCTGCTGATAGCACTCGCCGTTGCCCTGCAGGTCGGCTGGATCCTCCTTAACCTTCAGCAGATCGCGCTGCTCGTTCTCGGTATCATCTTCTTTGCCCTGCTTATAACGGGCCTGGTGCTGAACACAACGTTTCTTGTCAGGGAGATCCGAAAGAACGAACAGCAGGACGCGTTTCTCAATTCGGTAACTCACGAACTCAAGACGCCACTCGCTTCGATCAGGCTATACCTGCAGACCTTGAAACAGAGGGATCTTCCGAAAGAAAAACAGGAAGAGTTTTACGACATCATGCTTGCTGACAGCGATCGCCTCCTGGGAACCGTCGAACAGGTTCTGGCAGCCAGCAAAACGCGCGAGAAGGCGCGGAGGATAGTTCAAACGCCGATAGACATTCCGGAGCTTGTTTCGGAGTGCGCGGACCAAATAAGAAGCAGGTATCACCTTGGGGAAGACGCGATCCGCGTATTGGATGCGAACGACGAACTGCCGATCGAGGCTGACAGCGAGGAAATGAAGACGGTTTTCCTTAATCTGCTCGATAACGCCGTAAAGTATTCGGGAGATGATCCGGAGGTGTCCGTCAAGTTCCGGCTTCGATCTACAGGAATGGTGGAGGTCCACGTAAAGGACAAGGGGCGCGGCATCCCTTCCTCAGAACTCAAGAGCATTTTCAAGCGGTTTTACAGGGTCCCGGCCAACGGTCGCACGGATCCGAAAGGGACGGGCCTAGGATTGTTCATCGTCAGATCGATCGTGGAATCTCACGGAGGCAGGATCCTGGTAAAAAGCCGCGGCCTGAACCGCGGCTCCACATTCATCGTGAGACTTCCCGTCTCGCGGTGATGGTTTGATTACCTTTCAAAGAAGCGTTCAGATCGTTAAGCAAGCTTCGCGCTGACAGGAACGGGATTGGCAACGCAGTCAAATACTGGCGACCGCTGCTGTGCAAGCTCTACCAACTCTTCAAGCTGCTCCCTCGGCGCGTCCGATCTTATCGAGAATGTCACGGTGATGCCTTGGTAGCCGTTTCGAACTGTCTCATCGAGACCGAGGAAACCGCGTAGATCGATGTCACCTTCATACGTCGACTCGATCTCGTCGAGCTCTATCCCACGCGCCGCAGCGTGATAAACAAGCGACGTTGTGAGGCATCCCGCCAGCGCGGCGAACAGGTATTCGACCGGATTCGCACCCTTGTCGCTTCCGAGCAGCACCGGCGGTTCGTCCTTCTCAAAGGTGAAAGGTGCCTCGCGGCTGTGGTTCTCACAAGCGCCGTAGAACTCGTCCACGCTGGTCTTGTTGTTTGCTCCGTTGATCCATCTGTTCGAAGCCTTGAACTGAAACTTCGCGATCTCACTCTGCTCGTTAACGGCGTCAATCGTGTTGTAAAGGTCTGTCACGTTCACGCCGTTTACAATCTTTTCTTCCTGCATTGATTGCTGGGTCATAATTACTCTCCTTCCATTGTTGTCCAAATATGATCTCAGAGGCGATTATCGCCCCGTATCTATTGACGGGATTCATTGTGAAGATAGGACAAATGGCAGACAGGCGCGGCGGTTCGATGGACGTACCTGAACAAGAGAAGCCGCCCTCTCGGACGGCCTCAGCCATTCTCCTCCGAAGCAATATCAGCTTGCGCGGGCCTCGAGAATGATATTGAACGGCGTTTCTGCTGTCCTCTTGAGGGACCCGAAACCCCCTTCCCTGGCAACATTCCTCAGCCTTTCCTCGCCTGCCTGTGCACCCAGAGCGAGACCGACTTCCTGAGACAGTGAAGCGGGGGTGCAGATGAGCGTTGAAGCCGAATAGTAAATTCGTCCGACCGGGTTCAGGTTGTCCTCGACATTATCACCGGCAAAGGGCTCAACGATCATCCACGATCCGCCCTCCGAGAGCGATTCTTTGACGTGCGCGGCAGCGCCGACAGGATCTCCCATGTCGTGGAGACAGTCGAAGAACGTAACGAGATCGTAGTCCTCACCCGGGAATTCTTTCGATTTGGCGACCTCGAACGTGACCCTGTCGGAAACGCCGGCTTCTTCGGCCTTGCGCCGCGCGGTCTTGATCGATTCTTCGTGATAATCGAAACCGTAGATCTTCGAGTTCGGGTATGCCTGGGCCATGAGGATCGTCGAAGCGCCGTGTCCGCATCCAACGTCAGCGATCTTTCCACCTTCTTTTAATCTTTCTTCTATTCCCTGCAGGGAGGGGATCCATTCGTTGATGAGATGTGTTGCATATCCCGGCCTGAAGAACAGCTCCGTTCCGCAAAAGAGCCCTTCGTCGTGCTCATGCCATCCCAATCCCTCGCCGGTCTTGAATCTCTCGGTGATCTTCGGCGTAGCTTTCAAAGCAGAAGTAGCAAGAACGAATGCGCCTGGAAGATATGCTGCGCTGTGCTCATTCGTCAGGACAAACGCCTGTTCGTCCGTCATGTAATATGCGTCCGATTCTGCGTCATACTCTACGTAGCCGCTCGACGCCTGCGCATTCAACCATTCGCGAACATACCGCTCATTGGTATCGGTACGCGCAGCCAGCTCCTTTGCAGTTACCGTCTCATTCGGTCCGCCCATCGCCTTGTAAAGCCCGAGCTTCTCTCCTATCACGATCGTTCCTGCGGACATGGTCGCGCCGAGATCGCCTACAAATTTACCCAAAAGTTCGTGCAGTTTGTCCTGATCTATATTCATAGCATTGCTCCTGTTCTGATTATGAAGGTATTTGATCTATGTGCGGATAGGTTACCGCCCTCGGAACTGTAGACGTTGAGCCGCGGCAAAACAGGACAGGCAAAAGTTCAAGGGTCCGGAAAGCTGAAGCTTGTGGACAATGGATATGTCGCACGCGCTTTAGCGACAAGCTGAAGCTTGTCGGACAATCGATCGGTCGCGCGACATTCGGTTGAGAAACTCCCCAAAAAGGATGACCGCGGAGGGTTGCAACCCTAGCCGCGGCCTTGAAGTTCTGAGATCACGTACTGTTACTCGAGACCCAGATTCAATGTTCCAACAGGCCTGTTGCTCGGCTCGAGACTTAAGCCAAGTTTACCAACAGGTATGTTGTCGCCGATCGCGTTCCGAATCTCCGGATACTCCATGTAAAGGGAATGGATCGGGTTATCTCCCGGCCTGTCCCAAACCAGCCACCCTTCGGCGACATCGCCATTGAGCATCTGTATCGTCCACTGCCCCTTTTTGCCGAATGCCGCACGGTCCTTCGCCGGATCGATCCTGCCGTCGACCGAGATCTTGGAACCCCGTGTCCGGCGCAGATACTGCTGGTACTTGCGAATAAGAGCGAGCGTAGCCGAGTCTACCGCTCCGGTGGGCCTGGGGAATGGAGCAGAGCCGAAGTAGGTCCGCCACTCAAGAGCGTATTTCAGCATTGCCTGTACGACGATGACGTCGTCCTTGTTGTTTACCGCGTTCTTTCCTACCGAAGCCGAGACGTTTATCTCGACCCAGTCGTGAAATCTGTATAAGTTTGCCATTATTAGTGCTCCTTTTCTGGTATGAATTTTTGGTCCGAAAGGAAATGGTTCCCTCTTGTACCGACCTCGAAGACGCAAACCGGTGCTGAAAGCGGTCATCGTCAATGAGAAAGCCGAACCACGGTGCAGGGGCTGTGTGGTAAACTGTCGCCCGAACAAAGACTTAACAGACGACAATCAGTGACTTCGCGAGGTAGATGAGCAGCGAACCACAAGAAGAGATCACCCAGTTGCTTGTGGCCTGGGGACAGGGCGACAAGGATGCCTTGGACAAGCTGATGCCATACGTCTACAGCGAGCTCCGGAGGCTTGCCCACGCTTACATGCGACGCCAGCGTTCGGACCACACCTTGCAGACAACCGCGTTGGTGAACGAAGCCTATATGCGGCTCATCGATTCGAGCCGCATCAGGTGGCAGGACAGGAACCATTTTTTCGCCATGTCAGCGAGGCTTATGCGGCGGATCCTGGTTGACTTTGCGCGTGCCAAGAACGCTCAGAAGCGGGGCGGCGGCGACCATAAGGTTACCTTTGACGAGGAAATGCCGGTTGCCGAGAGAAAAGAGGCGGACCTTCTTGCATTGGACGAGGCGCTTTCGCGGCTGACCGAACTCGATGACCGTCAGGGGCGTATCGTTGAGTTGAAGTATTTTGGCGGACTGACGGAAGACGAAATCGCCGAGGTCCTAGAAGTCTCTTCAAGGACCGTTCGCCGGGACTGGAGCGTCGCGCGCGCCTGGCTCTTCCGGGAGTTAAAGCAGGACTGACAGCCGTTAAACCGGCTCCCTCCGCGGTCCCGTATTTCGAGAAAGAGAACACGGCCTGATGAACCCCGAACGATGGCAGCTTGTGAACCAGGTGTTCCAGTCAGCATTGGAACTGGATACTGGTGAGCGGGAGAAGTTTCTTGATGACGCCTGCCGGGAAGATGCCTCACTGCGCGATCAGGTCGAAACCCTTTTGGCTGCGAACGACCAGGCCGGAAACTTCATGACCGGCAATGTGGCGGGCGACGTCGATCATCTTCTAAATGACGGAATGGGCGAATCAGAACCCGGTGAAAAGATCGGGCAGTACGAGGTCGTCTCGGTCCTTGGAAAAGGGGGAATGGGCAAAGTCTATCTCGCCAAAGACCCCAGGCTAAACAGGCTTGTCGCACTAAAGACCCTGCCTCCTGTACTTTCTTCCGCAGGAAACTATTTCAGAAGGTTTCAGACCGAGGCCAAGGCGGCCGCAAACATCAATCATCCCAACGTCGCGACGGTCTATTCGGTGGAGGAGACCGAAGAGCACAGGATCTTTATTACGATGGAGTATGTCGAGGGCAGACCGCTCGGCGAATCGATCCCTTCCGACGGCCTTGATATTCGAACTTTCCTTGAGCTTTTTGTCCCGCTCGCAGACGCTCTGTCTGTCGCACACCACAAGGGGGTGATCCACCGTGACATAAAACCGGGAAACATAATGCTCACTGAGGCGGGAGTTCCGAAAATACTGGATTTCGGACTCGCCCGGTTTGAAAAAGCGGACATTGCCGAAAACACCTCGACTCTCGATCTCACAAAGACCGGCCAGGTGCTTGGTACTCCGTCGTACATGTCACCGGAACAGGCGGAAGGAAGCCAGATCGATCGTCGCACTGACATCTTCAGTTTCGGCATTGTGATGTATGAAGCGGTCACGGGCAGGAAGCCGTTTGAGGGTGATAACTATGCCGCCGTCGTCAGCAAACTTCTTACGACCGAACCCCGGGACGTTAACGAGATCAACCCGAGAGTCCCGCAGCTTCTCTCTCGGTTGATAATGAAATGCCTGAACAGGGAGCCTCGTCATCGCTACCAGTCGATGAATGAAGTAAGGGTGATCCTTGAAGAGATCCAGTCCGCGGTAATGTCCGGTGCTTCGTTGTCACGGGGCGCTCCGAGGATGAAATTCGGGCACCCTTCTCGTTTCCGGGAGGCCCTGCTCGCGGCATTTGCACTGTTGTTTCTTGTTGCCGCGGGATTGTTCGGAGTGCTCTGGTATTACGGAGGCGAAGCCGTAAATGACACTCCGGTGAGATTCTCGGTCGACCCGCCTATTGACCAGCAAATACGCCTGTTCGAAGCTGACTTGTCACGCGACGGTAAGCTCCTGGTCTTTGCAACGCGTTCGAACGGGGTAAGAAACTTGTTCGTCCGGTCACTGGAGAGATTCGAAATGACGCCTGTACCGGGTACGGACGATGCGCATTTTCCCTTCTTTTCACCCGATTCAAGATCGATCGCATATTTTCTGGATGACGGTTCGATCAAGCGCGTGCCGATCGAAGGCGGCGAGGCGCGGACGATCTGCACGGATTGCGAAGATGGCTCGTACGGCCATTGGGGCCTTGACGGATTCATTTACGCCTCAGATGAAAAGGGTGTTTTCAGGGTGTCAGCAGAAGGCGGGGTGCCCGAGAGGCTGACGGACATCGCCGACGATCCGGCTGACAAGAGCCATCGCGCGCCAAAGCTTCTGCCGGCCGGTACGCGCGTTCTTTTCTCAAAGGTCGGGCGTGACACAGCCAAATTCGCTGTCGTTGATGTCGGAACAAAGGAGATAACGGTTATAGAAGGTTTGGACGGAGAAGTTTCGGCTCACGGAGGCATCTCGCTTGCCCGCTACGTTAAAACTGGTCATCTTCTTTATTCGAACGCCGGCCGTCTTTTCGCCGTGAGATTTGATCCTGCTACGGCACGGATCGACGGTTCGCCGGTGCCGGTCATCGACGGCGCTTTTGCGATTCCAAACTTCCGTGTAGCCGAGAACGGTACGCTCGCCTACCTTCCCGAAGCCTCGATGGGCGAGAATCAATTGATGATAGTTGGTAGGTCAGGCGGCGCTCAGACGGCTGTCCAGCAAAGAGGGGATTTTCGATCGCCGAAATTCTCGCCCGACGGTTTGAAGATCGCAGTCGAACTCTCAGGCGACGTCTGGATCTTTGAACCCGAGACCGGAAGAAGCCTTAGATTGACCTTTGACGGAAGCAGCCAGTCTCCCGTTTGGAGCGCCGACGGCAGCTCAGTGCTCTGGGCGACTAGAAGCGATTCGGACTGGAGGATCTACAGGAGATCCGCCGACGGTTCCGACGAGCCTGAACAGCTTTATTCGGGCGAAGCAAAGCTGCTTCCTTATTCATCTCATCCGACGCAACCTTTGGTAGCTCTTGCATCAATGCCAAAGCCCGGCGCTTCCGATATCGCGGTGCTTTCCCTGCAAGACCGGTCGATCCGTCAAGTGGTTGATACGGAGTTCAAGGAGGACTCTCCGCGATTCTCGCCTGACGGCAGCAAGCTAGCCTATTTTTCGAACGAGTCCGGAAAAGTAGAGATCTATGTGATCCAGTGGAGCGAGAACTCAGCTTCCGATCGCACTCTGGTTTCCACCGCGGGCGGGATCTATCCCGTCTGGGGAGGGTCCGGAAACGAACTCCTATACCGCAGCGGCAAACGGATGATGTCTTCTGTTATCGGCTCGGGAAATACCGCAGAAAGACCGACTGCATTGTTCGAGGGCGATTACCTGACCGGATTCGATTCGAATTCGGACGGTACCAGGTTCGTGATGGTCAAGAACGAAGGCGGGACAATGCCCAAGAAAATGAATATTGTGCTGAACTGGACGTCCGAATTGCAAAGGCAGATCCCTTCCGGCCGCTAAATATCTATGCAAAGAGTACTTATCGTCGAGGACGAAAAGCACATCGCTGAAGGCCTCGCGTTCAACCTCGACGCCGAGGGATTCGAATCGGAGATCGTCGAGAACGGAGAAGATGCGCTTGCGATCCTAATGTCCCGGGACTCTTCGTTCGACGTGATCGTTCTCGACATCATGCTGCCCGGAATCGACGGTTTTGAGGTAGCAAAAAAGCTTCGCTCGAAAGGTGACTTCACGCCGATCCTGATGCTGACGGCACGCGGCAGACCCGAAGACGTTCTCAAGGGCTTTGAGGCCGGAACTGATGACTACGTACCGAAACCGTTCGACCTGGAGATCTTTCTAGCGCGGCTCCGCGGTCTGCTTCGACGCTCGACCTGGCAGTCAGATCCGAAACCGTCTGAGGGAGACGATCTGCTTGTGATAAATGGCAAGAAGATCGATTTCACGAATCTGGAGCTCGACGACGACGGAGAGATCACACGTCTTACACTGATGGAGGCAAAGCTGCTCAAGCACCTAGCCGACAACGCGGGAAATGCCGTATCAAGAAAGGAGATCCTAGAAGAGGTCTGGGACCTGCACGAGGATACTGACACGCGAGCGATAGATAACTTTATCGTCAGGCTGAGAAGGCATATTGAAGATGACCCGTCCGATCCATTGGTCCTGGAAACCGTGAGAGGGGTGGGATACCGGTTTAATAAGTAGTCAGGTGTCAGGTGTCAGGTGTCAGGTGTCAGGTGTCAGGTGTCAGGTGTCAGGTGTCAGGTGTCAGAAAGAAGATACCGCTCCCTTTTGAAATTTGAAATCTGGAATTTGGAATTCGGGCGAAGCCCGACTTTGGAATTTGAAATTCGTGCGAAGCACGATTCTGAAATTTGATATTCAGCCGAAGGCTGATTCTGTAATCGCGCAGCGCCCTGAACATGGAACCTGGAACTAGAAACTACGAACTGACCTTCACAACCTTTACCTCTCTCCGCCAATCCTCATTCAGTTCGAACCTGACGATCCGGATATCCTTTCGCACCGCATTTACGAGGCTATCGACATCGCTTCCGAAACACAGCGCCGGCGCAGCGAGATAGATCATTGCCGGCACATCCTCGATCTTTCTTTCTCCAAAGAGTCCCGCCGATGAAAGCACACCGTTTCGGCGCTGATGCTCGATCCTCCTCCAATAATCGACCGCTTGAAAGACCATCGACGTGTCGTTAGAGACCTTCAGTTCGATGATCACAAGCCTTCCCGTTTCGGAAAGCGCGAGCAGATCTATCCTGTCCCTCGATGTCCGGAACTGGTTGTATACCGGTGAAAGCACAAGATTGCGGTCTAGCTTTTTGACGTCTTTTCTGAGGATCGATTCGAGCCATGCCTCCGGCGCAGCCTGATAGTAAAGGTGCTGTTTGTTTGGCGAATCGTGACGCCTGTACTCTCTGAGCGAACCGAACAGGTTCTCCAGCTCGTGCAAATTCTCTTCACCAAGCAGCTCACGATCTTTTTCCACGCCGAACCAGCATCTATCGTATCCGTGCAGTTCCCTGAACCTCGCAAACGATAAACCTTTGTAGCGGAGCGTGATACCGTTCTTTGCAAAGAGATGATCGACGCTTAAAGGGTCGAGTTCCGCAATACGGCGCGAATCCGACGTGTGATCCATCCGCTTCGATTCGCCAAGTCCCGGCGCCGGCCCATTCCAGAGCTTTTCAAACCTCATCCCCCCGGCTGGCTTGATCTCGAACGATCCATTGCCGTCTCTGCTTCCTGTTGCAAGAATTCCGATCGATTTTCGAAAGGGAGCGAAAAGGCAAGCGTGAAGGCGTTTTGTTGCGGCTAGTTTTCCTCGGCGGGCGAGTATCCAGATCTTCGGGATCGTGCTGCTTCGGCTTTTGTCGATCCTGTTCTTCCACAGGACAGCCGCTGTGATCAGCCTTTCTGGTGTGCCTGTTCCTGAAACATCGGCGAGTATCCCGTTCTCGCCGAGTCCGCCGCCATCGAGGATAATTCTCGCGAACCGCGCATTCGGGCGGTTCATCACGACCCGTTTCAGTTTCATTCCGCCGAAAGCGCGTTTTACGGCATCGCCTATTTCGTTCGCGGCGGCGAGCCTCGCTTCCCTGACATCCGCTCCGAGTTCTTCGGCGGCGGCGCGTGGGATCAACTCGAGCGTTTCCGAAACTGAACCGAATCTTCGACTCAGATCGAGAACGGCCCGACGCTCTTCGATCTCAACCGCCTCGAGGCGCCAGGTGACGTAACCCTTTCGATCGAGGAAACCGAATAGCGCGCCATGCCCGCTATCTTCAAACTCCATCTCGTGCGAGCGAAGTGCGAAGATCGAGCCGTCGCGGTGTACGGCGATCCATTCTTCGTGTGAATCAAGGAATTCCCTGAACTGGAGGTGAGGTCCGTTCATGGTCTCAAGAGGCGGTCAGTTGTGTTTCACGGGTCTATGACTCGCGGTCCTTCCAGCGCGTATAGCAGTCGACCATGTCTCTCGCCCACGAATCGTAGCCGGAAACCGAAGGATGTATTCCGTCGCTGAAGAAATCGTCGCCGACGCGTTTTACCTCGTCGTAGTAATAAACGTTCTCCATATTCGAAGCGAAATCTATCGAATTGAAATGCTGCATCTTGGCGAGCTGCGTGAGGACGTATTTCAGAGGATGCGGCAACGCGATCGCGTCGCGGATCATAGGCACGTTTGCGAGAACAACTCCCGCGTCCGGACTCCTGTTTCGAAGCCTATCGATCAGATCAGACATTCCGTTTCGAAATGCCACCGGGCTGTTCAGAGAAAAAACGTCGTTTCCACCAAGTGCGATCAGGACAAGGTCAAACTTCTCATCCGGGACTTCGGGGAGGATCTCTTCAAGCGTGCGTTTCACCGTGATGCCGCTTACGCCGATCGAATGCCATTGGACCGTCGCGTCTGTTTTCTTGCTAAGGTGATACGCAAACCGGCCTCCAAGAGCATCCTTTATATTTTCGACCCCGACGCCGGCGACCGTCGATTCGCCAATCGCGAGTAATCGAAGGGTCTTGTGTCCATTCCCGAATGTGCCCGACGACTCACCTTCAGCATCTGGCAGGCGGCCGACGCGAAACCTTGTGTACTGGCCCTGAAGATAAAGAAAAGGCGTAAACGGAAGCACACAGAGGCCGCGCACAAGGTACCGGTTTTGCAGCTTTCGAATGTCCTGTTTCATTGGTCGTGAGGACGATTTATGCGCTCCGGGCCGTGTGTTAGAATCACCCTTCGCCGATGAGAGCACTTTCCAATGTTTTAACGGCTTGCGCGGTTCTGACGCTCGCTTTCGCCGCCCAATCCTGCGGCCTCTGGGATCCGCCTGGCGGCGATTCCGAAAATGGTTCTGCAGTGCCGCAGAAAGCGTCTAACATCCCCTTTTTAACAAAAGAACCCGACCGCTATCAAGCAAACATCACAGTGACCGCTTTTGGGGAAGATGGCGAAGCTTTGGTAAGGGAGTATGTCATAGCAAAGCGCGGAACCGATGTGGCCGTCGTTATTGGTCCGGGTACTGACAAGGAACTTCGGCTGATCGACCATTCGGATAAAAAGTTCATTCTGAATATGCGGGAGAGGTCGATAAGGGAGCGCGCCGGCGGTCCGAGCGGCGACGATCTTGCGGAACAGTTGACGAGAGGCTGGATGACGGTGACCCCGGGTACGAAGTACGAGAAGCTCGGCACCGAGAACGGAATCACTCGATTCAGGGTCTCGCCGGAGAATCTGGAGGCGTCGGAGATCTTTGTTCTTTACGACGAGAACCTGAAGTTCCCTGTCGGCAGTGAAATTTACTCGGTGAGGGAAGGCGCACGAGATCTGACCTTCAAATACGAAGTCTCGGAGTGGAAAGACACTCCCGACGACAATTTGTTTACGGTGCCTGAAGGGTTCACGGAACAGCCAGATAACGCGAACTAGATGGAAGAGCTCAGAAAATTTGCGAGATACTTCCGACCATACCGCGGGCGCGTGGTCTTCGGCGTGCTGTGCATCCTGTTCGGGATGATCTTCAACTTGTTCGTCCCGTACCTCGTCGGCGTCGCAATCGATGAACTTAGCAAGGAGATCACCTGGGACAAGGTCTTCTATTATCCGCTTGTGATCCTCGGCGTCAGCGCGGTCGGCTCGCTGTTCCTTTTCTGGCAAAGGCGGCTTCTGATCAATGCCTCGCGCGATATCGAATACGATATGCGGCGCGATTTCTACGACGCGCTTGTCGACCAGCCTCTCGAATACTTCACGAACACGCGCGTCGGAGATCTGATGGCGCGGGCGACCAACGATCTGGGAGCCGTCAGGCAGATAGTCGGCCCTATGATCCTCTACTCGTTCCAGGCGATCTTCGCGCTGGCGGTCGTCTTGCCGATAATGTTCAGCATCTCGGTCAAGCTGACGTTGTTCCTGCTGATCCCGCTTCCTTTTGTCTCTCTGACCGTGAAGTTTCTCGGTCAGCAGATCCACGTACGGTTCGAGAAGATTCAGGAGTTCTTCTCCGGCATCACCGCCCGCGCCCAGGAAAACCTGAACGGAGCGCGTGTGATACGCGCCTATGCTCAGGAGGATTCGGAGATCGGCGAGTTCCAGAAGCTGAACACCGAGTACGCCGACAAGAACGTGAATCTTGTGAAATTCGCGGCGGCGATGCGGCCGTTGTTGTTCTTCTTCATAGGTCTCAGTTTTGTGATCATCATCGCGGTCGGTGTCCCAATGGCGGTCAACGGTGAGATAACGGCCGGCGAGTTCTCCTCTTTCATCCTTTACCTGCAGAGGATGATCTGGTATCTGATAGCGCTCGGTTACGTCGTGAATCTTTATCAGCGCGGCACTGCCAGTCTGAAGCGGTTCAACGCGATTCTTGAGACGGAACCGACGATCAGCGATGCTGAAGACGTTCGCGCACAGCCGAAGATAAAGGGCCGGATTGAATTCCGGAACCTGAATTTTGCGTACGAAGATGAACCGACGCTCAGCGGAATCGATCTCGTTATCGAGGCAGGAAAAACGGTCGCGCTGGTAGGAAAAACAGGAAGCGGAAAGTCGACCCTGGTGAGCCTAATTCCCAGGATCCTTGAAGCGCCCGAAGGCACCGTTCTTGTGGACGATATTCCGGTAAGGCGCTTTCCATTGAAGCAGCTTCGCGAGGCGATAGGCTTTGTACAGCAGGAAACTTTTCTCTTCTCGAACACTATCGAGTCAAACATTGCTTTCGGGGTAAACGAACTGGACGCTCCGCAGAATGGAAAGTCCCGGCTGACGGTTGAGAAGGCCGCCGCGGTGGCAGGACTTGCCGGGGATATCAAGGAGTTTCCGAACAAATACAAACAGCTTGTGGGTGAAAGAGGTATCACTTTGTCAGGAGGCCAGAAGCAAAGGACCGCGATCGCAAGGGCAGTAATGCGAGATCCAAGGATTCTGATCCTCGACGATTCACTTTCAGCAGTCGACACGCTCACCGAAGAAAAGATACTCCACGGATTGCGTGATGTTCGAATCGGCCGCACGACAGTGATCGTTTCGCACAGAATTTCCACCATCCGGGACGCGGACCTTATCTGCGTGATGCACGAAGGTGAGATCATCGAGCGCGGCAACCACGAACAGCTGATCGCTATGAATGGAGAATATGCTGACCTGTATCAGCGTCAGCTCCTGGAAGAAGAGATCGAGGCTACGGAGTAGTTATGGAAAAAGCCGACACAAACATTCCCGCGAGATATCAGCAGCTGATAATAATGTGGATCGGGTTGTTCAATTCCCAGATCCTGTTCATCGTGCTGATCTACTTCTCGAAGAGCGAACTCTTTTCGTTCGATCCACCCGGGCCTGCGCTTGGTGACAACCCGCCGGTGACCATCGCCTTTGCGATCATCGCGATCACCCTTGTCGGCGCGTCGTTTGTCTTAAAGTCGATCTATTACAAGCGATCAGTAGACGCACAGGACCCGGAGCTCGTGAAGACCGGGCTGATCATCGCGATGGCACTTTGCGAAGGCGCGTCGCTTCTCGGCGTTCTTTCGGCATTTGTCTTCAACTACCAGTACTTTTTTGCATTCATTGCACTCGCGTTGGCCGGAATGATTTTCCATTTTCCTATGCGCTCCACGCTGATGAACGCCACTCACGCAAGGAAGCTCTAAACCTTTTTCAATGATCAAGCGGCTTATACAGAAGCGCGAGCGGTACCTCGCGATGCTTAACGACAATCGCGTGGTGCGTCCCTTTGAGTGGGGCGCCGAGTTTGTCGAAGGCTCGATGAACGGCTCGGACCCGCTTGAATTCTTCAAAAAACACTCCAGGGCGTTTCTGGATTCGAGCGATGATCGGTTTGCCCTCGCCGCTGATCCTGTGTTCGATGAATCAGAACCGGACCCTCAGCAGATCGACGGCACCAGTTATGTGTCTTGGGCGAGCGCTCTCACGACTTCTTCCGAAGTAAACAATATCGCCCACGCCAGGCTATTCCATATCGATGACGATAAGCGGGCAGCCGCGGTAGTACTTCCCCACTGGAACGCGCGCGAGGGCAGTTACATCAACCTCTGTTCCAACCTGAAGCGGTTCGGAGTCTCCGCACTAAGGCTCACGCTTCCTTATCACGAAGAGAGGATGCCCGAAGAACTCGACCGCGCCGACCACCTTGTTTCGCCGAACGTCGGCCGGACACTGCAGTCGGTCAGGCAGTCTGTCCTGGACACAAAAGCAGCTGTTAAATGGCTGTATTCAAAGGGTTACGAGAACGTTGGAGTAGTCGGAACAAGTATCGGATCGTGTGTCGCGTTTCTGGCGTTTGTCCACGATGAAACGATCAAGTCCGCTGTATTTAACCACGTGTCGGGAACATTCGCCGATGTCGTCTGGCGGGGGCTTTCGACGTATCACGTCCGCGAGGGGCTTGAACAGGACATATCGATCGAAGATCTCCGCGAGGTCTGGATGCCTATCTCACCGCTTGCTTACATCGATAAATTGGCGTCGCTTGAACCCAGACCGCAGCGTTACATTTACACGCTCTACGATCTGTCATTCCCGATAGACCTCTCAAGGAACACGATGAAGGCTCTGAACAAAGCCGGCATCGAGCACGACGAGACCGTGATCCCTTGCGGCCACTATACTCTCGGCGAGAAACCCTGGATCTATCTCGACGGTTACAAGATCATCTCGTTTTTGAGAAGAACGCTGCGTTCAGCGACCATTGATCCATGATCGCTGGTCGATGTTCATTGAAAGGCGCTTACTGCTTACCGAGTTCAATGATAAGATTTTCGCGTCGACGATGACTTCCGTCCCCGAAAAATTCCATTCGACAATCGAAGAAGCGACCGCGAGACTGATCTCGCGTGCGGAGAATGCGCGCGGGCTCTCTAAAGATGACATCC
This sequence comes from Acidobacteriota bacterium, assembly GCA_003385635.1. Lineage (GTDB taxonomy): Bacteria > Acidobacteriota > Blastocatellia > Pyrinomonadales > Pyrinomonadaceae > Aridibacter. The sequence goes on along the minus strand of QQUY01000001.1, from coordinate 300,787 downwards.
TCGAACGCATCACAGGCAGCGTTTGGAAGTATCTCCTTAAGCATGATGAATCGGCCGGACACCCGGAAATAAAGGAGTTCATCGATACCCTACACGCGGACGATCTATGCCTGATCATCGCCTGCGAACGCGGAGACGAGAATGCGTGGGGCGACCTCGTGCTCAACTTTGATTTGACCGTAAAATCCGCTGCCTGGAATTTCTGCAAGAATCGCGAAGACGCTGATGACCTGGCCGGATCGATCTGGGCCGAACTTCACGGCCTGCGGCTTGATTCAGAAGGGAGGACAAAGGGAAAACTCTCGTACTATTCGGGTAAAGGAAGTCTGTCAGGATGGCTTCGGGCGGTCACTAATCAGCTCGCGATCGACGAATACCGCAAGATGAAGAAGATCGTCCAGGTGGAAGAAGACCGCGTGTTCGAAAATATGGCTAAGGACTCTTCCGAACGGACGGATTTCAGGGCCGTGGTTTCGACGGCGGACACTCCGGAAGAGATCCTGGGCGAATCGGAAGCACAGGAAGACATTCTCGAAGCCCTCCTGCAGGCAGTGGAGGATCTCGGCTCCGAGGAACGTCTCTTGATGAAGATGTATTATTACGATGGGTTGATCCTCAAGGAGATCGCGGACACTTTCGGATACCACGAGGCCACCGCTAGTCGAAAGATCACGAGGATCCAAACAAAGATCCGAAAGGTCGTGGAGAATATTCTTTCGGACAAGCATGGATGGGGCGAGGCCGAGGTCAAAAGGCACCTGTCTGATTCGGCTGAGAAGCTGGGAATCAATATCGAGCAAATGTTCGTATTGCTGATCGCGGCGGCTTTCGTGCAAGAGATTGCGGCGGGATCCGTTCACTGGTTGCATTTTTGAGCAACAAGGGGTTCCAGCCTCACAGGCAAATGATAAAAGACCAGGACATAGAGATCGACGGGCTACTTCGCAGATTGGCGAAGCAAGAGCGCGAATCGGCAACTTCGGCGGAAGGCCACATCGACGCCGACGAGATTTCCGTGTTTGCCGAGAACGCACTGCCCGAGAAAGCGAAGACGCGCGTGATGTCGCATCTCGCCGACTGTGACCGATGCAGAACGATCCTTTCAAACCTGATCGTTTTGCGCCGCGAGGATCGGGCGGAAGAGCCCGAAACGCAGACAGGCGCTGCCGCGAGCATCGAGGTCCCCTGGTACAACAAGCTCTTCTCGATCAGAAACGTGGCGGCCGCAATGGGTGTTCTGGTGCTCGCGCTCGGCGGTTTCTTTGTTATCACGCTCATTTCTGATCTTGCCGGAGATGGGCAGTTCGCCAGCCTCAGTGACTCAAACAGCGCCCCGGCGGCAGAAGACGTTGCGGCCGATCCTTTCGGCGGTGAAGCCGCAAACAGCAACATTGCAGTGGCAGAGTCTAATACTTCATCTCCAGGTTCGGAAGCTCCTCTCGCCGAAAGCGAGGCCAGGGATGGAAAGAACGAATTGGGTAGGGTAGTCAGCCCGGCTGAAAGTCCATTACCCGGTGATCGGCAGACTGAACGCGACGAAGGCGGAAAGGACGACGATCGCATGGATGACAACGTCGATGCCAGGAAGAAGAGCGAACCCGCGGCTGTTGCTGAACAACGGCCGACTGCGGCAGGCAACCGTGTTGCCTCATCTCCACCTCCGCCTGTTGCACGACGACCTGAACGGGTGACTCCGAAAGCAGATGCGAGTGTCGCGGAAGCGGCGAAGCAAAGAGCTAATGAGAGAGCGGATCTGGATGTCACTGGCGTTGCCGCGGAAGAGAAAGAGTCAACGATCAGGATGCGTGTCGAGAACAAGGATTTCGAGCGCCGGAATGGCGTTTGGTACGACTCCGCGTATACCGGTCAGCGCACGACGAATGTTCGCAGAGCGACGGCGGAGTACCGATCGCTGGAAAGCGGGCTTCGGAAGATCACGGACAAGCTAAAAGGCACGGTCGTGGTCGTCTGGAAGTCGAAAGCGTACAGGATAGATTAGTTTCGAGTTCCGAGTTTCAAGTTCCGAGTTCCCCGGTTTTTGCCGGGGATTTTTCATTTCGATCCTCTAGTCACGCCTACGGCGCCCGGTTCTTTACTTTTGTTGATTACTATCAACATATGGCGCCGCTGGCGCCGCTCGTATCGGGCCGCATCCCGTTTCACTCTTTATTTTTCGTTGCTATTCTCGTGTTTTCTCTAATCGTCTATAATCTCCACGTACTGATCCCCAATCACAATTTTGCACCCGTGAGGATTCTGTCTATGCGCTTCGCTCTTTCTGCGTTATTTACCCTTATCGTCGCAACATCCGTTTCGTTTTCTCAGTCGGCGCCTCCATACGAACGAACGTCTTTCATCAATGACCTGCTGAAGGATGTGTCTGCCTCGAAGATCGAGGAGTACGACAGAAAGCTGGTCTCTTTCGGAACGCGGAACACGAATTCCTCGCAGGATGACCCGAACCGAGGGATCGGAGCGGCACGAGACTGGATTTACAGCGAGTTCAAACGGATATCGGAAGCCTGCGGCGGCTGCCTTGACGTCCGACTGCAAACCTACCTTCAGGAACCCAGGAACCGTGTCCCAAAGGCGGTCAACATCACTAATGTGATCGCGGAACTGAAGGGTACGTCGGATCCATCGAGGGTGTACGTAGTTTCCGGCCATTATGACTCGATGTGCTCGGATTCGGCAGACGGCGAATGCGACGCGCCGGGTGCAAATGACGACGCTTCCGGCACTTCTGCCGTCATAGAAATGGCGCGTGTGATGTCGAAAAAACGGTACGACGCCACGATCATCTTTATGGCGGTGGCTGGAGAGGAACAAGGCCTCTTAGGCGCTACGCATTTTGCCGAAGAGGCAAAGAAGGCCGCGATGAACATCGAAGCAATGATCACGAACGACATTATCGGCGGTGTGAAAACGTTCAAAGACCGGCCGGACCGAAACACCGTGCGGGTATTTGCAGAAGGAGTTCCGTCGAACGAGACCGAACGCGAGGCGGGCCTTCGGAGAAGCGTCGGTGGCGAGAACGATTCTGCGGCGAGACAGCTCGGCAGATATATCAAAGAAACTGCCGACCTATACTCTCCGGATTTCAAGGTAAATCTGATCTACCGGCGAGACAGGTATCTGCGAGGCGGCGACCACATCCCGTTTCTTGAAAGGGGATATCCGGCAGTACGGTTCACGGAGCCGCACGAGGATTATACTCACCAGCACCAGAACGTAAGGACCGAAGACGGCGTGTTTTATGGCGATACACCAGAATTTATCGATTTTGGCTACATCGCGAACGTTACAAGGGTCAACATCGCCGCGCTTGCGTCGATGGCCCTGGCGCCGCCGATCCCTAAAGATGCGGGAATCGTACTTGCCCGTCTAACGAACGACACCGATCTGAAATGGGCGGCGAGTCCCGCCGAAGACATTGCCGGCTATGAGATAGTATGGCGTGAGACCACCGCGCCGTTCTGGACCAATTCAAAGTTCGTCGGAGATGTGACCAGCTTCACGATGGACGAGATGTCGAAAGACAACTGGTTTTTCGGAGTTCGCGCAGTTGACAAAGACGGATATCGAAGCCCAGTAGCGTATCCTAGGCCTACGCGGTGAGTCTGTCGGGTCTGTTGAGTCTATTGAGTCTGTGGGGTCGCTCTTGACTGGCGCGCAGGCAACCCGCCTGCATTGAGCTAAGCGAAGAAGCCGGAGGACGCAGACCACCGAACCTTTTCAACCAGGACTTCTCCGTCGATTAGCGGCGCTGCGACAAGCTGAAGCTTGTCATACATATTTCAACTGCTTATGAATACCCTTCGTCATTTTCTCGTCGCATTCCTGCTCATTTTCTTCGTCTCCGTAACCGCTCTTGCTCAGATCACCGACGATGCCGTTTGGGAGATGACCAGGCCGACCGAGCCGTTCAAAGTGATCGCCAACGTCTATTACGTGGGCACCGGTGACGTAGCGTCTTATCTAATTACTTCCGACGAAGGACACATCCTTATTGACAGCGGCTTTGAAGAGACCGTACCGCTGATCGAGGCCAGTGTACGCTCGCTAGGATTCAAACTGGAGGACGTGAGGATCCTGCTCAACAACCACGCGCACTTTGACCACTGCGGCGGACTTAAGACACTAAAAGACAAGACCGGGGCAAAGCTTTACTCAGTGAAACGCCAGGCGGAGGTATTGAAGACCGGCGGCGCAAGCGATTTCCGTTTTGGCGGAGAGCAGATATTCAAACCTGTCGACCCGGACAAGATCATTGAGGACGGAGAAGTGGTTTCGCTCGGCGGCAATGAGCTAGCCACGGTCCTGACGCCGGGCCATACAAAAGGAGCGACCACGTGGACGATGAAGGTCAGCGAGAACGGCCAGATTTTCACCGTGATCTTTCTCAGCAGCCTTTCAAACCTCGATTACGATCTCGTGGCGAACGAGGGTTATCCGGAGGTCGGATCAGATTTTGAATCAACGTTCGACAAACTGTTGAAGCTGAAACCCGATGTTTTCCTTGGCTCTCACGCGGGCTTCTTCAGAATGCGGCAGAAGTTTCTGGCAATGAGGTCGGGGGCAGATAAAAATCCGTTCATCGATCCTGAAGGCTACAGGGCGTTCGTCCTTAGAATGAAGCAGGATTTCGAAAAGAAGCGAGAGGAGCAGAGAAGCGCCGGAAAGGAGGGCAGGTAACTATGTGGAACGATTTCAAAGAGTTTTTGAAGAGGGGAAATGTCATCGATCTGGCGATAGCCGTCGTCATCGGAGCGGCATTTGGAAAGGTCATCACATCACTGGTCGAAGGCGTGATAATGCCGCCGATAGGATTTCTGACCGGAGGCATCGATTTCAAGGCGATGTTCTACGACGTAAGCGGGAAGTACAACGGCGTGACCGATCCGGCAATGATCGACGAGGCGATCAAAGGCGGAGCGCCCCTGATAATGTACGGTCAGCTGATCACCGACATCATCCAGTTCCTGATCGTAGCTTTTGTAATTTTCATCATCGCCCGGTACACCGTGCGCTACTTCAAGTTCCTCGAGGCCGAGAAAGGAACTCCGCCAGAGGTCGAGCTTCTGACGGAGATCCGGGATCTGCTAAAAGCGAAGAGCTGATCGTACCGTTTAGCCACAGATGTAGGGGATGAACACAGATTCGTAGGGATGCGCACGGTGTTTAGAAAAACACCGGTCCTGTTGACGCAACGCCATACACCCTCAAACATCAGTGTTAATCCCCTTTATCTGTGGCTAAATTCCTCGGCTGCGACTAGGGCGAGATGAAGAGGACTTCGTCCAGCTTGGCGAGGTTCGCGATCTTTCCGACCTCGATGCTCCCCGAAACTAAGCCGTTTTGCATAACCCCGATTTGCAGGCCTGTCTTCTTGAGTTTTTTGAGAACGGCCGGGGAAGGATCAGTCACGGCCACACGGATTTGCGCCACATCTCCGTTCACGAAGCGCGAGCTGTATTTCGGCGGCGCGGTTTTGCCGGCCTCATTTGCTACAACCACCTCAAAAACCCAGAAATGAAGCTTTTTCTTTAGATCCTGCCTCTGCAACAGCTCGGGTGTGAAGATCGCTTTCAGCTTTTCGACGTTGATCCAGACCGCATCATCCTCCCTGAACAAATAGGAGACGACGCCTTCCATCTTCAACTTGACTCCGTCGAACTCGGCCGGCGTGAACTTCGACTCGAGGGCGGCCTTCTCAGCCGATTGTCGATAGGCCTTGTCGCCTTCGATCGCCTTTGCGAACGTGACTCTTCCGTTTTCGTCCACGCGTATCTCGACCGTTATCTTCTTACCCTTCTTCCCGGGCTTTGCGCCTGCCGGAAATTCCGGTTTTGCGATCTTCTCACCGGCAACGGCTATCGGCCCGGGCAATCCAACGCGAAACTCGGACACCTCCTGGCCATCAACCACAAAGACGTTCTCTGAACCGGTAGCGCCGTCGATCTGGAATCCACCGGAAGAAGCAGTCGGGGTTACTCCGGGAGACAGCTTCAACAGCGAGGTAAATCGGGTGTTGAGGGGCAAAGCTTGAATCGTTTCTTTCGACACCGCGGTTTCAATTCGTCCCGAAGAAGTATTGGTAGAGCTGCGGCCGCCGGAAACAGTGACTGTCGCGTTCGCTGTCTTTGCGGTTCCGCGGCCCGTTCCGGTTCCGGAGCCCGAACCCGTTCCTCTTCCAGAACCGGTCCCAGTTCCAGATCCCGAAACAATGAGTCCGCCCGAACCTGATGATCCTCCGTTGACTGAAACCTTCTGCTTCCCTCTTTCCTTGACCTTGACGTCCACATTCGCTTCCGTCGACATTACAGCGGGCAGAGACGGACTGTTCAAAACAGGCTCCTCACCCTTGTCACCCTTCTCAACAGGCACATCCATTCTCGCTGGATTGCCTTCAGGATTTCGAACCACCTCCTCGACCGCGATGAACGACGTGTATTGCGTCACGATGCCGAATTCCAGGCCGATGTCCCGGATCAGGTCTCCCAGTTCTTTGTCTGCGGTGCGGTTTTGAGTTCCTTCATAATCCTCACTTGAAAGCAGATCTATCATCTGCCGCGCCCAGAGCGTTCCCAGCACGTCGTTCTCGACTTGCTTCTCAGGCAGATCGACTTTGATCTCGCGCTGATAGTCCTGGCCACCGACGCGCCCCTTAAGGACCAGAGAACCTGTCGCTGACGATTCGTAGCGTCCGTTTATGATCACAGGCTTAGCCGAAAAAAGATCCGGTATCCGCTGCGGATACAGGTCCTTGACGGGGAGCCCGTTCCATTCGATCGAAATGTCGGTCAGAAGCGGCGCACGCACCCTTTCGTAAAACTTCCGAGCCGCAAGCGAACCGTCGTCCTCAAGCGTGACGAACGCTGCCTCACCGTTTCCTTCCTGCGCTATCTTCTCTAGCAAGTACCGGTTGACCCCGTTTCCTATTCCGAACGAGAAAACACGAGCCTTCGGATGCTTCCTCACCTCGTCAATGATCTGGTTGTCATTCCCGACGTGGCCGTCCGTCATAAAACAGACGATCCGCGTATGCTCCTGCGAGTCCGTGGGCTCAAGTGCGGCCTTGATGGCCTTCATCATCTCGGTTCCGCCACCACCGGACCGCGACCGCAGAAACGCCTTTGCCGCATCGAGGTTCGCCGCTGTCGCGCGGACAGGAGCGTCGAAAAGCACGTGTGTATCGCCGGCAAACGTGATCAGATTGAACGTGTCATCCGGGTAGAGTCCCTCGAGCGACAGCATCATCGCCTCTTTGGCCTTCTCGATCGGAAATCCGCCCATCGAGCCAGATGTGTCGAGCACAAAGACGATCTCTTTCGGCGCTACGTCTTCATATCCATTCAGATCGGGCGGCTGAAGTATGAAGGTAAAGAAACCTCCACGGTCCGCGCGGTGGGTGAGAACTGCGTCCTCGATATTTTTCCCGGTGACCTCGTAACGGAGAATGAAATCCTTGTTCGGAATCGTCCGTTGGTTCCTCAGGTTCACCGATGCGTTTCCAGCGCCAAAGCTCTGCGAATCGATCTCGTGAAGTTTGGATTCGATCTTTTCTATCGGGACTCCCGCATTGATCGAGACATTGATCGAAACGTCGTGACCGGAGCGCGCTGCTGAAATAGCAGGAGAGATCTTCGCCGGGTCACCGGAGGCCGTTCCACCTGGTATGTACCGTTCAGCGACTACCATCGGAAACACGAATTCGTACTCACCGTCCTCGTATTTCAATGTCTCTACATAACTTATTTCGACAACGATCTTCTCGCCCGGGAGTATGTTCGCCACGGACTGAGTGAAGATGTTTGGCCGCTCCTGATCGAGAAGCGCCGCGATCTTTCCTTCGGTCTTTGCCTGTTCGTAGAGTTGGCGTGCTTCCTCGCGCGAACGAACGCGGCCTTCGATGACTCTCGAACCGATGGTCATCCTCATTCGGTCAACCGCGCCCTTTTCAGAAAGTGGGAATGTGTAGACCGCCTCGATCGCCCGGCCGAACGTATTTTCAAATTCCTGCTTGACGGTAACGCGGGCAAGAAACCCGCTGATATCCGCCTGTACCGACGTGTGTTTCAAAGGACAGGCGCCAAGCCCTCCCGTATCTCCGTATGCGGTCAATGTCCCCTGTGTCACCGATCCGTCCTGTGCGATTAGGCCGGCCGAAAGGCACACGAATACCCCGAACAATAGAACTGCTCTCTTCATTGCTAATTCTCCTCCAAAGAATTGCAGGGAGGTTTGGGAAGAAGTGTCGCCTGCACCGCCTAAGGTGCGTCGAGTAAGGAATTGGTTTCTTGGGCCGGGAGTTTTCTGAGCTGGCTGAGTTTGGTGAGTCGGTTGAGTCTGGTGAGTCGGGTTTGTCGGGTCTGTCGGGTCGGTTAAGTCTGGTGAGTCGGTTGGGTTTGGTGAGTCGGTTGAGTTTATTCAGGAGATTGAGTCATCTGATCTGGAATGTGGAATCTGGAATTTCTTCTCTTAGATGCGAAATTTGAGATCGCACAGCGCCCTCTGTCATGCCCGTCGCTGGCGCTCCGGGTTCCCATTTATGCCCGTCGCTGGCGCTCCGGGTTCCCATTTATGCCCGTCGCTGGCGCTCCGGGTTCCCATTTATGCACGTCGCTGGCGCTCCGGGTTCCCATTTATCTATGCCCGTCGCTGGCGCTCCGGGTTCCCATTTATCTATGCCCGTCGCTGGCGCTCCGGGTTCCCATTTATGCACGTCGCTGGGGCTCGGGGTCCCCATTGGTCATTGGTCACTGGTCACTGATCAATGGTCTATGCGCGAGATCAGAAGCCACTGCCGGGATACAGATGGATCGATATTGACAACTGCTTCTCATCGAAAGAGAAAGGATCGGAAGGGTCTTCTGCACGGACGGTGAATGTCCAGTCTCCACGTCTGATCGCTTTACCGTGCAAAGAACCCGTCTGGCCGTCAAGCCATAGGCCCGAAGGCAACGCGCCTTCGACGATCGACCAAGTGTAAGCTCCCGACCCTCCGGAGGCCGCCAGTGTGTGCCGAAAATGGCGGCCCCATTTCGCTATCGGGATCTCGATCGTCTCGATCGCCACCGGAGCACCGTTCGAGAATTCGTAAGCTCCAAGATCCAGAGTACCGTCAGAAGGCCGCGGTTCAGAGCTTCTGTGCCGCAAATAATGATCGACGACATTGTGGAGCGGGGTCGAGGTTGGATGAAGACCTGTTCCTGCGTCCACCGCGCTCGAACTCTCTTCAATTGTGAAATCCTGTCCAGATTCGTCCGCAAAGCCCGGGGAGGTGCCCACAATTCCTGTACCGTCATCGTTCACGGATCCGGAAGGAGACCCGGAATGCGAGACCCTGAGCCCCGCCTTTGACCAATTGTGTGTTAGATCAACCGTCCCGCTGTTGTCGATCAAAGCGAGCCTGTTCCCGGAGGCAGTGACGTAAAGGATGTTGTTTCTTACATCTGCGGATTCTTCGTTCGTGGATAGCCGCAGTAGCGTCGTGTTCCCGGATCGGGTAGAAACGACCGTGTTGTTGTAGAAGTTGAGCTTGCCCTTACGGTAGGTGCTTGTTGCGCCGCTGTCGCCGCCATAATGTGCGATCTGCGAGTTTCCGGCTCCGTCCGGTTCGATCAGGATGTTTCCGTAGACGAAGGTCCGTCCGTAGTCCGGATGACCTCTGATCTGCGAGCTGTCCTCTGCGTCAACAAGATCAAGCTGTCGGTTGCCCCCTTCGATCCAGTTGTAACGCACGACCGTTCCTGCCGACCGGTCTTTCAGGGCATTACCGACGGAACCCGTCCGAAGCGGCCCGAATCTGTTGAACTGAAACGTTATGTTGATGCCCGCTGTGTAGTTGTTGTGCTGAAACGCGCTGCCAGAGATACCGTTCCCGTAGATGTAGTTACCCTCAACGAGTATCTCCCTCGAAACCGTGTTGTCCGAAGAGGCAACGAAGAAGCCGTTTGCGCTGTCGTGCATCACTGTGTTTCTTATCGTGATGTGCTCTCCTTTTTCGACATAAATTGACGAAGCGGAGTTCGAATAGTTCTGGACCGAACCGTCGTCTGCAGTGAACGAATAGTCAGGGTGGGCGCTTCGGATCTCGAGGTTCTCTATCACGATATGGCGCGGCATCGTATCCGCGGGCACGTTCGCTCCTCCGATCTTGATGACTCCGCGCTGTTCGCTCCAGAAATTCAGTCCCTGCGGAGTGACCGCATCCCTTCCATCAATCACCGGGAGGTCGCCATTTAAGTTTGGCACCCCGCGGATCACGATGGGTTGTCCGGCAGTACCTTGCCTGCATATCACCCACTTTTCCTTATATGGGGCGCTCCGCCAGTGTATGAGCACCAGGTCACCAGGCTGAAGAGCCGCCCAGGGCACTTCGGCTATCGTGTCTAGCGGAGTGCCGGGTTTCACTTCGTAGACTGCTGCGGAGACGAACGATGAGGCCAGCAGAATGATGAGTAATACCAGCGAAGATCGAAGTGTGTTCATTCTGACGAAGGGGAAAATGACGACGGAAAGTGATGAAATTAGAGAGAGACGGGACTTGATTCAACCCTTATTTACACAGAATCGCATTGCGGGGGCGATTCCTGTTCAGTCGGGATCAAAGGCCGATGACTCGCTCGCTTCTCATACTGGCTGATAAGATCCCGGCCCTTACAATGATCCCTGATCCTCTGATCCTTGATCCCTGGTCCTTGATCCGTGGTCCCTGATCCATGTGGTCATTGACCGAAGCTCCAGATCTTCTCAGGAGTTACGCAGTGGTCAAGGACGATGTCGTGTTCCTCAACGTCCTCTATTTTCTCTATCGGATCAAAGAGCGAAAGTCCGACCTTGAGACAGCCATCCCGGCAAATGGCCAGGAACTTATCGTAGTACCCGCCTCCGTATCCCACCCGATGGCCCGTTTTGTCAAAGCACAGAAGCGGGACCAGAACGACATCGACAGCGGTCGCCGGCAGTGTCCGGGTGTTTAGTGGCTCGAATATTCCCCAGAAATTGGGCACGAGGCGCGACATAGGATCGTAAACCGCGCATTCCATCTTCTTTTCTTTGCGGTTTATACGCGGGACGACGACAGTGATGTGGGGATACGAGCGCCAGATCGTTTTTACAAAAAGCGAGGTCTCGACCTCGCCTCTCTCTTCAACCGTAAGAAAAACGTGTATACAGCGGACCTGTGACAGATCAAAGCTTGAGAAAAAGCGCGATGCCACGGCCTCGCTTCCATTCCTTATAGCTGAAGTGGGAACCGAAGCGCGACGCTCAAGATACTCGTTTCTCAGATCAGCCTTCTTCATACGGAACCGTAATCTTCCCTTTCGATCCAACCGCCGCCGATCACCTCTTCGCCTTCGTAGAAAACAGTTGCCTGTCCGGGCGTTATCGCCGGCTGAGGTTCATCAAAAGTTATCTTCGCCCGACCTTCAGGCAGCGCAACGATGGTCGCCATTACAGGCTTGTGCCTATATCTGACCTTTACCTCGGCCCTCACCGCTTCAGAAGGCTCGTCAAATGCGACCCAATTAACGCCTTTCGTCTTGAACGAACTAGAAAGCAGCTCCTCTTTTTCTCCGACTATGATCTGGTTCTTCAGCCTTTCGATCTTTACTACGTAGAGCGGCTTCTCGTGAGAAATACCGATTCCGCGCCTTTGTCCAATAGTGTATCTGTGAATCCCGCTGTGTTCAGCAAGTTTCTCTCCCGAGGTGTTCACGATCTCTCCAGCCTCTGGAATGTCGGATCCACGGCCTTCGACCTCCAGATACCGGTCTATGAACTCGGAATACTTACCATCCGGTACAAAACAGATCTCCTGCGATTCCGGCTTGTCGGCCGTGTACAGGTTCGCATCTCGTGCGATGTCCCTTACCTCGCTCTTCAACATATCTCCAAGAGGAAAGTACGCACGTGAAAGCTGGTCCTGATCAAGTTCCCACAGAAAATAGCTCTGATCCTTCCAGTGGTTCTTTCCCCGGAACAACCTGTAACGGTTCCGCTCTTCGTCGTATTCGACCCTTGCGTAATGGCCGGTGGCGACCTTGTCACATCCCAGGCTTATCGCCAGACGGTCGAGCGAAGCGAACTTAAGGCGTGAGTTGCAAGCGACACACGGAATCGGTGTTTCGCCGGAAAGATAACTATCAATGAACGGTTCGACGACGGAGTCTTCGAATTCCTTCTCCAGATTCAGTACGTAAAAAGGAAACCCCAGGCTTTCAGCCACTCTACGGGCATCGTAAACGTCGTCAAGAGAACAACAACGCGACGGCAGAGGATCGCCGTTCTCATCAACGTTCACGTGTCGCCGCTGGTTCCACAGCTGCATCGTAAAGCCGACAAGTTCGTGCCCCTGCTCTTTCAACAGGGCGGCGGCGGAAGAAGAATCAACACCACCGCTCATTGCTACTGCTATCTTCATGATCAGTCACCACCCGGTGCTTAGGCCGAAACAATAAGGATATTACTAAGATGGCCGCTGTTCAATCAGGTCGAGCGCCGTTTCCGGTGAGCAACACGATTCAGAACACGTTCGCCAGGATCTCTGAAATGTGAAACACCGATTTAACCTCGGTGTCCTATCCTCAGGTTTCGCCTAAGGTGTAACGCTGGTCGGTGTTCGGCGCTTGAGGCTGATGCCCGCGATATCGCGAACCCTGAACATATGGCGAGAGTGCCACGAGAAGGAAAGTACGCTTTGTGCCGCGTTTCGCTCTTGAAGTACCGCAATTAATGCGGATCTGCGAAAGTGCGAGCAAGGGTTGGGGAAGGTGGAATGGCAATGGGGCCGTCTTTTGAGGCGGCCCCTGTCAGCGTGCGCTTGAAAAGACCTACCCGATGGTGAACAGCACACGCCCCGGGGACATAGGTTTGCAGGTTTGAGAAAGACTAAAAGAGGCTGCATTTCTGACAGCCTCTTTCGAAAGAACAACCATTTCCGCAGTCTGGTCGATCTAGTTCTCGGTTTCCCTGAGCGCAACCAGCCGGCTCCGTGAAACAACTGGTTCGACATCCAATTTCCGGGCGAAGACCGTAACTCCGTTCAGATAGTAGTCGCCGCCGAACCGGATAAAGCTAAGACCTGATTTTTCATCCGTCCGGGCGATGGTTTGCGATCTGGCGAGAACAATCACGCGGCTTTTTCCGTCCGCTGACTCGATCAACAAGACATCTCCTGAAGAAGTTATCTCGTTAAAGCTTATAGTGTATTCACCCGCGGAGAGTTCGTATCCGCCGGCGATGAATGAGAAAGGTACTTCGGTTGTGACCTTGGTGCTGATCTGAGCTCTTGCAGAAACCGCGGATACGGTAATCAGACCGACGAGGGCTATGATTCCGATAAGATTCTTCTTCATTGTTTTTATCAAGCCTCCTATAAGTGCTTTGTTATTGAACGCGCCGATCAATGCCGGGGCGTGTCACTCACGTTCGCCCTTTCTTGATCCGGGCTGACGCCTCGTATGTATTAAGAATTCGCGTCAGGCATCGGAAGCCGGGCCTACTATCAAGCACTTCGTATTTCCGTGCTTACATTTCAACACGAAATCGACCTCGTCTTCAGGACAAAAAACTTCTGCGTCCGCTTATCGTTTCTTCGTGACTTGTACGGTCAAACTCCGGGACTATCGGCTCTTTCTGAAACGGAGGCAAACCGGTTCTCGGCCTGCAGAACTGCGGAGTTTTCGTTCCCAGGTAGTTCCCACAAGGTACTCATTTGGCGCAGGTTTACGGGTATCGGCAAACACAAGACCGGACGCCGAGTAGCGGGGGACCATCGCTGACAAGAGATCGCCGTGCTCCGAGGTCTTGATCCCAAGACGCTTGAGTTCTTCGGCATCCCTGATCGGATCAATTGCGGTCGTGATCGCAAGCGATCCGTGAATCTTGAGAATACGGGCCAGAGAAGCCAGGAATGCGGGTTCTGCGTTAATAGTGAGGCCAAGCAGGCTGCCCCAGGGAAAGTTGATCACGATCTCGTCCGCGGTGTTGTTTAGCTCTTCGGGAAGGTCTTCCGCCGCCGACTGAACATAGATCGCGTTTACGCTCCCTCGTTTCGCAAGGGCGCGTTCGGCCTTTATGGAAATCTTCTGAAGGGGTTTGGGATTGGCGTCGATGCCAACGAACAGGACCGAAGGATCGGCTTCCGCAGAGCGAAACACGTAACGTCCGTCTCCTGTTCCAAGGTCGAGAACGACACGTTCAAAACCTTCCGCAAGGTTTCGAAAGGCTAGCCGGTCGAGTTATCAGATGGTGCTTCCGCGAATCTGTTTGATCATGTCCTTTACTCCGTTGCGCTCAGGATGATGACACACTCGCGCTCTTTTCCGCAAGGAAATGCGGCTCAAGCGCCTGCTTTATGTTCTCTGCATAGAGAATTGCACCTTCGCGGTTCGGATGTCCCAGCCCGGCGAGCTCGCAGAATCGCTTGTTGAAATTGATATCGATGTCGCCCATCGAATCGATGGCCTCTCCGCATGTTTCCTTTCGGTGATCAAACATGTCGTCTTCAGCCCGTCCCTTCTTTGCCATGTTCCACAGAAGTGTTCTCTTCGTGGCAAAGCAGGTGCTTTCGTCTATCGGGGACTCGACAAAGACGGCGGCTTCCCTTCCCACCGATTCGTTGTGCGCAGCAACAACCCCTCTAAGTTCCCTGTCGGAGTCCTCAGACCAGATCCTCGAACGTTTTGTCATTTTGGAGTGGAGGATCTTAAAGAACTGCTTGGTAACGATGTTGTTCATCACCGGCTTCAATGGACCTGAAATGCCGTAGAGCTCGAGCACGGCATTGTAAATGTCACCCGTTGAGGACTTTGGGGAGATCATCGGGTAATAGCCGATCACGGCAATGCAGGCCTTCGGAAACGCGTCGCCGATCTCGCCAAGCAGATCCTTCATAGAGTCGCCGCAGTACTTCTTGATGTCGTCGCGAAGATCGCTCGTATCCGCAAACGGATCGATGATCCCCTTGACGGTTATGTTAGTGATGCCGCCCGATACCATCACCAGTCCGACATCGTTCTTCTCGATCCCGGCTTCTGCATACTCCTCCGCCGCCTTTCGGACCTGCGTGCTAATAGAAGGAAATGAAAAGTTGACTTCGGAAGGAAAGAACTCGTCCAACGGCCTTTCCGCGTCTTCGAGCGCTTTCCGGTCCTTGTCGTTCAGATACACGTTCGATCCCGAATGCGACTTGTTCTTTAGAATCACCCTTCCACCTTCACTCAGGAACGATTCCTGAAGCCAGTTCTTCGTCAACCAATAGAACCGGTCTTCTTCGCGAAGACCCTGACCCGAGATCAGCGAATCTCCAACAACAAGGAAATGAAGGTCTGAAGAACCGTAGGCTCCAATTGCCCTTTGAAACGGAAGGATGGATGGTGCCAGCGTCCCGGCGAACACCGTCGCTCCTAACCCCTGCAGGAATTTTCTTCGAGAAATTTCTTTCATCGGAAGGTCAGGCCGTACGACAAGCCCGCATCCCTATTTTAGAAGTAGTGTCAAGATTGTGCGAGGTTTTCCGCCTCTGCGAGGACTCTGACAATCTCTTCGTAGCCCTTCTCGCGGGCAATATCCATCGAAGTCTTGCCTTCGTAATTTCTCCGCCGGTGGTCCGCGCCGGCAATCAGAAGCATCTGCGCCATCTTCAGGGATCCGATCTCGGCGGCCCACATCAACGCTGTCATTCCCTCTCTGCCGGCCACATCGAGATCGAGAGCTGAAAGATTTTTCAGGCGCCGTTTTAATTCATTCGTAGGTGGCCTCTCGGAGTCCTCCGTATCTTGAGGTCTCTCTTTCGTGAGAGCGACAACTGACGACGCCTTTACCGAACAATAAGCTCCCACGACTTTCTCTTTGCCAGTCCTGGCGGCAAAAACCAGCGCCGGCTCGCCCTCATACATCGCTTCTTCTGAATCGGCTCCGCCGAACAGCAGGGCGAGGACGGAATCGTGTCTTCCATACGCCGCGGCATAGCTCAGCGCCGTCATGCCCATTCGGTCCGTGATATTGGGATCACCGCCGATTCTCAAAGCCCGTTCAATGAATTCGTCGTGGCCGTAGATCGAGGCGAGAATGATCGGAGTCTGACCGCCTGAATGCTGTGAGTTCAGGTTTGCTGTCCGGGTATCGAAGCCCAGATACAGGCATCTGCTACAGTTTCCTAAGGCTGCGTAATGGACGGGTGTCCTTTTCAGATCGTCGGTCTGGGTCAGCAATTCAGGTTCGCGCCGCGTCGATTCTTCGAAAATATACGAGTAGTCATAGTAGGCGAGAGCCATCACGGGAGTTGCGCCATTTATCCACCGGCCGCAGCAGCGGGGATTTTCCAGCTTTGCAAGATTCGCTTCAAGAATGAATCGCCAGATGACGTCCCGTTCCTTTAGGACCATCCGTTCGGAATTCGGAATCGAGGGCGGGTATTCGCGATCTGTACCAAAGAGGTGATAGACCCAGTAATCTCCACCGAATTTGTCCTTCTTAGAAAAATCCGCTCCAAGCATTTTGAAGAACTTCTCGCTGTTCGCATAGCGGCTTGAAGTTCGTGACATCATCAGAGGCGTCGTTCCGAAGTCGTTCGATGAGTTGATGTCGGCGCCTTTGTTCGCCAAAAGCTCGATCACCTCGAGATTTCGATCTTCAAATCGCATCCTCCCGGCCAGCACGATCGCCGGCTGTCCGAAATGGTCGCGCGAATCGGCTTTCGCCCCTTCATTCAGAAGCAGCTTTGCTTTCTCGACATCGCCGTTCCTTGCTGCCAGCGCCAGTTCCTTTGAAAGGATGCGTGCCGGAATCTGGGAGTATGTAAAGGGACAGAGAAATAAGAGGAACGAAAAGGCGATCAGAGCGCGCCGAACGGCGCGACAACCGGGAAGGGTGTCAGGAATTTGACTACCTTGGGATCTCAACAGATCGGATTATGTCTGAAATGACCGCATCTGCGGTAGCACCGTCAAGCTCGGCCTCGGCCCGTAGCGATATCCTGTGTCTGAGCACCGGCATCGCCACATCGCGGACATCATCGGGAGTCGCAAACTCGCGGCCGCGGATCGCCGCCAACGCTTTCGAACAAAGCAGAAGCGCGACCGCCGCCCTGGGACTCGCTCCGTAAAGGATCGTAGGATGATTTCTTGTTTTCTGAACTACATCAACGATGTAATTCTTGATTCCGTCCTCTGTCCTCATCGCCCGGATCTCGGACCGGCAGGCCGCCACGATCTTGGGATCGCCGATCGGACGGATATCGATCCTTTCAAGGTGATGAGAGTCGAATCCCTCGTCCCAGCGGGTGACCACCGTCAATTCTTCTTCCTTAGTCGGATACCCGATAAGGATCTTTAACAGGAACCTGTCGAGCTGTGCTTCCGGCAGCGGGTACGTTCCTTCGTATTCGATCGGATTCTCCGTCGCCAGCACCGTGAAAACGGGTGACAAAAGGTAGCGTTTGCCATCGATCGTGGCTTGCCTTTCCTCCATCGCCTCAAGAAGCGCAGATTGGGTTTTGGGCGGTGTACGGTTTATCTCGTCAGCCAGGAGTATGTCGGTGAAGATCGGCCCCGGACGCACAGAGAATTCCGAAGTCTGCATGTTATACACGTTCGTGCCCGTGATGTCAGAAGGCATCAGGTCAGGCGTAAACTGGATACGGGAGAACTTCGCTCCGATAATTCTCGCGAACGTCTTAACTATAAGGGTCTTGGCCGTGCCCGGTACTCCTTCGATCAGGGCGTGGCCTTCGGCAAGAAATGCAACGAGGATCTGCTCGATTACCTCGTCCTGACCGACGATAACCTTTGCGAGCTCCGTCCTGATGTGAGAGACCGTTTCCGGTGTGTGATTGAGCATGTCTTCGATTCGAAACGCTGCTAGCCGATCAGATCCCACACCGTCTTGATTGCCAATAGAATGACGGCTGAAATAAAGATCCTTCGGAGCCAGAGATCATCTAGTTTTGTAACGGTCTTAGCGCCTATATAAGCGGCTGCGAACATCGTAACGCCAAGAATAATGCCAAGATAGTAGTCAATCAAACCCTGCCATGCGAAAACGACGGTCGCGATCGCTGACGAGAATACGTTGATGAACTTCGTACCCGCGACTGCCTCGGTGAACGACAATCCGTAAAAGCCGACGAGGACCGCCGTCAGCATTGTCACGTATCCTCCGCTATACATACCGCCGTATACACCAAGCAGAAAGGTTAGCAAGAGCGCGATCCTGATCGAGCCTTCAGGGACGTCTTCCTTGTTCTTACCCCCGATACCTGATTCGCGCTTGAACAGCGTGAATCCTACGACGAATAGCATCGAGACCGTGACGAAAACAGGGACGGCTCCAGACGAGAACTGGCCTACGAGAAACGCTCCGATCGCAGAGGCTGCAAGTGTTATCAGCACGAGCGGAGACAGACGTCCGTAGTCAATCTTTCCGCTTCGAATGAACGATACGCTCGCGCCTATGTTCATGAACGTCAGGCCGAACATGTTGGTCGCGATCGCGACCTTCGGCTCAATGCCAAACTGGAACATCACCGGTACGGTGATCAGAGAATTACTGCCAGTCACCACTCCGATCGCGGCGGTCACAAAAAACAGGACGACCAGGGCAAGCAAGTTGAGAGTTCCAAGTTCCACGGCTAAGGGACCAGTTATCAGGTATCAGCGATCAAGTTACAGGTATCAGGGACAAATGGGAACCCGGGGCGCCAGCGATGGGCATAGATAAATGGGAACCCGGAGCGCCAGCGACGGGCATAAACAGGAACCCGGAGCGCCAGCGACGGGCATAAACAGGAACCCGGGGCGCCAGCGACGGGCATAGATAAATGGGAACCCGGGGCGCCAGCGACGGGCATTACGAATATCGGGGAGTTTCGCGATCTCAAATTTCAGAGTTCAGAGTTCAGAGAAGAAATTCCAAATTCCATATTTCAGATCAAGGTCTGACTCAACAAACCCAATCGACCCGATCGACTCAACAGACCGAACCGACTCAACAGACCCGATCGACCCAATCGACTCAACAGACCCACCCGACTCGAACGACCCGATCGACTCTCCAGACCCAACAGACCCGATCGACTCAACAGATCCGATCGACTCAACAATCTCAGAGGTGCTTTGCGTTTCTTCCGCGCTCAAGGCCCAAGGCGTCCTCTATCTCACGTATCCGTTTGACCAGCGCAAGGACTTCTGACTTCTTGCTCGGCTCACCGTGCATTATGTCCTCGCACTTATTGAGCAGATCGACAACTTCGTCCGAACTTACACCCAGCCTGTCAGATATCAGTCTTCCCAGCGATTCCTTGGATACCGTGAAATTGTCGACGCCGAAAAACCTCGACACCCTTCTTCGAAAGTCGGTATAAACGTTCTCGATCGCGAGGTCAAAGGCTTTGGTTCGTCCCTGAAGCTGGGCCATCGCGGATACATATTCTAGTTTGGAAAGCCGGTCGGGATTGTCCGCGGGAAGCGGCCTAGCAAAGCGCCTGCCTCTTGAATAGAGCAGTAGAACGACAAGCGCGGCGCACTGAAGCAGTATCGCTACCACAGGCGTTCCCGAAAAATATGTGAGGAGACGGTTATCATCTGCGCCAAAGCCGTGATGATACTCATCGAACGCTATCGGGCCTCTGCGCGACGCCAGGATATTCAAAGCTGCCTGTGAATTGTCCGCAAGCTCGATCCCCCCGTTCGCAACGATGTACGGGTCAGTCAGAAGAACGATACGGCCTGCACCAAAGGGAAAGTCGGCAAGTACGTTTTTGTCGTCATTCGCCAGATGGACGACCGGAGCAAGGCCAGAAAGATCAGGTTCTGCCATCGATTCTGCTTCGGCGACCGGCGGATTCATATCGGCATTTTCTTCGATCGCGGGCGGGGGAGGCGGAGGTGGCGGATCCTGTTGAAGAATCGAATCCCCCTGGAGTTGAGTTGCAGGGGTATCGGACCCTGACTCGGAACCGGATCCCGAGCCGGAACCCGTTCCAAAACCCGGTCCGACGCTGAATCTTGAACCTGTTTCCTCCTCGTCTCCGTCTTCATCTCTAGAGCCGGGAACTCGGTTCACGGAAACCGAAGTACCGAATTTGGACGGCTGGACCCCGTTCACTTCTGCGTTGAAGATCGTCGGCTGGACCGGCTTTACAGCCGCCGTCCGTGCGGTCATCTGGCTTTGGTTCGCCGGATCGACGCTAAA
Organism: Acidobacteriota bacterium; assembly: GCA_003385635.1. Taxonomy (GTDB): domain Bacteria; phylum Acidobacteriota; class Blastocatellia; order Pyrinomonadales; family Pyrinomonadaceae; genus Aridibacter. The sequence continues at coordinate 280,585 of QQUY01000001.1, read as the reverse complement.
GATGAGATATTCCTTTTCCGAAGTCGAGATCGAGTTCTTGCCGTCATCGACCTTGATCTCCCAGGATGCCGTTGAAGTCAGGAGGTCTCGAGGTGGATCGCGATCGATCAGCACTAGCTGGCCGCCTGCTGAGGTCCACGCAAGGAGTCGGGCAATCTCCTCTTCGGAAACTCCGCGGATAAACGGGCCGATCATTACGAAGGTGCCGAACTTGCCGGAATCAAAAGACTCGAATTCCGAATTGATGGGCTGTTGCCAGCGGATGACATCGTGGCCCGTCGCGACAAGAAGATCGTGGAGTGCACGCGTGCCGGTCGCTCCCGCATTGTAGGTCGAGCGGTTGGGCGTCGCTTCCGAATCGGGCAGCTTCTCCTGCTGAACATACGATAGCGCATTAAGGCCGACGAGAATTGCAACCAGCATGACGAGGGCAAACAAGATCAGAAGCTTTTCCTTCACTTGGTCCTCCTTCCCAGCGCTTTCGAGTATCCGCCGCTAAATTCCGCCCAATCATCCTCTCCGGCTTCGACCGATCCGTACCAGTGCCGTTCATATTGAGCTGTCAGCCCGGTGACGGTCTGCTTCAAGTCACCGTGTTTTTCTAGGTCTTTCAGGTAGTCGCGGTTGGTCTTGTGTTTTGCCAGCCCGACGACCTTTCGTTCGCCGAGACCGAACAATAGTGCGATATAACCCTTCCGGAGACCATCCCTGAATCTGCCTTCGGCGACCAGCCTCTCGGCTTCAAGGAACAAGTCCTGGGTCGTCACACCAGCCTCGATCTTTTCGCCGAGAACGACCCTGTCCCGCTTTGGCTCATTTCGCGATTCCTTGACTCTCTTCAGCACTTTGGGACCGAATCGCCAAAGTAGATAGGCGACGACCAGGACGACTGCCGCATAAAGAAGTATTTGCAGTACGAATCCGACAGGTGTCAGGTCGGGGCCGCGCATTGGTGTTGGAGCGTTCTCTCGCGGCGGGAAAAGATACCGGAACCATTCCTCGAGCCATTTCCAGACAGCGGCAAATGCGCTCTCATCGGCCTCTTCCGTTGCCTTGCGGAACTCTTCGCCTTTTAGAATCTCAGCGAGTCTGCGTTTCGTTTCGTCCTTCGCTGTCCCGTCAGCAACCGCGCCCTCGTACTCAAGAATCTTGTTCTCGATCGCACCGAGACGCTCGTAGATCGCGTTCAGGATCGTGGTCCGTTGTTCTTCCGTTTTTGAGCCTGACGCATACTCGTTGATCTTCTCAAGCAGCCACGAATTCCCCGCAGTCAGATCTGAACCTCCAAAGCTGACAGTGTCTGGGTCATTCACGAACTCGCGCACTTCGGCGAACACTTCCCCCTCGAACTCCTCGCGCCCTTCAACATCCCCGTCGGACCCCAGAAGTTCCTCAAAGTCATAGCGCAGGTGAGCAACCTCTTCCCGGTACTCCGAGATCGTTTTTGCATTGGCCTGACCGGCGAATGACACCAGCAGCGTCGTGAGGGCTGCCGCCGCAAATGCTGATCTTATTGGCTTTGACAGCATCGTTATTCGAGTCCAAGGGGCCCTTTCGGCACCGGCTTCCGCTGAGCTTCCCTCGCGTTCTGCACCGCCACGGAACCCGGATCGGCGATGGCAGGCTGAAGCGGATTAACGAATTCCGGAGGTACTGAGGGCATCTCCCCGAGCCTCCCGGAAGCAAGGAGTTCAATGTCGTACCCTTCGCGCCTTGTCCGTTCATCGACGTAAAGGAGGCAAAGGCCGATCAGCAGAACGGGAATGATCAAGATCAGGCTGCCTTGAAAGATGACCTGTGACGATATCTCGAACCAGGCCGGCATCGTGTCGATGGCATCAAATGTGAACAAAGGCACCCCGTAAAAATAGGCAAGCGCACTAAGAGGCACGTAAAGGAGTGAAAGCGCCGAGTAAATGGCCACGATTGTGAAGATGTTGAGGGCGGTCACCCTTTTCACGTTCTTGCCTGCAAGCGACGCGCTTCGCCCGATAGCCGAGAACGCTCCCGCTCCTTCTACAAGCATCACCTGCGGCACATAGATGAACCTCGAAGCTACCAGAAAAAATAGGAGAATTCCCCCTCCTCCCGCTGCTGCCGACAAAATGATCGACATTGTGATCAGAATGTAAGGCCAGGATTCAAACGCTGCGGCGGAGATCACGATTCCGATCATCGCAACCACGAGCGTTATGTAAAAGATGAACACGGCGAGGATGCCGAGGGCGACCGTCAATAGCATTGAGACGCCGATCAGTCCGAACAGTCTTCCCCTGATGTTGCGGTAAGTCTCGCGAAAGCTCATCAGCTCACCGAAGAGTATGTGTCTCACGAAATTCCGCGATGCACCTCCCATCACCACCAGGATGGCTACCATCTGGATCACCCAAATGATCACGTCTCCGAGGCGGAGAAAAAGCTGGTAGAACATCACCTCCGTCGGTTCGGCGTATTCGACGCTAAACAGGCTTCTCGCGAGCAACATCCACCCGATGCTGAACAGAATCCCGGCTACAACCGGGGGCGCTGCGATCAGGATGAAGGTCCAAAAATTCTTCCGGTAGAACCGAACAGAACGATCGATAAGGTCACCCGCACCGAGCGGATTTAGGGAAAGGGCGGCACCATTGGTCTGGGTAAGGTTCATTTCATTGAACGACATGATGAGTATAGCCCCGGCCGGCAAGTGGTGACAACGTGCCGCTTCACTGGCTCGAGTTTTTTGTTCAACTCAATCAAATCAACTGTTTAGCACGCTTTCAGAATCCACTAAATCGTATAAATTCGACATTGTGAATATTGATGCAATTTCCGCAAGAAAATCCAAAATCCGCAAGAAGTTATCCGTGAATTCGAAAAATGTTCAGCAGGCTAACTTTAAGCGATTCAATGTTTTGGATTGAATTCCATAAAATGGAACAGGGTTTGCCCCTTGTACTTACCGCGAAACAATAGTCAGACAATTCTTTGGCAGATCAGCAGCATTTAGCTTCAATAGACCGCCGCCTTGCACGACGGTCACGGAACTTCTCAAAGTCACCCGGAAGCGAATCCTGCCAAACATTCACAGCAAGAAAGAACAAGGAGAATTAAATGAGACGAGTCATCTTCGCGACACTGACCATCGGCATTTTTGCCATGTTGGTTGTCGCCCAGACTACGACAGGTCGTCTTGCAGGTAACGTCTCCGGACCCGATGGTTTGATTCCTGGGGCTACAGTGACCATCACTGACAACCAGACCCAGCAAACTCGTACGACTACCTCCAATGAAACCGGAGCGTATGCGTTCGAGCGCATTCCGTTCGGTTCCTACACGGTTCGCGTTACCTCAGATGGTTTCAAGACTTACGTAGCAAACAATGTAAGGGTCGACGCCAACACGGAATACACTCTCAATCCTGTGCTCGAGCTTGGTGACGTAAGCGTCGAGGTCACCGTTGAAGCTGGTGCGGAACTCGTTAATGCGAGTAACGCGGAACTCAGCACCACGGTCGACAAGAAGCAGATCCTCGATCTTCCGATCGACGGAAGGAATCCGCTTTCGCTTCTCAGCCTTCAAGCTGGTGTTAACGCGACAGCCGGAAACCACGTTAACGGTCAAAGGACTTCCTCGACGAACTTCACACGTGACGGTGTGAACGTTCAGGATAACTTCATCAGGACCGGCGGATTTGTTCAGGACCGTCCGTCAGTTGATGATACCGGCGAATTCACGGTCGTAACACAGAACGCAGGCGCCGATCTCGGTGGCGGCGGCACGGCTCAGATCCAGCTCGTAACGCCTCGCGGCGGTAGCGAATTCAACGGTGCGGCTTACATCTACAACCGCAACTCGGAATTTGCAGCTAACGATTTTGGAAACAACGCTACGGGTGTTGAACGTCCGTTCCTGAACCGCAACCAATTTGGCGGCAAGGTCAGCGGACCGTTCCCGTTCCCGGGCTTTGGACAGGGCACGCCGTTGTTCTTTGAAGACAAGGCGTTCTTCTTCGTTAACTACGAGCGCTTCCTGCTCGTCCAGCAGACACCGAAGACTGCGACGACGCTTCTTCCCCAGTTCCACGACGGTACTTTCACCTACACCGACAACGGCGGAGTTACCCAGACGGTGAACGTCCTGACCGGTGCCGGAATGAACGGCCCGATCCCGGCAGCTTCCGGCGGCGTCCTTGGGGTGAACCCGATCATCCAGCAAAGGGTGCTTTCGAGGATTCCTTCGTCAGGTAACGGCGTCTTTACGAACGGAGGGCTCAGCCAGCAGTTCTTCTTCAACCAGCAGAACAATGACACGAGGGATGCGGTCACGACCCGTTTCGACGTGGACATCAATGACAGCAATTCCGTCTATTTCGTTTACAAGTACAACAAGAACGCCGATGACCGTACGGACATCGACGGAACGTTCAACACGGTTCCTGTAAACACCCAGGGCGGACCTACTCAAGGTTATTTGCTCAGCTGGACCACGGTTCTCGGATCGAACTTCACGAACGAGCTCCGCGGTGCATACAATCAGTCGGATCCGTTCTTTAATGAGGACCCGAACTTCCCGACGGATTTCGTCCTTGGCGGAATTCCGTTCACAACCAACCCGCAGTCGAACTTCCAGGCGCAGGGTCGTAAGACTGACCAGTACACGATCCAGAACAATGCTTCATATGTGTGGGGTAACCATACGATGAGGTTTGGAATCGACTTCAACGCTCAGCGCATCGACTCTGAGACGAACTTTAACCGCGTCGGAAGTTACAACATTACCGGCACGGCCAACCCGAATACTCCGGGCCTTGATCCTTCCCTTTTCCCGGGCGGCATCGATGCAACCCAGCGCGGACGCGCGGATGCCCTTAGGTATTTCCTAGGCGGCGTCATCGGAAGCGGAACCATCGCGGCCCCATTCCAGGGTCCCGAACTTGGTCCCGTACTCGGGTCTTCTCAACGTCAGCGGTTCGCGTACGAGACCTACGGTTTGTACTTCGCGGATCAGTGGAAAGTCAGTCCCGAGCTTACCCTTAATCTGGGTGTCCGCTGGGATTACTTCTCGCCGCTCAGAAACCCGGATGTCGTATATCTCGAGCCGGACCTCGAAGGCGCGACTTCTCGCGACGAGATTCGCCAGAACCTTCTTGATCCGACCGGACAGTATGTGCTTATAGGTACCAACGCAGGAGAGCCTGGACAGTTCTATAAGGCCGACTTCGACAACTTTGGTCCGGTCGTAAGCTTTGCTTACTCGCCGATCGACAGGGGTGGACTCGTTGGAGCCGTATTTGGCGACAGCGGCGTTCTTCGCGGCGGATTCAGAATCGGTTACATCAACGACGAGTACGTCCGCGGTCCCGACAACGCTGCTGGTGGTAACGTTGGTCTCGACCTTACCGGCCGTGCGTTGAACCCGAATGACGGTTCGATCAACCTCAACTGCCTGCTGGGCACCTGCCCGGGCTACACGCTTCCTACGTTCACGCCTCCGCCGATCAGCTTTGCTACCGGCAACGCGAACGCAGGAAACTTCTTTAACACCGTGTTCGCGGTTGATCCCAACCTCGAACTTCAAAGGAACATGCAGTACAACCTCGGTTTCTCGCGAGAGATCGGGTACGACACTGCTGTTGAATTCAGGTATGTAGGCGGACGCAGCACCAATATGGTCCGAGGTTTCGACTTTAACCAGGTGCTCATCAACGAGAACGGATTCCTTACGGACTTCCTCAATGCTCGTGAAAACTGCCGTCAGGCTCTCGCAAACCAGGGCCTGTTCCTGAACAGCAGACGCTGCACCACAGCCGAGATGACAACGGGTCTTCCTGTTCAGCCGCAGCTTGCCGGGTTCATCGGACTTGCAGGCTTCCTGCGAGACTATGTCCAGCAGGGAATTATCGGCGAACTGGCGTTGATCTACATCATCAATGGTTTTGAAGGATTTGGCGGAAGCCGATTCCGCAGAAACCAGAACGCCGGCGTTGTTGACCTTCTGACCAACGATGGAACGTACGAATACGATGCATTCCAGTTCGAGGTCCGGAAGCGATTCAGCGACGGACTGCAGTTCCAGGCGAACTACACCTACGGAAAGGTGATCACTGACATCCAGAGCGACGGTCAGGCACGTTTTGACCCGTTCCTTGATCTTGATCAACCGGAGATCGAATTCGGACGTGCGGATTTTGATCGCACGCACACGGTCAATATCAACGCGAACTACGAACTGCCGTTCGGCGAAGGAAGACCTTTCTTCAACGAAGGCGGCTGGGTTAACGCGATCTTGGGCGGATGGCAGCTGACGTCTATCGTCAACATCAGTTCTGGTGTACCGATCTCCATCAAGGACATCAACGGTACGCTCAACAGGACTGGCCGTTCGAACCGTCAGGGTGCGAACTCGAGCCTTACGACAGATCAGATCCGCGACCTGCTGGGACTTTTCTTCCAGCCGGACGGAACGATCTATTACATCGACCCGAGCGTGATAGGTCCCAACGGTTCCGCTACAAACGGAAACGTTGAGGATACGATCACTGACTTTCCTGGTCAGGTGTTCTTCAGGGCTCAGCCCGGTCAGACCGGAAATCTTGGTAGAAACCTGATCTCCGGCCCGTGGTACTGGAACGTGGATGCAGGCCTGATCAAGAACATTCGGTTCGGCGAGCGGTATAACATCCAGCTCAGAGCCGAGGCGTTCAATGTCGTGAACAACACGAACTTCTTCATCGGAGAGAACAGCAGTATCTTTGATGTGGATTCGACGACGTTCGGACAGATCAGCGCAGGTAGCGTCTATGCTCCGAGGATCATGCAGTTCGCGTTCAGATTCGAATTCTAATGTCGTATCTGATCTAAGAACAATTTGTAGTGCTGCCTCTAGCGGGGCAGCACTTTTTTTGTTTGGTTATTCGGAGTGCGGGCTGTATTCTTGGATTTAATCCGACAATCGAGAATTGTTTGGCCCGAGGAGGGTCCAATAGGTGTTTTGATCAGAGAAATTACGGAGAGCAATATGAATTATTCACGACGAGCCTTTCGCTCGATAATTAGTTTGAACTTGTCCTTTGGAGTGCTCCTGGCCATAGCCGTTCCGATTGTTTTCGCGTCGGGAAACGCACGCGACAAGATGGAGGCTGAAGAGCTTGCCGCCAAGCATGTGGCGTCGATCGGCACCGAAGAGGCACGCAAGAACATTTCTTCGATTACGATCGCTGGCACGACTAAAGCTGTATTCAAGGGCAGGGGCACTGGCGAGACTTCGGGCCTGGTGGTCCTTGCTTCACAAGGAAGAAAGAACCTTATCGGAATGAAATTCCCTACGCCCGACTATCCGCACGAGAGAATGGGCTACGACGGCGATGACTTTAGTGTCGCGTTTGTTGTGCCCGGGCAAAGATCGGAGTTAGGCGAGTTTATGAAGACCAACGACAAAACATTCAAGACCGGGATTCTGGGAGGTGCGCTTTCAAGCTCCTGGGAGCTCCTTCGGTACGATGAGGAAAGAGGAAAGCTCAGCTCCTGCAAGACCACAGACATCAACGATGTAGAGGTCTACAGATGCCGGTACAAGCCGGACTCGGGGTCTGATCTGAAGATCGAGATGTTCTTTGACGCCGCGACCTTCCGGCACGTAAGGACCGAGTATTCGCGTGTCATCTCGGCCCGCCAGGGAACCTCGATCGATAATTCCGCCCGTCAGCAAGAAGAAAGGTATCAGTTGGTAGAAGAGTTCGGCGACTTTGCGGAAGAGTCTGGCCTTACGCTGCCGCACACTTATACGATCAAGTATGAGAAACAGACAGGCGAAGGTACGCGGATCTACACTTGGACGATGAACCTGCAACAGTTCCAGTTCAACAATGAGATCGATCCCAAGGAATTCAAGGTCGACTCTTACTAGAAACGAAGTTCAAATTGGTTTTCCGAGGCTGTCCGAGAGGGCAGCCTCTTTTCTTGTCTCTGGAGCAGATAACTCTTGCGAATGGACGGGTCTCAAAGATCCTTGAAGCACCTCTGAAATCTGGAATCTGGAATCTGGAGTCTGACATTCGGCCGAAGACCGATCGCAGCGCTTGCGCTGCACGGCTTAGAACTCGAACAAGACGAGCCGTTTAGAGCAGCTGGTCATTATCTACCGTTTAGAGCAGCGCTTGCGCTGCACAAGCCGAGCAAAGCCGGCTCATACAGTCGGCGAAAGAGCAAGTATTAAGGAAATTTCAAGCCTTTTTCCATCAGGACAAACAAGCTCATTCGAGCAACAGGAATTCTTAAGGGCGAAAAGCTCAACACCTAGAACCAAACCACCCGTTTCGTGCTAATCCTTACATTCAAGAGCATGACGACAATGCATCGGTCCTCTTTAGGGGCTAGCTGTTGCTAAAGAAATGAGCGGGTATTACCCGCTCAGGGCAGCGCAAGCGCTGCTCTAAACTGTTGTGTTTGTCTTTCTGAGGTCTGAAATCCGCAATTTGAAATTCGGCCGCAGGCCGACTCTATTGCGAACGAAGAAAAAAGGCGCCGTCCATAAGAACGGCGCCGCCTGTAGAGTTCAACTGGCAGCAGCCTAGAACTCGAAGCGAGCAGCGAACTGGATCTCACGCGGAGCGAAAGCGCTCGTGATCTGACCAAAGCTCGTGCTGTTGATGTTCGCGAACTGCGTGTTCTGAATAAAGTTCGTGTTGTTCAGGACGTTGAATGCCTCAGCGCGCAGCTGGACCCTCATCCTTTCACCGAACGTGATGTTCTTCAGAACAGCAGCATTGATGTTGAAATAGCTCGGACCATCGATAAGCGTCCTGCCCAGGTTACCGGTTTGGCCCGGATTGGTGTTGAAGAACACTTGGCCTGCGAAGGGCGACGAACCGAATCCATTGGAAGCAGCGCCGGAAGCGCCGATTACCGCAGGATCTATCCAGTAGATGTTGCCGTTAGCTTCGAAAATACCCTGAAGCCCTGCGATCTGCTGGTTCGTCAGCGAGCTGTTTACGGTTTGCCTTGCCGAGCGGGCAGAACGGTTGAGCGTTCCACGGGTGTCGACGAAAGTTATCGGTGCGCCCGAGGTCCACTGTGCGAGACCGGAGATCTCCCATCCGCCGAGGATCTTGTCGGCAAATCCACCGTAGTTAAGGAACTGCTTGCCGCTTCCGAAAGGCAATTGATAAACGCCGTTGAAGTTGAACACGTGCGTTTGGTCAAAGTCTGCCCTCTGACGGTCCAGGTCCTTGTTGTTGTTGTCGAGATACGGCTCAAACAGGTTCTGCGAGGTTCCCACCGCGTTGGTCAGGTTCTTCGAGAACGTGTAGTTGGCCTGGAAGTAGAGGCCGTCCGAGAATCGGCGCCTCACTTCAAGCTGAAGCGAGTCGTACTGATATTCGGCATCGTTGAAGAAATAGTCGACCGCACCGCCTGCAGGGTTCGGGAGGAAGTTGATCCTCGGGACCGCAGTCGGGTTGAGCGACGAGGGGTGGTTATTCAAGTTTGCCGAGTTGTTGATGTATGCAGCCGCGAGATCAGCAACGGTACCGTTGTTCAGGTGGTTGTTGAAGGTCGTCGCCGACAGTCCGCCGGTACCTACAACCAGCCTTCCGGGCTGCGGATTGTTGGTGTTGATGAAAATGTTCAGCGGCTGGCATCCTGCCGACACGCAGAACGCGTTTCCTGTCAGGTTGAAGTTCGCACGAGCCCTTTCGAAATCTGCAAGGAACCCGTTGCTGAAGATATCGATCTGGTTCAGATCAATACCGCGTGCAAGGTTGTTGCTGCGCGAACCGACGTACCTGATCTCGAACGCAGTATTGCCAAAGAACTCCCTCTGGAATCCGAGGCTGTACTGCTCGACCTTCGGCGTTTCCAGATTCGGATCGATTCCAAATATGGTACCGAAGAAGTTATTCTGGCGGTTGTTCAGCAGATACGACCTCGGCGGAGCGACAAACGCACCTGGGGTGACTGAAGGCACTCCGGCGTCGAGCCGTCCGTTGAGATTGATCTGACTGAAGGTCGTGCGGGCAAGACCGGGGTTGCCGACTGCCGCATTGTTGATCGACGTAACGATCGAATCGTTACCGTATGCGTGGCTGTAGCCACCGCGAATGACCGATTTTCCAGACTCGCCAAACAGGAATCTGCCAACACCGTTCTCGAAAGAAGGAGTGTACGCGACACCGATGTTCGGTGCGAGGTTATTCCAGTCGGTCTTGTAGTAAGCGTTCTCGCGACCTGCGTTTCCGCCGATCACATCCGTCATTCCGTTGATATCAAGCAGCGACGGAATCGGGTTGTTGATGTCGGCGTACACCGGCTCGAGTGCGAGACCGTTGATCAGCCTGAGCGCCGGGAATATCTCGTAGCGAAGACCCAGGCTAAGCTGGAGACCCTGAACTACGTTCCATTTGTCAGCGATGTAAAAAGAGTGGTTCTCGTAGCGGAACGGCGTGACAGGCCTCGTAGCCTCAAACCCGCTGTTCAGGTCGACAACGTTGAAAGACTGGGCAGCGGTCGTGAATCCGCCTCCGAGGAGGGCGAGAAGACCATTTGCCGTGCCTAGCTGTGTGCTGCTGATGCCGCCGATACTCGAGAAGTTAGTCGAGGTAAAGGCGGGTGTTGCAGTTCCTGTTCCGACGGTGATCGTCGGTACAAGCCCTGCATCGTTATACGAGTTGACCTTAAAGATCTGTGCCTGCGCTCCGAAACGGATCGAATGCTTGCCGAGGATAAGGTCGGAGTTGCTCTGGAAGTTGATTCCCTTGGTGTTCCTGCCCTGGTCCATAAAGGTGTTTTCGGGGAAGGTAACCAGAGGAAGCGCCAGGAAGTAATCCGGCCTCGGGTCGGTCCTGTCGAACGGAACTTCGCTCGTGAAGATGCCGCCCCTGAACTCGGTAGTGAAATTCTGGGTAAACGTTCTCCTGTACGCAGCGGTGAACTGCTTGTTTGCAGATGCCTGCGTTACGCCAGGAGTAAATCCGAACGAAGTGGTGTCGGCGTCCGGCCTCAGATTCGTTTCGCGGTTGTAGTTGAAAACTGCGAGAAAAGAGTTCTTTTCGTCGAAGTCGATGTCAAAGCGGGAAGAATACTGGTTCCGCTCCTGAGTTGAAGCACGGGTCGCCCTGAATCCAGCGGTGTTAAGTCCGTCGCCTCCGGTGAAATTGCTCGTAGTCGGAAGCTGTGAAAGCACACGCGACTGGATAAGAGGCGAAATAGTTGCCGGAATCTCACTGCCGTTCGCTACGTTAGCTCTTGCATAGCCGAGAATATCGGGGATCGTACAGATGCTCCCGATCGTCTGCGACGGGCAGAATGGGGTAACGCTCGTGCTGTTCGTCCTCGCCCAGCTGAATGCTCCGTTCCTGGCCGAATCCGTCAGAATCGTCCTGGTCAGGTTGTTGTTCGAGGTCTGGGGATCACGGATTCCTTCGTATGCGAAGAAGAAGAATCCCTTGTCCTTGTGCCACAGGGGTCCACCTTCACCGAAGTGGGGAAGCGGGACCGGGCCGCTCAGTTTACCGCCGAACTGGTTGCGGTTCCTGAACTGTCTTGCCGTGCCGTTCCGATTGTTAAAGAAGCTATTGGCTGCGAATTCCGAATTACGGTTATAAGCAAAAAGAGCTCCGTGAAATGAACTTTCGCCGCGGGGCGTCACAAGTCTGATCTGCGCTCCGCCGTAGCCTTGATCGGCCTCGGCATTCGCCGTTGCAATTGTGAACTCGCCTGTATCGTCAACTGAAGGACGGCCCGGAGCGAAGTCCGTCGCATTCGACCTGATGAACGTATCCTGGATGTTGATGCCGTCACGCGTAATGTTCGTGAAGGTCGTCCTCATTCCGTTGATCGTCGTGTTCTGGGCCGAATTGCTCGCCACACCTGCCTGAAGTGTCGTCAGGCTCAGTGGATTACGGGTGATAAGGGGAAGAGAGAGGATCTGTTGCGGGCTGACGGTGTTGCTGATCTGAGCCGTACTGGCCGTTACGATCTCGGCACCCGCCGTGACAGTGACGCTCTCCTGAACGTCTCCTACTTCAAGAGTAGGATTGAGTGTGTATTCGCGGCCGACGTCAATCTTTACATCGGTAGCGACGAAAGTCTTGAATCCTTCCGATACAACGGTGACCGTGTAGGTTCCAAATTCAAGTTGCGGAAAGATGAACGAGCCTGAATCGCTGCTCGTCGTGGTGACTTCCTTGCCGGTGTTGTTGTCTTTGGCTGTTACGGTCGCGCCGGGCAGAAGCCCGTCGGGTCCGGAAATGTTGCCAAGGAGTCGGCCGGTGGTGGTCTGGGCAAATGCCAATGCAGCAACTGTCAGAATAAACAGAACGCTGCCAAGACACCTCTTCATATCTTTAGTTTCCTCTCAGAAATTAGGGTAGTTTGCTTCAAGATTGAGCGCGTCGGCTAAAGCAAGTTTGGTGCCATTATTCCTGAGACAAGAAACCTTTTATTTTCAACAACAGCGATGATTCAGAAGATGAGAGATCGAGCGGGATTTTGGAGAATCTTCCAAGTTTTCGGAGGGATTCGATGCGAAAGATAAACCCCAGATAAATTTCAATAAAATCCAACTACAGTTTTAGCTCGCTTCGATAGGAGGCGAGAAATTCGGCCGGCAGCATCTGAATTTCTGTCAGTTGCCACTCGCTTCAGCGAGGGGTTACCCGGCATCAAAACCTAAAAGGGGGCGTCAGCCCCCAAAAGATGCCGGATAAAGCCGGCCTAGAATAACTTGGTGCTTAGTATCCCCCGGCTGAAGCCGGGGGCAACTGATGTTTACAAAAACAACTACTGGCGGGGAATGATGTTGTAGCTCTTGATCTTTGAGTTCAGGGTCGTGGCATTTAGCCCAAGGAGCCTTGCAGCGCGCGATTGATGGCCGCCGGTCTGCTGAAGCGCCCTTTGGATCAGGTCCACCTCAAACTTCTTTACTTCGTCGTAGAAAGTAACGCCGTTCGAAATGTCGATATCAGCAGAGCTTCCCTTGCTTTCTCTGGACATCGAGATCGCCAGGCCCGGGTCGAGCACCTCTGGGCGAAGACAGTCGCGGGTGATCTCGTCCGTCGGCGCGATGACCACTGCCCGCTCAATGATGTTCTCCAGTTCACGGACATTACCCGGATAATGATAGCTCTCAAGAAGTGACAGAACATCGGGGGCAATAGTCGTCGTGATCTCGCGCGAATTCTCATCGTTGTACTTCTTTATAAAGTGCTGGGCGAGAGGCAATATGTCCTGTTTGCGTTCACGAAGCGGAGGCAGTTCGATCGGAACGACAGAGAGCCTGTAATAGAGGTCCTCCCGGAAGACTCCGCTCTTGACCGCTTCTTTCAAATCTACGTTTGTCGCCGCGATGATCCTTACATCGACGGCAATCGGCTTCGTTTCTCCCAGCGGTGTAAATTCCTTCTCCTGAATAACTCGCAGGAGCCTGATCTGCGTTTCGGGACGCAGATCCCCGATCTCATCAAGAAAGATAGTGCCGGTGTCTGCGACCTCAAAAAGCCCTTTCTTGGCACTTACGGCCCCCGTGAAGGCGCCCTTGGTATGACCGAAAAGCTCACTCTCAAGTAGCTCGGAAGGGATGTTCGAGCAGTTCACGGGCACAAACGGACATTCGGCCCGAGCGCTCGATTGATGGATCGATTTCGCGATCAACTCCTTTCCCGTCCCCGACTCTCCTGTAATCAGGACGGTCGAACGCGCCGGAGCGATCCGCTCTATCATCTTGAAGACGTTCTCCATCCGTTCGGAACGGCCGATGATCGAATCCCTCTGGACCGACCTCGCCATCGCCTGCCGGAGAGTGTGCCTTTCCTCTTCTTTCTGCCTTTTCTTTACTCCCTTCGAAACCAGGGCGAGAATCTGCTCATTTTTGAACGGCTTTCTGATACATCCTGTCGCGCCTTTCTCCCACGCGGAGATCGCTGTATCAAAGGTCGCAAAAGCTGTGATCACAAGCACTACGGCTTCTTCATCCAGCTTCATAAGCTCCTGAAGGGCCGACAGGCCGCCCATACCCGGCATTGAGACATCCATCAGCACGACGTCGAAGGGCCTGTTGTCATACATTTCGATCGCCTCTTCTCCAGTCCGTGCGAGTTCAACCTTGTAGCCTGCTCCCGAAAGCACGGTTTCAAGCACATCCCGCATGATCTCTTCGTCGTCGCAGACCAGCACTGATCCTTTCTTCGCCATAATTACCAATTCATCCAAAAATTTGAATCGGAGAATACAGAATTCAAACTAGGAAATAAAGAGCTACGCCCTCGAAAACGCCAAGGCTTACAATTCTTTACATTTACTGTTTCACAGGCGGTACCTGATACCAACTTTCCACCAGCGTCATGCGCGCCCGGATCGCTCCATTTTTACGGATAAAAACGGTTCGATTGGGCTCGTGTTCAAAGCGGTTGCACTGCGACAGCACTAAAATCCGAGCGTTTGGATTATTCCAGGCCTTTGATGGCAGAATGGAAGTGTGATCCGTACAGGATGTCAGGGCTGGAATTATGTCGACTGGGTTACTGGGCCTGGCAGCGAGTATGTTTTCTATCCCGCCGGGACACGCTCCAGGGACATGCTCAGCCTTTATTCGCAGATATTCGATACAGTGGAGGTCGACTCTTCTTTCTACGCTTCACCAACATCTTCGACATTCGAGTCCTGGTACGAACGGAGCGAGGAAGGATTTCTATTCTCGCTCAAGATGCCAAGAGAGATAACCCACGAGCTTAGGCTGCGGCCGGCTTCTTATCCCGTTGCGGCGAAATTCCTTTCACGCGCGTCTCTTCTTCGCGAGAAGCTTGGGCCCTTTCTGATCCAGCTTTCTCCCGCATTCGTCGCGGACCGCGGGAACGCCAAGAACCTGAGATCGTTCCTGGACACACTTCCGCAGGGCATGAACTTCGCGATCGAGTTCAGAGACGGCGACTGGCTCGTCGACTGGACGTTCCGTGAACTGGAATCACGCGGCATTTGGCTGTGTGCTGTGGAAGGAGAGTGGATCGGCCGTGACCTTTGGTTCAGGGCGCTGGATCAAATGAATGAGATCCCGCTTTATGTGAGGTTTATGGGGGCGCGCGACCTGGACAGGTTTGACCGCATACGGCGGCCGCAGGATAAATTGATCGAGACCTGGTTCCGAAAATTATCGGAAAGGCCGAAGTGCGAAAGCTACGTGTACTTCAGCAATCTTCTCGAAGGCTTCGCGCCGGCGAGCGTGAACAAGTTGAGAAATCTGGCCGGGATTGGAACCGCAGACCCTGAGGATCTCAGGATTCAGGAAAGCCTGTTCTAACTTCGTGACTTCTCATTCGAGCCTTGGACCCAAACCTTTTTACTGCCGGCTGCGTAGAACCTCAGGGCGAGAGCCTCTTTTTAATTTACCTGCTTAGGAAAGAACAAATTGACGTATGGCTATCTCGAAGACCGCAAAAACAATATTCATAGTCATCGGCGTGCTTGTCGTGTTGATGATCTTCTCTTTGATCGGGCTATTGATCGTTGCCGAATCTCTTTCAAAGCCGAGTGTTCCGGAGAACAGTGTGCTCGTGTTGAAGATCGCCGGCGAACTCCCAGACCATTCCGCCGATGACCCTGCAGCGGATCTGCTTGGCGTGCCGCAGCCCAAGTCTTTTTCCAGCCTCTTGACCCAGCTTCGAAAGGCCAAGGCTGACAAGCGCATCGGAGCGGTCCTTGTTGACATTGAGTTCTCTGGACTTGGCTGGGCAAAGGCGGATGAGCTCCGTCGTGCGATGAAGGATTTCAGGGATTCAGGAAAACCTCTTTATGCTTACAGCGAGCTTGGGACGAACAAAGAGTATTACGTCGCCGCGGCCGCCGAGAAGATATACATGCCGCCGACCGGAGACATATACATCACCGGTTTCGCTGCTAACGCGATGTTTTACAGAGGTTCGCTCGACAAGCTTGGTATTGAGCCCGAGGTCATACAGATCGGCAAATACAAGAACGCCCCCGACGCTTACGCGAGAAAGGAGATGTCGGAAGGACAAAGGGAGGTCCTGAACGCTGTTCTCGATGATCTATATGGGCGTCTCGTCAGCTCGATCTCAGAAGACCGGAAGATCGACCGCGAGAGAGTGATAGAGCTGATTGACGAAGCGCCATACAACGCGGTGCAGGCCGCAGACAAGAGCATAGGGCTTATCGATGGTGCCTTGTACCGGGACGAGGTTTACAAGGAGCTTCACAAAAGACTCGGCTATGCGGAAGAGGATGAGTTGAGAACGATAAGCGAGGGAAGCTACAAACAAGTGCCTTCCGAGACTTTGGGGCTAAACGACGGAGAACGCATTGCCGTCATCTACGCTTCGGGAGCGATCTCGACGGGAAGATCGAACAATAGCCCGTTCGGATCACAGACGGTCGGATCCGACACCATAGTCAGTGCAGTAAACTCCGCGGCAGATGACGAATCGATAAAGGCGATCGTTCTGCGTGTGGACAGCCCGGGCGGCTCCGCGCTTGCATCTGATCTGATGTGGCACGCACTAGAGAAAGCCAAGGAAAAGAAGCCTGTGGTGGTCTCGATGGGCGACTACGCAGCCTCCGGCGGGTATTACATAGCCTGCAACGCGAACAAGATCGTCGCCGAGCCTTCGACCCTCACGGGCTCGATCGGAGTCTTCCTTGGCAAGCCCGTCCTGAAAGGATTCTATGATTGGGTCGGTGTTTCCAACGAGTACATCCTACGCGGCAAGAACGCCGGTATTTTCCGAGAGACGGAAAAGTGGACTGATGATGAACGTGCTCAGTTCCAGGAACAAGCCAACAATATTTACTACAACAATTTTGTTCCGAAGGTCGCAACGGGCCGGGGAATGAATAACGAGCAGGTAGATTCAATCGGGCAGGGACGAGTGTGGACCGGAGCTCAAGCGAAGCGGAACGGACTGGTCGATGAGATCGGCGGGCTCGAGAAGGCGATCGAGATCGCGAAAGAACTTGCCAATCTCCCGGCAGACAAAGATGTGAAGAGGGTCGTTCTGCCGAAGCCGGAAACATTGTTCGAACGGCTCCTTGGAACATCGAATGACACTACCTTCTCCTCTGTTGAAGAAATGAAGGCACAGGAGGCTTTGATCAAAGCGCTTCCGGAAGACGTTAGGCGTTCGCTTCGATTCGCCGCTCTTTTTGACCGAATGAAGAAAGGCGAGGCAATGATGATCCTTCCTTACGATCTGGAGATCGAGTGAGTGACTTCGTTTAAGCTCGTTTCTGCCTCTACTATTGCGGTGTTTATGTAGGACATCAGTTGCCCCTCGCTCTAGCGGGGGGTTACTTGGCATCACTATCGGAGAAGGGGCTTTAGCCCCAAAACTCGCCGGCTAAAGCCGGCCGACAATATTGAGGGACCCTGCTCTTCCCCCCGCTGAAACGGGGGGCAACTGATGATCTGGTTCCCTGGAAACATCGATACTTAGGTTCCGGCAAGACGAGAGGCTGCCTTCATATAAAGCCTCGATAAAACTTATCATCCAAATTAGATTCCGATCTAGTCCGCGAACATCTCCTGGAGCACCAAAACAGTTCGCTCCTTTGCGCCAGAATCGAGTTCGCCGATCTTCTTGAACAACCTCGGCTTCTCGACAGTCCTGATCTGATCAAGGACCACCACCCTTTTTTTCTCCAGGAATTCGAAGGAGATCCTGGTCGGATATTTCCGCAGGTCGGACGACACCGGCGCAACGATCACAGATTCGATGTTCCTGTTCATCTCGTCCGGCGAGACAACGACGCACGGCCTGCTGTTCTTTGGATCGTCCGAAATCTCGTCGTCAAGGTTCAGAAGATAGAGGCCAAAACGGTCTACCATCGCCATTCCTCCTTTTCAAAAGAGCCCTGAGCTTCTCCATCCTCGATCAGCATTTCATCTGCATCGTCGTCAGCCATTTCACGGAACAGGCTGTCCCAGTTCTGCCTCGGATTCTTGGCCGGTCGGATCAGAATCCCTTCTTCACATACTTCAAGCTCAACGTCTACCTCCAAACTGCTTTCATTGAGCAATATTTTCGGTATTCTGACTCCTTGAGAGTTCCCGATTCTTACGATCTGCGCTTTCATAACTACAATGTAATTACAAATCACGGTTTAATCAACCGCAAAGGCGCGAAGACGCAGAGTTTTTCTTTCGTGTGAACCTATTCGCCCGATCTACACGCCGAAGCCCTCGCAATTACGCCGAAGGCGTATCGGATGTTAGCCCGGCAACGGGTATTCAGGGTGTTGGGTCCTCTTTTACGCCGAAGGCGTATCAGATATTATCCCGGGGCAAGTCTAGGGCGCGGCATAGGGTGACAGGCGTAAAGAATTCTCTTTTACGCCGAAGGCGTATCGGAAGTTAGCCCGGGGCAAGCCAAAGGCGCAGCCCCGGGTTTCGTTACGAGACGTTGTTGCGCTCCGGAGGAGCGCGGCTTCACCACAAATACTCCTCATCGAACTTGGCACCTGACTTCTTCAACAGCCTGAGATACTCGTCTTTGAAAGAGATCTTCGAGTGATGGCGCTCCTGCCCCTCGATGTACTTTCGTACGATCGTGGTTTGAGACGGACTTACAGTGAATGCGCCGTACCCGATCTGCCAGCTAAAGACCTCAAGTCCTATGTCCCTGTGGACCCATTTGCTTGAGGAAACCTTAACGGCTTTTACGAAATTCGCGAGTTGGTGCGTAGATCGTAGTCCGACAAGTAAATGTACATGATCGGAGACACCGCCAATGGCCAAAGGCGTGCCGCCTTTTGCGCGAATACATCCGGAGATCAGTTTGTGAAAGCGTTGGCGCCACTCTTTCTTGATAAAGGGACGCCTTTCTTTGGTGCTAAAGACAACGTGGTACTGCAGAACAAGGTGTGTTGAAGGCATGTGAGGACCTCCTGTGTTGTGAGAATTTCGCGAGACGGCCCGTGTAGGAAGGCTTAGTCGCGCGATTCGCGAAAGTTAGCATGCCTTACCGTCGATTGCCATTTTTCTCCATTTAGCGGCACGCCTCCGGCGTGAAAAAACCTTTCGCGACGTTCCCCGGGGCTGCGCTTCGCTGGCCCCGGGCTACCTTCCGATATGCCTCCGGCATATCGCTATCATCGATCACCCAAATTCTCTCAACTCGGTCAACTCGGTCAACTCAGTCAACTCAGTCAACTCGGTCAACTCGGTCAACTCACCAAACTCAGCGAACTCACTTAACCCGGTCAACTCACTCAACTCGCAGGTTCGATTTTCTCGATTCCGTTCATATACGGCTTCAATACCTCGGGAATAATGACGCTGCCGTCCTCCTGCTGGTAGTTCTCAAGGATCGCGATCCAGGTCCGGCCCACGGCAAGACTTGAGCCGTTCAGCGTATGCGCAAACTCCGGTTTCTCGCCTCCAGCACGCCGGAACCTGAGATTCATTCGCCGGGACTGAAAATCCAGGCAGTTCGAACAGCTTGATATCTCCCGGTATGTTTCCTGCGAGGGAATCCAGACCTCCAGATCGTAGGTCTTTGCCGACGCGAAACCGAGATCGCCCGTCGAAAGCACCACGACGCGGTACGGCAGCTCCAGCATCTGCAAGATCGCTTCGGCATTCGCCGTCAACTTCTCCAGCTCTTCCCAGGACCTCTCGGGAAGAGTGATCTTCACAAGTTCGACCTTCTCAAACTGATGCTGACGGATCAGGCCTCGGGTGTCCCTGCCATAGCTTCCCGCCTCACTTCGAAAACAAGGTGTGTAAGCAGCGAAGTTGATGGGCAGATCCTTCGCTTCAAGAATCTCGCCTCCGTAATAATTCGTGACTGGAACCTCGGCAGTCGGGATAAGAGCAAATCCCCTTTCGTCCTCAAGATGAAACAGATCCTGTTCAAACTTAGGTAGCTGACCGGTGCCGAACAGGGTGTTTCGGTTAACGATAAATGGAGGGTGTGTTTCCTCGTAGCCGTTGCTCGTTGTTTGAAAATCGAGCATGAAATTGATCAATGCCCGCTCAAGCCTCGCCCCGGCCCCCTTGAGAATCGCAAAACGCGTGCCCGCGATCTTGGTCGCGCGCTCAAGATCCAGGATCGCTGCGTTCTCCCCTATGTCGACATGATCGAGGGGTTCAAAATCGAACTCCGTCGGCTCACCCCATTTTCGGACCTCTACGTTGTCAGATTCATCTACACCGACCGGAACATCATCGGCTGGAACGTTCGGGATGCCCGAGAGCAAATCGTCCATCGCAGCTTCCAGTTCCTTGCGCTTTTCCTCCAGCTCGGCTTGAATACCCTTCAGGCCGGCCACTTCCGACTTTTTCTCTTCGGCCTCTTCGCGCTTTCCCTGCTGCATCAGCGCTCCGATCTCCTTGCTCGACTCGTTGCGTCGTCGATTCACATCATCGGCCTTGCCGATGACTTCCCTTCGATCCGTATCGAGCCGCGTGAAATCGTCCAGTACATCGGGATTCGCGTTTCGCTTCTTCAGCGCTTCCCTTACTTCCTCAAGATTTTCCCTTACAAAGTTAAGATCCAGCATTTTCTTAAATCACGGGTGACCGGCGGTCGTGTTATCCCCGACCCGTTTGTCACCCTTGTCAAAATTATCTACAATTCCTTTTCGCCGATGCCCAAGACCGGCGATTTTTATTATGGCCGACCGAATTCGAAAAGCAGTGTTTCCGGCAGCGGGCCTCGGAACAAGATTTCTCCCGGCGACCAAAGCATCTCCAAAAGAGATGCTGCCGCTCGTCGACAAGCCTTTGATCCAGTACTCGGTCGAGGAGGCCGTGAAATCCGGGATCGAATCGATCCTGATCGTAACCGGCCGTGAAAAAGCTCCGATCGAGAATCATTTTGACATCTCTTTCGAACTCGAACAATTACTAAGGGAAAGGAATAAGGATGAATTGTTCGCGATGGTGCGCGAGATCTCGGAGATAGCACAGATCCTGTACACACGGCAGAAGCAGGCATTGGGCCTCGGACACGCGATTCTGCAGGCTGAGGATTTTTCACCCAACGAGCCGTTTGCGGTCCTTCTTGCCGACGATGTGGTCGATTCTGAAGTGCCGGCTCTTAAACAGCTGATCGACGTTTACGAGAAGTATGAAGCGCCTGTGGTCGCAACTATGCAGGTGGACGGTCCGGCGATCTCTCGGTTCGGAGTGATCGATGCGGAAGAGGTTGAGCCCAACGTGTTTCGGGTACGCGACATGGTAGAAAAGCCGGCATTTGAGGACGCGCCTTCCGATCTGGCGATCATCGGACGTTACATCCTAACTCCCGATATTTTCCCTGCGATCCAGAAAACAAAGAAAGGAGCCGGCGGCGAGATCCAGATCACGGACGCAATGCGCGACCTTCTGGACGAGCGACCTTTCTACGCCGTCAAGCTTGAAGGAACCCGCCACGATGCTGGCGACAAGCTTGGATTTCTGATCGCGACGGTCGAATTCGCGTTAAAGCGCGACGATCTCGGCGACGAGTTCAGGGAATATTTGCGCTCCCTCGACCTTTGAGATTTCAGAGCCGTTTTATCGAATCAGCTTTTGCATAAAAGAACAGGCTGTCGCCCTTTCGGCCGACTCTTCCGGTAACTTCAACAGGTTCAGCAACATAATCCAGTATCCGATCATTGATCGGTTCACCTGTTTCCGTCACCAACCAGAGCTCCGATGCCCGTCCCTGTTCATCCTTGACCAACAGCATTGGAGGGATGCCGCCTCTGAGACATGCTACGGCACATGAACGGTGGGTCTTGTGATTGCCAGGGTTCATGACGCCCAGGTAGCATTTCGAATCGATGATCTCTCCTTTCAGAGTCATTTCTCCGAGGTTTTTTTCAGCTTCGGTCTCGTTGAAAGCCTCGCCCTGAACCCGCCCCACTGAGCCCGCTTTCACTTCGATCATCCTAATCTCACCGCGGTAGATCAGTGTACCCTCGAGTCGGACTCTTTGTCCGTCGAATTCATCTACGGAGGCACTGGCGCCAAACTTTCCTTCGTTCACAAGAGCTATCCGCTCAAGGCCCGGAAGTCCGTTCGACCGCTCCGCCTTTTCCAAGATCAGGAAAGGAACCGGTTTCGCCTGGATCGTGCCTTCGAACGGCTGCACGTTTCCGAACTCGAAGAACGCTGTAGCAAAAGGCCCCTGACCGAGCGCAAAGGTGATCGCGAGGACGACGGCCAATGAAAACATCACGGCGACCGCAGGAACCACGTATCGCGATAAGGCCTTGGGCATTTTTGGCAGGTATCCGATGTAAAAGTCACTCATAGCGGGCTGCGGATCGTGAATCGTCAAACGTAATTGGGGCCACGCAAATCGTCGGGGGAACCGAGAGGGTCAGGGATCAGCCTGATCGCGCGAGTTCGGCCCGTTCGCGGCTCTAGTCATTTCTCTATCCGGCCCCGTCATCCCAGCTCGCGAGCCCGGCGGATTAGGGATGGTCTTAACGAGCACCCTTCCTTCCTCGATCTTCACGTCAAAGGTCGGTATCTTCTCTTTGAACGGAGGCGGTGAGGCCCCTGTCTTCGGATCATACTGGAATCCGTGCCAGGGACAGGTAATGCATCCATCGACTATCTTGCCTTCACCCAAAGGGCCATTCTGGTGCTGACAAACATTGGAAACGGCATATACCTCTCCTCCGGTCCTGAACACTGCTACCCTTTCGCCCGAAACGGTGCCTATGCGGGCTCGGTTCTCCGGTATGTCCTGCATTGCGCATATGTCCGCAAATCCAA
The DNA here is from genome assembly GCA_003385635.1 of Acidobacteriota bacterium. Taxonomy (GTDB): domain Bacteria; phylum Acidobacteriota; class Blastocatellia; order Pyrinomonadales; family Pyrinomonadaceae; genus Aridibacter. Next base: position 257,890 of record QQUY01000001.1, on the reverse strand, counting down.
CACTCGATTCGGATTCCTCGTCCTGGCGAGCCTCCTTAAATGCAGCTGTGATATGCAATGCCACGACAAGAAAGATTCCTGTCCCGAGTGCGACTGCGAGAAGGATGTTGGTTTCGGCCTGCAGGACTCCCAGCAACACGTGGCCGACAAGAAGTGCGTACGCCACATAGACGAATGTGTGGATGGTCTTCCACACCGGTGCAGTGAGGTTCTTAAGCCAGAAATCGTGGCTTGTAGCCGCCATCACGAAAAGGATCAGCAATGCCAGCGCCCCAAGCACCTGGAAAGGAAAATCCGGGATGCTCGTGTATCGGGTATTGCTTATCAGGAGGCTCACAAGCGGGTTCACATTGCCAAGCGCGTGAAACTGGAACAATGCAAAAACACCGTGCGCTGATCCAAATATGAATGTAGCGACTCCGAGATGACGGCGGTTATACAAAAGCGGAAGGAACTTTGGCGAGATCCTGCAGAGCGGACCGATTATGAGCACGACGTGGAGCATCACGAACGCCAGAGTCCCGAATCCTCTGATAAGGAGCGTTTCGGCCGTGGCGTTTGGCCTGAACAACGCCCCAAGCCCTATGAAAACCATCAAATACAGCGCTGCCGCCCCCATCATGATCCCGTCGTAAATTATCTTCTGACGGTTCCAACCGACTGCTCTGTAAGTTTCGCTCATCTGGCACCCTCGGAAGCAACCGCAGGCACTCCGTCGTTTCGCGGCTCCTCATGACGCAGTGCGAGCGCCGCTACGAACAGGGACGGAAGCAAAAATGCCAGTGCGATCCAGATGACCTTGTGCCTCTTTCTTATCGACCTGATCATTTTCCATCGTCCTCCCTTCGAGCCGCCTGACGATGGGCGTTGGTTTCGACAGGTACCTTGCGCCCGGATAGAACCCTTGCCAGAAGGAGGGGCCACAACGCTGCTGAAGCCGGGATGATCAGGAGTCGGAATCCGAATCCTGAACCCTTTGCGGCGTCGTCGACACGCGCCACACCGGATAAAGCAAAATAGACGGCGAATACAAGACCTGCCAGCCCATAAGTTAGGAATACGAACACGATGCCCTCGGCCACACTCATATCAAATTCACGTCAGTCATCAACTCAATCAGAGCTGTTCCCTCGTAAGAGAACGCATTGTCCATCGCTGCAGCTATATCGGAGCGCCTCTCGACGCGGATGCCCAGGGCACCGCACGATGTCGCAAATTCGGCAAAGTTCGGATTGTGCAAACGCGTCGCCCAAACATCCAGTTCGTCCGAGCGCTGTTCCTTCGAGATCTTCCCCAGCTCGGAGTTGTTGAGAAGGACGACCTTTATATCCATCCCGTACTTTACGCTGGTCGTCAGTTCGGCGAGGTACTGAGCCAGCCCGCCGTCGCCCGCTACCGCGATCACTGGACGATCTCCCTTGACCGCCGCCCATGCTCCGAGCGCAGCTGGAAGTGCGAATCCGATCGAACCAAGGTAGCCCGACATTACAAACGTCTGCCGGCGGCATTCAAAATATCTCCCAAGCGAATACGCATTGTTTCCGACATCGACGCAAATGACAGCATTGTCAGGAGCTAGATCGCTCAGGGCATTGAAAACCGATATCGAGCTGATACCTTGCCCGAAGTCATCGGTCATACGCTTTTCTTTTTCGGTCCGCCAGATAGATTTTCTCTCAGCGATCTCATTCCGCTGATCAATCGTTTCTGTCTTTCCGTCAACCAGCTCTCTTATCTTCGTGACGGTGACTCCTATTTCGCCCCAGACGGCAACTTCGATCTTGTGGAACTTGCTCAGCGCCAGCGGATCAAAATCGACCTGGATGGTAGGGACCTTGGGCGCGATTCCGGTGTGATTTGAGAACGAAGCACCAAAAACGATCAAAAGATCGGCCTCGTTCATGAACCACGAGGCCACGGGGGTCCCGCTTCGGCCCAGGACTCCACAGCCAAGAGGGTGATCATCGGCTATCTGTCCCTTTGCCTTGAACGTCGTCATAACCGGGCAATTTAGAGAATCCGCAAGACCGACGATCGGTTCCATGTTGAACCGCGCACCGTGACCGACGATGATGACGGGCCGCTTTGACTGTCTTATCTTTTTCGCCGCGGCCTTTAGGCTCTCCTCCGGGGGAGCTATCCCTAGCGGGGTAATTCTGTTATCGGGAGTCTGAGGCGATGCGTGCTTTGCGGGAAGCTTTTGGATCTCGTCCGGAAAGGTCAGGTGCGAGACATCACGGTTGAGAATAGCGTGCTTGACGGCCAACGACGCAAGTTCAGCGTGATTGCTGTCGCGTTGGACGCGGTGATTGAAATCAGCAACGGTCTGGAAAGCCCTGACAAGGTCGACCTCCTGAAAATTTCCGGTACCGACGACCTGCGTTGCGACCTGGCCTGTCAATGCGAGTATCGGAGACCTGTCAACCTTTGCATCCCAAAGCCCGGTGAACATGTTCGTCGATCCCGGCCCCGCGATCGCAAAACAGGCCGCAGGCCTGCCAGTTAACTTCCCGTAAGCCGACGCCGCGAAAGCACCGGCTCCCTCGTGCCGTATGCCGATGAACTTCAATCTTTCTTTCTCTTCCTTACGGCGAAATGCATCGGCAAGGCCCAGGTTGGAATGTCCGACCATGCCAAAAACTGTGTCGATGCCCCAATTGATCAGCGTTTCCGTAACCACATCGGAAACTGTCGTTTCGTGAGGCGGCTCTTCAGGGACACCTACGTATACTCCGTCGTCCCGGACGTCTATCTCGAACGTCTCAAGACCGTCGTCGAATCCTTCCGGTGATCTGCCAGTCAGAGGGTGAAAGTCCCAGCCGTGCCAGGGACAGCGCAGGTAGCCTTTCTCGATGCTGCCCTCGCCGAGAGGCCCGCCCTGATGAGGACACTTGTTCGTCAGCGCCGCGAACTTGCCTTCGAAATGCGAAACGCATATGCCTTTGTGTCCGGCCCATGCACTGACCACACGGCCTTCCGGCAGATCCACGGCGGAGGAAAGCACCTTGTGCCAGACAAGGTCTCCGGAGAGGCCTTCATCGATGGAGCCGCCCACATCTGCGAACAGCTTTCCATTCTCGATCCTTGAAGGATAAGACCTGACGTCCCCGTCGCCCTCGATCGGGTCGTAGTCCCATCCGTGCCAGGGACAGACAAGCCTGCCGTCTTCGATCGATCCCTCGCCTAGCGGCCCGCCTTCGTGAGCGCACTCGTTGTCGAGCACGCCAAACTCACCTCCAAGCCTCGAGACACAGTATTTCCTGCCATCTATCTCGACGGCAGCAACTGTGCCGTCCTCGAACGATTCCGCGTCCGAAAGAACCTCCCGCCACTTCTCAACCTTGGAACCGCTCATTGTTAACGCGTCCCTCCCGGATTCACTCCGGCATATTTCACGCCGGTCAGACGGTGCAGGTCAATATCGAACGTACTCAGGTCATCTTCGTTGAACTTTGAAACGTCGTCGTGACCGCAGGCTCGCGCAATAACTTTCACCAGCTCATTCGTCGCCTCAAAGAAGTTCGCCAGCTGTTTTGCGGATTCGTCGACTATCAGCCTCGAACGCAGATTCTCCTTTTGTGTCGCGATCCCGACCGGGCAGTTATTGGTGTTGCAGGCCCTCATTCCAAGACAGCCGATCGCCTGGATAGCCGAATTCGCGACCGCGACGGCATCTGCTCCGAGCATCAGGGCCTTTGCAAAATCTTCGGCGACCCGCAATCCGCCCGTGATCACTAGCGTGACGCCACCAGCATCGCTTGAATCCAGATGCTTCCTTGCTCGCGCCAATGCAGGTATCGTCGGTACATTTATGTTGTTTCTCAAGATCGAAGGCGCAGCTCCCGTTCCACCTCCCCGGCCGTCGAGAATGATGTAGTCGACCCCGACCTCAAGTGCGAAATCAATGTCCTCCTCGATCCTGCTAGCGGCGAGCTTGAAACCGACCGGAATACCGCCTGTGCGCTCACGAACTTCTTTCGCCACCTCTCGAAAATCCGAGGCAGTCTTAAGATCGGGAAACGCAGCGGGTGATATCGCAGCCTCCCCAACTGCCAACCCTCTCACTTCGGCGATCTCGGACGAGACTTTCTCTGCGGGCAGATGGCCGCCGGTTCCGGTCTTTGCCCCTTGTCCGCCTTTGAAGTGGAAAGACTGAGCCTTTTCGACCTTGTCCCACGAGAATCCGAACTTCGCCGATGCGAGCTCATGGAAATAGCGGGAGTTGTTCTCCTGTTCGGCCGGCAGCATTCCCCCTTCACCAGAACAGATACCCGTGCCTGCCAATTCGGCGCCTTTGGAGAGCGCGATCTTTGCCTCCCTGGAAAGGGCTCCGAAGCTCATGTCGGAAACGAAAAAAGGCATCGAGAGCTCAACCGGCTTCACAGCGTTTGGCCCTATCACGGTCTTTGTGTTCACTTTTTCATCGTCAAGAAGAGGCCGACGCGCTACCTGAGCGGGAAGGAATTGCAGGCTTTCCCATTTGGGGAGAGTGTTCCGGTCGACCCCCATCGCTTCCGAAGGTCCGTGGTGGCCATACTTCGAAAGCCCGTTCTTTGCGAGGTCTCGAATGTAGTTCGTGTATGGTTCTGTATCCTCTGGATGTGTGTCTGCATACTGCCCCAGGTACTCTTCACGGTTGAAAGGCTGAGGATGGTCCCGCGAATACTCCCGGATCTCCGTTGCATCGACATATATCGAACCGTCGTGTACGACCGAGGAGAACTTCGTAAGCACCTCATCGTTGTTATATTCGGAGACGCCGGTGTCGTATCTGTAGTCCCAGTGATGGACGCCGCAGATCAGATTGCGACCCTCGATGTAGCCATCGGCCAGCATCGCGCCCCTGTGAAGACACCGGCCGTAAAGTACGGAGATGTTTCCGTCAAAACGTATGATCACCAGATCCACATTCTCGACCAGGGCGGCCGCAGGTTTGCGGTCTTCGATCTCATCGAGCGATGCGATCTTGTGCGGTTCTCGCAATTGGTTATATTGATCTGTCATGTTCTCGAATCAGCTGAGCGCCGTTCTAAAGCAAAGGGCAGGCTCAAGTATTCCGGCTTGAAGGTAATCTATTCCCGGAAATTCATACTCCACCTTTCTTGTAGCCGCAGGGATCGCAGTCATAGTATCAACTTCGTCAATAGCTTTGGAGGTTCTACATTGCGAGAGTTTGAAAAGAACGAAAGGAATACCGTGCGCCGTCAGTCTGGCCGTGGAAAATATGATCGCGAAACCGTTTACGCGATTCTGGATGAGGCGTTCCTGTGCCACGTCGGTTTCTCCGTAGGGGGCCAGCCATTTGTCATTCCCACCCTTTATGCACGCGATACCGACAGGATCTTCATCCACGGTTCGTCTGTGAGCCGAATGCTTAAGGACCTTTCGGAAGGAATTCACGTCTGCATCACGGTCACGATCACGGATGGAATAGTGCTAGCGCGATCCGCTTTTCATCATTCGATGAATTACCGCTCTGTAACTGCGTTCGGCAAGGGTTATCTTGTCGATGACCACGACAAGAAGATGCGGGCTCTAGAGCTCATATCTGAAAACGTCCTGCCCGGAAGGTGGAATGACGCCAGGCTTCCTACGCAGAAAGAGATGGATGTGACCTCGGTCATATGCGTCGAAATCGAGGACGCCGCTGCAAAGATAAGGGAGGGCGATCCGAAGGACGACAAGCGCGATTACGAGCTTCCGATCTGGGCGGGCGTGCTTCCGGTAAGCCTGGCTTGCTCCGAACCGGTCGCCGACTCTTTGCTGAGGGAAGGTATTGCTGTTCCGGACTACATCGAAGAGTTTGTGAAAGACCGGTCTCCGGACAAGTGATACTTACCGGCGAGCTTCCTGAATTCCTCGACCTCTTCTTTAAGCCGCTGATCACTCCAACCCAGTTCTTGCGCGATCAGTTCCCCGACATCCTGCGCAGCTTCCGAAGCCGCCTTCGCATCAAGAAGCAGGTGCCGTGTGCGCCTGGAAAGCACATCTTCGATCTTTCGCGCCATCCCGCTGCGGACCGCATCCAGTACCTCCGCTTTGGACAGCAAGAAGCCCTTTGTGACCTGATCAGCGAGGGTCGGCTCACTTTTCGCGATCTTCGCAACACGCCGTGCCGCCAGATCGCGTATATGGATCTCTGAGGACCGCGACATTCCCCCGCCGAGATCTGCTTCGGCTACAGCGATGTCGACTGCATCTTCCGCCATTCTCCGGTAAGTGGTCCACTTCCCGCCACGAACCGAGATCAATCCCGGTTTCGCAATCTCGACGAGGTGCTCCCTTGAGATCTTGGACGTGTTGCCCTGTTGCTGAGCACCGATCAGGGGCCTTATTCCTGCAAATACTGAAAGTACGTCCGATCGCCCCGGCGGATTTGAAAAGTACCCGACGCAGGTTTCAAGCACAAAATCTACTTCACGCTCGAACGCAACAGGTTCGAGTTCGGGTTTGTCCAAAGGAGTGTCAGTAGTGCCGACCAGCAAACGGCCGTGCCAGGGAATCGCGAACAGCACGCGACCGTCGCTTGTTTTGGGAATCATCAATGCGTTTTCGCCTGCCAGAAACCCTTGATCGAAAACGAGATGGATACCCTGGCTGAATGACGTGCGATCTACCCCCTTGTCATCCACAAGACCCTCGATCGCATCGGCAAAGATCCCTCCGGCATTTATCACCGAACGTGTTCCGACCAGAAAAACTTCACCGGTCTCAATATCCCGGACTCGCACCCGGTCGATGCGTGCCGAACCGTCCTTCTCGAAACCCTCGACCCTTGCGTAGTTCAGCGCCACGCAGCCTTGATCCTGGGCAGTCTCGATGACCGCCATCAAGAACCTCGCATCATCAAACTGCGCGTCTAGGTAAAGTACGCCGCCGGTAAGGTTTCCCTCGGCGAGTCCGGGCAATGCTTCTTTAGTTTCACGAAGCGACAGCAACTCGGTCCTGCCGATCGAGTTTCTGCCGGCGAGAGTGTCGTAGACTTTTAGCCCGGCACCGTAGTAAAGCTTTTCGTTCCATCCGTAGCACGGAACGATGAATGGTTGCGGCTTTACAAAATCCGAAGCGAGATCGAGAAGAAGTTTTCGCTCGGCGAGCGCTTCGCGGACCAGTGAGATGTTTCCCTGTTCCAGATACCTTACGCCGCCGTGGATCAGCTTTGTCGACCTGCTAGACGTCCCCTTTCCAAAATCTGATTGTTCCAGAAGAAGGACTGACAGACCCCGAGACGCCGCATCGAGCGCACAGCCGGCGCCGGTTGCACCGCCGCCAACTACGACAACGTCCCACGGTTCGGACCGTCTTCTGATGAGGTCAAATTTCCGTTCACGATTCATCGGTGTAGACGGCGATTTGAGGTGCCATTAATTGCCCCCCGCTTCAGCGGGGGGATTGCGTTGGTTCTCGAAGCCTTTTGCTGGCTTCAGCCAGCATCGTGGGGCTAAAGCCCCACAAGATCTGTTTTGGTCCTTATGAACCCCCGGCTGAAGCCGGGGGCAACTGATATTCACTCCAGATCTGTTTATAGGGGCGAAAAAACAAAGAGGCCGTCTTTTCAGACAGCCTTGTTCCACGTCTAGTTAGATCCTTGTTCACCTCTCACCCCTGGAAGCTTCAACTGCCGACTCAAGTTCCACAACAAGTTTCCGCGAAGTGGGCTGGTCAAAGCTCTCGATCCATCGCAGTGCCTCGTCGAGAACCCGCAGTTGAAACTGGTTCCATTCAGGTACCCCGGCAACGGATCCGAACTCGCCCCTGTAATATGCGGTGCGCGGCGGCCTGACCTTGTCGCTAACCGCTCGGTCCACCGATATAAGCATCGTCGGGATGCCGTCGGCCTCGATCCTTCGTGCGATGATAGACATCGTGTGATGACAAAGCCTAGATGCCGGGATCAGAAGTGCTGCCTGGACCTCGTACCGATGCAATCGTTCCGACAATTTTGGCGCGAGGTCTTCCGCTACAGCGACCGCGTCCGGAATATAGGGACTAATGCTCCAAAACGCATGATTTAGCCGGCCGATTACTGCATTGTCTTCATACTCCAGAAGCCGGTCGACAGGGATCTGAGCGTTGCGGTCATCTCTAACTGACTTCTCGTCATATCCTTTTGCAGAGAACTCATAGTCCTCCGCATCGACTTCGACCGGCATCTCCCGGTACGAACGATCTCCGCCTTTCGCATCCAGATCGAACGGTTCAGTTCCGGCGATGTATGCCCCGGCCGAACTTACGAGACCGAGGTTGAGCATCGGCAAAGCCCTGCGAACAGGCGTAAATGGCGCGTATCGATTCTCAATGAAGGGATATCCCTTTAGCGATTCGTCGCCGCTCCAGCCCGAAAACTTTCGGGCAAACTCATCCCGCTTCTCGATGATTTCCATAACCGTCAAAATTTGAGGTCGTCAGGCATCTCAAATCCGCCGTCAGACGTTTTGCTCTTCGCAGGCTTGCCGCCCGATCTCGAAACAACGAAGAACGCAAGCAGAGAAGCCACCATAGCGGCCACAAGAACCCATACCGAATACTGGTGCAGCTGATTGAACTGGACCCGGAGCGGATCGTTCGCGGCAAGTTCGTCGATCGGCCCTTTCATCTGAACTCTCAGATACGCGAGCCAGAAGCCGATTACAAACTGTCCGACCGCACAACCCGCGGCCAGGATCACAAGCAGGACTCTCTGCAGCCAGATCCAGACCTTCTTTTCATCGCCCCTCGGTATCAGGGAAGTAAGGATCAGGATCACGCCGATCGCAATACCGGCGACGTTGATGATCATCAACGTGCGGTTTACCAGATTGCCGGCTATCTCGTTTGAAGGGAGAACCGCAAATGCACTTGGCGCCACTCCGAAACTAAAAAAACAGGCGGCACCCAGCCAAACTCCCAGAAGTAACAACTCGATTTTCGGAAGGATCTTTTGCATCTCGAAATGCCGGCGGCAGACTTGGTATTATGTAGCGTTTTCTATAAAAGGGCAAAACGGCTGCGGACCCTTCGGGGTTCGAAAGAATTTCAGATTTCGGCGCAGTGATTCCGATTGGATGCCTTGGGAAAAGCGATATGGATATCATCAATTACAACCGGGAAGCGTGGGACAAGGAAGTCGATTCGGGCGAGAATCCCTGGACACTGCCAGTTAGCCGCGAGGTGATCGCGAGCGCCCGAGAAGGGGAATTCAGCGTGCTGTTGACGAACAACAAGCCTGTTCCCAGGGATTGGTTTCCGGCGGATTTTGGTTCCGTCGATATACTTTGTCTGGCGTCTGGCGGAGGACAGCAGGCCCCCGTATTTGCAGCACTTGGAGCAAACGTGACCTCGTTTGACAACTCACAGGCCCAACTCGACAAAGATATTGAAGTCGCGGAGCGTGAGGGCCTCAATATCCGTGTGGAACAAGGCGACGCGGCCGATCTGTCCAGATTCGAAGACGCGAGCTTTGATCTCGTTTTTCACCCGGTCTCGAACTGTTTTATGCCGAACATCGAACCGGTATGGAACGAGTCTGCCAGGGTTCTCCGCGCAGGCGGCGAACTTCTCGCCGGTTTTCATAACGGTTTCTTCTATATCTTCGATCAGATCAAAGCGGAGAAGGAAGGGATCCTGGAAGTGCGCCATCGGCTGCCGTACTCGGACATAGACGATCTGAATGAGCAAGAACTCGAGCACTTTATGAAGTCGGGAGAACCGCTTGAGTACGGCCATACGCTTGACCAACAGATCGGAGGGCAGATCCGCGCCGGCCTTGCGATCGTCGGTTTTTACGAGGACTCCTTCTCGGACGAGGCAACACCCTTGAACAGATATTGCCCGATCTTCGGGGCGACGAGGTCGCGAAAACTTTGAGCAGCGGTTCTACGATCCGACAACTTGTCGAAGAAGCTGCGGCAGAACTGCGGGGAGCAGGAGTGTCGGACGCCGTTCGTCAAGCCCGAGATCTACTCCAGATCGCCACCCGATTGGAATCCGCCTTTATCTTCGCTCATCCGGAATTTTCACCGGACGAATCGGAGATCTCAAGCTTTCGTGATCTTGTTTCACGCCGTTCTGCGCGCGAACCTCTTCAGCAGATTCGAGGAAGGCAGGAATTTTTCGGCCTTGAGTATAAGGTAACCCGGGACGTGATGATCCCCCGGCCCGAGACCGAGCTGATCGTCGAAGAGGGAATCTCCCTTCTATCAGGCGTTGCAAACCCTTCTGTTTGCGAAGTAGGAACGGGTTCCGGATGTATCATCGTTTCCCTTCTACACGGAATGCCGGACGCCATCGGGATCGGTCTTGAGAAATCCCCGGACGCGCTCGCTATCACGCTTGAGAACGCGGTTTCAAACGGTGTGGTTGAAAGACTTGAGCTAAGGGAATCCGATGTCTTCGGCGCGCTGAAACAAGGAGAATCGTTTGACCTGATCGTCTCGAATCCGCCGTACGTGCCCCTGGAGGACGTGTCATCGCTGCAACCGGAAGTGCGGGATTTCGAGCCGCAAATGGCGCTTACAGACGGGGGTGATGGCCTGGGGATAGTTGAGCAGATCGTCAACGAGGCGCCAGCATTTCTAAAAGCAGGCGGCCACTTGCTGCTGGAGATAGGTTTTAGCCAATCTCCAGCGGTCTTGAGAATGTTTGATCCCGGGATCTGGTCAAAGTCCGGGGCCTTCGCCGATCTCCAGGGAATTCCGAGAATGATAAGAGCGTCACTTTCAGCAAGTTAACTAACCGTGAAGATTGAGCTTTCGGGGTCAATCCAATTGCCGATTGTCCCGGATATCTGATATATTCGAGCCATCAGAAAAACCAAATTCAGTATCCTGCCCCATCCGGTTCGGGCTACTGGGGAGATTTAATATGAGCTACGAAAGAGAAGATTCAAGTGTAAGCACAAAACTGACTTACCTTCTTATCGGCGGTGGAATTGGTGCCGTGATCGCTCTGCTTTTCGCTCCCAAATCGGGCCAGGAGCTACGCGAAGACATAGCCGAAGCCACGAAAAAAGGATATGAGAAAGGCAAGGAAACGGCCGCTCATCTTCAGGAAGCAGCCGGCGACTATTACGAAGTGACACGCGAAAGGGCAAGCGAGGCCCTGCACCACGCGCAGGAATCCGCCCACGAGTTTTCTGAAAGGGCGAAAAGCGCTGCGGCTCAGACCGCCAATCCTTTCTCAGCGGCGATCGAGGCGGGAAAAGAGGCTTATCGCGAAGAGAAGCGCAAGAACGAGTCGCGCTCGATCAGCGAAGGAAGACCTTCTTATCCAGTTAAAGAAAAAAAGCTTGAGGCCGTAAAGAAGGAAGCGGAAGACGGCGAGAATAAGGAATAGCTACATTTTATGAATGCCAGTGATCCTCAGTTCTGGATGATGATCGCGTCGATCGTGATCGCGGTCTGCTTTGTCGTGATGGCGATCGCCTTGATAGCGGTCGCGCTCATCGCCCGCAAGGCCCTGCGCTCGGTCAACGAGGTGCAGCAGAAGGTCGAGCCGTTGATCGATCAGGTCAATCAGATCAGCGGTCAGGGAAAGGCTATAGCGGCGCAGTTCAACGAATTGTCGGTCAACCTGAACTCTGCATCAAAGAACTTCGCCGAGTCTTCGGCCTTGATAAAGGAAGAAGTTGCAGAGCTAAAAGTGCTGGTCGGGCACACGGCTGTTGTTGCCAGGGACAAGGTGGACCTTGTAAGCACGACGATCGACCGCACGCAGAACCAGGTGACCACTACCGCGGACTTCATTCAGGCCAAGGTCGTCGAACCGGCCGCCGAGATCGCAGCCATAATGGCCGGAGTCCGAAAGGCGCTCGAAGTGCTTTTCGCCCCTTCTCCCAAGCGGATCGACCGCGCTTACCACGAAGACGAGATGTTCATTGGCTGATTCATCAAAATGTGTACCTTGGACGGGCGATGTTTGTCGCCCGTTTTTCATTTAGGAGGGCGGAATGGCTTCCGGCGACAAATTGGTACTGGCTCTTGATCAGGGGACTACCTCATCCCGTGCGATCCTCTTCGATGAAGCTGGCAAGATCGTCTCGATCGCCCAGGAAGAGTTTGAACAGATCTTCCCTAAAGCCGGTTGGGTCGAGCACGATCCGATGGAAATACTCTCGTCGCAGATCGACACAGCCGAAGGTGCATTGGATTCCGCTAGCGTCACACGAGGAGACATTTCCTGTGTAGGCATCACCAACCAACGCGAAACCTGTGTCGTGTGGGACCGAAGAACCGGAGAGCCGGTTATGAACGCTATTGTCTGGCAGGACCGGCGGACGGCAGATCATTGCCTGCGAATTCGAAACGATCACGAATCGTTGATCCGCCGAAAGACCGGTCTGGAAGTCGATCCTTACTTTTCCGCCAGCAAGATCGCCTGGATCCTGGAAAACGTCGAAGGCGTTCGCAAAAAAGCGGAGAACGGGGAACTCGCTTTCGGGACCATTGACAGCTGGCTGATCTGGAACCTGACCGGCGGCGAGAAGCACGTTACAGATGTCTCAAATGCCTCTCGGACGATGCTGTACGATATCAACTCGCTGGTGTGGGATGACGAACTACTTTCGATCTTCAATGTTCCCCTAGAGTTGATGCCCGACGTGGTTCCATCTTCGGGCCTGATCGGTGAGGTTACTGCTTTCGGGAAGTTGAACGGCCTTCGAATTGCGGGAGTCGCGGGCGACCAGCAGGCTGCCCTGTTCGGTCAAAGGTGCTTTGCCGAGGGTCAGGCAAAGAGCACATATGGTACCGGATGTTTTTTGCTTCTGAACACGGGGAAATCGTCTGCTGAATCTAATCATCGCTTGCTCTCAACGGTCGGTTGGCAGATAGGAGACAAGTGCGAATACGCGCTTGAAGGAAGCGTTTTTATAGGCGGTGCTGTAGTTCAGTGGCTCAGGGATTCGCTTGGGATCATAGGATCAGCGAGTGAGATCGAAGAACTTGCGAGAGAAGCGGGAGGTTCAGACGGGGTACATTTCGTGCCTGCATTCGCGGGGCTCGGCTCACCCTATTGGGATCCGAACGCGAGAGGATTGATAACCGGTCTGACACGCGGGACCGGGCGCGGAAATATCTCCTACGCAGCACTTGAAGCGATCGCTTTTCAAACTACGGAACTGCTTGAGGCGATGCAGCAGGACTCTGATGCTTCGATACCGGAGCTCAGGGTTGACGGCGGGGCCGCTTTGAACGACCTTCTGATGCAGATCCAGGCCGACTTTCTTCAGATCCCGATCGTACGGTCCGATGTAACAGAGACGACGGCGCTTGGCGCTGCATATCTCGCCGGACTCGCCTGCGGTGTGTGGGAAAGTACCGATCAGATCGAAAAGACCGCTCGTGCGGACCAAAGATTCGAGCCTTCGATCAACCCCGATGAAGCGTGTGAAAAGCTTGAAGGCTGGAAGCGTGCGGTCGAGAAGTCGCTGGACTGGGCGGAGAATGAAACGATCCAAGCCCGTAGAACCCGGACACAGTAGCGAAAAAGTGACCCCGGATCCGGAGAGTCAAGAAGATCCGTGTCCATCCGTGTTAATCCGTGGCCAAATCATCTTCGTGATCGCAACGGCCGTTTGATCGATGCCCTTTGTTGACGCTCCCAGGAACCGTTTCATTAGCCGGCTAAATTCTTCCGATCAACGGTCACGTGCCGCGCTCGGCAACGACCTGCAAAAGGTCGGGACTTTACACCTCTGATAGTATTCTGACATCACTTTGTCCGTCGTCCCGTTTTACGATTTTCTTTGACCCGAATTGCATTCGGATTGAAGACCTAGAGTAGACAGTTTCCTTATCGGACTCCATCCCGAAGACCCATATGATCCTTTTAGAAAAGATCTGGTCTGCAGTTACTGATCTGATTCCTATCATTCTGCTTGTCCTGTTCTTTCAGGTGTTTGTGATCCAACAGCCGTTTCCAGAGGTATTGGATATCTTGATCGGCAGCGTTCTTGTGATCGCCGGATTGATGCTGTTCGTTGAAGGTCTTGAGATCGGATTGTTTCCTATCGGGGAAGCGCTGGCGTTGGCCCTGGCAAAGAAGGGGAGTCTCCTATGGTTGATCCTTTTCTCGTTCGCCCTTGGGTTCTCGACCACGATTGCCGAACCTGCCTTGATCGCTATTGCAAATGAAGCTTCGAAAGTGTCGGCCGAAGCAGGTCTGATAGAAAGCAGTCCGGAGACATTGAGCGGTTATGCACTCGGACTGAGACTCTCGGTAGCGTTCTCGGTCGGTCTTGCGATCGTTATCGGAGTTATCAGGATACTCAGGGGTTGGAAGATCTATCACCTGATCATCGGAGGATACGTGCTTGTGATGCTTATGACGATCGTCGCACCAAGCGAAATTATCGGACTCGCCTACGACGCCGGGGGCGTGACCACCTCAACCATTACGGTGCCGCTTGTCACAGCCCTTGGAGTAGGGCTGTCGAACTCGCTGAAAGGCAGGAGTCCGTTGACCGACGGATTTGGTTTGATAGCATTTGCGTCCCTTTTGCCGATGATCTTCGTTATGGGCTACGGCTTGGTTTGGTTCAGCTAGAAGACTTGCATGACCGAGTTTTTAGGAGAGTTCCTTCAGATCTTGATATTGACCGTAAGGGATGTTTTGCCGATCCTGATGCTGATCGTGTTCTTTCAGCTTGTCGTGCTAAGGCAGCCGATCCCCAATCTGAAGAAGATCATAGTCGGCGGCATTTATGTCGTACTCGGCCTCTCGTTGTTCCTTTTGGGCCTTGAGAAAGCCTTGTTTCCGGTGGGTGAATTGATGGCAACTCAGTTGTCCGGCCCGGAATTTGTAGGCAGTGCCGGCATCGAAGGGGTTTACTGGCTTTCTTACAGCTGGATATTCGTTTTTGCAGCAATGGTGGGTTTCGCGACAACGATCGCCGAACCTGCTCTGATAGCCGTCGCAATGAAGGCCAACGAAGTGTCGGCCGGGACGATCAGCCAGTGGGGACTTAGGATCACCGTGGCGCTCGGAGTTGCTTTCGCCCTAGCGCTAGGAACGTTCCGGATCGTGACGGGTACCCCCTTGCATCTGTACATACTCGTCGGATATATAATTGTCATCGTCCAGACGGTATTCGCCCCCAAGAAGATCATCGCCCTTGCTTACGATTCGGGCGGTGTAACTACTTCAACAGTTACTGTTCCATTGGTTGCGGCGCTGGGACTAGGGTTATCCAGTTCCGTCCCCGGCAGAAATCCCGCGATCGATGGGTTTGGGTTAATAGCATTTGCCAGCTTGTTTCCCATCATTTCGGTATTGGCTTATGCTCAGTTGGCGGAGTTGAGCAACTTCATCTTAAAGAAAACAAAGCAATGAAATTCAAGCTGATAATGGCAATGGTCAAGCCTCAGGTGACCGAACAGTTGGTGGACGCGATGAAGGAAGAAGGCGCGACCGGAGCCACGATCACCCCGGCGAGGGGTACCGGTGTAAATGAAGGTAAGACGTTTTTCGGACTAACAGTCGAGGAACGCACAGATATAGTTACTTTTCTGGTTGAAGAACACGCTGTGCCGCGATTGCTTGGGACGATTGAGACCAGATGCCAGTTCGGAGAACCCGGGACCGGAATTGCCTTTGTCATACCGATCGAGCAGGCGATCGGTCTTGAGAGCCAGATGAGTGTCTTCAAGGATCAGGCCAGAGAAGAGTATCTCTAGCTACTAAACCTGGACGTTTGGGGTATGAAATCAAAAAGAAAGTTTCAATGCGCTAAGGACATTATGGAAAAGAACACGGTTTTCATTGACGGTCTTTTGACCGCCAAGGAGGCCGTCGAGATCATGCGCAGGGAGAAGGTTGATTCGTTGATAATTAAAAAGCGAAATGACCAGGATGCCTACGGGATAGTTGCGATTCAGGACCTGGTCCGCAAAGTCATAATCCCCGAAAGAGCTTCGGAAGACGTAAACGTGTTTGAGATTATGACAAAACCCTTGATAACCGTCCCTGCCAGCATGGATATCCGGTACGTGGCTCGTTTGCTCTTGCAAGTTAATTTGTGGAGCGCTCCGGTGGAAGAGAACGGTGAGTATATCGGTATGATCTCGCTCTCAACTATTATACTTCGGAACGAGATGTTCTGATGGCTGACCCTTGGGATGTCTGTTTGTTCGTAGTTTCGTCGAACCGCGCAAATCCGGTATCTGACACGGGCTCTGATTGAACAAGCCCGATCTCAGGCGCCGATGATTCACAAATCGCGCGAACGCACCAACCAGAATTCTCAGTCTTCCCTGGCGCACGTGCTTCAAATCGTCAAGGAAAATGATCATCCATCGGCAAGCTTGTACTTTGCTGCCCCGAATTCGTACCCGCGGTAGCGTCAAACAGAAGGCTGACCAGAGATTCTCGATTCTCTTTAGGATCAAGAGACCGCCTCTCCCCGAGGAGGTTCTTAATGTTTTTTTCGATCAAGTACTTCGCAATTGCTCTATTGCTGCTGCCTGCAGCTCTGATGGCGCAGACCGGGAGTTCTGACCTTGCCACGCTTCGGGATAAGGCGGGGCTACAGAGCGACTCGGTTATCCTCATCGTTTCCGGCGGGGCCTTTCCAAAGGGCTCAACCCTTCGGATCTTTAGCGCGATACGGACTGGCGGAAACCGGTCTGGAAAGTTTGAGTCGTGGCTGGATCGCTGGAATCAAAAGGAGGGACCCGATCACGGATTTCTCGACAGGGTATCTACTCCAGAGGAATCTGACCTTCTGGTAGTTCAGTTTCGAACAGCGGCTTCAGCGTACGTTTCTGAATCAGCGATCCGGGTAGGTAACATAGATCGGGAGGGCAGACCCAGTGACGATTGGAAGGTAGAATCAGAAGCGGGGATCCGAAGACTTGAGCTTCCGGTCCGCACCTATATCCTGATCCGAAAGGCCGGGATCTGGCACCTGGTGTTTCACCACACTGAAGATGGAAGATCTGAAAAACGCTTTCGCGATCCGGAGATCGTCCTTCGTAATGAGATCAAGAAACGAATGAAGGACCGCTAACAACTAAGAACCAGGCAGCCCAAGAAGGACAGCCTGGTTCTCTTCGTTCTCAGCCGAATTCTAGCCGTTGTCCTGATTCTCGCCCTGCGATTTTGACTTCGTAGGCGCCGCGACGGGTTCCGGAAGCGGTAGTCCAACCGCGTCAGACTTCGTTTCCGGGGCCGCGCTTTCTTCCTCTTCAGGAGGTTCGGCAACGATCATCTTCCCAGCCTTTTTCTGGAAGGTCATCTTTTCTTCCGCCGTATCGAAATCGACAAGCACAAGATCACCGGTCTCCACCTGTTCGGTGGCAACCAGGTTCGAAAGCGGATAGACAAGAAAGCGCTCGATGGAACGCTTCAGATGGCGGGCTCCGTATTTCAGATCGATTCCTTCCCGGAGCAGGAATTCCTTTGATGCGTCCGTGCATTCGAAAACGAATTTCGTTCCTGCGGACTGCGTGATCCGGTCCTGGACCGCCGCAAGCTCGATATCGAGGATCTTTCGCAGGTGATGTTCTTTCAGGCTTCTGAAAACGACCACCTTGTCGATCCTGTTCATAAACTCTGGCGAGAACTTCCGTTTTGCCGCTTCCAGTGCCGTGCGATAAATCTTTGTATCGATCTCTGTGTCTTCGGGATTATGTGTCGCTTTTGTGGGCGCGAATCCGATTCCGCCGGAGATCATTTCCGACATCTCGCGGGCGCCTAGGTTCGACGTCATTATCACGATCGTGTTCGAGAAATCGACGTTTCTATTGTCGCCGAGCGTCAATGTCGCCTTGTCGAGTATTCCGAGCAGAAGCTGCCATAGCGAATCAGAGGCTTTTTCTATCTCGTCGAAAAGGACGAATGTGAGCTTCGTGTCTTCGGTGTGATTCTTGTCCAGGTTCTCCTGAGTCAGCATCGGCGAGGTTTCGCGATGCCCCAGGTACCCAGGAGGCGAGCCGATCAGTTTTGCGATCTCGTGGGAATGCTGAAACTCCGCGCAGTCGATCTTTACCACGGCGTGTTCGTCTTCGAACAGCACACCTGCCGCAGCCTCGACCACCCGAGTCTTACCCGAACCCGTAGGACCAAGGAACAGCATGGTCCCAATCGGCCTCATCGGATTCTGCATACCCGCCAGATAGATCTGATAAAGCCCGCTCATGCGGCGAACCGCGCGTTCCTGACCTACGATCAAAGCAGACAGCTTGTCTTCAAAGTCTGCTGCGCGCGGGCTCTTCTTGTCTGGATTGAGAAAAATGGGTTCTTCTGCAGCCTTCTTTTTGGCCGAATCGTTAGTCATCTGGTCATTCTCCTAAGGGCTGTGGCACCCGGGAAGTTCAGCTTGTGAGCCCCCCCGTCGAACTCCGGAACCGGACACGGCTCCGAGTCCGGACTGTGTCTAAACCGATGATGTCAAAAGGTTTTGCGTTCGCTGACTGGAAAAGAGGAAGCTTCTGGATCGGGGATTCGGGCCGCATCCGAGCAAGAGCGGATCTTCCGAAGAATTGTTAACACAAAATTGCGGACTTGTGCAAGTGACCGCTTTCGCGAAGTTTCGCCGCCAGAAGACTCATTTTCTTACGTTTTACGGAATAATACGCCGCTCGATTAGTATATGAACTCTGTCAGACGGCTGTTTATTCTATAGACGGAACCAAGGAAAGATAATTTTTGGGATTGTTCAGCTCGAAAAAAGAAGAAGAGAGACTGCTTGAGATATACGAGCAGGAGGCAATGCCCCTGACTCCGGACCTGTTTCGAGTCGCGATGTATCTTAAACGGGACCGGAACCTTGCGGAAGATCTCGTTCAGGAAACGATGATGCAGGGTCTCAAATCCTTTCACCGGTATGAACCTGGCACGAACTGCAAGGCGTGGCTGACAACGATAATGTACAACACGCACTACAAGCAGCTTAGAAAGGAATCAAATCTTAAAGTGATCGATGATCCGGAAGAGAAGGTAATGCAGACTCTTACGTTTGAGCCTTCGATCCCTCAGAAGCTGACTGACGAAGACGTAATCGAAGCGGTGAAGAAGGTCCCCTCGATATTCCGCGAAGTGATCCTTTTGTGCGACGTCGAAGATTTCTCGTACAAAGAGATCTCTTCGATGCTCGAAATTCCGATGGGAACCGTGATGTCGAGACTTCATCGTGGACGAAGGTTGTTGAGAGGCGAGCTTGCGGTACTTGCCAGGGAATATGGGATCGTTGAAGAACCGCCGAAAGACAATATCGCGATGATCAACAGGAAAGGAGGGAAATCTTGATGAATTGCAGGGATTTCCATGTGCTATTGGATTCTTATTTGTCGGACGAGCTTCTAACGGAGACCAACCACGACATATTGAGGCATCTGGAAGATTGCCAGGGATGCCGGTCCGCGATCGAAGCGCGCCGGCTGGTGCGAACGAGGCTGCGTTCGGCGGTTCGTACTGCTCCAGAGTTTGAGGTTAGTGCTTCATTCAAGAAACGACTTCAGTCGGAGCTTTCCGGCGGCAGGTCGCGGACGAATGTCCGGTCCGGAAGCTTTGGTTGGCTGAACGTTACCCGCGGATGGGCCCTTGCTGCCGCAGGCGTGCTCTTGATCTTCTCAGTAGGCGTGTTTTTCACCTATACATCGGGAGATGATCCGGGTGTAGCTGCAGGAACAGAAGTCTTACGAACGGATTCCCTTCCGCCAGATCACCTTGTGAACATTGCTGCTGTTGATCACGAGAATTGCGCGGTCAAGCATTTCGCTGACGATCCCGCGACAACTGTCGCCGAAGTGCCGTCTGAATTCAGGGGTCTGGCTCAGGTCGTAAGCAGCGAGATGAAAGGATTGCTAAAGGACTGCGACCTTGTTGATTCTCATTCCTGCGGTTACAAGGGCGTCAAGTTTTCACACGTAATAATGAAGAACGGCGGCCGCGTACTTTCAGTGCTTGTAACGGGTGAAAGCGCTGATCCGGGCGCGATCGTCGGGAGAGTGAAGAGCTTTGCGTCGCCGGACTACACCGTTTCCAGTTTCGATGTCGCGAAAAGGTCCGTGCTTGTGGTCTCGGAGCTAGATGCCGGCATGAATGCAGAGGCCGCTCAGCTACTGGCCGAGCCGCTCAAGCTTCATTACGAAAGACCGAGATCTGAAGCACCCTCATCGACCGCACTGCTCTTGGCAAGGTGATCACGATCGAACAACGATTGGCAAGGGGCTGTCTGAAAAGGCAGCCCTATTTTATTTGTGTGGATAGCTACAGACACTTGGCTCCTACGAAGCCGGGGAAATGGTTGGGACCTTTTTGCTTTTAACAGCTGGCGCCGATTGCGCCTCTTCACTGGTCAATGTTCAATGGTCATTGGTCAATGAGATGCCGCCGCTAAAGCGGCTCAGCGAGGGTAGGTAGGATCTTGTACCCCGCACTGCGCCTGCGGCTTGAACGGGGCTAACATATACCCGTCCCTGCCGGGACGCGTTGAATTTCAACGCCATTCCGAAGTCTCGGTCGCGAAAAAATATGATCTGGAGTCAGGTGCCTGGAATTTCTCCCTCGAATCTCGAATCTGCCCTCTGAACCTTGAACTTTGAATCTTGAGTTGAACCTGGAACCTGGAACTCAATCCTAGTCGTCATAGTACTCGATACCGAGGTGAGTGATCAGCTCTTCACCCTTGAGATAACGGAGAGTGTTCTTCAGCTTCTTCAGCTGGATGAAGATGTCGTGTTCGGGATAAAGGCCGGGGGCGGTCTGCGGTGATTTGAAATAGAACGACAGCCATTCCTGCACACCCTTCATTCCCGCCCGTTTTGCAAGATCCAGGAATAGCGCCAGATCGAGGCACAGCGGCGCTGCGAGGATCGAATCTCGGCACAGGAAGTCGATCTTTATCTGCATAGGATAGCCGAGCCACCCGAAAATATCGATATTGTCCCAGCCTTCCTTGTTGTCACCCCTCGGCGGGTAGTAGTTGATCCTGACCACGTGCGAGAAACCGTCATAGAGGTCGGGGTAAACATCAGGCTGAAGTATCTGTTCGAGTACCGAAAGCTTGGATTCCTCCTTTGTCTTGAACGACTCGGGATCGTCAAGCACTTCTCCGTCGCGGTTTCCAAGGATATTCGTCGAGTACCAGCCCGCGAGTCCCAGCATCCGGCTCTTCAATCCGGGAGCGATGATCGTCTTCATCAAGGTCTGTCCGGTTTTGAAGTCCTTTCCGCAGATCGGAACCCCGTATTGATCCGCAAGCTCGGTCAACGCCGGTATATCAACGGTCAGGTTTGGCGCCCCGTTCGCGAACGGAACACCCGATTTGATGGCGGCATATGCGTAGATCATCGAAGGCGCGATCGCTTCCGAGTCATCGTAAAGTGCCTTCTCGAAAGCCTCGATAGACCGGTGCTCGTCGGATTCCTCAAGAAAGATCTCGGTCGAGGCCGCCCAGACCATCACAAGCCTGTCGCATCCGTTGGCAGATTTGAACTCGCTTATGTCTTCCATAAGCTGTTCCGCCAGATCCATCTTGTTCTTGCCGGACTTTACGTTTGTTCCGTGGAGCCGTTTTACATAGCGGTTGTCGAAGACGGCCTTCATCGGTTTCAGAGAGGAGAGAGGCTCAGACACCTGATTCAGAAGGTCCTTTTCCAGCACCCCAGCATCGAGGCCGGCCTCGTAGGCATTCTCATCGAAAATATCCCAAGCGCCGAAAACGAGATCGTCGAGTTCTGCAAGCGATATAAACTCCTTGATCTTCGGAACACGGTTCTCCGTTCTTTTGCCAAGCCGGATGGTCCCCATCTGCGTCAGGCTTCCGATCGGCTGCGAAACACCGCGCCGAATTGCCTCCACACCTGCTATGAAAGTTGTACTCACCGCCCCGAGGCCTACGAGAAGTATGCCCAACTTACCCTCAGCAGGAACTATCTCGCCTTTGTATTGTGACATTGCGATTCTCTCCTAATTCCAAGAGCCGAATTCTATCCGTGCAAAAAAGGTAAGGCAAACAGGTCGCACAGCGCTTCAACTGGATCGATAGATGCGGTAATCGATCTCGCTGAAAATGTTGTCGCGCTTCTCGATCTCGGACAGCAGCTCTTCATCGACCTCATAATTTTCAAGGCCGTCGGCCAAGAGCCCGAAGCGGTGAATGTGTGATCTGAATCGGCGGGAAGAATACTCGACCGTCGTTCCCTGGTATATCTGGAATGCCCAGTCGCTCGATTGCGCGAGCAGCAACTCCCTTGCGCACTGATTCAATGCACGAATCTCGATCTCGTTCGGCTCGTGGAAATGATCCGCCAGAGCCGTCATTCTCTTTTCCGCATCGTGGGCATACTTGTACATCCACGAGTTGCCTTCGTTGAGCCAGACCTTGTAATAGCCTGCCTCGCCCCAGGATGAAGCCGACGGTTTCTGTACCTGGATCGGGAGTTCCGAGTCGAGGTAATCGCCGGGTGTCACGGCCCTGATCTTGTCCTGATCAAAATGTATCTTCCTGAACAGATAGTCGATGAACTGCGGACCCTCGAACCACCAGTGACCATAAAGTTCTGCATCGTACGGCGAAACCACAAGCGGCGGATGCCCCCCGTAGGCCCGACGCAGATCGTAAGCCTGCCCGACCCGCTTCGACAGGAAATCTCCCGCGTCTTCAGCGGCTCGCATCGTCGCTGCTGCGGGCTTGTATGGCCGCTTTCGGTTCTGCTCGACATCTCGCCCGGTGATCCTGAAATACTTAAGCCCGAGGTGGCGTCGGCTTCCGTCCTTGTGTAGATGCGGCTTCAGATAATCAAGGGGCAGGTCCCAGCCGACGTCCCTGTAGAACTCCCTGTATATCTCGTTTCCCGGGTACCCAACTTCCGCACTCCACACCTGCTGACTTGTCTCGATGTCCCTTGCAAAGACAGCGACGCCGTTCGGGCACGATACCGGCGCGTGAACTCCGTACTTCGGGCGCGGATCGCCGTACAGGATCGCGTGGGAATCGGCGATGAAGTACTCAATGCCGCAATCCTTCAGCAGATCTTCAATTCCCTCTTCGTATGCACACTCCGGAAGCCATATGCCCCGGGGATTTCGGCCGAAGTGTTTTCGGTAGTTGTTGACCGCAACCTCGACCTGAGCTCTGCGCGATTCTTTTGTCGATATTAGCGGAAGGAAGCCGTGAGTGGCGCCACAAGTGATTATCTCCAGTACTCCTTTGTCCTGAAGCTCTCGAAACGCATTCACAAGGTTACGGTTGTATTTGTCATTCCAGAGAACTAGTGATGCTTCCAGCATCTCCACGTACATCTCGACTACATCGTAAAACTCGGGATCCTCTTTCTTTACCCTTTCAAACTCTTTACGTGCGAGATCTATCAGGTTTTCCAGGTGCCGCGTGTAACGCTTTTCCAGAAGGTTATCAGCCAGCATCTCGCAAAGCGGAGGCGATATGTTCATGGCCAGCCTCGGCTTCGCATCAGCTTCGTACAACCTTTCGAAGATGAAGATAAGGGGAATGTAGACTTCGGTAATCGCCTCGTAAAGCCAGTCTTCTTCAAGGAACTCCGGGAATTCCGGATGCCTTACGAACGGCAGATGGGCGTGAAGTATGAGGCTGAAGTATCCGACGGGCATGTTTTCCACTTCGGGGAGTATACAAGAAAGCCGGCGAAGCATGCGGCGTTTGACCGCAACACTCGCCGGCGCAGAACAATAAGAGCATTCAGCCTATCTGGCAGAGCTTACAGGTTCAAGCTTCGAGATCCTGTTCAGAAGCTTCGTGGGAACACGCCTGGAACGAACTCTCTTCGGGAAGTTGATGGCACTCAAACCGACGACCGCAGGCCCGACCTCTTCCGTCTCAAAGATCTCTTCTGTATCAACCTCAAAATTCTCCTGCAAAGCCGCAAGCGCCTGTTCCGGAGAAACTCTCACGCCTGAGCCAAACAGCTTTTTGTAGAGACCGGCACTTACCTGAGTTTTTATCTCATCAAGTGAAAAGCCCGACGCGAGGGCAAGAAGAACGAAACGTAGCTCATCACCGTCGAAATGACTGAGATCAAACCTCATGCTTCCGAGCAGCCCGTCGAATGTTGCGCGGGTGATCTCATCTGCTGCGTCCCTGTCGTCACCTGCGAGCGCGACTTCGAATGCGTCCCTTGAATAACCCGAAACCTCAAGCACATCCGCAAACTCGTCCGCCGTCACGGTGAATCGCGGAACGTAGTCGGTTCTTCGCGAGGGGCTTCGGCGAGGAGTACTTACGGAGTTCGAGTAGATGATCCGAATATAAGGTCGGTTTGGCGCATAGAATCCGACTTCGGCTCGATACTCACTGTCAGGATCGGCGGCGAACCACCAGTTTCCTTCAGGATCGACCCTGTAAATCTCTTCCGTGCCGCGCGTCCGGTTCACAAGCTTTACAACAAGCGAGTAGCTGCCCGTCGATCCGCCGAAAGCCTTGCTTAGTGTCTTGAAGGGATTGTGCTTTATTGACCAGTAGAAATAAAGCCTTGTTGGCGACTGTAGCTGAAGCCTCGCACGGTTTTCTCGCGGCAGTTCCGGAAGGACCGGATCCGCGAGTTTTCTGTCGAGTGGGGACATCGAATCGAGGATGTCCTCGTCACTCCGAGGCTTTGTCTCGGTAACAGCATCGGCTGGGCCATCATAGGTGTCGGCCGCTGCGGCCGATTTCGAAGACCCGGAAAACACCGGTTCCTTTGAAAGCCGGAGTTTTTTCGCTTTCGATCGCTTCGTTCCCGTCGGCTTCTTCTTGCCGTCCGGGGTTTTCTTTACGGCCGGTTTCTTTTTATCTGTCATCATCTCCTCCCCCTGGCACGAAAATGGCCCAGGGCCGAATAGGAGATTATGAGCGTTTTGGGGGGCAGTTACAAGGACGCGGAGCGCGTCTGGGGGTTACTGAAATGTTAACTTATCGGAGTGGTTTCGCCGGGGGCCGTGTACTTCTCGAGTTTAATATCCACGCGGCCAAGTTCCGTGTTCAGCCTGGCCCGGACCGGTATCCGGCGCTTGTCGGCCGTGACCCAGATGGTCAGGCTTCCTTTCTGTTCTATAACTCTTCCATCCCCAAAGATCTCAGGCTCGATCTTCCAGCAGGCGACCTTTCCGAATATCGACTTTTGGCGCTCAAGCCCAGCGATCTTTACCGGGACATCGTACACGAGACCGGAGTCTGAAACCTTCATCGTCAGCGTCTTGCCGACCGCAAACTTCTTTCCCCTCAGCGCAAAAACACCGGTGACCAGATCGTGGGTCTCTTCCGTAATGGTCGATGCGACTCTCTTGGGAGGCTTGGCAGGATCGTTCGGGTCGGTCTCTACCCAGGTAACGCGGCTTCTCTGATAGTCGAATGTGGCCTCGCTGTCGCGAATCCTGTCGCGCTGTTCATCACGCTTGACGGAGCGCGTGACGCGCAGCGAATCAGTATCTACAAAAGACTCGATCTTCTGATAAAAAGAAAAATTGAAGAGTTTCGCGAGAGTTCCCTTTGAATGGGCCTCGGAGAGAATATAGTAGCTGCCATCCTCATCCCTTTCGTGTACCGAGAACGTCATTTCCGCAATGCTGAAGGCAAATCCGAACTTCTTATACTTGCCTTCGAACTCCAGTTTTTCACCCGCCGAATAAGGGTTCGAGAATGTCCTCGCATCTGCGGCGGGCGTGCTCATCGGTCCCGCTCCGCTCTGGGCGGACACGAAAGTCCAGCTGAGCGCTATCAGGAACAAGGCACTTGTTGCAGATCGAAAATTCATCTCCAGTATTCTAACAAATATAACTTCAACACGAGGATCAGGGAAACCAAAACGAAGCCTATCGCTGCCTGATATTCCTTGTACTTCAAGTAGAGATCCTTGCTGAACTCAGCGTCGGCTTCACCGTACGCGGCGAGCCTCGGGAAGAACAGAGGGACATTCTCTGCGTATCTTGTGTAATCATCCCCGAATTTACTGGTCAATTCACGCGCTTCGATTCTCATCACCGGCAAATAGATGCCAAGGTAGAAACCCGCAAACGCGAGGATCAGCCACCATCTTCCCGAAGCGATCGAGAAACCAAGACCCATTATGAAACTCCCTAGATACAAAGGGTTTCGGGTCCTTGAATACGGGCCGGACATCGATACTTCGACATTCTTACGGATGTGACCTGTCGACCATGCCCTGATCAGGAGGCCAAGGAAAGCGACCGCGATTCCGGTTCCAAGGCTAATCCAGTTCGGCGCGGCAAACAATACAAAGAGAATTCCGAATGCAAATCCAAGAGGGACCCGGATCCTCTGTAGAATTGATGTGCTTCGCTTTGCCGTCATTTCTCAAGCAGGAAAAGGTACTCCTGATTTGGCGCCTGTTGCTCGGAAGCCCAATCTCCCGTCCAGCTCATAGATGCCATGACGTTCTTTTGGTGGTCGATCGACAAGGATTCCATAATCCTGCCTGACTCCAGAAGGGCTGACTCCAGCGCCTTTCGCGTCGCCCGCCCCCCTGAACTGTAGGACAACAGTACATACCTTGCAGGGACCTCCCGAATCAATCGTCGTATCGCGCCGATCGCTATGTACTCTTTGTCTTCGCCGCGTCTGAAGTCCTCAAACGGAGAATACGAGAGCTCGTCCGAAGAATCGCTCCTGCGCAAAGCTTTTCCAAACAATTCAGGTCTATCGTCGAGGATCACTGTTTTCCAGAAATGATAGTAGGCTGCATAGCGCACCCTCGAGGGCGGCATCTTCTCGTTATTTGAACCGTAGGGCGGATCAAGATACGCAAGGTCCCATTCCCCTTCACCTAATGCTTCGAAGACATCCTTTTGAAACACCTTATGCCCGGCTCCGATGGGTGTCGCCCCGGGGAGTTCAAGAAAAAGCTCATTGTACGAACGTCTTGACCACTTCCGGAGGTAGGAAGCGAAATGGCCGATCGTACTGTCAACTTTGTCCAACGCCAGAATCAGGCTCGTAAGCGCGACACATTTTTCTTCTTCTTGGAGTGAAAGACGTTTGATCTCCTCGCGAATGGCGTCCAGTTTTTTTGTATTGTGTATTTGAAATGGCTTCTTTAGACCGTCCCTTCCGACCGATTCATATCCAGCCGGATCGCCGCCGTAATGCTTTGTGAACCAGCCGTCTTTGCCGGGAAGGGAATTGAGGTGGTCGATGAGATCCCTATACTCAGCGTCATTCCCAGGCGCTCTTAGAAAACAGATGGCAAAAACACGGGACAGCTCGGAAATGTCATTCGCTGTCACCCGAATCCCGTTTGCCGCCAACGCCTGAGCTACACGGGTCGTTCCCGAAAAAGCGTCCAGAACCGTTTCAGCTTTTGTCTTGCCAACAAGATCCAGGATATGGGGAAGAAGCCGCAGTTTTGAACCTGCATATTTCACCCCATATGTATCGGGGACCGATCGAAGAACGGAAGTGACCATTTAAGAATCCGAGGTCGGTACTCAAGCTGAAACGCCTTCCGGAACGGGGCCTCCCGCCCGTGCGAGACGCTCTCGAACCGACTGGAGCACTGTCTGCGGCGAAATGTCCATACAGATCCATTTGTCGCAGGTTCTTCGGTGGCAATCGATTCGACAGTCGATGTCATCGCGGCCGACGCAAATATCTGATGGATTCACGCTGCCGTTCCGCCACCACTCGGTCGGCCCGTAGATCCCGACCACCGGACACCCTGCCGCGATCGCAAGATGTGTCGGTCCCGTGTCGCCTCCAACATACGCTGCAGCGCTCTTTGCAAAATGATAGAAGCCTTTTAGCGAGAGGTCGGCTTTGACCACTCTTCCGGATCGCGAAGCGGCAGCCACGCGGTCTGCAAGTTCTTCTTCTCCCGGACCGTAGGTTACAACAGGAACCAAGCCAAGGTCGTACCACACAAGATCAGCCAAAGCCCCGTAGTCCTCCGCCCTCCAGAGCTTTGTTACCCATCCGCCGCCGGGATTTAGCACCAGGAACTCGCGGCCGATTGAGTCCACGACTCTCCCGGCTTCATTACGGTCATCTTCTTCGACGTCGATCGGGAACTCTATAGGCAAGCCCTCGAAACTAATGCTGTCATCCTCGAACACCGAACGAAGCGCCTTCTCCGCGAGATCGAGATTCTTTGCAACAACGTTCTGCCGCGTCTCGACAGCGATGCGGTCAGTGTAAAGGAAGCGGCAACCGGGTTCCCGTAAATTGATCTTGCCAAAGCCGAATCGGCGTGACACGCCGGAGATCTTTGAAATTACTGCTGATTTGAAGAGACCCTGAAAGTCTATGGAAAGGTCAAGCTCTGGGGCGCGGATCTCTTGGAACTGCCTGAATGCAGATTCCAATGTCTTCCCAAGCACTGCGTTTCCGCGCCTCAGAGCTTTTGTGTCGACTTCGATGAGACCATCAAGCAAGCGGTTGTTCCGGAGCACCTCGGAACTTCTGCGCTCGGCCACCCAAAACAGCTTTGCATCAGGAACTATGCGCTTGACCGCCGCCGCAGCGGGGAGTGTGTGGACGATGTCCCCGATACTGCTGAGTTTTACTATGAGGACCCGCATTTAGTCTGAAATATGAATCAAACCAGCACAGTTGGCAAATCCGAAGTTTCGCGTCCGATCCGGGTTTCCGCGATTTTTTGTGGAAAAAGCGGGGGCCGATACGCTATCCTGTTAACAGGTAACCCGCCTGCCAGCTCACACCCGGCGAAGTTCTAGTCCCAGATGATCACCCAGGCTAAACGTCCGAAAAGAGATTTGCGTCCCGCCCTCGTGTTTTTGTCGGGCGACCTTCTTGCCGTGCCGATCCCGCTCGAACGCGAAGAGGTGATAATCGGCAGGGCGATCGAGGCTGACGTCCGGGTAAATGATTCCCGCGTCTCAAGACAGCATGCCCGCATCACCACCGAGACAGACGAGGAGTCCGGACTTACGTTTTACAGGCTCACAAATCTGGACGAGGAGAACGGGACATTTCTGAACGGTGAGCCGATATTTGAAGAGACGCTCCACAACGGAGACAAGATTACCGTCGGGGACCACATACTCAGATTTGAACTCCTTGACGAGATCGACCGGGAATACCAGCACCAGATACGAAGACTTCTTGCACACGACGACCTTACTGGACTTCTTTCAAGCCGTTCGTTCTTCTCCGAATTGAGGCGCGAATCCGCCCGTGCGAAACACGGAGACCTTCCGTTCTGCGTACTAATGATGGACATTGACCACTTCAAGAACGTCAACGACAGCTTCGGCCATTTGACCGGCAGCAAGACAATCGAAGAGATAGGGATGTGCATCACCAGCATTCTAAGAAATGGGGACGCAGCGGCCCGGTTCGGAGGTGAAGAGTTTGCCGCGTTCTTGCTCGATGCCGAGATCAACCAGGCGCTTGTCGCAGCTGAAAGAATACGACTGGTGATAGAACGCCAGCCATTTAGTGTGATCAAGCAGGGAAAACCGGCAGGCATCCACCATATTACGATGAGTATCGGGATCTCCTCATTCCCGCACGATTCCGAGGATCCCATCGAGCTGGTCGAGATGGCGGACTCCGCGCTCTACAAGGCAAAAAGGCTCGGCCGGAACATGGTATGCGCCTATAGAGACCTGAGCGATGAAGAACTGTCCAAACCTCTAAGAGCTCGAAGCGAATAGTTTTTGGAACTCTGCCACTGCACCTGCGTGGATACCGGAAGGCCGCCAGTATCGAAGGCGCCTTCTAATAGGGTAAACACCGGGGCACCGCTGTTTGCTCTGTCCGTTTCGTGCTAACATTCATTAATTATTCGGCCGCCGTTCGGCAGGCATTACAACTTCGTCCTTCATAAGCGATTCATAGAGGCGTAGTGCTAGACAAGTTAAACCTCTCATCCGACCCATTCCGGAACAGAACCCTGCCCTATCTGATAGCGGCTGCGGTACTGCTGTTCGCATTCATCGGCGCCATCTTCGGCGTTACTCAATATCGAGCCGATTCGGTCACGAACGAGCTTGTCGAAAGCGATATCGATGCGATGGCGAAAGATCTGCGCGCGCTCGATGAGAAGGAAAAGGAAGTAAGACAAAGTTTGACGCCGGCTCAGGAGCAACTGATGGTGGCGTCGCATACGCTTGTCGCCCACAAAGACTTCAGCTGGTCCCGGCTGCTCTCGGACCTTGAGACGGTTCTGCCGGGCAGTGTTAGCGCCTCCCGCATCAACGTCGAGAATGTTTATCGCGAGAACGGCCAGTTAAGAGCCGAACTCGACTTCGCAGTCCTCGCGCGAGAGTACCAGGGGGTTTTGGAAATGATCCGGAGGATGAACGAATCGGGAATCTTCCGGGCTTCACTCCGCGGACAAGACAGGCAGAAGAGCGAACGGTTCACGTATTCTGAATTCACATTGAAGCTCACGTATTTCCCCCGCGCAGGATATGCACCTGCGCCACCCGCCGATGTCGCGGTCAATACAAACGAGGGAGGTGGCCGGTAGATGGCAGACAATTCCCCGTTTGAAGAGCAGACGGTCGCGGATCAGGACTTTGAAGAAAGCACCGAGAATGAAGTGATCGTCGAAGAAACGGTCGAAGAACTTCCTCCTCAGCGTCGAAGGAAGCGGGTCTACAAAGGCATGTGGGGGTCGCTTGAGATCGGAGCCGTGGGCGTTTCGCTTCTCGTACTGCTTGCTGTCATTGCCGGCTACCTTCTTTTCGTACTTCCCGAAGCCAGAGAACTTGAAGCGAATCGCGAACGACGTGACGATCTCGAGACTGAACTGCGCGAAGAGAACCGAAAATTCGGTGATATGGCGACCACCGAAACCCGCGTCGCCCGCCTGGTCAGCTCTGCTGAAGATTTTGAGGTCCGGTTTCTTCAGGACGAGTCGATAGGAAAAACCGCGGTCTACCAGCGGCTCAACGCATTGATCGGCGCATTTGGGCTTGTTAATTCAAGCGGTCCCGATTACACCCCTATCGAGGTTTCCGAAGAAGAGCGACGAGCCGGAACCAATGAACGGACTCAGAGCGGCAGGACCAAGTATCAGAGTTTGTTTCCAGGGATCTACGTAACGATGACCGTCGAAGGGTCGTACGTGAATCTGCGAAGGTTTTTGAACGAGGTCGAGAACAGCAACGAGTACATTGTCATAAGTTCCGTCGAGCTCGAGCCTTCGGAAAGCGAAGAGCCGTCTTCATCAGGCCCGGAGGCTACAGCGGGTTCGGTCGTCACGCCGGTAAGGGACGACACCCAAGGCAGGACGCGCGGAAAAGTAGTCGCTCTGCGGCTGGAGATCGCGGCATATTTTCAGAGGGAGAACGAAAAGAAGCTTTTGACGTCGACTCCTCTCGAAGAGGATCTGCCGGAGACAGACTGATCGGTATCGGATTTTAGGAATGGGATTGTTTGAAGGAAAAACACCCGCGGAGCGCAACAAGATCATCGCAGCGATCGTGCTGGGAGTTATTGCAGTCGCTACGCTTACCTGGGCATTCGGCGGAATGTTGCTTCCCAGCGGCGGCCCGGCGACGCCTCCCGTAACCGACGGCGAACCCGCCGATCCCGAAGGGGCCCAGGGAACCGCGGGGCAGGACGTCGTCGATGTTCCCGTGAACCTGCAAGCGGTGAACAGCGATTATGTGGTGACTCCGGTCGTTTACAACGGCGGAAGAGTTGATGCTCCGATATCGGGCAGAAACATCTTCGCTTTTTACGAGCCTCCTGCTTTTACTCCGACCCCCACACCTGATCCTGGTCCGACTTATGTTCCGCCGACCCCTCCGCCAAGACCGCCTATGCCTTTGGCGTACGTAACTCCGACAACGACTTATGCAGGTTCTCAGAGTTTTAGGATTGAAGCGATAGGCGAAGATTTCGTCGAGAATGCGAGAATTATATTTAGTGGTAATGCTCTTCCGACGACATTCATCAGCCCGACACGACTTGCGGCCCAGGTTCCCGCATCGCTGATAGCGAGAGCTGGCGGTCAAAGTATCATGGTAAATACACCGGACGGTACGCTCTATTCTTACCCGGTTCAATTCAATGTCATTCCGCCGCCGGCGCCTGATTTTGAATACATAGGTGTGATCGCCCGTCAGCACTACAATAACGACACGGCCTACTTCCAGGACAAAGGTCGCAGAAACCAGGACCCGTTCACGGCACGTTTGAACGATGTGGTCAAAGGCAGATTCCGCGTGATCAGCATCTCTTCAGAAGCGGTCGAGTTTGAGGATGTCCGGCTTGGCTTCAAGCACAGGCTCGAACTATTGAGACCGGACGGCCCCGTAAGCACATCCGGAGGCGGTCTCCCTGTAAACAGGACACCATCGCGCAGCAGCGCTCCGACGACACGGATTCCGGGCATACCTGACGACATCCCAAGGGCGCCCAATGACGGAAACCGGCCGAACCGCGAGGCCCTGAAAAAGGCGATCGAAGAGCTCCAGAAACGCCGGCAGAATCGACAAAAGCAGGATTCAGATAACGACCCTGAGATTCAGGTTGTCGAACTTCCCGAGCCCCCTGACAACGAGTAACCTCAACGCGGATGACCGGCATAAATGCGACTTTAAGAAAGACCGTCGGCGAGCGAGGAATGTCGCTCATGACGGTGATGGCCGTAATGACGCTTGTCGCTATCGCACTCCTTGCCGCAGCACCGACGGTAATGAACGCGGTCCAGCGCGAGAAAGAGCTTGAGTCGATCCGGCGCGGTGAAGAGGTCGCCGATGCGATCCGCGAATACGTGAATTTTCACCAGGGACAAAAACTTCCGGACTCGATCGACGAGCTTTTGGAAGGACTCCCGCAGGGAACAAAACGAAGAATGATCCTGAGGCCGGCTGCGGCGGTGGATCCGCTAAGTGAAGACGGTCAGTGGCGGCTGATCTCTCCGACCAGCAGGGCATTTCTAAATTTTGGCCAGAGGGTTCAGAGGTTTAACAGCGGATTGCTTCCCGCCACGCCGAATCAATACCTAAACAGATATGCTGTTCCGCTTGCCTCCGCACAAGGGCTTGGGGATAACGACGACCTTAAGGCCGTAGACGAATCGGAGTACGAGGTGTCCACCTCAAACACACCGTTTATAGGTGTCGCAAGCCAAAGCAAGGACACATCGGTAGTGACCTACTACGGAATCGAGAACCATTCGAAGTGGATCTTCACGCCGATGTTTCGCGGAGTCGGTTCGTCTAGGCCGGCCAACGCGCCGAGGAATGGGAACACGCGATCTTCCTCAAACTCTAATTAGTCAGTTGTTCCCTTTCTTAGCATCCGCCTAAGATCGTCCGGGCTCAGCTCATAGGTCTCATTGCAGAATCCGCAATCGAGTTTTGCCCCGTCATCTTCTTCGAGCATCGCGCGCACTTCTTCCTCACCTAAAGCCGAAACAAGGCCGAGTGCCCTTTCGTGTGAACAGTTGCACTTAAAGGCGGTCTCTCGTTCGTGGAGGACCTCAAACTCGATTCCACCCATCGAGATCTCCAGTAGATCTTCGGCGGTCGCTCCCTCGGTCAGGCTGGTTGTAAGATGAGGTGCCTTTTCGACAGCCGCTTCAACAGCCTTAATAACCCTCTCATCAGCTCCCGGAAGCATTTGGATCATCACGCCTCCTGCGGCGCGAACATACGGTGCCGAATTGTTAAGCAGGACCCCGAGGAGGACCGCCGACGGTATCTGCTCGGAGCGAGCGAGGTAATACGCGAAATCTTCGGCGATCTCACCTGACACGATGGGAACAGAACCGACATACGGATCGCGATGAAGGCCGATGTCGAATCCTGACTCGCGTATCACGTAGAACATGCCCTCTCCGACAATGCCGCGGACGTCGAATTTCCCGTTCTGCTTTGCGGGCACTTCTGCCGACGGATTCTTCGCGTATCCTCGAACATTGCCGTTCGCATCAGCTTCAGCGACGATGCCGCCGATCTCGCCTTCTGATTCGATCTTCACCGTCAATCTGTCGAAGTCTTTGAAACTTGCCCCCAATAGAAGGGTTCCGGTGAGAACCCTGCCCAGCGCAGCAGACGCAGTGGGCGCTGTTTTGTGCCTGCGGACCGCTTCGGCGACAATGTCCGTCGAATCCGAGGCGATGACACGTATCGTTCCTTCTTCCGCAATTCCGTGAATAAGTCTTCCCATAGCTCTTTCAGACAGAAAATCCCCGAGTAAAAAGACATCCTGGATCAAAACTGTTAAAAATCGTGCCGAACACGAAAAGGTGTTTCCAAGTGCCTGTAAGGCTTAGAAGCCCTAACCTGAGAAACTACTTTAAGTTACCCGCTATTTGGCACCGATTGTGAAAACAGACACAATATGTTGTGCCTGATTTCGGTTGACACCCAATTTCAATTCAAGTATATTCGTTTCCACTCAAGAGAGTTCCAAACTCTTGAAGGTCAACAAAAGGTCTTCAGTTACCTTTTTGAGCCCGCATTTTTTAATGCAAACAAAAGAATATAGAATACTAGTCTAAGGGCACAATTGTCTTCAGGCTAAAGAGGAAGGGTGAGCTAATGAGTACAGTCTTCGAACCTGTATCGTCGGGAAAATTTGTCGCTAAAAACGGAAAGAGCAATGGCAACGGGACCGGAACCGCGAGGCAAAAAGAGATCGTTCCGCCCGGGATCAATGCTGAAAAGGTGATCAGCAAACGCTATTCGCTCAAGGATGAGCACGGCAACCCGCTCGAGACCTGGGCAGACATCGTGAACCGGGTTGTCGGTCACGTTGCGACCGCCGAGACAGATCCGCATAAGCGCGACACGTTCTTCAACTCGATGCGCGAGATCATGCTTCACCGCGAGTTCGTCCCGAACACACCCTGCCTCGTAAATGCCGGCAAACCGAAAGGCCAGCTTGCCGCCTGTTTTGTACTCAACGTACCCGACTCGATCAACGGGATCATGCAGCACGCCCAGAACGTAGCGGTCA
This sequence comes from Acidobacteriota bacterium, assembly GCA_003385635.1. Lineage (GTDB taxonomy): Bacteria > Acidobacteriota > Blastocatellia > Pyrinomonadales > Pyrinomonadaceae > Aridibacter. Next base: position 223,059 of record QQUY01000001.1, on the reverse strand, counting down.
TTCACCAGACCGGCGGCGGAACTGGTATGACTTACGAGTTTCTGCGACCACACGGCTCAATGGTCAACTCGACTCGCGGCGTCGCGTCCGGCCCGGTTTCCTTTATGAACATCGTCAACGGCACGACCGAGGTTGTGAAACAGGGCGGTGTCAGACGAGGCGCGAACATGGGTATCCTGGCGATCAAGCATCCCGATATCCTTCGCTTTATCCACGCGAAGAATGATCAGTCGTCGCTAACGAACTTCAACATCTCTGTAACGGTCACGGATGACTTCATGAAAGCCGTCGACGCACAGGAGTGGTTCCAGACGGATTTTGACGGCGAACCCTGGACTCAGAGCGTGTTTGATCCGGTGACAGGCGAGGACTACAGGGTCTACAAACGTGAGGATGGCACTACCGTCACGTTTGCCGACAAAGCGGCGTTCGCGGCAGCTGATTTTTCCGGCTGCACGGTTGAAGAACCTCCTGCTCCCGGAATGGTCTATGCACCCGACATCTGGAATAGGATCATCGCATCCGCCCACAAGTACGCTGAGCCCGGGATCATCTTCATCGATGAAGTAAATCGCCACAACCACATGCAAAGCACGATGGGGCCGATCTTCGCATGCAATCCGTGCGGCGAGCAGATGCTCCATTTCAACAACTCCTGCAACCTGGGCTCGATCGATCTTTCGAAGTTCTACAACAAGACGACCGAAGACGGAGCAGATGCAGAAAAGGACATCGACTGGGATCGACTAGGGTCTGTCACGCGAATGTGCACCCGCTTCCTCGACAACGTTGTTGATGCAGGGCACTTCCCGCTTCCCGAGATCGATGACGTCGTGAAAAGGACACGTCCGGTCGGCCTTGGAATTATGGGATTCGCCGATCTTTGTCTGAAGCTCGGGATCGTTTACGGCGAAGATGAATCGATCGAGTTCATGGAAAAGACCATGGGATTCGTCAGAAAAGAGGCGTGGGAGGCCTCGATCGATCTAGGTGCTGAGAAGGGCACCTTCCCCGAGCTCGCAGGGAATGAAGATGACTATGCCTCGTTCCTATATGACGAGATCGGCATCGACCGCTCCAAAGATCTCACACCACGCAACTACGAAGTAACGACGATCGCTCCGACCGGTACCATCTCTCTGGTAGCTGAGACCTCTTCCGGCATTGAACCTAACTTCTCCTGGGCGTACGTCAGGCGCGACACTTTGGGCGAAAGGCACTACGTCCACACGCTTGCCGCTGAGGCTTTGGGAGTGGAGGTAGACCTGACCGACGAAGAGTCGATCAAGAGCGCGGCGGCGCACGTAGTCGATCACGAGGAAGACCTTCCGGCACACTTCATCTCGGCAATGGACATCACCTCGCATCAGCATGTGAGAGTCCTTGCCGCGGCTCAGAAGCACGTCGACAACTCGATCTCGAAGACCTGTAACGGTGCGAGAGACGACACGGTCGAATCTGTCGACAAGCTATACCGAATGGCGAAAGACCTGGGCTGCAAGGCGGTCAGCTACTACCGAGACGGAAGCCGCGACGGCCAGGTTCTTAACTCGATGAAGGCCGACAAGAAGAAAGAAGAAAAACAGACGGATGCCGTCGGCCAGAACAAAGAGTTTGAGGTCATCCAGCGCGAAGAGTCGAGAAAACGCGTGGCAAGGCCTTACGAATTACAAGGTTCAACGTGGCGGATCCCGTTCGACGGTATCAACCTGTACGTGACTGTGAACCACGACGGTCACGACGTGCTTGAAGTATTTGCTACGGGCCCGATCTCGGAAGGTGTGGGACTGCTGGCATCCAACATGCTCCGCGGCGGCTTTGGTGTGAAAGAAGTAGCGCGCAGCATGAACAAGGTGACGGGTACTCACGCCGTCTGGTTCAACGAGCGCCTTCTTACATCTCCGGAACAGGCTATCGCCGAATGCCTGTTGCTCACTGACAGAAGGCTCAGCGGCGAACCGGTCTCGTCCCGGAAGAAAGAAGAAGAATCCAAGATGGGCAACATGATCGGCTCTTGCCCCGAATGCAAGGGCCAGCTTGAGCACGCCTCAGGTTGCGACTTCTGCAGGGACTGCGGATATTCCAAATGTAAGTAGTGATCGAAATCGATCACCCGGCTTTCTCTCTGTTCAGCGCTCCTTTCAAGCCCGTCCCCAACAAAAGGGGGCGGGCATTTTTGACTCATCGCGGCGTCTGTGGCGGCTACCGGTTCTGAGAAGTAGGCACGTTTGCGGGGCTTTTCCGGCGGGTGATACTATTGTCGTTTCGCCGGGAAGCGGGACAAAGTTTATGGAACTAGCGGTAGAAAAATACAAGGTCGAGAACGAGCCCTACTACCTTCCGATCGGTAAAGAGGTAGAACTCTTTGAAGCGGCATTCGGCGCCAAACTGCCTGCGATGCTGAAGGGCCCAACGGGTTGCGGGAAGACCCGCTTTGTTGAGTTCATGGCCTGGAAGCTTGGCCGTCCTCTGGTGACGGTGGCGTGTCACGAAGATCTTTCTGCGACCGACCTTGTAGGAAGGTTTCTGCTGGAAGGGGAGGAGACGGTCTGGCACGATGGCCCGCTTACAACGGCGGTCAGGAACGGTGCGATCTGTTACCTCGATGAGGTGGTAGAGGCGCGCAAGGATACCGTCGTGATCATCCATCCGCTTACTGACGACAGGCGAAGACTTCCGATCGAAAAGCGGGGAACGATCATAGAGGCGCCGCCGGAATTCATGCTTGTGGTTTCATACAATCCCGGCTACCAGTCGATTCTAAAAGACCTCAAGCAATCAACGCGTCAGCGGTTCGTTTCTATGGAATTCGACTATCCTCTTCCTGAACAGGAGGCAGAGATCGTCGCTCGTGAGGGCGGGGTCGAAAGAAGCGTCGCAAACGACCTTGTCGCGATCGGAGAGAAGATCCGGAACCTTCGCGGTCACGGCCTCGAAGAAGGCGTTTCAACACGTCTACTGATCTATGCCGCCCAGCTGATCGTTCAGGGAATCCCGCCTGTCGAAGCCGCCGAGGTGGCCCTCGTTTCACCGATCACCGACGACAAGGAACTCCAGCGAAGCATCCACGAGATCGTTACCACGATAATTGAGTAAAGTCTGTTGAGTCTATTCAGTCTGTTGAGTCTATTCAGTCTGTTGAGTCTATTCAGTCTGTCGAGTCTATTCAGTCTGTTGAGTCTTTTCAGTCTGTTGAGTCTTTTCAGTCTGTTGAGCAAACCGGTTGGATAAAAGGGAAGGTCTTCTGTCTTCTGTCTTCTGTCTTCTGTCTTCTGTCTTCTGTCTTCTGTCTTCTGTCTTCTGTCTTCTGTCTTCTGTCTGATGCCGCCGCTTTGCGGCGGAAAGGGCGTGGGTGCCGCTGTGACCCGGGGTTGCGCCTTCGGCTTACCCCAGGCTAACTACCGATGTCCCTCCGGGACGATGCTTGCTCCATTCTCCTGACTTCTGACTTCTGACTTCTGTCTTCTGTCTCCTACCTCACTGCCGTCGTGCTTACCTGTCGAGGATCATAAGGCTCCGCCAGATATTTCGCCACCGCCTGTTTGGCATTGTCGTAATCGTCCGGGATCTGCTCGGCGCGTTTGTAGGCCGCCACCGCTCTCGTGCGGTCACCCTTTGCATCATAGGAATTTCCCATCTTGATCTCGGACCAAACCCACAGCCACGTCGGGCTCGCCTGGCCATTTCGACCCAGGTTCCTTGAGGCCTTGAAGTTGTCGATCGCGAGATCGTAATTCCTTTGTTCAAGGAAAAGAAGTCCCAGATGATAATAGATCCAAGCATTCGAGCGATCGAGCTTCAATGCGGCTTCAAATTGCTGTTGAGCTTCGACGTAATTGCCTTCTCTGAACTGCTCGATACCTCTGCGGGCGATAGACGAGATCCTAAGGTCGTCCGAGATCCGCAGCAGCTTGTAGTCCGGATCGATGATCAATTCGATCGGCTTGCCGTCTGATTCGATATTAAAATCCGCGCTCGAATCCTCGACAAAAACCTCTACTTCAGCTACACGGCCTTGACCCTCTGCCCTGAGCTGAAGGTCAACCGGCAATTGCAGATTGTCGTAATTCTGCTTAACCGTGCCGCGGGTAATGAACTTCCCTGCTCGATTCCTGAGTATCAGGTAGTCCGCCTCGAATTCAGGCACCCCTGTACCCTCGACCCAGCGGGCAAAGAAGTAACGGAGGTTCTTACCGGTTACCTGGTTTGCATGCTCTTCGAAGTCATAGATCGAGGCGTTCTTTCCTCTGTACTTCTGAAGGAAGGATCGAAGCAGCTCTTCAAATTTCTGTTCTCCGACAGTATCCCTTAGAAGCTTGAAGACAAATGCGCCTTTCGCGTACATGATGTACTGGTATGCGACAGACTGGTCGTCAAGCGAAGCCGGTGTTCTTGCAAGCGAGGCGGTCTGCTCGAACGTAAGCGATTTCTCGAGCAGTTCTCTTCTCAAGCTGTCCAACTGGGCGCCCTGAAGCTCGCTTTCACGGAACGAGAACGCGGAGTATTCCGCCAGACCCTGAGAGAGCCACGCATCATCGAAAGACTTCAATCCAACGGTGTGGCCCCACCATTGGTAAGCGGCTTCCCTCTGAAGCCTGTCAAGCGTGGCTTCCCTCGATTCATTGAACAGTCGATTGGCAAGGAAGAGCATCCCCTCCTGCGAATAATACTCAAGGCTTTCGTCATCGATCTGAGACACGATGAACTTGCTGCCCATCGCCGGAGTTCCCCAGCGCCTTGCATAATATTCAAGGGCCTTTCCAAGTGTCTCAGCGTATTGATCGACAATGATCTCGACACCTTGCTTCGTATAGAAGTCCAGTTCGAATGCACCGAACTTCATCTTCTTGTTTACATACCGGCCGTAAGTGAAGTTTCCCACGAGGCCCGGTTCGTTTCTTATAAACCTTGTCTTTCCCTTTAAAGGAAGTGCCGGAACGTCGCTGTGCCCGACAACCTGAAAACTTTCAGGTAAAGCGATAGTGATATCTGAGGTAGCTTTGTCGGCCGCGTAATCGTGGAAAGGAAACCACCGCGACGCATACATCAGATAACCGTCATTTGGTCCGATGAATGCAAGTCGCTTCGTAAGAAGAGGCCCACCCTCGGGAGTGACCAGCACGCCGCCGTACTTGAACCTCAGCTTCACTGGCGTCCCGTTCGTCACGTTCGAACCAAGATCGACGCGCACGCTCGGTCCGATGTCACTTACCCCTACACGATCCTGAACAAACGTCACCGCGCCCGGGGGCGGAGGAGGCAGTTCTCCCGGTTTCGGCTTGGGAGCTTTGGCAGCAGGACCTTCTGTGATGCGTTCGATCCCGGTAATCTCCAGGGAACCGTTCATCTCGAACGTGATCACGCGGGTGTCCGCCTTGGGTACCAGATCGATGTCGGCAACAACTTCCAACCTGTTTAGATCAGGCTGTATGTTCGCGTCGATCTTGTAGTGTGTTACGTCAAAAGGAGCTCTCGGAACCTGCTGAGCGTACGCCGCAGTGCAAACTCCGGCAGCAACCATCGCAACAGCAAGAGCGCGAAAGGTCCTTGATTTGAATTTAGTCATGTTCAAAGGAATCGCCTTCAAAATACAGTAATTAATGAAAGTCTATGATGTGGCGCCATTTTGATGCGTTGGCTTGACCGCTTCGGGAGCCTGCTCCGACTGCTTCCGTATATAGATCGGATTGCTTATCACCCAAGGCATACGGTCGAAAGGAGCACCAAGACCGTCAAGGTATGCCTCTACCCTGTAAGAACCCGAATCCGTAACCTTGAACTCTGCCGCATTCCCAACCTCCGACTCAAAAACGCTTGCTCCGTCGCGAAGTATTACTATGCGGGCCGGAAGCGGACTCGTAACATAAAGCGTGGGCGTATCGGGACCTGACATCTCATCGCCCATCATCGCCACGCCACTTCCATTGTCTGCGTAGAACCCGAATCCGGATGGGTCCCCTAGGATATCGAGCCCGAGATAGGATCTTCCTTCCCCAAATGCCTTCAAGAGATTCTCTCGATTCAGTTCCTTACCCGACGGCAAGAAAACGTGCGTCCGCATTATGCGGAAGATGGTCGCATAACGATCGTACTTGAGTTCGAGGAACTTATTGTTGGCGTCGTCACCGAGATGAAGTCCTATATTCGAATGCGCGTCGTTTCCGCCGAACAACAACAGTCGCTTCGTTTTCGCAAGGTTGTCGTATCGTTCAAGGTTCGCTTCCGGCCTTTCAAAATGCCTTGCAAGAGTAAGCTCCGGGTATGCTCCGTAGGACCAAATAGCGTCCAGTATGAAGAACACGGGATTCATCTGCTTCGCATTCGTATGGAGGCTGAACACCTCGATGCCGTCAATTTCCGCGTCCCAGCTGCTGAACTGCTCAGGGTATGTGACCATTGCGAGCCTCTCGTTGCCGTGTACCGCCCTAATGAACCCGTCCGTGTCGTACTTCTGCAAGGCAGCAACGCCGTCATACCCGTCGAATACAAGGAATTTGTCACCGTCGGTCGTTGACGCCTCGTTTCCGCCCAGCCACAACGCATTTCCGTGCTCCTTGTTCAGGGTCTTGCCCGCCGTATCGAATTCGTCGGAGACGTGCTCGGTCATAACCACAAAGTCGAGGCCATTCTGGTCCGCCGCATCGATCAGCTCTTCGAATGTACCCGTGCTATGCCCGCCGAGAAATGAGTGAATGTGGATTACCCCTTTGTAATCGCTAAATCCGAGTTCGGGAACCTGAACTCTTGTCGCTGACATCTGCTCGATACGATCCGCAAGTCGCGCCGTTCTGAACCGATTAACGGCGAACGGAATCTGCGCGACAATCAGCAGACAGCCGGCAACAAGCAAGATTCGTTTGAAGGTCTTCATCAAGAGTTCCCGATCCTAAACGATAAAATCCACGGAGGCGACGTGGGCCGAGATCTCCTTTCCCATTCCCGCCACCTTCATATGCTCGGGGTGGAGAGTATAGGCATCAAGCGCGTCGCGGTCCTCGAAAGCGATCACAAGGCCCGTGTGATAAGAACGGTCCAGATGAAGGACGTCCGTTCCGATCTCAAATCGGTGGATTCCGCTAACAAGACCCTTTAGCGCTTTCAAAGACTCAACGTGTTTCGACCTTACGTCGCCACCTACATCCTCTCTGTATTTCCAAACGACAATGTGGATAAGCATAAATAGAGACAAAAACAAGTTACACGATGTCGTTGATTATCCAAAGATGCGGATAAGCTTCGCCGCGAAGGGTTGACGACGGCTTCAGAGCTCTGTTTTCTGTGCTTCGCACCATTCCTTCGTGACACGGTGCCTGTATTCGAACATCTTTTCGAGCTTTGGCCTCACCAGCAATGGTTCCAGAGCTCTGCCGAAGATCGAGAACGGCGGCTCGTACTCTATTTCGTCGATCAGCATTGCCCCGTCGCCATCCGGAACAACGATATGCTTGTGGCGCCACTTTCGAAACGGCCCTGAGATCTGAACGTCCTCAAACATCCTGGGTGGTTCGTAGGCTGTATGTTCGGCGATCCAACGCGAAGGGACTATGCCGAATAACTTCTGCTCGATTATTACCTGCGATCCGATCTCGGAGATATCTGCCTTCTTTATCACCTTCACGTTCTCCCAAGGCGGCACCAGCCGCTCGAAAGCGTCGGGAAGTTCATGAAAGGCAAAAACGCGCTCCGGAGAAGCCGCGATCTGGCTGGTTTTTTTATATTCCATTTCCTTTCTTGATTGTCGGATATCGTACCGGACCTTTCAAAAGCGGTGACGTGTTTGGAGCGTCCCGCGGTGTGTGCTATGTTCCAGATACCCGTCCGAAGTGCCATCCGGCGCAAATTCAATCCTGGGAGATTCCTGATGACCCCTTTCCTGCTTAGCCACTTACCGTTCTCATCTATGGTTCGCCAAGGCCTCGTCAATTCCTGTTTCGCTGTCTTTTGCTTGTTCGTTGCACTTGCGGTTGGCGGATGCAATCTGACGGGACAGGAAAGCGAATCGACAGAAAGTGTCGAGGACGTTCAAACTCAGGACAGTGATACGAGCGCGAGCGAGACGCCGGTAGTAGTGGACGAATCTGCTTCCAGCCTCTGCGACAACCCATACTACCTGGTTGACCCCTCGAAGATCCGCAAATACAAGCTGACGTCGCAGGTGCCGGACGGAAACCGAGAGTTCACTCTGAAGCAGAAACTGGTTGACGACAACACGTTTGCCGAGATCAGGTCATACTCTTCTGGCTTAGTAGTCTCAGTTAACTGGAACTGTCTCGACGATGGTTTGAGGGCCGCGGAGTACCTGAACCAGGTTCAGATGGCCGTCGGCTCCGGACAAATGGAGACTATCGAAGGCTCCGGCATTTCGATTCCGAGCGAGTGGGAGCTCGGAAATGAGTGGAGCAGCTCGTACAAAGTGAAGACCAGCATCGAGGCGGGACCGGTCAAGGCCGAAGCTGACGGGACCGTCACACTTGAGCACAAACTGGCGGCGGTCGATGAAAAGATCAAGGTAGCCGGTGGAGAGTTCGAGACAGCGAGGATCGATACAGTGATCAGGATCGAACTGCAGATGCGAGGGACTAGAATTCCGGCTAAGGAATTCAAGACAACGATCTGGGTCTCACCGAAGGTAGGAATCGTAAAGCAGACGGCATCCGGCGGTTTTGGTGAGGAACAGGTCGAGTTCCTCGGATTTGAGTAGGATCAGAATCGCACGGGACGAATTTCCCACTACAAGCCGTTTACAACTCGCCGGATACCGTCCTTGATAAGAGCTTCGTTGAAATTGATCAGAAGTCCCAACTTTTTTTCGGTTAGCATCAGGTAGGTGCGAAGCTGCTTAAGATGAACCGGGGCAATAGCTTCCACGGACTTTATCTCTACAACTAGTTTCTTGTTAACGATCAGATCCGCTCTAAAGCCTATTCCCAACGGTATTTCTTCATGGAACATCGGCACGGGGACTTGTGCGCTGACATTCAATCCCCTCTGTCGAAGCTCATACTCCAACAATTTCTCGTAGATTGATTCCAAGAGACCGGGACCGTAGGTTGTGTGGATCTTGAACGCGGAATCGACAACGATCTTCGCGATCGCGTTTTCGTGCATGGTGAGGATGCTCTTTATTCGTTTTTTGGTGTTCTTGGGAGAACTCCCGAAAGCTTACCTGATATGGCTCCGGACATGAAGCTTCTTCTTGGCGGAACTTAGCGACTTCGCGGCTTGGCGGGAGGAACTCACACTTAAGATCAGAACTTTCACTTGGAGTTTGCACCTGAAGCGTAGAGACTTCTCGCAAAGACGCCACGGCGCAAAGATCCGCAAAAAGGGAATCTTAGAAATGCATATTTCTTGGTTCAATTTTGGTGTTCGGTAGATTCTTCTTGGCGGTACTTAGCGACTTCGCGGCTTGGCGGGAGGAACTCACACTTAAAATCAGAACTTTCCCTTGGAATTTGTACCTCAAGCGTAAAGCCCTCTCGCAAAGACGCCACGGCGCAAAGTTCCGCAAAGAAGAATTCTAGAACTGCATCTTATGTGGCTCAATTTTAGTTGTCTATAGCCTCTTCTTGGCGGTACTTAGCGACTTCGCGGCTTGGCGGGAGGAACTCACACTTAAAATCAGAACTTTCCCTTGGAATTTGAACCTCAAGCGTAAAGCCCTCTCGCAAAGACGCCACGGCGCAAAGTTCCGCAAAGAAGAATTCTAGAACTGCATCTTATGTGGCTCAATTTTAGTTGTCTATAGCATCTTCTTGGCGGGACGTGGCGCTTTTGCGGCTTGGCGGGAGGAACTCACACTTAAAATCAGAACTTTCACTTGGAGTTTGCACCTGAAGCGTATAGACTTCTCGCAAAGACGCCACGGCGCAAAGATCCGCAAAAAGGGAATCTTAGAAATGCATATTTCTTGGTTCAATTTTGGTGTTCGGTAGATTCTTCTTGGCGGTACTTAGCGACTTCGCGGCTTGGCGGGAGGAACTCACACTTAAAATCAGAACTTTCCCTTGGAATTTGTACCTCAAGCGTAAAGCCCTCTCGCAAAGACGCCACGGCGCAAAGATCCGCAAAGAAGAGCCGCTAATACAACGTAGCAGCTTTTTCGTTCAGCAAGTTCCAGACCTTCTTGATGTGCCTGTCCTCGACCCGGATACTACCGACCGATAGGCGAAGGACGAACTGACCGTTCAGCTTCGTATGTGAAATGTAAGCCTCTCCGGACTCGTTCACAGCGTTCATCAGCCGCTCGTTAAACTCATCCAGATCCTCGACCCCCGTCGGACAGGCGCGGAAACAGACCAGCGCGAACGGCACGTCCGCCATCAGCTCGAAGTCCTCCGACCTCTCGACCCAACTCGCGAAATCCCTCGCCAGACGGCAATGGTCCTCGATCCTCGAGATCATCCCCCGACGCCCGAAGTACCGCATCACGAACCAGAGCTTCATCGCACGGAACCGGCGCCCCAGCTGGATCCCGTAATCCATCTGGTTCTCGACTTCCCCACCGGTCGCAAGATATTCGGGAACCAAAGAGAACGTGCGTTTCAGAAGGTCGACGTCCTTTACATAAAGGATCGATAGATCGAAAGGAGTGAACAGCCATTTGTGGGGATTCGTCACTATCGTGTCCGCCGCTTCTATCCCCTTCAGATGGAACTGAAACTCCGGCACGATCATCGCCGAGCCGGCGTATGCCATGTCAACGTGAAAGAAGATGTCGTTCGCTTTACAGATCTCACCGATCGCCTCGACGTTATCCACGCTCGTCGTCGAAGTCGTCCCGATAGTTGCGACAACACAGCAGGGCAGATGGCCTTCATCCTTATCTTTCTCGATCGCCTCCGCCAGTTTGCCTGGCCGTACACGGTACTCTTCATCGGTCTCGATCTTCACCAGAGACCTCTGACCCAGGCCAAGCGTGATGAGAGATTTCTCGATCGATGAATGAGTTTGTTCCGAACAATACACGCGAAGAAGCGGCAGATCGCTCCTGCCGCTCATTCCTTTTTCGCGGATATCGAGACCCAGCTTTTCGCGCGCCATCGCTATCGCATGCATCGTCGAAACTGACGCGGTGTCGTAGATGATACCCTTCAGCCCTTCCGGAAGGCCCGACATCTTTCGGAGCCATTCGAGTACGACCTCGTCGAGCTCCGTCGAGACGGGAGAAGTCCGCCAGAGCATCGCTTTCATATCGAAAGCCGTCGCAAACATATCAGCAAAAACACCGACGGAGCTTCCGGAGGTAGAAAACAAGCCGTGAAAATTCGGATGGTTCCAATGAGTGACTGCGGGAAAGATCAGTTCCTCGACATCTTCGAGAATGCCTCCGAAGTCTTCACCTTCCTCGGGAGCGTCCTCAGGCATTGCGGCCTTTAGCGACCCCGGCTCGATCTGCGAAAGAACGGGAAGGTCTTCCATCTTCTCGTAATACTTCGCCAGGCGCTCGACGATCGCCTTCCCGTACTTCCGGAACTCTTCAATAGGAATATCGCCAAGCTTCTCGTGGGTTCGTCTACGCATTGGATCGATCTAGAAATGAAATCGGGCTAAATTCCGTTATTTCGGAGTCTACACAGTTTCCTATCAAATATGTCTAAGTCCCGATTTTATCAGCGAAATACTCGACAAGACCTGCTAAATGGGTATAATCCCTTTCAATGTAAGTGTAAATTCCGGGTAAAGTCACCCCGGCTAGGTGCCAGATCTTTCCGCTTTCCAGGCACTGCTCTCCCGGACATCACCTTACAACTTCCGAAAACGAACTAGATTGCCTTCGAGGATGGTCTGAAAACCTATGACGAATCATAAAGTACTGAAGTATTTTTGGACAGGTCTGTTTGCGCTCCTGCTCCCGATAGCCTCGTTTGCGGCTGAAGCGGCTCAGACCACGGCGGAGAAGGGACTTGATGAAAGGATCAACGATGCATTTGATCCGATCGCTTCCACATGGGAGTGGCTGATCCTTTATCCGATCCCGATAATGGGTTTTGACATCCCGATCGTACTCATCCTGCTAGTGTTCGGTGCTACGTTCTTCACACTTTACTTCGGTTTCATCAACATCAGGGGATTTCCGCTTGCCTTGCGAGTCGTTCGCGGTAAATACGACGAGATCGAGCAGGGAGGCGACCCGATCACCACTGAGAGCGTACCGACGGTCGAAGGTGACATTCCTGACACTATAAGGCAGGAAGGCGTAGCCGGAGAAGTTAACCACTTCCAGGCACTGGCAACTGCTGTCTCAGGAACTGTAGGACTTGGAAATATCGCGGGAGTCGCGGTGGCGATCGCCGTAGGCGGTCCCGGAGCGACCTTCTGGATGATCATTGCGGGATTACTCGGAATGTCCTCGAAGTTCGTCGAATGTACGCTGGGCGTTAAGTACCGCGATCTTGAGCCAGACGGAACGGTCTACGGCGGGCCAATGTACTACCTTTCAAAGGGACTTGCAGAAAAGGGACTTGCCCCGGTTGGCAAAGTACTCGCGATCATCTTCGCTTTATTCTGTGTAGGCGGATCGCTCGGCGGCGGAAATGCCTTCCAGGCGAACCAGGCAACAGCACAGCTGACTTCGATGATGGGCCTCCAGGGCGGCGCCGTAAAAACGATCATCGGCATCATCCTCGCTGTGTTCGTAGGACTTGTCATCATCGGCGGAATCAAGCGCATCGCGAAGGTTACGGAGAAGGTCGTCCCCTTCATGGCAGTACTATATGTCGTAGCCGCGCTCATTATCATCTTCTCGCACTTCAGCTTCATACCGCAGGCGTTCATGCTGATCATCAACGGTGCGTTTACCCCGGAGGCAGGACTCGGCGGTATCGCGGGCGTGATCATCCAGGGATTCAGGCGTGCGGCCTTCTCGAACGAAGCGGGTGCCGGTTCGGCAGCCATCGCTCACTCAGCGGTTAACACGAAGTATCCGGCAAGTGAGGGCATCGTGGCGCTTCTCGAGCCGTTCATCGACACTGTCGTGATCTGCACGATGACCGCTCTCGTGATCATAATGTTCAACTCTGAAGAACTGTTCGTCTACAGCGCACAGAATCTGCAGGGAGTTCAGATCGCCGGAGAAACGGTCGGAGGAGTCGACCTTACTTCGAGGGCTTTCGATGACGTGCTTCCGGGCTTCAGGTACATACTGACGATCGCTATCCTTCTGTTCGCGTTCTCGACCATGATCTCGTGGTCTTACTACGGATTGCAGTCGTGGAAGTATCTGTTCGGAAGGAGCAATGCCGCCGACATAACCTTCAAAGTGCTTTTCCTGCTCTTTGTTGTTATCGGAGCGGCTGCTCAACTCGATGCGGTCATCAAGTTCTCGGACGCGATGATCCTTGCGCTGGTCTTCCCGAACATGGTCGGCCTGCTCTTCCTGTTCCCGAAGGTCAAGGACGAGCTGACCAAGTATTTGGCAGCCATCAAGGGCGCGTAGCTGCCACACAGCTAAAAGAATTCCCGGGAAGTGTCGCAAGACGAAAAACTTCCCGGGATTTTTGTTTCTTGTACCGATAAATGGTTTATTATGTGCTGTTTTTCAAGATCCCCGTGAAGCCCTCAGCAATTCGCGTCCTTCGCTTTTGCAGATCGAAGTACGCGCGACGGCATTAAGATCTTAAGCAGATTCCCTGTGGAGGAAAGAATGTCACTTTTTCGAACAAAGCCCATCGACAAGATCATCGCTGAAGCCGAGGAGGAGGGTAAGCACACCCTGAAACGAGCGCTCGGCGCCTGGAGCCTGATCGCCCTAGGAGTAGGCGCTATCATCGGAACCGGCATCTTCGTGCTCACAGGCCAGGCAGCGGCAAAGCACGCGGGTCCTGCAGTGGTCATTTCGATGGTCATCGCAGGCGTAGTCGCACTTTTCGCAGCATTGTGCTATTCCGAATTCGCTTCATCCGTGCCAATCGCCGGATCGGCCTACACTTACGGTTATGCGACGCTTGGTGAATTCGTCGCCTGGATAATCGGCTGGGACCTGATCCTTGAATATGCCTTCGGCGCAGCTACGGTCGCGGTCGGCTGGTCGGGCTACGTCGTCAGTTTTCTTTCCGATCTCGGCATCCAGTTCCCGATAAGCCTCAGCGCGGCGCCCGGCACTGAATTCATAAACGTTCCACCGGATCTTGCGGACAAGCTGACAGGTATCCGCGTCGACGGAAACCTGCTCAGCGCAGCAGAAGGCTGGAACCAGGTAAGCGCACCTTTGACGAAGGGAATCGAGCAGGTCGGCGGGACGGTCGCTTCTTTGCAGACGGAAACGGCTGTATTCAATCTGCCCGCGTTTCTGATCGTAGCCGCGATCACGCTTCTTCTGGTCAAAGGCATCAAGGAATCGGCAACCTTCAACACGGTCATCGTTTTGATCAAGACGTCGGTAGTCGTACTGTTCATCGTCGCCGGAATCGGTTACGTAAGCATGGACAACTTCTCGCCATTCATTCCCGCCAATACTGGAACGTTCGGCGAATTCGGGTTCACGGGAGTGCTTGCCGGTGCGGCGATCATCTTCTTCGCCTACATAGGCTTCGACGCCGTATCGACCGCCGCGCAGGAGACTATCGAACCGCAGAAGAACATGCCCCGCGGCATAATCGGCTCACTTCTGATCTGTACATTCCTGTATGTGCTGGTGGCCTTCGTAATGGCAGGTCTTGTTCCTTACACTGCTCTGAACGTTCCGGCCCCGATCGCGGTCGCCATCGACGCGGCACGCAACCTTGCTTCGGGAACTCCTTTCGGCACGATCTTCGCTTCGTTCCCGATGATCATAAAGATCGGCGCCGTGCTTGGATTAAGTTCGACGATGGTCGTGATGCTGATGGGCCAGCCGCGCGTGTTCTACTCGATGGCAAAGGACGGACTTCTGCCTGAGTGGGCGGCGAAGATCCATCCCAAGTTCCAAACACCATATGTAACGACGCTAGTTACCGGCGGTATCGTTTCGCTGATAGCGGCGTTCTTCCCGATCGGGCTGCTCGGCGAACTTGTCAGTATCGGAACATTGTTCGCGTTCGTCGTAGTCGCCGCGGGCGTGATCGTTCTTCGCGTCAACAACCCAGATCTGAAACGCGGCTTCAGTGTTCCCCTCGTATGGATCGTCGCGCCACTTTCTGCTATCTGCAGTTTTGCGCTTATGACATTCCTTCCCTGGGACACCTGGTTAAGGCTTCTCGGGTGGATGGCGCTTGGGGTGCTGATCTACTTCGTGTACGGCATCAGGCACAGCCATCTCAGGAAAGAGAGTGGCCGATAGAACTACGCGCCTTTGAAAAGATGATGTTTGGCCGGCCCGTTTACGGGTCGGTCCCATCCATGATTGGGCGGGCTGAGCAAACAAGGGTTTACGGGTCGGAGAATGAAGCGAGTTGATTAGCCATTGATATGCGTCTAGCCAACCTGTTTACTGTTTAGCCGACCCGTTTACGGGTCGGTCCCACCCATGAATGGGCGGGCTAAACGAACTAGGGGGTGAATTAAACGAATCGTGTCCCACCCATGAACGGGTGAGCTAAACAAACTAGGGGGTGAACTAAGCGATCCGTGTCCCACCCATGAATGGGCGGGCTAAACAAAAAAGAGCAACGCACTGCGCTGCTCTTGAGGTGGATCCTGGAACTTCAAACTCCGAACGCGTCCGACTATTCGTCTCCAGAAGGAGGAGGAGGAACGGGCGCTCCCTGCTGTTGCGGCATCGGCGGTATAGGAATGCCGCCGGGGAACTGCGGTTGCTGATTTTCCTGGGTCTGAGCATCGAGCCTAGCAAGAACGTCCTTGTAGATCACGATCTCGCCGTTCTGCTCCATTCGCTGACGGACCGCGGCGATATAATCCGCAAAGACCTGTCCTCTCTTTTGCATCAGCATTTGTTCAACCAGCGAGTCTCTTTGGGCATTGAACTCTTCTGTGCTGGCTTCTTCTCTTCCATTAACGCCAACTACGTACCAGTTGTCACCAACCTGAATCGCGTTCGTGACGTCACCGGCCTTC
Source organism: Acidobacteriota bacterium (assembly GCA_003385635.1). Classification (GTDB taxonomy): domain Bacteria; phylum Acidobacteriota; class Blastocatellia; order Pyrinomonadales; family Pyrinomonadaceae; genus Aridibacter. The sequence continues at coordinate 207,066 of QQUY01000001.1, read as the reverse complement.
GCATCGTAGATCGCTTCTTCGAGCGCCTGCGATGTCGATGCTGTTGGTCCTTCACCCAGCGGCGAGCCAAGAATGAAGTCTTTTGCCTCTCCTGCCTCGAGGTTCTTTGACGAAGCTGCTCCTGAGAGCCCGGATGCATTCTGGGCGCCTGAAGCTATGTCTTTCGCGATCTGTTCGATCCGGTTCCGTGCTTCGCCCACCTTGTAAGCTTCGGTAACTCTTTGCCGAACCTCTTCGAAAGTAGCGTCGCGGGGATCCTTCTTGTCTAACAGGATCGGTATCGCAAAGCCTCCAGGTACTGGAATCCGTTCGCCAACCGCGCCGTTCTCTTCGAGCGGAGCGATGCCCTGTTCAAAATCCTGCGAAACGCCAAAGCCCGCGACCTCGTCGCCCGGTTTCACGTAATCGGTTTCGCGCACCATATCGGACACGGACATGTTCGCCTGCTGGGCAAACTCAGCAGCGACCTTCTGCGCGTCCTTTACTTCCTTCAACCGCGCGGCAACCTTCTGAGCCAGCTCAGAGTTGGCGGCGTACGCCCTTCTGTTACGAAGACCGACCTCGAGCTCCTTCTTCATTTCTTCAAAGGACTTCGGTTCCGCCTTTCCACGTCTCAAGATGAAATAGTCGCTTCCGAACTTGATCGGCTCGGTGATCTCCCCTTCGTTAATCGTAAGGACTCGTTGATAGGGATCATCCGGGTTATTCGGGTTCAGCCTCACCAATCCATCAACCCGGCCACCGTTCCTTGCTGTAGAAGGCCTCTCCGACTGACCTTGCGCTATTTCAGCGAACTGCTCCTGCGACACGGGACCCTCGCCCTTCCTGAAGTTCTGTACTATCTGGTTCGCCTTCTCAAGCTGAGCCGCGTCAAAGTCGGGCTTGGAGACACGAAGCACGATCTCCTGTACATTCACTCCCTTCTGACGTCTTTCTTCGGGAAGCTTGTCATACTCCGCCTTAAGGATCTCATCCGTCAGATTGAGCGTCTGCCCGACCTTGGACGTCTCAAGGTAAATGTAGCGGATCTTCTTCTGGGGAAGACTGATGTAGTAATCCTTCTTGTTCTCTTCGAAGTACTTGGTCAGCTCTTCGTCGGTCGGCTTGATGGTCTCGGCGATCTGTCCCGTGCTGATCGCTACGTACGAAAGATCGAACTTCGTATTCCTTCGTCGAAAGTCTTCAAGAACTTCAGCCTCGGAGACTCTAACGCCGGAAGTAACAAAAGCGCGCACTTTTCCGGCACTGATCTCGTCCCTTATAGTCTCTTCGTAAGCCGCAACAGATCCGGCCTGCCGGAGTGCGATCTGCTCATACTGGCCCTGATCGAATTCTTCTCCATCCTCGGGACGAAAGATCTCACGGATAGCCTCTGCTACCTCGGCATCCGAAGCGGTCAATCCAAGCCTGGCCGCCTCATTCTTGATCATTCTCTGCCGGATGAGACCGTCCAGAAGGATGCTGGATGGAAGGTTCTGGCGGCGCTGTTGAAAATTCTGCTGCTGCGTGGCGAGTTCGCCGAGTGTTATCGACTCACCGCCCACTTTCGCGACTACATCCGTACTGACGAGCAGATTCTCAGGGCCTCCGGGCTGGAGAGCTCCGAAGACGATGAGGCTGACCACGAGAAGAACAGCGAAAACGACGAGGATCACGTTCCTCGTCCGCTCCATTCGTTTGAAGAACTTTAGCATCTGTAAACTTCCTGATATCGAGGCCTTTTAGAAGCCTCTTATACTGATCGGGACAAACCGCAATTCTACCAACGGGTGTCTCAAAAGTAAAAACTGAACGGTCCCACAGCCTTTGTCTGGACACCCTCAAAATTTGACGGTGTGCTTTTCCAATTGCGGCTCTTTGAATGTATCTTTATTACCTGTATGAACGGATTCGAATTCCCATTATGGGTTTGGACGGTTTTCTTCGTGACCGTGCTGGTCGCACTCTTTGTGGACATCGGCATCGTCAACAGAAAGGCGCACGTGCCTTCCCGAAGAGAAACGTTTACGTGGGCCATCGTCTGGGTCTCGCTGGCACTGGGCTTCAATGTCTTCGTTTACTACGTCGTTTCGGACATAGCCGGCGCTGAAGTAGGTGCTTTCAAGGCAAAAGAGTTCTTTACAGGCTACCTTATCGAACTGTCCCTCTCGATAGACAATCTGTTCGTCTTCCTCCTTATTTTCAGCTATTTCGCCGTCCCGAAGGAGTTTCAGCACCGTGTTCTCTTTTGGGGGATCATGGGCGCGCTGATCATGCGTATGGTCATGATCTTCGCGGGCGCCGAGCTCGTCGAGCGGTTCCACTGGATCCTTTATGTCTTTGGCGCCTTCCTGATCTATACAGGTATCAAGATGTTCTCGGATGACGAGGAGGGTTTCAATCCGGAAGAAAGTCGCCTTGTTGCGCTTGTAACGCGGTATATACGGATCAAAAAGGAATACGTCGGCAGCAAATTTGTTATAATCGAGGATGGCAAACGGGTGGGGACACTGCTCCTCCTCGTACTCATCGTCGTGGAACTTTCCGACGTGATCTTCGCGGTCGATTCGATCCCGGCCATTTTTGGCATAACCACCGACCGTTTCATTGTTTACACCTCTAACATCTTTGCCATACTCGGTCTCAGGACGTTTTTCTTCCTTTTGGCGGATATGGCGGACCGTTTCCATTTTCTGAAGTATGGGCTCGCATTCGTGCTCACTTTCATTGGTGTGAAGATGCTGCTTCCGCTCGCTGCGGAAACTAGTATTCAGTTCATCGGTGACGGATCACACTCAGGCTTTGCGGCCCTTGTCCACAACTATCTTGAGGGTGCATACAAGCAGGAGATCATCAATATTTCGTTGAGCGTCGTCACCGGTACGATCTTTTTGTCGATCATTCTCTCTCTGATCTTTCCCGTCCGCCACGACAAAAAAGGAGCCGATGCGGGCAGCCGGCCGGCAGAGGAAACGGAATAGGGGGAGATGCACTGGTCCAGATGATCCGCAGCAGTTCTGTCGGTATCAAAAATGGAAGGCCAATACCGAAAATTCTACCTGGAATGGTTCAACATCCGGAAGGCGACCGTCTACAAGGCGATCGCGTTGCTGATTCTTGTATCAGGGACCATCGGTGGCGGCATGTGGCTCTGGAACAGCGACTATCTTGCTGCACCTATCGATAACGCCAACACGCCCAGGGATTCGGCACGAATTCTCTCTTACCAGGGCGATGTACGAATCATCCGGGTTTCTACACGAAAGACCGAACGCGCCTCAAACGGTGTTACCGTCCAGGCCGGCGACACGATCCAGACGCAGTCTGACGGGCGATGCCAGATTCTGATGATAGATGGCTCGACGCTTTCTATACGGCCAAACAGTACGGTCGTCATCCGCGACAGCTCGTCTCTGTTCGGCGGAAAAAGCGTCAGGGTGAAACTGGACGACGGACAGATCCGCGTCCGCACGGAAGACCAGCCGGACAGCACGAATAACATCGTGGAAGTGAAAGAATCTGAGAACCGTGTCCTTGCCCAGTCGGAAGCGAGCTTCAATCTCAACCGGCAGACTGACCGAGGCGAGATAAGGGTTACGCGCGGAAACATCGTCAGCGACTCTTCCGGAGTCAAGACCACGATCAAACAGGACGAGTATGCAAGCCTTAACAACGGTCAGGTAGCATCGACAGAAAAACTTCTCCGTCCTCCGTCACCTGATGATCCGCCGTCATCAGCACAGATCCCTATGAGGGGAAACAGCACAAGTGTGACCTTCGCGTGGAAGCGGTCTTCGGGAGAAGGCAATATTTCTTACCAGTTCCAGCTCGCGCTTTCTCCTTTCTTCGTAAACGACAAGATCGTCGAAGACGAGGATGGCATTCGCGAATCAAGATTCGGGATCGCAGGCCTTGTTGCCGACACTTATTTCTGGAGAGTCAGAGCTGCTTCGACATCCGGCCAGCAGAGCGAGTGGAGCGAGCCGTTCCGCCTGACGTTGTATAAACAAAGGGCGACCTCCAGGATCGAAGCTGGCGACTGGCAGGTGGAGCACCTCGGCGGCCGGCTGTATCAGATCAGCGGAAGAACAGATCCCGGTGTGACAGTTCGGATTCTGGGACGTGAGACATTTGCGAAGTTCGACGGGTCGTTCATCCTCCGGATAACGACTTCCAGCTCGTCGGTGGGAGTGTCCCTTTCGGACGACAAGGGAAACAAAGGGCAGTACAACCTATCCTTACGAAGCGGCCGCGCCGGCCGTTGACGATCCTTCGACAAGAGCCGGGGCTGTGGAAAGTGCGGAAGCTGCGAGCAGCACGTACGAGATCCACAATGCGTCGGCCAGCAAAAGATGGCCAAGCTGCATAAGGATCGGCGCTCCCGTCAGAAGCGTCAACCCCCCGAACAGGAATTGCACAAGCACAAGCAGGCTGACCACGCCGGACCAGAATCCTGCACTGGCTGAGTCATCAGCCTCTTTCTTTATCCAGCCCGCGAGAACAAAGAGGAAAACTCCGATCACCACTGAGGATATCGGGTGAAGCACGCGCAAGCGCACGATGATATGTGAAGACTGCGAGAAGTCCTCAGCTATTCCCGAAGCCAGCGACTCAGACGGAAAGAGCATATTGCTCAGCGCTGCGATCGATCCGGTTATTCCTATCGCGAATATCCCGACCGCTCCGGCCAAGAGGAACCAGCCAAGCCTTCGATTTTCACCGATTCTGAGCTTTTCACCTCCCGTCGCAAACCAGGAAGTGAGGGTCAGGAACGCAACAAGCACGAACGTATTTATCAAATGGCCTGCCATCCAGAACGGACGAGCCTGGGTGAGTGTCTCGGCTGTATTCCCTGTGAGCACGAGCCCCGCGCCGAGGAGCGCCTCCGAGATGATGAAGATGAACGAAACGACGGCGGTCTTTCTGACTGACGAACCTTTCTCGAATGCCCGGAATGCCCAGATCACCAGCGCAAGAACGAACAGGAATGCGAGCCCGCTCGTTATCCTGTGAGAAAACTCGATCACGGTCTTGAGTTCGGGGGCTGAAGGGATCACCTCGCCATGGCAGGTCAGCCAATGCTGGCCGCAGCCGTCTCCTGACTTGGAAGCACGAAGGAATACACCCCACAGGATCACCACGATGTTGTAACCGAGTACGAACAGCGAGTACTTGGCGAAAGCCGTAAATGTCGAGAAGCGGCTCATTTTGAATTGCACCTTTGATAGTTGAGAATATCACCAGTAGACAAGCCCTCAAACCGTTCGCAGAATAAGCTTTCCTAAATGGAGATCGAACACTTTTTCATTTGTCCGTATTGCTGGCAGAAGATCTCGATGCTGCTGGATCTAAGCGCCGGGGCGCAGAACTATGTGGAGGATTGTGAGGTCTGCTGTCGTCCTATAAAGATCAGTTTTACAATCGGCGAGGAAGAGGTCTCGGAGTTCGAAGCGGAGACTATAGAAGAATGAAGAACAACCTGCTCACGATCTTTTTGATCTTCGCCGCGAGTTTGTATGCGGCCGCAGCGGAACCTTACGTGCTGGTACTTGGCATAGGTCAGGATGCCGGAGTTCCTCAGATCGGATGCGGCTCGCCGTACTGTGAGAAAGCGTGGAAAGACCGGTCCCTAAGACGGACTGTTTCTTCGATCGCTTTGGTGGACCCTGAATCCGGCGAAAGGTGGATATTTGACGCTACCCCCGACCTTCCAGAGCAGTTTCAGTTTCTGAAGCACAATACCGATGATGATTCGAACGCTCTTGCCGGCGTGTTTCTTACCCACGCACACATGGGCCATTACACCGGCCTTATGTATCTCGGCTTTGAATCGATGAATGCGAAGGGCGTGCCTGTTTATGCGATGCCCCGGATGCGAAAATTTCTTTCGGAGAACGGCCCCTGGTCTCAGTTGGTTGAATTCAAGAACATAGAATTGCGGCCCCTTGAGAATGGTGCCGCTGTAAAGCTGAACAAGCGGCTGTCGGTAACGCCGTTTCTCGTACCTCACCGTGACGAGTACAGTGAGACAGTCGGCTACCGGATCGTTTCCGGCAATGTGAGCCTGCTGTTCATCCCGGACATCGACAAGTGGGAGAAATGGGACCGACAACTTAGCGCCGAGGTAATCGCGAATGATTTCCTGTTCGTCGATGCGACGTTTTTTGAAGACGGAGAGATTCCGAGGCCTATGAGCGAGGTCCAGCATCCCTTCGTTTCAGAAACGATGAACCTCCTGAAAGATCTGCCGCCGTTTGAACGTCAAAAGGTCCATTTCATCCATTTCAACCACTCTAATCCGATCGTGCAGGGCTCGCAGGCGGCTATCAGGAAGGTTGAGAACGCCGGATTTAAGGTCGCGAGCGAAGGGCTTGTAGTGAAGTTGGCTGCCAGAACGACCGCAGGGGTGAAATGACCAAGGAGAGGATCGACAAACTCCTTGTCAAGCAAGGCCACGCTGAATCCCGCACAAAGGCCCAAGCGCTTGTTATGTCGGGTGTCGTACTTGTCGACGAAAAGAGGGTCGAAAAGCCCTCGGAAACGTTTGAGGAGAACCAACATATACGTTTGAAGGGAGATATGCCTGAGGCACGGTATGCGAGCCGCGCCGGATTGAAGCTTGAAAAGGCGCTTTCAGAGTTTAATATACGCCCATACGGATATGTTTGTCTTGACATCGGGGCTTCGACGGGAGGTTTCACCGATTGCCTGCTGGCACACGGCGCAAAGAAGGTGTTTGCCGTGGATTCCGGAACGAACCAGATGATCTGGCGGCTCAGGAATGACAAGCGCGTTGTTCTTATGGAGAACACGAACGCCAGGCATCTTTCGCGCGAAGCGATAGATGAACCCGTGGACCTGATCTCAGTCGATGTCTCCTTTGTTTCAGCAAGGCTGGTAGTCGAACCGGCGCTCAAATTCCTGAAACGCGGCGGGAGCGTTGTGTTGCTGATCAAACCTCAGTTCGAAGTCGGGAGAGGCGATGTTGGAAAGGGCGGTATCGTTAAGGATCCTGAGAAAAGGAAACGAGTAGTGGAAGAAATGACCGAGTTCCTGGACAATATCGGTTTAAGAAGCCGCGGCGTCATCGAGTCGCCTATCAGGGGTGCCGCTGGAAATATAGAATATCTGATCGCGCTGGAGATGATCTGAATGAACAAGGGGTCGCAAATCAGGGCTGCCGTGGAAAAGGGCGGGGAGCGGAAGAAGTTTGTCGAGGGTGTCGATTTTTACTATGAAGGCGGGCTAATGGTCCTGACCGAAAAGTTCCTTCTTGACCGCGGATATTGCTGCGGAAACGGCTGCCGCCATTGTCCTTATCCGGAGAACAAGTTTCAACCCAGAAGGAAATAGAACACAGTCGAACGCTGATGAAAGAGGTCTGATCGTAGGTTCGAAACACGGGTATCCAGAATGAGGTTGTGCTTCTCTATGGCTGATCCTAGTCCAGAGACATGCCCCTGCGGACAGCACCTGAACCATTTCATTCTCACGTAATTGCTCAAGGCGCCTTAAAGAAGATAGGTTTCCAGTTCTTCAGCTTCAAAAAGAGGTTCGGCGGGCACAGATTCCCTTTCCACGATCGCTTCGGGCTTCGGAGCTTTTGCGATCGTGACCGGAACATCCACCGCGCAGCATACCTGTTCTAGATTCTTATAGTCGGCTCGCATCTCGTCTCGATCCCAAAGCCATTCAAGCGTCGTTCTCAAAACAGCAGCCTTCGCAGGCTCTTCAGGAACTACAAGACTGTAGTGCATCCACTTGCCGTCCCGGCGTGAATCTACCAGCCCGCTTTTCCTCAGATAAGCAAGGTGTCTCGATATCTTCGGCTGACTTTCATTGAGGGCTTCCGAAAAGAAACAGACGCAGATCTCGTCTTCCCTCAGCAGATTCAGTATCCGCAGACGTGTCCTATCCGCTAGAGCCGTAAAGAGTTCCGACATTTCCGCGAGTTGTTCTTCGGCTTTCATACGAAAATAATAACAAATAATGCAATATTTGTCTTGACAATGTGCGCCTATCCGAATATATTCGCTTCAACATATATGTGTGAACGTATATGAAAATTTTGGAGGCATAATTAGATGAAAACACATATTTCCCTGAAAGTAAGCGATATCAAGGCGAGTACGGAATTCTACACGAAGATGTTGGGAGCCACCCCGGCCAAGACTCGTGAGGACTATGCCAAGTTCGATGTGAACGATCCGCCCTTGAATCTTTCCCTGAATCTTTCCGATCCTGAAGCAAACGGACAGTTGTCCCACCTAGGGCTTCAGGTCGAATCTAGTGAGCAGGTCTTCTCCATTGCGAAGCGATGGGAATCCGAAGGCCTTCTGACGCTTGAAGAGAAGGAGACCGACTGTTGCTACGCGCTTCAGGATAAGGTCTGGGTAACGGATCCTGATGGCGTCCACTGGGAGGTCTTTACCGTACTCGCAGACACAGAAGGTGAAAAGAAGGCTGCGAGCAATTGTTGCGAGCTAGTTCCGGGTCAAGAAAAGGTCGAGGTCGAAGCAGTTTCTTCCTGTTGCTGAGTAAGAGTTGGCGGTGCAACGGCGGCGGTTTTCAAATACTATGTCGGCAAACAGTATTTGGTGGACTGCCGCCCTTTCTCTGCGCGGGCCCGGCAAGCAATGAGGTAGATGACTATGTCGAAAAGATCGATCTTCACGAATTCGGTTCACGCAGGCGAAAGGCCTGCAGATCACTTCGGGGCCGTTTCGACCCCTGTATATAACGCTTCTGTGTTTGCATTCGAAAACGCGGATGAAGGCGCCGCCGTACATAATCATCTGAAGCATGGATACTATTACGGCCGCCTCGGAAACCCCACTCAGGAGGCGCTTGAAAGGGCGATCGCTGAGCTGGAATCCGCCGAGAGCGCACTGACATTCGCGTCGGGAATGGCCGCGATCTCAGCAGTGATTCTCACGGTCGCTGGCAAGGGTGATCATATCGTCGCGCTCGAGTCGATGTATTCGACCACGACCTCTCTTCTTAAACATCTATCAGAGAGATTCGGAGTTGAGGTTTCTTTTGTCGACGGCACCGACCCGGATGCGTATGCCGAAGCGGCACGCGACAATACAACACTTTTCTGGATCGAGTCGCCCTCGAATCCCCGTCTGAACGTGACCGATATCGCACGGTTATCAGAGATCGCAAAAGAGAAGGGTGTTTTGACTATTGCCGACAACACTTTCGCCACTCCGTTCAACCAGAACCCGATCGAGCTCGGCGCTGATCTGGTGGTCCATTCCGCGACCAAATACCTCGGCGGACACAGCGACCTAACGGCCGGAATTCTGGCGGGGCGCGCCGATATCGTTGAAGAGGCGCGAATGAAGGCGGCCAGGTATTTCGGAGGTAACATCGCTCCGCAGGTCGCCTGGCTGGTGCTTCGGGGAATCAAGACACTTGCGGTAAGGATGAGACAGCATAACGAGAATGCATATGCAATAGCGAATATGTTATCTTCCCATCCGAAAGTAATAGAGGTGTTTTACCCGGGTCTTGAAAGCCATCCGGGTCATTCAGTTGCGGCCAGGCAGATGCGTGGATTTGGGGGAATGGTCGCTTTCGATCTGGGGGGGATAGAAGAAGGTAAAAGGTTCATTAATGCTTTGGAGCTGGTTTCTATTGCTACATCATTGGGCGGCGTAGAGTCGATCATTCAACATTCGGCGTCAATGACACATTCGACCCTATCGCCGGACGAAAGGCGGAAGGCGGGGATAGCGGACGGAATGATGCGCTTTTCCGTCGGTATCGAAGACAAGGACGACATTCAGGACGATCTGCGCAAGGCACTGGAAGCAGTTTAGACATACCATGAAACCTGAAAATTGCACCCCTGTTCGCAGGCTGGGCTTCCTCGACAGATTCCTCACGCTCTGGATCTTTGCGGCGATGGCCATCGGCGTTGTGATCGGATCGGCATACCCATCTGTGGAATCCTTGATCAACAGCTTCCAGTTGGGGACTACCAACATTCCTATCGCGATCGGGCTGATTCTGATGATGTACCCACCGCTCGCGAAGGTTAACTATGAGTTGTTGGGCGATGTCTTCAGGAACACGAAGATCCTCGGGCTCTCCCTGATCCAGAACTGGGTGATCGGCCCACTTCTCATGTTCGGTCTCGCGGTCGCATTTTTAGCGGACAAGCCGGAATACATGGTCGGGCTGATCCTGATCGGACTGGCGCGCTGCATCGCGATGGTGATCGTGTGGAACGAGCTGGCGGAGGGCGATACGGAATACGCTGCCGGCCTCGTCGCCTTCAATTCTGTCTTTCAGATCCTATTTTATAGTGCTTACGCCTGGTTGTTTCTAAGCGTTCTGCCTCCGATCCTGGGCCTTCAGGGCAGCTATGTGAACATTGGGATCCTCCAGATCGCCGAAAGCGTGGCGATCTATCTCGGCATTCCCTTCGCGGCAGGGATCATCACGCGGTTTGTACTTCTAAGGGCAAAAGGCGAGGAGTGGTATTCCGGCAAGTTCATACCGGCGATCTCGCCTGTTACGCTTATCGCTCTGCTTTTCACCATCCTCGTGATGTTCTCTTTGAAGGGGAACCTGATCGTTTCACTCCCGTTTGACGTGGTCCGTATCGCTGTACCCCTCGTGATCTATTTTGTGCTGATGTTCTTCGTGAGTTTCGCAATGGGCAAAGCGGTCGGAGCGGATTACAGCAGAAGCGCGACGCTTTCGTTTACGGCCGCCAGCAATAACTTCGAGCTCGCCATTGCTGTCGCGGTCGCAGTCTTCGGAATCGGGTCCGGCGCCGCATTCGCCGCCGTCATCGGCCCTTTGGTCGAAGTGCCGGTCCTGATCGGACTCGTAGGAGTTTCGTTGTGGATAAGGGACCGCTATTTCAGCTCTTCAGCGGAACTTTCAACTGAGGGAGGAGCGGCAAATGGATAAGAAAAGGGTGTTGGTATTGTGCACGGGAAACTCTGCAAGAAGCCAAATGGCGGAAGGCCTGCTAAAACATATTTGTCAAGACATATATGATGTTCACAGTGCAGGAACCCAGCCTTCGATCGTCCGGCCAGAAGCGATCGAGGCGCTCGCCGAACTGGATATAGACATATCTGCAAACAGGTCCAAGTCGGTCGATGAGTTTGAAGGAGTTGAGATCGATTTCGTCCTGACAGTGTGCGACAACGCGAAAGAAAACTGCCCCTACTTCCCTGCTTCCGCCAGATTGATTCACCACGCATTCGAAGACCCGGCGGGTGTTGAAGGCGATGAAGAAACGAGGGTCGCGGCTTTTCGGCGAGTACGCGATCAGATAAGAGAGTACCTTCCGACGTTCTTGGAAGAGATCAGGGGTTAGAGATTCTACAGACGTTTGGCTCCTACTGAGCCGTTTTAATGGTCAATGATCGCAACCGATCCCGAAACTGAGCCTGGGACTCAGAAGCACCCTTTGAACGTTGAACTTTGAATCTTGAACACCTCTTGGAATCAGGAACTTGGAACTTGTAACTACAAAAAAGAGGCTGCGAAGTTCGGAAACCACACAGCCTGACAGACTCTTGAAGGGAGCAGTCTGTAAACCTATTTCAATCACCTAAATCAGTTGGTGTCTGCCGGAGGCGCCTCGCTTTTCTGTCGTCTGCGCTCTTCCATTTCCTTCTTGCGCTGCTTCATACGCTCACGCCTCAACTCCATTCTTTCTTCGCGTTCAGCTTTCATTTGCTCCAGCTTCTGCGTCTGTTCTGGCGTAAGAAGACCCATTATGGTGGCCTTGAGCTGATCTCCTGAAGCCTTCATTGAAGCCCTGATGTCTTGGACCCTGGCTTTGTCGGCATCTGTAAAAGTTCCGTCCCTGCGCTTGGCCATCAAGGTCCTGAGTTCGTCCATCGCCGGCTTGTTTGTCATCTGATGGGTCTCCATCAGGGTCTTGATCTGCGACTGCTGGCTCTCTGTCAGATCCAAATTGCGAAGCCCGCGGATCATGCCTCCTTTGCGGTGATGACGCTTCATCCCTCGGAAGCCCTCGCGGCGGGCGCGTTTCTCAGCCCTTTGTTTTCTTTCGACCCTCTCGGCGTCGCTCTTGTCGGTTGTGTCCTGGGCCAGGATCACCGTGCTGAGCATCATCATCGCCGCCGCTGCGGTGAAGACGGTAAGAATCCTTCGAATTGAAACCATTGCATTTACTCCTTTAAGAAAGTGATCAATTTCCTGTCGTACTCGCGTTTGACGACGCAGGGCAGTATTTGGCCGAACTAATTAGGGGAGGTTTTTCTGCATTTAACATTTATTTTCCCCCAAGTTAAAATGCAAAGTTTGGGAAATCGTATACAAGGGGCTGGAATGAGATTTTTGTCTGAGATAGAAAGTCCGTCGGATCTGCGCGAATTGAAGGTCGATGATCTTCAGGAAGTCGCCGACGAAGTAAGGCAGTTCATATTGGAAACGTGCTCGCGTATCGGCGGCCACACCGGTGCTTCGCTTGGTGCGGTCGAACTCGCGGTAGCGATGCACTACGCGTTTGACACGCCAAGCGACAGACTTGTCTGGGACGTAGGCCATCAGGCATACGCACACAAGATCCTGACGGGAAGGCGTGACCAAATGAGCTCTATAAAGCAGTATGGGGGCCTGAGTCCTTTCCTGAAGCGGGACGAGTCGCCGTTCGATACGTTCGGTGCCGGTCACGCTTCGACATCGCTTTCGGCGGCCCTGGGAATGGCCGTCGCTCGAGACAAGAAAGGCGAGGATTTTCACGTCTGTGCATTGATCGGCGACTCGTCACTTGCCGGAGGAATGGCGATGGAAGCCCTCAATCAGGCAGGTCACCTTAAAACGCGCCTGATCGTCATTCTCAACGACAACGACATGTCCATAGCTCCTGCAGTCGGAGCGATCACTAGATATCTCAATCGAATCAAGGAAGCCCAGAGTTATCATCACCTTAAGGAAGAAATAGGCGATACGCTCGATGCCGTCCCGGGAGTAGGACACAGTCTTAGGAAAGCGGCCAAGTCCTTCAAGGACGCTATCGCCGCAGCGGTTCTACCGGGCGCGCTCGTTAACGAGCTCGGGTTCAGATACATAGGCTATGTCGACGGCCATAATGTGCCGATGATGGTCCGGGCGCTGGAAGAGGCAAAGAAGGTCGACGACGGACCTGTGATCGTTCACGCACTTACAAAGAAAGGGAAAGGCTATCCTTCGCCGGAAGACAATTACTACGCCTGGCACGCGACCGGGCCGTTCGATATCAACACAGGAAAGGCGATCAAGTCGTCCAAGACATCTCCGCCAACCTATACAAAGGTGTTTGGCGAGACGCTTTGCGCCCTGATGGATAAGGATGAAAGGATAGTCGCGCTCACAGCGGCAATGCCCGACGGCACCGGAGTCGACAGCGTGCTAGAGAAGTTTCCCGAGAGAAGTTTTGACGTGGGAATTGCGGAACAGCACGCCGTAACATTCTGTGCGGGAATGGCTACCGAGGGCCTGAAGCCGGTCGCTGCCATCTATTCGACCTTCCTCCAGAGAGGCTTCGACCAGGTGATCCACGACGTATGCCTACAGGACCTTGATGTCACCTTCGCGATGGACCGCGCAGGAATTGCGGGACCTGACGGGCCGACGCATCACGGCTTGCTCGACATCGCGTATCTGAGAGGTTATCCGAACATTACTCTGATGGCGCCTAAAGATGAGAATGAGCTCCGGCACATGCTTTACACCGCTGTCGAACATCCGCATCCCACGGCTTTAAGATATCCGAGAGGTTCAGGCGTCGGTGTAGAGATGTCCGGAGAGCCGGAGCTGTTAGAGATCGGAAAAGCCGAGATGCTTCGGGAGGGCGGAGACATAGTGCTCTTGGCGCTTGGCTCGATGGTTCATCCGGCACTTGAGGCAGCCGACGAACTTGAGAAGGAAGGTATCGACACTGGGGTTATAAATGCAAGGTTTATTAAGCCCCTGGATACGGAACTTATCATCGCACTCGCTCAGAGCTCACGCGTTATTTTCACGATCGAAGAGGCTTACCTTGCGGGCGGGTTTGGCTCGGCCGTGATCGAGGTTCTCGAATCGAACGGGATCCAGGATTCCGTGAAAGTAGTCAGGATGGGGATCCCGGACAGGATCATTACCCACGGAGATGCAAAGCTTCTGCGAGCCAAGTACGGCCTGGACGCAGACGGCATCTTCAGCCGTGTGAGCGAAACGCTCGAAGAACTAGAGGAAAGAAAGGTCGGTAAGAAACGCCGCAAGATGGTTGGCTAGCAGCGGCTCCGGCCGTTTCATCCCAAGGAAACAAATGGCAAAAGAACAGAAATTCGCACCAAACAGCGAGAAGAAGACCAGCTGGACACCTTTCGTGATCATAGGTCTGATCTTCGCAGTAACGATACTGGGAATCTATCTGATTACTCAGTCGGGCGATGCCGATCCGAACTCGGGCTCGTCTTCGACATCCTCGTCAACTTCGGCGGGGTCCAGCAACGGATCGAGTCCTGCAGAGACAGCTCAGAGCCAGCCGATCGCGAACTATGCAAACGCGCCTTCGGGAGCGACTCCGGCACATTTCAAGGGTTCGGAAAGCGCTGCGGTTGTGGTGGAAGAATTTGCCGACTTTCAGTGTCCGACCTGTGCGGTCGTGCATCCCAGGATGAACGAGATCGTCAGCCAATTCGGGTCAAGGATCCGGTTCGTGTTCCGGAACTATCCTCTGAGACAAATCCACAGGAACGCCTACGACGCAGCCGTCGCGGCTGAAGCCGCAGGAATGCAGAACAAGTTCTGGGAGATGCAGAACCTGCTTTTCACCAATCAGGCGAGATGGTCGAACGCCGCGCAGCCTCGGCCGCTTTTTGAAGAGTATGCTCAAACGATCGGTCTGAATATTGAGAAGTTCAAGGACGACATGCTTGGCCTTGTAGCGCAGAGAAGAGTAGATCTGGACCTTCAGCGGGCTCAAGCCTTAAATTTGTCCGGCACACCCTCAATACTTGTAAATGGAAGGCCTGTGAACTCGTTCGAGACTACGTCCATTGCGCAGGCGATCGAAGCGGAACTGGCACGCATCGAGAAAAGCCGAGAGGCCGCTGAGCAGGCTCCCGCGGAAGGCGGCGAATCACCGGCCAACTCGTCCGATGGAAACCAGTGAATAACGGGATCACTAATCAAAATGAAGGATGGCGGCTCCATGCCGCCTTTCCTGTTGCAGCCTGCATAGCCGCTTTAGTTGGGCTTGCGGACTCGGCATACCTCACCGCTCAGCATTATTCGGGTAGCGAGGTTCCCTGCAGCATAATATCGGGCTGCGAATTGGTTCTTACCAGCACGTACGCGGAGATCTTCGGAATTCCCACCGCGCTCTATGGCGCTTTGGCCTATTTTGCAGCGTTTAGCCTCTCTCTCCTGGTCTTTTACGGCTACAAATATTTGTGGGGTCTCTTTGGACTGCTCACGATCGGGATGTTTGCATTCACTGTCTGGCTTTTATACCTACAGGCTTTTGTGATCCAGGCATTCTGTCAGTTCTGCCTGCTTTCCGCCCTCACCTCTACTATCCTCTTCGTCATCTTCCTTTCGTCAAGATTATTTAGCCGAAGCTGATTTTTTTGAATCCATCCTTCGCGACCTTCCGAAATCAATGGACAGTTGGCGGGCAGTATGCGGCGCCATTGATCTCAAAATAACAAGGACGAACCAAGGGAGGACGTTATGAAAAAATTTGCATTCTTTTTGGCAGCCATTCTCGCGATCACGCCGATGGCGATCAACGCACAGAGCTATGGAGTGGACTTTGTAAAAGCCGGTTACACGGCCGACGGACATGAGAAAAAGGACATAGTGGATACCGCGGTATCGACAGACATGTTCAACACGCTCGTAGCGGCGGTCAAAGCAGCTGATCTGGTAGATGTATTGAAAAGTGAAGGCCCGTTCACGGTGTTTGCCCCGACCGACGACGCATTTAAGAAGCTTCCGGCTGGAACGGTCGAAAACCTTCTGAAGCCTGAGAATAAGGACCAGCTGGTCAAAATTCTCAAGTACCATGTCGTGTCCGGCAAGGTGACGGCAGCGGACGTCGTGAAGTTGGACAAGGCCACAACTGTCGAAGGTAGTGCGGTCAAGATCAAGGTCAAGAACGGAAACGTAATGATTAACAAGTCAAATGTCATCAAGGCCGACGTAATGGCGAGCAATGGTGTCATCCACGTTGTCGACTCCGTTCTTCTGCCTCAATAAGGGGTTGAATCCATTTCGACTAGTCGATCCCGTACGCATCCGACAATCCAGAGAGGTGTACGGGATCGATCTTTTTACCGAGTCAGGGCAGATTTTTAGATCAAATCGGAGAGGTTAAGCAGATGTATGAAAGCGCTTCCGGTTTCGCACGGAACTCAACTTGGTTTAAGATTGAACCATCTGTCACGTTCACTAAACCAAAAGAGGAAATTAAAGAAACTGAAGTGAGTCAGACAATATTACAGCGCATCGCCGACGGCGACAGTGCAGCAGTAAAAGATTGCCTGGATAATTACGGCGGGCTGATCTGGTCTTTGGCCAGAAAGATGTTGCCGAACCAGAACGAAGCGGAGGACGCTGTTCAGGAGATCTTTATCGAGATCTGGAAGAACGCGGAGCGATTTGACGAAAATCAATCGTCTGAGACGACGTTCGTCGCGATGATCGCTCGCAGGAGGCTTATAGACCGGTTGAGAAAGGTCACCAGACAGCCGAACATCGATTCGTTCGAAGAAATGGTCTACGAACCGGCGAGGGTTGAAGGAACTGATCTTCAAACAAGTGTCGAGGCTGGCCAGGCTGCGGAAGTGATCAACACCCTTCGCCCGGAACAAAGAAAAGTTTTAGAACTTTCGATTGTGCAGGGTTATTCCCACAGCGAGATCTCAGAAGCGCTCGATATGCCGCTGGGAACCGTGAAGACGCATGCACGAAGGGGATTGATCCAGGTAAGAGATATTTTGGATGAAAGAGGTTCAGGAAATAGGAAGGAGGTATCGGCATGACTAACGAAACTGCCAGAGAGCGAATGCTCGAACTCCTTGCGGACCGTGCCATATTCGGTCTGGACGGCACCGAAAAGGCGGAATTGAGAGAGTTGGAACAGCAGTTCCCGGAACTAGCTTCCGATCAATCGTTTGAGAGAGCTGCTGCCGCTTACAGCATCAGCACGGTCGGCACGGTCGAGCAAATGCCGGCAGCGCTCAGGTCGAAACTGGAATCTGACGCTGCCAATATGTTCGCATCCTTCGATAAGGCTGAAGACCCGGTAGTGGCGTCGCGGGCCAAAGATCCGGCCCCGGTAGTTGCGGTCGAATTTGAAAAGCCCGGCTTTTCGCTTTCACAGTGGCTCGGATGGGGTGTCGCTTTTGCGGCGGTGGCCCTTCTCGCAGTGAACGTGTGGATGACGAGATTTCAAGGCTCGACGCAGATTGCCGGAACAAGTCCAAGCCCGGTGCCGACGGCGGCTCAGGAACCGACTACAGCAGAAAGGATGCAGGCTTTTCTAGCGTCAGCTCCGGACGTTGTGAAGTCAGATTGGTCGTCTCCTGCCGAAGACGGAAGTGTGGGGGGTGAGGTCGTTTGGAGCGATGCGAAACAGGAAGGTTATATGACCTTTAAGGGCCTTGACCGGAATGACGTGACCAAAGAACAGTATCAACTGTGGATCTTCGACGAAACGCAGGATGAAGCTACGCCAGTCGATGGTGGTGTCTTCGATGTTGGTTCTGACGGTGAGGTAACTATTCCGATCGACGCAAAACTTGCCGTTACCAATCCCAAGATGTTCGCGGTCACCGTGGAAAAACCGGGAGGGGTGGTAGTGTCCAAGCGCGAGAAGATCGTCGCGCTGGCAAAGGTCTAGTTCAAGGGACTTTCTAAATCGGCCGGTCGCTGTTAGAAGCGGCCGGCTTTTTTTGTAAGGAGACAGGAGACAGAAGTCGGAAGTCAGAAGTCAGAAGTCGGAAGTCAGAAGTCAGAAGACAGAAGTCGGAAGTCAGAAGTCAGAAGTCAGAAGACCTAGTCACTTCAAAACTTAAAAGACCCGACAGACCCGACAGACCCGATAGACTCAACAGACCCGATAGACCCGACAGACCCGATAGACCCGATAGACCCGACAGACCCGATAGTCTCAACAGACCCGATAGACTCGACAGACCCGATAGACTCAACAGACCCGATAGACTCAACAGACCCGATAGACTCAACAGACCCGATAGACTCAACAGACCCGATAGACTCGACAGACCCGATAGACTCAATAGACCCGACAGACTCAACAAACCCGTCCGACTCAACCGACTGATATTGTTTGACTTCCATTAGAATTAGAATTATTCTAAATTGAGTTGAACTTATGAAATCCAAGAAAGAAATTGAGGAACTGGGTCTTACGAAACAGAGACGGGTGGTCTTGACCGTGATCATGGACTCAGAGGATCATCTGACCGCGAACGAGGTTTTCGAACGGTCAAAGAAGCTTTTGCCTAAGATCTCCTTTGCAACCGTGTATAATTCTCTGAGATTTCTCAAAGAAGAAGGACACATCGGCGAAGTGAACTTCGGGAACGGCGCCAGCAAATTTGACCGGATGACCGAGCGGCACGATCACGCTATCTGCTCGGCCTGCGGCAAGCTTGTGGATATCCATCTGGACCTTCCAGCCGGCCTCGTGGCTAAGGCCGCCAGCTATTCGGAATTCGAACCCGAGACTCTGGAGTTGACATTGCGCGGCAAGTGTCCTGAATGCAAATAGTTAAGCTTCTAATAATTCAAGGAGATCAATCAGAATGAGTGCACCGGCAACCGCAAAAGAATCCACGGTCGAGATCGCCAAGATCGGGAAACCGGCTCCGGATTTCGAGCTTCCCTCGACAAAGAATATTGAGACCTTAAAAGAGACTGTCAAGCTTTCCGACTATACAGGGAAGTGGCTGATCCTGCTTTTCTATCCATTGGACTTTACTGCTCTATGCCCGACTGAGATCACCGCATTTTCAGACAGGCTCGAGGAGATCAACGGTCTTGGCGCAGAGGTCCTGGGAGTTTCGACCGATTCCGTCTATTCCCACAAAGCCTGGATAAATACTCCGCGGACAGAGAACGGCGTCGAAGGCCTAAAGTATCCGTTGGCATCGGATCCCGGAGGCCGTCTTGCCGCAAAGTACAATATTCTAGTTGAGGAGGCCAATATCGCGCTCCGCGGGCTGTACATCATCAACCCTGAGGGCGTCCTTCAGTACGGCGTAACTCACGCTATTAACATTGGAAGATCGGTCGACGAGACCCTGAGGGTTCTCCAGGCGCTTCAGACGGGTGGTTTTTGTGCAGCCGACTGGAAACCGGGCGACTCTCCCATCGGCGCATAGCTAGAGTTTTTCGAGACATTTGAGTCTTTCTAGTCTATTAAGTCTGTTCGTTCCGCAAAGCGGAAGTCCTATTGCCAACCCCAAGCCAGCCGATTGCCTGGCTTGGGGTTTTGATTTTCTTGTACCACGCACCAAGCCTGCGGCTTGTACGCGGCTAAGAGGGATGGTGGCGCGCTCTTACCCCGCACTGCACCTGCGGCTTGGACGGCGCTAACATATACCCGTCCCTCCGGGACTCGGCCCGGGCTCACGATGTTCAGAGTACTTCGCTACGGGACAGCGCTCTCCTGTCTCCTTTCTCCTGTCTCCTGTCTCCTGTCTCCTGTCTCTCGCATTTCGATCTCAAATTTTATAATGTGTGTCCGGCGACGAATGCGAGCCTCTAGCTATGAGAGTCTGCCCAAAATGTCAGTCCAGATACACCGACGAGACTCTTTCGTTTTGTCTTCAGGACGGCGCTCCGCTTGTAGATGAGACGGATGTTTCCCCTGACCATCCGACGGTTGCGTTCGACGCAGATGATGCTGAAACGGTAGTTTCGAAAAAGGGAACCGACAGGATCGGGATCGACATACCCAGGGAATCGACCGAGAAGGAAACCCAGGAGCGATTGGCGGTTTCCGCACGGGAAGTATCCGATCAAGATAACAAAGGGACGGTCAAGACTGTGGCTGCGACCGCCGTTGTCATGGTGGTGATCTTTCTTGTGGCAGGAGCGATCGGATTGGGTATCTATCTGAATAGAGAAAGCCTGTTTTCATCGTCAAATACGAGCGCCTCACTTCCGACAGGTACGAACACGGAAAGCAACCGGGAGAACGGCTCGCGGGACATGTCCCCAAGCCCCTCTGTTTCTCCCGATGCAACGCCCTCTCCAACCACTTCGCCGACACCGACCGCAACTTCTACCCCGGATGTCGAGCCGGACAAGATAAAGGACGTCGTTCGGGGACGCCTGAATGCGTGGAAAAGGGCTACCGAGAGTCAGAACCTGAGTTCGGTCATGTCATTTTATGCAAGCAGGCTTGACAGGTATTACACTCGGAGCAGAGTCAGCAGGAGCTTTGTCAGAAACGACAAAAACAGGGCTTTCGGAAGGCTCGACTCAATCGCGATATCAATATCAAATCTAAGCGTCGAGCCCGGCAGCGCAGGCGATTCAGCGGTCGCTACATTCGATAAGGAATGGCGGTTTGCTGGCGGAGGCAGGATCTCAACCGGCAAGGTCAGGTCCAGATTCGACTATAGACTTTCAGAAGGAAACTGGCTTATCACGGGCGAGCGCGACCTGAAGGTCTACTACACGAAGTAGCATTCAACGAGAGAATTATCCTAGCTGTGCAAGGAATGACCACAACCCGCCGATGATCACCCAAATGATGAAAAGGCTGAGGAATATCGAACCCGCGAGAATACCGATCAGTATCGCGATCGTTACTGCTACAAAGACATAGTCGCCGCCCGTGCCGCTTCCCTTTCCCTGACCGTATCGCTTGATCAGGTCCATGTTCTGCTGGTTCGCTTTCCAAAAGAAATCGAATGCGTCTCCAACAAACGGAATGACGCCGACCAGGTAATCGAGTCCTATATTCACAGCCATCCGAAGAAGAGTAATCTTCGGCACGCCGTACCGAACACCTGCCACAAGAATATAAAACGAGACCAACGCCGTTGAGATGTCCCCTACGTTCGGAACAAGGCCGATC
Source organism: Acidobacteriota bacterium (assembly GCA_003385635.1). GTDB lineage: Bacteria > Acidobacteriota > Blastocatellia > Pyrinomonadales > Pyrinomonadaceae > Aridibacter. The sequence goes on along the minus strand of QQUY01000001.1, from coordinate 186,002 downwards.
AGCGAATCGAGGCCGAAACGCCAGCCTGTGCCCGGAATGCGGAACAGGCCGTCCAGATAACGCGAAAGCGTTTCAAGGCTTTCTTCAACCTCGATCTGCTTTCTTTCCTGCTTTGTGAGCGTTCTGTCCTCGTATGCTCTTGATTTGCTGAGTTCCTCGATATCCTGCATTGTCAGTGCCGCTACGGCCTCGTCACGATCTCGATCTTCTCGATCCTGTCGCCCCTTACGAGACGATCTACGATCAACATTCCGGTTTCATTTACCTTGCCAAAAACGGTATATCCGCCGTCGAGATGCGGCTGCGGAGAATGCGTGACGAACCACTGAGAACCGCCCGTGTCTTTCCCCGAAAGCGCCATTCCGACCGCACCGCGGCCATACGGCAGCCTGTTGATCTCACAACGGATAGACCATCCCGGCCCACCGTTTCCGTCTCCTCGCGGATCACCATCCTGAACGACGAAATTCGCTACTACGCGATGTATATCAATTCCGTCAAAGTAGCCTTTCTCGGCAAGCTTTACGAAATTATCTACGGTCAGCGGCGCCTCTTCAGGAAAGAGCTCAATCTCGAACCTGCCTTTGGCAGTGTCTACGACCGCGGCCACCGATCCGTTCCTACGAGAGATCGCTCGCTTGTAATCACCGTCTGAGTTCAAGACCTGGCCGAGCTTTGAGAAATTCTTAGGATCATGATCCCTCACTCCGTTCGAGATCGCTTTCGCGTCCGGAAAGCCTGCGGCGAAATCGTTCGACTCGATAAGCCCGAGCGCCTGTTGGCGTATCAGGTAGTCGTAGTGCTTTAATGCAAAAGAAAGCGACGGCTTTGCCTTTTCCTTGTCAAGTTTTACGAGTGCCGACAGGATCGACATTTGCGCGTCGTTGTAATCCTTGTCGGTCTCGAGAGAAACCCGATAGGCTTTGATCAACGCCTCGATGTTTTCAGCATTTGCCGGCCTATCACCGATCACTGATGCCGCAGAAGCGCGGACGAAAGCGTCGCGGTTCAAAAGGTATCCCCGGAGGATAAGGTCCAAATTATCCGGTTCAAGATCTGCAAGCATCCGCACGAACGAAGGGACCGCGAGAATGACGGCTCCTAAATCGTCCAAAGGTCCCGAATGCAAGGGTACAGCTTTCCCAAAGTGTTCGATCATCTTCGATCGGACGGGACCGTTCTCCGGTTTCTTCAATTCGTCAGCGATCGCCGAGATAGCGCCGAATGCCGAGCTCATTGACCTCCAGGTAGGCGCCTGTTGCTTCACACGTGCATCAAGGTAGAGCCAATACCCCGCCGGATCAACCCTTGCTATTGCAGCTTCAACCTCGATCGCCGAATAGTCGGTCGCCTTGCTGACATTCTTCAGTAGATCAAGAACTTCCTTGCTGCCGCTGCCCGAAGCCATCCTTCCCAACGCCGTGACCGCCTCGAGCAACTCGTTCTGTTCGGTCGGATCTTTGATCTTTGACGAGCTGTATATAGCAAAGAGATCATCGACCCGTTTCCTGACCCGATCAGTGTTATCCGCTTCTCCAAGCGCTCCGACGGAACGCATCGCGTTGACTCGGACTCGCGAATCTTCGTCCGTTTCGGATGCCTCAAAGAGAAGCTTCAGGGCCGTCTTGTCCTCGGCGGCGCCCAAAGCTCTTGCGGCATTCGCCCTTACGATAGGATCATCATCAGCAAGTAACATCGCCTGAAGCTTCTTAAAGGCACTCTTGCCCCGAACCCTCGAATAGGCATTGGCCGCATCTGCGCGGATTCTCGCATCTTTGCTGTCAAAGAACTTCTCGATCGTCTGATCGGCACCTTCCGGACGTGCACGTAGCGCCGCAGTCAGTCCGAATAGAACAACGTCCTTTGACTGCCGATCCGTACGCTCTGATTCGCGCTCGAGCGTTCTCAGGATCGCTTCGCCGAGCCGTCTTGAGCTCTCATCGGAAGAGTTCGCGCCGGCGATCTTTCCTGCGGCTTCGACAGCCGCAGCGCGCAATGAATCAGGGGACCGCTCATCGGCAAGAATTTTGATAATCGCCTCGGAGGCCTTTATCGATTCGATCTCTCCGAGCGCGAACGCTGCCATTACAGAAACTGAAGGCTCGCTGTCGCCCAGAAGCTCTTCAACCTCGGCAACGGTCGAATGATCGCCGATCCTTCCGACAGCCAGTAAAGCTCTCTCCCTGACCTCCGCACGCCTGTCGGCAAGCAGTTTGAGGAGTTCCGCATCAACGGCCCGATGGTCCTCAGCGCGTAGGATCTTGATATGAACACGCTCGGGGACCTGGGCCGCAAGAGACACCGCAAGCAGTATCCCTACTGAACATAAGGAAAATATTCGCTTCATCGTTTTTTACAGAACTGCTAAGGGAACTACTGACAGAGCCGACATCAATGTTGGCTATTCGCGGAACTTCTGGTCCCTTATCTCGACATCCTCGGCTTCGGGCGGCAGCACGATTCTCAACACTGAACGCCCCTGATCATCGGTCTCTTCCACAATGATCACATCTTGAGGCGTCAATGCCTCTATCACATCCGAAGGCCCGAAAAAGAGAAGGCTTGCGCGGCCGCTTCGATTTTGAGTCTCGTACGGAACGACCATCAGTCGTTCGATCCGCTTTCTTCCGATCCTCACGCTTACATTCGCCGTTGCCGCACTGATTAGTGTCACCTTTGGGTTAACAACATTCAGAGGGATCTGCTGAACGGCAAATTCTCCGGACGCTCCAGCGATCTCCACGGGGTCGGTCGATACATAGGTTAGTGCCTCTACAAAGCTCTCCGGCCCTCTAACTCTCACCGTTTCCGGGGCTACGTTCGTTGTGTAGAGTTCGTAACCCGCTGCCGGCGCACCCTGGGTCTCGACCCTGATAGGAACGACGACTTCCTTAACGGTTTCGAGCTTTAACGCGATCTTGTTTGGCTGTATCTCTACTATCTCGACCCCATTCGGAAGATCGACCGAGATGTTCTGGGGCGTTATCTGAACAGTTCGATCGCCCGGCCCGATGTCGCGGAGATCAAGCGAAACCGCAAGGTCTCTTGGAAGAAGCTGATCGAGCCTCTGCTTGGCGCCTCGCAATACGAGATCAACCTCTGTCACCGGCGCGTTGGTCATCTCAAGATCGTTGGCGATTAGCGGATTGAGTGAAACTCCGCGGATCCTGGTGGTCGCCGGGGTCTGCAATCCCGTAACTCCCAGCCAAAGCGTAATGGTGATCACCAGTGCGACCAGCTTCATAAACCAGTCGTCTATAAAGATCCGCTTGAAGATGTATCGGAACAGTTTGTTCCGTTCTTCTTTTTCTATGATCTTGCTTGTGGGCAATGTGAACATCAGCCAGTTCTTTTCCGCACTTTCTTATCCAACGGTGACCTTATTGTCAGATTCGGAAAGCTTCTCCGCAGGAATCTCTTCCTTTTCAGCCATCTTCAGTTGTTCGATGTCCTTGTACGGCGCTTCCATTGCATTTGACAGCAGTCTCTTAAGTTGTTTCGTCGTGAGGTTCCTTTCGATCTTCCCGCCTTCAATGAATGAGATCAGGCCTGTCTCTTCCGATACGACGATCGATATCGCATCTGTTCCTTCGGTCACACCGATAGCAGCTCTGTGGCGAGTTCCCAGCTCTCTAGAAATGCTGGGGTTCTTGGTCAGCGGCAAGAAGCAAGAGGCCGCCGCGATCCTGTCATGCCGAATGATAACTGCGCCATCGTGAAGGGGAGTGGTCGGATCGAATACGGTGACGAGCAGGTCGTAGCTGAGCACAGCATCAATCCTCACTCCAGCTTCGATGAAGTTCCTTAATCCGACTCCGCGTTCGAGAACTATCAGCGCGCCCGTCTTTGAAGAGGCGAGCGTCGTGACCGCAAGGACCACTTCATCGTAGACTCCTTCGCCCGGCGTTCTCTGACCACGGAAAAAAGGCACCCTTAATCTGTTGCCGAAATAGATCAGCGCCTGCCGGATCTCCGACTGGAACAGCACGATTATCATGACGCCGATATAGAAGACGGCTGATCTGAGTACGAATTCAAGAGTCTGGAGGTCCTGGGCGAGTGCAAGCCAATAGAGGAGCGAAAGGATCACGATGCCGACGATCGTGGGTACCGCCCTTGTACCGCGAAGAAGGCGCAGAACGACGTACACGATGATGAACACCAAAGCAATGTCCAGCACCGTCCTTAGGGTCGCCAACGCCGGTATGTACTCTTCCATCGGTAGTTTTTGCGGATCGCCGGACCACTTCCAGCCTCTTGTAAGAACCGGAATTCCACCTTCAGCGAAGGCAGAAATCGGCGCTTTTTAGAATATCACAAAGGCTTCGATTCACCCTGAGGGGCAATGGGTTGGGGAGGGAGTTAAATGAGTCTGTTGAGTCTGCGGGTTCTTTTGGGTCTGTCGGGTCTGTCGGGTCTGTCGGGTCTGTCGGGTCTGTTGAGTCTGCGGGGTCTGTCGGGTCTTTTGGGTCTGTCGGGTGTATCGGGTCTTTAGGGTTTGTCGGGTCTGTTGAGTCTATCGGGTCTATCGGGTCTGTTGAGTCTGTTGAGTCTATCGGGTGTATCGGGTCTTTTGGGTCTGTCGGGTCTGTTGAGTCTATCGGGTCTATCGGGTCTGTTGAGTCTGTTGAGTCTGCGGGGTCTTTTGGGTCTGTTGGGTCTGTCGGGTCTGTTGAGTCTGTTTAGTTTTGAAGTGACTAGGTCTCCTGTCTCCTGTCTCCTGACTCCTGTCTCCTGTCTCCTGTCTCCTGTCTCCTGACTCCTGACTCCTGACTCTTATCGCCGCTCCGCGGCTAAAAAAGGAAGGGTATTCAAAACCCCGCAGTGCGCCTTCGGCTTGTACGGGGCAAACATATTTCCGTCCCTTTGGGACTCAATCCGATCTCCCGATGATCCGAAGTCTCGGTTACAAAAGGAACAAAAGATTTGGAAACTGGAACTTCTTTCTCGAAACTTGGAACCCGAAACTTGCTTTTGACTAAGTCTCAAAAGACACTTCCGAGTCGGCGAGGATTCCGGGTTCGTTCCTGGCGACGCGCTCGAGATGTTCCGGAACGTCGAACATCTTCAGCAAACCTCGGACCGATGCGTACCGCGGCTCGTCAGGGATGATCACCGAGAGATCTATAAACTCGCGGATGTATTTGTCGACGTCACGCAGCAGGGCGCCTCCGCCAGTAAGCACGATCCCGCGGTCGTAAATATCTGCCGCGATCTCCGGACGCAACTCTGTAAGCGTATCTTTGACAACCTCGGCAATCCGGCGGACGATCCGTTCGGCGATCGGATAAACCTCTCCGGCAGTTATGGTTACGGCGTGCGGGCTTCCGGTCTGAAGATCCCTTCCGCGAACCTGCATCTCAGCCTCGAGGTCTTCAGGAACGACCGCAGAAACAAAGTTACGTTTAATCTCTTCGGCCGTCTCAGTCCCTATCTGCAATCCGAGATTTCGCTTGATGTGGAGAGTGATGGCCTCGTTGATCTCATCGCTTCCAAGCCTCTCTGATTTGGAATGTGAAATGACGCCTTTCGTTACAACAGCAATGTTCGTGGAGGCAGAACCGATATCCACGACGGCGGACGCTCTCTTGTCGGCAGGATCGACGCCTACGCCAAACGCGGCCGCGAGACCCTCTTCCACCATATAAACCTTTCCAATGCCCGATTCCTCGGCCGCATTCAGCATCGCCCGCTGTTCGACGTGCGTGATGTCGGAAAGCACGCTTAAAACCGCTTCCCTGGTCACCTGAGAACCGCCGCTCTTCGCCTTCTTTACAAAGCTTGCGAGCATGTGCTTTGTCTTTTCGTAATCCGCGACCACTCCGGCACTGAGAGGAGCGACCACTACGATGTCGCGTCCTTCCCGACCCCGCATTTCGGCCGCTTCGATACCCACCGCGACGATCTCGTCCTTTGTCTCGCTTACTGCGACCAGGGACGGCTCGTCGACGACCACATCCCGTCCTCGAACTGCGATGACGGTGTTGGCCGTGCCCATATCAATGGCAAGGTAATTGGTTACGAGTTTTTTGAGTGAAGAGAGTGCCATCTGCACAAAAGAACGGCCACGAAAGCCTCAACCGCAACAATTTCCGCGATTTGTCGACTGACTATTGCTGCGTTCGGGATTCCGTCATTGTAGCCTAATTCCATTTCACTTCAAACAAAGAAACAGGCTGTACCCGATTGCGCACTTGAAGAGGCTGACACTTTCTGATCTGGAAGGATTCGGTGCAGGCCCGGCCAGTGGCTTCACTGATCAGGATCTGGCCGCCAGCGGCGGCTGATTCGAGGCGAGAGGCAAGGTTGACCGTGTCGCCGATGGCTGTGTACTCGGAACGTTTTTCCGAACCGATGTATCCGATCGTCGCCACTCCGGTATGAAGTCCGATTCCGATCGCTATTTCGGCGAATCCGGACGACTTTAGCTCGGCGTTGAGATCCACCAGGGCATTTTGCATTGCGATCGCAGCTTTCACGGCATTATCGGCGTCCTGGTCTGAAACGTTTGGGGCACCGAATATGGCCATCAACCCATCGCCGAGGTACTTGTCGAGAGTTCCCCCGTGCTCAAAGATGATGTCCGTCATTGCGGTGAAATACTTGTTGAGTAAATTAACGACTCGTTCCGGCTTTTCAGATTCGGAGAACGCCGTGAACCCGCGAATATCAGCGAACAGGACCGTAACAGTCTGGTTCACTCCGCCCAACCTGAACGAGTCCGGTTTCTCAAGCAGTTCCTTAACCACATACTCTGGCATGAATCGGGAGTAGTTGGCGCGCGCTACTTCTTCCCTCGCCAGCCGCTTGTGAGCCTTTATCGTCTCGACGGCAACCGCGGTCTGCGCAGCGACGGCACTGATCAATTCGAGGTCGTCCTGGCTGAAGGTGGCGAACGGGTCCAGCCGGTCCGCATAGACGACGCCGTGAACGTTGGATTCAGTGATCAAAGGCGCGCAAATCGTAGATCGAACACCTTGTGCAACGATGGACTCGGCGCCGGAAAACTCTTCGTCCGATTTAGCATCCTGCGAAAGAAGGGCTACCTTCTCGCGCATTACTTTTTGCGTGATCGTCCGGCTGACGGTAAGACGCTCTGCGGATTCTTCAGACTCAACTCCACGTGTTTTTGCCGCAATTGTATAAAGGCTGTAATCGAGGATCTTTCCGTCAAGGGTCTCGTCCGCTAGAAGTGCAACAACTCGCTCAGAGGGTGTTACGCGAAAGATCAGGTCCGTCGCCTTCTCGAATATCTCTTTGAGATCAAAGACGGTGCCCAGCGTCTTGCTCATTTCGTAGAGCATTTCAAGGATCTGGGCTTTGCGGCGAAGGTCCTTTACTTCCTCGTCGTTCGACAGGCTTCCGATCTTGTCGAGGGAGACGAACTCTTCGGACGCCTTCGGCTTCGAAGTGCTCCGCTCCATGATCTCGTTCGCGGACATCACCATCTGGTTCTTGCCGATCGGCTTGTTGTCGTAGTTAACAGGCTTTGAGCTCTCGGTAAGGCCAGCGTGCATCGAGGCAGACATGTCGCTTCGATGAATTGCAGGATCTGCCCCCGGAGGTACAGCAGGCTTGGGATCGGGTATGTTTTCGTACCGGAGCTGGGAGGTTCCTATTGTGATCACGTCGCCCGGATCGAGCGGCTTTTCGAGCACGGGTTTTCCGTTAACGAAGACCTTGTTGACGCTGCGCTTTAGCTCACCGTCCTCATATACCCCGTCGACGATCACAAATTGATCGCCATTCGAGGCAATGTGCGCATGCTTTCTGGACACACGCCGGTCGTTGAGGACTATGCTGTTGTCCTTCGCGCGACCGATGGAGTAGACAGAATGCGACTTAAGCGTCAACTCCCAGGTCTTTCCGGCTGATTCCTTGATCTTTAAGACGGCGCCCACAATGATCTAAACGTGAAGTAGAGCTAGTAAAGCTTTTGATCCTATAATTTGTATTATGTTTTAACCACCCATTTTTAGCAATCGGCCTGTCAGAGGCCTTCTGCCGATGATCTATTTTGACAATAACGCAACAACCCAGACCGCTGGACCGGTTCTGGCGGCGATGATCCCATTCCTATCCGAGCAGTACGGAAATCCTTCGTCTGCCTACAGCTTTTCATTGGAACCGCGCGAGGCAATTGACAAGGCACGCGAGAATGTCGCCGCGCTTGTGGGCGCAGGTGATCGCACCGAGATCTTCTTTACGTCTGGAGGCACCGAAAGTGACAACTGGGCGATCCGGGGCGCTCTGGCTGCCGATCCCAGAAAAGATCAGATCGTCACTACTGCGGTTGAACACGAGGCCATCAGGAATCTATGCGATCTGCTTGAAATGAACGGCGTGACGGTGGCCAGGCTCGGCGTGGACGGCGACGGAATGATTGATCTCGACGAACTTTCCTCCGCCGTTAGCGAAAAAACCGCTGTCGTTTCCGTGATGCTCGCCAATAACGAAACCGGGGTAATTTTTCCCGTCAAAGAAGCGGCCGCGATCGTAAAAGAAAGATCGCAGGCTCTTTTTCACGTCGACGCAGTAAACGCTGCGGGCAAGATCCCGATAAATGTGTCCAGGACCGCTGTCGATCTTCTGTCGATCTCGGCTCACAAGTTTCACGGTCCGAAAGGCATCGGTGCTCTTTACGTCCGAAAGGGTTCTGCATTCTCGCCGCAAAGCATCGGGGGAGGTCAGGAAATGGGGATGAGGGCCGGTACAGAGGCTGTCCATTCGATCGCCGGCATCGGTGCAGCGGCTTCCTTGGCTTCCGATCTCTCGGAAATGGACCGCGTAAAACAGCTTCGCGAAAGGCTGGATGAAGGCCTGTCAGAAAAAATCCCCAACTGCATATTCAATGGAATCAATAGTCTGAGGCTGCCGAACACTTCAAACGTTTCGTTTCCAGGAGCCAACGGCGAGGTGATCGTGGCAATGCTGAACGACGCCGGCGTCTGCGTTTCTACCGGATCAGCCTGCAATGAAGGGCTTCAGAAAGTTTCCCCTGTTTTGAAAGCGATGGAAGTTCCGTTCGAGATCGCTACCAGTTCGATAAGGTTCTCTTTGGGCCGCTTTAATACCGCAGCCGAGGTCGATAGTGTTCTGGAGCTGATGCCGAAGATCGTTTATGACCTAAGGGGAATCTCCGGTACGGGAAGTTGATGGGAACCACGGCGACTCGGAAATTCAAACCTTGTACCCCTGTATTCCGTATTGAACACGAACACTGATTTCTCCCGTCTATTACAAGAAAGGATCAAAGATGATTAAGAACAGATCGATAGCGTTCATTCTGTCCCTCTGCCTTGTGTTCTCGGTCGCTGGAGCACCGCTGGCACAGGCCGCAGGGAGTTTCGCACCTCAACGTTCGGACGATTCCGAACTAGCCAAACGCCTTGAAATGATCGAGGCCAAGGCCGAGAAGCGCCGGAAGGAACTGGGAATCCCCGGTATGGCGCTGGCAATAGTAAAGGACGGCAAGGTCGTCTACTCAAAAGGTTTAGGCTATAAGGATTTTGAGAACAAGGTTCCGGTAACGCCTTCGACCCAGTTCGCGATCGGCTCGGCTTCCAAAGCGTTTACCGGTCTGTCGGTCCTTATGCTGCAGGACCAAGACAAGCTCTCGCTTGACGACTCGCCGAAAGAATATCTTCCGTACTTCAGGATCAACGATCCCGACATCGATTCAAAGATCCAGGTAAGAGATCTGCTCGCGCATTCATCGGGCCTGAACAGGACAGATCTGGCAATGATCACTGGCAAGCTTTCGCGCGAAGAACTTATAAAGGTCGCAGGAGTTGCGAAGCCGACCGCGGGACTTCGTGAGAAGTTCCAGTATCAGAACATAATGTACACGGCAGCGGGTGAGATTGTTTCGAAGGTCGCGGGCAAGGCTTGGAAGGAATTCGTTCCGGAAGAGATCTTCGAGCCGCTCGGGATGAAGAACAGCACGATGTCGGTCGACCAGATGAAAAAGGCGCCCGATTATTCTTTCGGCTATTCCTATAATTTCGACACGAAGGAAACCCGGAAACTTCCCATTCGCGAGATCAAGGAGGTCGCGCCGGCAGGATCCATCAACTCTTCTGCCGACGATATGGCGAAGTGGCTCAAGTTCATCGCCTCAGGCGGAGTTGTCGATGGTAAACGGCTCGTTTCCGAATCCGGCTTTAGAGAATGGACCAAGTCGCAGATGAAGATCTCGCCTGACGGAAAGGTCGGATATGGTCTCGGCTGGTTCGTTCAGGAATGGAATGGAAAGAAGATGATCCAGCACGGAGGCAACATCGACGGGTTTAACTCGATGGTGGCCGTACTTCCTGAAGAAGGAGTTGGATTTGCGATGCTGACCAACGTTACCGCTTCGTCGCTCGGTGGCGAGCTGCTGCAGACAGTGTTCTCGGGCCTACTCGACGAGCTGCCAGAGCCCGGCGGACCGGTCTCGGAAGAGGACAAAAAATTCGCAGGCACCTACAAGTTTCCCCAGGCGGGATTCGACGTTGTCATCGCGGTTGAAGAAGACGATCTTGTGATGAAGGTCCCGGACCAGCCGACCTACATTCTCCAGAAGGTCGAAGGGACGAAGTTCAAGCTCTCGAACGCACCGGCTGGGTTCTTTATCACTTTCAAAGATGGCGAGGCACTGCTTGAACAGCCGCAGGGCAACTTCACACTGAAAAAAGGAGGGGCTGCGCCAGACTCGAACGGAAAGAGCGACGCTGTAAAAGAGTTGATCGGCAAGTATGAGTCGAATCAACAAGCAGGGACGATCGTTGAGATCAAGGAAGTTGACGGGAAAACCTCTTTGGTCGTGACCGGTCAGCCGCCCTATCCGCTCGAAATGAAGGGCGAAGACTCCTTCAGGTCGCCGAACCTTCCGGATTCCTACGGATTGAAAGCAGTACGGGGGGAAAAGAAGGAGATCTCCGGGATCGTTTTGGTCCAGCCGGAAGGAGAGTTTCCGTTCAAGAGGCTTAAGGGTTCAGATGATAAGAGAGACGAACTGATGCCCGCCCCCGAAGTCTACGCAAAGATGATCGAGGCCTTGGGCGGAAAGGAAAATTGGGGCAGGCTTCGCTCAAGAGAATCGCAGATCGAACTCAACTGGATCCACCAGGGTGTCACCGCGAAAGGCGTCTCTTACCAGAAAGCTCCGAACATGACTTCATCGTCAATCGAACTTTTCGCGCTTGGCAAGAAGATCGGTTGGATCCGGGATTACTTTAACGGCGGAGACGGCGGAGAGTTTTACAGCTTCAGTCCTGAAGAGAAGTACACCGGCCAGCGTCTTGAGGACGTTAAGTTCTTTGCAGATTTCTACGGGTATCTGGATGTATCGAAAAAGGTCAAGAAGTCCGAGACAGAGAAGATCGAAAAAGTAGGCGTCGTCGATGCCTACCGCCTCAGGATCGAGCCATTAAAGGCTTCTCCGTTTGTGGTCTGGATCTCGACCGAGACGTTCCTGCCCTTGAAACGGCAGGTGGTCATCGTTTCAAGCACCTCTCAGCAGAGGATCCCCGTGACGGAGACCTATTCCGATTATCGAGAGGTTGACGGGGTGATGATCCCATTCAAGACCGTGAACGCAAATCCCCAGATGGGCGATATGGTTACGACCGTCAAGTCGATCAGGCATAACGTCGATGTACCTGACGACAGGTTCTCGGAGGGCTCTGCGAAGGAAGGAAAGGAGTAGTTGTAGCCGGGACCGCGGGCATCCTTGCCCGCTTTTCGTATCCTTTTGTTCGATAGTGCGGGCAGGGATGCCCGCGGTCCGCTCACTAATTGGAGATCTTGGATAGCAAACCGGGAGTCGGCTCGCTGTGGTCGAAAACCTGGTCGAGTTCCCTTTCCACGCTTCCGTGGCCCGGAGGGATGCTCTTGATGGCTGGGGCAAAATTTTCGAAATCGTAGAGTTCCGTATCCAGAAGATGGGAACCGGTCACATTCGATAGCGCGGTCAGCATAGAGTTTCTGAGAAATGGGATTTCCTTAGAAAGCTCGCTAACCAACTCCCGCATCCTCGCGCGCTTCATGTTCGGTTGCGATCCGCAAAGATTGCACGGAATTATCGGGAACTCCCTCTGCTCGGCGTATTTCGCGATATCCTTCTCGAACGCGTACGCCAAAGGCCTGATCACCGTATTCCTGCCGTCGTCAGAACGGAGGATAGGCGGCATTGCCTTCAATTGTCCGACGTAAAAGAGGTTCAACAGGAACGTGTTTATAATGTCGTCTGCGTGATGACCGAGCGCGACCTTGGTGCAGTTCTCTTCGACGGCTGCTGTATAAAGAATTCCCCTTCGTAGCCTCGAGCAAAGCGAACAAAAAGTCTTGCCTTCAGGGATCTTCTCAGTAACGATCGAGTACGTATCTTCTTCAATGATCCGGTACTCGATGCCGTTTTCTTCAAGAAAATCGGGGAGCACGTGCTCTGGGAAGCCCGGCTGTTTCTGGTCAAGATTGACCGCCAGGATATCGAATGACACGGGAGACCGCTTCTGTACATCCGCAAGCAGGTCCAGCATAGTGTAGCTGTCCTTTCCTCCCGACAGACACACCATCACCTTGTCGCCCTCCTCAATCATAGAGAAGTCGCGGATCGCCTGCCCCATCTTCTTGAGCAGTTTAGTCTTGAGTTTGCTTTCCACGAACAAGGTCTTGCAGTCCTCCCAAAACCTAAAGTGTGCCACGCGGGCCCAAGATAAACAACCGGAGTGCCGACCATACGGGGTCGAACAAAGAAGGCTAGACAGACAATACAAAGTTAAACTATGATGAATGTCCTACTGCAAGACTCCAGGAGTGCTTCAGTACTCACGATTGTCACTACAAATTTGACTCGCCCGGGGTTACCCAAAGACCACCTCTCTCCGAAGTAGAGTCGAGATTTTCCGGAGGAATTACCCGCTATGATACGAATGGGCAGAAGCTCGCAAGACGACAACGAAACGAACACTGACACCGGACAAGCCACTTCATCGGGCTACTCTTATGAACAGGAATACGGTTCATCAAAAGCTATGAGTGAAAGTGAAGCAATGGCGCGCGACATCAAAGACGGCCGGCTTAACGGTTTTGTTGGGCACGGCACCGTGCTCACGGGTGAAACCACTTTCCACTCGATGCTCCGAGTAGATGGCCAACTGACAGGCAAAGTGACATCCGACGACGGAACACTGATCATAGGTTCAACAGGTCAGGTCGATGCCGACGTATCGGTTGCAGCCGCAACCATCAGCGGAACCGTGAACGGAGATGTGATCGCAACTCAGAAACTGGAGCTTGGAAGAACGGCGAAGGTGGTCGGAAACATCATGACTCCGCGGCTCATTATCGAAGACGGCGCCATACTGGAGGGAAGCTGTAGCATGGTCAAGGCGATGGAAGAGCTTGAGGAAGCGGCCGCGGCTGAAGCTGAAACAACTACTTCCTCCTATTCTTCGACGGCTGCTTCGGAAACCGACAGTGAAGATGATTCCGATGACGATACCGATACAAGCAGTTCGTACAGCACTTCTTCTTATTCGTACGGGTCGACCGACGATTCCGATGACGAGGAAGCGGAAGAGGATGAGGACGAGAACGCCGATGCGGCTACGACCTAGCGACGGCGACCTTTAGTTCACGGCCCGTGCCGCCCGGTGCGGGCCTTTTCATTTTTCTTGCTTCTGTTAAGCCTTCCAGATCCGGAAAATGGATTCTCGCGAGTTTACATTCATCAATGAGGAATTTCACGCCGCGAAGGTCCGTCCAGAAGATCTCGACAAACTCCTCTCTGCCGGCTGGCGCCACTTCGGCAAGTACTTCTTCCGGTACAGCATCGCCTTTCACGAGAACAAATACCGAAAAGTAATGCCTCTTCGCATACGTCTTGCGGAGTTCTCTCTTACAAAGAGTCTGCGCAGAATACTGAGAAAGAACGGCGACCTCCATTTCTCGTACGGTCCTGCTGTCATTGACGATGAGAAGCACCGGCTGTTCGATATCCACAAGCAGCGCTTCAAGGGGATGAGGCCGGGATCGCTATTGCATTTTCTGGATCCCGAGGCGGGCAAGGTGCCGTGTGAAAGCCTTGAGTTCCGAGTACGGAATGATGACGGTGACCTTGTTGCCGTAAGTTTTGCGGATCAGTCCTCCAGGAGTTTCTCTGCCATCTATGCGATGTTCGATCCTGAGTACTCGAGTCGCAGCCTTGGGATTCTCACGATCCTGCTCGAAATAGAACAGGCGAGGGACATGGGCAAATCCTTCTACTATCTCGGTTACGCATACGAAGGGAATTCCTTTTACGACTACAAGAAAAGGTTCAGGGGAATTGAGAGATACGACTGGAATGGTAATTGGGAGAGGTTTGAAGTCTGATCCGAGTCGGTTGCCCCCCACTTTTGCGGGGGGATATGAAGAACTCGATAACCGTTTGCCGGCTTCAGCCGGCTAATGTTCGGGCTAAAGCCCCGGCACTGAATTGTTACTCTAGTCACCCCCGGCTGACGCCGGGGGCAACTGATTCAATCGTCAAAAAGAAGTCCAGCGTTACGCTGCCAGTTCCAGCTGCGTTTCCTTCTTCGGCAACTCAACACCTACCCAGGCTGCATAGCCTTCGGGTTGCATTACCTGAATGTACCGCTCGGTCATTTCTGGTGTCATCACTTCGATCAGGAAGCGGTCTTCGACCCAAAACTCGACGAGCTGGAACAATCCCTCTCCTCGATTGGCGATGAAGCATCTCCATCCTTCACGGTCCGCGATCTTCTTTATCTCCGCCACAGAGAGTTTCGAATTGATGTTCATATGCGTCGCGACATATGCAGGCGCATCATTTGTACGAACAAACTTCGATTCGTACTCTTCGGTTGGGGTCGTGATATCGAATCCTTCTTCGCGGGGAAACCCTTCTCCCGGAACCATTATTGTGTCGGCTGGGGTAACTTCCACAGCCGTGCCGATCCCGTCATTTGCAAAAACGATCCAGGATTTTTCCGATACCGGGAACGGAAAAGCGTATCCGCCCCAAAGCTCTGCGATTACGTTCGCGACGTTCTCGGTGTCGTTAACTGCGATAGAAATATGATTTAACATTGCGGAATTCGTCTCCTTATTGGATTCGGACCAAGTTGGCCCTTTCACCAGTAACGCGTCCAACTCCGCGGGAATGTGTCACAAAAACCGCTACTCTTCGTATGTCGCAGGAAGCGAGGGATCGTCCTTGAGCGATTTCGTCCACTCGATGTATTGTTTCGAACCGAACTTCTTTCCAGTGCTATTCGAGGTCATATAACGCATCTTTCCAAAGACATCCCTTTCAAACCAAGGCCGGTCGTGTTTCCCGAAACACCATAGAATGCCTGCATAAGAGTTCGGATCGCGCCCGTCGAGTCCGTATTTGTTGTTCAGATGGACGAGCGTATCGAATGCTTCTTCGTAGGTTTTCGTCCAGGCGATCACGTTCTTGCCCCAAAGCATTCGGACGTAATTGTGCATCTCGCCCGTCTCGACGATCTCGCGCTGGGCCGCATTCCAGAGATCGTCGTGGGTTTCGGCATTCTCTAGCTCCTTCGCCGTATAGGTATATTCGCGTTCATCATCTGCGTGCTCACGCATCGTCTCTCGTGCCCAATCAGGCAAAGACTCCAGAGAATCATATTTGTCGTTGAATTTCGTGAAATTGAACGACAGCTCGCGGCGGACGATCAGTTCTTCAAGAAATTCGTCCTTGGCATCCTCGGGAGCGTCGGCCTCCCTGGCTGCCAAAGCCGCTTCAATAGATGAAAGAAAACCGAAGTGAAGATACGACGATAGCCTTGAAGATCCGTCGATCTCGCATTTGTTTCGCGTCTTGTCGTAGGTAGGAAGGATCTCTTCAACGAACTTCCTAAGGCGTTCCCGTGCGTTCTCCGTGCCGCCTTTATAGATCAGCGAGGCCGGTACCGAATGGTCTATGTCGCACTCGGAAACCAGGTGCTCGATTTTGTCAGCCGAACAGTCCGTGTCAGGGCAGTCCGCATCGATCCCGGCATCCTTGTTCCCGATCTCGATCTCTTCAAACGTTACGAAGTACTCGTCGAGGATCTTGTTGATCTTCGGCCGGATCGTGTAGGCGGCGTAGTTCTCCTTCTCGAACTTTGACATAGGAATGATGCCGTTCGAATCTACCGCATAAACAGCGACCTCCGATTTCTCGCAGATCGCCCTGTTGTGTTCCGGAATTATGAAACAGGGGTAGTCGTCGGTAACTACCAGGGCGGCCTTTTCGGAGACTGCTTTAACCGTCTGCTTCGGCGAATCGTCATCCTTCTGAAGATAGAAAACGTAACTGATTCCGCGGTCCTTGAATGCATCGCGCTTCTCTTCGACGCCTTCAAGAATAAACGTGTGCAGCCGGTCACTCGCCCAGGGGTAATAGAACTTTAGTCCTTCATAAACAAGCAGCGGCAATCCCAGATCATTTGCCTTTTCTATTGCAAAATTCAGCGCGTGATTGTGGTCCGCACGCTTGTACATCTGCATCCAGTACAGTACATAATCGGCTCCCTGACGCTCATCAGCATCGTTGAGCTTTACAACCCGTTCATTGATCCTTTCCATTGGGAATGTGTTCGAAAATGATTCGATTTTAGATGAAGGTGGCGATCACTTGCCGCTCTCGCGGCCCGTCAAACTCGCACAGAAAGATCCCCTGCCAGGTGCCGAGAGCGAGCTTGCCGTTCTCGAATGGAATAGTCACGCTCGACCCCATCAGCGACGATTTGATGTGCGCGTCGGAGTTGTGCTCGAAATGCTTGAAACCTTCGTAATACTGCGGGATCGTATTGCGAAGGAAAAGCAGGATGTCGTGCTTTACGTCGGGATCGGCGTTCTCGTTTATCGTCAGCCCGCAGGTCGTGTGGTGTGTGAAGAGAACACAGACGCCGTCGACAAGGCCCTCCTCTGCGAGAAGAGACTGGACCTCACTCGTGATCTCGACCAGCTGTTCGCGGTCGGATGATTTTACCTGGATCGTCTTACTCATCTGTGATGGGCTCTATATTTCCAGGATTGAGTTCGTCTTCCCCCGACCCCGGTCTGTCCTTGTGGTAAAGGAACATCAAACCGGCGATAGTAAGTTCACTCATCCTTACGATCGGGCTGAAAAACAAATAGAGAATGAGCAGGTAGTTCGCTGTGCTCAGCCAATTGATCCCGACGAAAGCCATCGTGCAGTCGTAACATTGATGCTCCTCCGCTAAACCCCAGTAGGTTCCGCCTTGGTAGTAGATTGTCACAGCGAACCAAACGGCTATTATCCCCCACCTCAGTAACCATGAAGCTCCGGAAACCAGCGGCCGCCGTCCTTTCAGCAGACTGAGTACCAGAGCGCGCGTGGCAAATGACGCAGCGACGAGTAGTATGAAGGCCTTACCCACCCAGAATTCGAAGATAAGTACATCATTCAACGGATCGGAGTCGGCCATCAAATGCAGGTTTTCCAGGAAGCGATCCAGCAAGTAGTAAACAAAGAGGATGGCTACTGCAATCGAGCCAAACCTGGTCACTGATATGACCTTTTGAAGTGATCTGCAGAATTTCATGAACAGCCTGAGACCCAATATTGGCTCCCAGTTACTTTTTCATCCTTTCTGCGGCGTCGTTCGAAACTATGCATAGGCCGGGCAAATCCTTTCCTTCTACTTCGGCGATTTTGGCAACCGCCTCATCGAACGTAAGTTCCGTCGCGACCGGGCCGCCGAACGAAATGACCGCCCAGACCTTCTCGTGAAGCTCGCTCGGCGAGCGCTCGGCCTCGTCTTCAGCAGCTTCGGCTTTCTTTTTGGTCTCCTCGGAACTCATTTCGACAGTTCGTGCACAATATCACAAACCCTGAATTCACGGGACCTTGACGTGGCGAGGACCGCCTGTTTCTTAACTCTGTGTTTTCTGTTCGCTCAGTGGTGGTTCTCTCCATTGGTTGATGGTCGTGTTGCCGCTAAAACGGCTGTAGGCGACGGGGCGCCTCGATACCCCGGTCTGAAGACCGGGGCTATGATATGGCGATCCCTACGGGACGCGTTGCAATCCTAAACGCGGCAAAAAATTTTGCTGTGGTTCGGACTGCTTTTTTTCTCAGCTCTGTGTTCTCCGTGCGCTCAGTGGTTGACCTCTTAACTCCTCAGTTTGCCCGGCTGCCGATCCATCAATTAAATTAGTTTTCAATGGATAATTCGAAGAAAGTGAAGGCGGCGCTGGTCCAGCAACCTCCGGTGTTCCTCAACCTAAAGGAATCCGTTTCAAAGCTGGAGCGGCTTGCTAAAGAGTGTGCCGATGAAGGCGCTGATATCGTCGTGTTTCCTGAGACGTGGCTTCCCGGATATCCGGTCTGGCTCGATGACGCTCCGGAGGCCGCGCTTTGGGACCATCCGCCAGCAAAACGTCTGTTCGGATACCTGTTTGACAACTCACCGACCATTGAAGGTAAAGAATTCGAGCGGATTGTGTCCGCCGCAAAAGACAACGACGTTTACATCGTGATCGGAATGCACGAGCGCGACGGCGCTTCTCTCTACAACACGACGGCCTTTATATCGCCTCACGGCGACTTCAAGAAACACCGAAAACTGACGCCGACCTATACAGAACGCCTAGTCTGGGGAGTCGGAGACGGAAGCACTCTGAATGTTCTTGATACTCCTTTCGGAGTTCTCGGAGGGTTGATCTGCTGGGAGCATTGGCTTCCGCTTGCCCGGGCGGCGATGCACTCAAAGCACGAGGTGATCCACACGGCTCAATATCCGACCGTGCACGAACGGCATCAGATCGCTAGCCGTCAGTACGCTTTCGAAGGGCAGTGTTTTGTGCTTGCATCGGGATCTGTGCTTTCGAAGGACGAGGCGCTCGAAGGTTTCGAGTCGCTTGATTCTGGGGATCTGGAAGTCCGCGAACTTCTCGCATCGATGAGAAACGAAAAACTTCTAAGGGGTGGAAGCGCTGTGATAGCTCCCGACATTTCGTATGTGACCGAACCCCTGTTTGACGATCCTTCGACCGTCTACGCGGGGCTAGATCTGTCGATGGTCAACCAGGGCCGCCTTTTGCTTGATACGGACGGCCACTATTCCAGACCTGACGTATTCGAACTCAAGGTAAACACGAGACAGAACAGGAACGTTACCTTTTTGGAACGAGAAGATTAGAAGATCAATGAGCACTACCAAGAAGATCTTTGTGACAGGTTTTCCGGGTTTCCTCGCCGGCCGTTTGGTCGAGCGCCTGGCCGGACCTGATGTCGAGTTCTTTCTCCTTGTGCAGGAACAGTTCTTTGACAAGGCAATGAAAGACATCGCGGAGATCAGCGAACGCACGGGTACGCCTGCGAAGAACTTTGCCGTTATCGGCGGAGATATCACGGAAGTGGATCTCGGAATGAACGAGGCGGACGTCGAGACTGTTATCCGAGAAACGACCGATGTATTCCATCTCGCTGCGATCTACGACCTCGCGGTCGAGAAAGAACTTGCGTACAAGGTCAATGTAAAGGGCACTGAGTACGTCAGCGACCTGGTCCGGCGGATGCCGAAGCTTCATCGTTACAACTACATATCGACCTGTTATGTCGCCGGTAAACGGGACGACCGGATCTTTGAGAATGAACTCGAACACGACGAGGGATTTCGCAACTACTACGAAGAGACAAAGTACTTCGCAGAACTCGAAGTCGAGGCATTGAAGAACGAACTTCCGGTTACGATCTTCCGACCTTCGGTCGTTTGCGGAGATTCAAAGACCGGTGAGACTGCGAAGTACGACGGAATCTACTACGTGATCAAGTTCCTGCTCAGGTTCCCCGAAGTTTTCAGGCTCGTGAATGTCGGCAATGAAGATGTGAAACTTAACCTCGTCCCGGTAGATTTTGTCGTTGAAGGGATGGCGGCACTTTCAGAAGACGAAAATGCGGTCGGAAAGACAGTCGCGCTCGCCGATCCCAAGCCTTTGACGACAAAAGCGTTGTGCGATTCGATCGCCGAATCGATCACGAACAAGAAGTCGGTCATCACTCCGCCAGCGAAGGTCGTAGAGAAGTTTCTGAAGTCGTCTATCTCCCCGAGTATCACAGGTCTTCCGCATCCGGGTGTACCATACTTTTTTATTCCGCAGACGTACGACACGTCAGTTATGGAAGAGCTTCTCGAGCCGCACGGTGTTGAGTGCCCGAGGTTTGAGGACTACGTGAAGAACCTTGTCGCCTTCGTAGAGGCACACCCAAAACTGTAAGAAGACGGGGCCGCCGATACAAAGCGAAGCGTGTGAGCCGCATCGATAGACTTGCACCCATTTTCAAGATTTGCAGACGATCTAAAGCACAGGTTTTCATTTCAGTTGCCCCGGGTTTCAACCCGGGGTGAAGGAATGGACAAAATGAGAACGGGGCTTTAGCCCCAGGGGCCGGCTGAAGCCGGCGGAGTGTTTTGGGAAGCGCTTCAATCCCCCGGCTGAATCCGGGGCAACTGATGAGATCTTAAGTAATAGAAAGATTTATGATGTTCATGTTTCGAAGTCTACTTTCTGCAGCGGTTGTGACCACCGCATTTTTTGCAACCGCGGCCGCTCAGGACCCGCCGCCGCCGTTTGACGACGACACTCCCGTAAAGGTCGTGACCGAAGAGATCAAACTGAATGTGTCGGCCTATGACCGGTTCGGGGATTTCGTCGACGGTGTTTCTGAAGAAGATCTCGTGATCCTTGAAGACGGTCGTCTTCACCAGCCGACGAGTGTCAGGAGAATGCCCGCGAACGTGCTGATCATGCTCGATACCGGCGGCGAACTGCGCCAGGTGAAGAATATAAGCCGGACACGCGACATTGCGAAAGAGCTTGTAAGGAAACTTTCGCCTTTGAATTCAATCGCCGTCCTCGAGTACAGCGACAAAGCGCGCATACTGACCGACTGGACCACGAGCAAGTTCAAGGTATTTCAGGATCTGGACAAGAAGCTCATCTTCGGAAGACGCTCTATGTTCTCAGACGCTCTGAACCTGGCTGCACGGTTCTTATCTAATTCCGAACGCGAGAACCGGCATTTGGTTATCATTTCGGATGGAACCGACAGCTTCTGGAGCGACGAAAGGCGAGAGTCCGAGATGAACATGCTGTTGAGGACGAACATTAACGTTCACGTGATCAGTTATACAGCGCTGGAAAAGGAAGTCGTTGAAGAAAGAACTTCGCTCGTGCAAAAGGGTTCCGGGGTTAGAGCTATGCCCGAAGAGATCGCTCAAACGCTTCCGAACGGAGTTCGGGACACGGCTACCGCTCCCAAGTCGGTCAGTGTGAACACCGATGTAGAGATGATCAAATCGATCAGGGACAGGGAGCGGGCGCTTGAGAAGGCAGAGGAGTATCTTTTGAAGCTCTCGACAGATACAAGCGGGCTGTTCACGCTTCCCGACAGCACCGACGAAATGACTGACAAAGCGGCGCTGATCGCCGGCGTGATCGATTCGAATTATGTCGTCACGTACATACCGAAAAGGCCGCTCGAAGAATCAAAACCGGGTGAGAGCCGTGTAATCGAAGTCTCATCCAAGAAGCCGGGATTGCGTGTACTTGCGAAGAGGAAGCTCGTCGTAGGAGAAGAAGTTCAGGAGTAGAGTACGGCTAGTTCGGACATTGAGAAGCGGTTTGTCGGCATTCGAATTGGCAAACCGCCCCGGTTTTTTTATCATTTGACTAACCAATCAAATCAGACCAAGGAGTTAGTGATCATGCTTAGAAGAATCGCTGTGCTTTTCTCTCTGGCCGTCCTCGCATTTACGTCTATCGTGAACGCTCAGGGTTCAAACCAGCTGCCAAAAGTGAATTATACGGAATACAAACTGAAGAACGGTATGAGGGTCATCCTTCATCCCGACAAGTCAACTCCCATCGTCGCTGTAAATGTCTGGTATCACGTGGGTTCGAAGAACGAGGTTCCGGGCAGAACGGGATTCGCTCATCTCTTCGAGCATATGATGTTCCAGGGGTCGAAAAACTACAACGACGATTACTTTATGCCCCTGCAGGAAGCCGGCGCGAACATAAATGGTTCGACGAACCCCGACAGGACCAACTACTACGAAGTGGTTCCTTCGAACTTCCTCGAACTCGCCCTCTTTATGGAAGCTGACCGAATGGGCGGTCTTCTGGAAGCGATGACGATGGAAAAGCTGAACAACCAGCGTGATGTCGTCAAGAACGAGCGCCGTCAAAGGTACGACAATCGTCCGTACGGTACGGCATTCGAAAAGATCTCGAGCCTGATTTATCCGGCGGACCATCCGTATCACTGGACCACCATCGGCTCGCTTGAGGACCTTTCCAACGCTTCAATGGAAGACGTTCAGTCGTTCTTTAGAAAGTACTATGCACCCAACAATGCCTCGCTCGTCATCGCAGGCGATTTTGACGAAAAGCAGGCCCGCACCTGGGTTGAGAAGTACTTTGCACCGATCAAAGGCGGAAGCGAGATCGACAGGCCCACCCCCGACAAGCCGAAGATAGACGGCGAGATCAGAAAGGAATATGAGGATGCGGTTAGGCTCTCGCGTCGCTACTTCGTTTGGCACTCGGTGCCCTATCTCTCCGAGGACGAACCCGCGCTCGACATTCTCGCACAGATCATGTCGTCCGGAAGGGGGTCGAGACTTCAAAGCTCGCTTGTATATGACAAGAAGCTTGCCCAGTCGATATCTGCTTCGAACTCGACACGGGAGATCGGCGGGACCTTCAGCGTGATCGCGACGGCAAGGCCGAACGGCTCGCTCGAGGACATTGAGAAAGAGATAGATTCGATCATTACAGACATCAAGCAAAACGGGCCTTCGGCCGAAGAGGTCAACCGGGCGAAGAACGCTTACGAGGCAGGGTTTATCTTTGGCCTGCAGACGGTGCTCGGCAAAGCCGACCGTATGAACAGCAATGCGACCTATGCCGGCAAACCCGACATTTTCCAGGACCAGCTTAATGACTATCTTTCGGTCACTCCGGAAGATGTTCAGCGCGTTGCAAAACAATATCTCACCGGCAACCGGCTTGTAATGACATTCAAGCCCGGTAATAGCCAGGGCGCACCCGAACGCGGTGCTGCCGAAAACCGTCCTACTTCGACGTCCGACGACGACGAAGGTGAAGGGGAAGCCGAAGAGAAGGCAAAACCGAAAACCGATTACTCGAAGAACCTTCCAAAGGCCGGTCCGGATCCGAAAGTCACGCTTCCTACGATCGAGAAAGGAAAACTTTCCAACGGACTCGAAGTTTGGATGGTCAGGCAGGAAGAGCTTCCGCTTGTCGCTATGAATCTCGTGATCAAGACGGGCGGAACAGCGAACCCTGAAGGAAAGGACGGACTTGCCTCTTTTACATCCGGCATGCTCGAAGCAGGCACGAAGAACAGGTCCGCCGTGGAGATCTCGAATGAGCTCCAGTCGATCGGCGCAAATATCTTCGCAGGCGCTGACTGGGACTCAACGGATGTCGGGATGTCGACCATCACGAAACACCTCGGAAAGGCTCTCGACATTTATGCGGACGTCATCACCAATCCTTCGTTCCCCGCTGAAGAATTGGACCTTCAGAAGCGCAGGGCGCTTGTCGGACTGCTCCAGCGTAAAGATAATCCGACAGCGATCGCCGGTGTCGCCTTCAACAAGCTGCTTTACGGAGAAGGCCATCCGTACGGCCGTTCGCTGGTAGGAACGGAAGAGTCGATCCGCGAAATTAAGCGCGAGGACCTCGTGAAGTTCTACGAGACTTACTATTCGCCTACGAACGCTGTTCTAATAGTAGTCGGAGATGTCGACAAGAAGACTCTCACGCCTCAACTTGAAAAAGCACTCGCCGGATGGAAAAGCAGGAAGGTGCCTGAAACTGCGGTACCGGAAGCTGCTTCGTTCGAGAGGCCCGGTATTTACATCGTGGACAAGCCTGGTGCGGCTCAATCCGAGATTCGCATCGGACATCCCGGAGTTTCGAGGGACAATCCGGACTTCATCCCGATCCTCGTGATGAACAATATCCTGGGCGGCCAATTCTCGGCTCGTGTGAACATGAACCTGCGTGAAGACAAAGGCTACACTTACGGAGCACGTACGGGTTTTTCGTTCAGACGCGGCGCCGGGCCGTTCACTGCCTCGGCAGGCGTTCAGACGGCTGTAACAAAGGAATCCGTGATCGAGTTCATGAGAGAGCTAAACGGGATCCGCGGTTCCATACCGGTTTCCCAGGACGAGCTTGATTACAGCAAGCAGAGCCTGATTCGCAGATTTCCCCGATCCATCGAGACCAACGGGCAGATCTCAGGACAGCTTGCCGACCTGGTTGTTTACGACCTTTCAGATGATTACGTCAACGACTATCTTGCGAAGATCGGCAAGGTGTCTCTGACTGACATCAAGAGGGTCGCGAACAAATATCTCGATCCTGAGCAGATGGCGATCGTGATCGTAGGTGACCGAAGCGTTATCGAACCGAGGCTCCGAGAGATCGAGGGCTGGGGCAAAGCGATCAACTATCTGGATACTGAAGGAAATCCGGCCAACCTGGCCGCGAAAGAATAAATGAAGAAGTCAGGAGTCAGAAGTCAGTGTTTGGATTTGAGTACTCACGTGGACGATTTCGAATTTCAGGTACTGTACTTCTGACTCCTGACTCTATTCTCCTCTATTTTTGTCGCCGCTAAAGCGGCAAAAAATTGGGAGTCGCCCTTACCCCGGACTGCGCCCGCGGCTTGTCCGGGCCTAACTTCTACCCGTCCCTTCGGGACTCGGCCAGTAAAGCCAATCCTCAGAGTCCCCGGCGATGAACCGAACAGTCATCCGTCTTCTGTCTTCTGTCTTCTGTCTTCTGTCTTCTGTCTTCTGTCTCCTGTCTCCTGTCTTCTGTCTCCTGTCTCCTGTCTCCTGTCTTCTGTCTCCTGTCTCCTGTCTCCTGTCTTAAATCTCCGAGAACGGCACGTCCAGTACGTCGTACTGTTCCCAATCGCGGTGGTCAAAGTGCCACCATTCCCTTGGATTCGCGATAAACCCCTCTGCTTCCATCACCGCGCGCAGAAGGTCCCGGTTTGCCCTCTCTTCGTCGGTTCCGCCTTTGTAGTCGGGCCAGGCCTTATCATTGAATTCGTCGTAGTCAGAGGGCATCGGAAGTTGTCTGCCGGTCTTCAGTTCGCAGATCGAGAGATCAACGGCGCAGCCTCGATTGTGCTTTGACCCAACAGCCGGATCTGCCACATACCCTTTTTGGTCTTCAGCCACTACCCTCCAGAACAGATCCGTGACCGACCAGGGCCTGTACCCGTCATAAATGACTAGGCCCAGTCCTCGCGGCTTCAATGCACGATGTGCGCGAACGAGCGCCTCTGCAGCCACCTGCTGAAGAAACGCTCTCGGTTCGCCATACACGGGCCGGCCAACGAAGTTGTCGGAACGGGCGTACCTGATATCCAGACGGATGGAGGGATCGAGTTTAGTGAGTTCTATCAAAGCTTCGCCGTGGTCGGTCTGACCTTTTGGAATGTATCTATAAGAAGTGGTCGCTTTCCGTATTATCAATACTTCTAGCGCGTAGGATTGAAACGAGTAGCGCAGGCCGATAATGTTTTATCTACGGTGGAAGAACTTAAGTCAGACGGACACAAAATGAAAGGCCGGATTACCAAGTGGCTAGCGCGGTTTGGCGTAGCCGGCTTTCTGTTCTTTTTTTCAAAGGGCTCTTGTGGCTAATTGTGCCTGTGATCCTTATCTGGCTCGGAGTCAGCTGTTAGAGGCTATATCCTGCGGTCAGTATCAGCTGGCGGTGGAGGCGGCGGCGGTGGAAGCAGAGGATCGTCCGAACTCTCCACGGGTTCTCCGTCATCCGTTACGACCTCCACATCATCGTCAGTGATTATCACCTCGGTACCGAACTTCTGATAATCCCTGAATTCGATTACGTTTCTAGACTCGTAAGCCTCTTTGCCGTATCTCGAGGTCAAACGAACATCCGAGGAAGAAGGCAGAAGATAGGTTTCTCCGCTGATCGAAACCCAATCGTAATCGATCATCCGGCTCGCAGCAGTCACTGCGAAATCTGAAGGGATCTCGGTCGCGATGCTTTCAAGCTTCAGCACCCTGAAGTTCTCGCGATCGATCCAGACCCTTCCGCGCATGCCTGTTATAGCCGAATCTGAAACGACTGCAAAGCTGGTGATCTTTTGACGCGCTTTGTCCCTGGTCACCGAATAGTCATATACGATTGTTTTTCTTCCGCGTACCACGTCGGTGTCGACGACTTCGAATCTGGTCTCACTTTCAGGCTTGAATACGGTTTCAAGCACAGTGACAAATTCCCCTGTCGAACTCGTACCTCCGACCTGCGAGTAAGTGCCTTTTGGAGCAGTGTCTTCCTGCCGCACTCCGTTGATAGTCAGAAGCTTATATTCTTCTTGTCCGCTCGCCCGGTAACTGACAGCGACGGTCAGACGGTCGCGGCTCTTGAAATTGCCAGTCCCTGCAAACGCGATCGACCGCCGTATCCTCTGTTTGACTACGAAGTCGGGCATTTCACCGACGGCAGAAAGCGTCTCCTCGCGGGCACGGCCCAACACGAACACGGCTTCTTCTTTATCAGGTGGCTGAAACGACTCCGGATCCTGCCGCCTTCTCGCCGCTTCTTCAACCGTCCTCCTCAATTCGGAATCGTTGCCGGCTTTCGATGCAGTGAGGCTTCGAAGTCCGCTAGTCATTTCAAATCCGATACCTCTTTTCCGCAGCTGTTCTATGAGCGCAGCACGGCTGAGTGAGCCCGCTTCTACCGCGAACAACATACGTACATACTCTGCCTGAGAGATCGTTTCCTGCGTTGAAGACTGAGCCTGGATCCCGGCCGACACGGCAAGGATCAGGATCAGCGAAACTACCAATTTCATTGGCTTAGAAGATGCAGTCATTGAGAATCTCGTTCGCCCGGCGGACTTTACCCTATTACACAAGAAGGCGGAACGAGTTTCAAACCCGTTCCGCCATTCCCGATGAACGAGAGTCGGACTAGTTGAGCCAGTCGTCCCCTTCGTAGTTGAGCCGGATGTCGCGCGTAACCCAATCCTGAGCCGCAGCAAGTACTTCATCCTTCCACTTCTTGATGTTCTTAACGATCGTCAGTGCCGCCTGCGGCTTGCTGGGATCACGCTCGACACGGATCACCATCGCAGGAACTTCGATCAGGTGCTTTTCATCATCTGAAAGCCTGAGCTTAACGCTGCTGCCCACTTTCGGAAGTACGTTGATATTTATGAGAGCGTTGTTCTCGCCTAGATTCTCGGTGTGTCCGAGGATCGAGATCCGTTCGTTGCTGTCCTCGTCTACCCAGCTCACCTGAGCCTGAAGCCTTGCCTGGATCCGCTTGTGAATCGGGAGTCCCTCTGATACTCCCGTTAAGCCTAACTGTGCCATTTTGTCTCCTTATAAATCGCTACGATACGACTACCAATAAAAGTAACTCCGTAAAAGTCCCTACACCTTACTCCTAAAAAATCTGCTTGTCAATCTAAAACCGCTCAAACCGCTCACTTTAGTAGTTGTTTGGGATTATTTCTCACTATTAACCGCTCAAACAGCAAGTTCAGATAATTTCCTGGACCCTTTAGAATCCTCTTGCAAATTTATTCAGAAAAGCGCCCTATGGTTGCAATTACGCCATCCTCGGTTGCCTGAAACTTACTAATGCCAAAGCTGAGATGCCATATTCCCTAATTGATCGAAATTCACAGCAATTTGTTGTTCCTTTAACTGTTTCGTCACCTTCTTCTGAAAAACTGCTACTTCGCAAACGGACGATAATGAATGAAAAACCGTACGAATTCAAGTGAAGGGAAGGAACTCTTGTCATACAAAGCAGCAACTGGTCAGTTCTTGTTCTGCTGGTTCCGCTCCTGCGAACCTCCCTGAACGTGAGAATCGGGCTCAGGTGGTCGACGCACTGGGCAAACCAACCGTCCGATCATCGCAGGGACCGAACTAGGGTATTTATTGCCGGAATTACAGCCTGAAACAGAACTACTAAACAGGAAATTCGGGTCTCAAACTTGCCTAGATTTCGCGGATTTTTTCGATATTTTGGTCCGCAGAGAACCGGGGGAATTGCCTCTGGTTCTTAATTTTGTAAAGCCGTGAAGATCAAGCATTTAGCTTTGGATCGTGCTTGAGAGCGAAAGCGCCGGATGGGTGAGCGGACGGAGATCACTACTGATTATCCGATTTCGCCATTGAAAATCCGAAATTTCATTCGACCGAGGCGCTGCGGACAAGACCCCCGGGAAGATCCGGATTTAGATTTACAGATTTAACGAAAAGTTAAGGGGACAGACAATGATAAGAAGAATATTTGGTGTTTCGCTGCTTTGCAGCCTTCTGTTCGCCGCCCAGGCCTTTGGCCAGGCTACGACGGGAAACATTACAGGTATTGTAACTGACAGCACGGGGGCAGTTGTGCCCAACGCAACGATAACCGTCAGCAATGCGCTGACGGGCGTAAGCATTACAACAACAACGGGAGACGACGGAGTTTACAATGTGACCCTCCTCAAACCCGGGACCTACAAAGTAGCTGCTACTGCTGAAGGATTTGCAGAAACTGCTGCAGATGTCGAAGTACAGGTTGCAAGATCGACAAGCGCCAATCTGACCCTTGGAGTCGGCGATGTATCCGCAACTGTCACAATAAGCGCTGAAGGCGTCCAGACGACTGAGAGCCGATCTGATGCGGTGCTTAGCGAGACTGCAATATCGAACCTCCCGATCAACGGTCGCAGGTTCCAGGACTACGTGACGCTCACCCCGACCGCACAGGTCGATCCGCAGCGCGGTCAGATCTCGCTAGCGGGACAGCGCGGCATCAACACCAATATCAATGTCGACGGTGTCGATTACAACCAGCCGTTCTTCGGCGGTATCCGCGGCGGCGAACGCTCCAATCTGGCGTTCACGATCCCGCAGGAGTCGATCCGGGAATTCAACGTCGTCACGGCGGGCTATTCACCGGAATTCGGCCGTTCTACCGGCGGTATAGTTAATGCGGTGACCAAGTCCGGAACCAATGAGGTTCGTGGTTCGGCCTTTTATTTATGGAGACCGGAACAGCTTTCGAGGCAAAATGAGTTCGTCGATGAAATCGAGAGGACCCGTAATGTCGATGCGACCGCTGCTCCGACCCAGAATCAATTCGGAGGCTCCATCGGCGGTCCCTTTATCAAGGACAAGCTGTTCTATTTCGGATCAGCCGAGTTCCAGCGCTTTAGTGCTGACAGGCAGGTGCTGTACGCAAATCTTGCGAACGTTACGCGTAATGCGGCTTCGGAAGAGGCATACGCCATCTACACAGGCAACGAAACGTCATTCGTCCAGACGAATGACGCCTGGGCCGCGCTTGGCAAGATCGATTGGCAGGCAAACTCCCAGAACCTTCTCTCGGTCCGCTTCAACTACAGCAAGAACAATGCAGAGAATGCGAATGCGACCGGCGAGACCACGCTCGATCCTACGACCAACCGCGCTCTTTCCACGAACGGAACTGAGAAGAACCGCAACCGGATCGTGGTGGCTCAGCTGATCTCGAACTTCAGTGCGAACCTGTTTAACGATTTCAGGTTCCAGCTCGCAAGGGAAGATCGCCCGAGATTTGCAAATGAGCTTGCACCGAACGTGTCGCTCGGCGGCGTAGGCGAGTTCGGAACAAGGACATTCCTTCCGACCACGCAATACGACGAACGGCTGCAGTTTGCCGACAGCCTGACGGCGATAGTCGGGGATCACACTGTAAAGTTCGGCGGCGAGTTCAGCGACATTTACGTCAACCAGTTGTTCGGATTCAATCAGCAGGGTGCCTACACAATGGGTGGGGTCGCACAAGCTGCTTTCGAGGCAGCTTCATTGACGGCCGGCTCGATGACCGACAGACGTTTCGACGTCACCTCCGCAACCTACCGCCAGCAGATCGGAAACCTTCTGGCTGACTACACCGTCCGCGAGCTCGCGTTCTTTGCTCAGGACAACTGGAGGATTCATCCGAGATTCCAGATCGATTTCGGAGTTCGCGCGGAACAGCAATACAATCCTGATCCGCAGCTCGGAAACGATTCTCTGATCTCGCTTCTCCAGAATGCCAGCTTCCCTGTCCGCGGCGGCGCAGGACTTGATCCGACCTCGATTCCCGACAGCGGTTGGCAATGGGGTCCGCGACTCGGATTTGCCTGGGACGTTGAAGGAAACGGCAAGAGCGTGCTTCGCGGCTTTGGGGGTGTGTTCTACGCCCGTACGCCGTTGCTGCTGCTTGCTGCTCCGGTCAACAATTTCAGAACGCCGGCTGGAGATCTTTCGGTCCAGATACCGTTCTCGTCCAGTGCTCTATCGGCCGGTACCGCTTCGGGTGTTGCCGCTTACAACAGCTTCATAACAGCGAACCCCGGCTACGTTTCGATCCTTGCAGGCACAGGTCTCGCCTGTCCGCTGGTCGTGAATCCGACAGACACTCGTGCTTGCATCCCGAACACGATCTTCCGTCAGTTCGCGATCGCAGGTGTCAACCTGAACAGTTCATCGCTTTCCAGCATGCCTCAGCTTGGCAATTCGGAGATCAACGCGATCGCGTCAGCTCTTGGACAGTCGCTTCCCGGACTTGCCCCGATCGGAATGGATGAGGACTTCAAGAACCCGATGTCCGTACAACTTGGCGCGGCCTACGAGCGCGAAGTGGCCGATGGTTTTGTTGTCGGAATCGACTTCCTGAACGTCAATACGTCGAGGCTTCAGAGGAACAGGGAGCTCAACCTGCCGGCACCGGTCAATCTGACTCAGTACGCCCAAAGCGTGCCGGGACTGACCCAGGCCCAGCGTGATCAGCTTGTCGCTCTGGACACTGGCCGGCCGATCATCGGCGTCACGCGTCCGACGAACTTTCCTTCATTCTTCCCGACCAGGGCTCGCCCGGTACCGGCGCTCGGAAGTGTTCAGATCCGCGAGGCATCGGCCCGTTCGCTTTACACAGCGGTAACGCTCAGGACCAGGCTTTCGCGGTCCTGGGGAAACCTGAACGCCTACTACACGATCTCGCGGTCGCTGTCCGATGATGACAACGAACGGAGCTCGGGTGGCCAGGATGCTGTAGACACCTTTAACCTGGCACCGGAATACGGGCCTTCGAGGCTCGACAGGAAGTACCAGTTCGTAGCGAATCCGGTGTTCTTTCTGCCCTACGGATTCGAGGTATCGGGTGCACTTCGGATTCGTTCGGGAGCTCCGGTTGATGCTATCGCCAACGCGGACCTGAACGGAGACGGCCTATTCAATGACAGGCCGCTCTTCCCGAATGGCGAGGTTTCCGGAAGGAACCTTTTCCGCAACCGTTGGGTGACGGATGTCGACGGAAGAGTCCAGAAGGGTTTCGGGTTTGGAGATAACAGGAGAATCGTGCTCTCTGCCGAGTTCTTCAACATTTTCAACCTGATGAACCTTCAGTACTCAGGTTCGACCGTCACGGCTTACTGTAACCCGGTAGCGATCAATTGTACTTACGGGAACGCTACAAACCCGAACTTCCTTCAGCTCCGAAATGCGAACGGAGATCTGCTGCTCAACAACACGCCGGGCAGCCAGGTCTTCCAGATGCAGCTTGGAGCAAGATTCCAGTTCTAACGAACGGTGAAATGAGACTCTTAAGGCGCGTCAGGGGTTCTGGCGCGCCATTTTTATTTCTACATTGAACTTGTGATCGCCGGAAAAGTACTTAAGATTTATCTTCTATGCGGGTTCTTCAAGTTTCATCGGCAAAGGATCTCGGAGGCGGAGAAAGGCACTTCTGCGATCTTTCGAAAGGCCTCGCCCGCAAAGGCCTTGACGTGACGGCACTGATCAGGTCCGACTGCTCCTGGTTCGAAAAGCTGAACGGTTCAAATGAGGGGATCACGGTTCGTCAGACGCTTGGCATATCGACCGGCATTGGAGAAGTGCGCGCTATCATCTCCAACGCGAAAGATTCGGGTGCTGACATCATTCACGCCCACCTGGCCAGGGATTACACACGGGCATCGATCGCCGCACGGTTTACAGGAACAAAGCTCGTGCTGACCCGTCACCTGATGTTTCCCGTGTCGCTTAGAACCCGCGTACTCCTCGGAAATGTTTCCGGGATCATCGCCGTCTCGTCGGCTGTCGAAGAGGTTTTGCGAGCCGGTTTCAGAGGGACCCGCATCGTGCCGATACCGAACGGGATCGATGTAAAGCGTTTCTCGCAAGCTGATCGTCCAGCTCTTTCGTCGCGTTTCAGGCGGGAGTTTCAGGTACCTGATCACGTGAAGTTGATCACGACCGTAGGTGAATTGACGACTCTGAAAGGGCAGGAAGATTTTGTACTGGCCGCTTCCGAGCTTAGAAAGACGAGTCCGGATCTGTTCTTCGTGATAGTCGGACGCGACAACTCCCGTGACCGCTCATACAAGAGAAAGCTGAGAAGGCTCGTTAAGGTTTTGGGACTGGATGATCACACCTTGTTTCTGGACTGGGTGGAGGACACGGCATCGCTGCTTTCAGCAGCCGATGTTTTTGTCTCAGCCTCACACACTGAGAGCTACGGACTCGCAATCCTTGAAGCGATGGCTTCCGGAACCCCGGTCGTAGCCACCCGCACGGATGGGGCGAAGGAATTGCTGAAGAGCGGGGTCTCAGGTTTGTTTGCCGAGATCGGCGACCCGGTATCGATCGCTTCGGCGGTGGATTCGCTGTTGAAAGATCCGGCAGGTGCCCGGGAACTGGCGGCGAAAGCACAGACCGAGGCGGCGGAAAGGTTCTCGATCGAACGAATGATAGATGAGACCGCGGGGTTCTACGATGAGGTCTTATCGGCAAGCGGGTAAAGTCCCGACCGAATACGAAATTCTTCGATCTCTTCAGGCAGGCGGTCAAGCATCTTCTTCGCCCCGATCCTCGCAACTACAGAGACACCTTTTACTGAGGATGTGACGAATGCGGATTCTGCATCGTCGACAAACTGCTTGTAGGGGACAATCACCTCATCGACATCAAACGCCTCAAGGACATACGATCTCGTTGTTCCGGGTAAACAGCCGGTTGCGAGCGAAGGTGTCCGCAGTGCTCCCGTTTCGGATGAGATCCAGAAGATATTGGAATAGCAGCATCCGGCGACGACCCCAGCAGAATTGCATCGTACCGCTTCATCGAAACCCCGTAGATTTGACTCTTGAATCGCCAGTACCGGTTGAAGATAGTTGCACGACTTTACAGAAGCCAGTGGAGATCTTTCGTTGACCGTGAATGGTGAGTCAGTGATCGATAGCAGTTCTTCTGTACGGACAAGACTCTGAGCCTGGACGAGAACAGCTATCGAACTTCGGCTATCGCCGCTCCAGCGACTGGAAGATGATGCGTCAAAGATGGAAACCCTGGCTTTACCTTCGCGGACCCCGTTCAATGAAGCCAATCCAAGGATATCGTCTGGTGCAGGAAGATCGAGGCCATCTCGAACACGCATGCCGATCGACTTCGAATCACTCTTCAGACGCGCCACGTGCCGGTTCCATTCAAAAAGGCCACCGGGTGTGATTCGCACCGTCGTGAATACCCCTCGGCCGTAAAGTACGGCTTCGGATACTGCGGGCACAAGACTTTCGTCCGGATCCTGCAACTCTCCGTTGAACAGCACCGAATTCTTTGACTTTGGATTCTCTGGCAACTGGGGGTTTGCGAAGGTCTTAACTGGCGATCTTGTGTGGCTGTTGAGCTGCAAACGGGAACACGAGCTCGAACGTGGTACCGACACCTTTCTCGCTGATCACGTCGATCGAGCCGGAATGCTCTTGAACGATACCGTACGAGACTGCCATTCCAAGTCCGGTCCCGCTTCCAACGCCCTTAGTAGTAAAGAACGGGTCGTAGATCTTCGAAAGATTATCGGGGTCGATCCCTTCGCCTGTATCCGAGATCCTGATAACGACATCGGAATCTCCTCTGACACTTGTCTCCAAGGTGATCTTTCCTTCGTTGAGGATCGCGTCCTGCGCATTGATGATGATGTTGGTGAAAACCTGTTGCAGTTTTCCGGGATTGCCTTCGATCCTTGGCGGAACGGTGGCGTACGACTTCACGATCTCAACGTTGCTCTTTCGTATCTGCGGTTCAAGAAGCTGCAGAGTGTCGTCAAGAAGCTTGTTAACGTCCACCTCCGTGAACTCGCCTGAATTTCCGGCCCTCGAGAAGTTGAGGAGGTTTCCGACGATATTCGTAGCCCGCTCGGTCTGCTTGTGAACCTTCTGCAGCAACTCGTGCTTGGGATCTGACTCGTCGATCATCCCGAGAAGCATCTGTGTGTAACTCGACACACCTGTGAGCGGCGTGTTCACTTCGTGAGCGACCCCGGCCGCGAGCAGGCCGATGCTTGTGAGCTTCTCGTTCTGTTGCAGGCCTTCTTCCAGTTTGACCCTTGACGTAACATTCTCAAGTACTACGATGGCGCCTTTCTGAGGCCCTTCAGGGCTTCGAAGCGGAGCAATAGCTACATTCAGGATCAGCGGCTGACCGTCAGGCCTGGACGTCTCAAGCTTATAGGCATTTCTGATGTCCGTGAGGTGCCAGCTGGACTTCCCAAGAACCCGTTCAAGGCTTTCTGCAAACTCGCTTTCGAACACGTCAACAGTTTGCCTTCCAACCGCTTCAGCGCGGCTGAACCCGAACATCTGTTCGAACGAGGTATTGCAGCGGGTGATCAGCCCGGTTTCGTCGACCGCTATGAGGCCTACGTTGACCGATTCGACGATGGATTCGTTAAATTCTTTTAGCAGCGCAAGTTCGTTCGCTCTTGTCTCCTGTTCCTGATAGAGAAGGCTGTTCTCAATCGCTACCGCTACATAACCGGAGATCGTCTGGATGATCCCTATGTCCTCTGAGGAGAGAAGGCTGCCGTCGCGGGCCCTACCAAGGCCGATAACCGCCACCATCCTTCCCCGGACCACACACGGGACATAATAGTGGAGCTCCTGCCTGATGATCTGGGCGAGATTGCCGTTGGCGCTAACGTTTCCATTCCCGTTCACCGGCAATCTCGAGCCGGCCTTTGTGTCGGAATCGCCTTCCAGCATCGCGAACTCGTCGGCCCGAACGACCCCGGTCTTCGCGGACTTCTGACGGATCATCGTTTTGAAGTCTTTCGGTATCTTGTAGGTGTCGCTAAGCCCGACCGACTTCGCTATCACATAGTTCTCATCCGCGAGATCATCCTCAATGAAAACCGCAACCTTCTCGACATCCAGGACCTGCTGCAGGCGGAGAGTTAGGCCGTCAAGCAAAGGCTGGAGCGCGGTACTTGCAGAAAGTGTTTTGCCGAAGTCGAGCAGACCCCGCCTCAGGTCATATTTCTCGCCGTAAAAGTATCGCTCGACCCTTTCCTGAAGGAAGTTCTTAAGGGGCTCGGAAAGCATTATGATCGCGCCCATCGCAACAACTGCGATCACGCCCCGCAATGCGATCTCCGTACTCGAAAGGTTGTTTCCTATGGCCAGAAAAACAAGACCCAGAGCGACGGCTCCGATCATCATTGCGATCGTGACCGTTGTCAGTGCGTACACGAAAGCGCGCCTGACGACGACATCTACATCCATCAGTCTGTAGCGAACGACAGAATGTCCGAAGCTCAAAGGTATGAGCGCAAGAGGTAGGATGGTGAGAGCCGCTGTAAGCCCGTCGTCTGAAAGGTAAATGAATCTCTTGACAGTCTGGTAAAGGAGGATCGGCACAACGGCCACGATCGTTCCCCACATCGCCCATTTCAGCCTCTGACGGACAAGCGGCTTCCGGTTCTTAAAGAACCTCCAACAGAGGACACCTGCCCCGAGAGAGATACCCGCAACGAAATGGTAGAAGTTGACCTCGCGTACGAACGTCGGCAGATCGAACTCGATGATGAAGCGGTACAACGCGTCGCGCGCCGCAACCGGAAGAATCTGATCGGCTAGCGCCATCGTAGAGAACGATGCCGAAATGAGGAGCGCCGGGACATAAAGCACGATCGTCTTCCAGCGATCTTCCTCGAACACCTCGCTCCGGACCGGATACCTAAGGCAAAAATGGAGGAACAAAGGCGCGAAGAAAGCGAAAGCAAGGTTGTCCAGAAGCGAAATGCCTAGATCAAAATCCTCGCCCGCACCCAGCGGGTTGTAGACGTGGAAAACGAACGCCGCAAGGCACAACGTGGCAAAGTGAAGTATGAACGGCGACCGGCTTCCCTGCTTGAACAGGAGGAAGATACCGACGATCAGCCAGATGCATCCGACAACCGTAAGCAGTATGTAGTTCGACGTCCAACGCGGAACGGAATCAATGTTCCTTAGATCGGCGTAATAAAAATTGTTCGCGAAAGAATAGGACGGACGCTGATAGAAGTAGGTCAGATTGCCGCCTACACCGGCGGTCTCCAGGTAAAGGACAACATCGCCCCTGAGGGTTATCTCCTGTACCTTTTCTCCCTCGAAACCGATCCCGATCAGCTTGTCGCCGGCTGAAATTCCGGCACGCGACGCCGCGAAGTTCGGTTTGACCTTGTCGGCATAGATGCCGTCTTCTCTTTGGACCCAGGAAACGCCGTCGGTCGGCGGAAGCTGGTTAAACGCCCTCTGGGAAAGGTTCAGAGCCCCGGCAGCGATCAGCAGGACCGTTGCGAGCAGCCATATCAGGCTCCAACTTGTCAGGACTTTCCCTTTCATCTCAACATGGCGGACTTAACCGTTGAAAAGATTAGGCAATATGTATTCCGCCAACCGCCATTTATTCCTGCCCTTGAAACACCGTTAAACGCTTGAATTCACTCGGCGAAGCGGTCGCCTGCTAAACCGAATATATGTAAATAAACTCCAAATATCCGAGAATTTGGAGATAAAGAAACGCAGGCTTCATCAGATATACACAGATAAAACCGAACAAATGCCTGCGTGTATCCGCATTCACCTGCGGTCACTTTTCAGATCCGTTTTTTTCTAGAATCGAACCAGAATCCCGCCACGAAGGATACGCCGATGTGAATTCAGCGTCAGCGTTCCTTCTTCTCCCGATACCCCGATGTGCCTGTCGAACAGATTTCGTGCATCGAGCACGGCTTCAGCGTCGATCGGAAGCCCCCAGCTTGGAAGCTCCTGAGTCACGAGCACGCTGAGGCTTGGATCATAGATGGCAAGCCGGCCCTCGAACGGATCGATGGCGAACACTGTTGCTCGCGGCGATAAACGGAAGATCGTTTTGACGCTTGTGCCGGAACGTATGTCCGCATTGAACTGGCCAAATACGGTCTGGAAAACATCCTTGCGAAGCACGCTCTCCGGATCGGTGATAGCATCCTCTGACAGCTTCTGGCCGGTGCCGTAAGCGTAACCGGCAGAGGTACTGAACATGCCATTGATGCGGCGGTTGTAGACCAAACGGACACCCATCGCATTCCCGTGTTGATTTGCAACGAATCCGTCAAACTCAGGTAGCACCTGCGAATCAGGGGAAAACCCCTCCAGGCCGATGCCGCGGCCAGCAAAGGCATCGAGGAACACGTTCGCCTCGATCGTCGATCGATTGTCCAGAACTCGCTCCAGCCCAAACTCAAGCCGGCTCGATTTGTTCATCTGCGGTTTGGAATCCTCGATCGCTATGTCGGGCACAGAAACCGGCTCGCGGAAAAGGACCTGTGAGCTTTCGAGTTCGATGACCCTCTGCCAGCTTCGTTCTTCGGTTCTCGTCGTGTAGGAGGTCCGCAGCCGAGTTTTGGGGTCCAGATCATAGAGGAAACCGACTCTGGGCGCGAGCGAATAATCGTCTCCAGCTCCGACAAACCGCGAATAATCAACGCCAAAAACCAATATGACCCCTTCGCGGACCTTCCACTGATCCAAAGCCTGGAATGATACCTGGCCGAGCTCCTTGTCTTGCTTGTCCGCAATGACAGTTCCGAGTTTTGTAAGCGACCCCTTGAACCTGAGCCGGTGGTCGTTTCCGGCGTTGAAAGCAAATGCGGTCTCAAACCTCTGCGGAGCTGCCTCACCGAGACCGGTCTGTCCCGCGATCAGCAATTCTGCATCCCTACCGACCGGACGAACGGTGGCAAAGTTGACGCCCGCGTAATTTCCGGCGGCCGAGCTCGCATAAAAGGTCTCAACTATAGATTGCCCTTTTCTTCCGTGGTCAGCCCGCTCGTCAAAGCTGGATGCTATCTGATCGACACTTCCGCCGTAAGGTGCTGAAACAACAGATTCTGCGACAGCATCTGAGCCTGGAACCTTTCCTTCGTCCGCCTGGTAGATCGACCTTTGCGCTGCGCGAATAGCCGTTCTGGCGCTTAGACGGTCCTTTCTTTTCTCGGGAAGTGTGTTGCCGAGTCCCGACCTTTCAAGGTTGAATCCGTATACAAGCTCGGACTCTCCATTTACTTTCACTTTTTCGAGGGTTACGGGATTAAAACCCTGTGCAACTGCGAGGATCGTATAAGTGCCGGGGATAATCTTTGCGAGAAACCGCCCGCTCTTGGTCGCAGTAACCTGCTTGAGCAGTTTCGAAGTGCCTGCCCGGAAAACGGCGATCGTCGCGTTAGAGATCGGGTTTCCGGACTTATCCCTTACAACCCCCTTGATGACACCAAGCCTGGTTCCGGGAGATCCCTCTATTGCCTCTCCTTCAGTTCCGGCATACGCAGGAAGAGCGGAACTGAATCCAATGGCGCACAAGAGCGCCATCAATCCAAAGACTCCGAACTTTCGCGGAAGATTAGTCATATGCGGGTTGTCCTCTTTAAGGTATTAATTCACTTGGGGAAGACATCTGCGATGCGGCAAACTACGCCGACCAAAAGTCGAAAAAACGGGTAGTTTCCGCATAACGGGTTATTGTCTGTCCTTTGTCAAATGGTGTCAAGCAACTTGCGGTGTGCTTATGCCGCGTGCGATGCCCCTTAACTTGACAAAGTTCGCCCGAGGGCTAGAATGATTCTTGCGCTTTAGCCCTTAAAATCGGGCTGTTCGGGCGCATAATTGGAGGCGTGGCTGAGTGGCTGAAAGCGGCGGTTTGCTAAATCGTTAAGGGTGTAACAACCCTTCACAGGTTCGAATCCTGTCGCCTCCGCCATCAAACAGCTGTCCTTCCGTAGTTCCGGCTATCAACAAAGTGTTTGATAGCTTTTTGTATTTTTAGGGCCCCGGATCTTTCGATACGCCAGCTTTCCGGGACCGAAACGATCAGATATGAACAGAGTACGATTCGCGCCTAGTCCGACAGGCTATCTACATATTGGTTCCGCCAGGACCGCATTGTTCAACTACCTGTTCGCCCGCAGCACAAAGGGCAAGTTCCTCGTGCGGGTCGAAGATACTGACAAGGATCGCTCGACTGAAGAGTCTACGAGATCGATCCTGGACGGCCTTAAGTGGTTGGGTTTTGAACCTGACGAAGAGATCATCTTCCAGTCCGGGAATGCCGGGCAGCACAGGGCGGCCGCGCTTCGCTTGCTGGAGGAAGGGAAGGCGTATCGTGACTTTACTCCCAAAGGAGACGTCTCGGACTCGGACGTCAAAGCGAGGATCGCAGAGCGGGCGCGTGAACAAGGCGCGGAAAAGGACCTTCGCGACAATCCGTATAGAGATCTGGACAGATCGGAATCTGATCGCCGAGCCGACGCTGGTGAACCATTTGCCGTCCGTTTAAGAGTTTCGGAGGAAGGCAATACGGCCTTTGAAGACTCGGTCTACGGACTGCAGGAGAGGGACCACTCTGAGATCGAAGACCTCGTGCTTCTGCGGTCCGACGGCCATCCGCTATATAACCTCGCGGTCGTTTGCGACGACCTCGAGATGGGGATAACGCACGTGATCCGCGGCCAGGACCACCTGACAAACACCCATAAGCAGATCCTTATCTACAAGGCACTGGGAGAAGAACCGCCTCAGTTCGCCCACCTTCCTCTTATTCTCGCACCGGGCGGAAAGAAACTCTCGAAACGCCACCACGGCGAGATCGTTTCGCTTACCACATACAGGGACAAGGGATTCGTGGCCGGCGCTTTCCGCAATTTCCTGGCCTTGCTTGGATGGTCGCCGAAAAGCGAACAAGAGATAATGGATCTGGCTGCGCTTGTCGATACCTTCTCGCTTGAGGGTATCAATCGCTCCAACGCGGTTTTCAATTTTGACGCGAACAACCCGAGGCGATGGACCGACGACAAGGCGCTGTGGATGAATGCTGAATACATCCGGACAATGCCGTTAGACAAACTGATCCCGCTTGTCAGGGAAGAACTGAGAGGCGAGAAGCTTTGGCGCGAAGAATACGATGATGAAGAAAAGGGTTGGTTCGAGGCTGTTATCACTGTGATCCGTGAGAGATATTTTACCTTGAAGGATTTCTCGGAGCAGGGCCGCGCCTTCTTCTCGGAGGACTTCGATCACGATCCGGCGGCGGTAAAGAAGCACCTGGCAAAGAAACCGGAATTGGAGCAGTGGCTCCCTGAATTCGCAGATCGTCTGGAAAGTCTTGAAGACTTTTCGCACGATCCTATTTATGAAGCGGCGAACAAGTTCTGCGAGGACAAAGAAATCAAGCTTGGCGTGCTCCTCAACGGCGCACGTGTTGTAGTTACCGGCCAGGCAGTCGGTCCTTCGATGATCACCGCATTCGAGCTTCTCGGCCGCGATCGCTCAGTGATGCGGCTTCGAAGCAAGATCGCCTGGAACGAATAGCTCGGGTGTCCTCCTGATTGTCACAAACGCTTCCGTTGCGGTGTTTTTAGGCTGTAAAGGGACAGTTAAAGGAATCGGGAGCTAGATATGAAAAACATTACTCAATTTATTGTGCGCGCGCTGGCCTGCCTTGTCGTGATTACGATCGGGTCGTATGTCATCGCAGCGCAGAACACGATCACAGGCACCTGGAAAGCCAGCACCGAAGTCTCGAAGAAGGTAAAAGAAAAGACCGACCATGCAACCGGCGATCACGACTTTGAATGGAACGACGGCAAGAGTGACATCCAGATCACCTTCAGGTATTCGACGTCGGAAGGTGGCAACAACAGCCAGGGCACCGGTTTTTCGTTTGATGATCTTGAAGGACTTACAAAAGCGCAGGCTGAAGGCATAAGCCGCGCGGTCAATTTCAGAATCTCGAGAGAGGCCGGGGTCATCGAATGTACCGGGACTTTCGAGAACGGACGTGGCTCCGGCACCTTCACATTCGTGCCGAACGCTAGTTTCAGGTCGGCAATGGAGCAACGCGGCTTCAAGTTTTCGGACAAGAAGATGCTTGCCGCAACGACCCTTGACGTAACGGTCGCGCTAGCGGATGACCTAAGCGCTTCAGGCTTCAACGACCTTGACACTGATGATCTCTTCAAGGCAAAGATATTCAAGGTCGACTCGAACTTCATGAGAGAGATGGCTGCCACAGGGTTCCCAAATCTCGACATGGAGGATCTGGTGAAAGCACGTATTTTCAAGATCGATGCTAACTTCGTTCGCGATGTCGTGTCGATGGGCTTCCAGACGAAGTCGTTCGAAGAACTGGTCAAGTTCAGGATCTTCAAGATCACGCCGGAGTTCCTGCGAGACATGCAGAACGCGGGTTTTCAGGATTTGAACTCGGAGCAGGCGGTGAAACTAAGGATATTCAAGGTCACGCCGGACTTTATCAGGCAGATGCAGGGCGAGGGCCTTTCCAGCCTTTCCGTTGAAGAAGCGGTCAAACTCCGCATCTTTAATGTTAGCGCTGACTTTATCCGGGACGCCCGCGCAAACGGAGCCACTGACCTCAGCGTTGAAGCGCTGGTGAAGATGAAGATCCACGGAAAGGTGAATGACTAGTTAGGAAGTCAGAATTCAGAAGTCAGAAGTCAGAATTCAGAAGTCAGGAAGGCCGCGATTAGCTCGCGGCCTTGTTTGCAGATGAATCGTTAATCAAACTGAGAGCGGAACTCGTCGAACTCTGCTCGCAGCGAGTCGAGCTCTTTACGCAATTGCGCAATCTCATTCTCGACCCCTTCCGGTAAAGATTGGGCGACTGGCTCTGCCCTACCTACTTCTCCAGATACGCCTTCATACTCTGTCTCCGATAATAAGTGGAGAAAGCGAAGTTCCTTCTGCCCGGGCCGCCTCCCGAGCTTTTTCACGAGCGGCTCGTTTCTCGATGCAAGTGTGTCGAGCGTTTCACTCACCTCTCCCAATCCTTCGAAAATATAGAGCCGGCCGCTCCTTTGGTTCAGTTCCCCGGGCGTTTGTGCGCCGCGGAGCAGAAGCACCGTCATAAGCGCGGTTTCCGCAGGTTCAAGTTCGTAATAGCTCGGAAACATATGCTTGTACTTCGGTACCCGCCCGGAAGAGCCGTAGAAGACGTAAACCAGGTTCTTCTCTCTCAGCGAATCCAGCGCCGCTTCTACCTCCGACTCATCAAGGTCCATCACCGGTTCGCGATTCGTCTTC
This sequence comes from Acidobacteriota bacterium, assembly GCA_003385635.1. Taxonomy (GTDB): domain Bacteria; phylum Acidobacteriota; class Blastocatellia; order Pyrinomonadales; family Pyrinomonadaceae; genus Aridibacter. The sequence goes on along the minus strand of QQUY01000001.1, from coordinate 143,530 downwards.
TGGTTGCAAGCCGCAACAAGCGAGTTGAGTGTCAGAGGATAGTTGTCAGGCGTCGTCAGCTCCTTTTCGACCAGGCAACCGACTACCCTCAGCTCAGTTTCATTTAACTTCGTCAACATAAGACCTCTTTGAGCGTTGAAAACATCTGACGCAGACTGCCGAGGATTGTACAAACTTTTCAATAAAGACGCATTGCACTAGAATTCGCCGGATGGAAGTCACGGTAGTGAGATCGGTCGAGGACTCAAGGGAAGCTCTTGCGCAGTTGATGAATGCGACCATCCTGGGCTGCGACACGGAGACCTCGGGCCTTCACCCTTCTTCCGGAGATCTTCTGAGCTTACAATTCTCCGACGGCAGCTATCACGTGCTCGTGCCCGTCTCCGAAGGCATTTCTCCCCTGCTTTTTGCCGAGGTCTTCGAAGATCTGGCGGTTACAAAGGTCTTTCACAACGCGAGGTTCGATCTCGGCTTTCTAGCGGCAGCGGACGTAGCCGTTAATAACATCTTTGACACGATGGTGGCTGAGAAAGTGCTAACTAAAGGTGCCAATCAATCGGCCTCGTTGTCAGAGACCCTTTATCGATACTTTGCTATCGATCTGGACAAGTCGAAAAGGAAGCGTTTCGGAAGAAACTGGAACGGGCAATGGACCGATGACCTTGTAGAGTACGCAATGAATGACGTCGCGCATCTTCCGGCACTAATGGCTCAGCAGAGAACCTGGCTTGCAAACCTCGGACTGGAAAAGGATTACGAGCTCGCCCTCCTTGCAGCGACAGGTTAGCGCTCTACCATCGGTGATAGGCCGGATGTCCCTCACCGACCGCAACAAATACTCCCCGGCAGGTCGCGCACACTTCGTCATTTGCTATGAGCTCGGCCTCCACCGTCGCTTTCTTTCCTTCCGTGTCCACCACTTTCGCGCGGAGGTGGATCGTGGCATCGCTCGGTGTGGGTTTTAGAAGCTTGATCGAATAACTTGCGGTCACGGTGCAATCAGGCTTTTCATTTCCATTTCTATTCATCATGTGATGCGCCGCCGCCCAGTTTGAATGGCAGTCAAGCAATGATCCGATTATCCCCCCGTTGAGCATTCCCGGAAATGCCTCGTGATGCTTTTCAGGTTTCCACTCGGCGACGTATTCATCGCCGATCGCGAAACTCCTTATTCTAAGTCCCTTTTCGTTTGCCGGCCCGCAGCCGAAGCATATGCTTTCCGGAGCGTAGGTCTCCTGTATCGATTTTTCCATGTCGGAAGAATACAGAATTCAGGAGTCGGAAGACAGGAGTCAGGAGTCGGAAGTCAGAGGTCAGAAGTCAGAACGTACCACACTGGACGTTGAACCCAACAGACCGAACAGTTGGGTTGAAGGATTCAGCGCTCTCTTTCACCTGACTTCTGACTTCTGACTTCTGACTTCTGACTCCTGTGTTACACTTCCCGCCGTCGTATCCACCTCACGTTCGGAGTAAAACGTATGCTTGCTTTGATCGCGGTAGTGTTTCTTGCATGGCTTGTATTCGGCTACTTTTCCTATGGCCGATGGGTCGCGAAACAGTTCGATCTTGATGATTCGAACGAGACACCTGCGAGCAAGATCAATGACGGTGAAGATTACGTCCCGACGAGACCGTTCTACCTCTTCGGCCAGCACTTCTCGGCCATTTCCGCAGCTGGACCGATCGCCGGCCCAATTCTCGCTTGTCAGATGTTCGGCTGGCTTCCGTGCCTGATCTGGATCGCGCTCGGAGTAGTGCTGATCGGCGCTGTCCACGATTTCGCTTCTCTGGCTTCTTCGGTACGGCATGAGGCAAAGTCGATCGCCGAGATAGCGCGCGAGAAACTCGGCACGGGAGCGGGGCGGGCAATGATGGCTTTCATATGGATCGCGCTCGTCTACGTGATCGTCGCCTTTACCGATATCACAGCCGGGACGTTCGTGACTGGCGATGATGCATTGAAGGACGCGACCGGTTTCAATCCGGGTGGGGCAGTCGCTTTTGCAAGTATTGCGTATCTCGGACTTTCGATCGTTCTTGGACTCGTCGAAAAATACCTGAAGCCGCCGCTTTGGTTGTCTACGATCGTTTTTGTCCCCGCGGTGTTCTCGCTGGCCTGGCTTGGCACGGTTTACTCGAATGTGTTCGTGCTTGGGCACTTGGGGTGGTCGGTCATCATCCTTCTTTACTGCATCGCAGCCTCTCTTGTGCCGGTCTGGTTTCTTTTGCAGCCCAGAGGATATCTTGGCGGGTTCGTGCTTTACACCGCACTCGCTCTTGGAGTGATCGGAATATTTTTCGGCGGATATGAGATCGCGCAGCCGGCTTTCATTACTTTTGACGCTGGCGGACTAACGGGTACTCTGTTCCCGTTCTTGTTTGTAACCATCGCATGCGGCGCCTGTTCAGGATTCCACGGTCTTGTTTGTTCCGGAACGACCTCGAAGCAGATAGCCTGTGAGTCGCATACGCGGCCGGTGGGCTACGGAGCAATGCTGGCCGAAGGCTTCGTGGCTTTCATTGCGCTCGTCACCATTATGATCGTGGCTCAGGGAGCCACACAGGGAATTTCCCCGGGTGTCGTTTACGGAAACGGGATCGGGAGTTTCTTAACGGTCATCATCGGCGAACAGTACCTGCCTTTTGCTATCACGTTCGGCGCGATGGCATTTTCGACGTTCGTGTTCGACACGCTCGACGTGTGTATGCGGCTCGGGCGGTACATCGTGCAGGAGCTTGTCGGAGTTCCGGGACGGCTCGGATCCGTCGCCGGAACGCTCATTACCGTTGCCGTACCGTTCGCGATCATTTTTCTCGCGAAAGCCGGGTCGTGGCGCGAATTCTGGACCCTTTTCGGTGCGTCGAACCAGCTGCTTGCGGCGCTGACACTCTTGTCGATCACAGCCTGGCTCTATCAGGCGAGAAAACGTATCGCGTTCACGCTGATCCCGATGTTGTTTGTACTCGTGATTACGCTTTGGGCACTCGGGGCCCTGGTAGTGGGCAATTTCAGCGCATCGGCGGGAATTGACGCGAAATTTATAAACGGGGTCGCCTCATTGGCGCTGATCGGCCTTGCCGTCTATTTGGTGATCACGGCGCTGGTCAAGGTCAGGACCGGCGGTTCAAAGTTGGGCGTTCAAAGCACGTAGTTGAGTTCCGAGTTCCAAGTTCCGAATTCTGAGTTTAGGCACTGAGATATTGGGCGGAAACGCGACCGTGAGGGAGCGTGCCTGAGGCGTTAGCCGAAATTCCGTTCATGAGTTCGGAGTTCCGAGATGTTTGGCGGAAACGCGACCGTTCTTGAGTTCCGAGTTCCAGGTACCATGTTTAAAGTCGCTAGTTTTAGGTTCCTGGATTCAACTTCGAGTCTGCATTGATCGACCTTGTAACTTGGAACTTGGAGCTTCACAATCGTTGCCCGTGCTGACGCCTGGGATTCAGACACTGCGTGGAACTCGAAACCAGGAACTCATAGATGTAGCCCGCGCTGACGCTTGAGCTTCTTACACTACCTGGAAGTTAACGAATAAAACTTGAACGAGGAGGAAAATGAAGAGAATCAGGGAATTAACTAAAGACTCGCGAAAGAATGTGGCGATCGTGACCACGCTGTTTCTTGTCGTCGTGCTCGGCTGTATGGGCGGAGGCGGTCCGACTTGCACAGGAGAACTCGTCATCAACGGAAAAACATACAATGGCATTGATGACAATGAAGCGGAAGCAAAACGGAACACCTGCGCCAAGTACTGTATTGAGGGCGATCCCGAAATGGACGGAATGTACCGGATCTGGCTTGACTCGCTCCCCGAGGATAAAAAGGAGCGGGTAATGAAGAAGGATCTCAAGGACCGCAAGTGGGAAGCGTTGTACGAAAGCGACAGGATCGAGGAATACGTGAAGACGTGCGAAAAACGATGCCTCGATTCACGCAAAGTTCCGGTCAAGTGCGAAGGCTGATCAGCTGTCGTATCGAGCGGTGACGGGGCGATCTCCCTCCGCCCCCCATTGAAAGGCGGCAAATCCGTCCGAGCTCTGCAATAGGAACCAGGTTCCCTGCCTGTACACGGCGATGTCGAATCTTCCATCTCCGTCGTAATCGGCAGGAACCGGGATGTCTTGCGCGGAGCCGAATCGTATGACGCGAAACCCTTCAGACGTCAGATACTGGTACCAGATCCCTTCGTGCGGCCTGAACACCGACAGATCGGCCTTGCCGTCCGCATCAAAGTCGCCGGCAAGCGGAACATCGGCGCTGACCCCGAACTGTACAGCTTGCGTTCCTCCGTCCGAGCTTCTTTTAATCCACCACGTTCCGTTCGAAGGCCTGTAGACCGCGAGATCTGTCCTTCCGTCGCCGTCATAGTCAGCAGGTACGGGTTTGTCTCCCGGTGAGCCCCATTTAACAGGTTCTCCAAGCCATTCGGAAGCAAAATGCAGCTTCTGGTACCAATTTCCCTCCGAAGGCCGGAAAACGCCCGTATCGACCGCCCCGTCTGCGTCAAAATCGCCTGCAAAAGGTATGTCATCCGTATCGCCCGCTGAATGACTCAGATAAACACTCCCGGAAAGTTCGTTGATGCCGAATGCACCGCCTCTCCTTCCGATACTCCAGTGTCCGATCGTCCCGCGCTTGACGCCTTCGTTTGAAGAGTGGAATACAGCGAGCTCAGGAATGACCCTGGTGGCATCTGATCCGAGATTGATCGTTTTGACATTGCCTCTGCCATCATTAATGAAGAGCTTCTGTTCGCCCGGCCTGAAGACCGCGAAGTCGGCGCGATCATCGTTCCCGAAATTCTGCTGGCGAGTGCCGGCCGAAGTCACCTTCTCAAGCATCACAATCTCTCCAGCTTCGGTCAGAACAGCAAGGGAACCGTCTTCGACCTCGACTGCCTCAATTGCATTCATGTCACTGTCCGTCCCGAGAATCCTGAGATCATCGGAGGAGTAGATCTTCAAACTGCCCCCAAGGCATCCGCCTACCGCGGCTATTCTGTTTCCTGACAGTTCAAGTATCTGGGAAGCATCGTGAAATGCCGTAATACCCCCGTGGCGGCTACCGTGAATGTATCTGCCATCTGAAAGAACCTCTCCGTCAAAGCCACCTCCGCAAAGGTACGAGTCCTTTCTCACGTAAGGGGTGGCATCAAGTCCGATCGGTGAACCGCTTCTGTCGAAGTCCACAAAGTACGACCCGATCCTTTCAACGCCGTCGAGGGTGAATTCCCAATCTCCGCCGACTCTGATCCGGCCGTCTGGAAGGGATTCGATATCGGAAGGAAGCGAGATATCAAAAAACGAGGTGTTCTGGAAGGAGAATCTTGCAACTCCGGATTCGCCAAACCCGCTGTCAAGTCTTCCTGTACTGCCGATACTTACGACAACCGCGGCAAGTTCCGGTGAAGCGGTTCCGCCGGCAGCGAGAAGAGATCCGTCAGCGGCGAGCTGTATGCTGTTCAGGGATTCGTGCTTTCCGAGATCAAACAGCGCGACCCCGCCATCGGCAAAAGACGCATCGATAGAGCCGCCTTCCGTGATCTTTGCCAAGAAAAGATCCGAAGTGCCGTCCGAATACCTCGCTGAGCCAACAGCAACAACACTTCCGCTCGGAAGAATTGCGATGTCCTCTATAAACAGGTCTGCTCCCGAAACCCTTATAATCGCCGTTCCGTTTGTTGCGAACGCGTTGTCGATCCCGCCGTCAGGACGCAGCCGCCTAATGAAGACCGCCTCCCTCGACTCTCCGGAAAGAAAATTTCCGGCAACAAGCAAGTCCGAGTTGCCCGCCATGCTCGTTACTACGGCGCCTTCCGGTGCCGCAACGACTCGTCCATAAATGCCGAATCCGCGATCAACGACCCCGGCAGCGAGAACCGAGGCAGCGATCACAAGTACGGAAAACGCCGATAGAACGAGCTTCTTGTGGGAGAAAGGTCGGCAGAGGTGCATAAATCGAATTCAGCCGGGCTTTGTTCCCGGCAGGCCCAAACGATGAAAAAGCCGTTTAAGTTTGTTGGTTACTGCGAGATATACACGTAAAACGGCATATTTCCCGATTTTCGTTCCGTTTGCGCCGGCGTTTTGTAAATCCGGGGGAATCATTCATAATACTTGGTTTTGAAACTTGGCTGATTTCTTGGCTAATTAATAACAACACAGAGGGTTAAACGCCGTGGAGCCTATCAGGGTCCCTGCAGCGAGTGTGCGGGCTGAATCCTGCCCATTAAGGGCTTGAACACGAAAAAGGGGTTTCCGGCGAAAGGTATTCAATAATGGAATCAACAGTTCTTTATCTCATTCCCGCATTGGGCGTTCTAGGCTTGATAGTAATGGCGGCAAAATCCGTCTGGGTCAGTAAGCAGCCATCAGGTGAAGAGAACATGATCGAGCTTTCGAGCTACATTGCCGAGGGCGCAATGGCCTTCCTTAAGGCCGAGTGGAAGGTGCTTACTGTCTTTGCGATCATCGCTGCCGCCCTGCTTGCGTGGTCGGGAACGATGGTCGAGACCTCATCACCCGTGATCGCGATCTCATTCGTCATCGGGGCGATCTTCAGCGCTACCGCCGGATATTTCGGAATGAACATCGCCACGAAGGCGAATGTAAGGACGACCCAGGCCGCGAGAACAAGTCTGAAAAAGGCTCTGGAAGTAGCATTCACCGGCGGTTCGGTTATGGGACTCGGAGTGGCAGGTCTGGCTGTCCTGGGTCTCGGATCGCTTTTCATAATCTTCTATCAGCTCTACGTCGTCAGCACAGGCGGATCCGTGAACGGGATCCAGATGGAGAAGGCTATTGAGGTGCTCGCCGGCTTCTCGCTCGGTGCCGAATCAATCGCTCTGTTTGCCAGGGTAGGCGGAGGGATCTACACGAAAGCGGCAGACGTCGGAGCCGACCTTGTTGGAAAGGTCGAGGCCGGCATTCCAGAGGACGATGTCAGGAATCCGGCAACCATCGCCGACAACGTGGGCGACAACGTCGGCGATGTCGCAGGTATGGGAGCCGACCTTTTCGGTTCTTACGTTGCTACAATCCTGGCCTCGATGGTCCTCGGTCGCGAGATAGTGGTATCCGACCAGTTCGGCGGCCTTTCACCGATCCTGCTTCCGATGGCCATCGCTGGCATCGGCATCGTCTTCTCGATAATCGGCTTTTTCCTCGTGAGGATTTCAGACGAGAACGGCAGTGTTCAGAGGGCTCTGAACCTGGGTAACTGGACATCGATCATTCTGGTCACAATAGCGTCATATTTCCTTGTCACGTGGATGCTTCCTGACACGATGACCCTTCGCGGCCGCGAATTCACCGACAATGACGTGTTCTATGCGATCGTGGTCGGCTCGATAGTCGGCGCACTGATGAGCATCGTGACGGAATACTACACGGCAATGGGCCGCCGCCCTGTGAACTCGATCGTGAAGCAGTCCGACACGGGCGCCGCGACGAATATCATCGGCGGGCTTTCGGTCGGAATGGAATCAACGCTGATCCCCATTCTTATCCTTGCTTCAGGAATCTTCACGGCGCACTACTTCGCCGGACTTTACGGAGTAGCTATCGCCGCCGCGGGAATGATGGCTACCACAGCGATGCAGCTTGCGATCGATGCTTTCGGCCCGATTGCCGATAACGCTGGCGGCATAGCGGAAATGAGCGGTTTGCCCGACGAAGTGCGCGGAAGGACAGACATTCTGGACGCGGTCGGCAACACAACGGCGGCAACGGGCAAGGGGTTCGCGATCGCTTCAGCCGCGCTTACGGCCCTGGCGCTGTTTGCGGCGTTCGTGGGTCTGGCCGGGATCAACTCAATCGATATCTACAAGGCTGATGTCCTTGCCGGGCTCTTCATAGGTGGAATGATCCCATTCATCTTTTCATCGCTGGCGATCGCGGCAGTCGGTCGCGCGGCAATGGAAATGGTCCGGGAAGTCAGGAGGCAGTTCGCCGAGATCCCCGGGATCATGGAACACAAGGCAAAGCCCGAGTATGACAAGTGTGTTGCAATCTCTACACAGGCGTCTCTCAGGGAAATGATGCTTCCGGGAGCGATCGCTTTGATCACGCCGGTCGTTGTAGGGTTCGCGTTCGGGCCCGAGGTGCTGGGTGGCCTTCTCGCCGGTGTGACCGTTTCGGGAGTGCTGATGGGTATGTTCCAGAACAATGCGGGCGGTGCGTGGGATAACGCCAAGAAGTCCTTCGAAGCGGGCGTCGAGATCAACGGCGAAAAACACTTCAAGGGAAGCGAACCTCATAAGGCGAGTGTGACCGGCGACACAGTCGGAGATCCGTTCAAGGACACGTCAGGGCCTTCGATGAACATACTCATCAAGCTGATGAGCATCGTCGCCTTGATAATTGCACCGCACATCGCGGTCAATGGCGGCGACCACAGCGCGAAGTTGGACATTACACCGGACACGGCGGTCGAGAGGGTTATCGAGGACTGAGGACTCGGTAACGTAAAGCGCGTCTCGTGTCAGTGGCCCGCGCATCAGCAAGGGCGAAGTTACGGATCGCTGTTGGAAGTGTCAGTAGCCCGCGCGTCAGCAAGGGCGAAAATAGGCAACCAAAATAACGCGTCTTTCAGATAAGGAAGGCCAAAACAAACTCAAAAGGTCAGACCCGGATTTCCGGGTTCTGGCCTTTTTCATTTCATCACTATGAAACGAGACTATTTTGATCTTCAGGAGCGAACCGAACCTTTGGCCTATCTAATCACGTTTCGCTGCTATGGAACCTGGCTGCACGGCGATAAACGAGGTTCAGTGGACAGAAAACGCTACAACAGGTACGGGGCTCCGGACATTCCCGAATGCAAGCTAAAGGAGTCTTCTTCAAGAGCGATGGGACAGGCTCCCTTTGTTCTGGGTCACCAAGAACGCCGGATAGCGGAGGAAGTGATCCGTGAAGTAAGTGAACATAGAGGGTATGGAATGTTCGCATTGAGTATCCGCACAAATCACATTCACGTTGTAGTGGCGGCAAGTCATTCCCCGGAACGAGTAATGAATGACTTCAAAGCATATATCACCCGTAGATTCCGAAAACTGGGACTCGCAAGTGCAAAGCGGAAAGTCTGGTCGCGGCACGGAAGCACAAAGTATCTTTGGACCGAAGATGCGATCGAGAAAGCCGTCGACTATGTTCTCAATGGTCTGGGCGGCGACTTCAAGGAATTCTAGAGAAAGAAATCTCCCTCATTGGGAGGGCATCCATTGCTCACGATTCGTGTTTTCGCCCTTGCTCACACGCGGGCTACTGACACTTCTCTCAGACCTCAGTCCTTTTATCTCAGTCCTCAGTCCTATTACCTCAGTCCTTCTTATCCACGCGGGCTACTGACACTTCTTTCAGTCCTCAGTCCTAAGCCCTTTTACCTCAGTTCTTCTCTTGGGAAGAAATCTCCTTCGAGTTCAGTCATACCTGGCAATGAACTGCTTGCAGAACTTGAACGGTATGAAACAAATACTTTTACTAGCGGCCATCATCACTTCATTGTCCCTTCAGATATTTGCGCATCCTGCTTGGGGGATCGAGGTGGACAAACAACGGACCGTATACTTTGCCGACATCTCACACAACGGCAGGGGGACCGTCTGGAAGCTAACTCGGGATGGAACCCTAACCGCACTCCTTAAAGACTTTCACGCTCACAGTGTCAATCTTGACAGCGATGGCCGGCCGGTCACCGCCCACGGCGAAGAACGTGATAATCGCCTTGTCCGGATATTGAACGCCACGAGAAGCGAGACATTGTTCATGAGCCAAGACTGGGACCGGTTCTTCGGGGGCAATTCATTCTACTCAAAGAAGGGAAATATCTATTTCGGGATGAAGAACATATGGCAGGTCCATCCGAAGGGGAATACGCGCAAATTCAACGATCACACTTTCGAGTGGATCCAGTCGATATACATAGATGATGAAGAGAAGGCTTATGCAGTAGACAAGGCCGTGCTAGGCGGCGCACTCTACAGGCTCTCGAACGAAGGCTCGGCCGAGATACTTGCCCAAGATCTGATCTCAGCCAGCCCCGGCCCTGTCGATCTCCACAACGTTGTGGCAACAGGCATAACCAAGGGATGTGACGGTAAAATGTACGTTACGGAGTCCGTCGGAAGGCGTGTTGTAAAGATCAATGATGACGGGACCTCCGAGACGTTTTACCGGTCCGCTGATGACTGGTTTCCGACCGGAATAGATATGTTTGCCGGCGACATGTACGTTCTAGAATACAAGAACAATGGTATAGACCGCGGACCGAGGATCACTAAGATCGACGAATTGGGGAAGATCTCGGTGTTGGTCGAGGTGAAGGACTGAGTAAAAGAGAGAGGAGACAGGAAGGCAGTTGTGTCAGAAGCCTGCGCGTCAGCAAGGGCCAAAATCGGCGGCGTTGATCTTTGGTTCGTTGAGAGTCGACAAACACGGTTCGACATCCATTGGCTTATTGCCGGAACGAGCTAGTACTAGAGGGTGGCGCAAGCTGAAGCTCGCGTGACGGGGAGACGGGAAGACGATCGACAAAGATTGGTCGATGGTCAATGTTCATTGGTCATTGCCCGCGATCCTGATCACCACTTTACCGAAACTCTCGTTCGATTCCAGATACTCGTGAGCGTCCCTGATCTCATCAATCGGGAACACACGATCGACGTTCGGGCTTATCGCGCCGCTCTCCAGATGGGGAATGACGTCGCGTTCGAAAGCCGAAGTGACTTCCTCCTTCTCAGCACCGGATCTGCCTCTCAGAACAGTTCCTATCAGCGTCGCGCGTTTCTGGAGAACCAACCTCATATCGAGCTCCGCCGCCGCGCCTCCAACGAGGCCGACTAGCAACAGCCGCCCTTTCACCGCGAGGCTCTTTATGTTCTGAGAAAGGTACTTCGCTCCGACCAAATCGAGGATCACGTCAGCCCCGACACCTTCGGTCGCTTTCTGTACGACGTCCGCGAAGTTCCTGTGCTCCTCCGCCGATATAGCAACATCGAGGCCCATCTGTTCGCATCTTTCAAGCTTCTCGTTCGTCCGCGACGTTCCGATCGTGCGGGCTCCCGCAACGTTCGCGAGTTGCAGTGCTGCAAGCCCGACCCCTGATCCCACTGCGTGGATCAGGACCGTTTCACCTTTCTTCAAGCCGCCCTGAGTGATCATTGCGTCGTGAGCTGTTATGAACGCCTCCGGAATCGCCGCGGCCGAAACAAGCTCGAGACCCGCTGGAACCCTTGATAGCTGGTCCTGCCCGGTAACAAGCATTTCTGCCTGTGCGCCTCCGGGGATGATCCCGAACACACGTTCTCCTATTTCGAATCGATCCACATCCTCACCGACCGATTCGACGGTCCCTGCGAATTCAAGCCCGGGAATCCTTTCCGGATAACCACTGGGAGGCGGATACAGTCCTCGCCGCTGAAGGATGTCGGCGCGGTTCAAAGCAGCCGCGGCAACTTTCACCCGGACTTCACCGGAACGAGGAGAGGGAGAATCTTCTACTTCCTTTACCTCAAGTACATCCGTTCCGCCGTATTCATTAATGTAGACTGCTCTCATAATCTGATACCAACAAACATAAAAGCGTCCGAAACTAGATCGGACGCCAATTTACCGGATATTAGGTTGGCTCGGCATTCACTGCTTGGCCGACCGCTTTGCCACATTCATTAGATCTTCTGGAAGCCATTTTCCTACGCTCTTAGAAGTAACTTCCTTGATCCTTTTCTCGCGATTTCGCCAGTCCTTTTCAGGGTCGTCTTCCCTTCCCGATTCCTTGGGGTAGTTCTCAACCTGTTCAAGTGAAATGACGATGCCAAGCGCGACATCATTCCAGTCTTCATTCTGAATTCCTCGCAGCACGATCGGCAGCCCTGCGGTCCAGTCCTCTTCAGGAGCGATATTGTCGAGTTCCGGGATCGTTAGAAAAGCAGGTGACGGAAACTCCTTGCCCGTGAACTCGGATACGAGCTGGCCCTTGATCTCGTCAAAAGAAGTATCGGGTGAAGCAGCACGCATCTCCTGGGCACGTTCAAAAATGCCGGATACGGTCGGTCGGTCTGACATAAGTAATCTGGGCTCCTGAAAGTGATCTAAGATTAAGAGACTACCACAGTTGTGCCGCCAATTTAACTTCCCGATGGTGGCGGACTGAAGTATTCTAAGCCGATATGAAAAGCACGATCTTACGAATTCATATCTGGCTTGGTGTTCTTGTTTCTGTTCCCGTGCTTGCGTGGGCAGTCAGCGGATTCCTGTATGCCCTTCCCAACACTGTTGAGGGCGGAAAAGTTGAGGTCATTGACCGTTCGAGAGTGAGGGTCGCGCCGGTTGAAGCAATCGAGAATGCGAACAGATTCGCCGATCGTGAGTTGCCGACGACCGCGCTGACTCTACTGATGCGCGACGGAGCCCCATATTATCAGTCGATCGGCGGGATGGGGGCCGATTCGATTCTTATAAATGCCGAGACCGGAGAGGTTCTTAAGACGCCTCAGCCAAATGCTGCGACAAGGTTCTTCAGACAAGCACATTTTTACTATTTCGCAGGGTCGTGGCAGGTGACGTTGCTCCTGCTTTTCTCTGCACTCGCCGCCCTTTCTGCGGCTTCAGGTATCTATTTGAACATCATTTACTGGTTTGGAGGCGCGGCGAAGAAGCGCACAGAATTCGCTGAAGAATAATGACTGCGTGGTCCGGTCGTCGTTCCTTTTCTTTCTTAACGGCACTTTGCGCCCTCGCGCCTTTGCGGGAACCGGAGTGTTTTCTTAAAAAAACGCGCTACCGAAATCAAACCTCTCGCAAAGGCGCCAAGACGCAAAGTAAAAGCGAACCTTCCCAATACACCTTGAAATCAAGATTCTCACTGCTTATCTTTTATTGAGTTCAATAGTCCGGAGATTTTTTGATGAAGAGAAGTATTCTGATAGCCATAGTCCTTATTGCACTAGCTGCCGCTGTGTTCCCGCAGTATGAGCACGAGTACGCCGATATTGAGTTGAAGAGGATCGAGTACAAGAACTGGGAGTACCCGAACGGGCTGGGTGAAGGCAAGACGAACCTTCGGGAGTTTGTAAAAGGCAAGAAGCTTGTTCTTGTGTTCTACTTCGCTCCCTGGTGCCACAGCTCGCGTTACCAGGCGCCGATCACGCAAAGATTCTACGAAGAGTACGGTGACAAGGGTTTTGGGGTCATAGGGGTCAGCATGTATGACACCGAAGAAGCTCTAAGGAAAGAGATGGAGAAAAGAGACCTTAGCTTTCCGGTCGTGATCGAATCGACACGACTTGCTGACAGGAGGTTTTCCCAGCATTTCAAGTACAGATGGTCGACAGGCGACCATCGCAAATGGGGCACGCCGTGGAACATCTTCCTGTTCCCTTCCAAGCTGAAGAAGAAAGGCGACTTGCTGACAAAAGAAGCCTACGTTGTAAACGGCGAGTTGAAAGAAGAACAGGCGGAGAAGTTCATACGTGAGAAACTGGGTCTCGAATCCGACTAATGGGTGCCAAAAGCCCAAGCGTCAGCACGGGCTACGTCTTTGAGTTCCAGGCTCCAAGTTCCAGGTTACAAGGTCGATCAATGCAGACTCGAAATTGAATCCAGGAACTTGGAACTCAAGAACGGTCAGGTTTTTGGCATTCATCTTAGAATTCGGAACCTGGAACTCGGAACTAACTACGGCAGCTCTACCAAAAGATCCGACAGGCGTTCTACTATAAGAACCAGTTGTCTTCCAGAGGCATTGAACTTCCCTTCCAGGGCCAGATCCTCAGCGATAGCGCTTTCTTCTGATACCCCGCGGATATGCGTCAGATATTGACGAAGACCTGGCTTTGCAATGAAGTCCCGTTCGATATTCACCACACCGGCTCTCAATGCGCGCACGCTTCGGATCACATCTTCCTTGAACTGCCTGTTTTGCGCTCTTATATCAGCCGACGCCCTACCAGCATTTATCTCCTTGTCCAGATCGTCGATGCCTTTGGCGACGCCTCCCATAACAAACAGGAACCTGGACATATTCTTGATCTGAATCGAGACGGCTTCGGCCGCAGCGCGTGTCTCGCTTTGAGGGACCGCGGTCCGGCTGCGGGACGTTTGCGCTGACAGATCAGCCGCAAAGCAGAAAACCGTGATAAGAACGAGTGTCGGCAATAAAGCCCATCGAAGACGCGAAACTGTTGTGCTCATAGCTCTTCCTTTGCTTGTTTAATGCCATAATCTTACAATCAGAAGCTTGAAGATGAAAGAAAGGCATCTGCAGGTCAGCCGGCTCGGCAGGGTCGAGTACGGGGAGGGCCTCGAGCTGCAAGCACGGCTTGAGAACGATGTGATAGCCGACCGACGAGTTGGCCATCTGCTTCTTCTCGAGCATCCCCATACGTTCACACTCGGCCGAAGGGCAAAGACTGACGGAGTACTTGCGACGAAAGAGCTTCTTGAGGCGATGGGAGTCTCAGTATTCGAGATCAACAGGGGCGGGAAGATAACGTACCACGGGATCGGTCAAATAGTCGGTTACCCGATCATCTCGCTCAGTCCGGATCGGGAAGATGTTCACAGGTACGTCAGGGATCTCGAAGAGGTCCTGATCCGTACACTCGGAGATTTCGGTATCGAGGGACAACGGATCGACGGCCTGACCGGCGTTCACACGTCCGGGGGAAAGGTGGCCGCGATCGGAGTCCATATAAAACGCTGGGTCACAACACACGGATTCGCTTTGAACGTTAACACGGACCTGAGTTATTACGACTGGATAATATCTTGCGAAGGCGAACCGGTGACTTCTATGGAGCAGATCCTTGGACACGAGATCGAACTCAAAGAAGTCGAAGATTCGCTAATCAAGAATTTTGCCGAAGTCTTCGCGATAGCCCAATTCGCCGAAACCCCAAGCCTTTCCGCTGCGGTCCCCGCAGTCAGCTGATCTAAAAGTTAAGCGACAGTAAATGATGATGAAGATCTATAGTTTCACGATTATTCTTTGTGCGGCATTTCTATTCGCGGCCTGCACTTCGGAAACCCCAGACACCTCGGACGCCTCTCCTGAAGTTTCTGAACAGGTCTCGCCTGATCAATCAGGCATACGGGAAACCGAACAGCCTGACAGAATTATGGAGATGTTGAAGGCAAGGGGCGAGCAGGACCAGGCAACACCCGAGCTTGTCGTCGAGATGCCGACTGAAGGCTCCGTGATCGAAAGTTCAACGGTTAGGGTGAAGGTCAAGGTGGAAGGCGAACTCAAAGGCCTGACGATGGGCAAGGATGACAACGGGATGGGAAATCACGTTCACGTCATCCTCGACAACCAGCCCTATGCAGCCCACTACAATTGGGACGAAGGCTTCGAGCTCCGAAACGTTACCGATGGCGAGCATACCCTCAGGATGTTCCCGTCGCGCCCTTGGCACCAGAGTTACAAGAACGAAGGCGCATTCAGGATGATCCGTTTCACAGTAAGAGGCGGAGGGGCCGACGAGTCCAAACCAACGACTGACGACAAGGGGAACACGATGGCTGAGGCCAAGGCGAAAACTGAACCGGCCGAAGGCGTTGAGGTTGAAGAAAGCAACGCTGGCGAGGTAGATCCGGTAAAGCCGCTGTTGACGTACAGCCGCCCGAAAGGTGAGTACAAAGGGGAAGAAGCATCGGCGATCATGGTCGATTTCTGGCTGTTGAATGCCAAGCTCACCGGCGACGGCGGTGAGTACAGGATCCGCTGCACGATCAATGAGGACGAGCCCTTCCTGATCGAGAAATGGGCGCCTCTTTGGCTCGCCGGCTGGAAGTCCGGAAAGAATACCGTAAAGCTGGAATTGATCGACGCAAGCGGAAACCTTGTCGAGAACGGAGGCTATAATTCGACCTCGCGAGACATAACCGTCTCGCCCTAGATTATGATTTAGCAATTTCTGCCGCCGTGGCTTTTCCGCGGCGGTTTTGTTTTTGGCCGCCGAACCGCTTGAAAAATAGTTGTCGATAAATTAGGTTTGGTTCTCAATCCCAGCAAACTTCTGAGAGATCGTTCTTATGAGACGTGATATTACCTCGTGGTTCAGTTCGAACCTCGGAATGGAAATGCCCCTGGTCGCCTATGGCCATTCGGGCTATCCGCTATTGATGTTCCCGACGGCGGCGGCCGACTTTCTTGAGTACGAGCGTTTCTATCTGGTTCACTCTATCAAGGGGTTCATTGACGCCGGGTTGATCAGGGCGTATTCGATCAACTCCGTAAACAAGTACAGCCTGCTCAACCGGGAGTCACATCCGGGCTGGAAGGTCGAAATGCTTTCGCGATACGACCGCTACATCACTGAGGAAGTACTTCCGCTTATCCGAAACGAGTGTGGCGATGACGCGAAGCCATTGACGACCGGCGCCAGCCTTGGCGCATATCTCGCTGCGAATACTTACTTTAAGCATCCCGACCTGTTTAGGGGAACTATCGCGATGAGCGGTAGCTACGACATCTATAATTATCTGGAGAGTTACTACGACGAGAACGTGTATTTCAACAATCCGACGATGTACCTGAAGAACCTGAATGACGATTATCACCTTCCGAGACTTCGGCAGGCTGACTCGATCGTTATCGTTACCGGCCAGGGCGCTTACGAGGCTCCGAACCGGAGCCGCGAGTTTTCAGGTCTGCTTCATTCGAAAGGCATCCCGCATCTGCTTGAACTGTGGGGGCACGATGTAAACCACGACTGGGAGTGGTGGCGCAAAATGCTGCCGCATTACCTCGATCGGTTTTGTCACTAGTACCGGTTTCGGGTCCGTTGAAAGCAACTATTTTGTCATTCTGCGAACCTGCAAACCCAGGCGAGCCTCTTGACCAGTTCGCCTTCCGGGCTGATTTTCCCGGTACCTTTGCGCGATCCGGAGAATTGTCCGAATAATAATTCACAAGGAGAAATAATCTATATGAAGAAGATCCTAATGCCTGCGATACTCTTGCTCATCGTTTCGGGTTTTTACGTCGGAAACACCGTATTGGCGGAGTATGTTGAAAAAGAAGCCGTGAAGGTTCCGCTCGAGGCCTATCTCAAAGGTCACGAGACCGGAAAACCGGAATATATGCAAAAGGCCTTCCATACCGACGGAAAGCTGATGTTCATACGGGACGGAAATTACACGACCATCGAATTCAAGGACTATATAGGCAGAATGAATGGACAGCCGGCGAAAGACGAGGCGAACCGGAAGCGCTATATCGAGAGCGTTGACATTTCGGGAAACGCGGCGGTCGGCAAGATAGTTCTTGACTACCCAAACGCACGATTCGTTGACTATATGTCGCTTCTGAAGATCGACGGAGAATGGAAGATCGTCAACAAGACCTTCAACGTTGAGCCAAAGAACAGCTCAGATTAGTCCAGTCGAACAAGATCGCAGTTTCCAGCAAACGGCCCGAAAGCTACTTTCGGGCCGTTTTTGCATCGGTATACACGCTTTTCGATCCGAAAAATAGGAAACTTTGAGAAAAATTTCACGATAATTCGCAAAACGAAGGCAGTTGCCGGGTCTTCGGGCGGAGGAAAAATATAATGGACCCTTTTTCAGAGATCGTTAATACCACCGCAAAGAACAATGTAGCCTCGGTTCTCAGGAGCTCGAAGATAAGCAAGATCCCGACCTTCACGTTTGAAGGTCACACTTTCAGGCCGGGCCATCTTTCTCATATGTACCACGAGCTCACGAACTCGAACGGAAAGCTGAATGTCGAGGTCGATACGAACCAATCCAGTTCGGCATATTACAAATCCGCAACTAACACCCTTTATCTTAAATTTGTTGGTGTCAATACGCTTACCAGGCGGGCATTGGTAGTTCATGAGACTACTCACGCTCTCTTCGATTTCAAGGCGGCAAACATGGACATAGCCACTTCGGAGTCGATCGCTTACATCGCTCAGTGCTGCTATGCAAGAGCTAACAGTACCGATCCTGATCCCGAAGTCCGTCTGACCGGAGCGGGGAACAAGGACGTGGTCTTTGAGGTTGGCTGGAGAATCGCTGGCAAACTCTTGGGAGGCGGATCGATCGACTCGACAGATGTAAGAGATATGCGGGACGCCGTAGCGATCCACCCGTTCTACTCGGCAGACCACAGCACGGCGGCGGATTTTGACGGGATGTAATTTACCCACCCCTCGGAAGAGAAAAAGAGACTGCCTGGAATGGCAGTCTCTTTTCGTTTCAGCGTCCGAAAAGATCCGGCGTGCAAGTTCCGGCCTGAGATTCCCTAACGATTGTCAGACGGAGGCGGAGGTACCGGCTTCGTCGAGGTCGGGGGCCTCTGTACGGGCCTTGTGATCGGATTCGCAGGCGGATTTGTTCCGCTGTCCGGTTTCGTCGGCGTACTGGTGGTCACCGGCCTCGTTGTTGGCTGATTGCCTGGCTGAGGAGGATTCTGTGTCGGCCCGATAATGACAGTCGTTTGCGCTTCAGTATCGATAGTTGTTTCGGACTCGATGGTCAGACTCTCTTCCAGATTCTTGCCGGCCGCGGTTTCCCTTTCAAGCCTTTCAAGGCTCTCACGCTTGCGTTGCGCGATCAGAGCTTTGATCTCGGTCGGAATTCCGGGCGCCTTCGGAAATGCTTCCCGCTTCTTGTCCTTCATGAACTCGCTCATAAAGGCATTGAAGAAAGGTAAAGCCCCGCCGCCGCCTGTCATTCCGGACCCAAGCGAGGTCTTGCGTTTCGGATTTCCCATCCATACTCCGGTCACGTAAGTCGGAGTGTATCCGATGAACCAGACGTCTGTATGGTCGTTTACCGTACCGGTCTTGCCCGCCAAAGGATGTCCCGCGGCACTTGCGCCGGGCGCTGTTCCGCCTCCGCTCGTAACGCCCTGCATCATCTCGACCATCGACAACGCGACGTACTCGCTCGTAACTTTGTAGGTGGTTTTTTCCCATTCCTCCAAAACCTTACCATCGCGGTCCAGGACCTTTCTGATCAGGTGAGGCTCGACCCGCACTCCTTTGTTCGGGAATGTCGAGTAGGCGGAAACCATTTCTAGCAGCGAGGCCTCACTTGCTCCAAGTGCCGACGGCAGGCTGGGGGCCATCGGATTCGTGATCCCGAACCTTCGAACCATCTGCGCGCCCGTCTGAACTCCGACCTGATCGAGAAGATGCACGGCGGCAAGATTGTATGACTTCGCCAGCGCAATCTTCATAGGCACGTTTGCGTGGCTGAGCGACCCGTCATAATTGTGCGGCTGCCATCCGCCTCTTTTCATCGGCGCACCGCTGACAAGCATGTCGGGCGTAATACCGTGCTCAAGGGCTGCTGTATAGATAAATGGCTTGTAACACGATCCCGTCTGTCTGAGTCCTTGAGTCGCATTGTTGAACTTGCTCGTGTGGTAGTCATATCCGCCGACCATCGCCACTACTTCACCGGTTTTTGCATTCAGGGTTACCATCGAGGCCTGAATCTCCGGAACCTGCTGAAGTTCAACCTGAAGAGTTTCGTTCTCGTCGTCCACCTCATTGATCAGAAACTCGGCAAGGTAACCTTTCCTTAGTTCTTTCGGAGGTGCGGATCCGCTCCGGCCCATGTCCTTCGTGGTTACCGTTGCCTGGTACCTGCCAAACCGGACCGTCGCGACATCGGACGTGTCGTTGACGCTCATCACGAGCCCCTTTATGTACTCACCCTCCGCATACTCATCACCGTACCAGTCGGCGTGTTTGAAGGACCTGAGCTTTCTGTCGATCGCCTGGCTGTCGGTAAGCGGTTCGTTGTTCTCATCAACCAAGATGTCCTTGTAATCCGATCTCCAGCGCCTCCCCCTGTCGAACGAGCGCAGCCGTTTCCTAACAACACTGGTGGCTAGTTTCTGGGCATCGACATTTATGGTCGTGAATACCTCAAGACCGCCTTGCGCGACGCGTGTCGTGTATTTGTACTCGAGATATTTCCGAATCTCTTCAACCGGAAAATCCCAAGCAGTGGATTTCGGAAGAGCCTGATAATACGCGGAGTCCGCGAGTTTGATCGGTGTGGCCTTTGCCCGTTCCGCCTCTGACTGCGAAATATGACCGTACTTCGCCATCTGATCGAGGACGATGTTGCGGCGCATCCTTGCTCGCTCCATGTTCCTCGTCGGGGAATACTCAGGCGATTTGGGTATCGCGGCCAGCAATGCCGCCTCTTCGAGGTTCAAGTCCTTCAGTGTCTTTCCAAAATACGTTCGTGCTCCCGCCTCGAATCCGTACGAACCGGCCCCGAGAAAGACGTAGTTCATATACATCTCGAGGATCTGGCGCTTTGTATAGAAACGCTCGATCTCAAGGGCCATCATCCACTCGCTGACCTTCCTTGTATACGTCTGTTCTTTTGTGAGAAACAGGTTCTTGGCGAGCTGCTGGGTGATCGTGGAGGCACCCTCCATACGACCGGTCAGCATGTTCTTGTAGATGACTCCCGCAATTCGATAGGGATCGACCCCTATATGGTCGTAGAATCGGTAATCCTCGATCGAAAGAAGCGCGTTCTCGACCAAGGGCGGGATGTCTTTTTCCTTTATCGGGATCCGTTTTTCGATCGCAAATTCTGCAAGTACAGTTTCGCCGTCGTCTGCGTAGATCTTGGTGACCTGAGGCGGTCGGTAAGTGGCAAGCGCCGAGACCTCGGTCGCATAACGCGAGTTGTTAAGATAATAGGCTCCAAGGATGCCGGTCAGCCCGCCCGCCGAAAGCGCGAGCACAAGAGCCGTCGGGAACCAGACAACCCGCCACCAGCGAGCGCCTTTCGACTTCACCGATGCGACTTCCTGGATCTTTCCGTTCTTAGTTCTGATTGCCATCCAGAGAAACCTCCTAATTCACAAAACGTCTCATTTTAACACTTATCACGAATCCTATCGCGATGAAGGTCGAAAGCACGGCGGACAAACCGGCGCTCATCAACGGCAAAGGCACGCCTATGACGGGCAGGAATCCCAGAACCATACCCACATTAATGAAGATCTGGAACGTGATGCCGCCCGCGATCGACATGATCACGAGCATACCTACCCTGTCCGGCGCCTCGCGGGCGCCCGCGACAAGACGAGATATCAGCAATGCGTAAGCCAACAACAATGATATGCAACCAAGAAATCCCGTATTCTCCGCAGTCACCGCGAAGATGAAATCGGTGTGCGGCTCCGGAAGGAACTTCAGAACGCTTTGGGATATGTCCTGGTTGCCTTTTATTCCTGTCAGACCGCCTTTTCCGACGGTGATCATCGACTGGTGAGTGTGATATCCGAATCCGCGCGGATCGGCGTTCTCCGGATCGAGTATCGCCTCGATCCTCTCGCGCTGGTAATTCTTTATGGCCCCGGTATTTACACCAATGACATAGGCGGTCGGAATGAAGATCATCGCCGCCACAAGTGCAAGGATCACGTATCTGATCCTTACAGCCGATAGGAAAAGTACGACCGCAAGAAGAGGGAAGTACGTTATCGCCTGTCCGGCGTCCGGTTCGAGCAAAATTAGGCCAAGCGGAAGTGCGAGGATCAACCCGCCGACGATCATCTCCCGGAACCGCAAAGGTCCGGGTTTGCGGTTGCCGAAATACTTGGCAAGCATCAGAACGACTGGGATCTTCACGAACTCGGAAGGCTGGAATCGGCCGATCATAGGGACAGCCAGCCACGCCCTCTGTCCGTTGATCTTTACACCCAAACCCGGAATCAGGACCAGGATCAGCAAGATTATTCCAAGGGCGTAAAAGAACGGTGCGGCGTCGACGATCCTCCGGTAATCCGAGAGAGCGACAACGACCATCGCGACCAGCGCGATGAAAAGCCCCAATATCTGCTTTGACCAGTATGTGTCGGTCGGTTGGGCGTTGTAGATCTGCCATACGCCAAATGAGACGATGGCTACCGCGATCAAAGCGGTCAGCCAGTCAAAGTCCTTGAATTGGCGTTTTTCGAGAATGGCAACCATTGTTCTTGTCCGTTACCTACGGCGGTTCTCGCCCGGCCGGTCTCCATCCCTCCGCCTGTTGGTGTTGCCCGTCGCGATGTTCGCTGACGGTCGGTCAGGATCGATCTCCGGTGGCTGCTGTACGTTCGTTCCCGGGTTTGGCGTCGCGCCCGGAGCCGAAGGTTCCGGTGTATCCGGACTGTCGCCGTCCCCAACCCCGACAGCGGTTTCACTTGCCGCGACTCGGTTTTTCTTTACGTAGGCCTCGAAGATCCCCTTAACTGCAGGGGCGGCGTGCGTCCCGCCAAAACCGACGTTCTCGATGATCGCCACAACGGCGATCTCAGGAGCGTAGGCAGGTGCAAATCCTATGAACCACGCGTGGTCCTTTAGTTCTCCGACGTCCTTTCCAAGCACGGTGACCTGTGCGGTACCGGTCTTGCCGGCGATCTCGAATTCCCCGCCCATCGAGATCCGAGTCGCTGTACCTCCGGCGTGAACGACCCCGTACATTCCGTCGAGCACTAGCTTGTTCTGCTCTTCGGTCATCGAGACCACGGGGATCTCGGGCGCTTCGTACTCAAATGCTTCCTTCGCTGGAACGTAATTCGGCTCGCCTGGTTTTCCTATCGCTCCGATAGACTTGAACTCCTTCATGAAGTGGGGAACCATCAGCTTTCCGCCGATTCCCACACTTGTTACCGCCCGCAGCATCGCTATCGGCGTAACATCGACCGTCACCTGACCGATCGAAGCGAACACGGTTTCGATATCGGGCCACCGACCGCGGCTTCGTTTCTCGACTATCTCCCTGTAATACTTCGGAGTTCTGCTGATTTTCTCGTTGGGAAGATCGATACCCGTGCGCTTGTCGTATTCGAACGTCTCGACCATCTGCACTAGCCCGTCGATGCCCATCTTCAACGCGAGTCGGTAATAGTAGCCGTCGCAAGACTTCGTGATCGCGTACTTCAACGGAGGCGCACCGTGGTTGCCCATACAGCGGGTGAACTTGTTCCCGATGGTGATCCCGCCGCCGCAGGCGAGATTTGAGTCCTGGACCGTCACGACACCCTGCCTGAGAGCCGCTACCGATTCCGGTATCTTCCACGTCGAACCTGGATGATACCTTCCCTGGATCGCCCTGTTGTAGAGAGGCCTTGTTTCATCCTGCCAGTACGCGGCAATCTGTTTTCGCCCTTCTTTTGTGGCGCTTCCCTGAACGAAGATGTTCGGATCGAATGACGGAGCAGACGCCATAGCGAGAACTCCTCCGTCCCTCGGGTCCATTGCGATGATCGCTCCTCTTTTCGAGGCGGATATCGCAAGCTGTTCCTCGGCCGCGATCTGGAGATCTAGGTCTATCGTGGTATAGAGGTCCTGTCCGGATTGCGGAGGAACGTAGTCGATCTCGCTCTGCACCCGCCCGCGGCTGTCGACAATGACCTTTCTGTATCCGGGCGTTCCCCGCAGGAATTTGTCGTAGAACTGCTCGAGGCCGCCCTTGCCGATGATATCGCCCGGTTTCAGATGGCCGTATTCCTGTTTCTCAAGCTGTGCGGGGCTTATCTCGCCGACGTAACCGAGTACGTGAGCAAGCATCAGGCCGTGCGGATAAAACCTTTGGGGCTGAAGCTCGATCCTCAGTTCCGGAAACTCGAGCGTACGTGTCTCGACCCACGTGATGTCCTGAAGGGTCGCGTTCTCCTTCAGCACAAGAGTTTCGTAATCTGGTCTGGTTTTTAGGAGGTTGATCCTCTCAACGAGAAATTCGCGTTCGACCGAAAGCCCTTTGGCGTACTCGTCTACACGGTCCATCGGGTTGATGCGCTCTCCGGCCTCGTGGGTAAGAGTTACGTTGTAGGTCGAGCGGGAATCTACGAGAAGTTTGCCGTTCCTGTCGAAGATCGCGCCGCGGGGAGCGGGAATCGGGATCATGCGGATCCTCTGGTTCTCGGCCCTGACCCGGTAGTCCTCACCTCGGTTGATCTGAAGGTGATAAAGACGGATGCCGAGGACCGCGAGGAACACGAACGCCAGTACCTGGATCGTGCCAAGCCGAATCGGCAGATTTTGCGCGTAATCCTGAACCTTCATCTTGCTACTTCTAGGCCGATGACCGGGCGCTTACTTCCTCCCAAGCCTGATGGGGTTTCTGCGGCGGGTCTGCCTGCGTGGTCCGAACATCTCCTTCCTGCGGCTACCGCCAATCCTGGCTGCGGACAGATTGTCGAGAACAAGATAGACAAGCGTACCGGCGATCGTCGTCGCCAGGAGGGTGTACGACATCGTCACAAGCATCTGACCTTCGATCGCCTGACCAAGCAGATTGTGCATCCCGTAATATATCAGATCGTCAAGAAAGCAAGCTCCGGCTATGACTGGAATCCTCAGAAGCAGGTTGTCCAGGTAAACCCTCCTGGCGATCTCCGAAACTATGTACGCTACCAATGTTTTAGAGAAACCGTTCGCTCCAAGGAGCCCCCCGCTCAGCGCATCTGTGGCGACACCGGCCACAGTTCCGAATATGATTGCGCGAATGGAGTTCCTCTGCAGTGCAGCATAGACAACCACGATCAGCGGGAAATCGATATAGGCCAGCGGTTCAGCGACGTTCCTGAGCGTCCACTGAAGGGCGATGGCGATCACCAATGCGATGGTCAGTTTGATGTTAGACTGTTCGGCCACTTTAATTTCCGGGCGCCTGGTCTTCCGGCAAAGCGTTGGGGAGAGATCTTTCAAAATCCGGTGTCTCGGGAGCCGTATAGAGAAGGACACCAACTTCCTGCATCCCGTGGATCTTTGCAGACGGTCTGACACTTATCTGGTGCGGTACCGTAGCCGATCCAGACGAGACTTCCACGATCTCACCAACTCTCAGGCCGGCGGGATATATACCGTCCTGTCCGGTCGTGTAGATCACGTCACCCTGCTTCACCTCGATATAACCGGGCACGTACTTCATCTCTAGCACATCGGAATCTCCCGTTCCGCGAACGACCCCCATCGCGTCCGAATTGCCCACCTCGCCGACGATCGCTCCCAGTCCCGACTTGTCTCTTGTAATCAGATCTATCTGGGCGGTCAGCGGACTCACGGCGGTTACCCTTCCGACTAGACCGCCGTTCACGACCACCGGCATGTTCAGCCTCACACCGTCAATACTCCCCCGGTTGATGATCGCGGTATCGAACCAGACCGAAGCGTCTCGGCCGATTACCTGCGCCGGAAGGACCTTGAATTCAGAGGTGTCCTTCAGATCTAGGAGTTCCCGCAAGCGTTCGATCTCTGACGACATCTCGCGCGAGTCCCGGACCTGGATCTCGAGCTCCTGGATCTTCTGTTTGAGGATGTCGTTCTCGGACTGTGCGGTACGCATGCCGGCGACCGAATTGTAGAAACCGGAAACGGCAGATGACGCGTATGAGACAGGTGACTGTATGAATCTTGCGAGTGCCTGCGTCCAGACACGGATCATCCGCTCCTGGTTCTCGGCGCGCGCATCATAGGCCATCATCACGAAGTTGCCGAAAAGAAGCACGATCATCAGCCAGGGCGCTAGCCTCCAGACATCCTTTTGACTTCTCTCTGCCGGCATCTTGTGAGTGAGCTTTGCGGAGCTTCTAAATCTAAGGCCGGAACCGAAGTCCTCTTCGGATCCGGCCGTAAAACGTGGTGATCGTTACTGCGGTTTAACTGCCTGTCATAAGGGAATTATCCCACTTGACCCTTTTCAGCAGCTCAAAATCGGAAAGCATCTTTCCGGTGCCAAGCACTACCGATGAAAGCGGATCGTCCGCGACGACGACGGGGAGTCCGGTTTCGATCATCAGGCGCTTGTCGAGGTTCTTTAAGAGCGCGCCTCCGCCTGTCAGCACTATTCCGCGTTCGACAATGTCGGCGGAAAGCTCGGGAGGCGTTCTTTCGAGAGCGACCCTTACAGCATTGACGATCGTCGACACGGAATCGGAAAGTGCCTCACGCACTTCTTCGTCGGTCATGTTGATCGTCTTGGGGATACCCTCTATGAGATTCCTTCCCCGGACCTCCATTGAAAGTGACTCATCGAGGGGAAATGCGGAACCTAGAGAGATCTTGATCGCTTCAGAGGTCCTTTCACCGATAAGCAGGTTGTACTTTCTCTTGATGAACTGCGTAATCGACTCGTCCATCTCGTTTCCGGCTACACGGACCGCGCGCGAATACACGATTCCAGAAAGGGATATAACTGCAATATCGGTCGTTCCGCCGCCAATATCGACGACCATGTTGCCGTGAGGTTCGGTTATTGGCAGCCCGGCTCCGATCGCGGCGGCCATCGCCTCCTCAACAAGATAAACCTCGGAAGCTTTGGCGCGATAAGCGGAATCCTCGACCGCCCTTCTTTCAACCTGTGTGATCTCGGAAGGAATGCCGATAACGACCCGCGGCCTCACCCACGACTTCCCGTTGTGCGCCTTTCGGATAAAGTGCTGAAGCATCTTCTCCGTGACTTCGAAGTTGGCGATCACACCGTCCTTCATCGGGCGGATGGCGACGATGTTGCCGGGAGTACGCCCGAGCATCTCTTTAGCATCGCGGCCAACGGCTTCAACCTGGTTGGTGATCTTGTTGATCGCGACGATCGATGGCTCGCTCACGACGATGCCGCGGCCTTTCGCATAGACCAGTGTGTTCGCCGTTCCGAGATCGATCGCGAGATCGCTGGAAAATAAACTAAACAAAGACTTTAATGCCATTTCTTTTAAATCGTTCGATTAATACCTGATCGATTATCTACTAATTGTTTTATCTGGATCGCAGAATCTGGAGGCTCTCTGAATCAGGAAGCGAACTGCGGACTTGCGGACCGATTTATTAACCTACAAGCATACACCGAAGCAGGTCAGTTTGACCAATCAAAACGCCTCCTGATCGACATTTTTTTGAGCGTTCATACCTTGTTTCCCAACGACTTACGATCAAACGTCCCCAAAGGCGTTTGGCAGGCGAATCTGGCCCTGCAGACGGGGTATCAAATAGGCTACTTCATCCGGTGGGTCGCAATCTCAAACAGCGTAGTTCACAATCGATGCTTATGGAAAGAATCCACGAAAACTTCCTGAAACAGAGATTCATGACGACTCTCGGTGCCGAGATGGTCCTGATAGAGGAGGGCAGAAACAGAATTGCCTGCAATGTAACAGAAGATCTCGAACAGCAACACGGCTTTGCGCATGCGGGGGTCCTGGCAAGCATCGCCGATTCCGCTTGCGGTTACGCGGCGCTTTCGACAATGCCGGAGGACGCAGAGGTCGTTTCGGTCGAGTTCAAGATCAACCTTATAAGGCCCTGCAAGGCGAGCCGCATTGTTGCGGAAGGGAGAGTCGTAAAGACAGGGAGGACCCTTGTGTTCACGGAAGGAGAAGTCACTGACGAGTCTGGATCCGAAACCTACGCGACGATGACCGCCACAATGTTCTGCCTTCGCCCAGAAGCCTGATCTTGACTACTCTTCCTTGGCAACGAGCCTGTCGCTCCCTTGATCTGAGTTCCCGCCTTCGCGAGTGTGCGCGGTGAATTCGTCGTCCTTTTCGGAAGAAGATTCGGTACTGTCGGGTTCGAGAGCCGCATTCAGAACTTCCGAGATGTCGTTCGCAAGCACGATCTCAAGGTCGTTTCTGACATCTTCCGGGATCTCGTCCACGTCGGCCTCATTCTTCGAGGGCATGATGATCCGTCTGATTCCCGCCCTGTGCGCGGCAAGCACCTTTTCCTTGATCCCGCCAACCGGAAAAACCAGCCCTGACAAAGTTATTTCGCCTGTCATAGAGGTGTCAGAGCGAACCTTTCTTCCTGTGTACAAGGAAGCGAGTGCCGAGGTCATCGTCACGCCCGCGGAGGGACCGTCTTTCGGTATCGCGCCGGCTGGTACGTGGAGATGAACGCCATTCCCAGTTATGTCTTCAGGATCGATCCCGAGTTCGCCCGCGTGCGACCAAAGATAACTTCTTGCCGCCATTGCAGATTCCTTCATCACGTCGCCAAGCTGGCCGGTCAGCGTAAGCCCTGAAGAACCCGGCAGTTTCGTCGCCTCGATAAACAGAACCTGCCCGCCCATCTCGGTCCAGGCCATTCCAGTCGCGACACCCGGTGCAAGATCGGTCCTCGCCTGTTCAGGATAAAAACGAGGTCCGCCCAGATACTCGCGCAGGTCGTCGGGTTCGATCACAAATTTGCTCTTGTCGCCGACTGCTACCTTGAACGCGACCTTTCGAGCGAGGTTTCCGATCGTCCGCTCCAGCTGGCGGACCCCCGCTTCGCGCGTGTAACGGGAAGTAAGGACATTAACGGAGTCGTCAGTAATGGTCAGCTGGCCTTCCTCGAGCCCTTTTTCCTCGATCTGCCTCGGTATCAGATACTGCTTTGCGATGTTCAGCTTCTCCTGGTCCGAGTATCCGGCGAGCGAGATGATCTCCATCCTGTCGCGTAGAGGCATTGCGATCGGCGCCAGCTGATTTGCCGTAGCGATAAAGAAGACCTTCGAAAGATCGAACGGGAGGTCCAGATAATGGTCGCGGAACGAGTTGTTCTGCTGTGGATCGAGGATCTCGAGAAGTGCCGAAGCAGGATCGCCGCGGTAATCGTTCCCGAGCTTGTCCACCTCGTCCAGCATCATCACCGGATTGTTCACGCCGACCCGTCTCAAAGCCTGTATGATCCTTCCCGGCATCGCTCCGATATAGGTCCTTCTGTGTCCCCGGAGCTCGGCTTCGTCACGCATTCCGCCAAGCGAAAAGCGTTCGAACTCCCGCCCGAGTGCCCTCGCGATCGACCTTCCGAGCGAGGTCTTACCGACTCCCGGAGGCCCCACGAACAAAATGATCGGGCTCTTTGAGTCAGGCCTTAACTTGACTACAGCGAGAAACTCGAGGATTCGCTCCTTTACGTCCTCAAGTCCGTAATGATCTTCGTCGAGGATCTTCCGCGCTTCTTCAAGATCTAGTTTTTCGGGGCTTGATTTCTTCCACGGAAGCTCAAGAACATACTCGAGATAGGTCCGAATGACGTGAAAATCGGGCGCCGACTGCGGAAGCTGTTCCATCCGCTTCAGCTCCCTTTCGGCTTCTTTCCTCACGTTCTCGGGCAGATCCGCCTGGTCCAGGCGCTCGCGCAGCTGCTCGGCTTCAGCCCTCTCACCGGAATCGTCCTCGCCGAGCTCTTTTTGGATCGCCTTCATCTGCTGTCGAAGGACATAATCGCGCTGAGCCTTGTCCATCTCACTCTGCGCTTCCGTGGCGATCTTCGTCCGCAGCTGCATTATCTCTAGCTCTTTTGCGAGAGCCGCGTGCGAAAGGGCCAGGAGTTCGTCGACCGTCGATGCCTCTAGCATCGCTTGCTCGTTCTCTTCACCGAGATCAAGTACGGAGCCCAGAAAATACGACAGCTGAACCGGGTCCTCCTGTGAGAGCACGGACATTCGTATCTCCGGAGGAACTTGCGGAAGAAGCGCGAGAGCTTCCTGTATGAGGTTCTGGACGTTCCGTTTCAGCGCTTCGACCTCGGACTGGTTATCAACGCCGAGCTCGGGAAGGATCTCTACCTTTGCTTTAAGGAAAGGATCTTCCTGTGAGAACTCGAGTACGCGAAAGCGGTCCATTCCCTGGACCACGAGCTGCATCACGTCCTCAGCCCTCATCATTCTCTTGATCGTGACTAGAGTGCCTACCGCATGGAGGTCCTCAGGCTTGGCATCATTCCCCTCGACATCCTTTGTCTTGACCGTCATGCATCCGATCAGCTTTTCTTCTGACGAAAGGGCAAATTCGACCGCCTCGACCGACCGTTTACGTCCAACGGCTAGCGGAACGACCGTCTGTGGGAACAGCGTGGTGTTCTGAAGCGGCAGGATGGTCAGCTCGAAGGGCTCCCCCGGCAGATTGATCGCTTCTTCGTTTTGATCCTGATCTTTGATTTCTTCCTTATTTTCGGCCATTGGTACTTATAGAAAAATAAGACACGGTCGTTCATCCGTGTCGCAGGTCGATCTGATGTTTCCCTTCAGTCAGTCACGCGGTCTTGAGAAAGATCATCAACAATCCGTCCTCAAAATTGTGCTCAAGCTTTGCCTTTTCGATGGATCCCGGGAACTCGAGCGCCTTCTCAAATCTGCTGTACGTGATCTCGAGCTGCTGGACCGATCCGCCTGCGGCGCACGTCTTGTCCTTTCGGCTTCCCAAAATGCGCAACTGGTTCCCGTGCACCTCGATCTCGATGTCATCGGCCGAGACCCCCGCGAGCTCGACCTTTACTAGCCATCCGTCCGGGGTCTTGTAGATGTCCGCAGCCGGATACCACAGCCTGCCTGAAGGCTGTGCTTCTCCCGAACTGTCAAGAAACTGAAAATACCTGTTCAGCGATTTTGCCATTTCGATTCCAGATGCCGAGGCGCGTTTAGTTCTTGTTCCAGAACGCAGCGCCGCTTGAGATCTCCTCAAGGGTTTCGGCCACTTCTCTCTCATCTTCCATCTCTAGCGCGATGTCGGCCATCGAGATGATCCCTTTCAAAATACCTTCCTCATCGACGATTGGTATGCGCCTGACCTGCTTCTCACCCATTGTCCGCAAGACTTCAAAAACGAAATCGTCCGGGCGGGCGGTGAAAAGCTCTTCCGTCATTATGTCTCCGACCTTTGTATCCGTGATGTCCATTCCACCGGCCACGGCGCGGATCACTATATCCCTGTCGGTAAGTACACCGACAAGCCCTCCGTCCTCGTCGATGATCGGCAGAATGCCTATATCTTCGTCGCGTAGGATTTCCGCCGCTGCCTGAACAGTGCTGCTCCGAGTCGCTGTGGACACATTCTCGGCCATGATCCGGCGGCACTTAAGTCGTTTTCTTGCAGTAGTTCCGATCTCGTTCATTAACAGGGAGGCGATACCTTAAGTCGTTGAATATATTTCATTTTCTGCGAGATACCGTAATAAAGCAAGCCATTTGTCCTCTGGAGCCTCCGCGTTTGAAATCCGAATGTCGCCCACTTAGACTTAAATTTCAGTCTTACGGAATACGATATGGGTAAAGCAATGAGAGCGGCCAGGCGCCCTTCGCGCGAAGGTCGTAAGGTAAAGGTCGGGCAGGTTGGGGCCGTGCCACCGGGGAGAGGGGCGACGGTCCAGTTGAAAAGCGGTGCCGAGGTGGCCCTGTTCAACGTTGAGGGCGAGTACTTTGCGGTCGAGAACTTCTGTCCTCACAAGGGCTTCCCTCTGGCGGATTCGAGGCTGTATGGAAACATCGTCGAATGCGACCTACACGGATGGAAATTCGACGTCCGAAGCGGCGAGTGTTTTACGAAGAAGAGCTGTCCGATCGAGACATACAAGGTCGTTATCGAGGACGAATGGATCTGGCTCGAGATATGACGGAGCGCACGCGTCCCGCGTGCATCGGGCGCCTGCGCCCGCCTTCGGAAGGAAGATGTGAACCACGGAGAGCACAGAGAGCGTAGAGGAGTCCGGGCTTTGACACAACTTCCCCATCCCTCGCGATCCTACTCATCATCGCGTAGCGATGGTGTATCTAAGCCGCGGGCTTCAGCCCGCGGTGGTTGTCGAACAGCTGACTCAAGTCGCGTAGCGACGTCGGATCGGGATAGCGAGTAGAGACTTGATCTTCGCTTCGCTCATCGCAGCGCAAGCGCTGCTCTAAACCATATCCGTTGCGTCAGGAAGGTGTCGGGCTTCGCCCTCCATCTGCAGCGCAAGCGCTGCTCTAAACCATATCCATTTTGTCAGGGAGGTGTCGGGCTTCGCCCTCCATCTGCAGCGCAAGCGCTGCTCTAAACGGGACGCGTGCACTCATCACATGAAAAAAGGGCGGCCAAAGCCACCCATTCAACTATCAATCCTCAATTCCCAATTAAAAAGTTATCAGTTCAAGCTCCTCAACGTCCTCTTCTTCTTCCTTTTTCGCGCCGTCGTCGCCGATCGCTTCAACCGGGCAGGCCATAAGGGCCTCTTCGCATAACGCCTCTTCCTCAGGTGTTTCGGGCTGCTTGTAGACGTACGAATAACCGTTTTCGTCCTGACGCGTGAAATTCGCGGGAGAAGTATCTCGGCAGACGTCGCAGTCGATACACTGGTCGTCGCAGTAGTACCGTCCGCGAACGTTCTCAGGCAGTTTGTCTTCTATGTCCGCCATGTCTTTTATTCCCGTCGCTGGCACTCCGGGTTCTCATTGCCCGTCGCTGGCACTCCGGGTTCTCATTGCCCGTCGCTGGCACTCCGGGTTCTCATTGCCCGTCGCTGGCACTCCGGGTTCTCATTGCCCGTCGCTGGCACTCCGGGTTCTCATTGCCCGTCGTTGGCACTTCGGGTTCTCATTGCCCGTCGCTGGCGTTCCGGTTTGCCGTTGGCGTCTTTAAGGATATTGGAGCGGTGAGGCTATTGAAAGTTCGAAGAAGTTAGGTTGTTTAACAACCTTTAACAATAGTACACCTTCACGTCTCCCAACGCCAACCAATTTTCTCTACCCTTCCGTCATCGAGATCATACGTTCAAGCGCCACATTCGCCCATTCAGCGGTCTCCGGTTCGACCGCTATCTCATTCACAACCGTTCCACCTACAAGATTTTCCATCGACCAGGCAAGGCTTTGAGGCGAGATCCTGTACATCGTCGCGCACATACAAAGGTCCGGCGCCAGAAGATGAACCTCTTTGTCGGGGAACCTCTTTGCCAGCCGGTTTACGAGGTTGACTTCCGTTCCGATCGCCCATTTCGATCCCGCAGGAGCTTCTTCAACGGTCTTGATGATGTACGAGGTCGACCCGTTATAGTCGCTCTTCTGGACCACCTCATACAGGCATTCGGGATGCACAAGCACGTTGACGCCCGGCACTTCTTCTCGGATCTTGTCTACGTGCCAGTCCTTGAAACGGCCGTGAACCGAGCAGTGTCCGCGCCAGAGGATGAGCTTCGCGTCCAGAAGCTCTTCTTCCGTGTTTCCTCCTAGTTCCTTGTGCGGATCCCAGACAACCATTTTGTCGAGCGGGATCCCGAATTTTGCTCCAGTGTTTCTTCCCAGATGCTGGTCAGGGAAGAAGAACATCTTGTCAAAGTTCTTCAGGTAGATATCGAACAGCTTTGTCGCATTTGAGGAAGTACAAACGACCCCCTCGTTTCGGCCACAGAACGCCTTGATCGCGGCGGATGAGTTCATATACGTGATCGGAGCTACCGAAGCGTCACCGCCGACAACGCCGATCTCTGTCAGCACTTCCCAGGCCTCCTCGACCTGATCGATGCTCGCCATATCGGCCATCGAGCAGCCCGCGCCCATATCGGGAAGGATCACGCGCTGGTCTTCCCTGCCGAGGATGTCCGCCGACTCCGCCATAAAATGGACGCCACAGAAGACTATGAACTGTGCGTCGGTTTTCGATGCTAGAACGGAGAGCTGATAGGAATCGCCGTTGAGGTCCGCGTGGCGGATGACGTCATCGCGCTGGTAATGATGGCCGAGAATCACTACCTTCGGGCCCAATTCTTCGCGTGCGGTCTCGATCCGTTCGGCGATCTCCTCATCGGACATCGCGAGATAGGTCTCCAGAGGGCGGGCGGCTGTCAGTACTTCACTCATTTCAACTCCTTAAGAACGTCTGAGTATAGTTCCTAAGGTATCAAATGACGGAACGACGCTAAAGGTCGTGGTCGGTAAAACTTTCTTCATATTCATTGGTCCAGAATCTTCGAGAAAAGGGGTTAACGAATCGCTCAGACACGACGACGGCACTCATATAACCGAAAAAACCGAACACAAGGACTGCGATCAGACAATAGAGAAAATCAGAAAAACCGAGAAAATCACCGGACTCCCTGGGGTGCGGACCCACGACGATTAGAAATGTGAAGAGCAATGAAAGAAATGCCAAAAAGAGAAATACGCCAGCGGAAAAGGTCAGTCTTGAGATCACGCCCCAGAAACTATCTCCTTCACTTACCGTACTGAAAGCTGCTCTCCAAATGACTACGGGAATTCCGAAGAAGAAGATTGCCCAAAGTCCGAATAGAATTAATCCTGCAGTGATCGGGCTGATCATCGGTACCCACTGTGAAAGGGTTTCTGACAGAGCACGCCCGGACCGATCGGAACTCCCTGCCGGTTTGTTCAGAAGACCGTGAAGTGCACCATTGAAGCGGCTCTAAAGAGTGATCGAACCTCGTGTCGAGACCTGAAGGTCACGGCTAAACTAATGCTGTCGCCGACGCGACGCTGAACTCAGTCCTTAGTTCTCAGTACTTCTTTTCCTGGAATCTGGAACTCGGAGCCCGGAACTGACCGCTAGACATCGAGATTCTTAACCTCAAGCGCGTTATCCTCGATGAACTGGCGTCTGGGCTCGACCTGATCTCCCATAAGGATCGTAAAGATCTCGTCCGTCTCGATCGCGTCCTCGATCCTGACCTGAAGCAGAACGCGGGTCTCGGGATTCATCGTCGTTTCCCAGAGCTGTTCGGGGTTCATCTCGCCCAAACCCTTGTAACGCTGGATCGAGATGTCCTTCTTTGCCCCGCCGATCACTTCATCCAACAGTTCGATCCGGTCCTCGATCTCCTTTGTCTCGTCCTTCTTTGTAAAAGTGAACGGTGCGGGAAACTTCTCTTCAAGCGCCTGCTTCAACTCGATAGACCGGTAAAATTCGACATAGCTCGCGAGATTCCAGTCAAGGACGACCGGACTTCCCGTACCGGATGCGATCTCTATCGACTGAAGTCCGTGTTCCTCATCGGAGGTCAATTCGGTTTCGTAACCGGCATCGCTGATCGCAGCTTCCACTATCGAAAGCAGATCGACCTGTTCGAAAACCCGTCTCGGACCGACACCCTTCTGATGCAGCACTCCATTCTCACCCGCGAAGGCGTCCAGAATGACATCCCGCAGGATCTCGTCGCTTCCAAGCCTTCGTGCGAGCCTCGATGAGAACTTCCTGTAGTCGACCGTCTGCTGAAGCGCCTTCTCAAGCGCCCTGCCGGAGATCCGGTTTCCTGCCGCAGTCACTTCGATGTTGTCAGCTGCCTGACCCATCAAATACCTGAAGAATTCGGCCTCGTCCTTGATGTACTTCTCGGCACGCCCGCGTTTGACCTTGTAGAGCGGCGGCTGCGCGATGTAGATGTGACCCGCTTCAACCAGTTCGGGCATCTGCCGGTAGAAAAACGTGAGCAGGAGCGTCCGGATGTGGCTTCCGTCGACATCGGCGTCGGTCATCAGAATCACCTTGTGATACCGGAGCTTCTCGATGTCGAAATCTTCCTTTCCGATACCGGTCCCGAGAGCAGTGATCAGCGCCTTGATCTCGCCGTGTCCCAGCATCTTGTCGAATCTAGCTTTCTCGACGTTCAGGATCTTTCCTTTAAGGGGCAAGACCGCCTGGTTTCGCCTGTCACGTCCCTGTTTCGCCGATCCCCCGGCTGAGTCGCCCTCAACAAGGTAAATTTCCGAAAGTGCAGGATCCTTCTCCTGGCAGTCAGCGAGCTTGCCTGGAAGCGTCGAAGAACCGAGAGCGCTCTTTCTGACTATCTCACGCGCTTTTCTCGCAGCTTCGCGGGCACGCGCCGCATCAACCGCCTTTCCGACGATTTTCTTCGCCACGGCGGGATTTCGTTCAAAATAATCACCGAGCTTTTCGTACAGGAATGAGCTGACATCGCCGTCGATCGGCGAATTCAGCTTTCCTTTCGTCTGTCCTTCGAACTGCGGCTGAGGGATCTTGACCGACACGACCGCGATTATGCCTTCGCGGATGTCGTCACCCTGCAACGAGCCCTTGAAGTTTTTTAGCAGGCCGGATTCCTTTGCGTAATTGTTCACGACGCGGGTCAGCGCACTACGGAATCCTGAGAGGTGTGTTCCGCCGTCAACGGTATTGATGTTGTTGGCGAACGTGTAGACCTTTTCGTCATATGCGTCGTTGTATTGGATCGCGATCTCGATCGAGATCGCGTCATCGACCTGCTCGAAGTAGATCGGCTTGTCGTGAAGCGGGCTTTTGTTCTTGCTCAGATGCTTGACGAATTCGGCGATCCCGCCCTTGTAATAGAACTCGTGGCTTCGTTCTTCTTCTCCGCGCTCGTCTTTGATGGATATCCTGATCCCTTTGTTGAGAAACGCTTTCTCGCGAAGTCTTTCAGAAAGCTTCTCGAAGCTGTAGACCTCCGTATCAAAGATCGAACCGTCGGGCCTGAAGGTGATCTTCGTCCCGCGTTTCTTCGTCTTGCCAACCGCCTTGATAGGCTCCTGAGGAATCCCAAGCCGGTAATCCTGTTCGTAGGTCTTATTGTCGCGCCAGATCTCGAGCTTAAGCCATTCGCTAAGGAAGTTGACGCAGGATACGCCCACGCCGTGAAGCCCTCCCGAAACCTTGTAGGAGTTCGAATCGAACTTTCCTCCAGCGTGGAGAACGGTCATCACGACCTCTGCCGCTGACCTGCCTTCCTTCTTGTGAATGTCGACAGGTATCCCGCGGCCGTTGTCGACGACCGTGATTGAGTTGTCGAGATGAATCGTCACCTCGATCGTGTCGCAGTAACCCGCAAGTGCTTCGTCAACCGAGTTGTCTACGACCTCGTAGACAAGGTGATGAAGACCGATCTCACCGGTCGAACCGATATACATAGCGGGCCGCTTTCGGACCGCGTCGCGGCCTTCAAGGACGGTGATCGAATCCGCTCCGTACTTGACGGTCTCTCGCTTGATATTCTCTTTTGAACCAGTTGCTTCTGCCAATTGTTTTCCCCTGGATGTAAGGATAAAAAGTGGATTTTGGTGATGTGCGAAATAAAGGCCTATTTTACACTATTTTAACGCGCTAAGACAGCCGAGACGGGAGCCTTGTCAGGCCATTTTGGCCTTGATTTTTCGGGATTTCGCATTCGAAGGCCGCTTTCGGCATAGATCCGTATTGTGGTACTCTTTCTGCCAGCTTCAACATTATGCGATTCACCGTCCTGGGAAGCGGCTCCACCGGCAATTCGGTCCTCATAACTACTGAAAACACAAGGGTTTTGGTGGATGCGGGACTGAGCGCGAAGCAGATCCTGCTCAGACTTGCCGAAGTCGGCGAGGATTTTGAGAAGCTCGACGGCATTCTGATCACGCACGAACACACAGATCACGCCGGGGGATTGCGCGTCCTGCTCAATACGGTCCGATGTCCCGTATACATATCTGACAAGACGAAAGACTCGTATCTAAGGCCAAAGAACGGCGCTAACGGGGAGAAGGAAACCCGCCTGCGGAAGAATGCGCTGAAAGACACCTCTGAGAGCATTGAGTCGGATCACGGCTTTTCGATCGGCGACATCGATTTCGAGCCATTCTCTGTGCCTCACGATGCGGCTGACAACTTCGGATTTGTAGCAAACAACCGCGGCGTTCGACTCGCGACACTGATGGACTTCGGCCATTTCACGCCGTTGATGAAAGAGAAACTGAAGGGTTGTGACGCGATCGTAGTGGAATCGAACCACTCGATCGAGATGCTCCGTATGTGCTCCATCTACAGCTGGGAACTGAAGCAAAGGATCTCTTCCGACACCGGCCACATCTCGAACGAAGACCTTGCCAGGTGGCTTTCTGAAGACTACGACGGTTCGGCGAGGGACATCGTTCTGGCGCATCTTTCGCAGAAATCGAATGAGCCTAACCTTGCGAAACTGTCAGCTGAATACGCTTTGGATTCCCGCGAGCCGCTTTTCAGATCGGACACAAAGATCACGCTTTCAAGGCATGATGCGCCGACCCCTTGGCTTGATTACAGTTAGGGACAACAGAGAAGATCAACCGCAAAGGCGCGGAGTCGCAATGATGAAATTTGGGGTTCGCATCGCGTAGCGATGCGGTATCTAAGCTGTGGCCTTCAGGCCTCGGTCGCAGGTGTTTGTCTAACACCAGACGCGCAGCGGCGTGGGGCCTTAAAGAATTCGGTGCGATGCACCGTAACATCGAGAGAGGGAGAACATCAAAAATGGGTGAGATGACTGGCAAGGTGGCTCTCATTACAGGAGCAAGCGCCGGGATCGGACGTGCGACGGCGGAGCTGTTTGCAGCAAGAGGCGCGAAGGTGGTTCTCGCCGCCAGGCGCGAGCAAGAGCTTCAGGAAGTGGTCGAAGGCATCAAAGAAAGCGGGGGAGAAGCGAGCAGTATTAAGACCGATGTTTCAAACTCGGAAGACGTCAGGCGGATGGTCACGCACACGGTCGATTCTTTTGGTCGCCTCGATTTTGCGATAAACAACGCCGGGATCGAAGGACAGATTTCTTCGATTGTTGATCTTGACGAGAATGATTGGGACCGGGTCCTGGATATTAATCTGAAAGGAAACTACCTCTGCATCAAGTATGAGGCCGAAGCGATGCTCAGGGCCGGAAACGGAGGCTCGATCGTGAATGTCGGGTCGGTGAATTCGTTTCTCGGTTTTGCAGGCGGGGCCGCGTATGCAGCTTCGAAACACGGTCAGGTCGGATTGACGACAAGCGCGTCCGCCGAGTTCGCACCGCAGGGAATAAGGGTCAACATCGTGTGCCCCGGGTTTGTCGACACACCTATGCATCATCGCGTACGAGGCATTATCGGTGATGAGCTCTTCGACAACGTCCTTGCCACTAGCGTCCACCTCAAGCGCGCTTCGGAACCCGAAGAAATCGCAGGTACGATCGTGTTTCTTTGCTCGTCGGATGCGAGTTACATCACCGGACAGACGATCACTCCGGACGGCGGTTTCACGTTGACTGTTTAAGGCCTCCGCGCGCGTCCCGCGTGCAATCGGAACCCCGGAGAGCAAGGATTCGGAACCCGGAGCGCCAGCGACGGGCATAGTCAAAAGCACTGATCGTCGCGTCGCGTAGCGACGCGGTATCTTAGCCGTTGCCTTCAGGCCACGGTGACCGAGCAATAAGCCGCGTAGAGGCGGCGCTGAATGAGCGAATTGGTCTTGAGGACCGAATCTAATAACCCAAGATGAAAGAGGCTTGTGATTGTAGTACCCTCCCGGACTTCTTTTTTCTTGATCAAGGTCCTCCGAGATTCCTTAAGGGTCTCGAAATACTGGAAACTAACGAAGGTAAATGGCTTTCACTACGACGCTGCAACAATTGTGGCACCTTGTGGGTTGTTGACGACTGGGACTGGGGAAAGGAGAACGAACGAGTTCTCTTTCGCGCTGAGAGAAGGACCGGTTGGGAAGAAGCCGCTACGGTCGAAAAGCGGAAGGAACTCCTCTTTAGGAGTCGTGGCGGTTTGACTGACGAGGTTTGTGCCAAAGCCGGCTGCGACAAAATGTCCTTCTCCGGTTTGGCCCTTTGTCTTGACCATTACTTCGATCTAGGCTGGAGAAGATGATTTAGTTTCATCTCTATCGGTATCCCGAATGATCTGCGACGTCTGCCGTCACTATGCGATTTGAGAGTTGGTTTCCTTTCCGATGCCCGAATCGGAACCCGGAGCGCCAGCGACGGGCATAATCAGAAGCAAAGTGTCAGTAGCCCGCGCGTGAGCAAGGGCGAAGATCAGTATTAACAGAAAGGGACTGAACATCGCGTAGCGGTGCTGTTTCTTGGCCGTGGCCTGAAGGCAACTGCTAACAAAGAAAAACCAATCTCCAACCACTTCAATCTCTACGGACACTTCGCTCCTTCGGAGCAAGGTACGCCGTGGGATTCGAGAAGCTGCACGGCTCCGTCGCCGACGGCACTGCAACTCGATTTACACCGAACTTCCCCCGCCCGACGTTCGTAGTCGGTCTGTTCAAAATCTTGATCGATGGTGGGAAGCGAGATGCGACTCCTCAAACGAATAATCATCGGACTCATTTCGGTCGCGGCCCTGCTTGCCGTCGCCGCCTGGATATCTCTCACATTCGTACTCATTAGGCCGGCGCAATACGAACCCGGAGTCGAAGTCGGCGCTGTAGAGCTTCGGCCTTGGGAAGAGCACGACGCCATCTATAAGACCGGAGAGTTTCCCTACATCAGGCGTTTTGAAATGGGCGAAGGCAAGATCTTGTATGCAGGCATCCGGCACACGTCTGACGCGTCTGATCCTCAACTGTCAAAGATCGAGGCACTTTGGAAAGAGTTTCAGCCGACGGTCGCACTTTGCGAAGGACGCGAGCGCATGTTTCGCTTCGCCTCCCGCCCCGAGGCCGGAGAACTCAGCGAATCAAAGCTTGTCAGGATTCTCGCCTACGGATCCGGCGTGCCGCTTTACTCGCTCGAGCCTTCTTACGAATCAGAGGTCGCGGGACTTCTAAAGCACTTTGATCCGGACCTTGTAGCAGCTTATATGACCCTTCGCGTGTTTACCTCCGAGGCGAAGGGAAACGAAGGGGATCTCGATTCGCTGGCGCGCCATCTTCTTCAAAAACGCATCGACGCCCCAGGCCTGGAAGAATCCCTGACTTCGATCGGGGAACTCGATAACTTCTGGAGAAAGACTTTCCCTGACGCACCCGACTGGCGCAAGCTTTCGGATACCGAGGAGATTCCGCTTATGAAGAAGGTGGGGGATGTTTCCAGGGAGGTCCGCGGCGAGCATATGATCCGGACTATCGCTGAACTTGCGTCGCGAGGAGAACGGGTATTCGCGGTAGTTGGCGCCAGCCACGTCATTCGTCAAGAGATCGCCCTGAAAAAGGTCCTCGGAGACCTATAGATCAAGACCCCAATCAGAACCCGAGACGAGGTTCCATCAGCGACGCGAGAAGGAAAGTGCGCGGAAGCGCCCGGCTTACCCGCTAAGGCCGCGGTGCGGCTCGTAGCGATGCCGTATCTTAGCCGTGGCCTTCAGGCCACTGTCATCGATAAGAACCCCATTCCAACCACGTAGCGGCGTTGATAGGTCCGTCCATCGTGTCTTGATCAGCGAATCTCAGCCAGCTCGCTACGGACTCGTTGTATAATCCCGCAAATATCCGATTCCCGTTCAGGAGAGGTACATATGAAGAAGCTTTTCCCTATTCTTTTCGTTCTGGCTCTTATCCCTGTTTTTGTTGCAGCGACAACCGCCCAGGACAACAAGGCGGCACTGATAAACGCCACAAAATTCCTGGAAACAAAGCCGTTTGATAAGACCGCCAAAGACCTGCGCTCGGCGGCAATGCAGTACGTGATCGAGACCGATGACGTCTCAGTCACCCTTTGTTCGGATGTGCTCAAAGGAGTGACCGAAAAGAAGAACAAGTACGGCAGCGAGCTGATGGCCCAGTACGCGTTCGGAATGGCTTCCTTCAAGCTTTCTAATCCCGAACAAAAGGACGACGAGGCAGCCGCCCAACTGGCCGGGCTCGAGAGCATGCTTCGGGCCTATGAAGCGATGGTGACGGAGAAGTCGAACGCTAAATATAAAGGCGTCGACGAACTGATCGCCAAACGGGACAAAAGCGAGCTCGCGGCGTTTGTGGAAGAATCGGGGTGCACCAAGAGTTCTAATTAGCACGGCAAAACGCGTGTTCGCCGCAAAGATCACGTCGCATCGGAGCGCACGCATCCCGTGTGCAATCCGAACCCGGAGCGCCAGCGACGGGCATAATCAAAAATGCTGAGAGAAAAGGACTGAGGTCTGAGCGTCGCTTAGCGATGCTGTATTTCAGCCGGGCGCGCTGAGATCGAGAGTCACCATCGCGTAGCGATGCGGTATCTTAGCCGTGGACTTCAGGCCACGGTCATCGATAAGAACGCCATTCCAGCCGCGTAGCGGCGGCACCTCTGAGAAAATGCTCAATCGAATAAATTTTAGGAGAACGAACTAGATGGTACTTAAGAAGGGTGAGTCTATCCACGTTATCAACAGGCGGGCATTTGAAACGGACCTGCGCAGACACTTTCTAGGCGTCGTACAAGAAATAGAAGGCTCGATCGTCAGGCTCGTCGGAAACGCGATCGTGTATGATTCCACGAAGAATATTTTCGTCCAAAGAGAAGATCAGCGAACCAGGATTCTCGACATCGGTTCCGCGGGCTATATCGTGAACGTCATTTCTGAGTCGGTCAATATCAAAGAGCTCAAGTACAAGTACGACAACAACAACCGTCTCGTATTGACCGATGACAAGGCCTTCACGATGGATATAAATGAATTTGGCCTGAATCGCTAGTTCGCCTCGCCCAAGTTCATGGGGTTCGTCCTTGAAGGAAATGGAAGAGAAGCCGAGACATTCAAAAACCCAGGAAGATTTCGACCAGGCCCAGGCTGAAGGGATCTATGAAGAAGGAATGGCGAACATGGCCCTATACCATCGCCATTGCCAGGACCCCGTAATCTTCAGGGCTCTAGGCGATATCCGCGAAAAGGCTCTCCTGGACCTCGCCTGCGGCGACGGGTTCTACACGCGGCGGTTCAAGCAGGAATGCGGAGCTGATCAGGTCGTCGGAATCGATCTCTCGCCCAAGCAGATCGAGAAAGCACGAGCCGTTGAAGAGGCTAAGCCTTTGGGAATTCAATACTTTGCGTGCGACGCATCCGATCTTGACCTTAACTACGACTTTGATGTGATCACGGCGATCCACCTGCTTCATTATCTGGAGAACCGTGAGGAGATCGCGGGTGTCTTGAAAAAGGTTCACGACCTGCTCAAAGAAAACGGCCGATTCATCACGATGGTCGCCAACCCCGAATTTGATCTAACGAGGCACGATCCGGAAGATTCGAAGACCAAGTTTGCATACTACTTCTCAGCCGCTCCTGAAGAGAACGGTGCAACGATGACGTTCCATCCCGGCGGCCTGGAGAAAGAGCGTGAGATCACTATCGGGCTCAGGCGCTGGCACCGGGGGTTCCTGAACGAAATCGCGAGAGAGCAGGGATTCGAACCCAAATGGCGCGATCCATTCATTAGCCCGGAGGGACTGGAAGAATACGGCGAGGCGTTCTTCGAGAACTATCTTCCAAATCCCCAAAGCAAACTGTTCTTGCTCTCAAAGCTGAACTAGCGGGCGCCCCTGGAAGCAACCGCAAGTCGCCGAGGCGCGAAGCTTCTTGATTACAGGGTCGCGTAGCGATGCCATATCTTAGCCGGGCGCACTGAGATCGAGGGGCACAATCGCGTAGCGATGCCGTATCTTAGCCGTGGCCTTCAGGCCACGGTAGAGTGCACCTCAAGAATGTCTAGCCGCGTAGCGGTGCCAGTGTGAAACAGATGGATTTCGTATGAGTATCAGAGAAGAGAGATTAAAGATCTACGACACTGTCGTCGAAAGCTGTCCGAGGTTCGAGCGGAAAGGCAAGACGATGCCGTACACGTCCGCCAACGGGCATATGTTCTCGCAGCTGAACAAGGATGGCGAGCTCGGAATACGGTTCTCGAAAGAAGTGCAGGAGAAGTATATCGAGGAGCTGGGCAGCGACTATTTCAGATCATACGGAGCGACAATGAAGGGGTATGTCCTGATGCCCGATAGCATCTGGGATGATCCCGCCCGACTCGCCGATCTACTTAACGAGAGTTACGACTACGTGATGTCGTTCGATCCGAAGTGACGAGGCAGAAGATC
Source organism: Acidobacteriota bacterium (assembly GCA_003385635.1). Taxonomy (GTDB): domain Bacteria; phylum Acidobacteriota; class Blastocatellia; order Pyrinomonadales; family Pyrinomonadaceae; genus Aridibacter. The sequence goes on along the minus strand of QQUY01000001.1, from coordinate 100,061 downwards.
TATTCGCTTCGCTCACTGCACGCGGGACGCGTGCGCTCCGACTTCGCTTCCGATTATGCCCGTCGCTGGCGCTCCGGGTTCCGATTGCACGCGGGATTAGTGCGCTGCGATCGACACCTGATCCCTGATCCTTGATCCTTGATCCTTGATCCTTAATCCCTGATCCCTGATCCCTGACACCTGGTACCTGATCCCTGATCCATGAGTCCTTCCACAACCTACACCGACCGGATTGACAGGGTTACGAATTACCTCCGCGAGCACCTTGACGAATCGCCTTCCCTCGATGACCTCGCAGACGTCGCGCATTTCTCTCCGTATCATTTTCACCGCATCTTCACGACAGTCACCGGCGAGACCGTCAACCAGTTTACGAATCGCCTTCGCCTTGAGAAAGCGGCTCGTCTTCTCAGATACTCGAAAGATTCTCTGACGGACATAGCCTTCGACTGCGGATTCTCTTCTTCATCTACCTTTTCCCGAGGGTTCAGGCAGTACTTCGGCATATCGCCTCGAGAGTATCGAAACGGCGTAGAGATCGAAAACAGCAAGATTCGCAAAGAATTGTTCCCGATGGCCGAGTATCTTATCCCCATGTCCGGCGAGGAGCTTCGAGAGAACTTCCCCGTCGAGATCAGGCGCTTCCCCGAACGGCGGGTAGCGTTTATAAGGGTCATCGGCGGATACGAGGAAGAAAGGGTTCCGAACGCTTACCGCGCACTGATGGACTGGGCACGGTCGAATGGGCTCTGGGAACAGGCAACGGTCTTCGGTATGTCGCTCGACGATCCGATGGTCACGCCTCGTGAGAAGTACAGATACGAGGCTTGCCTGACCGTCCCGGATGACACACCACGTGAACTCGATTCCGAGATCTCGCTGATGACGATGCCGGAGATGGATTACGCCGTCACCTCTGTCTCGGGAGATCTGAAGCGAATGGCAACGGCGACGAACTATCTGTTCTCGACGTGGCTGGTGGAAAGCGAATATGAACCCGAGCATTCGCCGGGCATCGAGATCTTTTTGGATAAGGAAAACGTGCTGAATTGGGAGCGGTTCGATCTCGAACTCTGCCTCCCTGTAAAGCCAAATCAGAAAGGACACAGATAAACACAGATGAATTTGGATTCGGCGAGTAACGACGAACCGAATCGAAAGGCCACAATCATATTCATCCGTGTTCATCTCTGTCCCAGTGCTTAATTAAGGAGAAGTTATGAAATTAGGTTGTTTTTCGGTGAGCCTCGCGGTCAAGGACCTGCAGGCATCAAAAAAGTTTTACGAGAATCTTGGATTTGAGAAGTTTCACGGGGACGAGGACCAGGGATGGCTGATAATGAAGAACGGAAAGACCAACATAGGCCTTTTCCAGGGAATGTTTGAGAACAACATATTGACCTTTAATCCCGGCTGGGATCAGGATGCCCAGAATCTGGAGTCATTCACGGACGCAAGAGAGATCCAAAGCTCTCTGAAAGAGAAGGGGATCGATTCGGGCGACGAAATCGAGACCGAATCCGGCCCGGCCAGCTTTATGGTCACAGACCCCGACGGAAACACGATCCTGATCGATCAGCACGTTTGATCAGGTGACATGGATCAGGTGTCAGGTGTCTGAAGCCCGACCGAGGGGGAGGGCTACCTCAATTTTTGCGTGCGAATCACTTGCCAGTGGACTCGCTTGAATCTTGCCCTTGTCATCGCACTGCGTGATATCTTCTAGGACAATGATTCCGCTGCGCATTACTTTTTTCACCTTAAGCCTCACTGCTGCACTTCTTTTTGCAGCTCCGTTGTGCAGCGCCCAGGAAGTAAGAGCCGATTGCCCGGAGAAAACTGCCTGGGATTACTACATCCCGAAAGGAGGGCTCTTTGCCGAAGACCCTGCCGAGGAACACTTCCTGAAAATTATCCCGCACGTATTCCTTGAAACGATGGGAGAGCACTCACTTTCGTGTGGGAAACAGGAGACAGCGTTTCGCTTCCTGATCCATCGTTCTTTTCACAGTTCGGTCGCGGTCCGGATATCACAATCGAAAAATAAGATAATCCTGGATGCCGTCGAGCAGGAGCCGGGAGAGATCTCAGCCATCGGACGGCAGAGACGAAAAAGAGCGGAGATCACTCAGGGTCAACTAGATACCCTCATCAGCTTGATGAACAAGGCCGATATCTGGTCAAGAACGCTTACTAGAAAGGAGGTCAACGAGACTAGAACGCATCTGGATGGCTCTGTCTGGCTCTTCGAATCTGTAAAAGACGACCGATACAAGGCTGTGACCTTTCGCACTCCTTCCGAAAAGAACGTAAAGAACTTGGGTATCGAGTTCTTGAAGTTAACAGGGTGGGATTATCCGGAAGATCAGATCTACTGAATCAGCCTTCGTCATCAAAGGTCGAGTTGGTGAGGTTCGGCGGCCAAATGGAGCAGATGCTCAGGTCTTAGAACCTAGAGCCAACACCTCGGAATCACTCTGATAAATATTCCTTTCTCCCTCTTCTACTTCTCCTGATCCATTCCCCGTCGAGTTCCCGCGTTAGAGAATGAACGGCAATGATCCATCACTGGTACATTGCCGGAATTATCACATTGGCTGCCGCGAGCCCGACCCGGGGTTGCAGCAAGCCGGGAGGACTAATATGGCAGGTTACTTTTTTCTTGATATGCGAGAGATCTCGAATGGCCCGGCACTTGAAGAGTACAGGAGCCGTGTCCGTGAAACGGTAGATAAATTCGACGGAGAGTATCTGATCGTGGGAGGCAAGAGCGAGGTTGTTGAGGGCAAGTGGGAACCAGTGTTTCCCGTACTTCTCAGGTTTCCTACGCTTGAGGCGAGCAGGAAATGGTACGACTCTGAAGAATACAAAGAGCTCAAGGAGCTGAGGCTTGGCGCTACCAGCGGCAACGCGGTGTTCTTTGAGAGTGAGATCAACGAGTTCGTAACAGAATAGCAACTGATCCGAGATAGTGACTGCCGCCGACCCGTTCAGCACTGAATCCTCAGGCCTGAACGGGAATGCGGCAGTTCGCATTTAGCTCGCCCTCGAGTTTCAGATTCCAAGTTCAAGATTTCTAATCAGATTACAGATCCCGGATCTCAAAGCTGCTTATTGTCTAGAATATTTATTGTGCCTTAATCTTTCATCCCGCATAATCGTGTCATCTAACCGGCAGTACTTTACCGCTCTTCTAATACACGAGCCGAGATCTGGTGCACAGGGACGGGAAAAAAATGATCAAGAGAGAAGCTCAAAAATGGGCACAAGCTTTGGTGGGCCTCGCGCTAACCGTTATCCTGCCGGTAACAGCGACCGGCCAGACCAAAGTCTTTTCGGAAGACAAAAAGTCGGTCGAAGAGGTCCTTTCAGAACTGGATGAGACGCTTCCGCTGGCGAGGGTAGGTCTCGAGTCGAACGTCACCTCCCCTCCTGAAGATGAGATTCCGACCACTGCCACGAGTTATTACCAGCATGCGATCTTCGCCCAAGGGTTCCGATTCGAGCGAATCGAGAAATGCAGGTTGACAATAAGGAATCCCGGGATCTCGCTCCTCGACTTCACCACCGGCTATCCAAGTCTGGCTGACGGGAATCTTCAGGCGTTTCGCGGAAATGTTGATCAGAACGCAGTGTTCGTCGGTGATCTATCGATTCCTTTGTACCGGATCAAGCCGAACAAGCGACCTTTTCGACACACCAAGAAGGCTGACGAAGGCCAGCGACTCGGAACCTGGCGAACGGAATTCAAACAACGCAAAAAATTCTTTTTCATCCCGACGATCACTGGCGCCAGATGGTTCCTTGAGGGGCGTATGTACATCGAGGTCAGCAGTCCGGCGTATGGTGACGGGGCCGAGTCGATGAATGGCGACGAGATCACTTTCACGTTTGACGAAAAGGAGAAGGCTGAAGAATTCTATTCGCTGATGAGCAGTGCGATCGAGATGTGTAAGGAGTGAGATCGGCGGTCGGCCCTTGGCCAACTTCCGGAGCGCTACGCGATTTCAAATATAAGATTCCACATCTCAGATCCTTATGCGACACCTGATCCCCGCGACTAGGTCATCGGTCACTGTACCTTGATCCCTGTTCCCTGACCCCTGCAACTCGTTGTCCCATTCTTTACACCTTTTCCGCTTCTCAATATGGAATCAATTTCCATAATTCATCGATCTTAGTAAGGAGACATTATGAACGCTAATAAAGCACTTTGGGAAAAGGGAAACTTTTCAGAAATAGCCGCTTATATGAGGGACGCCGGCCGCGAGGTCGCCGAAGGTCTGGGCATCAAGCCCGGTATGAAGGTGCTTGAACTCGGTTGCGGAGACGGCACGACCGCTATCCCGATCGCTGAACTCGGTGCCGAAGTTCTCGGAGTCGACATCGCCAGCAATCTTGTCGCCGCCGGTAACCGCCGCGCTGCACAAGCCGGACTGACGAACATACGCTTTCAGGAAGGCGATGCCTGTGATCTGAAAGACATTCCTGACGACACATTCGACCTGACGCACTCTTGCTTTGGAGCTATGTTCGCGCCGGATCCCGTCGCGGTCGCAAAGGAGATGGTCCGTGTCACTAAGCCGGGCGGGAAGGTCGTTATGGGAAACTGGATCCCGGGCGACAAAACTTCGTTTGTATCGCTACTGCTTCAGATCGGTGCTTCATATACGCCTCCGCCGCCTGTAGGCTTTGTCAGCCCGATGCTGTGGGGCGTCGAAGCTCAGATCGTTGAGCGTTTTCAGGCTGCCGGTGTGCCGGTAAGCAATATCTCGACCGAGAAAGGCGTGTTTACCTTCGTTTCGGACGAAAAAACACCGGAGGACTTCATCGATTCGTTGAGGACCTGGTACGGCCCAACGATGAACGCATATGAAGCAGCAAGGGAACTTGGCAAAGAAGACGATCTTCACAGAGAGTTGGTAGAGATGGCCAATTCGCAGAACCGAAGCGAGAACGGAAGGACCTCGATACCGGCTACTTATCTGAAGGTATCGGTCCGTGTTTCGGAATACGTTTCGGCGAATCCGGATATCGAATCGTCTCAGCAGATCGTATTGTAGAGAAGCGTTTGGAATTCGGAAGCCGGAGCGCAAGCGACGGGGTTAGGAAAGGACTGAGGACTGAGGACTGAGGATGTGAATCGGATCGTTCGATCAGAGGCAACTTCTTCTCTCTCCGTCCTCAGTATTTTCTTTCCTGTCTCATTGGCAAGTTACTCCCTGTCCTGAATTCCGGCACATTGAGCGAGCTTGGCTCTCGGCGGATTACCGTTGAGGCCTCATCCAGAAGATTGTTTAGGTCTAGTACTCGTCTGCGCCGCGGGACAAAGATCCGGCAGTCACCAAGTGCTAGTCCTGGCTTTCATTGGCCCTGCAGAGGGCAAAAGTGAGGAAAGATGATCAAATTGTCTATTCGGTCTGCATTGACTGTGCTTCTCACATTATTCCCGTTTACCGTTTCGGTGTTCACTCAGGTTTCCGTCGGCGACACATTCACGATCCGTTCTTCGGTGCTGGATGAAGACAGGACTTACGACGTTTTCGTTCCGGACAGCTACGCTTGGGCAAAAGACAGGAGTTACCCTGTTCTCTACGTCCTGGACGGCGAATCACAGTTTCTTCATACTGCCGTTTCCGCGGGCTTCCTCATGCGCAACACCGAGATTCCGGAAATGATCGTCGTCGGCATCAGAAGCACGGTCCGTGTCCGTGACTATACCCAATCCGACTGGCCTGAGGTTTGGATCGGCGGAGGAGGAGCAAAAAACTTCAAGAAGTTTCTCTCGTCTGAGATGATCCCAAAGATCGAGAGTACTTACCGGACCGACGGTTTCCGTGTCCTTTCGGGACATTCGGCGGCCGGGCAGTTCGTGCTGTATTGCCTTACCGAAGAACCGGCACTTTTCAAAGCGTACAATGCTCTTGCTCCGAGCCTCGACTGGGATGACAACCTTCCTCAGCGAACTCTTAAGGCATCATTTGAGAATACGGCCGCGTTGAACTCATTCCTGTACGTCGCGAGATCAGATGACTTCGGCAAGCCGTTGCAGGATTACGAGACGCTAGTAGCGACTCTAAGGACGAAATCGCCAAACGGCTTTCGTTGGTTCGAAAGGCCGTTTCCCGGAGAGACGCATTCGGGAATGGCTCTGCTGGCGCAGATCGATGCTTTGCGAAGTCTATATGCGGGATATCACTTTCACAATGACGAGGTTCCGAAAGGGTTCAAGAATGCTGAAGAGCACTTCAGTAAGATTTCGGAAAAAGTCGGATGGACGCTTCCGGTACCGGAAAGCGTGATCAATACTTTCGGTTACGAGGCGCTGTCGCGGGACAAGACAGATGAGGCGATCAAGTTCTTTCGGCGCAATGTCAGAGAGAATCAGTATTCAGCGAATGCCTGGGACAGTCTCGCTGATGGACTCGAAAAGAAAGGCGACCTAAAGGAAGCCGCCGCTTCGGCTAGGAAAGCAGCGACACTAGCGAGAGAATTCGATCTTCCGAACCGTGAATACTTCGAACGGCATGCGAAAGAGCTTGAGGATAAGGTTAAGGAGTGAGGCGATCGGAACCAGGAGTGCAAGCGACGGCCGTAATCAAGGACTGAGGACTGAGGAAGAGAATCGGATCATTCGATCAGAGTCACCGTCTTATCTCAGTCCTGATTCTCGCCCTTGCTTGCGCGCGGGCTACTGACACTTTCGCTTCTGGTTATGCCCGTCGCTTGCGCTCCGGGTTCCGATTGCAGGCGGGCCGCTTGCGTTAATTGCTTCTGGTAATGCCCGTCGCTTGCGCTCCGGGTTCCGATTGGCTGCGGGCCGCTTGCGATAATTGCTTCTGGTAATGCCCGTCGCTGGCGCTCCGGGTTCCGATTGCTGGCGGGCCAGTCAACTCACGGGAGAGCGTGCCCTCTCGCGCTCTTCCCGATCGCAAAGATCTTGACCAAAGCCAGACCCGCGACGAATCCGCCGATGTGAGCGCCGTAGGCCACGCCGCCAGTGCCGGCCGGAGTAAAAAAGCCGAGAATCAGCTGATAACCGATCCAGAATCCCAGAGCTATATAAGCCGGCACTGTGGTGTAAACACGGAAGAGCAGAGCCTTGACCCGTTTTTGCGGGAACAGAAGAACGTAGCCTCCCAGTACGCCCGAGATCGCGCCTGACGCTCCCAGCATCGGGATTATCGAATCGGGTGAAAGCGCGACTTGCACAAGCGCGGCGGCGAAACCGCAAAGCAGGTAAAACAGGGCGAAACGGATATGTCCGATCAGGTTCTCGATATTGTCCCCGAATATCCAAAGAAACAGCATATTGCCTGCGATATGCATTATGTCGCCGTGCATGAACATCGAGCTGAGGAAGTTGAAGTAAACAGGAAGCGGAGTATCGACGTGGTTGAGTCGGGCCGTCTGATTCCCGACCTCGATGACCTGCATCCCCGCTAGATCGACACCGTCAATGATCTCCTTTGGGATAAGCGAGAACGCCATTGTGAACCCATCGTTCCCGCCGAGCCCCTGAAGGAACACGAACACGAGGATGTTCACTCCGATGAAGATGTAGTTCACCCATGGGGTGATTATGAGCTCGGAGTTGTCGTCACCTAGGGGAAACATATCTCAAGGACTGAGGACTGAGTGCTGAGTGCTGAGTGCTGAGTGCTGAGTGCTGAGTGCTGAGTGCTGAGTGCTGAGAAAAAGATAATTCATCCTCATCTCTAATTACTCATTTCTCAGTACTCATTTCTCAGTACTCATTTCTCAGTACTCATTTCTCAGTACTCATTTCTCAGTACTCATTTCTCAGTACTCATTTCTCAGTACTCATCACTTCTTCAAGCCAGATCCGTCTGCCTGGCGTTTCTAAGAAGGTCGTAGCCTTCGGATCTCGCGACGTATGTCGCGGCAGTGATGTCGCCCACGACGTTCAGCGTCGTCCGGCACATATCCAGGATCCGGTCGACACCGATGATTATCGCGATCAGCGCCGGATCGATCCCGATCATAGCCAGAATTCCAATTATGAACGGTATTGATCCAGACGGAACTCCCGCCGTTCCTATACCGCCAAGGATCGCCAGATAGACGATCATCAGCTGCTGAGCGAGCGTCAGATCAAAACCGGCCAGCTGTGCGATGAAAAGCACCGTGATGCCTTCATAAAGCGCCGTCCCGTTCTGGTTGGCCGTGGCGCCGACTGTGAGCACGAAGCGGTTTATATCTTCGGGCACTCCTAGATTCTCTTCGGATACGCGGATCGCCGTTGGCAGAGTCGCGTTGGAGGAGCTTGTAGAGAACGCTGTCAGGATCACCGTCCGCACGCGGCGGAAAAACTCAAGCGGGCTGAGCTTGGAGAGATACTTGACCGAGATGGAATAGACGATGAAGAAATGCAGACCCAGTCCAAGCAGCACCGTTCCCACGAACCACGCAAGGGACTGCAGAAGATCGAGCCCGAACAGCGCAATATTATTGAACAACAGACACGCCACCGCATAAGGCGCGAACTTCATAATAATGTCTATTATTTTGGCGGTTATCTGAAAGACCGCCTCCATGAAACTCACAAAAGGGTCAGTCACGCTGTCCGGTATCAGAGTGATCGCGATGCCGACGATCAGCGCAAAGAACATTATGTGAAGCATGTTCGGGTTCTCGCCCGAAATGGAGTTGAAGACGTTCTTTGGAACTATGGTCTTGACCACCGCCATCAGCGCCGTGTCCGTCTCCTTCACATCGATCGCACTCTTGACCCGCTCACCCGCTTCCGAACTGTATTTCGCCTTCAACGCTTCCTGCGTTCCGGGATCCATACGGTTGCCCGGCGAAATGACGTTCGCGAGTGTCAGACCTATGATCACCGAGATCGCCGAGATCACCAGCGTGTAGCCAAACGACTTGGCTCCAATGCGGCCCAGTTTTCGGATGTCCCCGATCCCTGCAACTCCGACCACGAGTGACGCAAACACAAGCGGCACAACGATCATCAGCAGAAGGTTCAGGAACAGCTGTCCGACCGGCCGCGAGAAGTTCTCGACGATCGAAACAACCCGTGGGTCGTCGCCACCCAGGGTCCAGTTGACGATCAGCCCGGCTACGACACCAAAGATCAGGCCAATAAGGATCTTAGTATGAAGAGGTATTCCCTTCGGCTTGTCCGGCGTATCGTCGTCAAGATCGGTTGAAAGTTCCCGCTCGTATTCATCCGGCGGGAGATCGTCATCGCGCTCGTGTGGTTCATTCGACATATTGGATTGTAAGTACTGAGTACTTAGAGATGAGTGCTGAGAGGCGAACTCTATAGAGCGAGGTGTTCACACCTCAGCGCAGGTAGCGCTCCAATCACCCATTGCTATTAGAAACATCAGTGTCCTTGATCGCGTTTCTTCTGAATTGCTCGACGCAGTCCACCTAAGATTCTCCCCAATTCTTCAGCGTCAGACTTCAGTTGTCGGAACTCGAAATGAGATAAATAACCCGCATCCAGAGCGATGTATAGCTGACATCTGACTTCGGCGCAGGAACCCTTTGCTACCGACACGAATTGATGGAATTCCGTATTCTTGCCTCTCTCGAATCCTTCTGCGAGATTCGACATTATTGAAACAGCCGCCCGCTGGATCTGATTTCGTAGGCCGTAATCTTGTCCGAATGCCCCTTTCCTCGACAGTTCATAAACTCGCTTGGTCAAATCGCGCGACCGCTGCCACGCTACAAGATCTTCAAATTTTTCTACTTTCTTTCTCATGGGAGAACCTCCGACGGTCAATTGTTTGAGCTTGCACTCTGAATTCAGCTGACCTTTTCGAACTCGGACTCCCACTCGTTTAGCAATAAATCATCTCTCGGTACTCATCTCTCAGTACTCAGTACTCATTACTCAGTACTCGCTAAACTTCGTTTAGCGGCCCCACTTCAACTTATTCCTCAAAACGTCAAAGTAGTTTCGGTTCGGCGACTGGACCATGTTGAATGTCATCTCGCTTTTTCGGATGCGGACTGAGTCGAGTGCCTTCATCTCGTATCCGATCTGGCCGTCGAGCGTCAGGACGACGTCCTCGCTTCCCTCATTCAGCTTCAGGTTGATCTCCGAATCGTCCGGCATCACGATCGGCCTGTTTGTCAGTGTGAAGGGACATATAGGGGTGATAACCACCGCGTTCATCGTCGGATACACTATCGGTCCGCCCGCCGAGAGGTTATAGGCTGTTGATCCGGTCGGGGTTGAAACGATAAGCCCGTCGGCACGGAAGGAGTTCACGTGAAGGTCGTTCAGCTCGACCTCGATCTCGATGATCCGCGCAAGCGCCGACTTGTTGATCACGACATCGTTCAGCACGCGCCCCGAAGCAAGCATTTCGCCGTCGCGAATGTGCTCGGCATCGAGCATCACACGGCGTTCGACCTTGTAGTCACCCGCAAGGACCGCCTCAACAGCGGGGATCATCTCTTCGATCCTTTGCTCGGTCAGATAACCGAGACCGCCGTAATTCACCCCAAGAACCAGCGGTTCATTCTCGCCGATCAGACGCGCAGCAGAGATCATCGTGCCGTCGCCGCCGAGAACCACTATCAGGTCGGCCTCGCGAAATTTTTCAGTGTCGTCACTGCCGGGAGCGGCGATCTCAGCCTCCTGGCGAGGTTTCGCGACCATCCGGACGCCGTTCTCCTCAAACCAGTCAGCAAGCTCACAGGCGGATGCCCAAGCCTCCCTGTGATTCGGCTTCACAACGATGCCGGCATTGCTAATCTGTCGTTCGGTCATTTGGGACTAAAGTAATGCGGGACAATAATCAGCGAAATCGTGGGAAAGTGCAAGAAATCATGTATCAATGATCAAGGATCATGTGTCAACGCCATCGATCATCTGGCATCCATCAATTACCAATACTGAAAGATAGATTAGCAAGGATTTCTAACCTCTTCTGATCTATGTACTATCGAGCTTTTGTCAATCGGCCTTCGGGGATGCTCTTTCATTGATACATGATCCATGATTAGTGCTACATGAATCACGTGGTAAGTCTTCTATAGATCGCCGGGAGCTTTTCCGGCAAGAGGAGTACGTCGTCGATGATCGTGTAGCCGACCTCGCCGTAAAGGTCCTTCAGCTCCTGTTCGGAGTCACGATCGATCGTGATACAGAATGGAATGATCCCGCCGATCTTGGCTTCCGTAAGCGCCTCGCGCACGTCTTCTTTCGCGTACTTCGCATCGCCGTAATCGTGGTCATACGGACGGCCGTCAGTGAGGATGATGAGGAGCTTCGTTCGCGACTCCTGGCCCTGTAGTTTGGCGGAAGCGTGGCGGATCGCGGCCCCCAAACGCGTATTGTTCTGGAAGGTGATCCCGCCGATCCGGCGTTCGATATCGTCAGAGTATTTCTCATCGAAATCTTTGACAACATAGAACTTAACGTTCCGTCGCCCTTCGGAAGTGAATCCATTGATAGAGTAGATGTCGCCCACTGCTTCGAGCGCTTCACTCATCAGCACGAGGCCCTCTTTTTCGATCTCGATGATCCGGCGGCCCGGATGCGTGTATGGCTGAAGCGGGTTTCGCGTGATCGTACGGGCCGTCGACGACGACTGATCAAGGAGGAGTGAGACAGCTACATCGCGTTCGCGTCTCAGCCGCTTCGTATAGAGCCTCTCCGACTGCTGACCGTCCGCTTTTCTGTCAACTATGTGGTCGATGACCGCGTTCAGATCATATTCCTCTCCGTCGAGTTCACGGTTGATCCGCGTAAGGTTCTCCGGCTTCATCAACTGGAACTGATGCCTGACCGAAGAGATGATCCCCCGGTATCGGCTTCGCGCGAGTTCGACAAAGTTCCGGTCGCCTTTCCGGACGCGCTTCTCGATCACACGGCACCAGCCAGTGCGGAAATCGGCCAGCTCTCGGTCCCACTCGTCGTAATCGAATGCCTCGTCGCCCGGCTCCAGAGGCTGTTCGGGCATCTCGTTAAACGACCAGTTCTCCTGACTTTGAAGATCGCGGTTGTCGCCATCCTCTTCTTCGAGCGTGTTCCAGGCATTGAACAGATCGCGAATGTCCTGCGTCTCGTCGGGCATCTCCTCCCGCGGCGCATCGGATTCGGTCACCGCCTCTCCGCGCTCCTGTTCTTCCGCCTCCTCGCTAACTTGTGAATCTTCCTCAGGCTCTTCCGCCTGCTTGTCTTCCGCCGACACGTTCTGGAACAGGGAATAGACCCGGCTAGTAGCCATTACCGAATCGGCAACTGTAGATTCGCTGCCCGTAAAGTACCGGTCGATAACTGATTCGATCTCGGACACGATCTGACCGTAGAACTGTCTCGCATCGTCGGTCGCGCCCCCGCACATCGTTATCTGGAACAGGAGCTCCGCCGGCACTTGTTCCATCGGCACATCAAAGATGTAGGGCCGCTTTTCACGAAGAAGTCCCTGCATCAGATCAAGGTCCTTCACAAGTCCTCGATATGTGTGCCGGAGGCTGCGGTCGATCCGGGCGTTTTCCATCGTGCCGAATATTTTTGCCGCGAGTGAGGGTTCGGGAAATGACTTGAGGACCTCCCTGTAACCTGCATTACCCGGGAATTTCCTGCGCTTCTTGCGGGCTTCCTCCAGGTACTCCTCTTCTGAAAGCGCGGTCTCGCCTTTTTGGACATCTTCGATATAACCGGCCAGTGAAAAGGCATCGAGCTGTTCGGCGGTCGCCTCAAAGAAATCCGCAAGCTCAGTATATGCAGCTTTTAACTCCGTTGTGCCGCGGGCGAAGGTCCCAAACTCGATCTGGCCCGCGCCGTGAGCGGCAAGTACTTTGTAGAGCCGAAAGTCACTGTCTTCGTCATTGAACTCATCGACCTTGGCCGGCAGGTAGATCGTCTTGCCGTCTCCGATCCTCGATTCCTGAGGCATTGCGGAGAGCGGCGCGATCTCGACCTCTTTGCCCGTCAGTCCTTCGATATAGATCCGAAGTACTGTTTGGACATGATCGAGAGGAAGACCTTCCTGAGCCTCGTTTAGGAGCTCGTTCGAATGCCGGGTTTCCAAAGCAAAGAACGATCTGCGTGCCTTCGCGGAAGACTCCTGCTTTGACTCGAGCCCAGTCTCGACCCATTCTTCGAACTGGTCAAGCGAGACCTTCTTCAGGGCTTTCGTACTCGATGTAAAAGCCGCCAAAGCGCTTTCGGCATCCGTCTCAGCGATCTTTCCAACGAGTTCGAGCACGCGGTGCGATATCCTCGCGGCGTCCGCCTTGTTACTGAGCTTTGAGATAGTCCTGAAGAATCCGGGAGCGAGCCTCAGAAAGGCGATCAGGACCGCGTTTCCGTGTTCTCCGAAGATATTCGCGGTCGTACACCATTCATCGAAGACTCCCCTGTGCCTGCGGAGTGTCGAAGCTCCGGCGCTTACGAAGTGAAGAGTGACGCTGCCGCCGTACTCGAGGAACTCGGTCGCGCTTTTCATCAGCCTGACCGCATCCCTGGAAGAAAGGCCGCGCAGCGTTTCGGGCATCGATACCCAGAGGTCGGCAGTCAGACCGCCCGTGCGTCCCGCGAACGCCGAGGCGAGATCAAGGACGGATGCCGCGACATCTCGCCGGCCCTTACCAAATTTTGAGAGCGATTCAGCGACCGCCGGTGTGGAATCCAGAAAGTCCGCGCTGTGCTTTGCAGATCGGCCCGCAATTTCGGCGCCGAGCGTGAGGATCTCCGTAAGAAGCTCGCCGTCATCTATCTGATCCGCAAGCCTGGGGATCTTTTCGAACGTCGACAGTGCGATCGAACTGGAAAGGAGCAGCTGACGAGTTGCGATCCTGATGGCCAGCTCCCGTGCACGAGGATCAAGCCGTGAAAGTGCATCCGCCCCTTCGTCGAAAAACCTAGCGCCGGCATCGGCATCGGCCATCGCGATCCGTCTTCCGAGTTCCGCCCAGTTCCTGAGGTCGTCCGCCGAAAGGGTTTCAGATGCTTTCGGAACGGCCTCTACAAATGTGCGGCTTACCTTCAGCGACACAGCCGCTAGCGAGGCGCTGGCCTCGATCGCTGCCTTCCGCTTGTCGGAGGGAAGCCGGTGGAGCCGCTTCGCAAGCCCGGTGATCGATTTCCTGGGCTTCGAAGAGTTCTCTTTCTTCTCTTCGGGCATGTCCAAATTTTAAGGGATGCGGGAGGAATGGCGAAATCAAGACGATTCGCAACCCTACATCTTAGGAGGAATCCCGTCTGGATAAATGAAAACGTGGAAACACGCGTTTACATTTCCTTCTCTGAGAGCGTCCAGTTTGCCTTCGTTCTCCAGGCGCGCTAGCTCCGCCATTACGAAATTCTGTTCCTCGGCCGTCATATGCTTGCGCGCAAGATCGAAGGCGCATCCTGAGGTGTGAGGCGGAAGGCTTCCTTTCCCGCGCACCTTGAACGAATTGGCATTGGTCCTGTTAAGAAGGATCTGGTATTCCATCGACCGTGAGAGCGACGTTACTCTCAGGGGCCGGTTGAACTTCGCGTGGTATGCCTTTGCGAGGCCGACGAGGATGGGCCTGGCTGTCGGATGGAACATTCTCAGCAACCGCTGTTTCATCTGTTTTCGGTCTGTCCCGCTCGTAAGCTCGTAGCGCTGGCCCGAGAAATTGGCGGCAAGCTGAGAAAGCGTCCCGTAATCCGGCCACGCCGGATTGATGGTGGGGAAACTGTTGTGCTCGCCAAAGTCGAAGGACGTGAATTCGGCTTCGTTTGCGCTGCTGCCGACCTCGAGCACCCAGTACTCGGTCGCCATAGGAAGCTCGACCAGCTCGCCGCTCATACGTTTCTTTGCAAGATCGGCGTAATCCATAGGCTGAACATATCCGCCCTGCAGCATTTCGCGAAGCTTTGCCTTCTGCTTTATTACTCCGTCACCGTGAAGTTCCTTTGGCACTTTTTGCCCCGGAGGGTCGTTCCCGGTCGGCCCGTCCCGCTTCTCGAGCGCTTTAGCGCGCATACGCTTGAAGAACTCGACGGTCACATTGAAGTTCTCTTCGAACGACGTTCCCGTATCGGACCCCGACACATCGTTGAGGTCCTTTACGTCGATCTCGTCCTGCACCTCGAAGTACTGGACAAGTTCGCCTATGTCTTCCTGCTTTTGCCCGCCAAAGGGGTCCTGAAGCCGGCAGGGGATCAGTGCCTGCGGATCGGCATCAAGGCACGTCTTCGCCGAAGCGGTGCTCGAATCATCGCCGTTCGAAAAAAGCGCCAACAGGATGACCGCCCCGACGATTATTACGAATATCGAGGCGAGACCGATGTAGAGCATCATTTCCGGAGATCTGAAAGCGTCAGTCGTGGCGGGCGCTTTGGGCTTTGGCTTAGGCTTGGGTGGGGGCGGCTCGGAAGCGGAAGGCTGTTCGGCCTCTTTTGAACGCTCGGGAGTCCGGGAAGCGAACGGATCGTCAATCTCGATCCTTACGCGCGTATCGAGTCCGATCTTTAACTCATCGCCGTCAAAGAGCCGCCGGGGTGCGCCCTCGATTCTGTCTCCATTCAAGAAGGTCCCGTTCGATGAGCCCTCGTCGACAACTAAAATATCCTCGTTGTCACGGAAGACGGTAGTGTTGATCCGGGAAAGGCCGGGATCGTCTATGACGACGTCCGCCAGTTCGGTTCGACCAATGCTCACCTCGTTGTCAAGATCAATCCTCTCGACACCCTCCGGCGAATCGATTTCGATGATTACCTTTTTCATCTGAGACAGGGCGGGGAACGCAGCCGAATTCTATCACAACGGTTGGTGCCCGGATCCGATCTGCTTGTTCACAAAAAGAAAAAGGAGCGCACCGAAGTGCGCTCCGGCAAGGCGCAGGAGGATCAGTCTACTCCCGCTCCCTGGAAGGGCTCTTGCCTAGTTGTCCGAGCGCGAGTAGATCGCCGGAACGGGCTGGTCTCCAGTGGCACCGAACTGAACCGCCTGGAAACCGTTAGTCGATCCAAGGATGTACCAGGTCAGATCAGCCTCGCGGAAGACTGCGGGATCTGCCATTCCGTCGCCGTCATAGTCTCCCGGTGCGGGCACGTCAGTTCCGACTCCCCACGGGAACGCGAAGAACGAGCTGTCTTCGGACCTGAGTACGAACCAGGTAGCGCTGCCGGGCCTGAAGAACGCTACGTCCGCGGCTCCGTCGCCCGTGTAGTCAGCGACCGCCGTCTGGTCACCGCTCTGACCGAACTGGTAAGCGATAATTCCGGCTGTGCTGCGCATCTGCCACCATTGATTGACAGAAGGCCTGTAGATAGCGATATCGTCCTGCCCGTCTCCGTCGAAGTCGGCCACGGTCGGCAGGTCCTCGGCAACACCGAAGGGCACGGTCGCGGTCTGTTGGTCACTGGAACGAACTATGAACCACGTCCCGATGCTCGGCCTGTAAACCGCCGGATCGGCGATGCCATCCCCGTCATAATCACCCGGTGCCGGTCTGTCGCCAGCGGCGCCAAACGGGAATGAAAAGAAAGACTGATCCTCGCTCCTTAAAACGAACCACTCGTTGCTGGAAGGCCTGAAGAATGCGATATCCGTACGTCCGTCACCGGTGTAATCAGCCGGAACCGGAATATCATCAGTCTGGCCGAATGCCGCCGCAAATGTTCCAAGGTTTCCACTGTTCAGGATCCACCACTGTGCGGTACTTCCTTCGGGTCCACGGTTCGGAGCAAATCCGCTCGGATTTCCGCGGAATACCGAAACATCGGTAAGACCGTCACCGTCGAAATCAAAGATCGCTGGTTCGCTCGGTGCGACACCGGGTACGTTACCTGCACCCGGTGTAAGCGCACCGCCCTGGGGGAAGTTCGAGCTTACCGGCGAGCCGTAGTCCGTCGTTTCTTCAGGATTGTTCGCCAACTCTCCAGAGTACCAGGCTGTCGAATCGTTCTGGGAAGTGTTTCCGTTGAAGCGGGTCGCAGCGTCGGCTACGTCGCCAAGGAAAGCCTCGACGAGGTTTGGTCCGGGACCGTAGATCCACTGCTCATCCGGGTTAAATACGAGGTTGAACCCGTCAATAAAGTTGAACGGATTTCCCTCAGGCGCCCTGATTGACGCCTTAGACCTGAACTGCGGTTGGTTGAAGTCAATGATGCCGTCATCATCAACGTCAACGTCCTGACCTGAAAAGAGCTGGTCAGTAGAACTTACAATGTAGAATCCCTCTGAACCCTTGCCGAGCGTCGTTGGGCTCGCATAGTTGAGCACGTTCGCACCGGCATCGTAGGTTCGGTTAGGGCAAGTGCCCGCGAGGGTGTTGTTAAGGACTAGAATGCCGTTAATCCCGAACGTCTGTCCGCCGAGATCGATAGCTACGTTCAGGAAACCGAAATTCGACGAGTCACTGTTGATCGAAATGAAATAGAAGTCGGACGGAATGGCCGCCCCCGGCTGACCCAGTAGCTCTACATACTGACAACGGTCACCGACCTCAACGGGAGGATCAACCTCTACCTCGTTTAAGAGGACCCCGCTACCTGCGTTTGCGTTCAACGCAAAGGCCACGGCGATCAAGGCCGCACCAAAAAAGTTAACAACTCTCTTCATTCTTCCTCCTTTTAAGTGGAACATAAGCTGTTGATCTCTGTCTCAAGTGACCCCGCGAACCACCCGATAAAAGTGTTAAATTCAAAATTTCCAAGTCATCTGACTCCGCCTCTCGGCGGCACGATAAAGTCATTCAGGACTCACTCTTCAGTGTCCTGACTGCTGCTTTCTTCTTTCTTATTTCCGCCCTTCTCCGGAATCTCGAAATTGAGAGTGAAATCTTCGGGGAGCGATACCGGACTGGCCGATATCACCTGTGCTATGAAGGCCTCTCTCTTTTGCTTCTCAACCTGCTGCTTCGCGATCTCAATCGGCGTCATAAACGGCCGGGGTATCCCCGGAAGCTCCTCGCCCGGCTCCTCGAACTTCTTCTGGATCACTATGTGCCGGACCGTGTACCTGACCTCCCCGCCCTCCTTCGTCTCGTTGCTCATCAGTTTGAGGATGTGGTAGCCGATCTCGCTCTCGATGAGCCCGTCGTGCACTTCCCCGGGTTTCATCTGTAATGCTTTCTCTTCGATCTCGGGCCAAAGGACTCCGCTTGTGACTCCCTCGTAAAGTCCGCCGCGGTGGGAACTTCTGGCATCCTCGCTGTACTCTTCAGCCAATTTCTCGAAGTTCTCTCCGGCCATCACTTTCGCGAAGACCCCTTTCGCAAGCTCGAGCTTCTTCTTCGGGTCGAACTCCGGATGCGACGCGAGATATGCCTCGATCTCCGCTTGTGTCGGGAGAAAGTCCTTGTAGTTCGCGATCAGATAGTCATTCGAAAGAAGACCGGCCTCAAGGATCTTGATCCTGAGCGGGATCACAGGTTGCCCCATAAACTCCTCATCGGCCCTCGCCATCGAAGCCAGCACCATCGTCCTTGAGAAATTGTCACGCGCCTTCTTCAAGACTTCCCCTCTGGGATAGTTGGCGGGATTTCTACTGCCCTTGGCATCGCTGGCTCTCTCCCGGATCCCGTGAAGAGCATCCATCGTCTTCCCGAACCTCTCTTCGTTTGCCGGATCTTCCCAGACCTTTTCCATTTCAGCCTTCGTGACCACGTAGAGCCGGTTCATACCCTGACTGAGCTTGACCCTGTATAGGTCAGCGAGAAGGAGGTCTGTCTTGTACTCGAAATTGAGCCTGAAATCTTCCAGCTCTGCGAATCCTTCCCGCCGCGCCTGTGCTGCCAGTGCGAGGTGCTCGCGCAGACCCTCCAGAAACGACTTTCGCTTCTGTTGGTCCTTGGATAGTTCTTTGACGGTCAGGCGGTCTGCCGTAGCCTCACTCTTCAGGACTTCGTTCAACTGCTCTTCGGTCAGACCCTTCAGGATCTCCGTTTCGATCTTTGCTGCCTTTGCGCGTTCCTCGACCACACTCCAGACGATGAGACCGACCACGGCAAACAGGCCGATCACAGTCACCGAAGCAGCAAGGCGTTTCTTTTCAATGCTTAAACTCATATGAATTCTCCGAAAACGTTGCGGCGGTGTGTGTGCTTTAGTGTTCACCGCCGCATAGCCCGTATTTCGTTTCGTCAGAAACGCACCTTCGCGCCAAACTGCATCACCCTTGGAGCTCCGACCGTGCGTGTGATCAGCCCGAAGTCGGTCTCATCGCTCAGGTCCGCGTTCGGATTTGCGAAGTTGACAAGGTTCAGGACGTTGAATATGTCCCACTTCAGCTCAAGCTCGATCTTCTCTTTCCAGAATTTGGTCGTCTTCTGAAGGCTGAGATCGAACCTCTTCTGAGAAGGCCCGCGAAGAACGTTCCTTCCGAGGTTTCCGAAACCGCCTAGAGGCGAAATAAGCGCGCAGGATGTATCGTCCGGATCCATGCAGGTGTTGAAATACCCCTGCGTGATGTCGTCACCTCGCTGCCTCAACAGATCGAGGCTTCGAACACTGGGCCTTCCGAATGCCGTATCGAAGATGGTTCCGCTTCCGGTACCCACGTTGTAGCGAACCTCACGGAACACTCCGCCCATAGTCGTATTTCGTTCGGTAACAAGGGCAATAACACCTCTGTACTGCCTAAGGAATGCCGCGCCGGAAGCTACCGGATCGCCGAACGTGGCGTCTGTCGCGAATATCGAGAACGGAGTTCCGCTCTGCCACTGGCCGAGGCCGGAAAGCTGCCATCCATTGAGGAACTTCGAGTTCGAGCCGAAGTTCGGAAGTTCCCAGACAAAGCTCGAAACGAAACGGTGCGGTCGGTCAAAATCCGAAAGTCCTTTATTGCTGTTCAGATCGCGCTGGTTGCCCTGAACGACCAGTCCGAGGTTTGCCGTGTCCGGTCGACCGGACGCAGCGGTACTTCCCGGATCCGTCGAACCGATATCGATTGACTTCGAAAGCGTGTAGGAAGCGCTGAACGAGAAACCCTTCGAGAAGCGACGGCTGACCGTCAACTGTCCGGAGTGATAATTCGAGTAACCTCTCGATTGAAGGATGACTGCATCGGTCGGGTCGAACCCGAGATACGGGACTCTTATAAGTGCCGAGATGATCGCCCTCGGCGCCTCGAAGTCCAGACTCGTCAGATTGAGATCAATACCACCCGGACCAAGCGACCCGACACATGGCGAATATCCTTCGGTGTTTGCAAACACGAAGTTGCAAGCTCCGAACGCTCTGACGGCCGAACCGGACAACGTCATACCCCGGTCTCTCTGCGTTTGACCCGGCATAAGCGGAGGCAAAGCATTCGGGAAGACCGACAGCAAAGCATTGTTGATACGCTCGTATATGTAGTCCGGAGTGTTCGGATCATTAAGGTCGTACGGTTGGTTGAAGCCGACTGCAAGAAGAAGCTTTTCGCCCTTGGTTCCGACATATCGCGCTTCAACAGTCCAGTCTTTGAGGAACTCGTGCTGGATTCCGACATTCCATTGATGAACATGTGGCGTTTCAAGGTCTTTATCGACGGCCCTGTACTCGAGCGGTTCCGCTCCCCTTGACGTATTGAGTCCAGTGGAACTGTCCCTGAGCAAGTACGGCGTCGTGTCAGCCAGGCTTGAAACTCCCACAGAGAATGGGAAGTTGTTGACGAACGGCCTGGTCGGATCCACATTGTTGAACGCCGTCGAACCCTGGATAGTCGCCGGGTTGAAGATGTTCGAGGCTTCGCGGTCGTTGAAAAACGGAAAGTTCGAGTAGATCGTGTTGATAAATCCCGCCGAAGGCCGATCGTAGAAAATGCCGTAACCGCCGCGCACCGTGGTGCTGAGGCTTTTGAACGGCTTGTAAGCAAATCCGATCCTCGGCGCAAAATTATTCAGGTCAAGGCCGCTGAGAGTGTGCTTTGAATCGGAAACGGCGAGCGCGTCGAGGCTGCCGTCAATCGCCTGGAAGCCAGTCGGCTCGTAGTTGCTAGGCAGAACAAAGCCCGGAAGGATATTGTTCGGATCAGTGACACGGTCAAAATCGAAATTCGTAAATCTGCCGTGTTTCTCTACCGGGAGTCCGAATACATCCCAGCGCACCCCGAAGTTCACCGTCAGTTTTTCGTTGAACCGCCAGTCATCAGTGATGTAAAAGCCCCAGTCGTTAAACCGGAATTCCTTGTCCGAGATCCCGAGCGAAACGTCCGCTTCAGGAACCTGGGTTGTAAGCAGCTGCGTGAAGTTGATCAGCCCCTCGAACTCGACTCCCTGCTCCTGCGGAAGATTGGTTTCGAAGTTGTTGCGCTTGTGCTCGACACCGAACCTGAGCGTATGGTCGCCCCACAGATACGTCGTGTTGTTCGCAAACGTGAGTGTTACCTGCTTGCGCCTGTTGTATATGTCATTCGGAGCATTTAACGAGAAGTCCGAAAGGTTTCCGGTGCCCGTAAACCTCGCAAGCCGGTCACTCTGCGGACCCGGAATGAAGAACTCGGCGGGATTGGTGATTCCCTGGCCGGAGTTCGTCAGTTCGGGGATCAGGTACCTTTCGTCCAGCTTTCTGGAGTTGTTCAGATAGAAGTATCCGAATCGGGCCTCGTTGATCAGATTGCTTGAGAATATGTGCACGTCTTTTAGCGCAAGAGTTCTGTTCGCATCGTCCTTCACAAGCGCGAAAGGAGAAACCAGTGTGCTGTCCGAGAAAGGATCGAGCGACGGAAAGTCCGAGAAGAAGAACGTGCCCGTGAGGACATTTGAGCTATTCCCTGCACTATCCCCATCGAGAAGGTTGTAATCCATCCTCCAGGAGAACTGGTCCTGCTCGAATTCTGCGGGAAACACGTTCCTGAATCTGACCAGCGGAAGTCCTCCCGAAATCTCACCCTGGAAAGTAGAATCAAGCAGAGGAAGCCCGTTCGGGAGTCCGAATGCAGAGAAGTCGGTAACTCTCTGCCCCCCGATAAAAACGCCTACGTTCCTGGAATCCAGGTACAGTCTTTCGTATCGGCCTTGCGTAAGTGTCGGGATCAGGTAATCGCCTGTCAGCGGATTGATTACATTGAGAAGCCTGAAGCCGACCTGGCTCGGATCGATACAGGTCAACGAAACGGTAGTCGGGGTCGAAGTCGGCGTTAGTGATCGAATGCAGCTCGGGCCGTTCGTGAACGCCCGGCCCACGCCGCCATTCCTCGCCGACATTGCAAATGCCTGTCGAACTGCTTCCGGGTTCGAGCGGTCTGTCAGAAATGCGATCGCTTCGGGAAGGATCACGAAGCTGGACGCGGTAGGGACATACGCGGTCTTGGCATCCGTTTTCTGGTAGCTGCCAAAGAATCGAAGCTTGTTCTTGATGATCGGTCCGCCCAACGTGAAACCGCCTTCGTACCGTCTTGCCGGCTGGCGATCGATCCCGTCCCTGTTGAAAAAGAAGTCGTTAGCATTGAATCTTTCATTCTGGAAGTAGAAATAGCCGGCTCCGTGGAAGTCGTTTCCCCCTTCCTTGATGACGAGCTGGAAACTGCCTCCGCCGCTGCGGCCGAGTGATGCGTCGTAGTTGCTCGAAAGAAGCTTTACCTCTTCGACCGCTTCCGGAGCTGGCGCAGCATTGCCCGTCAGACTTCCCGTTCCAGAAAGGTTCGTTCCATCGATACCGTTGAAAATAAAACTGGAGCTTCCCGGACGCGTGCCGTTAACCGCCGTTTCGGGGTTTCCGGTGCTGTTGTCCAGCGGACTTGCAATGTCGGCGCTCGTGGAACTGTCCCGTGAGGTAAATGCAAGGGAGTTCCTTGCCGGCTGCGGCGCGGCCTCGATCGCACGGCCCGTAAATCTTGAAGAGTTGGTACCGGATGTTGACTCGCTGATAAGGTCTGAATCCGTGGTAGTGACCACTACCTCGAACTCGCCTGCGCCCTGGACCTGCATGAAGAGGTCGACAAGATTTGTTTGTGCCGCTTCAACCACTCCTTCGGAGATCGCTCTGTCGAATCCATCTATCTCGGCCGTGATCTCGTAGATACCGATCGGAAGGGTCGTGATCTTCCACCTGCCTTGCTGATCGGTGGAGGATTTCCCTGTAAGTCCTGTCGACTTGTTGGTTACGGTTACGGTCGCATTGGGAACCACAGCAGCCTGGGGGTCATAGACTGTTCCCTCAAGTGTGCCGTTGTCCGTCGCCTGACCGAATGCGCCTGCGGCAAAGACGAGAATCGCTGCCGCGAGCGTGATTTGACTGATCTTAAGAAACTTAAACATTGTCCTGTCCTCGGAGCTCCGCCCCCTTCAGAACGGGGCTCTCTGTTGAATCCAAGTGCCCGGCCGGACCAGCGGGGAAGGATTGTCTCCCCGCCGGCTTACGGTCGAGATGCATACTCGCTGATTAACGAATTCCTGCTCCGTTGTTCGGGATGTCAAACCCTTCGAAGTCTTGACATATCGGTGTCGTAAGGCAGCCCGGTGTCGTAAACCTCCCAAAGGAAGGAGCTACAAACGGTCCCGAGTTGGGATCCGCATTTCCGAACAGGACCTGGCTGTCTTCGAGGAGAAGTACAAGCGTTCCGTTATCAAGGCTTGCAAGACCGGTGTCCTCGCCATCGGGTGCGGCGAAAAGCCTCTTGACAAAGCTCGTGCGTCCGGCGTTCGGACCGGTAAGGAAAATCCTGTAGAGGCTTCCAAGGTTTCCTTGTCCGGTAGCTCCAAAACGAGCTTCCGTTCCGTAAGCGACGCCGTTCGGGAGGATCGCAAGGCCGTCAAGGTAGGGATTCTCCTCTCCACCTGCGGGGCTCGTCGCAGTAAGCGTGATGCCGGTGCCGACCTCTGTGGCTTCACCCGTAGTCGGGCTGATCCTGTAGAGCTTCGAGCGCGGCGAAGTGTCAGGAAAGTTGTCGTCGCTGGCAATCGAATAGAGCCAACCGTCTGCGGGGTTATAGGCAGCGGCAGCCTCTCCGCCAAAGTCGATGCAGGTCTCACCGATCTGGGGACCGACACCGTCAGCAGTGAATATCCTGACGTCTGCAGCCAGACCAGTGATCGGGTCGGAACCCGTGTTGCAAAGCTCGGTGTCAAATTCGGATACGCCAAGAAGCACCGAACCGGAAGAACCGAAGCCCTCGTACTCGCGGCGAATGGTCGGAGACCCAGCACCATCGTCGAGCGTCTGGATCAGCCTTCCTTCGCCGGTAGCGAGATTTATCTCGTAAAACTGTTGGGCAAAACCGCTATCGTCACGGTTGTTGTCGGTCACAGAGTAGGCCAGCTGGCCTGACGCGATTGCCGACAAAGAAAGAAGCGCTGCCGCGCAAAGAAAGATCTTCAAAGAAATTCTCATTGTTCCTCCTGAAAAGATGAGTTTGATGTCCACTTGTATCTAATAAACCCGAATGGTCCCGGCTTGTCGGAACCCGGTCCGAAGAAACCGCAAACCGGGCGCCTGGACTGACCTGGAGGGCTGGACCTTACGGCGCACGGAGCACAGATTCGCTTGTCACGAGTTGTCGTCTGCAAGGGTTAGAGAGTAGGCGGGGAGTGTGTCGCGACTGTTACCCCGGCATTAACTTGGTGTTAAAAATTAATGCTGACTTCTGCGCGAGATCTGGGAGGCGGGGGCTTCATCGGTTTCGGCTCTCGGCTGAACGGCTGACTTGACCAGGAGGCGATCGATGTGATTTCTTATGGCTAGAGATGATTTTTGCGGATTCGTTCAAGAACACCCACCATCACCATCGGACGTTTATTTTCACGCCGACGGGTCGGGCTGTCTGAACGACTTACAACTGATTCTGAAAGCGTGAACTTGAAGGCTCCTTCAAGTTTTTTTGTTTTTTAAATGAGCAAGAAAAGATTAAGGATCGCGATCCAGAAGTCCGGCCGGCTGAGTGAATCGTCGGTCCAGATACTCCGCGGCTGCGGCATAGAATTCGGTAACGGCCTTGGTAAGCTGAGGTCGTCAGCGAGGAACTTCCCTGTGGAAATACTGTTTCTCCGCGATGACGACATTCCTCAGTATGTAGAGGACGGAGTTGCCGACGCAGGCATCGTCGGCGAGAACGTCGTTTTGGAGAAGGGCTTCAAAGTTGAAACAGCGCTGCGGCTCGGATTCGGAAGGTGCAGGTTGTCCCTTGCGGCGCCAAAGCAATTTGCCTACGAAGGCACGGGTGATCTCGAAGGCCTTCGGATCGCCACGTCCTACCCGAAGATCCTGTCCGGGTTCCTGGAAAGACACTCGATTGACGCCGAGATCCATACGATCAGCGGCTCGGTCGAGATCGCCCCTTCGATCGGCCTTGCTGATATCGTTTGCGACCTTGTCAGCTCGGGTAGCACCCTGTTCACAAATGGACTGAAGGAGATCGAGACAGTGCTCGAGTCCGAAGCCCTTCTGATCCGGAGAAGCTCCCTCGAAAGCGACCTGGAAGTTCTGTTCGAGAAGTTGTGCTTTCGCATCCGGGCAGGGATCGAGGCCGAAAAGAACAAATACGTCCTGCTAAACGCGCCGAATGACAAGATCGGGCGAATCGTCGATCTGCTACCTGGAATGCGAAGCCCCTCGGTCCTGCCGCTTGCAGAAACAGGATGGAGCTCGGTGCACTCGGTTATCGCCGAGGACGACTTCTGGGAAGTGGTCGAAAACCTGCGGGCAGAAGGAGCCGAGGGCATTCTCGTGCTCTCGATCGACCAGATGGTGATCTGAAGCGAGGAATCACGCGATGAACGTATTCATACATCCTGAAAGAACAAAATGGAAAGACCTGGTGGCTCGTCCTGAAGATGACGCCAGCGCGATCCTTGAGAAGGTTCGGGAGATCGTTGGAGAGGTCCGAAGGTCGGGCGATGAGGCCTTGACCCGGTTCACGAAACGGTTTGACGCGTACGAGGGCAGCCTCCGGGTGTCTGAAGAGGACATGCGGGCGGCCTCGAATTCAGTTTCTTTAGAACTGCAGGATGCGATCGTCGCTGCGGGAAAGAACATCGAGCGGTTTCATGCTGCTCAGAGAACAGACGACATCAAGATCGAGACCCAGCCCGGTGTCTTGTGCGGAACGAGAAAGGTGCCACTCGAAAAGGTGGGGATCTATGTGCCGGGCGGTACCGCGCCGCTGTTCTCGACCGTAATGATGCTTTCGATCCCGGCAAGGCTCGCGGGATGCCGAGAGATCGTAATGTGTACGCCTCCGGGGGCTGACGGGACGATTCACGAAGCGATTTTCTTTTGCGCAGCGCAATTCGGTGTAACTTCCGTTTTTCGTGTCGGAGGAGCTCAAGCGATCGCGGCGATGGCTTATGGGACCGAAACGATCCCGAAAGTAGACAAGATCTTTGGGCCCGGAAACAGATATGTGACCGCGGCAAAGATGCTGGCGGCTGCTGACGGAGTGCCGATCGATATGCCCGCAGGGCCATCCGAAGTTGCTGTCATTGCAGACGCTGAAGCTGATCCGGAATTTGTTGCTGCCGATCTGCTTGCACAGGCGGAGCACGGCACGGACAGCCAGGTTATTCTGATCACAGACTCAAAGGAACTGGTTTCGTCAGTTCGCGAAGAGATCGATCGTCAGCTTGTAAACCTGCCGCGCCGAGAGATCGCCGCTACCGCACTTGGCAACAGCCGTGCTGTTGTTCTTGAAAGCGTGAACGCCGCAGTCGATTTCGCCAATCAGTACGCCCCGGAACACCTGATCGTCCTTACAAGAGATAGCGAAAGTGTTTCGAGACAGATCACCAATGCCGGCTCGATCTTTATCGGGGAGTACTCGTGCGAGTCTGCCGGCGATTACGCTTCCGGAACGAATCACACCCTTCCCACAAACGGGTTCGCAAGATCATACAGTGGAGTTTCGCTTGATTCGTTCCAAAAGCAGATCACATATCAGAAGATCTCGAGGAAAGGGATTCTCTCGCTCGGTCCGGTGATCGAAACACTTGCGGAGGCGGAGAGTCTGGCGGCGCACAAACACGCCGTCACTGTGCGAATGCGTGCGGCGGAAATCAGCTCGCGCGCCATGGCGGGAGGCAACGATGATTCAGTCTAAAGTAGAAATGCGATCTACGCCGAGGGCCCTTGCGAGGCCTTCGATCGTTGCGCTCAAGCCTTACACATCGGCCAGGGATGAATTCTCGGGGACCGCAAGGATCTTTCTCGACGCCAATGAGAACAGCCTCGGCTCACCCCTGAATGAGGCGTTCAACCGATATCCCGATCCGTACCAGCGTGAATTGAAGGCAAAGATCTCGGAAATGGAATCGATCGCGGAGGAACGCGTCTTTGTAGGAAACGGCTCGGACGAGGTAATTGACTTGCTGTTCCGGGTCTTTTGCGAACCTGGCAAGGACAAATGCCTGATCTGTCCGCCGACTTACGGGATGTATGAGGTATCCGCGGAGATAAATGGTGCGGAGGTACTGCGTGTGCCCCTGACGAAGGACTTTGATCTCGATCCCCAGGCGATCCGTAACGTGGCCGACGAAAGCACGAAACTCCTGTTCTTCTGCTCTCCCAACAATCCGACCGGCAATTTGCTAGATCGCGACAAGCTCATTTCAATTGCACGGTCGGTAAATGCGATGGTGGTCGTAGACGAGGCCTACATTCATTTTTCAAAAGCCGGTTCGATCGTCGGCTTCCTTGACGCAAATCCGAACCTTGTCGTCCTGAGGACCTATTCGAAGGCCTGGGGACTCGCCGGACTGCGCGTCGGAACCGCCTTCGCCGATCCCGAAACGGTCGCGCTGCTCAACAAGGTGAAGCCTCCCTACAACGTATCCGATGCGGCGCAGCGACTCCTTTTGGGTGCCCTGGAAAACGAGGATCGTGTACTTGAGATGACAGGGGAGATCATTTCTTTGAGAGAAGCATTGACCGAAGATCTTGAGTCGATTCCCCCGGTACAGAAAGTGTACCGCTCCGATGCCAACTTCGTGTTGGTACGTGTTTCGGACCCGGTTGCGATCTACGAATACCTTGTAGACCGGGGAATCGTCGTTAGGGACAGGAGCCGGGTAAGGCTCTGTGAAGGCTGTCTCCGGATAACGGTTGGGACGCGGGACCAGAATGATGCCTTGCTTCGAGAGTTGCGAAGTTACGGAGAAAATGTGGGATGAAAAAGGCTCTTTTCATTGACAGGGACGGGACGCTGATCGAGGAACCAGAGGATTTTCAGGTTGATTCTTTCGGGAAGCTACGATTTAAGAAGGGAGTGCTCAAATGGCTTGGGAAGATCGCTTCGGAAACGGATTTCGTTCTTGTTATCGTTACCAACCAGGACGGCCTCGGCACCGAATCATTCCCGGAGGATGATTTCCTGCCGGTCCAGGATCTTATGCTCAGGATCTTCGAAAGCGAGGGGATCAGCTTTGACGATGTACTCATCGACAAGACGTTCGAGCACGAGAACGCCCCGACCAGGAAACCGAAGACCGGCCTTTTGAAAGCTTATACCGGGGATCCACAATTCGACCTCTCCGGATCCTGGGTAATCGGTGACAGGGCTTCAGACGTTCAACTCGCGAAGAATCTAGGTGCGCGATCGATCTTTATCGAGGGCCCGAATTTCAAGATAGAGGAAGATGATCCGAAACCGGATGAGACGGTTCGTTCGTGGGAAGAGATATACCGGTTGATCACGGGACGCAGGAGGATCGCCGAGACCGTTCGAAAAACGAATGAGACCGACATCAGGGTTCGGATCGATCTCGACGGAAAGGGCGATGCCGAAATTTCAACCGGAATCCGCTTCTTTGATCATATGCTCGAGCAGGTCGCTAAACATGCCGGGTTTGATCTGAAGATCGAGGCGGTGGGCGATCTGGACGTTGACGAACACCACACGATCGAAGATGTAGCGATCGCTTTGGGAGAGACTTTCTTGACGGCACTTGGCGACCGCAGGGGGATAGGCAGATACGGATTCACGCTTCCAATGGACGACTGCCTTGCACAGGTCGCGGTCGATCTTGGCGGCCGCAACTGGTGCGTGTGGGAAGCGAACTTCGATCGCGAGATGATCGGCGGTATGCCAACCGAGATGTTCTTTCATTTTTTCAAATCGTTCTCGGACAAGGCTCTATGCAATTTGAACATCAAGGCCGAAGGGACGAATGAACACCACAAGATCGAGGCGATCTTCAAGGCTTTTGCAAGGTCTCTGAAGATGGCATCGCGGAAGGACAGCCAGGAGATCGGAATTCCGTCGACTAAAGGATCGCTGTGAAAGTAGCTGTTATCAGGTACAACGCGGGAAATATAGGTTCGGTGACCAACTCGCTCAGGAGAATGTCGGTCGAGCCCGTTGTGACTGCTGATCCAGAGGTCCTTTCGACTGCCGACCGGGTTATCTTTCCGGGAGTCGGAGAAGCATCGAGCGCAATGGCCAGCCTGCAGGAGAGCGGTTTGGACAAGCTAATACCGGATCTCGCACAACCGGTCCTCGGGATCTGTCTCGGGATGCAGCTTCTATGCGACTTCTCGGAAGAGCAACAGACAAAGTGCCTTGGCATCATTCCGGCAATGGTCCGCAGATTCGAGAGCACGGAACTTAAGATCCCCCATATCGGATGGAACACGATCTCAGGTTTTGAAGACGGCCTTTTTGAAGGCATTCAAGATCTTTCTTATGTCTATTTTGTTCATGGATATTATGTCGAACTCTGCGACAGCACCTCGGCGGTATGCGAGTACGGCGTCGAATTCTCAGCGGCTCTGATGAACGGTAATTTCTTCGCTACCCAGTTCCATCCTGAGAAATCGGGTGAGGTCGGAGCACGGATACTCGGCAATTTTCTCAGAGACGGAGGTGCGGTTTGATCGAGATTATTCCCGCAATTGACATAATCGAAGGCCGGTGCGTCCGGTTGGTCCAGGGAGACTTTCAGAAGAAAACCGTCTATGGGAGTGACCCCCTCGATATCGCGCTCGCGTTTGAAGCGGCCGGTATAAGCAGGTTGCACATTGTCGATCTTGACGGCGCCCGCACGGGTTCGATAGCCAATCTTCGGGTTCTCGAGCGGATAGCAGGAGGCACATCGCTTGAGATCGATTTTGGCGGCGGGGTCAGTTCTATAGCCGATGCCAGATCGGTCCTTGGGGCCGGAGCATCGATCGTCACTGTCGGAAGCGCGGCTGTAAAACGCAAAGATGAGTTCCTCGAATGGATCGACGAGCTTGGCGGTCCCTCTTTCCTTCTGGGAGCAGACGTTCGCAACGGTCGTCTGGCTATTGACGGATGGCAGACTGACACAGAGATCGAGATCGTCGACTATCTGCGCGGGATGCAGACGAGGGGAGTAAACCGGGCATTCGTGACCGACATCGCGAGAGACGGTCTTCTCGGCGGTCCGTCAGTTTCACTCTACTCTGAGATCCTTGAGGCGTTGCCAGATTTCGAGCTTGTAGCGTCGGGAGGCATCAGCAGCAGCGAAGATGTTCGAGTGCTCTATGAATCCGGGGTCTCGGGTGTGATCATTGGAAAAGCTTTCTACGAAGGGCTCATGGATGCAGGCGAACTAGTGCGCTTCTCATATTCGCTTTCGGGCAACGAACAGGATGCTGGCTAAGAGGATAATTCCCTGTCTGGACGTCAAGGACGGAAGGACCGTAAAGGGCACGAAGTTCAAGGATCTGCGGGATGCCGGAGATGCGGTTGAACTAGCCGCGAGATACTCGGGCGAAGGCGCCGACGAGATCATATTTCTCGATATAACAGCGACAAACGAAAGAAGAAAGACCGCCGCCCAACTCGCGCGATCTGTGGCGGAGGTCGTCAACATTCCGTTCACAATAGGGGGCGGGGTTAATTCGGTCGAAGACGCAAGAATGCTCCTCGACGCAGGCGCTGACAAAATATCGATCAACACGGCGGCGGTTCGGGACCCCGACCTTCTTTCCAAATGCGCGGACCGTTTCGGGTCGCAGGCGGTCGTGCTTGCCATCGATGCCAAGCTATCTAGCGGAGGCTGGGAGGTTTTCCTGAACGGTGGACGCGAAGGAACGGGAATCGACGCTCTCGAATGGGCCGTGGAAGGATGCCGGAAAGGCGCGGGAGAGTTACTCCTTACTTCAATGGACGCCGATGGGACGAAGGCGGGATTCGATTGTGAATTGACATACGCGGTCTCCGGATCAGTGCCCGTGCCCGTAATCGCTTCCGGCGGAGCAGGAGAAGCCGGGCACTTTGCTGAAGTCTTTCGAAAAGGAAAAGCAGATGCAGCTCTTGCGGCATCGATGTTTCATTTCAACGAAATCCTGATAGCAGATTTGAAAAGTTATCTGAAAAATCAAAAGATACCCGTGCGGTTGTGAGCTTTTTTCCTAAGAAGGGTATTGCGGTCTTTATGAAAATAGATTTTGGAAAGTTTGAAGACGGGCTGGCACCGGCGATCATACAGGACGCACAGACTTCGAAAGTTCTGATGCTGGGATATATGAACAAGAAGGCCCTCAGGAAAACCCGCAAGAAAGGCCTGGTCACCTTTTTTTCACGATCGCGGCAGGAGTTCTGGGTAAAGGGCGAAACTAGCGGAAACTACCTGGAGGTCAAGGAAATTCTCACCGACTGTGACGGAGATGCGATCTTGATAAAGGCATATCCGAAGGGAAAAGGAAAGGTCTGCCACAAGGGCAAAGATACCTGTTTTGCCGAGAAGAACAAGAAGGAATTCTTCCTGCACGAACTTGAATCTGTGATCCGTTCAAGGAAGTCGGCTCCGAAAAAGTCGTCGCGCACGTCACGGCTTTTTGACCGCGGTCCGAGCCAGATCGCCAAGAAATTCGGGGAAGAGTCTGTGGAATTGGTGATCGAGGCGACAAACGCCGACGATCAGCTTTTTCTGGGAGAAGCAGGCGATGTCATGTACCACTTCCTTGTAATGCTCGCAGACCGCGACATGCGACTGGATGATGTGGTTGAAGTGCTTAGGAAGAGGCGAAACTGACTTCTGATTCCGTGTCGTGCTTCGCACGAATTTCAGATTTCAATCTCCAGATTTCACAGCGACTTCTTCCTGACTCCTATTTAGGTCCGTCGCTGGTGCTCCAAAATCAGATAAGAACGGTCATTGACGCTCCCGGTCCCGATTGCCCGGAATCCTGTCTCCTGACTTCTGTCTCCTGACTCCTGACTTCCGTCTCCTGTCTTCTGTCTCCTGTCTCCTGTCTTCTGTCTCCTGACTTCCGTCTCCTGTCTCCTGTCTTCTGTCTCCTGACTTCTGTCTCCTGCCTCCCGTCCCCTTTCCTACTCCTTCTTCCCAAACCTCAGAGTGACACCCACATTGACGGTAGTAGAGTAGCCCGGAGTGGCGTGGATGCGCTCAACGATCGGCGCGGTGGGATCAGCCCTCGACTCAAAGAAGTTCTGGGTCTCGTAGTACTTCTTGTTGAAAAGATTATCAACCGAGAAATTCAGATCGATCCAGTTCCGAAGCCTCTTCGTTATCGACAGGTCCACCACATCTTGCCCGCTCGCGCGTATGGTGTCGTCCAGTCCGTCCAGCCGGTAATCTGAAATGTGACGCCACGACAGGTAGGCGTTGAAGCCTTCGAGATTCTTTAGGACGAGCCCGCCATTCGCTACCAGATGCGGGGCGGAATCGACGTACTCCCTCGGGTCTGAGTCCCGGAAATAGCTTCTCAAGACGTTCGTGACACCGCCGTTGACGCTCAGATGCTTGGTGATCCTTGCCGAGCCGCGGAACTCGAAACCGTACGACCTCGAAGGATCCGAAAACTCGATGCTGCCATCGTCGGGAATATAGACCTGCTCGTTCGAACGATCGATCAGGAAGCCGGTGAAAACACCAGAGAACCTGCTGCCGTTGTAGGAAGTTCCGACCTGGTAGAAATCGGTTGTCGAGATCTTAGGAGCATCGGGATTCCGCACGACGCCGCGCGCGTCCTGACTCGAGATTCCGCGGCCATAATTTGCGTGGAACACTACCGAAAAAAGCTCGAAAGGCGACCAGGCGACCCCGAGCTTCGATTGGAACTCGTACGCAGAATCAGACCCCGTCAGATCGATCCTTTCTTCAGCCGTCTCAAATCCGTCCACGTCGAATGAGAAATAGTCCCATCGGAGGCCAGCCTGGAGACGAAGATGTCCTTCAAAAAGGGTCAGTGAGTTCTCGATATACCCCGAATAGTTATTCACGTCCGCGAGAGCGGAAGTGAAAAGCACGTCAGGGTTGTCAATGTTCCCCGGCAGGAACTTGCGGTTCGGAGCGCGGTCAACGGTCGGATAAAGCCCGACGTTGATCTGGTTGAGCAGCACTCCTGCCCCGGCGGTCAGGTAGCCCTGGCCCCATTCAAAGGCGTACGGGTGAATGACCTGAAAGTCTCCGCCCTCCTGGAGCCGGCTGTCGTGCTGCTGGATCTCGTCGCCATATACAGGATCGAACAGGAAGAACGTAAAATTAGAATAGAGATCGAACAGTGAACGCGTTACGAAGGCGTCCGCCTTGATGGTCGTCCCATTGCTGAACGGATATCGAATATAGCCTTTTGCCGTTCCCTGTCTGACCGCCCCGCCATTATCGGGGTCGATAAAACCGAACCGATCTAACTCTCCGTCATTTACAAGGTCCAGAGGGATCTGGCCCGAAGAAAAGAAGTCATTTCTTCCGAAGTTGAACTTGATTCCGGCGACACGGTCCTCGCCAAAATCTCGGCTGAGGTTTCCCGAAATATTATCCCGCTTGTATTTCAGCGGACTTTCGAACGGTCCGTCTGTTCGCGATAGTTCGTAGGCGATGAAGGAATCGTAATCGCCGAACTTCGGACTGAAAGCGACAAGGGATCTGAAAGTGTTGAACGATCCTCCCTGTAGCCGAAGGGTCAGGGTATCCTCAAGCGACTCTCTGGTTTCGACCTGAACAACGCCGAGGCTCGAAAAATCTCCGTAAGCGGCTGAAAACGGGCCATTGATGATCGAGACGTTTTCCACAAGTTCCGGTGTCAGCGACTTGAGGCTTCCGAGATAACCCTGGCCGTGGCCCTGCGTGCCCTGATTCTGCTGAATGTTGTCAACCACGATCTTGAGACCGCCATTGACGCCGCCGTGATCAGTGTTAAAGCCAAACCTCCTGATCTCAAGCGATTTACCCCCGCCCTCGTGCTGTCCGGCGTTGATGCCTGAGTTCAGCAAAAAGACGATCTGGTCATCGCGGCCAAAGAGCGATTCGTTGAAAACGGCGCTGTTCCTTGTGGCGATTCTTGGTACAAGCGTGTCGTCTGATATGTTGACGGTTTCCGTGACCGTGGGAACGATGTACTCGATCTTGATCACCAGGTCCTTTACTTTGTCTCCCGGCGAGAGACTCAGCGTCAGAGGCTTTATGTTCTCGCCGCCGATGGCGACTTCGACAGCACCGTCAGGGATCGAAAGACTAAACCTTCCGTCTTCATCCGTTGTGGTTTTGACGGTGCCGGACCCAGTCCTGACCTCGACGGTCGCTCCCTGGACCAACTCAAATGAAGCAGTTACGACCGAACCGCTCAAGATGCGTGGAACGTCATCCGATGGTCTGCCGTGGACAGATACAGAAAGAGCCTGTGACAACAACAGTATTGAGGCCACCGTCGCGGATAAACAAGAAAATATAATCCTGATTTTCATTTCTTCCCTTTTTCGTTCCTGGTTCTATGGTGGATGCACGCAAGTATATTTCATAGCGTGCGGTACTGACAAGAATTCTGGAAGAACCGCTCAGATACATCTTAGGCACAAAAAAGGAGGCGGCCCGATCGGACCGCCTCCATTGTTTAGGCCTGAGAAAGTGCCTATTTTGGACCTCCCGCAAGTTTACCTATGAGAGTGAACAGCGGCAGGTACATCGATACAACGATCGAACCGATCGTCACACCCAGAAACGCGATAAGGGCTGGCTCGATCATCGCCAGCAGGTCGGCGATCGCTGAATCGACTTCGTCCTCATAGAAGTCGGCAATCTTGCCAAGCATCGCGTCCATAGCGCCGGTCTGCTCACCGACGCCGATCATCTGGCTTACCATTTCTGGAAAGACCTCCGTTGCCTTGAGAGGCCCAACAAAGTTCTCACCGCGTTCAACGCCGTCCCTGACCTTCATGATAGCTTCTTGAATGACCACGTTTCCTGCTGTACGGGCAGTGATCTCAAGCGACTGAAGGATGGGAACACCCGAAGAAAGCAGGGTGGAAAGGATCCTTGAGAACCTTGCAACTGCGATCTTCCTGAGAATTCCGCCAAAGATCGGAAGTTTCAGTAGGACAGTATCAACGACCTTCCGGCCTTTCGGCGTCTGGTAGTAAAACTTCAGTCCCACTCCGGCGGCAATGGAGGAGACAAGGATCACAAGTCCGCCCCATCCTGCGAGGAAATTACTTATCCCCATCACGATCCTCGTCGGAAGCGGAAGAATTTCGCCGGGTCCTAAAAGTCCAAGGAATATCGCTTCGAACTGCGGAATGACGACGATCATGATGACCGCGACCGCAGCGACCGCTACAAAGACGACGGCTGCCGGGTAGATCGATGCAGAAATGATGTTCCTCTTCAGCTTGACGACCTTCTCGATCAGCGTTGCGAGCCTTTGAAGGATCACATCAAGCACACCACCGGTCTCGCCTGCTTCCACCATATGGGTGAATAGCTGGTCAAACACCTTGGGGTGTTTCGAGAGTGCGGCAGCAAGGGTCGATCCCTCTTCCACATCCTGGCGGACCTGATGAAGCACTTCTTTGAAGAAGGCGTTCGGCTGCTGTTCCGCAAGAATGTACAGACACTGGACGAGCGGCAAGCCGGCGTCGATCATCACCGAGAATTGCCTTGTGAACACGGCAAGTTCCTTGGCGTTTACCTTCTTGCTACGGCCGAGTTTGGGGATCCGGATCTCCTTTCCCTTTTCTGCGGCGGAAGTCATGATGACCTGCTCGCGCTTAAGAAGCGCCCGCAGTTCGTCCTGGCTTGCAGCTTCCCGGGTTCCGGTAACTACCTCGTTCAGGCGGTTTCTTCCTCTGTATGTGTAAGTTGGCATCTTCTATCTGGCTCCTGTTTAGACTGGATCTCGCTTACCGGACGGGTGGTCGTTTTCCGATCGGCCTGCCTTCGGCGTAGGGACTGGGATGTGCGCCGTTCTTTCCGGCTCCGGGCCGCGGTTGGTTTCCTGTGTAGGTCTGGTTGACGCCCGCTCCGCGCTCGATCAATTCTTTGAGCTCGTCGGGGTTCGAGGTCCTCGCCATCGCTCCGTCGAGCGTGATCAAACGCTTCTGGTAGAGCGTTGCGAGAGCCTGGTTAAAGGTCTGCATTCCGTACTTGTCCTGTCCCGTCTGCATCATCGAATAGATCTGGTGGATCTTGTCCTCGCGGATGAGGTTCCTGATGGCGGAATTGGGAATCAGGACTTCCATTGCCATACATCTGCCGTCACCCGAAGCCTTCGGGAGCAGGGCCTGACACATTATCCCTTCGAGCACGAGGCTGAGCTGGGTCCTGATCTGTGCCTGCTGTCCGGCGGGGAAAACGTCGATGATACGGTTGATGGTCGAAACCGCTGAGTTGGTGTGTAGTGTTGCGAAAGTAAGGTGACCTGTCTCTGCTATCCTGAGCGCCATTTCGATGGTCTCGAGGTCACGCATCTCACCGACAAGCACGACGTCGGGATCCTGGCGAAGTGCGGTTCTGAGTGCATCTGCGAATCCGTGCGTGTCAGAGTTCACCTCACGCTGGTTCACCACGCAGCTCTTGTGGTTGTGAAGAAACTCGATCGGGTCTTCGATCGTCAGGATGTGCTCGTGGCGGTCGATGTTGATCTTGTCGACCATCGACGCAAGCGTGGTCGACTTACCGGAACCGGTCGGACCGGTCACGAGGATCAATCCTCTGGGCTTCTTGCATAGGTCCTTAACGACCGGCGGCAGGCCCAGCTTCTCGAATCCGAAGATCTCGTACGGGATTGCACGAAACACGGCTCCAACCGCTCCCTTCTGATTGAACAGGTTGGCACGAAATCTAGAAAGGCCTTTCAGACCGAACGAGAAATCGAGCTCCAGATTTTCTTCAAAACGGTGCTTTTGGGCGTCCGTCAAGACAGAGTACGCAAGCCGTTTCGTTTCCGCCGGCGTAAACGGCGGATAACCATCCAGTGGTCTCAGGTGTCCGTGCACCCTAACCTGCGGCGGGCTCTTCGTGGTTATGTGAAGGTCTGAGCCGCCTGCATCCGTCATCTTCTTCAGAAGTTCGGGCAGGGTGACCTGAAACTCGGGACTGGTCTGTTCTTCGGTAGTCATCTGATCTCCTCTCGCATTCACCGTTCGCAAGTGTGAAGGGGAAATGGCCTTATAACCGGACGGCTATTGCTCTATGGCCGGCTCCTCCTTGACGGGTTCTTCCACTGCCGGCTCATTTTTCGCGGGTTCATTCTTTGCGGTCCTCGGCCGCTTGTCGCGAGGAAGCGTCCTCACCATCTTCTCGGATTCGGCTTCGGCCCGTTCCGGAGTGTCCTTCGGAGCGCTGGCCGCGATCCTGTAGATCCGACCCTCGGCCTCGGCAAAGTAGAAGGTCTTAGCCTGGACTCGATTCTTCTTGTCCGGTGCTTTTGCAACGACGACATAGACCTTCTTGCCGTCTACTTCCTTGTGAAAGTCGTTCTCGACCCAGCCGTTCTCGCGGATCATCTGATCGATGACCGTCCTTCGAAGCGCGACTGTTGAAACACCTGCAAGCGTGCGCCTTCGGCCGTAATCTATGGTGTCGCCCATCGCCTGACCGACAACCACCATCGTCACGTTGCCGTCGGCGTTCATCACGAAATGCGCCAGTTCCTGGGACGGGTCTGCCGCCGCGCCGGAGTATCTCTGCGATTGTTCGACGAATCCGTAGCCTTCAGCAGCCGCGTGCTGTCTCTGCAGAGCTTCGCGTCTTGCGGCCATCGCTGCCTTTCGCTTCGCAAGTGCTTCTTCCTGACGTTTCTGTGCCCGGTAGTTATGCCACCAGCGAGCTGTGTATTTTCTCTTGGATTTCTTGACGGTCCTCCGTTTGGAGGAGTAGTTGCGGCTCGAGGCCTTCCTGTTCTTTGCCCGGGAGGAGTTGATCCTGCTTACCTTTCGGTATCTGGTCCTTTTTCGGGCCGCGGTCTTTGGCGCTGAAGTGCTGCGGGTCTTTCTTGTCCTGGCATAGCTGCTTGCCGGAG
Organism: Acidobacteriota bacterium; assembly: GCA_003385635.1. GTDB lineage: Bacteria > Acidobacteriota > Blastocatellia > Pyrinomonadales > Pyrinomonadaceae > Aridibacter. Next base: position 62,002 of record QQUY01000001.1, on the reverse strand, counting down.
CGGTACTCGTGACCGGAGATTCGGAGGGAGCTTCGGCCGGTTCTGCAGCTTCAGCAGACGTATCGACTATGTTCGTGTACGTTTTGATCTTCTTCTTTGGCTTCTTACGTGACTCGCCCGGTTCGAGGAGTTTGGCGGTCTGTTTGAATCGATCGGACTTGCTGTAGCTGGCCGTGCGGAATCGCGTCCGGTACCGGAACTTCTCCGCCTTGGTCTTCTTCAGTTCGTGCCTTTCCTGTTCTTTTGCGCCGGCCTCAGTGTGCTCGGTCGCGACAGGGACTATCATCCCGATCGCCACGAGAATCACGATTGCCAGAATTGCTGCTCGAAACATAGGTCCTCCGGGTTTTAGATAACCGTTTCCTTGACGACCTCCTCGATCGTCGTAATTCCTTCTCGCAGCTTCGTAAGACCCGATTCACGAAGCGTTATCATCCCCAGCTCGATCGCTTTCTTTCTTATCTCTATCGAACTCGCTCCGATGATTATCAGCTCGCGGAGCTCGTCCGTGATCTCCATTACTTCAAAGAGACCGACCCGGCCTTTGTAACCGGTCTCGTTGCACCGGGCGCATCCTTTGCCGTGGTAGATCTTCATTTCGGAGGCCTCGTCTTCGGGGAACCCGATCTCGACAAGGGCCTCAGGCGGGACACGCTGTTCTTCCTTGCACTCGGAGCAGACCTTTCGGATAAGTCTCTGGGCCTGGACAAGGTTGACACTGGTCGCGACGAGGAATGGTTCGATACCCATATTCACCATTCGCGACACGGTCGAAGGAGCGTCGTTGGTGTGGAGGGTGGACATCACAAGGTGACCCGTGAGAGCGGCTTTGATCGCGATCTCGGCGGTTTCGAAGTCTCGGATCTCACCGACGAGCACAATGTTCGGGTCCTGGCGAAGGAATGAGCGAAGGGCGGCCGCGAAATTGAGGCCGATCTGCTCTTTCATCTGCACCTGGTTGATACCGGGCAGATTGAACTCGACGGGATCCTCCGCCGTCATGATGTTCGTTTCAGGTTGGTTCAGCGACTGAAGCGCTGAGTAAAGTGTGTTCGTCTTACCGCTTCCGGTGGGACCGGTAACGAGAACCATTCCGTATGGCTTCTCGATGTTCCTCTTGAACATTTCGAGGCTTTCAGGCTCGAAGCCAAGCTTGGTCATGTCGAGCATCAGCTTTTCTTTGTCGAGCAGCCTGAGCACGACCTTCTCACCGAACAGCGTCGGAAGGGTCGAAACACGGAAATCGAGTTCGCGTGAGCGCTCGTCGATCTTGACCTTGATCTTGATGCGTCCGTCCTGCGGAAGCCGTTTCTCGGAAATGTCGAGCTTCGCCATGATCTTCAATCTGGAGATCAGGGCGTCACGCATCTTCATCGGCGGATGCATCACGTCGTACAAAAGGCCGTCGATCCTGAACCTAATGCGGAAATCCTTCTCGTAGGGTTCGACGTGAATGTCCGAAGCGCCACGACGGAGGGAGTCGACGAGGAGCACGTTGACTAGCCGCACGACCGGTGCGTCCTCACTTGCTTTCGCGAGTTCCGCCAGATCGATCTCGTCGTTCTCTTCGATTACCTCTACATCGCCGCCTTCGGCATCATCAAACTGGAAGTTTCCGAGAGAGACCTTCAGATCGGAGTCGGTGAGCTTGTCGTCGACTTCGGCTTTCTTGCGAAGCTTTCCGTTTCCTTTTGCGGCAACACGCGTGCTGACGTTGCCGAATTCGCTTTCGAGATCGAAACCTGCGAGCTCCAGCTCTTTGCTTGAGCTGTAATACTCGGCGATCGATTTCTGGATGGAGGCCTCGGAAGCGATCACCGGTTCGACATTAAGTCCGGTCATGAACTTAATGTCGTCCATCGCAAAGACGTTCGTCGGGTCGGCCATCGCCATCGTGAGGGTAGAACCGACTTTCGAAATGGGCAGTACCGAGTATTTTACGGCTACTTCGTGAGAGATCAGCTTTACAGTCTCTTCTTCTATGTGGAAAAGTTCGAGGTTAATGGAGGGAACCCCGTACTGACGTGAGAGAACTGAAGTTATGACCTCGTCAGAAATAATGCCCAGCTTGATAAGGTTAGAACCAAGACGACCGCCGTTATTCCTTTGGTAGTCAAGGGCCTCCCTCAGCTGTTGTGAGGTGATGAGGTTCTCACGGACTAATATTTCTCCGAGTTTTGCAGACATTTGATTCTAAAAGAAGCTCCGCTGGAATTGAGTGAAGGGGCTTTCAGGAGGTGTTTTGAAGACACGCTGGAGAAAGAAAACAGTGCTAAACACTGTTGAATGCAATGATAGTATGTTTAACGAAACACTGTCAAGGCAATATTTCCTTGAATCGCTTCCGTTTACACGGGAAGAAAAACCAGTTTCCTAAACAACAAAAAGCGCCCGGCGGAAGCCGCCGGACGCTATACGATTTGCTCTACCTGAGGCCTAAAGAGGCTAGTCGAGTTTCTGGGGTTTCATGCCCTCGGCTTTCAATGCTTCGACTGCGCCCTGAATACCGTCCCTCAAGGAATGGTCCTGTGGAGCGACGCTCAGGTATTTGTCCATATAGTTCAAGCTCTCCTGCTTCATTGCCGCATCCTGATTTACTTCCGAAAGAGTAAAGAGAGCCAAGCCGAACTTGCCTACGATCTCCGGGTCTGAGGAAGACATTTCGTACGCTTTTCGGAATTCGGCGACCGCGCCTTCGTAGTCGTATCCTTCGAGCAGGAACGAAGCGAGCGCTCCCTGCGCCTCAGCTTTCTTTCCTTTGTCCTGTTCGGCCTCGAGGTAGTATCCGATCACGTTCTTGGCCGCTTCGGCGCGCTCAGAGTCAACAGCTTTTATCAGCACCATAAGACGTATAGCGTCGCGGCCCCCGTCAGCCGACGTGAACTTGTCCTTCTTCAGGAGTTCTGGAGTCCTTATCTCGGCCGCACCCGTCTGAGAAGCTACCTCAAGCGCCTTCGAAAAGGATTCAAGCGCCAAAGAGAGGTCTTCGGACGCGGCCTTCTTAGCAGCCGCCAGCTTGGCCGAATCTTTGCTCTGGGCACCTTCGTTGTAAACGATGACCGCTCTTTGCTTGAGGGCCATTCCCTTGTTGTTCAGAAGCAGAGGTGCACTTCCTGCAAAGTCGGGATCGGCCTCGTAGCCTTCGTGGAACTTGGCAATTGCCGTGTCATAGTCCTTTGCCTGAAATGCCGTGTTGCCTTCCTTCAGCACCCGCTCGACCAAAGCGTTCTTCTCTTCAATCTTCGCGTTCTTCTCATTTATCTCACGAAGCTTGCGTTCGTATTCTTCCTGAGCTTTTCTCTGTTCTTCGGTGAGTTCGCCGGTCGGATTGGCAGCCCACGCGGCGGCGACTCTTCTGGCTTCCGCTTCATCGATGCCTGAACCGTCGCCCTCGCTGACTTGAACCACGACCTTGTCGTTGCCGGCCTTGATTCCCGGATAGACTATCGGTGCGATGCCGGGTCCGCTCACTGCAAGCGCAACGGTTCCGTTGTAAGGAATTCCAAGAAATGTGAATTCGCCCTTATCATTCGTGGTCGCTGATCGGCAGCCGATCTCCGAATCGGTGCGATAGCAATCGACTGACGCTCCCGCAACGGGTTCGGTCGTCCCGTCAGCCTTCTTGAGTTCGACACGTCCGCTAACTTGGGCCTGTGCCAATGCGGGAATGGCCGCCGCGACAAAAAATGCAAACAAGAATAGTGATGTAAAAATTCCTTTACGCAACATTACGAGCCTCCAAAATGGGTTGTACCTAATATCGAGTGAAAACCGCTCGCTACGATGTTTCACTCCATTCTGCCGTTGGTAGAGTATCCGTCATATTATCGCATTGCAGTGATTTTTTAAATTCTTCGATTCCCCGATTCCGTCGTCTTAAGGCGTTGTGCCCGCTGTGTTATCCTTTGCTTTCTTTTGAATCAACTCCGGAGATCATTCGAAGATGGACAACAGGATCTACAACTTCAGTGCGGGTCCCGCAACGCTGCCGCTGCCTGTGCTTGAACGGGCTCGAGAGGAGCTGCTTTCGTTTGGCGGCATAGGTATGAGCGTCATGGAGATCAGCCACCGCTCAAAGCATTTTGCACCCGTCATCGAAGGAGCCGTCTCCGGCATCAAGAATGCGCTTGGCGTCCCGGAAGGCTACGAGGTCCTGTTCTTACAAGGCGGTGCGACGCTTCAATTCTCGATGATCCCGATGAATTTTCTTGGGGATGGGCCGGCTGATTACATCGTGACGGGAGCGTGGGGCAAGAAGGCTTTAAAAGAGGCGGGGAAGACGGGAAGCGCAAATGTGATCTATTCCTCTGAGGGATCAGGATTCAAGACGGTCCCTTCACAGGACGAACTTGAATTCACACCGGGTACGAAATACGTTCACTACACTTCCAATGAGACCATCGAAGGCGTTGAATTTCCGTATGATCTGACCGCTGACGGACTTCCGGTCGTTTGTGACGCCTCGTCAAACATCCTGTCCAAGCCTATAGACGTTTCAAAATACTCGATGATCTACGCCGGCGCTCAGAAGAACATAGGTCCGTCCGGCGTTACGCTTGTCATAATTGGCGAAGAGCTGCTTTCGAAGGTACCCGACAATCAGCATTCCCTGCTCGACTACCGAGCGATCGCTTCGAAGGGGTCGATGCTCAACACCCCGAACACGTGGGGAATCTATCTTATCGATCTCGTCTGCAGATGGCTCGAGGAACAAGGCGGGGTTTCCGCGATGGAAACTCGAAACACGGCAAAGGCTGGTCTGCTGTATGACGCGATCGACTCTTCCGACGGGTTTTACAAGGGTCATGCCGATCCCGAAGCCCGCTCCTTAATGAATGTCACCTTCAATCTTCCATCCGAAGAACTCGAGAAACGGTTCGCCGAAGAAGCCGCAGATGTCGGGCTTGACGGCCTGAAAGGCCATCGGAGCGTAGGCGGAATCCGTGCCTCGATCTATAACGCCTTCCCGGAGGAAGGTGTCCGCACGCTTGTTGATTTTATGGCTGACTTCGCCGAAAAGAACGGTTAAGGGTACAGGCTAGATCGCGTTCTCCAGATCGATCTTTACTCCGCGGGCGCTGAACCGGGCTATCTCTTCGGTGACCCGCGTGAGATCTTCGAATCCTGGAAGCGCCCGGACCTTTTCAGTGACAAGCCGGTCGATCCACTCGATTCCTTCAGGATCGCCGAACAAAGTGCCGATCGTGTAGTCCGTTAGCGCCTTTGATCTCGCACCTGCTCCCACCGGCGTCCAGAATTTTTCGATCACGAATCTTGCGATCTGCTTCGCGTAGTGACTATTGTTCAGCTCGATCCGCGCGACGCTCAGATAAAAGTGGGTGTGCAGGCTTTCCTCACGGATGATCGCTTTCAATATCCGCGTGAGTACCGGATGGTCCGCGATCTCGATCAAACGCCTGTAACTCTGCGCTGCAGAAAGCTCGTTGATCGTCCCGTATGTCATATGCGTAGCAGTGAAGCTCCTGCCCACGCAGTTGGTCAGCGCCGACAGAAGCCCGGCGTAAGCGTGGTAGAACGAAGACACGCTCTTCCGCACTTCTTCCTTCCACTGGACAGGCGTCTCAACTCCGGCTTCGTTAATAAAACGGTTGATCACCTCTCCGTGGGTGATCTCCTCAACTCCCCAACGCTCCATGAATTTGCTGATCACCGGATCCTTCCCGGTCGGCGTACGGAGCATCTGGCGATGATACATGTCGGTGAGCACTTCTATGTCGCGCATATATAGAAGTACCGGAATGAGCCGCTCGTCCAGCGGATGATCGCGGACCTCGTTCCAGGGTATCTCGCTGATGAACTCTTTGGTCAGGGCGCGCGGCTGCGCCTCGTACCAGTTCAGGACGTCTTGGTTTGTTTCAAAGGGCATGATCTTAAGTACGCAGACTTAGTCGTGGTAGATGCAAAGAGAACATAATACTTGATTAACTCAAAACAAATAACGAGTTTGGTAAAGATCCGAGAAGGCGTGTGAGTCGGATCACTGCAATCATATGGCCGGGTCGGCTAAGAGTTTAGTATACGAAATGTTAAGATTATTGAAAATCATTTTCTATAGTGAGCAATATGAGAACCATTCTTATTTTTGCCGCCATTCTTTGTTTGGCGGTGTCTTCAAGCGCACAGAACGACGACCTTCTTTTCGAGGGTGAGAAATACATCAGGAACGTGAAACAGCTTACTTTCGGAGGCGAGAACGCAGAGGCGTATTTTTCTCCTGACGGCAAGAAGCTTATTTTTCAGGCAAAACGCGAAGGGATGGGATGCGACCAGATCTTCACGATGAACATTGACGGTTCCGACCAGAAGATGGTCTCGACCGGAAAGGGTCGGACTACCTGTTCGTTCTTTATGAAGAAGGGCAAGCGGATCATATATGCGTCCACCCACCTCGGCGATCCGGAATGTCCGCCGAACCCGGACTTCTCAAAGGGCTACGTCTGGGCAGTATACCCCGACTACGACCTGTTCACAGCCAAACCGGATGGAACGGACGTGAAACGTCTCACCTTTGAACCGGGCTATGACGCGGAGGCGACTCTCTCGCCCGATGGAAAGAAGATCGTCTTCACGTCGACTCGTGATGGCGACCTGGATATATATGTAATGGATTCGGACGGGAAAAACGTAAAGCGCCTCACGGATAAGCTCGGTTATGACGGTGGCCCCTTCTTTTCTCCAGACGGCAAAAAGATCGTCTACCGCAGTTACCATCCGAAAACCGACGCCGAAAAGGAGAGGTACAGGGACCGGCTTGCGAACGATCTTATCGAACCGAACAATTTCGAGCTGTGGATGATGGATTCGGACGGAAGCAACAAGAAGAAGATCACGGATCTTGGCGACGCCTCGTTTGCACCTTACTTTCACCCGAACGGCAAGAAGATCATCTTTTCTTCGAACCATCTTGCTAAAGATCCGCGCAAAAGGAATTTCGACCTGTTGATGGTCAACATCGACGGGACCGGCCTGGAACAGATCACGACGTTCGAATCGTTCGACGGATTCCCAATGTTCTCGCCGGACGGCAAGAAGCTCGTCTTCGCATCGAACCGCAATGCCGCAAAAGAAGGGGACACAAATGTGTTCATCGCTGATTGGGTGGAGTAGCAGGTTTCAGGTTTCAATGATCAGGTGTCGGGTATCAATGAGCAGGAATCGTATCCTTTACAATTTGGGATTCTCGGCAGTGGCTCTTGCTCTTTTTGTCTGGTCTGGTCCGTCGATCTCGGCACAGGAGACGGCAGACCAGAAAGTTGAGGAGATCCGGAAGATATACGCCGAGACTTCGGCCAAGATCGAAAAGGTCGAGAAAGGAAGCGAGGAAGAACGGCTTTCGGGAATCGCGGTCAACGAACTTGTCATAAACAAGACCGGAAAAAGCTGGCCCGCGGTCGGCACATACAAGGTCGTTTACCGGTTCTATTACGACAGCGCGGGCGAGGATCCGTATCCTTCGAGACTTTTGAAGATCACGGTCAATACCCAGTCCGCGGCGAGAAAATACTTTGAAGAGTTCGTCTACGACCATTCAGGCAAGCTGATGTTCTATCTTGAAAGAACCGAAGCTGACGAAATGCCCGAGGAGCGCCGCATTTACTTCGAAGACGGGGTCGCAGCTTTCCGGATCATCGATGACGGAAAAGCGAGAGATAAGTTCTCGGAAGAGGACGAGATCATCATCAACGACGTCTTCGCGACCGAGAGTACGTTAAGCGGGATTTTCGAAGCGACTCTTAATTGAAAAGTTAGCCCGCAAAGATATTCCCCATGCTGATATATCGAACTGAGACATTTCGCGTGCTTTGCACGCTGGCAAGAAATTATTCAAGAAGAGCAGAAGTCATGAAAAGGCATTTGATATTAGTCCTTACTATTTTATTGGCGATCTCTCCTGTCGCTGCCCAGAAGGCAAAGGAGACAAAGCTTGAGAAGAATCTTCGGGAACACGTCACCTATCTCGCCTCAGACGAGCTTGAAGGGCGAAAGACCGGCGAGCGCGGCGGAACTGTTGCCGCGGGTTACGTCAGCAATATGTTCCAGAGGTTCAAGCTGAAACCCGGCTTCAAGGACGACAGCGGGAAGCAAGGATTTCTTCAGCCGTTCGATTACTTTTCGGGCATCGAGCTAGCCGAAGGCAACAGGCTTTCTGCCAATGGAAGAGACCTGCGTTTGTTTGACGAGTGGCTTCCTATCGGCCTTTCGCCGAACGGCTCTGTCAATGCCCAGTTCATGGCTTTTGCCGGATTCGGGATCAAGGCGGCAGACCTGAACCACGACGATTACGCGGCCACGGATGTTCGCGGAGGAATCGCTCTTGTACTCGATGGAACACCCGACAGCGGGAATCCCCACAGTGCCTTTGCAAGGTTCGGGCTACACGCCAAAGCGAATGTCGCGAAGGAACAGGGCGCTGAAGCGCTTGTGATCATTTCGGACAAGGATTTCTCAAAGGACAAGCCTGAATTGCTCTACGATCAGAGGCTTGGAAACACGGCGATCCCGACAGCTGTTATTTCGCGAAAGGCCGCCGAAGAGATCCTGAAGCTTGAGTCCGGCGAATTGGACACCCTGGCAGAATGGCTCGCCAAGCGTTCGGAAACACCCGAGAATATCAAGATACGAATCGACGGTATCCCAAACCTCAAAGCGACGATCGCGGTCAATCTTGAGAAGAAAAAGGCCGAAGCATACAACGTTATTGGTATCGTTCCGGGGCGAGACGAACGCCTCAAGAATGAGGCGATCGTTATAGGCGCTCACTATGATCACCTCGGAAGAGGCGGGTCAGGCAGTTTGTCGCCCAATTCGAGCGATATTCACAATGGCGCGGACGATAATGCTTCGGGAACAGCGTCCTTGCTTGAGCTTGCACGGCGGATCAGGAAAGAGAAAAAGAACAAGCGGACCATTATCTTCATCGCTTTCGGCGGTGAGGAAGACGGGCTTCTCGGTTCAAAGGCGTACGTTGACAACCCAGTCTTTCCGATCGAGAACACGGTCGCGATGATAAATATGGACATGGTCGGCCGCCTGAAAGACGACAGACTGACGGTCGGCGGGATCGGCACGGCGGATGTCTGGAAGGAACTCGTCGAGAAACTGAATACCGGAACACTGCAGGCAAAGAACTTGCCGGAGCCAGGCCCTCCGCTGCATCAGATAAATGGTGGGTCATTCGAAAGCGTAAGTATCGCAAGCGCAAAGATCTTCGATCTCCAGCTTAGCCAGGACGGCTTTGGCCCGAGCGATCATTCTTCGTTCTACGGCAAGAAGATCCCGGTCCTTTTCTTCTTTACGGGAACCCACGCGGATTACCACAAGCCGAGCGACGATGCTGACAAGGTCAATTACGAGGGGCTTGCAAAAATAAACGCCTTCATTGAAGAGATAGTCCTATACGTAGATTCCCGCGCAGACAGGCCCGCTTACAAAGTAGCTGATTCGGCACCGATGGGAGGACGGGTTCGGTTCAACGTCACGCTTGGTACGATCCCGAATTACGGCGATAGCGGAAATGAAGGGCTGGCGATCGATGGTGTGCGCAACGACTCGCCTGCGGATAAGGCTGGTTTGAAGAGCGGTGACAAGATAGTCAAACTCGCCGGACGCGACATCAAGAACATCTCGGACTACATGTTTGTCCTTGCTGAAATGAAAGCAGGCGAGGAATACGAGGTCGTCGTGATGCGCGGCGGCCAAAGGGTCGAGTCGAAGATAGTCCCGGAAGGACGAGACTAGGAATATGAAGAGAAAAATACAGGTCGGACGGGATAGTTAGGATGCTTGGTTGATCGGTTTTCAGAGTTACAAGTTTTCGAAGACCCACTCAGATTTCAAGCAAACGGAAAGCAGCCATCCTGTTCATCCTGTCTATCCTGTTTTTTTTATCTTTAATCCGAAGTACCAGACCCACCCGATAAAGAAAATCTGCAAAGGGATACGGAACAACAGATACCAAGGGCCGTATTCCGATCCTCCCATTCCTGCCGAGTTTAGGCTGCCCGCGATGTTTGCCGGCAGTATCGCGATAAAGAACACGATCAATACGACCGAGGTCAGTTTTGCCGTCCTGTGCCAAAGCAATCCCGGTATTGCCAGCAACTCGCAAATTCCCGTGAACCACACGACTTCGCGTTTATAAGGGATGGCGTCCGGCATCATCTGGATCATTGCGTCTGTACTTGTAAAGTGCGCGATACCGGTCAACAGAAGCATGCACGCCATCGCGATCCTGCCTGCCAGACTCAGTCCGACTCTTCCCTTAAGAAGAAAACGGTCAGCGAGAATAACGACCAGGAACGTGATCAGAAGAATTGTCAGCGGCGCCATCGTTTGAATTGCCTCCGAAAACAACTATCATCGTTGAATTAAATTCAATTTCCCGTTACGAAGCAAGCATTCCGTTAGTTCTGTTTAGAGCACCATGCCGGATCTCGAATTCTGCAAGTTCCACGGCTTTGGCAATGACTACATCGTCGTTGAAGAGAAGGCTATGTCGGTTGTGTCAGGCGTTGCAGAATTTGCGAGAGCGATCTGCGACCGCCACCGAGGCGTCGGAGGCGACGGCGTCGCGATCATCGAAGAAGCAACAGAAAACGAAGCCGATTTTCACTGCAGGATATTTAACCCGGACGGCAGCGAGGCGGGATTCTCGGGAAACGGAACACGGTGCGCGGTAGCATACCTCTATTTCAAAGACATCTGGTCGGACCAGGACCTTGAATTGGAAACTCCCAGCGGGTTAAAGCAGTTCCGGTTTCTCGGCCGGTCGGGAAATCAGTTCGGATTCAGATCGAAGCTCGGAACGCCTGCCTTTGAGGCCTCGAAGATTCCGTTCACATCCGAAACCGTCGGCCCAGATGAACCGGTCGTAGGGTACAAAACGCGTCTTGGTGTTCGAGAGTACGAAATCACATGTCTGAATACCGGCAATCCGGTCTGCGTGGTCTTTGTTGACGACTTTTCCTTTAACTGGCGGCGGGTGGGTCGGCTTCTTGAAAATGACGCCCATTTTCCCGAGCGAACCAATGTGGTCTTTGTGAAGGTTCGGACGCGCCGGGAGATCGATATCCGGATCTGGGAAAGGGGAGCGGGAGAAACTTCATCGTCCGGAACCTGCTCGATCGGCGCAGCGGTCGCGTCGGCTTACACGGGGAAGACCGATCGTGAGATAGATGTAGTTGCCCCCGGCGGGATCACGAAATCACTTTGGGACGAAGACGACGTGATGGTCATCGAGGGAACCGCGGAGCTCGCGTTTACCGGACGTTTTTCGATTATCGACAGGGATTAAGGGGATGAAAGGGATTTGATTTGAAGTATTGTCGCCAAATCTTCTTCTGAACCTCCATTGTGCTTTCGCTCTTGGAATACGGAATGCGTATTTCCGTTCTGAAATCTGAAATCTGAGCTTTGAGATCCTATGACACGTATTAGCATACAGCGTCGAATGTTTTCCCTTTTTCTTTTCACACTTACTTTCGCAGGCCTCGTGGCTGCCCAGAATCCCTACACGCCGAAGATCCTCACGATGCGCGAGCGTGCTGAGGTCATTGACCGGATCCTTGAAGAGCGGGTTGAGACCGTTTTGCCGGGCCTTATGCGGCGCGCGGGGATCGATATGTGGATCATCATCTCGCGCGAGTATAACGAGGATCCGGTGCTGAAGACGTTCCTGCCCTCGACCTGGCAGTCCGCCCGCCGCACGACCATTCTCGTGATCCACGATCCGGGCGAAGGCAAGAAACTGGGCACGTACGCGATGGCGAGGTACGCGGTCGGCAAGATGTTCGTGAAGGCGTGGGACAAGGAAAAGGAACCTGATCAATGGAAGGCGCTTGCGGAGTTCGTCTCGGAAAAAGCGCCAAAGCAGATAGGCGTAAACAGATCAGCATCGGACGCCCTTGCGGACGGGATCTCTGCGTTTCATTTTGACAGATTGATCGAGTCGCTTCAGGAGCCCTACCGGGCGCGTGTCACAACAGCGGAGAAACTCGCGATCGGATGGCTTGAAACACGTACCGAGAGCGAAATGGCGATCTATCCGAACATTGTCAGGATCGCAAAACAGATCATTGCCGAAGGGTTTTCGGAGAAGGTGATCCAGCCCGGCATCACGACCACTGACGATGTAGTCTGGTGGTACCGCGAACGGATTCGGGAACTGAAGCTTCAGACCTGGTTTCACCCTTCGGTCTCCGTACAGCGGAAAGACCCCGAATCGTTCGAGCATTTAAGGGCTTTCTCAAACAGACCTGAAAACCAGGTGATCCTGCCCGGCGATCTGCTCCACGTCGATTTCGGGATCACGTACCTTCGGCTTAATACGGACACCCAGCAGCACGCCTACGTTTTGAAACCCGGCGAGACTGAAGCGCCCGCTTATCTGAAGGCGGCATTGAAGAAAGCGAACCGCGTACAGGACATCCTGACGGGAAACTTCAGAACGGGAAGGACCGGAAACGAGATCCTCGCGGCATCGCTTGCACAGTGCAAAGCGGAGAACATCAAATGCTCGATCTATACGCACCCGATCGGATCGCACGGGCACGCTGCGGGTCCGACGATCGGCTTGTGGGATCAGCAGGAAGGTGTTCCGATCGCTGGCGACTATCCTATGTACCCGATGACGGCCTACTCGATCGAGCTGAACGCGGCGACGTACATCGACGAATGGGAGAAGGAGATCAGAGTAATGTTGGAGGAGGATGCATTTTTTGACGGTAAGACGGTGAGGTACATCGACGGCCGGCAAACGGAACTGATGCTGATCCCGAGGCCGCTGCCGCCGTACAGCTAAGTAGCTAGTTATTTAGCCGATCGTCAGGTCCCAGAGTGGTACGAGTATATGCCAAGAAGAAGAGGAAGAGCTCTAGAGCGTTTTGTTTCGGTAATCGAAGCGTCACTCAATACCTATGAGTCCAAGAACATCGAATCTCCTGGATTTGTAGTAGATAGAGTTTCAGGAAGAAAGAGAGAATTTGACGTGTTAATTTCTCTGTCCGGTCATCCTAGAATCACCATTGCAGTGGAATGTCGAGACCGAAACACAAAAGTTGGATCTCCGGATGTCGAAGCATTTATCCAGAAGTGTTCGGATTCCGGAATCCACAAAGCCGTGTTCGTTTCTTCATCCGGATTTAGCAAGCCCGCCCTAAGGAAGGCGAAAATGAGGAACGTTCAGTGCATTTTGCTCGAGGATGTCTCATCTTTTGATTGGCTTGCGGCTCCGGGAATGGTGGTGCGCGAGAAACGCTTAGCGCAAGCAGAATGGAAGTTTGCCATTGCTGCAGATATTCGTAGGATAACCAGTTTTTCGGTCCTAAACTATAAAGGGTTAGATCTGAAGCCGATAGGACTAGAAAGGGCGGTAAGAACTTTCTTAAATTCCTCTGAAGTTTCGCTCTTGGATGTAGGGGAGTACGAGAGAACAGTGGTCTTTACGGGCACTGGGTTGTCGGTTAGAGACAATGTCACTGGAGAAGTTCACATTGTTGAACAACTCATTGGACGGTTTCGATTCGAGATCATCGAAAAGAATCATCCGTTCAAGCTGAACTCTTACCAAGACATCGACTCGGGCGAACAACTCGCGAATGTGGCTGTCAGCCAAATTCCACTTGGAAAGCATTCGGCGAGTTTGACTCTTGTGATGAAAGGAAATCAAGGAGGGTCGGTCTACTTGGATGTTGAGCGAAACGATGATTAGGCAACTTTGTCGCAAAACACTTATGGAAATCTCGTGAGTTCTAATTGGCAACTGAAAGGACTCAGATTTTCGCACTGCGTCAGTCCGTTGAGAACAGAAATTTCAGTGCGTCTGGGAGCCGCTTGGCCCACGCGTCTTCGTGATGGACGGCGCATTTCTCGACTACTACTTTCAGGCCCCCATCCGCGAGGCCTTTTCTTTTCAGGATTGACCCCAGCCGTCGGATATCAGACACCGCTTCTCCTCCGTCCGAATCAGAGCCACACTCTTTCAAGCCCATTTCATTTGTTCCAACTCCGAGATACACCTTCAACGGCAGTTTCTCTGCAGACTCCGCCATCGCCAGGATCTTCGCGTCGCTTACATAAAATGAAGGACTCTCGAGCAGCAGAGATCCGAAAAGGTCAGGCTTCTTCAACGCGGAATAGAGTGAAATCAGAGCGCCGTAAGAAGAACCCCCTAGAATCCTCGCTTCCCGCTTTTTGCGAGCTCGATACTTCGACTCGATGAAAGGGATCACTTCCTTCTCCAGAAACTCGGCGTAAAGGGAGCCTTGCGGATTCTGCATCGGCGGGTCGAGGTACTCATCCTCCCACGGAAGATACTCGTTCGGCCTCATCTTCTTTCCGGCGTTGTCGATGCCGACGACGATGATCGGACCGATGATTCTGTCTGAGATCAACCGAGTAACCGTTTCATCGACTTTCCACTCGGCTTTGTTGAAGATCGCGTCCGCTTCGTCGAAGAGGTTTTGCCCGTCGTTTAGGTAGAGGACAGAGTAGCCCTCCTTTCTTCTTTTCTTCTCATAATGCGGGGGCAAGAGCACCCGGATCTTGCGGGTGTTATTGAAGATCTTGCTTTCGAGGGTGTGAATCCGGAGATCGCGTTGGGGCAGTGACTGTGCGAGCGCACCTGCGGAGATGATCATTAGTAGGAGTCCGAGTGGAATCAGTCGTTTGATCACAATCTTTTTCCCTCCACAGTCAGTCTCATTGTTCCAAAATTTAGGAAAGATCTAACCACAAAGTCCACTGAGGATTTCACAACGAATACAAAGGAACTTCTCTGCGGCCTTTGCGAAAAGCTTTGCGTCCTTTGCGGTTCGGTTTTCCCAACATTGTCTAGTACTTGGAGAAGATTATAACCGCGAAGATCGCCAAGGGGTGTCGCGAAGAACACCAAGGGTAACTTTGCGACCTTTGCGAGAACCTCTAGTCGAGCTAGTTTCTTGCTTAGCGAAAGGCTAACAACATTGGAATCCTCCCGCGAAGACGCCAAGTCGCAAAGTACCGCAAAGACCGAAATCAGAAGACTTTCTCTACCCCTCTCAGATATTCACGCACGTCCTTCGTGGACTTAAGTCTCACATAGGGTATCGAAGAGTACTGCGGTTCCTTCAACAATCCCTCGATCCGGCGCCGCCGGTACCAGAACGTTCTAGCAACGTAGTAGATCATCGAATCTGTAGTGAAGAACGACCTCCAGAATCTCTCCCGGTTACCGGCACACACTCGTTCGCGAGTGACAACGCGGCTAGTAGTTCGCCAGATCGTCCTCGCATAAACGACCCGGAATGGAAGATCCAGCCAGATAACAAGAGTGACCCTTGGCCAGACAAGGTCGCGGGTACGAGTGTAGTTCCCGTCAATGATCCATTCATCCCTCGACGCCTCTCGCCCGATCATCTCCCTAAGTTCTTCCGTTGAGCGTTCCTGCCAGTCCGGCAGATGACTGTACTCATCGATCGGCACGTGCTTTACACTTGTGATCTCCGAAAGCCGCCGTGAAAAAGTGGTCTTGCCGGAGCAGCTCGAGCCGACGACCGAGATCCGCATTGGACGGGTTAGTAGTTCCAAGTTTCGAGCTCCAGGTTCCGAGGCGCTTCGCGATCTCACGGCGCTTAGCGATCTCAAATTTCAGATTTCAGATTTCAGAGAAGAAATTCCAGAATTCAAATTCCGAAACCGGCAAATCTCTGTAGATGGCGGAAACGCGACCGTCAGGGAGCGTGCCTGAGACGAAAGCCGAATCGCCCTAGAGCGCTTCGCGATCTCAGGGCGCTCGGCGATCTCAAATTCCAGATTTCAGATCTCAAAAAAGAGAGAAAGACCCAATAGACTCAACAGACCCGACAGACCCAGTAAACTCAACAGACTCAAAATCCGAGCGGCAATTGATTCACACCGCGGAAGGTTTTTCTGTGTATCGGGCACGGGCCGTAGACTCGGATCGCTTCCAGATGCTCGGGTGTCCCGTAACCAACGTGGCGCGAGAATCCGTATTGCGGGTAAAGCGAATCGAACTCCTTCATCAATGCGTCCCGGTGCACCTTTGCGATGATCGATGCGGCCGCAATCGAGGCCGAAGCAGAATCGCCTTTGATTATCGATCTCTGGGCAAGCGGCGACGCATTCAAACGAACGGCGTCGATAAGAAGAAAATCAGCCGCGGGATCGAGTTTCCCAACGGCTGAAAGCATTGCTCTTTTTGTGGCTTCAAGGACGTTGATCTCGTCGACCACATCGTTGTCGGATTCTGCGAAAGCGAAAGTCAAAGCGGTTTCCTTTATTCGTTCCGCTAGTTCTTCGCGTCGGGCCTTTGAGAGCTTCTTCGAATCGTCGACGCCTTCCGGAACCGATTCCGCAGATTCGAAAACTACAGCGGCGGCGACCACTGAACCCGCCAGACAGCCTCTTCCTACCTCGTCGACTCCTGCAATCACCGAAAAACCATCGGCTCTCGCTTTCGCTTCGAAATCGAATTTTACCGTAAGCAGAGACGACACGACGTTCCCACGTGGATAAATCAGTTGCCCCCCGCTTTAGCGGGGGGACAACAGTTGAATACAAACTTTTTCCGGCTTCAGACGGATCTTGGGGCTAAAGCCCCGATGACACGAGACAGGCTTTAACTACCCCCTGCTAAAGCAGGGGGCAACTGATATTCAAATCTACTGACCTATTTCTTCGCGGCCTGCTTCTTCTTCTGGCGCATGTCACGCTCAGGAATACGGGCAGCTTTTCCGCGGAGATTGCGAAGGTAGTAAAGCTTGGCTCGCCTGACCTTTCCGTATCTCACGACGTCGATATGATCGACGATCGTCGCGTGGAGCGGGAAGATCCTCTCGACCCCGACACCAAAACTGGTCTTGCGGACGGTGATGGTCTCGCGCGCACCGCCGTGCTTGCGGGCGATGCAGACGCCCTCGAAAGCCTGCAGGCGTTCCTTGTTACCCTCTTTGATCCGGACGTGCACGCGGACAGTGTCGCCCGGCTGAAATTCGGGGATATCGTCCCTTAACTGAGTGTTTTCGATTGCATCTAAACGGTTCATTTTATTGCTCGCGACGAGTGTCCGACCGCTTCAGGTCCCGATCAATCGCCGGCTCCTTGTATCAAATCCTTTCTAACTCTCTTTGTTTTTTCAAGCGCTTTCTCGCGCCGCCACGCCTCAATCTCCGCGTGATTCCCGCCGAGCAGAACTTCCGGAACCTCCATCCCGCGAAACTCCCTTGGCTGCGTGTAATTCGGAAAATCAAATATCCCGTCCGAGAAAGATTCCCGTTCAGCGGACGATTCGTTTCCAAGCGCCTCTGGAAGCAGCCTTGTCATAGCGTCGACAAGAACCACGGCGGCGGGTTCTCCGCCTGAAAGCACATAGTCCCCGATCGAGATCTCGTCTGTGACAAGTGCCTCGCTTACCCTTTCGTCTACTCCTTCATAGCGCCCGCAGATGATCAGGACCCTTCCTTCTTCATCCGCAAGCTCTTCGACGATCGGCTGACCGAGCTTCCTGCCTTGCGGCGTGAGAAGCACTACTCTTGTACCTTGGGGATACCCGTCGCGATCCGCAGTTCCGAGCAGGCTTTCTACCGCAAGGAAGATCGGCTCGCATTTCATCACCATTCCCTCGCCGCCCCCAAATGGCCTGTCGTCGGTCTTCCGGTGCTTGTCTGCGGCAAATTCACGGATGTCTGTCACATTGATCTCGACGATTCCCGCCTCGCGGGCACGCCGGATGATCCCGAAGTCAAACACCTCTTCGAAGAACTCCGGAAATATGGTCAGTATGTCGATACGCATATTTTCGAGTTCATTCCGAAACGCTCAGAGATCCAAAAGGCCTTCAGGCAGTTCCGCCGTAATGACCTTGTTTTCAATATCTACCTTGGTGCAGATCGCCTCAACGAAAGGTATCAGGTAATCCGTTTCACCATTCGTAACCTCGAGGTTCTCGTTGGCGCCCGTCCTCATCACTCCGGTGACGGTCCCGATCTCTTCCCCGTCGGCGATCACTTTGCAGCCTTCTAGCTGCCAGTCAAAAAACTCGTCCGATTCAAGCTCGACCGCTTCGTCTTCCGGAACGCAGATCTCGCGGTTAACAAGCGCTTCTGCCTTTTCGATCGAATCAAACCCCTTAAAGCGAAGGATGATCCGGTCTTTCTGAAACCAGTGGTCCGCGATCTTGATATCGGCTCGCGTTCCGTCCTGCGCTACGGCGATCACATTCTTGAGCCCCTCAAAGCGCTGCGGAAAGTCGGTCAGGATCTCGGCCACCAACTCACCTTTCAACCCGCGCGTCCGTACGGTCTTGGCGATTGCTACTAAGTCTGTTGAGTCGATCGGGTCTGTTGAGTATGTCGGGTCGATTGAGTCTGTTGAGTCTTTCGGGTCTATTGAGTCCGCGTTCACTTCTATAAGATCCTATTCTCTCAAACTTCAATAAACTAAGATCAACACAGTCAATCAGACCCGACATACTGAAAACACTCGACAGACTCACAGGACTTTATAGACCCGACAGACTCAACAGACTCAATCGACTCGATAGACCCAACAGACTCACTCAATCTTCAATGATCTGCAGATTGTACCGCCTGTTGTGCTTCTGACCGGCGAAGTACAGGATCGAGCGGATCGCCTTCACCGTTCTCCCCTGTCTTCCGATCAGGCGGCCCATATCGCTTTCCGCCACGCGGACCTCGAACGTGGTCGTGTTGCCGTCGTCATACTCTGATACTTCGACGGCTTCTTTCTCGTCTGCCAGAGCGTAGATGATCTTCTCGACGGCTTCTTTCATAAAGGTAAAACCAGGCACGGCTCTAAAGCCCAGCCCTTGTTGCTATTCAGACTTATTCTCTTCCGCGTCAGCCTCAGCTTTCGGCTCTTCAGCGGCTTCCTCAGCGGGAGCCTCTTCGGCAGGTGCTTCAGCCTTTGCTTCCTCTGCTGGAGCTTCTTCAGCCGGTGCGTCAGCTTTTGCCTCTTCAACAGGGGCTTCTTCAGCCGGAGCATCAGCCTTGGCTTCTGCGTCGCCGGCGTCAGCTTCATCTGCACCATCCGCCGTTGCTTCAGCTTCAGCCGCTTCAGCGGCGAGCGCCTCGGCGGCCTTCTTCTCAGCCGCTTCCTTAGCCTTCTGTGCAGCTTCCGCTTTCGCTTTGGCGTCGGCTTCCTTCTTCGCCTCTACCTTTGCCTTGCGCTCTGCAAGCCATTTCTCGCGCTCTTCCGGCGTCATTTCCGGATTGTTCTTGATGAGGCTCGCAACGGTCTCCGAAGGCTGTGCGCCCTGCCCGATCCAATACTGGATCCGCTCGTGATTTAACACCACTTCCGGCGGATCGGTCATCGGGTTGTAGGTCCCGAGCTTCTCGAGATACTTTCCGTCGCGCTTAGAGCGCTTTTCCTTTACAACGACCCTGTAGAATGGGTTCTTCTTTGCACCCCTTCGGGTCAGTCTGATCCTAAGCATAAAAAACTCCGTATAGGTTCTACCTTTTCTTCTTCCTTTTTTTCCGTTTCTTCTTTCTCTTTAATCGTTTCGCCAGCGAAGCCGAAGTTTCATCGGGTTCGTTGTCAAGATCCTGTCCGCCGCCGAACATTCCGCCCGGCATTCCGCCGCCACCCAGCATATTGCCGAGCCCGCCGGCCATTCCGCTCATCATCCGCTTGCCGATGCCGCCGAACATTCCGCCTTTGTTCATCTGCTGCATCATCTTACGCATCTGCTCGTACTGACGCAGGAGACCGTTCACTTCGGCGATCGTCGATCCCGATCCGTTCGCGATCCGGGTCTTTCGGCTCGCGTTGATGATCGAGTGGTCGCGGCGTTCCTGGATGGTCATCGAGTCAATCATCGCCTCGGTCCGTTTCAGGTTCGCTTCTACCTCTTCCGACTGCTCGTCCGAAAGCGACATGCCTCCGAGCATCTGCTCGGGAAGCATCTTCATAAGCTTCGACATCGAACCGAGCTGTTTGAACTGCCTCAGCTGATTCCGAAAATCCTCCAGCGTGAACTGATTGCTGGTGATCTTCTCAAGCTGTGCCTTCGCCTCTTCTTCGTCGACCTTTGACTGAACCTCTTCGATAAGGCTCAGTACGTCGCCCATCCCGAGGATCCGCTGTGCGATCCTGTCGGGATAGAAAGGCTCTATGGCGTCGTACTTTTCGCCGACGCCGACGAACTTCACGGGCTGGCCGATGACCTGCTTGATCGAGAGCGCCGCGCCGCCTCGCGCGTCGCCGTCCATCTTCGTCAATACTACGCCGGTGATACCCACACGTTTGTGGAATTCTTCGGCGGACCTTACGGCATCCTGTCCGGTCATCGCGTCCGCGACGAACAGCACCTCGACAGGATTGGTCTCTTCCTTGATCTGCTCAAGTTCGACCATCAGCTCGTCGTCGATGTGAAGACGGCCTGCGGTGTCAATGATCAGCGTGTCGTAGCCAAGCTCCTGAGCGTGCTTCTGTGCACCTTTTACGAGCGTCAACGGATCGTCAGATTCCGGATCTGTATAGACCGACTGGCCGACCGCGTCGCCTACGACCTTCAATTGTTCTCTCGCCGCCGGTCTGTAAACGTCGACCGACACGAGAAGGGGCTTCCGCTCCTGATTCTCTGCGAGCCACTTCGAGATCTTTCCCGTCGAGGTCGTCTTACCCGATCCCTGCAGGCCCACGATCATCACCGTGTTCGGCACCTGCTTCGTAAAGACGAGCCGGGAAGATGTTCCTCCGAAAAGGTTTACAAGTTCGTCATAGACGATCTTGACCACCTGTTCGTGCGGCTTGAGGTCGTTCCAGACCTCCTGACCCTCGGCTTTTACGCGTACTGCCTTTACAAAATCCTTCGCGACTTTGTAGTTAACATCCGCCTCAAGAAGCGCCATCCGGATCTCCCGGAGGGCCGCATCAACGTGCTCTGGAGTTAGCTTCCCCTGGCCACGCAGATTCTTTAATGTTTTCTTGAGCTTATCGGATAATGATTCGAACATAAAAACGCAATTCCGCCATTAGAGCCGAAACTCTAAATACTAGGGGGCGGAAGGGGTTGTGTCAAGATTCGGTGAGCAGTTAGCGGCAAGCAGTGAGCAGGTGTCATGGATCAGGGATCAGGTGTCGGATTTCAAGTACCAAGGACAATGAATCGGATTTTGCGATCTAAAAGTCCGCGATCACGAATAATCGATACCTGATCCATGATCCCTGATCCTTGATACATGTTATGTGTCAGTAGCCCGACCGTTAGGGAGGGCGAAATTCGCATCGCGGCTTTCGTCGCGTCAGCGACAGCAGTATCTTAGCCGTGGCCTTCAGGCCACGGTCGCGGCCGGAACACCCACGAGAGTCGCGTAGCGGCGGCGCAAAGAATCTTCGCAGGTGTCTTAAGCCCAAGCGTCAGCGCGGGCTACCGTCAATTGTCAGGTGTCAACGATCAGATATCAACGAACCGGCTTTCTCAGTCCTCAGTCCTTTCTCCCCAGTCTTTGCAGTAGCCCTCCCTCACGGTCGGGCTTCTGACACATGATCCTTGATCCCTGATACTCGTCCCCGCGATCGGGCTTCCGACACGTAACACATGATTCCTGATCATTGATACCTGATCCCTGACACCTGACTTACTTCCCCTCGTCATCAAGCACGCTTCTGACGATCTTTATCAAGTCCTCGGCTTTCGCTAGTCCGAAGGCCTTCTTCCAGAGAGAGGTCCTCACATTGCCGATCGTAAAAGTGGAATTGTGGTCTTCGATATCAGCGACGAAGTAGCCTAGCTTCTTGAGCATGAAGTCGACGTTTTGCCTGCTGCCCGTCAGGAACAGCCAGCCGGGGCCGGCGTCGAATTTCTTCGCGTATTCCTTAAGCCTAGCGGGCGTGTCTTTTTCCGGGTCCAGCGTGATCGATATGAAAAACAACTCGGAACCCATCCGATCCTCAAACGCTTCCTGGATCTTCCCAAGGTGCCGGTTGTAAACAAGGGCTACCCCGTTGCATGAGGTGTGGAACGAAGAGATGACGACCGTCTTTCCCTTAAGCAAATCCTCGAAGAACCGGTGACTCTCACCGTTCTGATCGATCAGTACTGTGTTGGTGAAGTACGTCTCGGCTGCGGAGGTATCCGAATCCTGTGAATAGAGGGGAACCGCCAGGACAAGAAGTAAAGTTACAAAGCGCAGCAAAAATCTCGTTTGCATTTTCGTCATTTAAAGAGCCTCAGGTACTGGACCAAACAAGCGCGAGCCCGCCGCTAAACTGTTCTCGTTACTAAACACGACGCGTGGCCTTCCACAACATCGCCATCTTTCAGTCTCGATGCCGTCGGTTTCCAGCCTCTTTCAAGTCTCGCTTCGAGCAGTTCATCTGCGGTCGGAGAATGGTCCCAGACGGCGACCGCCGTCACGGCTCCAAGTCAGGTGATGCCGTAGACGATTACAAGCCCGTCCTTCCATGGAACGATCGCGTCGTGCGTGTATTCGTCCTGGACGATGACATCCGAAACGACGTGTTTCAGCGTTTCGCCTTCCGGCTGATCCGCGGCCCACGCGAGCACTTTCGAGAGCGAGACGTGCTCGGATATCTCGCCGGTTATCGACGCGATGAACTCATCTTTCCTGTCTGTTCTGTTCTCGACGTTCATTTGAACCACAGAGAATCACAAAGTAACACGAAGAAGCAGTCGGGATAGCTGATGTTTATCCCTTTTACCTGATCATTGACACTTGATACATTATCCCTGACACCTGAGCGTCTCAGCGCAGCGGAAGCGCTTCCCGGTCAACTAATTTCCCGGCCTTTATCACATCCGCGATCGCCGCAGTGTTCGCGATATCGTCGAGAGGGTTCCTGTTCAGGATCAAAAGGTCCGCGGCGTGACCGTTCCGGATCGTGCCCCATTCCTTTTCAGCGCCGACGAGTGTCGCCGCGTTGATCGTCGCGGTCTTCAGAGCCTCTCGCGGTGTCAGCCCGTATCTCACATAAAACGCGATCTCTTCGTGGAGAGAAAGACCCGCAATCCTGTACGGATTACCGGTGTCCGTTCCAGCGACGATCATTCCTCCGAGGTCGTGAAACCTTTTCAGATGCTCTCCAAGCCTCTCGACTGCTGCGTCCCATTCCGCATCCGAGCTGAAATCCTCTACCATTTGCGCCGACTTTAGCCAGGCCCGTTCGGAATCGCTGAGCACAGGTTTGAGAATGTCATTATCTAACAAGGTTACGTCAGCTGTGTATCTTCTCCATCCGTCGAACATTCCCGCCGTGGGGATCTGAACAAAGCCGGATGATGTCATGCTCGATTCGATGTCATCTGGAAAGACTTCGGTATTGTCGGTAACACCGTGAACGATCCCCTTCGCGCCGTTCGCAAGGCAAGCCTCAAGTTCATCCATCGACGAAACGTGACAGAGGACAGGTATTCCGAAAGGCTTGGCGGCATCGGCTGCTGCGCGTATCATTTCGGGTGTCATCTGCGGATGATCGTCACCAAACAACTCCGGACCTGATTCGACGGTTATCTTGATCGCGTCCGCTCCCCATTCGCCAACACGCTTCACTTCCTCTGATACATCGTCCGCGTCCCGCACAAGCGTCGTCGCCCGCAGGGGCGATAGATCGATCGGGCCTTCGCCGTCATCCTCGGCGACTATCTCTTCGATCTTCTTCTGCAGGGGAGGCGAATAGATCGTCGCCACAGGATGGGATCCCGGCATCGTCATCAGCGAACCGACGGCAAGCAGCCTTGGGCCTTGAACATCGCCAGACTCCATCTCTGAGCGCAGTTGGTCGATCCTCTTTGGCCAGGCCTGGAAAGATCCGAGGTTCAGGATCGTCGTGTTGCCAAAGTACAAATGTCGCGCTAGTACTTGATTCGTGTCATCTTCTTCAGGCGCGAGGATCCCGTTGCCGAAGTGGCTGTGCATATCGGCAAGGCCGGGAATGATGAACTTGCCCCGGGCATCGTAGAATTCCTTCGACTCAAACCTTCCTCCAACGTCGGGGCCAACCGCGAGAATCCGGCCGTCCTTAATAACAATGTCCTCTACAATTGCTTCGTCGTCCTTCTCAGGATGGATCACCGTGGCTCCCGTGATCACCAGATCCGCCTGCTCTTTTTTCAGACGTGATCCGGCCTCGCACCCGAGCATCAATAGTGTCGAAGTGGCGACAAGCAGTGCCGCAAAAAAATTCCTTGAACGCATCTTTCCCTTTTTTGTCTATTGCTCTTGTTACGCAGATCTGACCCATCTAGGAGCGGAGTCGATCTCTTGCCGCAGGATCAGGTTCAGCTGAGCCGCGTGGTGTTGGATATGCCTCAGATTGTATATCTGGAGTTCGCCGTTCGAGATGTCACCCTGTAGAAAACTGGATGTTTCTTGCGCCCGTTCCTCCGTCATCCCGCCAACACGTTCCCGCGATTTCTTACGGCAGTGAACGATGTATCGGAAGATCTCTTCCTTTGTGAACGGCTTGTCCGGAATGATTCTCCTGGGGTCAAGTTCGTCGAGCGTGAAAGGCTCCGGAGGAGAGAATCCGTCAGGGGAATCGGACAGATAGTAATCAGCAAAGAACAGTGTGTGATAAGGGAGATACCAGAACTGCGGATCACGGTCCGAATCAGACCATAGCTTGTCGGGACAAGCTTCTACAGCGCGCCTTAGCATTTCGAGCGCAGCGCCGTATTGGCCGAGAATTATCTTGTTCCAGTAGTTCATAATGCAGGAGATCAATTCGAAAAAGGTTTGGGCAGGTGCAGTGCAAGTCCTGCGAAGAACCCACCCGTAAACGGGTGGGCTAAACGAATCTTCGCTCACTGCTTACCGCTCAACGCTCACTGCTCACTGCTTACCGCTCACTTTCGAGACCGCTGGACCGAGCCGGCTGCGTAGGTTATCCCGCGGGCATAGAAATCCGAGCGCATCCGCTGAACGACGGCGTCCTTGGGTCCGGGATAAGGGTTGTTATAGACAAAGTACCCGTCGGAGTCGTCATATCCCCTGAGAACCGTTATGTGGAACGAACCGCTGTCGTTCTTTCTGGAGACCCAGACAGGCCCTTTCTTCAGCACTGCGTACAGGGCTTCGGCGCCGTCTGACATCCCAACGTCGGACCAGCCACGCTTCTGATTGAAGTGTTTTCCCAACCACGCGTCAAAACCGAGCGCCGTCGCGCATTTCATATAGTCGTTATCAAGCAGGCCTTCTTTCATGGCCTCCGGAAAATCGATCACAGTCTCGAGCTTGGTCTTGACCGAATCGATGTTCTTTCCGAGCGACCAATAGATCATCCGGTACGAAGCATACCAGCATTGCTGAAAAGTCTTTTGACCAAGCCCTTCTGTAGGGACCCAGTGGTTGATGTTGGAAGGCATAGACGAATCTCTCCTGCAAAGGGCGATCGAAATTTCGCCTCATTCTGTACTGAATCGCGAGAATTATTCAAGGATTGATGTTCCGGGTTACGAGTTCCGGGTTTCGAGTTCCAAGAGGAGCGAACGGCATGGAGGACGCGTATGGAAGTTCGAGTCTGAGATCTGAAATCTTAAATCTGAAATCGCACAGCGGTCTGAGATCGCGCAGCGCCTGAAATCTGAATGCGCCCAGTGCTTTGGAACCTGGACCTTGGAACTCGGAACAGAATCTCGGTCGCGTTTCCGCCTCTATTCGTGCGATACCTTCTATGGAATTCGGAATTCTTCCCTGATATCTGAATTTCGGAATTTGAGATCGCGGAGCGCCATGGAATTTCTTCTTTGAGATCTGAACTTTGAAATCTGAAATCGCGCAGCGCTCAAGGACGAGTCGGCTGCGCCTCTGGCACGCTCCCTCACGGTCGCGTTTCCGCCACATATATCGCTCTCTTCTTGGAACTAGGAACTTGGAACTCGAAACTTGGAATTTCTAGATCTCAGCCTGCTCTCTGGCGTGGTAGGAGCTTCTCGTAAGCGGTGACGATTCGACGTGCTTGAAGCCCATCGATTCGCCGATCTTCTTCCATTCTGAAAACTCTTGGGGCGTGACGTATCGCTCGACCGGCAGCCGTTTCTCGTAAGGCTGAAGATACTGGCCGATAGTCATTATGTCGCACGATACGGCGCGGAGGTCTTTCATCAGGTCGACAACCTCGTCGAACTCTTCACCCAGGCCGACCATTATCCCGCTTTTGGTGAACATCTCCGGAAATTGCTCGTCCCGATACCTGGCGGCTCGTTCGAGAAGCGTCATCGACTGTTCATAGATCGCATCCGGGCGGACACGTCGATACAGTCTCGCGATCGTTTCCGTGTTGTGATTGAGGACTTCCGGTCTAGCTTCCAGGACCACATTTAGAGCATCCTCATTTCCCTGAAAGTCTGGGATCAAAACCTCGACCTTACAGCCTGGGTTAAGTTCGTGAACCGTTCTGATCGTCTCCGCCCAGTGAGAAGCGCCGCCGTCCGAGAGATCATCCCGGTTGACTGATGTGATCACCGCGTGTGCCAGATCAAGATGCTGAACTGCTTCCGCGACGTGCCGCGGTTCTTCGGGATCGAGTTCCATCGGCTGGCCCTTGTTGACCGCGCAGAATCCGCAATGACGCGTACAGGTGTCGCCGCCGAGCATGAATGTCGCAGTCTTGTCGGTCCAGCACTCAAAAATGTTCGGACACCGAGCTTCCTGACAAACGGTGTGAAGATTCAGGCCGTCTATCAGCTTGAGGACCTTGTTTTGATTTGTGGGATCGCCGATCTTTATCTTTAGCCAATCAGGCTTCGGAAGACGCTCGCGCTTTCGGCTATTCGTCTTCTTAACCCGGACAAAATTATCGATCAGATCTTTCTCTTCGATCATAAATCCTTCGCCACCTTGAACGCCCATGCGCATGGGTCATTCAAACCTGCTTGTTACTTTCCCTTGTATATAGTCTATCGGAACGGGTCCGAATGTGCGACTGTCGCCGCTTTCTCCCGAATTATCGCCGACAAGGAAATATTTGCCGTTGACATCGATTGACGTGATCCTCTTGGCCATCACCACATCTGACTTGAACGGGTGCTGTGCGATCACGATGTCCCCTATCCCGAAAACGGCGTTCTCATCGACAAGCACCCGCTCCCCGTCTTTCAAGGCAGGCAGCATCGAGTCGCCTTCTATAGAGTAGATCTCTCTGCGCTCGATCAGCAGCATGAACTTTTCGTAGTAGCCGGCAGGAGGGATGTCTTTCATAATTCTCGCTGACTCTTGATACGAAGACACGAATGAGCGGCAGGACATTCGCCCTACCGCTCACCGCAGGAAGAAAACGAGGTCAACTACGAAGCCGTGTAGTACTTGACGTCCCGGTCCTTGGTTCCCCAGAAAATGTTGTGAATCTCTTCGATCGCGTCCATCAACTCATTTGCGTGCTGCACGCTGACCTCCACCTTGCAGGCAGAGCAGAGTTTCGCGGCCTTCCAGAACTTGTCGTGAAGATCGGGATGAGCTTCCAAGTGGGCTGGCTTAAAGTAGTCCGTCCAAAGAACAAGGATCTCGTCCTTGGCGAGCTGAGCTTGTTCTTCCTTGATCGAGATGTACCGCGACATCGTGTTCAGATAGGCGGCCATCGCCTTCGCGTCTCCGTCCGCAGGAGGCGTAAGGTCCGAGATCTTCTTCGTCATTGAAAGCACGGCCTCGGCAGCTATCCTCGCCGATGCCGGATCGTATACACCGCACGGACCGTCGCAATGAGCTTCGGCGATCTTGATTTCCCTGTTTTCGATAAGTTTTTTGAACATCATTGTCTCCTCAAAAGGTACCGCCGCTGCGCGGCGCATAAATTGAATGGGGAACGTCTCCCGTGGGTTGCGCCCTTCGGGCGGACCCAAGGCTAAATGCATTTGACCGCAACGCGGTCGGGAGTCTCCTGACTCCTGTCCCTTCTTCTGTCTCCTGTCTCCTGACTCCTGTCTCCTATCTCCTGTCTCCGGTCTCCCTACTCTTCCGGTCTCGTTCCCGGATCAATACCCTGAACACTGGCCTGGTTGATCACCTTTACGTGAAGGTCGTCGTTAAGACGGATCTGGCACGAAAGCCGACAGTGATCATCCATATCGGGCTTCGAGGCCAAGATCGTACGCTCCGCTTCCCCAATCTCACCAGGGTCTCCGGAAAGCACTTCAACGCGGCACGTAGTACACTTTGCGTTGCCGCCGCAACGGTGGAGAATATCGACCCCGTTGTCCTCTAAACACAAGACCAGTTTCCGGCCTTTTTCAGCTTCGAACGCAACTTTTCCTTCAGCAGTATCAGCGGTGATCTTATACATTCGCCTCCCTCTCTCGCGGCCTGATTGAAAGTGATTAATTGATTCCCCGACTCTATGGAATGTGATTTCGAAAATCAAGCGATCCCGATCCCGGCTAACCCACCTTGAGCGGTACCTTTTCGCGATTCTGGTTTATTGCTACAAAAATTACCTCGGCCTCGGTTACCCGTACGATCTGACCTCGGGATCCGAATCGCTCGGCCTCGACGACGACCCGGATCGTTATTGACGAGTTGCCGACCTTCATTGTCTCTGCATAGAAGCTGACCAGGTCGCCCACGAAAACAGGTTCGTGGAAGATCACCTCTTTCATAGCAACGGTAACAAACCTGTCGTGCCCGGTGTGCCGAACTGCTTCTACGCCTCCGGCGACGTCAATGTAACTGAGCACGATCCCTCCGAATATTGTCCCGTGATGATTCGTATCGCGGGGCATCATCGTTACTCGAATGGCGGGATTTCTACGCTTGTTGATCGGCTCCCTCGTTTCCTCAATCTCACTCATAAAAGGCTCACGCGGCCAGGGCTGACTCGGCGATCTTCTCGAGCACCCAGTCGTGAATCGCGTCACGAAGCTGAGCCAAATGATCATCGAAGAAATGCCCGCAATTTTGGAAAACAATGACTTCGGTGTCGGTAACTTGCGAGACCTTCGCGACGAGTTCGTTCAGGTTCTCGATCGAACCGAATTCGTCTTTATCGCCGTGGACAAAGAGTATCGGCTTTTTAAGATTCTCCAGAAAGTCATAATCCGTGTACTTGTCGACGGGCGTACCCAGGCTTATCAGCCTCGTGACCCGGTCGTCATCCATACCTATCTCCGTACCGACCCGCGACCCGAACGAGAATCCCGCAAGTGTGATCGGTTCTCCCGGGAAATTAGCACTCAGGTAATCAAGCGCATCGAGAACATCCTGCCGTTCGCCGTCGCCCTCGTCGTGATCGCCTGTCGAGTCGCCTACACCTCTGAAGTTAAACCGCAAAGCCGCGAGACCTGCGTCCGCCAATCCTGCCGCGGCTCTGTACACGACTTTGTTGTGCATGGTTCCGCCACCGAGTGGGTGCGGGTGACAAACGAGCGCCACACCCTTCCTTTCTGTTCTCGGCATTTTGAGGATCGCCTCAAGATGACCGTGTGTCGCCGGAATTCTTAAATTGCCCTTTGGATACATATTCGAAAGAAAGATTGTAGGTACTAAACGATCCTAATCGCAAACGTCCGTTTGCGGCGATCTTCGTCAGCCCTGATTAGAAGTGTCGATTCGATTCGTGATATTTTGTTGAATAATCCAATCTGAAGAGCTCTTCTCTGGAAAGGCTTTGACCGGCAATACTTCTCAAGAATACTTCCTCTAGCCTCGATCATTTTCATATGGGAAACATCCAGCTTGACGATCCTGAAGATAATGGAGGATCGCAGGAAAACATCGGAAAGGCGATTGAGACGCCTGACGATCCTGCTTCGCCTAAGATCCAAAGAGAAAAGAAGATGTCATGGGCTGAATGGCTCGAGACGGACCGGGCCATCAACCAGGTCTATCTGGTCTTCGGGCTGATCGTGATCGGCCTGCTCATGTTCACCCTGCAGTTCTCTACCGGGGCGGTTTGCTGCGGTGACTGGGACGGCTATTACCACATCCGCTGGAGCGCGCTCTTGTGGGAAAGCCTCAGCCAGTTTAAGGGTCTGCCGCAGTTTACCTGGCTGCCTCTAACGGTACTCAACGCCGAAGGATACGCGGACCATCATTTTCTTTTCCATCTGCTCCAGATCCCGTTCCTGTGGTTCTTCGAACCGGTTACCGCCGCAAAGGTCGCTGCCGTCTTCTACGGAACGCTCGCCATTTTTTCGGTGTACTGGCTAATGTTCCGGTACAAGGTCGGCTACCTGCTCATATGGCTTGCGGCGCTTCTGACCTGTGCGAATCCCTTCTGGTATCGGATGAACATGGCAAAGGCGCCTCCGCTTACCATCATTTACACGGTTGTCGGGATCTACCTGCTTTTCGAAAGAAAGTACTTCTGGCTGATGCCGCTGATGTTCGTCTTCGTTTGGACCTACAGCCTGTTCCCGCTACTTTTTGCGGCGGCCGTCATATGGGTCGCGGTGATAGCGTGGAACGAGCGTGTTTTCGAGTGGAAACCGCTCGCTTACACGCTCGCCGGGATGGTACTTGGCAACGTCATAAATCCATACTTTCCAAACAACATCCTTCTCTTCACCGAGCACTTCCTGACAAAGGTCAGGAGCAGTTACGAGGTCGCTGTGGGCGGGGAGTGGTATCCATACACCAGCTGGCAGCTGATAACACACCTCGCTATCGCGCTGATCGCTATGCTTGTCGGGTACATCCTGTACAAATCAAAGGGCGGTAGGCTTCCCGAGCGATCCACGTTTTTCCTCATCTTCGCGACTCTGCTTCTTGTGTGGATGTTCAAGTCAAAAAGACTGGCTGAATACTTTCCTCCTTTCGCGATCCTCTTCGCGGCATTCAGTTGGCAGGCGTTCCGCCAGCCGGAGGCGGTCGAGCTTCCAGAAGAGTTCCAGAGGGATATCAAACCTCTGCTGGACACGGAGGCGCGGAAACCGGAACCGAAGGGGTTTGTCGCCTGGTCACAATGGCTCGCACCCTGGATCATCGGTGGAGCGCTCGTACTTTGGCTCTTCTTCAATTTCTTCGGTTCAAGCCTTCCGTTTGAATACCTTCACAAGATCGAGGATCTGCGTTCCAGCGTCAGAAGCAACGAGCCGAACGACAAGTACTCAGTTGCTATGGAATGGGCCAAAAAGAACATACCGCCGGGTGAAAGGATACTGAATTCGAACTGGGACGACTTTCCAAAGCTCTTCTTCTTCAACACGCAGAATGAATACGTTTGGGGCCTCGATCCCAACTATCTGTACTCCGAGAATCCTGAGGTGTTTCGGGTGCTCAAAGATGTCACCGACGGAAAAGTCGACGACCCGGCGCCTCTGATCAAAGAAAAAATTGGCGCGCGATGGGTATTCGCCGATGCAGAGCAAAACGAGTCATTTCTCGCGAAACTGCTCGAAAGCGGATGGGCCGACATAGTGCACGAGGACGGCGAAGCTTACATTCTAAAGATCCGTGATCAAAGGGGAGAACCCGCAGCTCCGGAGCCAGTTTCAGTTCCAACCAGACAGGAGGTGATAGATTCGGCTGAAGGTCCACAGCCGGAAGGTGCGGGCGATTCACCTGACGCCGGTTCGGATGAGGCCACGGAAGGAGAGGAAGTTGCAGACCCTCCCTCGTAAAATGCATCATTCAATAATGATCTTGAGAACAACGACGGCAACCATCGTACTGCTGGCTGCTTTAATCCTCGCAGGTTCCTGCGGCGGCGACGTGCCTTCGGAGGTACCGGACCCAACTCCCCCGCCCACACCCGAGCTAACCGAGTTTGAACGCGAGCTTCTGTACATGAAGACCGCAGATTTCGATCACATCTACATCTTTAAGAGAAAGGACGGCGGAAAACTGACGGACGAGGACAAGGACTTTATCCGCGAGAGACGCCATCACGCGACAAACCGTTCGTCAGTTTCAGAGGACGAAACGGTCGTTTTTATAGGATCGAACTTCGCGTTTGAAGAAGAAAACCTTGAAGCCCTGAAAGAAAGATTCGAATTTGAGGATCATTCAAAACCGCCGGAACAGATCAAGCGTGAACAGGAAGAGGCAAATGCCAACTCGTCCGGCAACTCCTCGAACTCGAGCAACAGCGGTGAGAACCGCTAACTTCCCACGGCCATTTTCTTGTCCTCGAGGATCTTAATGAAACGCGCGAAGTGATGTTCCGCGTCGTGAGGCCCTGGAGCCGCCTCGGGATGATACTGAACGCTGAATACGGGCAACGACTTGTGACGGATGCCTGCCACGGTCCCATCATTCAGATTTATATGAGTGATCTCGACTTCAGGCCCGAGCGAGTCCGGATCGACAGCAAATCCGTGGTTATGTGACGTAATCTCAACCTTGCCTGATGCAAGATCCTTGATCGGCTGGTTTCCGCCCCTGTGACCGAACTTCAGTTTGAACGTCCCGCCTCCGAACGTCTGCCCGAGCACCTGGTGCCCGAGGCAAATACCGAACATGGGTAACCTGTTTTCGGCTAACTTTCGAATCTCCGCTACAGTCGATTTCATCGCCGCAGGATCTCCCGGACCGTTCGAAAGGAAGATTCCGTCGGGATCCATCGCTAAAACCTCTTCAGCCGTGGTGTCGGCCGGGACCACGGTGACCCTGCAACCGCCTCTGGCAAAATTTCGAAGCGAGTTCGTTTTGACCCCAAAGTCATAGCAAACAACATGAAACCGTTCGGGTCCTTCGGCTTCCACGACGTAGGTCTTACCCGTTGTGACGGCGCTCGCGAGTTCGCGATTTTTCATTTCGGGACAGGCAAGTACTTTTTCAAGGAGGCTGTCTGCGTCGGTTTCAGCGGAGGAAATACCTGCCCTCATCGCTCCTTTGTCTCGTATGTGGCGGACCAGCGCCCTCGTATCGATATGTTCGATACCGACGATCTTGTAACGTTTCAGGTACGAATCCAGGGTCTCCGTGGCACGCCAGCTTGAAGCGATACGGCTTGCTTCCCTGACTACAAAGCCTTCGACCCAGGGTCTTCGGGATTCGACGTCTTCCTCGTTCACGCCATAGTTACCGATCAGCGGGTAGGTCATGCAGACAATCTGTCCCGCATAACTTGGATCGGTCAGGATCTCCTGATAACCCGTCATCGAGGTGTTAAAGACCATCTCGCCGAACGTCTCGCCTTCGGCGCCGAAAGAAAGGCCCTTGAACGAACGGCCGTCCTCAAGAACGAGCAAAGATCTTTTCGGTAAACTCATTTTTTAGGTTGCACACATCTCCCGATTTAGAGTTGAGCGCGCGGGTCGTCGGCTTCAGGAAGGTTGTCTTCGGGTTTTTCCCCGCCCTCATCTTTCAGCTTTGCCTCACCTCTCCGGAGGATGCCCAAATTGGAAGGCCGCCAATACCTGAAAAACGCCTTGCCGTAAATGTATTTCTCAGGTACAAGCCCCCACGTCCTTGAATCAAGGGAGTTGTCGCGGTTGTCGCCCATTACGAAATAGTAATGTTCCTCTACCCGTTTTCCCGAATAGTTGAGCGACGAACGGTTTTTCTCATCGCTGAGGTAAGGCTCCTCAAGCAGTCTGCCGTCGATATAAACACTGCCTCTTCTTATCTCGACCATCTCTCCGGGAAGACCGATAACCCTCTTTACAAAGCTTTTGTCCGGGTCTTGCGGATACCAGAAAACGACGATGTCTCCACGCTGGATATGACCCCAGTCAAATCGTTTAATGTCGTAATAAATAAGTTTGTTGACGAGCAGTCGCTCTCCTTCGTGCAGTTCTGGCACCATCGATTCGCCGTCGACGACCACCGGTTGTGCGACGAAGACGCCGAACAGGACAAAGATGGCAAGGATAAGGACTATGTCACGCAAGAGCCGCATACTTTCGAACCAGATCCCGCGGCCCGAGGCCTTGCGCATCCTGAGGACTTCGATGTCACCGTCGTCGCGGGGATCGAGAGGTCCGAACTCGTAGTCATTCTTGCTTTTTAGCAGCGGCATTCTTGTCTTTGAAAGCCCTTTTGAGGACGCAGTTTGCAGAATCTAAAAATTACTTTACGGTTACAGTGATGTCAAAACGGCAGGCAGGTTGGAATGCATTGTCATTTTTGGGATAGAGTACGTGTTCGGCCTATTCAGCGCACCTGCTCGATCATCCGTTTCAGAGAGCTAAATTAACAAATGAATGAATCGATTCGAGAACTTTTCCCTGCGCTCCGGCGCTATGCCTACTTGAACTCGGCTGCGGTTTCTCCGATCCCTGTGTCAGCGATCGAAGCAGTGAATGTTCAACTAAAAGATGTGTCTGAACACGGTTCAACCAACTACCCCGAATGGGTGGCGACAAAGAACCGTTCGCGCGCACTTGTTGCCGAGATGCTGAACGTAGATCCGGTGAATGTTGCGTTCACGCGAAACACTTCGGACGGATTCGCGGCAATCGCGGCGGGAATCGAATGGAAACCGTCCGACAATATCGTGACGTTTCATCGGGAGTTTCCGGCCAATTTTTACCCTTGGCGGAGTGTTCGCGACAGGTACGGTGTCGAAGTGCGTCTTTGTCCGGAAAGGGAAGGAAGGATGGAGCTAGAAGAGTTTATCGGTCTCATTGACGAGAACACAAGGCTCGTATCGATAAGCGCCGTGCAGTTCTCGACCGGCTATCGCGCTGACCTCGAAAGGATCGGCGAAGCAGCGCACGCGGTCGGTGCCTTGTTTGCGGTAGATGTGATTCAGGGACTCGGCGCGATGCCGTTCGACCTTCCCGGCTGCAACGTTGATCTTGCCTCCGGCGCCTCGCACAAGTGGTTGTGTGCACCGGAAGGATGCGGGATCCTCTACGTAAGCGATTCTGCGAGAGATCGGGTAACTCCATCGCTTGTCGGCTGGATCAGCGTGGAGGAACCATGGGATTTTAAGGATCTCGATCAGCGCTACAAGCCAAATGCTCTGGCGTGGGAATCCGGAACCGGAGCCTCAAGTCTCTTTTATGGCCTGGAACAAAGTTTGAAACTGCTGATCGGAACCGGTATCGGACTCATCGAATCGCACCTGGCGGAACTTTCAGATTACCTCTGCGAAGGACTTTCCTTTAGAAATTACAAGATAATCAGCTCCAGACAGCCCGGTGAGAAATCACAGATAGTCAGCGTGAAGCCTCCTGAGGGCCAAACCTCTGACGACATCTTCAAGAAGCTCGAGTCTGAAAATGTGATCGTTTCCTCAAGAAGCGGAATACTGAGGATCTCGCCGCACTTCTACAATGTGAAAGAGGATATAGACCGGCTGGTCGATGCGCTTCCGTGATCGGCAGGCAGGTTACTCTTTAAGAAGCCTGTCACTAGGCGGGTATTCGGAAAGGCCATCCAGATTTAGTCGTGTCATACCGCCAGCGTCGGAAAAAGCTGTCATGTTCGCTCGCCTCTGTTCACGGTAGAGGAAGTACGCGACTCCGGCTATGCTTCCGAAGACCAGCGAAGTGCCCAAGCCCGACAGAATGACGATAACGGTCGAAATGAACAAAGTAGATGCACCCGTTATGAATTCTCTTTCGGACTCTCCCTCCGGGCCGTAGACCGGGGGTGTACCTAGCCACTGGACGACCTTCTCATACTTTATCTGATCAAATAGCGCATTTGCAGCGGCCTCGTTGTCGCCGCCAAAAAGGAACACGTTGTAGTTTCCGATCCTGCGGTAAAAGAAGGTCACTCCGCCTGACGAAGAATCTACGTATTCCTTTACTCGTTCGTCCGCATCCCGTGAGGCTTGCGGAGTCGCAAACTCGACGATGACGAGCCTCCCCTGTGGGTAATCGGAAATGACGGCTTCCGTGCCGGGGATGAAATCGATCTTGCCGAGGACATCTGCCCCTTGCGCGGCGCTTATCAGATCGGCGTGTTCGTTGACAAAAATGGCCGAGTCGGCTTTCGACTCCCAGTCAGGAAGATGTTTGATAAGGACAGGAATGCCCTCTTTTTCCGAGACCTCCTGGGAAACTTGGGAATAGGCTGCGACAGGCGCAAGAAGGGCTGCAAACAACGTAAACAAGAGGCTTAGTGAGACGGGACCGGATAAGGACCTGAACAACTGTATCGACATCAGTTCAAATGAGAGTCTACTTTTACTGCTATGTTCCGATGGTATCACGCGCCGAGCCGATTAATGCAACAAACGGGCACGGTAAATGTATAAACAGTACGAAACCGATACTCCGAAAGGTGTATGGTGTGCAGAACCGTTACACGCAATGGTTTAAAACTGTTCTCAGATGTTTGGCGAAATGAAAGGTATGTCCGTTCTTGACTCGGAATAAAACGGTTTCCAGCGGGATTTATTCGATTACAGGCAACGTTTCGGAACTTCTTGGCACGACATTTGTTCTAAGGCTTAAGCGAGGGGGAGAAAAAAATGGCAACTACTAACACGCTCGATTTTCCGATTCTGCAAAAAGCCGACAGTAATGAAAATGCACAGGAAGCCGCAAAGAATGCGGTAGATGTGAAGTCGATGTCGGATTACGATCTTGCCCAGGCATCCTCAAAGGGCGATATGATCGCTTTTGAAGAAGTCTACAACCGTCATCATAGAAGGGTTTACGCGATCTGCCTGAGAATGCTCAAGAACTCGAATGAGGCCGAGGATCTCACGCAGGACGTATTTATTCAGCTACATAGAAAGATCGGCAGCTTCCGCGGGGACTCCGCTTTCACAACCTGGCTTCATAGGCTAACGGTCAATCAGGTCCTGATGCATTTCAGGAAACGTACCGTCAAAATGGAAAAGGTCACGGACGAAGGCGAAACGCCGGTTCAGATCGTCAAGGGGTCAGAGAAGCCCGGTAAAATGCCGGTCGTCGACAAGATCGCCCTCGATAATGCGATCAAGGAACTACCGAACGGATACAGGAACGTTTTTGTCCTGCACGACATTGAAGGATTCGAGCACGAAGAAGTAGCGAGGATTCTGGGATGTTCGGTCGGGACCTCCAAGTCGCAGCTTCACAAAGCGCGACATAAACTGAGGAAACTGCTTCAGAAACAAGCGCCTCCCAGACTGTTCGCGCAGACGTAACAAGCTAAACGAAAAGCCCCGGAAAATCCGGGGCTTCATTCATTACTGCAGCTATTGGTCGTCTTGCTAATCACGAAAATACTCATCGATCGCAATTCCTCTCCTACTAAGCTCTTCAACAAATGATTCTGGACCGATCACAGCTTCCTGCGGTGTTGCGCCCCGAAGGGCGACTTCTCCTTCAACCATCATCTGGGCGATTATCGACGCGGGAAACGAAGTGGTCCTCATCATCGCGCTCAGTCCAGTCTCATTATCCTGCTTGTCGACGATGTCATAGACAAGTGTTTTGCGGGCGCCAGCGATCTGCCCTTCGAATTCCAGACGGACAAACACAAGGTCCGGTCCATCCGCCGGAAGATGCAGTTCGAGCAATCTTGCAAGGATTCGTCTCGGCGCAACCTCGGCCCCTTGCGTTTCAAGCGGATCGCTTGAGCACAAACCAAGATCTATCATCGTCTTGAACTTGTCGCAGTGTCCGCGATAGCGGATCGTCTTGTAATCAAGTTCGGTGACTTTGCCTCCGAACGAATCGGGAAGAGTAGATGTCCCTCCAGAGGTCTGGAATGCCTCGAGCGGCGGGTAGCCTTCAAACTCAAGATGCTCCAGTTCTGTCATAGATTCGATCTCTAAGATCTCGCCTTTCCTAATCACACGTGCCTTCTCTACATATTCGTTGATCAGGCCTTCAACTGAGAAAACAAGCTGGTAGTCGAGAGGCGGTTCGGGATGTTGCGGAAGGCCTCCGACGCGGATGTGAATTTCCGAAAGGATGTCAAAGCGGGACGCTCCGTGCACCGCGAGAACCGAGACCATTCCGGGAGCAAGCCCGCAATCGGGAATAATGCTTATCCCGGCCTCTCTTGCCTGGGCATCTAGAGCAAGCTGACGATCGACGACACCATTATTGCCTCCCAGATCGCATAAGTGGGAACGGTTCAAAATCGCCAGTTTTGAGAGTTCTTCATTGAACCAATAATTGACACAGGAGATCGCTGCATCGTGATCTGCAAACACCTTCGAAACCGCGTTGCTGTCCGAAACGTCGACTTTTAAAGGAGACACCTTGTCGGATGCCGTTTTATCTGCGGCCGCTTCAGCGACCGAGATATCCTGGTCGGCGATGGTCACTCTTTGGACCTTCGGAGAGTTGTGGGCGAGATCAAAGGCCGCTCCGAAGCCCATCCGGCCAGCGCCGAGAACAAGTATTTTCATTTGTTGTGAACAGGAAATGGTCTGAGAAGACCCGCTACGGCTTTACCAATCTTCGTAAACCTCGGGCTTTTCCTTATCAAGCACAGCGGCGGCGTAGGACCAGACCTTTTCTTTCCAGACCTTGAGCTTTCGGGTCACCTGAAGAGCGGCCTGAGGGTGTGCAGCGTTTCGTTCGAGTCTAAGAACCTCTGCCGAGACTGAAACCTCGTCCTTCGGATTCTCAGTGACAGTAAGTTTCACGCTCGTGCCGACCTCAGGAAGAAGACGCGGAAGAAACACGAGAGCTCCATTCGGTCCGACGTTCTCGGTCAGTCCTTCCTCTGTGAGTTGTTTACCGTTCTCGTCTTTCCAGTCGACCCGGACAGGGAATGAGATGACGTGCCTGGGTCCTGATCTGCGATTCTGCATATTTGGGGGTGCCGCGTAACGCAGGCTTCGAGCAATATACTCAAAAGAAGGCCATTAGTCCACAATCACTTTACTCCGGACCCTGTTCTGAGACCCCTTTTTTGCCCTTTACAATGCCGCATTCGGATGCTAGCCTTTTTGTTTGTTCCGGGGCAATCCTCGGAATTTATGCCTTTATGAGGCAAAATTATAACCGGCACCGCCGGATTTTTTTATTAATGGCCGTTTATTAAAGTGGTGCCCTTGTGCACCGTTCATTTTATACGGGCTAAGCAATAAGCAGGAGAATGATCTATGAGATACGAGGCGAGACGATACGTCATTGCTGTTCTCGTGATTCTGCTTGTGGGCGTCGCCTACTCGCAGACACAGGTCGATGACGAAAATGTCTTGACGAAGGATTCCCAGGAAACCATTCGACCGGAAGTTACCCCAACACCTGAAACGATCGATAAAGCAATTAAAGAAAATACGAATACTGAAGACGCAGATAACAAGAAGTTAGAAGATTCGAAAGAAGTAGAAAAGAAAGACGATACCGAAAAGAAGGCAGCTGAGAACAATGAAGCCGCACCTGCTGCTCCCGCAGCTTCGAAGGCCAGAAGCTTTAGAGCAACTGCGTATTGCCTTCGGGGGCGGACTGCAAGCGGCCAGCGAGTCAGGAAAGGACTTATCGCTGCAGATCCCCGCGTGCTTCCCCTGGGTACCAGGGTTAGACTTACAGCCGGAAGGTATTCGGGGACCTACACGGTCGCTGATACCGGTGGCAAGATCAAAGGCAGCAAGATCGATATCTGGATGCCAAGCTGCGGCGAAGCGAGACGCTGGGGAAACCGGCGCGTGAAGCTGACTGTCCTCAGCCGCAAGCGGAAATAGATTCTAAGACATTTATTGATGTCGTACCGTCGCGAGTTTCCGCGGCGGTTTTTTTTTTATTCTGCAAGCCAGTAGTGATGCACCGCAAGCTCTTTCAGGAGCGATTTTTCTTTCGGGTGGATCATAGGGTTTCGCCAGTTCTTTCCCGCAAACTTCTTCAACGCCGCCACATCCTTCCATGTCGTGGTCATCATGAACTCGCGTTCCGTGCCTTCTTCGGGTAGGCCGATTACCACAGATTCCATACCCTCAAAGGACTTCACAAGAGGAACAGCTACCTCGACAAAAAAAGAAGTAAACTCTTCGACTTTGCCGCGCCTTACCGTCGCCCTGAATACCCTCAAAAGTTTTGGCATCTCTCCCCCTATTTGCTGGTCGCCCTGTCCACGGCCGAATCTCATTCATCCTGAACAAAATTGGAGACATTGCCTACCATCAGCCACCGGCCCTTGATCTTTTCGTACATTTCGATCCAGGCGCTCGTGAATTCAAGCGGCTCCGTCGGTTCGCCCTCTTCGTCCAAGTATGTACCCTTAGCGTATACCCTCACGATAACCCATCCCAGAGTTCCATCTTCGGATATTTTCACGATCGGCCTGATTAGGTCGTCGTAAATGTAGTGATCCTTTCCCTTTACGATGCGGTCGAATCCGGCGTCCGATTCGGCTTCGCTCATCCTGCTTACCTCGCCGCGGCTAACGACGATCATATCCGAGTTTATGCTTTTCATACCGTCGACGTTCTCGAAGAAGTGATCGTCCATCACGATACGGTGATAACGAAGCAGCTTCTGTTCGTCGGTAAGAACCGCTTCCGGAGCCCTGTAGTCGCCAAGGCTTCCCTTGTTGAACTCGATCGAAGTGAACTTGTAAGTAAATGTGCGTTCGCCGTCGTCTATCGAGATCGCGTGAGGCAGAAGGACACCATCGATACGCCTGAAGTCGGAGAAACGGTTAACGACGGTCGGTCCTCCTTCGATCTCGATGATCATCGTCCTCAAAACACCCGAATCGTGGACCATCGACCACTTCGCCGCCCTGTCATCTGCGACCGAAATACTAAGAGGACTCTGTTCTTCGGTCACTATGCTTCCTCTGTGGATTTGATCGAAGAACAGGATCTGAGCGTGAAACTGGTGGCCGAGAACTATCGTCTCGGTCTGAGGCGTCCCTTCTTTCTCCTCCTTTCCGTCAAAACTCCAGAAATACTTCCCTTCGACGCCCTGCGTCAGGGTGCGGTCAGGATACTTGATGCGAAATATACTTCTTTGCGGATCGACGTAGAAGCTTTCTGCCAAATACTCTTTGCCGTCGGAGACCGTCACGTTTGCCGTTGAGCGTATTGAGGTTATCGAATCGCGCTTCTCCATGGCCCCAATGTTCGATAGCCAGGGGATTCTCTCCTGCGGAAAAACTGAGATCTGTACGGACAACAGCAAAATGCCGATGACAAGAACGAAAAGAAAAATGGGCAGTTTGGACATAATTTTCAGGTGATGCCTGATCAAGAGTAGAG
Source organism: Acidobacteriota bacterium (assembly GCA_003385635.1). Taxonomy (GTDB): domain Bacteria; phylum Acidobacteriota; class Blastocatellia; order Pyrinomonadales; family Pyrinomonadaceae; genus Aridibacter. The sequence goes on along the minus strand of QQUY01000001.1, from coordinate 21,022 downwards.
CGGGGGAAGCGCCATTTTCTTTCGAACCGATCGGCTTGCAAATGCGCTGCGATAGGCAAACCAGGAGACTAACAAACAGAACATCCGAATCGGGCCGCAATCAACCAATCAGTTTTAGATCCGGCCATCTCACAGAGATCCGCTCGCCTGATTTCAGTCTTGACCAGGCAGCGCTCAGTTCGTCCAGATGATCGCAGGTCCTGTCCAAAGATTTCTTCAGCAGCCTTGCTTCCGTAGCCGGAAATCGCTCCCAGACCGCAGCTGCGTTCATCTTCATCGGTACAGATCTACTCCTGTGACTTGGGACTTTCGAACGCGAGAGCCACTCGTGCCAGCAGACGTATGTTGCGTTTTCGGAGATCGCAAAATGCCCGTCTTCCGAAGCACGTAGACGGTTTCCCTTCTTCTTCTGTTTCTTTCTCAGTCGTGACAGATCTTTGGCCGATACTTTCGACTGGTCTTTGATATGAAAGCTTCCTGCGTCGCCGCCGTCCGCAAGCTGTCCGTATATCGCGCGGTCAAGGCCTAGGACCGCCTCGACGATCAGGTGCATCAGGTCGTGAGGCACGAGCGGGTCATATCCGGGAGCTGGGTTCATTTCAAGAGTCGGCAAGCCCTCACGCTCGATCTCGACCGCGTAACACTTCTCGCCGGTTTTAAGGAAATGAACGATCATTTGGCCCGAAGTTCTCTTCTTCGCGGAACTTGGCGGCTTGGCGCCTTCGCGGTAAGAAGAAACAACCGCAGAGGCACGGAGACACAGAGGATTTCTCAATTCGGAATCTCGAAACCGGCTATCCCTTTCATCCCCTTTATCCCTGTCTGATTCTCTCCCCCGAAACAAACGAAGACTCTCGCAAAGACGCGAAGGCCAACTAAATCTTACTGATCGAGCCTTTCAGAGATCTCAAACCACTTCTTCCCTACCTCTCCAAACCTTGCCGATTCAGCCGTAGACTCATAGTCCGGGCCGAGAAAATGCGTTTCAGCCTCCATGAGGGCCTCATAGATCTCACCTGCCTGATCAGCCGTACAGCTAACTTGGTGATGGATAAACTCATCCCTGCTTTTCACTTCCGGAGGACGTTCTATCCCGCCCGAATCGATCGCAGTTTGAATAATTGGAGCTAGGTGTGGGGCAAAGTAGTTTAGGCACCTGAGCGTAGTGTGAAGCTCGGATCTTTTTAAGACCGCTGCCTCGGCAATAGCATCCCGATATTCTTCAATGTCCATCTTTTACTGGCTACTACAGATGTCTAACGTGAGAAAGATCAAAGCTGACTTCTGACTTCAGAGTTCTGACTCCTTAAAATCCATCCCCTTTATCCCTGTCTATTTCTCTTCCCCCAAGGACACCAGGTTCGCGAACAAACGCCACGCGCCCGGGACACCCGCCGGAAGCTGTCTGAAGAATGCGTATGACGCATACACGAACTGTCCCTCGCCGACTTTCGCGTAAACCATTCCGCCCTTGTTCTCCGGCTCGCCCGTGTCGTGGGATTCAAGAAGCGGAGTGTACCGCTCGTCGAACGAACGGAATGCGTAGAGGTTTCTCTCCTGGACCCAGCCTTCAAAATCCGCTTGCGTGATCTTGTTCGGCGTCGTAAACACTGGATGCGCCGGCTCGAGGATCGTTACCTTTGCATCCTCTTCAGAAACTCGAGCGTTGAAGGAAACGGTATACGGCGCCAGGTTTAGTGACTGATACGGAAACTTCTGGTATTGCACGATCATCGTCCCGCCGGCGCGAGTGTATTCAAGCAGACGGCCGTTGTTCGCGACATAATCGGGATTGACTTCAGAAGCGCGTATGCCGATCACGATCGTGTCGTACTTCGACAGGTCTCCGCTTGTAAGCTCTTTCTTCCCGAGCTCTTCGACCTCGAGTCCCATCTGCCGCATGGCTTCGGGAGCAAAGTCTCCGCTACCCGGAACGTAACCGACCTTCACCGGCGCCGCCTTCAGGTTCATTAAAACAACCTTTGTTTCGGCGTCGGTGTAATAACGATGCGTTTGAATGTGGTCGTAGGCGATCGTTTTCATCGTCTTCCAGAACGTCTGGCCGTTTGCCGCTACCTCAGCTTTCACCGCATAGTCCCCTTCCGAGGCGTTCGAGGGGATCGTCAGCGTGCAATCAACAGAAGTTGAACCGCCTTTCTTCAGTTTCACGAACGATGAGTTCTCGCAGGACGATCTCCAGCCGTTCGGAACAACGAGTCTAGCGGACCCATCGATCCCGTCCGCTGCGTTTCCGTTTATATTGATAGCGATGTCGCGGACTTCCTCTTTACCGGTTCTTGGGACCGCAAGAAGCCCCTGATCGACACTGACCGAAACGGCGGGGACCACGTTGAGATTTCTTCGAAGCTCTCCACGCGTATCATCTGCAAACCTGTATTCGACGGGCTGTTCGAACGTGATCTCGGTTCCCTTCACATCCATAGTCACCTCGGCGGTGACCAAAGCGGGTTGAAATGGCAGCGTAGGATCGTAGCCATCTGGCACTTGATAGAGGTATCCGTCGCGGGGTTTCTCTAGAAAATAAGGCTGTGTGTATTTCTGGCCTGCGGGAACGGTTACTTTGAACGACCTCGATTCGCGCGGGTTTTCACGGAATCTCGCCGGTCCGCCGCCACTACTGGAAGTTTCCTCAGACTCAACCTTCCAACCGTTCGGAGCTTTCAGCGTTACGCCCTTGAAGACAATATCCGATCTTCCCGGAAAGTAGACTCCGACGGTAAGATCCAATGTTTCTCCAGGAGCAACGGTTTCCGAGTCAGCAAGGGCGTCGATCTGGAGCCCGGAAGCCTGACGGATCGCCTTTTCCACCTCAACGATCTTGTCGTTGACCTCACTGTTATACTGCAGCGCATCCACCGGTCCTGAGCTCGCAGCGAGAATTCTCATCAGGGACTCTCGCAATTCAACCAGGCCTTCGACAGACGATGAAGTTGCAAACAGCTGGGTATCTTCAAAAGATTTGTAATCGTCGCGTGTTGCGCCACCGTTTCCTCCAAGCGGAGAGGGAAATAGCCTGCCTAGAGAAACATCCACACCGTCGAACATGCTTGTCTCTTTCGCTGGCGTCTCGACCGAGCTTTCGATGAGATTAACTCCCGCGAACCGTTCTCCCCGCAGCTCAAGCCCGCCCTGTTCCTGAGACTTGTGCTGACTGCGTCCGTATGCAGCGATCTCGTAATAGCTCTTTCCGATCAGGTGATCGTAAAGGCCAGTGTTCATACTCAGCGAAGGCTCGGCATTAGATCGGAAACTCTGACCCCGGTAAAGCTTCTGGACAATCCAGGGTGCTCCCGTTCCGGGACATTCGTTCGGATCAGCCGCGGCCTTCACCGCGATCGGGGCGATATAACCTGCGAATTGATGCTGACCGTGACCGTCAGCGGGCGTGCCAGAGAATCTCGGATTCACGACCTGCGGCCTGAAACTCCTGATCGCACGCACAATGTCGCATTTGATCTTCTCTTCGTCCCAGAACCGTTTCGCTTCTTCCAGCGTCTTTGAATACCCGTAATCAAATGCCCGCGTGAACATCTGTTCGGCTCCATCCAGACGACGAGCCTGCAGAAGCTCTTCGGTCCTGATCACGCCGAGGGCCTCGAACAGCTCCGGCCCTATCACATTCTGACCTCCGTCTCCGCGAGTCAAAGACAGATAGACCACACGCGCGTTCTCTTTCCGCGCTAGATACGCCAGAAGGTCAGAATCCTCATCGTCCGGATGGGCGCCTATGTGCATTATCCGCTTGGTGTTGCCGATGCGTTTGAGCATCTGGCCAAGCCCGATCGCACCCTGATCATAGATCGGGCGGATCTGCGCTGAGGTGATGACAGGGATAGAGAGGATGGAAAGGAATGAAACGGTAAAGCAAACCGCCGATCGTGCGAAATTCATAGGTGTACTCGGGTCAGCTGGAATTTTAAAAAGATAGCACGAGCGGGGTAATTTGAACCACGGGGCTGTTACCTGTCCGCAAAATACCGCGATCCCCATTTTGAAGTTTCCCATTCTTCGAACCTGCGTCCGAACCCGTGGGCCTTGAAGACCTTTTCTGCCAGTTCCAGTGTCTTTCTCTGGGATTCAAGCGAACCCGACGTAACCAGCGAAAGCACCAATCCCGCGAATTCATCCGGCCCGAGTCCGAACTTGACGAGCGGGCGCTGATCCAGCTCCCAGCGGAGATATTTGTAATAAGGGACGATGCGTCTGTCGTGCACGGCGAAAGCCGCCTGTAGAAACGGTCGAACGGCCTCGGCGCATTCGAGGCGCCCGCCGGTTTCATCCCCGCGGGTGATGCATCGAACCGATCGCGCGACCTGGTTCAGATACCAGTCGAGAGACCCGTCGATCCAATCATCTAATTCGTTTTCCGGCACAAGCCCTTTCTGACGAGCTGCATTGGGCAATTCACCTCCAGACTTATCCACAACAAATTTGGCAATGAACCAGGCGTAACGGTCCCACGCCAGATCCGATCCCCATTCGGCGTGTGAGGCAAATGAGCGCGGAGTAAAGAACCTCAGATCGAGAGCCCCCGGGATGTCCCCGAGCTCTTGCCGTACTTCTGTTTCGGTTCCTTCGACGACGAAGAGGGCACAATCAAAGTCCGATTCCGGAACCTCAAATCCTGCCGATCTTGATCCTGTAAGAGAAAGCGCGAGAACGTCGCTCCGCGTCTCTGCGAAGGCGATCAGGTCCTCAAACGTCTCAACTCGATCGTTTCCCATACAAGGATCCTTTCAATTTCTTTTGCCGGCCGCACATCGTAAACGACAAAGTGGCACAAAGCATCACGAAGGCGCGTCCGTATCACTTCGTGAATCTTCGTGGTTTGAAACTTCATTTCCAGTCGCGGTTTTCGAATTGACGGTTACGATGATCGAAAGTGCTATCACAGCGAAACGTGAAACATTCGCCAGCCAGCCGCCGAGCGCGGTCTCATCGACCTCGAAGACGTCCCACCAGAAGTTCATTAGCATGTGTACGATTATCGGGACCCACAGATTGTCCCAACGCAGGAGCAGCCAGCTGAACCATACGGATCCGACGGCGGTGATGGCGAAAATACCGGTCGCTTCCATCAGGTCGGGCGATTGATACAGATGCCCGTAGCCAAAAACCAAAGCCGGGATCAATGCGGCCGGCCAGAAATTCCAGCCCGCATAGCGGTAGAGCATCCAGAACGCGAAACCGCGGAATACGACCTCTTCGACGAACCCTGCCACGGCCGTCGAGAATACAAGCTTTCGCAAATCGAGATTGGCGCCAATGTCGCTTGTCAGGCCGAATGCGAGGACCATCGGGAAGGTGACAAGGAAACCGAAGCCGAGAGCCCTTGTGAACGATGACGTCAATCGGATCTCCCGGAAAGCTCCGAATAGATCGGTGCGGTAGATCGCGATAACTGCCACGAGCACTCCTCCGACCTCAAGTATCGAACGCAGGGACCACTTAAGATACGGATCGCCTTCGGGCAAGAAGTATGAAACAAGCGGCCGCGGAATGAATTCGATCGCAAGAAAGACAGTGAGAACGATCGCGCCGGCGATGATACTTGAACCGATCGAACGCTTCTCTGTTTGTTCGGAATTCTCGTGCATCTGCGTCTAACGCGCAATTCCGATGTTTTTCTGTTCTCGCCGCTTCTCCACGTTTCGCTGCGCTTCACGTGGAGCTGATCTATCACGCCCGCGTCGCGGGCTCGATTCCCGAGTTGCGGCAACGCGCTAATTCTTCGCACCTTGAAGTTCGAACGCTGAACTTTGAACAGGCTTGGAACTTGGAACTCGAAAATTGGAACTGTTCAGCGGTCGCGTTTCTGCCGATTCTGAAGCTCGATTCTTTGAACCTTGAACTTTGATATTTGAACTCCGCCTCGGCGTGTTTCAAGCCCCGAAGATCACCGATTTGCCCACGTAGGCGTACACCTCTTTCTGGTTGTGTCTCCTGAAGACCTCGTACCGCGTGTATCCGTCCATCAGCTCAAGGCCGTCGGCATTGACGACCAGCGGTTCGGTGGAGACACCCCTCAAAAGTGATTCTTCTCTTTCGTTCGCGCGGGCGGCCAGGCTGTCCGCAAAGTTCATTTTGTCAGATCGGTAAGCCATAAGGTCGGGGCGCAGACTTATCACGTCAAGACTCAGAACCTCGAGAGTGAAGTTCATATACGTGATCAGTTCAAGCCACTCAGCAGTCCAGGGCTGATCGGGAAACTCCTTACGGTCTGCATCCCACTCCGGGATCAGCCATTCGATCAGAAACGGCCTGACCTGAATTTCGGGAAGCAGGTTGTAGGTGAAGTCACCGAGACGTTCATAGCGCCATTCGTACTGCATTGCGAGGAAACGATAGCACGGAAAGAGACGCCCATCCACAAAATCTTCCCCATCAGTCTTCTTCCAGTTGGTCGGTTTCTGCAGACCTGCGGGCGGCTGTTTTTTGTCTCGAAAGGAGATTTGAAGTTGTACCTTCGGTCACGCTTGGAGCAGACTTCGGAGGGAGATGTTCCAGGGTCTTTCTTCCCAATTGCGGCGGCGAGTAGCCGGCAGAGGTCTCGCCTTCGACCAGGGCCTGTCTGTGGCGCTCGGTTAGTATTCGGATCGGACTGGTGATCAACAGCAAAAGGAAACGAAGAGGAAGAATGTTCCACATTATCGAAAACATGAACAGATCGACCAGTGTTGTCACGAAGGCCTGCCCAAGCAAACGCCAGGACCTTACGACCCCGTGTTCGCCTGATCCGGGACGGGGTTGTGAGAATACGTGCTCGGCATACCTGCCGATGAACTGATCGAGTCCGTTGTCCAGTTTTGTGAAGACATCCGCTTCCCGGCCGGTCAAAGCCTGGGAAACAGCCTCAAGATCAGTCCCGCAAGAAGCACAGAACTTCAGTTCATTGGCATTGTCTCTTCCGCAATTTGGACAAAACACGACGATTCAGGTGTCAGGTGTCAGGTGTCAGGTGTCAGGTATCAGATGTCAGGTTTCGAAAACCGGAGTCTAGGTTCCGGGTTGCAGGTTCCAGGTTCCAGGTTCCAGGTTCCAGGTAAGTTCTACGGAAACACGCAAAACAAGTTCAAAATCCTGTGCGGTTTGCAGATCAGGAGTGAGCCTCGAACGGAGTGCCTTTCCCTTCCTCACAAAGCTTCTTCAGGCTGCCGAGGTAGTAGCCCCAGTTGAAGTTGTAGGTCCCGTAAGTGTCGTCGTCCAGCTCCTGCGCATAGATCTGCACGAATTTCAGCGATGTCTCGCCGTCCTTTTCTCTCAGTTCGAACGTAAATGTGTTGTCCTGCCAGTTGTCGTGCCCGCCCTCACACTTCCATTCAACCAAGCTTTCTTTCTCCAACCGGACCTGCCGCATTCGAGGGCTGAAAACGTCCATAAACCTGAATTTGATCAGGTTTCCCTCTCCCGGTTCGAGCTTCGCCTCGGTTGTCCACCATCCCGTCACACCTTTCTCAGTGGTCAACGCTTCGAAAACCTCCGAAGGCATCGAATGAATATGCACTGTGTGAATGATCTTTTTCATCGGTAAAAGCTCTCTGCTCGCGGTGGCCGCGCTGTCAGCGGTAGTCCGGATTCGGATGGTCAAAGGTGCATCCCGCATCCCATTCGCTCCGCTGGTTTCCGTGCGCCGGAATCCCTCCGGCACTCTTGATAATGTTCGCAAGGTGCATCAGGTTCCAGGTCATAAACGTCGTGTTCCTCTGTGTAAAGTCGTTCTCCGGACCGCCTGATCCGTCATCGGCGTATGATTTTCCGGGACCGGCCTCACCAATCCATCCCGCGTCCGATTGCGGCGGGATCGTGTAGCCGAGATGTTGTAAAGCATAGCCGATGGTCATTGCGCAATGCTTGATCCCGTCTTCGTTGCCAGTGATTATGCTGCCTGCAACCCTGCCGTAGTAGATGTACTGGCCTTGCGAATTCAGATTACCCGACTCGGCGTAGAGGCGCTCGATCACCCTCCTGCAGACAGAACTCTCTTCCCCAAGCCAGATCGGGGTTCCCAAAACCAGAATGTCGGCAGACAGCACCTTTTCACGCAAAGTCGGCCACTCATCATTCTCAAATCCGTGTTCGGTCATGTCGGGATAGACCCCCGGCGCGAGGTCGAGATCGACCGGCCTCAATACCTCCGTCGATACCCCATTTGCCTTCATTATCGCTTCAGATACTGAGATCAGGGACTCGGTGTGTGAAAGCGTTCCGGATGGCTTGAGAGTACAGTTTAGAAAAAGTGCAGTAAGATCGGAAAAGTCAAAAGAGTGGTCGTCACAAAGTGCTTTCTGCTGTTCGTTAAGCGTCATAAGAACCTTCCGGTTTCGTAACCTGTTGGGTTTGTTTCGGACCTTCGGCCCGTTGATCTCAAAGGATTTTTGTCATAAAGACACTATTCGGATCCTCAACATATCCGTCAAACGGGCCGCACTCAACAAATCCGAATCGTTTGTAAAGCGCCAAGGCGGCGCCGAAAGCGGACATACTCCCCGTTTCGAGGCTGATCCGACGATATCCGCGTTCGCGAGCCACGTCGAGGATGTGACGGACGATCAAAGATCCGACACCTCTTCTTAGGAACCTGTCTGAAGTCTTCATCGACTTGATCTCACCGTGCGCCCGATCAAGCTCTTTCAGCGCACCGCATCCCGCCAGCAAGTTATCTTCCCAGACCGTCCAGAAAGTAATCTCGGGTTTCTTTAGGGCCTCGAGGTCCAGCGCGTGAACGCTTTCCGGCGGCGAGGTCTCGTACATTCGCTGCAGGTGCTCTTCGAGAAGCTCCCGTATCTCGGGCCCTTCTAGGTCGTCGATTCTGATCTCCATCTCTTGTCCGGACCGCAGGCGTCCCGCCTGCAATGAGCGAAGCGAAACCAGCCTATCCAAAGTATTGCGCTCGTACCTCAATCGCCCTCTCAATATCCTCTTCTATGCTCAGAGCGTTCTTGGCCCTCTTTAGAGCTACACGCGAGTGCCTGTCCGCGATCGCCGCAAAATCGTCGCCGTACCCGGCAAGCGAACCGAGAGCCTTTTGAACGCGAATGACGACCTCGATCTGGCCGGCACCGTCCCTCGCTACTGATCCGAAAGCGTCGTTAAACATATCATCAAGTGAAAGCTCGGGTACTTCAACGCGATCGCTTTCCGGCTTGCTGGATTCCGCGTCGTTGTCGGCATCTCCTCCCCAGATCGAGAACAGACGCACCACAGAGCTGATAACCTCGATCGCAGTGCCCGGGTCATTTACTCCGGGTGACAGCGCGCGGCTGGCGATCTCGGATAGAGCCACCAGCCCGAACCTCGGATCTTCGTCGAACGTGCGGTCCTCCGAGATAACGAAGGCCTTGCGGACCTTGTCCGGATCCACTCCCGAATAATCGTCTTTGTCTGGTTTTACTACTGCCAGAGATTCTCCTGGAAAAACGAACTTGCCGGGAAGAGCCACCACCTCGATCCTCGCAGCCGACTTCTCGGCCAGGCTCTGCAGAAACGCGACATCAAGCCTCGCTACATAGCCGATCGCCTCAACCTTCACCATTTCAGCGTTGTCGGGCCGTTCGGTGACCTCTACACCTCCCATTCGAGGAGAGTGCTTTCTTCTTTTTATCGATACCTCACCTGCGGATTCAACTCGTTTTATGGTCGGGCCCAGCCTCCCGAGCCTCGCTATCCGGTCAACCCATCTCACGAAGGTCAGGACGACCACGGCGAAGACAATTAGCACCAGAAGGAAAAGCGTGAACCTGCCACCGCGGCCGTAGTAGCTGTTCTCAACGGCTACTAGACCAACGATCGAGAAGATAAAAGCTCCGATGAAAGCTGAAAGCGCGTTCTGCGAAACGTCGTCGGCAAGGATGAGCGAGAACGATCTAGGGGTGGCGGTCCTGCTTGCAGCGTCGTACGCTGCAACCATCGATCCGACTGCGAACGTCGCGATCACAAGCATGCTCCCGGAGAGCACGGTAAGAAGTTTGACGAGAGTGTCCTGGGAAACCTCCGGCACCCATTGAGGAGCTCCGAATCCATCAGCGACACGGGCAAGGAGCACGGCGCCAACAACTACCAGGCTTATCACCGCCGGCCTAAACCAGAGATGTTCCCTTATCCGGTTGGTTATGAACCGAAGCCGGTCTTTGAGCGCGTCGGTTTTCATTGGCGTGAATTATATTGTATCGGGTCAAGCTGCTTGGTCTGGAAGGATACCGGATATTAAATGGCAGTCTAGGACGTAGCGCAGGAACGATCCTCGTAATAGGAGAAAGTAATCTAGGTCGCACGAAGCTAGTGAATACCCCTATATGCTCCGCTGTGTCGCTTTGTGATATGCAAACCAAAGAAGAATACCTGATGCTACCGCTCCGGGTACTGATTCATCGGTCGTTGGTCATTGGTCATTGGTCATTGGTCAGTGGTAAATGGTCAATTAGAGGGCGGGCAAGCCCGCCGCTAAACCGCTTACCGCCTTCCATTCACGATTAACGATTCACTACTCAGTTGTGAGGCTGATCAGATATCCAGCGAGGACCGTCACGAGACAGCCGACCACGTTGAACCAAAGGAATTCAATTTCCGTGTAGTTCGAAGCGATCCCGACCGCGGCCATTCCGATCAGCAAGCCAAAGAAAGCACCACGCGCGCGAGCCCGTTTGATCCCGATCGCAAGCACGAACACGCCCAAGAGAGACCCGTAAAAATACGATCCGAACTTGTTGACCACTTCGATCAACGATCCCAGATTTGTCGCGTAGATCGCGACAACGCAGGCAAAAAGTCCCCAGACGGCGGTCGCAAAGCGGCCAAACATTACGAACTGGCGGTCAGTGCCGTCGGGATTGAAATGACGTTTGTAGAAATCGATGGTGGATGCTGTTGCCAAAGCGTTCAGCTCCGAAGAGATACTGGACATCGCCGCGGCGAAGATCGCGGCGATCATCAGCCCGACAAGTCCCAGAGGCATCCGGTTTACGATGAAAGTCGGAAAGACGTAATTGACATCATTGAAGCTGTCGTTGCTGTTGGTCTTCTTGATGAACTCCTTTGCATCGTTCCGGACAGCGGCAAACTCTTTGTTGGCTTCAAGATAACGCGACTTCGCCGATTCTTGCGCCGAGGCGTCCGTTCCCCGCTTTGCTTCAATGAACTCTGTCGCCGCCGTGCTTCTTCCGGCGTGCGCCTGCTTGTACCTTTCCTCAAGCGCCCCGTAGCCTTCCGCATTGCGTTCGATCGCCTGGTTCGCTTCAAACTGGTTGAAGATCATAGGCGGCTGCTGGAACTGGTAAAAGACAAATACAAGCACACCGATCAGCAGGATCACGAACTGCATGGGGATCTTCAGGAATGCCGACATCAGCAACGATGTCCTTCCCTGGTCGACCGACTTTGCCGTCAGAAAACGCTGGACCTGGCTTTGGTCGCAACCGAAGTAAGAAAGGAAAAGGAACAACGCCGCGAAAAGGCCCGACCAGATCGTGTATTTTTCTTTCAGGTCGAAACTCGTTTCGATGGTTGTCAGCTTGCCCGTAGCCCCCGCGAGATTTAGTCCGTCCGTTACCGAGAATCCGGCAGGGAAGCTGTTCAGGATCACGTAAAGGCATCCCGCGAGGCCGACGAAGATGATCGCCATCTGCTTGACGTCGGTCCACGTAACTGCGCGGACACCTCCGAACATCGTGTAGAAGGTCGTTGTCAGGCCGATGACGAAGATGGTTATCACCTCGCTCCAGCCAAAGACAATGGAGAGAATGACCGCAGGCGCGGCGATGATGACGCCGACTCCCAGGCCGCGCGAGATCAGAAAGAAGAAGCTTGTGAGCGTGCGGGTCTTGAGGTCGAAACGATTCTCAAGGTATTCGTACGCGGTGTAGACCTTTGCGCGATGGAAAAACGGAACGACCGTGACGCAAAGGATGATCATCGCGAACGGAAGCGCGTAATAGAACTGCAGGAACCGCATCCCGTCGTCGTACGCCTGCCCGGTCGTACCGACAAGCGTTATCGCCGACATCTGGGTCGCCATCACCGAAAGTCCGACGGCCCACCAGGGAAGGCTACGGTTCGCGAGGAAGAAACCCTCGGCATCGTTGTAGCTGCCTCTCGAAAGCCGCACACCGTCCCAAATAACGTACGCCAGATAAGCAACTACGATTGTCCAGTCGAGCCAACGCATGTTTCAGGGGTCAGGGGTCATGTATCGGGTATCACGGATCACGTATTAGTCGACGTGAATATGAAATGAGCTCAATTCTTGATTTCTGATCCATGATACTTGATCCATGCCACCTGCGAATTCACCCAAAGTAAGACCGCGCGAAGTAGTACAGCAGCGGCGCATTGAAAAGCAGGCTGTCAAGCCGGTCCAGGAATCCGCCGTGGCCGGGCAGGATCGACGCTGTGTCCTTTGACTTGGCCGCCCTTTTCATCGCACTTTCCGACAGATCTCCCGCCACGCCGACCAAAGCCATCACGATCCCCAGCGGGATCGAGATCTGATACGGCAGTTCCGGGAAGAACCAGAAAGTCGAAAGTGCAGCGAATCCGGCGCCCAGCATCAAGCCACCTGCAAATCCCTCCCAGGTCTTGTTTGGCGAGATCTGGGGAGCCATCTTGTACTTTCCGACACTCCTCCCAATAAAGTATGCGCCAACATCGGAACCCATTCCGACCAGGAAGAAGAAACCGAGCAGCTTCGTGGATAGACCGGGCACATCCTCAAAGCCGGTCCTCATCGCCACGATAAATCCGCCCAAGAAGGCTATGTAGAAGACACCGAGAAGCACCGCCCCTATTCCCGCGAGCATTTTCGAGAAGTCCTTCTGAAAGCGGAACGCCTGCGTAACGATTATCAATATGACGCAGAATGCGGCCGACGCCAGGAGGAGGTCCGGTGCGGTGGATGGTGCGTCGAAGACGAACAGAACGAAGAGCAACGCCGCGGCAAGATATCCGACGCCTGCATCCGCTTTCAGCTCCAGCTTCTTAGCAATCGAAAAGTACTCAAAAAGCCCTGCAGCGAGAGCAAAAGCAGCGATCGCAACAAAAAGCCAGTCCGCCTCCGGAAGATTCGGAGCATAGGCCGGAAAAACTATGGAGAATATGATAACCGGCAGCGCGATCGCCGCTGTGATCAGACGGCTTTTCATAACGATCCGGAGGCCGGCAACCAGTTGCCCGACCTGCTTCAGTTCAATTCACACCGCCGAACCGGCGATTTCTGTGTTGAAATTCTAAAACTGCCTTGAAGATCTCCTCCCTGCGAAAGTCGGGAAAGAGCGTTTCGGTGACGTATATCTCCGCGTAAGCGATCTGCCACAGGAGGAAATTTGAGACCCGCATTTCGCCGCTGGTCCTGATCAGAAGGTCGACCTCGGGCTGGCCGTGGGTGTATAGATTGGCCTCAATGTCCTCTTCGGTCAGGTCCTGCGGGCCTCTTCCGTTCGAACCAAGTCCCGCAAACGCTTTCTTTGCGGCGTTGAGGATCTCGGCACGGCCGCCATAGTTCAAAGCCACGTTGATCAGGGTCCCAGTATTGTCGGCCGTCCTTTCCTCAGCCCGCCGGATCTCGGCCCTGACGTCTTCGGCAAGCCCTTCGATGTCGCCGATCGCGCGGAACCGTATGTTGTTCCGATGAACATTCTCAAGTTCTTTTCCGACGTAATACTTGAGCATCTGCATAAGCGCGTCGACTTCATCGGCGGGCCGCTTCCAGTTCTCGGTCGAAAATGCGTAGAGCGTAACGACCTCGATCTCAAGCCGCGTGCAGGTATCCAGAATCGCCCTTACGGATTCCGCGCCTTCGCGATGCCCGTTGATCCGAGGCTCGCCGCGAAGCTTCGCCCAGCGTCCGTTGCCGTCCATTATCACGGCGATATGCCGGGGCATTTTGCCGGGATCTATATCCGCGAGCAGCTTCTCTTCAGCTGATCCGGCTTCCACTACTTCGGCGAAGTTCTTATGCATCGTTTGATCAGAAAGCTAGTCGTCTTCAGGCGCAAGGACATTCATAGTCCCGCAAACTGCTTCTTTGTTGATCTTGCCGTAAATGTGCGGATATTCCTCGCCGCCGGTCGAGGGCTCGGTAACTAGTTCGACATCAAGCCTTTCCGGGTCAATTTCAAGGATAACCAGCCTGCCGGACCCCTTGTAATATCTTTCTAGCACGCCGGCGAGCTGATGCTTGAAACTGCAATGTATAAAGCCTTCAGTTTCGAGGCTTCCTGCGGCGTATGGCTCGGAGTCCTCGAGAGCCTCCCACGTTTCGGGATCGACTATGTGATAGATGCTCATCAGCTGAGAATTAACCGTAATCTACCGAGAGAAGCGTCAATCCATTGGCCGGAGCTGTCACCCCTGCCTGTTCGCGATCCAGATTGATTATCGCTGTCCTTATCGAATCCGCGTCCCTCTCGCCTCTTCCCAGTTCGAGCATTGTTCCCACGATAGAACGGATCATGTACCTCAAAAACCCGTTCCCGGTGATCCTGAACTCAAGCATTGCCGCTCCGCATCTCTGGTCCCAACGGGATTCTATAGAAAATTCAGTTATCGTTCGAACCTTATTCTCGGAATCTGAGGCTGCCGAACTGAATGCAGTCCAATCGTGCTCGCCAAGAAACACCGGAGCCGCTTCTTTCATCCGGGCTATGTCGAGCGGCCTCGACTCCAGATGTGCGTATCGTGCCCAGAACGGCGACATCACAGGTGCGTTCACGACCCTGTACACGTATGTCTTTCCCTTCGCCGAAAACCGCGCGTGAAAATCTTCATCGACTTTCGTAACATCCAGGACGCGTACATCACGCCACGAATTACCGTTGATGGCGCCCCGAAGCTTCTCGGATTTGAATACTTTGCTCAGTTTTACGTTAGCAACCTGTCCTTCGGCGTGCACTCCCGCATCGGTCCGACCGGAACCGGCGACGTGTACTTCAGCATCGTCGAGAAGTGTTAAAACGCGCTCGAGCTCGCCCTGCACGGTCCTTTGATTGTTCTGGACCTGCCAGCCGTGAAAATCGGTACCGTCGTATTGGATCAGAAGTTTGTAATTCATTTGGGAACGCGACAGTTGTCAGGCACCGCGTGAGCCAGGTTTGACCGCATCGAGTCCTTCGTTACAAAGCGGGCAATCCGCCGGGTCGAGGCTCGGCACTGTTAATTCAACAAGGCTGGTCCGGGGGACGCCGACATCTGCTATTCCGCCGGACCGGTCGATGATCGAGGCAGCAGCTACAACATTTGCTCCACAAGACTCGATCGCCGCGATGCATTCGCGTGTCGATCCGCCAGTTGTGATCACGTCTTCAACAACGAGAAACCTCTCGCCCTTCCGGATCTCGAATCCCCGCCTGAGGGCCATTTCTCCTTCTTTCCGCTCGGTCCAGATGAACCTGACGTTTAGGGCCTTCGCAACCTCGTACCCGATGACAAGACCGCCGATGGCAGGTGAACAGACCGTCTCGATCCCGCTGTCCAGATGCCTTTCAGCGATCTCTCTTCCGAGGACACCTGCGTCGGCAGGAAACTGAAGTGCACGGGCACACTGAAGATACAATGGGCTGTGGAGGCCGCTTGAAAGAATAAAGTGGCCTTCGAGTAGCGCATTGGTGTCCCGGAAATGCTGTAGCACACTATCCTCGTTTGATGGGTCCATACCTGTTTTCAGTGCGGTCCTGAGCGGATCAACTTCTCGTTAACACCGCATATTTGAAGTTCGGCCGGGAGCGGTTAGAATCAAAGGAATGACGCCGTTTCCTAACCTAATTTCAGACTCCCTCCTTGTCAAAGAAACAATCGACCTGCTGAAGGAAAACGGCGGCCGGGTATCGGCGGTAAAAGTGGTCGATTATGTAATGAACATTTCATCGCCCGCGCCCTCTCTCGCGAAATTGCTGGTTTCAGACCTCGTCGGAACCGACCCGCGCCTGAGGCTGGATGAAGACATTGTCGAGCTGGTCGATGTCGACGTCTACGGAAGAAAACTGAGCGAATCGGATTTCGTGGTATTCGATCTTGAGACGACCGGCGCAAAAGCTCCTCCTTGCAGGATAACCGAGATCGGTGCTTTCAGGGTGTCGGGCGGAGCGATAACGGGCGAGTATCATTCGCTGGTCAACCCCGGCATTCCGATCCCTGAGTTCATCACCGGGCTGACGGGGATCAATGACGAAATGGTGAAAGACGCTCCGCCGTTCACAGACCTTGCAAACGGGCTTCTTGATTTTATTGGCGACTCGGTCCTTGTAGCACACAATGCACCGTTCGATATGAGGTTCCTCAATCACGAAATCGGCCTCGTTCACGGGAAATACAAGGTAGCCAATCCTCATCTATGTACTGTCAGGCTTTCGCGCAAACTGATCCCCGGGATCGAGAACCACAAACTTGCTACCGTCGCAAACTACTATTCGATCGACCTTACCAACCACCATCGCGCCTCGCACGACGCCCGGGCCACTGCACGTATCTTCATAAAGCTGCTTGATCTCCTGAGCGAGAAAGGGATCGACGAGCTTTCAACCGCTGTGACCTGCAAGTTCTAGAGGGTTGCTGCTAGCCCCACTTTTTTTCTTTCTTGAACTTCTTGATGACCATCTCCCTGCGCATCTTCGGAAGGTGATCTATGAAGAGCTTTCCGTCGCAATGATCCGTCTCGTGCTGGAAGCATCGTGCAGCGTAACCCTCAGCTTCCTTTTCAAACCACTCGCCGTTCACATCCTGCGCTCGAAGCCTGGCCTTCATCGCTCGTGTTACTACGGCCGGCACTTTGCCGACTGAGAGACAGCCTTCCTGACCTGTATCTTCGCCGGAAGTCTCTATGATCTCGGGGTTTGCCGCCACTAACTTGATACCGTCGCAGTCCATCACGAAGAGTCGTAATGACAGGCCGATCTGCGGAGCCGCGAGACCCACCCCGTGGTCGTCATACATCGTCTCGAACATGTCGTCGGTCAGGGCCTTGAGCTCCTTGTCGAACTCGGTGACGGGCTCGCCGACGCGCGCGAGTACTTCCTCAGGATATTCGGTTATCTTCCTGATGCTCATTTTGAACTTATGTTATTTGACTCTGATGAGTTATCGGGGGATGAAGCCGCGCCGCGATTGCCGGCGGAAACTACGCTTCGCATTGAAGCCCTTCTCTTCCCTCATCTGGCATTGCCAGCAAACCACGCGTTTTTCGTTCGAAGGGGTGAGAAAGGTATAGTAGTGATCCACTTCCCGGTCGCATTCCGAACAGCGGGCGATCTCTTTCGGGTTCTTGTTATTGAGTTCTTTGCTCATTCGTTTGCTCCGTATTCTTTTGTCGGCCGGAACATTCTAATCGTTCGGCCTCGGCACTCAAAGCAACAAAGGCTTCAAACGGCCGAAGCTGTCGAGGTGCATATGCCCTTCAGCACCTCAACGATCTTCTCAGCGCTGTCTCCCGAACCGAAAGGATTCTGCATCGGTTTTACCGAGTTTATCCAGGTATCCGCAAGATAAGTGTGCTCGAGAACCTCTTTGAAGCTGTCCGGACCTCCTTCCGAAAGTCTCGCAATACCGCACATAACCGCCTCGACCCTTTCGGTCTTAGGTTGAAGGACTAGTACAGGACGGCCTATGCTTGGCGCCTCGTCGATGATCCCGGCCGAATCCGTCATTATGAGCCACGAATTTTCGAGCAAGAACAAGAAGTCCGGGTAGTGAAGCGGTTCGAGGAGCAGGATCCGGTCCCGCTCCGCCAAAATATCCGTCGCGATCTTGCGGGCAACCGGGTTCAGATGAACCGGAAATATGAGCGTCACCTCCGGATGGCGATCGACGAATTCGCCAATCTCGGTCAGATACTCGTTCATGCGCTTGCGAAAGCTCTCGCGCCGATGCATCGTCAGCACGATCCGCTTCTGGCCTTCGGTCATCGCAAGGACCTTTTCAACTTGTCCGCTCGGCTTCTGCTTTCGAGCGAATGCGATAGCATCGACGACCGTATTGCCGGTCACGAAGATCTGTTTATCCGAAATACCTTCCTTAAGAAGGTTCTGGCGGTTTTCGGCGGTCGGCGCAAAATGGAACGTTGCGGCCTGCGTGATCAGGCGGCGGTTCATCTCCTCCGGAAATGGGCAACGGAGATCTCCTGTCCTGAGACCCGCCTCTACGTGTCCGACCGCGATGTCCCGGTTGAAGCCGGCCAATGCTCCCGCAAGTGCAGTGGCAGTGGCGCCCTGAACAAGGATCAGATCGGGCGCTTCCTTTTCCAGAAGCTTGTCGAGTGCCTTGACCGTGTCGGCGAGAACGGAGTTTGGTGTCTGGTCCTCCGTCATTACGTCGAGTTCGTGATCCGGCACGATCCCGAAGACCTTTAGCGGCGGCCGCAGAAACTCTTTGTGCTGGCCCGAAGAAACAACGACCGTTTCGAACAGTGGAACATCTTTGAGTTCGAGAATTACGGGTGCTAACTTAATAGCTTCCGGACGCGTGCCGAAGAGAACGAGTATTTTCGCGGCCGCTTTTGAAGCGGCGGATTCGGTGTTGTTGTTGTCATTCTCGCTCACAAGATGATTCCTTTCGTACGCTCGAAAAAACCGCGGGGCCGTGCCGCGATCAACGTCGCACTCGCCGTGCTCTTTCTCGCCTTCTCAGCTTCCTCTCAAGTCTCAGATACTCAGATTTTACGCGGTTCGGTCGTTGACGCAAACGGCGACCCTGTGGCGGGTGCTGAACTAACTATTAGCAGATCGGGGAATTCTACCGTTTGTTCTACAGGCGATGACGGGTTCTTCGAGTGTGAGATCGAAGGCGCCGGGCAGCTTTCGATCGTCGCGACCGCCCAAGGTCAGCGTTCGCTTGAATACACTTTTGACGAGGCTGAAGCATTTTCCGGGCCGGTAACCATTCGGATCGATCCTTCAGTTTTCGAGAGTATCTCGGTAGCGACACCGGAGGGTTTTCCGTCACAGGTCCAGGGAGAGGCCTCCAGCATCACGCTGATCACTTCGGAAAGGGTTAGAACGACGGCAGGCACGGGGCTCGACGACGCATTGCGCTTGACACCCGGGTTCACGCTTTTCAGAAGGACGACTTCACGGACAGCTAATCCGACCACTCAGGGAGCCTCGCTTCGCGGGATCAATCCAAGCGGAGCGAGCCGTTCGCTCGTACTGGTGGATTCAGTCCCCCTAAACGATCCGTTCGGCGGGTGGGTCCCGTGGGCGAGCGTTGCGCCTATAGGGATCGATGAAGTTCAAGTGCTCCGCGGAGGATCCTCTAGTCTATACGGGAGCGATTCCATAGGAGGGACGGTCGCGGTCACGCGGAAACAAGTGCGTGACGGGAATGTATTTTCAGCTGAGGCTTTCGGCGGAAGTTTGAACACCGCAGGTGCCTCTTTTTTCACCGGTCTGGAACGAAAGCACTTTGAAGCGGATCTGGTCGGATCGGCATTCAACACAGGGGGCTATGTTCCGATCGAGAACCGTTCTCGGGGCCTCGCCGATGAGTCGGCAGGATCGAGAGACCTCGACCTTTCGGGCAGGTTGACTCCCAAATTCGGCGCAGACATCGGATTGTTCGTCCGTGCAACCTATTTTGCCGAGCGTAGAAAGAACGGCACACAGATTCAAAGAAACCGTTCCAACACTCGAAAAATCGAGGCCGGAGCTGACACGTATCTTTCGGACCTTTTCGAAGGAACTTCCGGTTCCAGATTCTCGATCAGGGCGTGGGGAGTTTTTCAGGTTTTCGATCAGTCATTCTCGGCGGTCGCTGACGACCGAGACAGTGAATCACTCGTACGACTCCAGCGAGTGCCCTCGCGAAGTCTCGGGCTTTCGGTCGTGTACCAGACAAATGTCCGGTCCCATGCACTTCAGGGAGGTATCGAGCTTAAGCGCTCGGATGGATGGAGCGATGAAATCGGGTTCTTTGGAGGAAATGCCAGGTCTAGAACAGGTTCAGGCGGCAAGGAGTTCACGGCCGGCTTCTACTTTCAGGACCGCGTTTCGCTTTTTGACCGGGCGATACTGACCGGACGCATCAGATACGACAGATGGAAAAACTTCGGGGCGCTGCGGTCCGACTTGAGACTCTCGGACGGCGCACTAACCGTAGATCGCTTTCCCGACCGGGAGGAAGATGCACTAAGCCCGGGTTTCTCTCTACTCCTTTTCCTCACAAGCGATGTGTCTGCCTACTTCAATGCATCGGGCAGCTTCCGGGCTCCTACGCTGAATGAACTCTACAGGGGATTTCGCGTGGGCAGTATTGTTACTCTTTCAAACGAAAACCTGACCGCAGAGAGAGCTGTGAATTACGAGGGCGGAGTTTCGTACCGACAAGACAATTTTCGACTCCGCGCAGTCGGCTTCTCGACGACCGTGAGGGATGCGGTGTCGAACGTGACGATCGAGCCTGATTCTTCGCCGATTCTTCGTCAGAGACAGAATGCGGCAAGAATAATCTCGCGGGGATTCGAACTAGAAGGCGACGTATGGTCTGATCACTTTGCGATTTCGGCGGGGTACTCGCTTATCGAAGCTTTTTTCAGTGAGTTTCCTGCCAATCCCTTTCTCGAAGGACTGCGCATTCCGCAAACACCTCGTCACAATCTGACGTTCCGTTTCCTCGTCGGTAACGCCGAACGCAGTTCGTTCGGCGTGCAGGCGAAAGCTTCTTCAGGGGCCTTTGACGACGACCAAAACGAGTTTAGGATGGGAAGCTATCTGCAGACCGATCTTTTCGGAAGCTGGAAATTTGGGGAAGAAGTCTCAGTCTTTGGTACGGTTGAAAATGTTTTCAACTCACGCTACACCGTCGGCTTAACACCTTTGAGGACTGTCGGATCTCCCTTCTCAATGAGGGTCGGATTCCGGTTCAGATAGTTCCGAAGCGCTTTGCGATCTCAGATCTCAGATCACTAGTGTCCGGTTAAAAATGTTTTTACAGCTGTAAGCTGTTGTTCTTGTGCCACTTACAGCGACGAATTGATTTTTCGATTTCAACTGGGGCATTTGGCGGATATTCTCGGCCGAATGAACCA